>NZ_CM132115.1:4800000-7587500 GCF_053592855.1 Bradyrhizobium sp. T-1 | reverse complement strand
AGAATGAATGAGAGGCGCTAGACGCCAACAAAAGATCGCTTGCTTCGTTTTCTTGTCCTTCGCCGGCCTGGTGGTTTTAGCGAAGCGCCTCAACCCGATCCCATCCCGAACTCGGCCGTTAAACGCTTCAGCGCCAATGGTACTATGGCTTAAGCCCTGGGAGAGTAGGTCGCTGCCAGGCCTGCCAAGGACAAGAAATCTTCCTCTTTCGATGTTCGAATACGAAAGCGCCGCTTCCGGAAACGGAGGCGGCGTTTTTGTTTGTGCGGTCGTCTTCGAATTGTCCGGCTTCCTGCGGCCCAGCCCATTGGCATCGCGCGTTCGGATCAACGACAGACATCTCGATTCCCTCAGTCGCGCGCATTGGCACCGAGGCCGGATCGAAATTCTCGAGACAGACACGTTGACGCCGGACTGATCCGGCACCGCGTGCTCGCGGTGAAACGTGTAGATGCCGCAGCGTGAGCAGAACAAGTGCTTCGCGCGATGCGCATTCCATTTGTAGACCGACAGAAGGTCCCACTCAGCACAGTGAGCGCGTTCTCGCGCACCTTGGTCATCAACGCGTTCTTCCGCCTGCACATGGAGCAATCGCGGGTCGCGGTTTCAGGTGATATCTGACACGAGCCTGAACGTCATCGCGCCGCCATGGCATGAACCGCGATAGGTCGACATGTGGACTCTCGTTGTTGTCGATCGCGAGCATCGGCAAGACCGGCGCGGCGTACAACAGATGAACTGCTCGCAGAACAATGTTTGGTGATCGCTGATGGCACCACAGGGTTGTGATCATTCAGCCATGATCGCCCGTTAGCTGGGGCCTGCGGAGTTCATGTGGAGTTCATTTCGAGTTCCCTAGCTTTCGACCGTCTAGATCTTCCACGGCCAACACCCTTCCGCCATCAAGACCAACCATCCCCCTTCAGGAGGAGACTTCCATGCCAGCATTGCTTCGTCCCGCCCTCTCCGCGTTCGGCGTCGCGTGCCTTGTGTCCGTGACATCGCTCGTCTCCTCGGGCGCGGCGTTCGCGCAGGCCAAGCCGCAGCCCGCACCGGCGCAGCAGGCTGCGCCGGCGCAACAGCAGGCGCCCGCGCTCAAGCAGATCGCGCTGACCGACAAGCAGCTCGACGGCGTGCTCGCTGCGCAGAAGGACATGGATGCGATCACGGAGAAGTTGCCGGAGAACAGCGCGCCCGACGCGAAGGTGATCGCCCAGCTGGACGGTGTCGCGAAGAAGCATGGCTTTGCCAGCTATGACGACTACAACAACGTCGTCGACAACATCAGCCTGGTGCTCGGCGGCTTCGATCCTGCGACCAAGAAATACGTCGGCAATGACGCCGTGATCAAATCGCAGATCGCGCAGGTTGAGGCCGACAAGAAGATGCCGGCCAAGGACAAGAAGGAGGCGCTCGACGAGCTCAACCAGGCCCTGAAGACGCCGGCGCCCGCGGTCGAGAACAAGGCCAACATCGATCTCGTCGGCAAGTATTACGACAAGCTGGTCGCAGCATTGGGTGACGATCAGAATTGAGGATGTCGGCGGCGCCGCCCTCGGTGCCCTAGGGTGGGCAAAGGCGCGATGGCGCCGTGCCCACGTTCTCGCTGATATGGACAGCACTGGTGGGACGCTTCCGCCTTCGCTCTTCGAGTTACGGCGGACAAGTTACTCCGCCCATCCTACGAAATCTGCCCCGAACAAAAAGCCCCGGAGTCATCTCCGGGGCTTTCGTCGTTTCTACTCTTCTTCGCCAATCGGTGTCTCAAGTCTTGGTGCGCATCCGCGCTACGAAGCTGACGAAGCTCAGCCCGGCCTCCTGGGTCCGCGGCCGCGAATTGTTGCGATCGGCCGATGGCGCGCACGGCATCACCAGAGTGGTGTGTCTTGTTGCGGTGCAGAAGCGATTGCCGCCAGTAACGAACGATACACACTCCACGAGAAGCCGAATTGAAAACTTCCAATGCTCGGGGCATCCTGATCCCATGATGATTTCAATTTTTATTATTTTCGCGGCGATTGCCATCATTGCGCTGACGGAACGGAGCGTCGAGCATCTGCCGTTTGCGGTCGCAGCCCTTCTCTTCAACGCTGCTTTGCTGCTGGTGTTTCTTGCTGATGTCGAGAGAGCGGTCCTGCTGTCCGGCATGCTGGCGGTCGCAATCGCCGGCATATCGATCGTCAAATTCAATCACAGCGCGCTCAAGCTGACCGTTTCCGATTTACCTCTGGCGTTTGCAGGCACAGTCCCATTCTTCGTACTGCAATATCCACGCATGATGCTGGGTGTTCTGGCGGGAAGCGTGCTGTTTGTCTTTGCTTCGGGCACGGTTCTGCTCTACGCGGCTGGATCTCCCATTCCAGTCGCGTCTCGCATTCTCTTGTTCATTCCGGCGCTCATCGGCTTTGCAAAGGCCTCGGCGTCGAAGGACGCTGAACTCTTGCGGCGGACCCTGACGCAAGGGCGGTGCTTCTACGCGACCTTCATGGCCTCGCTGGTTGATCCCGATTGCTGGCGACAGTTCGGCGGGTTGGCTCTCAGCGATATTGCAAACGAACCGCTGCCATTGAGGGAGGCCACGCCCGCGCGTTCGGCCTGTTCTCCGGATATTATCGTCATCCAGCACGAATCTGTCTTCGATCCGCGCATTTTCGGGCTTCCGATCGAGCCGGTCGTCGAAGCCTTCCTGTCCCCGCCAGATGGGGAATCTGGACGCCTGAACGTCGACATCTTTGGCGGAGGTTCGTGGCAATCCGAATTCAGCCTGCTCACCGGTCTTTCGAGTGCCAGCTTCGGTTCGAGCGCCTATTACCTGTTCAAGAAGGGCGCCGGCCGTTTTCACAGCAGCTTGCCTCGTTCGCTGGCATCGCTCGGCTACAAGACCACGCTCATATCCAGCTGTCGCCGCGGGTTTCTCAGTTACGACAAATTCTACGGCTCAATCGGCATCGACGAGCGCATCTTCGTCGACGAGCTTCCGCCGCCATTCGATGCGAGACGCTTCGAGGCCACAAATTCCGATGCGATGTTTCTGGATGCGGTCGTCGATGCGCATACCAAAGGGATCGCTGACGACCCGGCGCCGAGATTTCTCTATGCGCTGACCAACTTCAATCATGGTCCGCATCATCGGCAGCTCGTGCCATCAGGTCAATTCGAGAGGGAGCGCGCCTTTGCCATGGCGAGCTTCCCCGATGCCGGCTACGCGGAGTACTACGCGCGGCTGGCAGAGACCGCGACTGCCTGGCGAAGCCTCAGAGCCCGGCTCGCAAGCAGCTTCCCTGGGCGACCTGTTCTCATCGTGCACTATGGCGACCATCAACCCGTCTTGACGAAACAGATCGATCGACAGCTGAAACGCCCGGGCGACGGGCGGCGCCCGTTTGGTACGTTCTATGCGATCGAAGCCTTGAACATCCCCCATTTCAGCCCCGGAAGGGGCCCCGACCTCGATATCGCCTTTCTCGGAACTGTTGCCCTGCAACGGGCGGGCATTGCGCTTGACCCGATATTTGCCACGCGCGCGAGCTTGTTGGACGATTGCAGAGAAGCCTACTTCGCTTCAACCTCCGAACGGAAACGTCGTTTCCATCGCACGCTCGTGGATATGGGTCTGATAGACCTGATGCCCAACGCCAGGCAAGCTCGCTAGCTCGCCGCGCTCTGCCGCGGCTGGATTCCTGGTCGCGGCGTTGGGGCGACGATCGGGATGAGGATGTCGGCTGCCCCCTCGGCACCGTGGGGTGGGCAGAGGCGCGAATAGCGCCGTGCCCACGATCTCGCGGATGCGGACAGAACTGGCGGGCACGCTTCCGCCTTCGCTCTAGGAACTGTGGCGGACAAGCCGCTTTGCCCGCCCTACGAGAGTTGCGCTCGGCTCCGATCTCCCCCTCACTCCTGCTTCGCGAACGCCGCCTCCATCGCCTTCCGCGTCTTGATCGTCTCGTTGCCCGCGTCGAACTCGACATCGCTCCAGCGCACGATCTCGCCATGGGCGACGTCGTGCTTCAACCTGAGGCGATGGGCGAGGCCGATCGGCAGGGCGCTTGTCTTCAGGCTGGCGGCCGCCGACACCAGCTTGCCCCACACGGTGTAGCCGCCTTCGCCGTCCAGCATCTCGCCGGCGCGCAGATTGCGCTTGGCCACGGAGGCGACGTCGCCGCGGAAGCCGTAGGGCTGGCCGGTCGGTTCGGCCCGCAGGGCGGCCGACAGCACCGAGATGTTCAACTCGAGCCCGATCAGATGATAGGGCTTGTACATCGCGGCAAACCGTCCGCTGGCATCGGTCTTCAGGCCGTATTGCTTGAAGCAGTCGGCCGCGTAGTCGTTTGGCGCCTCCAACACGACATAGACGCCCCAGCGCAGATCGCGAAACACCGGCCGTCCGTCGCGCTCCAGCGAGGAGACGACCTCGACGATACCCGACCGTTCCAGCACGCCGCCGCGGGATCGCGGACGCATGATGTGCGGCAGGTCGTCGACGCCGCAGGGCGGAAACAAAAGTCCCTCCGAAGGCACATCGAGCCCGCAGGCGTTTGCGATCGCAGCCATCTCGATCGCCGATTTGGTGCCGTCGAGGAAGGAGTTGAACATCTGCGGATTCATGCCGGCCGACTGCGCTTCTCCCGCGGTCAGGCCATAATGCTGCCAGATCCCGTCAGGCGTCACGTCGTGATAGGCCGGCAGATATTTCGTGCCCTTGCCGGCGGCGACGACACGGAAACCCGTGGCGCGGGCCCAGTCGACCATCTCCGCCGTTAGCGCCGGCTGGTCGCCATAGGCGAGCGAATACACGACGCCGGCCTTCCGCGCTTCCTCGGCGAGCAGCGGGCCCGCGAGCACATCAGCTTCGACATTGACCATCACGATATGCTTGCCCGCCGCAATCGCAGCGCGTGCATGGCGGATGCCGACGGCGGGATTGCCGGTCGCCTCCACCACCACATCCATCGCGCCGCCGGCGATGGCGCGCGCGCCGTCATCGGTGAACACGGTGGCGGCGATCCGCTCGGCGCTCCAGCCCACGGTGCGGCAGGCCTCGCGCGCGCGTTCGCGGTCGATGTCGACGATGATGGGCACCTCCAATCCCGGCGTATGCGGCACCTGCGCCAGAAACATCGAGCCGAATTTGCCGGCACCGATCAGTGCAACGCGGACGGGCTTGCCGGTGGACGCGCGGGCCTGGAGGAGGCGGAAGAGGTTCATGGGGAAATCCGTAAATGCAACAATCAAAGCTCGTCATTCCAGGGCGCGCGAAGCGCGAGCCCGGAATCCATTCATCCACAATCTCTGCGGCCAGATGGATTCCGGCCTCGCACCCAAGAGGGCGCGCGCCGGAATGACAAATTACTCCGCCGCCTGCCGCGGTGCTCGCGCAAGTCGCAGCAAGGCGTCATCCTCCACCGTCTTGATCGGCGTAAAATCGCGATGGGCAATGTACTCCGGCCGCGTCGGCGTGCGGATGTAGTTCGAGACCGCGTTCAGCGTCAGATAGACGATCTTGCGCGGATAGGGCGTGATATTGCCGGCCGAGCCATGCACGAGATTGCCGTGGAACATCAGCATGCCGCCGGGCTTGCCGGTCGGCGCCACGATGCCGCCCTGCTTGACGAGGCGCGTCACGGTGTCCTCGTCCAGCGTCCACAACGGGTACGACGTGGTGGAGAGGTCATGCGAGGCCTGGAGATCGCCGGCGTTCTGGCTGCGCGGCACCAGCATCAAGGGGCCGTTGATCGGCATCACCTCATCGAGGAAGATCGCGATGTTCATCGCGCGGGGCTCCGGCATGCCGTCGTCGCGCTTCCAGGTGCCGTAATCCTGGTGCCATTGCCAGACGTCACCCGTGAAGGCCGATTTCGCGTTGATCTTGAACTGGTGCATGTAAACAGGCTCGCCGAACACCTGCTCGACCGGATCGATCATGCGCGGATGCGCGCCCAGGATGCCGAAGGCCTCGTTGTAGAGATGCGCGGCAAAAGCCGTGCGCGGCGCACCGCTCTTCTCGCGCCAGACTTCGGGCCGGTTGGCGTCGTAAATGCCTACCGCCTCGCGGGCGAGGAGATCGACCTCCTCTTGGGCAAACAGTTCGGGCAGGAACAGCCAGCCCTCGCGTTGGAAGAACTCCAATTGCTCCTGAGACAGTTTCATGGGCCGTCCTCCTGTTTTGTTTCTTGTTGTCGTTCCGGGGTGATGCGAAGCATCGAACCCGGAACCTCGAGATTCCGGATCGCGCTGTCGCGCGTCCGGAATGACGGCTCACTACGCCGCCACCTCGTCCGTCGCCCTCAATCTCTCCTCCGTCATCCGTCCCGCCGTCTGCGCATGCGCCAGCGCCGCGCGTTCGGCGGCTTTGGCGTCACCTGCGAGAATGTGCTTGGCGATATCGGCATGTTCCGCCCAGGCGCTGCCGCGATAGTCGAGCTCCGAGAGCACTGTTGCCATCGAGCGGCGCATATGCGGCCATTGCGGCGTGATCGTCTCCTCGATCACGGGATTGCCGGCGAGCTGATAGATCGCGCGATGAAATTCGACATCGAGCGCGATCAGCTCGGCGAGACCAGTCGTGCGATCGATGCGGCGTCCGGCGGCGAGCGCTGCGTCGAGCCGCGCGCGACCCGCCCCGTCGGTTGCGGCGCGCTGAGCTGCAAGTCGGGCGGCAAGTGCGTCGATGGCGCCGCGCACCTCGTAGAGCTGACGGATGCGCGCCGGATCGAGCTGGGTCACTTCAAAGCCGCGCCGGCCGCTCTCGGCGACGAGCCCCTGCCGGTGCAACAAATGCAGCGCATGCGACACCGGCTGGCGCGAGACGCCGAGCTTGTCGGCGAGTTCGTTCTGCCGGATGCGCTGGCCGGGCTGCAGCGTGCGGTCGGAGATCGCCTCCAGGATCCGGGCATAGACCTGGTCGATCAGGTTCGGCAGCGGGTCGAGAGGGATCACGCCGGTGGCTCCAAAATGGAATACGGAATTCCGTATTCGAAGGTATCGCGGGAGGGGGAAGCCGTCAATGGCTGGCGGTTTCTGTTGGATAAGCCTTTGATTCTATTGGGGTGACCTACTGTGCATGGGGTTGTTTTCGCGGAAGTTGCCTCGTCCGCTATTCCGCCAGGAATCTGCTGACCACCTCGCCGAACTCCTGCGGTGCCTGCTCGAACATCCAGTGGCCGGCGTTGGGGATCACCGCCGTCTGCGCGCCCGCGATATGCTCGGCCAGCACGCGCCACATCACCGACAGGCTGCCGGTGGTGGCGCCGCCGCCGATCAGCAGCGTCGGCCTCCTGATCGCGTGCGCATCCGCAAGCGTATACGGCCTGCGCTGCTCGTCGATCTGGCCGAGGAAGGTCAGCGTGTTGTCGCGCAGTTGCTGTTTGGCCGCCGCCGGCACCCGCCGCCAGGAGCCGTCGCCTTCGATGCCTTCGTAGAAATTCTGCAGCGCGCCTTCGATGTCGCCGGCGCGGATCATCTCGACCGAGCGCATCGTCTTCGCAGCCAGCGGCGGATGCGCGGGCGTGCCTTCGGGGAGCGGCAGACTCGCGTCGAGATCGCCGCCAGGCTCTGCGAGCACCAGCTTGCGCAATAGATCCGGCCGCGCCTGCGCGACGCGGAACGCGATGTGCCCGCCGCGCGAATGGCCCATCAGATCGACCGGGCCGGGCTGCACCTGCTCGATGAAGGCGATCGTGTCGGCGACATGCTGGGCCATCTTGTAGTCGTCGCCGACGGCATCCCAATGTTCGGGAAAGAAGTGCCGCAGGCTGACCGAGATCGCGCGATGCTTCTTCGACAGCGGGCCGAGCACCGCATACCAGGTGCGGAAATCCCCGAGCGTGCCGTGCACGCAGACCAGCGGATGGCCCTCGCCGACTTCGAGATAGGCCATGTCGTAACCATTGACGCGAAAGCTCTGCATGATCAGCTCGCCAGAAAATCCAGGACCACTTCGGAATATTTCTGCGGCGCCTGCTCGAACATCGGATGCGTCGCGTTCGGGATGATCGCCGTCTTGGAGTAGGGCACGTGCGTGGCGAGCGCGTGCAGCACCTTCGGCAGCAGGCCCTTGGTCCGTGCGCCAAGGATGAACAGGGTCGGCATTTTGATCGACTCCGCGTCGGCCTTCGAGAACGGCGGACGATTGTCGCGGACCTGGCCGATCAGGGTGGTGGCGTTGTCGCGCAGATTCTGCTTCACCATCGCCGGCAGCCGCGGCCAGGTGCCGGCACCCTCCAGCGTGTCGACGAAGACGGCGAGGCCGCCGTCGACGTCGCCGGCCGAAATCTTCTCGGCCGAGGCCGTGAACCGCGCCAGCAGCGGCGAGGGACCGCCGGCGTAATTCGGATCGAGGCTCGCATCGAGCTCGCCGCCCGGCTCAGCCAGCACCAGTCGCCGCAGCAGATCCGGCCGCTGCTGCGCCACGCGGAAGCAGATGTGGCCGCCGCGGGAATGGCCCATCAGGTCGACCGGGCCGAGGTCAAGCTTCTCGATGAAAGCGATGACGTCACTGACATGCTGGGCGATCGAATAGGTGTCGCCGACGCCGTCCCATTGTGCGGGGAAGAAGTGCCGCAGGCTGACAACGATCATCCGGTGACGCTGTGTCAGCGGCCCGAGCACGCAGCTCCAGACCCGGAAGTCGGAGAGCGAGCCGTGCACGCAGACCAGCGGCGGCCTATCTCTGTCCTCGCCCACGTCGAGATAGGGCATGTCGTATCCGTTGACGCGGAGGCTTTGCATTCAGGGCTCGCGGAAAGGTGTGCGGAACTCCTGTGCAAGATTCCCGGAAACCGGGTGGATCGCAACTATTTCCAAGCCTAGATTTAGGCCGAGATGACAATGGGGCCATGCGAGAAGGACGCAACCCAGGAACCTAGCCATGACCGACCAGCATTTTGCCCTGTTCGACACCGAGATCGGCCTCTGCGCCATCGCCTGGGGCCCGCGCGGCATCAACGGCACACAGCTCCCGATGGGTGGCGAGCAGAAGATTCGCACCCGCATCAGCCAGCGCCATGCGGATGCCAGCGAAGCCGAACCGACTCCCGAGGTGCAGCACGCGATCGACCGGATCGTGAAGCTGCTCGCGGGCGAGCACGATGACCTCACCGACATCCCGCTCGACCTCGATGGCGTGCCCGAGTTCAATCGCGGCGTCTACGAGATCGCCCGCGCGATCCCGCCCGGCAAGACCATGACCTATGGCGATATCGCCAAGCGCCTCGGTGGCGTCCAGCTCTCGCGCGATGTCGGCCAGGCACTCGGACACAATCCGTGCCCGATCGTCGTGCCCTGCCATCGCGTGCTCGCTGCAGGGAACAAGCCCGGCGGATTCTCGGCGAATGGCGGCGTGGTGACGAAGCTGAAGATGCTCGAGATCGAAGGCGCGCTGGTCAACCACACGCCGAGTTTGTTTGATTGAGGCTTAAATCTTCGCCGCCGTCTTCGGCCAATATCTGTCGCGCAGATGCCGCTTCACCAGCTTCCCCGTGGGTGTGCGCGGCAGTTCGGCCTCGAAATCGATCGAGCGTGGGCACTTGATGGCTGAGAGACGCGTCTTGCAATAGGCCATCAGGTCGGCCTCGAGCTTCTTGCCCGCGCGGGTCATGTCGTGCGGCTGCACCACCGCCTTCACCTCTTCGCCCATCTCCTCGTTCGGCACGCCGAACACCGCGACGTCAGCGACCTCCGGGTGGCTGATGAGCACGTCCTCGGTCTCTTGCGGATAGATGTTCACGCCGCCCGAGATGATCATGTAGGACTTGCGGTCGGTGAGGAAGAGAAAGCCGTCCTTGTCGAGATAGCCGACATCGCCGAGCGTCGACCAGCCCTTGGCGTTGTAGGCCTTCTTCGTCTTCTCGGGATCGTTGTGGTAGGTGAACGCGGGCGCGTCGGCGAAATAGACCGTGCCGATCTCACCTAGCGGCTGCTCCTCGTCGTTCTCGTCCAGGATCTTGATCTTGCCGACCACGGCGCGGCCGACGCTGCCGCGATGCTCCAGCCATTGCTGCGAGTTGCAGACGGTGACGCCGTTGCCTTCCGAGCCCGCGTAATACTCGATCAGGATCGGGCCCCACCACTCGATCATCTTTGCCTTGACGTCGACCGGGCAGGGCGCGGCGGCGTGGATTGCGCCCTGCAGCGTCGAGACGTCGTATTTTGTGCGGATCTCGTCGGGCAGCTTCAGCATGCGCACGAACATCGTCGGGACGAGCTGCGACTGCGTGACCTTGTACTTCTCGACGAGCTTCAAAAAGTCCTCGGCGTCAAAATGCTCCATGATGATGGAGGTGCCGCCGAGCACGATCGCCATCATGTTGAAACGCAAGGGAGCCGCGTGATAGAGCGGTGCCGGCGAGAGATAGGTGCTCTCGGCATTCATGCCGCACATGTCGGCGCAGAGCACTCGCAGGAAAGCGTTGGGCACGTCGATCGCGTTGCCTTCGAAGGCCTTCTTGATTCCCTTCGGCCGGCCGGTCGTGCCCGACGAATAGAGCATGTCGTAGCCGGCAACCTCGTCGGCAATCGGCGTGGTCGGCTGCGCGGCCGCTTCCTTGTCGTAGGAGCGGAAGCCGGGCAGCGGCTCGTCAACCATGTAGAAGATCGGCTCGCCGGGCGCGCCCTTGATCAGGGCCTTGATCTGGTCGGCGCATTTCGGCGTGGCGATTACGACCTTCGCGCCGCAATCGCTGATGATGTAGTCGATCTCGTCCTGCTTCAGATAGCGGCTGATCGCGGTGTAATAGAGCCCGCTGCGCTGCGCCGCCCAGCAGATCTCCATGAAGGCGAGGCGGTTTTCCATCAGCAGCGCGATGTGGTCGCCGGCCTTCAGCCCGAGCGAGCGGAACAGGTTCGCACCCTGGTTCGAGAGTTCGTCGAGTTCGCGATAGGTGATCGCCTTGCCGGTCCCGGCCATCTGGTAGGCGATCTTGTCGGGCGTGGAGCGGGCGTAGATAGAAGGGTGAGTCATCGTCGAGATCTCGCAACAATAACGGTGTCATCCCGGCGAAGGCCGGGATCCATGGCCACCGATCCAGATTGTTGAAGCACGATGTCGCCCAGCTCGCCTCACCACAGATTGCTGTGGCTATGGGTCCCGGCCTTCGCCGGGACGACACCTTCAATGCAGCAGCAGCTTACAGCCGCTCGACGATCGTCACGTTGGCCATGCCGCCCCCCTCGCACATGGTCTGCAGGCCGTAGCGCTTGCCGCGCTCATGCAGGGCGTGGACCAGCGTCGTCATCAGCTTGGTGCCGGAGCCGCCGAGCGGATGGCCGAGCGCGATCGCGCCGCCATTGACGTTGAGGCGTGCCGGATCGGCGCCGGTGGTCTTCAGCCAGCCGGTCGGCACCGAGGCAAAGGCCTCGTTGACCTCGAACAGGTCGATGTCGCCGATCTTCATGCCGGCCTTCTCCAGCGCGCGCTTGGTGGCGTGCAGCGGCGCGTCGAGCATGATGACGGGATCGCCGCCGGTCATGGTCATGTGGTGGATACGCGCCAGCGGCTTCACGCCAAGCTGCTTGAGACCGCGTTCGTTGACGACCATCACGCCGGAGGCGCCGTCGCAGATCTGGCTGGCGCTGGCAGCGGTGAGCTTGCCGTTCTCGGCGATCAGCTTGACGCCCTTGATGCCATCGAGCGTGGCATCGAAGCGGATGCCTTCGTCGATGTGGTGAGTGTCCTTGCTGCCGTCCGCGCGGGTGATCTCGAGCGGTACGATCTCTTTCTTGAAGTGACCGGCTTGCGTCGCCGCGATCGCGCGCCGATGGCTGTTGAAGGAGTATTCGTCGAGATCATCCTTCGACAGGCCGTACTTCTCGGCCATCATCTCGGCGCCGGTGAATTGGCTGAATACGATGTTCGGATATCTCGCCTCGATGCCGGGGCTCTTGTAATGGCCGAAGCCGTTCTTGGCGGCGAGTTGCGAGGACAGGCCCATCGGCACGCGCGTCATCGATTCCACGCCGGCCGCGATCACCACGTCCATGGTGCCGGACATCACGGCCTGCGCCGCGAAATGCAGCGCCTGCTGCGAGGAGCCGCACTGACGGTCGATCGAGGTGCCCGGCACGCTCTCCGGCAGCCTGGATGCCATGATGGCGTTGCGCGCGACGTTGTTGGACTGCTCACCGACCTGCATCACGCAGCCCATGATCACGTCCTCGACCAGGGCAGGATCAACCTTGGTGCGATCGACCAGCTCGTTTAGCACCTTCGCGGCGAGATCGGCTGGATGCCAGCCGGCGAGGCGGCCCCCCTTGCGCCCGCCCGCGGTGCGCGCAGCGGCGACGATATAAGCCTCGGCCATTTCGGTCTCTCCCACGATTGTTCTTGATAGGGTTGGGTTGTCGGAGCGGATTTAAGGGACGGGATATCGTTTAGTCAATCGATCAATTAACTCTTGTGGGGAGGCGCTGCTTGGGCTTATCTGCGGCCCGCTCGCGTGACGAGAACAAGGGATCTCCGTGACTACCAGCGTACCGAACAGGCTTCCGAGCGGAAAGAATTCCACGGCAGAGAAATTGCTGGTGGCCGCTAGCGAGTTGATGATCGAACGCTCATCGATCGAGATCTCGCTCTCTGACATTGCTCAGAAATCGGGGGCGAACGCCGCGCTGGTCAAATATCATTTCGGCAACAAGGACGGCCTGCTGCTGGCGCTGCTCGCGCGCGACGCCGCGACCGAGATGTCCAATCTTGAATATCTGCTGGCGCAGCCGATCACCTCGACGGCGAAGCTGAAGCTGCACATCGCCGGCATCATCCGCGCCTATCACCGGTTCCCCTACATGAACCGGCTGATCCACTATCTCCTGCACGAGAGCGTTGCGGGCTCCGCGGACGAGGTCTCGAAATTCTTCGTCGCGCCGCTGCTCGACTTTCATCGCCGCCTGCTCGCCGAGGGCGTCAGCCGCGGCGAGTTCCGCGCCACCGATCCGGTGCTGTTTTACACCAGCCTGATCGGCGCCTGCGATCACCTGTTCTTCGGTCGGCACGCGATGTCTCGCGCGACCGGCGTCGGTCCGGTCACCGATGACGTCTGCCGGCAATACATCAAGCACATGGAAACGCTGATCTGCAGCGGCATCCTCACGCAAGCCGGGGAGGCCGCCGCCGTGGCTGGATAGTCCGGCCACCACTGCCAAAGTCTAGAGAAGAAACGCCCAAGGAAAGGTAGCCTGTCATGGAATTGAAAAACGTAGCCGTTCTCATCACCGGTGGTGGGTCGGGTCTCGGTGAAGCGACCGCCCGCGCCATGGCGGCCAAGGGTGCCAAGATCGGCGTGATCGATCAGAACAAGGACAATGCCGAGAAGGTTGCTGCCGAAGTGAAGGGCGTCGCGCTTCATGCCGACGTCACCAGCGAGGAGCAGATCAAAGCGGCGATCGCGAAGGCGGAAGCGGCGCACGGCGTTGCCCGCGTGCTGATGAACTGCGCCGGTATCGGCGGGTCGCAGCGCATCGTCGGCCGCGACGGCGTCTATCCCTTGGAGAAGTTCGCGCGCATCATCAATGTCAACCTGATCGGCACTTTCAACTGCCTGCGTCTGTTCGCCGAGCACCTCGTCACGATTGAGCCCGTCGGTGAAGAGCGCGGCGTCATCATCAACACCGCCTCGGTCGCCGCTTACGAAGGTCAGATCGGCCAGATCGCCTACTCTGCCTCGAAGGGCGGCGTCGTCGGCCTGACACTTCCCGCCGCGCGCGACCTCGCCAGCCAGAAAATCCGCGTCAACACCATCGCGCCCGGCCTGTTCTTCACGCCACTGCTGATGGGGTTGAACGAAGAAGCCCGCAAGAGCTTAGGGGCCCAGGTGCCGCATCCTTCGCGCCTCGGTGATGCCAAGGAATACGGCGCGCTCGCGGTGCACATCGTCGAGAACGCGATGCTCAACGGCGAGACGATCCGTCTCGACGGCGCCATCCGCATGGCTCCGCGGTAGCTCCGCCGTCGTCCTGGCGAAAGCCAGGACCCATTACCACCGGCGCCTTTGGTTGAGCGCGCTCAATCGGCGTCGGTGTTCAACAATAAAAGCCTGTGGTGATGGGTCCTGGATCTGCGCTCGCTTTGCTCGCTTGTCCAGGACGACGATGGGGAGCCGTCCATGTCCCAACCGCTGCTGATCGAGCATGACGCCGGCGTCGACCGGGTGACGCTCAATCGTTCCGACAGTCTCAACGCGCTCGATCCTGCGCTGATCGATGCGCTCAATGCCTACTTTCAGAGTCTTCAACGCAACCGTGATACGCGCGTCGTCGTACTCAAAGGCGCCGGCAAGAGCTTCTGTGCTGGCCTCGATCTCAAGGCCGCGATGGCGCGCCGGGCCGGGCAGCAGGAGCCGCCCGGCGTCACGGAGTCGCTGGACTCGCAGCGGCGCATCGCCGACATCGTGATGTTGATGCGGCGCTGTCCGCAACCGATCCTGTCGCTGGTGCAGGGTGCGGCCGCAGGCGGCGGCTTTGCGCTCGCGCTCGCTTCCGACATCCGCATCGCGACGAAGTCGGCGCGCATGAACTGCGCCTTCATCAAGCTTGGGCTTGGCGGCTGCGACATCGGCACCAGCTATTTCTTGCCACGCCTCGTCGGCGTCTCCGTGGCCTCCGAGCTGATCCTGACCGGGCGCTTCATCGGCGCCGAGCGTGCGCTCGCGGTCGGGCTCGTCTCCGAGGTCGTTGACGAAGACAAGCTCGACGCGGCGGCCGAGCCTTACGTTGATGCGATGATGACGGCCTCGCCGGTTGGGCTGCGCTTGTCAAAGGAATGTCTCAACATGAGCGTCGATGCCGGGTCGCTGGAAGCGGCGATTGCGATGGAGGACCGCAACCAGGTCCTGTGCAGCCGCTCCGAGGAGTTTTCGGAAGGCATCAGGGCCTTCCTTGAGAAGCGAAAGCCTGTCTATATCAAGCGCTGAAGCAACAAAGATCCGCAAAGGACAATAATTCCGGGAGACGCAAAATGAGTGGAAGCGCGGCGGCGGCGATGTCAAAGCCCGCCTTTCGCAAGGTCGAGTGGCTCGCGCGCGACATCGCTGTCGAACGGCGCGCCGATGGCACGGTGGTGCTGAAGTCGCGCATTCCGTTGCAGGCCTACGAAAAGCATCTTCCGGCTTCGCTGGCGAAATGGGCCAAGGAAGCGCCCGAGCGCATCTGGCTCGCGCAGCGCGGCGGGCCCAACCGCGAATGGCGCAAGGTGTCCTATGGCGAGGCCAAGCGCACCGTGGACGCGTTGACGCAGGCGCTGCTCGACCTCAGGCTCGACGGGCGCCCGGTGGCGATCCTCTCCGGCAACTCGATCGAGCATGCGTTGATGACGCAGGCCGCGATGCAGGCGCGTGTCCCGGCTGCGCCGGTGTCGCCAGCCTACTCTCTGATGAGCCACGATCACGTCAAGCTGAAGTATCTGTTCGACCTGATCAAGCCAGCCGTGGTGATGGTGCAGGACGGCCCGATCTTCGAGAATGCGCTGAAGGCGCTCGATCTCAACGGCGCTACCGTCGTTCATGTCGTGCGGCCCTGCGAGGACATCAAGAGCGTCAGCTTCGCCGAGCTCGCCGCGACGCCCGTGACTGCTGATGTCGAAGCATCGATCGCAAGGATCACGCCTCACACCGTCGGCAAGCTGCTGTTCACGTCAGGCTCGACCGGCATGCCCAAGGCCGTCATCAACACGCAAGAGATGATGTGCGCCAATGCTGCCATGATGATGCAGGTGCGGCCGCGCACGCCGGGCGGTCCGCTCGCCACCGTGCTGGACTGGATGCCCTGGAACCACACCATGGGCGGCAATGCCGCGTTCCACCCGGTGCTGGTGGATGGCGGCACGCTCTTTATCGACGACGGCCGGCCTATGCCGGGCCAGCTCGAGGAGACCATCAAGAATCTCCGCGAGATATCGCCGACCTATTACGCCAACGTGCCGGCCGGCTATGCCGCGCTCGCCGCTGCCATGGAGAAGGACGACGCGCTCTGCCGTTCATTCTTCAAGAACCTATTGATTATGGCCTATGGCGGCGCGCGGCTGCCGGATGATCTCTACGACCGCATGCAGGCTCTCGCGGTGAAAACCACCGGCGAGCGCATCGTATTTTACACCGGCTGGGGCTCGACCGAGACCGCGCCGACCTCGACCGGCACCTATTGGGATACTGAGCGCGTCGGCCTGATCGGCCTGCCGTTCCCCGGCGTCGAATTGAAAATGGTGCCGTGCGGTTCGAAATACGAGCTGCGCCTGCGCGGCGTCAACGTGACGCCCGGTTATTTCGGTCAGCCTGATCTCACTAAGAAGATGTTCGACGAGGAGGGTTTTTACTGCATCGGCGATGCCGGCATCTTTGTCGACGACACCGATCCGGTGAAGGGCATCATCTTTGCGGGGCGCGTCGTCGAAGACTTCAAGCTCACCACCGGCACCTTCGTGCATGTCGGCTCGCTGCGTACCGATGCGATCGCTGCCGCGACGCCTGTCGTGCATGACGCGCTGGTCGCGGGGCAGGATCGCGCCTTCATTGGCCTTCTCGCCTGGCCGAACCTGCATGCCTGCCGCCAACTCGTCGGCAATCCCGATCTCAGCTTCGAGGAGGCGGTGAAACACCCCGAGGTCGTCGCGTGCTTCAAGCGCGGGCTCCAGGCCCACAACAAGGAGTGCGAAGGTGCCAGCAGCCGCATCATCGCGCGCGCCATGCTGATGGTCGAGCCGCCCTCGATCGACGGCAACGAACTCACCGACAAGGGCTACATCAACCAGCGCGCCGGGCTGGAGCGCCGCTCCGCGCTGGTGGAGCGGCTGTATGCGGACACGCCGGACCAGGACGTGATCGTGCTTCGATGAGTGCGCAGCTCTCTCACCTCGTCATTCCGGGATGGCCCTAAGGGCTCGCGGCTTTGTCGCGCCCCGGTATGACGGCATCAATGAAAACAACGAATAAACAAGGGTAAGCCGCCATGAACTTCGATTTCTCTGACGACCAGAAGCAGCTCCGTGACCAGGCGCGCAAATTCCTCACTGAGAAGTGCTCGCCCAAGGCGGTGCGTGTCGTGCTTGATGGCAAGGCGCCATACGATAAGGAGCTTTGGAAGGGCCTCGCGGAGATGGGGTTCCTCGGCGTTGCGATCCCCGAAGAATTTGGCGGCGCGGGTGCCGGCCATCTCGAGCTCTGCGTGATCGCGGAGGAGATGGGCCGGGCGAACGCGCCGGTGCCGTTCTCCTCCACCGTCTATCTCGCGGCTGAGGCGCTGCTGATCGCCGGCAGCGACGCGCAAAAGAAGAAATGGCTGCCCGCGATTGCCTCGGGCGATGCGATCGGCACGCTGGCGCTGTTCGAGGGCAAGGGCAATCCGGCGCCGAAGGCCGTCAAGCTCGCGGCTGCGAATGGCGTGCTCAACGGCGTCAAGAAGCCGGTCCCGGACGGTGCGATCGCCGACTTCGCGGTAGTTGCCGCGCGCACGGGATCGAGCGGCCGCGACGGCGACATCTCGCTGTTTCTGGTCGACCTTAAGGCTGCCGGTGTCGAGGTCAAAAATCTCACCAATCTGGATCCGACCCGCGGGCAAGCCGAAATCACTTTCAAGGACTGCAAGGCGGAGCCGCTTGGTGCGGCCGGCGAAGGCTGGAGTATTCTGTCTCAAGTGCTCGACCGCGCCGCGGTGCTCTGCGCCTTCGAGCAGGTCGGTGGCTCCGATCGTGCGCTGGAGATGGGCCGCGACTACGCGCTCGACCGCATCGCCTTCGGCCGCCAGATCGGCTCGTTCCAGGCGGTCAAGCACATGTTGGCAGATATGTACGTCTCGGCGACGCTGGCGCGCTCCAACAGCTATTACGGCGCCTGGGCGCTCTCGACCAACGCGGCTGAGCTGCCGGAAGCCGCTGCGGCTGCACGCATCAGCGCAACGCAGGCCTTCCAGCACTGCGCCAAGAACAACATCCAGGTTCACGGCGGCATGGGTTTCACCTGGGAGTTCGACTGCCACATGTATTACCGCCGGGCCAATGCGATGGCGCTGGGCTTGGGCAGTCTCACCTATTGGGAAGACCAGCTGATCGACCGCATGCGCAAAAAGAACGCGGCGTGATGTTGTCGTCATTCCGGGGCGCGCGCAGCGCGAACCCGGAATCCCGATCTGAGTCAGTAACCTCTGGATTCCGGGCTCGATGCTTCGCATCGCCCCGGAATGACGGAAGAAGAGAATAACCATGAACTTCGACGACACCCCGCAAGAGGCCGAATTCCGCGCCACTGCGCGTGCCTGGATCGGTGCGAACGCGCCCAAGCAATATGAGGACGAGCTGCGCAAATCGTCGCTCGGCCGCACCGTGCTCAAGAACGCCAACCTTCTCGAGGTCGCAAAGGCCTGGCAGAAAAAGAAGGCCGATGCCGGCTGGGCCTGCCTGCACTGGCCGAAGGAATATGGCGGCCGCGGTTCGACGCCGATCGAGCGCGTGATCTGGCAGCAGGAAGAAGGGCCGTTCGGTCAGCTGTCCCGCATGTTCATCATCGGCCACGGCATGTGCGGGCCGACCATGATGGCGTTCGCGCGCGAGGAGCATAAGCGCACATATCTGCCGCCGCTCGCCTCCGGCGAAAAGGTCTGGTGCCAGTTGTTCTCCGAGCCCGCCGGCGGCTCAGACGTTGCAGGCCTGCGCACGCGTGCGGAGAAGGACGGCGACGACTGGGTGATCAACGGCCAGAAGATCTGGACCTCGGGCGCGCATTATTCCGATTACGGCATCTTGCTCACCCGCACCGATCCAACCGTGCCCAAGCACAAGGGCCTCACCATGTTCTTCCTGGACATGAAGAGCCCCGGCGTCGAGGTGCGGCCGATCAAGCAGGCGAGCGGCGCCTCGGACTTCAACGAGGTCTATTTCACCAACGTCCGCATTCCCGATCACCAACGCCTCGGCGAGGTCGGCGACGGCTGGAACGTCTCGCTGACCACGCTGATGAACGAGCGCAGCGCGATCGGTGCGGCCGTCTCGACCGGCTTCCCCGAGCTGTTCGAATATTGCTCCAGCCTGATGCTCGACGACGGTCCGGCGATCGAGGATCGCGCGGTGCGCTCGAAGCTGGCGAACTGGGCGGTGAAGGCGAGCGGGCTGAAATACACCAGCATGCGCGCGATCTCCGCGCTGTCGAGGGGCGAGCGGCCGGGGCCGGAAAACTCCATCGGCAAGCTGGTGGCGGGGTCGATGATCCAGGATGTCGCGACCTACGCGCTGGACTTGCAGGGGGCGAGCGGCGTGGTCAGCGGCGATGATGCCGAGCTCGCGGGCCGCTTCCAGGCCATGCTGCTGCGTGCGCCGGGTACGCGGGTCGAAGGCGGTACCGACGAGATCATGCGCAACATCATTGCGGAGCGCGTCTTGGGCTTGCCCGGTGATATCCGTGTCGACAAGGACGTGCCGTTCAACAAGATCCCGACCAAAGGAAGAAACTAGCCGTCATTCCGGGGCGATGCGAAGCATCGAACCCGGAATCTCGAAATGAGTAACTAACCTCTAGATTCCGGGTTCGCCCTTCGGGCGCGCCGGAATGACACAAAGAGAGAGGCCGCCATGAATTTCGACGACACCCCGCAGGAAGCCGCATTCCGCGAGACCGCACGCAAATGGGTCGACGCCAACGCGCCGAAGGAGTTCGAGCAGGAGCTGTCGAAATCCTCGCTTGGCCGCATCAGGCTTGCGAAGCACGACATGGTTGAGGTCGGCAAGGCCTGGCAGAAGAAGAAGGCGGAAGGCGGCTGGGCTTGCCTGCACTGGCCGAAGGAATATGGCGGCCGCGGCGCCACCCCGATCGAGCGCGTGATCTGGCAGCAGGAAGAGGGTGTCTACGGCAAGCTGACGCAGCCGTTCCAGATCGGCGAGGGCATGTGCGGTCCGACCGTGATGGCCTGGGGCAGCGAAGATGCCAAACGCCGCTATCTGCCGAAGCTCGCCTCGGGCGAGGAGATCTGGTGCCAGCTGTTCTCCGAGCCGTCGGCCGGCTCCGACGTCGCGGGCCTCCGCACGCGCGCGGAGAAGAAGGGCGACAATTGGGTCGTCAATGGTCAAAAGATCTGGACCTCCGGCGCGCATTATTCCGACTACGGCTTGTTGATCGCCCGCACCGATCCGAATGTGCCTAAGCATAAGGGCCTCACCATGTTCTTCCTGGACATGAAGAGCTCGGGCGTCGAGGTGCGGCCGATCAAGCAGGCCAACGGCATGCAGGAGTTCAACGAGGTCTATTTTACCGACGTCGTGATCTCCGACAGCCAGCGGCTCGGCGCTGTCGGCGAGGGCTGGAGCGTGTCGCTGACCACGCTGATGAACGAGCGCATGTCGATTGGCGCGCGGCTCGCAACCGGTGTGCCTGAGATGTTTGAATTTTGCTCGAACCTCATGCTTGAAGACGGGCTCGCGATCGACGATCCCGCCGTGCGCTCAAAGCTCGCGAGCTGGGCAGTGAAGTCGAGCGGGCTGAAATACACCAGCTACCGCGCGATCTCGGCTCTGTCGAAAGGCGAGCGGCCGGGTCCGGAGAATTCGATCGGCAAGCTCGTCTCGGGCATGATGCTGCAGGACATCGCGACCTACGCCATGGATCTCCAGGGCGCGGCCGGCGTGCTCACAGGCAGCGATGAGGAGACGGTGCACGGCCAATTCCAGCAGATGTTGTTGTCCTCGCCCTCGATGCGCATCGCCGGTGGCACCGACGAGATCCTGCGCAATATCATCGCCGAGCGCGTGCTGGGCCTGCCGGGCGACATCCGCGTCGACAAGGACGTGCCTTATAACAAGATCCCGACCAAGGGGCGGTGATGTGGCATCGTAGGGTGGGTTAGCGCAGCGTAACCCACCTCTTCTGCCGACGCGGAAACAAAAGACGTGAGTTGCGCCTTCGGCTAACCCACCCTACGAAGAGAACCAATCCATGGACGCTAAAGTGACTCAAAACAATCGCATTGGCGTGCTCGAAGAGCTCCTCAACGAGCGCTACTCCGTTCGCGCCTTCCTTCCCAAGGAAGTCAATCGCGCGACCATCGAGCATGTGCTGACGACCGCGCAGCGCACCGCGTCCTGGTGCAACAGCCAGCCCTGGCAGGTCATCATCGCCAGCGGCGAGGCCAAGGAACGCTTCCGCCAGCTGATCTACAAGGAAGCCTCAGGCGGTCTTGGCGATGATTATGATTTCACGCCACCGCGCGAATATGTCGGTGTCTATCTCGAACGCCGCCGCGAGAGCGGCTTCCAGCTCTACAATACGCTCGGCATTCCCCGTGGTGACAAGATCGGCTACGCCAAGCAGGCGCTGGAGAACTACAATTTCTTCGGCGCGCCGCATGTCGCCATCATTCATACCAACGAGCCGCTCGGCGTCTACGGTGCGATCGATTGCGGGGCCTATGTCTCGAATTTCATGCTCGCTGCGCAGGCGCTCGGACTTGGCACGATTCCGCAGGCCGCGCTCGCCCGCCATTCCGGCCTGATCCGCCGCCACTTCAACTTGCCCGACGATCGCCGTGTCGTCTGCGGCATCTCGTTCGGCTATGCCGACAATGCGCACAAGGTCAACAGCTATCGCACCTCGCGCGCAACGATCGCCGACACGGTGATGTTCGTCGAGAAATGATCGCGCGAGGTTCAGCTGCCCGCATGCGAGCGAAGACGGCCGCGCAAACGGCCGTCCTCACAGCTGACGCCTTCAGTCGATTGACGCGTTATCCGCCGCTGCCGCCGATGACGGCGCGCACGGTCTCGTCGGGTCCGAAGTCCTCGGCACCGTCGACATAAAGCAGTGCGGCGAGCTTCGAGCGCGCGCGGTTGACGCGGCTCTTTATGGTGCCGACGGCACAGCCGCAGATCGAGGCCGCATCCTCGTAGGAGAAGCCCGAGGCGCCGACCAGGATCAAGGCTTCGCGCTGGTCCTGCGGAAGCTTGTCGAGCGCGGTGCGAAACTCCTCGAACTCGAGATGGGCATTCTGCGAGGGCTGTGTCTTCAGCGTCTTGGCATAATTGCCCTCGGCATCCTCGACCTCGCGCCGCCGCTTGCGATAGTCGGAGCGGAACAGGTTGCGCAGGATCGTGAACAGCCATGCCGGCAGGTTGGAGCCGGGCTGGAACGAGTCGATGTTGGCGAGTGCGCGGAGCAGCGTCTCTTGCACCAAATCGTCGGCGCGGTCCGCATTGCCGCTGAGCGAGATCGCGAACGCGCGCAGGCTCGGCACGGCCGCCAGGATGTCGTCACGCAGGGAGTTCGTGAGAGGCATTAATCCCTCCCATGGTTGTCGTTGGAGCCCCCAGCTCCACTCTCGTTTTGGGATCCAGCTCCCGGCGCATCAAGCTTTTTGATGAGCTCCGCGAACCGGTCCGGAACCCCTTGCCGTACGACATCGTCGTACATGGCGCGCAGTTGGTGCCCAATCCGGGATTGAATCTCCGGAGTTAGGCCTCCCTTGCCGGGGGTCGTGCTTTTGCTGGCTTGAGACTTGAGATCTTTCATGACCTGTTCCACGTTTCCCCGAGTTAAGTGACTGCAAAATCGAGAAGTTTTCTCAACCGGGAGCCGTTCCCTGGACGAGTTCAATTCCAGGTTCGACAAAAAGTTCCCCCCTCCGCGGAACTTTTCTTCTCCTGAGGCGTAATCAGCCCCAGCAGGGGAACCCGGGCCTCCCCTCATCTGGTTCGTCAAGGTTGGCCCGATGATGAATGGAGTGGGGATGTCCCGTTCACAGCTCGTTGCTGAACATTTGCCGTTGTTGCGCCGGTATGCGCGCGCCCTGACGGGCAGCCAGGCCTCCGGCGACGCTTACGTCGCAGCCATGTTGGAGGCCATGTTGGGAGATCCGTCGGTGCTCGACGAGACCCATGGACCCCGGGCCGGCCTGTTCCGGCTGTTCACCCAGATCTGGAATTCGGTCTCCGTGAACGACGATTCCGAGGTGGCGACGCTGCCGATGCCGCCGGAGCGGCGGCTGTCCAACATCACGCCGCTGCCGCGGCAAGCCTTCCTGCTGCTCTCCCTCGAAGGATTTTCGGAAGAGGAAGTCGCCTATATTCTCGCGACCGATGTCGCCGAGACACGGCGGTTGGCCGATGCTGCCGGCCGCGAGATGGCGGCCGAGATCGCAACCGACGTCCTGATCATCGAGGACGAGACCTTCATCGCCATGGACCTCGAGAGCCTGGTGAAGAATCTCGGCCATAACGTCGTCGGCGTCGCGCGCACTCATGCTGATGCGGTGGCGCTGGCCAAGAACAGGCGGCCGGGCCTCATCCTCGCCGACATCCAGCTCGCCGACGGCTCGTCGGGCCTGGATGCCGTCAACGAACTGCTCCGCACCTTCGAGGTACCGGTGGTGTTCATCACCGCCTATCCGGAGCGCTTCCTCACCGGCGAGCGCCCGGAGCCGGCCTTCCTGATCTCAAAGCCGTTCCAGCCCGCGATGGTCTCGGCGGTGGCGAGCCAGGCGCTGTTCTTCCAGCGCAACTCGCGCAACCGCACGCCCAAAGCGCCGGCGGCGTAACAAGGCGCCCGCGGCGGTAACAGGCAACGATCCGTCATTCGGCAATCTGATCCGGCGTGCTGCGAGGCACGCCGGATTTTTCGTGCCCGCTTGACGGGCGCTGCGTGCGCCGCCCATACCTCGCGCATCGCCCGAATTGGAGAGATGCCCATGGACCAGCAACTGCTCGACCGCCTCGCCATTCGCGACCTCGTCGAGAACTGGGCGGTGTGGCGCGACGCTGGTGACTGGGAACGCTTTGCCACCGTCTGGCATGAAGAGGGGTGGATGTCCGCCACCTGGTTTCAGGGGCCGGCACGCGATTTCATGCGCGTCAGCCAGGAAGGCTTTGCCAAGGGCGTGCGCATCCTGCATTTCCTCGGCGGCACCAGCATCGATCTTTCGGGCGAGCGGGCCATTGCGCAGACCAAGATGACGATCTCGCAGCGGGCCGTGGTGCACGACGTGCTCTGCGACGTCGTCTGCACCGGCCGATTCTACGATTTCCTGGAGAAGCGGCAGGGCAAGTGGGGCATCGTCCGCCGCCAGCCGATCTACGAGAAAGACCGGATTGACCCGGTCGATCCCGCCGCGACGCTCCGCCTCGATCAGCAGACCCTCGCCGCGTTGCCGGAAGGCTACCGCCACCTCGCCTACATGCAAGAATTGATCGGCTACAAGGTCAAGCGCGACATGCCGGGCCTGATCGGGTCAGAGGTCGAGAAGCTCTATGGCGAAGGGCGGGACTGGCTCGCGGGGAAGGCGAAGTGAACGCCAGACAAAAGTAAGGCGCGACTGGCATCACCACAGTCGCGCCCTACGTCACCGGCTTATGGGGCAGGGGGGAATAGCCGGCTGTTGAAACGACTCCCAGGTGCGGGAGTCGTTCCAGGCGGTTGCAAATATTTTTGTGCGGGGTGCAGTGAATTTGGCACACGGTTAAGTGATCTTAACGTCTGGGAAACTCCGGTCCTCCCCTCGCGTTGTTCCCGCGATCGCCATGGGGCGAGGGACCAGCAATCATGTCACAGATTCAAAAGGTATTTTTGGGTGCCGTCGCAATTGCTGCGACGCTTGGCGCCGTACAGGTCGGCGCCGTGCAACTGGCCTCCGGCCATGATCTGGCCGACCGCTGGCAAGCTGTCGTCGACCAGCCGAACCAAATCCCCGGCCGCAACGTCGCAACTCACAACGTCAATCGCACCAGCAAGTCCGACCGGCTCGGCGACCTGAAGCCGGCTGCGGTTCCCACCCGCACCGTCTCGATGCGGCTGAACGACCTGCCGGATACGTCGGTGCTGTTGCGCGTTCCCGCGGTCATCGAGACCGGTAACGCGAAGCCGGCTCCGACGCTGCTGAAGCCGGGCCGCAAGCCGACGATTGCCTGCGAGCCGATGGTCAGCTCCCTGACCGAGGTCGCAAAACTGCTCCAGCCCGGCCGCTGCGTGACCTGATCCGCGTCGGCCCTCATGCAAAGCCGCCCTCCTTTCGGGAGGGCGGCTTTGTGCGTCCACTTGATCCCCTATCCCATCGCGCTATATCCCGGCTTTCTCCATTTCCGATTGAGCGGGTAAACGCATGACGACGTCCGATACGGCCACGCATACGCAGCCTTTCCAGGCTGAGGTTTCCGAGCTGCTGCACCTGATGGTGCATTCCGTCTATTCGGAGACCGACATTTTCCTGCGCGAGCTCGTCTCCAACGCCTCGGATGCCTGCGACAAGCTGCGCTATGAGGCGATCGCCAATCCGGCCCTGCTCGGCGAGGGCGACGCCCTCAAGATCCGGATCATTCCGAACAAGACGGCCACGACGCTCGCGATCGCCGACAACGGCATCGGCATGGAGCGGCAGGAGCTGATCGACCATCTCGGCACCATCGCCCGCTCCGGCACCAAGGCGTTCGTGTCGAAGCTGAGGGAGGCCAAGGACGGCCTCGGTCTGATCGGTCAGTTCGGCGTCGGCTTCTATTCCGCCTTCATGGTCGCCGAAAAGATCGTCGTGATCAGCCGCCGCGCCGGCGAGAGCGATGTCTGGACCTGGACGTCATCCGGCGGTTCCGGCTTCGAGATCGCGCGGGCAAGCGACGAGGACGCGGCACGCGTGACGCGCGGCACCGAGATCGTCCTGCACCTGAAGGACGACGCCAAGAAATATCTCGAAACATACGAGATCGAGCGTATCGTCGGCGCCTACTCCGACAATATCCTGTTCCCGATCGAGCTCGTGCCGGAAGAGGGCGAGCCGCGCCAGATCAACTCGGCGAGCGCGCTGTGGCAGCGCTCGAAGTCCGAGCTTTCGACGGAAGACTACAAGAAGGCCTATCAGCAGATCGCGTCCGCCTTCGACGACCCGGCAATGACGCTGCACTACCGCGCCGAGGGGCGCTATTCCTACGCGGTGCTGTTGTTTGCACCGTCGACGAAGCCGTTCGACCTGTTCGAGCCGAACCGCAAGGGCCGCGTCAAGCTCTATGTCCGCCGCGTCTTCATCACCGACGATGCGGATCTGCTGCCGGGCTATCTCCGCTTCATCCGCGGCGTCGTCGACAGCGAGGATCTTCCGCTCAACATCTCGCGCGAGATGCTGCAGAACAATCCGCAACTGGCGCAGATCCGCAAAGCCGTGGCGACCCGCGTCGTCAACGAGCTGGAAAGCTTGGCCGAGAAGGACGCTGAAAACTTCACAAAGATCTGGGACGCCTTCGGCGCTGTGCTGAAAGAGGGCATCTACGAGGATTTCGAGCGCCGCGAAAAGCTGCTCGCGCTATCGCGCTTCACCACCACGACCGGTGAGAAGCGCGCGCTGAAGGATGTCGTGGCCGATTTCAAGCCGAACCAGACCGAGATCTATTATCTCGTCGGCGACAGCATCGAGCGGCTGAAGTCCAGTCCGCGGCTGGAAGCTGCGACCGCGCGCGGCATCGAGGTGCTGCTGCTGTCCGATCCGGTCGATGCGTTCTGGACCTCGATGCCGACGGAGTTCGAGGGCAAGCCGCTGAAGTCGCTGAGCCAGGGCGATCTCAATCTCGACCTGATCCCGCGCGTCGACGACAAGGACGAGGCGAAGAAGGACGAGCCCGAGGCGGATGAAGCCGCCACCATCGCGGTGATCAAGGCAGCGCTCGGCGAGCGCGTCAGCGACGTCAAGGCCTCGACCCGCCTTACCAGCTCTGCCTCCTGCCTCGTCGCCGACAGCCAGGGCCCGAGCCGCGAGCTCGAGCGTATCCTGGCGCAGCAGAACCGCGGCATGCGCACCAAGCCGATCCTGGAGATCAATTTGCGCCACCCGATGGTCACTGCGATCACCAGGGCCCAGGCCGGCTCGAACACGGTCGACGACCTCAGCCTGCTCCTGCTCGAACAGGCGCAGATCCTGGACGGCGAGCTGCCGGAGGATCCGGCGGCGTTCGCGGCGCGGCTGAACCGCCTGGTGCTGCAGGGGCTGGGCTGACGCGAGTCGCGCCTACTCCGCCGCATCCTTCTGCTCCTCGTCCTCAACCTCCGCCTCCGGCTTCTTCTCCATCCAGCGTGACAGCGCGTTGGAGAAGCGGTCGAGGTAGAGATAGACGACGGGCGTCGTGAACAAGGTCAGTGCCTGGCTGACGATGAGACCGCCGACCATGGCGTAGCCGAGCGGTTGGCGGATCTCGGCGCCGGTGCCGGTGCCGAGCATCAGGGGGACGCCGCCGAGCAGGGCCGCCATCGTCGTCATCATGATCGGCCGGAAGCGCAGCAGCGCGGCCTGGCGGATCGATTGCTCCGGCGTCAGGTGCTGCTCGCGCTCGGCGGCGATGGCGAAATCCACCATCATGATCCCGTTCTTCTTGACGATGCCGATCAGGAGGATGACGCCGATCAAGGCGATCAGGCTGAAATCAAAGCCGAAGATCATCAGGATCGCGATCGCGCCGACGCCGGCCGACGGCAGCGTGGACAGGATGGTCAGCGGGTGGATGTAGCTCTCGTACAGCACCCCCAGCACCAGATAGACCACGACGAGTGCGGCGAGGATCAGCATCGGCACGGTGCCGAGCGATTGCTGGAATGCCTGCGCGGTCCCCTGGAAGCTCATGGACAGCGTCGGCGGCGCCCCCATCTCGCCTGCCGCGTGTACCACGGCGGCGGTCGCCTGTCCCAGCGCAATGCCCTCGGCCAAGTTGAAGCTGATCGTCACCGCCGGAAACTGGCTCTGATGCGCGATCGCGAGCGGCCGCACCGGTTCGTTGTTCCAGCTGCAGATGACTGAAAGCGGGACCTCGTCGCCGGTCAGCGGTGACTTGATGTAGAGCTTGTCGAGCGTGTCCAGCTTGCCCTGCAGAGCCGGGGTGATCTCGAGCACCACATGATAGCTGTTGGTCTGCGTGAAATATTGCGCCACCTGGCGCTGGCCGAAGGCGTCGTAGAGCGTATCGTCGATCAGCTGCGGCTGGATGCCATAGCGTGCCGCGGTGTCGCGGTTGATCGTGAGCTGCAGCGTCGTGCCCTCGGTCTGCTGGTCGGTGGCGACGTCGCGAAGCTCCGGCAGACCTTTCATCTCCGTGAGGATCTTCGGCGCCCAGGTGTTCAGCTCGGATAGATTGGCGTCCTGGAGCGTGAACTCGAACTGGGTCCGGGTGGCGCGGCCGCCGAGCCGCACGTCCTGCGAGGCCTGCATATAGAGACGTGCGCCCTCGACCTCGGCGAGCTTCGGCCGCAACCGCGCGATGATCTGTTGCGCGTTGGCGTTGCGCTCCCCGATCGGTTTCAGCGTGACGTACATGCGCCCCGAATTCAGTGCCGTGCCGCCCCCGCCAATGAACATCGCGATGGAATCGACGGCCCGGTCGGCCTGCACGATGGCATTGAGCTCCTCCTGCCGCCGCTTCATCTCGGCGAAGGAGATGTCCTGAGGCATCTCCGATACCGCGGTGAGGAAGCCGTTGTCCTGCTGCGGGAAGAAGCCCTTGGGGATCAGGACGAACAGCAGCCCCGACAGCGCGACGGTGGCGAAGAAGACGCAGAGCGTGATGAGGCTGTGGCGCAGCGCAAGATCGAGGCCGCGTTCATAGGCGCCGAGCAGGCGCTCGAACAGCCGCTCGCTCCATTGATAGAAGCGGCCATGGCGGGCCTCGTGGTCGGAACGCAGGAAACGCGAGGCCATCATCGGCGTCAGGCTCAACGATACGACGAGCGAGACGAAGATCGCCATCGACAGCGTCACCGCAAATTCGCGGAATAGCCGGCCGATGATGCCGCCCATCAACAGCAGCGGGATCAACACGGCGACCAGCGAGATGCTGATGGAGACGATGGTGAAGCCGATCTCGGCCGCCCCCTTGTAGGCGGCGGTGACCGGGTTCTCGCCCCGCTCGACATAGCGCGTGATGTTCTCCAGCATCACGATGGCGTCGTCGACCACGAAGCCGACCGCGATGGTCAGCGCCATCAGCGAGAGATTGTCCAGGGAGTAGCCAAATACCCACATCAGCGAGCAGGCGCCGAGCAGCGCCAGCGGCACGGTGATGCTCGGAATGATCGTGGCCCAGAAGCTGCGCAGGAAGATGAAGATCACCATTACCACGAGCACAATGGTGATCATGAGCGTGATCTGTACGTCGTCGACTGCGGCGCGGATGGTGATGGTGCGGTCGCTGATGATCTTGATGCTGATCGCGGGCGGAATTGCCGCGATCAGCCGCGGCAGCTTCTGCTTGATGCGGTCGACCGTCTCGATGACGTTGGCGCCGGGCTGCTTGAAGATGACCAGGAACACCCCGCGCTTGCCGTCGGCCCAGGCCGCGGTCTTCATGTCCTCCGGTCCCGACACTGCCTCGCCGATGTCGCGTATCCGCAAAGGTGCGCCGTTGCGATAGGCGATGATGACGTCCTGCCACTGACCGGCCTCGAGCAGCTGGTCGTTGGCGTAGACCGTGTAGGCGCGCCTCGTGCCGTCGATATTGCCCTTCGGGCTGTCCGTGGTCGCGATCGCGATCTGGCTGCGCACGTCCTCCAGCGACAGGCCCTTGGCGACCAGCTTGGCCGGATCGACCTGGATGCGCACCGAGGGCTTCTGCTGCCCGCCGACGAACACCTGGGCGACGCCGGGAATCTGGCTGATCTGTTGCGCGAGCTGGGCGTCGGTGCGGTCGCTGACAGTCGTCAGCGGCAGGGTCTCCGATGTCGCCGACAGGATCATGATCGGCGAATCTGCCGGGTTGACCTTCCGGTAGGTCGGCGGCGAGGGCAGGTTCTTCGGCAACTGGCCGCTCGCCGCGTTGATCGCGGCCTGCACGTCGTTGGCGGCGGCGTCGATCAGGCGGTTGAGGTCGAACTGGATGGTGATCGATGCCGAGCCGAGCGAGCTCGTCGAGGTCATCTGCGTGATGCCGGGGATTTGCGCGAGCTGGCGCTCGAGCGGCTGCGCCACGGAGGAGGCCATGGTTTCGGGGCTGCCGCCGGGGAGCGACGCGGAAACCTGGATGGTCGGAAAGTCGACCTGCGGCAACGGTGCAACCGGCAGCAGGGGGTAGGCCACGAGACCTACGAACAGGATGCCGGCCATCAGCAATGAGGTGCCGATGGGATAGCGGATGAACGGAGACGAGATGCTCTCTTGCATGCCCTGAAACCACAGACCGGCCAGCGCATCTTCTCGCCGCCCACGGCGGAGCCGCGCTCGAGAGTTCGAGCGCGGATGTGCGTTTCCTTCAGCCCATATGCTTGTTGATCGCCCCGGAACGTCATCGGTCCGGAGCCGGCGTTGTGGTCGAAAGACTAGTCGGTTCGCTCAGGCCTGCGAACGATTTCCTGCGTCAACTGCCTGCGACCTTTGTCGAAGGATGGCACGTGGCAAGATATGCGTTCGATGCAGGTCGAACGCGGAGCCTCTTCCCGGTTTCGGATCGTTACGGCGCTGTGTCGCATCATTTTTGCTGCCTGTCACAAGCGGGAGAGGTATGAGTAGGAACGGTCGCTTCTTCCGCGCTGCCGTGCCATATCGAAATGACATAACGCCTGCCGTTGTTACCGATTCGAGGAACTTGTCCGATGCGTGTCCCCCTCCTGACCCTCACCGCCATTGCGACGCTGTTCGTCGCGGCAGATGCCAGCGCTCAGACTTATGATCCGCGCTACCCGGTGTGCATGCACGTCTACACGGGCGGCGGCGGTGGCTTCGGCGCTGGTGGCGGCAATTATTTCGACTGCTCCTTCACATCGCTGCCGCAGTGCCGTGCGACGGCATCGGGCCTCGCGGCCAGCTGCGACGTCAATCCCTACTACGCTTTTGATGCGCCGCCCCCGCCGCGCAAGCGTCACAAGAAGGTGTACTGACCGCAGCGGCTAGTGCCGCGCGATCACCTAGTGAGGGTAATCGGTTCTCCTGCCGTGCAGAGGCCGCAGGCTAATCCTTCTTGATCCCCGACAGCTCCACGACCTTGCGCCAGCGCTCGGTCTCGGCGGTGAGCATGCCGCCGAACTCGCCGGCATTGCCGTGCAGCGGGATCGCGCCGAGCTCGGCGATGCGGGCCTTGATCCCGGGATCGGACAGCGCCGCGTCGACCTCGCGATTGAGGAGGTCGACGATCTCGCGCGGCGTGTCGTAGGGGGCGCCGACGCCGTAAAACGAGCTCGTCTCGTAACCGGGCAACGAATCCGCGATCGGCGGCACCTCGGGCAAGATCTCCGATCGTTCGCGCGTGGTGACGCCGAGCGCGCGCAGCTTGCCGGCGCGCACCAGCTCGAAGGACGAGGTGACATTGTCGAACATGCCCTGGATCTGGCCGCTCATCACGTCGGTCAGGCCCGGCGCCGAGCCGCGATACGGCACGTGGGTGAATTGCACGCCGGCCATCGACTTGAACAGCTCGCCGGAAAGGTGCAGCGAGGTGCCGATGCCGGATGAGGCAATCGACGCCTTGCCGGGATTGGTCTTGGTGTAGGCGATGAAGTCCGCGACGCTCTTCACCGGCAAGTCATTGCTGACGACCAGCACCAGGGGGATGCGCGCGACGCCGGCAACCGGTGCGATGCCCTTGGCAAAATCGTAAGGCAGTGCCGGATCGAACGAGGCGTTGATCGCATTCGCGGTCGAGGTCAGCAGCAACGTGTAGCCGTCCGGTGCGGAGGTGATCACCGCTTGCGTGCCGATATTGCTTCCGGCGCCGGGTTTATTCTCGACCACGAAGGTCTGCCCGAGCCGTTCGGACAGGCGCTGGCAGATCAGCCGCGACAATACGTCGGTGGCCCCGCCGGGCGCATAGGGCACCACCCATTTCACGCTCCGCGACGGATAGGATGGGTTGCCGATCGCAAAGGCGCGAGGCGCCGCAAGTGTCGCCACGGCGCACGCAGCGGTCTGAAGGAAATGTCGCCTGGTAATCATCGTGGCCTCCAGTTCATCTCTCGCGGAGCGAGGGGCACGCGCAGCGCGCCTGACTGACTGGATTTGCTATCGCAAGAATTGCGCCGGGTCGCACGTCGTTCCGGTCGGCTTGGTAAAGGATGATTGCAGTTAATCGAGAGCTAACCGAGTTTTACCTTGTCTCTTAACACCTGCGCAGGACGAGCGAGCTAATCTGCCGACACAAGCAGATACCGTCCGAAAGAATGAACGGCATGACCATCGGCGTCATCGAGCAACCCAAAGCCGCGCGCGCGCCCTCGGCCTCAAAGATCTGGCTGAAGGCGATCGAGTTGACCGCGAGGATCGAGACGCTGCCAGGCCGTCTGTTCGCGGACGTCGTCGACGATTGGGCCCGACGCCAGCCTGACCGCATCGCACTGGTCACGGACAACACAACGCTCGACTATGAAGGTTTGTCGAAGCGCACCAACCGCTATGCGCGCTGGGCGCGCTCGGTCGGCGTCGCCAAGGGAGATACTGTCGGCCTGATCATGTCGAATGGCATCGATTATGTCGCAGCCTGGCTCGGCATCAGCCGTGTCGGCGGCGTGGTGGCGCTGATCAACACCAAGCTTGTCGGGAAATCTCTCGCGCATTGCGTCGACGTCGCCAAGCCATCGCATATCATCGTCGCGCATGAACTCGCCGAGACGCTGGCGAGCGCAACGCCGCATCTGAAGACGGAGGCCACGATCTGGACCCACGGCGACGCCCGAAGTGAGCGCGCGATCGACGTTGCGCTCGCCGCGCTTGATGACGGACCGCTTTTGCCGGAGGAGCACGGCGAGGTCACCATCGACGACCGCGCGCTGCTGATCTACACGTCCGGCACCACCGGCCTGCCGAAGGCCGCCAGCATCAGCCATCGCCGCATTCTCAACTGGGGGCTCTGGTTCGCGGGCCTCACCGGCGCGATGCCACAGGATCGGCTCTACGATTGCCTGCCGCTGTTTCACTCGGTCGGCGGCATTGTCGCGCCCTGCAGCATGCTCGCCGCCGGCGGTTCGGTGGTGATCGCCGAGAAGTTTTCGGCGTCGAACTTCTGGCCCGACATCGTGCGGCACGACTGCACGCTGTTCCAGTATATCGGCGAGCTCTGTCGCTATCTGCTCAAGGCGCCGCCGTCGGAATACGAAAATCGCCACCGGCTGCGGCTTGCCTGCGGCAACGGCCTGCGCGGCGACATCTGGGAGGATTTCCAGGGCCGCTTCGCTATTCCCCGCGTTCTCGAATTCTACGCCGCGACCGAAGGTAATTTCTCGCTGTTCAACGTCGAGGGACAGCCAGGCGCAATCGGGCGTATCCCGCCGCTGCTTGCACATCGCTTTCCTGCGGGGCTCGTCAGGCTCGATCCGGGTAGCGGCGCGCCGCTGCGTAACGACGAGGGCTTTTGCATCTCCTGCGCCCGCGGAGAAGCTGGAGAGGCCATCGGCCGCATCGGCAGGGCAGATGAGGGCGGTGGCCGCTTCGAGGGCTATACCGAAGCCGGCGAGACCGAAAAGAAGATCCTGCGCGACGTCTTTGCCAAGGGCGATGCCTGGTTCCGCACCGGCGATCTGATGCGGCTCGACGACAGGGGCTTCTTTCATTTCGTTGATCGCATCGGCGACACTTTCCGCTGGAAGGGAGAGAACGTCGCGACATCAGAGGTCAACGACGCCGTGCGCGATTTCACCGGTGTGGTCGATGCGACCACCTATGGTGTCAGCATTCCCGGCACTGATGGCCGCGCCGGCATGAGCGCGATCGTCGTGAACGAGGGATTTGATATCGCCGCACTGTCTGCGCACCTCGCGCAGCGGCTGCCGGTCTATGCCCGCCCCGTCTTCGTCCGGATCTCGCGCGAGCTCGATGCGACCGAGACTTTCAAGCAGAAGAAGGGCGAGCTCGCCCGCGAAGGTTTTGACCCGGGCGCGGTGGCGGATCCGATGTTCATGCGCGATCCGGACTCCGGCGCCTATGTCGCACTCGATCCCGGGACGTATGCGCAGATCTTGGACGGCACGATCAGGCTGTAGCCGTGGCAAAATCAAGAGATAGGTCCAATTTTATCTGAATTGTCGAAGAGGCCATTTACTTCTGTCGGGTAAACAAGCGGCCATGGGAGGCGGTCTTCATGAGCCGCCGCAAGAAAATACGATCGATTAACTAAGCAAGAGGCGAGCAAGCCATGTCGGTAAGGTCTAAGGTCATCGAAGCGATCCAGCAGATCGCCAAGGAGCAGAACGTCAAGCTTCCCGCACTCTCGGACGATCTGTCGCTGCACGAGACGGGCTTCGACTCGCTCGCCTTCGCGATCCTGGTCGCGCGTCTCGAGGACGAAACCGGCGTCGATCCCTTCACCATTTCCGAGGACGCTGCGTTCCCCGCCACCGTAGGCGATTTCGTGCGGGCCTACGAAAATGTCCCCGCGTGAGATTTTTGCGCTCCGTGACTATCTCGGCGCGGAGCTAAAGGGCCGTACGCTGTCGGACGCGCACCATGTGGTGTCGCTGACTGATATCCTGTCGCGGACCGTGCTGGGTGGCCGCTTGCGCGAGCTGTCCGGCCGCGCCGTCTTGCTGAGGCTGTCAGACCAGCTCAGGTCTGGCATTGCCATGATCGAGCTCGACGGCATCGCACGTCGCATGCTGTTGTGCCCGCCGGATCTCGATCCCGCGCATCTGGACGCGCTGATCGCGGATGCCGGGATCGATGCCGTCGTCACCGACGAGCCCGATCGCTGGGCCGCGACCGGCGTGTCGCTGGTGGTCACAGCACAATTGCCGCTTCAAGCCACGCGACCCCCGCAGACCGAGCGCGCGACCGAATGGCTGATGCTCACTTCGGGCACATCGGGCGTGCCGAAGATCGTCGGTCATACGCTGGAGGCGCTCACCGGCGCGATCGTTGCCGAAGGCCCCGCCAAGGGGCCCGTGCCGGTCTGGGCCACGTTCTATGACATCCGCCGCTATGGCGGCCTGCAGATTTTCCTCCGCGCGATCCTCTCGGGTGGCTCGATGGTATTGTCGGACCCGCACGAGGCGCTTGCCGACCACATCGCCCGGCTAAATGCACGCGGCGTCTCCCACATCTCAGGCACGCCCTCGCACTGGCGCAAGCTTTTGATGAGCGGTTCGGCGGCGCAATTCGCCCCACGCTATGTTCGCCTCTCCGGCGAGATCGCCGACCAAGCGGTGCTCGACGGCCTCAAGGCCGCATTCCCGAATTCTTCCGTCGGCCATGCCTATGCTTCGACTGAGGCCGGCGTCGGCTTCGCCGTCAATGACGGGCTCGAAGGCTTTCCGGCCAACTATCTCGGCAACCGCAACGGCGTCGAGATGAAGGTCGTCGACGGCTCGCTGCGCATCCGCTCGACGCGAACGGCGCATGCCTATATCGGCCGCAACGCGGCCGCACTCACCGACGGCGACGGGTTCGTCGACAGCGGCGATATCGTGGAATTGCGCGGTGACCGTTACTATTTCGTCGGCCGCCGTGGCGGCATCATCAATATCGGTGGGCTCAAGGTTCATCCCGAAGAGATCGAAGCGGCGATCAACCGGCATCCCGACGTGCGGATGTCGCGGGCAAAATCGCGGCGCAGCCCGATCACGGGCGGCATCGTCGTCGCCGACGTGGTCCTCGCCGATGGCACCGACCAGGCGCGAGCGAAGGAAATCCGCGACCAGATCCTGGATCAGTGCCGCGCGCAGCTCGCCTCGCATAAGGTGCCTGCGGTGATCCGCTTCGTCGAGGCGCTCGAGGTCACCCCGGCCGGCAAACTGGCGCGCACCGATGCATAATGTCCTGGTTACCGGCGGCAGCCGCGGCATCGGTCTTGCGATCGGCAAGCGCTTGGTTGACGCCGGCTACAACGTGATTGCAGCGGCGCGGAGCGAGAGCGACGAGCTCAAGGCCGCGATTGCCGCTTCCGGGGGACGCCTGCATTTCCGCGCCTGCGATCTCGCCGTGATCGACGCGATCCCGGCTTTCGCAAAGCTTGTGCGGAACGAGTTCGGCCCGACCTATGGCCTCGTCAACAATGCGGGCCTTGGTACCGAGGGCCTGCTCGCCACCATGCACAATTCCGAGATCGAGGCGCTGGTGCAGCTCAACGTGCTGTCGCCGATCATCCTCACCAAATATGTCGCCCGCCAGATGATGGCGGATGGCGCCGGCCGCATCATCAGCATCTCGTCGATCATCGCGACGACGGGCTATAACGGGCTCTCGGTCTATGGCGCGACCAAGGCCGCCGCCACCGGCTTTACCCGCTCGCTCGCGCGCGAGGTCGGCAAGCTCGGCATCACCGTGAACGCGATCGCGCCCGGCTTCATCGACACCGAGCTGACGCATAACCTCTCCGAGGATGGCCGCAAGCGCATCGCCGGCCGCAGCGCACTGCGCCGCCTGCCGGAGACCGACGACGTCGCGCGCATGGTGGAGTATCTGCTGGGCGATGGCGGCCGTAACGTGACCGGCACCGTGTTCACGATCGATGCAGGCAATACGGCTTAAGGCGGAACTCCGCCGTCGCAATCGGATTGATCCGGCACAATGACATCGAGCCGGATTTGGTCGTAAGATGTCTCGTAATCGATTGGGTTACGTCAATCGAACTGCCCTAAAAGCCAGGGAGCAGTCTATGGCCCCTCCTCATATGACCGTTGCGGGTCACGGCCGGACACCTGCGGAGCCATCGCCGGCGAAATCGGACGATGTCCGTTGCCCGCCGATGTCGCATCAAAACTCCGGCAGCCACGGCCACGAAATGTATCCGCAGCAATTCGTGCGGCTGATCGGCTGTCATGATGCGCCGGCACCCGGTTTGCGCAAGCGCCAGGATGAGAAGCTGCACTAGCGCGCAGGCGCCTACGTCTGGGGTTTCGGCAGATCAATCCGCTCGTGCGAGAATTCCGGCGGCCCCTCGGTCAAGCGGCGGATGCGGCGTTCGCGTTCGTCGGCGGGCAGGGCGGGATCGAGCAGTCCCTCGAGCTCGTGCACGGCGATTTCTTCGATCCTGGCGGCATCCGATGCGACCGCGACGTGTGGTGACGTCGGCGTCGCCGGGGCGATCTTGAGACCCAGCTCGACCAGCTTGCAGATCGCACCCGCACGCGACAAATGCTGCGCCTCGGCCCAGGCATCCACGGCCGCAGTCAGCCCTTCCGGCATCTTGACGGCACTGATGATGTCGAGGTCGGTACGTCGACGTACCGGAGGTGTGGAATCCTTGCTGCCGAAGTCAGACACCTCGATTGTCCCGTGCAAGCCTCTGAGAAGATTTAACCCTAAGCGCGATTGCCGGCCGGCTGTTTGATGCCGATCAAGAACGACGTGCGGCATTGCGGCGCGGCGGGACCTTGTTGTCCGGCATCATTTCGGCCAATGATCGGGCCTCGAAAAGGAGGCGCCCGGCGAACCCGGATCGATCCTGCCACGTATCTCGTTCGGTCGCGCTTCCCAACCATCCGGCATCAGGCGATGATCCCAGGCAAGTCCTTTTACAGCAGCATCCCTGTCTTCCGCGGCTTCACCAGCCTGATGGAGCCGAAGCTCTATTCCCCGCTGCCGGAGGACTGGAGCATCGGCGTCGCCGACATCGTCGATTCCACCAAGGCGATCGCGGCGCAGCGCTACAAGGCGGTCAACATGGCTGGCGCTGCCGTGATCGCGGCCGTGACCAACGCGCTGGGAGGGCGCGAATTTCCCTTCGTGTTCGGCGGCGACGGTGCAAGTTTTGCGATCGCGCCTGGCGATCTCGACGCTGCGCGCGAGGCGCTGGCCGCAACCGCGACCTGGGTGCGGGAGGATCTCGATCTGAAGATGCGTGTTGCGCTGGTGCCTGTGAGCGCCATCCGCGCGCAGGGCCTGGACGTGCGCGTCGCTCGCTTCGGTCCGTCGGCCAATCTGTCCTATGCGATGTTCTCCGGCGGAGGGCTCGCCTGGGCCGACGCCGCGATGAAGCGCGGTGAGTTCGCCGTCACCGAGGCGCCGCGGGGCACGCAGCCCGATCTCTCGGGCCTGTCCTGCCGCTTCGAGGTGATTCCGGCCTCGCGCGGACTGATCCTGTCGGTGCTGGTGATGCCGGCGGCGGGCGCCGATCCGCTGGCGTTCCGCAAGGTGATCGAGGACATCATCCATCTCGTCGAGCGCAGTCCGGAGTCCGGCCGTCCCGTGCCGCCGCAGGGGCCGCCGCTGAAATGGCCGCCGCAAGGCCTGGACTACGAGGCCCGGGCGATCCGTGGCGGGTCGCTATTCAAGCGCCGCGCCAGCCTGCTCGCCTTTACGTTTTTCGCTTATGTCCTGATGCGCTTCGACATCAAGGTCGGCGGCTTCCTGCCAAAGGTCTACAAGCGCCAGGTGGTCGAGAATTCCGACTTTCGCAAATATGACGACGGCCTGCGCATGATCCTCGACTGCACGCCGGAGCTCGAGCGTGCGCTGAGCGATCGTCTCGCGACGGCGGCCCGCGAGGGCATCGTGCGCTACGGCCTTTATCAGCAGGACGCGGCGATGATGACCTGCTTCACGCCCTCGGCGCTGCGCAGCGACCACGTGCACTTCATCGACGGCGCGCGCGGCGGTTACGCCTCGGCGGCGACGGCCTTGAAGGCGATGGCGGCGGCCGCGAGCTAATTAGCGTCCTGCCCGCGACCAGGTCTCGCCGCCGCAGAGCGCGCCGACGCAGCCTTCGACCCTCAAGGTCTCTGCGCCCGTGAGGGAGACGCTGCTCGCATAGGTGCTGCCGTCGTCGGCATTGTAGATCTGGCCCGACCATTTGTTCGGGCCCGAAGGCTGCATGCCGGAGAACAGCGGCAGTCCGATCATCGGACGCTTGGCGAGTGCGGGATTGGGATTTTTGCTGTCGGTCGCGGGCTGACCGGTCGCGGTGTCGTGCGGCTCGCGCAGCCAGACGATGACACCGCAAATACCGCCGCCGCATTTGCTGATCTTCACGCGCGCATCGCCCGCCTGGGTCAGCCAGGTCCCGCTCGCATCGGCACTTTGCGCATGCGCGACGGTCGCGCCGAGGAGAGCAACCAGGAGGACGGAGAGCATGGCGAATCGGTCGAACATGGAGAGAGCCCCGAAAATGGAGGCGCCTCCATAGCAGCCCAGCAGGATAGTGCAACGCTGGATGGAATCACATTGCTGCGTTCATTTGCCCCGGAGAACGTCTCACCAAGGCAGGCCGCAAAGGTCGATGGTGCCGAGCGTCGGCGCGCGCACGATGTCGAACACGTAGGGCGCCGTGCAATCGAAGCGGACGCGCCCCTCCGGCTGCTCGCAATAGACCTCGCCCTTGAAGGACTGCCATTTGCGGGCCTCGTAGAACGCGACATTGTGCGGCTCGCAGAACAGGAGCGCAAAGCGGACCGCCTCGTTGGCGCGCATGGTATGCACGGCTGCGTCGATCGCCATGGTGGCATAGCCGCGGCCGCGGCGATCCTCGCGCGTACAGACGCCGCCGATGCCGCCGACATGCGCCTTCTGTCCATTCCAGGTGATGGTGCGGAAATAGATGCCGGCATGGCAGACGAGGCCGTCCTCAGGCGTCTCGATGAGTACGCGGAGATCGGGATTCGCCCATTTGATATGGCCCCAGGGCAGCTTCTCTACCACATCGCTCGGATAGACTGCCTTGAAAAGCGGTTGTGCGATCGGCCATGAGGCGTCGCCGTTCAAAATGTCGATCTCGATGCTCATGGCTCTGCCTTGCGGTCCCCGGCTGCGTGGTGCATTCGTTCTGTCATAAGCGCTTCAAAGGCAATGATATTTTGCAGCACCCTTGGGTCAACATCCACTGGCCTGCGGCGAAGTTGTGCAATCAATCCACGCGATCGCATCGCGCCTTTTCGCAAATTGGCGGTATTTAACGGCGCAGGAACCTTCTATAAGGGGTGACCGTTAGAACGTTCCCCACCAGTTGCGGACAAGAACCCATGACATTCACGCTGCCCCCTCTCCCTTACGCCTATGACGCCCTCGGCCAGTTCATGTCGAAGGAAACGCTCGAATTCCACCACGACAAGCATCATCAGGCCTACGTCACCAACGGCAACAACGCGCTCAAGGGCACCGAATGGGAAGGCAAATCCCTTGAGGAGATCGTCAAGGGCTCGTTCGGCAAGAATCCCGCGGTGTTCAACAACGCCGGCCAGCACTACAACCACATCCACTTCTGGAGCTGGATGAAGCCCAATGGCGGCGGTACCAAGCTGCCGGGCAAGCTCGAGAAGAAGATCAACGAGGACCTCGGCGGCTTCGAGAAGTTCAAGACCGACTTCCAGGCGGCCGGCGTCGGCCAGTTCGGCTCCGGCTGGTGCTGGCTCCAGGTCAAGAACGGCAAGCTCGAGATCTCCAAGACCCCGAACGGCGAGAACCCGCTGGTGCACGGAGCCACGCCGATCCTCGGCTGCGACGTCTGGGAGCACTCCTACTACATCGATTATCGCAACCGCCGCCCCGACTATCTCAAGGCTTTCGTCGAGAACCTCGTGAACTGGGAATACGTCGAGTCCCTGTTCGACAAGGCGTAAGGCGCTGTCGTCATCCCGGGGCGATGCGCAGCATCGAACCCGGGATCTCGAGATTCTCAGGTGCGCAACGGCGCACCAGAGTTCGGCTTCGCCGCCCCGGAATGACGGAAGTAAAAAAGGCGGCCGCTCACGCGGCCGCCTTTTGCTGGTGCGAACCAGCCCTGCGTGGCGCGGGCACGGGTCTGTCATCACATCGTTTGCATCACCTCGGGCGCGCCCTTAATCAGGACGGGCATCCCCCTCGAGCCTCCACACCCATTGTCAGAACCTTCCCCGAACAGTCCGGCGCCTGCCGAGGACGCGGAGTCCGAGCCGCGGCCGGGGCGCGTTCGCAAGCCGATCGGCTGGTCGACGATCATCATCGCAGTGCTGGTGGCCGTGAGCGCAGGACTGGTCTGGCGGCGTGACGGCGCCGATGGCGTTCTCGACATCCTCACCCACGACCTCTCGCTGTTTGGAGGCATCCTGCCGCGTGTGCTGGCGGGATGCCTGCTCGGCGCCTTCATCTCGGAGATCCTGCCGCATGAAAAAGTCTCGCGCTCGCTCGGCCCGAAATCCGGCCTGATGGGCCTTCTGATCGGCACCGCCTTTGGTGCGATCCTGCCTGGTGGTCCCTTCACCGCCTATCCGGTGGCAAGCGCGCTGCTCGCGGTCGGCGCCGATTTCGGCGCCACCATCGCCATGGTCGTGAGCTGGACCCTGATCGGTTACGGCCGCGCAGTCGCCTGGGAAATCCCGATCATGGGCACCGACTTCACGCTGTGGCGGATTGTGATCTCGCTGCCGCTGCCGGTGCTTGCCGGCGCGCTCGGTCGCTTCTTCTATGTCCGGCTCTACCCGAAGCGCGACAGCGACGAGGATGCCGCATGAGCGCGGCGCTCCTGATCGACATCCTGTTGTGGGGCTCGGTGTTCGGCGTCGGCCTGATTGCCTTCCGCCGTGGTCCCCCGGTGTTCAAGGCCTCGCTGCGCGAAGGCTCGATGGACTTCATCAACATCGTGCCGCGGATCGCACTCGGCGTGATCGGCTCCGGCTATATCGCAGCCATCATTCCGCAGGAGGTGATCACCGGCTGGCTAGGGCCCGACAGCGGCTGGCTCGGGGTGGCGACAGCCGTGGTCGCCGGCGCGGCCACCCCCGGCGGTCCCGTGATCGGCTTTTCGATCGGCACGGTCGCCCTGAAATCCGGCGGCGGGGTACCCCAGGTGGTCGCCTATGTCGTCGCCTGGGCCCTGTTTGCCTTCCAGCGGGTGATTCTGTGGGAAATCCCGTTCATGCCGGCCCGCTTCGTCTGGTTCCGCTGCGCCGTCTCGGTGCCGTTCCCGTTCGTGGCCGCCGCCATCGCGATGCTGATCGGCAGGCCCTGACCGAGGCGTGGACGCTTGGGACGTCATTCCGGGGCGATGCAAGGCATCGACCTATGGTGCGCAATTGCGCACCGGAGAATCTCGAGATTCCGTGTTCGCTACTCTGTAGCGCCCCGGAATGACGCCGCTGGGTCGTGGACAGACGTAATGTTATAATATAACGTCTCTGGCATGGTTCCCGCCGCGTCCCACGCCCACCACCACGACCATGCTCATGGCCATTCCGAAGGTCACTCCCACGACCATGGGCATGCGCACGGGCACGACCACACCCACGCCCATGTCCACGACGCGGCCTCGCCGCATCCGGCCCAGGACGCGCCCTGGTCGATCCTGCGCATGACCATGGCCGGCCGTCTTGCGGCCGCCATGGCCGTCTGCGCCGTGCTCTGGGGCATCGTATGGTTGGCGATGAGATGACCATGGCACAGCTCGCATTCCGCAACGTCACACTCGGCTATGACCGTCATCCGGCCGTGCACCATCTCAACGGCGAGGTCGCGTCGGGCGCGCTGGTCGCCTTGATCGGCCCCAACGGCGCCGGCAAGTCGACGCTGCTGCGCGGCATTGTCGGCATCCTCAAGCCGCTCGACGGCAGCATCCATCTCGGCGGGTTAGACGCCCGCGACATCGCCTATCTGCCACAGAGCGCGGACATCGACCGCACCTTCCCGATCTCGGTATTCGATTTCGTCGGCACCGGGCTGTGGCGCGGGACTGGCCTGTTCGGCGGCATCGGCAGGGCCGCGCGCGAAAAGATACTGCGCGCGATCGCCTCCGTCGGGCTCAACGGCTTCGAGAACCGCCCGATCGGAACGCTCTCGGGCGGGCAGATGCAGCGCGTTCTCTTCGCCCGCGTGCTGCTCCAGGATGCGCGCCTGATCGTGCTCGACGAACCCTTCAACGCCATCGATAGCAAGACCACGGCCGATCTGCTCGCGCTGGTGAAGCACTGGCACGCCGAGGGCCGCACCGTGCTGGCCGCGCTGCACGACATGGAGATGGTGCGCGCGCACTTCAGCGAGACATTGATTTTGGCGCGGGGCCCCGTGGCGTGGGGACCGACGGTGGAGGTGCTGACGCCGGAGAACCTGATGGTCGCGATGCGGATGTGCGAGGCTTTTGACGACAGTGCCACGGCCTGCGCCGAGGATGGACGCCGGCGGGCGGCATGATATCCGATGATCTATGATGCGCTGATCGGCCCGTTCACCGAATTCGAGTTCATGCGGCGGGCGCTTGCCGCCGTGATCGCGCTGTCGCTGGCGGGCGCGCCAATAGGTGTGTTCCTGATGCTGCGGCGGATGAGTCTCGTCGGTGATGCCATGGCGCACGCGATCCTGCCCGGCGCGGCCATCGGCTTTCTGCTGTCCGGCCTCAATCTGTTCGCGATGACGGCCGGCGGACTGATTGCAGGCTTTGCGGTGGCGATTCTCGCCGGCGTGGTCGCGCGCTCGACCGGGCTGAAAGAGGACGCCTCGCTCGCGACCTTCTATCTGGCCTCGCTGGCGCTGGGCGTGACCATCGTCTCGATCAAGGGCACCAACATCGACCTGTTGCATGTGCTGTTCGGCAACATTCTCGCGATGGATGACCAGACGCTGCTGGTCGTCGCCTTCAACGCCACGGTGACGCTGCTGGTGCTCGCTGTGATCTATCGGCCTCTGGTGATCGAGAGCGTTGATCCCTTGTTCTTGCGCACCGTCAGCCGCGCCGGCGGGCCTGCGCATCTCGCCTTCCTCGCTCTCGTCGTCATCAACCTCGTCAACGGCTTTCAGGCACTCGGCACGCTCCTGGCCGTCGGCCTGATGATTCTGCCGGCGGGCATTGCGCGGTTCTGGTCGCGCGATCTCACGGTGATGATCTGCATCGCCGTGATCGCCGCGGCTGTCTCCGGTTATGCCGGCCTCGTGCTGTCGTTCCAGACCCGCGTGCCCTCGGGCCCTGCGATTATTCTTGTGGCGACGGTGTTCTACATCGTCTCCATCCTGTTCGGCCGCGTCGGCGGCATCGTCAGGCAGATGTTTCCCGGCCGGCATCTGGAAGCATGACGATGCGCTTCCTGCTGCTCCTCGCTTTGCTGCTGATCGCCTCGCCCCTGCAGGCCGCGGACCGGCTCAATGTCATCGCGAGCTTCTCGATCCTCGGCGACTTCGTTCGTACGGTCGGCGGCGACCGCATCAATCTGACAATACTGGTCGGTCCTGACAGCGACGTCCACGTCTACACGCCGGCGCCGGCCGATGCGAAGCGGGTCGCGGAGGCGAGGCTTGTCATCGTCAACGGGCTCGGGCTGGAGGGCTGGCTGCCGCGTCTCGTGCAGTCCGCAGGCAGCAAGGCGCAGGTGGTCACGGCGAGCGCCGGCATCGCGCCGCTAAAACTCGGCTCGGCGGCCGATCCCCACGCCTGGCAGTCCGTGCCCAATGCCAAGGTCTACGTGACCGACATCGTCAACGCGCTGGCCACCGCTGACCCGGATGATGCCGAGTTCTTTCACACCCAGGCCAAGGCCTATCTGGAAAAGCTCGAAGTCCTCGACCGCGAGGTCCGGGACGCCGTGGCCAAAATTCCGCCGGAACGGCGCAAGGTGATCTCGACCCATGACGCCTTCGGCTATTTCGCCGCCGAATACGGTGTCCAGTTCGTCGCCCCCCTGGGCGTCTCCACCGAAACCGAGCCCAGCGCGCGGGACATCGCCGCCATCATCGGCCAGATCAAGACCCAGAAAATCCCGGCGGTATTTCTGGAAAATATCAACGACGACCGCCTGATCCGCCGGATCGCGGCCGAGACCGGCGCCAAGGTCGGCGGGACCTTGATTTCGGACGGTTTGACCGGCGAAAAGGGGGCCGCACCCACTTACATTGACATGGTCAGGCACAATATAAAGGCCCTGACCAGCGCGCTTGACCATTAGGGCAGGGGGCCACCCCGCCGCCTCGCGTCGCGCGGAAAAGCCCGATCCGGAGTTGTTATGTCTGAAGCGACCGCCTCCAAAATCCCCGTGACCGTCCTGACCGGCTATCTCGGTGCCGGCAAGACCACGCTGCTCAACCGCATCCTGTCGGAGAACCACGGCAAGAAATACGCCGTCATCGTCAACGAGTTTGGCGAGATCGGCATCGACAACGACCTCATCATCGGCGCCGATGAGGAAGTGTTCGAAATGAACAACGGCTGCATTTGCTGCACCGTGCGCGGCGACCTCGTCCGCATCATGGACGGCTTGATGAAGCGCAAGGGCAAGTTCGACGCCATTATCGTCGAGACCACCGGCCTTGCCGATCCGGCGCCGGTCGCCCAGACCTTCTTCGTCGACGAGGACGTGCAGAAGAACGCCCGCCTCGATGCGGTGGTCACGGTGGCCGACGCCAAATGGCTGTCCGACCGGCTCAAGGACGCGCCCGAGGCCAAGAACCAGATCGCGTTCGCCGACGTCATCGTGCTGAACAAGACCGATCTCGTCACCAAGCCCGAGCTTGCCGAGGTTGAGGCCCGCATTCGTGGTATCAACCCCTACGCGAAACTCCACCGCACCGAGCGCTGCTCGGTGGCGCTGGCGGATGTGCTCGACCGCGGCGCGTTCGATCTCGATCGTATCCTCGACATCGAGCCCGACTTCCTGGAGGCCGACGATCATGACCACGACCATGATCATCACCATCATCACGACCACGACCATCATCACCATGATCACAGTCATGGCCTGAAGCACTATCACGACGAGGACATGCAGTCGCTGTCGCTCAAGACCGACAAGCCGCTCGATCCGAACGTGTTCATGCCCTGGCTGCAGAACCTGGTGCAGGTCGAGGGCGGCAAGATCCTGCGCTCCAAAGGCATCCTCGCCTTCCACGACGACGACGACCGCTACGTCTTCCAGGGCGTCCACATGATGCTGGAGGGCAACCATCAGCGGAAGTGGAAGGAGGGCGAGCCGCGCGAGAGCCGCCTCGTCTTCATCGGCCGTGAATTGCCGGAAAAGGCCATTCGCGAAGGTTTCGAGAGCTGCATCGTCTCGTGATGAAAGAGTTCACGCCGGCCCCCGATTCCGCCTCGATCGTCTCCGTCACCGACAAGGTCAAGCCGGTTACGCTCGGCATGGGCGTGACCTCGGTGCATTTCCTTGGCCCCCGCGCCGCCTTCGTCGGCGGCGAGGAGAATGTCGCGTTCGTCGACGCCAAGGGCGAGATCACCACGGTTGCCGTGCACAGCGGCGGCATTCTCTCGACGGCAAGTGACGGCAAGCGCCTTGTCATGGGCGGCGACGACGGCAAGGTCGTCTCGCTCGACGCCAAGGGCGAGGTGACGCTGCTCGCGACCGACCCGAAGCGGCGCTGGATCGACGCGGTGGCGCTGCACGCCGACGGCGCCTTCGCCTGGTCGGCCGGCAAGACGGCGACCGTCAAGAGCGGCAAGAACGACGAAAAGTCGCTCGAGGTGCCCTCGACTGTCGGTGGTCTTGCTTTCGCGCCGAAGGGACTTCGGCTTGCGATCGCGCATTACAACGGCGCGACGCTGTGGTTTCCGAACATGGAAGGATCGGCCGAATTCCTGCCCTGGGCCGGCTCACATCTCGGCGTCACCTTCAGCCCCGATAACAAGTTTCTGGTCACCTCGATGCACGAGGCGGCGCTGCACGGCTGGCGGCTCGCCGACAACAGGCACATGCGCATGACCGGCTATCCCGGCCGCGTCCGCTCGATGTCCTGGAGCGCGGGCGGCAAGGGGCTCGCGACCTCGGGCGCCGACACCGTCATCATCTGGCCGTTCGGCAGCAAGGACGGCCCGATGGGCAAGGAGCCCGCGATGCTCGCGCCGCTGCAGGCCCGCGTGTCTGTCGTCGCCTGCCATCCGAAGAACGACATCCTCGCCGCCGGCTACAGCGACGGCACCGTGCTGATGGTGAGGATGGAGGACGGCGCGGAGATTCTGGTCCGCCGCAATGGTACGCCCCCCGTCGCGGCGCTTGCCTGGAATGCCAAGGGCTCGCTGCTGGCGTTCGCTGACGAAAATGGGGACGGTGGACTTCTGGAGCTTTAATCCGTCATCATTCCGGCCGTATAGGGAATCATGCGATTCCTGACGACTTTCCAGCTTGCTGATTTTGCCGACACGCTGGTCAGCCTGACCACAGCCTTCGTGCTGGGCACGCTGATCGGCGCCGAGCGGCAGTATCGCCAGCGTACAGCCGGCCTGCGTACCAATGTGCTGGTCGCGGTTGGCGCCGCCGCCTTTGTCGATCTCGCCATGCATCTGGACGGCGCGGACGGTGCCGTGCGGGTGATCGCCTATGTCGTCTCCGGCATCGGCTTCCTCGGTGCCGGCGTCATCATGAAGCAAGGCATGGACGTGCGCGGGCTCAACACTGCGGCGACGCTGTGGGCCTCGGCCGCGGTCGGCTCCTGCGCCGGCGCCGACATGGTCGCGCAGGCCGCCGCGCTGACCGTGTTTGTCATCGCCGGCAACACCATGCTGCGTCCGCTGGTCAATGCCATCAACCGCATCCCTCTGAACGAGAAGGCGATCGAAGCGACCTACTACTTCAAGCTCGCGGTTGCGGCCGATGCGCTACCCGACATGCGCGACCGCCTGGTCGACAAGCTCGAGGTCGCGAAATATCCGGTGGCCGATGTCGATGTCGTCGAGATCGGTGACGACATTCTGGAGATCGTGGCAAAGCTGGTCGCAACCGCGGTCGATCCGAACGAGCTGAACGCGTTGGCGACCGATCTCCAGCACTTGCCCGGCGTGCGCCACGCCACCTGGGAAGTCAGCACGACGGAATAGACGCGGCCTTTTGGCGCGACTGAGCGGTTCCCGCTTCGCCGGGTGCGGAACCGCCGTCGCAGAAATTCGTTGATCCCGCGGACAAAGGCGGTGATCGACATGCCCGGCCCAAACGACAAGCGAAATCTGAAGCTCGACCTGACGATTGCCTGTTCGCTGTTCGCGGCAGGCGTTGTGGTGTCAGCGATGTCACTGGCGCAAATCCGCGCCCAGAACTGGGTGGAGCTGGCACAGGCAACACAGCCTTTGCAGGGCACGCCGTCCAACGATCGGGACAAGACGCCCGCCGAGGCCAAACCCGGCGGTGAGCGCCCGACCACGCCGGCGCCCGAACCCGCGCGCCCCGATCCGCAGACGCAGGGCGCGGCAGGTGCGGCCAAGCCGGCGCTGCCACCGGCCCCGGCCGAAAAGGTCGCGCCGCCAATCAAGGACAAGTAGCCGCGACGGCCAGCGTATTCTGACACGTATGTGACAACTGATGCCGACTTAACGATCTCGCCTCGGCGCGCGGCTCGCTCCATAATCCGTCGAACCAACGACAGATGGGGCTCCCATGAAGATCGAGGACGTTCGCCGTACCGCATATTCGATGCCGCTCACCAACCCGTCATTCCCGCCGGGGCCATACCGCTTCTTCGACCGCGAATATTTCATCATCACCTACCGGACCGATCCCGAAGCCCTCGCCGCCATCGTGCCCGAGCCACTCGAGGTAGCGGAGCCGGTGGTGAAATACGAATTCATCCGCATGCCCGACTCGACCGGCTTCGGCGACTACACCGAGACCGGGCAGGTGATCCCGGTCCGGTTCAAGGGCGAGCTGGGCGCCTACACCCACGCGATGTATCTCGACGACGAGGGGCCGATCGCCGGCGGCCGCGAGCTGTGGGGCTTTCCGAAGAAGCTGGCGCGGCCGAAGATCGAGGTCGAGAGCGATGTGTTGGTCGGCTCGCTGCATTATGGTTCGGTGCTCTGTGCCTCCGCGACCATGGGCTACAAGCACCGCAAGGTCGACCATGACGTGGTGCTGCAGTCGATGGCGGCGCCGAACTTTATCCTGAAGATCATCCCACACGTCGACGGCTCAACGCGGATTTGCGAGCTGGTGCGCTTCCATCTCGAGGACATCACGCTGAAGGAAGCCTGGACAGGCCCCGCCGCGCTCGGCCTGTTCCCTCACGCGCTCTGCGATGTCGCCCGGCTGCCGGTGCGCGAGGTGGTCTCGGCGCTGCACTTCAAAGCCGATTTGACGCTGGGACTCGGCAGCGTGGCGTTCGACTACATGGCGAAGTGACGTGAGTGGGCGGGGCGCGGCATGACGCGCCCCGGCCCGCTATTAATGCACCGCGTCGTTCGGCAAGAGCGCCGCAAACGCCTGATCGAGTGCGGTATCGGCCTTTGCGAGCTTGTCGCGCTGGGCGGCAAGCCAGAGCTTGTCGGCATCGAGGCGCTGCTGGGCCACCTTGAGCATACGTGCAGTCTCCTCCGGCTGCGGACCGCCGACGCCCTTGGTGTGCGCCACGATCCATTCCGGTGACATCACCTCCCTGAATTCGGCCTCGCTCATCGGGAAGGGTCTCGCCGGCATGTTGAATTTGGCAAGCGTCTTGGCGAAGAGGTCGGTCACTTCGCTGAAGGGTATGGTCTTGGGCGTGAGGTCTAGCGGCCGCGCATAGCTGACCATCTGTGATGCAAAGCCATGCCCGACGCGGAACGGGATCTGGTGCGCCTGCAACAGCAGCTCGGCGAGGTTCATTGTCGAAGTCCAGTCGCTCTCCAGCTCTTCCTTGGCGCGGACCTTGTTGACCACGATTGCATCGAACACCCGGTCGGTCGCGGCGACCATCTTGATGGCACGCGGGAACAGGCCGATATCCTCGGACTGGGCCTTGGAATCGACCATGCCCGACATGACGTTGTGGGCGCTGATCGACACTGCCCCCGACAGCCCCACCACATCTGAAGCTGCGATCCTCGCCTGCATGATCAGACCCGGATTGCGCTTCTGTGGCATCGAGCTGCTGGTGTAGGTCGAGCCCTCCTGCAGCAAAAGCCACGGTCGCACCTCGGCGTATTGCGTATGCAGATCCTGCATCATCACCCCGATGCGGATGGCGGCCGAATTGGCGATCGCGGTGGCCTCGAGCTGGTTGTCGAATGGGATCACCTGGTTGGCGTCCATCGAATTCTCGACGACGCCGTCAAAGCCGAGCAGCTGGGCGAGGCGCGTGCGGTTCAGCGGCCAGATCGAGCCGGACATGACGCCGACGCCCATCGGGCTGAGGTTGAGCCGGCGATAGGCCTCGCTGACGCGCTGCTGGTCGCGCTCGAACGATTCCTCATAGGCCAGCAGGTAATGACCATAGGTGATCGGCACCGCCTGCACACCGTTGGTGTAGCCGGGCATCAATGCATCGAGATTGTCAGCCGCCTTGGCGAGCAGCTTGGCACGCAAGCCGAGCAATGCTTCGGCAAAATCCAGCGTCTGGTTCCGCAGTTTGGCAGCGCGATAGGTCGCGTACATGTCCTGACGGCTGCGCCCGGCGTGGATGACGGAGGCCTCCTCGCCGACCTTGTCGGTCATGATCTTCTCGATCTGAAGGACGTCGCTCGGGCGCTTGCCATCGGGCTCACGCGCCTGGCGGATCGTGTAGTCCACGCCCCCGGCGATCAGCTGGCCGGTGTTTTTCGGGAAGATGCCTTCCTCCACCAGCATCACGGTGGAGGCCTTGTTGATCTTGTTGAGCCAGTAGAACTGGTCCTCGGCTGCGTCCGATTTGCTGGTCGAGGGTTGCGCGCCGCTGGGGGCGTTGGCGCCGATCTTGGCGGCGCTTTCGTTGCATTCCTGCGTGGTCTTGCAGGGCAACTGACCGGTATCCGCGGCCAATGCGTGGGACGCGATCAGGAGGCTGACGCCTCCCGCGATGCAGGCGATATTCTTCATGCGGACCTCCCGGTTGCCGTGCGACCGGGCGGTTGGTTAGCATCCGGGCTGGCGGAAGGCTATTAGCCTCCCGTTCATCGCGGCCCGGACAGGTGCGCCTGTCAGCGCACCAGGATGTTCTTGAACTGCCAGGGATCGCTGGTGTCGATGTCTTCCGGGAACAGTCCCGGACGATCCGTCAGCGGCGTCCAGTCGGTGTAGAACCCCTTCACCGGGCCCAGATACGGCAGCTGGATTTCCAGCAGGCGATCGAAATCCAGTTCGTCGGCTTCGACGATGCCTTCGTTCGGATTCTCCAGCGCCCACACCATGCCGCCGAGCACGGCGGAGGTTACCTGCAGGCCGGTGGCGTTCTGATAGGGCGCGAGCGCCCGGGTCTCTTCGATCGAGAGCTGCGAGCCGTACCAATAGGCATTGTTGTCGTGCCCGAACAGCAGCACGCCGAGCTCGTCGATGCCGTCGATGATCTCGTTCTCGTCCAGGATGTGGTGCTTCTCCTGCATCTTCGCGGCGCGGCCGAACATTTCGTGCAGCGACAGCACGGCGTCGTCGGCTGGGTGATAGGCGTAGTGGCAGGTCGGCCGGTAGATCGCCTTGCCTGACACGTCACGCACCGTGAAGTAATCGGAGATCGAGATCGACTCGTTGTGGGTGACGAGGAAGCCATATTGCGCGCCGCGGGTCGGGCACCAGGTGCGCACGCGCGTGTTGGCGCCGGGCTGCATCAGATAGATGGCCGCGCCGCAGCCGGCTTCGTGGGTCCGCGCATTCTCCGGCATCCACTTTTCGTGGGTGCCCCAGCCGAGCTCGGAGGGCTGCACGCCTTCCGACAGGAAACCTTCCACCGACCAGGTGTTGACGAAGACGTCCGGCTCCTTCGGCGTCTTGGAGCGCTGGGTGTCGCGTTCGGCGATGTGGATGCCCTTGATGCCGGCCTGCCGCATCAGATCCGCCCATTCGGCCTTGGTCTTCGGCTTGGGCGCATTGAGCTTCAGATCGGCGGCAACGTTGAGCAGCGCCTGCTTGACGAAGAAGGAGACCATGCCGGGATTGGCGCCGCAGCAGGAGACGGCCGTGGTCGAGCCCGCGGGACGCGCCTTCTTGGCGGCCAGCGTCACTTCGCGCAGCGCGTAATTGGAGCGGGCTTCCGGGCCCTTCGACGCATCGAAATAGAAGCCGAGCCAGGGCTCGTTGACGGTGTCGATATAGAGCGCGCCGAGCTCGTTGCAGAGCTCCATGATGTCGGTGGAGCCGGTGTCGACCGAGAGATTGACGCAAAAGCCCTGGCCGCCGCCTTCGGTGAGCAGCGGGGTCAGCAGTTCGCGATAATTGTCCTTGGTCACGGCCTTCTGGATGAAGCGCACATTGTGCTTCTCGCAATGCGCCTTGCGGCCCTCGTCCTTGGGATCGATCACGGTGACCCGTGACTTGTCGTAATCGAGATGCCGCTCGATCAGCGGCAGGGTGCCTTTGCCGATGGAGCCGAAGCCGACCATGACGATGGGGCCGGTGATCTTCGCGTAGACCTGCGAGGGGGGGCTCATGGGATGGTTTCTCCGGAACGTGCTGGCGGACAATTGGTGAGGGTTGGATCAGGCGCTGCGGCGCTTGGCGGTGGCTTCGATCTCGACCTTCATCTCGGGCTTGTAGAGCGCCGAGACGACGAGGAGCGTGGCGGCCGGGCGGATCTCGCCGAGGACTTCGCCGCAGATGGCGAAATGCGCGTCCGCGTCCTTGATGTCGGTGAGGTAGTAGGTCACGCGGACGATGTCGGCCATCTCGAAGCCGGCCTCCTTCAGGGCGGCTTCGATGGTCTTGAAGCAGTTGCGTGACTGGCTCGTGACATCCGATGGCATCGTCATCGTGGTGTAGTCGTAGCCGGTGGTTCCCGCGACGAAGGCGAACTCGCCGTCAATCACGGCGCGGCTGTAGCCGGCGGTCTTCTCGAAGGGGGAGCCGGTGGAAATCAGGCGACGGGACATGGGTTCGGCCTCGGCTGAATGGGGGGATTTCGTGGCGTTAAACGGCGTTTCCGGGGCTCACGCAACCCCAAAGGAACGGGCTTAGCGCAGCGCGGCCGGGCGTTGCCGCGTGGCGCGGCTTGGCCGCCGCCATCAAGGCTATCCCTTAGGCCGCGCGCGCCTCGGGGCCGCGAACTGCCCTCCGTTTGGACAGCGCAGCCCCGGTCGGGACGATCATTCCCTCGACGCCATCGAGCGCGCCGTTGGTGAACTCGATCGCCAGCAGGCGGTCGCGCTCGAACGGGCCGGGCAGGGCGAGCGCACCGGTCTTTTCGGCCGAGAAGCCGAAGCGGGCATAGTAGGGCGCATCGCCGAGCAGGATGACGGCGGCATGCCCGCGCGCCCGGGCGGCGGCCAACGCTTGATTCATCAGCGCGGCGCCGATCCCGAGTTCGCGGCAGGCAGGGTCGACCGCCAGCGGTCCGAGGACCAGGGCGGGCCTGCCTCCGGCGCTGACGTGCCACAACCGCACGGTTCCCACGAGCTTGCCCTCGCGCATCGCCGACAAGGCTAGGCCTGTGGCGGGCGCACGTCCGTCGCGCAGGCGCTGGCAGGTGCGGCCGTGGCGGGTCTCGCCAAAGCAGGCATCGAGCAGCGCTTCACGCATCGTGACGTCGGCAGCACGTTCCGCACGGATCGCGAACGGAGCGGCTTCCGAAGAGAGGGCAATTTGTGGCTTCCGAGGAGCAGTCATGGCGCGTCAGTCCCCGCGTGAGTCCGCGCACGAAGGCACGCGGGTTCAAGCGTCGTCAGAATGGCAATGTCGGGTGAGGAGCCGGCAAGCCGGCTCCCGGGTTCGTCAGGCCTCAGAACGAGAGGCGGATCAGATGTGGTAGGTACGCAGCGGCGGGATGCCGTTGAACGCCACCGCCGAGTAGGTCGACGTATAGGCCCCGGTGCCTTCGATCAGCAGCTTGTCGCCGATCTCGAGCGTGACGGGAAGCGGATACGGGGTCTTCTCGTACAGCACATCGGCGCTGTCGCAGGTCGGACCTGCGAGCACGCATGGGGTCATGTCCGCGCCGTCATGCGGGGTGCGGATGGCGTAGCGGATCGACTCGTCCATCGTCTCGGCGAGACCGCCGAACTTACCGATGTCCAGGTACACCCAGCGCACCTCGTCCTCGTCGCTCTTCTTCGAGATCAGCACGACCTCGGATTCGATGATGCCGGCGTTACCCACCATGCCGCGACCCGGCTCGATGATGGTCTCCGGAATCTGGTTGCCGAAGTGCTTGCGCAGCGCGCGGAAGATCGAACGGCCGTAGGTGACAACCGGCGGCACGTCCTTCAGGTACTTGGTCGGGAAGCCGCCGCCCATGTTGACCATGGTCAGGTTGATGCCGCGCTCGGCGCAGTCGCGGAACACCTGCGAGGCCATCGCCAGCGCGCGGTCCCACGCCTTCACCTTGCGCTGCTGCGAGCCGACATGGAAGGAGATGCCGCACGGCTCCAGGCCCAGGCGCTTGGCGGCGTCGAGCACCTCGACGGCCATTTCCGGGTCGCAGCCGAACTTGCGCGACAGCGGCCACTCGGCGCCGGCGCAGTCATAGAGGATGCGGCAGAACACCTTCGCGCCGGGAGCGGCACGGGCGATCTTCTCGACCTCGGGGACGCAGTCGACTGCGAACAGGCGAATGCCGAGCGCGAAGGCGCGCGCGATGTCGCGCTCCTTCTTGATCGTGTTGCCGAAGGAGATGCGATCGGGCGTCGCACCGGCGGCCAGCGCCATCTCGATCTCGGCGACGGTCGCGGTGTCGAAGCAGGAGCCCATGGAAGCCAGCAGTGCCAGCACTTCCGGTGCCGGGTTCGCCTTGACGGCGTAGAACACGCGGCTGTCGGGCAGCGCCTTGGCGAAGGTCTGGTAATTGTCGCGCACGACCTCGAGGTCGACGACGAGGCACGGCTCGGTGTCGAGACCTTCCTTGCGGCGGTTGCGCAGGAATTCCTGGATACGTTCGGTCATGGCACTCTCCAACGGTCCCAGCGACGGGATCCGCATCAACGTGACGTCGGATAAGAGCGCTTCGGCCACATCGCGCGATGGAGGCGCGTCGAGGCCAAGAGACTCAAACCAGACTGTGCTGCCGTGGATTGGTTGGGAGAGTTTCCCGCCCGCTCACCTGGCAATGAAGGACAAGCCTTTTCAGTAGCCCGCGCCGGCGGTGGAATGCCGGTAGAGACCAAAAAAGCCCGATCCGTCGTTGCTTTAAGTCGCGTCCCCCGTTGAGAGCGGGGTGCGCCGGTTCGCCTCCGGCTGCCAGTCACGGTTGCAAAGAGCGAAGTCACCTTCGACAAGGCATCTCTTTGAGAGAGATGCTGGACGCTCCGGGTTTGCTTTCAGTCGCTCGACCTTTGGGTCTTTGACTTCCGCACTTCCGAAGAGCCCCTCGGCTTCTTCACCCCTTGGCGGCTGTCCGGCCTCTTGTCCGGATACCTACCGACTGACACACGACCACAGGCACGTGCGAAATTGGGCAAGAGCGCACATAAGCGTTTTGACTCTGCTTCGCAAGAATTTTTTTAGGCTGCGAACAGAATTGCCTAACGTCTGCTTGCGCAGTGTTGCGCGAGCGACGCGGAAGATGAACAGGCGTTAAGTTTTTCAGCCAGGGTGCACGCGTCTCTGGCGCGCGAAGCGTCAGCCGCGCTTGAAGAACGGCTCGACGCGCTGAGCGGCGCGGATGAAGGCGGTCATCACCAGCACGCCGAGTGCGAACAGCACGGCCTGCAAGATGTGCGCGCCCTGATCGCCCAGCCCGAACAGAATTGCGAGCGCCCAGCCGCCGGCAAACGCCGCGCCGAACACTTCGGCGCCGATCAGGATGGCGGCGCTGACGACGGTGATGACGCTCGGCCAGACGATCTGACGGGAGGACGAGGAGGGCGCGTTCATGGGCATCTGGGTCCGGTGTTTCGAGGGTCGCAATCTCCCCGAAAAGGCGGGCGGGAGCAAGGCCAAATGGCCCAAAAAAGCCCCATCGCGTGCTATAGCTGACCCCAACAAATCGGCTCAAAAATCGGGACTTGTGATGTCAGAAACCCGCCAAACTACGGACTCCGAGATCAACCCGCTGCTGAAGGCCTGGGTGACGCCATTTGCGACCCCGCCCTTCAACGAGATCACGCCGGAGCACTTCCTGCCGGCCTTCGAACAGGCCTTCGCCGATCATTCCGCGGAGATCGCCGCGATCACCAACGATCCGGCCGCGCCCGACTTCGCCAACACGATCACGGCGCTGGAGCGGTCCGGCAAGCTTTTGAACAAGGTTGCTGCGGTCTTCTACGATCTGGTCTCGGCGCATTCCAACCCGGCGATCCTGGACATCGACAAGGAGGTCTCCTTGCGGATGGCGCGGCACTGGAATCCGATCATGATGAACGCCGTGCTGTTTGGTCGCATCGCCCAGCTGCACGAGAACCGTGCCAATCTCGGCCTGGACCCGGAGCAGCTCCGCCTCCTGGAGCGCACCTACACCCGCTTCCACCGCGCCGGCGCCGGCCTGTCCGACGAGGCCAAGACGCGCATGGCCGAGATCAACGAGAAGCTGGCCCAGCTCGCGACCGGGTTCAGCCACCATCTGCTCGGCGACGAGCAGGACTGGTTCATGGAGCTCGGCGAGGCTGACACCCAGGGTCTGCCGGAGAGTTTTGTGGCCGCCGCCAAGGCTGCAGCAGAAGACCGCGGCATGGCGGGCAAGGCGATCGTGACGCTGTCGCGCTCCTCGACCGAGCCGTTCCTGAAGAGCTCGGCTCGGCGCGACCTGCGCGAGAAGGTCTACAAGGCCTTCACGGCGCGCGGCGACAACGGCAATTCCAACGACAACAACACGACCATTGGCGAGATCCTGAAGCTGCGCGAGGAAAGCGCCAAGCTCCTGGGCTACCCGACTTTCGCCGCCTACCGGCTCGAAGACTCCATGGCCAAGACGCCGGATGCGGTGCGCGGCCTGCTCGAGCGGGTCTGGAAGCCGGCTCGCGCCCGAGCGCTTGCCGATCGCGACGAGATGCAGGCGCTGATCACGGAGGAGGGCGGCAATTTCAAGCTCGCGCCCTGGGACTGGCGCTACTATGCCGAAAAGCTCCGCCTCCAGCGCGCCAATTTCGACGACGCCGCGATCAAGCCCTATCTGACGCTCGACCACATGATCGCCGCCGCCTTCGACTGCGCCACGCGGCTGTTTGGCATCACCTTCGCCGAGCGCAAGGATGTGCCGGTCTGGCACCCCGACGTCCGGGTCTGGGAGGTGAAGGGCCCCGACGGCAAGCACAAGGCACTGTTCTACGGCGATTACTACGCCCGGCCGTCAAAACGTTCCGGCGCCTGGATGACCTCGCTGCGCGACCAGCAGAAGCTCGACGGCGAGATCGCGCCCCTCGTCATCAATGTCTGCAACTTTGCCAAGGGCACCGGAGCCGAGCCTTCGCTGCTTTCGCCGGACGATGCCCGCACCCTGTTCCACGAGTTTGGCCACGGCCTGCACGGCATGCTCTCCAATGTGACCTACCCGTCGCTGTCGGGCACCTCCGTGTTCACCGATTTCGTCGAGCTGCCCTCGCAGCTCTACGAGCATTGGCAGGAGCGGCCCGAGGTGCTCCAGCAGTTCGCCCGTCATTATCAGACCGGCGAGCCGCTGCCGGACGATCTGCTCAAGCGCTTCCTCGCCGCACGCAAGTTCAACCAGGGCTTTGCCACCGTCGAATTCGTCTCCTCGGCGCTGGTCGACCTCGAATTCCACTCGCAGCCGGCAGCCGCCGCGCAGGATGTTCGGGCTTTCGAGAAACGCGAGTTGGAGAAGATCGGCATGCCCGAGGAAATCTCGATGCGTCACCGGCCGACCCAGTTCGGTCACATCTTCTCCGGCGACCATTATGCGGCCGGCTATTACAGCTACATGTGGTCGGAGGTGATGGACGCCGACGCCTTCGGCGCCTTCGAGGAGGCCGGCAATATCTTCGATCCAGCGGTCGCCAAGCGCCTCCACGACGACATCTATTCAAGCGGCGGGTCAGTCGATCCGGAAGCCGCCTACGAGGCCTTCCGCGGCCGGCCGCCCGAGCCCGACGCGCTGCTCCGCCGCCGCGGCCTGCTCGGCGACGCCAAGGCGGCCTGACCGGCATGCGCGCGCTGCTGGGAATGCTGCTTGCCGCCGGCCTGCTGCTTGCAGCGGGTCCGGCGAGCGCGCATCCGCATGTCTGGATCACGGCGACCAGCGAATTGCTTTACGCCGAGGATGGCTCGATCACCGGCGTGCGCCACGCCTGGACCTTTGACGACATGTTCTCGGCCTATGCGGTGCAGGGGCTCGAGAGCAAGACCAAGGGCGCCTACACGCGCGAGGAGCTGGTGCCGCTGGCGCAAACCAATGTCGAGTCGCTGAAGGAATACGCCTACTTCACCTTCGCGAAGGCCGACGGCAAGAAGGAGCGCTTCAACGAGCCGGTCGACTACTTCCTCGACTACAAGGATACGGTGCTGACCCTGCACTTCACGCTGCCGCTGAAGAACCCGGTCAAGCCCAAGCAATTGGTGCTCGAAGTGTTCGACCGCTCCTTCTTCATCGACTTCCAGATGGCCAAGGACAATCCGGTCAAGCTGGTCGGCGCGCCCTCCGCCTGCCAGATGAAGCTCGATCGTCCCAGTGACGGCACCGCGACCGCGCAGAAGCTCAATGAGCAGACCTTCACGGATGGCCCGAACGCCAACTTCGGCATGATGTTCGCCAACAAGATCACGGTGGATTGCCCTTGATCTGTCGTCTTCAGTCACCGCTCGCCCGCGGGCTGCTCGCCTGCGCCGCAATCGTCGTCGTGCTGGGCGCGGCCGATGCCGCGCTCCACGATCTTCTCGCGCAAAACCCGTTCGGCGCACCACGCCCGGCGCAGGCAGCGGAGCCCGAAGCCAGCGGTCTCATCGGCTGGCTCTTGGCAAAACAGTCGGAATTCTATCGCCAGATGTCGTCGACCATCCGCGCCGCGAAGTCCGACGGCTCGGCGGTGTGGACGCTGCTCTTCATCTCGTTCGCCTACGGCATCTTCCACGCCGCCGGCCCCGGCCACGGCAAGGCGGTGATCGCCTCCTATCTCGTCGCCAACCGCGAGACCGCGCGGCGCGGCATCGCGCTGTCGTTCGCCTCCGCGCTGATGCAGTCGCTGGTGGCGATCCTGATCGTCGGCATCTCGGCCTGGATCCTGAACGCCACCGCCAAGACCATGTGCAAGGCGGAAGGTGCGATCGAGATCGCGAGCTATGCCCTGATCGCGCTGTTTGGCCTGCGGCTGGTCTGGGTCAAGGGCCGCACCTTCATCCGCGCGCTGCAGACGACGCAGCCGGTGCCGGCCATGGCGGGCGTGTCGCACGACCATCATGATCATCTCGATCATCACCACCATCATGATGCGCATGACCCTCATCACCACGATCACGCCCATCACCATCACGGGCATGACCATGTCCACGACGAGCATTGCGGCCATTCCCATGGTCCTGCCCCGAGCGAGCTCGCCGGCCCGGGCGGCTGGCGGCGAGGTTTCGCCGCGATCCTGACCGTCGGCATCCGTCCCTGCTCGGGCGCCATCCTGGTGCTGGTGTTCGCGCTCGCCCAGGGCCTGTTCTGGGCCGGCATTGCCGCGACCTTCCTGATGGGGCTTGGCACCGCGATCACCGTCGCGGCCATCGCCGTGATTGCGGTCTCGGCCAAGGACATCGCCGGCCGTCTGAGCGGCGCCCGCGACGGCGGCGGCGCGCTCTTTATGCGCGGCATCGAGTTCGGTGCCGCCGCTCTCGTGCTGCTGTTCGGGGCGGGCCTGTTGCTTGGCTACATCGCGGCCGAGCGGACGACGTGTTTTTGAGCCGCTACGGCATCTCTCGATAAGCGCCTCACACCGGCAGCAGCCGCTTCAACATCGGCAGGAAGAAGATCCCGAGATTGATCGCAAAACCGATGCTCCAGAGGATGGAGCGCAGCGTCGGGCGGTTGCCGAGATAGGTCAGTACATAGGCGATCCGTACGATCAGGAACAGCACCGCAAGCTCGTCGATCAGGCGCTGCGGCGAGTCACGGAATTCGGCGAGCAGGACGGCGAAAGCGAAGAACGGAAAGGTCTCGATCCCGTTCTGGTGCGCGCCGAGCGCGCGCTGGGCGATGGCGTCCTCATAGAAGGCGGGATCGCGCGGTCGCGAATTGTCGAAGCCGCGAAACCGGATCCATTTGATCGAGACGATCGTCAAGAGATAGAGCAGCAGCGCTCCGAGAACGCACCATTCCGCGAGCGTCATCATCCCTCCCCCGCTTGGGGGGACCCTAGCGAAACCGGGCTCATCTTGACAAGTTCGGAGCAACGCGCGACGCAACTGACCATGACGACCCCTGCTCCCCTCAAGACCGCAAAACCGGCCGTGCCGTCAGCCCAGCTGCGCGTCGGCGTGCTTCTGGTCAATCTCGGCACGCCCGACACGGCCGATGCTCCGGGCGTGCGGGTCTACCTCAAGGAATTCCTGTCGGACGCCCGCGTCATCGAGGACCAGGGCCTGATCTGGAAAGCCGTGCTGAACGGCATCATCCTGCGCAGCCGTCCCCGCACCAAGGCGCTGGACTACCAGAAGATCTGGAACAACGAGCGGAACGAGTCGCCGCTGAAGACGATCACGCGGTCGCAAGCCGAGAAGCTCGCCGCAGTGCTGTCCGACCGCGATCATGTCGTGGTGGACTGGGCGATGCGCTACGGCAATCCCTCGATCAAGGCCGGCATCGATGCGCTGATCGCGAAGGGCTGCGAGCGCATCCTCGCTGTGCCCCTCTATCCGCAATATTCCGCCTCGACCTCGGCCACCGTCTGCGACGAGGTGTTCCGCGTGCTGGCACGCCTGCGCAATCAGCCGACGCTGCGGGTGACGCCGCCATATTACGAGGACGAGGCCTATATCGAGGCACTCGCCGTCTCGATCGAGACGCATCTGGCGACGCTCTCCTTCAAGCCCGAGCTGATCGTCGCCTCCTTCCACGGCATGCCGAAATCCTATGTCGAGAAGGGCGATCCCTATCAAAGCCACTGCGTCGCTACGACCGAAGCGCTGCGCCGCCGGCTTGGCATGGACGACACCAAGCTGCTGCTGACCTTTCAGTCGCGCTTCGGCAATGACGAGTGGCTGCAGCCCTACACCGACAAGACGATGGAGCGCCTTGCCAGGGAAGGCGTGCGTCGCATCGCGGTGGTGACGCCGGGCTTCTCCGCCGACTGCCTGGAGACGCTGGAGGAGATCGCGCAGGAGAATGCCGAGATCTTCAAGCACAATGGCGGCGAGCAGTTTTCCGCGATCCCCTGCCTCAATGACAGCGATCCCGGCATGGATGTGATCCGCACCCTGGTGCTGCGCGAGCTCCAGGGCTGGATCTGATGGTGTCTCACATGAACCGCCGCGAATGCCTGGCGCTTCTTGGGACGATCGCCGCGGTGCCGGCCGAGGTGCTGGCGCAGCAGCCGAATGTGACGCGCCGGGTCGGCGTGCTCTCGGTCATCGCTTCCGACGAGGTGATCGGCCAGGCCCGCCTCGCCGAGGCGCTCGCCGCTCATGGCTGGAAGGAGCAGGACAATCTCAATATCGACTGGCGTAGCGGCGCCGGCGATCGGGCGCGCATCGCGCAGCTTGCCGATGCGCTGATCGCACGCAAACCCGACATCCTGCTTGCGCTCGGCACGCCCTCGGTGGAGGAGTTGCGCCGGCGCACCACGACAATCCCGATCGTGTTCGCCGTGGTCACCGATCCCGTCAGCCAGGGTTTTGTCCAAAACCTTGCCCATCCGGGCGGCAACATCACCGGCTTCACCGATTACGACGGTCCGCTGGCTGGCAAATGGCTGGAGATGCTGACGCAGGTCACGCCAAAAGTCTCCCGCGTCTTTGTCGTCTACAATCCTGCGACCGCGCCGTTTGCGCCGCTGATGCTGCGCACGCTCGAGGGTGCCGCGCAGACGCTGCTTGTGACGGTCGAGCCCGCGCCGGTGCACGATGTCGCTTCGATCGCCGCGCTGGCCTCGCGCAAGGAGGGCGGTTTCCTGGTGCTGCCCGACTTTTTCACCATGGCCAATCGCGCGGATCTGTTGGCGGCGATCGCGGAAACGCGCCTGCCGTCGGTATTCTGGAGCCGCGCCTTCGTCGATGAAGGCGGGCTGATGTCCTACAGCACGGACAGCGCCGAGCAGCTTCGGCGTGCCGCCGCCTATGTCGATCGCATCCTCAAGGGCGCGCAGGCGGCCGATCTGCCGGTCCAGAATCCCACCAAGTTCGAGTTGGCCATCAACCTGAAAACGGCCAAGGCGATTGGCGTCGCTCCATCCCCGGGCCTGCTCGCAATCGCGAACGACGTCATCGAGTAGCGTCGCAATATCTTAACCTTTGCCGCTAGGTCTGCGCCTTCACGCTTTCAAGGGCTTTTCGCAAATACATAATCGCGGCCGTTCCCGTTCGTCGCGTCTCGTGCAGAATGGCGTGGATGACGACGTGAAAAGCGACCGCTGAACCGGTAGGGTCCTGGTCCCGACCAATGGCAGCGCGGGAAGGGGCTTTTCCCGCCTTGGAGGAAATATGAGCGGTTTCGATATTTTCGCGATTGTGCTGGTGTTGCTCGTCATCGTCACACTGATCGCCGGCGTGAAGACGGTGCCGCAGGGCTATGACTGGACCATCGAGCGGTTCGGCAAGTACACCCAGACGCTGAGCCCCGGGCTCAATCTGATCGTGCCCTATTTCGATCGCGTCGGGCGCAAGATCAACATGATGGAGCAGGTGATCGACATCCCCGAGCAGGAGGTGATCACCAAGGACAACGCCACCGTGACGGTGGACGGCGTCGCCTTCTACCAGGTGTTCGACGCCGCGAAGGCGAGCTACGAGGTCTCGAACCTCACCCAGGCCATCACCGTCCTGACCATGACCAACATCCGCTCGGTGATGGGGGCGATGGATCTCGACCAGGTGCTGTCGCATCGCGACGAGATCAACGAGCGCCTCTTGCGCGTCGTCGACGCCGCGGTGTCGCCGTGGGGTCTCAAGGTCAATCGCATCGAGATCAAGGACATCGTGCCGCCCGCCGATCTCGTCGAAGCCATGGGCCGCCAGATGAAGGCCGAGCGCGTCAAGCGCGCCGACATTTTGGCCGCCGAAGGCCAGCGTCAGTCCGAGATCCTGCGCGCCGAGGGCGCCAAGCAGGGCCAGATCCTCCAGGCCGAGGGCCGCAAGGAAGCCGCATTTCGCGATGCCGAAGCGCGTGAGCGGTCGGCCGAGGCGGAGGCCAAGGCGACGCAAATGGTCAGTGAGGCCATAGCCAAGGGCGACGTCGCTGCACTGAATTACTTTATCGCCGACAAATATATCAAGGCGTTCGGCCAGTTCGCGGACGCGCCAAACCAGAAGATCATCATGCTGCCGATGGAGGCGACGAGCATGCTCGGTTCGCTCGCCGGCATCGGCGAGATCGCGAAGGCGACGTTCGGTGAAAGCGCGGCGTCCGCGTCCGCTGCTGCACGCCGCACCGGCTCGGTGCCGCCGGCCGGTGGCACAACACCGCCGGCAGTCCCGCCGCGGCAGGGGTAAGGAACGGCGCATGATCTTCCGCTAAGATCATGCGCAAATATTTGGAGGTCGTATCATGACCGACATGTTCGTCTCGCTCGGCACCTGGAACTGGCTGATCTTCGGCTTCATCCTGATGGCGCTGGAGGTGATCGCGCCGGGTGTATTTCTGTTCTGGCTCGGGCTGGCCGCGTTGCTGGTCGGTCTGATCTCGTTCGCCGTTGTTATCTCTTGGCAGATCCAGCTCGTGATGTTTGCAGTGTTCGCTGCCGCCGCCGTGCCTGTGTGGCGCCGCCTCGCCCGGCCGAAGCCGGATGCCAGCGCCAGCCCCTTCCTCAACAAGCGGAGCGAGGCGCTGCTGGGCCACGAGTTCACGCTGGAGAAGCCGATCATCGACGGCAACGGCACCATGCGCATCGGGGACACGGTATGGCGCGTGGCCGGCCCGGACACACCGGCCGGCACGCGGGTGAAGGTGGTCCAGGTGGACGGTGCGAATTTGACGGTGGCGGCGGCGTAAGGACTCTTCGCCTCTCCCCGCTTGCGGGGAGAGGCCGGATTGCATCGCAGATGCAATCCGGGTGAGGGGGGACTCTCCGCGAATCCGTCTTTTACCGTCTGCGCGGAGACTCCCCCTCACCCCGCAAGCGGAGAGAGGGGGAAGAGACGTTCCACCTCTCCGCAAACCGGTGCAGCGGCATGAATGTCTCGCACAGCTCCCGCCCCAGCGTCGTCAGCCCATAGCCGCCACCATCTCCGAGCTCCACGAACCGCGCCTCGCGCAGCTCGCTCAGCCGCGCCTGCAACACGGTTGGTGAAGCCTCGTCGCAGGCCGCGCGCAGCGCGCGCGAAGTGAGGGGCTCATCGCGCAGCTCCCATAATATTCGCAGGCTCCAGCGCCGGCCCAGGAGGTCGAGCAGCACCATGATCGGCCGGCCGGTGCGCGAGCCGCGCGCGCGGCGTTCTCCTGATGCTGCTCGTCTTGCCATCGCGACCCTCTTGCGTGTTGCTACGAATAATGTAGCATCGTGCTACAATAATTGTAGCAAGGACGACGCTCATGTCATCCCCGACGCCGCGTATTGCCCCGCTCGCGCCGCCTTATCCCCCGGAGATCCAGGCGCAGTTCGACCGCATCATGCGCGGAGCGCCGCCGCTGGTGCTGTTCCGGGTGATGGCGGGCCACGCCCGCGCCTGGGACAAGTTTCGCGCCGGCGGGCTTCTTGATCCGGGTCCGCTCTCCCTGCGCCAGCGCGAGATCGTCATCGATCGTACCTGTGCGCTGAATGGTTGCGAATATGAATGGGGCGTCCATGTCGCGGTTTTCGCCGGTCCTGCGAGGCTCACCGAGGACGAGGTCCACGCCACTGTCGCGGGCGATGCGACGTCACCCTGCTGGTCGCCGGCCGAGCAGGCCCTGATCGCGGCGGCGGACGGATTGCATCACCGCGCGACGTTAAGTGATGAAGAGTTTGCCGCGCTATCGGCGCATTACGACGTGGCGCAGATTCTGGAGGTCATGCTGCTGTGCGGCTTTTACCGCACGGTGTCGTACCTTGCGAACGGGCTGAGACTGCCGCTGGAGGAGAAGGCGGCGCGGTTTCCGGGGTAAGCGTGAACCCGGAATCTCGAAACTCTCAGGTGCGCAATTGCGCACCATAGTTCGATGCTTCGCATCGCCCCGGAACGACCGCACTCGAAACTAAGCCACGCCCGCCCGCAGCAGATCGTGCAGATGCACGATGCCGACCACCTTGCCCGCCTCGGTTACGACCAGCGTCGTGATCTTGCGCGTGTTCAACACCTCGATCATCTCGGTCGCGAGCATCGAGGGCGGCACCGTCTTGGGCTGCGTGGTCATGACGTCGTCGACCGAGGCCGTCAAAAGATCGGGCCGCATGTGGCGGCGCAAATCGCCGTCGGTGATGATGCCGACGGCCTCGTTCGCGGCGTTGACGATGCAGACGCAGCCGAGCCCCTTGGCCGACATCTCCATCACCGCGTCCGACATCTTGGTGCCTTCAGGCTTGACCGGGATCTCCGCGCCGGTGCGCATGTAGTCGCGGACGAATTTCAGCATTGCCCCCAGCTTGCCGCCGGGATGGAAATGCGCGAACTCCAGCGCGGTGAAGCCGCGGCCTTCGAGCAGCGCAATCGCAATGGCATCGCCGATCGCGACCTGCATCATCGTCGACGTCGTCGGTGCCAGATTGTGAGGGCAGGCCTCGCGGGCCTTCGGCAGCTCGATCACGACGTCGGCGGCCTGGCCGAGCGAGGACGCCGCGTTCGACGTCACCGCGATCATCGGGATCGCAAACCGCGCGGAATAGTTCACCAGCGTCTTCATCTCCGGCTGCTCACCGGACCAGGACAGCGCCATGATGACGTCGTCGGTGGTGATCATGCCGAGGTCGCCATGGGCGGCTTCCGCGGTGTGGACGAAGAAGGCGGGCGTGCCCGTCGAGGCCAGGGTCGCGGCGATCTTGCGCGCCATGTGGCCGGACTTGCCGAGCCCGGTGACGATGACGCGGCCCTTGGCGTTGCGGATCAGATCGATCGCCTTGGCGAACGCCTCGCCCAGTGGGCCGCGCAGGGCGGCCGCGAGCGCGTTGATGCCGCCGCTCTCGGTTTCCAGCGTGCGGAGCGCGGATTCGACGCTTGTGGATGTGGGGCCGGATGATTGGGTCATCAGCGGTTTCGAGCTCGGCATGTTTTGGTCCAGGGAGGAGGGGCATTGGCCCGTTGCCGGCCTGCTTAGCACGCCCCAGCCTCTGAGGCGACGCGAGCTCCAAAACCCTCAACGGGTCATTAACCATAATTGTTTTAACTCCATTAACGATGGTTCCCGCGAGCGAGCGGGAGGTCATCGCGAATGTGGTTGATTTCGTTGGAGTTATTCCATCGTGGGGTCGCCTCCAGGTAGGGGCCGGAGCAGTCGCGCGTACGCCTTCCGCGCCGCTTTGCCATGCCTGCTGCTGACCGCGCTGGAAACTGGCCCAGCGGCCGCCCAGAGCCTCACACCCGACCTGTTCAATCCCAGCCGCGGCGGCTTCGCCGCGCCCGACACGCTGCCGACGCGCCGCACGGCCGGCGTGCCGCAGGCCCCCTCGGATGCGGTCCCGCAGCCGCCGGACCCCAACGACGACCCGCGCAGGAAGAGCGATGCGCCCGCGACGACGCGCGTCGGCCAGGTGCCGACCTACGGCCTGCCCGCGGCCAACGGCGCGAGCGGCTCCGGCTACGATTCGCTCAACCGGAAGCGCCAGCAGCCAAAGCTCTATCCGGGCCAGCCCAAGCCGAAGCGCGCCGCCGGCCCGGGCTCTCCGGTGCCGCCTGCAGCGCCAGTGTCCACTCTCGGCCCGCCGCGCATTGCACCGCCGCCATCGGAGACCGCGCACAAGACGCCGGTATCGCCGGCGATGGCCGGCAACGTGCCCGGTCAGCCGCTGCGCCGCCGTCTTAAGGCCGACGACGATGCGTTCGGCGCGGTCGGCGATTACGCCGGCAGCTTTCTGATCAAGGGCGGGCTCGAGCTCTCCGCCGGCTACGACACCAACCCGGCGCGCCTGAACAAGCCGGTCGGCTCGCCGGTCTACGTGGTTGCGCCTGATCTGCTCGTGATGTCCGACTGGGAGCGCCACGCGCTGGTCGCTGACTTGCGCGGCTCGTTCTCGGGCTACACCAACAACATGCCCGCGACGATCGACGGCTTCCCCTCGCCGTCGCCGGTCGAGATCAACCGTCCCGATTTCACCGGTCATGTCGACGGCCGCTTCGACGTCGACCGCGACCTCAAGCTGACCTCGCAACTGCGCCTGCGGCTCGCCACCGACAATCCCGGCAGCCCGAATGTGCAGGCCGGTCTGCAGAAATATCCCGTCTACGCCACCTATGGCGGCACCTTCGGCTTCGACCAGACTTTCAACCGCTTCCAGGTCGCGGCGGGCGCGACGGTGGATCGCACTGCCTATACCGATTCCAAGCTGACTGACGGCTCGACCTTCAGCAACGACGACCGCGACTTCAACCAGTATGGCGGCGTCGGACGTTTCTCCTATGAGCTCAAGCCGGGCCTGAAGCCGTTCGTCGAGATCGAGGGCGACAACCGCGTCCACGACCAGGCCGCCGATCGCAACGGCTATCTGCGCGATTCATCCGGCGGTTACGCCAAGGTCGGCTCGTCCTTCGAGTTCTCGCGCATCCTCACCGGCGAAGTCTCGGTCGGCTATTCCGCGCGCAACTATGTCGATCCGCGGTTGAGCCAGCTTTCGGGCTTCCTGACCTCGGGCTCGCTGATCTGGAACGCGAGCGGGCTGACGACGGTGAAGTTCAACACCGACACGCAGATCGCGGAAACCACGATTCCCGGCTCTTCCGGCGTGCTGGTGCACACCTACGCCGCCGAAGTCGACCACGACTTCCGCCGCTGGCTCACCGCGATCGGTAAATTCACCTACGGCACCTACGACTACCAGGGCCAGAATCGCAACGACAAGACCTACTCGCTCGAAGGCAATCTGATCTACAAGCTCAACCGCAACGTCTGGATCAAGGGCACGCTGCGCCACGACATCCTGGATTCGAACGTCGCGGGAGCGAGCTCACAGGGGACGGTGGTGATGCTGGGGGTGAGGTTGCAGAATTAGCGGCGGCGCGTCGCTGGGTGGTACAGCGCTGCCAAGTCCTCAGGTGTCGTCCTGGCGAAAGCCAGGACCCATTATCACCGGCATTGATTTGGCGAAGACTAGCAGTTCTGTACCGCAACCGATCGCCATCGATAGATTCCGCGGTATGGGCCCTGGCTTTCGCCAGGACGACAGCGGAATGATTGTCTAGCTCTGCGCTATCGCAGAGCGAGCCGCAGCTTACCGCGGCAGATCCGTCTTCCCCATCAGGAACGTATCGATCGACCTTGCACACAGCCGGCCTTCGCGGATGGCCCACACCACCAGCGACTGGCCGCGGCGCATGTCACCGGCGGAGAACACGTTCGGGCGCGAGGTCTGGTAGTCGAGCGTGTTGGCCTTGACGTTGCCGCGCGGGTCGAGGTCGACCGCGAGCTGCTTGAGCAAGCCCTCGTGCACAGGATGGACGAAGCCCATGGCGAGCAGGATCAGCTCGGCGTCGAGCTCGAATTCGGTGCCGGGAAGCGGCTTGAACTTGTCGTCGACGCGCACGCAGTGCAGCTTCTTGACCTTGCCGTTCTCGCCCGAAAACTTCTGCGTCAGCACGGCGAATTCGCGGACCGCGCCTTCGGCCTGGCTCGAGGAGGTGCGCATCTTCAGCGGCCAGTTTGGCCAGGTCAGGCCCTTGTTCTCGCGCTCGGGCGGGGCGGGCATGATCTCGAGCTGGGTCACCGACAGCGCGCCCTGGCGCAGCGAGGTGCCGATGCAGTCGCTTCCGGTGTCGCCGCCGCCGATGACGACGACATGCTTGCCGCCGGCCAAAATCTCGGTGACGCCATTCAGCGGCTCGCTGGAGACGCGACGGTTCTGCTGCGGCAGGAAGTCCATGGCGTAGTGGATGCCGTCGAACTCGCGGCCGGGGATCGGCAAATCGCGCGGGGCTTCCGCGCCACCGGTCAGCGCGATCGCGTCGTACTGGTTGAGCATCTCGCGCGGATCGACATTGCCGTCGGCGCCGACATGGCTGTTGTAGTGGAAGGTGACGCCTTCGCCTTCCATCTGCTTGACGCGGCGGTCGATGACGCCCTTCTCCATCTTGAAGTCGGGAATGCCATAGCGAAGCAGTCCGCCGGCCTTGGCGTACTTCTCGAACAGATGCACGTCATGTCCGGCGCGCGCGAGCTGCTGCGCGCAGGCCATGCCGGCCGGGCCGGAGCCGATCACGGCGACCTTCTTGCCGGTCTTCACAGTGGCCACTTCAGGCTTCAGCCAGCCATTGTCCCAGGCCCGGTCGACGATTGCGCATTCGATGGTCTTGATGGTGACCGGGTTGTCGTCGATGTTGAGTGTGCAGGACGCTTCACATGGCGCAGGACAAATGCGGCCGGTGAACTCCGGGAAATTGTTGGTCGAGTGCAGGTTGCGCGAGGCTTCTTCCCAATTGCCCTGATAGACGAGGTCGTTGAAATCGGGGATCTGGTTGTTGACCGGGCAGCCGGGCGTACCCGGCGCGACCGAGCCGGTGCCGTGGCAATAAGGAATGCCGCAATTCATGCAGCGCGCGGCTTGGTCGCGCGTTTCCTTCTCGGTCAAGGGAACGACGAACTCGTTGTAATGCTTCACGCGCTCGGCGACCGGGGTGTACTTGCGGTCATGCCGTTCGATTTCGAGAAAACCCGTGATCTTGCCCATTAAACCCGAAGTCCCTGCCGCTTAGGTTTCTTTTCCGTCGTTCCGGGATGTGCGCGCCGCGCGCAGACCCGGAACCTGGAGGTTGTTTTGCGAGATTCCGGGTTCGCGCCTCGCGCGCCCCGGAATGACGCGTTGTGAGAATTACGCCCCGATCGCGATTTTCGGCTCGGCGTCCGCGTTGGCGGCCAGTTCGCGCAGCGCGCGCCGGTACTCGACCGGCATCACCTTGCGGAATTTGGGCAGCCATTCCTTCCAGTTGGCCAGGATGTCGGCGGCGCGCTTGGAGCCGGTCGCCTTCGCATGGCGCGTGATCAGGACGTGCAGCCGCTCGACGTCGGAATCGAGCAGGTCCTTGAACACGTCGACCCGGCCATGCGCCTCGAGGTCACCGGAGTGGTGATAGGTGCCGGCGTTGATCAGCTCTTCCGACAGCACCGGCTCGAGCTCGACCATCGCCATGTTGCACAGCTTGTCGAAGCCGCCGGTTTCGTCGAGCACGTAGGCGATGCCGCCGGACATGCCGGCAGCGAAGTTGCGCCCGGTCTTGCCGAGCACGACCACGATGCCGCCGGTCATGTATTCGCAGCAATGATCGCCCGCGCCTTCGACGACGGCGACCGCGCCCGAGTTACGCACGGCGAAACGCTCGCCGGCGACGCCGCGGAAGTAGCACTCACCCTGAATGGCGCCGTACATCACGGTGTTGCCGACGATGATGCTCTCTTCCGGCACGATGCCGCTGTTGGCCGGCGGCTTGACGATGATCTTGCCGCCCGAGAGACCCTTGCCGACATAGTCGTTGGCTTCACCCTCGAGCTCGAAGGTGACGCCGTTGGCGAGCCACGCGCCGAAGGCCTGGCCGGCAGTACCCCTGAGGCCGACATGGATGGTGTCGTGCGGCAGGCCGGCATGACCGTAGATCTTGGCGACCGCGCCCGACAGCATCGCACCCGCGGAGCGGTTGGTGCTGTTGATCTTGGCCTCGATCTTCACCGGCGCGCCGCGGTCGAGTGCAGGTTGCGCCTTCTCGATCAGCGAGCGGTCGAGCACGGCTTCCAGATGATGGTTCTGGCGCTCGGAGTGATAGATCTTCTGACCCTTCTCTTCCTTCTGCTTGACGAACAGCTTTGAGAAATCGAGGCCCTTGGCCTTCCAGTGCGCCACCAGCTTGGTCTGGTCGAGCAGCTGCACCTGGCCAACCATCTCGTTGAAGGTGCGGAAGCCGAGCGAGGCCATGATCTCGCGGACTTCCTCCGCGACGAAGAAGAAATAGTTGATCACGTGCTCGGGCTGGCCGGTGAAGCGCTTGCGCAGGACGGGATCCTGGGTGGCGACGCCGACCGGGCAGGTGTTGAGATGGCACTTGCGCATCATGATGCAGCCGGCCGCAATCAGCGGCGCGGTCGCAAAGCCGAACTCGTCGGCCCCTAACAGCGCGCCGATCACGACGTCACGGCCTGTGCGGAAGCCGCCGTCGACCTGGACCACGATGCGGCTGCGCAGCCGCTCGCGCACCAGCGTCTGGTGGGTTTCGGCGAGGCCGATCTCCCAGGGCGAGCCGGCATGCTTGATCGAGGTCAGCGGCGAAGCGCCGGTGCCGCCCTCGAAGCCTGCGATGGTGACGTGGTCGGCGCGCGCCTTGGCGACGCCCGCGGCGACCGTGCCGACGCCGATCTCGGACACCAGCTTGACCGAGACGTCGCCCGTTGGGTTGACGTTCTTGAGGTCGTAGATCAGCTGCGCCAGATCCTCGATCGAATAGATGTCGTGGTGCGGCGGCGGTGAGATCAGGCCGACGCCCGGCGTCGAATGCCGGACCTTGGCGATGGTCGCATCGACCTTGTGGCCGGGCAGCTGGCCGCCTTCGCCGGGCTTGGCACCTTGCGCCATCTTGATCTGCATCATGTCGGAGTTGACGAGATACTCCGTGGTGACGCCGAAACGGCCCGAGGCGACCTGCTTGATCGCCGAACGCATGGAATCGCCGTTCGGCATCGGCTTGAAGCGGTCGGCTTCCTCGCCGCCTTCGCCGGTATTCGACTTGCCGCCGATCCGGTTCATCGCGATCGCGAGCGTGGTGTGCGCCTCGCGCGAGATCGAGCCGAAGCTCATCGCGCCCGTGGCGAAACGCTTGACGATGTCCTTGGCCGACTCGACCTGGTCGAGCGGGATCGGCTTGCGCTTCTCTTCTTCCGCGTTCTTGATCCGGAACAGGCCGCGCAGCGTCAGAAGGCGCTCCGACTGCTCGTTGAGGATTTTTGCGAAGGCGCGATAGCGTTCCAGCGAATTGCCGCGTGCAGCATGCTGGAGAAGCCCGACCGATTCCGCGGTCCAGGCATGGTCCTCGCCGCGGCTGCGATAGGCATATTCGCCGCCGACGTCGAGCGCGGTCTTGTAGACCTGCGCCTCGCCGAATGCGTCGGCGTGACGGCGCACGGCTTCTTCCGCGATCTCGGCAAGTCCGACACCCTCGACGCGGGTGTGCGTCCCGGCAAAGAATTTTGCGACGAAGTCCGCCTTGAGGCCGACCGCGTCAAAGATCTGCGCGCCGCAATAGGACTGGTAGGTCGAGATGCCCATCTTGGACATCACCTTCAGCAGGCCCTTGCCGATCGACTTGATGTAGCGCTTGACGATCTCGTAGTCGTCGAGCGAGCCGGGCAGGCGGTCCTTCATCGCGATGATGGTTTCGAACGCGAGGTAAGGATTGATCGCCTCGGCGCCGTAGCCCGCGAGGCAGGCGAAGTGATGCACTTCGCGCGGCTCGCCGGATTCGACGACCAGGCCGACCGAGGTGCGCAAGCCGGTGCGGATCAGGTGATGATGCACGGACGCGCAGGCCAGCAGCGACGGAATCGGCACGCGGTCGGTGCCGACCATGCGGTCGGACAGGATGATGATGTTGACGCCTTCGCGCACCGCGCTCTCGGCGCGGGCGCAGAGCTCATCCAGCACCTGGTCCATGCCGGCCGCGCCGAGACCGGCGTGGAAGGTGGTGTCCAGCGTGCGCGACTTGAAGTGCGATTCAGCGACGTCCGAGATCGAGCGGATCTTTTCGAGATCCGCGTCGGTCAGGATCGGCTGGCGCGCTTCCAGGCGCTTGGTGGTGGCGAGGCCCTGAAGATCGAACAGGTTCGGCCGGGGTCCGATGATGGAGACGAGGCTCATCACCAGCTCCTCGCGGATCGGATCGATCGGCGGGTTGGTGACCTGCGCAAAGTTCTGCTTGAAGTAGGTGAACAGCGGCTTGGCCTTGTCCGACAGCGCCGAGATCGGCGTGTCGTTGCCCATCGAGCCCGCGGCTTCCTCGCCGGTGGCCGCCATCGGCGTCATCAGGATGGTGATGTCTTCCTGGCTGTAGCCGAACGCCTGCTGGCGATCTAAAAGAGACAGGTTCGAGCGCACGCCGGTGGTCGGCACCTTCGGCAGCTCTTCCAGCACGATCTGGGTCCGCTCCAGCCACTCCTTGTAGGGATGGCTCTTGGCGAGCTCGGCCTTGATCTCGTCGTCCGGGATCAGGCGGCCCTGCTCGAGGTCGACCAGCAGCATCTTGCCGGGCTGCAGGCGCCACTTGGTGATGATCTGGTCCTCGGGGATCGTCAGCACGCCCATTTCGGACGCCATCACGATGCGGTCGTCCTTGGTGACGAGATAGCGCGCCGGCCGCAATCCGTTGCGGTCGAGCGTGGCGCCGATCTGGCGGCCGTCGGTGAAGGCGATCGCGGCGGGGCCGTCCCACGGCTCCATCAGCGCGGCATGATATTCGTAGAAGGCGCGGCGCTTCTCATCCATCAAGGGATTGCCGGCCCACGCCTCCGGAATCATCATCATGACGGCGTGCGGCAGCGAGTAGCCGCCCTGCACCAGGAATTCGAGCGCGTTGTCGAAGCACGCGGTGTCCGACTGGCCTTCGTAGGAGATCGGCCACAGCCGGCTGATGTCCTTGCCGTAGAGCTCCGAGCTCACCGAAGCCTGGCGCGCAGCCATCCAGTTGGTGTTGCCGCGCAGCGTGTTGATCTCGCCGTTATGCGCGATCATGCGATAGGGATGCGCCAGCGACCACGCCGGGAAGGTGTTGGTCGAGAAGCGCTGGTGAACGAGCGCGAGCGCGCTCTCGAAGTCCTTCTCGTGCAGATCGGGATAGTACTTGCCGAGCTGGTCGGCGAGGAACATGCCCTTGTAGATCACGGTGCGGCAGGACATCGAGCAGGGGTAATAGCCCGCGAGCCCGCGGTCGCGGCGCTGGTAGATCGCCTGCGAGATCGACTTGCGCAGGATGTAGAGCCGGCGCTCGAATTCGTCCTCGGTCTTGGCGACGCCGTTGCGGCCGATGAACACCTGCATGCAGGCGGGTTCGGTCGGCTTCACGGTGACGCCGAGCGAGGAATTGTCGGTCGGCACGTCGCGCCAGCCGAGCAGGGTCAGGCCCTCGTCCTTGACCTGGTCGGCGATGATGCTCTTGATGACGTTGCGCCAAGCGGTGTCGCGCGGCATGAACAGCGCGCCGATGGCGTATTCGCCGGGCGCGGGCAGCTCGAACTTGTTCTCCTTGGCCTTGCGGCTGAAGAAGGCGTGCGGGATCTGCACCAGGATGCCGGCGCCGTCACCGGCGCGCGGGTCGGCGCCGACGGCGCCGCGATGTTCGAGGTTGCAGAGGATGCTCAGCGCGTCCGAGACGATCTCGTGCGACTTCTTGCCCTTGATATTAGCGATGAAGCCGACGCCGCAGGAATCCTTTTCCAGGCTCGGATCGTAGAGACCTTCGGCTTTGGGGCGGGAATTGTGTTCCTGAATCGGATCGGTCGTTTTCGAGGCGACCGTCGCCGACAGCTCTTCTGCCACGATGTTTCCGCGCTCGAATTGCGACCCGTTCATTGTTCCAATCCTCTCCATGCGGCGAGCTGCCTCACCGCCATCTTCGGCGCACCTTGGGCGTTCCGCGGCACCCGCCTCTGGGTCACCGCTCGTCCGCTGCGAGCCGCATTTTCTTAAATTCAGGCCAAGGCGCTCTTCGTCCCCGAGAACGGCTTTGCCTGTTGCCTTATGATGCTCGAAAGCACCGACTTTCGTTGCAATCCCTATGCCGGGACCGCAAGCAAAATTGAGACAGTCTTCCTGTCCTAACAATCACCTTGCCAAATTTTTGTCTATCACACAAGCGCGCGGAAGTCCCGATTCCCGATATGTCAATCAATCGCTTTCCGAAAGTTGCGCGGCCCCGGTTTTGAAGCAAACGCGCCGCGATCCGGCCCAAGCGGCGCCGAAATCCCGGATGAAGCTCCGGATCAGCCCTTCGAAAGGCGCGCCACGCCGCAAGAAGCGAAAGAGCGCGAGCATCGGAGGGCCTGACAGGAGCGTGTCGACCATGAAGTTTTTCACAGGATGTGTGGCTGCCACCACGCTGGTGCTGGCTGCAACTGCTGTCCAGGCGCAAGTTCCACCGAGCGGTATCGGGGGCGGGGCCATGATCTCGGTCTCGGATTTCGATGGGCCGTACGGGCCGGGCGAAGCTGGGCCGTCTCCGCCGCCGCGTTACGGTTACGGCTATGGTTATGAGGAGCGCGGCCCGGCGCCGGCGTTGCTGCCGCCCACCGAGGTCTACGCGGTGCTCCGCGAAAACGGCTTCTCGCCACTCGGCATCCCGCGCCTGCGCGGCGCTGTCTATACCATCGCGGTGATCGACCGCCGCGGCGATGATGGCCGGCTCGTGATCGACGCCCGCGACGGCCGGATCATCCGCTTCATGCCGGCCGCAGATGCCTATGGCATGGCGCCCGCCTATGAGGAGCCTGCGGTGGTGCCTTACCGGCCCCAAAGCGCGCTGCCGCCGCCGACCATGGTCCGTGGCGGCCCGCCGCGTCCGCCCGCGCCGATCCCGCATGTTGCCAGCCGCACCGTGCCGCTGCCCAAGGCCGCCCCGCCGCGCGCCGAGACCCCGGTGGCGGCCAAGCCCGCAGATCAGACGGCGCAGCAGGCCCAGCCCGCGCAGCAGACCGCCGCCGTGCAGGCCAAGCCCGTCGAAGCCGCGCCGCAAGCCGCCGCTCCGACCGTCGGCCAGGCCAAGCCGGCCGCAACGATCCTGCCGACGCAGGACATGCCGGCCGCGCAGGGGCTGGATTAGAGCAAGACAAAAGCGCCCGAAGACGCGGGCGCTTTTGCCTCACAGCATCTGTGCTTCAGCTCCGCGGATAGCCCGCAGCGTCCAGGATCAAATTTGCGACGTCCTTCGGATGCGACACCAGCGAGAGGTGGCCGGCGTCGAGCTCGATCGTGGTTGCGTTCATCCGCTTGGCGAGGAAACGTTCGAGATCGGGATTGATGGTGCCGTCGTTCTTCGACACCGCATACCAGCTCGGCTTGGAGTGCCAGGCAGCTTCAGTTGTGCGGCCGGCGAAGATCGAGGCGGCCGTCGGCCATTGCACGGCGTAGAGCTCCTTCGCCCGCTCCGGCGCGACGCCGTTGGCGAAATATTTCAGGAACGCGTCTTCCGAAAGCTTCGTATAGCCGTCGCGCTCGACGATGCCGGCGCGCGCGGGGCCCGCCGGAAACTGCTTCGACAGCGCGACGAAATCCTCGTTGGCATCGGGCGCGCGTGCGGCGATGTAGACAAGACCGGTGACCTTCGGATCGGTGCCGACCTGGCTGATCACGGTGCCGCCCCAGGAATGCGCGACCAGCACCGTCGGACCGTCCTGCTCGGCCAGCGCGCGTTTGGTCGCCTCGACGGAGTCCGCAAGCGACGAAAGCGGATTCTGCACGGCCGTCACGTGAAGGCCTGCGGCCTGGAGGATCGGGATCACCTCCGACCAGCTCGAGCCGTCGGCCCAGGCGCCGTGCACCAGCACGACGTTCTTGGCCTTCACGGACTGCGGGGTCTGTGCATGGGCCAGGCTGATGGGAGCCGCCAGCAGGCTCGCGGCGACGAAAAGGCTGCGCCAGAAAGTCATGATCGTTCTCCGTCTTGTTTTGGATGCGATGTCCAAAGGACGGAGCGGGACGCCGTGGCGTTACACGGCTCACCGTTCTGTGATGCGGTGCAAAAAGGGCAGCCAAACAAACGGTGCCGTCCAGGCGAAGGCCGGGACCCATAGCCACCGGGCGATGTTTGGCGAAGACTTGGAGTTTGGTACTCCCGCCGTGCATGCTCGATAGATCACGCGGTATGGCCTTCGCCGGGACGACGATGCGGAGAGAGCCGCGCAAAAACGAAAAAACGCCCCGGGGCACCGGGGCGTTTTCGCAACCTGAAAGCGGCGTGCGCGCTTAAGCGGCGACCGAGCTCTCGATCACCTGCGCCTTCGTTGGGCCAGCGTTGATCGCGATCTGGCGCGGCTTCTTGGCTTCGGGAATCTCGCGTACGAGGTCGACATGGAGCAGGCCGTTCTCGAGCGAGGCGTCCTTCACCTGCACGAAGTCGGCAAGCTGGAAGGCGCGTTCGAAGGCGCGGGCGGCGATGCCGCGATAGAGCACTTCGGACTTCGAGTTCTCGCCTGCGACTTTCTCGCCCTTGATCGTCAGCGTGTTTTCCTTCGCGACGATGGAGAGCTCATCCTTGGCGAAGCCGGAGACCGCGACGGTGATGCGGTAGGCGTTCTCGCCGGTGCGCTCGATGTTGTAGGGGGGATAACCGGGGCTGCCGTCAGAGCCTGCCTGGTCGAGCAAGTTGAAGAGGCGATCGAAGCCGACGGTGGAACGATAGAACGGGGTGAGATCGTAGGTACGCATGGTCAAGTCCTCCATTGAGCGACTGTTCAGGTAACCCGCCCGCCAATCGGGCCGGGCTTTCGTCTGTGTGCAGCCTGATGTTCCGGTTCCGAAACACTGGTAGCGGCCTGCACTCAGATGATATGGGTGGGTCCAGACGGCGTTCAAGAGGGCGGCAATGGCGCCTTTTCGGCGCTCCCGCCCCTTGATTTGCAGCACTTGCTTCACAGCACTTGGCGCCCAAGCACTTCCCATCATGACGCTGGTCTCGATTCCCTCCAACCCCGTACCCGAAGACGTCGTCAGCGGCTTCATCAAGACGCCAGACGGGGTCGAACTGCGCTTCGCGCGCTGGGCGCCGCCGGCCAACCGCAAGGGCACCGTCTGCGTCTTCACCGGACGCAGTGAGCAGATCGAGAAATATTTCGAGACCGTGCGCGATTTGCGCGATCGCGGCTTTGCGGTGGCGATGATCGACTGGCGCGGGCAGGGCCATTCCTCGCGCCGCCTGCGCGATCCGCGCAAGGGCTATGTGCGCAATTTCTCCGATTACGAGATCGACGTGGAGGCGTTCGTGCAGCAGGTGGTGCTGCCGGATTGTCCGCCGCCGTACTTCGCGCTGGCCCATTCCATGGGCGGAGCGGTGCTCCTGCGCCTCGCACATGCGCAGAAACGCTGGTTCGACCGCATGGTGCTGTCGGCGCCGATGATCGACCTGCCTGGTCGCGCCACCTCGTTTCCGGTGCGGGCGCTGTTGAAGGCGATGCGCCTGCTGGGGCGGGGCGGCGGTTACGTTCCCGGCGGCAGCGACCAACTCACCGGGCTGTCTCCCTTCATCAACAATCCCCTGACCAGCGATCCCGTGCGCTATGCGCGCAACGTTGCAATTCTGGAGGAGGACCCGACGCTTGGCCTGGCGTCGCCGACGGTGGCCTGGGCCGATACCGCATTCCGCGCGATGCGAACCTTCAAGGGCCTGAGCTATCCCTCCGAGATCCGTCAGCCGATCCTGATGCTGGCGGCCTCCAACGACACCGTGGTCTCGACCGCGGCGATCGAGGAATTCGCCTACCATCTGCGCGCCGGCTCCCATCTCGTGATCGCCGGCTCGAAGCACGAGATTCTGCAGGAGCAGGACCGCTACCGCTCCCAGTTCTGGGCGGCCTTCGACGCCTTCGTGCCGGGGACGCCGCTGTTCAAGTGAGGCGGCTCGGACGCGTTCCGCGCCACTGACCGTTCCACAAACTCCGGGCTTGTCCCGGGCATGACGATGACGAGGTGCTACAGCGTCTTCAGGTACTCGATCAAATCGTAGCGCTCTTGCTCCTTGAGCACGCGGCCGATGGTGCCGTCCTTGCCGGGGCCTGGCGTGCCGTCGAACGAGTGGCCCGCATTGCTGTTGCCGTACATCTCGGTGCCATCGGGTGCTCGCGTCGAAAAGCGCGACTGCCCGGTCTTGCAGCTCTCGCCGTCGGCGACCGCGAAGCCGACCTGCTTCGGATCGTAGTCGCGACCGCCGCCCATGCAGAACGATTTAGGCCGCTCGGCCGCAGGGCTCAGCATCCAATAAAGCGAAGGCACCGATCCATTGTGGAGATAAGGCGCGGTGGCCCAGACGCCGTTGAGCGGACGCGCGCGATACCAGGGGCCCTTCTCCTGCTTGTCGGGCGGCTGCGGACCCGGATCGGGGCAGTTCTTGCGCTTACCCCACCAGGCCTGCTGAACCTTCGGATCGATCTTGGCATCGTCCATCGCCTTGCGGCTGACGATGTCGACGAGCACCATCAGGCCAAGCGAGTACGGCATGTCGGTCGACGAAATATCCGGCAGATTGCAGTTCCACCAGGCATTGAGTTTCTGCGTGGGATCGAGCTTGAGAAAGCCCGGCACCTGAACCGTCCGCGTTGCCAGCACGCTGGCCTGGGCGGGGTCGGTCCCCATGCCCTTGGCGCTTTTCTGTACCTCGTTCAGGAATTTGTCGTCGCCGATGGTTTCCCACCGCGACGCCCAGACGCTCTGCTCCGGGAATTCCGCGTCGAAGACGGGATCGTTGACCGGACCGAGATGGCATTCGACGCAGATCTCCGCATAGAGCTTGCGGCCGCTTTTGACGCGGTCGCCATCGATCTTCCACGCATCATCGCCGAAGATGTCCGACGGCCATTTCGGCGAGGTCAGTCCGGAGAGCTGCTTCTTGGGATAGGGCGCCGACCCCTTCAGCAGATCCTCGATCCAGTTCAGATTCTTGATGTCCATCGACGATCGGAACAGCGTGTCCCTTGGCGTCGTGTCGGACAGATTGAGCAGCGCGGTCACGCCAAGCGCTTCGCCGGCGTTGCGGATCAGCGGTTGTTCGATCGACGCGTCATATTGCGCGAACTTGAGCCAGGGCACGGTCCAGATCGGCGGGAAGCTGACCGGTGCGTCCTTGGCGTGCAGATTCTTCTCGAAGCCGCTGAGGCCGCTCAGCGTCATGTCCTGGGAGAAGACCTGGTTGCCGATGCGGTTGAGCGCGTCGAGGCGGCCATAACCCTCCTCGGTGTCCTGCTGCTGCTCGTCCCGCTTCGTCTTCTCGTTGAACCTCGTCTTGCCCGCGATGGTCTTGTCGTAGGTCTTCTCCCAGTCGGCCAGGAATGTGCCGATCGCACTCAGTTTCTGCTTCAGCGCATCGCGGTCGGCGTCGCTGGCGGAAGGGCCGAGCACACGGTCGGCGAAGCGCGTGAAGCGGCCCGGCACGAGGAGCGTGTAGGCGATCGAGAGGCCGGTGGTGACCTCGAGCTTCCTGAGGTCGGTCATCGCCGGGCCGCCGTCAAAGCGAATGTCGATGCCCTTGTAGTGGATCTGCCCGGTGTGGCAGGCGGCGCAGGTCAGGCCGATCCGGTCCTCGCCGACCTTGCCGGTCGCGGGATCGGGCACGCCGGTCATGCGCGCAAAGCCGACGGGCAGGCCGTCGACGTTGTCGGCCTGCGCTCCCCAATTGACCGGCGGGTCCCAAAGCCGCGCCGGCACCGGCTTTGTCTTGTCGTAGACGTTGGCATAGCCGTAGCGGCGCAGCGTGGCGTCGTCGGTGTTGATCGTCTGCGGGCTCGGGATGAAGCCGAAGCGCTGCAGATGGTCGCTGTCATGCAGCATTCCGGGCCTTGCGAAGAAGTGAAGCCGCGGCTGCTCGAGCGCCATGAACCAGCTATAGGGCACCGGGAAAGTCGCGGTGCCCTGGCTGGCGTGATGAAACCAGTGCCGGTCCTCCAGCGCCCAGTTTTGCTCGAGCCAGTACGCAGCCCGTGGTTCGACGAGCTTCGGCAACGGCGGGGCGACGAACTGGCCGATGACGTGGGGCAGCATCGGCTGAAATTGATCGGGAAAGCGCAGCGCCACGATGCCAAAGACGAGCAGCGCGGCGACCAGTCCGCCGGCGGCGCGCAAGACAAGCGAGGGCGGGGTGACCGGCTGGCTGACGACCCGCTGGCTGATCCTGTCCGGGAATTTGCGCTCGTTGAACAATGTCCTCACCTCGGCCACGCTGAGATAACGGTCGTCGCCCTGGCCCTTGCCCATGATCCTGAGCAGGACCGGCCACTCGAACTTCATCAGGATCGGGTAGTACCAGCGCGCCTGATTGCAGGCGCGCTTGAGATTGTCGTTCATGAAGGTCTGGATCTGCGAGGCGTTGAGGCCGACCTCCGTGCCGCCGTTGGGATCTGCATAGGTGGCGCCGAAACCGGCGAGCCGCGTGATCTCGTCCTCGTCGACCTTGCCGTCGACGCCGAGGATGCGCGAGCCGGCGCCGAGCTTGTCGAGCGGGCCGCCGCGCAAGCGATTGAGCTGCGCGCCCCAGAAGATGCTTTGCAGGATGTGACAGGCGCCGTTGGCGATCAGCGCGACGCCGCGGACCTGGATGCGGGCCGAAGTCTTCTTCAGTCCGGTCTCGCCGCTTGCATTTGCGATGGTCTGCGACAGCGTTCGAAGCGGGACGGTGCCGCCATCCACAAGACCTTCGCCGACGAGGCCGCGCAGGAAGGGACAGGGATTGTTCGGCGAGACTTCGATTGAGGGATCGAGCGGCTTCTTGCGGGAGGCATCCATCGGCAAAATCCCAAAGCAAACGAATCGTGAAATGCGGCCGCGCCGATCAAGCGCGGAAAGTCCTAACGAACACACAGCGGACGCGGCGCAGCTATACTACTTCAGCGTGTGAACGAAATGTGGCTGAATCCACTCAGCTGTCAATAAAGCCGGGCGTGAGATCGCGGCGCGTGCCCGGGCCGGCCTTCAGGATTAGCCCTCAGGATTCGGCGGCGCGTCTGATGTCGCTCTGGACCAGAGTGAGCTTGCTGGCCGGCACGCCCGCCTTCAGGAGCCCGTCGCGGTAATGCGCGATGTCCTCGGGCCGTTTCCAGTGAAAATTCCGCAAATGGCGGTCGACATTCAGGGTCGGGTAATTGCTCATCAGCACGCCCGTCGCCTCGGCCGCCTCGCCGGTCCGGCCCAATTGCGCCAACGCCGCGGCGCGGATCGCCAGCGCCTGCATGTGGTTCGGGTTGATGTAGAGCTGCTCGCGAGCCCAGGACAGCGTCGCGTCATACTGGCGGACGAGGTAGTGGCTGAAGGCGTTCAGCGCGGCCCATTGATAGCGCGGGTCGCTGTTGTCGCGTTGGGCGGCCATCGAGAACAGCTCGATCGCCTGCTTGTGCTCGCCGATGACGAAATGGCAGATGCCGAGCACGCCGCGTGCGCCCATGTCGTAGGGATTGAGGGCGACCGCGCGCTTGGCGGCGTCCATCGCCGCCTCGTCATGGCCTTCCATCGCGTGCGCCCAGGACAGGATCGAGAACGCAAAGGACGAGCGTGGGTCGAGCCGGACGCTCGTTTCGGCAAGCGCCATCGCTTCGGCCCACATCTCGCGCGTGCCTTTGACCCAGCCGAACTGGATGCTCTGGATCTGGATCGTGGCGAGATAGGCGTGTGCTATCGACAGTTTGGGATCGAGCGCGATCGCCTCCCGGAACAGGTCGACGGCCGTGCTCAAATCCTCCTTGGTCTGCCGGTAATAATGCGACAGGCCTTTCAGGAAGCGGTCCCAGGCGGTGATGTCGTTGGTTGGGCGCGCGGGCGCGGAGGCCTCGGCCCGGACGATCTCGGTGGCGATCGCGGCGGACAAATTGGTCGTGATCTCGTCCTGCATCGCGAAGAGATCGCCGATGTCGCGGTCGTAGCGGCCGGTCCAGAGCTGCTCGCCGGTTTCCGGCGCGATCAGCTCGGCGGTGACGCGGATCTTGGCGCCAGAGCGCCGCACCGAACCCTGGATCAGGTAGGTGGCGTCGATCTCGCGTGCGATCACGCGGGTGCTGATCGTCTTGCCCTTGAAGGCGAAGGTCGAGTTGCGGCTCAGCACGCGGTAGAAGGATTGCAGCGACAGTGCGTGGATCAGATCCTCGGTCAGGCCGTCGGAGAAATATTCGTCCTGGGCGTCGCTGAGATTGGCAAAGGGCAGCACGCCGACAATCGCGGTGCGGTAGGCTTGCGACAGCGCCGATCCTTCTTTCAGCTCGGGCGCGAGCGCGGGCGCGCCCTCGGGCGTCCAGGTCCAGACCCCGATCGGATCCTTGATGTTCTTGAAGCGATGGTTGCCGCCGTCCACCAGCGGCACGGTGAGATGCTTGCTTGCTTCCTTATAAGCCTTGGCCGAGATCGCGAATCCGCCGGGGCTCGCCACCGATTCCAGGCGGACGGCAATGTTCACGTCGTCGCCGAACACTTCGTCCTCGTCGGCGATGACGTCACCCATGTGGATGCCGAGCCGGAACTGCATGGCGCGGTCGGCGGGCAGATGGTGGTTGCGCTCCGCCATCAGCACCTGCATCGCGATCGCGGCTTCGGCGGCGCCGACGATGGAGGGAAATTCCAGCAGGAAGCCGTCGCCGGTGTTTTTGACGACACGGCCGCCATGATTGAGGATGATGGGATGAATCGCGCTGCGATGGGCCTTGAAGACGGCATGGGTGCCGGCCTCGTCAGTGCCCATCATGCGCGAATAGCCGGCGACATCGGCGCAGACGATGGCGGCCAGACGTCTTTCCATATCCTCGGAGCTCCAAGGGAGAGGGGCCAGCGACCGCGTGGCAGCCGCTTCGAATCCCGCATCTCAAAAACCGTGCCTTTATAGAGCAGATGATGCCGAACGAAAGTATGATCCGCATTGCAAATTTGACGCAAATACTCGGCATTCCCGGCGGTGGACGGCCGGGTGCGAACCGACTAAGGCCAGTCCCCTGAAATCGCCCGGCCGGGCGGCGGGAGCCTTTCTCATGCTGGGCATTCACGAAATCTGGCTTTTTATCCTGTCGGGCGTGCTGCTCAACATCACGCCTGGGCCGGATACGGTCTATGTGATCGGGCGCAGCATGCAGATGGGCTGGCGCGGCGGGGCGGCAGCGGCGTTCGGGATCAGTTGCGGCTGTTTTTTCCACGTCGCGGGCGCAGCGATCGGCCTTTCGGCGCTTTTGATGGCCTCATCCACCGCATTCTCGATCCTGAAGCTGGTCGGCGCGGCCTATCTCGTCCTGACCGGCTTTCAAATGCTGTGGTCGCGGCCGGCGCTGGTGGCGGTCAGGGACGAGGCCGAGCGGAGCTCGCTGCGGCGGGTCTTCCTCCAGGGCGTCTTCACCAACGCGCTCAATCCCAAGGTCGCGCTGTTCTTCCTGGCTTTCCTGCCTCAATTCGTCGCAGCCGATTCCGCGCACAAGCCGCTGGCGTTCCTGACGCTCGGCCTGATCTTCATCTGCACGGGTACGCTATGGTGCCTGGTGCTGGCAGCGTTCGCGGCCAAGGCCGCTCACCGGCTACGGCAGTCCGAGGGTGTGATCGCCTGGGTCAACCGCGCGCTCGGCGGCCTCTTCATCTATCTCGGCATCCGCGTGGCCATGCTGGAGACGCGGTAACTCATTCGAACGAAGGATCTCACGTCAGGCGAGTTCCTTCAGCAGCGCGCTGCCGGCCAGATAGACGCCGAGCAAAATCATCGCGACCAGGAACCAGCGGCGGAACGCTTCCGCCGGCATCCGCGCCCGCACCGACTGCCCAATGAACATGCCGGCAAAGGCCATGGCCATGGCCACCGCGCCCGGCACGGCATTGGCCGGAGTCAGCAGGCCGCCCGCGGTGAGGTTGAAGGCGAGCGCCAGCGTTGCGGTGGTGAAGAACACGCCGAGCGCTTGCACCAATTCGTCCTTCTCCATGCCGATGGCCTGCATGAACGGCATCGACGGGATGACCTGCACACCGGTCGAGGCCGAGATCACGCCGGTGATCAAGCCGACCACGCCGCCGACCCATTTCTCGTTCTGCGGCGCGACGTGGAACTTGAATTTGCTGAGGCCGATGATGGCGTAGACCACCAGCAGGATGCCGAGCACCACGGTGCCGTAGCGCGCATAGGGGCCCGTCAGGGCGCCGGCATTGAGCCAGCATCCGATCACGGTGCCGATCATCAGCGGCCACAGCCGCCGAAGGATGTCGCGCAAATACGAGCCGACAAAGGTCTGCCAGATGTTGGTGACGATGGCGGGCACGATCACGATGGCGATCGCGCGGCTGGGCGCCATGTTCACCGCGAGCAGGCCCATGGACACGGTCGGCAGGCCGAGCCCGACGACGCCCTTGACGAAGCCGGCGGCCAAAAACACGGCGGCGATGAGAATGAGAAGCGGGTCGATCATGCCCTGCACATTGACCGAAGCCGTACGAAGGCACAATCTGGAGGTTACGGAGGCAGCCTTCGTTCATGGCGAAGGCTGAATTTGGAGAAGCAACAGTGCGTTTCGATCTTGTCGATCTCCAGCTTTTCATCGCGGTCGCCGACCAGCGCAGCATTACCCGCGGTGCGGAGCGGTCGCATCTGGCGCTGGCCTCCGCCAGCGCGCGCATCAAGGGGCTCGAGGACGCGCTCGGCGTCGCGCTGCTCAAGCGCGGACGCCGCGGCGTGGAATTGACTGCGGCCGGCGAGAGCCTGCTCGATCACGCGCGGATCGTGATCCACCAGATCGATGCCATGCGCGGCGATCTTGCCGGCTTTGCCAGCGGTGTACGCGCCAGCGTGCACTTCCTCGCCAACACGTCGGGCCTGTCGGAACATCTGCCGAAGGCGCTCGCCGGCTTCCTGCGCGAGCACCGCGACATCGCCATCGACATCGAGGAGCGCGAGAGCACCGACATCGCGGCCGCGATCACCGCGGGCGCCGCCGATCTCGGCTTCGCCGCCGAGCACGCTTTGCCTGACCACATCGAGCGTTTCGTGTTCAGCGAGGACCGCCTGACGCTGGTGACCTCCCGGCGCGGCCCGTTCGCCGGCCGCCGCCAGATCGACTTTCAGGAGGCGAATGCGTGCGAATTCGTCGGCCTGACCAGCGCCACCGCGCTTCAGATGCATATTTCAAAGCACGCCGCGCGGCTCGGCATGCGCCCGCATTTCCGCGCGCGCTTACGCGACTTCGACGCGATCTGCCAGATGGTCGCTGCGGATGTCGGCGTCGCCCTGGTGCCGGAATCCGCCGCCCGCCGCTGCGCCAAGCTGATGCCCCTCGCCATGGTCCGCCTGCGCGACGGCTGGGCGAACCGCAGGCTGGTGATCTGCGCGCGCAGCTTCAAGGCATTGCCGCGGCCGGCGAAGATGCTGGTGGAGCATTTGCGGGCGGCGGCGGTGTGAGGACCAAAGCGATGTGCTTCCACACGGGTGGTCGGCTCCCTCCCTCGCTTGCGGGGGGAGGGTTGGGGAGAGGGTATCGCCGCGAGAAAGACCCCCAAGAGGAGAGAACCCTCACCCGGCGCTTCGCGCCGACCTCTCCCGCGAGCGGGCGAGGTGTAGAGCCAGCTACTTCGCCGTCTCCACGCCCGCGTCCTTGATCACCTTCGCCCATTTCGCGGTTTCGTCCGCGATGAAGGCGCGAAAATGCTCGGGCTCATCGCCGATCAGCGTTGCGCCCTGCTGGGCGAGCTTTTCCTTCACCGCGGGATCCGCCATCGCCTTGGTTGCCAGGTCGTGCAGCGCCGTGACGATCTCCTTCGGCGTGCCCTTGGGCGCAACCATGCCGTACCAGTTCTCGATGCGCAGATCCGGAAAGCCCGCTTCCTTCGTGGTCGGCACGTCGGGCGCGGTCGGGGTGCGTTCCATTGATCCGACCGCGATCGGCCTCAAGACATTGGCCTTGACCAGCGGCAGCAGCACCGGAAGATCGAGGAATGTCATCTGCACCTGTTGGCCCAGCAGATCGTTCACCGCAGGCGCGGCGCCGCGATAGGGCACGTGCACGATGTCGATCTTGGCCGTCAGCTTGAACAATTCGCCGGCCAGATGCGGCAGGCTCCCGGGGCCGGACGAGGCGAAGTTGAGCTTTCCGGGCTGGGCCTTGGCGAGCGCGATCAATTCGCCGATGTCCTTTGCCGGCACGTCGGTGGCAACAACGAGCATTTCCGGGACGGTCGCGACCAGCGTCACCGGCGTGAGGTCGTTGAGCGTGTCGTAGGCAACCTTCTCCATGCTCGGGCTGATCGCGAGCGCACCGGCAGAGGAGATGGCGATGGTGTAGCCATCGGGCGCGCTCTTGGCGACCGCGTCGGTGCCGAGCACGCCGCCCTGGCCGCCGCGATTGTCGATCAGCACCGGCTGGCCTGCCAGTTCCGACATGCGCTGGCCGATCACGCGGGCGATGATGTCGTTGGGGCCGCCGGCCGGGAACGGCACGATCAGCTTGATCGGTTTTGCCGGAAAATTCTGTGCGGACGCCACTGACGGCAGCAGCAAAAACAATACAAGGAGAAGCCTGCGTGAGATGGTCATGCAAGCCTCCCGCTCGCGTTCGTTATTGGTTGAGAAGCTTCAGTGCCTCTTCGTGAACTCTGGCGTCGCCGGCTGCCACGATGCGGCCGCCACCCTGGGCCGGCTTGCCCTCCCAGGTGGTGACGACGCCGCCGGCGCCGGTCACGATCGGGATCAGGGCTGCGATGTCGTAAGGTTTCAGCTCGGTCTCGACCACGAGGTCGACGTGGCCGGCCGCCAGCATGCAATAGGAATAGCAATCGCCGCCATAGCGCGACAGGCGCGCACCCTGTTCGATCCGGCCGAAAATGGCGCGGTCACGCTCGTTCATCAGCAAGGGCGAGGTGGTGTAGGTGGTCGCCTCCGACAGCGAGGCGCAGCGGCGGACCTGGAGCCGGCGCTCGCCGGAGGGGCCCTTGTAGTTGGCCGAGCCGTTGTCGCCGGAGAAGCGCTCGCCGATGAAGGGCTGGTGCATCATGCCGTAGACCGGCGCGCCCTTGTGCAAAAGTGCAATCAGCGTGCCCCAGATCGGAAAGCCCCCGATGAACGACTTCGTGCCGTCGATGGGGTCGAGCACCCAGACATAATCGGCATCTTCCCGCTCATTGCCGAACTCCTCGCCGACGATGCCGTGCTGGGGGAAGCTGGCCTTGATCAGCCGCCGCATCACGGCTTCCGCCGCGCGGTCGGCTTCCGTGACGGGATCGAAATCCTTGGTCTTGCTCTTGTCGTCGATCGACAACGAGGTGCGGAAGAACGGCAGGATGGTTTCGCCGGAGGCGGTGGCAAGCCGTCCGATGAAGGCTGAGAAGTCGATCACCGTCACGGCGCATCCTCAAAACGAAAGTCGGGCTGAAGCTCTCATCTCTGCCTAGCTCAATTCGCCTCTCGCGTGCAGCGCTGTCTTGATTTGCACCCTGGTATTTTGGATGCGGACAGCGGCAGCCTCCGGCGAGCCATATGCTGATCAAATATCGATCACGGTGTTGAGAACTTAGTTCCGGAGATGCCTTGTTCGTATGCAAGCAGCTATCAACCCATTGAATTTCCTTATTAAAGAAACTGAATCTGGATTTCGCTGGAAGCAAATGAGCCATGTCTTTTTGCATGGGAAACGGCTCAAAAGCCCTTGCGCTTTGTGCGGCGCGGCCGCATATTGTTGCGGTGCGGTAGCGCTTGGCGTTACCGCTGCCCTCCTTGGGCGTTTCCTCCCTAGACTTGGGCCGCTTGCGTCATTCGCGAGCGGCCCTTTTTTCTTTGGGCTGTCTTGTTTCTTTGGGCTGTCTCTGGTTTCAGTTTCAGGCGCGTGTCGACGGGAAACGAAAACGCGCCCGCCAGCTGAACGCGGCCTGATCGTCTGAAGCAGACTTCGTCTATTCCGCCGCAGCCTGGAACGGGCCGAGATCGCCGAACGGGATCGTGGTCGCCAGTACGTCGGCGAGAATGCCGAAGTCACTCGCCACTTGCTCGAAGCGTGGGCCGCGCTCGCGCCGCCGTTCGTCCATGTAGATCGCTCGGTTGAGCTCGAGCTGCACGGCGTGCAGGCCGCTTGCGGGGTTGCCGTAATGCTCGGTGATGAAGCCGCCGGCATAGGGCTTGTTGCGGCCGATCGAATAGCCGAGCCCGGTCATGGTTTCCTCGACACGGTCGGGCAGCAGCGGCGTGCAGCTGGTGCCGTAGCGGTCACCGATCACGACGTCGGGACGGCGCGGCTCGTCTCTGCTGACGCCGACCGACGGCATCGAATGGCAGTCGACCAGCACCACGGTGCCGAACATCTGGTGCACCTTGTTGATCAGCCGGCGCAGCGCGCGATGATAGGGCTTGTACAGCGTCTCGATCCGCGCCAGCGCGTCGTCGACCAGGATGCGGTCGCGATAGATCTCCTGGCCGTCGCCGACCACGCGCGGAATGGTGCCTAATCCGCCCGCAACCCGCATCGAGCGGGTGTTGGCAAAGCTCGGCAGGCGTCCGGTGAACATCCGGGGGTCGAGCTCATAGGGCTCGCGATTGACGTCGACATAGGAGCGGGGAAAATTCACCCGCACCGTGGGAAAGCCACGCGCGCTGAGATGGCCGATCAGCTCGTCCATGAAGGAATCTTCTGACCGCCGCAGTTGCGGCAGGTCGATCCGCGATGCTGCAAGGAAGTCATCCGGATAGGTCGAGCCGGAATGGGGCGAGTTGAAGATAACAGGCGCGCGCCACTCGGCGGGCTCCACGATCTCGAAGGCTGGCGACGTGTCGCCGTCAAACCGGGTCATCTTCTCAGGCTTCGTCCCTTCACGCCGCTTTGGCGCCGCACGGTCCGGCATGGGTCCCGGATCGAATGATTCGGCCGGTCGAGCGGCTCTTATGTGTCGTCATTGTCCGGAATCGCAACCATTCTGCCAAGCGAAAAAGCGTGATCCGCGCTGGAACATGTCTTAACCGTGTGGGCAGGGAGACGGGGACGCGCGATCGCGGCTCGATTGATTCGCAGCCCGTTCCGGTTCACAACACCCCGGCAGCGCGAGCCCCAGGGGTTAAGATTTTCACCCCAAATTTACCCTCTGTCGGGCTTAGTGGTCGCTGCCTATCCTCTGGGGATTCGACGTTCCTGCCATGCCAAAGATTCTGCTCGCCGAAGACGACAACGACATGCGCCGTTTCCTGGTCAAGGCGCTGGAAAACGCCGGTTTTCAGGTCTCGTCTCATGACAACGGCATGGCCGCCTATCAGCGGTTGCGGGAAGAGCCGTTCGAGATGCTGCTGACCGACATCGTGATGCCGGAGATGGACGGTATCGAGCTCGCCCGCCGGGCCTCGGAACTCGATCCCGACATCAAGATCATGTTCATCACCGGCTTCGCCGCGGTCGCCCTGAACTCGGATTCGGACGCCCCCAAGAACGCCAAGGTGCTGTCCAAGCCCGTTCACCTGCGCGAATTGGTGAGCGAAGTGAACAAGATGCTCGCGGCCTAAATTGGCCCCGTTCCGTCCTTGCACCGGCTCCCACGAGCCGTTATAGGGACCCCACCCGACGTAAGTGGACTATTAGGGCACGTAGCTCAGCGGGAGAGCACTACCTTGACATGGTAGGGGTCACAGGTTCGATCCCTGTCGTGCCCACCATCCTTCGCTCGCGATAGCGAGAGAAGGATGCCGCGCCGAAGCCCAAAGCGCGTAGGCGGGCTGCCGCCGCGAGCTTCGGCCAGGCAAGCCACAAGACGTCCATATCGATACGTCAATATCGATACGAAGCGTGTCCGGCGTAGCTCGCAGAGCGGAGACGGACTGGAGCGTCTTGCTCCCGCCCTCGGAACACGCCCACACGCTCCGGCATTGTTCCGTCATGCCCAAGACTTCGCCCAAGACTTCCCTCAAGTCTTCGTCCAAGACCTCGCCAAAATCCCTTAAGCGCGGCGATCACGTCAGCTGGAATTCCGAGGCCGGCCGCGTGCGCGGTCATATCCTGCGCGTCCACACCAAAGACGTCGACTACAAGGGCTACGTTCACCACGCGACGGCGGACGATCCGCAATACGAGATCAGAAGCGACAAGACCGAGCACGTCGCCCTGCACAAGGGGCGCGCGCTTCGGCTGCTGCGCTCCTGAGGTCGCGCCGGCGCAAGCCCGCTCACGTCAACGGCAACAAATGCTCCGGAATCGGCACCGGCGCGGCCGGCACCAGCGAGGCGACGGAAACATGCGGCCAGGTCAGGCCGTTGAAATCCAGCATCACCTTCTGTGAATATTGAATCTGCGTGGTCGCCACCCGCACGCGGCCACCGGCAAAAGCCTTGCCCGGCACGAACGGAAGCGTGGCGACGAAGCTCGGCACCAGCGGAACCGTGCCCTTCTGCGCCGGCTGGAGGATGATCGGCGGTTCGCCCGCCGCAATGCGCGGCACGTCGATGTCGTAGATGACCGTCTCGATCCAGAACACGGCATCCATCTGGAATGCGTTGGCGTTGGCGCCATTGCCGCCCGGCTGTGGCACCGGCACGCCCTGGAGGAACGCGATGTTCGCGGTGCCGCCTGCGAAGTTCGGCGCCTGCGGATGCGGTCCGGCCGTCGGGACGGCGGGCAAGGGACCGCCAGACAGCGGTGAGCCGGGCCTGGTCGAGGTCTCGATGATGACGGTCTGGCTGATGGTCTGATGCGCGATCTGGTTGCGCAGCACGGTGTTCGGATCGGTGATCATGGCCTGGGTGAGCTTGCCCGAGGCGATCAGCGCGGTGAGGTCCTGCGGCAGCCGGCGTGTGGTCTTGTTGGCGGCGGTCTGATTCTGGAATGTGAACTTGTTGGCCGGATTGCCGCCGAAGAACGGCGTGATGTCGATCGCCGCGATGGTCGGCTTGCCGGCGACGGCCGGCAGCGCGGTGCCTTGCGCGGTGATCGTCGTGCCGTGCGGGATCGAGGCCATGCGCGCGACGGTGAACGGTTCGTGCGGATTGGTGGAGGCGGGCACCGCGAGCCAGATGCCGGGCTCGAAGTGAATGCCGACCGGCGTTCCCGTGGTCACGTCGTTGATGGTCTGGAGATAGGGCACGCCGTTCAGGAAGGCATCGGCTTGCGGCCCTGAGCCGCGATTGGGAATCGAGCCGAGACTGTTCGAGAACGACATCGTCTCGTCGGTCAGGTTCAGCTCCAGCACGTTGTCGGGCGGGTCGGTGGTGTTGATCGGCCCCGGCATCTGGGTCGGCGTCGTCGCGCTGTCCGGCCGGAAGATCGTGTTGAACCCCTGTCCGGTGAAAGTGCCGGCGAAGGCCGATAGCGGACCGAGCGTGGGCGGCAGGGAGACCGGCACGGCAGCGGGGACGGCCGCGGCGTGTGCGGCAGCCATGAACACGCGGTCGACCTGGTGGATGGAGAAATTTGCGGTCCTGTTGAAGGCGCTTGTGAGCGGCTTGGGTTCGTCCATGGGGCGCTCCTCTCGATGGCTGCAAGAACGACTGTCGATGCCGGCGCTCCCCCGGGCCGGCGCTCCGGGCTGATCGATTGTCCCTTGATGGCCGGGCCGTGCCGCACGTGCGCGACCCCGCTGCCGCATCGCCGGGCTCGGCGAGGCGTCGGAATTTTTCGAAACCGCTCGCGATCGCTGGGTTCTTCGCCCGTCACGGGGATCGTCCGTGTCACCAAGCGCGAAACGACGCTTCCAAGGGGTGTTCGAGAATGAAATGATCGAGAAAACCGATACGGGATCGTACGCCCCGTTCGTCTTGGTTACATCTAGAGAATGATACAACCTCAGGGATGTTTCAAGTGTGGTCCATTTCACAGGCGAAAGAGTTGCGGACCGGGTTCACCTTGAAGCACTGAAGACGGGAAGGCTGCCCATGAGCATATCGGTCATCGAGCAGGCAAAGATCCAGGCGCAGGTCCTGGTGCCACTGGTCAAGGCGCTGCAAGCCGAGCTCGGTGAGGCAGGCGCGAACGCGCTGGTGCGCAAGGCGCTCGGCGACCTCTATCGCCGCTTCGGCGAGGAATTCTGGACAGCGAAGAACGAAACCAATCTCGGTCAGGCCGTGGCATCCGCGTTCAAGACCTACGCGCGCGATGACGCGCTTGCCTATGACGTGATCGAACAGACCCAGGATGCATTCGCCTTCGACGTGAAGCGATGCGCCTATGCCGAGTTCTACAAGGCGCTGGGCGAGCCGGAGCTTGGCTTCCTCATGGTCTGCACCGCCGACTTTGCCACCGCGGAAGGGTTCGGTCCGGACATCAGGCTCACGCGCACGCAGACCATCATGCAAGGCGCCGATCATTGCGACTTCCGCTACCGGCGCGTGGCGGATCGATCAAATGGAAGGGAGCGTGAATGATGCGGACGACTTGTCTTGCCGCGACAGTCCTGGCGCTGACGGCATCAAGCGCGAATGCTGCCATCATCGACTGGCAGGCCGAGCTGCAACGCTGCCGCGCGCTGCGCGAGACCGTGGCGCCGCTGCTTCAGGCCGGCGAAGGAATATCCGCCGTCGGCCGCTCCAACAGGTCGGTCCGCCGCTGCATCTGGATCCAGCGCATGGCCGTGCGCAAGAAAATCCCCGGTGCGGAGACGTGGTAGCTGTCAGCCGCGCTTGAGCAGCAAGTCCTTCAGTCCGGTCGGATAGAGGCTCGGGCCACCAGGTAGGTCGAGTTCGGTCAGATCGAACCAGCGGGCGACGATTTCCTCTCCATTGTCCTCGCGGAAGTCGATGCGCTCCTCGTCGATGAAGGCGCCGTCCGGGAACGCGACGTCGGCGATGAACATCACCTCGTGCCCGGTCGCGCCTTCGTGGACAAAAATGTTCTCCATCATCAGGGTTGCACCAATGATGGTGATGTCGATGCCGAGCTCTTCGTCGAATTCGCGCACGAGCGCAGCCTGCCAGCTCTCGCCGAACTCGATCTCGCCGCCGAGCGGGCGCACGCCCTTGATCCGGCCCGCATCGTCACGCACCTCGGCCGCAAGCAGCCGCCCGCCCCGCCAGTGCAGGCCGATCGCGACGACGCGGATGTGGGGATGAGGGCGCCATGTGGTCATGGGGCATCGTTAGACGTCTTCGGGCGCCGTCGCAATCGCCGCCTGACGATCATATTTCGCCGCGCCATTGCCGCGCTGGTGCCGAGATGTCCGGCAGGCCCAGGAGATTGATCGCACGGCAGGCGATCTGGTCGACGATCTCGTCCGGCGATTGCGGCTTCAGATAGAAGGCCGGCAGCGGCGGCGCGATGATCGCGCCGATCTCGGTGGCCTGCACCATCGTGCGCAGATGTCCGAGATGCAGCGGGCTCTCGCGCACCAGCAGCACCAGGCGCCGCCGCTCCTTGAGCTGCACGTCGGCGGCGCGCACCAGCAGATTGTCGAGCTGTCCCCAGGCGATCGCCGACAGCGTGCGGATCGAGCACGGCGCGATGATCATGCCGCCGACCGGAAACGAGCCGCTGGCGATGCTGGCGCCGATATCCGATGGCGCGTGGTTGCGAAAGGCGAGGGCGCGCAAGTGCGGCAGCGCATCAGCGCCGACCTCCTCAGCTAGCGTACGCTCGGCGGCCGGCGAGATCACCAGATGCACCGCGCAGCGCGGAGTCTCCGCGAGCCGCTCGACGATCCGCATGCCGATCGCCGCGCCCGAGGCGCCGCTGATGCCGACGATCACGCCATGCCGCTCGCTCATGCGGGCTCTCGTATCCCGCTGAGCCCGAGTGCGGGCCACATCGCATCGACCCTGGCGATCACGACGGGATCCATCGCGAGTGGCTCGCCCCACGCTCGTTCGGTCTCAGGGGGAATCTTCGTCGTTGCGTCGATCCCGAGCTTGCCGCCGAGCCCGGATTTCGGCGAGGCGAAGTCGAGATAATCGATCGGCGTGTCGGAGAGCGTGACGAGATCGCGCGAGCTGTCGCTCCGCGTCGCGACAGCCCACATCACCTCGCGCCAGTCGCGGATGTCGATGTCGTCGTCGACCACGATCAGGAGCTTGGTGTAGCTGAACTGCGGCAGCATGGACCACAGGCCGAGCATCAGCCGCCGCGCCTGGCCGGGATAGCGCTTCTTGATCGAGGCGATCGCGATCCGGTATGAGCAGGTCTCCGGCGGCAGCCAGCAATCGGTCACTTCAGGGAATTGCTGCCGTATCAACGGCACAAACAGTTGATTCAAGGCCTCGCCGATCCGCGACGGCTCGTCGGGTGCGCGGCCGGTGAAGGTCGACAGGTAGATCGGCTGTTGCTGCGAGGTGATGGCGGTGACGCGCAGCACCGGAAATTGCTCGACCGAATTGTAGTAGCCGGTGTGATCGCCATAGGGTCCCTCGGCGGCGGTCTCGGTGGCCGAGACCAAGCCCTCGATGACGATCTCTGCCGTCGCGGGCACCTCGAGCGGGACCGTGAGGCATGGCGTCAGCTCGGGCCGCTCGCCGCGCAGAATGCCGGCGAAGCGCAACTCGGAGATGGCCTCGGGCAGCGGCAGCACGGCGGCGAGGATGGTCGCAGGGTCGGCACCGATGACGATCGCCACCGGCATGTCGCGCCCAAGCGCCCTCCATTGCTGATGATGCCGGGCGCCGCCACGATGCGCGAGCCAGCGGATGATGGCGCGGTCGCGGCCGAGGATTTGCATGCGGTAGACGCCGACATTCTCCTCTTGATCGGCCGTCGCCGAGTCCGGCGGCGCGGTGATGACCAGCGGCCAGGTGATCAGGGGGGCGGGCTCGCCTGGCCAGCAGATCTGGGCCGGCAGCCTATGAAGATCGATGTCGTCGCCCATCACGGCGCGATCCTGCACCGGCGCTGCGACGCGCGATCGCGGCCGCGTCGCGAGCGCGGCGCGCGCCAACGGCAGCTTGTGCCATGCATCGCGAATGCCGTGCGGCGGCCGCGGTGTGCGCAGCTCGGCCATCATCGTGCCGAGCTCGTCGAGCCGGTCAGGCGTGATGCCCATGCCCCACGCGGTTCGCTCCACCGTGCCGAACAGATTGGTCAGGAGCGGCATGCCGGATACAAGACCGTCGGTCCTGACCGGCCGTTCGAACAATAATGCAGGGCCGTTGTCCCCGATGACGCGCCGGTGGATCTCGGTGATCTCGTGGATCACGGAGACCGGCTCGCGAATGCGTCGCAGTTGGCCCTTGCCGTCGAGGAAGCGCACGAAGTCGGATAAGTCGCGAAAGCGCGGAACGTCACGTTGCAAGCCGGCCATCTCCCGAAAAAGCGGAAGCTAGCCGGCGCGATGTCGATCTTCCTTGTTCCCGCTCAAATACATCGGCGTGCAAATGGCTCAGATGATCCCATGAGTCATTCGTCCGCCGTCTCCGGCCCATTGCCGACAATCCCGCCGCTTCTCGCGCTCGCGATCCGTCCCTTGCCGCTGTTTCCGCTGCAACTCGTTCTCAGCGGCTTCCTGCAAAATATTCTCAGGCGCAATCCCGGCCTGCTCGACAGGCTCGGCGAGCACCGGCGCGCGCGCTTCGGAATCAAGCCGGCGGATTTGCCGTTTGCGTTCGTCGTCGAGGCTGCCCCGCTGCGGCTCCTGGTGGTGCGTGAGCTGCCGCAGAACCTTGATGCCCGCGTCTCCGCCTCGCTGGCGAATTTGCTTGCCCTGGTCGAAGGCAGGGTGGACGGCGATGCGTTGATGTTTTCGCGCCAGCTCGGCATCGAAGGCGACATGGAGGCCGTGCTCGCCCTGCGCAATGCGATCGACGATGCCGGGCTCGATCTCGCCGGGGAGTTGGTGTTGCTGTTCGGTCCGCTGGGTGGGCCGGCGAGGCGTTCGTTCGAATTTGCACGGGACAGGCTGACCGGCTCACCGGGGGAGCCGCGGTGATGGAGCTGATCTGTCCCGCCGGAACGCCGGCCGCGCTGCGGAGCGCCATCGACGCGGGCGCGGACGCCGTCTATTGCGGCTTCAACGACGAGACCAACGCGCGCAATTTTCCCGGATTGAACTTCAGCCGCGACGAGCTGCGCAAGGGGATCGCATTCGCGCACGGCCGCGGTGCGAAAATCCTCGTCGCCATCAATACCTTTCCGCGCGCCTCGGCCACCGCGCTGTGGCAGCGCGCCGTCGATGACGCGGTCGAGGCCGGCGCGGACGCGCTGATCGTCGCCGACATCGGGCTGATGGATTATGTCGCGCGGCGCCATCCGAACCAGCGCCTGCATGTCTCGGTGCAGGCCGCGGCCGCCAATCCCGACGCCATCGCTTTCTATGTCGAGACCTTCGGGGCGCGCCGGGTCGTGCTGCCGCGCGTGCTCAGCGTCGCGGAGATCGCCGAGATCATGCGCGAGACGCGCTGCGAGACCGAAGTCTTCGTGTTCGGCGGCCTCTGCGTGATGGCCGAGGGGCGCTGTTCGCTGTCGTCCTACGCCACCGGAAAATCGCCGAACATGCAGGGCGTCTGCTCTCCGGCGAGCCACGTCGCCTATGAGGAGACCGGGCGGGGAACGACGTCCCGGCTCGGCGGATTCACCATCAACCGCTTCGCACCGCAGGAAGCCGCGGGCTATCCGACCCTGTGCAAGGGCCGGTTCTCCACCGCGCTTGGCGATGGCTACATCTTCGAGGACCCCGTCAGTCTCGATGCCACGACGCTGCTCGCCGGATTGCGAAGCGCCGGCGTCGCCGCGCTGAAGATCGAGGGGCGCCAGCGCGGACGCGCCTATATCGAGAGTGTGGTCCGTCACTTCCGCCGTGCGCTCGATACGCTGGAGGATGGCAGCGAGGCCGATATCGTCAGCTTGACGCCGTTCGCCGAAGGCCAGGCTTCCACGCTCGGCGCCTATCGCAAGACATGGCGGTGACCGATGCAGGGAACCAATGAGAGGAAACCCGATGCAGCTTAGTCTCGGGCCCGTCCTCTACAATTGGGCGCCGGAACGCTGGCGCGACTTCTACTTCCGGATCGCCGAGGAGGCGCCGGTCGACGTCGTGTCGGTGGGCGAGATCGTGTGCTCGAAACGGGCGCCGTTCTTCACGGAATATCTGCCTGACGTGATCGAGCGCCTCGAGGGTGCCGGCAAGCAGGTTCTGCTGGGTTCGCTGATCCTGGTGTCGCTCCGGCGCGAGCGGCGCCAGACCGAGGAGCTTTGCGCGACGGACGGCCCGTTGGTCGAGGTCAACGACCTGACCTGCCTCAGATCGATCCGAGGCCGGCCGCACGCGATCGGCCCCTACGCGAACATCTACAACGAGACCAGCGCGACCTTTCACGTCCAGCAGGGTGCCACGCGAATCTGCCTGCCGCCCGAGCTGCCGATCTCGTCAGCAGCGGTGATCGCCGCGGCGGTCCCCGAGGCCTTGATCGAGATCTTTGCCTTCGGCCGCGTGCCGCTGGCGATCTCCGCACGCTGCTACCATGCGCGGCTGCACAAGCTGTCCAAGGACAATTGCCGCTTCGTCTGCGAAAAGGACCCGGACGGGCTCGCGCTGAAGACGCTGGACCAGCAGGAGTTCCTCACCGTCAACGGTGTCCAGACCCTGTCGCATGCCTGCACCAATCTCATTGGCGACATCGCGGCGCTGCGCGAGGCACGCATCGGCTCGCTGCGGCTGTCGCCGCAGGATTGCGACATGGTCGAGGTCGCCAGGACGTTTCGCGATGTGCTCGATGGGGGCAGATCGGCCGAAGACGCCGGCGGCCGCCTGTCGGAGCTCTATCCAGGTGTCGCCTTTGCCAACGGCTTCCTCCGCGGCCAGCCCGGCTTTTCCTTCGCGCAAGCGTAGCCGCACCTAGCTCACGAGATATTTCTTCACCGCCGCCTCGTCCCATTCGATGCCGTTGCCGGGCTCCTCGCCCGGCAGCGCAAAGCCGTCCCTGATCTTCAGCCGCGTCGCCAGCACCGCGTCGGCCCAGTCGACATATTCCAGCCATTGCCCGGTCGGTGTCACGCAGAGCAGCTGCGCGCTGACCTCCGAGAACAGATGCGTCGACATCTCGATGCCGGCGGCATGCGCGAGCGCGGCAGCGCGGAGCCAGCCGGTGACGCCGCCGATGCGCTGCACGTCGGGCATCACGTAGTCGCAGGCCTCCGCCGCCAGCGCAGCCTGCATCGAAAACGCGCTGTCGAAGTTTTCGCCGATCTGGACCGGCGTGCGCAGCGCATCCGCGATGCGGGCGCAGCCCGTATAGTCGTCGTGGCGGATCGGCTCCTCGATCCAGCTCAGGCCCTCGTCGTCGAGCATCTCGCCGCGAAGGATCGCCTCGGTCACCGTCAGCGCCTGATTGTAGTCGCACATCAGCGTCACCTCGTCGCCGACGGCCTTGCGCACTGCGCGCACGACGGCGAGATCTTCCCGCGCATCGGGGCGGCCGACGCGAATCTTGGCGGCCTGAAAACCTTCGGCCAGCAGCTTGTGCGCTTCCTCCACCGCCGCGCCGGCCGGCATGATACCGAGGCCTTTCGAATTGTACGCTTTCACCGGTTTTGGTGCCCCGCCGAGCAGGCGGGCCAGCGGCAGGCCTCTGCTGCGCGCCAGCGCGTCCCATGCCGCCATGTCGATGCCCGATTGTGCCAGCCGCTGCAGGCCGGCGAGGCCGAGCAGTGTGAAGCGCTGGGTCAGCTTGCGCTCGACCTCGAACGGCAGCAGCTCGTCGCCGGCGAGCAGCTCCGACATGTCCATGACCATGGCGGTCAGCGGCCTCAAGGCCGACGGCGTGATCGAGAACAGATAGGCATGACCCACCACGCCCTGGTCGGTCTCGCAGTCGATCAGCACCAGCGGCGCCTTTGCCACCGCCCCGGTCGAGGTCTTGAGCGGCAAATTCATCGGCACGATCACGGGGCGCGCGTTGAAGCGCCTGATGCGGATAGTTTCGGTCATGGGATCTCCCGGCGGGTTGATACCGATCTTAAACATTCGTCATGAAACGAAAAGATGTTTGCCACGCCCCCCATAAAATGGGGTTGCGCGGGAACGCGTTTGTTGGCTCTGTGCCGCGGCATGTTATGCCGCAAATCCCGAAAAGCTTGCGGCAAAAACGCCGACAACGGAGCCATCACGTGAAACGAGAGATCGCCGAAGAGCAGCGCAAGAGCGGCATCCTGACAGGGGCCGTGATCGCCTTCCTCCTGCTCGCTCTGCCGCTCGCGGTCTGGCTGGACCTGACCGAGCTCAGCAAGTCGGCGCTGCGCCGGCAGGCCGCCGATCTCAACTCCGTCATCACCAGCGTGCGCAGCTATTATGCCTCCAACGTGGTCGGGCGCATCCTTGCCAACCCTGACGGCACCACCAGGGTCGTGCACAATTACGAGTCGGTTGCCGGCGCGGTCCCGATCCCCGCGACGCTGTCGCTGGAGCTCGGACGGGTGATCGGCGCCCAGCAGGAGAACATCACCTACCGCTTCGTCTCGGACTTCCCGTTCCAGAACCGCGCCCCGCACCAGCTCGACAAGTTCGAGAAGGATGCGCTGGCCGCGCTGCGCGCCGATCCCGAGCAGAAGATCGTCGACACCGAAACCTCGCTGTTCTCCGACAAGGTCCGCCTGGTCGCGCCGGTCACGATGGGCCCGGCCTGCGTCAGCTGCCACAACAGCCACCCCGAAAGCCCGAAGAAGGACTGGAAGGTCGGTGACATCAGAGGCATCCAGGAAGTCATCATCGCCCAGCCGATCGCCGCCAACATCTTCTCGTTCAAGTTCCTGCTGGCCTATTTCCTGGTCGCTGCCGGCTGCGGCCTGTCGTTCCTCTCGCTGCAGCGCCGCCAGGCCAGGCGCATCAAGGGCATGAACAAGGAACTCGAATCCGCCAACGATTTCCTGGCGTCGCTCTCCATGAAGATCTCGCGCTACATTCCGCCGCAGGTCTACAAGAGCATCTTCTCCGGCCAGAAGGACGTCACCATCCACACCGAGCGCAAGAAGCTCACGATCTTCTTCTCCGACATCCAGAATTTTACCGCGACCACCGAGCGGCTTCAGCCTGAATTGCTGACCCAGCTTCTCAACGAATATTTTACCGAGATGTCGGCGATCGCGCACGAGCATGGCGGCACCGTCGACAAGTTCATCGGCGACGCCATGTTGATCTTCTTCGGCGATCCCGAGACCAAGGGCGATCGCGCCGACGCGCAGGCCTGCCTGCAGATGGCCTGGCGCATGCAGCAGCGTCTCACCGAGCTCAATGCGAAATGGCGGGCCTCCGGCATCGAGCAGCCGTTCCGCTCGCGCATGGGCATCAATTCCGGCTATTGCAATGTCGGCAATTTCGGCAGCAGCGACCGCATGGACTACACCATCATCGGTGCGGAAGCGAACCTCGCCGCACGCCTGCAATCGATCGCCGAGCCCGGCGGCATCGTGCTGAGCTACGAGAGCTTCGCGCTCGTCAGCGACATCGTCCGCGCCCATGCGCTGCCCGCCATCACCATGAAGGGCATCAGCCGCGAGGTGATCCCGTACTCGGTGGATGCGCTGAACGACGCGGCGGCGGAGCGGAGCGGCGTCATCACGGAGCGCGCGCCGGGCCTCGAGCTCTATCTCGATCCCGCGGTGGTGAAGTCCGGCGACGCCGCGCGGGTGCGTTTGTTGCTGGAGAGTGCGTTGGCCTCGCTGAAGCCGGCGTGAGCTTTGGGTCGCAGAAGCCTCCACGGCGTCATGGCCGGGCCAAGCCCGGCATGACGACCGATTGAGTCAGCTCACCGCGCCATGCCTTCCGTGAACGCCGTCTCGATCACCGCCCCGAACGGCTGCCACGAGCGCCCGTCAAATTGCACCAGCCGCATCTGCCTGATCGGCAGATAGCTGTCCGGGGAGGTGTTCATCCTGATATCGGGCAGTGCAACGGAGGGATGATAATCCCGCAGCGATGCTGCCTGACGCATGATGTTCTCGCGCGAGAAGTCGTCGCCACACTGCCTCAGCACCTTGGTCAGTGCCTCCGCCGCGGCATAGCCATAGAGCGCCGCGCTGTTGTTGGTGCTTTCGACCTTGTGGTACCTGTCCATGAAAGCGAACCAGTCCTTCATGGCGGGATCGTCCTTCCATGCCGGATCGCTCGGATCCTTCAGAAAGGCCGCCGAGATCACGCCAGCCGAATTCTCCAGGCCCGCAGGCGCCATCGCATTGGCGATCGAGGCCGAGGCATCGTTGACGATGAAGACCGGGTGCCAGTTCAGCGAGGCCGCCAGCTGGATCACCTTGGACGCCGTCGACGGCACGCCCAGGAAGACGAAGATGTCGGCTCCCGCGCGCTTGAGGATCGAGACGTGACTTTCGAGATGCTCGTCCGAGATGTCGAAAGCGACGTCGACGAGGACGTGACGGTTCAACTCGCCGAGACCTTCCTGGATGCCCTTGTAGAGCATGCGGCCGAACTGGTCGTTCTGCCAGAGCACCACGATCTTCTTCCGGGGATAATAGGCCTGGATGTAGTTGGCGTAGATGCGCCCCTCCGAGCGGAATGACGGCTGCCAGCCCATGGTCCATGGAAACGCCCTGGCCTGGCTCAACTCCTCATCGCCGGAGGCGAGGAACAGCTGCGGGATTTGCTTCTCGTTCAGGTACCAGCGCGTGGCGAGATTGCCGGGCGTGCCGAACGAGCCGAACATCAGCTGCACGCCGTCCTTCTCGACGAGATCACGCGTCAGCTCCAGCGCAGTTGCGGGATCGGAATTGTCGTCGCGGGTGATGAAGCGGATCTTGCGGCCGTTGATGCCGCCGCGATCGTTGATCATGTCGAAATAGGCGGCTTCCGCCTTGCCGATCGCGCCGAATTCCGAAAGCGGCCCCGAATAGGGCACGATGTTGCCGATGCGGATGTTTTTGTCGTCAGCCGCTTGCTCCGCACGTTGCTGTGACATCGCCCCGAGTGAGGCGAGAGCGGCGATGAAAACGAACAGCAGTCTGCCGGTGACGCGCATGCTCGACACCTTGTCGTTGGCCCCCGACGAGGTCGGCTCAATCCGCACCCAGGCTGCTTGATCTACGTCAAGCGTTTGGCAATCCTGTGGCACCCCGAACGAAGCGGCAGGTGTGTTGACGCGCTGCTGAGAGAGCCCCCGTGTGGTACCCCTCTCCCTAACCCTCCGGAGAGGGCTGGCCCAGCAAATGGTGACGGTGGATTCCCGCGAGGCCCTACGGTAGCCCGCGCGCCTCCAGCTGATGCACCAGCAGCAGCGTCGGTTCAGCCAGACTATCGCCGGAGCCATCCAGCCCAAACGCAGCCGCGATGCCGTCGCGGCTCCGCAACAGCGTGGTGCGCGGGCAGTGGCCGGCGCCGCACAGCGTCTTCTTCAGGGTCTCGCCTTGCGCGACCAGGTTTGCGGGATCGTTCGCGGCCCAGGCCAGCACGATTGGCGCGTCGACATTGAGGATGCCGGGAAACACCGAGCGCTTGTCATATTGAGCGGCGTCAGTGCCGAAATAGGCCTTCTCGTTGTCACTGGCGTCCTTGCCGGCGCGGTAGATGCCGGACACCAGCACGATCGCGGCGACATCGGCGCGGTCGGCCTGGAGCTCGGGATGGGCCAAGAGGCTTGCGACATGGAAGGCGCCGGCGCCGTAGCCGACTGCGACGATCTCGCGCGCATCGCCGTTGAACAAATCGATATTGCCGTGGATCCAGGACAGCGCCGCCGCGACGTCGGTCGCGCCCATCGGCCAGGCCGCCGCCGGCGCCAGGCGGTAGTTCACGTGCACCCCGATCATGCCGTTGCGCGCGGCAAAGCACATCGCCTCGTCCTGGATGTCGCGGGACAGGTCCGGTGCGCCGTGGTCGCCGGTAAAAGTGTCGCCGGCCACGAACAGCAGCACCGGCCGCGGCGTGTCCGCCTTGGTGGTCTCGCTGGTCGCGACGTCGAGCACGTTGGCCTCGCTGTCGCCATAGCGCAGGCCGCGCGAGAAGGTGACCTGCTCGCACAGCCGCGCGACGCCGCCGGCGGTGGTGTCGTTATCGGTGAGGCCGACCGGGACGAGATCGGACGGCGCGGTTGGTCGCACCGGCGTCACGCCCTGCGCCGAAGCTGCTGTCATGGTCAGAAAGAGAAAAAATGCCAGGGAACTCTTCATGTCGGTGCCGGCCTTGCGTTCCCGATCATGGCTCGTGCGTCGGGCCTGTCTTTTCAATTCGCCTTATTAGTTAGTCCCCTTTGGGCAATTTCACGGCATGTCGGTTCTGCCGCTATGTCCGGCTCCGTCTCTGGAGTGAACGCGTGGCGCCCGTGCCGGTAACAGTCGACCAGAGCAATGTCTCGATGTTCGCTCGATTGCCGATTTTCGACAGGCTTATTAGCCTCGTCTTTATGAGAGCGATCCCGTTACCATCAAACGTCATGGTCGGCTTAACGCGCGTGTCAGAATCCGGCCAGAGTGTCGTAGATCGGTCAAATACCCTGATAACTCGATTCGTATACTAGCGATCCCGCGGGCCGGATCTTCCGCGCGGGAGAATAGCATGTCGAACATCATACAGTTTCGCGCGCAGCGGCAGGACGTCGATGCGTCGATCGAACGTTGCGATCGTTCGTCGGGGATCGAGCCCGGCGCGCTGCGCGTCAGCGCCCGGAATGCGCTCAGTCGGCTGGCCGGCCAGTTCGAGCTCGCGATCGAGCATGCCCATGAAGTCGAACCGCGGATTCGCGATCCGGAGAAGCGCCGGGAATTCTCGGACCAAATCAAGCGGACGCGACGTCTGCTCGAAATCGTCCATCTCAAGATCCTGCAGATCTAGCCGCGCCGACCCGCTCAATTTGTACCCAAAGGCCAATGTTGCCGGAAAGATAACCGATGCGTACCAATTTGCCTGTCACCGCCACCGAGTATCCGCTGATGGACGAGACGCTGATCGTCTCCAAGACCGACCTCAAGGGCAAGCTGATCTATTTCAACGATCAGTTTGTCGAGGCGTCCGGCTTCACCGAGCAGGAGCTGGCCGGCCAGCCCCATAACATCGTCCGGCATCCCGATATGCCGCCGGAAGCCTTCGCCAATCTCTGGGACACCTTGAAGGCCGGAAGGCCCTGGGCAGGTGCGGTCAAGAATCGCCGCAAGAACGGCGACTTCTATTGGGTGCTGGCGAGCGCGACGCCGATCTGGGAAGAAGGTCAGCTGGTCGGTTACATGTCGATCCGGACCAAGCTGCCTGCGGATCAGCGCGAGCAGGCCGAGCGCGTCTATGCTGCGATCCGCGACAAGAAGGCGGGTGCCTTCAAGATCGAGGCCGGCATGATCCGCAAGCGCTCGTTGCTCGATGTCTTCTCGCCGTTCACGAAGACCCTGAAGGCGCGACTGGTCTCGTTGGTCGGCATCCTGTCGCTGTCCATGGGGATCATCGGTGCCGCCGGATTGATCGGGATGAGCCAGGTCAATCGGCATGCCCAGTCGATCTATGAGGACCGCTCGGTACCGCTGGCCCAATTGTTCGAGATCAACGACCGCATGAAGGAGAATTCGCTCGCCATCCTTCGATCGGCGATCGAAGCCCGCAGCGGCCGCGTCGTCTCGAACGCTCAAGGCGTGATCGACGCCAACGCCGGACGGATCGACAAGCTGTGGTCGGACTACATGGCGACCTATCTTACGCCGGAGGAGAAGTCGGTTGCGGACTCGTTCGCACCGAACCGGATCGCGTATGTCGAGCGAGGCCTCAAGCCGGCTCTCGCCATGCTGGCCGACGGCAAGCTCGATGAGTTGAATGCGCACATGACGGGCCGGGCCGCCGAGCTCTTCGGCGCCGCCAAGGCCGACATGGATCGGCTGGTCGCGATCCAGGTCAAGGAAGCGAAGGCGGAATTCGACGCGGCCGAAGCCTCGTTCATCGTCTCGAATGTGATCGCGATTGCCGCCCTGTGCCTGGGCCTGCTCGTCGCCGCCCTGCTGTCACTGGCGACAATTCGCGCCATTTCGCGGCCCCTGGCGCATCTGAACGATATCATGTCGAAAATTGGCCAGGGCGTTTTCAACAGTCGCGTCAACGTCGAGCGTGACGACGAGGCTGGGCTGGCGTTGCGCGCGGTCCAGGCGCTTCAGGCCAAGCTCGGCTTCGACCGGGAGGCGCAGCGGGACCTGGAGAAGCGGGCCGCCGACCAGCGCCGGATCGACATGCACAGGATGGCGGGAGAGTTCGAGGCTGCCGTGGGCAACATCATCGAGACCGTTGCCTTGGCCTCCACCGAGCTCGAGGCCGCCGCCGGTACGCTCACCGGCACGGCGGAATCGACGCAGCAGCTTTCGATTGCCGTCGCCGCGGCGTCCGAAGAGGCGTCCACCAACGTACAGTCGGTGGCGTCGGCGACCGAGCAGATGTCTTCCTCGGTGACCGAGATCGGCCATCGCGTGCAGGATTCCGCCAGGATGGCGGCAGAAGCGGTCAATCAGGCCCGGCAGACCAACGACCGTGTCAGCGAATTGTCGCGCGCGGCCGGCAGGATCGGCGATGTGGTCGAGCTGATCAGCAATATCGCGGGGCAGACCAACCTTCTGGCGCTGAACGCGACGATCGAAGCGGCGCGCGCCGGCGACGCCGGCCGGGGCTTTGCCGTCGTGGCCTCCGAGGTCAAGGCGCTGGCGGAGCAGACCGCCAAGGCCACCGGAGAGATCAGCCAGCAGGTCACCGGTATTCAGGTGGCGACCCAGGAGTCCGTTGCGGCGATCGAGACGATCGGGGCAACGATCGGAAGCCTCTCCGAGATATCGGCGGCGGTCGCCGCTGCGGTGGAAGAGCAGGGCGCTGCGACCCAGGAAATCTCCCGCAACGTGCAGCAGGCCGCGAGGGGCACCCAGGACGTATCGTCGAACATCACCAACGTCCAGCGCGGCGCATCGGACACGGGATCGGCGTCGTCCCAGGTGTTGTCCTCGGCGCAATCGCTGGCGATCGAGAGCAACCGGCTCAAGACTGAGGTCGACAAATTCCTGGCGACCATTCGCGCGGCCTGAACGGCATCTGGGCAGAACAGCCGGCCGCGGTGAACGATCGCCGCGGCTGCTATTGCGACGACGAGGCGCGCTTCAGGGTTTCGGACGGCAATTCGCCGTGGAGCCGCAGATAATCGGCGGCAAAGCGGCCGACATTCTGGAAGCCGCAACGGAAGGCGACGCCGGTGACACTGGTGGTTTCCACCGGAGAGCGCAGAAATTCCGCGGCCCGTTGCAATCGTACGCGCTTGGCGAATTGAGCCGGAGATCCCTTGCCGGCCCGCGCGAATTCGCGAAACACGGTACGAACGCCGACATTGGCGACTTCAGCGATTTCGTCGAGATCGATCGGCCGGCTCCAATTGGCCTCGATGAAGGCCTCGATCTTGTCGACGACGCTGCGTCCTGCGCTGCGCGGTTCACGCCTGAGCAGGTCCGAGAAGTTGTGCTCATGGCCGAGAAGAAATCTGACGACGAGGTCGCGCTCGAGCTCGGCTCGGGCAAGCGGCGAGTATTGATCCGCAAACGTCTCCAGCTCCTCGGCGAGATGGAATACCTGTCGCCGGAAGAGCGACATGCTGGAGGGATTCGGATCGGATTCGGACAGTTCGAGCCGTCGGTCGCTTGCGTCGCCGGCGAGGGCCTTCATGGTGTGTTCGAGCGCCAGTGTGTCGATGCGCAGAACCAATTGCCGATAGTCTTCGCCAAATTGAAGTCGCAGCCTTGAGTTTCCGGAGACGATGGGTGTCCAGGCACCGATCGCGCCGCCTCCGCGCGACGTCGTGAAGTTGGCGCGGCCCTGGATGGAGAAGAATTGCCTGACGAAGCTCGCCTCGGGAAAACTCACCGTGACTGGAGCATCATAAGAGCAGAAGCCGAGACCCACGGCCGTCAGCCTGGCGTAGTTGGCGCGGATGCCGAAGTCTCCACTTCCCTTGTCGAAGCCGTCCGCGCCGTAGACGCTGAACAGGCGGTCGCGCGCAAGCTCGCTGTCGTGCGAATGCACGGCCGCATACTTGTCCAGATAAGTGACGTCCCTTGAACCCGGCAAACGAAGCACCCGAAGCTACGCGCGCAAATCTACGGATTCGCTCAGGCAGTGCCACCAATCTCGAATTGCATTCGCCAAGTCATGCGTCGCATCGCTCGATGCCAGCAGCAAATGTTGACGGTGCTCCGATCGTATGAGGTGCACCGCGCGCTTTTGGCGCATATCGAAAATCGGCAAATCGCTGCAGGCGCGGCGCCATTCCTGGCCGTTCGGCCGTTATGGAATCAATTGCCCGGCTGGAACGTGCAATCCGCGCCGCTGCCGTCCTTCTGCCTGATCGCATTGGGGTCGATGGTGCAGCTCAGCTTGCTCAGGCTCTCGAAATTCGATCCGGCCGCACCGTCGGCAGGAATTCCCGCCAGGGCCTCGGTCGCGAAAATCTCGTTGGCCGTAGACCCGTTCACAGTCTTGACCTTCTTGCCGAAGGTGACCTCGCAATTGCGCAAGGTGATGTCGACATTGCTGGTTCGGCAAACGATCCTGTCCGCGGTTACCACGATCGGCTTCCTGTAGGGGATGTCGGCGTTGGCCGCGAACAGCATCGCCACCGCCTTCTTCTCGGCGCCCGACAGGATCGGCGACAGCGGCGCGATCACACCTGCGAGCGCGAGCGCCGTGGAGCCCGAGATTTTCGTCGGCGCAGTGCCGGATGCCGCCGCGACGGGAGAGGCGCCGGCCACGAGCATGGCACCGGCGAGGCAGGACGACATCGCGCGTCTCATGAGCGTCTCTCCTCGAAGGTCACGGCTTCGTCGCCGCGATGGCACGCCGAGCCTATGACGGATGTCCTATCCAGGGGAAGGCCGCATCGTGGCGGATTTGCCGATGCTGCGAACGACCGCGGTGGCCGCGGCTCCGCTGGATGCCGGTGCGAACAACACGATGCCGGCCGCGTTGGATGGACGCGGCCGGTTATCGATCTGTTGCGCAGGCGAACGATCGCCCGCCTGCGCCAGAGAAAGATCGGCTAGCTGCTCGGCCCTCCCTGAAGTGCCGCGAGAAGCTTCTTGCCATCCGGCACGCCCCAGCCGGTGCAGGCGTCCCATCCCGGGCCCGCCTTGTATTGCCCGCCGAGCAGGCCGTCGGTGTCATTGTTGCCCACCGTGATGTCGCGCAGCACGCCGGCTGGCCCGAACTTCGAATACAGCAGGGCATTGAAATTGCCGGACCGTGCGCCGAGCGAGGCGTTGATCCGGGCGACCAGGCTGGCCCAGAGCGGCGCGGACGCGCTGGTGCCGCCGACAATGCCGAGCTTGCCGCCCGACATCGTCAGATAACCCGTTGCCGGATCGGCATTGGCCGCGACATCAGGGATCGCGCGTCCGGCGAAGTGCCTGGGATTGACCGACTTCGGCACGATGCCCCTCTGCCAGGCCGGGACCGGTGTGATGTCGCTGACGCCGCCGCCGGTGCCGCTTCCCGGTCCGTCGTTCCAGACGGTCTCGGTGATCTGCACCTGCTTCTTGGCGTTGGCGCGCGCATGGAGCGTCGTTCCGCCCACGGCCAGCACGTAGGGACTGGTTGCGGGGAAATTCACATGCGCACGGCCGTCCTGCATCTGCGCTTCCGAGCCGTCGTCGCCGGTCGATACACAGAACGTGATGCCGAGATGGGCGGCCGCAAGGAAGCTGTGGTTGCAATGGTCGATCGCCGCCGGCGACCAGATCACGCCGCTGTTGTTGAAGGCCTGGTTCTCGTCCCAGCCCCAGCTGATCGAGACGACGGAAGGATCGTTGACGGAATCGCTGACGACCTTGGCGAGGCAATCGACCAGACCCTTCTCGTCGAAGGTCGAGAAATAGGTAGCGATCTTGGCGCCGCCACCGAGCGCGCCGGCGACGTCGACGTCCAGCATCACCTCACCGGTCGAATCCGGATCACCGGCCGGATCGGTCGAGACACCGTCGACCGCGATGACGGCCACCTCCGGCGCGGGCACGCCGATCTTGGTGAAATAGGCCGCGACGTCAGGCGTCTCGACGCCTCCGCCGAACTCCAGCAGGCCGATGCATTGCTTGCTCGCATCGATCTGGGGGAAGTCGTAGATGGTGCCGAGCTCGGTCGGAACGAACCAGTGCCGTACCGAGCTGGCGAAATCCGGCGCCGCGGCGCGTGCCGAATGGCGCGAGCGGCGCATCACGCGGTGGTTGTTCAGCCCGAACACGCCGGTGATGGCATCGCCGACCTCGGCCGGGACGTGCACCGGGCCGGTGCGGGCGTGGAAATCGCCGAGATGCGGATGGGAATAGTCGAACAGCGTGACGCCGAAGGCGTCGCTGACGTCGTCGACCGTCCCGGCGATCCCGAGCCGCGCGGCGGCGGGCTCGTTGCGGGTGACGACGAGCTTGTGCGCCTTGGCAAAATCCTCGATCGACTTGATGGCCTTGGGATCGGAGCCGTATTTGCTCGCGAGCAGATCGCGCGTCATGTATTTGCGCGCCTTGGGAAGCTTGTTGTCGAGATCGGACAGATCGGGCAGATCGGCTGAGCGCTTGACGCCGAGCGTCAGCTCGATCCAGCGCTGGCCGTTGGTTCGGCGCATCGCCTTCGAGCCTGTCGGCAGTTGATGGACGGAGTTGGGAAGCTCGACCATGTGGGGTGTTGCACTAGGGGACATAGTATTTCCTCCTTGCACGGGTGGTTGACGAACCGGGAATTGGCAATTGCGAACGCGAGTGCTGTGCGTTCGTGGGTTCTGTCTGTTCGAAAGTGTTCAGGTGTTCGAAAATGAATCGTGGTGTGCCGGCAGAAACTACCAGCACGTCAGTATGCCAAACCTAAAATAGTAAGTTTAAGGAATGCATCCTAACAGCGGGATGCTGGCGCGGCAAAGCCGATCGCGCAGTGCGCGTCTCACAATTGCGTCAGATTATCGCAGGCGCGCAGCGTCGATGAGCCAATCGATCTGACGTAGTTGGCGATCCGACTTGCTAGAATCGTCACAATCGTCACAATCGCAGCGCGTGCGCGAGCCGGCGTTGCACGCCGGCTGATGTGTCAGGCTGGAGCGTATGGTCCGGCGATTCAGGCGGCCTTCTTTCGCGAGGCGGATGTCTTCTTCTTTGCAGTCTTCTTCGCTGCCTTCTTGGCCGCCTTCCTCTTCGCCGCCTTCTGCGCGATCAGATACGCCTCGACCTTCTTGGAAGAATGGCCGGCGGCAGCGACGGCGGCCTTCAGCCTGGCCGGCGTGATCTTGAACTTCTTCGACCAGTAGCGGACTTCATAGGCCTCGCCGAGCGCGATCCGGCTCTTGTCGGCAGCGCGGTGCTTCTGGAGCTTGATGTAGTCTTCGACCTTCGTTGCGGAATGGCCGACCTTCTTGACCGCATATTTCAGCTTGGCCGGCGTCACCTTGAATTTCTTCGACCAGTAGGCGACTTCGTATCTCTCGGTGAGCGCAATCAGCTTGCGGTCCACTCCGCCCCGCTTGGTCTTGTCGTCGGCCATATGCCTCTCTCCTGCCCTGGGATCTGCGTGCGTCCAGTCTAGCATGCAATCCGATTTTGCAGCGCAAGATGACGCGCGCGCGGCGATTGACGCGGGGCGGCGGTTTTACCGCGTCGGCTCAAATGGTTGTGGCGCGTGAGCCGGGCCGGCGGCGGCGAGGTCATTCTACTTTGCATGGGGTTGTTTTCGACTTTTTTGCCACTCGCGCGTCCGTGACGGAACCTAATCGCGGCTGGTGCGACTTATCCATGACACGGGAAAACACGTGCGAGGCAGTCATGGCAGAGAAGCATACCGCCGATCCGGCAGAGATCATGCGGGCGACCGGTCATCCTGAGCTGGAATATGCCGCCGGCTGGACCATCGCTGGTCTCGTCACCATCGGCACCATCGTCGCCGCCTGGGTGTTCGCGATCTAGGCGACCGGAAACTGCAGCTCGAAGGCGACGCCCTCCTCGGAGGACTTGAGCCTGATCGAGCCGCCATGGCTTGCCATCACCGCGCGCGCGATCGCGAGCCCCATGCCGGTGCCGCCCTCGTCGCGCCGGGTCGTGAAGAACGCGTCAAAGATCCTGTCGCGATTCGGCGCCGAGATCGGCTCACCGTCATTGCTCACCGTCAGCCGCAGGGTCGTCCGTTCGTCCACCGCCTCCAGCCTGATTGTCCGGGCCTTGTGCCGCATCGCGTTGTCGGCGAGGTGCGACAGCACCATCAGCGCCTTCTCGCCGGACATGCCGATTGCCCGGTCGAGGCTGCCGCTGGCCTCGATGGCGCTCGCCGGAAACCGGCCCCTGAGGTCGGCGATGACGGGCGCAAGCTCGGTGCGCTCGTTCTGCGGCAGGCTTTCGGCGCGGGCGAGCTCCCGCAGCCGCTGCGCCATCGCCTCCAGCCGCTTTGTGTCCGACAGGATGTTGGCGATGAAGGACCGCTGCTCCGATGGCGTCAGGCCTTCGGGCTTGCCCTGAAACGAATCCTGCAACAGCTCGGCCGCGCCCTTGATCGAGGTCAGCGGTGACTTCAGCTCATGGGTGAGGTGGGCCGAGAACGTCGCGATATAGTCCGATCGCCGCGCCAGCTGCTCGGCCATGCCGAGAAAGCTGTGCGAGAGCTGCGCGAACTCGCGTGTGCCGTAATGCCGGAGCGGCTGAAATGCCTCGCGGTCGCCGCGGCTGATTCTGGCGGCACGATTGATCAGCTCGCGCATCGGCAGCGTGATGGTGCGTGAGAATACCAGGCCAATCGCAATCGTGCCGAGGACCACCGCAAGCCCCGCCAGCACGAACTTGGCCCGCTCCTGGTAGAGATGGTCAAAGATGTTGCTCGGGGTCCGCGTGGTGTAGATCACGCCTGCGACGCGGTTGTCGACGATGACTGGCATCGCCGAGAACACGTGCACGCCAAGCCCGCGGCTGAAGGAATAGATCGGTGGCGGCGGCTTGTCCGGCACGCGGTTGCGCAAGGTCGCGCGGTACTGCCCGTGCAGCGCGTCCGCGACTTCCTCGATATGGGCGAGCGATTGCCCGACCTCCTGCCGTCCGGCGATCACCACGCCCTGCGGATCGAGGATGCGAAAGCCGGCCAGCGTCACCTTCTGCGTTTCGCGGATGATCGGCGTCAGCTTTGCCCCGATCTCGACATAGGCCGCCTGCGCCGGCTGGGACGCAGGCAGCGCATCCGCGCGGCGGCGCAAGAGATCGTTGGCGGTGAGATCGAGTGCTGGGCGGATCGGCGTCACGGGGTCGCCGGGGTCAGGCAGCACGTTCGGCGGCACCTCGGCGCCGAGCGTCAGGCCGCTGTCGAGCCTTGCCGTGACCTCCTGCGCGTAGATCGTCGCCAGCACGCGGCTCTGGGCGATCAGCTCGGCCTGGGTCTGGCGGATCAGCTGGTTGTCGTAAAGGCGGAAGAAGAACAGGCCGACCAGCGGCAGCACCGCAACGGTGGCGAGCACCGCGAAGATTACAAGCCCCAGCGACGGCCGCCATTTGTCGGGCGCCGCGCTCATGCCTCTTTCTCGCAGCGGCCGAGCTTGAAGCCGACGCCGTGGATGGTCTCGATCACGTTGTCGCAAGCGAGCGCCGCGAGCTTGGCGCGGATGTTGCGGATGTGGCTGTCGATGGTGCGGTCGGAGACCTGGATATTGAGCTGATAGGCCGCCCGCATCAGCTGCTCTCGGTTGAACATCGAGGTTGGCCGGGCCAGAAACGCGAGCAGGATGCCGAACTCGATCGCGGTCAGCTTCAGCGGCGTGCCGGCAAAGGTTGCGACGTGCTGCTCGGGATCGATCAGCAGGGCGCCTTGCGATAGTGCGGCCGGTCCGGCCTTGGCCTCGCCGTTGCGCGGGCTGAGGCGGCGCAGGATCACATTGACCCGCGCCACCAGCTCGCGCGGGCTGAACGGTTTGGTGACGTAGTCGTCGCCGCCGATCTCGAGGCCGAGGATGCGGTCGATCTCCTCATCGCGCGCCGACAGGAACAGGATCGGGACATCGGAGCCCTTGCGGATCTCGCGGCAGACGTCGAGGCCGTCGAACTCGGGCATGCCGATGTCGAGCACGATCAGGTCGGGCTTGTCGGCGGCAAAGCGGGTCAGCGCCTCCTTGCCGTCGCGCGCCTCGATCACATCCATGCCGGCCTTCTTCAGGGCGACGCGGATGACTTCGCGGATGTGGCCCTCGTCGTCGACGATGAGAATGCGGTGCGCCAAGGAAACTCTCCGCTCACCCGGCCGGCTTGCGGCCGGACTGGCCTCTCGCCTCGGCCTCCAGCCTGCGCTGCAGCCGCCAGCTCCGAAAGCCCCAGGTTCGCCAAGCCATGTCCATGCGCTGAGTTTCTACAAGGCGATCGTGGCATCCAACAAGGGTGCTGTCGGCGCGAATCTGCATCATCCTCTCGATCGCAGGCAGGGCCTGCGGTCCGATCTGCGCGAGATAGCGAGTATCGATCGGCATGCCTCTGCCCGAAACCTCCCGGCTGTGGACGACATTATAGTCGGCGATAAATGCGTCGAAGTTCACCAGCGAGCAGCCATACAGCACGATCGTTAACGCGATTAGATTGGCGCTGACCAGCCACCGGTTGGACCGGTTGAGCACGATCCGGGCGACGATCAGGACCAGCCCCAGCGCGACCAGCCCCATCCAGATGAAGGCAGCGATGCGCCAATAGGTCAGCATATAGATATCGACATAGAGATCGAGCCGGAGGATGGAGGACGCGACCAGCAGGACGTTCTGGCCCACCCAGATGTAGACCAGCGGACGGATTATCGTCGATTTCTCAGCCGGCCCGCCCGGACGCATCGCAACCAGCACGAAAGCGGCGGCGAGCAGGGCGGTTGCGATCAGCGGATAGGCGCCGCGATGGGCGTAGGCAGCATAGGTCATGTCGGCAGGTAGCGTCAGATGGCCCCAGAGATAGAGGCCGTCGAGAATGGACTGTGTCGCGAACAGGAGGTTGAACAGGATCAGCGAACGCAAAATCGTCGATGGTCCCAGAAACTCGGCCGAGACGAGCGGCGGAAGCGGCGGCGGCGCGGGGACATCGTCGACGGCCGCCGTTACGATCGTCCTGCGCCGCCAGCGCACGTGGATGAACGGCCAGACCAGTGCCAGCATCACAGTCCAGAACAGCACGCGCGGGATGCTGATATAGTCGATGATGACCATCGGATTGAGCAGGGACATCCAATGCTCGATCACGGGGTTGGCCACGGCGAACAGGGCAACAAAGACTGTGCCCAGCGCCGCCGGCAGCAGCCAGAGTGCGACGCCGCGGGTGAACGCCGACATGTTGAAGATCTGGAGTGCGTCGGGGAAGAATCTGAAGGGACCCAACAGGACGAAGTTGCGCAACGCCCGGAGGCGGTCCACGAGGCCGGTCGTCTCAGGATTGGTCGCGAGCAGCAGGGCCATCAGCAGCGCGGTGATCAGGATCAGAAACGACAGCGGATTGAGCTCTTCGATAGCTGGCGCCAGGCCTGCGACGAGAATGGCTGCGCCGATCACGGCGCGGCGCCGGTTTAAGGTCGTATGATTGAAGAGCACGGACACGCAAGACGTCACGATCGCGAAGAGTGAAAGCGACAGCCCGATCCGCTCACCATAAAACAACCAGTCGGCGAGCGCGGCCAGCACCAGCGCGAGGCCGACCTTGGCCGGAATCGAGGAGTACCTGGTCGGCCGGATGTCCGCTGCGATCGTCGTAGCAAGGCTCGTCATGTGCAGGTGACCTTTCGTGATGGGTAGCGTCACGAACTTTGGACGGCTCTTGCGCAGAAGCCGGGGCCTTCGTCTGCACGGTTTCAGGAGTCTTTTGCAGTTTTCGTGCAGGCGCGATTTTGCCTCTCGCCCAGCGCAAATCGCCTTGATAGGTGCGAGGCATTCGCCACTCCTCGCACGTGATGCATCATGCAATTCCTCCGTCGTATCGGCCTTCTCCTGCTCTGGCCTGCCGCACCTCTCGTTGCATTCGCCGCTGCAAACAAGAACGATCCCTATCTGGTCCCGTTGCGCGGCGCCGGAAACCTCGCGCTTGTCGCCGCAAGCCTCCTGCTCGTCGCCGTCCTGCTGCGTCGCGGGCGTTGGCGCAGCATCGCCGGCAAGCTGCTCGTGATGCTCTGGTGCCTCCCGCCGGTGTTGATGGCGGTGGCGCATCTCAGCTTCGAGCTGCGCAAGCACGATGTGCTTAGCGCCAGCGTGACTGAGGCGCGTCAGCTTGGCCCACATTTCATAGTGGGCTATTCGTCGTTCTCGGAGGTCGCGCGTCTGGCCGAACAAGGATTGATCGGCGGCGTCTACGTCACTCGGCACAATATCCGCGGCCGGACGATCGATGTGTTGCGCGCCGAGATTGCGGCGCTTCAGGACAAGCGACGCGCCGCCGGCCTGCCGCCGCTCATCGTCGCCGCGGATCAGGAGGGGGGAATCGTCGGGCACCTCGCGCCGCCGCTGACAAAAGTGCCGGCGCTGGCGACGCTCGCCGGGCTTCCTCCGGATGAGCAGCAATCCAAGGCGGCGGAGTTCGGCCGCATCCATGGCCGCGAGCTCGCCGGCCTGGGCGTCAATCTCAATCTCGCGCCGGTGCTCGATCTCAAACCGCCGCAGCGACGCAACCGCCTCGACTTCCACACGCTGATCGGCCAACGCGCGATTGCCACCGATCCCGCTGTCGTCAGTACCATCGCCTCGGCTTACGTGCAGGGGCTGGAGGAGTCAGGCGTTGGCGCGACGCTCAAGCATTTTCCAGGCATCGGCCGCGTGCGCACCGACACGCATCATTTCAGCGCCAGCCTCAATACGCCGGTCAGGGAGCTGGAAACCACCGACTGGCTGCCGTTCCGCGAAATTCTGTCGCACTCGCACAGCGCTCTCATGGTCGGCCATATCACGCTGACCGCGGTCGATCCCGACCGCGCCGCTTCGCATTCGAAGCGCGTCGTCGGTGGTATCATCCGCGACAAATGGGGTTATCAGGGCCTGGTGATGACCGACGATCTGGTGATGGGCGCGATCTATCAGCACGATGTCTGCAAGGCCGTGGTGGAAGCCATCAATGCCGGCGTCGATCTGCTGCTCGTTGCTTATGACGGTGCGCAATTCTACCGGATCTTTGGATGCGCGCTCGATGGAGCACGGCAGGGCAAGCTCGACGCAGCCATGCTGCGTGCGAGCGCGATGCGGCGGGGCAAGCCTGTGTCAATGGAGCAGGCGCGGGCCGCCTCGCACGCCATCAGCCTGGCCGACCAGCCTTTTGCGAACTGACGCTCGGTGCGAACTAGCGTTTCTGATTGAGACGCGTTGCGATGCTAAGGCGTGATCGCTCCGCGGCTGACGGCGCGCGGGGCGGTCAGCTCCTTCCAGGTGGAATTGGCGACGTGCACCGGTGAGAAGGCCGGCCGCTCGACATAATGTCCGTCGCCCGCCTCGGCGCGCAGATCGCCTTCCTTCCAGACGATACGGCCGCGCGAGAGCGTTGCCGCGGGCCCGCCGGTGCAGGCAAAACCCTCGAACACATTGTAGTCGATCCGGCTCATTTGCCGCTTCGCGCTGATGGTCTTGGTTGCCTTCGGATCCCAGACCACGAGATCGGCATCCGAGCCGACGGCGACCGCGCCCTTGCGCGGATAGATGTTGAGGATGCGGGCGATGTTTGCCGAAGTCACCGCGACGAACTCTTCCTTGGTCAGCCTCCCCGTGGCGACGCCTGCGGTCCATAGCAGCGCCAGGCGATCCTCCAGCCCGCCGGTGCCGTTCGGGATCTTTCTGAAGTCACCGAGCCCGAACCGCTTCTGCTCGGTGGTGAAGGCGCAATGGTCGGTCGCGACCACTTGCAGCGAGCCGGCTTGCAGGCCCGCCCACAGGCTGTCCTGATGCGTCTTGTCGCGGAATGGCGGCGACATCACGCGTTGCGCGGAATGATTCCAGTCCTTGTTCTGATATTCGCCGGCGTCGAGCAGCAGATGCTGGATCAGCGGCTCGCCATAAACGCGTTTTCCCGCGGCGCGTGCGCGAGCGATCGCCTCGTGCGCCTCGCGGCAGCTGGTGTGTACGATGTAGACCGGCGTACCCGTCATGTCGGCGATCATGATGGCGCGATTGGTGGCTTCGCCCTCGACTTCCGGCGGTCGTGAATAAGCGTGGCCTTCGGGCCCGGTGACGCCGCGCGCGATCAGCGCCTCCTGCATCAATGCGACGACGTCGCCATTTTCGGCATGCACCACCGGCATCGCGCCGAGATGGGCGCAGCGCGCAAAGGAGTTGTAGAGCTCGTCGTCGTTCACCATCAGCGCGCCCTTGTAGGCCATGAAGTGCTTGAAGGTGTTGATGCCGTAGGTTTTGACCACGGTCTCCATCTCGTCATAGATCTGCTTCGACCACGACGTCACCGCCATGTGGAAGCCGTAGTCGGTCGCCGCCTTCTCGGATCTGTGCCGCCATTCCTGATAGGCCGCGAGCATCGACTGGCCGGGATCGGGCAGGCAGAAATCCACCACCATGGTGGTGCCGCCGCTCAGCGCCGCCTTGGTGCCGGATTCAAAATCGTCGGCAGTGACGGTGCCCATGAACGGCATTTCGAGATGGGTGTGCGGATCGATGCCGCCTGGAATGACATAGGCGCCGCCAGCGTCGATAATCTCCGCTCCCGTGGGCGCAGCGATCGCTGCGCCGACCGCGACGATGGTTTCGCCCTCGATCAACACGTCTGCACGGCGCGAATGATCATGATTGACGATGGTGCCGCCGCGGATGAGGAGGGACATGGGAGCTCCGAGGGAGAGGGGAGAGGATCGTGCGCGGCGAAAGCTAAGCGCCCTAGTCGCGATGCGACAGGCGAAATTTTAGTCAGCCGCCGTTCGTGGCGCGCTCTCGGCCGCTAGGGCCGCCCGCGCGATCAATCCGTCGATCATCGCACGTACGAGGCCCGCGATCTCCTTGCGCAGCGCCGGCAGCGGCACGGCGACAAGTTTCTGCTCCAGGCCCAGCACCACCATGCCGTGCACCGCCGAGAACAGGCTGCGCGCGGTGATGCCGAGCTCCTCCGCACCTCGTTCTGGAAACAGTGCGGCAAGCGGCACGTAGATGTGCCTGAACAGTTGCATCTGGTCGTCGATCGACCAGTCGGGAACGATCTTGTCGGCCTCCATGCGATGCTCGAACAACGCGCGCCAGAGCTCGAGATTTTCGGCGGCGAAATCGCAATAGGCAATCGCAATGCGGACCAGGGTCTCCTGCGGCGAGTGGGGGCCGCTGCTTTCCGCCGCACTCAGCGCTGCATCGAGCCGGAGCAGCGTGCGCGAGCCGACACGCAGGATCAGCTCGTCCACGTCGGCGACGAGATTATAGACAGCGCCATTCGCGCAACCGATCTCGCGGGCGAGATCGCGGGTCTTCAGGCCCGTCAATCCGCGGTTGGCGATCATCCGCTCGGCGGCCAGGATCAGGTCGCTGCGAAGTTTCTCTCGACGTTCCAAGGCTTTAGTCATTTGTTAACCAAAATCGTGAGCGTCGCTCAAATTGTTCTTGAGCGACGCTCAAGATGTGCTACAAAGCATCTGTGAGCAATGCTCATAACAGGGAGCCGCCAATGTTCAAGACCGTAATCACACTTTTCCGCGGTAGCGTGGCCGCCGCCGGCGAGGAGCTGGAGGACCGGACGGCCCTGCTGATCCTCGATCAGCAGATGCGCGATGCGGCCGCAGCCGTCGAGCGCAGCAAGCGGACGCTGGCCCTGGCGATCGCGCAGGACCAGCAGGAGGGCCGCAAGCTCGAGGCGACGGTGGCCCGCATCGCCGATCTTGAGACCCGCGCGGTCGCAGCGCTCGACGGTGGCCGCGAGGATCTCGCCAAGGACGCGGCCGAAGCCATCGCCGGCCTGGAGGCAGATCGCGATGCGGCGCTGACGGCGCGCGCGCTGTTCGCCACCGAGATCGCCCGGCTGAAGCGCCATGTCGCGAGCGCGCAGGCCCGCATCACCGAGCTCGATCGCGGCCGCCGTGTCGCCCGCGCCTCGGAAGCGGTGCGTTCGCTTCGCCGCAGCGGCATCGAGGCAGCGCGTCCTTACGAATCCACGTTGCCGGAGGCGGAGAGCACTTTGAGGCGGCTGCGCGAGCGGCAGATGGAAGCCCAGGCCGCCGATGACGCACTGGTCGAGCTCGATGCGGCCACCGGTCCGCTCGCCACCGCCGAAAGACTCGCCGAGCAGGGCTTTGGCCCCCGGCTCAAGACGACCGCGGACGACGTGCTGGCGCGGTTGAAGTCCAAGCGCATGCCGACTGCCTGATCCCGAACCCGATCTCTCAAACCCCATCATTATTCGAGCCAACAGGAGACCATCATGAACCAGAACGGCCAACCTCATAGCGGCGCCTGGGTGACCTTCACTTACGCGTCCTTCGCAGCCTCCGCCTTCCTCGTCGCCATCGGCATCTTCTTCCTGCCGATCGATCTCTGGATGAAGGGTTATCTCACCATGGGCATCGTGATGCTGATCCAGACCTGCGTCACCCTGACCAAGACCGTGCGCGACAACCACGAGAGCGGTCGCCTGGTGAACCGCATCGAGGATGCCAAGGCCGAGCGGCTGCTGATGGAAGTCTCCAAGGCGGCTTGAGAGGACGGCTTGAGGCGAGAACGCAGGGTAACGAGCTGCACCCGGCTCGGGGCGGCGGATGCGGAAGCATCCGCCGCTTCAGGCCATTTGCAGCGATCGCGGCAACATAATCTTTACCCTGCAAGCGTCCCAAAAATGGTGCTCATCGCTCCTTAAACGCTTTGCGCGAAGAACCGTCCCGATCACAGGCGGGCGAGCATGGCAGATCTCGGAACCGAACGAAGCTGGCACCACTTGCGCGAGGCCGCCAGGCGGATGCGCGGCCATGCGGCGTTCTGGTTCAAGGCATTCGCTCAGCCGACCATCGATCTTGCCTTGCGCACCCACCCCGGGCACGTGACCCGCATCGTCGAGAGTCCCGGCCTGTCGTTGTCGCAGGGTGAACTGGACCGCCTGGTTGCGCAGCTCCGCACCGTCGCAGCCAAGACGCTGCCGGCCGATGAATTGACCTACGGCATCTTCTCCGGCGAACGCGAGCGCCTGTCCCGCGCCATCGTCACGTTGATCTCGGAGGAGGAAAGCGGGCGCCCGATCGCGTTCAACGCGCTGTCGGTGATGCGGGTCGAGCTCGACGGCGCGCCCGCCGACGTCACCCATCTCGGGCTCGTGATGGTCGATCCCGATGAGCGCGGGCAGGGGCTGTCCTGGGTGCTCTACGGCCTGACCACGCTGGTGCTGTTCCTGCGCGACGGCCTGCGCCCGCGCTGGATCTCCAACGTCACCCAGGTGCCCAGCGTGGTCGGCATGGTCAGCGAGACTTTTTCCGACGTCTATCCATCGCCGCGCGCGGAAGCGCGTCAGAGTTTTGCCCATCTTCAACTCGCCCGCGGTATCATGCGGCTGCACCGTAGCGTGTTTGGCGTCGGCGATGAGGCGGGATTCGACGAGGACCGCTCCGTCATCACGGATGCCTATACCGGCGGCTCCGATGCGCTGAAGAAGACCTTTGACGAGGCGCCGAAGCATCGCGATCCGCAATATGGCGAGTTCTGTGCCCGCGAGCTCAACTACGATCGCGGCGACGATGTCCTCCAGATCGGCCGCGTCGATCTTGCGGCCGCACGCGCCTATTTGTTCGAGCAAGTGCCGCACGGCTCGCTGCCCGGCCTGTTGGTTGCCTCGCTGTTCCTGGGACTGCAACGGCTGGTGCTCCCGGTCATGCACTGGCTCGACGATGACAGGATGTTTGGCACGCTGCGGCCACGGCGGGGGCGCGGCCGATGACATCTGTCGTGATTGCCAATGCAATCGTCAATGTCTGCGGCGTCATCGGGCTCATCGTCGCGATGCTCGCGCTCCACCGGCGCGATGCACGGAGCCCCTTGACCAGGCGCTTCCTGATCGCGCTCGGCATCGTCGCGCTGCTGTTCCTGGTGCGAAGCGTGGCGTGGTTGACCGGAAGCAGCCTGCTCGACGACCTTTCGGTGATCCCCGCCGCCGCCATTCCCTTCGGCGCGCTGATCGTGACCGAGGGGATGCTGCGGCGGCACGCGCCCCGCGCCGTCAAGCTTGCCGTGATGATTGGCGCGGCCGTGCTTGGCGTCGGCGGTGCCCTGGGGCTCGAACGCTTCGACACGCCCTATGCCGTCGCGCTCGCGCTGTTTCAGCTCGGCGGCTTCGCGGCTTGCGCGTTCCTGCTCGCGACCCGCGACCGCCAGTCGCTGATGGCCTCGGAGAACCGGGGCATCGATCGCGTGACTATCGGCGCCGTCATCGTGTTGCCCTTCATCGTCACCGATTTCGGAGCGTTGATGCCGGACATGCCGGTCAAGCTGGGCGCGCTTGGCGCACTGCTCGTGGTCACCGCCATGTTGATTGCCGGCAGCAGCGGGGAAGCACGCTGGCACGCGGTGCTGCTCACGGTGCTCCGGCTGGTGAGCTCGGCGCTGCTCGGGCTCGCTGCGGCCTTCGTGGCTCCTGACGTTGATGCGGCGCAAATTGCGCGCTTCTGCGCCATCGCCGTGTCGGGCGTTCTGGCGATCGGCCTTATGACCGACACCTTGAGGTCTTACCTCGAATCCCGCGCGCCGGGCGTGCTGAGCTCGGTCGCGATCTCGCCGGCGACGACACGCGACCAACTCATCGCGGAGCTGTTGCGTCACCCGCTGTTCGAGAGCGCGAGGCGGTATCGCGAGGACGATCTTGCGGCTTACGATCCGCTCCTGCTGCGTCACCGTCTCATGAGCCATCGCGTGCTGCGGCGCGCCGATGCGCCGTGGGGGCATCCGTCGATCGATCCGGCGGTGGAGCGGCTGGTGTCGCTGCTGGCCGCGGGCAATGCGACACATCTCGTCGTGCTCTCATCCGACCCGGTCGATCTTCTGGCACTCGCGGTTCCCGTGACGTCGGCCGATCCCGCCACCGAGACGGCGATCGCCCTGGTGCAGCGCATCCTGATCATGACGGATGATGTCCCGCCTCGGGCGATGATGGCCTGATGTATTGTCGAGGTCGAGGTCTGGTCCTTCGGACCATCCCGGAATGACGGATCACACATTGAGATTCGAACGCAAGTGCGATATGGCTCTCGCGCTTTCAAAGGCGGAGACGAGCTTTGTCGAAACAATCCCTGCGTGAAGAGGCTGAGCGCCTGATCCGCGAATCGATGGAAAAGAAGACCATTGTCGTGAAGCAGGGCTCGACCCGCATTGAGGCCGTTTGCGGCAAATGCGGCGCGCCAAACCGGGTCCAGGCGGAAAAAGGCCAGACCCGCGTCAAGTTCGCCTGCAAGAATTGCGGGCACAAGCAAGAGACGCTGTAGGGCTGACTTCACCTCTCCCCGCCCTTCTGCGGGAGAGGTCGGATCGCCCTCGGCGATGTGAAGCATCGTCCGACGCGATCCGGGTGAGGGGCATGGCACTGGGGCGCCGCGATAAAAGTCTCGCCAGCTCCACCGCCGCGCTCTGCGAGATCCCTTGAATAATTTCAAACCGCAATTGCGGAGGCAGCCCCTCACCCCACCCTCTCCCCGTAAGAACGGGGCGAGGGAGTGAGAGAGCGGTGCTTGCCTACTCCCCCTCCACAAATTTCCTAAACGCATCCGCATAATCCGGGTGCCAGCGCGACAGCGGTGGGCGGTTCTCGACGATGTCGCCGGCGGCCCAGAGCATGCGCTTCTCGTCGAGCGCGCGCGGCACGTCGTTGTCGGGGCAGAGAATGTAGAAATCGCCGGCCTCGAGCCGCGTCAGCATGAACTCCACCGTCTGCTCTGGCGTCCATGCGCCGGCCGGCTTTTCAGTGCGGCCCTTCGCGGTGAGTCTCGTGAACACGAAGCCGGGAATCAGCAGATGTGCCGTGACGTGGCAATCCCCGGTGTTGCGTAGCTCGTGCTGCAGCGCTTCCGTAAAGGCCTTCACGCCGGCCTTGGAGACGTTATAGGCGGGATCGCCGGGCGGGGTGGTGATGCCCTGCTTCGAGCCGGTGTTGATGATGAGGCCGCACCTGCCGCGCGCGATCATGTTGGGGGCGAAGATGCGCGAGCCGTTGATGATGCCCCACATGTTGACGGCGATGATGCGCTGCCAGTTGTCGGGTTCGCCGAACAGCGTGCTGCCGGGCTGTATGCCGGCGTTGTTCATGAGCAGGTCTGTGCCGCCGAAATGCGCGCCTACCGCGCGTTCCAGTTCCCTGACGCTCTCTGCCTTGCCGACGTCGACGGCGAAGGTCATGACATGTGTGGCGGGCGCGACAGATAACAGCTTTGTTGCGGCTTCAGTCAGTCGCGCCTCGTCGACATCGGCGATGCATACCTTCATCCCGGCGCGTGCGAAGGCTTCGGCGGCAGCAAATCCGATGCCCGATGCGCCACCGGTGATCACGGCAACATTGTCTTTGACGATTGCAGGATGCGGCATCGCTGTTCTCCGGGATTGGCTTTTGGTCGAGCTATAACATGGCACTCTCGCGAGCCTGCACAAGTCGGCATGGGAGATCTTCGTCCCGCGCCGCCTTTACGCTCATCCGGCAGCGCTGTATTCTGTTCGACCTAACGATCCCGCCCAGATCGAACCTAATCAATGACCTAACCTAGGGAGTGCAGCCATGGCTGTGTCGCAGGCTATTCCGATCACGCGCCATCCGTTCGCCAACGGCTCCTACAAGCAAATGCTGATCGACGGGAAGTGGGTCGACGCGGCTTCAGGCAAGCGCTTCGAGACCCACAACCCCGCCACCGGCGAACTGCTCGCAACCGTCGCCGAAGGCGACAAGGAAGACATCGACCGCGCAGTCGCCGCCGCCCGCCGTGCCTTCGAGGGGCCCTGGAGCAAGGTGAAGCCGTTCGAGCGGCAGAACCTGCTGCTCAAGCTCGCCGACCTCGTCGAGAAGAATTTCGACGAATTGTCGCAGCTCGACACGCTCGATATGGGTGCGCCGCTGAGCCGCACCCGCGCCTATCGCCTGCGCGCCGTCGGCATGCTGCGCTATTACGCCGGCCAGACCACCGCGATGCACGGCGAGACCATCGAGAACTCGCTGCCCGGCGAAATCTTCTCCTACACGCTGAAGGAACCGATCGGTGTCGTCGGTGCCATCATTCCCTGGAACGGCCCACTCACCGCGACGATCTGGAAGATCGGTCCCGCCATCGCGACCGGCTGCACCGTGGTGCTCAAGCCGGCGGAAGAAGCGCCGCTGACCTCGCTGCGCATTGCCGAGCTCGCCATGGAAGCCGGCATTCCGCCCGGCGTCGTCAACGTCGTGCCCGGCTATGGCGAAACCGCGGGCGCCGCGCTCGCCTCGCACCGTGATGTCGACAAGGTCGCTTTCACCGGCTCGCACGTCACGGGTCAGTCGATCATCCGGGCGTCGGCCGGAAACCTCAAGCGCGTCTCGCTCGAGCTCGGCGGCAAGTCGCCGGACATCGTGTTCGCCGATGCCGATCTCGATGCTGCCGTTCCCGGTGCCGCGATGGCGGTGTTTGCCAATTCGGGGCAGATCTGCAGCGCCGGTACGCGCCTGTTCGTCGAGCAGGCGATCTACGAGGAATTCGTCGGCCGCGTCGCCGAGTTCGGCAAGAAGCTGCAGGTCGGCAACGGCCTCGATCCCAACGTTCAGATCGGGCCGCTGGTCTCCGAGCAGCAGCTCGAGCGTGTCACGGGATATCTCGACATCGGCCAGAAGGAAGGTGCGAAAGCGCTCGCCGGCGGCGGCCGCGTTACTGAAGGCGCGCTGTCGAAGGGGTTCTTCGTCTCGCCGACCGTGTTCGCGGGCGTTCAGGACAACATGCGCATCGCGCAGGAGGAGATCTTTGGTCCTGTCATCTCCGCGATCGCGTTCAAGGAGATGGACGAGCTGGTCAAGCGCGCCAACAACACCACCTTCGGTCTCGGCTCCGGATTGTGGACGCGCGACGTCACCAAGGCGCATGCGGTTGCGAAGCGCTTGCGTGCCGGCTCGGTGTGGGTGAATTGCTATCAGGCGATGGATCCGGCCGTGCCCTTCGGCGGCTACAAGATGAGCGGCTATGGCCGCGAGTCCGGTAAGCAGCACGTCGAGGAATATCTCAACGTGAAGGCCGTCTGGATCAAGACGGCCTAAGGCCTGTGCTCTCCCGCGTTCCGCGCGAGGGAATATCAGCTTTTAGTGGGGCGGCGCCTTTTCTGGTGGCCGCCCTCGCTATATGCTGCGCATCCTTTCGTACACATCCGGGGTCCCCATGAAATTCGAGGCGTTGTTCAGGCCGTTGCAGGTCGGTCCGTACAAGCTCGCGCATCGCGTCGCGATGGCGCCGCTGACGCGCATGCGCGCCGAGCGCGACAGCTTTTCGCCGCGCCCGCTCAACGCCGAGTATTACGGCCAGCGCGCGACGAAAGGCGGCCTGATCATCGCCGAAGCCTCGCCGGTGCTGTCGCAGGGGCGTGGCAACCCGGCAACGCCGGGCATCTATTCGGACGCGCAAGTCTCCGGCTGGCGCAAGGTGGTCGATGCCGTGCACGCCAAGGGCGGCATCATCTTCCTCCAGCTCTGGCATGTCGGCCGGGTCTCGCACTCATCGTATCATGGCGGCGCAATGCCGGTCTCGGCGTCAGCGATCCCGATCAGGGCCGAAGGCATGAAGGCGATGACGGCGGACGGAAAGCTCGCCGACTACGAGACGCCGCGCGCGCTGGAGACGGACGAGGTCAAGGGTATCGTCGAAGCGTTCCGGCAGGGCGCGAAGAACGCGCTCGCGGCCGGCTTCGATGGCGTGGAGATCCACGGCGCCAACGGCTACCTGCTCGAGCAGTTCTTGCAGTCGCGCAGCAACCAGCGCACCGATCAGTATGGCGGTTCGATCGAGAACCGTACGCGCCTGCTGCTGGAGGTCACGCAGGCCGCGATCGATGTCTGGGGCGCGAACCGCGTTGGCTTACGGTTATCGCCGCATGGCATTGCCAACGATTCCGCTGAGCCCGATCCGATGCCGCTTTACACCCACGTGGTGAAAGCGCTCGACAAGCTCGGCCTCGCTTATCTGCATCTCATCGAGCCGCGCTCCAGCGGCGCGGGCCGTGCCGACGTTCACTGGGAGAACGTGCCGTCGGCGATGGTGCTGTTCCGCCCGCATTATAGCGGCGTGCTGATGACCGCCGGCGGCTTCACCGGCGAGACGGCGAATGCCGCAATTGCCGAGGGCCACGCCGACATCATCGCTTTCGGCCGGATCTTCATCTCCAACCCCGACCTGCCGCGGCGGCTCGAGCGTGATTATCCGATCACGCCGTATAACCGCGCGACGTTCTATGGCGGCGAGGAGAAGGGATATACGGATTATCCCGTTTATGACGAGCTGACGCCGGCCTGACCTCTCCCTTCATTCCGGGGCGATGCGCAGCATCGACCCGGAATCCATTTCACGTCCTGGATTGTCGCCTGATGGATTCTCAGATGCGCAATTGCGTATCATAGCTCGCGACTTCGTCGCGCCCCGCAATGACGACGGAGGGACTTTCATGGCCAAAGCCGCAGTCGCCGCAGGAACTGCCACCGGCCAGTGCCTCTGCGGCAAGGTCACCTTCGAGATCGACGTCCCGGCACGCTGGGCCTGGCACGATCATTCCGCCGCCAGCCGCCGCGCCCATGGCGCGGCCTACGCCACCTATGTCGGCAGCTGGAGGAAGCGCTTTCGCATCACCTCGGGCAAGACCGCGCTGACCCGCTACGAGGACAAGGCAACCAAGACCACGCGCAGCTTCTGCTCGCATTGCGGCACGCCGATCGCCTATGAGCGGCCGCGTGGCCCGTACATGGTCAACATCCCTCGTGCGCTATTCAGGGAGCGTACCGGCCGCCAGCCGCTCTATCACATCGCGATCGAGGAGTTGCAGGAGTGGGCCTATACTGGCGAGCCACTGGTGCCGCTGAAGGGTTTTCCCGGCGTGGTCTGGCAGCGCTCGAAAAAGAAGAAGCGAGCTAGCGGCGAGGACCCGTTTGACCTCGGCCGCGAGGAGGCGCTTTAGCCTTTGCGGCGCGCTTGGATGGAGCTGACGCGGCCTTCCGCGGCGCCGCTTTGCGTCCCGCGGTCTTCGCCGGCATCGTTCCGACAAAGTCGAGCCCGCGCTTGACCCATGTCTTCAGCGCAGCATCGCCCTGGTAGCCTTCCGGTGCGACGCGCACGAAGCCGGTCATGATGCGCCCGCGCATTTCCATCGGGCTCGTGTGCGGCTCCTGCAGCATGCGCGCGTGTGCCGCTGGGCCGACGCGGATCAGCATTCCGCCGCGACCGCTGACGGTGCAGCACATGGTGTTGTTCACCATGAAGCAGAGACCGCCCATCATCTTCTTTTCCACGACAAATCGCTGGCCGGCCAGTAATTTACGCACCCGTGCGGCGGTGTTCTCGTCATACGCCATCGTGTCCCCCTCAAGGCTCACGCTGAAGCACATGTTCCCAGCTTGTGTGCGCCGGCGCAAGCCTGCCATGACTGCGCTTCCTTGCGTGCCTGCTCCGACTTCGGCCATCATGTCTCCGTCCTTGCGGCAACGTCCGCTCCTGGAGGAAACATGAAGAACAAGATCACCGGTCGTTCCGCCTTTCTCGCGCTGCTCAAGGACGAGGGCATCACCCATCTGTTCGGCAATCCCGGCACCACCGAGCTGCCGATCATGCATGCGCTGAAGGACCATCCTGACCTCACCTATGTGATGGCGATGCAGGAGAGCCTGGTGGTCGCGATCGCCGACGGCTACAGCCGCGCCTCCGGCAAGCTCGTTGCCTGCAACGTCCACGTCGCACCGGGGCTCGGGAATGCCATGGGCTCGCTCTACAACGCCCAGTTCACGGGCACGCCGATGATTCTGACCGCAGGCCAGCAGGAGCAGGGCCACGGTCTGATGGAGCCGGTGCTCTATGGCCCCTTGGTGCGCATGGCCGAGCCGCTGGTGAAATGGGCGGTCGAGGTCACGCGCCTGGAGGACCTGCCGCGCATCGTCCGCCGTGCCGCCAAGGTCGCGATGACTCCGCCAACCGGACCGGTGTTCATCTCGCTGCCTGGCGACATCCTCAACAGCGAAGCCGGCATCGATCTTGGCCGTTCCACCCGCATCGATGCGCGCGCGAAGCCGTCGGACGAAGCGTTGAAGGCACTTGCCGCACGCCTGCTGAAAGCCGAGCGTCCTGTGGTCGTCACCATGGACGAGGTGGTCAAGAGTGATGCGCTCAAAGAGGCCGCCGAGCTCGCCGAGGTGCTGGGAGCGGCCGCTTACCAATCCTCGACGCCCTATGGCTCGCACTTCCTCTCGGAGAGCCCGAGTTTCGTCGGCTCGCTGGCCCGCGTGCAGAAGGTCGCGCGCGATACGCTGGCGCCTTACGATTTGCTGATAGCGCTCGGCGGCGATCCTCTGCGCATGTCGGTCTACAGCGAAATCGATGCGCTGCCGGATGGGCTGGGCATCGTGCAGATCGGCCTCGTTGATTGGGAGATCGCCAAGAACTACGGCGCTGAGATCGCGCTCAAGGCAGAATTGAAGGAAACGCTGCGCGCGCTGATCCCGGTGCTGAAGGAGATGGGTGGTGCGACGCTCGCGAGCCGTGCGAAGCAGCGTCTCGCCGAGCTTGCGCCGAAGAATTGGACTGCGCGGCGCACCGCTCTGATCGAGCAGATCGGCGAGAGCGCCGGTCGCACGCCGATCGATCCCGACTATCTCGTGCTGCAAATGGCCGAGGCCATGCCCGACCATGCCATTCTCGTCGACGAAGGTCTGACCTCCAGCCGCCAGATCACGGCGCTGCGTCCGCATCGCGATCGCTACGGCTATCACGGCCTCGCCTCCGGCGGCATCGGCTGGGGCCTGCCGGCATCCGTCGGCGCCAGCATCGCCAACCCGGATCGTCCCGTCGTCTGCTTCTCCGGCGACGGTAGCGCGATGTATTCGATTCAATCGCTGTGGACGGCGGCGCATCACAAGCTGCCGCTCAGCGTCGTCATCGCCAACAACGGCGGCTACCGCATCATTAAGCAGCGCCTGCTCGCCTTCCATGGCGACGACAATTACGTCGGCATGGATTTTGCCGATCCGCCGGTGGATTTCGCGGGTGTTGCGAAGGCACTCGGCTGCGAAGCGGTCAGGGTCAGCGACCCCCGCGAGCTGAAGGCGACGCTGGCGTCGGCGTTCAACCGGCCTGGGACGAAGCTGATCGAGGTGATGGTGGACGGGAAGGTGTAGCCACATCGTCGTCCTGGCGAAAGCCAGGACCCATACCGCGTGATCTTTCGATTGCGGGGTGGTGCAAATCCCGAACGACCAGTTTTCGCCAAACCACCGCCTGGGGTAATGGGTTCTGGCTTTCGCCAGGACGACACCGGGGCCTACCTTTTCTTCCCCACCCGGTACCCCGCCGCAGGATGCGGCGCATCGAGTCTTGCGCGGCCGTCGCCGAACAGTTTTTCGCGCAGCGTGCCCTTCGCATAGTCCGACTTGTACCGTCCACGCCGGGTCAGCTCCGGCACCAGCATGTCGGCGATGTCCTCGAAATCGCCCGGCGAGATCGCAAACGCGACATTGAGGCCATCGACATCGGTCTTCTCGAACCAGTCCTCGATCTTGTCGGCGACGCTCTCGGGCGTGCCGACCACGACGGGGCCGGCGCCGCCGATGCCGACATGTTCGATGACGTCGCGCACGGTCCAGACGCGATCGGGATCGCCGCGGGTGACGTTGTCCAGTGCGCTGCGACCGGCGTCGTTCTGGACGTGACGGACCTGCTGGTCGAGCTCATAGCCGGAGAAGTCGATACCGGTCCATCCCGACATCAAAGCGAGCGCCCCTTCCGGATTGATATGCGACCGGTAGTCGGCATATTTCGCCGCCGCTTCAGCTTCGGTGTTGCCGAGGATGATCGTCATCATGTTGAACATGAGGATCTCGGCTGGGTTGCGACCGAGTGCGGCGGCTTCCTGGCGGATCGCGGAGACGCGCGGCGCAATGATCTTGGCTGAAGGTCCCGACATGAACACGCATTCGGCGTGTTTTGCGGCGAACTGCCGGCCGCGCGGTGATGTGCCGGCTTGATAAAGCACCGGCGTGCGTTGCGGCGAGGGCTCGCTCAGATGAATGGTATTGTTGATGCGGTAGTTCGCGCTCTCATGATTGATGCGATGAACTTTTGAGGGATCGGTGAAGATGCCGCGCTTGCGGTCGCGCAGCACCGCGTCGTCCTCCCAGCTGCCTTCCCAGAGCTTGTAGACCACCTCCATATATTCGTCGGCGATGTCGTAGCGATCGTCGTGCCCGGTCTGCTTGTCCTTGCCGGCTCCGCGCGCGGCGCTGTCGAGATAGCCGGTGACGACGTTCCAGCCGATCCGCCCCTCGGTGAGATGGTCGAGCGTCGACATCCGGCGTGCGAACGGATAGGGCGGCTCGAAGGAGAGATTGCTGGTGACGCCGAAGCCGAGATTTTTCGTTACGGCAGCCATCGCCGACAGCAGCAGTAACGGTTCGTTCGACGGCGTCTGTGCTGCATTGCGCAAGGCTGCGTCAGGGCTGTTGCCATAAACGTCGTAGACGCCGAGCACGTCGGCCAGGAACAGTCCGTCGAAACGGCCGCGTTCCAGCGTCTTGGCAAGGTCGATCCAATAAGGCAGGCGGTTATATTCGGCGGTGCGGTCGCGCGGATGGGTCCACAGCCCCGGTGATTGATGTGCGACGCAATTCATCGCAAATGCGTTGAGCCTGATCTGCTTCGCCATGCTGGTCCCCCGGCGCCCTGTACCGCGCGCTCTTCGAATGATAGATGTGCCCCCCAACTTGGCGACGTTCTTGCATATGGTCTGCACTTGGCAAGCCCCAAACTTGGCAAGACCAAAACTTGGCAAGACCCAAACTTGGCAAGGCCAAAATCAGCGAGCTCCAACCCTTGGCAAGCCAATCTCAAGAGAGCAAGAACGGAATCCCAAGAGAAACTCGAACAGAATTCCAAGAACTATCCAGTCCCCGCCACTTTCGAAGCCTTGCCCGGGTCGGGTAAGGTCCTTCGTTCCAAAGCTTTGAAAACCGAGCCATGACCAGAGCCGACGCCATCGCCCGCGCCCGGGATGATTTCAAATCCGGTGCGTTCCTCGCTGAACTCGACCGCCGCGTTGCTTATCAGACCGAAAGCCAGAATCCGTCGCGCGGCCCCGAGCTGCGCGCTTATCTGGAACAGGAGATGATGCCGTCCTTTGCCGCGCTCGATTTCACCAGCCGCATCATCGAATCCCCGAGCGGCAAAGCGCCGTTCCTCTTCGCCGAGCATCACGAAAACGCCTCGTCTCCGACCGTCTTGATCTACGGTCATGGCGACGTCGTGGACGGCATGGAAGGCGAGTGGCGTGAGGGCCGTGACCCCTGGCGCACGACTGCGGCGGGCATTCGCCTCTATGGCCGTGGCACTGCCGACAACAAGGGCCAGCACAGCATCAACATGGCAGCGCTCCGCGCGGTGCGCGAGGCCCGCGACGGCAAGCTTGGCTTCAATGCGAAATTCATCGTCGAGATGGGCGAGGAGATCGGCTCGCCTGATCTCGGCAAGGTCTGCGACCTCAACCGCGACGCGCTCAAGGCTGATCTGTTCATGGCATCCGACGGGCCGCGGCTGTCGGCGGATCGGCCCACGCTGTTCCTGGGTTGCCGTGGCGGCATCCGCATCCATCTCGACGTCAATTTGCGCGACGGCGGCCATCATTCCGGCAATTGGGGCGGCGTGCTCGCCAACCCCGCGACCATCCTGGTCAACGCGATCTCGACGCTGGTCGATGGTCACGGCCGGCTCCAACTCGAGGCGCTGAAGCCGCCGCGGCTCACCAACCAGATCCGCAGCTATCTCGCCGATGTGCAGGTGGTGCCGACCGAGGACGAGCCCGCGCTTGCGGAGAACTGGGGCGAGGACGGTCTGTCCGCGGCCGAACGGCTGTATGCCTGGAACACGTTGGAAGTCCTGGCGATGTCGTCGGGCAATATCGGGAAGCCGGCGAACGCCATTCCCGGCCAAGCCAATGCCGTGCTGCAACTGCGTTTCGTGGTCGGGACCAAGGTCGATGGCCTGATTGACGCCGTCCGCGCGCATCTGGTCGAACGCGGCTTTCCGATGGTTGCGGTGCGGGCAGCCCAGAGCTTTGCCGCCTCGCGCACCGATTTCGACAGCCCCTGGATCAAATGGGCGGCTGATTCCGTCCAAAACACCACCGGCAAGGCGCCGGCGGTGCTGCCGAACTTCGGCGGATCGCTGCCGAACGACGTGTTTTCGGAAGTTCTGGGCCTGCCGACGATCTGGGTCCCGCACTCCTATCCCGGCTGCTCCCAGCATGCGCCCAATGAGCACATCCTGCTGCCGTTGACCGAAGAGGCCTTGACGGTGATGGCGGGCCTGTTCTGGGATCTCGGGGAATTACCAAAGCCGCTGACCTGAGCCCATTAACCTGAGCTGCGATCCAGCCGAAAGTCACATTCTAATCCGGGCCGATTTGTGCTTGCATCCGGCCGCATCATCCTGAAAGGGGACAAAAAAGTGAAACATTTCCGTAGCATCGGCCTCGCGCTCGCCGCGACCTTCGCCGTCAGCCAGGCCGGGGCCCAGGAGCTGACCGGCACGCTGAAGAACATCAAGGACACCGGCGCCATCACGCTGGGCTTCCGCGACTCCTCGATCCCGTTCTCCTATCTCGACGACAACCAGAAGCCCGTCGGGTTTGCGATGGACATCTGCTACAAGGTCGTCGACGCCGTGAAGAAGGAGCTCAAGCTCGACAAGCTCGAGGTCAAGCTCAATCCGGTCACCTCGGCGACTCGTATCCCGCTGATGGCGAACGGCACCATCGACCTCGAATGCGGCTCGACCACCAACAATGCCGAGCGCCAGAAGCAGGTCGCCTTCACCAACACCCACTTCCTGACCGCCAGCCGCTATGTCTTCAAGAAGTCGAGCGGGCTGAAGTCGATCGACGACCTCAAGGGCAAGACGGTGGTCTCCACCGCCGGCACCACCAACATCAAGCAGCTCACCGAAGCCAACGTCGAAAAGAAGCTCGGCGCCAACATCATCCCGGCCAAGGACCACGCCGAAGCCTTCCTGATGGTCGAGACCGATCGCGCCGTCGCCTTCGTGATGGACGACATCCTGCTCGCCAGCCTCGTCGCCGGCTCGAAGTCGCCGGGCGACTACGTCATCTCCAAGGACGCGTTCTCCAAGCCTGAGCCCTATGGCATCATGCTGCGCAAGGACGATGCGCCGTTCAAGAAGGTGGTCGATGCGGCGACCGCTGCGCTCTACACCTCGGGCGAAGGCCAGAAGATCTACGACAAGTGGTTCACCGCGAAGATCCCGCCGAAGGGCCTGAACCTCAACACCCCGATCTCCACCGAGTTGAAGAACGAGTTCGCAAAACCTTCGGACTCGCCGAACCCGGACGACTATAAGTAAGACATAACCTCGATCTTTCGATCGGGATCATGTCCGGCCACTCTTGACACCAGAGTGGCCGGACATTTGCATAAGCGCCAGGACATCTCTGATTGGCGCGTTCGCGCGGGGGACACGTGAACTATAATTGGAACTGGGGAATCTTTTTCCAGCCGAACCCGATGGGGACCGGCACCTATCTCGACATGCTGCTGTCGGGACTGGTGCTGACCCTCGAGACCGCGGCGCTGGCCTGGGTCATCGCGCTGATCTCCGGCTCGATCGTCGGCGTGATGCGCACGCTGCCGTCGAAAGGCGCGAACTGGTTCGGCTTCGCTTACGTCGAATTCTTCCGCAACATGCCGCTCTTGGTGCAGCTGTTCCTGTGGTTCTTCGTGCTGCCGGAGTTGCTGCCGAAATCTGCCGGCCTGTGGCTGAAGCAATTGCCGAATGCCCCGTTCTGGACGGCGGCGATCGGCATCGGCTTCTTCATGTCGGCGCGCGTCGCGGTGCAATTGCAGGCCGGCATTTCCTCGCTGCCGCGCGGGCAGAAGATGGCCGCGACTGCGCTGGGGCTGACCACGGTGCAGGGCTATCGCTACGTGCTGCTGCCGATGGCGTTCCGGATCATCCTGCCGCCGCTGACCTCGGAGTTCCTCAACACCATCAAGAACACCGCGGTCGCGATCACCATCGGCCTGCTGGAGCTGACCGGCCAGGCGCGCTCGATGCAGGAATTCTCGTTCCAGGTGTTCGAGGCCTTCACCGCCGCAACACTGCTCTATCTCCTCGTCAACGCCGTTGTCGTGACCGCGATGCGCTTCCTCGAGCGCTACGTCGCGATCCCCGGCTACATCACGGGGAAATAGCGCCATGTTCAGCAATTTCGATTTCGACGTCATCATCCGCGCGCTGCCCTATCTGTTCTACGAGGGCATGAGCTTCACGGTGATGCTGACGGCGCTAGCTGCATTCGGCGGTCTGGTGTTCGGCACGGCGCTCGCGCTGATGCGGCTCTCCGGCCTCAAGACCCTCGGGCGCATCGCCGGCCTCTATGTCGACTTCATGCGCTCGCTGCCGCTGGTGCTGGTGATCTTCTGGTTCTACTTCCTGGTGCCCTATATCGGGCAGTGGCTGACCGGAGCCTCGCGGCCGATCAGCGTCGGTGCGTTCGCCTCCTCGCTCATTACCTTCATCATGTTCGAGGCGGCCTACTTCTCCGAGATCATGCGCGCCGGCATCCAGTCGATCTCGCGAGGACAGCCGGCCGCCGCCAGCGCGCTCGGCCTGACCTACGCGCAGAGCATGCGATACGTCGTGCTGCCGCAGGCGTTCCGTAACATGCTGCCGGTGCTGATTACGCAAACCATCGTGCTGTTCCAGGACACCTCGCTGGTCTACGTGCTGTCGATTACGGACTTCCTCGGTGCCGCCAGCAAGGTCGCGCAGCGCGACGGCCGTCTGGTCGAAATGTACCTGTTTGCCGCCATCGTCTACTTCACCATTTCCTGTATCGCGTCCTTCGGCGTTCGCCGCCTCCAGGCGCGCATCGCCATCATCCGCTAGAGCAAGTCGGTCATGATCGAAATCAGCCACGTCAACAAATGGTACACCCCGACCTTCCAGGTGCTGACCGACTGCACCACCAGCGTCACCAAGGGTGAGGTGGTGGTGGTCTGCGGGCCTTCCGGCTCGGGCAAGTCGACCCTGATCAAATGCGTCAACGCACTCGAGCCGTTCCAGAGCGGCGACATCTCGGTCGATGGCACCAAGGTCAACGACCCCAAGACCAATCTGCCGAAGCTGCGCTCGCGCGTCGGCATGGTGTTCCAGCACTTCGAGCTGTTCCCGCATCTGAAGATCATCGACAATCTCTGCCTCGCGCAGGAGAAGGTGCTCGGCCGTTCCCACGACAAGGCGTTGACGAAGGGCATGCAGCTTCTGGAGCGCGTCGGCCTGAAGGAGCATGCGCAGAAATTTCCGGCGCAGCTTTCCGGCGGCCAGCAGCAGCGCGTCGCCATCGCCCGTGCGCTTGCGATGGACCCGATCGTGATGCTGTTCGACGAGCCGACCTCGGCGCTCGATCCCGAGATGGTGAGCGAGGTGCTCGACGTCATGGTCGATCTCGCCCGCGAAGGCATGACCATGATGGTCGTCACGCACGAAATGGGCTTTGCCCGCAAGGTCGCCAACCGCGTGATCTTCATGGATCGCGGCGAGATCGTCGAGGACGCCCCGAAGGACGATTTCTTCGGCAAGCCCCGCAGCGACCGCGCGCAGAAGTTCTTGTCGAAGATTTTGTCGCATTAGTCTCCGCCGTCATTCCGGGATGGCCCGAAGGGCCAGGCCCGGAATCCATAACCACCAGCCGGGGTTATGGATTCCGGGCTCGTCGCTACGCGCCGCCCCGGAATGACGGATCGAGGGTTTATCGGACGGGGCAAATCCCGTATAGGGACGGATAAATCCCATTCCCGCCAGGAGACCAGCCTTGGATTCGATCGCCTACGTCAACGGCTCGTTCGTCCCGCTCTCGGACGCGAAAATCTCGGTGCTGGACCGCGGCTTCCTGTTTGCCGACGGCATCTACGAAGTCTCGGCCGTGCTCGACGGCAAGCTCATCGACAATGCCTCGCATCTGGCGCGGCTGGAGCGCTCGGTCGGCGAGATCAAGTTGAAGTTGCCGGAGACGGTCGGGCGCATCACCGAGATCCAGAAGGAGCTCATCGCCCGCAACAAGCTCGCGAACGGCCTCGTCTATCTCCAGGTCACCCGCGGCGCCGACAAGGGCCGCGACTTCGCTTTTCCCAAGGACGACGTCAGGCCGAGCCTAGTGATGTTCACCTCCGAAAAGGACATCATCAACGCGGCCTCGGCCAAGACCGGCATCAACGTCATCACGGTGCCCGACATCCGCTGGGAACGGCGTGACATCAAGAGCGTGGCGCTGCTGGCGCAGGTGCTGGCGAAGCAGGCTGCGGCGGAAGCCGGTGCCGGCGAGGCCTGGATGCTGCAGGACGGCTACGTCACCGAAGGCGGCTCGTCGACGGCCTTCATCCTCACCAAGGACGATGTGATCGTCACCCGCCAGAACTCCAACGCGATCCTGCCGGGTTGTACCCGCAAGGCCGTGGTCGCACTCGCCGAAGAGCGCCAGCTCCGCGTCGAGGAGCGTTCCTTCACCGTGGAAGAGGCGCTCGCGGCGAAGGAAGCCTTCGCCACCTCGGCCTCGCTGTTCGTGCAGCCGGTGATCGCCATCGACGGCAAGAAGATCGGTGACGGCAAGCCCGGTCCGATGGCTGCGCGGCTGCGCGAGATCTACGTGGAGTTCGCCAAGGCGACGGCGGTTTAGGCGGCACACTCCGCTATCCTAGGGGGCAAAGCGAAGCGCGCCCACGTCCTCCCTCGCTGTCATCGCCCGGCTCAAGTCGTGCGATCCAGTATCCCAGAGACGTTTGTTATTGAACCGAGAGGCCGCGGCGTATGCCCCGGTCAAGCCGGGGCATGACAGCTGCGAATGTGGAGGCGATGTTGTGCGCATCACGCCGCTGCCGCGCTCCTCACGCCACCGACGCCTTGACCTTCACCGGATGCACCGCGCGGAACGCGATCGCGATCCTGTTCCAGGCGTTGATGGCGCCGATCAGCATGGTCAGGTTCACCGTCTCTGCATCGGAGAACTGCGCACGGACCTGCTCGTAGACATCGTCGGGCGCGTGGGTCTCGGAAATCAGCGTCACCGATTCCGTCCAGGCCAGCGCGGCGCGCTCGCGGTCGGTGTAGAGCGGCGACTCGCGCCAGGCATTGAGGAGGTAGATGCGCTGCTCGGTCTCGCCACGCTTGCGCGCGTCTTCGGTGTGCATGTTGATGCAGAAGGCGCAGCCGTTGATCTGCGAGGCCCGGATCTTGACGAGCTCGATCAGCGATTTCTCCAATCCCGTCGACTGGATCTGCTCCTCCAGCGCCATCAGCGCCTTCATCGTGTCGGGGGCGGCCTGGTAGAAATTCATGCGGGGCTTCATGGTCGTTCTCCTTGCTTGCGGGGTTGATCTCAATGGGCTCCGCCGGCCGACGTTTGGCCGGGCTTCTTCAGGAAGAATACGGCAATCAGGGCTACGATCAGCGCCATGCCGAGCAGATAGAAGGTGTCGCTGAAGGCGAGGATGTAAGCCTGCTTCTGCACGGTATGACCGATCGCGACATAGGCACGATGCGCGGCGTCCGCACGGTCGAGCACGCCGTGATTGATGAAATACTGCGTGAGTTGTTCCAGTCGCGTGCGGGTAGCCTGCTCGAACACCGAGACCGACTGCATCAGCACGTTGGAGTGATACTGCTCGCGCTTGGTCAGCACGGTCTGGAGCAACGCGATGCCGACGGCGCCGCCGAGATTGCGCATCATGTTGAACAGGCCGGAGGCCGAGCCCGCATTCTCCGGCTCGATGCCTGATGTCGCGACCGCCGATAGCGGCGCCATCACCAGCGCCTGGCCGATGGCGCGAACGACATTGGGCCACAACAGCTGGTCGGCGGCGTAGTCGTTGGTCATGAAGATGTTCATGAAGTTCGAGCCGGCGAACAGCACGAAGCCGATACCGATGATGATCCGCGCGTCGAATCTCTGCATCAGGCGCGGCACCAGCGGGATCAGCATCAGCTGCGGCAGGCCGGTCCAGGCCAGCACGGTGCCGATCTGCTCGGCGTTGTAACCCTGGATGCGCGACAGATATTGCGGCAGGATGAATACCGAACCGTACAACGCGATGCCGAGCAGGAAGTTCGCGAGCATGCCGAAGCCGAAATTGCGGCGGACCAGCAGGCGCAGATTCAAGAGCGGCTTCTTCACGGTGAGCTCGATGATCAGGAACGCGGTCAGCGCCACCGCTGCGATCACGCTGAGCTTGACGATGAAGGGCGAGCCGAACCAGTCGTCCTTGTTGCCTTCCTCCAGCACGGTCTGCAGTGCGGAGAGGCCGATCGCCATGGTGATGATGCCGGCCCAGTCGCCGTCGCGCAGCAGCGACAGCTTCATCGGCCTGGCGTCGAGCGCATACCAGAGCATGCCGACCATGACCGCGCCCGGTACGAGGTTGACGTAGAAGATGTACTGCCAGCCGAGATTCTCGGTGAGATAGCCGCCGATGGTCGGGCCGATTGCCGGCGCGAACGTCGCCGACAGCGCGAACAGCGCAAGGCCGACGGGCTGCTTGGCACGCGGTAGCAGCGTGATGATCAGCGTGAAGGCCATCGGGATCAGCACGCCGCCGGTGAAGCCTTGCACCGCACGCAGCACGATCATCTGCGGCAGGTCCTGCGCCAGCGCGCAGGCCGCCGACAGCAACAGGAACAGGATCGCGTTGGTCAGCAGATAGATCCGGATCGAGAACACCTGCGCGAGCCAGCCGGAGAGCGGGATCACGACGATCTCGGCGATCAGATAGGAGGTCGAGATCCAGCCGCCGTCGTCGATGCCGGCGCCGATCGCGCCCTGGATGTCGGCCAGCGAAGCGTTGACGATCTGGATGTTCAGCACCGCCATGAACGCACCGAGCGTGGCGCCGATCACGGCGATCCAGGTCTTGGCGGAGACCGCCGAGGTCGCCGGCGCAGCGGCCGGGGCGGGGAGATCGGCGGTGGACGCGGCGTTGAGGGTCGTTTGGAGCGTGCTCATGGAAGCCTCGTCTCGTTGACGGAGACAGGATGCGTTAGGCGGATCGTTTCGATAATCGCGGAAGTCTGGGAAGGATCGTCCGGCAGGACTTGATAATTCTGCCGGCTTTCCGGGTCAGCCGCCATTCGCGCGCGGCGCGTTGTCGGCGACGCGCTTGGTGCTCTCACGTTCGGCCAGCACAGTTGCCTTGGTGTCGACGGTCGGAACTGCCGACATGCCGGGCCGCAGCAGCCCAGTGAGGCTGTGATCATCGAGCACGATCTTCACCGGCACGCGCTGCACGATCTTGGTGAAGTTGCCGGTGGCATTGTCCGGCGGCAGCAGCGCGAATTCAAGTCCGCTCGCCGGCGAAAGGCTGTCGACATGACCATGCAGCGTGCGATTGCGAAAACTGTCGACATGCAGCTCGACCGGCTGACCCGCGCGCACATGCGTGAGCTGGGTCTCCTTGAAGTTCGCGACCACATAGACCGCATCGAGCGGCACCACAGCCATCAATTGCGTGCCGGCCTGCACGAACTGGCCAACGCGCAAGCTGCGGGCGCCGACCGTGCCGTCGACAGGCGCGGTGATCTCGGTATAGGACAGGTTCAGCTCAGCCTGGTCCGCGACGGCGCGAGCGCGATCGAGCTGCGCCGTCGCCTGCGCCCGCTGCGTCGTCAGCACGTCGACCTTGCGCTGCGCCGCCACGAGGCCCGACTTGGCATGCTGCAATTGCGCGTTGCTGGCGCGGAGCGTCGCGTCGGTCTGCTGCGCCCGCTGGATCGTGCCGGAGCCTGACTTCATGAGATCGTCGTAGCGGGCGCGCTCTTCCTGCGCGAATTTCAGATTGGCGTCGGCCGCCGTGACGTCGGCGGTGCTCTGCTCGATGATCGGCTGTTGCAGTTCGAGCTGGGCATCGAGATTGCGAACCGAGGCTTCGGCTGCGGCGACGTCGGCGCGGGCCTGGCCGAGCGCGGCCTTGAAATCGCGGTCGTCGATCCTGGCCAGCACTTGGCCGGCTCTCACCTTCTCGTTGTCACCGACCAGCACCTTTGCGATGTAGCCCGACACTTTTGGGGCGATGATGGTGGAGTCGGCCTTAACATAGGCGTCATCGGTCGATTCCAGATAACGGCCGGTCGTCAGGTAATCGTAGCCAAAGTCGCCCGCGACCGCGACGCCGAGAGCCAGCGCCAGCCCGAGGGCCGCTCGCTTGATCGCCCGACGGGACGGCTTCAGCCTGATTTTATTAGTGGTTTCAGCGGTATAAGTCGCGTTCGACATGGCGCCCTCGGAACTTTCATGCGCCTGCTTCGGACAGTGCGCTCTTGATGCGTGCAAGATGCGTTGTCCCGGCGGTTGTGATAATCCCGGAATTGATGGAAGCATTATCCAGCAATGGCGGATAATCGGAGCCCCAAGCCATGGACCGCTTCACCAGCCTCACGGCCTTCGTCCGCGTGGTCGAAAACGGTGGTTTCTCCGCCGCCGCCCGCCGTCTGAACATGTCGACGACCATGGTGAGCAACCACGTCCAGGCGCTGGAGGACAGGCTCGGCGTCCGGCTGCTCAACCGCACCACGCGAAAGGTGAGCCTCACCGAAATCGGCAAGGCCTATTACGACCGCTCGACCCAGATCCTCGCCGATCTCGAACAGGCCGACGACATCGCCGGCGCGCTGCAATCGGCGCCGCGCGGCACGCTGCGCATCCACACCGCCACCCATATGGTTCCGTTCGTCGCGCCTGTGATGATCGAATTCCTCGCGACCTATCCGGAGGTCAAGGTCGACCTGCGCATGGGCGAGACCAATGTCGACCTGATCGAAGAAGGTTTTGATCTCGCCTTGCGCATGGTCGCACCGCCCGACTCCAGCCTGATCGTGCGGAGCCTTGCGACCTGGCGGCACGTGCTGTGCTGCTCGCATTCCTATATCGAGGCGCATGGACGCGTGCAGACGCTTGAAGAACTTGCCGGACACAATTGCGTGCGCCACATCAACTACCCCTTCGACGAATGGCGCTTCTTCGATCGCAAGGGCACGCCCGCCTTGGTGCGTGTCTCGGGCAATCTCATCACCAATAGCGGCGAAGCCCTGCGGGAGGCGGCATTGCAAGGAGCAGGCGTCAGTCTGGCGGCCGGATTTTTGGTCGGCGACGATCTCGATGCCGGCCGGCTGGTGCGCCTCTTGCCGGAATATCGGCCGGTCGAGATGTCGATGAACGCGGTCTATCCGCATCGTCATCATCTGTCGGCGAAGGTCAGGACTTTCATCGACATGCTCGTGCATCACAGCGCCGAGCAGCAGAAGCTGATCAATCCGTATTCGTGAGATCAGCCGACGGTGTCGCAGCAACCATCAGGGAGCCACCCGAACACCTCGGTGACGTCACGTCAACCGGTGGCGCGCATCTTTGCCGGCGCAGATGCCGTCAGACCGGCGAGCAGCCGCTCGACTTGGGATCTCACCTTCGCGATCGCGGCGTCTTTTACCGGGCCGTAGCCGCGGATCTCCATCGGGGCTTTGGCGATGGTGACGAGATCGGAAAGATCAGCCGTGTCGAGCCGATCGAGTATTTGTGCGATCACTCCCTCGTACCAGCCGATCAGCTCGCGCTCAGTGCGCCGTTCGGCGGTATAGCCGAACGGATCGAACGGCGTTCCGCGCAGCCGCTTCAACCTCGCGAGCATGGCCAGTGGCGTCTGGATCCACTGGCCGAAGGCGCGCTTGCGCGGCCGGCCGCGCGCGTCGTGGCTGGACGGCAGGAATGGTGGCGCCAGATGATATTTGATGCTGAAGCCGTCTTCGAATTCCCGCTTCAGTTCGTCGAGGAAACCACTCTGCATGTGCAGGCGCGCAACCTCGTATTCGTCCTTGTAGGCCATCAGCTTGAACAGTGTGCGCGCGACGGTTTCGGTCAGCGCCTCGCTGTCGAGGACGGCTTCGGCATCGCGGACTGTTGCGACGAGCGCCCGATAGCGCGCCGCGTAGGCTTCGTCTTGGTAGGCCGTGAGGAAATCCGCACGCCGGGCGATGAGCTGGTCGAATGTCTCGGCGTTTGGCGCCGCCTCCGTCTTTGGTAAGAAGTCAGGATCGGCAGCGGAGATCCGGCCCCAGGCAAAAGCCTGCTTGTTGCGCTCGACCGCGACGCCGTTCAGCTCGATCGCGCGCAGCAGCGCTTGCAGCGAGATCGGCACCAGCCCGCGCTGCCAGGCAAAGCCTAGCATGATGATGTTGGCATAGACGGCGTCGCCGAGCAGGCGTTCGGCCAGCACATTCGCGTTCATCGTGTCGATATTGCCGTCGCCGATGACCTGCCGGATTGCGCGCAGGCGGGCAGGCGAAGCGAGGTCGGCGTCGCGGAAGCGGACGACGTCGCCCGTCGGCATCTCCGCGGTATTGATTGCGGCGCGCGTGCCGCGGCGATAGGTACCCGACGCCTTTGGTGAGGAACTGACGACGAGGTCGCAGCCGATCAGCGCGTCGGCCGCCCCCTGGTCGATGCGGACCTGATGCAGCGCCTCAGGGCTCTCGGCCAGGCGGATGTAGCTCAGCACGGGGCCGAACTTCTGTGCAAAGCCGGTAAAGTCCAGCACCGAGACGCCGCGGCGTTCCAGATGCGCGGCCATGCCGATCAGCGCGCCGACCGTGATTACGCCGGTGCCGCCGACGCCGGTCACGAGCAGGTCGTAGGGCCGATCGAGCGTTGCAGGGGCGGGGAGCGGAAGCGTGGCGGCACGGCCGATCGCGTCGATTTCGCTTGCGCTCTTCCTTCGGCGCGTCGCGCCTTCGACGGTGACGAAGCTCGGGCAGAACCCGTTGAGGCAGGAAAAGTCCTTGTTGCAGGCCGAGAGATTGATCTGGCGCTTGCGGCCGAACGGCGTCTCCTTCGGTTCGACGCTAAGGCAATTGGACTCGACCGAGCAGTCGCCGCAGCCTTCGCAGACGAGGTCGTTGATGTAGGCAAAGCGTTTGGGATCGGTCATCTGTCCGCGCTTGCGCCGACGCCGTTTCTCCGTCGCACAAGTCTGCTGATAGATGAGCACCGAGACGCCGGAGACGTCGCGCAGCTCGCGCTGCACGGCGTCCATTTCCTCGCGCGGATGGATGGTGACGCCGCCGGGCAGGTCGGCAGGTGAGAATTGTTCGGGATCATCAGACACCAGCGCGATGCGGGTCACGCCCTCGGCGCGGACACTGTGCGCAATGGCCTGCACGCTCACGGGACCGTCGACCGGCTGGCCGCCGGTCATGGCGACGGCGTCGTTGAACAGGATCTTGTAGGTGATGTTGGCTTTGGCCGCGATCGCCTGCCGGATCGCCATCGAGCCGGAATGGTAGTAGGTGCCTTCGCCCAGATTCTGGAACACGTGCTTGTGGCCGGTAAAGCGTGACGACGCCGCCCAATTGACGCCTTCGCCGCCCATCTGGATCAGCGAGGACGTCTCGCGGTCCATCCAACTCGCCATGAAATGGCAGCCGATCCCGGCCAGCGCCTTCGATCCCTCCGGGACCTTTGTCGAGGTGTTGTGCGGGCAGCCGGAGCAGAAATAAGGCGTGCGCGTCGCGCCTGACACGTTGATCGTGCGCGCGGCTTCGGGCAGCAGCGCGGCCGCGCGTGCGGCAAGATTGAGCCCCGGAAACAGCGGATCGAGCCGCCGTGCCAACACGGACGCCAACCCTCGCGGCGACAATTCACCGGTCCAGGAGATCAGCCGCGCCCCTCGTTCGTCGTGCTTGCCGACCATGCGTTCGGGCTTGGTGCCGGGATAGTCGTAGAAATACTCCTTGAACTGGCTCTCGATGATGCCGCGCTTCTCCTCGACCACGAGGATCTCACGCTTGCCCTTCACGAAATCCATGGCGTCGTGCAGCGCCAACGGCCAGACCATGCCGACCTTGTAGATGTCGATGCCGATGTTGCGGCAGGCGGCTTCATCGAGGCCCATCAGCCGCAATGCTTCTATCAGGTCAAGATGCGCCTTGCCGGTGGTGACGATGCCGTAGGTCGCGTTGGCAATGTCGTAGATGTGGCGATCGATCGGATTGGCCTTTGCAAAGGCGTAGACCGCGTGCTTCTTCGCCTCCAGCCGCTCCTCGATCTGCGGACCCGGCAGATCGGGCCAGCGGTAGTGCAGGCCCCCCGGCGGCGGCGTGAAGTCGGGCATGCGGAAGCTGCGTGATGGGCGCAGCGCGACGGAGGCGCCGGACTCGACGATCTCCGAGATCGCCTTGAAGCCGACCCACATGCCGGAGAAGCGGCTCAGCGCGTAGCCATACTCGCCGAATTCGAGATATTCGCCGACGCTTGCGGGATGCAGCGTCGGCATGAACCAGCTCATGAAGGCGACGTCGGACTGGTGCGGCATCGATGACGACACGCAGCCATGGTCGTCGCCGGCGACCACGAGCACGCCGCCATGCGGCGAGGCGCCATAGGCATTGCCATGCTTGAGCGCATCGCCGGAGCGGTCGATGCCGGGCCCTTTGCCGTACCAGAGGCCAAACACGCCTTCGACCTCGCGATCGGCTTGCGTCTCGACCTGCTGCGAGCCGAGCACGGCGGTGGCCGCGAGGTCTTCGTTCACTGCCGGAAGGAATTCGATGTGGTCCCGCGCGAGACGTTCCTGAATACGCCACAGCTCGAGATCGATGCCGCCGAGTGGCGAGCCGCGATAGCCGGAGATGAAGCCCGCGGTGTTGAGGCCGCTCGCACGATCGCGCCGCGCCTGGTCGAGCGCGATGCGGACAATCGCCTGCGTTCCCGTGAGGAAGACGCGGCCCTCTTCGCGCTCGTAGCGGTCGGAGAGCTCGTAGGCGTCGAGTGACGGAATGGCGTCCATGGCGGACCTCGCGCGGCATCCTGCCGAATAGGCGAAGGGTAGGCCCGGAGGGCTGGTAGGTCTTACCTATTTATCCCGGTAGGAGGGGCAATTCGGTAGGATTTTGCAGAGAGAGGTAAAATTTGGTAGAATCTATCGTATTGGAGGCTTTCAATGATTGAAGATCAGGACACACGGATTCTCAGCCATTTGCAGAAGGACGGCCGCGCCACCAACCAGCAGCTGGCCGACGAGGTCGGCATGTCGACCTCCGCCTGCTGGCGCCGGGTGCGTGCGCTCGAGGACAGTGGCGTCATCCGCGGCTACGCGGCGCTGGTCGCGCGCGAGCAGGCGGGCTTTGCGATGTCCGCCATCCTCCATGTCTCGCTGGAGCGGCACGACGCCAAATTCGTCGACGAGTTCGTCTCGCGCGTCACCACGCGCCGCGAGGTGCTGGAGTGTTTTGCGACCACGGGCGATGCCGATTATCACCTGCGCGTCGTCGTGCAGGACATGGCCGCCTATAACCGCTTCCTCGACGAGTTCATGTTCCGCATTCCCGGTATCCGCTACGTTCGCAGCAATGTGGTGCTGAAGGAAATCAAGACCGGCGTGGCACTGCCGTTTTGAGATACGGGAAGTGCTGTAGGATGGGCAAAGGCGCGTAGCGCCGTGCCCACGATCCATCAATGATGGCGACAGATCGTGGGCACGCTTCCGCCTTCGCCCTGCGAGCTACGGCGGACAAGTCGCTTTGCCACCCGAGGACACCGAGCCGGCGGGATGCAGCGCAGGCCCGCTTGTCGCGTCACGATCTCTGTGCTTCCGATCCGGGCCTCAGCAGAAGCATGAAGACAAGGACGTGGCTGACCAGCAGCAGCGGCACGTAAAGGGCCGGGATATAAATGCCGGCGCCGAACAGGCCGGGATTCTGAATCTTTGTCGCGCCGACGTAATACGCATTCAGGAGATCGAGCGTACCCCAGACGTTGAAGATCCAGACCGTCGGAACGGCGATCGACCATCGCCGGGAGAGCGCCGCCATTGAGATGAGCGCGAGAGTGGCGGCGATGACGTCTCCCCATCCGACCGCGCTGGCGAAATCCGGGCTCAACTCCGGGGAGACGAACCCCGCGACCATGAAGTTCATACCCAGGAAACGGAACGCATGGAAGGCTGCGAGAAGTCTCAGCGCATCATGGCGCGGCATCGCACGGACAAAGGGCCAAACGTAGATGGAGGCCACCACCGCGCTTGTCAGCAAGGCGCCGGCAACACTGAGGACGAATGGAAGGTTGAAGCCCGGTGGCACGTTCGGATCTCCGTGTAATTGTGCGTCAGGTCGGGGGGCGAGGCAGCGGCCGGTCATGGTTTCGCCATGAGCAGACGAAGTGGCATGAGCGGACCGACCGCGATGTATTCGTGGTCGATCAGATCCTGCCTGGCGAGCGGCAGTGCATCCATGATCGCGTGCGCTTCGGCATCATCCCTCGCATCGAGCAGAAAGACAGCGCCGCGTCCGTCTGATCGCGAATACCATTCACGGATTTTTCCAGCGAGATAGAGCTGGACGGTCTGCCTGATTTCATCAGGCATGACAGCCATGATCTGCTCGCGTGTAATGCCCGCCTTGACGGTGAGGATGACCATCACTCCGGTGGTCGTGGGCGACAGCGCTTGTGCTTGTGCTTGGGCAGCGAATGGTTCGGTCATGGCGGTAACACCTGTCAATGTGAGGGCGAGTGTCAGAACGGCGTTGCGGATTGCCTTCATCGGTTTCGCTTCTCCGGTGCGGCTCGTGTGCAGTTCGGATGTAGGTCGTCTTTCCACGAGCGACTATTCGCGATAATGTTGACAGGCTATGAAGCAGAACTTCACAGTCAGGCAGGGAGCGCTCGACGGTGTCGAGGCGTTTCTCAGCGTCGCTCAGCACCGCAGCTTCCGGCGGGCGGCCGCTGAACTTGGAGTCACGCCCTCGGCGATCAGTCAGGCGGTCCGCGCACTCGAAGCGCGTGTCGGGGCTGCGCTCTTCATCCGCACCACCCGTAGCGTTGGTCTGACGGAAGCTGGCGAGAGATTTTTTGCGCGCGCAAGACCGGCCTTTGAGGAGCTCGTCGCAGCAAGCGGCGCTGCGCGCGAGCTCGGTCAGCGGCCGGCCGGGCTGCTGCGCCTGACCGTCCCGCGCTCCGTCGTTCCGATCCTGCTCGAGCCGCTGATCGCCTCGTTCTGCCGGGCCTATCCGGAGATCGAGGTCGAGCTTGCCGCAACGGAGGAACTTGTCGATCTCGCGGCCGGCGGCTTTGATGCCGGCATCAGAATGGGCCAGTTCATCACCCCCGACATGATTGCGGTGCGGTTGACCAAGCCGCTACCGCTCATCGTCGTCGGCAGTCCCGCTTACCTTGACCGGGCCGGCCGGCCCGAGCATCCGGACGATCTGCGCGCCCACGCCTGCTTGCGATTGCGGCGCTCGAACGGCGCGCTTGCATCATGGATGCTTACGGATAACGGCCGTTCGATCGAGATTGCGGTGTCGGGCCCGTTCATTGCCTACGATTTTCCGACGATGCTGGGAGCCGCGATCGAAGGTGTCGGTCTTGCGCAAGTGCCCGCACCATTGGCTACCGGCGCCATCGCGGCGGGAAAGCTCGTCCGTGTGCTGGAGCAATTTTCGCAGATGACCCCGGGTGTGTTTCTCTACTATCCCAGCCATCGGCAGATCATGCCGAAGCTGCGCGCCTTCATCGACCATGTGAAGAGCCGGTCGGCCGGCTCGAGCTGACCGACTGCCCCTCCCGCACAAACCTGTTCCGCAATGTTCCGACGCCGGTAATCTCAATCTCCACGACGTCGCCGTGCCTGATGTCGGGTGACGCCCCGTCCGTGCCCATCCAGATCACGTCGCCCGGCCACAGCGTAAAGTACTTGGTCAGCTCGACCAGGAACGGCACCACGCCAAAGATCATGTCGCCGGTAGCGAAGCGGTTGGTCTCCCTGCCGTTCACCCGCACGATGGTTTCCATCCTGGTGAGATCGGCCTCGGTCTCGATCCACGGGCCCATCGGCTTGAATGTGTCCGCGTTCTTCGAGCGCCACAGGCTGCGATCGACCTTCTGCCAGGAGCGCTCGCTGACGTCGTTGCCGATGGTGTAGCCGAACACGCAGTCCATCGCGTTCGCTGCGGTGAGGTGCTTCACCTTCTTGCCGATGACGACGACGAACTCGCCCTCGTAGTGGATTTTCTCGGTTGCGAAGGACGGCATCACGACATCCTCGTCATGCGCGATCAGCGCATTCTGGGCGCGGTAGCCGATCTCGGGCCTGTCAGGCACGGCCGGCACCTCGCCGCGCTTGTCGGCGGCTTCCTTCAGGTGCTTCAGGTAGTTCAGGCCGACGCAATAGAAGGTGCGCGGGATCAACGGCAGCTCGATCTTGACCTGGGCCAGCGGATGCATGCGCGGGGTTCGCCGCCATTCGCTGAAGGGGGCGCCGTCGACCGCGATCACCTGGTCGCCTTCGACGAGGCCCCAGGAGGTTTTGCCGGAGGCGGTGAATTTCAGCCAGCGCATGGTCTGTCCTCGTTGCTATTCCGCGGCGTCGCGCGGCTGCACCTTCCATGCACCGGCGGCAGGTCGGCTCAAGCCGAGATTGTCCCGCAGCGTCTTGCCGCGATAGTCTCTCTGGAACAGCCCACGCCGCTGCAGTTCCGGCACGACATGCTGCACGAAATCGGCGTAGGAGCCCGGCACGTAAGTCGCGGCGATGACAAAGCCGTCGCAGCCGCGCTCGACGAACATTTCCTCCAGCTTGTCCGCAATTTCCTTGGGCCCGCCGACCATGGCGTCGTGCACCTGGCCGCGGCCGGAGAAGGTGACGAAGTCGCGCGCGCTCGGATTGCTGTTGCCTGAAGTCTTCAGCACGCCGTCGCGGATGCCGAGAATGCCCTGCATGCTCTTCAGTTCGTCCGTCGTCAGCGGTTCGTCGAGATCCTTGGACGCGAAGTCGTAATTGAGTGCCTCGGCGAGCAATGACAGCGCGTCGATTTCGAGCGGAAGCTTGTTGATCAGGGCCATCTTGTCCTCGGCTTCCGCCTTCGTCGCGGCGCAGACCGGCGTCGTCAGATTGCACAGAAACATCTGTTCGGGATCGCGGCCGGCCTTTGCGGCCTCGTTGCGCACGGCCGCATAGCCCTCTTTGGCCGCGGCGAGGTTGCGCGCGGCGGTGAAGATGACCTCGCCCCATCGGCCCGCAAAGCGCTGGCCGCGGCCGGATGCGCCGGCCTGGATGATGACGGGGTGGCCCTGCTCCGAGCGCGGCACGGTGAACGGGCCGCGCGACTTGAAGGACGGCCCGTTGTGATCGAGCCGCTTCACCTTGGCCGGATCGGCAAAGCGCCCGCTCTTTTTGTCCATGATGAGCGCGCCGTCTTCCCAGGTGTCCCAATGGCCGAGCACGACCTCCATGAACTCGTCGGCCTTGTCGTAGCGGGAATCATGTTCGGGGTGGGAGTCGCGCCCCATGTTGAGCGCCTCGCCGTCGTTGAGCGATGTCACGACGTTCCAGCCCGCACGCCCGCCCGACATCAGGTCGAGCGTCGCGAAGCGGCGGGCGACATCGAAGGGCTCGTAATAGGTGGTCGAGCAGGTTGCGCCGAGGCCAAGCTTGTCGGTGACCATGCCCATCGTGGTCAGCACGATCAGCGGATCCATCTTCACGCAGCGGATGCCGTATTCGACGGTGTGGGCATGGTCGTTGCCGTAGCGGTCCGGCATCGCGAGGCGATCGTCGAAGAAGGCCATGTGGAATTTGCCGGCTTCGAGGATTTTCGCGATCTCCTGGTAATAGTCCGCCGACATCGAATCGCTGCGCGAGTCCGGATGCCGCCAGGAGCTAGGCAAGTTCGTGCAGTTCTGCGCCTGAAGGAAGCCGACCAGGACCATCTGCCGATTCATGCTGCTGTTCTCCGGATTGCCTCAGCTCAGATCGAGGACGGTGTCGAGCCTGTATTCGCGCGCCAGTGCGCGCAGCTTCTCCCAGGTCGCATCCTCGACCTCGATGCCGTCGCGCAGGCGCTGTCGCTCGCGCACGCCCTCGATCTCGCCGGGATAGTAGACGCCTTTGCTGCCCTCCGAGGGCGGCGTCGATTTCAGGTACTGCGCGAACTCCGCGACCTCGCGCTTGAACTCCTTCAGCGGACGGAATGCGGCGACGTTGAACACCGCCATGAAGCATCCGTCATTGTGCCGCCCTGTCGGCTCGACGCCGAAGCCGAGACCGGTGAGCAGGCCGCAGAGCACCTCGACCATGGCGGCGAGACCGCTGCCCTTGTAGCCCTCGGTGCCGCCGAGCGGCAGCAGCGCGCCGCCCTTGCGATATTGAGTGGGATCGGTGGTGTGCCGCCCGCCGGCGTCGATGATCCACCCCGTCGGAATCTCCTCGCCGCGAGCGACCGCGAGCTGGATCTTGCCGGCCGCGACCGCCGAGGTCGCCATGTCCAGGTAGAACGGCGCCTCGAGATCCGACGGCACCGCGATCGAGATCGGGTTGGTGCCGAGCCGCGCCTCCTTGCCGCCGAACGGCGCGACGTGCTTCGGCGACCGGCCGGAATCCGCGGTGGCAATCCCGATCATGCCTTCGCGCATCGCCATCAGCGGATAGGCGGCGAGGCGGCCGACATGGCTCTGCCGGAACACGGTGCAGGCGGCGACGTTTGCCGTCCTGGCCTTTTCGATCGTCAGCGCCATCGCCTTGGCGTTGACGTGGAAGCCAAAACCCCAATGGCCGTCGATCACGGTCGTGGTCGGCGATTCCTGGACGATGGTCCATTTGGCGCCGGGGACGATGTGCCCGGCCTTGATACGGTCGATATAGGTCGGAACCGCGATGACGCCGTGGGAGTCATGGCCGGCGAGATTGGCGTTGACGCAGCCGACCGCGACGGCGTCGGCTTCTTCCTCGGAGGCGCCGGCCGCGCGGAGCAGCGCAGCGCTGACGAGCGTAAGGCGATCGGCCTTGACGATGGGCATGGCGTTCCCTCGGCTGGTGCCCTTAGCGGGCCGCTTGTTGCAAGCCATCTTGCAAGCCATCGTCTCAAAGCGGAGCTGCGATATCAATCTCCCGTAAACCAGTACAGGGCTGCAAATTCGTAAAGAGAGCACGCCTTTCGTCGCAGAGTCCTCCCGCGCGGCGGTATTCCCGGAAGTTTTGCACCCGGCGTTCGCAGCTCGTTCACTTTGATCGAGGGTTTGCAGCGCGCAATAACGACCACTTAGGCGATCCCCGTTCATAAACTGGCCTGGGAGAAAATGGCAGAGATGCCTGGGAGCTGAGATCGTGCCGACGACACTCGCGCGCACCTTTGCGGCGTTGAGCGCCATCAATGAAGCGATCCTCTACGCGAAATCGCCTGACGAGCTGTACCAGATGGTCTGCGACGCCGGGTTTTCGAGTGGGGACTTCATGGCCGTCGCCGTGTTCCTGGTGGAGCCGGATGGCCGTCACTTGCGCTTTGCCGCGGGACGCGGTGATGACGTGGCGCGCCTGCGCGCGCTCAAGATCACGACCGAAGCTGACGCGCCCGAGGGCTCGGGCGTCGGCGGCGAAGCATTTCGCAGCCAGAAGCTCTGCATCAGCAATGACTATCTGAACGATCCGCGCTCGCTGGCATGGCGAGAGGGCGCAGCCAGGGCGAACATCGGCGCCGCGGCGGCGCTGCCGCTTCTCTGCAACGGCAAGAGCGTCGGTGTGCTGTTCGTGACCCGCAGCGAGGCCGGCTCGCTGAGCGATCAGATGGTATCGCTGTTCGAGCGCATGTCGGCCAACATTTCCTATGCGCTGGAGAACTTCTCGCGCGAGACTGCGCGGCAGGCCAGCGAGCGGGCAACGCGGCGGCTCAACCGCATGTTCGGCGCGCTCAGCGCGACCAATGAAGCCATCCTGCGTGCCAAAACCGAGCGGGAGCTGTACCAGCTCGTGTGCGACGCTTCGGTGCATGGCGGCAAGTCGATCGCGACCTTCGTTCTGCTCAAGGAGCAGGACTCGCATTGGCTGAAGCCTGTTGCTGGCACCGGCGAGAACGTGGAGATCGTCGCCCAGACCCGCTACTCCACCGATCCCGAAAATCCCTACGGTCGCGGAATTTCCGGCGAAGTATTTCGCACGCAGAGGCCCCAGGTCGAACGCGATCTCGCGCGCCGAACCAAGGGAACACCCTGGGAGCAGACCAACATCAATACGGGCGTTGCTGCAGTTATCGCCTCGCCCCTGATCAAGCGCGGCCAAAGCATCGGCGTGATTCTGTCCTTTCTCAGCCAATCCTGGGCCAGGGACGAGGAAATCGTCGCGTTGATGCTGCGCATCGCCGAGAACGTCTGCTTTGCGATCGACAATTTCGGCCGTGAAGCCGAGAAGGCCCGGATCGCCGAGGAAGAGGACCGCCTCTCGCGCATGTATGCGGCGCTCAGCGCCACCAACGAGGCGATCCTGCGCGCGCATTCGCGGGCCGAGCTGTTCGACCTCGTCTGCGCAGCGACGGCGAAGGGCGCCAAGTTCACCTCGGCCACCATTGCGCTGGTCGATCACCAGGCCGAGCTGCTCCGCGTCGTCGCTTGCTACGGACCGAACGCGGACACCGTCCGCGGCTTCAAATTGTCCACCTCCGACGAGGTGCCCGAGGGGCGCGGGTTGACGGGGACGGCCTTCCGCACGCGCCAGCCTTGCATCAGCAACGACGTGATGTCCGACGAGCGAACCAAGCCCTGGCAAGACAATGCCCGCCGCAACGGCATCGGATCCTCGGCGGCACTGCCGCTGTTCAACGGCGACCGTGTCGAGGGTGTATTTCTGTTCAACTCGCCGCAGCGCGGCACGTTCACGCCGGAATTCGTCGAGTTGCTTCAACGGCTCCAGGCCAACGTCGCTTTCGCGCTCGAGAATTTCGACCGCGCGGACGAGAAGGCGAAAGCCGAGATGCAGCGCAATCGTCTGCGCGGCATGCTGGAGGCGCTCAGCGCGACCAACGAAGCCATCATGCGCGTGAAGACCCGCACCGAACTGTTCGAAGCCGTGTGCGACGCGGCCGTTCTCGGCGGCACCTTCTCGTCGGCCACGATCGCAATGGTCGATCCGACGGGACGCCATCTCGACATCGCCGTCACCAAGGGCGAATGCCGCCATCATGCCGAGCAATGGCGTTTTGCGACGTCCGCCGATGAGGTTGAAGGGCGCGGACTGGCCGGCACCGCCTTCCGTACCAAGGCGCCTTGCGTCGCGAACGAGCTTCTCACGGACGTTCGGGCGGCGCACTGGCGCCGAATCGCGCGTGACCAGGGCACGAAATCCGGCGGCGGCTTTCCGCTGACGAAGAACGGCACCGATGCCATCGGCGTCCTGCTGTTCCTCTCGCCGGACGAAGGCACGTTCACGCCCGATCTCATCCAGCTGCTGGGGCGCCTAGCGGAGAACGTCTCCTTTGCGCTCGACAATTTCGACCGGGCCGAGGAGCGGGCGCGGGCCGAGGCGCAGAAGGAGCGCCTGGCGCGGATGTTCGCGGCCCTGAGTGCTACCAACGAAGCGATCGTGCGTGCCAAGTCGCGCACCGAGCTGTTCGAGCTGGTGTGTCAGGCCGCGTCCACCGGCGGCAAGTTCACCTCGACGACCATTGCCCTGGCCAGGGCCGACAGCGATCAGCTCGAGATCGTCGCGAGCGCGGGACCATCAGCCGAGACCACGCGAAACGTCCGTCTCTCCATCGACGCCGACCGGCCCGAAGGCCGCGGCATGAGCGGCACGGCATTCCGCACCCGGCAGCCCTGTGTCAGCAACGACTATGTCAACGACAGCCGCGTGACCGCATTCCAGGCCGTCGTCCGCAGCGACGGCGCGCGTTCCGGCGCGGCATTCCCGCTGATCACGCACGATCAGTCCGTCGGCGTCATGATCTACATGTCCACCGAGCTCGACACCTTCACCGGGGAGTTCGTCGAGCTGTTGCGGCGCCTTGCGGACAACGTCTCGTTTGCGATGGAGAATTTCGATCGCGCCGACGAGAAGAACAAGGCCGACGAGCGGATCGAGTATCTCGCGTCGCACGACAGCCTGACCAACCTGCCGAACCGCGAGACCTTCAACAGCCTGCTGCGCCAGGCGATCGGCACCGCACAGCGCGGCGATCACAGCTTTGCCGTCCTGTTCATCGATCTCGACCGCTTCAAGGTCATCAACGATTCGCTGGGCCACGAGGCGGGCGATCTGCTGCTGCTCGAGGTCGCCGCGCGCCTGCGCAATGCGCTGCGCGCAAGCGACGTGGTGGCGCGTCTCGGCGGCGACGAGTTCGTCGTGATCCTCGACCAGTGCGGCGAGATCGACGACGTCCAGCGCATCGCCACCGGACTGCTGACGGCGCTCGCCGAGCCCATGGAGCTCGCCGGCCACGAGTGCCATACCACGGCCTCGATCGGCATTGCGATGTATCCGGCCAACGGCGCCGACGCCCAGACGCTCACCAAGAATGCCGACATGGCGATGTATCTCGCCAAGGAAGACGGCAAGAACGGCTATCGCTTCTTCTCCAAGGAAGTGAAGACGCAGTCGATCGAGCGTTTGTCGTTGGAAAGCGCGCTGCGTCGGGCGCTCGAACGCGAGCAGTTCTCGCTGAACTACCAGCCCAAGGTCGACATGGAGACCGGCCAGATCACCGGTGTGGAGGCGCTGCTGCGCTGGAGCCATCCCGATCTCGGCAACGTCTCGCCGGCGCAATTCATTCCACTGGCGGAAGAGACCGGCCTGATCGTGCCGATCGGCCGCTGGGTGTTGAACGAGGCCTGCGCGCAGGCCATGGCCTGGCAGCGTCGTGGCCTGCTGCCGTTGTCGATGGCGGTGAACCTGTCACCGCGGCAATTTGCCGACGAGCATCTGCTGCAGGACGTCGACGAGGCCTTGGCGGCCTCCGGCATGTCGCCGGTGCTGCTCCAGCTCGAAGTCACCGAGAGCATGATGATGCGCAATGTCGGTCGCGCGCTGAAGGTGCTCGACGCGATTCAGAGCCGCGGCATTCGGCTCGCCATCGACGATTTCGGCACCGGCTATTCGTCGATGTCGCTGATGAAGCATTTCCCGATCGACACCATCAAGATCGACCGCTCCTTCGTGCGTGACCTGCCGCAGGATTCGGAGGACCAGGCGATCGCGCAGGCGATCATCAGCATGGGCAAGGCGCTCGGCATGACTGTGGTCGCCGAGGGCGTCGAGAACGCCGAGCAGGAGACGTTCCTGCGCACCCATGGCTGTGACGAAATGCAGGGCTTCCTGATCGCGAAGCCGCTGCCGGCAAACCAGATGGCCGAACTGCTACGGCCGATGGTCCTGCCCGTCGCGCCGCCGCTGCAGCCGGAGACGGGGCCGGTGGTGGAGGAAACCGCCGCGCCAAAGCGAAAACGCGCTGTCGTCTGACGGCTGCGGTTGCTTAACGCGACCGCAGCGGATGCGCCTTCTGATGCCAGGCCCAGGCAGTGCGGATCACGGTTGGCAGGTCGGAATGGCGCGGCACGAAGTCCAGCACCTTTCGCGCGGCCGAGGGGTCGGCAACGAGATAGGTCGGATCGCCGGCCCGGCGTGGCTTGATGGTGTGCGGCACCTCGCGCCCGGTCTCCTGCCGGATGGCGGTCAGGATCTCGCGCACCGAGAAGCCTGAACCGGTGCCGAGATTGAAGCTGCCGCCGGCATGTCCCGTTTCCAGGAGCTTCAACGCCGCGACGTGTGCCGCGGCAAGGTCGGTGACGTGGACGTAGTCGCGGATCGCGGTACCGTCGGGCGTGTCGTAATCGTCGCCGAACACGGCAAATTCGGCATGGCCCTGCATTGCCATCATCGCGCGCGGAATGAGATGGGTCTCATTGTCACGCAATTCGCCAATGCCGCCGGCCGGATCGGCGCCGCTGGCATTGAAATAGCGCAGGCAGAACGCGCCGAAGCCGTAAGCCGCGCGGTAGTCGGCGAGCATCCGCTCGATCATCCACTTCGAGGCACCGTAGGGATTGATCGGTGCGCAGGGGAAATCCTCGTGCAGCGCCTTGGAATCGGCATTGCCATAGACGGCCCCGGTCGAAGAGAACACGATGCGGTGACAACCCGCGTTGCGCATGGCCTGAAGCAACGACAACGTGCCCTGGACGTTGTTGACGTAATATTTTTGCGGGTCGGTCATGGACTCGCCGACGAGGCTCGCGGCCGCGAAGTGCATCACCGCCACGATCTTGTGGTCGGCAAAGGTGCGCGCCAGCGCTGCGCCATCGAGCAGGTCGCCCGTCACCAGCTCACCGGCAACGAAGTTGCGATGACCTGTCGAGAGATTGTCGTAAACGACCGGCCGATACCCGGCGGCGGCGAGGGCGCGGCAGGCATGTGAGCCAATGTAGCCCGCGCCTCCCGTGACGAGGACAGTCGGCCGGTCGGTCATGTCGTTTGTCTACCCTTGTTCAGCGATTGAAGGGCCGGTTGCGGCTGAAGAGAAGATAGATCGCGCGGGGGTTGGTGGTCAAATAGCGCCAGAACAGGCGGCGCGGCTCGAGCCAGGTGCGCCAGGCCCATTCGAGCCCGATCCTCTGCATCCATTGCGGCGCGCGAGAGCGGCTGCCCGACAGGAAGTTGAACAGGCCGCCCGAGGTCTTGATGACGCCGACATTGGTCAGCAGCGGCGTGAACTCTTCGACGAAGGCCTGCTCCGAGGGCACGCCGAGCGCCACCCACAGGCAATCCGGCGCGAGCGCGTTTATCTCCTCGACCTTGGCGCGGAGTGCGTCGCCACGGAGATAACCATGGCTGTATCCGACGATCCTGAGCTTCGGATACATGTTCTGGACCCGTCTGACCGCTGCGGCGTTCTCTTCCTCGCTGGCGCCGAGCATATAGAAGCTGCGGCCGGCAATCTCCGCCTTGCGTGCGACGACATGAAACAGGTCCGTGGTGGCGACGCGCTCCGGCAGGGGAAACCAGGACTGCAGCCTCGAGGCGGCCACCAGCGGCTGGCCATCGGCATTGATCAGATCGGCGGCACGGAACAGGCGCTCGGTCTGCGGCTCTGTCGAGCAGCGCGCCAGCACTTCACCATTGGCCGAGGTCAGAAACAGCGGGCGGCCGATGCGGTGACGCGGATCGGTTGCCTCGATCATGAAATCGGCGGTTGCTTCCAGGTCGAGCGCGGCCATGCGAAGGCCGCCGACGGTAATCCGTGGCACCTCGGCGGTTGCGGCCCGACCTTCCAGATTGACGCGGCGCTCAAGCATATTGTTTGCCTCGCTGGCGCGTTTGGGTTGCGGGGGTGAGTTCGTCGAGCACGACGCCGACGAGCTTGCGTTCGGCGCCGCCGAGCGCGGTCAGGATCTCTTCCATGCTCTCGTTGATGTCGAGGCTGGTCGGCAGCACCGCCACCAGCGCGTCGGCGCTATCCAGCAGCTTGCGGCCGGTCGCGGAGAGCGGCATTGCGGGGCCGTCGAGAATGACGAGGTCATAGCCACCGGCCGAGCGCGCCTGGGCGATCGCCCTGCGGATGGCGTTAGCGGCCTTGCCGGCGTCGCTCTCGGTAGCGGGTAACACCGAGATGCCGCTGACGGTCTTGATTTCGCGCGCGGCCTTGTTGCCGATCGACAGCCAGCCAAGCTTGCCCGGCTCGTTCTTGCCGGGGCGATTGACCTTGTTCGAAAGCATGAGCGTCTCATGGTCGGCGTCGATCATCAGGACACGACCGCCGTCGCGCGCGGCTGCGAGGGCGAAGTTCAGCGCAGTCACGCTGCGTTCGGTGTCGCCGGCGCCGACCAGCGCCATCACCGGCGTCGTCTTGCCGCCGGCGCGGCGGACCATCGCCGCGCGCATGTCGCGAAAGGCGTTGAGCAGCGTCGTCAGCGGAAACCCGGGCCGCAGCGTCGGCCAGCCGAGACGTGTCAGATCGACGCCGCCGCCGGTGGCGAGAATGGCGCCGAGCGTGCGGATCACGTCGGCCTCCTGGAGACGCGCGATCAAGGGCTTCTCGACCAGCGCAAGCGCCGGTGCAGGTGCAGGTGCTGCGGCTTCGCCCTGAGGCTTGGAAACGTCAGGTTCGGGCGCGCGTTCGCGACGGTTCGGTTCGGGGGCCGTCGCCCCGTTGAACAGATGCTCGGCCGCGACGAACCAGCAGGCGGCCGCGAGTGCGCCGAAGATGAAGCCGATCATCGCAAACAGGCTCATGCCCGGCGGGAACGAGCGCCGCTGCGGCACCGTGGCCTCGCCGATGACGCGGGCCGCCGACGTGTTGAGCGTCTCCTGCTCCTCGGTCTCGCGCGAGCGCTTGAGGAAGGATTGATAGACGTCGCGGCTGGCATCGGCCTCGCGCTCGAGCTCGCGCAGGCGCACGGCGGCCTGGCTGAGCTGCACGCTCTGCCGCTTCTGCACTTCCAGCGCCCGGTTGAGCGAAGCCTCGTAGTCGCGGGCGCGCGTCAAATCGTTCTTGGCGGACAGCGCAAAGCGCTCGATCTCTTCGTTGATGGTGCGCTTGAGATCCTCGACCTGCTTTTCGGTCTGGCGCAGGGCGGGGTGGCGCGGTCCGAGCTCGGCGGTCTGCTCCGCATACTTCTTGCGCGCGTCGGCATATTGGGCGCGCAGGTTCGCGATCGTCGGCGATTGCAGCGCTTCCGGAATCGCGCCTGCATCCGCGGCGGTCCGCTTGTTCGCCTCGATCTGGTCCAGCCGCGCCTGCGCGTCCATCGTCGCCGCGCGGGCTGCGGACAGCCGCTGGTTGCTGGAGGAGAGTTGCTGATCGCTGATCAGCGAGTCCTGCGTGCCGACGAAATTGTTCTGGGCCTTGTAGGTGGCAAGTGCTGTTTCGGCGTTGCGCAGCCGTTCGCGCAGCTCCTTCAGCCGGCCCGACAATTCACTGGTCGCGCGTCGCGCCGCTAGGGCCTGGGAGTTGCGGGATTCCGTCAGGTAGGTGTTGGTCAGGGTGTTGGCGAGCATCGCCGCCTTCGCCGGATCAATCGACCAGACCTCGATGTCGACGATGAAGCTCTTCTCGGTCTTGCGGATCGTGATGTGCTTGTTCAACGCGTCGAGCGCGGCAAGCTGCACTTCTTTGGCTTCCGCGGCCGAAGGCGCGCGGGGCTGGAGGCCGATCAGGCTGAGCAGGGAGGACGTCAGCGTCTTGCTGTCGCCGCCGCCGAATTCCGGGTCCTTGTCGAGACCGGCCTGTTGGATCACCTGCAGCAGCACGCTGTTGGAGGTGATCAGGCGTGCCTGGCTCTCCACCACCATGGACATGCCGGAGACGTCCTGTGCGCGCGGCGTGAGCTCGCGATCGACGAGCTGAAGCTCGCGCGGGTCGACGTAAAGCTGGGCGGTGGCGGTGTAGCGGGGCGTCAGGCTCTTGCCGACGGTGACGGCGAGGCACGCGCCGATCAGCGCCGCGGAAGCAATCGCGATCTTGCGCCGCCACAGCAGGTTGACGAGCTCCAGCACGTTGAAGCTGGCCTCGGACTTCCGCTGCGAGGCCTCCGAACCGGTCGGTTGTCTCGCGCGATCAATCGGCTGGTTATAGTCGAGCATAGTCCCCAGCTTTCATTCCAACGGCCGCGGGCTGAGGGGTTACTCTTCGCTTTACGCCTCGCACCGGGGATATAGGCGCGCAATCAACGCAACAGGGAAAATTAACCATACTCATTGAGGGACTATTCACCGAAATGGCAAACAAAGCGTTTAAGCGCAGGCCGCCATTTGCCGCGTCGTTGTGCCGCTTCGGCGCCGACAGCCGCCCAGTGATTAACGGTTCGTTACCGTGCGCGCCCAGCGGCGCGCGCGCGTCTGGCATCGCAGCTTGATGGCCAGGCTGCGCACGCATGGGCTCAGGCCTTTCGCAGGACGACGTGATCGTCGCCGCGGCGCGGAAGCATGGCATTCATCAGTGCGTCGTCGAGCGCGGCAAGCAGCGGCGAGCGCTGGCGCGTCTCGTGAACGCCGAGCAGACTGTCGCGGGCCTCGACGGCGGCGAGGTCGAGCAGCGCCTGGGGGGCGGGACCTTTGAGATCCCAGGCTTCGGCCGTCGTCGCGAACTCGATCGTGACTGACTTATTCATCTTTTTTCTAACCGCGCTTGTTCGACTCAAATTTACAGGAAAAATCTCGCGACTCTCGAAGAGCAAATCTGATGCCGCGACACATCACCAATCACGGTGCTTAGGGTCGGGTTAATCGGACCCCACGTTAACTACGGCATCGTCCATGTTGCGCTGCTGGCGCGTGATGGACTGCGAATTGCAGTATCACGCGCAAAGGAATCCGCAGGGAAAACACGCGAAAGCGGTTAAGCGCATGGTAGAACGCCTGATATCCGCGACATTGTCGTCGCGGTGCAGTTTGAGCGCGCGAGCAGGCCGCCCATTTTGGGACGCATCTGTCCGGCGCGGCCGTGCCGTCGCGGGACACTGCGCGCAGGGCTTTTTCAACATATCTCAGGCATTGAGAACGCAATGACGCTGATTCCGACAGATTTGTCCGCCAGCCGGATCTCGGATGCCGTGCGCGATCCCAACCGGGAGATCGCGGCGAGCTCGCGCGTCATCGATCTTTCGGTCGGCATCGTCGTCTGCATTCCCTGTTTCCGCCGCCCCGACCACCTGCGGCTGACGCTGGACTCGCTCGTCGACCAGCGCACGCCGCGTTCTTTCGCGGTGGTGATGGTGGAGAACGATGCGGCAGGCCGCGCGAGCGCGCCGGTGGCCGCGGAGTACCTCGCTTCCGGCAAGCTTCAAGGCGTTTGCCTGATCGAGAAACGGCAAGGCAATTGCCAGGCGATCAACGCCGCGTTCGAGACGGCGCAGGCGCTGTTTCCCGCCGCGACCCGCTTCCTGATGATCGACGACGACGAGATCGCTTCGCCCGACTGGCTCGAATTGATGGTCCGCACCGCGGAGGCGACCGGTGCCGACGTGGTCGGCGGACCCGTGCTCCCGGTGTTCGACGACGACAGCCAGCCTTGGCTCGCGCGTCATCCCGCGTTCTGTCCCACCTACGACTACACTGGAGCCGTGCCGCTGATCTATGGCTGCGGCAATTGCCTGATCACGCGCGCGGCATTCGAGCGGCTCGGCAGTCCCGCCTTCGATCTGCGCTTCAATTTTCTCGGCGGCGGTGATTGCGATTTCTTCTATCGCGGCCGCAATGCCGGCATGCTTTTCCATTGGACGGCGGAGGCCGTCATCACCGAGACCGTGCCGCAGAGCCGCACCAGCTTCGGCTGGATCGTCAGGCGCGGTCTTCGCATCGGGGTGATCAACTACCGTGTGCGGGTCAAGGCTGCGCAGGGTGTGGCGGAGCGGGTGCGCGTGTTTGCGCAAACGCTGGCCCGGTTGCCGCTGTCGCTGGTGCGCTCGGCTCGCCTGCTGACGTCATCGAAAGCGGTCGTCGCGATGCACCCCGTGCTGGTGGCTGTCGGTTCTGCGCTCGCGGCGTTGGGCTACGATCCGAAGCCCTATGAGGCCTCGAAGATCGTTTCCTGACGCGTCAGCCGCTAGATTCCAAAGTACGAAAGAGCGATCTTGACTGCTGATCGCGGCATCGCCTTGAGCGAGCGCCGCCCGACCATGCCGAGATAGCCAAGCGCCTCGCGATATCGCCCGAAGCGGACCGCCTGTGTTGCCGCATAGGTCACGAGATGGATTTCGGCCGATTGCCGCAACCGGGGCGCCGCACCTGACGGCAGCTTGCGGAGGATCAATTCATCGTCGAACACGCGCGCCACCGCCGGGAAGAAATCCTGCGGCGTCCGCACCGCAGCGTTCATGGTGTTGGCCGTGTGAAGCCGATAGTCGAGGAGAAGCTTTGGCACATAGACGAACTCGCCTGTTGCGGCGAGGCGGCACCAGCAATGCCAGTCCTCGCAATAGCGGAGCGAGATGTCGAAGCCGCCGGTGGCACGGAAGGCCTCGCTGCGGATCAGCATGATCCCGCCGTTGACGATGAAATTTCCGCCGGCGAGGCGCTCCAGCACGTTGCCCGAGGGCTTTTGGCGTCCTTTCAGCAAATCGCGGCGGCCGATCCTCCGTCCGGCGCTGTCGATCGTGTTGTAATCGCCATAGACCAGCACCGCATGCGGCGCGGCCTTTGCTGCCGCCAGCAGCGTCGTCACCGCATTGGGCCGCAGGCGATCATCGGCATCGAGGAAGACCAGCCAATTTCCGCGCGCGGTTCGTGCGCCGAGATTTCGTGCGGCCGACACGCCCGTGGCGTCGTTCGTCATCAGGCGCAGCCGGGGATCGCGGATAGATCTCACAATTGCCACGGTGTCATCGGTCGACCCGTCGTCGACAACGATCACCTCGGTGACGTCGGCTTGCGCCAGCGCGCTTGCGATGGTCTCGCCGAGATAGGCCGCGGCATTTTTCGCGGGGATGACGACGGAAACCGCGGGCGACATGGCGCACGCATCCGTCACCGCGGGCGCGGCGGCCGGTGTATCGAGCATGGCGTCGGCGAGGGTCAAGCGATGGCTCGTCGTCTTTAAGGATCCGTTAACCAGCCGCCTCGTGCGGCCGTCGCGGATGATACCCGCATAACGATCAAATCGTTGTTGCAACGCCGCCGACGTCGCCAGTTTCGTAGATTAGCGTTAAACCCTCTGGCGTTAAGTCTGTCGCAGCTTTCGAGAAGTGCGACGGCCGGTCTCATGCGAGAATGCGGGCCTGATTGCCGCGGATGGATGCAAGTGCCCGCAAAGACATTCGATTACGATCCCGACGCCATGATCCTCAACCTCTTCTTCGAGGACAAGGACGATCGCTGGTTCCCCGGCGATCGCCATCTGCGGCGCATGGCGCGCAAGATGCTGTTCGGCGAGCCGCGCATGAGCGGGCAGCTGCGCGTGTTCCTCAATCTCTGTGCCGGGCTCGACCGGCTCGGCATTCGTTATCGCGTCAACGACTACGGCTACGTCGCACAGCACCCGGAAGAGGTCGCGTGCATCATCGGCCGCGCCTTCCTGCTGAACAAATTCGCGTGGAAGAACCCGATCCTGCTCGGAGTTGCCGCCTATAACCATCCGTTCGACGATCCCGAGCTGTTCAAGCGGCTTCCGGTCAAGAAATTCCTGGTGCCCGGCGACTGGTATGCCGACATGTACCGGCCCCATTGGCCGGAGACCGAAGCCTGGCCCGTCGGCATCGATACCGAACTCTGGGCGCCGTCGCGCCCGCGCGACAAGACCGTCGACGTTCTGCTCTACGACAAGGTCAGCTTGAACCGTGAGCGCTGCGTGCCGGAGCTGGTCGAGCCGGTCCGCGCCCGGCTCGTGAGGGAAGGCCGAACGTTCACCGAGCTGCGCTACGGCAGCTACAAGGAGGAAGATTACCAGGCCGCGCTGGCGCGCTCGCGGACAATGATCTTCCTGTGCCAGAGCGAGAGCCAGGGCATCGCCTATCAGCAGGCGCTGTCCTCCGGGGTGCCCGTGTTTGCCTGGGATCCCGGCGGCCCGTGGCGGGATCCCGACTATTATCCGCATCGGGTGCAGTTCGGGCCGGTGTCGTCGGTGCCCTATTGGGACGATCGCTGCGGGCTCAAATTCGCCGACCGCGCCGGCTTCGAGGAGCGCTGGACCGATTTCTGGGCCGGCTGCACCGCGGGCAGATTCGATCCGCGCGGCTACATCCTGGACAACCTGACGCTGGAGCAGCGCGCGCTGCAATATTACGAGATCGCGCGCAGCGTCGCACGGCAGAGCCAGGTTCCCGCCGAGCCCGGTGTGCTGCTTGACGGATGGTTAACGGGGATGGGCTAGACCTCGGAGGTCCCCATCGTCCCGTCAGGCCTCGAGGCATGGATCGCAGCGCCGCAGACATGACTGACGTCGAGGCCCGCTCGCTCGGCCACGCGCTGCGCGACGTGCTGGCGAGGCTCAACGTCGTCAACGCTTCGCGCTGTCTGGTTGCCGTCATCGCTTTGCTTCTGGTGCTGATCACGCTCGATCCGTTTCCAGACTTGAGCAATCCCGACGTCGCCACCATCGTCAGCGGACGATTGGCAACGACCTATATTTCGTTCGGACTGCTGGCCGCCGTCGCGGTTCTGTTCACCCTTACCACCGATGCGCCCTCGCTCAGAAGCCTGGTCACGCCGCTGCATCTCTGCCTCGTCGGCTGGATGCTGGTCAATCTCGCATTCTCCGAGAGCCGCGAGGTCTCGATCCAGCGCTTTGCGCTCACGGCCAGCGCAACTACGCTCGCCGTCCTGCTGCCGCTGCTGCCGCCGACGCCGCGGAGCTTCAACCTGTGCCTTGGCGGCGCCGCGCTGGTGCTGCTGGCGGTGTGCTATCTCGGCGTCTTCCTTGCCCCGCAATATTCGATCCACAGCGCGCTCGACATCACCGAGCCGCAGCTTGCCGGCGACTGGCGTGGCAGCTTTGGCCACAAGAACATCGCTTCGCCGGTGATGACCATCCTGGTCTATGTCGGCATTTACCTGTCCGCCGTGGGCTCCTTCGTGATGGGGCCTGCGATCGCGCTGTTGGCCGGCATCTTCCTGATCTTCACCGGCGGCAAGACATCGTCGGTGCTGTGCCTTGCGATCTATGCCTTGGCATCGCTGGCCTATGTCACACCGAGCCTGTGGCTGAAGCGGATCATCTGCTTCGCGCCGCTGATCGCGATGAATCTGCTGACGGTTGGCAGCGTCATGACCCCGGTGCTCGGCAGCATCACCCGGGCGCTTCCGGTCGATCCCACCTTCACCGGCCGTGCCGAGGTCTGGGAGTTTGCGCTCTCGGCGGTCGCGGACAAGCCGATCACCGGTCATGGCTATGCGGCGTTCTGGGACGGCGCGGCGGAAGGGAAGACCACCCAGGGCTCGGAATGGGCAGTGTCCGCAGCGCACAGCCACAACAGCTATCTCGACCTCGCCGTCACCATTGGCCTGCCGGGCCTGCTGCTCGTCATTCTCATCTTCGTGCTCGCGCCGCTGCGCAATTTCCACGAAGCCCAGGCCCACAACCGCAGCAGTGCTTTGGGCAAGCTATTCCTGACCATCTGGCTGTTCGGCCTGTATTTCGGGACGACCGAAACCTTCCTGCTCGAGCGGCAGAATCCGGTCTGGTTCATGTTCGCGCTTGCGGTCGCCGGGCTGCATTTTCTGGCCAGGTTCCAGTGCGTCGAGCAAATACAACCCCGTCACTGACAATCTGTCGCAGCCGTCCGTTTCATATCGGTACACGAGAGACTGCGACGGTATTGGCTTAACGATAAGCAGCGACGTAACTTGTAGTCTGCGACAAAACATAATCTATCTGGACACGTTCAGTAACTGTATGCCCCGCAAATGACGTTTCTCAGCGTCGAGCCACTAGACGGTCGGGTGTCCAGCACGTCGGGAATCTCAGTCGATTTCTTGCGTGACTGGCGACAGGCCGCTCTGCGCCTGAACGCCGGGTATCGCACCGCGTTCCAGCATGGTTACTGGCTAGGTGCCTGGTATCAGGCCTTTCACGACGTCGCGCCGCTGATTGCCGTCATCACGGATTCGGCGACCGGCAAGGACATCGCGATGGTGCCGATGTTCAGCCACATCAGGCGCGGCATCCGTGTCGTCGAGTTTGCCGATCTCGGCGTCTCCGACAACAACGCGCCGATCCTGGCTTGCGACGCGAGTTTCGATGCAGCCGGCGCCCAGGCGATCAGCGCGGCGCTGGTCGATGGCTTGCGCGCCTCGCCTGATCGCTTCGACCTGCTGCGCCTGAAGAAACTGCCGGCCTATGTCGGTGCCAAGCAGAATCCGCTGGTGTCGCTCGGCCGGCTCGGCTCGTGCTCGCTCAACGGCAATCTCGTTCTGACCGGCGACGACTATTCGGACTATCAGGCCTCGATCAAGCGCATGCAGATGCCGCGTTGCTGGCGCGTGTTCAGCCGCCATGCTGGTGCGCGGTTCGAGATCGCGACCGGCATTGCGCGTGCGCACGAGCTGCTCGGCGTCATGGACATGCAGCAGCACGAGCGCATGCGGCAGCTTGGCTCGCGGTTCGTCCTCAACGACGAAGCCCATGCCCGCTTCTATCGTGATGTCGCCCGGCAGGGCGTTGCGGAAGGCTATGCGGTGATCTCGGCGCTCGTCTGCGACGAGGGCATCGTCGGCACCACCTTCGGCATCAGATATGGCGCGACTTACTATTTGCTGCGGATCGGTCATGCCGGCAGGCAATGGGCGAATTGCTCGCCGGGCCTGCTCGTCACCGAGCGCACCATGGCGGCGCTGCATGCGCAGGGCGTCCGGCGCTTCGATCTGAGCATCGGCAATCACGATTACAAGCGCCGCTTCGGCGCCGAGCCGGTGCCGCTGACCGATGTCAGCGTCGCTCTGTCCTGGCGCGGGCTGCCTTTCGTGTTGCGCGATCATGCCGCGCAAGGCTTGCGCCGTCATCCGAAGCTCGCCGCGCTCGCGGCGCGGGCGATGGGCAAGGGCGCACGCTAGAATCCGCGACATCTGCAGTTGCAGGGTCACTCGAATATCGCAATGATTGTGCTATCGTCGTCTCGATCAGGAGGCGACATGGACGATCGTTCGGACAAATTTCGCGCATTCTACGCGCAGCTGATCTGCGCTGCGGCCAAGGCCACGGACCCACGTCTCGAGCAGGCCTTTCGCAACGTGAGGCGCGAGCCCTTCGCGGGGCCGGGGCCGTGGTCGATCTCGTTCGGCGGCCATCCCTATGTCGTGACGCCCGATGACGATCCCGCCTTTCTCTACCAGAACGCGCTGCTGGCGCTGGATCCGGCGCGCGGCGTCAATATCGGCATGCCCGGCGCGCACGCCTATTGGCTCAGCGGCTGCGGCGTCAAGGAAGGCGAGACCGTTCTCCAGATCGGCGCGGGCACCGGCTATTACACCGCCATTCTGGCCGAGCTCACCGGTCCCAATGGCCGCGTCTACGCCTATGAGATCGACGAACGCCTGGCGGCACTCGCGCGCGAGAATTTGAAGGACATCGCCACGGTCGAGCTGCGAGACCGCTCGGGCATTGCGTCCGATCTGCCGAGCGTCGACGTGATCTATGTCTGTGCGGGCGCGGCGCAGCCGGCGACGGAATGGCTCGCGGCATTGCGGCCTGGCGGCCGGCTGGTGTTTCCGCTGGCACCCGAGGGCGTGCTCGGCGGCATGCTGATGATCACGCGCCCGGAGCAGGGCGCGGCCTGGCCGGCCAAATTCCTCAGCCGGGCGCAGTTCATCGGCTGCGCGGGACTTCAGGATGCGGAGGTCGGCCGGCGACTGGCCGAGGCGTTCGCAAGGGGATGGGAGGGCGTGCAATCGCTGCGGCGAGGAGACGCGCCCGACGACACCTGCTGGTTTGCCGGCGACGGCTGGTGGCTTTCAACGGCGCCTGCTTCGGCGCCGGCGGTCAGCGTCCCGCGACACGCGGACATCACGCAGGCCTGACAATTACGATCCCGCGCACCCGGCGCAGCGAAACCGGCCGCGCGAGGCGCGAAACAGGCTGCGGCAATACCAGCGCCGCGTCAGCGCCTGGACCGGCTTGCGGATCATTTGCGCGATCAGGAGAAGTTCAAAAGCCATTCGTCGCGTGAGTCCTGTCGTTATTACCCAGATAGATAGGGCGGCATTCCCTCGTGAGAATGCCGCCCGTATCGCATCAGCCATGCGGCTTGTCGCTGTGCCCAGGCTTAGCTGCGCAGCTTCTTGGCCGTCTCCGCGATCTGGCGTCCCTGATAACGCGCGCCCGCGAGCTCATTGGCGCTGGGCTGGCGGCTGCCGTCGCCGCCGGTGATCGTGGTGGCGCCGTATGGCGCGCCGCCGGTGACCTCATCGAGCTTCATCTGGCCGGCAAAGCCGTAATTCATGCCGACGATCACCATGCCGAAATGCAGGAGGTTGGTGATGATCGAGAACAGCGTCGTCTCCTGGCCGCCATGCTGGGTGGCGGATGCCGTGAAGGCGCCGCCGACCTTGCCGTGCAGCGCGCCCTTGGCCCAGAGCCCGCCAGCCTGGTCCAAAAAGTTCGCCATCTGCGAGGCCATGCGGCCGAAACGAGTGCCGGTGCCGACGATGATCGCGTCGTAATTGGCGAGGTCTTCGACCTTGGCGATCGGGGCGGCCTGATCGACCTTGTAATAGGAGGCCTTCGCGACCTCGGCCGGCACCAGCTCGGGCACGCGCCTGATGTCGACGGTCGCGCCGGCCTCGCGCGCGCCTTCGGCAACAGCATTCGCCATCGCTTCGATGTGGCCGTAGGCGGAATAATAGAGGACGAGAACTTTGGTCATGATGGTCTCCAGTGGGGGTGTTCGTGGTCTTTTCGTCGTCCCGGGGCGATGCAAAGCATCGAACTCAGGTGCGCAGCTGCGCACCTGAGAACCTCGAGATTCCGGGTCTGGCGCTTCGCGCCATCCCGGAATGACTGCTGATGATCTGGTTACGCGGCGTCGACGAGCACGAGCTCGGAATCTTCAAGCGCGGTGATTCTCAGCCTGGCCTCGTCGCGGATCGCGACGCCGTCGCGGGCATTGACGCGCACGCCGTTGATCTCGACTGCGCCTGCTGCCGGCACGAGATAGAGGTGCCGTGCCTTCTGCGGCTCGTACTCGGCGCTCTCGCCGGCCTTCAGCGTGGTGGCGAGCACCCGTGCATCGGCGCGGATCGGTAGCGCGTCGGTGTCTTCAGCGATGCCGCTCGCAATCGTGACGAGCTTGCCGGAGCGGTCCGCCTTCGGAAACGGCTTCGAGCCCCAGGTCGGCTGGCCGCCGCGAGCGGTCGGCTCGATCCAGATCTGGAAGATCCGCGTCTTGGTCGGCTCGAGATTGTACTCGGAGTGGCGGATGCCGCTGCCGGCGCTCATCACCTGCACGTCGCCCGCTTCAGTCCGTCCCTCGTTGCCGAGGCTGTCCTGATGGGTGATCGCGCCCTCGCGCACATAGGTGATGATTTCCATGTTGGCGTGGGGATGGGCGGGGAAGCCGGTGTTCGGCGCGATCTCGTCGTCATTCCACACCCGCAAGGCGCCATGGCCCATGTTGTTGGGGTCATAATGGCTCGCGAAGGAGAAATGATGCTTGGCCTTGAGCCAGCCGTGATCGGCGCCGCCGAGTCTTGCGAAAGGTCTGAGTTCGATCATCTGCGTAATTCCTTTAAATGGACGGAGGTGGCCCTTGTTCAGGCGCCGAACCCGCCGTCGACGTTGAGCACGGTGCCGGTGACGAAGGAGGCTTCCGGGCTTGCGAGGAAGACAACGCCGGCGGCGACTTCCTCAGGGCGGCCGAAGCGCTGCAGCGCGTGCTGCTTGCGTTGGGTCTCGGCGAACTCGCCGCCATCCTTCGGATTCATGTCGGTGTCGATCGAGCCGGGCTGCACCACGTTCACGGTGATGCCGCGCGGGCCGAGGTCGCGCGCCGCGCCCTTGGTGTAACCGACCACGGCGGCCTTGGTGGCAACGTAGTCGGCAAGGCCCGGGAACGAGGCCCGGTCGGCGAGCATCGAGCCGACGGTGACGATGCGGCCGCCGTCACCCATCAACTGCGAGGCGGCGCGGATCGCCGCAATCACGCCATGCACGTTGATGGCATCCTGGCGGGCGAGCGCTTCGATGTCGGCGTCGGCGGAGTCGATCGCGCCGCCATTGGCGACACCGGCGTTGTTGATGAGGATGTCGAGATGGCCAAATTCCTTGGCGACGTCGTTGACGAGTTTCGTCACATCCTTGGCGGAAGCCTGGTCGGCCTTGAAGGCGCGGGCCTTGATGCCCCGGGCCTTCAACTCGGTGACGACGGCCTCGGCCTTTTCGGGCGAAGCGACGTAGCTGATGGCGACGTCCGCGCCTTCATCGGCGAGAGCGCGGGCCGAAGCCGCGCCGATGCCGCGCGAACCGCCTGTGACGAGGGCAACCTTGCCTGAGAGCTTCTTGGTCATTGGATTTCTCCAGTCCTGAATGTCTGATGACCCTTGGATAAGCCTCCGCCTGTGGTATAGAAATAGAAACTGTCGAAACGCATTGTTTCCCCAAATAACCCTGTGGGACCAAACTCCATGGCAAGACTCCCCGATTTCGAGGCGCTCGCGATTTTCGCAAAAGTCGTGGAGTTACGGTCGTTTGCGGGCGCTGCCAGCGAGCTCACGATGTCCAAGGCCACGGTGTCGAAGGCGGTGACCCGGCTGGAGGAGCGGTTAGGGGCCCGCCTGTTCAACCGCACCTCGCGGCGGCTGGCGCTGACCGATGCCGGCCACAAGCTCGCCGACCGCGCGACGCGCCTGCTCGCCGATGGCGAAGCGGCCGAGAACGAGGCCTTGGCGCAATCGGTCGCGCCGCGCGGCCTGGTGCGGCTGGCGGTGCCCATGACATTCGGCATCAAGGCGGTGGCGCCGCTGCTGCCGGAATTTTTCGAAGCCTATCCGGAGGTCTCGGTCGATCTTCACCTGAGCGATGCGTCCGTCGATCTCATCGGTGAAGGCTTTGACATGGCGGTGCGCATCGCACGGCTGCCGGACTCCTCGCTGATCGCGCGGCGGCTCTTCACCATGCCGCGCTTCACGGTGGCCGCGCCGTCCTATCTGAAGAAGCATGGCCGGCCGACGCATCCGATGCATCTCGCCGAGCACAAATGCTTCAGCTATGCCTATCTCTCGACGCCGAATGTCTGGCACTACACCAATTCCGCTGGTGAGCAGGCGAGCGTGCGCCCGGGCGGCCAGCTTCGCGTCAACAATGGCGAAGCCGTGATGCCGTCGCTGATCGCCGGCCTCGGCATCGCCGAGCTGCCGGAGTTCATCGTCGGCGAGGCCATCTCCTCCGGCGCCGTCGAAGTGATCCTGAAGGATTGGAAGCAGGCCGAAGGCGCCGTGCACCTCGTCACCCCGCCCGGCGGCCCGCGCCCCGCGCGCGTCGAAGCGCTCGGTGATTTTCTCGCCGCGAAGCTGCCGGGGACGTGCAAGCGGAGGCCTCGCGGGAAAGCAAAGGCGTAGGGCAAACCGCTCAGCGCCCTTCGTCATTGCGAGCCACCGGGTCCGCGCGAAGCGCGGCCCGATGACAGGCTCCGCGAAGCAATCCAGAGTGTCTCCGTGGAGGGATTCTGGATTGCTTCGTCGCAAGCGCTCCTCGCAATGACGACGCTCGACTACGACACTTTCACGCCGTCGATCGCGACGATGCGCAGGCTCGGCTTCAGCGTCTTCTCCAGCTGCGACTTCAATTCATGAACACGCGGGTCGGTCGAGCGTGCGGCGCATACCGCGTATTGATGCACCGATTGCGTCAGGGCGCGCCGTGCTTCCGGCGTGCGCGTCACTTCGGGTTTTGACAGCCGCAGGACGATCGCCGCTAAGTTCACCAGCATCTCGTCCAGGGCCACGTCGATGGTCGCAAGTTTTCCCATGGCACACTCCTTGGCGGGGCAACGGAGGGTGGAGGGATGCGTTCCGGAGCGGGGCGAACATGGCTAACCCTTCGTAAACGGCTTGTTCTTGCCGGGCGTCAGGCTAGGCTGGGAGCGTAACAAGAAAATATCAGGAGGGGCTGCCATGGATCGACGTGATGTCTTGCGCGCCGTTGCCGCATTGCCGTTGTTGCGGGCCGCGTTACCGGAGCAGGCCTTCGCGCAAACCTATCCCGTGCGCAACATCACCATGATCGTGCCGTTCCCGGCCGGCGGCCAGGCCGACCTCGCGGCACGTCCAGTGGCGCAGGCGCTGGAGCGCATTCTCGGCAAGCCCGTCATCGTCGACAACCGCGCCGGCGGCGGCGGTGGATCGGTCGGCAATTCCGCGGCGGCGCGCGCCGAGCCCGACGGCTACACGCTGTTGATGACGCTCTCCTCGCTCGCGGTGCTGCCCGAGGCCGACCGGCTGTTCGACCGTCCCGTCGCCTATGAAGTGTCGCAATTCATGCCGATCGCGCGCGTGCTGGCTGATCCCACGCTGCTCGCGGTCCCGGCCTCCGCGCCATGGAAGACGGCGCAGGAGTTCGTCGAGGACGCAAAGAAGCGCCCCGGCCAGATCACCTATGGCTCGTCCGGGCCCTACGGTACGCTGCACGTCGCGATGGAGATGTTTGCGAACAGCGCCGGCATCAAATTGCTGCACGTTCCGTTTCGTGGCGCCGGCCCGGCGCTGACCGCGCTGCTGAGCGGCACCGTGCAGGCGATCGCAGCGGCGCCGGGCACGTTGAAGCCGCAGGTCGACGACGGCAAGCTGCGCGTGCTCGGCAATTGCGGTGCGCGGCGCGTTGCCAGCTTTCCCGACGTGCCGACCTTCCAGGAGCTCGGCTACAAGGATGTCGAGATGTACATCTGGGCCGGGCTGTTTGCACAAAGCTCTCTTCCCGCGCCGATCGCAAGCCGCCTGCGTGAGGCCATGGCGCAGGTGATGACCAGCCCGGACGTGCTCAGGACCTTCGATGCCTCGGGCAGTCTCGTCGCCTATCAGGACGCGCCCGAGTTCTCCGACTTCGTGGCGACCGACAGCGCGCGGCTGATCGCGGCGGTGAAGAAGATCGGCCGGGTGGAATAGTTCCCACCGAATTTTCACATTTTTTTGTTGGGCCAGAACCTGACCGCGTCTCATTGATTGAAGACAAGTCGAGGGACTCGAGAAGGATTGGGACCATGCGAACAGAGCGGATTGCGCTGGGTGTGGCGCTTGCGATCGGCGGCATCGTCGCGCAGAGCGCCGCGTTCGCTGAGGAGTATCGCGGAACCATGGAGCAGCAGATGGCGTGCACGCCGGATGTCTGGCGCCTGTGCAGTGATCAGATCCCGGATGTGAGCCGCATCACCGCGTGCCTGCGGCAGAATACGCCGCAGCTCTCCAGCGGCTGTCGCGCAGTGTTCCAGTCCAACAATCAGATGCCGCCGCAGCAGCAGGTTCCGCGTAATCGCGCTGTACCATCCCCGCGGTATAACAACGCACCGCCGCCTCAGCAGGTGCAGCCGCGGCCCTATGAGGATGACGACGATTAGCGCTGCCAAGGACGCGGCCTCATAGACGCGCAGCGCTGTCAGCGTTCGCGTTCCCAGGTGAGGGTCCCTACCACCTTTTTGCCGGGGTAGACCGCGCTGACCTGTTCTGCTGTTCGAATCGAGAGCTTGTCGCCCTCCAGTTTGAAGAAGCGGATTTGGGCCGTGCCGGTAAAAATCTCGTTCCACGATAGATCGACGTTTGTCGTGAGCTTGTCCCCATCGATTGTGAATTTGCCGGTGTAGACCATCAATGATTTGAGCAGCGCAGCCGAGTCCGAATCATTCGTCGCCGGCTTCCGATCCGGCCTGGCGATCATGAATGCCGAGAACCCATCCGAAGTGAAAACCGCTCTGCCTTTGGGATTAGGACCAAATGGTTCCGTAGGCTCTCCACCCACGATCTGGATAACCCATGACGTCAACCGCCAGCTTCCAACCAGTTGTTTGGCCGCTTCGTCGGCCATGGCAAATCCGGACTGGAGATAGCAATAGGTGGCAAGTGTGAATGCGATGAGACGCAGCATGTTGGTTCTCGCTGAATGGGAACTCATACGGTCTGAAGGCAATCCTTGTATGATCAGTCGCTATTTCGCTGGCAGGCGAAGGCTCGCGAGATCGGTGCCAACGATGATGTTTCCAGTGAAGCCGCCATCTTGGGCCGCCTTTCTGTAGTCCCCCTCCGTCAGCAAGCCGCCAGGAAGTTTGAAAGGATATTGCTCGCCTCCAATCGGCGGAATCATGTGCGTGAGCATGAGGTGCTTTACGCCAGCTCGCTTGGCCATGGCGGCAAGATCAGGGACCGAAGTTTGACGCAGATAGGCGTATGGGAACATCCCGCTCCCCTTGCCGGGGGCCATAACGGGATGAATGACCGAATGGACGATGATGTCGGCCCCCTGAGCTAGCTTCTCCACCTGCTCCGAGGCCGAAGAACTGCGCGGGGGAGCCGGCGCGTCATTTCCGGCGTCACCGCCGATCACAACGCTGCCTGCGGGCGTATCGACGCGGTAGGATGCGTGTCCTGCGATGTGGGCTGAACGAATTGCGCTGACCTTCACATCGCCTTTGGACCAGACCACTTGCGGCTCGTCCGTTGGCTGGAACGTGATCGTATTGATCAATTCGGCGGGGCCACCCGCCGTCCGTTCCTTAAGCTCGGAATGACGCTGTGCGATCTCGCCTGATTGAATAAACGCATCGGCGATATGCGCGGTGAACTTGCTGCAGCTTATCGTGACGCCCGTCGGTGAGACGCTATCCGCGCTGCAGACGACGTCGATCTTCGGTCCGGTCCCATTAAATGACCATCGAAGCTGCACCAGATCGGCAAAACCTTCCGTATGGTCGTTGTGCATGTGCGTGAAGAACACTGCATCCAGCTGCTCGGGTCCGACTTTTAGCTGCGATAGCCGCATGGTGGTTCCGCGGCCGGCATCAAATTGCAACTTCACCGCCCCACATTCATCGGTGTCATCGCCAAAGCGCACCAGCGTTCCGGCGCCTGCGAGACCGTTGAAAGATTGTGGTCCCCCCTGTGTGCCGGTGAGCGTTACGATGAGGCACGGTGCGGCGTAGCTATTGGATGCACCGCTGACCAGCCAAGAGACCGCCAGCAGTGCGACCGCGATGAAGCATCGAGCCATGTCCCCTCCGCATTTATCAGTGTCGGGAATACGGCCATGCTAATCGACCGACGCCGAAGCCGCTAGGGCCGGAACGATCATCCGGCCGGATTCGATTACGACGCGGGTCGGCGTGAAGATGCGGTCATGCCGCCTCGTTCAGCGCTCTCCCTTGCTTTCCGATTCAGGCCGATGTCCGAGCACCGTCCGCAAGACCACACCGAAGAGAATGGCAGCGACTGGCCAGTGGAACCAAATCTTATGGCCAGTGAAAAGATTGATCAGAATGAGAAACGCCGACACCGTGAGGGCTGCTGCGACTGGGCGGGGCAGCTTTGCCAGCCAATTCAAGGCGACATTCGTTGATGATGATGGCTCGTGCCTGTCGCCGATCCGCGGAGCGCGAGCTGTCTCTCGGGGGCTTGGGCCTTCCTCGACCGCGAAACTGCCGTGCCCGGCGGCTTGGCCGCCCAGGGTCAACCGATAGCTGGTCAAGGGAGCAATGTTCTTCAGTGGCCGCTGACCGAGACAGTCGAAGCCAACCGACAGTTTGTTGTGCACCTGATCGTAGACGGAGCTCGAGATCACGACGCCGCCGGGTTCTGCGAGCTCTTGCAGCCGCGAGGCGATATTGACCCCGTCGCCGTAGATGTTGGTGCCGTCCACCATCACGTCGCCGAGGTTGATGCCGATGCGAAACCGCATCGCGTTCGCCTGAGGCACGTCCGAAGCCTGATTGGAGATTTCCTGCTGAATCTCGACCGCACATTGCACGGCCTCGACCACGCTGGCGAACTCGGCGATCACGGCGTCGCCCCAGGTGTTCACGATTCGGCCGTCATGACGCTCGACCAATCGCGCGATGGCCGTGCGGGAGCGGCGGAGCGTCTCCAGCGTTCCGGTCTCGTCTGCCTCCATGAGGCGGGAATAGCCGTGCACATCGGCGCACAGCACGGTGGTCAGTCGTCGTTTCACCTTGTCGTCGGTCATCGTCGCTATGCTAGCCTCCCTGACCGGCAAATGCATCAGGCTTACGGCCTGACCTCGCAGACATCGACCCATTCGGCCGCGGTCAGCTCTGCCATGCGATCGGGGGTGATACGCACGGCGCTGTGGGTCGAGCCTGCGGCCGGCACCACGACGTCGAATGCCTTCAGCGAAATGTCGCAGTAAATCGGCAGCGGCGACTTCAGCCCGAACGGGCAGACGCCGCCGACTTCATGGCCGGTGATGTCGGCGACCTCTTCCAGCCCCAGCATCTTCGGCTTGCCGCCGAACGCAGCCTTGACCTTCTTGTTGTCCATCCGCGAGGTGCCGGCGGCGACGATCAGGATGACGCGCTCGCCGACGCGCAAGGACAGCGTCTTGGCGATCATTCCGGGCTCGACGCCATAGGCTTCGGCGGCCAGCGGCACGGTCGCCGAGCTGATCGGGGATTCGATGACGGAGATGTCGGGGGCTTTCTCGGCGAAGAAGGCGCGAACGGATTGAAGGCTCATTCCAGTCAGCTCATTTCCAGACTTGCGGGCGGGCAATCATTTCTCAGGCAATCCCCGGCAGCTCGGAGAGCGCTCGGACGCGGTGGTCCGGCGCAAAGCCGAGCTCGTCCATCTGGGTGCGGATCGCCTTGAACATGGTCAGCGGTGCCACGAGTTCGGTCTCGACGCAAGCCAGCGCCATCGCCTCCGGCGTCACCCGCTCGATCCAGGCGACGTTCAGCCCGAACGCTTTCGCGCCCGCGACGTCCCAGGGGTTGGAGGAGACGAACAGCACCTCGTCCGGCGCGGTGCCCAGCACCTCGCCGATCAGCTCATAGGCCTGCGGGCTCGGCTTGAAGATCTTCTTGGCATCGACGCTGATGGTGGCATCGAGCAGGCGGTCGAGCGTGGTGTTGCGCACCAGCGCATTCAGCATGTCCGGGCTGCCATTGGAGAGGATGGCAAGCTTTCTCGGCTTCAACGCGGTGAGCGCGTCGGCTGCATCCGGATAGAGATCGAGATGCAGATACTTCTCGATGATGCGCTCGAAGGCGTCCTTCTCATAATCGAGCCCGAGCACGCGCAGCGTATAGGCCAGCGAGTCGCGGGTGACATCAGAAAAATCCCGGTAGCGCCGCATCAGCGAGCGCAGCCAGGTATATTCGAGCTGCTTGATCCGCCAGACCTGCGTGATGATCTCACCATAGCCCGGAAACGCATCCTCGGTGATCTCAGCGACCGACTGGATGTCGTAGAGTGTCCCGTAGGCGTCGAACACGACGGCTTTGATCGTCATTTGATTTGAGCCTCTCCGCCGATTGTTGCATCAAGGAACGTAGGTCCTGGGCTGCTTGATCCGTCGCCGCCGGGTTGAACTCGAAATGATGTTGCGGTCCCGATGCGGACTTCTCGATGTCGGGTGCATCGAAGGCGTGCGAAGCGTCGGGATAGACAACGAGCCGGACTGGAATTCCCTGATTTGCCTGTCGTGATATCCCCCAGCTGTCTCGGCCAGATACTAGCTTGCGACATTCATCCGCTGAATTCACATCGTCGCGTGCACCGATCAAGATCAGTGTCGGAACAGTCATATCTCCCTTCAGGCTTGCGCAGGGCGGGTAGAACGCGGCTGCGGCAGCGCGCTCGCCAGCGGCGTCTCGATCTCGACAATCGCGCTGTTCGATTGAGCTCGAGCCTGGGGACAGGCGAGGGTCTGTCCCATCAGGAGAATGCCCGCAACGACAGCGATCTTGGCGAGGGTCAACATGGATCAACATCTCGCCGGGCTGCCGCTGATGATGGATCGCGCTTCAGATCCCCAGAATCTTGCGCGCGTTGGCCTTCAATACCTTCGGCCGGATCTCGTCGCGGATCTCGATCTTGGAGAAATCGGAGAGCCAGCGGTCCGGTGTGATCACCGGCCAGTCCGAGCCGAACAGCATCTTATCCTGCAGGATCGAGTTGATGTAGCGGACCAGGATCGGCGGGAAATATTTCGGCGACCAGCCGGAGAGGTCGATATAGACGTTCGGCTTGTGGGTCGCGACCGACAGCGCTTCTTCCTGCCAGGGGAAGGAGGGGTGCGCGAGGATGATCTTGAGGTCGGGGAAGTCGGCCGCGACGTCGTCCATGTACATCGGGTTGGAGTATTTCAGCCGCATGCCCATGCCGCCGGGCATGCCCGAGCCGACACCGGTCTGGCCGGTGTGGAACAGCGCAATCGCGCCGCCATTGTTGATCTCTTCATAGAGCGGATAGGCCATGCGGTCGTTGGCGTAAAAACCCTGCATGGTCGGATGGAATTTGAAGCCACGCACGCCGTATTCCTCGATCAGCTTGCGGGCCTCGCGGGCCCCCAACTTGCCCTTGTGCGGGTCGATCGAGGCAAAGGGGATGAGGACGTCGAGATGATCGGAGGCGGCCTCGATCATCTCGTAATTGTTGTAGCGACGAAAGCCGGTCTCGCGCTCGGCATCGACCGGGAAGATCACCGCGGCGATGTTCTTGGAGCGGTAGTAGGCAGCGGTCTCAGGCACGGTCGGCGGATGCTTGTTGGGTGATTTGAAATACTCGGCCATCTGCGCCTGGAAGTCGTCGTAGCCGTCGTCGGGATGGCAGCCGCAGGGCTCCTCGGCATGGGTGTGGATGTCGATGGCGACGACCTTGTCGATGTCAGGCAGCTTCAGCTTGGGCATTGGTTTCCTCCCGAGGGTTGCCAAATTGATTATATGATATAACGAATTTGGCAAGGCGTTGCTGGCGGCGAAACGGCAGTCCGCGAAAGTCTTTGCCGGGCGTGGCTGCCATGGGCGGAATCGGTCCGATCCGGCCGCTTCTACTGTGCATGGGGTTGTTTTCGCGATTTTGCTCGTTGGGAACCGGGCAGTTAACATTGACATGACCTCCCGCCATGCCTTAAGAACCGCCCCGTCCCGGGCGGTCGGTCCGCCAGCGGGAAAGATCTCATTTTGCCACATTCGCGCGTGCCGAAACGGTAGTGCCGAACACGGCCTTTCGAACGTTCAGGATTCTGCCATGAAGGTCCGTAACTCGTTGAAGTCGCTGCGCGGTCGCCATCGCGCCAACCGCCTGGTCCGCCGCAAGGGCCGGGTCTATGTGATCAACAAGGTGCAGCGCCGCTTCAAGGCTCGTCAGGGCTGATTTCGCCCTGCCGGACGCCAGGCGCGCCCCGCAAGACCACGGTCTCACACGAGTTTGACGCCGCCTTTGCTTTGCAAGGGCGGCTTTGCGCGTTTACACTTTCACCATGGCAGTGAGATTCCCCTTCGCACGCACGCTGTGCCTGGCTCTGGTTCTCGGCACCGCCGGCCTTGCGCCGGCGCTGGCGCAGGATGATCCGGCCCCGCCGGCGAAGCAGCCGAAGAAGGTGCCGGAAGCGCCGGCCAAGCTGCCCAAGCCTGACCGCACCAAGAATCTCGATTTCCTGTTCGGCGCGCTGAAGGCCGCCCCCGACGATGCCAGCGCCAAGCATGTCGAGGCGCGGATCTGGGCGATCTGGCTGCAGACCCCGAGCGACACCGCGGCCCTCCTGATGGCGCGGGCCAAGGCGGCCGTCGATGCGCAGAAGATCGACGTCGCGGTCAAGCTGCTGGACTCCGTCATCAAGCTCCGCCCCGACTACATCGAAGCCTGGAATCGGCGCGCCACGCTCTACTACGTGCAGAACGACTATGCCCGCGCGCTCGCCGACTTTCGTGAGGTGCTGATCCGGGAGCCCCGTCATTTCGGCGCGCTCGCGGGGCTCGGCATGATCATGCAGGAGGTCGGCGACGAGAAGCGTGCGCTCGAGGCCTACCGCAAGGCGCTCGCCGTCAATCCGCACCTCGAGAAGGTTCCCGATCAGGTGAAGGCGCTGACCGAGAAGGTCGAAGGCCGCGACATCTAGCCGATAACTCGATCATCTTTAGAGCAGTTGCGGCGCCTCGTGATTAACCACGATCGGAAGCGCAGCGTCGTCAGGACTATTGTCGCCGCCGCCGCAGGTCTACCTGCATGGCAGGAGCGAAAGCCATGAAGCGCTTGATCTTTGCCTGTAGCTTGCTGTTGGCGTCGGGAACGATGAGCCTCGCCGACGGGCTGTTCTGGGTGGTCGGCAACCGCGCCACCGGCAAATGCAACATCGTGACCAGCAATCCGGTCATCAACGGCGACATCTGGTTCGGCGACGGCCCCTACAAGTCCAAGGCCGATGCCCAGCTTGCCCGCTCGACCATCCGCGCCTGTCCCGCGCCCACGCCCGACGAGGAAAAGGCCGAGGACGATGCGGGCTAGTGCAGGACGCTGGTGCCGCGCTCGGCGAGACCGCGATCGGCGGCTGCGGCATAGGCTTTTGCGAGCTCGCTCTCGAGGTGCTCGTTGATCAGGAGCAGCGCCCGCACGGCACCGCGCAGGTCGCCGTTGCAGCTTGCGACGATCTCGTCGATTGCGGTGTCATTCGATCTGATGCTCATCGAAAATCCTCCGGTTCAAACCAGGACAATCCTGCCGGTCTTTCCCGCGCCCCTGGGGTTGCGAGGAGGGATCGGCGCCCATCCGCGCCTAGATGGCGGAACCGACCGTGGCGATTATAAGGACGCTGCGATGACGGCCGCATGAAGCTGGTCCGGGGCTTGTGGGTGATCGAGTTGCTTCATTGATTCTGTTTGATTTTTCAGTTTTCTGATTGTGTACATATCCACAGGGGGGGGCGTTTCCTGTGGAAACGCCGAGTTTCCTTGCGCGAAACTGCCGCCTGTATGACCCGTAACTGCGATGTGCCCTGGATCGCCCGGACTTTCTTCATGATCGTGATATCAGCCGTGACGGCGCTGGTGCTGCTGGCGCTGGTCACGCAGGCCGGCATTGTTGCCTTGCAACGCGCCTATCCGCCGCAGGGCCGGATGATTGAGGTCGATGGCGCGACCCTCCACGTCGTCGAGATCGGCCCCCGCGATGCCGGTCTGCCGATCGTGATGCTGCACGGCGCGAGCTCCAACCTTGAAGTGATGCGGCGTCCGCTCGGCGATCTCCTGGCCAAGCAGCATCGCGTCATCCTGATCGACCGCCCGGGCCACGGCTGGAGCACGCGCGCAAGGCGGCAGGATTCGACGCCGGACATCCAGGCGCGGATGATCGACGCGGCGCTCGGCGAGCTCGGGATCGATCGCGCGATCTTCGTCGTGCATTCCTGGAGCGGGGCCCTCGGCGCGCGGCTGGCGCTCGATCATGCGAGCCGCGTGGCCGGCCTCGTGATGCTGGCGCCGGTGACCCATCCCTGGCGCGGCGGTGTCGGCCGCTACAACGAGATCATCGCAATGCCGGTGATCGGCCCGCTGCTTGCCTACACCATCACATTGCCGCTGGGCTATTTCGTCACCGAGTCCGGCGCGCGCAACGTGTTCCTGCCGCAGATGATGCCCGATGGTTTCGTGAAGGACTCCGCGACGCCGCTATTGCTGCGCCCGCGCGAATTTATCGCCAATGCCTATGATCTGGTGACGCTGAAGGCGTCGGTGGCCGCGCAGGCTGCGCGCTACGGCGAGATCGGGGTGCCTGTCACGATCATCGCCGGCGAGCCCGACAAGACCGTGAAGACCGAGGTCCACGCGCGTCCGTTTGCCGCGATGGTGCCGAATGCAAAGCTAATCGTGCGGCCCGATCTCGGCCACATGGTGCAGAACGCGGTGCCGGATCTCGTGAAGACGGAGATCGAGACGATGATTGATCGAGTCGTCCCGGCGCAGGCGGCCGCCGATTAGCGGCCGCCCTTCACGGCTTACTGCTTGGTCTTCCCGTCCTTGTCGAACTGGGAGACATAGGTCCAGAGATTGTTGATTTCGGTCTCGTTCTTGATGCCGGCGAACGCCATCTTGGTGCCGGGGATCTTGGCCTTCGGATCCTTGATGTATTCCTTGAACTGGGCCTCGTTCCAGGTGATGCCGGAGTTCTTGTTCGCATCGGAATAGCTGTAGTCCGGCGCGGTGCCGGATTTGCGGCCGTCGAGACCGTTGAGCTCGGGGCCGACCTTGTTCTTGGCGCCTTCGCCGATCGCATGGCAGGCTAGGCATTTGTTGAACGACGTCTTGCCGGCTGCGGCGTCCTGCGCCATCGCGGTGGACGTAGCGGCAGTCATGGCCAGGGCAATCAGCGCGCCGAAAGTCAGTTTTGTCATAGGGTGCTCTTCGTCTCTTCCCGGGGGTCAGATTGAGGGTCGTCGTTTTGGCAGGTCCAGTGCAAGTGGACAAGCCGCGAAACCGTGACAGATTTTCTGGTAGCAGGCTTGCCCCAGAGAGAACTTGCGCTGCAACAAAGCAATGCGACCTTCGGAGGACCCTACCCAAACACGGGCAGACATGATTGATTTGGCGGGACAAATTCCAATGCCGGACAAAGGTTTCGTAACATGGCCATCATGATGCCTGCGAGCGATCAGGCGGTGCTTGCGCGCCGCGCGGAGATCGTTGCTGCATTGCGCGCAATCGTGCCCGGCGAGGGCGTGATCGACAGCGCCGCCGAGATGCGGGCCTATGAATCCGACGGGCTGACCGCTTACCGGCAGCCGCCGATGGTCGTGGTGCTGCCCGATACGACCGAGCAAGTCTCGCTCGTCCTGAAATATTGTGCCGCGCAGGGCATCAAGGTGGTGCCGCGCGGCTCCGGCACCTCGCTCTCCGGCGGCGCGTTGCCGCTGGAGGACGGCGTGCTGCTCGGGCTCGGCAAGTTCAAGCGCATCCGAGAGATTGATTTCGACAACCGCGTCGTCGTCACCGAGCCCGGCGTCACGAACCTCGCCATCAGCCAGGCGGTTGCACATGCCGGCTTCTACTATGCGCCCGATCCGTCCTCGCAGATCGCCTGTTCGATCGGGGGCAACGTCGCCGAAAATTCCGGCGGCGTGCACTGCCTGAAATACGGCATGACCACCAACAACGTGCTCGGTTGCGAAATCGTCCTGATGAGCGGCGAGATCCTGCGCATCGGTGGCAAGGGGTGCGAGAATTCCGGCTACGATCTCATGGGGGTCATCACCGGCTCGGAAGGCCTGCTCGGCGTCATCACCGAGATCACGGTGCGCATCCTGCAAAAGCCGGAGACGGCGCGCGCGCTGATGGTCGGTTTCGCCGAGGTCGAGGCCGCCGGCGAATGCGTGGCGCGGATCATCGGCGCCGGCATCATTCCCGGCGGCATGGAGATGATGGACAAGCCCGCGATCCACGCCGCCGAAGCCTTCGTCCATGCCGGCTATCCCCTCGATGTCGAGGCGCTGCTGATCATCGAGCTGGACGGCCCCGGCATAGAGGTCGACGAGCTGATCACCCGCGTCGAGACCATCGCGAAAGAGTGCGGCTCGGTGACGCTGCAGATCTCGACCTCGGAAGCCGAACGCAATCTGTTCTGGGCGGGCCGGAAAGCTGCATTCCCCGCGGTGGGCCGTATCTCGCCCGACTATCTCTGCATGGACGGCACCATTCCGCGCGGTGCGCTGCCGAAGGCGCTGGCGCGCATCCGCGAGCTCTCGGAGAAATATCAGCTCGGCTGCGCCAACGTGTTCCACGCCGGCGACGGCAATCTGCATCCGCTGATCCTCTATGATGCCAACAAGCCGGGCGAGATCGAGCGCGCCGAAGCCTTCGGCGCCGACATCCTGCGCGCCTGCGTTGAGTTCGGCGGCGTGCTCACCGGCGAGCACGGCGTCGGCATCGAGAAGCGCGATTTGATGCCCGACATGTTCAGCGAGATCGACCTCAACCAGCAGCAGCGGCTGAAATGCGCGTTCGACTCGCAGGGCCTGCTCAATCCCGGAAAAGTGTTTCCGACGCTGCACCGCTGCGCCGAGCTCGGCCGCATGCATGTGCATGCGGGCAAGCTGGCGTTTCCGGATATTCCGCGGTTCTAGATTGGGGAGGGAAAGGCTCGCGACGCGAACGCTTCCCTCCCGCTGCCTTTACAACATCCCGTATTGCGCCCGCTCGCGCTTGGCCAGCAGCGGCAGTGCTTGGCCGGCGATGTAGGTCTTGAAGTGCGCGCTGTCCTGATGCGCCCTGAACGCGGCCTCGTCGCGGAACAGTTCGTAGAACAGGAACTGGGCCGGATTGTCCGTAGCCCGCGAGATCAGGAACAGCTTGACGCCCTCCTCGCGCTCCGCCTCCGGCAGGAAGCGGTCGAGGATCCCGGCAATATTGTCGGCCTCACCCGGTTTGGCCTCCCATTGCGCGACCACGAGCAGGCCACCGCCGTCGACGGCGTCGCTCAGAGATTTCTGTGTTGCATAGTGGTTCATGGTTCTTCCTCCTTGCTGTTCGCCTTCAGTCTCGATCGCGATCGGTGCGAGCTTGTAACGATGGGTCGGACCGGCTTGGTTCGCCCGTCATCGAAGTGTCGATGTCGTGAACGCTTCGCATGATCGAAGTGTTGCTGTGGTCCGGTGCAGGAGCTCGAGCCCGCCGGCAATGGTCGCTGGCGTCACGTCACATTTGATTTTGGCAGCGAATTTCGCTACCGCCTTTTCCCGTGGATACGCTCAGGGTCAGAGACGCCAAAGACGTCGAAGAGGTGGTGCGCGCGGCGATCGCCAACGAGCAGCCGCTCGAGATCGTCGGCCATGGCAGCAAGCGCAGCATCGGGCACGCGATGGCGACCAATGCCGTGCTTGACGTCTCCGCGCTGAATGCCGTCACCTCCTACGAGCCGAACGAATTGATCGTCACGCTCCAGGCCGGCGCGCCGCTGGCCGACGTGCTGTCGCTGATCGATGCCAAGAACCAGCAGTTCGCCTTCGAGCCGATGAACACCGCGCCGCTGCTCGGCACGCCGGCGCTCGGTACCATCGGCGGCATGATCGCGTCTGGCCTGGCCGGTCCGCGCCGCATCAGGGCGGGAGGGGCGCGCGATCACCTTCTGGGGGCGCATGCCGTTTCCGGCTTCGGCGACAGCTTCAAGACTGGTGGCAGGGTGGTGAAGAACGTCACCGGCTACGATCTCTGCAAGCTGCTGGCGGGGTCGTGGGGCACGCTCTCCGTGATGACTGAAGTGACGCTCAAGGTGATGCCGAAGCCGGAAGCCGAGCGGACGCTGCTGCTGCGCGGGCTCGACGATGCGGCCGCGAACAAGGCGATGACCGCGGCGCTTGGCTCGCCCTTCGACGTCTCCGCCGCCGCCCATCTGCCGAAATCGGCTTTCCGCGCCAAGACCGACGGGCTCGGCGATATCGCAGGCGAAAGCGAGGCGCTGACGGTGCTGCGGCTTGAGGGCATCACCGCCTCTGCCAGCCACCGCGCGGGCTCCTTGCGTGAATTGCTGGTGCCGTTCGGAACCGCGACTCTCATCGAGGACGCCGCCTCGTCTGCGCTGTGGGCCACGATCCGGGACGCGCTGCCGTTCGCGGCCGGCGGCGCGCTCGGCGCCTGGCCGGTGTGGCGGATCGTCTGCCCGCCGGCCTCGGGCGCGGCGCTCGGGACGCAGTTGGCGCGCGAGACCGGTGGCGATGTCATCTACGATTGGGGCGGCGGCTTGATCTGGGCGGCACTGCCGCCGAGGGGCGATGCGCACGCGCCGGCCGTTCGCCAGCGGACCAACGCGTTTGGCGGGCATGCCACGCTGATCCGGGCGGCCGAGGACGTCAGGCGCGAGGTCGACGTGTTCCATCCGCAAGCCCCAGGTGTTGCTGCCCTGAGCGAGCGGGTCCGCACCAGTTTCGATCCGAAGTCGATTTTGAACCGGGGGCGGTTGACGCGGGGCGCTGCTCAATGAAGACCGAATTCTCACTCGCGCAACTCGCCGACCCCGACATCGCGGAAGCCGACAAGATCCTGCGCGCCTGCGTCCATTGCGGCTTTTGCACCGCGACCTGCCCGACCTATGTCCTGCTCGGCGACGAGCTCGATAGCCCGCGCGGCCGCATCTATCTGATCAAGGAGATGCTGGAGAAGGACCAGGCACCGAGCGCCGAGGTGGTCAAGCATGTCGACCGCTGCCTGTCGTGCCTGTCCTGCATGACGACCTGCCCTTCCGGCGTGAACTACATGCACCTCGTCGACCAGGCCCGGGTCAGGATCGAGCAGCGCTATGAGCGGCCGCTCGCCGAGCGGCTGCTGCGCCGGGTGCTCGCCTTCGTGCTGCCTGACCCGCAATGGTTTCGCGTGAGCATGCGGTTGGCGCAACTGGCCCGCCCCCTGGCTGTCTTCCTGCCGACCCCGCGGCCTTCGGCCACCCCCGGCCTGATCCAGCGCCTCAAGGCGATGCTGGCGCTGGCACCTGGCCGGCTTCCGGCGCCCGGTGCCCTTCCAGGCAGCGTGTTCGCAGCGCTCGGCAAAAAGCGGGGCCGGGTCGCGCTGCTCCAGGGCTGTGCTCAGCAGGTGCTGGCGCCACGCATCAACCAGGCGGCCATCAGTCTTCTCACCCGCCATGGCATCGAGGTCGTCCTGGTCAAGGACGAGCAATGCTGCGGCGCGCTCACTCATCATCTCGGTCACGATGATGATGCGCTGGCGCGGGCTCGCGCCAACGTCACGGCGTGGCGGAAAGAGGCCGCCGGCGAGGGGCTCGATGCCATCCTGGTGACCGCGTCCGGCTGCGGCACGGTGATCAAGGACTATGGCTATCTGCTGCGCGAGGACGCCGCGTTCGCAGCCGATGCGGCGAAGGTGTCCGCGCTGGCGAAGGACATCACCGAATACGTCGCTGGCCTCGGCCTCGCGCCGAGCACGCAACAGGACAACATCGTCGTTGCCTATCACTCTGCGTGTTCGTTGCAGCACGGGCAGAAAATCACGGGCCTTCCGAAAGAATTGCTTTCCAAGAATGGATTCGTGGTGAAAGATGTCCCGGAGAGCCATTTGTGTTGCGGTTCGGCGGGGACCTACAACATTCTCCAGCCCGAGCTTGCGGGCCGGTTGCGTGATCGCAAGGTCGCCAACATCGCGAGCGTCAAGCCGGACATGATTGCCGCGGGCAATATCGGCTGCATGGTGCAGATTGCCAGTGGCACGTCAGTTCCGGTCGTACACACGATTGAGCTTCTCGATTGGGCTACGGGCGGGTCGCGGCCGGCACTGAATGCGTCGCGCTAAGCTTTCGTCCGGAGATGACGGTTGAAGGGCGCCCGATCGACCATTGTTCGGCGGCAACAGGAGGACCACGATGGCGAAAGCGAGCAAGAAGAAAAGCAAGAAGGCCAAAAAGGCCAAGAAGGTCGTAAGCGCGAAGAAGGCGACGAAGAAGAAGGCGGCCAAGAAGTCCGCAAAGAAGTCAGCAAAGAAATCTGCCAAGAAGGCTGCGCCGAAGAAGGCCGCCAAGAAGTCGGCCAAGAAGGCTGCGGCCAAGAAGGCTGTGAAGAAGGCGGCGCCGAAAAAGGCCGCCAAGAAAGCAGCACCGAAGAAGGCGAAGGCAGCTCCCGCGCCGAAGCCGGCAGCTCCTGCGGCGGCGCCGGCACCCGAGCCGGCCGCTGAGACGAGCTGGGCGATGCCTTCGTCTTCTGCGGAACCGACGCCGGCCGAAGGGCAAGGATAGGCCGACAAGGATAGGCTCACGCTTGGGCCAGGGGCCGGATCTATCCGCCGATCACGATCGACTACAGGAAGGCCGCGGCGTGATGCTGCGGCCTTTTTGCATCGGCGCCACGATGGCCGGGGGGTTGCCCGTTTTTGAGTCAGCTGATTCGTGGCGCGCGCGCCACGGCGCCGCGGGTCCACGTAGTATCCCGGATCCCTCTGTGCACTTTGGCGTGAAAATTATGTGATCGAGAAGCAACACTGGCCGACAACCTTTCGTGGAATTGTCAGAACGCCCAAAAAGTCGGCAGATGCTCGTGTTTTTTGCTTCTCGCTTTGCCTCCCTCCATCCAGATTGCCGCAGTTACGAAATTTGCAATCAGGTCGGGTGTCCCGGGGGGCTTCCGGAGCTCGACCGGGGTCCAGAACTGGTGATGGGGATCGAAATGAAAAAAGTGACTTTGTTGGCAACGGCGCTGGCAATGGTGACGGGTTCGGCTTTCGCGGCGGACATGCCCTTGAAGGCTATGAAGGCTCCTCCGGCGCCCGCGTTCGACCCCTGGGATATCGCCTTCGGCGGTGCGGTCATGAACGACTACATCTTCCGCGGCGTGACCCAGTCGAACCACAAGCCGTCGGTCGCGGCCTATTTCGAGCCGCGCTACAACGTCACCAAGGACCTCCAGCTGTACGCCGGCGTGTCCGCTGAGAGCATCTCCTTCGCCAACCGCGCTGCGGCCGAAGTCGACGTCTACGGCGGTATCCGCCCGACCTTCGGAGCCTTCGCTTTCGATATCGGCGTCTGGGGCTACCTGTATCCGGGCGGAAGCTGCGCCGACAACGTGCTCACCGGCGGCGTTCCCGGCGGCGGTGTCTGCCCGGTCAGCACCACGACCATCTTCCTTGCCGACGGCAACGTCATGAAGAAGGACGTCAGCTTCTTCGAAGTCTACGGCAAGGTGAACTACACCATCAACGACAACTGGTCGGTCGGCGTGAACGAGTACTACTCGCCGAACTTCCTGAACTCGGGTGCCTGGGGTGACTACGCGTCGGTGACCGCGAAGTGGATCGCGCCGAGCACGACCTTCGGCGCTTCGGGCCTCGGCATGTACGTGTCGGGTGAGTTCGGCCGCCAGTGGCTCGGCACTTCCGATGCCTTCTACGGCATCCCCGGAACGATCTATGCCAACGGCATTCCCTACAAGAGCTACAACACCTGGAACGTCGGCGTCGGCTTCACCTACAAGGTGTTCACGCTGGATCTGCGTTACTCCGACACCAACCTGAACAAGGGTGATTGCAACGCCTTCACCAGCGCCTTCAACGCCACCGGCACCACCAGCGTGACCGCGATCAACCCGGGCGGCGCCGGATCCAACTGGTGCGGCGCGGCCGGTATCGCCAAGCTGTCCTTCGACCTGACGGCGATGACCAATCTGAAGTAAGTTTTGTCCCGAGACGACTAACAAGGGCGGCAGAGCAATCTGCCGCCCTTTTGTTTTGGTGAGGTGCCGCGTGGCCTCCCCTGCGGGGCGTGGAGCGAGAGCGTCGGTGCCTCACACTCCGTCACTGCGAGTCACCGGGGCCGCGCGACGCGCGGCGCGATGACAGGCTCCGCGAAGCAATCCAGAATCTTTCCGCCGGAGCAGTCTGGATCGCTTCGTCGCAAGAGCTCCTCGCTATGACGAGGCCCGAATTGGGGCCCCGATCGTGCCTCAGCGGGCCGCGCTCGGCTTCGGCTCGGCCGGTGCGTCGTCACCGCCCAGCACGTGGATCCTGCCGCTCTCCATCATCGCCACCTTCCTCGTGTGGAAGGCATCGAGCGTCGAGCGGTGGCCGATCGAGACGATGGTGGCCTGCGGCAGCTTGTCCGTCAGCAGCCGGTAGAGCCTGGCCTCGGACGGTTCGTCGAGCGATGCGGTGGCCTCGTCGAGAAACAGATAGTCCGGCGCATGCAGCAGCGCGCGCGCGAGTCCCAGCCGCTGCTGCTCGCCAAGCGACAGCATCCGGTTCCAATGGCCGTCCTCGCCGAGGCGTTCGGCGAGGTCAGGCAGGCCGACGGCGATCACCGCGTCGCGGATTTGGGTTCGCTGGAATGCGCCGGGGGCTGCGGGATAAATCACGGCGTCACCCAGCGCACCGACCGGGAAATAGGGGCGCTGGGGCAGCATCATCAGCTTCGCCTGCGCGGGGACGACGATGGTGCCGGTGCCGAACGGCCAGATGCCGGCGATGGCGCGAAACAGTGTCGACTTGCCGGAGCCGGACGGACCGGTCACGAGCACGCGTTCCGGCGCCTGGATGGCGAAGCCGTCGGCTGCGACCAGCGGCGTGCCGTTGGGGAGATACACGCAGAGCTTCTCGAGGCCGATATTGCGGCTACCGCCCGACGCCTTGAGCTCGATCGTCGCCTCATGCGCCGACAGGTTTGCCGCCGTCGCGACCGACATCTCGAAGCCGTCGAGACGGGCGACGATGGCACGCCATTCCGCGATCGATCGATAGGCCGTGACGAAGAAGGACAGCGCATCCTGCACCTGGCCAAAGGCCGAGCCGGTCTGCATCATGTCGCCGAGCTGGATGCTTTTGGCAAAATAGGCGGGCGCGACCACGACATAGGGAAAGATCGTTGCAGCCTGACCGTAACTCGCGGTGAAGGCGGTGAGCCGCTTGGTCCGGCTCATGATCGCATACCAGTTGCCGATGACGAAGCCGAAGCGCTGCAGGAGATGACCTCGCTCCGCGCTCTCCCCTCTCAACAGAGCAATTTGCTCGGAATTTTCGCGGACTCGGATCAGGTTGAAGCGGAAGTCGGCCTCGTAGCGCTGCTTCTCGAAATAGAGATTGATGAGCGGCGCGCCGATCCAGTGCGTCAGGGCTGTGCCCAGCAGCGCGTAGGCCAGCGCACACCAGACCAGAAAACCGGGAACGACGATGTCAGTGCCGTAAATGTGCAGGGGCGCCTTGTTCGATAGACCCCAGAGGATGACGATGAACGACGCCAGCGTCACGATCGACGACAGCAGACCGAGGCCGAGCACAAGGGTCTGCTCGACGAAATTCGTGACGTCCTCGGTCAGACGCTGGTCCGGGTTATCGGCGGCGTCGCCCTTCAACTGCATGCGGTAATGCGTGGCGCCGTCGAGCCATTCGCCGAGATAGTGTTGCGTCAACCATCGCCGCCAGCGGATCTGCAGCCATTGGTTCAGGTAAAGCTTGTAGACGGCCACCGCCACGTAGGTGAAAGCAAGGCCGAGGAAGATCCAGACCTGCATGACGAACTCATTCAGATCGTAGGCCTGGAGCGCACTGTAGAACCGGTTCTGCCACTGATTGAGCAGCACATTGATTGCGACGAGCGCCAGCTCCAGTGCAACGACGATGCCGAGCAGGCCGCGGCCGGCCCATTTGTCCTCCGATCGGAAATAGGGGGCGGCGATTCGCCAGACGGTCGCGAGCGTGGCGCGGATGTTCTTCACAGAGCGGGATCTCCTGCAGGGGCTGTGCGCAAATGCCTCGAGCCAAACCGTTGAGGCAAGGACGGAAATGAGCGCGCTTAGACTAAAGTCGCAAGGGGTGCAATTTGCGTTGGCTTGTCGCAGCTTGCAACCCTAGCATGGCCTCAGCGGCGCGGGGTGGGGGCCCTCGGGATTTCGCGAGCTTGTGAGCGGACGGGAACCGCTGCATTCGCGAGGAATTCGCGTCCAGCTCGGGGGTTATGCTTCAGCGTCAAGCAGGATCGGCTGTCCACGCGGGCCGCCTGCCACACACATGCGTGGGGGAGGAAGACCATGTGGAATCAAATCTACGATCCGCTGCACAGCCCTGTGCTGTCGACGATTGCGGCGGCGGTACCCGTCGTCACGCTGCTCGTGCTGATCGCGAGCGGCCGCGTGAAGGCGCACATCGCGGCGATCATCGCGGTGATCCTGACCAACCTGATCGCGATCTTCATCTTCACCATGCCGGCAAACATGTCGATTCGCGCCTCTGCGCTCGGCGTCGTCGCCGGCTTCTTCCCGATCGGCTGGATCGTGTTGAACGTTATCTTCCTTTATCAGATCACGGTCGCAACCGGTCAATTCGAGTTATTGAAGCGTGCGGTCGGCGGCGTGACGGAGGATCGGCGCCTGCAGCTGTTGCTGATTGCGTTCTCCTTTGGTGCGTTCTTTGAAGGCGCCTCCGGCTTCGGCACGCCGGTTGCCATCACGGGCTCCGTCCTGATCGGGCTTGGCTTCTCGCCGCTCGCGGCTTCCGGTCTGTCGCTGATCGCCAACACGGCGCCGGTTGCTTATGGTGCGCTCGGCACGCCAATCCAGGGCCTTGCTTCCGTCACCGGGCTCGATCCCTACATCCTCGGCGCGATGGTCGGACGGCAATTGCCGTTCTTCTCGCTGATTGTGCCGTTCTGGGTTGTGTGGGCATTCGCGGGCTGGAAGGGCATGAAGGACGTCTGGCCGGCGATCCTCGTCACCGGCGTGTCGTTCGCGGTCCCGCAATACGTGATCTCGAACCACATCAACCCCTGGATCGTCGATATCGGCGCATCGCTGATCTCGATGGGGGCGCTGATCTTGTTCCTGAAGGTCTGGCAACCGAAGCAGCTCTGGCTGTCGCCGGCGCTGCGAGGCAGGGACGAATCGGCCGCGACCATGGCCAAGCCGGCGTCGATGGACAGAACCCCGCTCACGCAACGCGAGCTCTGGACCGCCTTGCTGCCGTGGATCATCGTCTGCGTCGTCATGTTGATCTGGGGCAACGGTGCGTTCAAGACCTGGGCGAACTCGATCTTCACCGTGAACTATCCGGTTCCGGAGCTGCACAACATGATCAACAAGGTCCCGCCGGTGGCGGCGAAGCCGACGCCCGAGGGCGCCGTGTTCGCATTCACCTATCTGTCGTTCACCGGCACGGGCATGCTGATCGCGGCAATCATTTCCGCGGCTTTGGCCGGTTTTTCGCCGGCGAGGATGCTTGTGGAATATGGCCGCACCATCCGGCTGTGCGCGATCTCGCTGATCACGATCTCGGCGATGCTCGCAATCGGCACGTTGACGCGGCTCTCCGGCGTCGACGCGACGCTCGGTCTCGCGTTCGCTGCAACCGGCGTGCTCTATCCCTTCTTCGGCACGTTGCTCGGCTGGTTGGGGGTGGCGTTGACGGGGTCGGATACCGCCTCGAACATTCTGTTCGGCAATCTCCAGAAGATCACCTCCGAGCAGATCGGCCTGTCGCCGGTCCTGATGGCGGCGGCGAACTCCTCGGGCGGCGTGATGGGCAAGATGATCGATGCGCAATCGATCGTGGTCGCCTCCACGGCCACCAATTGGTACGGCCACGAAGGCACGATCCTGCGCTTCGTGTTCTGGCATTCGATCGTGCTGGCCTGCCTCGTCGGTGTGCTAGTGACGTTGCAAGCCTATGTCTATCCGTTCACGGCCCTCGTGCTGAAGTAGCAGGCGCCGCCCGGCCTCGACGCAAATCCCCGCGGGATCGTCCCGCGGGGATTTTTGTGTCTTGAACCGACGAACCTTCTCAAAGGCCTCGTCGTCTTATAGAAGACCCGGCAAATCGGGTCGGTCGAGAGGTCTCATGGTGTCGTTGAAGCAGATGGTGTGTGCCGCGGCCGCGTTGCTTGTGATGTCCGCCGTCGCGCGTGCGGAAGAGGGCTTTCCCTTCGGCACCGAGATGACGCTGGAGGCAGTGCCGCAGCCGGGCTCGAAGCGCATCCCGAACCTCGAGATCGGTGGCAATGGCGAGGTCGTGCTCGAGCTCTGGTGCAAGGGCGGCAAGGGCCAGTTCTCGGTCGCCGGCAACACCGTGATCTTCGTCCCGGGCCAGATTCAGGATCGTTCCTGTCCGCCGGCAAAGGCCCAGGCTGATGATGATCTCGTCGCAGCGCTTGCCGCCGTCGAGACCTGGAAGCGGCAGGGCGATGTGCTCACGCTGGTCGGCCCGAAGACGCTGCGCTTCCGCGAGAATGGGAATTGACGCGTCAGCGTCATTCCGGGGCGCGCGAAGCGCGAACCCGGAATTTGGGGATTGCTGCGCGAAATTCTCTGGTGCGCGATTGCGCACCAGAGTTCGACGCTGGCGCGTCGTCCCGGAATGACCTCGTCACTTCCAAATCGACTTGTCGGCGTCCCAGCGCTGGCCCTTCAGCTCCTTGGCGAGCGCCTCGATCGAGCCATTGTCGTCGGGCTGGTCGCCTTCCTCGTCGGCAGTCGCCTCATCCGACACGTTGAGCTTTGCACCGCTGCTCTCGTCGGCCGTTGAGGTCGAGGGGCTGCCGATCCAGACCATCAATTTGTCTGATGTCCCCGGCTTGTCGGCGGAGACGAGGCCCGAAACCTCGATCGTATCGGTGAGCTCGAGCGCCGGGAAATCCTGGTTCGGCCGCTTGAACACGAGCTTGAGCTTGCCGGTGGCGGGGTTGAAGCTCTGCGAGACCGGCTTCGCCGCAAGCGTCTTGCTCAGCACGCCGGCGATTGCGCTGGCGAGCTTGTCGCGGTTGATCTTGTCGCCGTCGCGCCAATCGGCGGCGGGGAGGCGGATGGTGCGGTCCATCTCGGCGAGCCCCGCGGTCCAGCCTGCGGCCGTGACGCCCGGCATCGCCTTGAATTTCGCCAGCAACGCGGCCGCGCGCTCCGGATCGACCGACATGTTGATGGTCTGCTCGCCGGCGCGCAGCGCATCGCAGCCCACGGAGAGACTTGCCAGCGTCACCTCGACATCCTGGCCCTTGAGGCTCTTCAGGAAGTCGGTCGCGGCATCGAGCTTGACCTTGACCGCGATTGCCTCCGGCGAGACTTCGGTGAAATCCTTCGGTTGCGGCGTGATGCCGTCGTCGGTGGTCTGGTTGTCCAGGAATTCCTTCTCGCTGAGATCGGCATTGTCAGGCGAGGTCACTTCGGTCACGGCCTGGCCGATGCCGATCTGGCCGCGGAACTCGAAGGTGTCGCCGGTGGGCTTGCGCGTGAGCTTGACGGTGACAGGCGCCTTCGCGCCGAGGCTCGAGGTCGTGCCGGTCAGCGTCTGACCGGAGACCTGGAGATTGACCACGAAGCGGTCCTTGCGGTCGGAGTTCTTGGCGACGGGGTAGCAGACGTCGAGCACGGCCGTGGTGACCGTCTTGCCCTGCCGCGTCTCCTTGAGAATCACGTCGGCATTGCCGTCCATCAGCCCGTCGATCGAGGTGAAATAGCGCGTCTCGGTGCCGCCGGGCGCCGTGGCCTTCGGCGACAGCTTCATTTGGGCTGAGGCGACCTCGGGCGAAGCTGCAAGCAGAGCGGCCAAAAGAGCTGTCGAGCAAACCAGAAGCGGGCGCATTGACGAAATCCTCGAACGAATGGAATCGGGCGCCACCGTAGTGGGTTTTGGCCGCCGGTTGAATCGGAAAGCGCCAGCCATGATCGGCAAAAAAGAAGGCCGCCCGGAGGCGGCCTTCGCAACACTGTCAGGTGAGGACGGGCTTAGAAGCCGCCCATGCCGCCGCCGGCCGGCATGGCAGGCGAAGCTTCCTTCTTCGGCATCTCGGCGACCATCGCCTCGGTGGTCACCAGCAGGCCGGCCACGGAGGAAGCGTCCTGCAGCGCGGTGCGCACCACCTTGGCGGGGTCGATGATGCCCTTCTCGATCATGTCGACATAGTCCTCGGTCTGGGCGTCGAAGCCGAAGGTCTCGGACTTGTTCTCGAGGATCTTGCCGACCACGATCGAGCCCTCGACGCCGGCATTCTCCGAAATCTGGCGGATCGGAGCTTCCAGCGCCTTCAGCACAATGTTGATGCCAGCCTGGACGTCGGCATTGGCGTTGGTGAGACGGCCGACTGCCTTCTTGGCACGCAGCAGCGTGACGCCGCCGCCGGGGACGATGCCTTCCTGCACCGCGGCGCGGGTGGCGTTGAGCGCGTCCTCGACGCGGTCCTTCTTCTCCTTGACCTCGATCTCGGTCGCGCCGCCGACGCGGATCACCGCGACGCCGCCGGCGAGCTTGGCCAGACGCTCCTGGAGCTTCTCACGGTCGTAGTCCGAGGTGGTCTCCTCGATCTGGGCCTTGATCTGGCCGACGCGGGCCTCGATCTCGGGCTTCTTGCCGGCGCCCTTGACGATCGTGGTGTTCTCCTTGTCGATCACCACTTTGCCGGCGCGTCCCAGCATCTTCACCGTGACGTTCTCGAGCTTCATGCCGAGGTCTTCGGAGATCAGCTGGCCTCCGGTGAGGATCGCGAGGTCTTCCAGCATCGCCTTGCGGCGATCACCGAAGCCCGGCGCCTTGACGGCGGCAACCTTGAGGCCGCCACGCAGGCGGTTGACGACCAGGGTCGCCAGCGCCTCGCCCTCGACGTCCTCGGCGATGATGACAAGCGGCTTGCCCGACTGCACCACGGCTTCGAGCACCGGCAGCATGGCCTGCAGGCCGGACAGCTTCTTCTCGTGCAGGAGGATGTAGGCATCCTCGAGCTCGGCGGTCATCTTCTCCGGGTTGGTGACGAAGTAGGGGCTGAGATAGCCGCGGTCGAACTTCATGCCCTCGACGATGTCCACCTCGGTGTCGAGCGACTTGTTCTCCTCGACGGTGATGACGCCCTCGTTGCCGACCTTCTGCATCGCCTGGGCGATCATCTTGCCGATGGCGGCGTCGCCGTTGGCCGAGATGGTGCCGACCTGGGCGACCTCGGAGGAGGCGGCGACCGGCTTGGCGCGCTTCTCGATGTCCTTGACGACGGCGATAACCGCGGTGTCGATGCCGCGCTTGAGGTCCATCGGGTTCATGCCGGCGGCAACCGCCTTGGCGCCTTCGCGCACGATGGCCTGGGCCAGCACGGTCGCGGTGGTGGTGCCGTCGCCGGCGAGGTCGTTGGTCTTGGAGGCGACCTCACGCACCATCTGGGCGCCCATGTTCTCGAACTTGTCCTCGAGCTCGATCTCCTTGGCGACGGTGACGCCGTCCTTGGTGATGCGGGGCGCGCCGAACGACTTCTCGATGACGACGTTACGGCCCTTCGGACCGAGCGTCACCTTGACGGCGTTGGCGAGAATGTCGACGCCGCGCAGCATGCGATCGCGCGCGTCTCCGGAAAACTTGACGTCCTTGGCAGCCATGGTCTGCAATCCCTCGTGTTTCGTGATGTGTCGTGTCTTGTGCTGTGCGGCGGAATGATGGATGCCCGGACCTCATGATCCGGGCATGGCATTCAGCGGCCGTTCAGGCGTCCGGCCTTAGGCCATCACGCCCATGATGTCCGACTCCTTCATGATCAGGAGCTCTTCGTTGTCGATCTTGACCTCGGTGCCCGACCACTTGCCGAACAGCACGCGGTCGCCGACCTTGAGGTCGATCGGGATCAGCTTGCCAGCCTCGTCGCGGCCGCCCGGGCCGACGGCGACGACTTCGCCCTGGGACGGCTTTTCCTTGGCGGTGTCGGGGATGATGATGCCGCCCTTGGTCTTTTCCTCGGCGTCGATACGTTTGACCACGACACGGTCATGCAGCGGACGAAATTTGGACTTAGCCATGACGTTTCCCTTTGGAAGCTCGCTTTTCCGAAAGCAGCGGAAGTGGGTGAGGGCAGCGCTGCCGTCCACCCTCTTTCCGAGGATCGAACGGCGCACTTAGCAATCGGTCTTTCCGAGTGCTAATAGTGCGCAGGGGATATGGCTTGGCTGCGATCCTGTCAAGCAAAGGTGGTTAAGCGATTGGTGAGGCGGATATAGGATGGTGGCACTGGAAACTCGTTCGGGGCGAAGGCGTATATCAAGACGTCATTGCTCTGGCTGCGGTTTTGCGCTTGGCTGCGGGAGGGATGCGGCCATGGTCTTGTTCGGGGGAATGCCATGATCAGTTCAGCTCACGCACGCACGCTTGCCAATCTGGCGGCGGCCTCTTGCCTTGCGCTGCTGCTCGGCGCTTGCGGCGGCGGCATGAGCCTGCCGTCCTTCTCCTCGTCCCAGCCGGCGCCCGAGGCCGAGCCCGGCGTCGCGCCGGAAATGCCGGCCTCGATCCGCGCCGACGAGATCGTCGGCCGCTGGGGCCTCGCCTCGTTCCAGAACCCGGCCGACCGCGCCCGCACCGAAGCGGCTGCACGAGCCCAGTGCAAGAACCCCTACGTGATCGGCGCCGGTTCCTCCGGCGGTGTGATCATGCATCTCGCCGACCAGGCCACGCCGCAGGAACTGCGGCTGAAGGGCTCGCCAGGCGGCAAGAACTATATCGGTCCCTCCGGCCCGACGCCGGGTGAGCAGGACCGCGAGATCGTCTCCTTCGACGGCCGCGTCATGATCACCCGCTTCGTCGACAAGGACGCCGCCACCCGCTACGGCAACATGGTCTACGTCCGCTGCGCACCGAGGGCGTGATTTCTCACTCCCGTCATTCCGGGGCGATGCGAAGCATCGGACCCCGGAATCTCGAGATTCCGGGTTCGGTCCTGCGGACCGCCCCGGAATGACGAATAGGCGCAAAAAAACGAAAAACGCCGGCTTGCGCCGGCGTTTTGCTTGTCTCTCTGCCGCGTCCGCTCAGTCGAACAGCGCGTCGATGTCGTCCTGCGAGGCATGGCCGACGTCGCCGGCGAGCTTCGGTCCGTTTAAAAGCTTGTCGTCCTCGCTGCGGGTGTCGACCTGCGCCGGTGCGTGGGACTTGATCGCGTCGACGCCGCCCCAAATCTCCATCATCGAATTGATGTGCTGCTCGATGAACTTCATCGTGGTCATGACCTTGCTGATGCGCTGGCCGGTCAGGTCCTGGAAGTTGCAGGCTTCGAAGATCGAGATGACGCGTTCCTGGATGTCGTCGGCGAGCCGCTTCTGCTGGTCTGCCGATTGCACCTTGGACATCGCGCTGGCCGCCTGGTCGATCGATTCGGCCGCTTCGAGAATTTGCTGGGTCGCCTGCTCGGTGCCGCCGACCACCGCGCCGAGCTCGCCATTGACCTTGGCCATCTCGCCGCCGTCGAAGCTCTTGCCGTGCAGGGTCGCGATCTCGCGCTTGGTGCGGTCGATGGCATCGTGGATGAGGTCGAGCTCGACCTTCAGCTTCTCGCACTGCTCGATCTGGGCCCGATAGGTATCGAGCATCGTGCGCGCTTCGGAAAGCTCGTGGGCTGTGGAGGCGTCGATCGCGGCCATGGCTGCGCTACCGGACAAGGGCACGCTGCCTTTCGCCATCTGCGCGCGGATCGCACGCAGCTCTGCCATGATCTCGCTGTGCATCGGGCCTGCCTCTTCAGTTACGTCAAGAATTGGCATCTCGCCGCCGGCGATATCCTCGACACGAAAACGTTTGCGGTGAACAGCCATCAGGATACTCCCCCCACCTCATTCACGCGTCTTTGTAGGCAGAAGCAATTTAACACGAGGTTCACAGCCGGAACTGAGAAACGGCCGCGCGCGACGGCATGCAAACGGGCGATTAACCATGAGGCTCGCGCCTTCACCGAAAATAAACGCTGATCGCCGAATTGGCCCGCTGCTCGCGACGTGGTGAATCGAAACGCCCGATCCGTTTACCAAACGAAACGGAGTTTGCTCTTTATTGACCACGTCGAGGACGCGGGAATCCCCCAGCGCGTTCGGCGGCGAATGCAACTAGACGAAACAGTACAGAGTACGTCGATGTTCAAGAAAATGTCTGTCGCGCTGCTCGGCAGCGCTTGCGCCTTCATTGTCGGCGCCGATCGCGCCGCAGCTTTCGACAATACGGTGCCGAACGATCCGCCCGCGGTGCTCTACCAGCCGCGGGGCGTCCCGGCCCCCGTGCGCGTTGCTTCCAATGCCAACATGGGCGGCGGCTTCATCGAGTTCCTGTTCGGCGACGGACCTGGCCGCGGCCCGGCCTATGCGCCGCAGCAGCCGATCTATCAGCAGCAGCCGGCTTATGCCGATCCGCGCCGCCTGCCGCCGATGGGCGAGCCGCAGATGCAGGGCGGATATCAGCAAGGCGCAAGCTACCAGCAGGAGGCGGTCGATCCGCGGCAGCGCCCGTTCGATCCGAAATTCGAGAAGCAACTTGTTGACTATAGCGGCAAGGAAAGTGCCGGCACGATCGTGGTCGATTCCAGCAACAAGTTCCTCTATCTCGTCGAGGGCAACGGCCGGGCGATGCGTTACGGCATCGGCGTCGGACGCGAGGGCTTCACCTGGGCCGGCGTGAAGTCGATCACGGCCAAGCGCGAATGGCCGGATTGGACGCCGCCGGCGGAAATGCTCGCCCGCCGTCCCGATCTGCCGCGGCACATGGAGGGCGGTCCGGAAAATCCGCTCGGCGCGCGCGCGATGTATCTGGGCTCCACGCTCTACCGCATCCACGGCTCCAACGAGCCCTGGACCATCGGCACCAACGTCTCCTCCGGTTGCATCCGCATGCGCAACGAGGACGTCATCGACCTCTACGGCCGCGTCAATGTCGGCACCAAGGTCGTGGTGATGTGATCCTCGGATCCTCCAAATGACAACGGCCGCCTTCCGGGCGGCCGTTTTTGCTTGGCGCTGAGAATGGCCTTACGCGTTGTCGCTGCCGCCGTCGTCTCCGCCGCCGAAGTCGCTGTCGTCGGCCATGTCCATATTGTCGTTGTCGTTGTTGTCATAGTTCTGATCGTCATTGTCCCGATCGTTCGACGCCTGGTCGAAGAAGCCCTGACGGGAATCCCGGTTCGATCCGATGTCGTTGAGGCCGGCATCGCGGGCGAGCGAGCTGCCGGACTGGTCGCCAGCCCACGGGCTGCGGTCGCCCAGGGCATTGGTGTCGCCGAAAGCCTGATGCGATCCGCCGCCCATCATGCCGCGGATGCTGGAGAGCAGCAGCGAGCCGCCGACCACACCGGCGGCGGCTGCCGCCGCGGTGCCCAGGAACGACCCGCCGCCACCGCCGATCGGTGGGGCGCCGTAGCCCTGACCATAACCTTGGCCTTGCCCGTAAGCCTGACCATAAGGCGGCTGGCCGTAACCCGGCTGGGCCTGCTGCATTGCCTGGCCGCTGTTCCAGACCGGCCGGGAGTCACGCGGAGGCACGTTCGGAACCGAGCCTCGTGATTGGCTCGAGCCGAACAGCGTGTCGCGCATGGTGTCGAGGAAGCCGCCGGATTGCTGCTGCTCGGGCGCATGGGCCGCTTCAAGCTCCTGGATGCGATTATGTGCGCGCTTCAGCGCTTCGTCCTGCAACAGCGTGGTCTGCACCAGCGCATAGACGGCGCCGGGTGCCTTGCGTAAGCCGTCCGAAATCGCGGCGATCGCGTCGGGATCGCGCGGTGCATTTTCCAGTTTCGAAAGCCGGTCGAAAAGCTCGTCGACGAGCTGGCGTTCCTGCGGCGTCATGGTCTGTCTCCCTCGCGCAAAACAAGCGCAAGCGGGATGTAGGGTTCCAATGTGGCCCCAACAGTGGCGGCTGGATTAAATTTCGGTATGCGACAGACTGCCTCGCGCCCTGACTTTCGCCGGTTTCATCCCAATGTCACATGGCTGGCCGCGAGCAGCTGGGCGAAGGCGTCGCTTGCGAGATAGGCATGCTCGCGTTCCCTGACATCGGTCATCGGGTCGAGGCCGGTGAGGACCTCGTCGACGAAGCCGGGATGGCACATCACGAGGCCGCCCTCGGGGAGGCCCTGCAGGAACTGTCGCATCAGCTCGCCGAAATCGGCCGCGTGGGTGAAATCATAGGCGCCGGCAAAGGCGGGATTGAACACAAGACCGGCGCGCCTCGCTCGGCGGCGGAATTGCGCGCTGAGAACATCGAGCACCATCGCTTTTGGCGAAGCCAGCCGCTGCGCCAGCGGCAGGTCGCGGCCGCCCTGCCGCACCCAGGCTTTTGGCGCGACGTCGCTGACGGCCTCGACGAAGCCGTCGCGCACCTGCGGAAACAGCTGCACGTGCTGATGCCCGTCGACGAAATCGGGCGGACGGCCGAAGGCTTCCGAAAAGGCCACGAGCTGCGCTCTCACCTCATTGCGGAAGAATTCGCTGTCGAGCCGCCGCATCAATCCGGCGCGCAGCAGGTTTGGAAAGGCCATGAACATGTCGCCGTCGAGCGGGCGGAAATGCATGGTGAGCGGCCGGAACGGCGCCGACAGCGTCACATGCAGTCCGATCGCGCAGCGCGGGCTTGCCTTCGCCGCAGCCTGAAGCGCCTCGACCTCGCCGCGCGCGATCGCGGGGCCGACCATCATCACCGAGGTGGCGTTGAGGCGGCCGCGCTCGATCAGGTCGCGGATGGCACGATTGACGCCGGGGCTGATGCCGTAATCGTCGGCGCAGAGCCAGATCCGCCGCAGGCTCGCGGCCGCGCTCATTCAGCCGCCGTCCGCTTCGAGGCGTCGTCGGCCTTGTCGGTCTCGAAACGCTTTTCGCTGTGTTCGGCGACGAAGTAGATCGGACGCGCCTTCAGCTCGGAGAGGATCTTGCCGATATATTCGCCGACGATGCCGATCATGATGAGCTGCACGCCGCCGATCGTCATCAGGCCGACCACGAGCGAGGGATAGCCGGGCACCTGCTTGCCGGTCGTGAAGACCTCCCAGAGGATCGAGAGGCCGAACAGGAAGGCGATGCCGGCGAGGATGACGCCGAGCAGGCTCGCGAAGCGCAGCGGCGCCACCGAGAACGAGGTCAGGCCCTCGATCGACAGGCCGAGCAGGCTTGCGGCGTTGAAGGTGGTGACGCCGTGGACGCGCGCCGCGGGCTCATAATCGACGCGGATCTGGCGGAAGCCGATCCAGCTTGCCAGCCCCTTGAAGAACCGGTTGCGCTCCGGCAGCTGCCTGAGCGCCGTGACCGCGCGCGGCGAGAGCAGGCGGAAGTCGCCGGCGTCTTCCGGAATCTTCTGGCGGGCGCCCCAGTTGATCAGCGCGTAAAAGCCGTGCACGGCGAACCGGCGCAGGAAGGTCTCGTTGTCGCGATGCGCCTTGGCGGTATAGACGACGTCATAGCCGTCGTCGATCCAGTGCCGCACCAGCTGCTCGATCAGGGCCGGCGGATGCTGACCGTCGCCGTCCATGAACATGACCGCGCCGAGCCGGGCATGGTCGAGGCCGGCCATCAGTGCGGCCTCCTTGCCGAAATTGCGCGATAGCGAGACCACCTGGATGTCGATCGCGTCGGCCGGCAGCGAGCGGGCGATCGACAGCGTTGCATCCTTGCTGCCGTCGTCGACATAGACGACCTCGCAAGACAGGCGATAGCGCTCCCGCAGAGTCTTGGCGAGATCGCAGATCCGCTGGTGCAGGGAGGCCAAGCCTGTGGCCTCGTTGTAGACGGGGACGACAATCGACAACCCCTTCGCAGCGGCATTCGCTGCGGTGGTCGTCAGGGCGGAAACGTCAGAGCCCAGCGTCATCGATCAAGGTTCCAGAGGCGTTCAAGGTCATCCCGACAGCATATGGTAGCTGTCGCTTGCTGTCGCTACGCTGAACGGAGCGGCGCGAGAACTTTGGGCTCACCGCCGCAGGAAGGTCTCGAGCTTGGCGAACAGCGGGTTCTCCCGGTCGAACACGTAGTCGAGCGAGACCACCGAGACGGTCTCGGCGCCATGCTCGCGCAGGAAGCTCGCCAGAGCATAGAGCTGTCCCGGCGGGCAGTGCAGCGTCAGCATGCCCGACGAGGTCGGTCCGCCGAACGGGGCTTCGACGCCGAACCGGCTATGGGCTTCGCCGAGCAGGGCGGCGTCGCACTGCCGGAATCGGGTCCGCACTTCGCGGTATTTGTTGGCGCGCGCGCGTGCCGCGATGTGATCGAGGATGACACGCGCGGTTTCCATCGCCTGCGGCGACCAGTCGGCGTGCCGCGAGGCGACCAGATTGGCCTGGCTGCGCAGCATCACGCCGTCGTCGAGCACCCGCAAGCCGTTGGCGGCGAGCGTCGCGCCCGTCGTGGTGATGTCGACGATCAGCTCGGCGCTGCCGGCCGCCGGCGCGCCTTCGGTGGCACCGGCGCTCTCGACGATGCGGTAATCGGTGATACCGTGGTTCTGGAAGAAGGTGCGGGTGAGGTTGACGAACTTGGTCGCGACCCGCATCCGCATGTGATGCTGCTCGCGGAAGCCGGTGGTCACGTCGTCGAGATCCGCCATGGTGCGGACGTCGATCCAGGCCTGCGGCACCGCGACCACGACATCGGCATAGCCGAAGCCGAGCCCGTCGATCAGGGACACGTGCTTGTCGGCATCAGCGATGTTCTCGCGCACCAGATCTTCGCCGGTGACGCCGAGATGCGCGAAGCCGCGGGACAGCTGCGAGGCGATCTCGCTCGCCGAGAGATAGGCCACCTCGACATTGTCGAGGCCCGCGATCGTGCCGCGATAGTCGCGCGCGCCGCCGGCCTTCGACAGCTTGAGCCCTGCGCGGGCGAAGAAGCCTTCCGCGTTTTCCTGAAGGCGGCCCTTGGAGGGAACGGCCAGAACGAATGGCGCGCTCATGACTTAAGCTCCCACCTTGCGCCCGATCCGGGTCAGCGCGTCGACCCAAACCGAGAATCCGACCGCCGGAATCGGGGCTGCTGATCCGAGCTGGGTCATCAGCCCATCATAGCGGCCACCGGCGACCAGCGGTTCGGCGCCGTTGCCCCTGTAATGCAGCTCGAATTCGAAGCCGGTGTAATAGTCGAGCCCGCGGCCGAACGCGGTCGAGAAGCGCGTGTTCTTCACGTCGATGCCGCGCGCCGCCATGAAGCCGACCCGGCTCTCGAACTGGTCGATTGCAGCGGCGAGATCCAGCTTCGCGTCCGCGGTGAGCGCGCGCAGCTCGGCGACAGCCTCGTCGGGATTGCCAGCGATCGACAGGAAGCGCTTGAGCACGGCGATCGCCTCGCGCGGCAGCGCGCCGCCCTTCAGCGTCGACTGCTCGAGGAAGCGGTCGGCGATCTCGGCCGTGGTGCGGCCGCCGACATTGGTGGTCCCGGCGATCGACATCAGATCGGTGACGAAGGCCAGCGCCGCCTTGCGATCGGAGCCGGCGAGCGCGGCCAGCACGCCCTCATATTCGCTGCGGGTCGCGGTCGCCGCAGCTGCCAGCCGCTCTAGATCCTGCTCCAGGCTGATCTTGCGGTTGAAGTCCTTGACCAGGCGGCGACGCCAGACCGGATAAAGGTCGAGTGCATCGAGCAGCGCGTTGAACAATGCCACGTCGCCGGTCCGGATCTCGACGTCGCGCACGCCGAAAGCGGCGGTCGCCTCCAGTGCCAGCGCCAGGGTCTCGGCATCCGCGGCGGCGCGGTCCTGACGGCCGAATGACTCGATTCCGGCCTGGAGGAATTCGCTGGCCTGACCGCTGCGGTAGCGGAAGACGGGGCCGAGATAGCTGAATCCGGCCGGCTGGCCGGCGCGGCCGGAGGCGAGATAGTCGCGCGCCACCGGGATCGTCAGGTCAGGGCGCAGGCAGAGCTCTTCGCCGGACAGGTCCGTCGTCAAATAGAGGCTCTTGCGGATGTCCTCGCCGGACAGGTCGAGGAACGGCTCGGCCGGTTGCAGGATGGCGGGTTCGGCCCTGACGTAGCCGGCCTGCGCAAACGACAACAGCAGCGTATCCGCCCAGGCGGCAGAGCCGGCAGCATTTGAGGTGGCAGTCGCGGTCATAACAGGGGTCCATCGTCCCGGTGGAACCGGGCAGGGCAAGGGAGGCAGGCGAATTGGCGCAGGCCTTAGCATGGCCGGAAAACGGTTTCGACCTCCAAAGGATCAATCGCTTAACGACTTTGGAGCCGTCCGGACGATCTCGCCCGGGTCCGCCTTAGGACGGCCGAGATTGGCCTAAACGGCGGCGCGGTCTAGATACCATCATTGGCGTCAAGGTAATTAAATACCCTAATCCTTTGTGGGGGAGCCGTCGTGCGGCGGCACCTCCCGCTCATTCGATATGGTCCGGGACGTCGCTGCACTCTTCCACAGTTGGTGCTTCGGCTGCGGCAAGTCCCGCGGCGTTTGATGCGGCGTCCTCGGCGAGCCGCTCCGCCAGGTCTAGAATTCTCTGCCGCTTGCGCGCGTCGGTGATGCTGAGAAATGCCTTGATGAGTCGCACGTCCTGGCGGATGTCCGATCCAACGTCGTCGTCCATGGCCATTCGTTTCCACTCTGGAACCGCCGGCTGAATGGAGCCGGCATCATCGACATCGCTGAATGCTGTCGTGGATCGCCGTCGATCCACAGTCCGCCGCAAGGCCGATCGCGAAATTGGTCCGGCGGAGCGCCCCGCGCAGCTGGAACATCACAATGAGAGATTGAGGGCGCCTGGCAAGTTGTCACATACTCAATTTGGGTATGCCGGATGATACGCTCGCCGCGGCCTTCGTTTACAAGATGAATGTTGGTTTTTCGATTCATGCGCAATGCTTCAGATATCATCCGAACGGTCTCGCGACACACGCTGGCCTATATGCTGTTTTCGATCAGCGAGATGTTCCGGAACTACGACGAATTCGATCCGATGGACCTTCTGATCGTTCATGCGATTCTCAATGCGAACGTCATCAACGTGATGAACGATCCGTCGTTGGACGAGAAGTTTTCCAGTATTCACACGGTCGAGCCGGATACGATCAAGCAGGGCGTGTCCCGCGCGGCACTCTCCCGCTTCCTCAGTCTGCCGCTCGAGACGGTTCGCCGTCGCGTGGCGGGATTGAAGCGACGGAAGATTCTCGCCGAAACCAAGGCCGGGCTGATCGTGACCGAGCAGAACGCATTCAGGTTCGGCAACAATCACGAACTGCAGAAGACCAACATGCTGCTGCTCACGAAGCTGCTTCGCGATCTCAAGCGCGCGGGCATCAACGGGCCGGATGATCTACGAGCTCCCGAGAGCGCTGCATCGATCAGGAAGGCGACGTAAGCGGCAGGACCATGGATCAAATCCCTCTCACCATTGCTCGCGATGGAGTTCAAAAAGGCGCTGCGGAGGGCTTGGTGTCGTTCCAGGGCCTCAAGCCATCCCCGGCGCTCGAGCTCCGGTCGTACGACATCGATCATTTCGGCGACAGCGAGAGATATGCCGGTGCGTCCAGCATGCCATTGTCTCCCGGCTCGACGGCGATCATGCGGGCGCGGCTCAGCCTGCCGAACCTGAGCCTGTCTCTGGTGAAGACCTTCCCGCGGATCATTCGCGGTTACCAGCTGGCGCACGCCGTCGCCGTGGTGGTGCCGATGGACCAGGTGACCTCGACCTGCATCAATGGGCAATCCATCGGCAGCTCCATCGTCATTCTGAAGGGCTCTTCCGATTGCCTGGTCTATGAGCCGGTCGGTCGTCTGATCGGCGTCGCCTACTTCACGCCGCCCGCGTGCGAGCCCTGGTCCCGGCTGGATGACGGCTATCATTTGCTGAGCGTGCCTTCGGACCTGCTCGCCTCCCTCCGCGCCCTGTTTTCGGCAACGCTTGAGACGGCTGCCAATGATCCTGGCTTCCTGAGCGAGCCGACTTCGCAAACGAACGTCGAACAGTCCCTGCTCAGTGCGATGGATAGCGCCATTCGTTCCAGCGTGAACAGCAAATCGGTGCAAGCCACGACGGAGAGCTACCTCCGGATCGTCGCCGACATGGAAGGATTGATCCGGCAAGATCTGACGGTCTGGCACAAGACGACCGAACTGGCCGAGCGGGTGGGCGTGTCGGTCCGAACTCTCCAGAGTGCGACGAAGGCCATCTGCGGCATGAGCCCGCATCGCTATAGCCGCGTCCTGCGTCTCTGGTCGGTGCGCAAGCAGCTACGCGTCGGTCCGGGACGGCGCAGCGTGAAGGCCTGCGCCATTGCGCATGGCTTCTGGCATTTGAGCGAGTTCGCGGCCAGCTACCGGTCGGCCTTCGGCGAACTCCCATCCGAGACCCTCTATCGATCGGTGCGGGAGCACAGCTAGAAGCCGCGACCTATTCGCGCGTGCCGCCCCAGTCGCCCAATACCGCTTGGACCAGCGCCAGCGCTGCGACCGCGGCCGTGTCGGCGCGCATGATCCGGGGGCCGAGGGCGAGTCGCAGGATTTTCGGCTGCCGCAGCAGAAGGGCGCGCTCTTCCTCCGCGAAGCCGCCCTCGGGGCCGATCAGCACGTCGATACCGCGGCCGGCCTCGTGAGCATCTTGCAGGCCTTGAATCGGGCTTTGCACCTCGGCGGCCTCATCGCAGAAGATCAGCAGGCGGCCGGCCGGGCGTTGACTGAGGTAGCGCTCGAGCGGCACCGGTTCGGCCACGGCGGCGATGCTCAAGATGCCGCATTGCTCGGCGGCCTCGACCACATTGGCACGCATCCGCTCGGTGTTGACCCGGGAGGCCTGGGTGAACCGGGTCAGGACCGGCTGAAGCGTGGCCGCGCCCATCTCGATGGCCTTCTGGACCATATAATCGAGCCGGGCATGCTTGAGTGGGGCGAAGACGTAGGCGAGGTCGGGCAGTCGATCCTGCGGGCGGACCTGCTGAAGGATGACGAGGTTGTCGGGCCGCTTTCGGCCTTCGATCGCGGCCTGCCACTCGCCGTCACGGCCGTTGAAGGCCAAAACCTCGGCCCCGGCGGCCAGGCGCAGCACATTGCCGAGATAGTTGCTCTGGTCGCGGTCGAGCGGAACCCGGGCGTCCTGGGCCAGGGGGGTGTCGACGAACAGGCGGGGAGCGCGAAAATCGTGGGAGGGCATTGGTCAAAAGTCCGATTTGCGGCCGTTCTTAACCGAAAGCAGCCATTTCGGGGGTAAATATTGCCAAATTGGTGTGTCGGCGCGCCGCGCTCTTGCCCCATTCGGCGGGTTGTTAAGGGCCGGCGGGAATCGTAAAATCGCGACACGCTGGTTGCGCTTCAATTGGGAAGGCGCCGAGCCCCCGTAAGCTCCTGCCGGAGAGACTATCTTGATGATCCGTCGTTTGATGGTTCCGATCACTGCCGCTATGGTCACCATGGGCGCCGCGGGAGCTCATGCGCAGGGGTTCCCGGCGCCACTGCCGAACCAGGCCGCAACCGATTCCGCATTTCCGCCCGTGAACGGCCGAGCGCCGGTCGCCTCCGTCGGCGCCGCGCCGCAGGCCTCGTTCCCGGTCAACGGCGCGGCCCCTATCGGTGGTGCCGGCGCGTTCAGCGCAGCCCCGCCGACGCAAGCGCCCGGCGAAGATTGCATGAAGGCGTTCGTCCCGCTCCGCGAGGAAGCCGAGAAGCGCGGCAAGCTGATCAAGGCCGCGAGCGATCGCCATGCCCCTCCAGACGAGGCCTGCAAGCTGATCGGCAATTTCAGCCAGGCTGAGCTGAAGATGATCAAATACGTCGAGGTCCATGCGGCGAAGTGCGGGATCCCGCCGCAGATCGGCGAGCAGATGAAGACCGGGCACAAGAACACCGAGGCGATGCAGAAGAAGGTCTGCAACGTCGCGCAACAGATGGCAAGCCAGCCGCGCGGTCCGGCCGGACCGTCGCTGAGTGAAGTGGTGGGTTCGGGCTCTGCGCCGGAAGCCAATGCCGGCAAGAAGGGCGGCAGCACCTTCGACACGCTCAACGGCAACGTCCTCACCCGATGAGCGACACATCAGCCCGTGTTGCCGACTCTACCGGCAACTGGGTCGATACGCTCGCGCCGCAATGGGCGCGGCCGTATCTGCGCCTGTCCCGCTTCGACCGTCCGATCGGCTCCTGGCTTCTCTTGATGCCGTGCTGGTGGTCGGCCGCGCTCGCGAGCGGCATGGCGCATGACGTCCGCGGTCTTTTGCTGGTCGTCGTGCTGTTCTTCGTCGGCGCTTTTGTCATGCGCGGCGCCGGCTGCACCTGGAACGACATCACCGACCGCGACCTCGACGACAAGGTCGAGCGCACCCGCTCGCGGCCGCTGCCCTCGGGGCAGGTGACCACCAAGCAGGCGCTGGCCTTCATGGTCGCGCAGGCGCTGATCGGGCTCGTTGTGCTGCTGCAGTTCAACCGCTTCGCGGTCCTGACCGGCATCGCCTCGCTTCTGATCGTTGCGATCTATCCCTTCATGAAGCGCATCACCTGGTGGCCGCAGATCGTGCTCGGGCTCGCCTTCTCCTGGGGCGCGCTGATGGGATTCGCCGTCACCTTCGGACGCATCGACGTTACCGCGCTGGTGCTCTACGCCGGCGCTATTTCGTGGGTGATCGGCTATGACACCATCTACGCGCATCAGGACGCCGAGGACGACGCGCTGATCGGCATCAAGTCCACCGCGCGTCTGTTCGGTGCGCACACGCACCAGGCGCTGATCCTGTTCTATGGTCTTGCGGTCATGCTGATCGGCGTCGCGCTGGCGTCAGGCGACGCGCGCTGGCCGGCGTGGATCGGGCTTGCGGCCTTCGCCGCGCATCTGGCCTCGCAGATCATGCGCTTGAGGATCGACGATCCAGACTTGTGCAAGCGTCTGTTCTACTCGAACAAATATGCGGGCTTGTTGCTGTTTGCGGGATTGCTGACCGACGCGGTGTTGCGGGCCGCGTAGCGCCCGCTCAATTCCTTGCGATGATCTCGCGTTCTTCGCGATGAATCGGCAACTCGCGCGCCATGGCGGTGCGGCGGCGCATCAGGAATTTCGGACGGCGGGCGCGGATCGCATTGGCGCGGCGACGGCGGGCTGCGGGCTTGCGGGCACCTTCGTCGAGCTGCGGCAGCGCAAAGATCTCGCTCCAGATCGCCCACGCCTCGGCGAGATCGTCGCCATCGGCGCTGACCAGCAGCGGAACGGACAGCGAGGGATCGCGATGGACCAGCACGAGGGTCTGCGCTTCGTCATTGCCGCGCAGCGCGACGCCGGTGAAGTCACTGACGCGCACGTTGATGGCCATCTGCATGCCGCGAACGGCACGGCGCAGCACGACACGCTCGCGATGAAGCTCGATCTGTCTTGTGTAGCCGTCGGCGCGCGGATCATGCGCATCGAAGCGGACCGGAAGGGAAAGAGGGTCGAGCCGCAAGCTGCGGCTCGACCCGGCGGGGTTGACCCCGCATGTTGCTGTTTGACGCCTCACGGCTTTAGTTCTCCCCGCCAGGATTATGTTCCCGGTCGATGCGAGGACCTTAGCGCGGGGCTTTCCGAAACCGCTTAAAAAGGCTGGTTAATCCAACGTCACCGGGCCGCATGATTGACAAGACCTTGGCGCGCATGATTGACGAGACGTTGCGCGAGAGCCGCGAATCTGAGCCTTCTGCGGGCTGAAAATGCTTGAAGTCCGCACCATTTGGGCACATCTGGTGTTCAGGGCCGTATCGCCCCGAAACCTCCCGCGCCCCCAACAGGATTTCGTTCGTGAACCCTTCACCAAGCTCGACGCTTTCGCCCCAGGGCTCTTCAAAGTCCAATCGCGACCTGTTCGATCAGTCCGCGCTGTCGGATCTCGCTCAGCGTCTGGTCGAGGCGGCGAAGCGCGCCGGCGCGGATGCGGCCGATGCCGTGGCGGTGCGCGGCGTCTCGCAAGGCGTCGAGGTGCGTGACGGCCGCGTCGAGGAATCCGAGCGATCCGAGGGCGATGATGTCGGCTTGCGCGTTCTGGTCGGCCAGCGCCAGGCGGTGGTCTCGACCAATGACGTGAGCGGCGATGCCGTGACCAAGCTTGCGGAGCGCGCGGTCGCGATGGCCAAGGTCGCGCCGACGGACAAATATGTCGGCCTTGCCGATCCCGCGCTGCTCGCGCGCGATTTTCCCGATCTCGATCTGCTCGATCCCGACGTGCCCGCGACGTCGGAGCTCGAGCGCCGCGCGCTCGCGGCCGAGGCCGCCGCACTTGCCGTGAAGGGCGTCTCGAAATCCGGCGGCGCGTCGGCTTCCGCCGGCATGGGCGGCATGGTGCTCGTCACCTCGACCGGCTTCCACGGGTCTTACCTGCGCTCCAGCCAGGGCATCTCGGCAACGGCGATCGTCGGCGAAGGCACCAGCATGGAGCGCGATTACGACTTCACCTCGGCGCCGCACGGGGCCGATCTGTTGTCGCCGGAAGTTGTCGGCCGCTCCGCCGGCGAGCGCACTGTGGCGCGCTACAATCCGCGCAAGGTCGAGACCTGCAAGGTGCCGGTCGTATTCGATCCGCGTGTCGCGGGCTCCCTGGTCGGCCATGTCGTCGGCGCCATCAATGGCGCCTCGATCGCGCGCAAGACCAGCTTCCTCAAGGACAAGCTCGGCCAGCAGCTGTTTGCCAAGAACATCCGCATCATCGATGATCCCCTGCGCAAGCGCGGCCTGCGCTCGCAGACCTTCGACGCCGAGGGCGTTGCGGTGAAGAAGATCGCGCTGATCGACGAGGGCGTGCTGACGACCTGGCTGCTCGACTGCGCCACCGCGCGCGAGCTCGGCCTCACCACCACCGGCCACGCCCATCGTGGCGTTTCGTCCTCGCCCTCGCCGGGTCCGTACAATCTGCATCTCGAGCCTGGCATCCCGACGCCGGCCGAGCTGATCGCCGATATCAAGCAGGGGTTCTACGTCACCGATCTGATCGGATCGGGCGTCAATGGCGTCACCGGCGATTACAGCCGCGGCGCCTCCGGCTTCTGGATCGAGAACGGCGAGCTCACCTATCCCGTCAGCGAGGTCACGATCGCGGGCCATCTGTTCGAGATCTTCAAGTCGATGCAGCCGGCGAACAATCTCGAGTTCCGCTACGGCATCAATGCGCCGACGGTGCGCATCGAGGGTTTGACGCTTGGCGGACGCTGACAGTCTCGACGCAAACGTTCTGACGCGCGACGCAGCGCTGCTGCAAGACACGGTGCGGGAGGCGGGCGCGCTGGCGCAGTCGATGTTCCGCACCGAGCTGAGGAAGTGGACCAAGGGCGCGTCCTCGCCGGTCTCGGAAGCCGACATCGCCGTCAACGATTTGCTGGAAGCACGCCTGCGCGGCGCCACGCCGGACTATGGCTGGCTGTCGGAGGAGAGCGCCGACGATGCCACGCGGCTGTCGCGGCGGCTCGTCTGGGTGGTCGATCCGATCGACGGCACCCGCAATTATCTCAACGGCCATGATGAATGGTGCGTCAGCGTCGCGCTGGTCGAGGATGCCGCGCCTGTGCTCGCCGCCGTATTCGCGCCGGCCACCAATGAGTTCTTCTTCGCTGCCCGCGGCCGGGGCACGATGCTCAACGACAGGCCCGCGCGGGCAACGCAAGGCGCCGCGCTCGACTTCTCCCGCATGGCCGGCCCGAAGCCGATGGTCGAGCGGCTCAATGCCTCGAGCGGCGAGGTCAAGCTGCATCCGCGAATCGGCTCGCTGGCGCTACGGCTGTGCCGGGTCGCCAATGGCACCCTGGATGCGGCTTTTGCGGGCGGCAATAGTCATGATTGGGACCTTGCGGCGGCCGATTTGATCGTGCAGGAAGCGGATGGTAGGATGAGCGATCTCTCCGGAGATCCCATCCTTTATAATCGTCGGGAAGTGACGCACGGGGTGCTGGTGGCAGCGGGACGCGATCGTCATGCGAGCATTGTCGCGCATTTTCGAAACCGTCCCCTGGCCTGAAGCTCTTGTCGTCGTGCTCGTCGAACACTGCTTTGCCGGGCAGCCTCTTAGGAACAGAACTCATGCCAGATAGTGCCCCGCAACAGCTGCTTCATCTCGTCATCGGCGGCGAGCTGCTCGATCTCCAGCACAACACCTTCAAGAACCTCGACGACGTCGAGATCGTCGGCCTCTATCCGAACTATGCCGCCGCCCATGCCGCCTGGCGCGCCAAGGCGCAGAGCACGGTCGACAATGCGCAGATGCGCTATTTCATCGTCCACCTCCATCGGCTGCTCGACCCGAATCAAGAACCGGCGCGTTGAAAAAACTGCTTCGCAATACGCTGCGAAGCAGCTGGTTTCAGCGTGCCGTCGGGTTCCTGGCGGCCGAATATCTGCGTCTGGTCTGGCGGACCAACAGGTTCACGTTCGATCCGCCCGACGTCTATGACATCGTCGAGCCGCAGATCCCGGCGATCTTCGCGTTCTGGCACGGCCAGCATTTCCTCACCCCGTTCATCAAGAACAAGGACTCCTACCGCGCCAAGGTCCTGATCTCGCGTCACCGCGACGGCGAGTTCAATGCCATCGCGGTGGAGCGCCTCGGCATCGGCCTCATCCGCGGTTCCGGCGATCATGGCGGCGCTTTCCACCGCAAAGGTGGTGTCGGTGCCTTCAAGGAGATGGTGCGAACGCTCCAGGACGGTTGTAATGTGGCGCTCACCGCCGATGTCCCCAAGCGCGCGCGCGTGGCCGGGCTCGGCATCATCATGCTGGCACGGGAATCGGGGCGGCCGATCATGCCTTTTGCGATGGCGACCAGCCGCTTCATCCGGCTCAAGAACTGGGACCGCACCACCATCAACCTGCCGTTCGGGCGCGGTGCGCTGGTCGGCATCAAGGAAATTCACGTTCCCGCAGATGCCGATGCCGCCATGATGGAAACGCTGCGGCTGGAGCTGGAAGAGACGTTGAACGAAGCCACCCGCCGCGCCTATGCGCAGCTCGGCCGACCGGGGCCTGCCGATGGCTAATTCGCTGCCCAAGTCCCTGCCGATGACGCTGCGGATGTACCGGCGCCTGGCCACCGGCCTGGCGCCGCTCGCGCCTGCGCTGATCAAGCGGCGGCTGAAGCAGGGCAAGGAAGATCCCGCGCGCGTCGGCGAGCGGCGCGGCCTGTCCCGGGACGTCCGGCCGCATGGTCCGCTGGTGTGGATCCACGGCGCCAGCGTCGGCGAGGTGCTGGCGGCGGCGGCGCTGATCGGGCGGCTGCGCGATCTCAATCTGCGCATCCTGCTCACCTCGGGCACGGTCACCTCGGCCGCCGTCGTCGCCAAGCGTTTTCCGCCCGACGTCATTCATCAATACGTGCCGTATGATTCCCCGCGCTATGTCGCGCGCTTCCTCGATCACTGGAAGCCGTCGCTGGCGCTGTTCATCGAGTCCGATCTCTGGCCGAACCTGATCCTGGCGGGCGCGGCGCGCCGGGTGCCGATGGTGCTGATCAACGGGCGGATGTCGCCGCGCTCCTTCCCGCGCTGGCGGCGGATGCACGGCACCATCTCGGCGCTGCTGTCGCGCTTCGACATCTGTCTGGCGCAATCGAAGACCGATGCCGAACGCTTCTCCACGCTCGGCAGCCGCGACGTCGTCACCACGGGCAATCTCAAGCTCGACGTGCCGGCGCCGCCGGCCGATCCCGCCAAGCTCGAGCGGCTGATGACGATGACGCGCGGGCGTCCGGTCATCGTCGCGGCTTCGACCCATCCGGGCGAGGACGAGATGCTGGTGGCGGCGCATCGCAGCCTCGTCGGCATCTTCCCGCAGCTCCTGACCGTGATCGTGCCGCGGCATCCGGATCGCGGCTCGTCGATCGCGGGGATGATCACGGCGTCCGGCCTGAAGCCGGCCTTGCGCTCGCGCGATGAGCCGCCGACGGCCACCACCGATATTTATGTCGCCGACACCATGGGCGAGCTCGGCCTGTTCTATCGCCTCTCCCCGGTCGTGTTCATGGGCGGATCGCTGATCCGCCATGGCGGCCAGAATCCGATCGAGGCGATCAAGCTCGGCGCGGCCATCGTGCATGGTCCGCATGTCTTCAACTTCGCCGATGTCTATGAGGCGCTCGACAGCCGCGGCGGGGCTCGCCAGGCCGATACGCAGGATGCGCTGGTCAAGCAGCTCGGGCTGCTGCTGGTCGAGCCCGCGGTGCGCGACAAGATACAGCGCGCGGGCGCCGGCGTGGTCGAGGAGCTCGGCGGCGCGCTCGATCGCACCATGACGGCGCTCGAGCCGTATCTGATGCAGCTGCGGATCGAGATGGGAGCCGCCAATGCGTGAGCCGGCCTTCTGGTACCGGCCGCGTTCCCCGAAGTCGCATCTGCTCAGCCCGCTGGGCGCGCTCTATGGCGCCATCACCGCACGCCGCATGGCGCGCAAGGGATTTGACGCCGGCATCCCCGTGCTCTGCGTCGGCAACTACCATGTCGGGGGCGCCGGCAAGACGCCGACCGTGCTGGCGCTGACGAAGCTGCTGCGCGAGCTCGGCGAGACCCCGGTGGTGCTCAGCCGCGGCTATGGCGGGCGCTTGCACGGCCCGGTGATGGTCGATCGCGAGCGTCACGATGCGTCCGATGTCGGCGACGAACCATGGATGATGGTGCGCGACGTGCCCGTCGCCGTCGCGCGCGACCGTCTCGACGGCGTCGCGCTGGCGAAGTCGCAAGGCGCCACCGTGATCCTGATGGACGACGGCTTTCAGAATCCGCACCTGTTGAAGGACGCCTCGCTGATCGTGATCGACAGCGAGCGTGGCCTCGGCAACGGCAAGGTGTTTCCGGCAGGTCCCTTGCGCGCGCCGCTGAAAGCGCAGCTCGCGCGTACCGATGCGCTGGTGCTGATCGGCGACGGCCATGCCGCTGACGATGTCGCGGCGAAGATTTCCGCGCGCGGCAAGCCGGTGCTGCGGGCGCGGCTGAAACCGGATGCGGTGTCAGTCGCGCAGCTCTTCGGCAAGCAGGTCTTCGCCTTCGCCGGCATCGGCGATCCCGATCGCTTCTTCAGGACCTTGCGGGCGAGCGGGATCGAGATCGCTGGGAGCCGCACCTTTGCTGACCACCACCCGTATTCTGAGCGCGACATCCAGGAAATGTGGGATGATGCCAGGCGCAACGGGCAAACGCTGGTGACCACGGAGAAAGACCTTGCCCGCATCCATGGCGGCGAAGGGATGTTGCCCCACGTGGAAGGTGTGGTGCCGTTCAAAGTAACGCTGGAGTTCGATGATCCGGATGCGCTGCGGCAACTGATCAGCGATCATCTCTACAAGGCCCGCGAGCGGCGCTTCAGCAAGCGCTGATCGCGCCGCAGGCTCTACGGCACTGGTTGGAATAGCAGGGCCAACGCCGCTTCTATTGCTTATTTCTCCGCTCGATGAAATCGCCCCACTCCTGTCTGACGATCAAGCGAAACAGTCCGGGTGGCACAGCTTCTCCCTCCGGGATGCTGCTGGGTAGCGGCAATGTATTGACTGATCCCATGAACACTCCGAACAAGGGCATGCACCTCTTGAGGGCGTAGTCCACGGCTTGGTCCTCGGTCCGAACTCCGGCCGCTCGCGCGCCGGTGGTGTTTAATCGGACACAAGCCCTGAAGTCGGAGACGTAGGGTTTCTCATCCTGTGGTGTCTGAGCGGCGGCCGAAAACGGCAGCATTAGAAGAGACGCCAAAACAGCTGCTCTCAACGGACGCTCCCAAATGTTCGTGCCTAGCCTGTCTTGGACAAAGCCATTGCGACGGAAATAAGGGGCAGTGCGCCATTCAGCCGACATTCATCGCAAAACGCCTATCGATGCCAGACGATCCTGGAGTCTGTGATGAAACTGCCCTCTACGGCCATTGCCGCCAGCCTTGTGTGTCTGAGCGTTGCGCCGGTGTTGGCACAGACGACGCCGGCTGCTGCTCCGACCGCCACGGTGCCGGTCCCCGCGACCAAGCGCATGGCGTGCCTCAGCTCGACACAAAGTCTGAAGGGGCAGGACAAACGCGACCAGATGCAGCTCTGCATGGCGCAGGCGCGGCTCGATTGCCTGAAGCAGGCGATCGATCAGAAGCTGGTCGGCGAAGCGCGGAACAGCGCGATCAAGACTTGCGTGGGCACGGATGGTCCGGCGCAGCGATAGCCACGCAGGTGAGGCCTCACGATTGCGGCTTCGGCGCGTTCGGGAAATGCCGCTGCAGCACGGCCGCGGGCGTGGCGTAGGCTTCCTGCAAATCCACGCTCCAGTACTTCAATTCGTCGAGCGGGATCCGCGTGTCGGTGATGGCGCAGCGCACGAACGTTCCCGGCGAGATCACGCGGAAATCGCCGTCGAGATATTGCACTTGCGCTTCGCCATGGCCGGAAGGGCCGAACTTGTTCAGCACGGTCGAAAGTCTCCGTGGAAGGCACCTGCTTGGAAAACCTTGCAGGGCACGATGTGTTGGACCGGATGTAGCATAGATAGGGTGGCTTGTCCGCCCGTTAAACCCACCGGTTTGTGATGTTTTGCCGCCGTTTGCGCATGATAGTGCTTGAGGCCGTGCGGCACCTCCTGCGACTGAGTCCGATGCGCCTTCGACTGACCGCCCTGTTCCTGACGCTCTCGATGTCGGCCGCGCAAGCCGCGCCGGTGCCCGCACCTGCGCAGGTCGAAATCCCGCTCGCCTCCGGCGTCCTGCATGCGCAGCTGTTCAAGCCGGAGGGGGCAGGGCCATTCCCGACCGTGATCGCGCTGCATGGTTGCGGCGGTCTCGGCAGCCATTCCGATTCCGTCCAGCCGCGCTATCGTGATTGGGCCGAGCGCCTGCTCAAGGCGGGCAATGCCGTGCTGCTGCCCGACAGCTACGGCTCGCGTGAGCTCGGCCCGCAATGCCGCGTCAAGGAGATGCACGTCAAGGCGCGGCGCGAGCGTGTCGCCGACATCGCGGCCTCGCGCGCCTGGCTGATGAAGCAGAGCTGGGTGGCGCGCGACCGCGTCAGCCTGATCGGCTGGGCCAACGGCGCCAGCGCGCTGCTCTGGGCGGTGCGTCCGCAGGCCGTGGCGCGTGATGCCGGACCGGACTTCCGCGCCGCGATCGCGTTCTATCCGGATTGCCGCATCTCCGCGGGTCTCGGCTGGAGCACGCGGGTGCCGACGCTGGTGCTGATCGGCGCCAACGACGACGTCTCCTCGCCGCCAGCCTGCCGCCAGATGGTGGACGGCGCCCATGGCCGCAGCGCGCTCGCGCGCATCGTGGTCTATCCCGGCGCCTATCACGATTTCGACCGCGCCAATACGCCGCTGCACGCCGCGAGCGCCAGCGCCGACGCCGCCGCACCCGAGCACGGTCATCTCGGCACCGATTCCGAAGCGCGCGCCGAGTCGCAGAAGGAAGTCGCCGAATGGCTGGCGCGGTAGCTGATAAGAGCGGGCCTGCCCCGCCGTAGCTCGGTAGAGCGAAGGCGGGACAGCCCCGCATCGACCACCGCCCTGCACGGATCGAAATGGTCGACCGTGAATCTACGGGTCGCGCCGCGCACCGGTTTCAGCGGATCTCGGCGCCTTAGTTCGACCATGATGTCGGCTAAACGCATCTTTCATGCGCAGCCGCATCGTCATCTTCTCATCCGCACTGGCCATCTTCACCGTCGCAGTGTTCCTGTTCGAAGCCCACGCCGGCTCGCCCCTGCGCGCGCCGGACCATTGCGGCTTCTGGACCACGATCGACGCAGGCTTGTCCTGCCGGTAGGCGGCGCGAACCGGCGCGGGGCGCGCTCTCTCCCCCGTCGTCCCGGCGAAGGCCGGGAGCCATACCGCGCGATCTATCAATTGCGGTCGGTCTGAGTACCGAACGAAAAGTCTTCGCCAAACTTCTCCCTGGGGTTTTGGGTCCCGGCCTTCGCCGGGACGACATCGGAGAGAGTGCGCACCGCGCTCTAGAACAAACTGCCCTGATCCACCGGCTTGCCCACGCGCTTCGGCGCGGGCTTGGCCTCTTGCGCGGCTGGCTTGGGCTGCGGCGACGGACGCTTGGCTGTCGGCGCCGGGCGATCCGCATCTGCTGTGGCGCCCACGCGCCCATCGGCAAACTCGATCGCGATCCGTGCATTCGGTCCGACGCTGTCCGCCGAATGCAAGGGGTGCCCGGCTTCATCCCGCACCAGCGCGAAGCCGCGGGCGAGCACGCCGCGATAGGACAGCGCGGAGAGCAGCTTGCCGCTGTTCTCGACGCGGGCATCCAACCGTTGCAGCAGCGTGAGAAGCGCGCGGTTGGCGCGCTCGGCGAGGCGATGCGTGCGCTCGCGCTGGCGGAGAATCGCATTGCGCTGGGCCTGCGCGTTGGAGAGCTTTGAGGCGCGCAGGCGCACTTCAAGTCCAGCGAAGCGGTCGCGGCGTTGCCGCAGCAACGCGCGCGCCGACAGGCCAAGCCTCTCGCCGGATACGGTGAGCCGGTGCCCGGCCTGCGCGATCTGGCCGTGCAGCACCCGCAGCGTCAGCTTCGAGCTCGCCGCGGTAAACCTGCGGAAATGCGCATGCGTGTTGGCCTTGAGCCCGCGGGGCAGGGCGCTGCCGGCCGAATCCAGCCGCTGCCGCGGGATCGCGAGCAGATCGGATGCGGCGGGAAGCGCGCGCGCGGCGGCGCGCAATTCGCTGCGGCGGCTCTCGTGTGCCCGCTGCCAATAGGCGCGCGTGCGCCGCGCCAGATCGGCGACCTCGACGAACAATTCGCTGCGCACCGGCACGGCCATTTCGGCCGCGGCCGTCGGTGTCGGCGCGCGCTTGTCGGCGACGAAGTCGATCAGCGTGATGTCGGTCTCGTGTCCGACCGCCGAGATCAGCGGGATCATGCTTTCGGCGGCCGCGCGGACCACGATCTCCTCGTTGAACGACCAGAGATCCTCCAGCGAGCCGCCGCCGCGTGCGACGATCAGCACGTCGGGCCGTGGAATCTTGCCGCCTTCAGGCAGCGCGTTGAAGCCGCGGATCGCAGCCGCGACCTGCTCGGCCGAGCCCTCGCCCTGAACCTTCACCGGCCACACCAGCACGTGGCGGGGAAAGCGATCCTCCAGCCGGTGCAGGATGTCGCGGATCACGGCGCCGGTCGGCGAGGTCACGACGCCGATCACCTCCGGCAGCCACGGCAACAGCTGCTTGCGCGCTTCGTCGAACAGGCCTTCGGCGGCGAGCTTCTTCTTGCGCTCCTCCATCAGCGCCATCAGCGCGCCGATGCCGGCCGGCTCCAGCGCCTCGATCACGATCTGATACTTGGAGGAGCCCGGATAGGTCGTGAGCTTGCCGGTGGCGATGACCTCGAGCCCCTCCTGGGGCTTGAAGCGCATGCGGCCGTGCACGCCCTTCCAGATCACCGCCTCGATCTTGGCGCTCTCGTCCTTGAGCGCGAAATAGCAATGGCCGGAGGAATGGGCGCCGCGGAAGCCCGAGATCTCACCGCGGACCCGGACATGGCCATAGGTGTCCTCCACCGTCCGTTTCAGGGACTGCGAGAGCTCGGAGACGGTGAATTCGGGCGCGTTGTGAAGTTGTTCCGCAGGCGGCATCGGCAATCGATTCGGCATTTTGGGGTCAGACCCGACGTTAAGGATTTTCGCAACGCGGCGCCAATCCAGGGATTGATTGCAAGAGTACTCTGTACTATAGAGTTCTCTATTGATGCTGAGTTTGATGGAGTTGGCCATGGCGATGCGGTTGCTGCGAAGTTCTCTGGGCGTGCTGAAATGGGGGTTGTGCGGGGTCGGCGCTGTGGCGCTGCTGCTCACCGCCCTGGTCGCGACGCCGCTCGAGCGGCCCGCCGAGATGCGCTCGGTCTCGGAGTCCGCCAAGGGCATCGACTGGTCCACGCTGCCGCCGCTCGAACGCTTCCAGGCCCGCGACGGCACCTGGCTCGGCTTCCGGCACTACGCGCCGAAGGGGACGGCCACCGACCGCGGCGCCATCTTCATCCACGGATCGTCGGGCTCCTCCGCGACCGTCAACCACGCCTTGACCGCGGCGCTCGCCGCACATGGCGTCGAGACCTGGGCGCTCGACATGCGCGGCCACGGCGCTTCCGGCACCCGCGGCGATATCGGTTATGTCGGCGAGCTCGAGGACGATCTCGTCGACTTCGTCGCCCATGTCCGCAAGTCCGCGCCCGATCTGCTGCTGACCCTGGTCGGCCATTCCGCCGGCGCCGGCTTCTCGCTGCGCGTCGCCGCAACCCCGATCGTGCAGGACCTGTTCGCCCGCACCGTGCTGGTCGCGCCCTATCTCGGCTATGGTGCGCCGACCAACAAGCCGCATTCCGGCGGCTGGGCCAATGCCGACAAGCCGCGCTTCCTCGCGCTCGCCGCGCTGCGCAAGCTCGGCATCGATTGCTGCTCGCAGCTTCCGGTGCTCGCCTTCGCCGTGCCGGCGAATTCGGAGCGGATTCTGACGGCGACCTATTCCGATCGCCTGATGCGCAACTTCGCGACGCATGGCTATCGCCTCGACCTCGCCTCGGTAACGCATCCGATGACCATCTTCGGCGGTGGCGAGGACGAGATGATGATATCAGCCAAATATGCCGAGACCGTGCAGGCCATCAAACCGTCCGTCGACGTCAAGCTGATCGAGGGCGTCAACCATATGGGCATGGTCACCAACCCGAAGGCGGTCAACGCGATCGCCGAGGACGTCGCAACGCGCGGGAGCGGGCAATCGTGATCGACAGCAAGGAGGCGTCTGCGGCGCTGGCCGACATCGACGACATCGTCCAGCGCGTGAAGCAGTCGCAGCTCTACGAGCTGGCCAGCCTTGCGGCGCTGTGGTGGGGCGTTCTGGTCTTCGCCGGCAACGTCGTCACCTGGCTCTGGCCGTTCTACGCCGTCTACGCCTGGCCCGCCGTCGACATTCTCGGGGTCGGCGGCCTGGTTGCGATCCGCCTGCTGAGCCCACCGCACGTCCCAGGCGCTGCCTTCGACATCAGGCTTGTGCTGGTCTTCGTGCTGTTCTTCGCGTTCGGTTATATCTGCACCAACGTGCTCGGCCATTTCGGTCCGCGCGAGCTCGGCGCATTCTGGCCGATCTATTTCATGCTGTTCTACACGCTCGGCGGTCTCTGGTTCGGCACTGCCTTCGTCGCGATCGGCATCGGTATCATCGCGCTGACGCTGATCGGCTTCTTCACTATCGGCGCGGCATTCCCGCTCTGGATGGCCTTCGTCAACGGCGGCGGCCTGATCCTGGGCGGCCTCTGGATGCGGCGGATCTGATGGCCGAGCTCGACGACATCATTCATCAGCCGTTGCGGCTGAAGATCATGGCGGCTCTGAACGCGCTGCCGGTCGCGACCGGCCTGGAATTCGCACGGCTCAAGAAGCTCACCGGCGCCACCGACGGCAATCTCGGCGCCCATATCGAGACGCTCGCCAAGGCCGGCTACGTCTCGGTCGACAAGGCCTTCGTCGGCAAGAAGCCGCAGACCACGGTCACCGCCACCGCCGCCGGCCGCGGCGCCTTCGCGCGGCATGTGGCGACGTTGCAGGAGATTATCGCGGGGAAGCAGGTGTAGACTCCGCCCGTCATTCGGGGGCTCTCTCCTTCGTCATTCCGGGGCGCGCCCTCTTGGGCGCGAGCCCGGAATCCATACTCACGATGGTGCTATGGATTCTCGGGCGCGCAATTGCGCGCCCCGGAAATGACGGGGAGTGTGGGGATCACAGTGACAATGCACTAAACGTATCAATTGATGCTTTGGCTTTCGAGATTAGTGCACTGTCACCGTCGTTTGGATGCTTGGGTTTTGGATTAGCGCTGCGCCGGCGAGCCAGAAAGTCCTTGACGCAACGGAACACCATGGATTTCTTTCGGTCGGAAGACCTTGATTGGTCGATGGACGGAGCCGACCCGTGAGATTTTTGCCGAGAATTTTGCTCGTAACCGCTCTCGTGAACCTCGCTCCAGCCGCAGCTGGGGCGCCGAAGAAAGCCGTCGCTTCTCCTGCCTTGCAGAAGGAATTCGATGGCTTCATCGAGAAATTTCGCGCGGCGCTGAAGGCAAACGATTCCGCCGCCGTCGCCAGCATGACGCGATTGCCGTTCATGAACGACAGCGCAGTTCGCGACGCCGCGCAATTTCGCGCCAAGACCTATCCGACCTCCTTCACGGCGAAAAATCGCGCGTGTATCCAGCGCGGCAAGGCCGTCTACGATCGCGATCAAGAGAACAATGACAATTACTTCGTCTTCTGCGGCGACCTCATCTTCGTCTTCACCAGGACGCCGGCGGGGTTCCTTTTTACGGAGCTCGGTGCGAATGACTGATCCGAGACTCCGGGATTACGGGATTACGGGATTACGGTGACAGTGCACTAAACCATGTCAACTGATGTGTTGGCCTTGGAATTTAGTGCACTGGACTGCACCCCTGAAGTGAGACACGATAATTGTAGTGACAGGCATTTCAAGGATGACCTGTGGCAGTACAAGGAAAGAACCGTCAGTTTCCGACGGCCTACAAAATAAAGGCGATCAAGCGGGTTGAAAGAGGCGACGGCGTTCTGCCCGTTGCTCGTGAACTCGGGATTTCTCGCAAGATTCTCCACGAGTGGATCAAGGCGTGGAAGGCCGATGGGCCAGACGGGTTGAACCGCAAGCGCGGACCCAAGCCTGGCCCCCGCAAGCTGAAACCGCTAGCGACGTACAACGACAAGCGTTCCGCCCTCGCGCTCGCCAAAGCGCGCATCGCCGAACTCGAGCGGTTGGTCGGCCGTCAGCAGATGGACCTCGATTTTTTTCGGCAAGCCTTGCGCGCACTGGAGCGGCCGGCAGCGCAAGGCAAACCCGTACCCGCATCATCGAGGTCATCAAAACGATGACATCGGAGGCAACCGATTCCCATGCCGACGTGCAGCGTTTGTGCTGCCTCGCGGGCCTGCCGCGTGCAACTTACTATCGGCGCCTAGCCAGACAGGACCGCAAAGCGGCCGACTGCGAGCTGCGCGACCAGATCCAGCGTATTTGCCTCAAGCACGTCTTCTACGGCTATCGACGGGTGACCGCTGCCCTCCGGCGCCAAGGTATGGTGGTGAATGCCAAGAAAGTTCAGCGGCTTATGCGCCAGGATAATCTGCTCGCGCAGCGCAAGGCGCCGTTCCTGAAACCGCCTGCGGAACGGCCATCGGGCGTTCTCGTCGTCCCTAATCTGGTCCGCGGCCTGGTGCCATCCGCCCCCGATCAGATCTGGGTCGCCGACATCACCTATGTCCATCTCGCCAAGACCTTCGCCTATCTCGCTGTCATTCTGGATGCCTTCTCGCGCAAGGCTGTCGGTTGGGCTTTTGAGGACACGCTCGATGCCTCACTCGCCATCGCTGCACTGGAGAAAGCAATCGCCGCCCGAAAACCGGCACCTGGCAGTCTGATCCATCACTCCGACCGCGGCGTGCAATACGCCTCCATCGCCTATCGCCAGCGGCTGGCCGATCGCGACATCACCATCAGCATGAGCAGGCCGGGCAATCCCTTCGACAACGCCAAGGCCGAAAGCTTCATGAAGACGCTCAAGGCCGAGCAGGTCAACGGCCGGGCCTTTACCGACCTGGGTGACGCTCGCCGCCACATCAACAGCTTTATCGCAGAGGTCTACAACAAAGAGCGCCTGCACTCGGCGCTCGGATACCAGTCGCCTCTTGAGTTCGAAACCGCGTTCGCGCAAAACAAGGCGCGGTGACGCATCGTGACACCCCCACTGTCACTACAATTATCGTGTCTCACTTCAGGGGTGCAGTCCAGCACTGTCACCGTAATTCCGTAATTCGCTAGCCAAAGTCATTGCCCGCCTTCGTTGCCGTCGTCCTTGACGTCTTCACCAACATATTTCTGTACCCGAAGCGCGTTCAATCGTGAGGTCTTCGCTATGGCTCGCAACGCGGTCTCGGCGTTGCGAACGATTGTGGTCATGTCAGCCGTTGCGTTCATGATGCGGCGGTAATCGAGCGCTGACAGAACTACGCGCCTCAACTGCTCGCCTTCGCATGCTTCGAAAAGCGCTTGATATTGTTCTACCGGGGCCGCGGCCAATTGCGCGTGCTTTTTATGATCCAGATTTTGCGCGGCGAGCACAAGATCGCTCTCAAAATCGAAGACTGGTGCCGCGGCGATGGCTCGCTGCTTCGCGATATCTACGATCCTTGGCTCGTTAACCGCGCGATCGAATGGATCGTCGTGCACCCAGAAACTATCCCCCGCTTGCATGGCCGTAAAATCGATTAGATCGTCGGCCTCCTTATCTCGCTCAAGTGCGCGCAAGACTGACACGACTTCATCCAAATTCCTGCGCGACAGAACGCCCACATTGATCTTGAAACCCGATATCAGTGCATCACAAACGCTGTCTTCGTTGTCCACAAAACTGTCGTGAAAGAGTCGCCAAGATTGCTCAAAAGACCCAGCCTTGGACGTGCGATCTCGCTTCGCCTGAGTTTCAGTTGCTGCCGTTTCGATTTCTTCAACATTGAGTACGCTGCTCTCAACGAAATGAAGCAAGGCGACGTCCAAGTCATCCAAATTGCCCCATTCGTACTCGCCTAAGATCGTATCCCATCGAAGCTCGTCCGGGCTTGGTGAGACTTTCTCATCTCGCCGCGTCATGTATCGCCCGAGGCTGCTTTGCTTGACGTAGTTCATCGGTGGCGGGGCCGCGCCGGTGTCAAACTTGCACCAGCCAAACATGGTCAGCGAGTGCACTGCCTGCCTCATTAAACCCGGGCCATGTACCTCAAGATGTGGCGCCACCATCCGAATAAGCCGCTCGATCTTCTTGATGACCCTGATATTGGCAATCCGCAGTTTGATGCAATGCTCAGAAATCAGGGTCGAGAGACTATCCTTGTCAGCAATCGCGATCGCCACCGCCTCAGCGGCATTGGGCGCGAATACCATCTTCGTGTCGATGACTTTTTCAAAGTAGCCGTCGAACTCTTTCGCCGCGCCATCGTCTTGCTTTAGCTGGGTCTCGTTGAGCAGCAGTACGACCTTGCAGGCCCGCTGCTCGCGCAGGTAAGAGATTAATCCGAATACGTCTTTCACGCTGATCGCGCCGCGACGTTCTAAATCGTCGATACAGATGATTTGGTTGCGTATCGCAGTGAACAGAAGAGGCTGGGCTTTCGCGATTGCTCCACCGACCACGGGCAATGCACCAGCAACTCCGATCCATTGCTTGCCTTGCTTTAAGATCGAATTTCCGCCCGAGAGTAGCGCGTCAAATCCACTGTTGCCCTGCGGCACAAGAAACTCGAGGTTCTCGAAAATAGACACCTTGAATGCGTCTAATGAGGCGATGCCGAACAGAGAGACATAGCTATAGCGCGACAGGCCGATTTCACGTCTAGTTCGGAGTCGATCCAGAATAGTCTGCCACGTGTACGTCTTGCCGACGCCCCATTCGCCCGAGATGCAGAGAACATCCGGCTCAGAGGATTTCAGAAACCTCTCGATCTCGCCTTTAACTGCTGCGGTAGCCGTCATTTCGAACCTGCTGCAGGGACGCGGTCGGACACGCGATCCATCCGGTCTTCCTTTTTCGATCCAAGCAAAGTGTCAGCCGCATGGTGCGCATTGTATGCCATTCAATCTATCGTGTCGGCAGGATATCTATCGGAGCCCGAGAGCTTGCCAAAACCGGTGATCTTGCGTCTGATGGACCGTTGTGGCCAATTTGGAAACGGCCGGGTGTGCTGGGTCTAAGTTACTCCTGACACTCGGCGGGTAGTGTTTCGCAGAGCCATTGATCTCTCGACGCCTTTCGCGTCGGAAGGTCTCCTACAAGGCACCGGGTACGCCTGCCCCGGAATGACGGGGAATTGGCGGCCGTTCCCCCTTGAGCCCCACCCCGATTCGTGCGACCTCCGCCCCAGCAAAACCCCTCATTTCGAGCCTTCGATGCACATTCTCCTGCTTGGTTCCGGCGGCCGCGAACATGCCCTGGCGTGGAAGATCGCAGCCTCCCCCCTGGTGACCAAATTCTGGTGCGCGCCCGGCAATGCCGGCATCGCGCGCGAGGCGGAATGCGTGGCGCTCGATGTCGCCGACCATGCCGCCGTGATCGCCTTCTGCAAGAAGAACGCGGTCGAGCTGGTCGTGGTCGGCCCGGAGACGCCGCTGGCGGCCGGCATCGTCGATGATCTCACCGCCGCCGGCATCAAGGCGTTCGGCCCGAACAGGATCCCGGCCCAGCTCGAAAGCTCCAAGGGCTTTACCAAGGCGCTCTGCACCGAGTTCGGCATTCCGACCGGCGCCTATGAGCGATTCACCAACGCCGATGACGCGCGCGCCTATGTGCAGAGCCAGGGCGCGCCGATCGTGGTGAAGGCCGATGGCCTTGCCGCCGGCAAGGGCGTCGTCGTCGCCAAGACCGTGCGCGAGGCGGAGGACGCCATCGCCATGATGTTCGAGGGCGCGTTTGGCGAGGCCGGCACTGAGGTCGTGATCGAGGAGTTTCTGCCGGGCCGCGAGATCAGCTTCTTTGCGCTCTGCGACGGCGAGACCGCCATTCCGCTGGCCTCCGCGCAGGACCACAAGCGCGTGTTCGACCACGACGTCGGCCCGAACACCGGCGGCATGGGCGCCTATTCGCCGACGCCGCTGGTGACGCCGGTGATCCACGACGCGATCATGGCAAAAATCATTCTGCCGACGGTGGCCGGCATGAAGCAGCGCGGCACGCCGTTCCGCGGCGTGCTTTATGCGGGGATCATGCTGACGACGCAGGGCCCAAAGCTGTTCGAGTTCAACGTCCGCTTCGGCGATCCCGAGTGCCAGGTGCTGATGCTGCGCATGATGTCGGACATCGTGCCGGCGTTCCTGGCGTCCTGCGATGGCCAGCTCAGGAATTTTGACCTTCGCTGGTATCCAGAGTCTGCACTGACGGTGGTGATGGCCGCGAAGGGTTATCCCGGCGACTATCAGAAGGGCACCCGCATCGAGGGGCTCGATGACGCCGCCAAGGTCGACACCGTCGAGATATTCCACGCCGGCACGGTTGCGAAGGATGGCGCCATCCTCGCCAATGGCGGCCGCGTGCTCAATGTCTGCGCGCTCGGGGCGACCGTGACCGAGGCGCAGGCGCGCGCCTACCAGGCCGTCGACCGCATCCACTGGCCGGAAGGCTTCTGCCGCCGCGACATCGGCTGGCAGGCGGTGGACGCCGAGAAGGCCCGGAATTAGGTCGTCGTTCCGGACGGCGCGTAAAACGCGCCGATCCGGAACCTCGAGGTTTTGGCCCGCCACCGCGGGCCACATCGACATCAGAAATGCGCAATCAGCTGTTGGGGTTAGCGACCCCGCTGATAATACCGCTACTGTGCATGGGGTTGTTTTCGACTTTTTGGTCGGCCCCCCACGCCGACTGACCCAACAAGGATGCAACAAGATGTCCGATCTCGCCGACCTCTATCCCGGCTTCGCCTCCGAATGGATCAACACCTCGTTCGGCCGCATCTTCGCCCGCGTCGGCGGCAACGGGCCGCCGCTGCTCTTGCTGCACGGCTTCTCCGAGACCCATGTGATGTGGCACCGCGTCGCGCCTGAGCTCGCCGACCGGTTCACGCTGATCATCGCCGACCTGCCGGGCTATGGCTGGTCCGACATGCCCGAGAGCGACGCGCTGCACATGCCCTACAGCAAGCGCGCGATGGCCAAGGCCATGGTGGAGGTGATGGAGCGCCTCGGCCACGTCCACTTCGCGCTCGCCGGCCACGATCGCGGCGGCCGCGTGTCGTATCGGCTGGCGCTCGATCATCCCGGCCGGCTGTCGAAGCTCGCCGTGCTCGATATCCTGCCGACCTATAATTACTGGGAGCGGATGAACCGCGCCTATGCGCTGAAGATCTATCACTGGACGTTCCTCGCCCAGCCCGCGCCGCTGCCGGAGACGCTGATCGCAGGCCAGGGCGAATTCTTCCTGCGCTTCAAGATGGCGAGCCAGACCAAGTCGAGGACGCTGGACGCGATCGACAAGCGCGCGCTCGAGCACTACATCGCGCCGTTCCGCGATCCCGCCCGCGTGCATGCGATGTGCGAGGATTACCGCGCCGGCGCCTATATCGACTACGACCTCGACAAGGCCGATTTCGACGCCGGCAAGAAGATCACGGTGCCGATGCTGGCGTTGTGGGGCGGCGCCGGCATCGCCCAGGCCGCCGCGACCCCGCTCGACATCTGGAAGCAATGGGCGACCAACGTCGAGGGACAGCCGGTGGACTCCGGCCACTTCCTCACCGAGGAGAACCCTGATGTCACCGCGCAGGCGCTGCGCGCGTTCTTCGCGAGCAGTTAACGCCGCTCGCGAAAGAATTCCTTGAGCAGCCGCGCCGCCTCGCTCTCGCCGACCCCGGAATAGACGTCAGGGGCGTGGTGGCAGGTTGGCGAGGCAAAGAACCGGACGCCGGACTCGACCGCGCCGCCCTTGGGGTCGGCGGCGCCGTAATAGAGCCGGCGGACCCTTGCAAAGGAGATCGCGCCCGCACACATGGTGCAGGGCTCCAGCGTCACGTAGAGGTCGCAGTCGACCAGGCGCTCGCTGCCGATCTTTTTCGCCGCCTCGCGCAGCGCCACGATCTCGGCGTGGCCGGTGGGGTCGTAATCGGTCAGCGTCCGGTTGGCGGCGGTGGCGATGACCTCGTAATTGCGGACCACCACGCATCCGATCGGAACTTCGCCCGCCTTTCCGGCATTTTCGGCCGTTTTGAGCGCCAAATCCATGAAAGAGGGGGCTTTCAAGCCTCGTATCATCCGAAGAAACCTGCTAGTAGCTGCGCCTTCAGCAGAAGTGCTTACCGGTTTTTGCCTGAGCATGCGGCTCGGAATGAGCGCACATAATGCTCATCGCGCCACCCCCTGAGTGAGATTATTCATGCCTCGCGACAGCGACAAAGACAACGATTCCCGCGGCCGGCGAGGCCCGCCCAAAGGCGGCCGTAGCGGCAAGCCCCGCGGCCCCGACAAGAAATTCGCCAAGCGCGGTTTTGAGGGCAAGGGCGACGGCGACAAGCGTCCCCCCCGTGGCGATCGCGACAGCCGTCCGCCTCGTGGCGACCGTGACAGCCGTCCGTCGTTCCGCCGCCGCGAGGAGGGCGATGCGCCGCGCCGCGATTTCTCCGACCGTCCTCGCTTCAAGCGCGACGATCGCGGTGGCGAAGGCCGCGGCGAGCGCAGCTTCAAGCCGCGTAGCGACCGCCCCTTCTCCGATCGCGGATCGCGCGACGGCGAGAAGCGCTCCTTCAAGCCGCGTGGTGATCGCCCGTCCTATGGCCGCGACGATCGTCCGCCGCGCAGCCGGGATCGCGACGACGCCCGTCCCGCCGGTCGCTTCGGTGACAAGAAGTTCGGCGACAAGCGGCCCTATGCGCCGCGCGGCGATCGCGAGGACCGTGGCGAGCGCAGCTTCAAGCCGAGAGGCGACCGTCCGAATTTCGCCCGCGGTGATCGCGCGCCGCGTGGCGAGCGCCCCGAACGCAAATTCGAGGACCGGAAGTTTTCGCGGGCTGGAGGAGATCGCGGGCCGCGCAAGGATTTCGGCGGCCGCGATCGTAGCGATGACAAGCCCTGGCAAAAGCGTGACGACCGTCGCGAAGGCGGTCGCGGTGATGACCGTCCGCGTTTTTCGCGCTCGCGCGACGATCGTGCGTCGGGCGACCGTCCGTTCCGCGAGCGCCCGAAATTCGATCGTCCGCGCGAGCGGCCCGAAGGCCGCATGGACTGGCAGGAGCATCCGCGCAGCGAAGGTGGCTTCCGCGATCGTCCGCGCCGCGACAACGAGGACGACAGCAGGATTTTTGAGAAACGCCCCGCCTTCGGTGGCCGCGGTGCTTATCGCGCGCGCGAGCGTGATTTCGAGGGACGACCGCGCCGCGAAGAGGCGCCGAAGCCGAAGAAGGCGGGCGAACGTATCGCCAAGGCGCTGGCGCGTGCGGGCCTTGCCTCGCGCCGCGATGCGGAGGAGATGGTCACGCAGGGCCGCGTCACCGTCAACGGTCGCGTCATCAACTCGCCGGCGCTCGACATCACGAAGAATGACGTCGTTCTGGTCGACGGCAAGCCTTTGCCGGAGCGCGAGCGCACGCGGCTGTTCCTCTACCACAAGCCGCGCGGGCTGATGACGACGCACGATGACCCCGAGGGGCGTCCGACCGTGTTCGACAATCTGCCCGAAGGCCTGCCGCGCCTGATCTCGGTCGGCCGGCTCGACTTCAACACCGAAGGCTTGCTGTTGCTCACCAATGACGGTGGCCTCGCGCGCACGCTGGAGCTGCCGGACACCGGCTGGCTGCGCCGCTATCGCGTTCGTGCTCATGGCGATGTCACCCAAGCGCAGCTCGATCAATTGAAGGAAGGCATCGAGGTCGAGGGGGTGAAATACGGTCCGATCGAAGCGACGCTGGAGCGCGACCAGGGCGCCAATGTCTGGTTGGTGTTTGCGATCCGCGAAGGCAAGAACCGCGAGGTGCGCAACGTCTGCGCCCATCTCGGGCTCGAGGTGAACCGGCTGATCCGCGTCTCCTACGGTCCGTTCCAACTCGGCGAGGTTCCCGAGGGGCAGGTCGAGGAGATTCGCGCGCGCGTGCTGCGCGAGCAACTCGGCGACAAGGTGATCGAGAAATCGGGCGCGCAGTTCGACGTGCCTAAGAAGTCCGCTGAGGGCGAGAACAAGACGTCGAAGCGCGCCGTGATTGCCGACCGCAAGGGCCGCCGCGTGCTGGTGCAGCGCACCGGCAGCGACGAAGCGCGCGAGCGCAACGAGGAAGAGGCCAACGGTTACGGCCCACCGCGTCGTCCCAAGCGCGGTTATCACGGCAAACGCGACCTGACGCCGAAGGAGGACTAGGTTGCGCGTCGTCGGCGGTCGTTTGAAGGGGCGCAATTTAGCCTCACCGTCTTCGCGTGACATCCGTCCCACGGCGGATCGGCTGCGCGAGTCCGTGTTCAACATCCTCGTGCACGCCTATGACGATCCGATCGAGGACGCGCGCGTGCTCGATCTCTTCGCCGGCACCGGCGCGCTCGGGATCGAGGCGTCGTCACGCGGCGCGAAATTCGTGCTGTTCGTCGACAATGGCGCCGAGGCGCGGGCACTGCTGCGTAACAATGTCGAATCGCTCGGCCTCGGCGGCGTCACAAAAGTCTATCGTCGCGATGCGACCGATCTCGGGCCCGCGCATCCGGTCGAGCCGTTCTCGCTGGTGTTCCTCGATCCGCCCTATGGCAAGGGTTTTGGGGAGAAGGCGCTGGCTTCTTTGCGCGATGGTGGCTGGCTGACGCCGGGCGCGCTGCTCGTGGTGGAAGAGGCGAAGGCCGCGCAGTTCGCTACGCCGGAAGGGTATGAGGAGTTGGAGCGGCGCGCGTATGACGACACGGAATTCGTGTTTTTGAGGAAGCCGTAGCCTAACACTTCTGCTTCATATACCCTCATGCTCAGGAGCGTGAAGCACTCAGGCTCCTTCAGTTGCCAGCGTTAATCTTGCAGCGGAAATTAGCTCGAAGCGGTCATGCATCGAGGCGCCGTCGGGTGGCTCGCCCGCGCGGCGGTTCACGAGGGCGACGATCATGTCGTCCAGCTCAAGCCGCTTGATTGGCTGAAGGTCAGTCGCGCATTTTATTCTGGCATCGCCGGGCTTGGGATTGCCGCGCTGCGCAGGAAAGGCAAACGGCGGCGTCGGTATCCCGAGGATCACGTTGCGATGATCGAAGTCGGGCCTTGGGTTTCCAATTTCCACGCAATTCGCAAAAATGCTGTAGGCCTCTTCGCCGAGGGTGAGGATCAGTATAAAGCCGGTGTAGTCGATCGCCCCGCGCATGTAGGTATCTTCCACCAGCGCTTCGTTGATCTCCAGCCGTCCCAGATGGCCGCCGCAATCGGCTGTCGTTACCCAGAAGAAGCGGTCGCGCATGAACTCCTGGTAAAACGCCATGTTGCGCGGCAGCTGGGACAATGGGGCAGCCCAGCCTGTAGCGAAGCCTACCTCATTGACGAATCCGTGTGTTCCGACGGCCATCTCCTTGAACAGATGGCTGTGTTCACTCGACATCCGCATCGCGGCAAACAGCGAAGGCTGACCACTTCGCATGAGATCGGCGTGTGCGAGCGGAGTGGCAACCACGCGTGCCGAACTGCTGTGCATCGTCAGTAACATTCCAGCGTGATCGTTGCCTGCGAGAAATTCATCTCCTTCAGCGCGTCCATGCCGATGAAGACATAGTAGGCGCCGGCGTCGCCCCAGCACCAGTGCATGGCATCGTCGGTTGCGATCTGAAGCAGCAGGAGGTCGTGGGTCGGGCCGATCTGCGCATCTGACTGCAGGCCGTCGTGGTACCCGCCGATGCGATGGGGACGGTTGTGATAGAGGCTGCGCCAATGCGGCTCGAATTCGGAAAGCACGGCGGGCGGGATCAGTGGCCGCTTCGCTTCATCGACGTAATAGTCAGCCACCAGCTCGCGAATGTGGCCGCGCTGGAAGGACCAGGCGGAAATTTCGTGTTCGTGAAAGGCAACGTGGCCTCGCTCGCCGTCCCGATCGGCGGAGGAGTATCTCCAGAACCGGAATGCGTCCTGCTGCAGGCGCGCCTTGAGCGCTTGCCAGGCATCGTCCGGAATCGAGCTGTCGAGGTCGTGCGTCAGAACGGCTGATCGCTCGACGGCCACGCGTGCGCGCATCGCGGTGCCCCACTCGCCGAGCTCGCGCTCAGACCGGTGCAGATAGTCCACGATGGACTCCAGCGTGGGATGGCTGGCCAGGAAAGCCGCCAGCGCTTCGCGTCGTGCTCTGCGGTTCTCTGCCGCACGCCGCGTTTGCGCCCGGCGCAGGCGCGTCGCCTCGTCTTCCGGCTCGGGGCCTTCGAGATCAGCACGGGACATCGCGGTCCAGCTGGCGTCGTCGGCCTCGATCACGGCGAGGATGGAGCCGACATAACCCGGCTGGCTCAGCCTCTCGACCAGCCAATCGGGTATCTTAAGCTTGTCCGGCGGGGTGACTGACGGCGCACGAGTGCGCGCGACGCTGTCGAGCACCTGAAGCGCGCCGCGCCAGGTGAAGGGTTCGGGCTCGTCCGGCCGCTGGCGGTCCGACGCGACGGGCTGCGCCGGATACAGGATGCTCGCAAAATTTTCTGGCGCCACGCGCGTGCGCTGGCCTTCGATCCGCGCCTCATTGGGCACGACGACGAGATCGACCGGCCAGCGCCGCCAGCGCCGCGGCACTTCGTCGGCGGTGCGGCAATAGTCATAGTCGAATCCGGAATAGACGCCGTCATGCACGGGCCCGAGATCGGCCGGGGGCTCCCGCTCGGAGCCGAGCGCATCGACATGGAGAATGCGAAATGCATCAGGTCCCTCGGGCACGCCTTGATTGGGATCGATGAACAGCAGCAGCCAGCCCTGGCGGGGCCCGAGCCCGCCCCACAATTCGGCCGGCAGGTCGGCGCAGGCAATCTGCGCCACGAAGTGCAGCGGCCGCTCGCCTCTATCAGGGTATTCCGACGAAATCGACCGCGGCCATTCGATGTGATCGGGCATCATAGGCAGCCCGCCCAGCCATGATCGGGGTGCTTCGACCCGCGGCGGAATCTGCCGCCGCAAGACGACCGAAACGCTCTCGCTGATCCCAGGCGGCGGCGGAATCGGCGCATCGCGCCCCACCGGGGCGAAAGCCGCCCGACCCAGGCATGGTGGCGAGGTCGCGGCCCTCGCCCGCTGAAAGCGGCGAAAATCCCAAGCGACAAACGCCACGGCGCATACGAGCAGGACTTGCCACCAGGACATGCTGGGACCCTAGGCATTACAGGACAGCTTCAGGTAGCAACTAAGAGTTAATGGCTTGCGGACGAAATTGATCGAAGCTGCGCAGGGCGGGTTAGCCAGGCCAACTTACAAATCCTCGCGTCACCGTCTCCCGAATAGCTTCTCCACATCGGCGAGCTTCAGCTCGACATAGGTCGGCCGGCCGTGATTGCACTGGCCGGAGTTCGGCGTCTCCTCCATCTCGCGGAGCAGGGCGTTCATCTCTTCCGGCCGCAGCCTGCGGCCGGCGCGCACCGAGCCGTGGCAGGCCATGGTGGCAGCGACATGCATCAGGCGGCGCTCCAGCGGCAGCGCTTCGTCCCATTCCGCCATGTGCTCGGAGAGATCGCGCAGCAGCCCGCCGGCATTGGTCTTGCCGAGCAGCGACGGTGTCTCCCGCACCGCGACCGCGCCGGGGCCAAAGGATTCGATCGCAAGGCCGAACGATGAAAGCTCCTCGCTGCGCTCCAGCAGGCGCTCCACCGTGGCTTCGTCCATCTCGACGATCTCGGGGATCAAGAGGATTTGACGCTGCACGCCGTTTGCGGCCAGCGAGGCTTTCAGCCGCTCATAGACGATGCGCTCATGCGCAGCATGCTGATCGACGATGATCAGCCCGTCGCGGGTCTGCGAGACGATATAAGTTTCGTGCAGCTGCGTGCGCGCAGCACCAAGCGGACGATCGACGAGATCGCCGACCGGCTGCGTCTCGAACCGCACATCTGCGCTCGGGGCGCCGACGTCGAAGGTGGCCTGCGCGCGCTCGGCGAAGGCGGCCGAGCTTTCGAACGACGACATCGGCACGACCGGGGCCGATGGCGAGGCGCGCCAGTCCCAGCTTGCCGGACGCGGCGGCGTGAAGGCGGGCCGGAACGAGGACAATGCGCTTTCGCCGCTATTGGCGGCGGTGCGGCGGCCCTCTCGGGCGAGCCCTTCCTTCAATCCGTGCACGATCAGCGCACGGACGAGGCCGGCGTTGCGGAAGCGGACCTCGGTCTTGGCCGGATGCACGTTGGCGTCGACCTCGCGCGGATCGAGCGTGACGAACAACGCCAGCACCGGATGACGGTCGCGCGGCAGATAGTCGGCATAGGCCCCGCGCACCGCGCCCAGGATCAGCTTGTCACGCACCGGACGGCCGTTGACGAAGAGATATTGCCCGAGCGCATTGGCTTTGGTCAGCGCTGGGGCCGCGGCGTAGCCAGCCACGACAACGCCCTCGCGTTCGGCATGGACTTCGAAGGCATGGGTGCGGAACTCCGAGCCGAGAATGTCGCCAAGCCGCGTCAGGCGTCCGGCTGCGCCGGGCAGGGCGGCGGCCCAGGTCACCGGTGCACGTTCCTCGCCCGCAAGCGTGAAGGCGACATCGGGCCGCGCCATGGCGAGGCGCCGCACCACTTCGCGGATCGCTTCCGCCTCGGTGCGATCGGTCTTCAAAAACTTCAGCCGCGCCGGCGTTGCATAGAAGAGATCGTTGACTTCGACGCGCGTTCCGTGCGCGAGCGCCGCCGGCATGATCTCGGACTTCTCACCGCCCTCGACAGTGAGCGCCCAGGCATGCGGCTCGCTCGCATGCCGCGTGGTGATCGAGAGCCGCGCGACCGAGCCGATCGAAGGTAGTGCCTCGCCACGGAATCCGAGCGTGCGGATCTGGAGCAAATCCTCGTCGTCGAGCTTGGAGGTGGCGTGGCGTTCGACCGCGAGCGCGAGGTCTTTTGCGGTCATGCCGCTGCCGTCGTCGGTGATGCCGATCCGCCGCCGGCCGCCGCCATCGGTGAAGACGTCGATTCGGCTCGCGCCGGCATCGATGGCGTTCTCCACGAGCTCCTTGACCACGCTCGCAGGACGTTCGACCACCTCGCCGGCGGCGATGCGATTGACGACCTGCTCTGGAAGCTGACGGACGGGCATGGGGCTTTCGATGTGGATTCGCTGACAACGCTATTCTAGGCCGTGTTGCGTCAAAAGCATGTGTTGGGCAACAGTAACGTGGCGGCCTGGGGAAGAAGGCCACCTATCGCATTGAAGATATTGCATGTTCAAGAAAATCGCGTAATCGATGCGGCCGAACAGCCGTACCCGGCCCGGTCCAACCTGTTCTGAAAAGGAAAACGGCCCATCCACGTCAAATTCAGCGTGCGCAGATTCTAGCGGCGCTAAAGACGCGGTGGTCGTCGCCGGCTATTTTACAAGAAGAGAAGGTGCTCGGTGTGTGCGGTGTGTTCCGCGCTGCCTTATATGCGGAGCACAATTCCGCGAAACCGCCGTCAAATCCCTAAACGATGACCACACCATCCGGATTGCATGACGAACACGTCGCTTGATTTCTTGACGCGATGCAATGGCCCGGTGCAGACGAGCGGCGTAGGGAACGGCCGTGCCATTCATCGCGAAAAATCCAGGAGAAATGGATGAAGCTGGTGAAGACCTCGATGATCGCATGCGCTCTGTCGGCTCTCGTTGCCGCGCCCGTATTTGCGCAAGGCGCGCCGCCCGCCAAGACAGGCGGCACCGTGCAAAGCAAACCCATGCAGGGCAGTACGATGGGCAGCGGCGACGAGGAGATGAGTGCTCAACCTGGCGCCGCGGGTGAGAAGACCGGAATGAAGTCGACCAAGAGTACCAGAGGTACGGTCGGCACGACAGGCAGCGCTGTGCACAAGGGGACCGCCGACGATGCCGCGACCGGCGGCGCAGCCACGGGCAAGCGTTACTAGGATGGTAGAACTCCGGTCGCCCTGCGACCGGAGTTTCCTTTGGCTGCGTCCGTCCTGCTAATCGTTCTTGCTAATCGTTGAAGCGGCCGCCGCGTCCGGCCTTGACGTCGCTGCGGCGCTTCTTGCCGTCGAGCCGCCGTTGCTTGGAGGCGAAGGTCGGTCGCGTCGCGCGTCGCGGCGTCGGCCGGATCATCGCTTCAGTCAGGATTTCGACGAGCCGGTCGATGGCGTCCTGCCGGTTACGTTCCTGGGTGCGGAAGCGCTGGGCATGGATCACGATGACGCCTTCCTTGGTCATGCGCTGGCCGGCGATGCGGGCGAGCCGGATCGTCGCGTCCTCCGGGATGGTCAGCTTACGGGTGTCGAAGCGCAATTGCGCGGAGGTCGAGACCTTGTTGACGTTCTGGCCGCCCGGGCCGGAGGCGCGGACAAAGCCGATCTCGATGTCGTCCTCGTCGATGACGAGATCGCGGGATATCCGCAGCATGATGGCACCATTCGTGATGTCTCGACATATCGCGGAACGTCCATGTTCGGCAATGGTGCATGATGGAGACGCAAATGGCCGGGCGAGCCCGGCCATTTCAGGAAACGTCAGGAGACGTCAGTTCGACTTGGTCGCCGGAGCCGCGGCCGGCTGTGCGGCGGCCTGCGGCGCACGGCCGACGACGACGGTCAGGAGCCCCTGGCCCCACAGGCGCTTGGCGGCCGCCTTGGCGTCGTCCAGCGTCACCGCGTCGACGATGGCGTTGCGCTTCTCGATATAGTCGATCGGCAGCTTGTCCTGCTGATACTGTAGCAGCGCCTGCGCGAGCTTGGAGGAGGTGTCGAGCGCGAGCATCTGCGAACCCTTGAGGTAGGACTTGGCCTCGTCGAGCTCCTTCTGGGTCGGGCCCTCGTCGGCGATGCGGCGCACTTCCTTCTCGATGGCATCCATGGTGTCGCCGGCGCGGTCGGCGCGGGTGCCGGTGTTGCCGATGAAGATCGCCGAATGCTCCATCCAGAGCAGCGATTCGAACACCGAATAGGCGAGGCCACGCTTCTCGCGGACTTCGCGATAAAGCCGCGAGGACAATCCGCCGCCGCCAAGGATGTGATTGACGACATAGGCCGCCATGAAGTTCGGATCGCTGCGCATCACGCCGGGGCCGCCGAAGGTGATCACGGTCTGCGGCACATCGAGCGGCACGAAAGCGCGCTGAGGTGGCTTTGCGGCCTCGACGTCGGGCACCGGCGCCAGATTGGCCTTGGCAGGTAGGCTACCAAACGTGTGATCGAGCAGCTTGCCAAGGGTGGCCGGATCGACGTCGCCGACGACGGCGATCTTCAGCGTGTCCTTGGCGAGCACACGGCCGACGTAATCCTTCATGTCGGCGACCGTGATGGTCGGCACGCTCTCCAGCGTGCCGTTGGTCTGCCGTCCATAGGGATGATCGCCGAACGTCATCTCCAGGAATTTGCGGCTTGCGAGCGAGGTCGGGTTGGTGGTGTCGCGGCGCAGGCTCGAGATGACTTGCGAGCGGATGCGCTCGACATCGGCCGTTTCGAAATGCGGCGAGGTCAGTGCCGAGCGCAACAGGTCGAAGGCCTCGTCCTTGTTGTCGCGCAGCATCCGCAGGCTACCGCGGAAGGTGTCGCGGGTGGCGCTGAAGGAGAGCTCGATGGCACGGCGGTCGAGCCGCTCATGGAACGTCTTGGAATCGAGATCGCCGGAGCCCTCGTCGAGGAGGTCGCCAACGAGATTGGCGACGCCGGGCTTGTCCTTGGGATCCTGGGCCGAGCCGCCGGCAAAGGAATATTCCATGGCGATCAGAGGTACGGTCGCGTCCTGGACGAACCAGGCCTCGATGCCGCCCGGCGAAACCAGGTGCTGGATTTTTGCTGCGGCCTGCGAGGGTACTGCCGACGCCAGCGCGAGTGCCGCGCCGGTGACGATGGACAATGCGAAATGTCTTGTGCGCAGGAAGTGTCTTGCGTGAAGAAAGGAATGGGTCACGAACGCTTCTCCTCGCGCTTGGCGGCAGCGGTGTCCTTGATCAGATAGCCGGTCACCGAGCGCTTCTTCTCGAGCCATTTCTGTGCGACGGCGCGGACCTGCTCGGCGGTAACGGCGCGAATGCGATCGGGCCAGCTTCGGATGTCCTCGATCGACAGGCCCGTGGTCAGTGCGCCGCCATACCAGCGCGCCAGCACCGCCTGATTGTCCTGGGCGTAGATCGCTTCGGCGATCAGCTGGGTCTTGACCCGCTCGAGATCCTCGGCGCGGATCGGATTCTGCGCGACGTCGGCGATCACGCCGTCGATGACCTGTTCTATGTCTGCGAAGCTGACACCGGGTTTCGGCGAGGCCGAGATCGCAAACTGGGTCGGGTCGAGCGAGATGCTGGAATAGCTGGCGCTGGCGGAGACCGCGAGCGGCTTGTCGACCACGAGCGCGCGGTAGAGGTAGGAGTTGCTGCCGCTGCCCATCAACTGCGCCAGCACGTCGAGCGCGGCGCTCTCACCGGCCGCAGCTGTCGTCGCCGAGGGGACCAGATAATAGCGGCGCAGGCCCGGCTGCTCGACGCGCGGGTCGGACAGCGTGACGGTGCGCGGCGCCGCCGGCTCGGGCTCCTGCGGCCGGACGCGACGCGCAGGGATCGCGGGCTGGGCCGGGATCGGGCCGAAGTTACGTTCGACCAGCGGGCGCACGTCGGCGGCCTCGACGTCGCCGGCGATCACCAGGATCGCGTTGTTGGGCGCATAGAAGCGGCGGTAGAAGGCGAGCGCATCCTCGCGATCGAGCTTCTCGATCTCCTGATGCCAGCCGATCACCGGCCGGCCATAGGGATGATTGAGATAGAGCGCGGCCATGATCTGCTCGTTGAGCCGCGCGTCCGGATTGTTGGCGACGCGCATGTTGTACTCTTCGAGCACGACATCGCGCTCGGGCAGCACGTTCTCGTCCTTGAGGATCAGGCCGGTCATGCGGTCGGCCTCGAATTCCATCATGGTCGGTAGCTGCTCTTTCGGCACGCGCTGGTAGTAATTGGTGTAGTCGACCGAGGTCGAGGCGTTCTCGTTGCCGCCGACACGGAGCACGGTCTGGGAGAATTCGCCGACGGGATGCTTCTCAGTGCCCTTGAACATCAGATGTTCGAGGAAATGGGCGAGGCCGGATTTGCCCGGCGTCTCGTCGGCCGAGCCGACCTTGTACCAGATCATCTCGGTGACCACGGGCGTGCGGTGGTCCGGAATGACTACGACCTGGAGGCCGTTGCTAAGCGTGAAGCTCGCAGGCGGGGCGGACGTGACCGTCGTCTGGGCGAATGCGCTGCCGACGTCGAGGGCAGATGTCGAGAGCAGCGCGGCGAAGAGGTAGGCAATCGATCGGTGTGAGGACATCACGATCCTTGTGAAGGCCCGGACCCTGATGTCCGGACGTGAAAGCACGGCATGCTACACCGCGCGGCCTTGAGCTTCGGGTCACGAAGCAGAGAACGCCGCTGAGTTGTACTTAAAAATAGGTCATTTGCCGCATCCGGCCTACACCGGACGATTGCGGCGGGTCCGCCCTGCGTGCGACGGACAAGGAGCCTATTGCTCCCTATCCTTGCCGGACCGAACGTCGAAATAGGTCCGGCGCGTCTTATCTTCGCCGGCGCCATAGGCGTAGTTCGGCGAAGGCGTCTGATATCCCGGCGGCGGCTCGACCAGCGACTGGCGCGGCGGCTCGCTCGTGAATTGCTTGGACTCGCCTTTGTTGTTCGAAAACATGTTCCACAGACCGCCGGTGTAACCGAGCTGGGCCGGGCTAAGTGTCGGGTTGTTGGTGTTGCTACCCGGCTGGACCGAATCATTGCTGGTCTTTTCGGCGGCCGCCGTCTTGTGGGCGTTCAACTCGGCCGGCGACAGCGGCAGGCCATTCTTCCAGAACTCCGACGCCTTGTTGCCACCCGCCTTCTTCCGCGCGGCAATGGCCTCCTTGCGGCGCTTCTCGTCGGGATCCTTCGGCCAGTTCGGTGCGTTCTGGGCTTCAGAGCTGGGCGGCGGCAGGTCGAGCTTGGGCGGCACCACCAGCGGCGACCGCTCGCGGTACTCGATGCCCTTCTTCTCCATGCTCTTGCCGCCGATGCCGGACATCAGATTGTCGATGATCTTCTCTTCGAAGGTCATGTCGTCATCATCATCGCCATCGTCACCGGCGCGGACCGGGCCTGCCGACATGACGAGGCCGATGCCGAGGGCGACAGCCGACAATTTCAGCGTCAGCCAAAGTCCCCGCCGGGGGGCTCCACCCATCGAACCGCTGGTCTCCGAGCTGCGCATACCTATACCTGTTCCATATTGTGGCAGTCTTGATTGTGCCGGTCTTGATGTACCAGTCTTGCCGCGTCTCGCGCGACCGCCCCTCGCCCAAGCAAGGTTCCGCCTCCGGTCCGTATCGGCCGGGATCAGGGCGCTTTTGCGGCGGGTGCCCCCAGGAAGGAATCATACAATAGGGCCGCCACCCCAGCAACGATGGCCACGTCCGCCAGGTTGAAGACGTACCAATTGTAGGTTTTTCCGCCGATTTCGATGTGGAACAGGGCGAAATCGACCACCGCGCCATAGGCCAGGCGGTCGATACCGTTGCCGATGGCGCCACCGATGATCAACCCCAGCGCGACAGTGGCGAGCCGTGTCTGCGACCGCGCCATCCAGATCGCGAGTGCAATCACCGCGACGACCTTCACCGCCATCAGCGCGAGCTGCGCGGCCTGACCGTCGTTCTGGAGCCAGCCGAAGCTGATCCCGATGTTCCAGGCCAGCACCAGATCGAAGAACGGCGTCACCTTGACCACGCCGCGGCGAGCGAGGTCGAAGCCGTTCAGCAGCCAGAGCTTTGAGGCCTGATCGGCCACGAGCGTGACCACGGCCGCGAGGATGCCGGCGCGGAGCGGGGTCATGACAGGCCGATCAGATGCTCACGCCCAACGCCTTCCATTCGCGCAGCGCCTTGGCATCGCGCGGGGTGACGTCGGGATATTCGGCGTCCTCGCCGACCGTCGGCAGGATCTTCCAGGAGCGGGCGCATTTGGTGCCGACCGCCTTCTCGACGAGCACCGCGACGCCCGGCACGGCATCGAGATGGAACGCGGACGCCGGCGCCTCGCCCTCGCGCACTTCGTAATTCGAGGTGATGCAGATCTCGGCGAGATCGGTGTCGAACAACGTCGCCAGCATGTTGCGGTCGGCGACATAGATCACCGGCGACGCCTCCAGCGACGAGCCGATGTTCTTGGCGGCGCGCTCGAGCTCCAGCGCGCCCGTGACGACGCGGCGAACGTTGCGGATGGTCTCCCATTTCGCAGCGAGCTTTTCGTCGCGGAATTGCTCGAGGCCTTCCAGGAACAGCGTCAAATGGACCGACGGTTCAGCATCCGGCCTGTACATCCGCCAAGCCTCTTCCGCAGTGAAGCTCAGCACCGGCGCCAGCCATTTCAGGATCGAATTGCACAGCAGGTCGATCGTCGTCAGCGCCGATTTCCGCACCGCCGAGGACGGCGGATCGCAATAGAGGGTGTCCTTGCGGATATCGAAGTAGAATGCCGAGAGCTCGCTGTTCAGGAAGGCGGACAGCGTTGCGACCACGCTCTTGAAGTCGAAGGTCTCATAGGCCTTGCGGACCAGTTCGGCGCGGATCGCGAGCTCGTGCAGCATCAGCCGCTCGAGCTCGGGCATCTCGGCGGGCGCGACCGCCTCAGTCGGCTTATAGTGATGCAGCGTGCCGAGCATCCAGCGCACGGTGTTGCGCAGCTTGCGATAGGTCTCGACGGTGTTTTTCAGGATCTCGGGGCCGATGCGCTGGTCGTCGGTGTAGTCGCAGGACGCAACCCAAAGCCTGAGGATGTCGGCACCGGATTCCTTGATAACGGCCTGCGGCTCGATCGTGTTGCCGAGCGACTTCGACATTTTGCGGCCGTCCTCGGCCTGGGTGAAGCCGTGGGTCAGCACGATGTCGTAGGGCGCGCGGCCGCGCGTGCCGCAGCTCTCCAGCAGCGAGGAGTGGAACCAGCCGCGGTGCTGGTCCGAGCCTTCGAGGTACATCACGGTATCGGTGCCGCCGTCGACCTTGCGTTTGATGCCGGCAAGACCGGGAAATTGCACGGAGTCTTCCAGCACGAAGGCGTGGGTCGATCCGGAATCGAACCAGACGTCGAGAATGTCGTCGACCTTCTGCCAGTCCTCAACGGCACGCGGTCCGAGGAAGCGCTCGCGCGCGCCTGTTGCGTACCAGGCGTCGGCGCCTTCCTTCGCGAAGGCGTCGCCGATGCGGGTGTTGACGGCCTCGTCCTGCAGGATCTCGGCCGAGCCGTCGCCTTTCTCGCGGACGAACACGGCGATCGGCACGCCCCAGGCGCGCTGGCGCGAGATCACCCAGTCGGGACGGGCCTCGATCATGCCGTTGATGCGGTTCTCACCCGACGGCGGCACCCATTGCGTGACGGAGATAGCATGCAGCGCGCGAGCGCGCAGCGTGTCGCCGGACTTGGTCTTGCCGTCGCTCGCAATGTTCTTGTCCATTGCGATGAACCATTGCGGCGTGTTGCGGAAGATCACGGGCTTCTTCGAGCGCCAGGAATGCGGGTATTGGTGCTTGAGCCGGCCGCGCGCGAGCAGCTTGCCGCCCTCGATCAGCGCCTTGATCACGGCCTCGTTGGCGTCGCCCTTCTCACCCTTGTCGTTGATGACGCGCTTGCCGGTGAAGCCCGGCGCCTGGTCGGTATAGGCGCCGTTCTCGTCGACGGTGTAGGGGATCGCGCTGTTGATGCCGCGGGAATCCAGCTCCCGCGTATTCGCCGTCCAGACGTCGAAGTCCTCGCGGCCGTGGCTGGGCGCAGTGTGCACGAATCCGGTGCCGGTGTCGTCGGTGACGTGGTCGCCGGACAGCAATGGCACGACGAACTCGTAGCCGCCGGCGAGACCCCTGAGCGGATGGGCGCATTCGATCGCGTCCATGGTGTCGCCGGGGATGTCGCGGACCTTCTCGAAAGCGGTCACGCGCGCCTGCTTGAAGACCTCTGCAGCGAGCGCGTCGGCCAGGATCAGGAGATCGCCGGTCTTGGCCCAATTGTCCGCGGGCGCGTCGGTCACCTTGTAGAGGCCATAGGCGATCTTCGGCGAGAACGAGATGGCGCGGTTGCCGGGCAGCGTCCACGGCGTGGTGGTCCAGATCACGACACTGGCCGATGCCAGCGCGCCGTGCGCAGGCGAGGTGACCGGGAATTTCACCCAGACCATGTCGGAGGTGTAGTCCTCGTACTCGACTTCGGCTTCGGCGAGCGCGGTCTTCTCGACCACGCTCCACATCACCGGCTTGGAGCCGCGATAGAGCGTGCCGTTGGCGGCGAACTTCATCAGTTCGCGCGCGATCTGGGCTTCGGCCGGATAGTTCATGGTGGCGTAGGGATGAGCCCAGTCGCCGATCACCCCGAGCCGCTTGAACTCTTCGCGCTGGACGTTGAGCCAGTGCGTGGCGTAGGCGCGGCACTCTTTCCGGAAATCGATCATCGCGGCGCTGTCGCGGAAGTCGGGCTTCTGCTTGCCCTTCTTGCGATAGTGCTCTTCCTCGACCTTCCACTCGATCGGCAGGCCGTGGCAGTCCCAGCCCGGCACGTAGTTGGAATCGAAGCCGAGCATCTGCTGGCTCTTGGTGACGAGATCCTTGAGGATCTTGTTCAGCGCCGTGCCGATGTGAATGTTGCCGTTGGCGTAGGGCGGGCCGTCATGCAGCACGAACTTGTCGCGGCCCTTCGCGGTCTCGCGCAGCTTCTCGTAGAGGCCGATCTCGTACCAGCGCTTGAGGATCTCCGGCTCGCGCTGCGGCAGGCCGGCGCGCATGGGGAATTCGGTCTGCGGCAGGAACAGGGTCTTCGAATAGTCTTTGGTTTCAGACTTTTGGGACTTTTGCGGCTTTTCGGACATGAGGCTGACTGGCTCGGAATGGCGCGGGAACGGATGGCGATGCGGAATCGCGGGGTGAAACGACGAAATCCCGGTCTTGCGCCGAGCCTTGAGGCTCAGGCGGAAGCCGGGCCGCTAATCCCTATGATGCGCCGCGCAAACATGGGGCTCTCCATAGCAGGGGGCCAAGGGAAGCGCAAAAGGTAGAAGCGCAAAGGTCCGCCGGGCCGGCTCCGGGCCCTCAATCGACGGTCCCAAGCCGTGGAAACGCGTCCGGGGCGGCGGCCAGCATGGCGCGGGCGCGGGCGGAATCGTCGTCCATCTGGCGGATCAGGGCGTCGATACCATCAAATTTCAGCTCCTCGCGGATGAAGCCGACAAAGGCGCAGTCCAGCGTCTGCCCGTAAAGGTCGCCCTTGAAGTCGAACAGGAAGATTTCGAGGAGCGGTGCGCCATTATCAAAGGTCGGGCGGCGGCCGAAGCTCGCCACCCCGTTCAGCCGCTCAGACCCGAGGCCGACCCGCACCGCATAGATGCCGTGCTTCAGCCCGCAATTGGCGTCGAGCCGGATGTTGGCGGTGGGGTAGCCGAGGTCGCGGCCGCGCTTCTCGCCATGGATGACCTCGCCGCTGATGAACCAGGGCGCGCCCAGCATGGTGCTGGCCTCGTCGAGTTGTCCCTCGGCCAGTGCGATCCGGATGGCGCTGGAGGAGACCGGCCGCTCGTCGATGTCGACATGCGGCTGCACGTCGACCTCGATGCCGAGCCGCGGCGCCTCGTTGACCAGCAGGCTTGGCGAGCCAACCCGGCCCTTGCCGAAATGGAAGTCGTAGCCGACCGCAATCCCGCTGACGCCGAGGCGCTCGATCAGGTCATGGTGAATGAAATCTTGCGCGCTGGTGCCGGCGCGCGCCTTGTCGAAGGTCATGACCACGGCACCGGCAAGCCCGGTCCCGGCCAGAAGCCGCAGCTTGGCGCGCTCGTCCGTCAGGCGAAATTGCGGGGTGTTGGGGCTGAAGAACCGGCGCGGATGCGGCTCGAAGGTCAGCGCCAGTGCGGGGCGGCCATGCGTCCGGCCCATTTCCAGCGCTGCGGCTATGACGGCGCGGTGGCCGAGATGGACCCCGTCGAAATTGCCCATGGCGACCACCGCGCCCTTCAGGATGGCAGAATCCGGCGTGGTATCGCGGATAACGGTAAATTGCGGGGCCATCAGGGGAATTCTCGAGCCGGCGGGATCGGCCGGGACCGTGGCTTGACCCGGCCGATGAAGTCAAGCGGGCGGATATGGCCTCAGGGACCATGATTTCGATCAGTCGCGGGCCGCCCCAGTTAACGCGCTGTTTAACGCCTTGGTGCTAGTGCTTGAGAGGTGGAACTGAGGGCTCCGGCCTGTCAGGTCCGTTTTTGAATATTCCTGGGTATGCGTTGGGGGAGTCGAGATGGCGGTTGATTTGTCGATGTCGGTTCTGGTGGTGGACGACTACAGCACCATGATCCGTATCATCAGGAATCTGCTGAAGCAGCTTGGCTTCGAGAATATCGACGATGCCAGCGACGGTTCGGCAGCGCTGAACAAGATGCGCGGCAAGAAGTACGGGCTCGTGATTTCCGACTGGAACATGGAGCCGATGACGGGTTACGACCTGCTTCGCGAAGTGCGGGCGGATCCCAACCTCGCCACCACGCCCTTCATCATGATCACGGCCGAATCGAAGACCGAGAACGTGATCGCGGCCAAGAAGGCCGGCGTGAACAACTACATCGTCAAGCCGTTCAACGCGGCGACGTTGAAGACCAAGATCGAGGCGGTCTTCCCGGACATGGCGAGCGCGTAAACCGCGCTCCGAAACCATCAGCTGAATTTGGAAAGCCCGGGCGCTCGTCCCGGGCTTTCTGCGTTGGTGCATGGTTTCTTCGGAACGACGCAGCTCACCACTTCAGTTCGCGCATCAGCGCCTTCGGCGGGTGGCCGAACAATTCCAGCACCGACTTGGGATCGAGCTGGTCGAGGCCCTCGAATTCCTCGGCATGGATGCCGCGGGTGACGAACAGGCAATCGATGCCGAATTCGCGTGCGCCGGTGAGGTCGGTGCGGACGGAATCGCCGATCGCGAGCACCTTTTTCCGGTCGATCGGGTGGCCCTGGCGCTCGCCGGCGAGCGCCATCGCGCGCTCGTAAATCGGCCGGTGCGGCTTGCCGTAGAAGATCACCTCGCCGCCAAGCTCGCGGTAGAGCTCGGCAATTGCGCCGGCGCAATAGATCAGCCGGTCGCCGCGCTCGACCACGATGTCGGGGTTGGCGCAAACCAGCGTCAGCTTGCGCTCGCGCGCCTGCAGCATCATGCCGCGATAATCTTCCGCGGTCTCGGTCTCGTCGTCATAGAGGCCGGTGCAGACGATATAGTCCGCCTCTTCCAGCGGCGCGGTCGTCGCATCGAGGCCGCGATAGATCGAGTTGTCGCGCTCGGGACCAAGCCAGAACATCTTGCGGCCGGGATGCTCGGCGACATAGAGCCGCGTCAAATCGCCGGAGGAGACGATCGCATCGTAGGTTTCGTCGGCGACACCGAGCTTGCGCAATTGCCGCTGCACGGAGTCGGCCGGGCGCGGCGCGTTGGTGATCAGGATCACCGTACCGCCGCGGCTGCGATAGGTGTGCAGCGCCTCGCAGGCCTCGGGAAACGATTCCAGCCCGTTGTGGACCACGCCCCAGATGTCGCTGAGCACGACATCGACCCCGTCGACCAGCTCGTGCAGGCTTTCTGCGAAATGCAACGTGGTCATGGCGCGCGCGGCCGATCAGATGCGGCGCGCGAGCGCTGCGTTGCCGGTGAGGCGTGATGACGGGGTGGCAGGCGTCGTGCCTGATGTTGCGCTTGGGCTGGGTATACCGGAACCATTGGATCCCTGAATGTCCTGCGCCTGATGCGGCGAGGCCCCGCCGGTAGCAGATGCCCCTTCGGGCCGCAATGGCCGGGGCGGCGCAAACAGAAAGCCCTGGCCGAACCGTACGTCATAGTCGAGCAGGTCAACCACCGCGCGCTCACCCTCGATCCGCTCGGCGATCAGGTCGATGCCGAAGCGACCGAGCAGGTCGGACAGGTCGGAGGGGTGAATGTCGGAGGTCGACGCCTGCTTCGGGTCGAGCAGAAGTGATGCGGGGACCTTGATGAAACGCACGCCACGGTCGGCGAGCTCGCGCGGCTCGATCCGCAAGTCCGTGACATGGTCGATCGAGAAGCGGAAGCCGCGCTGCGCAAGCGCTGCGAGATTTTCGGTCTCGGCCAGGCCCAGAGCGCGGAAGGTCGACTGCTTGAACTCGAGCACCAGCGAGGGCGCCAATGCCCGGTTGGCCTCGAGGAAATCGAGACATTGCGCGAAAGTGGTGGAATTGCCGAGCGTCGAGGCCGCGATGTTGCAGAACACGCCGACATCCTTGTTGCGCACCATCAGCCGGCGCAGCACCTGGACACAACGCAGCAACACCATGTTGTCGATGCGGCCGATCAGCCCCGAGGCTTCGGCGATGCTGATAAACTCCTCGGCGGCAATCAACTGGTCGCGCTCGTCACGGACCCGCGTCACGGCCTCGTAGAAGCGGACCTTGCGTTGCGGCAGCGTCACCATCGGCTGAAGGAAGATGTCGATACGGTTTTCGTCGATGGCGCTCCGCAGCGTCGCCAGCATCTGGGTCTGGTTGCGGCCGTTGCCGGTCGGAACGGCGCTGGCAGTCTGGGTCTGCACTGCGGGCGGCATCGGCCGCGGCGGCGGTGCGGGAAGTGGGGGAGGAGAAGCCGGTCGCTCCTCGAAGGGCGCAGTTAGGTCGATTGGCGCTTCCACCTCCAGCCGGGCGACCGGCGCGGGAGACGGCGCCGGCGCGCTGCCCGCCAGCAGATCCTCATGGGTCGACACCGTGGCGGCAAGCTGCCTGACTAGTCCGCCGAGCTCGTTGATCTCGCCGATCACCGACTGGACACGATCGGAATTGGCCGAATTGGACGAGGCGATGCGGCCTTCCATCGCAGCGAGCCGACGTCCGAACTCGGCTACCTGGCGGGCGAGGTCGGCGGTGCCGCGCGAGAGGTCGGCGATCTGGCCGCCGACGTCGCTGCGATCGCGCAGCCGCATCGAGACCGCGTTGTAGAGGATCAGGAAGGTCAGCGCGGTCAGCGCCACGATCGCGGATTCGGTTCCGCTGATGCCGGCGACCGCGTAGAGCACGAGCCCGAGCGAGGCCGCGACCAGAACCATGCAGATGGCGATGAAGATCGTCGAAATGCGAATCATGCCGCGCGTTATGCCTCAAGAGCTGACTGCCTCACCCGGGAAAACACGGGCCGCACTTCGCACCCGTCACGCCTCATGCCCCCCAAAGCAACATGACCTTAACATCATTGTTGATTCGGGGGGATAGCGGCTGCGGACTGCCGAGCAGGCGGTCAGTTCGGCGCGGCGGCGCCGACCGTGTCGGCCGAGACGGCCTCGCGGCTGCCGAGCGGCTTGGGTGGACCGGTCGTAGTGTCGCGCAGCGTCTGCCGTTCGATCTCCGAGTTCAGCTCGGCGCCGAACATGATCACAATCGCCGACATCCACATCCACATCATCAGGCCGATCGCAGCGCCAAGCGATCCGTAGGTGGCGTTGTAGTTGGCGAAGGACGAGAGATACCAGGATAGCAGCGACGAGCCGGCAATCCAGAGAATGGCGGCGGTCAGCGCGCCAAGGCTCAGCCATTGCCAGCGCGGCGCATCGCGGCTGGGTGCGAAGCGGTAGAGGACGGCGAGCGCCAGCAGCAGGATGAGAAACAGCAGCGGCCACCTCGCCAGCGCGACGATCAGCTTGCTCTCGGGAGCAATGCCGAGATGATCAAGCGCGAGCGGAAAGGCGACTACGGTGCCGACCATGACCAGAAGGGCCAGGATGCCGCCGACCGTGAAGGCCAGGGACACCATGTTCAGCTTGATGAAGCTGCGTTTCTCGCGCTCCTCATAAGCGACGTTGAGCGCGTCGAAGATGGATTTGACCCCGGCATTGGCGCTCCAGACCGCGAGCACGAGGCCGAACAGAAAGGTGGCGCCGAGTGCCGTGTTGCCCTTCGACACCACGCGGCCGACTTGCTCCTGGACAATCTGGAACGTGCCTTCGGGCAGCATCATCGCCAGCTTCTGCAGATTGTCGCTGATGGTCGCGGGATCGGCGAACAGTCCATAGGACGAGACCAGTGCCGTCACGGCGGGAAAAATCGCCAGCAGCCCGAAGAATACGACGCCGCCGGCGGTCGCCAGCAGGCGATCGTCGTCGATGCGCTGATAGGTGCGCCAGAAGACGTCCTTCCAGCCGGCCCAGGGAATCGCGAACGGGCTCTTGGAGCGGCGGCCGTGGCCGGGCTGCATGGCCGCGCCTGCCGGGCTCGTCTCCGGCGAATGTCCTTCGCTGTTGCGGTGCTCTCGAGGAGGCCCCGGCCGTGTGAAGCCGGAGTCCTGAAAGTAGCGTTCCGCGGTCAGCACGAAGACGGCCGTGGCGGCGACCAGCAGCCAGCTGTCGAACTGCGCGGTTTGCCGCATGCGCATGTCAGGCGTCCAATCCGTGCCGCCGCCGGCGCGCCGCGGTGAAGCCCAGCAATCCGATCGCGGCGAGCATCAGGCCAAGCTGCACGGGGCGGCTGGCCCGGGCCGAGAGAGCGTCGCCCCGATGCCCCTGTTCGCCTGGCGCGAGTGGGACCAGCGGGATCGTCGTCGCGACCTCTTTCACCGCCTGCTTGACCGTTCCGCGCGGGATCCGCGGCGTGGCGATCGCAACGCGCATGCGGCTGGCGAGCGGCACGACCGGCTTGGTCCGGCTTTTCATTTGCGCTATCGCCACCCCGGCGCAGGCTGCGGCCAGGACAAGCAGCACGGCTGCGACGGCACCAAAGCCCCAGAATTGTCCGTAGGTGATTGCGACCCAGCGGTAGAGGGCGATCAAACCGACGAAGAAGGCCGCGATCAGGAACAGCCCGGCCACCGCGAACAGTCCCGCCGCGACCGCGTAGGACGTTGCGCGCCCTGTGGCCTGGTTGGTGCGATCGCGCAGATAGGATTGTGCAGCGCGCTTGAGATGGTTGAGTTTCAGCGCCATGCCGGCGCGCAGTAATTCGCCCGATGGCGCGAGCATGCGGACATCCTCCGAGAGCGAGAGATTCGTCGGAGAATGAACGTGGCGGAATTTGACTTGTTCCGCCGAGGGGCGCTCGATCAGCCGAGATCGGCGGCCGCGATCCAGAACACCTCGCCCTCGGACTCCTCGGTGTCGAGCCAAAGCAGGGGCAGTTCCGGAAAGGCTTCGTCGACCAGGTCTCGGCCACGACCGATCTCGCAGAGCAGGCCACCATCCGGCGTGAGATGGTTGGGCGCATCGCGCAGGATGCGGCGGACCACGTCGAGACCGTCGGCGCCGCCGTCGAAAGCAAGCTTCGGCTCGGCCCGGCACTCCGGCGGCAGTGCGGCCATGCCTTCGGCGTCGACGTAAGGCGGGTTGGTGATGATCAGATCGTATTTCTTGTTGCCGAGCGGGGTGAACAAATCGCCGCGATGCAGCGTGATCCGCTCATCGAGCCCATGTTCCCCGACGTTGCGCGCAGCGACTTCGAGTGCGCCCTTGGAGATGTCGACAGCATCGACCGTGGCATTCGGGAAGTGATACGCGGCGAGGATCGCAAGACATCCGGATCCCGTACACAGGTCGAGCACGCGCTCGACGGCCGTGGGATCGTCGATCAGCGAGCCCACCTCGCCGTCGCCACCGAAATGCGAATCCAGGAGCTCGCCGATGAAGGAGCGTGGAACGATGACGCGCTCGTCGACATAGAAGGGCAGGCCGCGCATGTAGACCTTGTTGACGAGATAGGCCGTCGGTTTGCGCGTCGTCACGCGCTGATGGACGAGATCGAGCAGGGTCTTGCCCTCCGCCGCGGTGAGGCGAGCGTGAGCAAAGCTCTCGAACTGGTCGGGATGCAGATGCAGGGCCTCGCAGACCAGGAAGACGGCTTCGGCGACCGGATCGGTCGTGCCGTGCGCGAACGCAAGCTTGGCTTCGACGAAACGGCTGACCGCATAGCGGACGAAATCGATCAGCGTGAGGAGCTCGCCGCGGCCGACCTTCGCGAGTTTTGGCGCGGCGCGGCCGCGCGTGGTCTTTTTCGAAACTCTTGCCATCAGGATTTGGTCCAGCGTGCAGCGGCCTCGTCGTCGCGGGCATGGGCTTCGACCCAGCCGGCGCCGGTGGCGCTCTCTTCCTTCTTCCAGAACGGCGCGCTGGTCTTGAGATAGTCCATCAGGAACTCGGCCGCCTCGAACGCCGCCCGGCGGTGCTGCGAGGCGGTGAGCACCAGCACGATGTTCTGGCCTGGCATGAACCGCCCGACACGATGGATGACCGTCACACCATTGAGCGGCCAGCGCGACATGGCTTCGTCGACATGCCGCTTGATCTCTTCCTCGGCCATGCCGGGATAATGTTCGAGCGTAAGCGCCGCGATCTTCGAACTGTCGTCATCGGCGCGGCAGATGCCGGAGAAGCTGACGACCGCGCCGACATCGGTGCGGCTCCTGGTCAGAACCGCGATTTCGCGCGCAATGTCGAAATCGTCTTCCTGGATACGGATGATGACGGGGCAGGTCATGGCCTAGCCGCTCCCACACCTCTCCCATAGGGAGAGGTCGCGCCGAAGGCGCGGGTGAGGGGATTCGCTCTCTCGCGAGACCTGTGCCCCCTCACCCGATTTGCTGCGCAAATCGACCTCTCCCCGTTGGGGAGAGGTGAGGCGACACCGTATGCTGGTCTGCATGTTAACATTGAGGTACTAGCCGCCGGTCATCGGCGGGAAAAATGCGATCTCGCGGGCGCCCGCGATCGCGGCATCCGCCTTGACATGGGCGTGGTCGATCGCGGTGCGGATCACCTTCGGCTTCTCGAAGGCATAGGCATAGGCCTCGCCCTGGCCGGACAGCCAGGCGATCAGCTCCTCGACGGTGCGCACGCTCGCGGGCGGCTCGATGATTTCCTCGGCCTTGCCGACGCGCTCGCGCACCCAGGCGAAATACTTCACCTTCATCCCTCGTCCTCCTTGATGAGGTGATGGATGCCGGCGCGGAAATAGTCGTAGCCGGTGTACATGGTCAGGATTGCCGAGGCCCACAACAGGACGAGGCCGATCAGCGAAACCATAGGAACGACCTCGTCGCCGGCGGGACCTGCAAGCAGGAAGCCGATGGCGACGAGCTGCACCGTGGTCTTCCATTTGGCGAGCTTGGTGACGGGCACGCTGACGCGGAGCGCCGCGAGGTATTCGCGCAGGCCTGAGACCAGGATCTCGCGGCACAGGATCACGATGGCGGCCCAAAGCGACCAGCCGTGGATGATGCCGTCGGCGGCCAGCATCAGCAGGCACGAGGCGACCAGCAGCTTGTCGGCGATCGGGTCGAGCATCCGGCCGAATGCCGATTGCTGATTCCAGATCCGCGCGTAATAGCCGTCGAGATAGTCCGTTACCGCCGCGCCGATGAAGATCGCGACCGCGACCCAGCGCAGCCACAGCGGATAGTCCATGATCGACTGCGCATAGATGCATCCGACCACGACCGGGATCGCGGCGATCCGGCCATAGGTCAGGATATTCGGGAGGGACATCGCGCGGCTGGTCGTCCCTCGTGTCGTGGCGATGTTCATCCGTCCTACCAATACCGCTCGAGCCTGAAGGTCAACCGTCCGGTCCCAAATGGCGTACGGGATACGACGACCATATGACTACAGCCCCTTTAGTTCACCCCGGCTGGGGATGGAAATAGTCGAATATCCTGCGAGCGCTTTCGGCGCTCACCCCAGGAACCTTGCCGAGATCGGCGATCGAGGCCCGCTCGATCTCCTTCAGGGTTCCGAAATGATGCAGCAAGGCACGTTTGCGTGACGGGCCGATGCCCGGAATCTCCTGCAAACCGGCCTCGCGGATGTCTTTCTTGCGCAGCTTGCGGTGCGAGCCGATGACGAAGCGGTGGGCCTCGTCGCGCAGGCGCTGGATGAAATAGAGCACGGGGTCGCGCGGCTCCAGCTTGATCGCCTCGCGCTCCGGCATGAACAGGGTCTCGCGGCCGGCATCCCGGTCCGGCCCTTTGGCGACCGACATCAGCGACACCTGGGTCAAGCCGAGATTGGCAAAGATCTCCCGGACGGCATTGAGCTGACCGCGGCCGCCGTCGATGATGACAAGGTCGGGCCATTGCGGGAAATCGTCGTCCTTGGCTTTGTTGTTTTCCTTGGCCGTACTCTCTTCAGGCGGATTGATCAGGCGCTTGAAGCGGCGCTCGAGCACCTCGCGCATCATGGCGAAGTCGTCGCCCGGTGTGATCCCTTCCGATTTGATGTTGAACTTGCGGTACTGGTTTTTGACGAAACCATCGGGGCCGGCGACGATCATGGCGCCGACCGCATTGGTGCCCTGGATGTGGCTGTTGTCGTAGACCTCGATGCGCTTCGGTGCATGCGGCAGGCTCAGCGTCGTAGCCATGGCGTCGAGCAGCCGGCTCTGGGTTGCTGTATCCGCGAGCTTGCGTCCGAGCGCCTCGCGCGCATTGGTCAGCGCGTGGGTGACGAGCTCCTTCTTCTCGCCGCGCTTGGGCGCGATGACCTCGACCTTGTGGCCGGCCTTGATCGACAGGGCATTGGCGAGCAGCTCGCTCTCCTCGATCTCGTGCGAGAGTAGGATGGTCTTTGGCGGCGGCTTGTCGTCGTAGAACTGGGCGAGGAAGGACCCCAGCACTTCCTCCGGCGTAAAGGTCTTCTCCGCGCGCGGGAAATAGGCGCGGTTGCCCCAGTTCTGCCCGGTGCGGAAGAAGAACACTTCGACACAGGAAAACCCGCCCTCCTGGTGGATGGCGAACACATCGGCTTCTTCCACGGTGCGCGGATTGATGCCCTGCTGCGACTGGATGGCCGACAGCGCTGCGAGGCGGTCGCGGTAGAGCGCGGCGCGCTCGAATTCGAGCTCGCCGGAGGCCTTCTCCATCTCGCCGGCGAGCTCCTGCTTCACCGCCTGGCTTTTGCCCGACAGGAAGTCGCCCGCCTCGCGCACCAGGGTTGCATAGCCGCCGAAGTCGATCTCGCGGGTGCAGGGGCCGGCGCAGCGGCGGATCTGGTAGAGCAGGCAGGGCCGGGTGCGGCTCTCGAAGAAGGAGTCCGTGCAGGAGCGGATCAGGAACGCGCGCTGCAGCGCCGTGATGGTGCGGTTGACGGCGCCGGCGGAGGCGAACGGGCCGAAATAGCGTCCGGGCCTGGTCTGTGCGCCGCGATGCTTCAGGATCTGCGGTGCCCAATGGTCGCCGGTGATCAGGATGTAGGGAAACGATTTGTCGTCGCGCAGCTGCACATTGAAGCGCGGCCGCAGCTGCTTGATCAGGTTGGCTTCCAGCAGCAGCGCCTCGGTCTCGGTCGTGGTCGAGACGATCTCCACGGTGACGGTGGCCGCGATCATGCGCAGGATGCGCGCCGGCAGCGGCGCGCTCTGGCGGGCGTAGTTGGACAGGCGTTTTTTGACGTTCTTGGCCTTGCCGACATAGAGCACGTCGGCATTCGCGCTGAGCATGCGATAGACGCCGGGTGAGGTGGGCGCGAGCCGGACCGCGCGCTCGATCGCCTCATGGCCGCTCGCCAGCGGCTCCTCGCCGATCGCGCCGCTCTCTTCCAGAATATCCGGCAGCCGCGCATCGTCCTCGTCATCGCCGCCGGCGGCCGCGGGATCGAGGTCCGGCGGTGTCGGCCCCTCGGACGAGGCCGTGGCGGTCGCGGCCGGCGGCGATTTGCGCGCGTGTGCGTCGTCCGGATTGTCGGGGGAATCGTGAACCATGGAGCGAATTTAGGCGCTGGGGGGACCGATTTGAAGTTCCGGCGGTACTGCGCGCACAGGCTGGCGCCCGCAGTTCCCGGTAACGCTTCCTTAAGTCTGTTAACAGCGCGGTAACGGGTCTTAACAGGCCTTTAACTTAAAACTCTCGATAAATCTTACGCGAAAAAGTGGTGGTTCCGTAACCATGCGGTCCGGCCTGGCGCGGCGGCGCAGCCATGGCACCCGGGTTACGGCAAGTTGCGTTGGAGAGTACCGATGAGGGGGTTCGTTGTGGGCGCGGCTGCGCTGGTCGCAGCCGGCTGGACAGCTTCGGCAGAGGCCGCCGATCTCAATTACGGCCAGCGTGCGCCCTATACCGTCAATCAGCCGCTCAATGCCTATAGCTGGGCCGGCCCGTATCTCGGTGCCAATCTCGGCTATGAATGGGGCTCGGTGAGCAACACCTCTGTGAAGCCCTCCGGCTTCGTCGGTGGCGTGCAGGCCGGCTACAATTTCCAGAACGGCCCATGGGTGTTCGGCGTCGAGGGCGACATCCAGGCTGCCGGCGCCGACGATACCTTCGCGCCGTGGAAGTTCTCCAATCCCTGGTTCGGCACGCTGCGCGGCCGCGCCGGCTATGCCTTCAGCAACGTCCTGTTCTACGGCACCGCCGGCCTCGCCTTCGGTGAGTTGCGTGCGCAGACATTCGGCTGGACGGAGTCGCACACCACGGCCGGCTGGACCGCCGGCGTCGGCGCCGAAGTCGGCTTCGCGCCGAACTGGAGCGCGAAGCTCGAATATCTCTACATCGATCTGTCGTCGAGCCAGTTCGCAATTACAGGCGTGTCAAACGGCTATAGCGCCAGCGTTGTTCGCGCAGGCGTGAACTATCACTTCTGATAGCCAAATAAGAGAATACCGGACTAGAGCCTCCCGGCCGCTTGCGGCCGGGATTTTTTTTGCGGCAGGTTGTCGGGTCAGGTCAGCTACGAAAGGATCACTAAATTGACCGCCTTCGGCCCCTTCCCCTTCTTGTCCGGTTCGACTTCGAATGTGATACGCTGTCCTTCGGCAAGGTCCTTCAGTCCTGCCCGCTCCACAGCGGTGATGTGAACGAAGACATCGCGACCGCCGTCATCCGGCTTGATGAAGCCGTAGCCGCGCTCGCCGTTGAAGAACTTAACCGTTCCCGTCATGGCCATCGGGAAACTCCCCCTCATTGCTCCTCCGTCGCGACGCAGACGCACGTCACGACATGACCGGGCATCACGAAGCCCGGGAGCTGGCCATCCTTGGGCAGACCATTCGGTCCGACCGGATCTTTATTAGGCCTTCACTCCGCCGCAACCATTCGCGGAAGCGGAACGCAAAGCCAGTCACAGAAACAGCATAATACGGTTCTCTGCAGATTGACTACCGCTCCTGCATATTTTTCCCAAGAATGCCGGAGTGTTACGGCCTCGGCACCTCTAATCGGAATCTGGCAGCACCACCCTGGCCGAGCGGCATTTCCAGCTCCGGCAGGATCGTCTTGAGCTCGCTTTGCAGCGTGTACGGCGGATTGACGATCAGCAGTCCAGTCGAGGTGAGTGCTGCACCGTCGACTTGCGGCGCGACGCTGAATTCAAGCCGCAGGCATTTGCCCTGCGGTTTTGCTGCAGCTGCGGCCCGCGCCACAAGTTGCGCCAGCGTGTCCGTGGCGCGTCGGCTCTTGGCTGGGTACCAGATTACATAGATACCGGTCGGCCATTTTGCGAAGGCCGTGGAGAAGGCCTCGCCCAGTCGTTCGAACTCGTCTTTCGCCTCGAACGGCGGATCGATCAGCACCAGCCCGCGCCGCTCCTTAGGCGGCACGAAAGCTGGCAGCGCCATCCAACCGTCGAGATCGACCACGCGGGCCTGTTCGTCGCGCCGCAGCACGTCGATCAGTGCCTTGCGCGCCTTCGGCTCGAGCTCGCAGGCCACGAGCCGGTCCTGCGGCCGCATCAAGCCGCGCGCGATCAGCGGCGAGCCCGGGTAAGCCTTGAGTTCACCCTTGGGATTGAAGGCGCGGACGATGTCGAGATAGGGCTTGGTCAGCGCGACGCTCTCATTGGAAAGGCGCGCCTGCATCAGCCGCGCGATCCCGGTCAGCCACTCGCCGCTGCGGCGCGCTTCGTCGCTATCGAGATCATAGAGGCCGGCGCCGGCATGGGTGTCGATGACGCGGAAGGCGGCTGGCTTGTCCTGCAAATAAGTGAGGATGCGCGCCAGCACGATGTGCTTGATGACATCGGCGAAGTTGCCGGCGTGAAAGGCGTGGCGATAATTCATGGCGGAGAGTTACGACATCGCGCATGAAAAGTAACTGTCATCATTCCGGGCCGGTGCGCTAGCACCGAACCTGGAATCCATTTCGCCACCGAGAATGCCGAGCGATGGATTCCGGGCTCGCACTTTGCGCGCCCCGGAATGACGACCTCGAGGGCGTACTAACCACCCCTGATCGGCGGCATCGTCACCTGGTCGCGGCGGCAGGCGCGGCGTTCGATCTCGTCGCAATCGCGGAATTGCAGGTCCTTGCTCAGGCAGATGCGGACTTCCGACAGGCGTGTCCGGTTGCAGGTGACCGAGACGGCCGCGTTGCTCAGGCCGGGATTGGCCTTGATGAAGGCTTCTTCCACCTCACCCGGCGCCACGGTCTTGGCCTGCGACAGGTCGAGATATTCGGCCGGTATCTTGATTGCGGCGCGCGCCTTGCGGATCGTTTCGAAGTAATTGCGGCCGTCGAGCCCGGAACAGGTGCCGTGCTTGTCCCATTCGTTGAAGATCAGCCCCGGCGCCGGCATCAAATCGAGCATCGAGGAGACGATGTTGCGGTTCAGCCGCGGCGACGGCCGCTGGCAATATTCCGGAAAGCCGCTCTCATATTGCGGCCACAGCCCGTGCACCACGAAGGAATAGGGCCGTCCCTCGCACTGGATGTTCGAGCTCTTGCTGCTACGACCGCGCTCGGCCGCTTCCTCGCAGAAGGATGGCGACCACGACAGCGACAGCACGTAGAAATCGAATTCCCCAGGTGCGTTCTGTCGCTTGTCCTGCGCCTTCGCGCCGCCGGCCAGGGAGATCAGACCTGCGGTAAGAGTCAGCGAGATCACGAGACGGGCGAACGAATGCAATCTAAAATGAAACATGGCAACGCCTCTCAACTAGACTGTGCAAAGAGCCTAGCAGGCAATAAGAACATTTCAAGAACAAAATTCGGGCGATGCCGGTTGACCGCTTGATCGATCCGAATCGGGGCTCTTCAGATCAGGGCTTGTCAGATCAAGGCTTGGCGGCGCGGCAGGCCGGATTGTAGGCCCAGTTGCGGTCGAGACCGACCACGCACCATTCCACGCCCTGATCGTAACCCGCGAAGCCGCCATCCTCGATGATCGAGAAGTGCACCTTGCGTACCTTGCCGTCATTGAGCATGGCCTCGCCGGTGCAGTAACGGCGCGGAATATTGTCGGACGCCCAGGGCCGGAAGGCGGTCTCGCGAACGGCCGCGAAGCCCGTGATCTTCAACGGCGAATTCCAGAACGAGCTTTCCTTCTCGCCGAACTGGTAGGCGATCGTCGGCAGCGCCTTGTCGCAATCGGCAACCCTGCCGTCATAGCGCGGCCCGCTCAGCCAGAAGTTCATCTCGAGCGGATTGGCGGCCCTGGCCTCACCGAGCGACAGCGCCCCGAACATGAGGCCGAGACCGGCGGCAAAACCGAGCGATTTCAGGGAGGTCGAGGCGCGCATGGGCAATCCAGACAGAATGATCTGCGAGGTTCGGACGGTGCCGCGAAGGGCGGGGGAGGTCAAGTGCAGCGCGGCAACACTTGGCCAGGAGTTGATCACAACGTCGCAGTCAGCCGGTCTTCCGTTCTTTTCACCGCCGCGCCGGCACCGTAAACTGATGCCAACCAATCGGAGTGACGGGAATGCGAATCATTGCGGCCGCGGGCCTTCTTGCCAGCCTGGTTGTCTCGGGGATGATGGCGAGCCAATCAGCGCGCGCCGACATCCTGCCGGTGCCGCCTTTCAAGGGCAACGACACCGGCGGCATCATCGCCTATTCCATGGCAACACAGACCGATGCGCGCCAGGTCGCGGTCGATCACTGCGCGCGCTACGGCAAGGTGGTGAAATTCCTCGCGGTGCAGGCCTATGAGGGCGGCTACATTTCGTTTGCCTGCCGCTGGGTGCCCTACGGTGCGGCCGACCGGCCGATCCGCACGCTCTACTGAGGCGTTTCGGAACGCCAAGATCAAGGCCACGACATCTCAGCGGGGAGTCTCTCCTATGACGCGCAAGCTTGCTTTGCTCGGATCGGTCGTTTGCCTCGCGTTGTCGACGGGATATGCCGTCGCTGACGATCTGCCGGTGCGTAAGGCTGGTCTCTGGGAATTGAAGATGGTCAGGACCGGCTCGGCGATGCCGGAAATGACCATGCAGCATTGCACCGACGAGGCCGTCGACAAGGAGATGAACAACAACGTCTCGCCGATGGCCAAGCAGGTCTGCTCCAAGCAGGACGTCAAGAAGACGGCGACCGGCTATGTCAGCGATTCCGAGTGCAACGTCGCCGGCATGTCCACCACCTCGCATGCCGAGATCACCGGCGACTTCAATTCGGCCTACACGGTGAAGACCACCTCGCATGCGCAAGGCGGCGTCGCCGGCGCCGCGGGGCGCGACACCACCATGACGCTGGAAGCGAAATGGCTCGGCGCCTGCAAGCCGGAGCAGAAGCCCGGCGATATCGTGATGCCCGGCGGCTTCAAGATGAACGTGCGCGACGTCGACAAGCTGAAGGCGCTGCTGCCGAAGTAGGCGCCGTCGTTGCGGGGAAATCGGTGCGCCCCCTCGCCCCGTTCTTACGGGCCGCGAGCTTCGCTCGCGCTGAAAGGGCTGGGGTGAGGGGCATCTCTCCGCGCATGAGATTGTCGCGAGACCTGTACCCCGTCACCCGAATTCGATCTCTCCCCGCGAGCGGGGCGAGGTAAGGAAAGCTAGACCGGAATCCGCACGCTCGCCCTCAGTCCGCCCATCGGGCTGTCGCCGAGCGTGATGTCGCCGCCATGCGAGCGGGCGATGTCGCGGGCGATGGCGAGTCCCAAGCCCGTGCCGCCTTCATCCTGGTTGCGGGCGTTGTCCAGCCGCAGGAACGGCTTGAACACCTCTTCGCGCAAATGCGCGGGAATGCCGGGACCGTCGTCGTCGACCGTGACGGTGAGATAGCGGTGATCGCGCTGGCCGGAGATGGCGATGGCCTTGCCGTAGCGCGCGGCGTTGGTGACGAGGTTGGCGAGGCAGCGCTTGAACGAGGCCGGCTTCACCGTCACCACAGGCAGGCCGCTGAAGGTCACCGTCGCGGTGTGGCCGTGGCGCTCGGCGTCGCTGCGCAGCTCCTCGAGCGCCTGCGCCATGTCGGTCGGCTGCGATTGCTCGCCGGAATCGCCGCGGGCAAAGGCGAGGTAATCCTCCAGCATCATCGACATCTCGTCGACGTCCTTGCGCATCCCCTCGAGCTCGGGGCTGTCGCCGATCAGCGCCAACTCGAGCTTGAAGCGGGTCAGGATGGTGCGCAGATCGTGGCTGACGCCGGCGAGCATCGCCGTGCGCTGCTCCATGGTGCGCTCGATGCGCGACTTCATCTCGAGGAAGGCGCCCGCCGCGCGCCGCACCTCGCGCGCGCCGCGGGGGCGGAAGTTCGGCGCCTCGCGGCCCTTGCCGAAACTTTCGGCGGCATCCGCAAGCCGCAGGATCGGCTTGATCTGGTTGCGTAGGAACAGCACCGACACGATCAGCAGGATCGAGGACGTGCCGACCATCCAGAACAGGAAGATCTCCGAATTCGAAGCGTAGGCGGCACTGCGCGGCGCGAAAATGCGCATCACGGCATCGTCGACCTGAACGCGGATCTCGACCTGATTGGAATTGCCGACAGTGTCGATCCAGAACGGGCGATTGAGCTGTCGTCTCAATTGTACTGAGAGCGTCTGGTCGAGCAGCGAGAAGAACGGCTTTGGTCCGGGCGGCGGCATGTCGCCGGGAGGAAGGAAATCGACCACGAACTGCATGCGTACGGCGATGCGGCGTAGTTCCGTGCGGTCCTTGTCCTGGGGATATCCCTTGTAGACATCGACGAGACTGCCGACGTCCTGCGCCACTGCTTGCGACAGCCGCCGCGTCACCGTGTTCCAGTGCCGCTCCATGAACACGAAGGCGACCACGGTCTGCAGGATCACCATCGGCACGATCATGATCAGCAGCGCGCGGGCATAGAGGCCGGTCGGCATCCAGCCCTTGAACGCATTGCCCATCCAGCCATTGACGGCAGAGACGCGCCCGGCGGCGCTCTTCAAAAGCGTCAAGCCGGTATCGATCGTGCTCATCGGTCGCGCTTCACTGTTCTTACGGCGAGGCCACGAGCCGGTAGCCGATGCCGCGCACCGCCTGCAGGAACAGCGGATTGGCGGGATCGGTCTCGATCTTGCGCCTGAGGCGATTGATCTGCACGTCGACGGCGCGCTCGTTGACGCTGCCATTGCCGGTCAGTGCGCTGCGCGGCACGGTCTCGCCCGGCGCCTCCGAGAGAATCCGCAGCATCTCGCGCTCGCGGTCGGTAAGGTGGATGACCTCCTCGCCCTGGCGGAGCTCGCCGCGATCGAGATGGTAGACGTAGGGACCGAATGCGATCTTCTCCACCGCCGGGGCCTGGATCGGCGGCGCGGCGCGCTTGAGGATGTTGTTGATGCGCAGCGCCAGCTCGCGCGGCTCGAACGGCTTTGCGACGTAATCGTCGGCACCGATCTGCAAGCCCTCGATGCGGGCCTCGGCCTCGTGGCGCGCCGTCAGCATCACGATCGGCACCGAGGAGGATGTGCGGATGAACCGGGCGAGATCGAAGCCGGTCTCGCCGGGCATCATGACGTCGAGGATCAGCAAATCGAAATGCAAGCCAAGTAATTTTGCGCGGGCATCGCCGGCGCTGGCGGCGGTGGTGACGCGATAGCCTTCGGCCGCGAGAAAGCGCGACAAGAGATCGCGGATGCGGCGATCATCGTCGACCAGCAAGAGATGCGGGGCGTCGTCAGCCGGTTGCACCGGCGGGCGGGCGAGCGTGGCAGCGAGCGGCACGGTCACTCCTTTGAGTCTTGATGGACGGTGGCGAAGATCGTCTCCAGCACCTTGTCCGGATCGTCGCGGTCGATCATCGCGCGCAGGAAGCGCTTGACCGTCTCGGCATCCTGCGGCGCCATCTCGGCGAGCGCCTTGGTGATACGCGTGGTTTGGAGGCCGGCGAGCTTCTGCACCAGCGCTTCGCCCTTCGGCGTCGCGTAGAGCAGGCGCTGGCGGCGGTCATTGTCGCCGGTCTTCTGCACGATATAGCCCTCGTCCAGCAGCTGCTTGAGCACGCGGCCGAGCGACTGCTTGGTGATGCGCAGGACGTCGAGCAGGTCCGCGACCTTCAGCCCGGGATAGCGATAGACGAAATGCATGACCCGGTGGTGAGCCCGGCCGAAGCCGAACGCCTCCAGCTCCTGGTCGGGATCGCCGACGAAATCACGATAGGCGAAGAACAGCAGCTCGATGATATCCCAGCGCAAATTGCCTCCATCGCCTGCTGCCGGCCGTGGCTCGGCAGCGTCTTGAGAGGAAGTCGCGAAATTTATGTCAGGCATATTGACGTATCTTGGTTTCAATGTTACAAAACGATCAGCCCGCACGAAATTTTAGATCGCTTCGCGTCGGGTGGCATTTCCAGGAGCGGCCGGAGTGAGCCGGACAGGCGGCAACGGCCGGATCAGATCTACCGTGCGACTGTCGAGCGGCATTTCGGCAAAACATACTGGACTTCCGCCTTCCGCAAAAGCATGTCCTCGGAAGACATGCTGGCCACGGAAACCGGCCGTAACAAGGCTGGCGGTGGTCCGGCCAGAAACCACATCAAGCCAGCCGAGCCCGAAAACGGGCAGGCGGGCGCCAGAACAGCGCCGCCACCGGCAGCGGGAGGCAAGGACATGAGCATGAAATTCGACATCCAGCCCGCAACCAATCCGACACCCGAAAAGGACCGCGTCGCCAAGCTGGTGGATCCCGGCTTCGGACGCGTCTTCACCGATCACATGGCGATCGTCCGCTACAACCAGGCCAAGGGCGGCTGGTACGAGGCGAAGATCGAGGCGCGCGCCAACTTCCAGCTCGATCCGGCCGGCGCCGTCCTGCACTACGCCCAGGAAATTTTCGAAGGCCTCAAGGCCTACAAGCGCGACGACGGCGGCGTGAATCTCTTCCGCCCCGACGCCAATGCGCGCCGTTTCAGGGACTCCGCCGACCGCATGGCGATGGCGCAACTGCCCGAGGACGTCTTCATCGAGGCGGTCGAGCAGGTCGTGCGCATCGATCGCGCCTGGATGCCGGGCGGCGAGGGCAGCCTTTACCTGCGCCCCTTCATGATCGCGAGCGAGACCTTCCTCGGCGTGAAGCCGTCCGCCGAATACATCTTCGCGGTGATCGCTTCGCCGGTCGGCTCCTATTTCAAGGGCGGACCCGCCCCGGTCTCGATCTGGGTGTCGGAGAATTACACGCGCGCCGCCGTCGGCGGCACCGGCGCCGTCAAATGCGGTGGCAATTACGCGGCGAGCCTGCGCGCGCAGGCCGAAGCGATCCAGCATGGCTGCGATCAGGTCGTCTTCCTCGATGCGGTCGAGCGCCGCTACATCGAGGAGCTCGGCGGCATGAACGTGTTCTTCGTGTTCGACGACGGCTCGCTGTCGACGCCGCCGCTCGGCACCATCCTGCCTGGTATCACCCGCGACTCCATCATCGCGCTCGCCCGCGACGCCGGAAAGACCGTGCGCGAGGAGCCATATTCGCTGGACCAGTGGCGCAAGGATGCAGGCTCCGGCAGGCTGAAAGAAGCGTTCGCCTGCGGCACCGCCGCCGTGATCTCGCCGATCGGCAAGGTGCGCTCGGTGAGCGGCGATTTCGAGATCAGCGGCGGCGCCGCCGGTCCCGTCGCCATGGGTCTGCGCAAGCAGCTCGTCGATATCCAATACGGCCGCACCAACGATCCGCACAACTGGATCCGCAAGGTGCTGTAAGTGCTCATCTTCCCGTCGTTTCGGGAAGAGGCGCTTTCTTCCCTTCTCCCCTTGTGGGAGAAGGTGGCGCGAAGCGCCGGATGCGGGGTTCTATCCGCGCCTACGAATTAGAGTTGCGTGCCGCGGAGAGAACCCCTCACCCGGCATCGCGTGCCGCGAAGCTACCCTCTCCCACAAGGGGAGAGGTGCACCATCCGGGTTGCGGCACTGTTCATCGGTTGATAGCAACGTCCCATGAAAGACAAGGCCAAAAAACCCCAGAAACTGAAGGCGCGCCTGCCGCGCGGGCTCGAGGATCGCGACCCCGCCGCGATCCGGGCGACGCGCGAGATGGTCGAGAAGATCCGCGCCGTTTACGAGCTCTACGGGTTCGAGCCCGTCGAGACGCCGGCGATGGAATACACCGACGCGCTCGGCAAGTTCCTGCCCGACCAGGACCGCCCGAACGAAGGCGTGTTCTCGTTCCAGGACGACGACGAGCAGTGGATCAGCCTGCGCTACGATCTGACCGCGCCGCTCGCGCGCTATGTCGGTGAGCGCTACGGTACCGACGGTCTGGTCCTGCCCTATCGCAGCTACCGCGTCGGCTACGTCTTCCGCAACGAAAAGCCCGGCCCCGGCCGCTTCCGCCAGTTCATGCAGTTCGATGCCGATACGGTCGGCTCGGCGACGCCGGCTGCGGATGCCGAGATCTGCATGATGGCCGCTGATACGATGGAGGCGCTCGGCATTGCGCGCGGCCAATACGTCGTGAAGGTGAACAATCGCAAAGTGCTCGAAGGTCTCCGTGAGGCGCTCGGAGTACCGCATCCCATTAGCGACAAGCAATGGCTTACGGTGCTACGTGCGATCGATAAGCTCGATCGCCTTGGTCAAGGGGGAGTAGTCGAGCTTCTCACGGCAGGCAGAAAAGACGAGAGTGGAGACTTTACCAAAGGTGCCGAACTAAGTTCTGAGCAAGCCGATAATGTAATGCGGTTCCTCGGCTACACCTATAATGCCGAGAAGGGCTACATTCCGGAATGGTCTTCACTCGACATCTCCCCTAGTGCCGGCAATGAAGAGCGATTGAATTGGTTCACGGAGAGTGTGGCCCTTGGGCCGACGGGTCTTGAGGGTGTTGCAGAGCTACGTGAAATTGCCCGGCTCGCAAAGGCGTCAGGCTACGATGAATCCCAAATCCTTATCGATAGATCCGTCGTGCGTGGCCTCGAATATTACACAGGCCCCGTCTATGAGGTCGAACTTCTGCTTGAGACGAAGGACGAGAAGGGCCGCCCCGTGCGCTTCGGCTCGGTCGGCGGTGGTGGCCGCTATGATGGTCTCGTCTCGCGCTTCCGCGGCGAGCCGGTTCCAGCGACCGGTTTCTCCATTGGCGTCTCGCGGCTCCAGGCCGCGTTGGCGTTGCTCGGCAAGCTCGATACACGGCCAGAGGTGGGGCCTGTGGTTGTGACGGTGTTCGATCGTGATCGCGTCGCGGATTACCAGAAGATTGTTGCGCTGTTGAGGAAAGAGAAAATTCGAGCTGAGCTATATCTCGGAAACCCCAAAAATATGGGCAATCAGCTCAAATATGCAGACCGGCGCAACTCACCCTTAGTAATTATTCAGGGTTCGGATGAACTTAACGATCCGGATGGACCGCAAGTAATCATCAAGAACCTATGGGTGGGGTCTACGGTGAAAGACGTAGAGAAAGATAGAGACCGCTATCTACAAGCGCAGAAGTTGATACAGCAAAAGGTGCCTGTTTCGAGGATCGTCGAAGAGGTGAAAATGGCCTTCAGGTGGCACGGTATCGATCCATCTGATGATAGCTCTGCATGATGCGAGCACCAAGGTTGTTTCTGCGCAGGCTTGTCCCGGACATTGACCTTTAGTTTTATAGCGAAGACGTAGACGGCCGGGACAAGCCCGGCCGTGACGACAACAGCAGGGAGAAGACAATGCCTGAGATCACCGTCAGCATGGCCGAAGGCCGCACCGACGAGCAGAAGGCCGGCATGATGCGCGACATCACGCAGGCACTGGTGAAGAATCTCGGCGTCGACGCCGATGCCGTCGTCATCCAGATCAACGAAGCCCCGCTCCGCCACAAGATGAAGGGCGGCAAGACGTTCGTGGAGCGCGCAGCGGCGGCGAAGAAGTGACGCGTTAGCGTCATTCCGGGGCAGCCCGACGGGGCTGAACCACAATGCGCGAGTGCGCATTGGGGAATCCCGATCGACAATCTCTGGATTCCGGGTTCGCGCTTGGCGCGCCCCGGAATGACGAGCAAGAACCATGGACGCTCGCGACTTCATCAAAATCGGCATGAGCGCCGAGCGCACGCTGGTAGTACCGGCCGAGCGCACGGTCGGGCATTTCGTGCCCGGCATGCCGATGGTCTATGCGACGCCGATGATGATCCTCGAGATGGAGATGACGTCGGGCGATGCGATCCGCTCAGTGCTGCAGCCGGGCTGGGTCACCGTCGGCACCGAGGTCGACATCCGCCATCTCGCCGCAGCGCTCGTCGGCGCGATGGTGCGGACCACCGCGAAGGTGATCGCGGTCGAGCGCCGCGTGATCCGCTTCGAGGTCGAGGCCTTCGAGGGTACGCGCAAGCTTGGCGAAGGCCGCCATGCGCGCGGGCTCGTGAATGTCGCGATGTTCAACAAGCGGTTGGGCGCGTAGCCGCTACTTCGCCAATTCCTTCGACCGCTTCGTCGCCGCGGCAATCGCGCGGACCATCAGGTCGTGCAAGCCCGGCTCGCCCATCAGCACGCCGAGCGCCGCCGCCGTGGTGCCGCCAGGCGAGGTGACGTTCTGGCGCAACGTGCTGGAGGGAAGATCCGACTGGTGCAGCAACTCACCGGAGCCCGCGACCGTCTCGCGCGCAAGCTTCGTCGCCAGCGCTTCGGGCAATCCGGCTTCGACACCGGCCCGCGCGAGCTCTTCGGCCAGCAGGAACACATAGGCCGGGCCGGAGCCGGAGACGGCGGTGACCGCGTCCATCAGGTGTTCATCGTCCACCCATTCGACCGAGCCGGTGGCGCGCAGCAAAGCATCGGCCACCGCGCGCTGCGCGGCACTCACGTTCTTTGCCGCGACTGCGACGGTGATGCCGCGGCCGATCGCGGCCGGTGTGTTCGGCATCGCGCGCACCACGGCGCCGCCACAGATCTCCTCGAGCGATGCGATCGTGGTCCCCGCCATGATCGAGACCACGGACGTCTTCTCCGACACGAACGACTTCAGCCTGCCGCCAGCCTCGCGGAACATCTGCGGCTTCACCGCGACGACCATCGTCTCGACAGGGCCTGCCGCTTTCACGTCGGGATTGAGCGCGACGCCCTTGGCGGCCAATGCGGTCATCTCGGGCGAGAGATGCGGATCGACCACCGCGAGGCGGCGCGGATCGAGGCCGCCCGCGAGCCATCCGGTCAACATCGCACCGCCCATCTTGCCGGCGCCGGCGAGCAGGATGGTGCCGGTGATGTCTTGGAGAGTGCTGCTTGCCACTGTGGTCACCAAATCCCGTCGTCCTGGCGAAAGCCAGGACCCATTACCCCGACTGGTTCTAGTGGATGGAGGGCAGAGCAACAAGCATCGCGGGTGAGCGAGAGAGCTCGCGGTATGGGTCCTGGCTTTCGCCAGGACGACGATGCGGAACTAGCTTTGCACTCCTCGCGCAGCGGACCCTACGCCTCGCCCACCGTATCGAACATCGCGGCGTCCATGGCCTGCGCGGTAGTCTTGCCTGCCCACACCACGAACTGGAAGGCCGGGAAGTAACGCTCGCAGGCGTGGATGGCGCCGGCGAGCATGGCTTCGCATTGTGCGGTCGAGGCGGTGAGGCCGCCCGGCAGCACCAGCGCCTGACGATGCATGATCATGCCGGTGTTGGTCCACAGGTCGAAATGGCCGACCCACAACTGCTCGTTGATTGCGGCAACCAGCCGCTGCACTTCGCCGCGGCGCGCGACCGGAATCTTCATGTCGAACGCGCAGGCCAGATGCAGCGCCTCGATCTCGCCCATCCAGGTGAAGGAGATCTGGTAGTCCGTCCATTGTCCCTTCGAGACAATGGTCAGTTCGTCTTCGCCGGAGCGTTCGAACGGCCAGTTGTTGCTGGCAGCGATATCCTCGACCACCGCGAGCGGATGGCTTCTGGAATCGATAGCGCCTTCGAGCAGGGACATGCCGTCTCGACCTCTTGCCTTCTTGTTGTCTTTGATACGCACGCGGTTGGGTCCGGCGCGCGCTCCCTAACGTCGTCGATCTCGGGATTTGCTTTCGCGATCTCCCCGGAACCGGCGCGGCCTGTCGCGGATCAACTGATGTGATTTGCGGAATCTGCGCAACTGGGTCCCGAGTCCGTCCACAAGCCAGGACTCGTTCGTCCACAGCTCATCTCGGACACAATTATTAATTTGAGAACAAATCGGAATCGGATTGAGTCGCCGGGTTCAATCGTTAATTCCGTCGCCCGGGGCTGCATCGCCATGGCGGCATGGGTCCATGCGGTTTTTGCTGCGGAACACGCTTGCTTGCGACCCCGGACCGGCGTCATATTTGCGGCAGGTCGCTCATCCCGGGCGGCCGATGTTCTCAGGGCGGGGTGAAAGTCCCCACCGGCGGTAAGGGCCGAAAGGCCTAAGCCCGCGAGCGCCTTCCCCAAGGATTTTTTCTGACGGGAAGGGTCAGCAGATTCGGTGTGACTCCGAAGCCGACGGTTAAAGTCCGGATGAAAGAGAACGGTCGGTGGCAGACGCATCGCAAGGTGCGGCTGTTGGTCGTTCCGTGTGCCCTGATTCTGGTCCTTTGAAGGAAAGCCATGAATCAGATGTTGCAAGATCCCCAAGTTCAAACTTCCAAAGCCGAAACGCCCCAAAGCCAGCCACCGGTTCCACAGGATCCGGTGAAGGAGCATCCGCGCTTCGCAAAGCCGCAGCGGGTGGCCTTCGTGCAGGCCTGCTGGCACCGCGACGTCGTCGCGGAGGCCCGCATCGCCTTCATGAAGGAGGCCGAGGCGCGCCACCTCACCCATGTCGACGTGTTCGAAGTGCCGGGCTCGTTCGAGATCCCGCTGCATGCGCAGGTTCTCGCCAAGACGCGGCGCTATACGGCGATCGTCGCGGCCGGCCTTGTCGTTGACGGTGGCATCTATCGCCACGAGTTCGTCGCCGACACCGTGATCAAGGCGTTGATGGACGTGCAGCTCCGCACCGAGGTGCCGGTGTTCTCGGCGGTGCTGACGCCGCAGCAATTCCACGAGACCGAGGTGCACTACGATTTCTTCCGCAGGCACTTTGCGATCAAGGGCGTCGAGGTCGCGGCAGCCTGTGCAGAGACATTGCTCGGCCTGGAGCGCCTGCGCGGCCAGGTCGCGGCGGGAATTGTGTGAGGAAGTAGGGCTCTCACTCCTCATCCTGATCAGGATGACGGATGAAACAGCTCTTCACACGCCGCTGATTGTCAATCCCGCCGCCGTCCCTATAAAGTCGGCGGCGGGAGGAGGCCGTGCCGTGGAGACGGGCGGTCGGCAAGATCATGTTCGAAGGACACGATCCCTATCTCGTCGCGCTCTCTGTGGCGGTCGCGAGCCTGGGTGGCTATACCGGCTTTGCGCTTGCGGCTCGCATCCGCAACACGCCCGGCGTCAGTAACCGGCTGCTGCTCGCGGGTGCGGCTGCGTTTCTCGCCGTCGGTATCTGGACCATGCATTTCGTCGGCATGCTGGCCGCGCCGCTGCCGTCCGACACCGTCTATCTGGTGCTGCCCACCATCATCTCGTTCCTGATCTGCGCGCTGGTGGTGGGCATTTCTCTTTTCTTTGTCTCGATCGGTGAGCCCGCGCTGAAGCGCGTGGCCTCGTCGGCCGTTCTGCTCGGGGTCGGTATCGCGAGCATGCATTATGTCGGGATCCACGGGCTCGCCGGGTCCTTTGCCATCACGCATGACAAGACCATGGTGCTGCTGTCGGTTCTCGTTGCGATCGTCACGGCCTATGGCGGCCTGCGCGCCTTCCTGGCGCAGCAGGAAGGCGTTCGGCTGATCGTCAGTTCGATTGTTTTCGGCATGGCCGTCTCCGGCATGCATTACACCGCGATGCTCGGCATGCATTTCGAGCCACTGACGGGCGAGGCGCATCACCATGCCGGCGGCGGCCTCGCCGCGTCGCAACAAATCCTGTCGATCGTCGTGGCAGTGCTGTGCTTCGTCATTGCCGCCGGATTCTTGCTGTCGCTCGTCCCGGATCAACGCCGGCAGGCTCCGGCCAGCGTGGCCGCCGATCCGGTTGCCCCGTCCGTCGCGCCGGCTGAACCGATTGCCGCGCCTGCCATATCGCCGCGCCCGGTGGCGCCGCTCGGGGGCCTCGGCCAGCCGCCCCGTGCGCCGGTCCCCCGATTGCCGGTCGAAAGCGCCGACGGGACGCATTTCATCGACACCGCCAATGTCCGCAGCGTCCGGGCCGATGCGCACTACACCCGCGTCCACGACGGCACCCGCGAGCGGATGTGTCCGTGGTCGATCTCGGAGGCCGAGGCGCAGCTCGATCCCTCGCTGTTCCTCCGGGTGCACCGCAGCCACATCGTCGCGATCCCCCATGTCGCGCTGGTCCGGAAAGAGGGCGACGGCGCTGTGCTTGAGCTCGACGGCCCGTCGCCGCACCGGGTGCCGGTGAGCCGCGCCAAGATCGCCGAGGTGAAGGCCCGGCTGGGGCTGGCGAGCCGGCGGCAGGCTTAGTTACAGAACTCCGCTCTTTCACTCCCTCGCCCCGGTCTGAACATCTTCGCCGGGAGAGGGTGGGGTGAGGGGCCTCTCTCCTCGCATACGACTGTCGAGACACCTGTACCCCCTCATCCGGATTGCATCTCGCGATGCAATCCGACCTCTCCCCGCAAGCGGGGCGAGGTGAATGGTCTCCGCCCCTGACGCAATTCGTGCGTCTCCACCCGCAATTCGTGCAAAAAGCCCATCTTTGTGCCCGAACGATTGCGACTTGCCCGGTCCGGAGAGACCGTCCCCTCCAACGTCCGCGCCCTCAAGCGCCAAGGACGATTGTGGGAGGAGACGATGATCCCGGGACCATTCAGCTATCACCGGCCGGCGAGTGTCGCTGACGCCGTCAAGCTTTTATCCGACCTCGGCGAGGATGCGCGGCCGCTGGCCGGCGGGCACAGCCTGGTGCCGATGATGAAGCTTCGGCTCGCCACCCCCGCCCATCTGATCGATCTGCACGGCATCGCCGCGTTGAAGGGCATCAGCCGCAATGGCAACAATCTCGTCATCGGCGCCATGACCACCCAGCACGAGCTGCTGGCCTCCGACGACGTCGCCAAATCGATGCCGATCCTGCACGAGGCGGCGCTGCTGATAGCCGATCCGCAGGTGCGCTACCGCGGCACGATCGGCGGCAATGTCGCCAATGGCGATCCCGGCAACGACATGCCGGCGCTGATGATGACGCTGGGCGCGACCTACCGCCTCGAAGGCGCCAGTGGCGCCCGTGACGTTCCGGCCGCCGACTTCTATCAGGGCGCCTATTTCACCGCGCTCGAGCCGGGCGAGATTCTCACGTCCGTCTCGGTCCCGGTGCCGGCGGCCGGCCATGGCTACGCCTATGAAAAGCTCAAGCGCAAGGTCGGCGACTACGCGACGGCGGCTGCCGCCGTCGTGCTGACGATGTCCGGGGGCAAGGTCGCGACCTGTACGATCGGCCTGACCAATGTTCACGAGACGCCGCTGCTCGCCGCTGATGCCGCCAAGGCCGTGATCGGGACCGGCCTCGATGCGGCGACGCTGAAGAAAGCGGCCGCGGCGGCCGAAGCGATCATGGCGCCGGCCGCGGATGCCCGCGGGCCCGTCGAATACCGAAAACATGTCGGCGGCATCATGGTGACGCGGGCGCTGCAGCGCGCAGCCAGCCGAGCGAAGTAAGGGAGGGACTGATGACCAAAACACACGTCACCATGAAGGTGAACGGCGCCGAGGTCGAAGGCCTCGTCGAGCCGCGCACGCTGCTGGTGCATTTCATCCGCGAAAATCTGCAGATGACCGGCACCCATATCGGCTGCGAGACCACGCATTGCGGCGCCTGCACCGTCGACATCGACGGCATGTCGGTGAAGTCCTGCACGATGTTCGCGGTGCAGGCGCAAGGCAGCGACATCATCACGGTCGAAGGCATGGCCAATGCCGACGGCACGCTCTCCGCGCTGCAGGAAGGTTTCCGCATGATGCACGGCCTGCAATGCGGCTTCTGCACGCCCGGCATGATCATGCGCGCGCATCGGCTGTTGCAGGAGAATCCATCGCCGAGCGAGCAGGAGATCCGGATGGGCATCTCCGGCAACATCTGCCGCTGCACCGGTTACCAGAACATCGTCAAAGCCATTCAATACGCGAGCGCCAAGATCAACGGCGTGGAATTCCGGGAGGCCGCAGAATGAACGACATGACTCCCACGCGGGAACAACGCGAAGCCGCACTCGAAGGCATGGGCTGCAAGCGCAAGCGCGTCGAGGACATCCGCTTCACGCAAGGCAAGGGCAATTACGTCGACGACGTCAAGCTGCCGGGCATGCTGCACGGCGACTTCGTCCGCTCGCCGCATCCGCATGCACGCGTCAAAAAGATCGACGACAGCGAGGCATTGAAGGTGCCGGGCGTGCTCGCGGTCATCACCGCCGAGACGCTGAAGACCGTCAACCTCGCCTGGATGCCGACGCTCGCCGGCGACGTGCAGATGGTTCTGGCCGACGGCAAGGTGCTGTTCCAGAACCAGGAGGTTGCCTTCGTCGTCGCGACCGATCGCTATGCGGCCGATGACGGCATCAACAAGGTGATCGTCGAGTACGAACCGTTGCCGCCGCTGGTCGATCCCTTCAAGTCGATGGACAAGGATGCGCCGGTGCTGCGCGAGGACCTCGTCGGCAAGATGTCCGGCGCGCATGGCCCGCGCAAGCATGACAACCACATTTTCGAGTGGACCGTCGGCGACAAGGAGCTTACCGACGCGGCCTTCAATAAGGCCGAAGTCACGATCAAGGAGATGATCTCCTATCACCGCACCCATCCGTCGCCGCTGGAGACCTGCCAGTGCGTCTGCTCCTTCGACAAGATCAAGGGCGAGTTGACGATCTACGGCACGTTCCAGGCTCCGCATGTGATCCGCACCGTGGTGGCGCTGATCGCGAAGCTGCCCGAGCAGAAGATCCATGTGATCGCGCCCGATATCGGTGGCGGTTTCGGCAACAAGGTCGGTGCCTATCCCGGCTACATCTGTGCGGCGGTGGCCTGCATCGTCACCGGCAAGCCGGTGAAATGGGTCGAGGACCGCATCGAGAACCTGACCGCGACCTCGTTTGCGCGCGACTATCACATGACCACTGAGATCGCGGCGACCAAGGACGGCAAGGTCACCGGGCTTCGCGTCCACGTGCTCGCCGATCACGGTGCGTTCGACGCCTGCGCCGACCCGTCGAAATGGCCGGCTGGCTTCTTCAATATCGTCACGGGGTCCTACGACTTCCCGACCGCGCACCTGGCTGTCGACGGGGTCTACACCAACAAGGCGCCCGGCGGCGTCGCCTATCGCTGCTCGTTCCGCGTCACGGAGGCCGCCTACTGCATCGAGCGCGCCATGGATATTTTGGCGCAGAAGCTCAAGATGGATCCCGCCGAGCTGCGCCTGAAGAATTTCATCAAGCCGGAGCAGTTCCCGTATCACTCGGCGCTGGGCTGGGAATACGATTCCGGCGACTACCACACCGCCATGCGCAAGATGATGGAGACGACGGGTTACGCCGCGCTTCGCAAGGAGCAGGAAGAGAAGCGTGCAGCCTTCAAACGCGGGGAGACCCGCGAGATCATGGGCCTCGGCGTCTCCTTCTTCACCGAGATCGTCGGCGCCGGCCCGTCGAAGAATTGCGACATCTTGGGCATCGCGATGTTCGATTCCTGCGAGATCCGCATGCATCCGACCGGTGCGGGCATCGCGCGCATGGGCACCAAGAGCCAGGGCCAGGGCCACGAGACCACCTGGGCCCAGATCATCGCGACCGAGATCGGCATTCCCGCCGACAACATCATGGTGGAGGAGGGCAACACCGACACCGCGCCTTACGGGCTCGGCACCTACGGTTCGCGCTCGACCCCAGTGGCGGGTGCTGCGATCGCGATGGCCGCGCGAAAGATCAGGGCCAAGGCGCAGATGATCGCCGCCTACAAGCTCGAGGTTCACGAGGACGATCTCGAATTCGACATCGACGGTTTCCGGGTGAAGGGCCTGCCGGAGAAATTCATGTCGATGAAGGATATCTGCTGGGCGGCCTACAACTCGGTGCCCCCTGGCATGGAGCCCGGCCTGGAAGCAGTCAGCTACTACGATCCGCCCAACATGACCTATCCGTTCGGTGCCTATCTCTGCGTGATGGACATCGACGTCGATACGGGCGTGTACAAGGTCCGGCGCTTCTACGCGCTCGACGATTGCGGTACCCGCATCAACCCGATGATCATCGAGGGGCAGGTGCATGGCGGCCTGACCGAGGCCTTCGCCATCGCGATGGGCCAGGAGATCCGCTACGACGACGTCGGCAACGTCGTCACCGGCTCGTTCATGGACTTCTTCATGCCGACTGCGGTGGAGACGCCGCATTGGGAGACCGACTTCACCGTCACCCCGTCGCCGCATCACCCGATCGGTGCCAAGGGTGTCGGCGAAAGCCCGAATGTCGGCGGCGTGCCGGCCTTCTCCAACGCGGTCAACGACGCGTTCTCGTTCTTAGGAAGCACGCACATCCAGATGCCGCACGATTTCTGGCGCAACTGGAAGGCGGCGAAGGAGCTGGGAGCGGTGGCGTAGTCTGGCCGTCATTGCGAGCGAAGCGAAGCAACCCAGAATCCCACCGCGGATGCAGTCTGGATTGCTTCGTCGCTTCGCTCCTCGCAATGACGAGGAGAGAATGAGCGCATGAAGAACCGTGACGAGATCGCGCAAGCGCTGGCTGCATCGGGTTACATCGCCGATGCGGACCTCGCGACCGCGATCTCGCTGATGCAATTGCTGCGGCGCCCGCTGTTGCTGGAAGGCGAGGCGGGCGTCGGCAAGACCGAAGTGGCGAAGGCGCTGGCAAAGGTGCACGCGACCGAGCTGATCCGGCTGCAGTGTTACGAAGGGCTCGACCAGTCCTCCGCACTCTATGAGTGGAACTACCAGCGCCAGCTGCTGGCGATCCAGGCTCATCGCGGCACCGACAGTATCGAGGACCAGGTGTTCTCGGAAAAGTACCTGCTGGAACGTCCTTTGCTCGCCGCGATCCGCCGGCCGCAGGCGCCGGTGTTGCTGATCGACGAGATCGACCGCGCCGACGACGAGTTCGAGGCGTTCCTGCTGGAGCTGCTGTCCGACTTCCAGGTCTCGATCCCCGAGCTCGGCACCATTCCCGCCGTCACCATCCCGCATGTGGTGCTGACCTCGAACGGCACACGCGAACTCTCCGACGCGCTGCGCCGGCGCTGCCTCTATCACTATGTCGACTATCCCGATGTAGACCGCGAGACCCGCATCATCCTGGCGCGCGTCGCAGGCGCCAGCCCGTCGCTCTCGCTCCAGATCGCGCGCATGGTCGAGGGCGTGCGGAAGGAGGAGCTGCGCAAGGTGCCTGGCGTCGCCGAGACGTTGGACTGGGCGGCCGCGCTGGTCGGCCTCGACATCCGCGACCTCCACGATGCGCCCGAGACGGTGCATGAGACTTTGATCTGCTTGTTGAAAACCCATGAGGACCGCGCGCGCGTTACCTCTGAAGTAACGCAGCGCCTGCTGGGGAAGGTCGCATGAGCTGCTGCGGCTCCAGCCCCGGATATGACGATCTCAACGAGGTCTCCCGCTTCGTGTCCGCCAGGCTTGCCGCCTTCCTGCGCACCTTGCGCGATGCCGGCTTTCGCGTCGGGCTCGCTGAGGGACAGGATGCGGCGACGCTGATGTCGGCGGGCTATGCGGCCCGGCCCGGTCTGCTGCGCGCGGCGTTCAAGCACCTGTTCTCAGCGCGCAAGTCCGACTGGGACAAGTTCGACGGGCTATTCGACGCGTTTTGGCTCGGCAAGCGTGTGCGATCGCGCTCCCGCACAATTGGGTCGACGCCAGGCGCCAGCAATCCGTCACTGAAGAGCTTGCAAGAACAGTCAGCGGAGCAGGGTAGCGGCCAATCCGTCACCGACCAGCTTCCGTCATCCGACGATGCGCCGGAAGGCCGCGCCGGCGAGGGCCGCATGGAAGGCGCCTCGCGTGCGGACAATCTCGCCGAGGTCGATTTCCGAAAGCTCAGCGATCCCGACCAGGTCGCGCAGGCCCATGAGGCTGCGGCACAGCTCGCCAAGGCGATGCGTACGCGCTTGACGCGGCGCGATCTCGCGCGCCGGCGCGGCTACCGGCTCGATCTCAGGCGGACCATCCATCGCAACATCAGCCATGGCGGCGTGCCGATCAGCTTGGTGAAGCGCCAGCGCAAGAACAAGCCGCTGCGGCTGATCGTGCTGCTCGACGCCTCCGGTTCGATGGGCATGTACACGTCCGTGTTCCTGCGCTTCATCCACGGCGTGCTCGACCAGTTCCGCGAGGCCGAAGCATTCCTGTTCCACACGCGTCTTGCGTATGTCTCCGATGCGATGAAGGAAAAGGACGCCGGCCGCGCGCTCGACCGGCTCTCGATCATGGCACAAGGCGCGGGCGGTGGCACGAAGATCGGCGAAAGCCTCCAGACCTTCAATCGCTGGCACGCCGCGCGCGTGATCCATTCGCGCAGCTGTGTGATGATCGTGTCTGACGGTTACGAGACCGGCGATGCCGCGTTGCTCGGCCGCGAAATGGCGGCACTGCATCGCCGCTGCCGCCGCATCGTCTGGCTCAACCCGATGATGGCGTGGGAGGGCTATGCGCCCGAGGCGCGCGGCATCAAGGCCGCATTGCCGCATGTCGATCTCTATGCGCCCGCGAATTCGCTGCAGAGCCTGCGCGCGCTCGAGCCCTATCTGGCGAAGCTTTAGGGGAGGCGCTGATGACCGCTCATGTCGAGGTGTTGGATCTGGTGGCGCAAATGAAGGCCGCTGAGCGGGCCTTCGTGCTCGCGACGGTGGTGCGGACGGTATCGGTGACTGCGGCGAAGGCTGGCGCCAAGGCGATCATCGCGGCCGACGGCACCATCGTCGCGGGTTGGATCGGCGGTGGCTGCGCCAAGGGCGCGGTGTTGAAGGCGGCGCGCGAGGCGCTTGCCGACGGAGAGCCGCGCATGGTCTCGGTACAGCCGGAGAACCTGCTGGCCGAGCTTGGCGTCAGCACCGGCGAGAGCCGCGACGGCATCCGCTTTGCCAGCAACATGTGCCCTAGCAAGGGCACGATGGACGTTTTTGTCGAGCCGGTGCTGCCGCACCCTTCGCTGGTCATTCTCGGCTCGAGCCCGGTCGCGCTGTCACTTGCGGCGCAGGCGCGCGTGCTCGGCTACCACGTCACGCTCGCTGCCCCGGCGGCCGAACTCGCGGCGCCGCCGGATGCCGACACGATCATCGACGGCTATCAGCTCGGCGAGTTCCACGACGCCAAGCGCTTCGTCGTGGTCTCGACGCAAGGCAAGGGCGACGAGGCCGCTCTGCGCGCAGCAATTGCAACCAAGGCCGACTATCGCGCCTTTGTCGGCAGCCGCCGCAAGATGGCTTCGCTGCGCGCAAGGTTCCTTGCAGAAGGCGCAAGCGCGGCTGCGATCGATGATTTCAAGGCGCCGGCCGGGCTCGATCTCGGCGCCATCACGCCGGAGGAGATCGCGATGTCGATCCTTGCCGAGATCACCAGGGAACGGCGCCGCGGCCAGCGCGCCGTTAGTCAAACAGCCAGCAGAGAGTGACCGATCATGCAGATGAACGACAGCCAGCATATCCCCGCGTCACGCGAACAGGTGTGGGCGGCGCTGAACGATCCCGCTGTGTTGAAGCAATGCATCCCCGGCTGCCAGTCGCTCGACGTCACGGCGCCGAACGAGATGACCGCCACAGTGGTGTTCAAGGTCGGCCCGGTGAAGGCGACATTCAGCGGCAAGGTGACCCTGTCCGATCTCGATCCGCCCAATTCCTATCGCATCTCGGGCGAGGGCTCCGGCGGCGTCGCCGGCTTTGCCAAGGGCGGCGCCGTGGTACGGCTGGAATCCGAGAGCGCCGATGTCACGGTGCTGCACTACGAGGTCGACGCCCAGATCGGCGGCAAGCTCGCCCAGCTCGGTGCACGCCTGATCGATTCCACCGCAAAGAAGCTCGCCGGCGAGTTCTTTGCGTCGTTCGCGACGGTAGTTGGTGGTCCGGCAACGTCTTCCGTGGAAGTAGGTGCTCGCGAAAAGGGTTGGTTGAAGCGGTTGACCGGCGCTGGCTAGCCTACTTTTGTGGACAAGGCATGGAACAGGGAAATGCCTCCCAGCATCGCAGCGCTTGGCTGAAGGCAATTGCGCTGCTGGTGGCCAGCTGGATTGCTGTTGCGGCGCTGTCACTCCAGGTCCGGCCGGGGGGAGACGTGGTCGCAGCCGCCTTCCCGCCATGGTGGGGCACGCAACAGGCCCTCGCCGCCGCCACTTCGGCTGAGGCCTTGATCGTCAGGATCACGGCAATTCCGTCGCTTCTTGTCGTGCGCCCAAGCGAGAAGGACGGGTTGCGACGACTGCGCCAGGCGGGCGTTTGGCTGATCATGGACCCGCAGGCGGTCGCTGCCTGCATTTCGAAATCGAACTAGTTTTTTGCTGACATTGGGGGATACGGGAATGAGCATCAAGGGCGATGATCTCGCAACCTTGCGTGAGACCACCAGCAAGACCTTGCTCGTCGTGCTTTGGCTCCATGTTCCGATCGCAGTCGCCGTCGGGGTGATGCGCGGCGCCGATTGGTTGATGCCGGCGACTGTCATGATCGGGATGGCGCTGGCTGCGACAGCGTCTTGGCGCGCATCGGGCAGCGACCTTTCGACCCGGCTGATCTTCGCAGTAGCTTTGATGGGTGGCGTGTCGGTGTTTGCATTCCAGCTGGCTGGTCATACTTGGCAGATCGACATGCACATGTATTTTTTTGCTGCGTTGGCCTGTCTTGTCGCCTATTGCGACTATCGGCCGATCATCGCAGCCACGGTGGCGGTCGCGCTGCATCACTTGGTGCTCAATTTCCTTCTGCCGTCGGCGATCTATCCCGGCGGCGCCGATTTCGGACGCGTGGTCCTACACGCGGTCATTCTTCTGATTGAGGCGGGTGTGCTCAGCTGGCTCGCGTTCATGCTCTCGCGCCTGTTCGAGACTGCTGCGCAGAAGACGGCCGAAGCTGAACACGCGAATGCAGCCGAAGCGCGTGCCAATCAAGAGCGTGCCGAAGCCGAGCGCAAAGCTAAGCAGGATCGTGACGCGACCAGGTGCGAGCTCGCAGCCGGGTTTGAACGCAAGGTCGGGGTCATCGTCGAAGGGGTCGCGGCGGGAGCGAGCGAGATGCAGGGCGTGTCTTCCTCGATGAGCGTCAGCAATGTCGAGACCATGCAAAAGGCCGCAGCGGCCGCGGAGGCGTCCATTCACGCGTCAGCAAACGTGGCAACGGTTGCGTCGGCGACAGAAGAACTCTCGGCCTCGATCGGCAGCATCTCGCATCAGGTCACGCGGTCGGCGGAGATCGCGGCCAAGGCGGCCAAAGAAGCGCGGCGGACGAGCCGGATCGTCGAGAGTCTCGCTGCAGGAACGCAGAAGATCGGCGAGGTCGTGACATTGATCCAGGGCATTGCGAATCAGACCGACTTGTTGGCGCTCAACGCGACGATCGAGGCCGCGCGGGCGGGCGAGCACGGCAAGGGATTCGCCGTCGTAGCCAGCGAAGTTAAGGCCCTGGCCAACCAGACCGCAAAGGCAACAGAAGAGATCTCCGCACAGGTCCAGGACATCCAGAGCGCCACCGGCGAAGCTGTCAATGCCATTCAGGCAATCAACGGCACTATTGTGGAAATAGACCAAATATCCAACGAAATCTCGGCGGCCATCGACCAGCAGAGCGTCGCAACCCGTGAGATCGCGGGTAGCGTCCAGCAAGCTGCTAACGGAACGCGCGAAGTCAACAACAATATTCTCAGCGTCAATCAGGCATCTGAAGAAGCGAGCCGATTGGCGACAAGGCTGCATGATGCTGCAAACAGCCTGTCATTCCAATCACAACGGATGAGGGCGGAGGTCAAGGAGTTCCTCGAGTCCATGAATGTGGCTTGATTTGGCGGGCGTGTGCCCGCCGCCCAGGAACTCGCGGCGGCCTCTGCCGTCAGCCCAGAGACACGCCCGCCTTGGCACGGCTGATCCCAAGCGTCAGGATGCGATGCAGGAGCTCCCTGTATTTGAGCCCATCATGTTCAGCCGCCGTGGCGAACTCCTGGCTCTTGGCGATTTCCGGGTTCGGGTTGGCTTCGATGAAATACGGCGTGCCGTCGGCGGCGAGACGGAAATCGATGCGCGCGTAGCCGTCGAGGCCGAGCGCCCGGTAGATGCGCTTCGCGGCTCGCTGAATGCGCGCGGTGACTTCGGGCGCAAGGTCTTTCGCCGGCCCGTCGACAATGCCGACGCGCTCCTGATAATCGGTGTCGTGCTTGGCCCTTTCGGTCGCGATGTGGCGTGACCTGCGCCCGCCCATGTTGCCGAATTTCAATTCCCAGACCGGCAGCACGCGCAGCCGGTTGTTGCCGAGCACGCCGACATAGAGCTCCCGCCCCTCGATGAATTGCTCGGCGATGGCGGCGGTCTCGACTCGCTCATGGATGAAGGCGACCCGTTCGGCGAGCTTCTCGTCCGTGTCGACGATGGAGGCCTGCGAGATGCCGAAGGACCCATCCATGTTGAGGGCCTTGACGATCAGCGGCAGCGCAAGACGCGTTGGTCGTTTCACCTTGCGCCGCATCGGGAAGACGGCAAAGGCCGGCGCGGCGATGCGGCGGTGATGCACCAGCGTCTTGGACAGGTCCTTGCCGCGCGCCAGGATCAGGCCGCGCGGATTGCACCCGGTATAAGGCACCTTCATCAGCTCGAGATAGCTGGCGATGTGCTGGTCGTAGGCGACGTTGTTGTGGAATTCCTCCAGCAGCGTGAAAACAACGTGCGGCTTGAACTCTTCGATCGCTTCGCGGACCGGCCTGATTTCTTCCTGCGCGCCGAGTGCGCGGACCTCATGGCCGGACGCGCGCAAGGTGCTGACGACGTCGTATTCCGTTTTCCAATTGTTGATCTCCTGCGGAGTGTATCCGTCCGAAGAGTCGGGCGGCATGAAGTCCGGATGCATCAGCACGAGAATTCGGAGTCGTCTCATAGCGCGATCCATTTGCGCCGAGACGGGCCAAACAGCGCGTGCATCGTCTTGGCGGTCACGAGGACAGTGAAATCGAGAACGAGCTTCTGTTCGGGGCCCACGGCGCGCAGGTCGAGCTCGCGGCAGCGGGAGATCATGTCGTCAAGCACGGCATCGAGCGTGAGCTGATTCTCGCCCGTCCATCGCGCGACCAGCTGTCTGATCTGGGCGCGGTGCCGCCGGATCAGGCTCGAAGCGGGCTTGGACCGGTGATGCCGTGGATCGGCGGAAAATAGCCGGGAGAGGTCGCGGTCGTAGGTCTTCGGTGGCGTGAAGGCGTAGAACGCCTGCTTCTTCTTGTAATGATCTTCGAGCGTCTGGCTGAGCCTGTTCAGTGGATCGACGCGTTCCCGCGTCGTGATTAGCGGTCGCTCTCCCGCGATCTCGCCCATCAGCTCGTCGACATATTCGAGCTTCTTCAGCGCCGGCCAGCCGGCGTATCGCGTCCGCCAGTTCGAGCGCGGCCGCAGCCATACCGCAAAGGTCTCGGCAAAGTCTTCGTCGGGGTGGCTCTGTGCGTACCAGAGCCGGAGGTGCTGGACGTATCGCCGGCTCGCCGGATTGGGACGGTAGTAGCGGGGATAGTGTTTCGACGACGGCCCGAACAATTGCTGCCAGCGCCGTCGCCGCTGCAACTGGAAGCCGTGCTGTATGGCATGGCCTGCCTCGTGACGGAGGATGGCCATGCACTCGCGCCAGGTTCCGCCCTCGACGTCGAACATCATCTTCTTCTCGAGCTTCATCAGGCGGGGATGGGCGAGATAGAAGGGGATCGCGATCCCGGGCACATCTCCCGGACTGAACCATTCGCTTGAGATCCATGTGTGCGGCCGCAGCCGGATCCCTTGCTCTTCCATCTCCTCATGGAGCGTGGCGACGCAATCCTCGAGCCAGGTGCCTTCGACCGTAACCTTCAGGCTGGACAGGCGCTGCTTGAGCAGCTCGTCATCCGACAGCTTTTCCCAAGCAAATTTCCGGCGTGGCATCAGGCATCCAGAGGGCAGAGATGACTCGAAACCTGGATGATGTCATGGGCGGGAGCGGGCAACAACCCGTGGGGGTTGGGACGTGCTGCGGTGCCTCGGAGTGAGGGATGGGAGACGCGCGCGCTCCCTCGCCCCGCTTGCGGGGACAGGGTGGGGTGAGGGGGAGTCTCTACGGGGACGGTGACAGTTGGACTCGCGGAGAGTCCCCCTCACCCGGAATTCAAGCTTCGCTCGAATTCCGGCCTCTCCCCGCAAGCGGGGAGAGGCGAAGAAATCAGTCGAACAGGCTCGACACCGACTCTTCAGCGGCGGTGCGCGCGATCGCATCCGAGATCAGGCTGGCGATCGGCAGCGTACGGATGTTTGGCGCCTTGGTCACGGCTTCCGTCGGCAGGATCGAGTCGGTGATGACCAGCTCTTTCAGCCTCGAGCCGGCGATGCGGGCCGCGGCGCCGCCGGAGAGCACGCCGTGGGTGATGTAGGCGTAGACGTCCTTGGCGCCCTTGGCGATCAGCGCGTCGGCTGCGTTCACCAGCGTGCCGCCGGAATCGACGATGTCGTCGACCAGGATACAACTGTAGCCGGAGACGTCGCCGATCACGTTCATGACTTCGGATTCACCCGGACGTTCGCGGCGCTTGTCGACGATCGCGAGCGGGGTGTTGATGCGCTTGGCGAGGCCGCGGGCGCGGGCCACGCCGCCGACGTCGGGCGAGACCACCATCACCTTGCTGAGGTCGAAACGTTCGCGGATGTCGCGCACCATCAGGGGGGCCGCAAACAGATTGTCGGTCGGGATGTCGAAGAAGCCCTGGATCTGGCCGGCATGCAGGTCGAGCGTCATGACGCGGTCGACGCCGGCATGGGTGATCAGATTGGCGACGAGCTTGGCCGAGATGGGTGTGCGCGAACCGGACCGGCGGTCCTGCCTGGCATAGCCGAAATAGGGGATCACTGCGGTGATGCGGCGCGCCGAGGAGCGGCGCAGCGCGTCGGTGATGATCAGCAACTCCATCAGATTGTCGTTCGCCGGAAACGAGGTCGACTGGATGATGAAGGCGTCCGAGCCGCGGATGTTCTCCTGAACCTCGACGAAGATCTCCATGTCGGCGAAGCGCCGGACCACCGCTTTGGTCAGCGGCATGTCCAGGCCCTGCGCGATGGCCTGGGCGAGAGCCGGATTGGAGTTGCCGGAGACGAGCTTGATGGAGCCGTTCTTGGCCGACATGGACGCTTCCTCCCGCGCTTTGCTGGATACGACGTTCAACATCTAAAAATACCCGCTGGCAGCACGGTTACGACGGGCGAGGAAATATCAGGCGAGAGGCCGCAATGGCAACCCGGGATGCTACGTTTTCCCTCCGAAAATCCTGAGTCGGGCCAACGGCTTGGCTGGCAACTGAGCCCGTGGTTTAGCGGGGGTTATTGCTGGGCATAGCCGAGCGCCGTGGCCGGCATCTCCGGCACCGGAGCGTCCGGCGTCACGCTTGCCACGGCGGGGCCGCGCAGGCCGGGAACCGAGCCCGGCGCATCGGCCGGCCCACCGTTGATCATATTGGAAAGTCCGCTGAATCCGGCCTGGGCGATCTTCCGCAGCACGAGGTCGTCGGCGGCTTGCCACGGATCCTTTCCGCCCTTGGCCGCGGTCGGTTCCTCGCCGGAAAGGCGCAGTGCCCGCTGCTGGTTGGCGTCGTAGACGTCCCAGACCCAGGCGATCATGGTCTTGCCGCGCACGACTTGGGCGGAGAGGTAGCTGCGCACGCGGTAGGCAGCCGTCCCCTCGCGGGAGACGACCGAGAGGCTGCGCAGCTTGGATTCGCTGTCGAGCACGCCGACCATGCGATCGAACACCTGCGGCGGCGGTCCGTCGATCGACTCGAAGGCGACCGTCGCGCCGGAGCCGGCGCTCGGCGCCGCCATCGCGTAGGAATTGGCAGGGGCGTTGCCGCCGGCGCAGCCGGCGAGCGCAGTCGCTGCCGCCAGCAGCATGACCGCCAGCACGCGCGAGCCCGCACGGCGCAGAAAAGATGACGCTTCCCTCATTGAGGGCAGCGATATCGTTAAAATCGATTAAGGTCTAGGGCAGAGGCGACACAGGCCACTGTCATCGTGGCAGGGCATCATCGTGGCAGGGGCGATGCAAAGCATCGAACCCGGAATCTCGAGATTCCGGGTTGGGCTCTTCGAGCCGCCCCGGAATGACCGTCCTTAATGTTGCCTGTGTGTTCACCCTTCGAGCGCGATCGCGTGAACATGACGGCCGTAGTCCGGCTCCTTGCGATGCACTGAACGGCGATAGCTGAAGAAGCGTTCGTCCGCATATGTATCCAGGCCGAGGTCGTCGATCATCAGAATGCCGGCGGCTTCCAGCCGCTTGCGGATGAAGCCGGCGAGATCGAACATTGCGTGGCCCTCGCGCACCGACGGGATGAAGAACATCTTGTTATCCGCATCGGCCTCGATGAAACGCGCGACGAACTCGTTGCCGACCTCGTAGCTGTCCTGCCGGATCAAGGGGCCGATCGCGGCGATGATGCCGCTGCGCGTGGCGCCGAGTTTCTCCATCGCCAGAATCGTGGACTCCAGTACGCCGGTCAGCGCTCCCTTCCAGCCGGCATGCGCACCGCCGATGACGCGCGCTTGGGGATCGACGAACAGCACCGGACCGCAATCGGCGGTGGAAACGCCAAGTGCGATGCCGGGCGTCCTGGTCACCAGCGCATCCCCCTTCGGCCGCGGGCCGCTCGGCCAGGGCGTAGCGGCGACGAGGACGTCGGGCGAATGGATCTGATGCAGGCTGACGAAGCGGTCGGCTGCGACGCCGACATGCTCGGCCATGCGGCGGCGGTTCTCCGCGACGAGAGCCTGATCGTCGTTCGAGCCGAGCCCGCCGTTCAGCGCGGAATAGATTCCGTTGGAGACGCCGCCCTCACGCGTGAAGAAAGCATGGCGCAGGCCGGGCACCGCCGACAGCAGTGACGAGGTGAGCGTCATCAATTCCCTCCGGCCTGTTCGAGATCGCTGAGGCCGGCAATGCCTGACAGCCGCGGCTCGGAGATGCAGAGCACCTTGAACATCGCGCCCATGCCGCTGCGCCCCGTATCGGTGAGCCGCTTCAACGCCACGGAAATGTCGGTGGCGACCTCCGGTGTCGCCTTCTGCATCAGTGCCGCCGCGCGCGTGTCGATGCCGACGCGCTTGAGAAAGTCACCCTGTGTGACCGGTCCGTGCACGCGGGCGCCTACGTCCTCGGCGGCACGCGCCAGCGCCTGGAAGTCGACATGGGCGGTGACGTCGGCCTGGCCCGGCGCCTTCAGGGGATCGGTGAAGGAGTGGCGGGCGATAGCCTGAAAAGTATCGCCGGCATCGCTGCGCATATGGCCGTAGTCGATGATCAGTGCCGCGCCGTCCTGGTCGCGCACGCGCGTGGCGAGCTTCATGATCTCGGTATCGGGCCGCCATTCGAACACGGCGCCGACTGGTGCCGCCCGCACGAGAGACGGCAGCAGCACGTCGAAGCGTGGCGTCGGCTCGGATGCCGCGCCGAACTGGAGGTTACCGTTGGGATCGATCTCGATCACGCGTTCGTGCCAGCCGCCTTCGCGCTTCACCATCTGGTGGATCGGCAGCACGTCGAAATATTCGTTGGCGAGGATGATGCTAGGTCCGTCGGGCACGTCGTCGATGCTGTCGTGCCAGGCGATGTTGTTGCGTACGCCCGATAGCGTTGCGTTCTGCCGTTCGCGCAGGACGGGATTGACCTCGACCATGTGGATGTGAAGCGCCTGATAGAGCGGCGGCAACACGCGAAGCGCGCGCAGCGCATCCGCCATCATGGTGCCGCGGCCGGGGCCGAGCTCGATGAGCCGCAGGAATTGCGGTGAGCCCATCTGCTTCCAGACCGAGGCGGTCCACAGGCCCAAGAGCTCGCCGAACATCTGGCTGACTTCGGGCGAAGTGGTGAAGTCGCCTTCTCGCCCGAGCGGATCGCGCGAGACGTAATAGCCATAGCGCGGATGCATCAGGCACAATTCCATGTACCGCCAGACCGGCATGGGGCCTGAGGATTTGATCAGCGCCTTGATCTCGTCGAGCAGTGGCTGTTCGGTCACGATCTGTCTTCTCGAAATGAATTAACGAATGGCCTCGAGGGGCTTCGGCGCACCGCGCCTGACTGCCAATACAATAAGTACGCCGCCGACGATAAGCATCGGGATCGACAGCAGCATCCCCATGGTTAATCCGCCCCAGAGGTAGCCGAGCTGGACGTCCGGCTCGCGGAAATGTTCGCCGATGATCCGGGTCAGGCCGTAGATCAGGATGAAGCTGCCGAGGATGAGGCCCGGCCGCTTCAAGGCGCCGAGGCGGATCAACACCGCGAGCACGGCGAAGAGCAGGAGGCCCTCCATGCCCGCTTCATAGAGCTGGCTCGGATGGCGCGGCACGTCGCCGCCGGTCGGGAAGATCATGGCCCAGGGCAGGCTAGGGTCGGCGGGGCGGCCCCATAATTCGCCGTTGATGAAGTTGGTCAGCCGCACCAGGAAAATTCCGATCGGCGCGACGCCGCAGGTGATGTCGCCGAGCGACAGGATCGAGATGCCGTTCTTTCGGGCGAACCACATCACCGCCACGACGCAGCCGAGAAAGCCGCCGTGGAACGACATGCCGCCTTCCCACAATTTGAAGATAGCTGCCGGATGCTCGACGAAGAAGGGCAGATTGTAGAACAGCACGTAGCCGGTGCGGCCGCCGAGGATGATGCCGAGCGTCACCCATAGAATGAAGTCGTCGATCTGCACCAGCGAGATCGGCGCCGGCCCGCCCCACAGGCGCTGGTTCTTCAACAGCGAGCGCGCATAGAGCCAGCCGAAGGTGATCCCACAGATATAGCCGAGCGCGTACCAGCGGATCGCGAACGGGCCGATCTCGAGCGCGATCGGACTGAAGGATGGAAAGTCGATGAGCAGAAAGGGCATCGCGCCTTGGTTTCAAGAAGTGAAGTTTGGTGTGTGACCAGGACGAAGGTGCGCTCCCTCCCCCGCTTGCGGGGGAGGGTAGGGGAGAGGGTGCTTCCGCCGAAAGATTCCCAGCGTGGCGAGAGCCCCCACCCGGCGCTTCGCGCCGACCTCCCCCGCAAGCGGGAGAGGTGCACCGAGTTCGCGGATGCGCTGATCCATACTGCTCACACAAGATTGCGGCGATAGAGCGCCAGCAGGCGCTCCCAATGCCGTTCGGCGGCGTCGCGGTCATAGACCGGACGCTTGGGGAAGGCGAAGCCGTGATGGGTGCCGGGATAGATCTCGACCTCGGCCTTGGCGCCTTTCATGCCCTCCTTGACCTTCTCGATAATCTCCGGCGGCGCGTAGATATCGGTCTCGGCGCAGGCGAAATAGAGCTCGGCCTTGGTCTTGCCCGCCGCGAGATGCGGGCTGTCGTCCTGATCGGTCGCGAGCTGCACACCGTAGATCGAGGCGGCGGCCTTAACGCGATCGGGGAAATGCGTGGCAGCGTTGACGGCGTAGCGGCCGCTCATGCAATAGCCGACGGCGCCGACGATTTTTGTGTTCGCGGCCGTCTGGCCCTCGGCATATGCGAGCAGCGCGCGCGTGTCGTCCATGATCAGGGGAATAGTGAGCGAGCTCATCAGCGCGAACATGCGCTTGCGCTCGGGCGCGTTCGGGTCGGCCGGCAGTGCGCCGAGCTCCATCACGCCAGAGCGATAATAGAGGTTCGGCAGCATCACGTAATAGCCCGACGTCGCGAGCCGGCGCGCCATGTCGCGCAGCTCTTCACGGATCGCCGGCGCGTCCATGTAGAACAGGATGACCGGAAACGGTCCGCCGCGCTCCGGATGGACGATGAAAGTCGCGGTGTGGCCGTCCTTGGTGGGAATTGCGATCTGCTGCTCGATCATGTCTTGCGTTCCGCCTTGTGATTCTTGTTATGCAGGGACGTTGAATACGATTGCAAGGAAACCGGGGCATGACAAGGATACCGCCGCGTGGCCCTTGAACCGGCCTCCGCGGATTGCCATTGTCTTTTCGCGCGTTCGCGCAAAGTTTATCGAGGCCGCCAAGGGACCGATAAAGAGACCGATCAGGAGACCGACATGACCCAGACCACCAACCGGTTTTTCGACGAGATCGGCCGCATGATGAACGATGCCGCCGGTGCGGCCCAGGGCGTCAAGCGCGAGTTCGACACGGTGATGCGGACGCAGGCGGAGAAGTTCCTGCGCGACATGGATCTGGTCAAGCGCGAGGAGTTCGAGGCGGTCAAGGACATGGCCCGCCTGGCACGCGAGGAGAACGAGGCCCTCAAGGCGCGCATCGCAGCGCTGGAGGCCAAGCTCGGGGGGTAGGTTTCTTTGGTGTCATTCCGGATCGATGCGCAGCATCGAACGCGGAATCCGGAGATTCCGGGTTCGGCCGCTATCGCGACCGCCCCGGAATGACGGCAAACCCGGTCCACCCGGTAGCCCAATCTCCTTGTCATTTCCGCATCTTCCGGGTAAAAGCCCGCCAGTTCGTGGCCCCCGCACCCCTGGAGGCTTGCTGCGAACGATGCCATGGGCCGCGCTGCGGCCCATTAACTTTTGCAAAAACAAGGACTTAACGACATGGCGACGACCGTCAAGGAATTGAAGGCGACCGCACGTCCGAAGAGCGGCAAGGGGGCCGCCCGGGCTGAGCGTCGCGCCGGGCGAGTGCCCGGAGTGATCTATGGTAACAACCAGCCCCCCGTCACGATCTCGATCGAAGATCGCGAGCTGCGCCAGCGCATCCTTGCCGGCCGGTTCCTGACCACGCTGGTCGACATCGACCTCGAGGGCAAGAAGCACCGCGTGATTCCGCGCGATTACCACCTCGATCCGGTCAAGGACTTCCCGATCCACGTCGACTTCATGCGTCTCGGCGAAGGCGCCACCATCCGCATCAGCGTTCCGCTGCATGTGGTGAAGGCCGAAGGTTCGCCCGGCGTGAAGCGCGGCGGCACCGTCAACATCGTCGCCCACGCCATCGAGCTCGAATGCGGCGTCGAGAACATCCCGCAATACATCGAAGCCGATGTCGGCTCGCTGGAAATCGGCCACTCCTTGCATCTGTCGGACGTCAAGCTTCCGACCGGCGTCAAGGCGCTGACCCGCGAGGACGCGACCCTCGTCACCATCGTGCCGCCGTCCGGCTACGCCGAAGAGCAGAAGGCTGCGGCTGCGGCTGCTGCTGGTGGCGCGGCTCCGGGTGCTGCGGCTGCTCCGGCGGCTGGCGCTGCGGCTCCGGCCGCGGGTGCTGCTGCTCCGGCTGCGGCCGCCAAGGCCCCCGCCGGCGGCGACAAGAAGAAGTAATCTCTCAAAGCTGGCGCGCGGTCTCTGATCGCGCGCCGAGCGAGGGGCGCGCCGCGTCATGCGACTCTTTGTTGGGCTCGGCAATCCCGGCGCGAAATACGCACGTAACCGGCACAATATCGGCTTCATGGCCGTCGACGAGATTGCGCGGCGTCATGGCTTTGCGCCGTGGCGTCGCCGATTTCAGGGCGAGACCTCGGAGGGCACGCTCGGCACTGAGCGCGTGATCCTGCTCAAGCCCACGACCTACATGAACGATTCCGGCCGCAGCGTTCAGGAGGCTGCGAGCTTCTTCAAGATCGCGCCGGGCGACACCACGGTGTTTCACGACGAGCTCGAGCTGCCGCCGGGCAAGGTACGGGTGAAGATCGGTGGCGGCATCGCCGGCCACAACGGCCTGCGCTCGATCTCGGCGCATATCGGCAACGACTATCGCCGGGTACGGCTCGGCATTGGTCATCCCGGCGTCAAGGAGATGGTGCACGGCCATGTCCTGTCGGACTTCGCCAAGGCCGACAATGAGTGGGTGACGACGCTCTGCGATGCGGTGGCTGAGCACGCCGCACTGGTCGCCAAGGGCACGGACGCGACCTTCGCCAACAGGGTGCATCTTGCGATGCAGGCGAAGGGATTTTTGACCAAGGACGAGAACGGCAAGGAATAACGCTCGTGGGATTCAAATGCGGAATCGTCGGATTGCCCAATGTCGGCAAGTCGACCTTGTTCAATGCGCTGACCGAGACGGCCGCGGCGCAGGCCGCGAACTATCCGTTCTGCACCATCGAGCCGAATGTCGGCGAGGTCGCCGTGCCAGATCCGCGGCTCGACAAGCTCGCGGCGATCGCCAAATCGGGCCAGATCATTCCGACCCGGCTGACCTTCGTCGATATCGCCGGCCTCGTGCGCGGCGCTTCCAAGGGTGAAGGCCTCGGCAACCAATTCCTGGCCAACATCCGCGAGGTCGACGCCATCGCGCATGTCGTGCGCTGCTTTGAAGATTCCGACATCACCCATGTCGAAGGCAAGATCGCTCCGCTCGCGGACATCGAGACCATCGAGACCGAGTTGATGCTCGCCGACCTCGACAGCCTCGAGAAGCGCGTCGACAACCTGACCAAGAAGGCCAAGGGCAACGACAAGGACGCCAAGGAGCAGCTCGACCTCGTCAACCGCACGCTGGTGCTCCTGCGCGAAGGCAAGCCCGCGCGCCTCGTCGAGCGCAAGGTGGAAGAGGAGCGCGCGTTCGGCATGCTCGGCCTGTTGTCGTCGAAGCCCGTGCTCTATGTCTGCAACGTCGAGGAAGGTTCGGCCGCGACCGGCAACTCGTTCTCGAAGGCGGTGCAGGAGCAGGCCGCCAAGGAAGGCGCGGTAGCCGTCGTCATCTCCGCCAAGATCGAATCCGAGATCGCCACCATCTCGCGCGAGGAGCGCGCCGACTTCCTGGAGACCCTGGGTCTGGAAGAGGCCGGCCTCGACCGCTTGATCCGCGCCGGCTACACGCTGCTCGACCTCATCACCTATTTCACGGTGGGTCCGAAGGAAGCGCGCGCCTGGACCATCTATCGCGGCACCAAGGCGCCGGGTGCGGCCGGTGTGATCCACACCGACTTCGAGAAGGGCTTCATCCGCGCCGAGACCATCGCCTATGAGGATTACGTCGCGTTCAACGGCGAAGCCGGCGCCCGCGATGCCGGCAAGCTGCGGCTCGAAGGCAAGGAATACGTCGTCGCGGACGGCGACGTGATGCATTTCCGGTTCAATAACTAGCGCGTCGACGGCAGCGCCTATTCGTGCCTGCCTATTCGTCGTCGCGGAACTGCTTGACGACAGCCGCCGGGTTTCCGGCGACGACCAGGCGCGGGGCGATGTCCTCACGCACCACCGTTCCGGCACCCACGACCGAGTGGTCGCCGATCGTCACTCCCTTGAGCACGATTGAACGCGCGCCCACCCACACGTTGTCCCCGATGTGCACCGGCGCGATGGCCCGAGCAACCGCGGGCTCGTGCCGAAGCCGCGGGGGAAGGTTGTGAAAGTCCGTGTCGACGATGTCGCAGTCGCTGATCAAGCAGAACGACCCGATGTCGACCTTCTGCTCGCAGCCGATCCAGCAGCCGTTGAGCAAGGTGTCATTGCCGACCGTCACCTGGCCACGCCCGGTGATGAGCACGCGCTTGCCGATCCGGCAGTTCGCGCCGATCGACACCCGGACCCCGCGACCGAGCACCAGCCGACCTTTGAGCACGATCCCGGGTCCGAGCTGGAGTCGGCGCCCGTACCTTACCGTCAGCCAGGCGCGCCGACAGGCGAAGAACAAGAGCGCACCGGCCCGCAGCACCGGGTTCTCGATCTTGCGCACGACATTCGCTCCTGCCCCTTGTGGCGCACCGCGCCTCTTATGTCGGGCCGAGCCTGTCACCCGCGCGTAAATACGCGGTGAACAACGACGAAGGAAGCGTGCGTCGACGGCACCTGCGTCCTATCGCATCCCGCCGCCCTGATCCCGGATCGCGCCGAGATGCTCGTTGATGCGGAATACGATCAGGATCAATTCGGCGGCGATGCGTGAGAACACCACGCCAACGACGACGCCCGCGATCGATTCCAGCACCACCAGGAAGCCGGCGAACGGGCTGATCGCCATCGCGGTGAGACCGGCAAAAATTCCGGAGAGTCCGAACAGGCAGATCACGCCGATCACCAGCCAGTAGAAGGTCTTGATGATCGTCGGCGTGATGAAGCGGTCCCACTGAAACAGATCGCTGAATGAAAACATCTCTCTCCCCCGGGCAAATCGCGCCCCCGGCCGCGTCCATCCGACAATGAGGCAGGTCCGGCCCGACTCGCCGAATGTAGCATGAGCCATGCGGGCCGGCGGGTTGAGATTGCCGCAAAGTGCGGCCACAATCTGTCCTTCCCGCAAAGCTTTTCCAAGATGACCCTGACATTCGAAGATTTCCCGACCGGCCGGTATGGAACGTTCGGCCCGCGCCACGTCACCCGCGACGAGATCCTGGCCTTTGCCGCCGAGTTCGATCCGCAACCGATGCATCTGGACGAGGAGGCCGCCAGCAAGAGCATGCTGCGCGGCCTGTCCGGCTCGGGCTGGCACCTCTGCTCGCTGATGATGCGGATGATGGCCGATGGTTTCATTACCCGCGCCGCTTCGCTCGGATCTCCCGGGGTCGACGAGGTGCGTTGGCTCTCGCCGCTGAGGCCTGGTGACGACCTGACGCTCGATGTCGACGTGCTCGAGGCGCGCACGTCGAAGAGCAGACCCAACCTCGGCATCGTCAAGTTCAGATGCACGGTGCGCAACGCCAAGGGCGAAGCGCTGTGCGAGATGACCTCGCCGATCCTGATCGAGCGGCGCGCGGGAGCGGTCTGATGCGGTTCTTCGAGGATATCGAGATCGGCCATCGCCGCGAGATCGGCGCCTATCATTTCACGGCGGACTCCATCAAGACTTTCGCCGCCAAGTTCGATCCGCAACGTTTTCACCTCGACGAGGAGGAAGGCAAGAACTCGCTGTTCGGGGGGCTTGCGGCCTCCGGCTGGCATGTCGGCTCGGCCTGCATGAGCCTCCTTGTCGCCGACGGCCAGCGTCTGGCGCGCGAAGCCGCTGCGCGCGGCGAGGAGGTCGCGGTGTGGGGTCCGTCACCGGGCTTTCGCAACCTGCGCTGGATCAAGCCCGTGCTGGCCGATGACACGATCAGCTATGTCAGCGTCATCATCGACAAGCGCAGTTCCGCCTCGCGCCCAGGCTGGGGCATTCTGACCGCCCGCACCACCGGCACCAACCAGCGCGGCGAGGACGTCTATTCCATTACCGCCAGCGCCTTCGTGCCGATGCGGAAGGGCGCTTAGACCAGTTCCAGAATGAACGGACGAAAACGGGCGCGAGTGTTGCTCGCGCGCTATGGACGCGATTCAGGACGGCTGCCATAAGCCTCCCCGAGATGGCTGGCGCTCACGAAGCAGCTGCCGGAACCATCGAGTTGCTAACCAATTATGAACCTGTCGCTGTCTATTTGAACGAACTGGGCAGAGGACAGGGGACGAGGACAATGGCAGATCGCGGCGCACTCAAGCTGGTCGGATTTATCTTCGCTACCGCGACGCTGGCCGTGATGCTGGTGGCCGGCATGGTGGTGAAGGGCTATGCCGACGGCGCCTACACCCTGGAAGCCTCAGTGGTCGATGCGAGCCGTTAAGGGCTCGTTAATTCCTTAAGAGGCCGCAGCGCGGCCTCCGCCCTCAGCGGCTGTAGACGAACGCCAAGATCGCGACCGCAACAGCCAGCAGCCCGACAAAGCGCAGCATGATGGTCCCGAACTGGTTCGGTGCGGACCGCAGCGGTATCGGGTCCGCGTTATCGGGCCGAATGCTTTCCATTTGAAAATGTCCCTGAGGCCCGGCTGAAGGAAGCTGCGGGCGCTTGGCATTGGTCGCCGGGGCGGGGTGGAGGGTTCAACCCGCACTCTCTTCGCGGCCGCATCCAGCGCTGTCCTGCCCCGGCTTGACCGGGGCATCCAGTACGCTGCTGCGCCTTGGCTCAACCACAATCGTCTCTGGAATACTGGATCACCCGCTTTCGCGGGTGATGACACCTGTGTTGGCGAGACAGCGAGCACCCGTCACGCCCCCAGAATCAAAACCGCCGCGCCCCTTGCGGATCGCGGCGGCCGGGTGGTGCTTGGTGCGTATGATCAGCTGTTGCGCAGGCCGTCGGCGGCGCGCTTCCACTGCGCGACGTTGTCGGCGATCATGCGAGTCGACTTCATCGCGGCCTGGCTGAGCTGGGCGTAGCCCGAGATCTCGCGCTGGACGCGCTGGCCTTCGGCATGGAGCAGGTCGCGCAGGCTCTCGAGCTCGGAGATCAGATTCTCGATCTCGGCGAGCGAGGTGCCGGCGACGCGCTGGATCAGCGAGTTGACGTTGGTGACGGTGGCTTCCGCGCTCGGATCGAGCGGCGGCGCGTCGGTAGTGGTCGCCGTTGCCGGCCGGCGCAGATAGGCGATGTCGTTGCGGACGAAATCGCGGATGCCGGCCTCGACTTCAGTCACGGCGGCGAGGTTGCTGTCGACCGTCTCGGTCTCGGTGGCGGCTTCGGTCTTTTCCGGACGCATGGCGTTCATCGTTGTTCCCCTGTTCGCGTTGAGCGCAGCGCGAGTGTCCCCCGCACGACGATGTGTGTCAGCTCGGTGCATCTGTGCGTCGGATTTTGACCGCAACGGGGCCGAGATGCGGCAAGGGCGGACCATTCGGGGGTTTTGCCGTGGCGTATGGTTACGGGAGTCTAAAGAAAGCTCACCAGCTCTTCTTGAAGCCCGCCGTCAGGCTCTTGTTGATCGCGCCTTGCGAGGTTTCGCCGACCGAGCCGGAGACGGTGACGTTGTCGAACAGCTTCTGCTCGGCGCCGACCTTGCGCAGCCATTTGTCGTCGCTGGTCGACATGGTCTGGCCGGCGCTGATGCTGGTGCCGGTGTCGGTGATCTCGACCTTGGCGGATTGGTCGGTCCCGTAATTGCGGGTGATGTGCCCGCCGACGCCGGGCAGCGCCGTGGTGCCCTGCTGATTGACGCTGTAACCGTTCTGGAGCGTCAGCGAATAATCGCTCGACAGCGGCACCGATTTGGTCAGCGACGCTCCGAGCTTGCTCTGTTCAGAGCCGGGATCGACGCGGGCTTCGACCGCCGTCTTGTCCCAGATCGCGCCCGCACCCGGCGCGGTCGCCGCGGCCCAGGCGCTGCCGGAGGATTGCGGCAGGTTGCCGCCATTTTCGGCCTTCTGCGCCAGCAGCTCCGACATCGTGGTCGGCTCTTTTGCCACCGTCATGTCAGCGCCGACGCGGGTGTCCCAGAACGAGGAGACCGACTGCTTCACCGTCACGGCCGAGGAGCCGTTGGCGTTGGCATTGGACGACCAGTTCATGCCGTTATTGGCGGCGGCCTGCGCGCGCTTCTTGGCGGCGATGATGTCGTTCAGCGTGCCGGCGTCGATGGCAAGCTGGCTCCAGTCGAGCTTGTCGACGTCGATACCTTTGAGCACGTCGGCGTCATTGACGTCGGGGGCCTCGGCGACCTCGGCCTCCTCATCGTCCGGCGTGGCCGCAGCGGGGGTGGGGGCGGGGGAGAAGGGCGGAATGATCTGCGCCTGGGCCGTCAGCGCCGAGCCGAAAATGAACACGGCCGCCAGCAGCAGCCTGCTCCAGCCAAAACCTGTCGTGAATTCCATTGCCTTGCCCGCAAGCCCAGTTCGCGCACAGGATGCGGCGCTATCGTTGCAAAATTGTGGCGCCGGCACCACTCCAGATAACGAACCAACGGGCCGCGCGGGAAAGCGCGCGCCCGATGACGAGCATCTCCGCGACGGCATCCGGCGGGGCTGGAGGCCAGGACAAAATCGCGGGAGCATCGATCGATCGGCCCCGAACTCTCGGAGCCCGTTGGTGTCCCCCTCAGCCGACGCTGGTCATCTTTGGCAGATGAATGGCGCGGCCGAGTGCCTGTTCGACCAGATCGAAAGTGTCGATCAGCACACGCATGTTGATGAGCCGGTCCGCTCTGAACTGGGCGAACTGCGCGACGCGCAAGCTGATCGGCTTGTCGGAATCCAGCGCCGTGAGCGAATAGCGCAGCATCGACGAGGCGGAATCGATGCCCAGCATGATGCTCTCGCGGTCGAAACGGCGGACGTGGAAATTGTCGGCGAGCTGGCGGATGACCTGGAGCACCGCCGCCTTGCCCTGGCGTGCGCCCAGGAACGGAAACATGTCGATCGGGCCGTAGACCGCCCAGTCGACGTCCTCGTCGATCAGGGCCTCGATATCCTCGAAATGCCGGTCGTTGATCGCGCGGTGCAACGCGCGCGAGAAACGCCAGAGGCTGTGCTCTGTCATTTTGGGCAGTCCTGAAGCTGGCTAGCGGAAAAAACGGAAAACAACCCCATGCACCGTAATGTGCCCCGGGGCCGCTGAACTCATTTGTATGCGAACAAAGTACGGGATTTCGGCCAAAACGCAATTCACGTTTTCGCAATGCACAAGTGAGCGCAAAGTGTGAGATTTACAATAGAACCCCGTAATTTTACCGGTCCCGGCCGCGCGCCGGTTCCGCAGCTTGGGTCCGTTCAATCGCAATGGCGTCGTCGCGTATGGCCAGCAGGCCGAACAGCACTGCGCCCCCGATCCCGCCAATGGCAGCGCCGAGCGGCATGAAGGTGAAGAACACCAGCATGGCGCTATAGCCCTCGAAACTCGTGGTTTGCGCGATCTCGACCCAGGCAAGCCCGGCGCCGATGCCGAGCGCGGCTCCGCCCAACGCCCCCAGGAACAGCCCCAAGATTGCAAGCAACGCGACTTTCATCGGCACACATCACCCTGCCGGCGTGCATAACGCCCCGTGGATGGGTCTGGAGAGGGGCGAGGGAGGTTCACGTCCGAGGTCGCGCCAAATCCTCGCTGTCGTCCTGGCGAAGGCCAGGACCCATAACCACCGCCCTCGCTCATGGGCAGGCTGGTAGTCGGCAGGTGCGCGCCAAATTGGCATTCGGGTAATGGATCCTGGCTTTCGCCAGGACGACGCTGGGAGAGCCTTACTCCCCGTCCTTCGTCCCCACGATCAGCGGCCCGATCTCCCGCTCCAGCACCTGCTGCACCAGATCGTAGGAATCGATGATCTCGCGGATCTCTGCGACCTGCCCGTTCCGGAAGGTGTAGAACACCGCCATGTCGAACTGCACGATGCGGCCGTTGCTGCGCTTGGTGAAATAGCCGTGCAGGTAGGTCGCGACCTCGTCGCCGTCGGCGACGACGTGCGGTGCCTTGTAACGAATCTCGGAGTAGCGCGACCAGACCGTCTGCCACAGCTCGCGCAGCTCGGCCTTGCCGTGGCGCGGGGTCATATGCGGCAGCACGTCGATCGGGGCATGGGTGAGGAAGTCGACGTCGTCGGTGCAGCACGACAGCGCGGCCTCGATATCGCCGCGTGCGAACGTATCGAGCAGATGCAGCACGCGTTGCTTGTTCAACGATTCAACCGTCATGCGGCTCCCGCCCGCGTTGGCCGTGGATTGCAAACGCTATCGCGCGGTGTGCTGATCCATCAATCCGCAAAAAATATGGGACCCTCGGCGATTGGTCGTGCTTGACCGTACGGTGGTTCACGAGTGGGGGAACCCAGCCCGCTCCTGGTTCGTTGAGACGCCGACACCGCAGGAGACATCGTCCATGAAATCCCCGCTCACCGCCGTCGCCGTCGCGCTGCTCATGCTGGGCGCGACCTCCGCCGCCAACGCCAAGGGCTGCATCAAGGGCGCCGTCGTCGGCGGCGTTGCCGGCCATTATGCCGGCCATCACGGCGTTCTCGGCGCCGCCGCCGGCTGCCTCTACGGCCGCCACCACGCCAAGGAACAGCAAGAGCAGCGGGAAAGGCAGCAACAGCAGAGCCAGGTGAACGGGCAGGGCAAGCTGTAAGGCATTCCTCGGCCCGCGTTGACGGTCCGCCCCCTTGCTCCGCTCTTCGCGGGGCCGCGACGAGCTTCGCTCGCGCTGAGAGGGTTGGGGTGAGGCGCCTCTCTCCGTGGATGAGATCGTCGATGGACCTGTATCCCCTCACCCGGAATCCGCGCTTCGCGCGAATTCCGACCTCTCCCCGCAAGCGGGGCGAGGTTAACAGCGCCGCGTGACTCATCTCACATCGCGCCTCTCCCGGTCCCGCTAATGTCATCGGCATGTCATGAGGGAGACGTGCCATGGCCGTCATCGCCGCCGCGAGAAAGTCCCGCCTGCGCAACGCGCTCGAAGGCTTTGCGCTGACCACGATCCTCCAGAGCTTCCCGACCTTTGCCACCGCCGCGCTGCTGCTCAAGCTGTGCGGCAACCACGACCTCGTCGGCGACCCCGGCGTCGCCATCTTCGTCGCTGTTGCCTCGCTGGTTCACGCGTTGCTTGCGGTGACTCTGGGCCCGAGCTTCGCGGCACTCTTCAAGACCGTCTACGAACCAACATTCTTTGATGGCAGCCTGTCGCTCTCCGACAAGATCGCGGCATGGCGCACCCACCCCGTCGCCTCGCTGCAACTGGTCGCGATCGTGCTGCTGCTGTCGGTGATGGCGGTGGTGACGGCGAGCGTGGGGTGAGCGCCATGCCCTTCATCACCGCATCGAAATCTGGCCCGCTCAATTGGCTCGAAGGCTTTACGCTCACGACAATCCTTCAGGGCTTCCCAATCTTCGCCGCGACGTCACTGATGGTGAAGCTGCTGGGAGATCACCACGGCAGCAGTCCCGTGCTCACCATCGCGCTGGCGTCGATCTTCTACAGCATCTTCGTCGTCTCGGTCGGCTCGGCCTTCCCGAGGGTCAAGAGCGGCTACGAAGCGCAATTCTTCGACGCGAGCCTGTCCTTCTCCGAAAAGATCGCCCGCTGGCGCGCGAAGCCGGCGACATCGCTGCAGCTCATGGCATCGGTGCTGCTGCTCTCGCTGCTGGTGACGATCGCGGGGTGAGAGAGCTTCGTCATTCCGGGGCGCCGCGAAGCGGCGAGCCCGGATTCCATAGCCACGGACGTCAGTGGCTTGGAAAGCTCCGCAAGACAGCCCGCGAAACACAAACGTCATTCCGGGTGGTGGGCGCCTAAGAATGCCTTCGCCGCATCTCGCGTCGGAAAGCGACCCAGTTCCTCGTAGTCCGGATCATCCTCGGCTTCTTCGGACGAGCGGAGCACAACGAACCCGTTACCCTCTTCCACGATAAGCTCCGTCAAATCCTCACTCTTGAACGGCGTCATGTCGCGGAAGCCGCAGTGCGGGCACTTGTCGTCGCAGGTGCACGACCATTCATCGGTCCATACCTTCCTGCAACGGTCGCAGCGGTAGAAGTTCAGGAACCAGACCATCTCGGACCTCACGTCTTCAAACGGTAGCTGCCGCGAGAAACGAACTCGATAAATCCACGGTCGCGCAGATATTGAAGCTGTTGGCGTATCTTTGGTCTGACATTCTGGTTGCCCGGATAAAGATCGCCGAGATGCCGGTCGAAGGCATAGGCTTCCTCCAACGTGAACTCACGCTTGCCTAGCGACTCCACGCATTTCAGCACATCCAGCAACCAGCCCCGCGCTTCCAGAGACTTGCTTCGCAGGAAGAGCGTCTTCTCATTGCCAGGTTAGCCCTACCTCTTCTTCCACCCACCCCGCCGCCCCGGCGCGCCGCCCGTCGACTTCGGCGCCGGCCCGAACTCCGGCCCCGATTGCCGCGAGTCCGTCGGCTGGATGATCCGGCTGGTGCTGCCGAACGGCTTTGATGGCAGCGCCTGGTTGGCGCGGTAGGGCAGCGATTCCGGCCCGTGCATCTCGTCGAGATGCGGCTTGTGCACCTTCGAGCCGCTGCCGCCGCCGCTCGCTTTCAGCGCGGAGCTCACGGTCTTTTTCTTCATCGCGCTGACCGGCAGATTGGCGGCATCGCCGTATTTCCTGGTGCCGGCATAGGCGCCGGCCTTGCCCGCGACGGTGCGCTGCTTCGCGGTGGGATCGTCGACCACCGCGAGCTCGGTGGCGCGCAGGCGCTTGACTTCGTCGCGGAGGCGGGCGGCTTCCTCGAAGTTCAAATCGGCGGCGGCCTCGCGCATGCGCGTTTCGAGATCGGCGAGCACGGCTTCGAAGTTGTGGCCGATCGAGATGACGTCGTCGGTCATGTCGTGGCCGCCGACCTCGACCAGCACGTGGTCGCGCTCATAGACGGAGTTGAGGATGTCGCCGATGTTCTTCTTCACGCTCGCCGGCGTGATGCCGTTGGCGGTGTTGTACTCGACCTGCTTCTCGCGGCGGCGGTTGGTCTCGGCGATGGCGCGCTCCATCGAGCCCGTCATCTGGTCGGCATAGAGGATCACCTTGCCGTCGACGTTGCGCGCGGCGCGGCCGATGGTCTGGATCAGCGAAGTCTCGCTGCGCAGAAAGCCTTCCTTGTCGGCATCGAGAATGGCGACCAGCGCGCATTCGGGAATGTCGAGACCTTCGCGCAAGAGGTTGATGCCGACCAGCGCGTCGAAGGCGCCGAGGCGCAAGTCACGGATGATCTCGATGCGCTCGATGGTGTCGATGTCCGAGTGCATGTAGCGGACGCGAATGCCCTGCTCATGCAGATATTCGGTGAGATCCTCCGCCATGCGTTTTGTGAGAACCGTAATCAGCGAGCGATAGCCGGCCTGGGCTGTCGCGCGCACCTCGCCGACCAGATCATCCACCTGCGTGCGGGCGGGGCGGATGTCGACGGGCGGATCGATCAGGCCTGTGGGGCGAATGACCTGCTCGACGAACACGCCGCCGCTTTCGTTCAGCTCCCAGCCGCTCGGCGTCGCCGACACCGCGACCGTCTGCGGCCGCATCATGTCCCACTCCTCGAAGCGGAGCGGGCGGTTGTCCATGCAGGAGGGCAGACGAAAACCGTATTCGGCCAGCGTCGCCTTGCGGCGGAAGTCGCCGCGGAACATGCCGCCGATCTGCGGTACGGTGACGTGGCTTTCGTCGGCGAACACCAGCGCATTGTCGGGAACATATTCGAACAGCGTCGGCGGCGGCTCGCCGGGCAGGCGGCCGGTGAGATAGCGCGAATAGTTCTCGATGCCGGCGCAGCTTCCCGTCGCCTCCATCATCTCGAGGTCGAAGGTGGTGCGCTGCTCCAGCCGCTGCGCTTCCAGCAGGCGGCCCTGGTCGTGAAGCTGGTCGAGCCGCTGCTTCAGCTCCGATTTGATCGACTTGATCGCCTGCACCAGCGTCGGGCGCGGCGTCACATAGTGCGAATTGGCGTACATCTTGATGAATTCGAGCTCATCCTGCTTGTGGCCGGTGAGCGGATCGAACTCCTCGATATTCTCGATGGTGTCGCCGAATAGGTTCACGCGCCAGGCGCGGTCTTCATAGTGCGCCGGGAAGATGTCGATGACGTCGCCCCTGACCCGGAAGGTGCCGCGGGTGAAATCGGCTTGCGTCCGCTTGTACTGGAGCGCAACGAGGTCGGCGATCAGCTGGCGCTGGTCGATGCGCTCGCCCTTCTTCAGCGCAAACGTCATCGCGGTGTAGGTCTCGACCGAGCCGATACCGTAGATGCAGGACACGGACGCAACGATGATGACGTCGTCGCGTTCGAGCAGCGCGCGCGTCGCCGAGTGGCGCATGCGGTCGATCTGCTCGTTGATCGACGAGTCCTTTTCGATGTAGGTGTCCGTGCGGGGGACATACGCTTCCGGCTGGTAATAGTCGTAGTACGAGACGAAGTACTCGACTGCGTTGTCCGGGAAGAAGCTCTTGAACTCGCCATAGAGCTGGGCGGCGAGCGTCTTGTTCGGCGCCAGGATGATGGCGGGCCGCTGCGTCGCCTCGATCACCTTGGCCATGGTGTAGGTCTTGCCCGAGCCGGTGACGCCGAGCAGCACCTGCGAGCGGTCGTTGCGCTCGATGCCCTCGACCAGCTCCTTGATCGCGGTCGGCTGGTCGCCGCGCGGCTCGTATTCCGATTTGATCTCGAAGCGCACGCCGCCTTCGGACTTTTCCGGGCGCGGTGGCCGGTGCGGCGTCCACACCTTCAGGGAGCCGTCGTCCTTGCGGAACTCGGGCCGGCCCTCGCGGATCAGCGATTCCAGCGCGTCGGCCGTGGCCTTGACGCCGAGCGCCTCCATCTTGGAGCGCGGCGGTCGCGCCAGCGCCTCGGCATCGTCCTCTTCGGTGGGAAGGCCGAGCTGCCGCGCCAGTTCCGGATCGAGCGTCGGGATCGTGGCCGCAGTTCCGTAATTGGCCTGCGGCGCTTCTTCCAGCCCGCCCCCACCCTTTCCCTCCCCCGCACGCGGGGGAGGGTTGGGGAAATCCCTCGGCGTCGACGCGCGCGCCCGATGCGCGGCGGCCTCACCTCCCGCACGGCGGTCGCGCGAATTGTCCGGTGGCGGCTGCAACCCGGTGCCCGATCCAAGGCCAGCATCACCGCGATTGATCGCGGGGTTCAAAAGTTCGGCCAGCGCCGGCCCGATCGGCTGCACGTCTGGACGGTGCGCCTTCGAGTTCGGTGCCTTGTTAGCAGCCTTGGATTTTGGGGATTTTGGGGGAGCAGGTTTCTTCGCCATGCCCCGAATATGGGACGAGTCCGCCCCTCAGAAAAGGGCGAAGCTACGTCCCTGTGCAGGCTGCTGACAGCAGGTTGGCAGTAGGCTCGGGGCTACGCCGCCGGCAGCGGTCCGTCGCCGTCCACGACCGTCAGGCGCGGCTCGAGGATGTCGAGATGGATCCCGCCGCAATCGGTGCAGCGCATGGTCCAGTATTCGCAGCCGGCACGGCCGCCGATCACCCGGAGCACCGTGAGATCACCCTCGCATTCCGGGCAGATCGCCAGCACCTTGCGTGAATAGATTTTTGGTCGCGCAGCGTCGTCGTAGTCGATGATTGACATGAACCGGTGTCCCCCCTGCTATGCCGCGCTGTCGCTGTTGTTTGAGCATGTCCGGAAAACCGCTTCACACTGTTCCGGATCATGCCGGGCCTATTCGTCGTCGCTGTCGTCGGCGTGCCGGCGGAAGCGGTCGATGTGGTGCTTGGCGTCGGCGATCGCAGCGTCCGGATCGGGCCAGGCGAAGCCGACTTCCATGGTCGGAAACAGCACGCCGTCGATGGCAACCGGGCTGAAATCGGCGCGCCGGATACGGGCGTGCCATAGGCCCTTGCCAGCTTCGAAGGATTCGATGTCAAAGCCGTCGTAAAGGGTCGTCATTGGTAGTCCCCAAATACTCTCGTGTCGGAGGGTTAGAGGACCACGTTTGCGGATTTCGAAATGTGAAGCGGTTCACAAGCGTCCGGCTTTTTCAACCGAACGGTTGAGGGCCAGAGCGCTTTCGAGCGAAGTGGCGACCGGTTCGCGTTAAGAAAACGCGTCAAAACAAGAATCTAGTTCCGTCCGGCGGTACGTCCGAACCGTCGCGGACGGGCCGCAGGTTCCGCTGCCGCCCGCATGATCCAGCGGCGGAACGCGGCAAAATCGCGCTGTTCGGTCTGGAAGCTGCGGTAGAGCAGGTACCAGCGCATGCCCTTGGGCACCGCGAGGTCGAACGGCGCGACCAGCCGGCCGGCGGCGAGGTCGTCGTCGATATAGGGCCGGATGCCCATGGCGATGCCGAGCCCGTCGGCGGCGGCCTGCAGCGCCTGGCCGTAGAACTGGAACTCCGGCCCGCGCGGATTGATGCGGGTGAGGTTCGCGGCTTTCAGCCAGATCGGCCAGTCCTCCGGCGAGTGCTCGACGCGGATCAGGCTGGGGCCCTTGAGGTCGGCCGGACGCTTCAATGAGGTGGCGAGCCGGGGCACGCAGACCGGCGTCAGATCGCCGGCGAACAAGGGCTCGGCCACCAGCCCCGGCCAGTCACCGGTGCCGAGCTTGATGCCGCAGCTCCAGTCCTCGCCGAACGGCACCGACGCGCCGCCGGTCGTGAAGCGCACCTCGATGTCGGGCTCCTCGCTGCGAAATTCCGACAGGCGCGGGATCAGCCAGCGCATCGCAAAGGTATGGCCGACGCCGATGGTGAGCACGCGCACGCCGGAGGGCGCCGTCACCTGCGCGGTGAGGCTGGCGAGCGCGTCGAAAATCGGCGTCAGGCCGCTCTGATAGGCGCGCCCCGCCTGGGTCAGCACCAGCCTGTTGGCCTTGCGCTCGAACAGCGCGACGCCGAGCCGCTCTTCCAGCAGATGCACCATGCGGCTGACGGCGGCCGCCGACACGCTCAGCTCGACGCCCGCCGCAGCAAAGCTGCCGGTCCGCGCCGCCGCCTCGAATGCCTTGATGCCGTTGAGAAAGAGCAGCCGCCGCAAATGAACCGACCCTCAGGAAAGCTGATGCCAGGCCAAGATAACTCAGTTTGCGCGCAGGCGGCAAGCGAGGCACAAACATCAGCGTAATTCGCGCTGATTTGTTGAGCCGGCGGCGGTGCCCTCTTCGCCTCTCCCCGCTTGCGGGGAGAGGCCGGAATTTGCGCAAGCAAATTCCGGGTGAGGGGGTCCTCTCCGCGAGTCCAACTATCGCCTCCCTCGCGGAGACTCCCCCTCACCCCACCCTCTCCCCGCAAGCGGGGCGAGGGAGAATAAGCAGCTTGCGTCCCTTACCTGTCTACAGGAGACCCCTCGTGACGCCCATCATGATCGCTGCCCTTGGATTGCTGATGGTCGCCACCGCGTTCCTGTCGGGGCTGTTCGGCATGGCGGGCGGGCTGATCCTGATCGGCGTGCTGCTGGCCCTGATGCCGCTGCCGACCGCGATGGTGCTGCATGCGATCACGCAGATGGCCTCGAATGGCTGGCGTGCTCTGCTGTGGCGCAAGCATATCCGCTGGCGGCCGGTCGCGAACTATATGGTTGGCGCTGCCGTTGCGCTCGGAGCCTGGTCGCTCACCCGCTACGTGCCGGACAAGCCGATGGCGCTGCTGCTGCTTGGTGCGACGCCGTTCATGGCGCGGCTGCTGCCCACCAACATCAAGCCCGACCCTGATAGACTCTGGCAGGGCACCGTCTATGGCACGATCTGCATGGGCTTGATGCTGATGACCGGCGTCTCCGGTCCGCTGCTTGACACATTCTTCCTCGGCGGCGATTTCGGCCGGCGCGAGAAGGTGGCGACGAAGGCGATGTGCCAGCTCGTCAGTCATTTCACCAAGCTGATCTATTTCGGCGGCATCATCGACCAGGCGGCGAGCCTCGATCCCGTGCTCGCCGGCGTCGCAATTCTCGCCTCGATGCTCGGCACCACGCTGGCGCGGCGCATCCTCGAAGCCATGACCGACCAGCAATTCATCGCCTGGTCGAACAAGCTGATCACCACCATCGCCTGTTACTACATCGCCTATGGCGGCTGGCTCATGGTTCGGACGCCGGTGCTGGCTGCCTTCGACAAGGGAGGTTTGCAATGAGCGAGACGGCCGACCCGCTGGTGCTGGACTTCGTCGAATGGATCGCGCGCGAGCCGCGCGCCTATGCCGAAGTGATCTCGACCTGGAAAACCTCGTGCCCGCGCCTCACCATCTGGGAGGACGCCGCCGATCGCGGCTTCGTCGCACGCGAGGCACTGCCCGGCATCGGCCTGATCATCGCGGTGACGGAAGACGGCGAGCGGCTGCTGCGAGCGAACGGACGCTAGCATCTCTCCACAGAGTCATTGCGAGCGCAAGCGAAGCAATCCAGAATGCATCTGCGGCGACAGTCCTGGATTGCTCCGTCGCAAGAGCTCCTCGCAATGACGGAGCCTGTGGAGACCCTTCATGTCGCTCAAGCTCTACGAACTCGTCGGCACCGATGCCTCGCGTCCCTTCAGCCCCTATTGCTGGCGCACGCGGATGGCACTGGCGCATAAGGGGCTGACGGCGGAATCGCTGCCCTGGCGTTTCACCGAGAAGAGCAGAATCGCGCCGCACGGCTCGGAGCGGGTTCCGGTGCTGCTGCATCACGACAGGCCGGTGGTCGATTCCTGGACCATCGCGAATTATCTCGAAGACAATTTCCCGGACAGCCCGTCGCTGTTCGGCGGCGAGGGCGGCCGCGCCATGGCGCGCATGATCAATGCGTGGGGCGACATTGCCATCGTCGGCGGTATCTTTCCGCTGATCATCGCCGACATTCCAAGGAATCTGGCCGAGGTCGATGCCGCCTATTTCCGTCAATCGCGCGAAGCTCGCTTCGGCGGCAAGAAGCTGGAAGAGATCATGGCGAGCCGCGACAGCGGCATCATCGGATTCCGCAAATCGCTGGAAATCATGCGGCAGACGTTCAAGACGCAGCCCTATCTCGGCGGCGCTGCGCCGAACTATGCCGACTACATCGTGTTCGGTGGCTTCCAATGGGCGCGCGTGGTGAGCCCGTTCAGGCTGCTCGAAGCCGACGATCCGGTTTATGTCTGGCGCGAAAAGCTGCTCGATGCGTTCGACGGCATGGCGCGGAAGTCGCCGGGGTATCCCGTGTGAGGCTGTGCGACTTTTATCACCCGCAGGCTCTTACCGTGACGCGCTCATTCCTCACGACGGTTTCGACCATCTTACGCGCGACGTTGTTCAAGTCAGCGAGCGCGAAATAGCCTTGCGCGTACGCTTCCTGAGTCAGGCGCTCGATGCGCTTGTCCTCGCCCGTCGACCATTGTTTTGCGATGTAGTCGGCACCGGGCTTGCCGAACGTTTCGGGATAGCGCTCCATCTGGTTCTGGCGCTGATAGTAGTATTCATCGATGCCGTTTATGAACTGCTTTCGGCTCTCGCCCGTGCAGCGGGCGCCATAAGGCCGTTCCAGCGTGGCGATGGCGCTCTCACGCCGTCTCACTCTCCCGTCCACCGAATATTTTTCGTTGGTGCCGTATCCCGGGCCGTCGATCGGAGCCGCTGACCGGGTCTTTGGCTCGGGCGCGAACGCCCAGGCCGCGATCTGCCAGATGACGATTGCCCAGACGAAAAACCAGATGCGGTTCATTTGCGGCTCGCCGTCGCGCGTTGCCGCGGCAAGCACACCGGTGATGGATCGGACCACAGGCCCGGACCCGCGAATGCCAGAACCGTAAGACGGATGTCCTCGGGGAAATCCTCTTTGACCACCCCCTTTTGTTCGAAGGCCTCCGCGAGCGCGGCCTTGACGCGCACGTCGAGCGGCGTCGAATATGCCGCGTTGGCCTGGTCGCGCTTCTTCTCGCTGCAGAGCATTCCCATGGCTGGGTTCGGGCAGTCGTAGATCTTGGCGTAGCCGCGCGCATAGGCCGACGTGGCCGCGATGAGATTGGCTTTCATCGTGTCATCGCAAGGCGACATGGCGTAGGCAGTGCCGGCCTGCAACGCGTCCATGCGCAGCGCGTCGAGCTTCGGATTCTTGTCGCTCATCGCGGTGTGCTCGGCCTCCCACATCTTGCGGTCATAGGCCTTGGAGCTTTCGTCGCCGAACGTTGTCGTGAGCGTCGGCCTCAGTTCGGCGATCGAGGAAAAGGAAGTGGTGGGGAATCCGCGCAGTGCCCAAGAGATGCCGACGAAGGCGGAGACGAAGGCCATGCAGGTCAGGAGAATGAAGCGGCTCATGCGGCGTACTCGAATTAACGATTTGCAACTTAGCCGTGTCTGGTTAAGAGACGTGGTATTTTACGGGTTCCGCCGCGCGAAGGTAAATGGAGCCCTAAGAAGATCGCCGGATTCTACTTTTGCGCTCTTGCGCGATTCCGGCCTTCGTCAGATGCCAAACGCGTAATAGTTGCTGCCGACTATTTCGCGGACTTCCCTGCTGCCTTCCGCAAACATTCCCGGCACAAGCAATCCTCACCCCTCACCGGCATCGGCAGCTTGGCGGTCTCCTCCGCGCACCAGCAACTGCCCGAGAGATCACAGCCGAATTCGGTACCGCAGCGGGAACAGGCGAGGCGACGCGGGGCTGGTTGCGGATGCGTGATTTCTTTCGGATTTGTCATGATTTACGCAAAAGCTTCGCCGTCATTTTCATGTCGGGTTCATCTCCGCCCCTTGTATATTAAGCGCCGCGCACGGACCAGGGAAGCGGTCGGCATGGCGCGGAGAACAAATCCATGGCCCGCGATTCGCAAGCCGCTCTCGTCGCGTTGAACCGCTTCGGCTTCGGTGCCCGCGGCGGCGCATCCGGTGATCTCGTCAATGCGGCCTCCGATCCCCGAGGCTTCGTGAAGGCGGAACTGGCGCGTCCCGTTGGCGTGTTGCTGGAGGCGCCGGGCCTGCAATCGACGCCGCAGCTCGGGCAGGCCGCCTTTGCCTATCAGGACCAGGTCAAGCAGGCGCGCGAGGCGGCGAAGACGGCTGCGCCGACCGAGGCGCCGGCGCCGCCCGCCGATCCGAAGCCCGACAATCAACTGCGGCGCAATCTTTCGCTCAACACAGTGATGACCGAGATCGCAGGGCAAAGGGCCGAGGCCAAGCCTGCCGCCGACAGCAAGCCCGCCGACACGGCGATGAAACCCGACGGCATGCAGCCCAATGCAGCCGCGCCGCCGGCTGCTGCAAAGCCGGCGCAGCCGCTCAACGTGATCCAGAAAACCTTTCGTGCCGAGGCGCTGGCGCGATTGCAACGCGCGATGATGGTCGATTGCGGCTTCACCGAGCGCCTGGTCGTGTTCTGGTCCAACCATTTCTGCATCTCGGCGAGCAAGGGTGAGCTGGCGCGGATGTGGGCCGGGGCGTTCGAGCGCGAGGCGATCCGCCCGCATGTGCTGGGCCGCTTCGCCGACATGCTGAAGGCGGTCGAGCAGCATCCGGCGATGCTGTTCTTCCTCGATAACCAGCAATCGCTGGGGCCGGATTCGCGCGCAGGCCAAAACCGCAAGCGTGGGCTGAACGAGAATCTGGCGCGCGAGATCATGGAGCTGCATACGCTCGGCGTCGGCGGCGGCTACATCCAGGAGGACGTCACGTCGCTCGCGCGTATCATCACCGGTTGGACTTTTGCAGGCCGCAAAGGGCAGATCGGGGCGCCGGGCTCCTTTGCCTTCAATGCCAATGCGCACCAGCCGGGTCCGCAGGTGCTGCTCGGCAAGACCTATGACGCGACCGGCCTTGCGCAGGGCGAGGCTGCGCTTGCCGACATCGCGCGCCATCCGTCGACGGCGAATTTCATCGCGACAAAATTCGTTCGGCACTTCGTTGCGGACGACCCGCCGCCGGCGCTGGTGGCGCGATTGCGCGATGTCTTCGTCAAGACCGACGGCGATCTCAAGGCGCTCGCAACAGCGCTGGTCGATTCCGACGAAGCCTGGAAGGCGCCGCTGACCAAGATGCGCAGTCCCTACGATTTCCTGATCGCGAGTGGGCGGCTGCTTGCGCGCGTGCCGGAGGATCCCGGTTTCTACCTCAACAGCCTGAACCTGCTCGGCCAACCCTTGTGGACGCCGGCCGGACCCAACGGGTTTCCCGACACCACAGCGGCATGGGCCGCGCCCGAAGGCATGAAGCTCCGGCTCGACATCGCGTCGCAAATGGGCGCACGGCTCGGGCCCAATATCGATCCGCTCGATTTGCTGGAGTTTGCCGCAGGCGACGCGGCGTCAACCGAAACGCGCAAGACTATCGAGCGCGCGGAATCGCGTCAGCAAGCGCTGGCGCTGCTCTTGATGTCGCCGGAATTGCAGAGGAGATGATGATGGTCGACTGCGTCGAAAACCGGCTCGTCACCTCGCGCCGCGGCCTTCTGCTCGGCGGCGCCTCCTTCGCGGCCTGGGCCTATTTGCCGAAATTTGCGCGCGCCGCCGACGGCCGCGATCCCAGGTTGGTCGTCGTGATCCTGCGCGGCGCTCTCGACGGGCTCGCGACCGTCGCGCCGGTCGGCGACCCCGACTATGCCGGCCTGCACGGCTCGATCGCGCTCGCGGTGGACGGCGCGCATCCCGCGATCAGGCTCGACGGCTTCTTCGCGCTGCATCCGGCGATGCCGGAATTTGCACGCATGTACCGCGACCAGCATGCCGCGGTGATCCATGCGGTGGCGACGCCGTATCGCGATCGCTCGCATTTCGACGGCCAGGACGTGCTCGAGAGCGGCTATGCCGGGCCGGGCCGCGTGCAGTCCGGCTGGCTCAACCGCGCGCTCGAAGCGCTGCCGCGCGGCGAGCGTGTGTCGAGCGGGCTGGCGATCGGTCCGACCACGCCGCTGGTGCTGCGCGGCAGTGCGCCGACGGTCGGCTGGGCGCCCGTCGCGCTGCCGCAGGCCGACGACGACACCGCGATGCGGCTGGTCGATCTCTATCGCCATCGCGATCCCGCGCTGGCCTCGGCGCTGTCGCAAGGGCTTCAGCTGGAGAAGGCCGCGAGCGGCGACGACATGAAGCCGAAGCCCGGCAACCAGGTCGCGCAGATGCGGCAGGTCGCGCGCGGCGCGGCCAAGCTGATGGCCGCCGCCGACGGTCCGCGTATCGCCGCACTCGCTTTCGACGGCTGGGATACGCATGCCAATGAAGGCGGCCCGGTGGGGCGGCTCGCCTTCCTGCTCGGTGGGCTCGATGGCGCGCTCGCTGAATTCGAAAGCGGCTTGGGGGATCGCTGGCGCGACACCGCCGTCATCGTCGCCACCGAGTTCGGCCGCACCGCGCGCATCAACGGCACCGACGGCACCGACCATGGCACCGGCACCATCGCGCTGCTCGCCGGCGGCGCCGTGAAGGGTGGTCGTGTCATCTCCGACTGGCCGGGCCTCAAGCCTGCCAACCTCTTCGAGGCCCGCGACCTCAAGCCCACCACCGACCTGCGCTCCGTGATCAAGGGCGTGCTGCAGGGACAGTTCGGCCTGTCGGATCGCGTGCTGTCCGAGACGGTGTTCCCCGACAGCGCGGGCGTAAGGCCGATGAAGGGATTGGTAATTTAGCCTCTCCCCGCTCTTTTGCGGGGAGAGGTCGGATCGCGTAGCGATCCGGGTGAGGGGCAGTGCACATCGTTTGCCAAAGCAGCGGTCCATCCGACTCGCACAACGATCGTGCGAAGGTCATGCATATCGCCTACAATCTGGACCAAACTCGCGGAGGCGGCCCCTCACCCCACCTGCTCCCCGTAAGAACGGAGCGAGGGAGTGAGATAGCGGTGCTTCGCTCACATCAGGAGGCCACCCGCATGTACATCGCCATGAACCGCTTCCGTGTCGCCAAGGGTTCGGAATCAGCCTTCGAACAGGTCTGGGCGTCGCGCGACACGCATCTGGACAAGGTGCCGGGCTTCGTCGAATTCCATCTGCTCAGAGGGCCCGAGCTCGAGGACCACACGCTCTATGCCTCGCACACCGTGTGGGCGAACCACGCGGCGTTCGAGGCCTGGACCAGGTCGGAGGCGTTTCGCGCGGCGCACGCCCGTGCCGGCGACAACAAGCCGCTCTATCTCGGCCATCCCCAGTTTGAAGGTTTTGAAGTGATGCAGACGGTGGGGCGCGGCACGAAGTAGCGCCGCGCCGTAAGGATCAGCCCTTCGTGATCTTGTCGATCTCGGCGAGATCATCCGCGCTGAGCTGCCAGGCGATCGCCTTGACGTTCTGCTCGATCTGCTCGACGCGGGTGGCGCCTGCGATCACGCTCGACACCTGCGGACGGGCGGCGAGCCAGGAGAAGGCGAGCTCGAGCATCGAGTGGCCGCGCGCCTTGGCAAAGGCCTGGAGCTTCTCGACGATGTCCTCGTTGCGTGGGGTCACGTAGCGGTCGCGCAGCGCCGGCGCCTTGCCGAAGCGCGTGTCGGCCGGAGCTGTCGCGCCGCGCTGGTATTTGCCGGTCAGAAGACCGCTCGCCAGCGGGAAGAACGGCAACAGGCCGAGCTTGTACTCCTGGGCTGCGGGCAGCAAATCCTTCTCGATGTCGCGGACGACGAGGCTGTACTCGTCCTGGGCCGAGACGAAGCGGCTGACATTCATCGCGCGCGCGGTGAACTCGGCTTCCGCGATGCGCCACGCCGGAAAGTTGGAGTGGCCGATGTAGCGGACCTTGCCCTGGCGGACGAGATCGTCGAGCGCGCGCAGCGTCTCTTCCATCGGCGTCAGCGGATCGTAATCATGCTGCTGATAGAGGTCGATGTAGTCGGTCTTGAGCCGCGTCAGGCTGGCCTCGACCGCGTTCATGATGTAGCGGCGCGAGGCGCCCTGCTTGGTGCCGTCGGCCGCCATCGGCTTGGAATATTTGGTGGCGAGCAAGATGTCCTTGCGGCGGTCGCCGAGCACGGTGCCGAGCACCGTCTCCGAACCGCCCTGGCCGGCATAGATGTCGGCGGTGTCGAACAGCGTGATGCCGAGATCGATCGCGCGATGGATCACCTTGCGCGAGGTTTCCAGGTCGGTGCGCTGGCCGAAATTGTTGCAGCCGAGCCCGACCGCAGACACGCGCAGGCCGGAGCCGCCGAGATTACGAATTTCCATGGGAGATCCTGTCAGAACGAAGCAGGCGCCCATTGTGACCGCGGTGCGCTGCACCGGCAAGCGGCTGGCCGCGTTGCTGCCATGCTGGCAAAGAGAGACGGACAAAAAAACGCGGCCCCTGTCAGACGCGGCGACTGACGGGGACCGCTTGGGGCGCTTGATCGGTGACGGGGGGCCTGATCAGACGCGACTGCAGCCTAGCCCCGGTGTGTAACGCCCCGGTGACAAAGGGAGTTATCCACAGGGTGCGGCGGGGGATTAGAACAGCTTGCGATAGACGATGAAGCCGGAGCGCTCCGCGACCTTGTCGTACAGGCTCTGCGCGGTGGTGTTGGTCTCGTGCGTCTGCCAGTAGACGCGCGGCGCGCCCGCGAGCTTGGCCCGCTCATAGACGCCATAGATCAGCGCCGAGGCGACGCCCTTGCCGCGGGACGCTTCCAGCGTGAACAGGTCCTGCAAATAGCAGGACGGCTCGATCGCGGTGGTGCTGCGATGGAACAGATAATGCGTGAGCCCGAGCAGGCGGCCATCGCTTTCGGCAACCAGCGCATGCACCGGCTCATAGGCATCGAAGAAGCGCTGCCAGGTCATGCGCGTGATCTCGGGTGCGAGTGCAGTCGGGCCCGAGCGGCCATAGAAGGCGTTATAGCCGTCCCACAACGGCAGCCATTGATCGTAGTCCTGCCGGGTGACGGAGCGAATGGTGAGCGACATCTGGGAAATCCGCGGGCCGATGAAGCGTCCTTCATACGTGATGAGGGGCGCATCGATCAATTGCGACGTCGCACATCACTCCGCCACGCGCAGGTATCGGATCAGCTTCCGCCCGGTGGGATCGCGCAACGAGCGGTAGTAGTCGGCGCGCCCGGGCGCATCGGTGTGGCGCACGAGGTCGGTCACCGGCGTATAGCTCAGCATGCGGCCGCCGTCGGGCAGCGCGGTGCAGACGAAACGCAGCACCTCGCCGTTGCGCAAATTGATGTTGATCGGCGTGGCGTCGCCGATCCGCACCATCTCCATGCGCTGTGCGATGAAGACGCCGAGCTCATCCTCCGGCAGCTCGAATGCGCCGGTGTCGCGGCCGTGATACATCAGCGCGATGAAGGGCGGCTTGTCGTCGGCCTTCTCGTCCGGCAGTGCGAAATAATCGCGGAAGGCGCGGTTGATGAATTCGGCGCGGGTCTCGGCATCGAGCAGCACGATGCCGATATCGACCCGGTCGAGCGCGGCCGACAGGCGCGCGGCGGTGGCATGGTTGTGCCGCTCGGCGGCAAAGGCATCGAGCAGGCGCTCGCGCATCAACCCGGTGATGCCTGCTGTGCCGGCGGTGGTCAGCGCCAGCAGCCCGAGTTGCGCGAGATCGGCCGCGGCAAAGCCGGGCGCGGTGCGCTGGCTGAGCGCGAGCAGCGCCGCGCCGATCACGGCGATGGCGGCGCTGCCGAGCGCTGACGCAAAGCCCGAGAGCGAACCGGCCAACGCCACGATACAGACGAACAGCGGTGCCAACGAGAGCGCGGGCGCATGACGGTCGAGCAGAATCGCCAGCAGTGCGATCGCTGCCGTCAGCACGGGACCGGAAATGGCTCGCCATCCGAACCGCATGGACCCTCGCTCGTTCCTCCCTGAACGAGATAAGGCGGTCAGACTGACCTATGGTTGCGCGAACGCAAGCCGGTTTCGCGCGGCGCACTTAAGGGGCGCTTGCAGGCACGTCCAAAGCTTTCAGATCATTTTAGGCCAAATGCGCGTGCATGACGCGCTGTTGCGGCGCGGGCGCATTCAGCGTCGATATTCCCGGACCCTTGCGGGTGCCGACGAAAATCAGCAGCGATGCCGCGACCAGGATGGCCGCGGTCAGGGTGATTGCGACGATGACCACAGGCGATTTCATCATTGTCCTGTCGCGATGCCGGTCGGCGCGAGGCTGCGCGGCACCTTGAAGGCTGTTGAGGATGAAACGGGGATCAGACCGGCAGGCCCATCGCCATGGTCGCCTTGGTCGACAGTACCGTGAGGGTAACGATCAGACACAGCGACAGCGCCGCAACGGCGAGCGAGGCCGCCACCGCGTTGGTTAGCCGGGAAGACGAGACCGTATCGGTTTGGCTCTGAAAGCCGACCGTGCCGGACGCCCGAATCATGGTCTAAATCCTTCAACGTGCGAGCGAATCACCCGCGACGCCGGACAATTTCACAATTTCAACTGGCAATATTGCGGCGGTGATCGCTCTGAAAACGGCAGGATTGCGGCAAAGGTTAACGCCATGCCCGCTATTTCTTAACGCTTCACCGGTTTCAGGCGCCGGCGGCGATGCTGGCGGGGTCGTCGATGTCGGCGGGGCGCCAGTCCATCGTCACGAAGCCGGGCGCAGCCTCGACGCGCTTCAGCCAGTCCCGGATCGCCGGAAAAGGCTCCAGGTCAAAATCGCAGCGGTCGGCGAGGTGGGTGTAGCCGTACAGGGCGATGTCGGCGACCGTGAGCTGGCGCGCGGCGAAGTAGGCGTTGGTCCTGAGGTGGTTCTCCATCACCTGGAGCGCGCCATAGCCGCGCTCCATCCAGTCCTCGAGCGCGTGGGTCTGCAGGTCGCGGCCGCCCTTGACCAGCGACAGCCAGAAATAGGCGGCGCCGATGTTGGGCTCGAGCGCGTGCTGCTCGAAGAACATCCATTGCAGCGCCTCGGCGCGATCGATCCGGTTCTCCGGCGCGAGCGGCGTACCGACCGCGACGTACCAGAGGATGGCGTTGGACTCGGCGAGGAAGCGGCTGTCGCCGACCTCGAGCAACGGCACCTGGCCGGACGGGTTTTTGGTCAGAAAGTCCGGCGTGCGGCTCTCGCCGCGCAGAATGTCCACCTCGACCGCTTCGTAGGGTACGTTCAACAGCGCCAGCGCAAGGCGGACCTTGTAGCTGTTGCCCGAGCGTTGCATCGAATAGAGCTTGTACATTCTGGGAGTTCGATTCCAAGGACGGGAAGGTGCGGTGCGTGTTGCCCCGGACCGCGGCTAAACAATGATGCCGATGCGAATCCGCCGCAAGGGCTGGTCCATAGAAAAACTCGAAACGCCTACCGCACTGCAACGCCAGAGAAGATCATGTTCGCAGCGATTTGCAAATCAGATCACGCTTGCGTCAGCATGCGCGACTCATCGCTTCGCGCGATCGTGTGCGAGAGAGCGGGAGCTGTTGGATTTAGGCCGTTGATGCTTCCACATCGTCATGGTCGGGCTTGTCCCGGCCATCCACGCCTTGCCCCGCGGAACGAAGAACGCGGATGCCCGGGCCTTCGCCTCGCCGAAGCGGCTTCGGGCGGGCAGGCGGGACAAGCCCGGGCATGACGGCGTGCTGGTTTCGTAGCGGCACGCAACACGCAAAATTGCTCCGAGGACAAGGCTTGCCGGATATGAGCGGTTTGCCCGGCAAAGTTACGGAAAATTGCGGGAAATCGAGCCTCCGGCCGCAGGAAATCGGTAAACTTTTGCGAGATCGGGCCGAAGTTTCTTGCGGTGCAGCGGCACACGTTTTAGGGTGTCTGCATTCCCACAATTGGAGTCGTGAGGCCAAAGGGTTCACGACGCTTGTCAGGAGATGACGATGTCCTTCCTTGCCGCTGCGCTCGACCGTGTGAAGCCGTCCGCGACCATCGCGGTCACGGATAAAGCACGCGCGCTGAAAGCGGCGGGCCGCAACGTCATCGGCCTCGGCGCCGGCGAGCCCGACTTCGATACGCCCGCGAACATCAAGCTGGCGGCGATCCGCGCCATTGAAGCCGGCAAGACCAAGTACACCGCGGTCGACGGTATCCCTGAGCTGAAGGAAGCCATCATCGCGAAGTTTCAGCGCGAGAACGGCGTGGCCTACAAGCCGAACCAGATCATCGTCGGCACCGGCGGCAAGCAGGTGCTCTACAACGCGCTGATGGCGACCATCAATCCGGGCGACGAGGTGATCATCCCCGCGCCCTATTGGGTCAGCTATCCCGAGATGGTGGCGCTCGCCGGCGGCGAGCCGGTGCCGGTGGTCTGCACCGCCGCGACCGGCTTCAAGCTCGGGGCCGAGGCGCTCGAGCGCGCGATCACACCCAAGACCAAATGGGTGATCCTGTGCTCGCCGTCGAACCCGACCGGCGCGGCCTACACCAAGGCCGAGCTCAAGGCGCTCACCGACGTGCTGGTCAGGCATCCGCATGTGTGGGTGATGACCGACGACATGTACGAGCACCTCGTCTATGACGACTTCCAGTTCACCACCGTCGCGCAGGTCGAGCCCAGCCTCTACGACCGCACGCTCACCGTGAACGGTGTCTCGAAGGCGTATTGCATGACCGGCTGGCGTATCGGTTATGCCGGCGGTCCGGCTCAGCTCATCAAGGCGATGTCGACCATCCAGTCGCAGTCGACCTCGAACCCCTGCTCGATCGCGCAGTGGGCATCGGTGGAAGCGCTGAACGGTCCGCAAGACTTCATCCCTGCCAACAACAAGGTGTTCAAGGAGCGCCGCGACCTCGTCGTCTCCATGCTCAACCAGGCGAACGGCATCGAGTGCCCGCGCCCCGAGGGCGCGTTCTACGTCTATCCGTCCTGCGCCGGCACGATCGGCAAGAAGGCGCCGTCGGGCAATGTGATCTCCAACGACGAGCAGTTCGTCACCGAGCTCCTGGAGACCGAAGGCGTCGCCGTGGTGCAGGGCTCGGCCTTCGGCCTCGGCCCGGCGTTCCGCATCTCCTACGCGACCAAGACCTCGGATCTCGAAGACGCCTGCAAGCGCATCCAGCGCTTCTGCGGTAATCTGCGCTAGGCCTGTCGCGACATGCAAATTGGAAAGGCCCGCTTCGGCGGGCCTTTTTTATGCGTGTTTCGATTGGGTGGAGTCGGATGGGCTGTTGCTCTGGCCGGCATCGTGCTCGACCCCCTCACCCGGATTGCTGCCGGACGATGCTTCGCATCGCCGGGGCAATCCGACCTCTCCCCGCAGAAGGGCGGGGAGAGGTTGGCTCGCGTCCGCTAGCGCGTTCTATTGATTGCCACGGTAAGGGGCGCACACTCGTGCACTCCCTCGCCCCGTTCTTACGGGGAGAGGGTGGGGTGAGGGGCTCTATCCGCGCGTTCGATTTTAGATGCCCTCCGATCTGGCACCCACAACACTCTTGTGGCATAGACCATCGCGCGTCGCTTGCAGCGCGCCCTCTCTGCCCGCATCACATTCATCGCCGGAGATTTTCATGCGCCGCTCACTCCTCCTCGCCGGGCTCACTGCCGCGAGCCTCGTCGTCTCCGTCGCGGGCGCCAGTGCACAGTCGCGCTTGGTGAAGGTCGGCGTGCTGGAATGCCGCGGCGGCGCGAGCATCGGTTTTGTGGTGGGATCGGTGACCCATCTCGGCTGCGTGCTGCGCGCCGACGGTCTGCCCGAAGATCGCTACGTCGCGACGATCCGCAAAGTCGGCCTTGACATCGGCATCACCCAGGAGACGGCGCTCGCCTGGGGCGTGTTCGCGCCGGTCAATCGGCTCGGCCCCGGCGATCTCTCCGGCGATTATGCCGGCGCGCAAGGCAGCGCCTCGGTGGGCGTCGGCCTCGGCGGCAATGTGCTGGTCGGCGGCTCCAACAACTCGATCGCGCTTCAGCCGCTCAGCGTGCAGGGGCAGGTCGGGCTCAACGTTGCGGCCGGACTCGAAAGCCTGGAACTTCGTCCGGGCCGTTGAGATATTTGCAGACGAGGCTTTCTCTTGACCTCTCCCCAGCGGGGAGAGGTGGAACACTGACGACGCACCGCAGCGACGTTTGACGCTTGCCAAATCTCGGGGACGGGCAGAGCATCTGCGTTTGCCGACCCAATCATGGGCCGAGCTCCACACCAAGGAGGCGGCGAATGGGACAAGACGTCAGAAGTCCCCGAGGTCCACGGTGCATTGCGCTGGTGGGCCCTTTCCAAAGCGGTAAAACCACACTTCTCGAAGCAATCCTGGCGCGCACGAGTGCAATCCCCCGCGCCGGCAGCGTCGACGCCGGAACTTCCGTCGGCGACGCCACCCCCGAGGCCCGTCATCACAAGATGACTGTCGGGCTCACTGCCGCCACCACGAGTTTCATGGGCGACAGCTACACCTTCCTCGATTGTCCCGGTTCCGTCGAGTTTGCCCACGACATGCGCGCCGCGCTTCCTGCCGTCGATGCCGCCGTCGTGGTCTGCGAGGCCGACGAGAAGAAGCTGCCGCAGCTTCAGATCATCCTGCGCGAGCTGGAAGAGCTGAAGATCCCGCGCTTCCTGTTCCTCAACAAGATCGACCGCGCCAACGAGCGCATCCGCGAGACGCTCGCGATGCTGCAGCCCGCTTCGCGCGTGCCGCTGGTGCTGCGCCAGATCCCGATCTGGAAGGGCGAGCTGATCGAAGGCTTTGTCGATCTCGCGCTGGAACGTGCGTTCATCTATCGCGAGCACAAGGCCTCCGAGGTGGTTGCGCTCGACGGCGGCAATCTCGATCGCGAGAAGGAAGCCCGCTTCTCGATGCTGGAGAAGCTCGCCGATCACGACGACGCGCTGATGGAGCAATTGCTGGAAGATATCCAGCCGCCGCGCGATGCCGTGTTCGACGACCTCGCCCGCGAATTGCGTGAGGGGCTGATTTGCCCCGTCCTCCTCGGCGCGGCCGCGCGCGAGAACGGCGTGCTGCGTCTGATGAAGGCGCTGCGCCATGAGGCGCCCGGCATTGCCGAGACCGCAAAACGTCTCGGCGCGCCCGCTGCGAAGGACGCTCTTGGCTTCGTCTTCAAGACTCTGCACTCGCAGCACGGCGGAAAGCTGTCGCTGACGCGGCTGCTCGGCGGCCATCTCGACGACGGTGCCACGCTGCAATCCTCCTCCGGCGGTGTGAGCCGCATCTCCGGTATTCTCGCCGTGAGCGGCGCTTACGACAGCAAGCGTGCCTCGGCCGAAGCCGGTGACACCGTGGCGCTCGCCAAGCTTGATGCGGTCAAGACCGGCGACACCGTCTCGAGCGGCAAGACCGCGCCGGCTGCTCTTGCAGCCTCGGAGCCGACGCCACCGGTGCTCGCCATGTCGGTTGCTGCCACCGATCGCAAGGACGACGTCAAGCTCGGCCAGGCCTTAATGCGACTGCACGAAGAGGATCCGTCGCTCGTCGTCGTGCAGAACGCCCAGACCCACGACACCGTGCTGTGGGGGCAGGGCGAGATGCACCTGCGCGTCGCAAACGAGCGGTTGAGCGACCGCTTCGGCGTCAAGATTGCCTCGCATCCGCCGGCGATCGGCTACCAAGAGACCATCCGCAAGCCGATCACCCAGCGCGGCCGCCACAAGAAGCAGTCCGGCGGTCACGGCCAGTTCGGCGATGTCGTGCTCGACATCAAGCCGCTGCCGCGCGGCGAGGGTTTCAAGTTCGCCGAGAAGGTCGTCGGCGGCGCGGTGCCGCGCAACTATATCGGCGCGGTGGAGGAGGGCGTTGTCGACGGGCTCGCGCGCGGTCCGCTCGGCTTCCCCGTGACCGATCTGCAGGTGACGCTGACCGACGGCTCCTATCACAGCGTCGACTCCTCCGACCTGGCCTTCCGCACGGCGGCGCGGGTCGGATTGAACGAAGGCCTGCCGCAATGTCAGTCGGTGTTGCTGGAGCCGATCCACGTGGTCGAGATCGTCTGTCCGACCGACGCCACCGCCAAGATCAACGCGATCCTGTCGGCGCGGCGCGGCCAGATCCTCGGCTTCGACACCCGCGACGGCTGGAGCGGCTGGGACTGCGTGCGCGCCATGATGCCCGAAGCCGAGATCGGCGAGCTGATCGTCGAGCTCCGTTCGGCCACGGCCGGTGCCGGCAGCTTCACCCGTCAGTTCGACCACATGGCCGAAGTCACGGGACGAGCCGCCGATCAGATCATCGCTGCGCATCAGCACGCGGCGTGATCGGCTCCGCGCGGTAAGCGCGGTCAGGCAGGCGCCACTCTCTCACTCCCTCTCCCCGTTCTTCACGGGGAGAGGGAGCGAGGAGCTTTCTCCGTGCGCGCGGCGTTTTCATGCAAGGCCGCGCCTCTCCACACGTCATCGCGAACGCAGCGGAGCCCTAGCTCCGTCATCCCCGCGCGACGGCGAAGCCGTTGTCGCTGGAGGTCCGAGCCATGGGACGCAACGCGTCCCGTGGGAGCTTCGAAGGATGCACGGCCCGCTGCTGCAGCCGGGCCGTCGCCCTTGATCCCGTCCACTGCGCTCGCAATGACGGAGGAGGCACTTGCGTTCGCCTCCATATGATGTATTTTACATCATTGTATATGTACTAGATATCACTTATAAGTTCTGATACGTGAGGCCAAGGTGATCACGTCATTCCAGATGCGGGCAGCCCGCGCGTTGCTTGGCATCGACCAGAAAACCCTGGCCGAGCTCGCCGGCGTATCGTTGCCGACCATCCAGCGGATGGAGGCCTCGACCGGCAATGTGCGCGGCGTGGTCGAGACTTTGATCAAGGTGGTCGAGGCGTTCGATCGGGCCGGCGTCGAGCTGATCGGCGAACAGGTCCGCAGCGACAGCGGCGGACGCGGCGTTCGCCTCAAGGAGCCGGGGCCACCGCGTCGCGTTGGGGCATGATCGCGCGTTGATCGTGCTCGAGATCAAGATGGGCTAGCGCATCGTCGCACCTCGGCAACACGGGACGCACGATGCATCGGAGCATTGTGGGGCCAGCGGAGCACTTTGCTGAAATGAGCATCACAAGCGATCACGCAAGCGGGCTATCTCGGCTGCGTCAGCCGACCTTTGCCGAACTGTACATGCCAAAACTCGTCACCGTCTGGCGCGAGGGGTATGGGCTCGCGGACTTCCGCGCCGATGTGTTCGCAGGCCTCACGGTTGCGATCGTCGCGCTGCCGCTGTCGATGGCGATCGCGATCGCCTCGGGCGTGACGCCGGATCGCGGCCTCTACACCGCCGTGGCCGGCGGCTTCATCGCCTCGCTGCTCGGCGGCAGCCGGTTCCAGATCGGCGGACCGGCCGGCGCCTTCATCGTGCTGGTTGCGGCGACCGCCGAGCGTCACGGCGCCGACGGCGTGATCCTCGCCACTCTGATGGCGGGTCTCTTTCTGATTGCCGCGGGTTTCCTGCGGATCGGTACCTACATCAAGTTCATTCCCTATCCGGTGACGGTCGGCTTCACCGCCGGCATCGCCGTGATCATCTTTGCGAGCCAGCTCCGCGATCTCGGCGGGATCACGCTTGTCTCGAAGGAGCCGAGCGAGTTCCTTCCGAAGCTCATGGCGCTCGCCGGAGGCCTGCACACCGTCAATCCGTCCGCGGTCGCGGTCGCGATCGGCAGCATCGTCGTGATTGCCGGCCTGCGTCGCTGGCGGCCGTCCTGGCCCGGGATCCTGATCGCGGTCGTGCTCGCGGCGGTCGCGACCGCCGTGCTGTCGCTGCCGATTGAGACGATCGGATCGCGCTTCGGCGGCATCCCGCGCGAATTGCCGTCGCCGGCGCTGCCGGCGTTTTCGTTCGAGAAGGCGAAAGCGGTGCTGCCGGATGCGATCTCCTTCGCGCTGCTCGCGGCCATCGAATCGCTGCTGTCGGCAGTGGTCGCCGACGGCATGACCGGCCGCCGTCACCGCTCCAATTGCGAGCTCGTCGCGCAAGGCGCCGCCAATATCGGTTCGGCGCTGTTCGGCGGCATCTGCGTCACCGGCCTGATCGCGCGCACCGCGACCAACATCCGCGCCGGCGCCCGCGGGCCGCTGGCAGGCATGCTGCATTCGGTGTTTCTGCTGCTGTTCATGCTGATCGCGGCGCCGCTTGCAAGCTACATCCCGCTCGCCGCGCTCGCCGCCGTGCTCGTGGTGGTGGCCTGGACCATGGCGGAGAAGCACGAATTCGCCACGCTTTTGCGCTCCTCCTGGGGCGATGCCGTCGTTCTGCTCGCGACCTTCCTGCTCACGATCTTCCGCGATCTGACCGAAGGCATCCTGGTCGGCTTCGCGCTCGGCGCGGTGCTGTTCATCCATCGCATGGCCGAGATGACCGGCATCGAGGAGCGCTCGCCGCTGGTCGCGGCGGATCGGCCCGATGACGGCAATGGCGAACGCGTGCCTTATGATCCCGCGCTTGCGGTCGATCGCGACGTGCTGGTCTACCGCATCACCGGTGCGTTCTTCTTCGGTGCGGCGTCGGCCATCGGCGGCGTGCTCGACGGCATCGCCGACAAGCGCAAGGCGCTCGTCGTCGATTTCGCGGCGGTGCCGTTCCTGGACTCGACGGCGGCGAATGTGTTGGGGCGCGTCGCGGCCAAAGCCCAGCGCCAGGGCATCCGGCTGTTCATCACGGGGGCTTCGCCCACGGTCCGCCGTGCCTTGCTGACGCACGGTGTGGGCCCGCGACGCGCGCGTTATCGTCAGACCATCGAGCGCGCGGTCGCGGATATCAAGGCAGCCCCCGGCGCGGCCGAAGCCACGGTGTAGCCTCCGCCTGCTTGACAGGACCGGCCGGACGCGAAATGGATCGCCCTCGAACGCGACCCGAGGGAAGGATGACCGTGACCAAGGCTCCAGCAGCCTGCTTGATCGGATGGCCGGCAGCACATTCGCGCTCGCCGCTGATCCATCACTACTGGCTGCGCACGCTCGGCATCGAAGGCGGCTATGTCATCGAGGCCGTTCCGCCCGAGGACCTGCGCGATTTCGTGCTGCGGCTGTCGCTGCGCGGCTTTGTCGGCGCCAACGTCACCATCCCGCACAAGGAAGGCGTGCTGGCGCTCTCGACGCCGGATGCGCGCGCCAGGGCCGTGGGCGCCGCCAATACGCTGTGGTTCGAAGGTGGCGAACTGCGCTCGACCAACACGGATGTCGAGGGCTTTCTTGGCAATCTCGACGCCAGCGCACCCGGCTGGGACAAGGCCGACGAGGCGCTGGTGCTGGGGGCCGGCGGCTCCTCGCGCGCGGTCGTGTTCGGCCTGCTCGAACGCGGCTTTGGCCGCGTCCATCTCGCCAACCGCACTCCGGCGCGGGCCGAGGCGCTGGCGGCGCAGTTCGGGCCGAACGTGCATCCGCTTGCCTGGGACGGGATCAACGAGATCCTGCCGCGGGCAAAGCTTCTCGTGAACACGACCTCGCTCGGCATGCACGGCCAGCCCGCGCTCGAGGTCGATGTGACGCGGCTGCAGCAAGGCGCCGTCGTCGCCGACCTCGTCTATGTCCCCCTGGTGACGCCGCTGCTTGCGGCCGCCAGGGCCCGTGGGCTGAAGACCGCCGACGGGCTCGGCATGCTGTTGCACCAGGCGGTGCGCGGCTTCGAGCTGTGGTTCGGCCAACGCCCCAAGGTGACTGCCGAGCTGCGCGCGCTGGTCGAGGCCGATCTCACAAAGACTTGAGAGAATAGTGCGCCGTCTCCGGCGTTCTAACCCCGTGGGGATAATCGGAGACATTCATGACGATCCAACGTGCCAGTTTCACGCGCCCGCTCATCGCCGTCGCGATGGTGGCGGCGTCCACTCTCGCAGCCGTCGCGCAAAAGGCGCCGGTGCCGACTCGCGTGCGCGGCACGATCGAGAGCGTCGATGGCGACACGATGCAGGTCAAATCGCGCAGCGGTGAGGACATCAAGCTCCACATCGCCTCCGACGTCCGCGTGGCCGGCGTCACCAAGATTTCGCTCACCGACATCAAGGTCGGGTCTTTCGTCGGCGCCACCACCGTGCCGGGACCGGACGGTGCCCAGAACGCCGTCGAGGTCCACGTGTTTCCGGAGAGCATGCGCGGCACCGGGGAGGGCTCGCGGCCCTATGATCTCAAGCCGAATTCCAGCATGACCAACGCCACCGTGTCGGAGAGCGTGGTCGGCAATGACGGCCATACGCTGCTCGTGAAGTACAAGGACGGCGAGAAGAAGGTCTTCGTCTCCGATATGACACCGGTCGTGACCTTCGTTCCCGGCGACAAGGCTGAGCTGAAGGCCGGCGCCAAGGTCATTGCATTCATGAAGCAATTGCCCGACGGCTCGTTCGAGACCAATCGCGTCAGCGTCGGCCGTGATGGCCTGACACCGCCGATGTGATCGGGAATTCAGGGAATAGCGGCGATCGCATGGGGTTTGCCGTGATTGATCGTCGCAAACCCTGAAGGGACAATCATGCCGAAGCCGAACAACTGGGTGCCGCGCGCTGTCGTGGCTGCCTTTGCCACCTGCATCTTCATTTCAACCGTTTCGGCGCAGCAGGCGCCGACCGTTCGCATTCGCGGCATCATCGAAAGCGTCGACGGCAGCACGCTCGGCATCAAGACGCGCGAGGGCACTGAGGTGAAGGTGAAGATGACCGACAACGTCGCCGTCTTCGCCGTGGTAAAGACCGAACTCTCCGAGATCAAGGAAGGCTCCTATATCGGCGTCACCGCCATGCCCGAGCCCGACGGCACGCAGAAGGCCATTGCCGTCCATATCTTCCCGGAGAACCAGCGGGGCGCCGCCGAAGGCTTCCGTCCCTGGGACGCCCGCGCCAACTCAACCATGACCAACGCGACCGTGGCGCAGACGGTGAAGGGTAGCGACGGCCAGAACATCACGGTCAAATACAAGGACGGCGAGAAGAAAGTCGTGGTGCCGCCGGACACCCCGATCGTCACCTTCGTCGCCAGCGACAAGTCGGAAGTGAAGCCCGGCGCCAAGCTGATCATTTTCGGCGCGGCGAAGAAGGACGACGGCACGCTCGAGGCGAACCGGGTCAATGTCGGCCGAGACGGAATTGCGCCGCCGATGTGAGGTGAAGGAAGCGGCTGCCGCTACACCCTCGGCGTCGTCCCGGCGAAGGCCGGGACCATACCGCGTGATCCATCGATGGGCGCAGGTATCAGTCCCGCGCGAAGGCCGAATAACTAACAGTCATCGCCAATCCACTCCCTGTGGTTATGGGGCCCGGCCTGCGCCGGGACGACTGCTGAGTATGTCGTGGCTGCTTTCCACCACCCTACGGCATGCCGTTACGGCGCCACCGCAATGATATGATCGTCGATCTCGTCGATCCTGTTGACGCCGCACAGGCCCATGGTCGTGAGCAGCTCCTTCTGGATGATGTCGATCGCCTTGGCGACGCCGGCCTGGCCGCCGGCGCCCAGCCCGTAAGCATAAGCGCGGCCGATCATGCAGGACTTTGCGCCGAGCGCGAGCGCGCGCATCACGTCCTGGCCGGAGCGGATGCCGCCGTCGAACATGATCTCCATCTTCTCACCGACGGCATCGACGATCTCGGGCAGCACCTCGATCGAGGACGGCGCGCCGTCGAGCTGACGGCCGCCATGGTTGGAGACGACCAGCGCCTGCGCGCCGGTCTTGGCGGCTTCCTCGGCGTCCTCGACGTCGAGAATGCCCTTGATGACGAGCTTGCCCGGCCAGATGCTGCGGATCCATTCGACGTCCTTCCAGTTCAACGAGGTGTCGAACTGCGAGGCGGTCCATTCGGCGAGGCGATTGAGGTCCTCGGTGTTTTTCACGTGCCCGGCGATGTTGCCGAAGGTACGGCGCTTGCCCTGCAGCACGCCGGAGACCCAGGCGGGCTTGGTCGCGAAATCGATGAACTTCGACAGCGTCCATTCCGGCGGGATCGTCATGCCGTTCTTGATGTCGGCATGGCGCTGGCCGATCACCTGGAGGTCGACGGTGAGAACCAGCGCGCTGCACTTCGCCGCGATCGCGCGCTGGACCAGATCCTTGATGAAGCCGCGGTCCTTCATCACGTAGAGCTGGAACCAGAACGGCTTCTCGACGTTGGCCGCGATGTCCTCGATCGAGCAGATCGACATGGTCGACTGCGTGAACGGAATGCCGGCAGCCTGCGCCGCGCGGCAGGCGTGAATTTCGCCGTCGCCATGCTGCATGCCGAGCAGGCCGACCGGCGCCAGGATCAGCGGCATGGTCGAGGGCTCGCCGAGGATCGTGGTCGAGGTGTCGCGCTTGGAAACGTCGACCAGGATGCGCTGGCGGAACTTGATCGCCTGCATGTCCTCGCGGTTGGCGCGCAGCGTTTCCTCGGCATAGGAGCCGCGGTCGCAATAGTCGAAAAACGCCTTCGGCACGCGGCGCTTATGCAGCGCGCGAAGATCGTCGATACAGGTGATGTGCTTCATGAACGTTCCCCGGCCCGTCTTGCATCGGAAGTCTTGCATTGGAAGATTGAGGGGTCATCTAGCATGGTTGGATGCGCAGCCAAATCGTTTGCGGGAGGGACGCCATGACCAAGCCGCACGCCGCACCTTCGCCGGAAGAGATCAAGGAGAAGCAGGCCCTCGACGACGCGCTGGAGGAGGGCCTGGAAGAGACCTTTCCGGGTTCCGATCCCGTCAACGTCACCCAGCCGGCGCCGAGCCGCGGCGATGGCCACGTGAAGCGTTCGGATTAGCCCAAATTCCCCCTGTTCCAGGTGATCCATTGGGAAATATAATGTTAACAATAGGTTAGCAGGGCGGCGGTGCTCCCGGTTCCGTAACGATTTATCATATTTTTTGAAGCCAATTTAGGCGCGCAGGCATTATAAGACCCCAGCAAATCAGGGATGCGGGGCCGGTTCGGGCACCCGGAGGTTGTTGTGGGGATCCCTGGTTGTTGCTTGGGGGACGATATGAGCCGCAAATATTTCGGGACGGACGGGATTCGGGGCCGCGCCAACGGACTGATCACGCCGGAGCTCGCGCTCAAGGTCGGCCAGGCCGCGGGCCTTGCGTTTCAGCGTGGTGACCACCGCCACCGGGTCGTGATCGGCAAGGACACCCGCCTGTCCGGCTACATGATCGAATACGCGATGGTCGCGGGCTTCACCTCGGTCGGTATGGACGTGCTGCTGGTCGGCCCGATGCCGACGCCGGCGGTGGCGATGCTGACCAAGTCGATGCGCGCCGATCTCGGCGTCATGATCTCGGCCTCGCATAATCTGTTCGAGGACAACGGCATCAAGCTGTTCGGCCCGCAGGGCTTCAAGCTTTCCGACGACGTCGAGAAGCAGATCGAGCAGCTGCTCGACGAGCCCATCGACAAGCGTCTTGCCCAGAGCGCGAGCCTCGGCCGCGCCCGCCGTATCGACGGCGTGCATGACCGCTACATCGAATTCGCCAAGCGCACGCTGCCGCGCGACCTTTCGCTCGACGGCCTGCGCGTCGTGATCGATTGCGCCAACGGTGCCGCCTACAAGGTGGTGCCGGAAGCGCTGTGGGAATTGGGCGCCGACGTGGTGCCGATCGGCGTCGAGCCCGACGGCTTCAACATCAACAAGGATTGCGGCTCGACCTCGCCGGAAGCGCTGTCGCGGAAGGTGCGCGAGATGCGCGCCGACATCGGCATTGCGCTCGATGGCGATGCCGACCGCGTCATCCTGGTCGACGAGCGCGGCCATGTCGTCGACGGCGACCAGCTGCTGGCGGTGATCGCGCAGAGCTGGAAGGAAGATGGGCGGCTGTCGCGTCCGGGCATCGTCGCGACCGTGATGTCGAACCTCGGGCTGGAGCGCTTCCTGAAAGAGCACGGGATCGATCTCGTGCGCACCCCGGTCGGCGACCGCTACGTGCTCGAGCAGATGCTGAACGGCGGCTACAATCTCGGCGGCGAGCAGTCCGGCCATATCATCCTGTCCGACTACGCCACCACCGGCGACGGCTTCGTGGCCGCCCTGCAGGTGCTGGCCGTGGTGCAGAAGCTGCGCCGTCCGGTGTCGGAGGTCTGCCACCGCTTCGATCCGCTGCCGCAGATTCTCAAGAACGTCCGCCACAAGGGCGGCAAGCCGCTCGACAATTCCGATGTGCAGTCGGCGATCTCGGACGGCGAGAAGCGGCTCAACGGCTGCGGCCGCCTCCTGATCCGCTCCTCCGGCACCGAGCCCGTGATCCGCGTCATGGGCGAAGGCGAGGATCGCGTCCTGGTCGAGGACGTCGTCGACACCATCGTCTCCGCGCTGGGCCAGGCCGCGGCCTGATCTCTTCCTTCTCCCCTTGTGGGAGAGAGTAAGATGAGAGCACACACGCATCCCAGCCATTTGTGATTGGCGGTGGTTCCGCCGCCCCGTGCATCGTAACTAGCGGTCGCGGCAATCTGCCGCGCCGGGATGCTCCAGTGAACAAGCCTGTCGTCGTCTCAGAGGAAACGCTGACCGAGCCCGTCGTCATCAGCGGCGTCGCGCCCGCTGCAAAGGCGGCCGCTGGGCCGGCCTACGTCGTGCTCGCCGGCATCAGCTTCTCGCATTTCCTCAACGACACCATGCAGTCGCTGATCGCCTCGGTGTATCCGATCCTGAAGGATACCTATGCGCTCGACTTCGCGCAGATCGGCATGATCACGCTGGCCTTCCAGTTCACGGCCTCGCTGCTGCAGCCGGTGGTCGGGCACTACACCGACAAGAAGGCGCAGCCTTATTCGCTGTCGATCGGCATGGCCTCGACCTTCTTCGGCCTGCTGCTGCTCAGCATCGCCCGGCAATATCTCGTCATCCTGATTGCCGCGGCACTGGTCGGTCTCGGCTCGGCGGTGTTTCATCCGGAGTCGGCGCGCATTGCGCGGCTCGCCTCCGGTGGCCGTTACGGCTTTGCGCAATCGGTGTTCCAGCTCGGCGGCAGCTTCGGCACCTCGATGGGGCCGGTGCTTGCGGCCCTCATCGTCGTTCCGTTCGGGCAGGGCAGCATCGCCTGGTTCTCCTCGATCGCGTTCCTCGCGATCGTCATCCTCTGGCGCATCGGCCGCTGGTACGAACCGCAGATCAAGGCGAAGAAGACGGTGGCGGTTCAGGCTCATCCCGATGCGCCGAGCTCGCGCCGTGTCGCGGTCGCGCTGCTGGTGCTGGTGGCGTTGCTGTTCTCGAAGCAGCTCTACGTCTCCAGCCTGTCGAGCTATTACATCTTCTACCTGATCGACCGTTTCGGCGTGTCGACCCAGACGGCCCAGATCTATCTCTTCATCTTCCTTGCGGCGAACGCGGTCGGCGCATTCTTCGGCGGGCCGCTCGGGGATCGCTTCGGCCGCAAGATCGTGATCTGGATCTCGATCCTCGGCGCGCTGCCGTTCACGCTGGCGCTGCCCTTTGCTGGGCTCTATGCGAGCGCGGCGCTCTCGGTGATCATCGGCCTGATCATCTCCTCGACGACGTCGTCGATCATCGTGTTTGCGCAGGAGCTGGTGCCGCACCGTTTCGGCATGATCTCCGGCGTCTTCTTCGGTGTCGCCTTCGGCATCGGCGGCCTTGGCGCTGCGGTGCTCGGCAAGCTCGCCGACCACACCTCGATCGAGTTCGTCTACCAGGTCTGCGCCTATCTGCCGGCGATCGGGCTGCTCGCGGTGTTCCTGCCGAAGCTGCCGCGGCACGCGCGTTAACAAATCCTCCTTCGCTGCACTGCGGCTTCATACATCGTTAGCAATTGCGGTCCGCCAGCTGCCGCATTTCTGCAACGCTTGCGCCGCATCCGCGTGTGCGGTGAGAAAAAATCAACCTTAAAAATTAGGGTTAAGTGGCGCTTAAGCATTTGCTGCCATCGTCCGGCTCGTGAGTTTCCAGAACGTGGGGCGCCCGTATTCAGCCTCACCGGCCATAAGGACGAAGCCAATGCGTAGCGTTAAGTCTCTCCTTGCCGCGGGTGCGGCATCCCTGATCTCGTCGATGGCGTTCGCCGCCGATATGCCGATCGCGGCGCCCCCTCCGATGTACGCGCCGCCGGCTCCGCCCGCGGACTTCGGCGGCTGGTATCTCCGCGGCGACATCGGCTTCAGCAACCAGAAGACCAGTGATCTCCACTACACCCGCGAGTCGGCTTACTCGCAGCTCACCTCGTTCAACCAGCAGTCGTCCTTCGACACCGGCGGCGTCTACGGCCTCGGCGCCGGCTACCGCTTCAACAACTGGTTCCGCGCCGACGTGACCGGACAGTATCGGGGCAACGCCAACTTCAAGGCGACCGATCGTTTCACCGGTACGGCAGGCGGCGTGCCTTACAACGGCATCGACAATTACAGCGCCAGCAAGTCCGAATGGCTGTTCCTGGCGAACGCCTATGTCGACCTCGGGACCTGGTGGTGCATTACCCCGTTCGTCGGTGCCGGCGTTGGTACAGCGCGGGTTTCGATCGCGAACTTCTCCGATACGGGCATCAACAATCTTCCGTTCTCGACCGCGAGCTTTGCCACCGCTCCGACGGGTTCGAAGTGGAATTTCGCCTGGGCTGCCCACGCGGGTCTCGCCTACAAGGTCAATCCGAACCTGATCCTCGAACTGGCCTACAGCTACGTCAATCTTGGCGAGGGCCAGACCGGTATCCTGTCGGACTTCACCGGCGCGACCACCAACAACGTCTTCAAGTTCAAGGACATCACCTCGCATGACTTGAAGCTCGGCGTGCGCTGGGAGCTCAACAGCCCGCCCGCCTACGCGCCGGCGCCGCTGGTCACCAAGGGCTGATCTTCAGCCCCATCGCTTAACGTCTCTTAACGGCGCGGGATCATCCCGCGCCGTTTTGCTTTGCGTATTTTTCATCGCTTGGCGGCGACGGAAGCCTCCGGCGCAACCATTGGTTAAGGTTAACGAGCCATGATCACGAGCAAGAGTTCGAGTTCGATGGAGCGTTGCAATGCGTGGGCTTTTGTTGGCGGCGGTGATGTTGGGGACGGTGTCTGCCGCGCACGCGGCCGACATGCCGGATCTGCCGATCCTGCGTGGCAGTCTCACCGACGGTCTGAGCAAGTCCAACGTCAACTGGCAGGGCTTCTATGTCGGCGGCCAGGCCGGTTACGGATCTTCGGACGAAAGCTTCAGTGGCACAAACACCAACATGCTCTCTGCTTTGCTCGACCATAACGTCATCGAGCAGATGCAGGTCTCGCAATGGAATCTCGGGCTCGGCAAGCAATCGAGCCGCGCCAGCGGCTATGGTGTCTTCGTCGGATATAACGAGCAGTGGGAAGACGTCGTCTACGGTCTTGAAATGAGCTATCTGCACGGCTCGTACGGCGGCTCATCCAACGCGTTCAAGGAGCTTGTCAGCGGCACCACGCTTTCCGACGGCGCCTTCCATGATGTTGCGGTCACGTCGTCAGCCTCGATAGCGATCTCGGACCTGGCGACGTTCCGTGGACGGGCGGCTTATGCCTGGGGTTGTTTCCTGCCCTACATGTTCGGCGGACTCGCGCTCGGTAAGGCCGATATCTCGCGTTCGGTCCTGGTCACCGATTCGGTCAGCACCAACGGAACGACATGGACGGCGCTGCAGCCGCTGTCGGCGAACGATACGCAGCATAATCACCTGATCTACGGCTACACGGCCGGCCTTGGTATGGACGTCAACCTGGTTGGCGGTCTCTTCATGCGAGCCGAGTGGGAATACATTCGCTTCACCTCGCAGGTCGATACCAGCATCAACACCGTTCGCGCCGGCCTCGGCTACAAGTTCTGACTCCGCTGCGCTTCGTCGCGGTTGACAGGTCATCTCCGCCCTGATGCTCTGTCGCCCGACATGGGGCGACAGCGATGCGGATTTACGGCGACAGCAATTCCGGCAATTGCCTGAAGGTGAAGTGGGTCTGCGACAAGCTCGCGCTGCCCTATCGCTGGATCGAGACCGATACGCGCAAGGGTGAGACGCGTACGCCGCAATTTCTCGAGATGAACGGCGCCGGCCAGGTGCCGACCATCGCCTTGGACGACGGCCGCACGCTGGCGCAGTCCAACGCCATCATCCGCTATCTCGCCCGCGACAGCGCGCTCGTCCCGCGCGACGCCTTTGCCGCCGCCAAGATGGACGAATGGCTTTTCTGGGAGCAATACAGCCACGAGCCCTATATCGCGGTATGCCGCTTCCAGATGGTCTATCTCGGCAAGGATGCCTCCGAGCTCGATCCTGACAAGGTCAAGCGCGGCTATGCGGCGCTCGATCGCATGGAGCAGCATCTTGCCGCGAGCCGCTTTTTCGCCGGCGACGAGGTTTCGCTCGCCGACGTCTCGCTGCTCGCCTATACCCGCCTGGCGCATGAAGGTGGTTTCGATCTCGGGCGTTATGCGGCCATTGGCCGCTGGATCAGCGAGGCTGAGGCTTGTCTTGGCCTGCCGCCGGCCCGCTGAGCACCGCGCGCGGAGCGTCTCGCGTCGTTGAGTCCTTCGCGTTGAGTCTGGAGCTTCCGGTATGAACGATAGGTCTGTTTCCATCCGTCCGGCGCGCCGCGCGGACCTGCCTGCGATCGTGGCGATGCTTGCCGACGATCATCTCGGCCGCGCCCGCGAGCGCATCGAGGATCCGTTGCCGGCCGTCTACTATCAGGCCTTCGAACGGGTCGAGCGCGATTCCAATCTCTCCCTGGTCGTCGCCGAGAGCGAGGGCAGGGTGGTTGGCTGCCTGCAACTCGCGGTGCTTGCTGGCATCAGCTCGCAAGGCGGCATTCGTGGTCTGCTCGAGGACGTGCGCGTTGCCGCCGATTGTCGCAATCGCGGCATCGGTGAGCAATTGGTGCAATGGGCGATCGCGGAAGCGAAAGCGCGCGGCTGCAATCTGGTCGAATTGCTGACGCATTCGAGCCGGGTCGATGCGCAGCGCTTTTACAAGCGTCTTGGATTTGCGTCGAGTCACGCCGGCATGACTGTCCGCTTTTGACGCAGTGCGCCGTGCGCGTTGCGCGATCAACGAAATCGGATCGCGCGTTCGTTCATCTTAACAGCTGATAAACTACCCGTTCGTCGTTCACGTTGATCGGGGAACGAAGGGTGCTACGGGAACGTCAGACACCGGGCTCGGTCGGTTCGGGGATTTCGATGACAAAGTATTCCATGATCAAGGTCGGCAACGACTACGTTGTGCTGGCCGACGACCAATGCATCTTGAAGGTCGGCAGCCGCCGCCGTGCCGCGCAATTGATCAGCGAGGCCACGGACTTGCTGAACGCGCTCGCGTCCGTCGAGGCCCCCGGTATCGCGCCGGAGGCGCCATCACTGGCCCGTGAGACGCCTGAACTTCCTTGACTGCCCTTCCCGATTCCCGTATCAGCCGCGGCGGGACACCTCCCCCCAACGGGAGGCTTACTATCTGGAAGGGTAGATTATGACTGTAGCGAAGCCCGCTTCGCGGCCCAACGTGCCGCATTTCTCCTCCGGCCCCTGCGCCAAGCGCCCCGGCTGGAACGCCCAAAATCTCAAGGACGCAGCGCTCGGCCGTTCGCATCGCGCGAAGGTCGGCAAGACCAAGCTCAAGCTCGCGATCGATCTGACGCGCGAAGTGCTTGAAGTGCCGGCCGATTATCGCATCGGCATCGTTCCGGCTTCCGATACCGGCGCGGTCGAGATGGCGCTGTGGTCGCTGCTCGGTGCACGGCCCGTCACCACGCTCGCCTGGGAATCCTTCGGTGAGGGCTGGGTCAGCGACATCGTCAAGGAATTGAAGCTCAAGGACGTCACCAAGCTGAATGCAGCTTACGGTGAGATTCCCGACCTCTCCAAGGTCGATCCCAAGAGCGACGTCGTCTTCACCTGGAACGGCACCACCTCCGGCGTCCGCGTGCCGAACGCCGACTGGATCAGCGCGACCCGCGAAGGCCTGACCATTTGCGACGCCACCTCGGCCGCGTTCGCGCAAGCCCTCGACTGGGCCAAGCTCGACGTCGTCACCTTCTCCTGGCAGAAGGCGCTCGGCGGCGAAGCCGCGCACGGCATGCTGATCCTGTCGCCGCGTGCGGTGGAGCGGCTCGAGACCTACAAGCCGGCTTGGCCGCTGCCGAAGATCTTCCGCATGACCAAGGGCGGCAAGATCAACGAAGGCATTTTCGTCGGCGAAACCATCAACACGCCGTCGATGCTGTGCGTCGAGGACTATCTCGATGCGCTGAACTGGGCCAAGTCGATCGGCGGCCTCAAGGCGCTGATCGCGCGCGCCGACGCCAACACCAAGGTGCTGGCCGACTGGAAGGCGAAGACGCCCTGGATCGACTTCCTGGCCAAGGACGCTTCGATCCGCTCCAACACCTCGGTGTGCCTGAAGTTCACCGATCCCGCGATCACCTCCCTCTCGGATGACGCGCAGGCCGACTTCTCCAAGAAGCTGGTTGCGCTGATCGAGAAGGAAGGCGCCGGTTACGACTTCGCGTATTACCGCGATGCACCGGCGGGCTTGCGCATCTGGTGCGGCGCCACCGTCGAGGCCAAGGATGTCGAGCTGCTGACGCAGTGGATCGACTGGGCTTTTGCCGAGACCAAGGCGCAGCTCGCGAAGGCGGCGTAAGTTTTCGTTCTTCGCCTCTCTCCGTTCTTACGGGGAGAGGCCGGGTCGCGCAGCGATCCGGGTGAGGGGCTCTCTCCACGAGCACTTCGCCTGCGGCTGCCCCTCACCCCAACCCTCGCCCCGTAAGAACGGGGAAAGGGAGAGCAACAAGCTTCCGAGTCACTCACGCATTTCCGGCCCTCGGGCCGATCCTCCCTCAGGGACGGTGAAGGACACATTCCCATGACCAAACCCAAAGTTCTCATTTCCGACGCGCTCTCGCCCGCTGCCGTGCAGATCTTCAAGGATCGCGGCGTCGAGGTCGACTTCCAGCCCAATCTCGGCAAGGACAAGGACAAGCTCGCCGAGATCATCGGCAATTACGACGGTCTCGCGATCCGCTCCGCGACCAAGGCGACCGCCAAGATCCTGGAGAAGGCGACCAACCTCAAGGTGATCGGCCGCGCCGGCATCGGCGTCGACAATGTCGAGATCCCCGCCGCCACGGCCAAGGGCATCATCGTGATGAACACGCCGTTCGGCAATTCGATCACGACCGCCGAGCACGCCATCACCCTGATGCTGGCGCTCGCCCGCGAGATCCCGCAGGCCGACGCCTCGACCCAGGCCGGCAAATGGGAGAAGAACCGCTTCATGGGCGTCGAGATCACCGGCAAGGTGCTCGGCGTGGTCGGCTGCGGCAACATCGGATCGATCGTTGCCGACCGTGCGCTCGGCCTGCGCATGAAGGTGATCGCGTTCGATCCGTTCCTGTCGCCGGAGCGCGCCAAGGACATCGGTGTCGAGAAGGTCGATCTCGACGACCTGCTCAAGCGCGCCGACTTCATCACGCTGCACACGCCGCTGACCGAGAAGACCAAGAACATCATCGACGCGGCCGCGATCGCCAAGATGAAGAAGGGCGTGCGCCTGATCAACTGCGCCCGCGGCGGCCTCGTCGACGAGCAGGCCGTGGTCGATGCGCTCAATTCCAAGCACATCGCCGGCGCCGCCTTCGACGTGTTCGTCGAGGAGCCCGCGAACACCAACGTGCTGTTCGGCCATCCCAACGTGATCTGCACGCCGCATCTCGGCGCCTCCACCACGGAAGCGCAGGAGAACGTCGCGCTCCAGGTCGCCGAGCAGATGTCGGATTATCTGCTCACCGGCGCGATCTCGAACGCCGTCAACTTCCCGTCGATCACCGCGGAAGAAGCGCCGAAGCTGAAGCCGTTCATCGCGCTTGCCGAGAAGCTCGGCTCGTTCGCCGGCCAGCTCACCGAAAGCGGCATCCTCAAGGTCGAGATCACCTATGAGGGCCATGTCGCCGAGATGAAGATCAAGGCGATCACCTCGGCGGTGCTGTCGGGCCTGCTGCGGCCGATGCTGGGCGAGGTCAATGTGGTGTCCGCGCCGGTCGTCGCCAAGGAGCGCGGCATGGTGGTGGACGAGATCGTGCGCGCCGCGCAGAGCGATTACGAGAGCCTGATCACCGTCACGGTGGCGACGGAGCGCCAGGAGCGCTCGGTCTCCGGCACCGTGTACCATGACGGCAAGCCACGATTGGTTGACGTCAAGGGCATCCGCGTCGACGCCGAGTTCGGCAAGTCGATGATCTACATCACCAACGAGGACAAGCCGGGCTTTATCGGCCAGTTCGCGAGCCTGCTGGGCGATGCCAAGATCAACATTGCCACCTTCCATCTCGGCCGCGTTGCGCCCGGCAGCGATGCGATCGCGCTGGTCGAGGTCGACGGTGCGGTGCCGGCGGACCTGCTCGCCAAGGTGCAGGCCCTGCCGCAGGTCAAGCAGGCCAAGGCACTGAGGTTCTGAGGCGTATCAGCAGAACGCGCTGACGCTGCTCCGGCACCGGCAGCGTCAGCGATCGAAGCCGTAAAGCCGCGCCGGATTGTCGACCAGGATTGCATCGCGCGTCTTTTCATTGCCGGCCCACGCTGCGAGCAGGTCGAACAGCTCTGCGTCATCGGGCTTGTGCTTCTCGGTGACATGGGGCCAGTCGCTGCCCCAGACCAGGCGATCGGGCGCGATCTTGACGAAGGCCTGCGCGGTTCGCGTCGCGTCGGCATAGGGCGGGCCCTGCTCGGTGTTGAGATAGGCGCCGGCGAGCTTCACCCAGGCGCGGCCCTTGCTCGCGAGATCGGCGATGACGCCGAAGGCCGGATGGTCCGGCCCCTGTTTCGGCGGAAGCCGCCCCATATGATCGAATACGATTCCGCAGGGCAGGCGGCCGAGCATCGCCGACGTCTCGACGATCTGGTCGCCGGACATGTGAAGCTGGACGTGCCAGCCTAGATCGGCGATGCGCTTGGCCAGCGGTTCGATCATGTCGATTGTGGTCACCGTGTCGCTCGGATTCCAGACGCTGAAGCGAAGTCCGCGGATGCCGCCGGCATCGAGCCGCTTCAGCTCCGCATCCGTCACGTCGGGATGACAGACCCCGACGCCCCGTCCGTTCTTGCCGAGCCGGCTGAGCGCATCGAGGATGCAGGCATGGTCGGTGCGGTGATATTTCGGCTGCACCGGAACCGCGCGCGCCGTGCCGATGCGGCGCTGATGCAGCACATAGTCATCGAAGGTCGAGCCTGCCGGCTTGGCGCTTTCCGGTGTCGGAAAGCGGGGATCGATGATGTGGAAATGCGCGTCGCAGGCGTTCGCCGGTGCTTTTGTCTTCGGCGCCTCGGCGCCGGATGAATTGGGGATCGTGTCGGCTGCCGCATGACGCGACTGAGCAAGCCCCGCGGTGGTTGCGGCGGCTGCCGTGACGAATGTCCTTCGTGTCATCTGGTGCGGCATCGAAATTCTCCGTTACGGACTGGAATGGCGTTTGGCCGTCGCGGCCTCGTTCGTGTCTTCGCAGACCACATTGGCCTCGCGCAGTGCCGCGTAGCCGTCGTCGCCAATGCCGATTTCGCTGAGCAGCTCCCGATTGTGCTGGCCGAGCGCCGGCGCCGGCGTCCGGATCGTGCCTGGCGTCTGCGACAGCCGCGGCACCACATGGTGCATCGGGAGCTGCCCCATGTCCGGGTCCGGATAGTCGGCGATCAGCTCGCGGGCGATGACGTGCGGATCGGCCATGATCTGCGGGGTATCGTAGATCGGGCCGATCGTGACCTCGGCTTGCTCGAAGAAAGCGACGTTCTCGGCCTGCGTCCGTGCTCCGATGAACTCGCCGATGATGGCGTCCAGCTCGTCGGCATGAAGCAGGCGGTCGGCATTGGTGCGGAAGCGCGGGTCGTCGACCAACTCGGGGCGGCCGATAGCGCGGAGCAGCCGCTCGGCCATCTTCTGGATCGAGCCGGACAGGCTGACATAGTGTCCGTCGCTGCATTTATAGGCGTTGCGCGGAGCCGAATTGGTGGAGCGGCTGCCGGTGCGCGGCTTGACCTTGCCGGTGAGCCGGTAGTTCGCGGCCTGCGGGCTGAGGATCGCGAACAGCGGATCGAGCAGCGGCAGGTCGACGACCTGGCCGCGGCCACCCTTCATCTCGACCTCGCGCAGCGCGATCATGGCGGCGGAGGCGCCATAGAGGCCGGCGACGCCGTCGGCAAGATACATCGGGGGTAACACCGGTTCGCGGTCGGCAAAACCGTTGATGGCGGCGAATCCCGACACGCCCTCGATCACGGTGCCGAAGCCGGGGCGCTGCGCGTAGGGACCGTCCTGCCCCCAGCCGGAAATCCGGATGATGACCAGCGACGGATTGAGCGCCAGCAGCGTCTCCGGCGACAGTCCCATCTTTTCCAGAACGCCGGGGCGGAAGCTCTCGATGAAGATCCGGGTCGATGGCACCAGCTTCCGGATGATGTCGATCGCGCGCGGATCGCGCAGCGACAGGCACAGGCTCTTCTTGTTGCGCGAATAGACTTTCCAGTGGGTCTCGACGCCCTCGGTTTTCCAGGCGCGCAGCGTGTCCCCTTCGGGCGGCTCGACCTTGATCACCTCGGCGCCGAAGTCGCCGAGGATCTGGGTCAGCACGTTGCCGGCGAACAGCCGCGACAGGTCGAGGATACGGACACCATCCAGCGTGCCGCTGCGACCGGGCTCATAATCGCGGGCGTGCAATTGGCTCATGGCTTGACCTCGGTTGCGATTGTGTCGGCCAGCGCAACGACGGCGCGGGCGCGCTCGACGAACGGCTTGTCGATCATGTGGCCGTCGACCAGATAGGCGCCGATGCCGCGGGCGTCGGCGTCCGCAGCGGCGGTCACGACCTTGCGTGCCCATGCGATCTCGGTCGCGTCGGGCATGAATGTCTCGTTGGCGATCGCGATCTGGCTCGGATGGATGCAGCTCTTGCCGGCAAAGCCGTGCTTTCGTGCCGCCAGGCATTCGGCGCGGTAGCCGTCGATATCCTTGACCGCGGCAAAGGCGCCGTCATAGGCGGCGATCGCGCCTTCGGCGGCAGCGAAGCGGACCGCAAGTCGGATATGGGCGAGCGCGTCGCGGTCGGACCTGCTGATGCGGCAGGGCTCGAGCAGATCGGCATAGCCGATCTGCAGCCCCATCACGCGCGGATGCGAGGTGGCGAGTGCGGCGGCGTTCCGTAGGCCCTTGGGTGTCTCGACGTTGAGCAGCACGCCAACCTGTCGCGACGAAGTCTCCAGCCTTTCGATCCGCGCGATAGCCTGGCTCACCGCATCCGCGTCCTCGGCCATCGGCAGGTTGATGATATCGACCACGGCTCCGGCCATCGCTTCGATGTCGGCGTCGAATTCGGCGGTGTCGAACGCGTTCACCCGGACCACGATGGATTTGCGGGTAGGCGGCAGCTCGCGCAGGAATCTGGCCAGCAGCGCACGCGCCTGCGATTTCTGGCTTTGGGCGACCGCGTCCTCGAGATCGAACGACAGCGCGTCGGCGGCGGAGTTCAACGCCTTGTCGAACAGTTCGGGCCGCGAGGCCGGAACGAACAGCTTGCTTCGCATCAGCATGCCTGTCGCTCCACTCAGATGACCTTGAAGTGGGCCATCGCGATGATCGCGAGCGTCACCGTGATGGCGCCACCGATTCGGGTCGCGACCTGCGCGAACGGCATCAGTTCCATTCGTTCGGCAGCGGTCAGGATCATGACGTCGCCGGTGCCGCCGAGTCCGCTGTGGCAGGCGTTCACGATCGCCGTCTCGATCGGATACATCCTCAGCAGGCGGCCGACATAGAATCCGCTCGCCGTCAGCGTCACGATGGTCGCGATGATGGTGATCAGATTGGCGGGGTGGAACGCTTCGACCAGTTCATGCCATGGCGTCAGCGCCACCGCGGTGGAGAACAGCAGCGGATAGGTAACCGCGGTGACGAAGAAGCGAAACACGACGCGCGCGCCTTCCTCCAGCGAGGCCGGCACCGCCTTGAGCAGCTTGACGAGCACGACCAGGAACAGCATGGCGACCGGGGCCGGCAGGCCGATCAGGCCGTGAATCAGCGTGCCGAACACGTAGATGGCGATGCCGGTGATGCCGCCGGCCGCGACGGTCGCGACGTCGACGCTGGTGACGCCAGCATGCGCGTGGTCGCGGACGGTATCCGCCGCAACGTCGGCGCCCGGCTGGAGCTGGCCGTCGCCGGTGAGATCCGGTCGCCGCTTGCCCAGCGAATTCAGGGCGCCGCAGCAGATGATGGCGACGAGGTTGCCGAAGAACACCAGCGGCAGGATCTGGCCGAGCATGGCGCCCTGGTCGAGCCCCAGCGCCTCCGCATACCCGACCGAAAGCGGGATCGCGCCTTCGCCGACGCCGCCCGCCATCACGGGGACGACGACATAGAGGATCGAGCGCCAGAAGCCGATCCCGCACAGCCAGCCGACCGCACCACCGACGCCGAGCGCGAGGATCGAGCCGCTCACCAGCGGAATGAAGATCTTGACGAATCCCTGGATCAGCACGCGCCGGTCCATGCTCAGGATCGAGCCGACGACGACGGCGGTGATGAAGAGATAGATGAAGTTGGTGGACTTGGTGAAATTCGTCACCTGCTGCACCAGCGGCGCCGGCAGCAGCTGATGCGCGACCAGGAACGACGGCAGGAAGATCGTCACCAGCGAGGAGCCGCCGATCACGTTCAGAATCGGGATCCGCCGCCCGATCTCGGCGCAGGTGAAGCCGCCGGCGACGAGCACGGCGATCATCACCGTGACCTCGCCGGAAATCTTGCCCTTGAAAGAGAAGGCCGCGATCAGGCCGAGCAGGAGCAGATAGACCGGCAGCGGGATGATGCCGACCCTGATCTGCATCAATCGCTGCAGGACATTGGAAGTGGATGTCTCGGCCGTCGGCGCGCGCTCCGTGACCGGATGCATGGGACCTGCCACCGCATTGGTCGTCATCGTTCCCTCCTGAAGTTCCGATAGGCGCGGCCCGGTTGCGTGTCCGGCCGTCGGGGCGACCTTGCGGGAGGCTACAGCTTGCGTAAAATGCATTAATTGCAATTTTTCATGAGAAATATGCATGAAGATCCCGATCGACGGCGTCCAGGCCTTCGTCCATGTCGCTGAGCTCGGCAGCTTCAATCGGGCGGCGGATCATCTCTTCATCACCCAGACCGCATTGACGCGCCGCATCCAGCGGCTTGAGGCTTTTGTCGGGCTGCGTCTGATCGATCGCACCACGCGCTCGACGGCGTTGAGCCCGATGGGGAAGGATTTTCTGCCGCTGGCGCGCCGCATCGTCGATGACCTCGTCCATGGTCTCGACCGGCTGCGCACGACGTCGCGCCTCGGAGTCGGCGACGTCACGCTGGCGACGCTCCAATCGGTCGCGTTCCGGCAGTTGCCGTTGGCGCTGCGCATGTACGCCAGGAAGTATCCTCACAATCGCGTTCAGCTGCTCGAGCGGTCCGGCGCGCTCGTCACCGATGCGGTGCGCGAGGGCCGGGCCGACTTCGGTATCCACATCCAGCAGGAGGCCAATCCCGATCTCTCCGAGGAGATGCTGGTGCGTGATCCCTTTGTTCTGGTCTGTAGCCGCGCGCATCCGACCTCGAAGCTGAAACGGGTGACGTGGTCGAGCCTGGCGGGCATCGACCTCATCACGCTCGGCGGCGCCAGCGGCAACCGCCGCATCGTCGAGACGCAGCTCGTCAAGGCAGGGCTGGAGACGCGAGGCCGCTTCGTGGTCGAGAGCACGCCGAGTGCGATCGCGCTGGCGCGGGAGAATGTCGGCGCGGCAATCCTTCCCGCGGCAATGAACGCGACCGCGGTCGCGACCGGCTTGGTCGAGGTGCCACTGTTCGATCCGGTCCTGTACCGCACGATCGCTCTGGTGCGGCGGCGCAACGAGACGCTGTCACCTGCCGCCAGCGCACTCTACGGAATCATCAAGACACGGCTGTCGAGCGGCAGGCGATGATATCGGGCAGTTCCGCTGGCCGGAAAATCGGGCGAAACGATTTCTGTTGCCTTGGCCGGATATCTGTACGAAGAGCGTCTGAAGAGCCACAATCGACGATCCGAAAAGGGAGAAAACAATGCGTGAAGCCGTCATCGTTTCCTACGCGCGCACGGGCCTCGCCAAATCCGGCCGCGGTGGGTTCAACATCACGCCGCCGATGTCGCTCGCGGCCCACGCCATTCACCACGCGGTCGACCGCGCCGGGGTCGACAAGGACTATGTCGAGGACTGCTATCTCGGCAATTGCGCCCATGGCGCGCCGAACATCGGCCGCCAGGCTGCGCTGCTCGCCGGCCTGCCGAAGTCGACCGGCGGCGTCTCGGTGAACCGCTTCTGCTCCTCGGGCCTGCAGACCATCGCGATGGCCGCCAACTCGATTCGCTCGGACGGCGCCGACTGCATCGTCGCCGGCGGTGTCGAGAGCATCTCGATCCCCGGTGGCGGCACGCCGAAGGAATCGATCGATCCGGAGCTCTTGAAGACGGCGCCCGACATCTTCATGGCAATGATCGACACCGCCGACATCGTCGCCGAGCGTTACAAGCTCAGCCGCGAATACCAGGACGAGTATTCGCTGGAATCGCAGCGCCGCATGGCGGCAGCCCAGCAGGCCGGCAAGTTCAAGGACGAGATCGTCCCGATGAAGACCAAGATGAAGGTGGTCGACAAGGCCACCAAGGCCGAGAGCATCGTCGACTACGTCGTCGACCGTGACGAGTGCAACCGTCCCGAGACCACGCTCGAAGGCCTCGCCAAGCTGGAGCCGGTGAAGGGCCCGGGCAAGTACGTCACCGCCGGCAATGCCAGCCAGCTCTCCGACGGCGCTGCCGCCGTGGTGCTGATGGAAGCCAAGGACGCCGAGAAGCGCGGCCTCAAGCCGCTCGGCCGTTTCGTCGCGTGGGCTGCGGCCGGCTGCGAGCCGGACGAGATGGGCATCGGCCCGATCTTCGCCGTTCCGAAGCTGCTCAAGCGTCACGGCCTGAAGATCGACGACATCGATCTCTGGGAGCTCAACGAGGCCTTCGCCAGCCAGTGCCTCTACTCGCGCGACAAGCTCGGCATCGATCCCGAGAAGTACAACGTCAATGGCGGCTCGATTGCGATCGGCCATCCCTTCGGCATGACCGGCGCCCGTCTGACCGGCCATTTGCTGCAGGAAGGCGCGCGCCGCAAGGCCAAGTGGGGCGTCGTCACCATGTGCATCGGCGGCGGCCAGGGCGGCGCCGGCCTGTTCGAGATCTACAGCTGATCTGAACGCGCAGAGATGTGAAAGGCACGGCGCTTGCGGCGCGCCGTGCCTTTTTCGTTGCGCATCCGGCGCCGCGAAACTATAAGCCTCGTGTCGGAAAAGGCAGATTTGGTCTGGTCAGCCCAAATCCTTTCGGTAACGAAAGCTCTGGTCTTTGGCCTTGTGCACGAGATCCCCACGACGAACAGCGGGCGCCACGCAGGCGCTCAATTGTTCGTCCGTGTGATCCTCGAAGCTCTGGGAACGCTCCGGTCGAACATCGACCCGAGGAGCGTCTCATGCAAACTCAATCCAAAAATCTCTACGATGTCGTCATCGCCGGTGCCGGCCCGGTCGGCCTGTTCCTCGCCTGCGAGCTGCGGCTCGCCGGCCTCTCGGTGCTGGTGCTGGAGCAGGCGCAGGACCCGCACGCTGCGCTGAAGCAGCTCCCGTTCGGCCTGCGCGGCCTGTCGATCCCGACAACCGAGGCCTTTCACCGGCGCGGCTTGCTCGACGAGATCGTCGCCGCCCAACGCGCGAAGTCAGGCGCGATCAGGAGCGCTGCGCACTGGATGCAGCAGGCGCGACGGCCCGCCGGCCATTTCGCCGGCATCCAGTTCTTTCAGGATGATATCGATGCCGCGCAATGGTCCTGGCGCCTGCCGACCCCGGCCGATGCCGGCGTCGCCGTCGACCTGGACACGCTCGAATCCGTTTTGGCGGTGCGCGCATGCAGCCTGGGCGTCGACATCAGGCGCGGGTTTGGCGTGAATGCGATTGCGGCCTCGGACGATGACGTGACCGTGCAGGCGGCCGGGGAAACCTTTTGTGGACGCTGGCTCGTCGGTTGCGACGGCGGCCGCAGCACGGTGCGCAAATCTTGCGGATTCGACTTCGTCGGCACCGACCCCGAATTCACCGGCTATTCCATCGAGGTCGAGCTGGCCGATGCGGAGAAAATCAGCCCCGGCCGCAACTACACGCCGACGGGCATGTACACCTACGCGCCATCAGGCACGATCGCGATGGTCGATTTCGACGGCGGTGCGTTTCACCGCACCGCGCCGATCAGGATCGAACATTTGCAGGGCGTCTTGCGCCGCGTCTCCTGCACGGATGTCACCATCACTGGGCTTCGACTTGCCGCCACATGGACGGATCGGGCCCGTCAGGCATCCAGCTATCGCAAAGGCCGCGTGCTGCTCGCGGGCGATGCCGCGCACACCCATTCGCCGCTGGGCGGCCAGGGCCTCAATCTCGGTCTTGGCGATGCGATGAACCTCGGCTGGAAGCTGGCTGCGACCGTCGGTGGCCACGCGCCGGATCGTCTCCTCGACACCTATTTGCGCGAGCGGCATTCCGTCGGCGCGCAAATCCTTGACTGGTCGCGCGCGCAGGTCGCGATCATGCGGCCGACGCCGAGCGCCCGCGCGCTCCAGGCCATCGTCCGCGATCTCATCGCGACCCGCGACGGCGCGACCTATTTCGCCGAGCGCGTGCGCGGCGTTTCGCTGCGCTACGATCTTGGCGGCCGCCATCCGCTTGTCGGCCGCAGCGTTCCCGATTTCGAACTCGCTGACGGCACGACGACCGGAGACAGTCTCAGGGCAGCGAAAGGCCTGTTGCTCGACTTCGACACGCGTGCGCCGCTTCGCGCGCTTGCAAGCGGCTGGATTGATCGGATCGCGTATGTTGCAGGCGAGCCGAGGGACCGGTTGGGCCTGAGCGCCGTGCTGGTGCGCCCCGATGGTTTCGTTGCCTGGGCCGGCGACGGTGCCTCCGATCATGAGGAAGCGGCTGAGGCCGCGTTTCGATGGTTCGGCGAACCGGCGGCACGCAGAACTCCGTGAGCGCCACAAAAGTCGGTTGTGCACCTTTGCGTGCATTGTGTCACAATGCACGTAATCTTACGTGCCCGCAAATTAACGGAAGTTTTGATCCGTTGGCGCCTCATCAACCGCATTGATCACAACCGGTTTTCAACGATGCGTTTTCTCTCTCTTCGCCTCACTCACAAGATCACCGCGATCGGCGTCATCGGCGTCGCCAGTGTCGTCCTCATCGGCGGCATTCACCTCTATGGCGAGCGCGCGATGGGTGTCTATCGCGACGCCGCCGAGAACGCGCGCACGATCTTCGAGCTGAACGGCCGGATCGCGGTCGAGCTGCTCGAAGGCCGCCGCGCCGAGAAGGATTTCCTGCTGCGCAACGATGCGAGCAAGGTCCAGCGCCAGATCGAGATCGGCAAGGAGGTTGCCCTCGACATCGATAAGCTCCGCGGCAGAATTGCGGCTCTCGGCAAGCCCGAGCTGGTGCAAAGGATCGACGCGATGAACGCGTCGCTGAAGGCCTATCAGACGCGTTTTGCTGCGGTGGTCGAGGAGAGGCTGCGTCTTGGGCTGGATGAGAATTCAGGCCTCGAAGGCCGCCTGCGCGCCTCCGTCCACGAGATCGAGAGCAAGGTCGACCAGCTGCATGATGCCTCGCTCAAGGTGATCATGCTGATGATGCGCCGGCACGAGAAGGATTTCATGCTGCGTCGCGACGCCAAATACGGCGGCGAGATGAAGAAGCGCGCCTCGGAATTCCTGGGCGGCATCGATGCCGCCGCCATTCCCGAGGCGGCAAAGACCGAGCTGCGGCAGAAGCTTGCCGACTACCAACGCGATTTCTCCGCCTGGATGGAGACCGCCTTGCGGCTGGCGACGGAATTGAAGGCGATGTCGGAAGCGTTCGCGGCGGTCGAGCCCGTGATCGAGCAGGTGTCGAAATCGGTCGATACTCTCCGCCTCGAGGCTGACCGGCTGAACGAGGCCGAGCGGGACGGCATCCAGTTCTGGATCGCCATTGCGATCGCGCTGGTCGCGACCGGCGTGCTCGGCCTCGGCATCTTCATCGGCCGTTCGGTCTCGAAACCGCTCGCGGCGATGCGGGCGGCGATGATCGAGCTCGCCAAGGGCAATTTCGCCATCGTGCTGCCAGGCCTCGGCCGTCCCGACGAGATCGGCGAGATCGCGCAGGCGGTCGAGACGTTCAAGATCAACGCCGAGCAGAAGGCGCGCGAGGAGGCGGACGAGAAGATCAGGCAGGACAAGCTCGCGGCCGAGCGCCGCCGCGCCGACATGATCAGGATGGCCGACGATTTCGAGGGCGCGATCGGCGAGATCGTCGAGACGGTGTCCTCGGCGGCCACCGAGCTCGAGGCGTCCGCGACCTCGCTGACCTCGACCGCGGGGCGGTCGACCGAGCTTGCCACGCTGGTCGAGGCCGCCTCGGAAGAGGCCGCCACCAACGTGCAGTCGGTGGCGTCCGCCGCCGAGCAGCTGACCGCCTCCGTCAACGAGATCAGCCGCCAGGTGCAGGCCTCCGCGCGCATTGCCGGCGAGGCCGTCAGCCAGGCGGGCCACACCAACGATCGCGTCGGCGAATTGTCGAAGGCGGCCGCGCGCATCGGCGACGTGGTCGAGCTCATCAATGCCATCGCGGGCCAGACCAATCTGCTGGCGCTCAACGCCACGATCGAGGCGGCGCGTGCGGGCGAGGCGGGCCGCGGCTTTGCCGTCGTCGCGTCCGAGGTGAAGGCGCTGGCCGAGCAGACCGCGAAGGCGACCGGCGAGATCGGTCAGCAGATCGCCAGCATCCAGGGCGCGACCAACGAGTCCGTCGGCGCGATCAGGACCATCGGCGGCACCATCGAGCGCCTGTCCGAGATCTCGTCCACCATCGCGGCCGCCGTCGAGGAGCAGGGCGCCGCGACCGGCGAAATCTCGCGCAACGTCCAGAGTGCGGCGATCGGCACCACGCAGGTCAGCGCCAATATCAGCAATGTGCGGCAGGGCGCGGTCGAGACCGGTTCGGCCTCGACCCAGGTATTGTCAGCGGCCAGATCGCTGTCGGGCGACAGCAACCGCCTCAAATTCGAGGTCGGCAAATTCCTGGAGACGGTGCGCGCCGCATAGGCCTCACGCCCGCGCCGCCACCGGCGCGAACGTCACTTCGATCAGCGTCCCCGACGTCCCCGCGCTCCTGATGGTGAACTGGGCGCGGTTGGCTTCGACCAGGGCCTTGGTCAGCGACAGGCTCAGCGCCGAACTGTCCGAGGCGTCTCCGGGCGGTGGGGTGCGGAACGGCTCCATCGCGGCGGCGACTTCCTGCTCGCTGAGGCCATGGCCGGTGTCGCGGATGCGAAGCGCGATCTCGCCGCGGTCGGACTGTGCGGTCGAGACGATCACCTGGCCGCCGGCACTCGCAAGCCGGATCGAGTTCGAGATCAGATTCATGGTCACCTGGCGCAGCGCGCGCGCGTCCGCCGTCACCTGCGGCAGCGCATGCGCGAGCGAGGTGCGGATGATGATGCGCTCGCGGTTGGCCTGCGGCTGCATCACGGTGACACAGGCCTCGACCAGGTCGTTGAGGTTGAGGTTGGCGAAGACGAGATCGAGCTTGCCGGTCTCGATCCGCGACAGCTCCAGCAAATCGTCGATGATGGTGATCACCCGCTCGCCGGAGGCGCGGATGTCCTTCATGTATTCGCCGTAGCGCTCGTTGCCGAGCGCGCCGAAGCGCTCGGAGATCATCACCTCGGCAAAGCCGATGATGGCGTTGAGCGGCGTGCGGATCTCGTGGCTGATCCGCGCCAGCATGTCGGCCTTGGCATTGGCGGCGCCGTCGACCAGACGGCGCGCCTGCGTCAGCTCGCTCTCGCCTTTCTTCGCATGGGAGAGATCGCGGAACACGGCGAAGAAGTTCGGACCATCCGGCCGCGTCCGGCCCATGATCATGGCGAGCGGCAGCACGCCGCCTTTCTTCTCGCGGCCCAGCACCTCGCGGCCGTGGTCGAGCAGGCTCGCAATGTCCTGGCTCTTGAGGCTGTCGAGATAGTCGAGCACGACCTGCTGGCTCTCGGGTGCGAACAGCGTCGCCAGGTTCTGCTGCAGCAGCGCCTCGCCGTCATAGCCGAACAGCGCTTCGGCGCTGCGGTTGCAGGCGTGGATGTTGCCCTCGGCATCGAACATCACGATGCCCTCGGCCGTGGTGTCGAGGATCGCGGCGAGGTCTTCGGCGTCAGCGTCTCCGGCTTCGGGTTCGAGCTCGGGCGCGTAGACCAGCGGCTCGTCGATCTCGGTCTCGGCGGCCACCGGCGGCGCGACAACCGGGGCGACGATCATGGGTGCGGCTTGCGGCAGCGCGCAGATCAGCGCATGCGCGCTCTCGCCGTTCCAGTCGATCGTGTGCAGATGCGCTTCCGTCGTCGCCAGCGGCTGCTCGCCATTGGCGATGGCGGCGCTGATCGTCACCGGCGTGCCTGCTTGCGACGTGCTGCTGGCGGCGGAGACGCCCGGCTCGACATAGAGCGCGTCCAGCCCGCCGGCATCTTCCAGCGCATTGATGCTGGCATAGCCCATGCGCGCGAGAAAGGCGGGGTTGGCGTAGAGCAGGCGATCGAGCCGGTAGATCAGGATGCCCGTCGGCAGCAGGTCGAGCAGCGTGCGGTCGCGCGCGCTGTCGCCGCGCGCGGGCGGCGCCGGCTCGGTCAGCCATTCGGCCGCGGCGGGCGGCGCTTCGGGCTCCGGCGGTTCGGGTGTGATCTCCGCGGCCGGCGGCTCGTTTGCGGCGGACGCAATCTGCTCGCGCTCGCGTTCGAGCCGTTCGGACAATTGCCGCGCCAGCTCGTTGAACGCGCTGTTCTCGACCGGTGTCAGCGTCGGCGATCTCTGATCACTTTGTGATCTGAGATCACCGGGGGCGCGGAACGGCACGACATTCGGAGGCGTTTCCACTGGCGTTTCCGGATCGGTTGGGTGTGAATTCGCTTCGGTTGTGGGTTCGGGCAGTTCGGCGACAGGCTCAGGTATCGGTTCGGGCTCAGGCGGCGGAGCCTCGACCTGCAGAGGCGGCGCCTCTGCCTCTGCCGCGGGCGTGGGCTCCGGCTCAGGCTCGACCACATCGGCGGAAAGGCCGTGCTGCGCGACCGGCGCGGCGAACAGCTCGTAACGGCGCAGCGCATCGAGCCGGTTGAGGCCGTCGAGATCGCGGCAGACGCCAAAGCCCTTGAAGCCCGCGAAGTTGCGCGCGTGGTCGTAGACCGGCAGGCCGGCAAGCTCGACCGGCAGATGCTCGCCGCCGTCGGCCGGCCAGTTCACGGTGATGCCGGCCCAGGTGTCGTGGCTCGCCAGCGCCTGCGCGACGCGGCCCTCGGGATCGAGCGAAAATTCGTCGGCGATCTCGCGCCAGGGCCGGCCGAAGCCGGCGGCGGTGTGCGTGCCCATCAGGCGAATGAATTCGGCTGACGCCAGCACAAAGCGCCCCTCCGCATCCATCTGCCAGAGGAAGCGCAGCGGATGCTGGCGCGGTGTCTCCGCATTGGCAGACTGCGGCTGCGCATGTCCGGGCGGCTCGACCATGGCTGAGGTGATCGGCGCGGCTTGCGGCGGCACGATGGCTGCGGGCGGGTTTTCAACCGGTGTTTCCGGCGCGGCATCCGCCGCATCCGTGATCGTCTCCGAGACAGGCTCTGCGGCCGCTTCCGTCGCGGTGTCCTGGATCGTGACGATCTCGCTCGCCGTTTCCTCGGTCGTCACCACGCTCGCAGGCGGCGCGGGCGCGATCGTCTCGTCCGGCTCTGCCGTCTCGTCCAACTCGGCAAAGGCATCGAACAGGTCGATTCCCGCGACGGGCTCGCTCGGCGTCTCCGCGGCTGGCGGCACAGGCTCAACCGCCGCCTCCAGCGCCGATGCAGGCTCCGCTTCAGGCGCAGGATCCGGCAAGCTCTCCGCAACAGGCGCCGCTTGCGGCGGCGCCGGCTCGATCAGCGCGACCAGACCGACATCGCTGCCGACGCCGACCCGCTGCAGCACCATCTTGCCGATGCCGATCGGCATCTCGACGCGGCCTTGTCTCAGCGCATCGCTGCGGGCCTGGTCGAGCCCGGCCTCGCCGAGATCGCGAAAGCCGAGCAGGGGCCGCGCCGCCTCGCTGGCGCCGGCGAACATTCCGTCCGGCGCGAACGCCGCCATCGGCGTGGTTGCGCCGTCGACCAGGCGATGCAGCCGCTCGACCAGCGACATGCTGCGCGCGCCTGCATCCATCGCGGTGACGAGCACGCCTTCGCCGCCATCGGCAAAGGTGAGCCGCGCACAGGCGCAGGTCATCAGCGTGCCGAGTCCGGCGCCGAAGCCGCGCAGCCGCTCCAGCCTGACCGCGCCGTTTCCGGACAGCCGGCGCGCCAGCTGCACGACCTGGCGGCGATGGCCATCGGCGGGGCCGAATGTTTTTTGGGCGAGGGCCGCCGCATTGGCCGCCCCGAAGAATTTTGCGCCGACCGCGTTGGCCCACAGTACGCGGCTGCCATCGAGCGACCACAGCCACGCCGGCAGCGGAGAGGTGGCGTGCACGGACAGCCTGGGATCGCCGACGCCTCGCAACTGGAAATCCGAATTGGTCATCGGCGGGCTTTAGGTCTCGCTGTCACGCTTCACGTCGGGACTGCCGGGAATGACAGCCTTAAGAAAGGGTTAGTATCGCGCGCGGGCGCGGGCAGGTCCACGGCCCCAGCCTATGAGGGGTGTCCTAATGCCGCGATAACCTTAATCCGGCCGCCCCCGCAAGCAGCCGCCTTGCTGCATCCGCAGGATTCAAGCGGGGGGAAGGGGCGTGATACCGCCAATACCGTCAGCCGCGCCGCGATGGGCGACCCAGGCGAGGCATCAGTCCTCGCCGTCATTCCGGGGCGCGACGAAGTCGCGAGCCCGGAATCCATCGGGCCGCAGAGATGGTCGATGGAAGGATTCCGGGCTCGCGCTGCGCGCGCCCCGGAATGACGGGCACGGAAATACCTCAACCACCGGTTCCCCACTCGGGGAACCTCGCCTTCAGGATTAAATTCTTGCAACGCACGCGAGATCACGTTTGCGTTGCACAATGTTGACATGTTAGGCAGCCATACTACTGGGCGCTGGACGAGCCATCTCGTTTGTTTTGCGTTCCAGTCTTTCGTACCCGCCAGTCGTAAGAAGAAATGGCCCCGGTTGGGTCGGCGGGCGCGCCAGAAGGCTCACTCCATTTTTCATTATCGCGAGGGACCAACCATGACAGGTGCGACTGATCCGTTTTCTGCCTCGATCATCCCGTTCGAGGTTCCCGAGCAGGTGCGTGCGTTCGCCGAGAAGGGCGTTTCGCAGGCCCGCGAGAACTACGCCAAGTTCAAGGACGCCGCCGAAACTCACAACGGCACCGTCGAGGCCGTGTTCGCCTCGGCCAGCAAGGGCGCGAGCGAGTACACCGCCAAGCTGATGGAATTCGCCAAGGCCAACACCACGGCCCATCTGGATTTCACCCAGGAGCTGCTCGGCACCAAGTCGCCGACCGATGCCTTCCAGCTCTGGTCCGGCCACGCCAAGACCCAGCTCGAGACCTTCCAGGCCCAGGCCAAGGAGCTGGTCGAGATCGCCCAGCGCGCCGCCAGCGCGACCGCCGAGCCGATCAAGGCCTCCGCCTCGAAGTTCTACCCGGCCGCCTGATCAAAAAGGCGGATCGATCCAATTAGGAAACCCGGGCCTTAAGGGCCCGGGTTTTTTGTCACCTCTCCCGGAGGGAGAGGTCGGATCGCCCCGGCGATGCGAAGCATCGTCCGGCGCGAGCCGGGTGAGGGGATCAGGTCTCACGAGGTAAATCGTGGACAGCCGATCGAATCCAAGGATTTATCGCGCTGGAGAGGGGCAAATATCGGGTTTTGCGGCCTTGCCAAAGGCGGCCGTTGCACCTAGTTTCCGCCCCGTTCAGCCCCCTCGGTTGTCGGCCCTCTCAGGGCGCCCCCAAGGGCGGCTCGCAAGGATGCAGTTGTAGCTCAGTTGGTTAGAGCGCCTGTCTGTGGAACAGGAGGTCGGTGGTTCGAGCCCACCCAACTGTACCAGCGCCGGCAGAGACCTGGCCCGCGATCCTGCAACGTCCCGATCACCAAGCTTCGGGGCCCGTCCAGCCTCAAGGCATATGCCCACGGGGTGCGTCGCCATCGCCTTGGCTCGCCACCAACGGCGAAAGGCCATCCACCGCGCCAAACCCCCACTTCAACGTATGAGCCCCAGCCGATAGGCCATTTCGTTTGAACTCCCTCTGGATCTACGCCCAGATCGGCCTGCAACGCTCAACCTTGCCCGATTGACGCTCGGAGCCGAGCGGCCCAAAGTTGCGTCGAGGCAGCCGTTGGCGCACCAATGTCAGACCTTAACGAGGTCAGCAGGAAGCTCGTCGCAGTCTTCGCGGCAGACGTCGAGGGCTACAGTCGGCTTATGGGCGACGATGAGGTCGGCACCCTGAAGGGTCTCACCGAGCGCCGTGCCATTCTGGATAAGCTCATCGGGCAGCATCGAGGCCGCATAGCGAACACGGCGGGCGATAGTGTTTTGGCCGAGTTTGGCAGCGCAGTGGAAGCCGTGCAATGCGCCGTGGACGCGCAAACCGCGTTGGCCGAAGCCAACGCCAGTCTCAAATCCGATCATCGCATAAGCTTCCGGATCGGTATCCACATTGGTGACGTCATGATCCGCGCCGGAGATCTCTTCGGCGACGGTGTGAACATTGCCGCACGACTGCAGTCGATTGCGAAAGCGGGCGGCGTGTGTATTTCCCGTGCCACCTACGATCAGGTGCACAAGGTTCTGCCGATGGCCTTCGTGGATCTTGGTGTTCAGACGGTGAAGAACATCCAAGAGCCGGTCAGGGCCTATCACGTCGCGGCGACACCAACGGAAACACAAGAGGCTGCTTTCACGCATTTCGCCGAGGTCGAGAGCCCGCCTCCGATCCCCGACAAGCCTTCCGTTGCGGTGCTCCCGTTCCAGAACATGTCCGGTGATCCCGAACAGGCGTATTTCGCCGATGGGATGGTTGAGGAAATCATCACCGCCCTCTCGCGCTTCAAATCGCTGTTCGTGATCGCACGCAATTCCAGTTTCACCTTCAAGGATCGGGCTGTCGACATCAAGGACGTTGGACGCGCGCTTGGCGTCCGCTACGTCCTTGAGGGGTCCGTGCGCAAGGCATCGGGCAAAGTTCGTATCACTGGACAGTTGATTGATGCGATGACAGGGGCGCACCTGTGGGCGGACAGGTTCGAACGCGATTTGGCGGACATTTTTGCTCTGCAGGACGAAATAACGACCGCTGTCGTCTCGGCAATTCATCCAAAATTGCTCCAAACAGAAATTGCAACACGGCGACGGCCGGAGAACCTCACGGCCTACGATTTTTTCCTCCGCATGATGCCGCAATATTACCTAGCCACGCGCGAGGGAATGGCAGAGGCGATACGTCTGGGCGATCGCGCGTTGGAGTTGGATCCGCGTTACGGGTTTGTGGCCGCGATCGTGGGGGCCTGCCACATGCTCAATATCTTGTGCGGCCACTCGAGAGATCCGCAATCCGACCGCACGGAAGCGGTTCGACTGCTGAGAGTGGCGATGGGTGTCGACGACGACGATGCGGAGAAGCTGGCATTTGTCGCCGCGACCCTGGCGTTCACGGGCGATTATGAGAGCAGCATCGAAATCGCGGACAGGTCGGTCGCGCTCAACTCGAATTCGTTTCATGCATGGCATGGCAGGGGGACGGTCTACAGGATTGCGGGCTTGCCTGAGGAAGCCATCCGAAGCCAGAAAATCGCGATGCGCTTGAGTCCGGTAGACCCGCTGCTATTCCAGTCTTTCAACGTCATGGGGCTGGGCCTGATCGAGCTTGGTCGCTTCGATGAGGCCGTCGCTGCTGCGAAGAGGGCTCTCCGTCTGAATCCCTCCTTTCCCCCAGCGTATTACTGTCTCACCTCCGCTCTCGCGCATCTCGGACGTGAAGCAGAGGCGCGCGAGGCAGCGGCCCGTCTTCTTCAAGCCGACCCCGCCTTTACAATAGCCGGGCGGATCGCCGGGAGCGCGCAATCATCGAAACGGATCATCGAGGGCCTGAGGAAGACCCAGTTGCCGGAATGAGTTCGGGGTATGTATCTCCTCGTTCTTTGTCGACGACGCGGGCCTGTCACTGAAATTATCGTGTCTCACGTCAGGGGTGCAGTCCAGCACTGTCACCGTAACCGTCAGGCTGCCATGCGCGCCATCTATGAAAATTTGTCGTGGGGGAAATGATCCGTCCGGTCAGAATACATCTCGACACATCCGACTACTCGGCCATGCACGATGCGCCGACCGGCAGCCCTATTCAGAAAGTTCGAGAAAGGCTTGCCGTGTTGGCGGGATGCGGCCGGATCGAGATCGGACTATCCTACCACGTGGTTTTTGAATTGCTGCAACGAGCAGACGCCGAGCATCGAGGCAATCGTCTATCTCGGGCTCGACTGCTTTCTGAGCTTTGTGGGCTGAACGCATTTCCCTATCCGACCGATCTAGGTGAGGGGCATCGCTTCTCGAAAGAAGGACTCTGGCAGCCCCGCATAACCCTCAACGATCACGAGATCGAAGCAATCGTTGGTCAATTTATTGAGTCGGCTAAAAATGATCCCGAAACGACAACTCACGTTCGGTGCATTGCAGCAAGGCGCAATTACCTGCGTCGGTGGGCCGAAGAGTACCCCGACCGTTTTGCGGCCCTAGCTTACAAGAATTGGCCAGTAATGTTCGGCAGATCATTAGTGGAGGATGGAACGTTTGGCAGGTACGTCGCGGGCTCAATGAGTCGTGACGAAGCGAACCGAAGAGTATGGTTCTTTATCAACGATCCCGCATCAATCTATGAACTGTGGTTTGAGCAGTGCAACTGGGATTGCCCGATCATAGAGAGACGAGACAACATTGCGGGCACATTCGCCAAAATGCTGGGAGAATTCCGGAGCATGATGGCGGGTACGAAGGATTTGCGGACCAGGATCACCGCCGAACTAAATGCCACGGGGGATGAAGCTCTATCACCGGACGGGCGTTCGCAACTCCTACAATTGCGGAGAGACCGGAAGACATTTCGCGAAGAAATATCTTCGCCGCAGCAGTTATGTGAAGACGTCCCGATTTGGAAGCAGCTATTCGGAGATGAGAGCGCTCTCCTCGCTGCTGAAGTCCTCTTCGCATTTGAGCGCGATGGGCGGTCGATCAAAGAGTCGGATGGTATCGATTTCGTGCATGTGATGTACCTGCCGCATACCGACCTCTGGCGAGGCGACCGTGCCTTTTCGGGCCTTCTCAAGAAGCATAAGGTTAGCTTCAGCGAGCGCGTCGTGCCTACACTGCTTGAACTCCCCGCGAGAATCGAGGAGATAGATACCATCGAACCTGGGAAAGAATGAGCGCGCCGCTCGACCACCATTTCATTCCAGCTTTCTTCCTCTCCCAGTGGGCCGGGGCAAACGGAAAGCTGATCGAATACACGACTAAGCATGGCAAGCTGATTTCAAAGTCTGTTGGGCCACGAGCTACGGGCTTTGAGCCCCAATTGTATTCCTTCCCCGAATTACCGCCCGACGTGGCTCAATTCCTCGAACAGAAGTTTTTTGACTATGCCGATCGGGTCGCCGCGGATGCGCTCAAACTTCACCTGAGCGGAAGTTCGACAAGCTGGACAGTTGAGCTAATCAGCGCGTGGTCGCGTTTCGTGATCGCTCTGCACTTCCGGCATCCTGACGCGATGCCCGAGTTTCGCGTTGCGGCAAAATCAGTATGGGATGGGAATGGAGCAAAGTATCAAAAGGAATACGAGGCAATCAAGAAACCCGAAGACCCTCCAACATTTGACGAGTATTTGGCCGCCAAAGACCCACTCGTCGGCACGAAAGTACACGTCAATTCGATCATCAGGATTTTCGACAACGAGGTTCTCGGCAAGCACCTCAACAACATGAAATGGAGCGTGCTTGACGTTTCAGCGTCGAACCACCGTTTCCTGCTGTCGTGCCGTCCGGTGTGCTTTGCGAATTTGAAGGAACGGCATGGTGTCGTGTATCTGCCTATTGGCCCAACGAAGCTTTTTGTCGCCGCAAACGATCCTGGCTCATTGCGGCAGCTGAGGGCACTTCCACCGCGGGAGCTCGTACATAACCACAACAGGTTTATAGTCGGTCGGGCACGTCGATTTGTGTGGGCTCATGATGAATCGCAAACTGCATTTATTGCGAAATGTATGTCGAAAGATATGGAAGCGACTCCGCTCTTTCCGGGCATCGGCTATTACCCGGATGATGAAAGGCAGGCAGGTGATGGAGAAATCGCCGACAGGCCAGCAGAAGGCACTGGTAGATGAGGCCCTCTTCCTGCGAGGCCGGATTATCGCGTCGTATTCGCAGGTCGAGTTCATCTGGCCGACTTTGCCGTAAAGGTCGGATTGCGATTTCCGTATCGAGTCCAAGATCGGATAAAGGCCGCCGAACGAATTGCAGAGGACGAGGGATACGAACCGTATAGAGCCGACCTGGAGCGTCTGTGCGATCAACTACTCGCATACGACGAGATCCGGCATTTAATGGCGCACGGCTTCCTTCGTCTCGATACGGATAAGGCAGGGAACCATCGATTTGAGTTCTTGCGTTATGAGCGAGAAGGGGAAGGCAAACATCGCTTGATGCAAGGTCGCAAAAAAGAAGTACAGCGGCTCCGCGACGCCGCCGAGGATATCACTCGGTACTGCGAGGAGGTATTCACACTATTCATAAGAATCTACCGCGAGAAAGGCATCGAGAAATAGAGGCCTTTGCCGGATCAATTTGCACTCACCGAAAGATTACGGTGACGGTGCACTAAACTCCCGGAAAGTGGGCGCATAGATTTGCCCTTCTCCCGCAATTTCCTTGAACTCCGATCCGAGAGGCCGCAGACCTTGGGGCGGCCTCAGCGGCAGGCCATGATCTTCTGGCCGTTCGGGCCGATCTCCTCCCGCAACGTGCAGGAGCGGGTGTTGGAGGGCGGATTGTACCGCTGCCACTGCGCGTCGAGCCGGGCCTGGATGGACGGGTTGCGGTCGAGGGACACGCGCTCGCCGGCGAGCGAGGCCGTCGGGGCAAGCAGGATCAGCGAGAAGGCGGCCGCGCGGAGGGTAGTCATAGGGGACTCCTTGATGATGCCCCCGACTGCTAGACGGACGGCATTAAAGATCCGGCCGCCGAATGGCTCGACCTTTAGGGAAACATTGGTCAAGGCCAGGGCACTAAGCTCAGAATCGTCCAGAGCGCGTGCTATCATCCGCTGGTCAGAACTAATCGATGCGATCCCGCGAACACTGACAGCGCTGCATCGTCACTGATCCCCAACAATCCGAACAAGCTCCACCTCAAGCTTCAACCCCGGCGATTGCTTCGCAAACCCCGTACAGGACGTGGACGCGCCGTCGACCGAGCGGCCGGACACGACAATGTCGATCTCATCCAATCCGAAGACGCCGGGCGGCCCCGGCTCTACGCGTCGGGCGGAAAGACTGGCTTTGAAGTGCTCGCCCTGCTGCGTCCAGTTTCCCGCATAGGCAAACGTGGAATCGCCGCCGCTCAGTTTCCCGTCAGGGCCGAACTCGACCACGCCGGCGCCTTCACCGACCGGCGTCTTGAACCACACGGAATATTTGCCCGGGGTGATCACTGAGGCCCACCCTTATCGACCGGTATCAGGGCCGAGTTGAGCCAGATCAAAATGGCTATCGCGTGGCGGGCGCGTGTTCCGCGGCGTCTGCAACCTCGGGCCAGACGGACCTCCGCGGCGCGTTATCTCCTCGCTACCTCACCCCTGCCGCCACCACCAGCACCACCACCGGCAACGTCACCGCCGCCAGCAGCGTCCCCAGCGCCACCGCGCCCGAGACCGGGTTGACCAGCCGCTGATACTGAACCGCAAAGATGTACGCGTTCGCGCCGGTCGGCATCGCCGCGAACAGCACGATGACGCCGGCGGCGACCGGCGGCAGGCCGAGCAGCTTCGCCAGCAGATACGCGATCGCCGGCATCGCCACCAGCTTGAGCGCGCTCATCACGACGACGCTTCCCATCTCGCCCTTCACCTCGAAGCGAAACAGATTGATCCCGAGCGCGATCAGCGCGGCCGGCGATCCCGCTTGCGCGAGCAGCTCGATGGTCTTGTCGACGACGGGGTTGAGGCCGAGGCCGGTGAAGCGCCAGATGACGCCGAAGCCGATGCCGAGCATCAAGGGATTGCGCGCGAGATCTGCGAGCACCGGACGGATGACCGCGAGCGGCGAGCCCGTCCGCTTGCGGTTGACGAGCTCCATCTGCAAAATACCGCACAGCCACAGCAGCGGCGTGTTCACCGACAGGATCAGCGACATCGGCCCGGCGGCCTCGTTGCCGAGCGCCGAGAGCACCAGCGGAATGCCGAGCATCACGATGTTGCCGTAGACCGAGCCGATCGCGAACACGACGCCGTCCTCGCGGTCCTCGCGCCGTTCGCGCATGAGCGCCGAGATTGCCATCGCCGCGATCCAGGTCAGCGCGAGCGCGCCGTAATAGGCGCCCCACATCCGCCAGGGGCTGACGTCGGGGAATTCCGACACGACGATGGTGCGAAACAGCAGCGCGGGGATCGCGATGCTGAAGGCGAATTCGGAGATGCCCTTGTGCGCGCCCTCGGAGACGAAGCGAAACAGCACCGACGCATAGCCGGCGGCGATCAGCGCAAACACCGGTGCGACGATCAATACGGTGGCCATGCGGTTCTCCCCCTCACGGGGAGATCAGGCCCACCACCCCACGCGCGTCTCGATGCTGCCATCATGCCGGTGTTTTGCCCGACGTGTCAAAGGAAATTCGTAAAATCCGCAAGGTCGACGAAATTCGCGAGGGGCGCCGGTGATCTGGCTACGGTGCATGGGGTTGTTTTCGCGGTTTGGGTCGGAGGGGAGGAGTTAGCTGGGCCTGCTGTGGCCGCGCGGGGAGGTGGAGCGAGCCCGGAGCGTCGCCCTCAAGCCTATTCGACGTCGTCCCTGTTGCCGAGACCGCACACGCGCCGTTTTTGCCTTACCCCTCGTTGCCAACCAACGCCCGTTCACCCACACTCCCGTCCGACTCGACATTCTGGGGGGATCGATGCCGGCATCGCGCTTCAAGACATCCATGGCTGCTGCAGCCCTCTCGCTGGCGCTCGCCGTTCTGGTGCTGCCGGGCCGGGGCTTTGCCTACACGCCCGAGGAGGAGCAGGCCTGCACGCCGGATGCGATGCGGCTCTGCAGCGAGTTCATTCCGAACGTCGATGCCATCACCGCCTGCATGATCCGGAAGAAGGCGCAGCTGACGCCGCAATGCGCGGTGTTCTTCCGCCGCGGACCGGAGCCGGGCGAGGCGCGCCGCGCCGGCAAGCCGACCAGCATCACGCCCGTCGTGGCGAAGAAGACGAGCAAGCCGAAGACGACCAAGAAGAAAAAGACCGAGGACGGCTAGGCACCCCGTCACGTTCGCTTCTCGAAACGCGTGACGCCCCTCCGTCAGGATGACGGGGCGGCGTCAGCCACGCGACAGCCACCGGACTCGTTTTGTTCGCGGACCCTGCGCGCACGCCTGCAGCGATTGCGCTTCGCATGCGATGGAAAAGCTCGTCGCGTCGATTTGCGCGGCCAGGTTGCAGTCGGGTTTTTCCGGCGTGATGGCCTGGAAAACACGCGATTGCCCGTGCGAACGGCGATTCATGACAGTTCATGTCTGTCGTCGCGCGCGGCAGTGTGACTCAAAAGCCAACACCCCTTGTTATTTCGTGGCGGCAACGCAACTGCCGATAAATTTTTCTTTCACGAATCAGCGCGGTGATTCATTTTCGCGGCCTGGGGTCAATCTGGAGGCCAGAGGTATGAACGTTATTGTTTTTGCATCGCGTAAAGGCGGCTCGGGCAAGAGTACCCTGGCTGCACATCTCGCTGCGCAGATCAAGGCGAGCAAGCAGGTGATGCTCGTGGATGCGGATCCGCAGGGCTCGCTCACGCTGTGGCACAAGCTGCGCGGCACCAACGAACCGCCGATCAAGGCAGCCGTGAACTCGGTCAGCGGCATCGTCTCCGCGGCCAAGCGCGACGGTTACGAATGGGTGTTGATCGACACGCCGCCGAACCTGTCGGCCGTCGTCGACGACGCGATCAAGAATGCCACCATGGTGGTGATCCCCGCACGGCCCGGCGTGTTCGACGTCAACGCGGTGCAGGAAACCATCCAGATGTGCCGCGCGGCGCGCAAGCCCTACGCGGTCGTGCTCAACGGTGCGCCGGCCAAGCGCGACGAAGCCGAGAGCCCGATCGTCACCATCGCCCGCGAGGCGCTTGCCAAGTTCCGCGCGCCGGTGTGGGGCGGTCAGATCACCAATCGTTCGGATTTGTTGATGGCACTCAGCCACGGCGAAGGCGCGCGTGAGTATCAGGCCGAGAGCCGTGCTGCCCAGGAAATTGCAAGGCTGTGGGCGGCGATCGAGCGTTCAGTCAAAGCTATTCGCGGCACGGCGTCGGCATCCGGCGCAATGCACAAGCAGGCGGCATAATTTCATCAATCATTTCCCCGGACGACAAACGCGCGGAAGTCCGCGCGTTTTGCGTTTTCGCCCTCAGCTGTCATTCGGGGACGGCGCGCAAGCGCCAGACCCGGAGTCTCGAGATTCCGGATTCGCCCTTCGGGCGCTCCGGAATGAGGACACGAAGGTTACGCCACCATCAGCATGTAAAAGACGATGACCGGCGACAGCGTCAGGATCACCGACCAGATGCCGACGGCCCAGATGATGTCTTCGGTGGAAAAGCCCTGCTCGGCGTCGTAATGTGACGCCGCATCATTCTGATTATTCAAATTCGCCCCCGCGATTTCTTCGCTTATGGGGTGAACGATACGCACGATGTTTTAAAATTCCAGGTTGCAGCTCCGCTCGCATTTTGAGCGCATTTGCGACCTTCGCTTAACTATCCCGTCAGCCTGCCAGCCAGACGCGAAACAGCAGCACCGGCATCAGGCCGAGCACCACGGCCCAGAAGCCGAACGAGGACACCACCAGAATTCCCTGCAAAAGATCGGCAGGCGCGAAGGTTTCCGCCGCAGTCGGGCGAACGCGTTGCCCCATGGTCATTCCCCCTTTTGAAAGTCGTTGAGGGAGAACGATAGGCGCCATTGCGTAAACGAGACGTGGATGCGCCATGCGGCGACAGCGAAGGCCATTCGCCTCCGGTTAACCAAGGCCGGCGTTCTCGCAACTCCCCCCGCTGTTGCGGGGAGAGGCGAGGGAGAACGTTACGCTGCGACTTTCATCCGCCGCTCGATCTCGCGGTCGAGCGTGGCGGCGAGCTCGCTGCTCACTTCCACCATGGGCAGGCGCACCTCGGGGCTGTCGATCAAGCCGGTCCGCCACAGCCAGTACTTCGCCGGTGCCGGGCTCGGCTCTGCGAACAACAGCCGCGTCAGCTCCGCGACCTCCCGCCAGCGCGCCTCTGCCGCATCGGATTGCCGCGCTTCAGCTCGGCATGGACGGCGGCAAACGTCGCGGTCTCGAGATGGGCGGACAGCAAGATGCCACCGTCGGCGCCGTCGCTGAGCGCCTCGAAATAGTTCGCGTCCTCGCCGGTCAGCACATGAAAGCCCTTCGGCCGGTCGCGCAGCAGCGCGATCGACTGTTCGCGGCTCGCGCCGCAATCCTTCAGCCCGATGATGTTGGGATGCTCGGCGAGCCGCAGCAGGGTCTGGTTGGTGATGCCGACGGCACAGCGATAGGGAATATTGTAGAGCGCGAGCGGCCAGGCCGCGTGATCCGCCAGTGTCTCGAAATGGGCGAGGATGCCGCGCTGCGACGGTCGCACGTAATAGGGGCTCGCGATCAGATAGAAGTCGATCGGCCAGTCCGCGGTCTCGTCGAGCCGCTCCTTCATCCGCGAGCTGTCCGCGCCTGATAGCCCAAGCCCGATCGGCAGCGTGCGGCGGCCGGCCGCCATCTCATCGCGGACGATGGCGACGAGGCGCTCGAGCTCGGCGTCGCGCAGCGTCATGCCTTCGCCCGAGGTCGCCCCGAGAATAAAGCCGTCGATGGCTTGGGTGCAGTAGTGCCGCGTCAGCCGCCGCAGCGACACCTCGTCGAGGCGGCTGTCGCGAAACGGCGTCACCAGCGGCAGCCAGAGTCCATGCATATGGGTTCGCAGATCGGTCATGGTCTTATCTCCTTCTCAAATGAACCTGAGACGGAGGGCACATGAAAAAACCCCGTCCAGGTGGCGGGGTTTTCCGGATTGGCTCGCGATGACGAAGTCGGCCTAGCGCGCGCAAAAATCCGAGGTCCCCGGATGGGGGCCTTTTTTCGAGACGATTGCGCACGACTTCGTGATCATTCGCAAATGATGCGGGGTATGCCCAAAGCTGTCAATACACGCGGAAGGCGAAAGCCGATTTAGACAGAAAAAAAGCCGGACCCGAAGGGCCCGGCTTAGGTATTGGCCACGTGAGGCCGACACAATCACCTTCCAAGAGGGATTACTGAACTCCCGCGCCACTGGAGGAGGGGGACAAATGCGCAACGCGAAGGCTCAGCGTACAAGTAGTATGAGCTTGACGAGCGGCATGCAGCAACAGCCGAGGCCGCATGTCAGTCATGCGGAAATCAGGACGGCCAGCGCTGCGCCTTGCTCACCACGAAGTCGCGGAACACCTGCACGCGCGCGACCGTCTTCAGCTCCTCCGGATAGACGAAATACGTATCAAGCTGGATCGAATCCGATTCGCCGAACAGTTGCACGAGCTTGCTCTGTTCCTCGACGAGATAGTCGGGCAGCGCGGCGATGCCGAGGCCTTGCTGACAGGCGCGCACCAAGCCGAGGATGTTGTTGACCTTGAAATAGGCCTCGCGCGGACCCGAGCCGTTGCGACCGGCTTCGACCAGCCAGTTGCGGTTCTGCAAATGCGGCGCGAAGTTGCCGTCGGAGAGCGAGATGATGCGGTGGGCATCGAGCTCTTCCAGCGTGCGGGGCGTGCCGAAGCGCTTGATGTATTCCGGCGAGCAATAGGCGTGGAAGCCCATCGCGAAGAGCTTGCGCTGGATGAGATCCGGTTGCGTCGGCTTGCGGGTGCGGATCGCAACGTCGGCCTCGCGCATCGAGAGGTCCAACTCCTCGTCGGTGACGATCAGCGAGATCCGGATCTCGGGATAGAGCGCAGTGAACTCGCCGAGCCGCGGGATCAGCCAGTTGATGCCGACGCCGGGCGTGGTGGTGATCTTGAGATCGCCGCTCGGCCGCTCGCGGCTGTCGGTCAGTTTCGCGCGCGCCGCCTGCAGCTGCATGAACACGTCATGCGCGGTGCGGAACAAGAGGTCGCCCTGCTCGGTGAGGATCAGGCCGCGGGCATGGCGGTGGAACAGTGAGACCGAAAGCTCCTGCTCCAGTGCCGAGACTTGGCGCGACACCGCCGATTGCGACAGGCCGAGCTGCTCGCCCGCATGCGTGAAGCTGCCCGCTTCCGCCGCCGCGTGAAACACCTTCAGCTTGTCCCAGTCCATATCCGTAAATCCGTCGCGTGTTCGGGGCATGATCGTTATTCCGCTGCTGCGCGCTCGCTGGCGCGCAGGGCCAAGAATCGTTCGGCTTCGAGCGCTGCCATGCAGCCGAGGCCTGCGGCCGTCACGGCCTGGCGGTAGGTTTCGTCAGCGACGTCACCGGCGGCGAACAGGCCGGGGACGGAGGTCGCGGTCGAGTTCGGGGCGACCTCGACATAGCCCGACGGTTTCAGCTTGATCTGGTCCTTCACGAGCTCCGTCGCCGGCGCGTGGCCGATGGCGATGAAGACGCCATCGGTCTTCAGGTCCGTCAGCGCGCCAGTCTTGACGTTCTTCAGGCGCAGATGGGTGACCTTGCTCGGGTTCTCGGTGCCGCAGATCTCGTCGACGGCCGAGTCCCAGACCACCTTGATCTTCGGGTGATTGAACAGACGTTCCTGCAGGATGCGCTCGGCGCGGAAGTGATCGCGACGATGCACGATGGTGACCTGCGAGGCGTGGTTGGTAAGGTACAGGGCTTCCTCGACCGCGGTATTGCCGCCCCCGACCACCACGACGTCCTTGTTGCGGTAGAAGAAGCCGTCGCAGGTGGCGCAGGCCGATACGCCGCCGCCCTGGAATTTCGCCTCTGAGGGCAGCCCGAGCCAGCGCGCCTGCGCGCCGGTGGCGAGGATCACGGTATCGGCGAAATAGACGTTGCCGGAGTCGCAGGTGAGGCGGAACGGGCGCTGCGCGGTCTCGAGCTTGGTCACGAGATCGGTGACGATCCTGGTGCCGACATGGACCGCCTGCTTCTCCATCTGTTCCATCAGCCAGGGACCCTGGATCACGTCGGCGAAGCCCGGATAGTTCTCGACGTCGGTGGTGATGGTGAGCTGGCCGCCCGCCTGCATGCCCTGGATCAGAATTGGCTCAAGCATCGCGCGCGCGGCGTAGATCGCCGCGGTGTAACCGGCGGGGCCGGAGCCAATGATGACGACTTTTGCATGAACAGGAGCGGACATTTCGATGGACGCCTTTCACGGGGGATTTGCAGCGCGGGCGCGGAACGTGCCGGGAGGCCTCGCGGAGGCGCTGAAATATCAGAGCTAATCTAAGCCTTCTGGTGAGCTATGCAAGAATTGCATTCCCTGTCGGCGGATTTTTCCAACAAGGAACAAAAGTCGATTGCGCTGCACGCGCAATAAAATTGCTGATTTGGCACAGACTGGGCTATGAGGATTGCGACAGACCCACCCAATACCGCCATTAAGGCCAGGAGTTCCAATCACGTGTCGCGGAACCTAGACGAGATCGACCTGAAAATTCTCGCTGAGATCCAGGCGGACGGTCGAATCACCAATGTCGAACTCGCCAAGAGGGTCGGTATTTCGCCGCCGCCATGCCTGCGTCGGGTCCGCGCGCTCGAGGAGGAGGGCTACATTCACGGCTATCGCGGGCTGCTGGATGCGCGAAAGCTCGGCTTCGATGTCACGGTGTTCGCGGCGGTGCACCTTTCCAGTCAGGCGGAGGCCGATTTGCGCGCCTTCGAAGAATTCGTCCGCGCCGAGCCGCTGGTGCGGGAATGCTGGATGCTGTCGGGCGAGGTCGATTTCATCCTGAAATGCGTCGCTCCTGACATGGCGACCTTCCAGGATTTCGTCACCCACCTGACTGCCGCGCCGCACGTGCGCAACGTCCGGACGTCGCTGGTGCTGCACAATTCGAAGTATGAGGCGGCGGTGCCGCTCGACGTGAAAGGACGGCGGTAGAAGCGAAGGGTCACCGCCGCATCGCGTCCACACTGATCGGACCGCTGCCCGCCGCGGCGAGGAAGAGACAGGCGAAGCACAGGACGATCGCCAGCGCGCCGTCGTTGACGACGGGAAAGAAGCTGTGCGGCAGGTGCTCGATGAAATAGGCGAAGGCCATCTCACCGGAAAGGATGAAAGCCGCCAATCGGGTGAAGAGGCCGATCATCAAGAGACCGCCGAGCACGAACTCGAACATGCCGGCAACGCCCCAGAGCGACAACGGCGTGACCTCGGAAAACATCTCCACCGGCGGAAACTTGAACAGCTTGGCGACGCCATAGTGAAAGAACATTAGCCCGGTGATGAAGCGGAAGAGGCTGAGCAGATAAGGCTGGCTTTGCGCGGCGATGCGATCGATGTCCATCGTGTCCTCCCTCGCTCTGACGGCGGCGCCGAGCATGACGGAGGACGCTGCAGTTCACAATCGCGCGCTGGAGACATCGCGAAACAAAAAAGCCGCGCAAGCTGCGCGGCTTTTCAGGGCAGCTCTTGCGGGGTGGATTACCGCCACTCCACCTTGGTGATCTCGTACGCCTTGGCGCCGCCGGGAGCGTTGACCTCGACGGTCGAGCCTTTCTTCTTGCCGATCAGCGCACGCGCCAGCGGCGAGGTGATGGAGATACGGCCCTTCTTGGCGTCGGCCTCGACCTCGCCGACGATCTGCCACACCGCCTTCTTCTCGGTGTCCTCGTCGACCAGCGTCACGGTGGCGCCGAACTTGATGGTGTCGCCGGAGAGCTTGGAAATGTCGATGATATCGGCGCGCGCGAGCTTGTCCTCGAGCTCGGCGATACGGCCCTCATTGTGGGACTGCTCTTCCTTCGCGGCGTGGTATTCCGCGTTCTCGGACAGGTCGCCGTGCGAGCGCGCCTCCGCGATATGCTCGATGATGCGCGGACGGTCCTCGGACTGGCGCTTCTTCAATTCTTCCCCGAGTGCGGCAAAGCCGCTCGCAGTCATCGGAACCTTTTCCATCTCTTCTCTCGTCCTTCGGCCGCGCGCCCGCCAAAAACAGAGGGCGCGGCAACCTTGATTCGTCAGTATGTCCGGGGCTGAAAACGCCGCCCCGGAGCGTTATGTGGGTCTGGCGCCGGAACAGAACAACCGCATGGCCGGACAGTTCCTCCGGCCATTGTGGCTTCATTGCCAATCACTTAGCGGCAGCGGAGCCGCCGCTCGTGATCAGGTTTCCGAAAAGTAGCTCTGCAGGGTCCGAACCTCAAGGTCCCCGCCCAGATAGGCGCGGATGCCCTGCGCGGCCGCCACGGCCCCGGAAAGAGTGGTGTAATACGGCACTTTATGCAAGAGGGCCGCGCGCCGCAGCGATCGGCTGTCGGCCAGCGCCTGCGGGCCTTCGGTCGTGTTGAGAACGAGCTGGACGTCGCCATTGGTGATGGCGTCGACGATATGCGGCCGTCCTTCCAGCACCTTGTTTACCTTCTCCGCCGGGATGCCCTGATCGGTCAGGAAGCGCGCCGTACCCGAGGTCGCCAGCACCTTGAAGCCAAGCGAATGCAGCTGGCGCACGGCCTCGGCAATACGAACCTTGTCGCTCTCACGGACCGAGACGAACACCGTGCCCTTGCGCGGTACCCGCGTGCCGCCGCCGAGCTGGCTCTTGGCGAATGCCACCGCGAAGGAGCGATCGATGCCCATGACCTCGCCGGTCGAGCGCATCTCCGGACCCAGCACGGTGTCGACGCCTGGGAAGCGGGCGAACGGAAAGACCGATTCCTTCACGCCGACATGCTTGAGGTCCGCCTTCTTCAGCTTGAAGTCGGCGAGCTTCTCGCCGGCCATGACGCGCGCGGCGATCTTGGCGACCGGCGTGCCGATCACCTTGGCGACGAACGGCACCGTGCGTGATGCGCGCGGATTGACCTCGAGCACGTAGATATCGCCGTCCTTGATGGCGTATTGCACGTTCATCAGGCCGACCACGTCGAGGCCGAGCGCGAGTTCGCGCGTCTGCCGCTCCAGCTCCTCGATCATCTTGGCGTCGAGCGAGTGCGGCGGCAGCGAGCAGGCGGAGTCGCCGGAATGGATGCCCGCTTCCTCGATGTGCTCCATGATGCCCACGATGAAGGTGTCCTTGCCGTCGCAGAGGCAGTCGACGTCGATCTCAGTGGCGTCGGACAGATAGCGGTCGAACAGCAGCGGGTTCTTGCCGAGCACAGTATTGATCTGGCCGGTCTTGTCGTTCGGGTAGCGCGCCTTGACGTCGGCCGGCACCAGTTCCGGCAGCGTGCCGAGCAGATAGTCGTTGAGCTGGTTCTCCTCGCGGATGATCTGCATCGCGCGGCCACCGAGCACGTAGGACGGGCGCACCACCAGCGGCAGGCCGAGATCGGCAGAGACCAGGCGGGCCTGCTCGACCGAATAGGCGATGCCGTTCTTCGGCTGCTTCAGCCGCAGCTTGTCGAGCACGCGCTTGAAGCGATCGCGGTCTTCCGCAAGGTCGATTGCGTCGGGCGAGGTACCGAGGATCGGAACTTCGGCGGCTTCGAGCGCGCGCGCGAGTTTCAGCGGAGTCTGGCCGCCGAATTGCACGATCACGCCATGCAGCGTGCCGTTGCTGCGCTCCTTGGCAATGATCTCCAGCACGTCCTCGGCGGTGAGCGGCTCGAAATAGAGCCGATCGGCGGTGTCGTAGTCGGTCGACACCGTCTCCGGGTTGCAGTTGACCATGATGGATTCATAGCCGGCATCATGCAGCGCGAAGCAGGCATGGCAGCAACAATAGTCGAACTCGATACCCTGGCCGATGCGGTTCGGGCCGCCGCCGAGGATGATGACCTTCTTCTTGTCCGACGGTGTGCTCTCGTCGGCCGTGCTGCCTGCAAACGGCGACTCATAGGTCGAGTACATGTAGGCGGTGGGCGAGGCGAATTCGGCCGCACACGTATCGATGCGCTTGTAGACCGGACGGACGCCGAGTGCGTGACGCTTCGCGGTGACCTCCGCCTCCGTCGTCTCGGCAAGCACCGCCAGGCGCGCGTCGGAGAAACCCATGGTCTTGAGCGTGCGCATGCCGAAGGCATTGCTGGGCAGGCCGTGTTTTCTGACCTTCTCTTCCATGTCGACGATGCCGCGCATCTCGCCGAGGAACCACGGATCGATCTTGCAGGAGTTGAAGATGTCCACGTTCGACCAGCCGAGCCGCATCGCCTGCGCGACCTGGAGAATGCGGTTCGGCGTCGGCGTGCCGAGCGCGGCGCGGATCGCGTTCTTGTCGTCGTCTCGACCCAGGCCCTCGATCTCGATCTCGTCGAGGCCGGTCAGCCCGGTCTCGAGCCCGCGCAGCGCCTTCTGCAGGCTCTCCTGGAAGGTGCGGCCGATCGCCATGACCTCGCCGACCGACTTCATCGACGTCGTCAGCGTGGAGGATGCGCCGGGGAATTTCTCGAAGGCGAAACGCGGGATCTTGGTCACCACGTAGTCGATCGTCGGCTCGAACGAGGCCGGCGTCGCACCGCCGGTGATGTCGTTGGCGATTTCATCGAGCGTGTAGCCGATCGCGAGCTTTGCCGCGACCTTGGCGATCGGGAAGCCCGTGGCCTTCGAGGCCAGCGCTGACGAACGCGACACGCGCGGATTCATCTCGATGACGACCATGCGGCCGTCTTCCGGATTGACGCCGAACTGCACGTTGGAGCCGCCGGTCTCGACACCGATCTCGCGCAGCACCGCCAGCGAGGCGTCGCGCATGATCTGGTATTCCTTGTCCGTCAGGGTCAGTGCCGGAGCGACGGTGATGGAGTCGCCGGTGTGCACGCCCATCGGATCGAAGTTCTCGATCGAGCAGACGATGATGCAATTGTCCTTCTTGTCGCGCACCACCTCCATCTCGAACTCTTTCCAGCCGAGGACGGATTCCTCGATCAGGACTTCATTGGTGGGCGAGGCGTCAAGGCCGCGCTCGATGATGTCGAGGAACTCTTCCTTGTTGTAGGCGATGCCGCCGCCGGTGCCGCCCATGGTGAAGGACGGGCGGATGATCGCGGGCAGGCCGATCTCGGACAGCGCCATCATGGCCTGGCCGAAGGCGTATTCCTGGTAGCGCTTGCGGCGGTCGCTCTCGCCGAGGGTCCATTGCCGGTCGAGCTCTTCGAGCGCTGCACCCGACAGCTTTTCGCGCTCGGCGTGGTATTTGTCGCGGAAGGACTTCTTCAGCTCGGAGGCGTTGGCGAGACGCGACTTCGGCGTCTCGAGCCCGATCTTGGTCATGGCCTCGCGGAACAGCTGCCGATCCTCGGCCTTGTCGATCGCATCAGCGGTCGCGCCGATCATCTCGACGTCGAACTTCTCCAGCGTGCCCTGCCGGCGCAGCGATAGCGCGCAGTTCAGCGCGGTCTGTCCGCCCATGGTCGGCAGCAGCGCGAAGCCGCCGGGAATGACGTGACGTTCCTTCTCGATGATCTTTGCGACGATCTCGGGCGTGATCGGCTCGATATAGGTCGCATCGGCCAATTCCGGATCGGTCATAATCGTGGCCGGATTGGAATTGACGAGGACGATGCGGTAGCCCTCTTCCTTCAGCGTCTTCACCGCCTGCGTGCCCGAATAGTCGAACTCGCAGGCCTGGCCGATCACGATGGGACCGGCGCCGATGATGAGGATGGTGGTGATGTCTGTACGTTTGGGCATCAACTCTCGCCGAAGTCGGATTTGGGCACAAAAAAAGGGCGCGCTGCTGCGCGTCCCTTTGGCCGAGAGCGCGGTGGTCTCCCTCGCGCGCGGGTGGGTCTTAGACCAGTTTTCGGGGCGGCGAAACCCCGAAAAATGCCCATCAACCGGCAATTTTGACGGGTTTTGGCCGCGCCTGCCAGCCCCGGGCGAGATGCACCAGAAGCGAGGCCGCAACGCTCGATCCGCCGATCCAGCCGAGGTCGTTCGGCGAGAGGGTGGCCAGCACGGCTCCGCCTAAGGCACCGCCAATGGCGAAGCCGAGATACATGGCGGAGGCGTTGAGCGAGAGCGCGATCATGGAGGCCTGAGGCTCGATCCGGATGATGCTGGCGATCTGGGCCGGATAGAACGCCCAGCCCGAGAGGCCCCAGAGGAAGATCGCGCCCAGCACCGCATAATGGGCCTCTCCGGGCATCAGTTTCAGGACCAGCGAATGCAGGATGAGGGCGCTCGCCATGCCGGCAAGCCCGAGAGTCGCGGTCGTGAGTGTTCCAAGCCGGTCCGCCAGAATGCCGCCCAGCATGTTCCCGATCGCGGCCGCGCCGCCAAACACCAGCAGTGCCAGGCTGATCTGAGAGGCATCGAAGCCCAGGCCGCGCAGCGGGACCGCGAAATAGGTGAACACGGTGAAGCCGCCGAGCGCCCATAGAATTGTGATGACAAGCGCGATCACGACATTGCCGTGGCGCGCCACTGCCAGCCGATCGCCGAGCGAGGCTGTGTTGCGCGGCAGGCCGCGGGGCAGGCCGAGCAGGAGGCCGGCGAGTGCAACGGTGCCGATCATGGCCACCATGGCGAAGGTCGCACGCCAGCCCAGCCAACTACCGACGAGGTTGCCGAGGGGGACGCCGATGACGGTGGCGACCGTGAGGCCTGAGGTCACGAGTGCCACGGCACGGCCGCGCCGTTCCGGCGAGGCGACCGCCACGGATACGGCGAGCGCTGTCGGCATGCACAGGCCGGAGCCCAGCGCCATCAACATGCGCGAGGCGAGCAGCAGGGCGTAGTTCGATGCCACCATCGCCGCGAGATTCCCGGTGATGAACGTCACCAGGGCGAGCGCGAGCACGGTGCGGCGGTCGATATTGTTCAGCGCCACCGCCAGGATCGGCGAGCCAACGGCATAGGTGAGGGCGTAGGCGGTGACCAACTGGCCAGCGGCAGAGACTGAAATCGAGAGGTCGTTGGCGATCGAGGGCAAAAGCCCAGCAATGACAAAGCCTTCGGTACCGATCGCGAAGGCCCCCAGGGCCAACCAGAATACGCTCATGCGACGAGGATCCTTATGTTCAATGTTTATTGAACTATCGAACGCGGTGATTTGGGAGTCAATTGGTTCAAGAACTATTGAACATTTCCACTGCGCCGTTATGATTCCCGCATCATGAGCCGCACGCCTCCCCACCCCACGCGAGAGCAGATCGAGCTGCCGCTGGTCCTGGATTGTCTGAGCGATCCGATCCGGTTGGCGATCGTGTATCAGCTCGCGCAGCAGGAACGTGTCAGCAACGAGCTTTGCTGCGGCGACTTCAGCGGCCTCGCCGGCAAGTCGAACCTCGCCTATCACTTCGCCAAGCTGCGCGAATGCGGCCTGATGCTGACGCGCGTCGCGGGCACCAACCGCTTCATGCGGCTCCGCCGCGAGGATCTCGAGGCGCGCTTTCCCGGCCTGCTTGATGCTGTGATCGGCTCTGCGGCGAAGGATGCCAGCCGGCTTCAGCTTATCGCGGAGTGTGATGTGGTGGAGGCGGGGTGAGCAGCGGATACAATCCGTCTTCGCTTGCGCGGCGCTTCGGCTACGCCGGGCACGCTGCGCCCCTGCGGGTCCTCGCGTGGCTGCGCCACGCGTAGCCCCGAAGGGGCGAAGCGTGGAGACCCGGCCTGGATTTGAACCAGGATGAAGAGCAATGCACTGCTCTCGCGTAGACGCTTCCGCCACCGGGCCACAGCGATCATGTCCGATCGCGCTGCGACAAGCCACCTCAGGTAGTCGTTATGCTTAACGCACCAGAGGCGGCCGCGCGATCAAAGTCATGCGCCAGCGGTTGTGGCCGATATTGGTGTTGGCACGCTGGGCCGCGAACCCTGCTGTCTTCAGCTTGGTTGTGATCTCGTCCTCGCTGTAGCGTTGAAGGCCGACGCGCGTGCGCAGATGACGGTAGTCTGACAGTGCGGTGCTGACGAGCCCAATCAGCGCGTCCTTCAGGAAGCCGTGACGCAGGCCGAATGCCAGCAGCGCCGCCACGTCGCGCCCCATGCCGACGTGAGGCTGAAGGATATCGCCGAGCACCAGCTTGCCGGACGGCTTCAGGATGCGCCTGACATTGATGAGCGCGGCATCGAGCTCCTCGGATGTCATGTACTGCGCGACCGAGTTCATCACGACCAGGTCGATGGACTGATCCTGCATCTTGCGGACGTCGTCGAGCGAGCGGACGCGGATCTTGGTGTTGGGTGCAAAGCGCGCGATCAGCCGGCCGCGCACGCCGGGCGCGGGCTCGGCCAGGATCAGCTGGCCGCAGGCAGCTGCCACCTGGCTCGCCGACAGCGCCTCGCCGCAGGCATAGTCGAGCACCGTCGCCTCGGGCGAGGCGATGTAGCCGATGATGTCCCGCGCAATGATCTGGAAGTGCAAATCGCGATGCAGCTTGCTGACATAGATCGTATGCGTCGAGTCGTAATAATCGATCCAATCGTCCATGATATTCCCGCCCGGCGGTTCCTCTCTAGGAACCGCACTGCCCGCCTTGCGTTAGGGGTGCGACGGCGCGCCGTCAATGTCCGCGTCCTAACAGGAAGGTTTCCCGTGAGCAAAGCCCCCAGCAAGGTCTCGCCCGATCTCGACACCCCCACCGATCTGCAGCCCCAGGCGGTCAACAAGGTTTCCGAGGCGCTCAACGTGCTTCTGGCCGACGCGTTCGCGCTGTACCTCAAGACCAAGAATTTCCACTGGCATATCAGCGGACGCCATTTCCGGGACTATCATCTCCTGCTCGACGAGCAGTCTGATCAGATCTTTGCCACGACCGATCAGCTCGCCGAGCGCGTCCGCAAGATCGGCGGCACCACGCTGAAGTCGATCGGGCAGGTCGCCAAGCTCCAGACCATCAAGGACAACAACGAGGATTACGTTCCGCCGCGCGAGATGCTCCGCGAGCTCATGCAGGACAACAAGCATGTCGCCGGCGCGATGCGCAAGGCGCACGAAGTCTGCGACGATGCCGGCGACGTCGCCAGCGCGAGCGTCCTCGAGGTCTTCATCGACGAGACCGAGCGCCGCACCTGGTTCCTGTTCGAAGCCACCCGCCAGGAAGGCGGCAACGAGGCGTAGGCACACTGTCGCAGGTGCGCAGAGCGAAGCGTGCCCACCAAGAGTATCGTGCCGATAGATTTGGTGGGCACGGCGCAAGCGCGCCTTTGCTTACCCTACCGCACCGGCGTTGTTGCTACCGCCACAGCCGCATCAACGCGCCGTGCTTACCCGTCACCGGATCGGCCGGCGGCAGTGCAACTTTCGGAATCGTCTTCAGCGCCTTGGCATGGTTCTCCGCCGTCGCGCGCGTGATCTCCATCTTCGCGCCCGGCGGATAAGCGCCGATCACGCAGAAATCATCGCTTGCCTCCAAGCACTGATGCCCGGTGCCGGCCGGCAGGATCGCGACATCACCGGCCTTGATCTCCAGCTCCTGACCGTGATTGCCGCCGAAGCGAACGCGGGCATGGCCGCGCGCGACGCCGAGCACTTCATGGACGGTCGCGTGGTAGTGCAGGTAGTCGTAGACGCCGTTGCGCCACGTGCCGCCCCAATTGTTGGTTTCGAACAGGTTTTCGATCGTCTCCTCCGGCTGCTTCGGATCGAGCGTCAACGCACCCTGGTAGATCAGGAAGGGCAGAATGTTGTTCGGCACGAGCCCGTCATCCTCGAAGGCGATGGCGAGCGGTTCGGCATAGTCGCGGACGACGGACATGGCAGGGCTCCAGCAGCAATCCAGGAAATCAAGATGGTGCGAGCGCCGTTGTTCCTGAGCTCACATGCCGGCTTGACGAAGATCAAGGCACAGGCGGCGATCCGAGGGCACGGATCTCAAAGGAAAGAGGGATGGAACGCCATGTACGCTTCGGATGTTGCGCAGCGCCATTTTTCAGCGGCCATCGACGAGGCCGAGGCGACCGGCCTTGGGCACGAAGCCGTCTGCCGCGCCTTGCTCAGCCTCGTGATCTCGAAATATCTGGAAACGAGGTCCGTCGCCGACATTCAGGCGGAGCTGCGCTTCATCGCCGAGAACTGCGATCCCGATACGGACTTCATGTTCATGCGTCCGTGACGGTGCATGGCCGGCGGGGTCGTCCGCCGGCGTCTTGAGCTTACGCGCTCTTCTTCTGCCGCATCAGATCGGCGAAACGCTGGAACAGATAGTGCGAGTCGCGCGGTCCCGGCGAAGCCTCGGGATGGTATTGCACCGAGAACACCGGCTTGCCGTCGAGCTGGATGCCGCAATTGGATCCGTCGAACAGCGAGATATGGGTCTGCGTTGCGCCCTTCGGCAACGTCGTCTCGTCCACGGCAAAGCCATGGTTCATCGAGGTGATCTCGACCTTGCCGGTGGTCTCGTCCTTCACGGGATGATTGGCGCCGTGATGGCCCTGGTGCATCTTCTTCGTCTTCGCGCCGACAGCGAGGCCGAGCATCTGGTGGCCGAGGCAAATTCCAAACGTCGGCGTGCCCGACTTGATGACGTCCTGGATCACAGGCACCGCGTATTTGCCGGTCGCGGCCGGATCTCCCGGGCCGTTCGACAGGAACACGCCGTCCGGCTTCATCGCCAGGATGTCTTCGGATGAGGTCGTCGCGGGCACCACCGTCACCTTGCAGCCGACGCCGGCGAGCAGGCGCAAGATGTTGCGCTTGATACCGTAGTCGATCGCGACGACGTTGAACTCCGGCTTCTCCTGCCGGCCAAATCCCTTGTCCCACAGCCAGGGCGTCTCGTCCCAGGCGAAGCGCTGGCCGGAGGTGACCATCGGCACGAGGTCCATGCCTTCGAGGCCCGGCCATTCGCGGGCCTCTTCCTTCAGGCCATGCAGGTCGAACTCGCCGTCCTTGGCGTGCGCGATCACTGCGTTGGGCATGCCCTTGGAGCGGATCAGCGCAGTCAGCGCGCGGGTGTCGATGCCGGAGAGGCCGATGATGCCGCGGGCTTTGAGCCAGGCGTCGAGGTGCTTGGTGGCGCGGTAGTTCGAGGGACTGGTGATCGCGGTGCGCAGGATCACGCCGCGCGCGCCGGGCGTCGCGGCCATGTTCACCGTCTCGATGTCTTCCTCGTTGGTACCGACGTTGCCGATATGCGGGAAGGTGAAGGTGATGAGCTGGCCGGCATAGGAGGGATCGGTGAGGATCTCTTCATAGCCGGTCATCGCGGTGTTGAAGCAGACTTCACCGACGGCTTGGCCTTCGGCGCCAAGACCAAAGCCTTCGAGCACCGTGCCATCGGCAAGCACGAGGAGCGCGGTCGGTTTATGGTCCGGCCAGGCGATATCGTTTTCATGTTGTGTCATGAGCCCGCTTCATAAGGCCCCCACGTGCGCCCGTCAAAGCAGGAAACGGCGGATTCACATGCGTTTTTGCATATTTGACAGGCCCCCTCAGGCACTTAAGCTTGGCTGAATAATTTCCGCCAATTCCAGGGGCTTGCGAGGCAATAATGGACCAGACGACCCCGATCGTGCTGGTTCCGGGGCTCGCCTCCTCGGCCCGGATCTATGCCCCGGTGATCCCGGCGCTCTGGCGCTTCGGCCCGGTGATGGTTGCCAACCATATTCGCGACGACAGCATGGCGGCGATCGCCGCTCGCGTGCTGAGCGAGGCGCCGCCGCGCTTCGCGCTCGCTGGCCATTCCATGGGCGGCTATATCGCGCTCGAGATCATGCGCCAGGCTCCCGAGCGGGTGGCGAAGCTTGCCTTGATCAACACCCAGGCGAGGCCCGACAGCCCTGAAGCGACCGCGCGGCGCCTGGGCCTGATGGAGCGGGCGAAGCGGGGCGAACTTCGCGCCGTTCGCGAGGAGAGCTTTCCGGAGCTCGTGCATCCGTCGCGGCGCGATGACGCCGACCTTCTGAAGCTCGTGCACGCGCAGGACGAGGATGTCGGCGTCGAAGGCTATCTGCGCCAGCAGACCGCGATCATCGCGCGGGTTGATTCACGGCCAACGCTGGCGACCATCAGATGCCCGACACTGGTGCTGACGGGCGATCAGGACAACACAATTCCCAACGCCTTCTCGAAGGAGATGGCGGAAGGTATCACCGGTGCGAAGCTGGTCGTGCTGTCCAATTGCGGGCACCTGCCGCAGCCGGAGCAGCCCGAGGCGACGACACGGGCGCTGGTCGAATGGCTGGGAACCAAGGTTGTCTCCGGGCCGCGAACGGCCTAGATCAGGCGTCGGATATTCGAAGGGATCACCATCATGCTGCGCGACGACATCAATAATGCGGTCAAGGAGGCCATGAAGGCCAAGGACGAGCGCAAGCTCTCCACGCTGCGCATGGTCAACTCGACGATCAAGAACGCCGACATCGAGGCGCGCGGCCAGGGCAAGCCGCCGCTTTCGGATGCCGACCTGCTCGGCGTCTTTCAGAAGATGATCAAGCAGCGCCAGGAATCGGTCGAGCTCTACGACAAGGGCGGCCGCGCCGAGCTTGCCGCGCAGGAGCGTGAGGAGATCGCGGTGATCTCGGCGTACCTGCCGAAGCAGATGTCGGACGACGAGGTCAAGAAGGCGATCGCGGACGCCATCACCGAGACCGGCGCCGGCGGCATGAAAGACATGGGCAAGGTGATTGCGGTGCTGCGCGCGAAGTACGCGGGACAGATGGACTTTGGTAAGGCCAGCGGGTTGGTGAAGGCGGCGTTGTCGGGCTAGCTGCCGAAGGTGCGCCTTTGTCACGGCTGCGATCCGGTCTACTCTCTTCGGCAAGAAGAAACTCGGGAGGCCGCCAATGACAGCCATCAAATCGTTCCGCATCGCTATCAGCGACGACATTCTCGCCGACCTCAAGTCCCGCCTCGCCCGCACGCGCTGGCCGGAGGCGGAGCTGGTCGATGACTGGAGCCAGGGCGCACCGCTGAAATGGATCAAGGAGATCTGCGCCTATTGGGCTGATGGCTACGACTGGCGCGCGCGTGAAGCAAGGCTCAACCGCTTCGCCCAGTTCATCACCGAGATCGATGGGCTCGATATCCACTTTCTGCATGCGCGTTCGAAAGAACCGTCAGCGCTGCCGCTCATCATCACCCATGGCTGGCCCGGCTCGATCGTCGAATTCCAGAAGGTGATCGCACCGCTAACCGATCCCGCTGCGCATGGTGGCAATCCCGCGGACGCGTTTCATGTGATCTGCCCCTCGCTGCCGGGCTTTGGCTTCTCGGCCAAGCCGACAAGCACCGGCTGGGGCGTCGACCGCATCGCGGCGACCTGGGCGAAGCTGATGGACCGGCTTGGCTACGTGCGTTATGGCGCGCAAGGCGGCGACTGGGGCTCGGCGGTAACGACCTCGCTCGGCGCGCAGGATGCCGAACACTGCGCCGGCATCCACATCACGCTCGCCTTCAATACGGCGCCGAAGGTGGAGGGTGAGCCGACCGCGGAAGAGCAGCGTGCGCTCGCCGGCCTCAAGCATTATGTCGATCTCGACTCCGGTTACTCAAAACAGCAATCGACCCGGCCGCAGACGCTCGGCTATGGGCTAACGGATTCCCCGAGCGGGCAGGCCGCATGGATCCTGGAAAAATTCTGGGCCTGGACCGATTGCAACGGCCACCCCGAAAACATTTTTGACAAGGACGAGCTGCTCGACAACGTCATGCTCTACTGGACCACGGCGACGGCGGCCTCGTCCGCACGGCTCTACTGGGAGAGCTTTGGCAAGCGCCGGACGACGCCGGCCGTGAAGGTGCCAACGGGTGTAGCGGTGTTTCCCAAGGAGATCATCGCGCCGGTGCGGCGCTGGATGGAGCCGAACTTTCCAGACATCACCCATTGGAGCGAGATGGAGAAGGGCGGCCATTTCGCCGCATTCGAGCAGCCGGAGCTGTTCGTCCGCGATGTCAGGACGTTCTTCGCGACGGTGCGTTGAGCCATGCTGACCGAAGCCAAGACCTACGACGAACTCACTCGCAACTTCCGCTGGGACATCCCGGCGCGCTTCAACATGGCGGAGGCGTGCTGTGATCGCCATGCCGACGGCACCGGCCGGCTCGCGCTGATCTATGTCGACGAGAACGGCGCCACCACGCGCACCGTTTTCGACGAGATCGCCGAAGCGTCGCGCCGTTTCGCCAATGTGCTGAAGGCGGACGGGCTCGTACGCGGCGACCGCATTGCGGTGTTCCTGTCGCAGTCGCTGGAGTTGCCGATCGCGCATATGGCGGCGTTTCGTTCTGGCATGATCTCGATCCCGCTGTTTGCGCTGTTCGGCGAGGATGCGCTGGAATTCCGCCTGTCGAATTCGCAGGCCAAGACTGTCGTCACCGACGAGGGCGGCTGGGAGAAGCTCGCGAAGATCCGCGATCGTTTGCCGAATTTGGAGAGCGTTTACGTCGTCGGCGAGCGTGCGCACGCTGGCACGACATCTTTCTGGGACGCGGTGAAGTCCGCTTCGCCCGATTTCATCCGCGTCGACACCTCCGCCGACGATCCCGCGCTGATCATCTACACCTCGGGCACCACGGGCAATCCGAAGGGCGCGCTGCATGCGCATCGTGTCGTGCTCGGGCATATGCCGAATGTCGAGATGTGCCACAACTTCTTACCCAAGCCCGGCGATCTCATGTGGACGCCGGCGGACTGGGCCTGGATCGGCGGCCTCGTCAACGGCCTGCTTGCGTTCTGGTATCACGGCATTCCGCTGGTCGGTCATCGCGCCCGAAAGTTCGAGCCGCAGGCGGCGATGCGGATGATGGCCGACCTCGGTGTCCGCAACGTCTTTCTGCCGCCGACGGCGCTGAAGTTGATGCGGCAGGCGGGGGTGCAGCATCCGGGCGTGAAGTTGCGCAGCATTTTTACCGGCGGTGAATCGCTCGGTGGCGAACTGCTCGGCTGGGTGCGCGAGACCTTTGGCATCGACGCCCATGAAGTGTTCGGCCAGACCGAGTGCAATCTCGTGATCGGCAGCAACTCCAATCTGTTTCCGATTCGGCCGGGTTCGATGGGCAAGGCGACGCCCGGCTTCGATGTCCGCATCGTCAACGACGAAGGCGAGGAACTGCCACGCGGCCAGCGCGGCATCATCGGCGTGCGGCAGCCGTGCCCCGTCACCATGATCGAATATTGGCGCAATCCCGAGGCGACGGCGAAGAAATATGCCGGTGAGTTCCTGCTGACCGGCGATCTCGGCGTACAGGATGAGGATGGCTATTTCTGGTATGTCAGCCGCGAGGACGACGTCATCACCACCGCCGGTTATCGCGTCGGCCCGTCCGAGATCGAGCACACGCTGATGAAGCATCCCTCGGTGGCGATGGCGGCCGTGGTTGGCATCCCCGACCCGATCCGCACGGAATCGATCAAGGCCTGGATCGTGCTACGTCCGGGTTTCGTCGCGGGCGATGCGCTCGCGCGCGAGATCCAGGAGTTCGTGAAGATACAACTCGCCGCGCACGAATATCCGCGCTTTGTGGAGTTCGCGGAGACTTTGCCGATGACGGCAACGGGAAAAGTGCTGCGGCGCGAACTGCGGGCGCGGGGGTAGCTTCTGACAATGTCAAAGACGTCTCAAGCGGCAGGACTCCACCGCGCCTCACTTGCGAAGCTGCATGATCTCGATGCAGCACTGGAGCTCATGTACTACGGCTGGCGGGGCATGACGCTGGAGGCCGACGAATATCTCGCCAAGCAGGGTCTTTCGCGCTCGCACCATCGCATCCTCTACGTGGTGGCGCGCCAGCCCGATATCGCGATCGGGTCGCTGATCGAGATCCTCGGCATTTCCAAGCAGGCCCTCAACCGCCCGCTCAATCTGTTGCTGGGGCGAAAGCTGCTGACGTCGCAGCGATCGCCGGAGCAACATCGCTCCAAGCTCCTGCGCCTGACCGAGGCAGGGAAGCGCATCGAGCAAAGGGCATCGGACCAGGAGCGTAAAGTCATGCGCGAGGCGTTCGATCGCGTCGGAGCGCGCGGTGCGGCGGCATGGATGGCCGTGATGGAGACGATCGCGGACAATAACTGACCAGCCCTCAAGTCAATATAGTTGACATGAGGCGCAGGCTTTGCCACTTTCCCGGCAACGAGCCGGGGAGAGCCGCGTCATGGGCGTGCAGACAATGGATCGCGTGGCCGCCGGGCGCTTTGTTGCGGCGTGGTGCGCGAGCTGGTGCAAGGTCGACATCGACGCGGTCGTCGCGCATTTTGCCGAGGATGCGCAGATGCGTAGTCCTCTGGCGCTGTCGCTGACGGGGTCTCCGATCGTGACCGGCGCGGAAAACATCCGCGCCTATTGGCGCGAGGCCTATGGTCACATCGAAAGCGCCGACCTGAAGATCGTGGGCTGGAGCTGGGACGAGGCAATCGCGCGCCTGACCGTGTGGTGGCAACTCGGCGACGTCAGGGCCAGCGAGTTCATGGATTTTGACGATGCGGGCCGTGTGGTGCGCAGCGAAGCCTTCTACGGAAAATGATCATGCACCTTTCGGATTTCGTCCTGCTCCTCAACGCGCTCTGGTTCGGCGGCGCTTTCATCCAGTTCAGCCTCGCGCAAGCCAACACGCTGAAGATCTTGCTGCCGCGGGAAGAGCGCAGCAATCCGATCGCGCCGACGCTCGCAGCCAGCGTAGCGTTCCTGGGCGGGATGAATCTGCCGATCGGGCTGTTGTCATTCTATCTCTTGGTCGCGCGTCCGTCGTTCTTCGCGCCGGTCGAGGCGCAGCTTGCACTGTTCCTGTTCTTCTCCGCCTGCCACTTCAGCCAATTCGCCTATAATCTTCCCGTGCTGATGCGCGGCGGACGTGTCGGCGTGGCGTACTGGCCGGTGCTGAAAGGCCCGATGCTCAGGATCTTCGTCATCGATGCAGTGCTGTTCGCGGCCAATCTCGGTGTGGCGCTTCTCCTGGTGTCTCGTTAGCGCGGCGGCGCCGACAGCGCGGACCGCAGCATCGCGGCGAGATCCTGTCGCTTGAACGGTTTTGTCAGAATGCGGGCGTCGACCCCGTCAGGCGTCTTGACGGGATTTTGGCTGTAACCGGAGGTGAAGAGCACCTTGAGACCGGGCCGTAAGGCAGTTGCTTGCCGCGCGAGCTCCGGCCCGAACATGCCGCCGGGCATGACGACGTCGGTGAACAGCAAATGGATGTCCCCGGGCTTGCGCAAGACTTCCAGCGCGGCAGGGCCGTTCGACGTCGCGACGACGCGGTAGCCGAGAGTCCTGAGCTCGCTCTCGACATAGGCTCGCACCATGTCGTCATCCTCGACGACGAGAATGGTCTCGCTTCCATCGGGAGCGACGATCTGTTCCGCGGCAGCAGGCTCCTCGTTCAGCGTCGCTGCAATACGGGGGAAGAACAGCCTGACGACGCTGCCTTGGCCCGGTTCGGACTGCAGCTGCACGAGTCCGCCGGACTGTTGCGCGAACCCATAGACCATGCTCAGGCCGAGTCCAGTCCCCTTGCCGACTTCCTTGGTGGTGAAGAATGGTTCGAACGCACGGCTTGCGACGTCCGTCGCCATGCCGCAGCCCGTATCCGTGACCGCCACCATGACGTAGTCGCCGGGCCGCGGCTCGCCGTTGACGTCGAGATCGGAGTCGCCAAGCGAGTTGTTGCGCACCTCGACCGTCAGTCGGCCGCCGTCCGGCATCGCGTCGCGCGCGTTGAGGACCAGGTTGAGCAGCGCGGTTGCGAGCTGGCCGGGATCGACGCTGGCGAGCCACAGATCCGGGCCGAACGCGAAGCTGCACTCGACGTGCTCGCCGAGCGACCGGCGCAATAGCTGCTCCATGCCGACGACCTTCTCGGCGATGTCGATCTCTCTTGGACGAAGCGGCTGCTTGCGTGCGAAGGCAAGCAGGCTCCGCGTCAGGTCGGAGCCGCGCTCGGCCGCGGTCGCAATGTCGCCGGCGATCCGGTGCAATTCCTTGTTGCCCGCCAGCCGGTCGGCAAGATGTTCGGAGTTGCCGAGAATGACGGTCAAGAGATTATTGAAATCGTGTGCCACGCCGCCGGTGAGCTGGCCCATGGCTTCCATCTTCTGGGACTGGCTGAGCTTGTGGCTGAGGTCCGCGATCGCGGCGCGCTGCTGCTCGAGCGACTCCGCGGTACCGTTGAGCAGGGCCATCAGCCCGCCCAGCTCGCCGCTCGGATGCGGCGGAGGAATGCGTGCGCTGAGATCGCCGAGCCCCAGACGCTTTGCCATTGCGGCGAGCCGTCCGACCTGGCGCCCGACGCTGACGGTTGCAAGGATCCAGATGCCGGCAAGCAGCAGCAGCGAAGCCACCGCGAGGATGGCCATGTCCTCGTAGAGCCGGCGGTTCGCCGCCGCGACCAGTCCGTCCTTGGATCGTCCGACCAGGATATAGAGGCCGGCCTTGCGGATCGAGGGAGAGCGGGCGACGGCCCAGACCTGCTTGCGGCCATCGTGATCGGCCACTTCGCGAGATGCCTCACCATCGGGCGCGACAGCGAAGCGGAACAGGTCGGAGCCCGCGATCGATGCGCCAACGGGGTCGCTCCAGCTTCCAGTCTTGGGGGCGACCAGCACCGTGCCCTTGCTGTCGACGAGCAGGATCTCCTTCTCGGCGAGCAGGCGCTTGTCGTGAAATTCCGCGAATTTGTTCAGGTTGAACGAGGCGAGCAGCACGAATTTCAGCGCGCCGGCATCCGACCGCACGGGATAGGCGATCTGCAGCACCGACATTCCGGTCAGGCGGCCGAACACCGGCTCGACGGCGACGATGCCCTGCGAGACTTTTGCCTGCTTGAAATAGGCGCGATCATTCAGGTCAAGCGCGCGATTGGTTCGAAGCGAGTCGCAGAACAGGCTGCCATCGGGATTGATGGTCAGGATTCCCGTGAATTGCGGGTATTCCTCGCGCACGTCGGACAGAAACGCCGAGCATGCCGCCTTGTCGCGCGTGTCGAGGTCGCGGGCACGGGCCAAGCCGTAGTGAAGCTGCGCGGTGCCCTGAATCTTCTCGTCGAGATCGCTCGCGATGTCGTCTGCCGATGCGGCCAGATTGGCCAGGGCGGCGTTGATCTCGCTGGTGCGGTTCTGCACGAAACGCAAGCCGACGAGGCTCGCCGGCACCAGCATGGCGGCGATGACGAGAATCAGTAACCGGGTACGCAGGCTCATCGGGAGGGTGGGTCCGCTCTTCGCACGAGTTTGTTCGGAGGTACTATTTGCCGCACGATCGTCCACTCAGTCCATAGCTATAGGCCGGAAAGCCGCAGCGAAAGCGCAAGATTTGCGACGCGTGCATTGCGGAGGCGTTACAATCTGCGCCGTCTTCCCTGTGAAGTTGCGCGTGCGCGCAGCGGCGCTAATATTGACCTGTGCGCGACGAAAGATCGCGCCGATGGGTGGAGGAAAGCGATGTCCATTTCGGGCAAGGTCGATCCTGTGGTGCGTCCCGTTGCGGCGACAGACATCGCCGAGGCGGTGGTCGAGGGCCTGCGCGATTTCCAGGCACTGCCGCTCTATGGCGTCGCCTTCGGTGGGCTCTATGCCGCTGGCGGTATCACCATCATGCTTTGTCTCACCGCTTTTGGCATGGTCTATCTCGTCTATCCGTTGGCCGCGGGCTTCGCGCTGATCGGGCCATTCGTTGCCATCGGCCTTTATGAGGTGAGCCGCCGCCGCGAGCGCGGCGAGCCGGTGTCCTTTGGCGCGATTTGGTCGGCGATACGTTCACGCGGCGAGATCGGCTGGATGGCCTTCGTCACGCTGTTCGTGTTCGTGATCTGGATGTACCAGGTGCGGCTTCTGATCGCGCTGCTGCTCGGCCTGCACGCCTCGTTCTCGAGCCTGCAGGAATTCATGACGGTGGTGCTGACGACCAATGAGGGCCTGATGTTCCTCGCCATCGGCAACGCGGTTGGCGCCGTGTTGTCGCTGATCCTGTTCTCGCTGACCGTGGTGTCGTTTCCGCTGCTGCTCGACCGCGAGGTCGATTTCGTCACCGCCATGGTGACGAGCGTGCGCGCGGTGGTGACGAGTCCGCTGCCGATGATCTGCTGGGCAGCGGTGATCGTGATGCTGTTGGTCGTGTCAGCGCTGCCGTACTTCCTCGGACTGGTGGTGACACTGCCGGTGCTGGGGCATGCAACGTGGCACCTTTATCGGCGGCTGGTGGTGCCGCTTCCGTAGTCGTCCTGGCGAAAGCCAGGACCCATTGCCCCAGGGAGGAGTTTGGGGCAGGTCGGTCATGACCAGCCTTCGCCAAGCCGGGTTCGGTGGTCATGGGTCCTGGATCAGCGCTCCGCTTCGCCACGCTTGTCCAGGACGACGGCGGAAGCCTACGGCGTCTCGATTCCCATCGCCTTCAGTGCATCCAGCATCCGCTGGGGCGGACCCATCTTGACCACCAGTGGCTTGCCGGTTTCGAGCAAGCTCTTGAGGCTCGACAGGATCGCAGGCCAGCCCGAGCGGCCGCCGGCCAGGATATCGTCGCTGAGCGCGCGGTCGTGGCCTTCGCTCATGGTGAGCCGGACCGCGTCACCGATCTGCTCGATGTCGTAGGTGACGAGGGTCGGCCCAAGTTTCTCGATCAGCTCGGGCCAGTTGACGTTGAACGTCACCGCGAGCTTGCGCGGCGGATCGTAGGCGAGCACCTCGCCGCTGATATGCACGGCGCCATCAGGCGTGCGCACGATGAAGGCGCCACCCAGTCGCGGCTCGACCTCGACGGCATTGCCGAAGAAATATTGCTTGCTGAACTCCGCCGAGGTCAGCGCCTCCCACACCTTCTCCGGCGTCGAGGCTATGTAGATGGTGTAGACGGTCAGCGGTTTGAACTGATCGAGCTTCATTTCGCGTCGAACCCCTTGTTGAGCGCCGTGCGCGGGATGGCGAGCACCTGACCTCGTTCCAAGAGGCTCTTCAGCCCGGACAGGATCGCCGGCCAGCCATTGGAGACGGCGCCGAGATACTTGCCGCCCTCGACGAAGCCGTCATGCAGCACTGTCAAACGCACGAGGGAGCCGAAGGGTTCGATGGTGAAGACCACGCGCGAGATCGGTTCGCCGCGCAGTTCCTCGTATTTCAGGTGCTTGAAACTGTAGGACAGGCGCCGCGGCGGATCAGCCTCCAGGATTTCGCCGGAATCGGTGACCTCGCCGTCGAGCGTGAGCGCAAAGGGCGAGCCGACCTTCCAGTCGGAGCGGACCTCGGCGCCGAACCAATATTGCCTGGTGAACGCGCTCGACGTCAGCGCTTCCCACAGCTTTTCCGGCGTGGTCTCGATATAGGTGACATAGACGAATTGCGGCTTACTCATCACGCTTCTCCAGCTGGCGTTTCAACTCGCTGAGCGCGGCGAGCTTGCCGCGCTCGAATTTCCTGATCCAGCGTTCGCCGATCTGATGGATCGGCACCGGGTTGAGATAGTGCAGCTTCTCGCGGCCATGCCTGATGGTCGTGACCAGATTGGCCTCTTCGAGAATGACAAGGTGCTTGGTGACCGCCTGGCGCGTCATCTCCAGGCCTTCGCAGAGCTCGTTCAGCGACTGGCCGTTCTTGGCGTGAAGCCTGTCCAGCAGCGACCGTCGTGACGCATCGGCGAGCGCTTTGAAGACCTCATCCATGGCGATGATAATAGGCAACCAAATGGTTGCATGTCAAGCAGCCGGGACGACGCATTTGCGTCGACCCGGAATCTCGAGATTCCGGACAACCGCTGCGCGGCTTCCGGAATGACGCGCAAGCGATCGTGTCTTTGGCCCGTGCGAGGGGCTGTGCTAGCGTTGAAGCTCAGCCAACGCAGATTGGTTCCGGGAGGACTTTGATGTTCCGTTGCGTCTTGACTGCTGCCGCCCTCGTCCTTTTCGCCGGCAGCACCTTCGTTCATGCCCAGAAGCAGACCATCGGTGCGCCGCCCGAGGCGTCCAACATGAAGCTGGTCGGCAGCAACGATCTCCAGGCGCGCAGCGCTTATCAGCCCACCATTCATCATCAGGGCGACCGCTGGATCGCCTATATCGGCCATCACGGCGGTACCGACGACGTGCCGGCGCCTGTCAATCCGATGACGGGCAACGCGGAGGCGAACGGGACCTCGATCGTCGACGTCACCGATCCCGCGCATCCCAAATATCTCAGGCATCTGCCCGGGCAGGAGGGCAAATATGAATCGGGCGGCGCGCAGATGGTGCGGGTCTGCGACGGCAAGTCCCTGCCCAAGGGCGATCCCAATGCGGTCTACATGCTGCGCACCTTCGGCAGCGAGGCGCATGAGATCTGGAACGTGGCTGATCCTGCCAATCCCGCGCTGATCACGCGCATCGGCGGGTTGAAGGACACGCACAAGAGCTGGTGGGAATGCGACACCGGTATCGCCTATCTCGTCTCGGGCGCGCCGGACTGGCGCACGCGGCGCATGACGCAAATCTATGATCTCTCCGATCCCGCGCATCCGCAAAAAATCCGCGACTTCGGCCTTCCCGGCCAGGAGCCGGGCTCGACCGGCGCGGTGCCGACCGAGCTTCATGGCCCGATCTCGACCGGGCCTAATGGCAACCGCGTCTATTTCGGCTACGGCACCAACAAGGGCGGCATTTTGCAGATCGTCGATCGCGAGAAGCTGCTGAATGGTCCGAAGGAGCCGACGCCGGACAATCTGCGCTTTCCCGAGATCTCGCGGATGCCGATGTCCGCGTTCAACGGCGCGCACACCACCTTCCCGATGCTCGACATGCCTGTCGCCGAATTCGCCGAGGACAAGGACGGCAAGACGCGCGACATCGTCATGATCGTCGACGAGGCGATCCTGAACGAATGCGGCGAGGCGCGGCAAATGGTCTGGTTCGCCGACGTCACCACCGAGACACGGCCGATGATGATATCGAGCTACACCGTGCCGGAGGCGAGCGGGCAGTTCTGCCAGCGCGGCGGCCGGTTCGGCTCGCATTCCTCGAACGAGAGCATGGCGCCGGTCTATTACAAGAAGATGGCCTTCATCGCCTTCTTCAATGCCGGCGTGCGCGCGCTCGATATCCGCGATCCCTATCATCCCAAGGAGGTCGGCTATTTCATTCCGGCGATCACGCAGGCGACTGACAAGCGCTGCATTCCGGTCGAGGGCGGCGAGCGCTGCAAGGTCGCGATCCAGACCAACAACGTCGAGACCGACGACCGCGGCTACATCTACATCGTCGATCGTGCCAACACCGGCCTGCACATTCTCGAACTGACCGGGCCCGCACGCGCCGTCGCCGGCCTGCCGAAGAACTGACGATGCGGCGCGCGGTGACGATAGCGGTGGCGGTGATCGCGCTCGGCGCGTCCGGCGTCGGGGCCTATCAGCTCGCGCCGCAGTCTGCGCCAACGTCAGCGCATTGGCGCGAGATCGCGTGGCCGTTCCCGCGTGACGGCTGGCCGGCGGGCCGTGCGTTTCGCTGCGAGGGCGATGCCTGTGATGGTGCCGAACTCTACGTCCGCGCCAAGCGCGGTTTTTGCAATTGCGACAGCGGCGTCGCCGATGACGACGAGGTCGATCGCGTCGCCGATCTCGATCTGATCACGCCGCGCTTTGTGGCGGCTGCGCCGGGTGAGGTGGTGCAAGTGGGCGAGCTGCAGGGGCGGGCGCGGCGCTACGATCTCGCGTTATATGACGGTGCGCGCCACGCCGCGGTCGGCGTTGCGCTCTCACGGCGCTGCGACCTCTTCGTTGCGGCGGCGCACGGACAGGGCGACCCCAACGCAATGCAGCGTGCGGCGCTTGTGTTCCTGGAGACGCGGGAGATGAAGACGTGGGTGATGGCGGCGCTGGACGGGACGTAAGTGCCATGCATTAATACCCGCAGACGCCCCGAGCCTGAGTCCTCATCATGATGTCCATGCAAGCTTACCTCGCCTTCGTCGCCGCCTGCATTGCGCTCGCGCTGCTGCCGGGGCCGATCGTCACGCTCGTGATCGCCAACGGCCTGCGCCACGGCACGCGCGCGGCGCTGACCAACATTCTCGGCGTGCAGATGGGGCTGTTGATCGTGATCGGCATCCTTGCGGTCGGCCTCACCACGCTGATGGCGACGATGGGCTATTGGTTCAACTGGGTGCGCTTTGCGGGCGCGGCCTATCTGGTCTGGCTCGGCATCAAACTGATCCGCTCTCCGGTTGAGGGCGTAGACGCGGACGCGCCACCGCCTCCCCCTCGTGGTGGCTTCCTTCTACAGGGCTTTGTCGTCGCGTTGTCGAACCCGAAGCTATTGGTGTTCTTCGGCGCGTTCATTCCCCAATTCATGGACATGAGCAAGGATCACCTGTCGCAGGTCCTGGTGCTCGGAATCACCTTCATGGTGCTCGCCGGCCTGACGGACGGAATCTACGCACTGCTCGCCGGTCAGGTCCGCGGCTTTTTCTCGGCGCGCCGCACGCGCATGGTGTCGCGCGTATCAGGCGGCTTCATGATCGGTGGCGGCATCTGGCTCGCGTTGATCCGGGCCAAATGAGCTGACAATCCAGTTGAACCTTCGTCACGGGCGGTGCGTCCAAGGAAGCATTGCCGCTGACGAAGGATTTTGCTGTGCCCCATTTGCCCCCGCTGGTTTATGCGATGCTGCTTGCGCCGCTCGCGCTGATCCTGATTGCCGCCATCGTGAAGACCTGGCAGGCGCGCGAGGCACGGAGCTGGCCGCAGGCGCCGGGCAAGGTCGTGGCATCCGTTGCGGAGCTGCGCGAGGTCAGGGTGTCCGACGACGAGCGCGAGGACGGCTATCGCATGGAGAGCCGCAACTTCGCCAACGTCACTTACGAATATTCCGTCGGCGGCAGGAAACTGAGCTGCAACCGCATTTCGATCGGCGAGGACCTCGGCAATTTCCAGGTCGCCGAGAAGCTGGCGAAATACCCTGCCGGCAGCATCGTCACGGTCTACTACAATCCGCGCCATCCTGATCAGGCGGTGCTGGAGCGTGAGCTGCCGAAGGGCCTGTGGGGCTGTCTCGGCATCGGCTCGGCCATTGTGGTCGCCATCATCTTCGGTTCGGCGTTCGGCCTCAACCAGAGCTATGCCTGGCTCGCGCACCACATCAGCCGGCCCGATCTCGCAGGTCTGGTCGTCGCCTTCGGCGCGTTCGGTCTCGTCATCGGACTGATGGGAGGGGCGGTGCGGCGGCAGGCTTCGATGGCGACGCGCTGGCCGGTCGTGCCGGGCACGATCAAGCTGTCGGAGATGGAGGAATATCATCAGGCGAGCGAGCCAGGCGAGGCACGCGGCGCCGAGATGTTCGGCAAGCGCGTGACCTATACCTATAGCTACCAGAATGTCCGCTACACCAATGAATGCGCGCGGGTTGCGGCCAACACACCGTCGGCCTCCAACAAGATGCTCGAGAAGCTGATGTCGCGCTATCAGGATGGCGCGGCCGTCGATGTCCGCGTCAATCCCGATAACCCCGCCGAGGCCACGCTCGATGCCCGCGGTGACGGCCGCATCGCCTATGTGCTGTGGGGTATCGCTGCGATCTTTGCCGCGCTCGCGCTGTTTGTGGCAACACGTGGCGGCTAGTCGACCACTCGCTCCGCGCTCAACTCGACCTCGATCTCCGCAAAGATCCGCGCCAGCCGCTCCGCCCATTGCTGCTGGCCGGATTGATCCGCAATCAGGTCCTGACGAATTTCGATGCCGGTGTTGACGAGTCCACGGGCCTCGCCGTGGACGGGGATGGTGTAGTCGCTGAGATCGCTCACGGCATAGGGCTCGTTGTCGCCGACGACGAGGTCGCCCTGGCTGCGCAGATGCTTCAGCAGCAGCTTCGGCAGCACGGTGTCGCGGTTGTAGAGCGCGCCGATGTGCCATGGCCGCGCGACGCCGGCATACACGGGCGTGAAGCTGTGCAGCGATACCAGCACCGTCGGCCGCTTGTCGTGCAGGCGGCGATCGATCACGGCGTCGATGCGATGATGATAGGGCTCGAAGATTTCGCGCCGTCTTGCCGCGCGCTCGCCTTCCGAGATGCCCTCGTTGCGCGGAACGGCGGTCGCCTCTGATATGACCGGGATCGAGCTCGCGACGCCCGGCGAGCGGTTGCAATCGATCACGAGGCGCGAATAACGTTGCGCAATCAGATGCGCATCCAGCATCTGCGCCAGCCGGTCGGCGACGCCGGCGATGCCGATGTCCCAGGCGATGTGCCGCGTCAGCTCGCCCTCGGCAACGCCGAGATCGCCGAGCGCACGCGGCAGGATGCGGCCGTAATGGTCCGATGTGAGTAGGAAGGGCGATGCCCCCTCTGCATTCACCTCATGCACTGGCGGAATATCGCCTTCGCCAAGGAGTTGATCCGTGGCCTCCGCTGTGTCTAAAGCCATGCTGATTGCCTATGGAAAAAGCAGTCGCCCCGGAAATTGGGCAAACAATCGTAAATAATGGGTCTGCCCAAAATCACCATGATCTCCTGACGATGCCGCTGCTGACGATTCATCACAAGACCGAATATCGCTACAATCGTCCTGTGGCCTTCGGTGAGCACAGATTCATGCTGCGTCCAAGCGACGGCCATGATCTGCGCGTGCTCGATTCCAGGCTCAAGATCTCACCCGAGCCGATGTCGCTGCGCTGGATTCACGACGTGTTCGGCAACTCGGTCGCGATCGTTGATTTCGACGCGCGCGCGGACCGCCTGACCTTCGACTGGCACGTCACCGTCGAGCACAATCCGGTCGAGGAGTTCGCGCTCACGCCGGATGATCCCGCCTATTTCTATCCCTTCGTCCATGATGACGAAGAGCTGCCCGATCTCGTCCAGTACATCACGCCGCAATACCCCGATCCCGAGGGCAAGATCGCGGAATGGGCGCGTGGCTTCCTCGATGGTGATGCGCCGTCGCGGACCTTTGAGATCTTGAGCCGGATCACGCACGCGATCCGTAAGCAGTTCAAGTACCGCAGGCGATACGAGCCCGGCACGCAAGCCCCGTGCGATACCCTGCGATGGGGCACCGGCACCTGCCGTGATTATGCGCTGTTCATGATCGAGGCGTTGCGTCGTCTCGGCATCGCCGCGCGCTTCGTCTCCGGCTACGTCTTCGTGCCCGAGGACATCGCGCGGCACCACGTCGGCGGCGGCTCGACCCATGCCTGGGTGCAGGTGTACCTGCCGAGCGCGGGCTGGATCGAGTTCGACCCGACCAATGGCATCGTCGGCACCCGCGATCTGATCCGCGTCGCGGTCGCGCGCGATCCGCGCCAAGCCATCCCGCTGCACGGGATCTATATCGGCACCCAGGATGCTTTCGAGGTCATGGACGTGAGCATCAAGGTGGTTTCGGACGAGGAGCGCCGCGGCGAGGAGCTGGAAGCGGAGGTTTTGTAGACAGCCACCGTCGTCCTGGCTTTCGCCAGGACGACACGAGAGTATGTGGCACTGTCGCTCCGCATCATTGCCAGCTATAGAGCCCCCATGACCTCCGATCGTCTCTTCGTCTACGGCACCCTGATGCGCGGCTTCGACCATCCGATGGCGCGGCTATTGGCGCAGCATGCGGATTTTCTGGGCGAAGCGAGCTGTCGTGGCCGGCTTGTCCTGGTGAAGCATTATCCGGGATTGCTGCTGTCGGACGCTGTGTCCGATCTTGTGCACGGCGAGCTCTTCCATCTGCGCGCAGGCGAGGAGCTGCTGCGCGAGCTCGACATGTATGAGGCCTGCGGCGAGGGCTTTCCGGAGCCGACCGAATATCTGCGTCGGCTGATCGACGTGACCGGCGGGGATGGCGCGCCCGTGCCGGCGTGGACTTATGTCTACAACTGGCCGGTGGCGGGTCTGCCGCACATCGAGTCCGGCCGCTTCCTCGAGCACTAAGCCGACAGCACTTCCTTCACCACGCGCACGTCGACCTCGCGCTCGACATAGGTCCATTCCTCGGTCTGCCTGAGCATACCGACCAGCTCCTCGAACAGCGCGGCGTGGGCCGGGGCAAACTCGAACCAGGTCAGGAAATCGAAGGGCTCGCCGAGGTCGCGGCAGTGATAGAGCTGACGCGCGATGGCGGGCAGGAAACGAAGACTGCTGGCGATGTGGTGCGATCTGTCTTCGAAAATCTTGCGCCGCTCTTCCTGCGTCAGCTCCCACCAGGCCTGCGATTTGCGGATCGGGATCAGCGCCGCGCTGGTTGCCTCTATCCGGCCGAGACCGGCCTGCACGCTCACCAGCTGCTGCTTCTCGGCCCGCTCGGTGTAGCGCAAGCTGCTCGGCACGCCGACCAGGCGCCAGGCATTGCGCGAGGGCACCAGCGGCAACGAGACGGCGTCGCCGTCGGTCACCGACAGCGCCGGCATGAAGGGCAGGGGCTCGCCCGTCACAGGCGATATCGAGGTCACGCGCCAGCCCCCGCTGTGGCCACCTCGAAAGGTCCTGAACATGGCCTATGGAAGCGTGGAACCGGGCGGGGTTCAAGTGGGCTTGTCATTCCGGGTTCGCGCTCCGCGGGCCCCGGAATGACGCAAGGGCTGTGAACAGCGCGCATAATCCTGACAAACCTGACTTTTTGGCCTGCCGCACCTATATGCCTGATCCCTTCGCCCGACTCAGACGGTTTCGCGCTACACACACGCCATGGCCATGCGCTTCACGCCCCAATTCCTCGACGAGCTGCGTGCCCGGCTTTCGGTTTCCGAAGTCGTGGGCAAGCGCGTCAAGCTGAAGAAGGCGGGGCGGGAGTGGAAGGGGCTGTCGCCGTTCCAGCAGGAGAAGACGCCGTCCTTCTACGTCAACGACCAGAAGGGTTTTTACCACGACTTTTCCTCCGGCAAGCACGGCGACATCATCAATTTCGTGATGGAGACCGACGGCGTGCCGTTTGGCGAGGCGGTGGAGCGGCTCGCCGGCATGGCCGGCCTGCCGCTGCCGGCGGTGACGCCGGATGCGGCGCGGCACGAGCAGCGCCGCCGCACGCTGCATGACGTCATGGAGCTTGCGGCGAAGTACTTCTCGGAAACGCTGGCCTCGCGCGTCGGCGCGAAAGCGCGCGGCTATCTCGCCGATCGCGCCATCTCGCCGGCGACGCAATTGCAGTTCCGCCTCGGCTATGCGCCGCCGCCGCCCGAGCGTTTCGCGCTGAAGGAGCATCTCGGCAAGCTCGGCGTCTCCGTCGAGGACATGATCGAGACAGGCCTGCTCGTTGCCGGCAACGACATCCCCGTGCCCTACGATCGCTTCCGCGATCGCGTGATGTTTCCGATCACCGATTTGCGCGGCCGCGTCATCGCCTTCGGTGGGCGCGCGCTGGAGAAGGACGTTCCGGCAAAATACCTGAACTCGCCGGAGACGCCGCTCTTCCACAAGGGCGACAATCTCTACAATCACCAGACGGCGCGCAAAGCCACCCATGACGGCAGCGCGCTGATCGTGGTCGAGGGCTATGTCGACGTCATCGCGATGGTCACGGCCGGTTTTCCCGGTGCCGTCGCGCCGCTCGGAACTGCCTTGACCGAAAACCAGCTCGCACTGCTCTGGAAGATGGCGGACGAGCCGATTCTCTGCTTCGACGGCGATCGCGCCGGACAGAAGGCGGCTTATCGTGCTGCGGACCTTGCTTTGCCATTTCTCGCGCCCGGCAAGAGCCTGCGCTTTGCGCTGCTGCCGGAAGGGCAGGACCCCGACGATCTCGCGCGCTCCGGCGGCCGCGGCGCGATCGAGGAGGTGATTGCAGCGGCGCGCCCGCTCGCCGACATGATCTGGTCGCGCGAGCTCGAAGGCGGCAATTTTGCCACGCCCGAACGACGCGCCGCGCTGGAAGCGCGCATCAAGGAATTGTCCAACGGTATCCGCGACGAGGTGGTGCGACGTTACTACCGCGATGATTTCGTCGAGCGGCTGCAGCGCACCTTTGCGCCCGACGGCGGCCGCGGCGGCTTTGCCGGCCGGGGCAATTTCCGGCAGGGCGGTGGCCGCCCATTTCAGCCCCGCGGCGGGCAGGCGAATCGATTCGGTGGCCAGGGATTTGGAGGAGGCCGTCGCGGCCCGCCCGGTCCGACCCCGCTACCGTCCGGTCCCTACCAGGCGGCGAGCCCCCAGCTCGCGACGAGCCCGATCATGCGTGGCCAGAGGAGCGCCATTTCCCGCCGCGAGGCCCTGATCCTGCAATGCCTGATCAATCACCCCTGGCTGCTGCACGATCACCTCGAGGAGGTGGCCGCCCTGGAGCTCGCTCATCCCGAGGCCCATAAGCTGCGGGCAGGCATCATTGCCGCCTTCGCCAACGATCATCACCATTCGCCGGACCCTGGCGAGCAGGCCGAGAAGATGCGCGGCGATATCGAGAAGGGTGGATTTTCTCAGATTCTTCAAAGAGTTGAAGGCGGTATCACCACCGCGGCGGTATGGGGCGCCCGCGAGGGCGCGGCGCGGGATGACGTTCTCTCGACCTGGCACCAGCTCGTCGCCTTGCATCGGCAGTACCATTCACTACTTAGAGAGCTGAAGGACGCCGAGCTGGCCTTGGGGGAGGACCCCAGCGAGGCCAATTTGGCGTGGCTGTGTGACGTCAAGGCCCGACTGGCCGAGGTCGACGGCACCGAGGCCCTGATCGAGGGTTTTGGCGAGCTGTCGGGCCGGTTCCAGAAGAGCGTGTGATGAAAGAATCATGCGGACGGCCGCGCTAGGTACCGCTAAAAGACTCGCCAAATCCATGGTTTGGCGGCAAAAACAGGGTTAATCGAGGCTTAACGGTCTTGTAGCACTTTGGCCCCCAGGCGGCCGCAGGCAGAACAGACGCGTCAGGAATAAATCCGCGCAATCGCTGTTGGCACTTCACCTGCATCCGCTGCGACAAAGAGGCTCACGAAGCGTTAGGCAAATCCGGCGAGAGAAAGGTCGGGGTGGCGAGAGATGTGCGCGCCGCCCTTTCCGTGTCGAGATCTGGCGAAGCGAGAGCGTCGAGCAACAGGTTCAAGTGATTTCACGCGGGCGCGCGCACGTCTGCATGAAACGCGTTTAGGAGCAATGGATGGCCACCAAGGCAAAGACGCTGCAGGCGAAGGACAAGGAAAAAGACGACAAGGCAGCGGACGCGCCGGAGAAGGACTCCCAGGACGCGCCGTCTCCCTTGCTCGATCTGTCCGATGCGGCAGTGAAGAAGATGATCAAGCAGGCCAAGAAGCGCGGCTTCGTGACCTTCGATCAGCTCAACGAAGTGTTGCCGTCCGATCAGACCTCTCCGGAGCAGATCGAGGACATCATGTCCATGCTCTCCGACATGGGCATCAACGTCACCGAAGCCGACGATAGCGAAGGCGAGGAGGACAAGGACGAGGGCGAGGACGAGACCGACAACGAGCTCGTCGAGGTCACCCAGAAGGCCGTCACCGAGGTTAAGAAGAGCGAGCCGGGCGAGCGCACCGATGACCCCGTGCGCATGTATCTGCGCGAAATGGGCACGGTCGAGCTGCTCTCCCGCGAAGGCGAAATCGCCATCGCCAAGCGCATCGAGGCCGGCCGCGAGGCGATGATCGCGGGCCTCTGCGAAAGCCCGCTGACCTTCCAGGCCATCATCATCTGGCGCGACGAGCTCAACGAAGGAAAGATCTTCCTTCGCGACATCATCGATCTCGAAGCGACCTATGCCGGACCGGACGCCAAGGGCGGCATGAACACCGCGATGATTGCGGGCCCGAATGGCGAGAACGGCGAAGCGCCCGCCGAAGGCGGCCAGGCCGCAGCTGTTGGTGCGCCCGCGCATGTCGCTCCGCCCGCAGCGCCGCCGTCGCCGACCCCGTTCCGCGCCGCGCAGCCCGCCCCCGGCGGCAGCCAGAGTGGCGAGGTCAAGGATCCGGGCGAGGCCGCCGCCGAAGCCGACATGGACGAGGACGACGAGTTCGAGAACCAGATGTCGCTCGCGGCCATCGAGGCCGAGCTCAAGCCCAAGGTCGTCGAGATCTTCGACAAGATCGCCGAGAGCTACAAGAAGCTGCGCAAGCTTCAGGAGCAGGACATCCAGAACCAGCTCGAGAGCACCTCGCACGGTCCCTCGCTCTCGCCGCACCAGGAGCGCAAGTACCGCAAGCTCAAGGACGAGATCATCGTCGAGGTGAAGTCGCTGCGCCTCAACCAGGCCCGTATCGATTCACTCGTCGAGCAGCTCTACGACATCAACAAGCGCCTCGTCTCGCATGAGGGCCGCCTGATGCGCCTCGCCGACAGCCACGGCGTCGCCCGCGAGGACTTTCTGCGCAACTACACCGGCTCGGAGCTCGATCCGCGCTGGCTCAACCGTGTCTCGAAGCTCTCGGCCAAGGGCTGGAAGAACTTCGTTCATCACGAGAAGGACCGCATCAAGGACCTCCGTCACGAGGTGCATCAGCTTGCTGCGCTGACCGGGCTCGAGATCGTCGAGTTCCGCAAGATCGTGCACTCCGTGCAGAAGGGCGAGCGCGAAGCCCGTCAGGCCAAGAAGGAGATGGTGGAAGCCAACCTCCGTCTCGTGATCTCGATCGCCAAGAAGTACACCAACCGCGGCCTGCAATTCCTCGACCTGATCCAGGAAGGCAATATCGGCTTGATGAAGGCGGTCGATAAGTTCGAGTATCGCCGCGGCTACAAGTTCTCGACCTATGCGACATGGTGGATCCGGCAGGCGATCACCCGCAGCATTGCGGACCAGGCCCGCACCATCCGCATCCCCGTGCACATGATCGAGACGATCAACAAGATCGTGCGCACCAGCCGCCAGATGCTGAACGAGATCGGCCGCGAGCCCACGCCTGAAGAGCTCGCCGAGAAGCTCGGCATGCCCCTGGAGAAAGTGCGAAAAGTCCTCAAGATCGCCAAGGAGCCGCTGTCGCTCGAAACGCCCGTCGGTGACGAAGAGGATTCACACCTCGGCGATTTCATCGAGGACAAGAACGCGATCCTCCCGATCGACGCCGCGATCCAGTCGAACCTGCGCGAGACCACCACGCGCGTGCTCGCCTCGCTCACCCCGCGCGAAGAGCGCGTCCTGCGCATGCGCTTCGGCATCGGCATGAACACCGACCACACGCTGGAAGAAGTGGGGCAGCAGTTCTCGGTGACCCGCGAACGTATCCGTCAGATCGAGGCGAAGGCGCTGCGGAAGCTGAAGCATCCGTCAAGGAGCCGGAAGCTGCGGAGCTTCTTGGATAACTAATTTCGGATCGTCATGCCCGGGCTCGACCCGGGCATCCATCCAAACGAAAACGGCGGGCTGAAAAGCCCGCCGTTTTTGTTTCCTACTTGTCGATTCGATCGGCATTGCGGACTTCACACACCATGGATTGCTTAAAGCCCACAAATCAGTCTGACTAGCTGATGCCGTCATCGGCACCTTTCTGTGATTCGGCCAGAGCGGCCGAAGGTCCAGTTGAGCGCGCCCCGTCTGGAGGGGCGGACCTGCAGGCAGATTGCCTGCGCAACAGAAAGGAAAAGGCCGTGAGACACCATGGCAGCAAATCGAAGTCAGTTTTTGTGAATGCGTATGATCGGTTTCGTTTCGGCCGGTGGGAGCACGTCCGCTCTCACTACCGTTCGCATCCGGATCAACTGTCCTTCGATTTTTGATGAGGGAAGCACCGGTTTCCCTAGCATCCGCCGATGACGGCAACTCTTTCTGGCCTGACCCTTTGGAGGGTTTAGCCAAGTTTTCAGCGTTGCGTCAAAGCGTTCCTCAGAATCGTTCGTCTCGGCCTCTTTGGCCGCTTAGCGAAACTTCTCAACTTGGGAGTTCTTACGAGTCATGGACCACGCCGAAGCAAATATTAGAGTTGGTAAGCTTGATGCAGCAGTCAAGCAACTAAGGACAGCAATAAGGCTGTGGTTCTCCGAGGAAGAGCCCGTTTCAGCCCATACGCTTGCCTACGCGGCATACACAGTCATTGACGACGTTACCAAGGCCACAATCCCTGACCGGGAGGGCCTATTGTTCGATTCAAAGCATTTCACGCAAGAAGACCGAAAGCTATTCATTAAGGTCTACCGGTACTCAGGCAACTTCTTGAAGCACGGCGACCGCGATCCTCACGCCATGCTTGACTTCTCTCCAAGCTTAACCCGGATATTTTTCGATTTTGCGCTTTGCGGTCTTCAACAGACAAAAGAAGATTTTGTTTGCGATGAAGTGCTAGTCCTCCAAGCGTGGGAGTTTTTCAATTATCCTCACCTTGTTCCGAAAGACGATCCCGGCGTCTTCACTGAGGCCGTTCTCGCAAAATACAGCGCCTATGTTTGTTCGCTGACGAAGCGCGAATTCTACGAGTTTTTTACGCAGGTCCTCAACACCGTTAGGGCCAAGAGCCCTCAATCGTTTTCCTTCGATAAAGCTTAGCTCCGAGGTCTCGACCTCGCCCTTGAACCGTGGATACCGGCAGGGTTCAGCTCATCATCTGTGTTTCCGTCGGGTTGTACTTTCGACGCGAAAGGCGCTTTGACAATGTCGGCTAATCTCACCGTCTACTACAACACCCGCTGCCCCGTCTGCGACGCCGGCATCGACTGGCAGCGCAACAAGCTGTTGGCGCTGGTGCGCAGCGGTGCCGTCGAATTCAAAGACATCAACGAGCAGCCCGACGCGCTGGCGCAGTTTGGCGCCTCGCTCGACGACATCAGGCGCCGCCTGCATGCCACTGACGAGGCCGGCCGGCTCATCGTCGGTGCGGATGTCGCGATTGCGCTGTGGAGGCTGACGCCGGGCGAGGAGTGGCTTGCAGCGGTGTTCGGCAATCGGGTGGCGCTGCCGTTCACGCGATTTGTCTACGACCGTTTTGCCGATCTGCTGTTTGCCTGGAACAAATGGTGCGGGCGCTGGTGAGCGCGTGCCTCGGGCTCGATGAGATCAAGTTCAGTGCGAGCGCCAAAGGAAGTACGCTCCCTCTCCCGCTTGCGGGGGAGGGCTGGGGAGGGGGTGTCTCCGCGGGCGAGATTCCCGATGTGGAGAGAGCCCCCACCCGCGCCTTCGGCGCGACCTCCCCCGCAAGCGGGAGAGGTTGAACCGAGCTCGCGGCCCAATCGATTCAACCTAACTAACGCCGTCCTGCTTTAGGCCGGCCTACTTCTTCTTCGCCCCCACCCGCTCGATCCGCTTGATCTCCAGCGCCGGGCGGCCGCTCTTCTCCGCGATCTCGCGGTCCTGCTCCATGATGAAGTTGCGCGCGGGCTCGTCGCCGTCGAGGCCTCCGAGCAATTCCGAGGGCACGCGGCGGTTGGAGCGTTGGGAATCGTCTTCATAGACGACGTTGAAAAAGGCGAATTCGCCTTTCGGATTGGTTCCGGGTTTTTTGGCCATGGCGGCTTGTCGTCGATCAGGGCGCCGCAGTCAAATGACTTCGCGGATGTCGACTTCCTTCGCGACCGGAATACCGGCGGAGCTGTCGGATTGTGCCTGCTTTCAGGACGCAACGGCCTGGTGCCTGCGGGCGGCCTCTCATCTCTGAGCGGCCCTGCACCTCAATGAAACGGCGGGCCGATAAGCCCGCCGTCTATTTTGGTCTTCAGCGCCACCCGGGGCTGGCGGGGTGACAACCTGAGATAGAAGGCTATCGCTTGCGCTCCGCGATGGCAAGGTGAATCGTGGTGTCGTTGATGTCGCAGCAAGCGCATCAGATATGCAGAGAGCGTAACTGCGGGTTCCCGCTTTTCCGCGAAGCAGATGCTTGGATAGCCGAAATACATTGTTCATCTTGCATGCTCTCGCAACGCAACGCGTGCGCTCATGCGTTGCAATGCTGCTTGCGCCTGCGTCTCTTCCCGCTGTGTGCACAGATCTCATCCAACGCGCGGTCTCACCCGTGCGTTGCACACATCACATAGGCCGTGCGCGTCGCGGGAGTTTTTGCGCAGCCAATCGCGACGGGCTGCCGCCATCGCCTCGGCCATCTTCTTGCTTGCGTCCCTGCGCCATGATCGCGCTGCCCATCGCGGCCGAGCCAAAGGTGATGACGAACGAAGCCAGCAGCAACGCGAGCCCGATGCCCGGCGCGCGATCGGCCAAGATCAGTTCACGCAGATGTCCGGGATTGAGCCAGAGCAATCCGCCGACGAGCAGCGCCGCGGCGCAGGCGCCGATCGCAAGATTGATGGCGAGCAAGCGGAGAAGCGGGATGCGCAGCAGGCGGAAGGAGCGCCGCCTGGCTCGTCTTGTGGTGTTCGGCACGAAGATCCTCGCAAGCCTTTCGTCCGCTTCTTGCCGGGTTGTGTGACCCAGCCTCGCTCGGCTCACGCCGCCGGCGCGATCCGATCATCCGCTTTGGTCTGCTGTGCCTGCTGACGCTCCGTCATGTCCTGCCAGAGCGCTGCGATGCTGGCCTGGGTCTGGGGCGCGATCAGGCAGTGGCCTTCGTTGTCGAAGCTGCAGAACCGCGCCGACGGATCTTTCCTGACCACGGTCAGGGCCTGATTGATCATCTCCAGGCAGGTCATGACCTGTCCGATCTCCTGCAGCCGCGTGTGATGCAGGATATCCATGAGGCGAAACGTCATCACCGCGGGCTGACCGTAGTTAATGCCGGGCCGACCGAATTCGAACAGGACGTTGACCGCCGGGAACGTGCCGCGGATGTGCTCGAGCACGCCGGCCATGTCGTCCTCGCTGCAGGCCACGAGATGGGCGGTTTGAGCCGGCGCGACCGCGGGTGCTCGCGGCGCAAGGCCGAGCGAATTGATCACCTCCTGCTCGATCCATTGCCGTACTGGGGCGGGTGCATTGCGAATCTGATCGGCGGTCAGGGTGATTCCGGTCATGGCTGGTCTCCTGGGCGGGCGCTCCTGTTGATCCCAGTCTATGAACGAGGCCGTCAGGCACGTTGATGCGGATCAAGCCTGCTGCTTTGACGCTGTTCCCTTTCAACAGACGCTTCGCGGGCAGGTGCGCACGTCCAGAGTTTGCGATGTTGGCACTATACCCCTGTTTTGCCCGACGGGTCAACCGATATTCGGAAAAATAGCAATTGCCGTCGCTGAGCTGCTACTGTGCATGGGGTTGTTTTGCGGTTTTTGTTTCGGCACGGTTGGCCGCTGGCGCCGATGTGATCGGTTCTGTGTCGCTTTGACGCGAATCCCGTTCCCGGGCATGATCGCGTGCTGCTTTCCACGCATGGCTCCTAAGGATTTTTTCGCATGCTGAGATACGTTCTCGCCGTCGCTTCCATCGTTTCCCTGGCCGGCGGGTCGGCTGAGGCCGCGCGTTGCGGCGGCGACTTCAACAGCTTCGTCGCCAGCATGACGGCGGAAGCGCAGGCAGCCGGCGTCTCTGCGGGCGTGACCAGTGCGGCGTTCGGCGGCATCACCCAGGACGGCGCCGTGCTCGCCTTCGACCGGCGCCAGCGCTACACCTTCAACAAGAGTTTTGAGCAGTACGTCTCGACCCGTGTCGGCGCCGGCCGCATCAATGGCGGCCGCGCGCTGCTGCAGCGTCATGCCGCGCTGCTCTCGCGCATCGAGCAGCAGTTCGGCGTGCCCCGCCAGATCCTGGTCGCGATCTGGGGCCTGGAGAGCGATTTCGGCAAGGGCGACATGGGCAAGCTGCCGGTGATCCGCACGCTGGCCACGCTTGCGCATGATTGCCGCCGCACCGAGCTGTTCCAGGGCGAGCTGCTCGCCGCGCTCAAGATCGTGCAGCGCGGCGACCTGCCGCTGCGCGACCTCATCGGCGCCTATGCCGGCGAGATCGGCCAGACCCAGTTCCTGCCGTCGTCCTACATCAAATACGGCGTCGATTTCGACGGCGATGGCCACGTCGACCTCCGCCACAGCGTCGCCGACGTGCTCGCCTCGACCGCGAACCTCTTGCACAGCAACGGCTTCAAGATGGGCCAGCCCTATGACGAAGGCTCGGCCAATTTCGAGGCGATGCGCGAGTGGAACAGGGCGGTGATCTACCGCAAGACGATCGGGTATTTTGCGGACCGGCTGGTGGGGCAGTGAGCGCATTCTCGGTGTCATCGCCCGCGAAAGCGGGTGATCCAGTATTCCAGAAGCGGCGTGACTAGACCCGAGGAGCCGCGGCCTACTGGATTTCCCGCTTTCGCGGCGAATGACAGCGGAGTTTGAGGCGCCGCCATTGCGCCCCATCTACTTCGCCTTCGCCATCCTCTCCAGTCGCTTTTGCAACGGCGCCCAATACGTCCCCGGGCGGAGGCGCTGCAGGATGTCCATGAAGCGGGCGTCGTTGCCGATCAGGATGCGCGGCTCGTTTCTCTCGATGCCCCTGATGATGCGGAGCGCGGCCTCCTTCGGTGTCGTCCGCGCTGCGGTCTCGAACCGGTCGATCATTTGCGCGCGGCGCGCGTTGTCGGTGACGCCGACCCCGGTGCGCGAGGAGCGCGCGATGCTGGTGGCGACGCCGCCGGGATGCACCACCGACAGTCTGACCGGGCTGCCCGCGACCGCAAGCTCGTGCCGCACGCTCTCGGAAAACCCGCGCACCGCGAACTTCGCCGCCGCATAGGCCGACTGTCCGGGCGGGGCGATGATGCCGAAGATCGAGGAGACGTTGACGATATGCGCCTCGGCCTGCGTTTTCAGATGCGGCAGGAAAGCGCGGGTGCCGTGCACCACGCCCCAGAAATTGATGTCGAACAGCCAGTCCATCTGCGCCTGGTCGATCTCCTCGAACTGCCCGAGCAGCGCCACGCCCGCATTGTTGACGAGGATGTTGAGCGCGGGATGCGCTACGATCGCCTCGCGCGCGAATTCCGCGATGTCGTGGGCCTCGCCGACGTCGACGCGATGCACGCTGATCTTGCGCGCTCTGTCGTTTGCTTGGTCGTGTCCTTGGCCGATCTCGGCGGCGAGGCTCTTCAGCCCGGCCTCGTCGCGATCGGCGAGGGCGAGATCACAGCCCCGTTGCGCGAGCTCGAGTGCCAGCGCGCGGCCGATGCCACTCGCCGCGCCCGTGATGGCGGCAGCGCCTCGAATCATCGTCATGATGCCTCCCGTCAAGCCCCGACAAGGGAACAATGATTTACATTTTTTCAGAATGGAACAGAACCGTCGTGCGGTTCCGGTTTTAACATGGGCTACTTGGGCAAAGCCAAGCATTGGGAGCCACCAATGGGACAATCAAAGCCATTTGCAGCGACGGCGCTCATCGTCGAAGACGACATCATGCAGCGGGAGATGCTGTGTCTCCTCCTGGAAGAAAGTGGCTATGAGGTCATCCAGTGCGAAAGTGCCGAGGCGGCCGAGCGTGTGCTGGAGAAGAATGCCGGTGCGCTCTGCCTGATGCTGACCGACGTGCAACTCGCCGGGCGCATGAACGGCGTTGAGCTCGCGCACGTCGCCAAGGACCGCAATCCGAAGCTCGACGTCGTCGTGACGTCGGGGCGCCCCTTGATGCAACCTTTGCCCGACGGCGCAAAATTCTGGGCCAAGCCGTGGGCGCCGCTCGACGTGCTGCGCGAGGCCGAGATCGCCCAGCTGAACTGAGGCGCGTTCGCAGCTTCGCTGACCGTGTCGTGACTTCTCCCGCGGCGCTGGGGATGGTAGGGACGAGGCATGTCCTGGTCCTTCCTGCTCACCTCGCTGATCGTCGTGGCCTCACCGGGTACCGGCGTTCTCTACACCCTGGCTGCCGCGCTGACGCGCGGCTCGCGGGCCAGCGTGGCGGCGGCGTTCGGCTGCACGCTCGGGATCGTGCCGCATATGATCGCGGCGATGCTCGGGCTTGCCGCCGTGCTCCACACCAGCGCACTCGCCTTCGCCGCGCTGAAATGGTGCGGCGTGGCCTATCTGCTCTACATGTCCTGGCAGGCGCTGCGCGAGAGCGGGGTGCTTGCGGTCGACGGCGAGATCAAGGAGCGCTCGAGCGGCCGGGTCATCGTCACCGGCTTCCTGATCAATATCCTCAACCCGAAGCTCTCGATCTTCTTCCTCGCCTTCCTGCCGCAGTTCATCGCGGTGGATGAGGCGCATGTGCTGGCGCGGATGCTGGAATTGAGCGGCGCCTTCATGGCGATGACCTTCGCGGTGTTCGTCGTCTACGGGCTCTGCGCGGCCTCCGTGCGCGAGCGCGTCATCTCACGCCCGGGCGTGATGGCGTGGCTGCGCCGCTCGTTTGCGGCAGGCTTTGCCGTGCTAGGGGCCAAGCTCGCGTTCGCCGAGCGGTAGCCTCTCTTCTTTACCTCGCCCCGCCTGCGGCGGAGCCAGCCAATAAAAAAGCGGGCCTCGCGCCCGCCGCCTTCAATCTCTCGACCTGATCCGAGGCCCGGGCGGAGCGTGCTCCACCCGGGCAAAGAACATGCGCGCTACTTCTTCTTCGCGGCCTTCTTGGCCTTTTTCTTCGTCGCCTTCTTCGCCTTCTTCGCTTTCTTAGCCATAGGATCCTCTTAAGGGTTAATGGTGAAACGCGACACGAGGAACGCTCGGCGGAGGGCCAGCCTCGCAAAATCCTCGATGACAAACTCAGCAGATTCGCGCGTCTCTGCCCCGCACTGTCACATCGATGTCATCCCGTTATCCACAGCTCAGATGCATTTTCAGGTGATTTCGGTCCGCGAATCCGCATCGCGGAGCGTCTCGGCGCGATCGTGATGCACGCCGGCGACGTGCCTAACGATCTGATAATCGAGACTTGGCGTTCACGAATCCAAAACCAAGGGCGCGCTTTCTACGATCGCAGTGAGGTTCCGTTAAGCGCGATCCGCGCATGATCCACCGCAAGAACACGGGGACGGGTCATGGTCGAACGGCTGCCAGAGACAGGGGGCGGGACGCTGCGCGTGCTGCGGGCGCCATGCTGAACGTACCAACGCTTTGGATGGTCTTCGTCGTCAACTTCTCGGCGCTCGGCCTGATCTGGGCCTATGTGACGCGTTCCTATCCGAAATTCGAGGCGGCGCGGTACTGGATGGCTTCGTCCTTCGTCGGTGCCGCTGGCGCGATGGCGGCGCTGGTCCGCCTGTTCGTCGATTCCTCCATGCCGCTTATCTTCGGGGCCGTCGGGGTCATCGCAGCGAGTTGCCTCGCCGCGGCGGGCATTCACCGCTTCTATGATCGGCCGGTGTCCTGGCGCGCGATGACGGCTGCGGCGATCGTGAGCCTCGCCGGCGTCGTCTTTTTCAAGGTCGTCTACGACCAGATGCAGCTGCGCATGATGAGCTACTCGCTGGGGCAGGCTGTTCCGCTGCTGCTGGCCTTGCGCCTCCTGCTGTCGCCGCAGGATGGGCGCGTCAGCCCCGGGGCCTGGCTGTCCAGCATCGTCATCATCACCATCATCGCCATCTTCATCGCCCGCACGGTGGGCAATCTGCTCGGCGGTGATTTTTCATCGGTCGCAGGTGGTCAGGCCCATGCCGTCATGGTGCTCGGGCTGCTCTTCCTCTCGATGACGCTCAATTTCGGCTTCCTGCTGATGGCGATGGACCGCCTGCGCAACGAGGTCGCCCACCTCGCGCTGCTCGACGATCTCACCGGCGTCGCCAATCGGCGCCATCTGTTGCAGCGTCTCGTCGAGGAATGCGCCCGTTCGGAGCGCAGTGGCGAGTCGTTCTCGCTGCTGGTGATCGATCTCGATGGCTTCAAGACCATCAACGATACCCATGGCCATGCCGCGGGCGATGCCTGTCTCCAGCACTTCACCTTGATGGCGCAGACACGCTTGCGGCCGGGCGACATGCTCGCGCGCACCGGCGGCGACGAGTTCTGCGTCGTGCTGCCGTCCTCCTCCTTGCGTGAGGGCGCGCTGATCGCCCGCCGCATACTCGAGGTCTGCCGACAGGATGCTGCCGGCTGCTCCGGCAATGACATTCCGATTGCGATCTCGATCGGTGTTGCGGAATGGGATCGCGGCGTCGGTCAATTCCCTGACAGGCTGATCGCCCACGCCGACCATGCCCTCTATGCCGCCAAGAAGAACGGCAAGAACGATTTTGCGGTCTATGATCCGGCCCCGCCGCTCTCGCCCGAGCTGGTCGAAGCCGCGCGCAAATTCGCCTGAACCCTGCTACGCTGGGTCCGTCGTTGGATCCCCGTGATGCTGTCCCGCCTTGTCGCGGCTGTTCTCGCCGCTGTGCTGATCGCTCCCGCCGCTGCCATGGACGCCGAGTTCGCAAAGCTCGCGCGCCGCACCGGCACGCCTGAGATTCCAGGGCTGAAGATCGTCTGGCTCGCGCCATGGGGCGATGTCGCCAACGCCCACCCCTGGCGCAACATCATCGTGCATCAGACCGAGGGGCCGACGGGCTCGGCGCGCGGCGGCGCGCAAGAGCAGTCGAAGAATCCGACGCGACGCGGCGTGATGGTCTGGGTCGAGACCGACGGCACGGTGTACTGGTCGGTCGCGGACAATCTGGTGCCGACCCATACCGACGGCGCCAACCGCAACGACAACAAATACGTCGACAACCGCGCAACCTATCATCAGGTCGTGCGCGACAATTCGATCGGCGTCGAGTTCGCCGGCAACTATCCCGATGTCACGATCGGCCCGACCGCGGCGCAGGTCGCGGCCTGGAAGGTCCTGGTCCAGGTCTTGCGGGCGCGCTACGGCATTCCGCTCGACCACGTCTATGCCCACAATTGGATCGACTTCAAGGACGCCCGCTATTGCGAAGGCTGCTGGCTCGCGACGCTGGCGCGGACGTGGGGCGAGTGACGGCAGAGCCTACACCGGCTGCGCCATCCAGCCGAACAAGCGCCGGATCAATCCCGGCTGCTCCGGTAATTCCGGCGGCCCGTCAGCGGCCAGCACGCGTTTGAGGAAGAAATCCAGAAACACCATGTCGTTCGGCTCGGTGACGGTGAATTCCTCCTCGCCGAAATACACGCTGTAATTAAAGAAGAACGGACCCATGATCGGGATCGTCGCGGTCGAGGCATAGTCCTTGGAGATCACGAACTCGGATGGATCGAGGCCGTGGTCCCGCATGGCCTGCTCGACCAGCGGCAGCTTGCGCATGAACTGGGCGGAGAAGCCGCCGACGGTGGATTGCAGGATGATCGACACGGCGTGTGTCCGTTCTCTGAATATGGCCCAATAGGATTGGGTCGGCTGACCCATCGCATGCGTTCAAGATGCGCCGCCGGCGCGCCCCTCGACCATGCTGCAGCTCACACAACAAAAAAGCCGGCGTTGCCGCCGGCTTTTCGTCGCTTGTCGATCCGCCAATTCGTGGGCGCGAGAGCCTTGCGCTTAGTGCGCGGCTTCCAGCGCGGCCTGTTCGGCCCTTGCAATCGTGCCCTTGACCGCGGACTGCACCTTCTCGAAGGCGCGGACCTCGATCTGGCGGACGCGCTCGCGCGACACGCCGAACTCGGCGGCAAGGTCTTCCAGCGTCATCGGCTCATCGGCGAGGCGGCGGGCCTCGAAGATGCGGCGTTCGCGCGGGTTGAGCACGCCCATGGCGCCGTTCAGCGCGTCACGGCGTTCGTCATATTCCTCGTGCTCGGCCAGCATGGCTTCCTGGTTGGGCGTATTGTCGACCAGCCAGTCCTGCCATTCGCCGGCTTCGCCGTCGTCGCGGATCGGCGCGTTGAGCGACGCGTCGCCACCGAGGCGGCGGTTCATGTCGATCACGTCCTGATCGGTGACGCCGAGGCGCTTGGCAATGATCTTCACCTGGTCGGGACGGAGATCGCCCTCGTCCAGCGCGTTGATCTTGCTCTTCGCCTTGCGCAGGTTGAAGAACAGCTTCTTCTGGTTCGCGGTGGTGCCCATCTTCACGAGCGACCAGGAACGCAGGATGTACTCTTGAATCGACGCCTTGATCCACCACATCGCATAGGTGGCGAGACGAAAGCCCTTCTCGGGCTCAAAACGCTTCACCGCCTGCATCAGGCCGACATTGCCTTCCGACACGACCTCGGAGATCGGCAAGCCGTAGCCGCGATAGCCCATGGCGATCTTGGCGACGAGCCGGAGATGGCTGGTGACGAGTTGATGTGCCGCGTCGCGATCGTCATGCTCGCGCCAACGCTTGGCGAGCATGTATTCCTGCTGGGGTTCCAGCATCGGGAACTTGCGGATCTCGGCGAGGTAGCGAGAAAGGCCGGATTCTCCGTTGAGGACCGGCAAAGCAGCGGTACGGGCCATATTGAAGCCCTCCAAGGTTCAGGCCCCCGATAGCGGCGGGCCAGGCAGACGACCGCTTGGTTAAAGCCGGCCGTAGCTGCGATGTTCCACGCTGGTCATTTCCAACGCAGGCGCAATATACCCCATGGGGACGCAAAAAGGGAAGGATTGCTGACGTCACGTCCCCGTGTGGCAGCTATAACTTTTTGTAAGGTAACGGTTTTCTCAAAGACCCTGCGTCATAGCGCCGCTTTCAGGGCGCCTTCCAGGAGAAGCAAATCCTCCGGCAGGCCGGCCTCCCAGTGAAGAAGTTCTCCGGTTCTGGGGTGCTCCAGTACCAGCAAATAAGCGTGCAGGGCCTGCCGCCCAAGCGCCGTTAAAGCGGCCTGCGATTCTGGCCCGAGCTGGTTCGCCTTGGTCTTGAAATGGGGGCCATAGACCGCGTCGCCCATCAGAGGGTGGCCAATATGGGCGAGGTGGACACGGATCTGGTGGGTGCGGCCGGTCTCGAGCTCGCAGGCGAGCAGCGCTGCGACCGGCTTGCCGTCGCGGCCGGTAAAACTCTCCAGCAGCTCCCAATGCGTCACCGCCTCGCGGCCGCCCTGGCGCACCGCCATCTTCTCCCGCGCATGCGGGTGGCGGTCGATCGGCGCATCGACGGTGCCGCGATGCCGGCCCGGCAGTCCCCAGGAGAATGCCATGTAGCCGCGCCGCATCGGCCCGGTGCGGCCGTGGTCGGCGAATTGGGCGGTGAGCGAGGCGTGCGCCAGGTCGTTCTTGGCAACCACCATCAGCCCGGTCGTGTCCTTGTCCAGCCGGTGCACGATGCCGGGTCGGCGCACCCCGCCGATGCCCGACAGCGAGGTGCCGCAATGGGCGATCAGGGCGTTCACCAGCGTGCCGGTCTCGTGCCCGGCCGCGGGGTGCACCACCAACCCCCTGGGCTTGTTGATGACGATGATGTCGTCGTCCTCGAACACGATATCGAGGGCGATATCCTCGCCCTTAGGCTCCGGCGGCGCAGCCTCCGGCACGTCGATTATGATCGTATCGCCGGATGCGACGTGATAAGCGGGGTCGCGGACCGGGGCTGCCTTGAGGCTGACCGCGCCCGCCAGAATCAGGGCTTTGAGCCTTGATCGCGACAGCTCGGGAAGGCGCGCCGCCAGCACGCGGTCGAGCCGGGCCGAGCCCTCGTCGCCTTCGACCACGACTTCCAATCTTTGCGCTGAACCTGAGCTTTCCATGACGACGTCTGATACCGCTGTTCCCGAACCGACCCCCGAGCAGGCCGCGCTGTTCGCGCGGGTGCGGCGGATGATGCTGATCGCGGGGTTGACCTCGGCGCTGGCCATCTGCGCCGTCCTGATCGCGGTGGGCTACCGCCTTTTCAAGTCGGAGGGAAGGGCGGCCGAGCCCGTGAGCGACGTCACCGCCACCCTGCCGAAGGGCGCCAGAATCGTCTCCACCGGCGCGGCCGGGGACCGTCTCGTGGTCACGCTCGATATCGGCGGGGTCATCGAGATCCGCACCTTCGATGCCCACACGCTCAAGCCAGCCGGAAAGCTGAAATTTGCCAATGAGCCGTAGGACGCAGGAGCACTGCACCGGCTGATTGTTGATCGCATCCCGGTCCGAGTTGTCGCGCCGCGCAACTTCTGATTTAGATTCCGGCTTGGGGAAGTTGGGCTGGGACTTGGAATGGGACGTATCATTTCGCGCGTCGTCGCAATCGTAATCGTCGTCGGATCAATCGGAGGTGCCGGGCCTGCGGCGTTTGCAGAAACGGCCAAGCAGCCCGCCGCTGCACCGGCCAAACAAGCCGGACCTTCAGCTCAGCCCAAACAACCGGCAGGGCAGGCCAGGCCAACCAGCTCGCGTCTCGCGCGGCTCTATTTCCTGCGCGAAAAGGGCATTTTCGGTGCGATGGGCGGAATGGCTGCCGCAACGGAGATCTTGATCGACGGCAAGTCCGTCGGAAAGGTCGACATGGGGACGTTCTTCTTCGTCGATCAACCGCCGGGCGTCCGCAAGATCGCCTCTCACATGAAGATGTCGATGACGGACTATGACGTCGAAGTCCCCGTCGAAGCCGGCAAGACCTATTATTTCGGCGTCGGCACCCAGCGGACCGGTCCCCCCGTCCAGGACCTGCTCAACCAGGCCATCGCAGGCAGCAGTGGCCAGCAGATCCGCTCGTCATCGCCCTTCAAGTCAGCCTTTGCGGGCGCGGGCCTGTTCCGCCTCGAGCCCGCCGCCGGCGCCGCCGCAATCGAAAAATTGAAGCATCCGTGACTGTTCCCCGCGGTTTCGCTGGGAGACGCGAAGCGCTTCGCGGAAGCCATCGCGCGGTTAAGCTTGAGCAGGCTTACCGTGCATATCCGGGAATTTCGTGCCCCATCGAGGCTTGCCGTCGGCGAAATTCGCGGCTATGTCCTGTCCCTCACGCTCCCTTCGTCTAGCGGTTAGGACGCGGCCCTCTCAAGGCTGAAACAGGGGTTCGATTCCCCTAGGGAGCGCCATTTCTCGAATCACCATCCCTCTTGATTTGATTGTTCCACCCGCGGGGTGAGCCTGTGGCATTGGCAATCAATATCCGCGCCGACAACGGTTCTGCAGACGAGATCGAGCGGCTGTGGGATCAGGTCGGTGCGTTCGAGGCCAAGCCATCGATGCGTGCGCTTGGCTACCGTCCCCATTTTACATTTGCGATCTACGACGGGCCTGCGATCGACGAAGAAACGGCGTGGGACGCCATGCTGGCCGCCGCAGCCGGCGAAACGCAGCTGCGCATCGAATTCACGCGAATTTGCTGGTTCGAAGGTTCTCCGCTCGTCCTCTGGGCTGAGCCGGCGGTCGACGAGGTCCTGGCACGCATCCATCGCGCCGTCAGTGCCGCAATCGATCCAGCGCATTGTCGTCCGCATTACCGGCCCGGCGCGTGGACGCCGCATTGCACGCTTGGCACGGCCATCGTCGACGAACGGCGCAATGATGCCATTGCGTTTGCACTGGCGTTCGATCGCAGCATCGAAGTGATGTTCGACGTGGTGGATTGCGTTGCTTTTCCGCCTGTGCGGATTATCGCCGAGCGGAGATTGTCATCGTAGTTAGTTGTCGCCTCACGACTGGAACGCCATTTCATCACCCGTCGTGACGGAGGTGATCGTCGTCACAGCCATCTTCGGAGCGTGCATGCATCCTGCCTGTGCTTGCGGGATGGCCCGCATCACCAACTGGAGATGAACATGAAACGTGCCAACGACAAAGGCTTTGAGAACCGTGAGCTGACCATCGACGAACTCGACGGCGTTGTCGCAGCCGGCGTCTGGGGCTGGATCAAGCACGAAGCGTCTGCGGCTGTGAAATGGATCGGCTCGGAATTCGCCAAGGCCGAGAACGCGGTGGCCTCGGTTTTCGGCACCAGCCACGTCAACATCACCATTCACAGGCAGAACTGAGCGAACTGTTTGTTCAACGTGCAACCTCCGGGCCTTCGGGTCCGGAGGTTTTGCGTGACGATCTGCGCACAATCGAGCGCTCCTCCCCTCGATCGCGTGGCAACCGCCGGGCGCATCCTGTAGTTTAGGACGGCTCCACGGGAATCAGAGGTGCCATGACGCCGATTGCGTTCAGCTTGCGCGGAACAGGGACGAGCCTGCCAGGGAAGAAAGTCAGCTCGGCCGCCCTCGACCGCGAGCTGGGAAAGCCGGATGGATGGCTCGAGGCGAATTGCGGCGTGAGGGAACGGTTCGTTTGCGAGGCCGAGACGCAGGACGAGCTTGCGGCCAGTGCTGCGCGGGACGCGCTGGCCGAGGCCGGCATCGCACCATCAGCGATCGACCTCCTGATCTTCGCGAGCGCCGTTCCCAAATATTCGATTCCGATTACGGCGCCGCTGATCGCGCGGCATCTCGGCATTCCCGCTGGGCACTGCTCGACGCTCGACGTGAACTCGACCTGCCTCAGCTTCCTGTCGGGCTTCGACATGGCGACATTGATGATCGCCGCCGGGCGCCATCGCTGTGCCCTGGTCGTCTCGTCCGAGATGGCCTCGCGAGCCCTGCCGTGGCAGACCGATCCGGCCACGGCCGGATTGTTCGGGGATGGCGCCGCGGCGGCGGTGCTGGTCCGGCCCGAACCTGATAGCGCGAGCCATGTCAGGGCTGTTCGTTTCGAGGTCCACCATGAGGGCTATGAGGCCTGCTCGCTGGCGTCAGGCGGGACGGGGATCGACTTCGCGCGCGAGCCCGAGCGCTTCGCGGCGGGCCGCTTCTTCCAGATGAATGGCCGCGACCTGTTCAAGCTGACCGCGAGCAAGTTTCCCGGCTTTGTCGATGAGTTGCTCAAAGGCGCAGGCTGGACGCGCGAGAGCGTCGATCTCGTCGTTCCGCACCAGGCCAGTCCCTTTGCGCTGACACACCTCGTCAAGCGCTGCGGTTTCCCGCGTGACAAGGTCATCGATATCGTTGCCACCCATGGCAACCAGGTCGCAGCGTCGATCCCGACCGCGCTGCACCTTGCGCGACGCCAGCAACGCATTAGCCGGGGATCGCGGGTCATCCTGCTCGGCACCTCTGCGGGCGTGTCGTTCGGCGGCATGGCGATCGAGATCTAGATGCCGCGGATATTGGTGACGGGAGCGGGTGGTTTCCTGGGGCGTCGCTTGGCGCGCCATCTGGCGGCGTGCGACCACGAGGTCGTGGCGCTCGGTCGGTCCGCTTTGCTCCGCGACGCCCTTCGCGACGGACGCATTACGGTAAAGACTTGCGATCTCGCCGATGCCGCTTCATTGTCCGCGCTCGAGATCGAAGGAGTCGATGCCATCGTCCATTGCGCCGGCCTGTCGTCGAATTGGGGGCCGCGACGCGATTTCGAACGCAACAACGTCACCGCAACGGCCAGTCTGCTGGCACAGGCACGACGTTGGGGGCGTCCGCATTTTATCTATGTGTCGTCGTCCAGTGTCTATTTCAGTTTCCGTGACAGGCTGAATGTCGGCGAGACCTCGGCGCTGCCCGCGCCGGTCAATCATTATGCCTGGAGCAAGGTCGCGGCCGAACAATTCGTCGGTTCTGCGGCTGATCTTCCCTGGACCATCGTGCGGCCGCGCGGCATCTACGGGGCGGGCGACAGGGCCCTGCTGCCGCGGTTGCTGCGGGCAGCCAGGCGAGGGCCGCTGCCCTCGTTCAACGGCGGGCGGGCGGTGATCGATCTCACCCATGTCGACGACGTCGTGGCCGCGATCGCGCGCGTACTGGACCATCGGGACCGGGCGACCGGTGCCGTCTACAACGTCTCGGGCGGAGAGGCGGTGTCGATCCGCGACATCATCACCCGCAGCGCCGCGCTCTCGGGCCTTGATGTGCGCTGGCGCGAGCTGCCCTGGCCGGTCGCGCTCACCGCCATCCGTGCCATCGAGGGATTTCACACACTGTTCCGGCCGCAGGTCGAGCCAGTGGTGACGGCCTATACTGCGGGCCTGCTTGCGTTCAGCCAGACGCTCGATCTCTCGGCCATCCGCAACGACATCGGCTGGACACCGGGGATCACCTTCGCCGAAGGTTTGCAGCGGACGTTCGCGGGAGATCAGGCGGCATGAAGCTGTTCAACAGCGCGCATATCGATGTCTTCGCCGGCCTCATCAAGCGCGGTGCCGGGCTGAAACGTGCGCGGCTCACGGTGCGCTACGGCCTGATCGACCTCGGCGCGCGCGGGCTCTGCCTTGTCGATACCGGCGTCGGACCGGAGGTGACGCAGGGGCAGCGCAGCGCGGCATTGCGTCTCTACAGCGCGGTGCTTCGCCCGCAACTGAACGCCGGCGAGGCCGTAGAGACGACGTTGCGCAATCTCGGCGTCGCTCCGGCCGATATCCGCCATGTCGTCGTCACCCATTTTCACGCCGATCACGTGTCGAGTCTTCGGTTGTTCGTGAACGCCGAGGTCATCGCCTGGGCAGCCGCGGCGCACGCGGTCATGGCGATGAGCCCGGCCGCGGCCCTGCACCAAGGGATTTTCAAGGAGCTGATCCCGCCGGATATCACCGAGCGGCTGCGGCCGGTCGAAGGGCTGACGCGACGGTCGACCGGCACCCTGCTCGGCGACGGCCATGATCTTTTCGGCGATGGCTCCTATCTCGCGGTGCCGCTGCCGGGACATGCGTTCGGCCATTTCGGCATCTTCTGGCGCGAGCCGGCAGGTCCGGTCATCTATGCTACTGATGTGGCATGGACGCGCGAGGCGCTGATGCAGGACAAGACGCCGTGGATCTCCAGAGCCGTCGTGTTCGACGATATCAGCGCCGGACGCGACAGTCAGCGCCTGCTCAGGGCGTTCGCCGAGCAGGGCGGCCGAATTCATCTCTGCCATGATGTTGAAGAGCCGATGTCGTGACGCCGCAATTGGCATTGGCATCGGCCTATCTGCGCACGCGCCTGCTGCGGCGCTGGCTGACCAGCCGCGCCCGGATCGCGCGATGGCAGCAGCCGCGTCTCGCGCGGCTGATGCGCGATGCGACACGGCAGGCTGCCTTCTATCGCACCTTTCGCGACGGGGTGTTGTCCGAGCTTCCCATCGTCGGTAAGCGCGAGGTCATGGCGCGCTTCGAGGATTTCAACCGGCTCGGTCTGACCGCCGCGCAGATCTGGACCATGATCGACCGGGGGGAGGCGCCCAGAGGTTATGATGTCGGCTGCAGCACCGGCACCAGCGGTAATCAGGGACTCTATCTCGTTTCGGACGAAGAGCGCTTCGTCTGGCTCGGCACCATCGTTGCAAAGGCGATTCCGCCGTCCTTGTGGCGACAGCATCGGGTCGCCATCGTGCTGCCGCGCTCGTCGCGGCTCTACGATTCCGCGAACGAAGCGAAGCTGCTGAAACTTTGCTTCGTCGATCTCAGGCTCGGCCTGCCTTCGGCTGCCGAAACGCTCGCCGCTTTCCAGCCGACCGTGGTCGTCGGTCCGCCAAAGGCGCTGCGCTGGTTCGCAGAGAACGGCGTCGCGATCGCCCCGCGAGCGATGTTCTCGACTGCGGAGGTGCTCGATCCGCCGGACCGGGAGGTGATCGAGCGTCGCTTCGGCCTGGGCTTGCGGCAAATCTACATGGCGACGGAGGGCCTGTTCGGCGTGTCCTGCGAGCACGGTACGCTGCATCTCGCAGAAGACGTCGTCCATTTCGAATTCGAGCCCGTCGCCGGCAGCTCCGATCTCGTGGCGCCGATCGTGACCGATTTCACGCGACGCACCCAGGTCATGGCGCGCTACCGCATGAACGATATCCTTCGTCTCGACCCGATGCGCTGTCCCTGCGGGTCGGCCATGCAAGCCGTCGCGGAGGTGATCGGTCGTCGCGACGATGTCTTTCTGCTGCCGAACCGCGATTCGGCGCGGTCCGATGTGCTGGTGACTCCCGACGTGCTCCGCAATGCCGTGCTGGCGGCCGACCGAAGCATCGATGATTTTCGCATCCGGCAGACCGGCGAGAATCGCATCGACATCGTCCTGCCGGCCCACGTCAGTATCTCCGCTGGTGAGGCCGTACGTGACGCGGTGCTGCGCGTGTGCGAGGGGCTTGGAGCGCGCCCCGGCGTTGACGTGCAGCACGAGACCCTGCAGCCGCGCAACGACGCAAAACTTCGGCGCGTCGAAAATTGCTGGAAGCCGGGCGTCCCATGAGGAGGATCGTTCTCGTCACCGGAGCCCGAGCGCCTGCGGCGCTGCATCTGGCGCGCATTTTTCACAGCGCCGGCCATCGCGTCATTCTGGCCGATACCTTCCGCTATCCGATGTCGCGGGCGACGCGGATGAAGCATGGCTATGCGCAATTGCCGTCGCCGCGGGCGAGTTTTTCCGACTACTGCGCGGCAGTGGCGGCGCTGGTTGCGCGCGAAGCGCCGGATCTCATCGTGCCGACCTGCGAGGAGGTGTTCTTCCTGGCCGCGGTCCGCGACATCAACCGCATCGACGTTCCCCTGTTTGCGCCGCGTTTCGATCTGCTCGCAAGAGTCCACAACAAGGCCGACTTCGCGGAGCTCGCCACCGGGCTCGGCGCCGATCCGCCGCCGACCACGCGGCTGCTCTCGCGGGAAGACCTTCCAAGGCTGTCGCAGCCGAGCGAAGCGCTGGTCCTGAAGCCCGCATGGTCGCGGTTCGGATCGCGCGTGCTGATCCGGCCATCGCGCGCCGTTGTCGACGCGCTTTTTCCGACTGCGGCGGATCCCTGGGTTGCACAGACCTACCTGCCGGGCGAAGAGATCAGCGCCTATGCGGTCGCCGTCGATGGTTGCCTCGCGGCATTTCAAAGTTACAGGCCGACCTATCGGGTCGGCCAGGGTGCCGGCGTCGCCTTCGCGCCGGCCGATGAACCGGTCGCGCGGCAGTTTGTGGAAGGGTTGGTCGGGCGATTGAACTGGACCGGACAGATTTCGTTCGATTTCCGCCGTGACGCACACGACGCGCTGCATGTCATCGAATGCAATCCGCGCACGACGAGCGGTGTGCATTATTTTGGACCCGCGGACGGTCTTGAGAAATCAATTCTCGAAGGACGCGCCGCGCGGGCATCATCCACAGCGCCGATGACGCTGCCATTGGCCATGCTGGCCTATGGCTTGCCTGACGCCATACGCCATCGCGGGCTTGCGCAATGGCGGCGCGACTTTGCCGGCATGCAGGACATCTCCGCCTGGCCCGGGGATCGCGGACTGTTGTTGGCGCAGTTGCGGGCGCTCGGAGAGATCGCCGTTCGCGCGCTGCGGAACGGTACCGGGCTGGTTGAAGCCTCAGTGCGCGATATCGAATGGGACGGCGAGCCGCTGTCGTGAGGATCACAATTCCATGGTGATCTCGAACGGCGCGTCAGCAACCGCCGGACGTTCGCCGCGCAGAATCGCGTCGATGCTGGGCCTGAGCACGTCGAGGCGGCTGACCACAGGCAGCGCGTCCGGTGGCTTGTTGTCCCGCGCGGCCGTGAGAATGCGCTGATCTTGGCGCAGCGCGATCATGAACAGCGGCTTGAACAGAAGGGCTTTGAGATATCCGAGGCCACCTTGACGTGGCCCCGCCAGCACGCCGAAGCCGCGCACGTGGTCATCGTCCTCCTGGCGCAGATGAAATGTCGTCGACAAGTTGATTTGGTCGCGTCCCCAGAATTCGAGCTCGGCGATGCCCGGCGCGATGAAGCGGCCGACGCTGATTGAACGCTCGCCTTCCAGCAACCGGCTGATCAAACCTTCCTGCCGTGGCTCGCCTTCGTACCGGGCCTCGACCCAGCCATTGCCGCCTGTCACGGATACCCTGACCTTCCAGCGCCGGCTGCTCAGCCCGCGCAGCAGGCCGCTATGGGTGAAGTGGGTGTGGGTGGCGTCCAAAATGTTTTCGGCGACGTCGAGCAAGGTCGAGCGAACGCGATTCTCGACAACGCTGCTCACGGTGCCCGGTCCCGACAGCACACCGGGATAAGGTTTGCCGCGTTGGCTGCCCGGCGAAATGTAGATCAGGCCGTTCTGTTCGCGCACCGCATGTGCCGGCACTGCGATGTTCGGCGGCTGCTCCAGCAGGCCCGGCATGCTGCGGCAGCGGCCGTCGCCGCCGAACTGCCAGCCGTGATAGGGGCATTCGATGGTGCCGTCGATCACCCGGCCCAGCGACAACGGCGCGAAGCGGTGCGGGCAGCGGTCGGTTAGGCATTTCAGGGTCTCGCCGGATCGGAACAAGACGAAAGGCTGGCCGCCGAGCAGTACGCGATGCGGCTTCGCGCCGATCTTGCGGCTCAGCGCAACCGCGTACCAGGTCGATGCTCGACCCGTCATAGCTCAAAGCTCCGCAGCATGGGGATGCCGACCCGTTCCAGAATTGCCCGAACCAGACATGCGGCCAGCCGGGTCGTCGGCGCAAGATGGGCGTTGTAGACGGCGGAATATTCCAGCGCGGCGATGCCGCCCCTGTTGCGCTTAAATGATGCGGCGCCGGCGCTCATGTTGTAGAGCATTTTCCGCTCCCGCGCGCGCTTCGCCGCCAGCGCCATCAGCATGCGATAGAGACCTATCGCCTGCGGCACGGTGCTGTCATAGCCGACGATCGGCGCCGTCATGGTGCGGCCGCGGTCGAAGAACGCGATCACGCCGGCGAGCTGTCCATTTGCGGCGCGTGTCCCCCAGAATTCGAGGATGCCGCCGGCATGTGCCGTTCTCATGAACGCAGCGGTGTATTGCGGGTTCAGCCAGGTGTACTTCTCGAGATAGAGATGCCGGCAGAGCAGCTGCGCGCGAACGAAATCGTCGTCGCGAAATTCCTCCGGCGTGACGAGAGTGAAGCCCGCCTCGTCCAGCAGCGTGCGGTCGCGTCTTTCGTCGCGACCAATCTTCGGCTCAGCGTCCCTGCAATCGAACATGTAGATCTGCCGCGCCGGATACATCTGGTAGCCGGCCTGGCAAAAAGTCCGCATCGTCTCGCGGTCGCTGAAATCGTTCAGAGAGCGCCAGACCACCACGTGTCCGGGATGCTCTTGCGTGATCGCCTGCGTCACCGCCTGAATCGCATCAAGCGTGACATCGGGAACAGGATTTGTTGCGATCAGCCAGTTGTTCACCTGCACCTGTCGGTCGAGCCCGGCTGCCCGGATCAGCGGATAACCCAGCTTGAGCAGGCCATCCAGCATGGCCGATAACAGCCGATGCTCCGAGAAGTGACGCAGCTCGTCGCGCGCATAATCAATATACGCGACGGAGGGGCAGCACAGATAGCAGGTCGGCCGGGTGCCGCTGTTGATCGTGACGGGAAGCACATGGCGATCGATCTGGCGAAAGCCGACATGGGTGCTGAGATTGCCGATCGCGTTTTCGCTCGGTGCCGACCCGAACAGCTCGCACAATGAATTTGCCTTCGCGGTGTTGTCGATCTCTGTCACCGAGAAGCGTGCCCCTGTCCCGTCTCGCCGGAGAATCCGGCGCGCCCAATCGTTTCAGTTGTTCCGATGGTGGTCAACGCTTTGCCAACGGCTTTGGTAGGTTCACAGCGCCTCCAGCGCTGCGCGCGACGGGGCCAACGGCAGCCAGTCGGGGATACGACGTTTGGCCAGCCAGTAGGGCCGCCATAGCGACACCCAGCTTTCGCGATTGAGCGGCGCAGTACCCCAGCTCCGCGGCTTGATCACGACCTGCGACAGATCGTGCCTGTGCAGCCATTGACGCGCTGCCCACCACAGCTCGCGCGAGACCTCGATATTGCCGGGCCCCTTGAGCTGAACGATGTTTGGCAGCGGGTCGCGATAACGGCGGGAGATCTGCAACGTCGCGACGCGTTCGCCGTCCTTCCGCACACTCCAAACTCGCGTTTGATTATGCGCGAGGTTGGTGCCGTAGGTTCGGAGGCAATTCCGCATAGCCCTTGCCTCTTCGGTGATCGCGGTCAACGAATCCAGCGGCAGGAACTCGTAACCTGCCATCCGGCCCGCCCGCAGCCACATATCAGGGATCGGCTGTCGACCGAGATTTGCATGCAGGGTTACTGCGGCTTGCCAATCATGCGCGGCGGAACGTGCGGCATCGATCCGCATGTCCGGTGTCCATGGCCGTTCGATCAGGTCGTGCCCTGCTGTAGCGGGCTCGGCGGAGAACCAGGCCCAAAGAGCGATGCGCCGCAACCGTGCGGGGGGCACCTGCCGCGGATCGCGGACGTATTCGCGCGCGATCCACGCCGCCAACGGCTCATGCGCGATCTCGGCAGCATCGGCCACGAGCTGAAGCCAGGTCGGCGCGAGCTTGGGAGAGCGCGGAAGGTGGTTCGCGATCTGCCGGCGAAGAAGTTCGCCATCGGGCAATCGCGGGATCGGACGCACGAACACTTCCGGGGGAAGCTTGCGCAGCCACAAGGGCAAGTCGGCAAGTGCGGCGATTTGCGCGAGGGCGGCGCCGTCGATCACGGATGCAATGGCGCGCGCGGGATCGCACCGTGGCCGCGGTACAGCCAGTGCGAAGAGAAGCGCAGGAAAGCTCGCGGCGAGGTCGGCCAAACGTGCGTGCCGAGCGCTCAACGCGCGCACCGCGTCCTGGACGCTCGGGTGATATCGCCGAAGCCGGCGTTCAAGCAGGTCGGAACGCCCGGCCGCCTGACAAGGAGCCGGTAAAACATGGGATGTCATGACACAGGATCGAGATCGCGGCGCCGATGGGCCGCGGCAGATGAGAGTTGATATGGGGCTTTATCGTTCACCCGGGCCTTTGGTCCCGGGGGAGCGCGTCAAATATCGCGCGGCGAACCCGGGAAGCGTGCTGTCGTCGACATGATCGCCTCCAAAATGAAATTGCGCGCACCCAATAGCTTGGTATTGGCCGGGATGCAACCCGGGACTGCATCCCATTCGCGCGACCGCGGCGATCGAAGTGGTGCAATCTGCATACTGTGTCGGCTCCGGTGGCGGTGGTGGTTCATCAAAAAATCTGCCTTCATGCGCGCCGGGACGGTGCGCTGATGCGGCCGGTCTGCGCCTCCGAAGCTGCTGCCGGGCCTTTGGAGGTTTGGGAAATAGCTTGGCGGAGTGATGATATGAGCGGTTTGGTGATCTCTGGCGGCCGGGTCGTGGATCCCGCGAGCGGAATGGACGCCGTCGGCGACGTGGCGGTGATGGACGGCAAGATTGCCGCCGTCGGCTCCTCGCTCGGCAGCGCCGAGCGGGTGATCGATGCGACCGGGCTCGTGGTCGCGCCCGGCTTCATCGACCTGCACGCCCACGGCCAGTCGGTCCCCGCCGACCGCATGCAGGCCTTCGACGGCGTGACGACGACGCTCGATCTCGAGGCCGGCGTGCTGCCTGTCGCCCCCTGGTACGAGCGCCAGGCGAGGCGAGGCCGCGTGCTGAACTACGGCGCCGCCACCAACTGGGCCTTTGCGCGCATCGGCGCGATGACGGGCTCGAACGCGGAGAGCTCGCTGGAAGCGTTCGGCAACGCCATGCGCGATCGCCGCTGGATGGATAATGTGGCGAGCGATGCGGAGGTGGTGGGAATCCTCGAGCGTCTCACGCGCGGTTTGAACGAGGGCGGCATCGGCATCGGCATCTTGAACGCCTATGCGCCGGGTGCCGGCGTGCAGGAGCTGACCGCGGTGTGCCAGCTCGCGGCCAAGCAAAATGTCCCGACCTTCACCCACGTCGCCTACATGTCGCGCATCGATCCCGAGAGCGCGGCGGAAGCCTATATCCGCCTGATCGGCTATGCCGGCGCGACAGGCGCGCATATGCACATCTGTCATTTCAATTCGTCGAGCAAGACCGATATCGAACGCTGCCGCGTGCTGATCGAGAAGGCGCAGGCACAGGGCCTGCCGATCACGGTCGAAGCCTATCCGTACGGCACCGGCTCGACCGTGCTGGCCGCGGCCTTCTTCAGCGATCCCGAATTCGTCGAGCGCAACGGCACCGGTTACGATTCCGTGCAGCGCGTGACCGACGGCTATCGCTTCCATGACCGCGAGGAACTGCTGAAAGCTCAAGCCGACGAGCCGTCCTCGCTGGTGCTCTGGCACATCCTCGACACCGAGAACAATGCGCATCACCGCGATCTGCTCGATATGTCGGTGCTCTATCCCGGCGGCGCGATCGCCTCCGACGCGATGCCGTGGACGCTGTCGGACGGCAGCACCTACAAGGGCGATGCCTGGCCGCTGCCGGATGACGCCACCTCGCATCCGCGCTCGGCCGGCTGCTTCACGAAGTTCATCCGCGAATGGGTGCGCGAACGCAAGACCGTGTCGCTGCTCGAAGGTGTGCGCAAATGCGCGCTGATCCCCGCACAGATCCTGTCGCAGAGCACGCCGGCGATGCGCGCCAAGGGACGGCTGGCAAAGGACGCCGATGCCGACATCGTGGTGTTCGACTACGAGAAGCTGTCGGACCGCGCGACGTTCACGGCGATGAACCGTGCGTCGGAAGGCGTGCGACATCTCGTGGTCAGCGGCCAGGTGCTGATCAGCGACGGCGTGCTCGACGTCGCCGCGCGGCCCGGAAAGCCCGTGCGCCGTCCCGTCGTCGGGAGCTGATCCATGCCGGTTCCCGTTCTCCTGGTCACGGGTTTTTTGGGGGCGGGCAAGACCACGGTCGTCAACCATCTGCTGGCGAACGCGGAAGGACGGCGCATTGCCGCCATCGTCAACGATTTCGGCGCGATCAATATCGATGCGGAATTGATCGCCGGCGCGAGCGACGGCGTGGTCAGTCTCGCCAATGGCTGCATCTGCTGCTCGCTCGAAGGCGATTTGTTGCGGACACTCTCGGTCTTGCTGCGGCGCGATCCGAAGCCGGACTACATCGTCATCGAGACCAGCGGCGTCGCCGATCCCGGCGACATCGTCCGCAATTTGATGGATCCGGTGATCCTGCGCGAGGCGCCGCTGGAAACGGTGCTCTGCGTCATGGACGCGGCAACGCCGCGGGCCGCTCTGGATGATGCGCTGATGCGGTCGCAGCTGCGCGTCGCCGACATCGTGGCGCTGAGCAAGCTGGATCTGGCTGACGAAGGCGCAAGCGTGCGGATGCGCGAGGCCATCCGCGCGCAACGCGTGCCCGCCGTGGTGGTCGACGCGAAGCACGGCGAGCTTCCAGCCGCGCTGCTGTTTCCCGCGACCACCGACCGCGCGCCCGCGCTGCGCGAGCCGGGACCGAAACGTCCGGCAGAAGAGCGCTTCGAGACGCTGAGCTGGGCCTCGGACCGGCCGCTCTCGCTGCCGCGATTGCAGCAAGCAATCGGCCGGCTGGCGCCGAAGCTGGCACGTGCAAAAGGCCTGTTCGAAACGGTCGAGCAGCCCGGACGTCTGATGGTGTTTCAGTTCGCCGGCGGCCGCGCGACACTGGCGCCGGGCGAGCCGCCGAGTGAAGGCGTGCCGCGGGCGCGGATGGTCTTCATCGCCGAGCTCGGGGTGCTGTCGAAAGCGGAGCTCGACGCGCTTATGGACGGGTGTGTTGCTTCAGGTTGAATTGAGGCGATAGGAGCCATTCGCTCCCGTCGACGCAGCCTTACGCCACAGCGTGCATGCTGCACGCTCAGCTTCAATCCTCCACCGTCAATCCATCCCCGTGCACATACCATTCTGCGCGTGACGCCCACTGGACATGCCAGTCGGGTGTCGCGCCGAGCGGCTCGTCGAACGCGCCGGCATGGATGATCGCCTCGCGCCCGCTGCGTGTGAGGTGTGGCATCGGGCTGCCGCAGGCTTTGCAGAATGCGGTGGCAAAGCTGCGTGCATTGGGCAGATCGAAGCGAGCGACAGATGCTTCGCCGCGCAGCCAGCGCAGTGCGCCGGCCTTGACGACCACCTCGCAGGAATGCGCGGTCCCGGTCGCCTTGCGGCAACGCGAGCAATGGCAGTTGAGAAAACGATCGAACGGACCTTCGACCTCGAAAGCGACCTTGCCGCACAGGCAGCTTCCCCGGAACGTAGTCATGTCACTCCCCGTCCGGCTCGGCCGGCTGCTCGGCTGTCTCCTCCGCATGAACCGGAGAGGCGCCGCGCGCGCTGCGCAACCGGATCATCGTGTCGATCACGTCGACGTCGACTTTCAATATGTCGAGATCGCGTCATCTCCCGTACTTCCTGGCCCTTCCGCGCCAGTTCTTCGGAAACGTCGACCGCCATCTTGCGCTCGGTCACATTGCCTTGCGTGTTGACGAACAGCTTGGCGCGCATCCATTCGAGCCGCGCCCGCTGAGTGTCGCGCTCGAACTTCTTCTCCGCATAGCGACGGCGCGCCTCAGCATAAGCGCCGACCAGCGCGGTCTCCGGCAGGCTCCACAATTGCTCGACCGGCATGGTCATGTGGTTCAGGTCCTGAGTTCGGCTCGGCGGAGGCTCGCTCCGCGGCCCATCAGACCCTTCCGGCCGGTAATTCTCAAGAGGGTCTTGGCAGGCCCTTCGAACTCACGCGAATTGCGCGATGCCGTGGCTGACGGACCAGTTCTCCGCGGGGGCATCGAGCACGTTGACGAATACGTCCTCGGGGCGGATGCCGGGATTGTCGCCGAGCAGGTCGGCGATCCGGCGATAGAGCGCCTTCTTCTGCTCCGGGGTGCGCGAGGCGAACACGGTGATCTGGATCAGCACGGCATCCTCGCTGCGCTTGACGCCATAGGCGTTGCCACAGCGGAAGTTCGCGGGCGACAGCTCGCTGATGGTCATGAACTCGTCGCCTTCAGGTACGTTCAGCGCCTCGCGCATGGCGCGATAGAGACCGTCGAGGATGGCCTGCCGATAGGAATCCGGCTTTCCGGCGCGCATGGAAATGTGAAGGAGAGGCATGAGCTGGTCCCTTTGCATGCGGCCCCGACCGGCCGCGGCGCATGCAAGCGCCGGCCGCTCGGCCTATTGACGAAATGGGCTATCAATCCCGGCTAGTATTTGACACGATGTCCAGAACCATATTCTTGACACCGTGTCAAATAATACCTGCGAGGCAGAGGAGCATGATTTGAGGCCCCGCGAGTTCGATCACGACGACGTCCTGCGCATCGCGTTCGACCAGTTCTGGCGCAAGGGCGTGCGCGGTACCTCGCTGTCCGACATTGCGCGCGATGCCGGGGTGCAGCGCGGCAGCCTCTACAATGCGTTCGGCAGCAAGGAGGCTCTGTTCCTCCAGGCCTATGAGCGCTATGCCGGCGACTATCTCGTTGCTCTGCAAAAAGCACTCGGCGCAGGTTCGTTGCGCAAGCGCCTCACCGCGTTCTTCGATCTGACCATCACCAATTTCCGTTCCGGCTCGCCGCCGCGCGGATGTCCGACGACGCGGGGGCTGATGGAGCTCGGCGCGGCTGAAGGCGAGGGGCTCGATGAAGACGCGCGGAAGGCCTTTGCGAACCTGGTGTCGCGCATCACGGCCCTGGTTCAGGACGCATTGTCCGCGGGGACCGAGCGCGGCGAATTCAGCGGCAACCCGGCGGTCGCGGCCCTGCACATCGTCACGGTCACGCGCGGCCTCGCCGTGCTCGAACGGGCTTTCGACGACGAGCCGCAACTGCGCAGGATCGCGGCCCACACCATTGACCTCGTGCTCGGCAAGGGCACTCGCTAGGGCGTTTTCGAGCGTGGATACCCGGTTCGCGTCAAAACAAGAATCTAGAGCGCCTGTTCCGATTCCTTGGGAACGGGAAGGCTCTAGGCCTCAGCAGAACGCGAGTGCGTTGACGGCCTGCGTGGCCGCACGCTCCTGCTCGATCCCGACGAACTGGCCGACGACGGTCTTGAGCTCTGCGGCCTCCCTGCGGCGAGCAACGGCCAGGACGCGCATCAATTCCGCCTCGTCCTTTGACAGCCGCCGGCACGATGGTGGCATGAAGCAGAGATCACAGGGGCGTCCGCTGCGCAGGATTCTGACCAGCGCGGCAACGCGGGCGACCAGCAGCGGGCTGTCGGTAATGCCGGGCGCCTCGTCGGCAAAGCGATAGGCCGCCTCCCAGCAATCGGAGGCGCCGGTCGCATAGGCAGCCCCAACGAAGCGGAAAAGCGAGAGCGCCGTTCGGCAAAACTCGTCGCAGCCTTCGATGCTTCGCTGCTCGTCCTGCTTCATGAACGATCTCGTCAGTGCAAGGTGGGGCTTCCGACGAGCCAGCTCTTCATCGCCATCGTCTGCCCAACATTGAGAGTCCTGACGTGCCGATCCGGCAGGATGAGGCCGGCCATGCGGAAGATCGTAGCAAGTCCTTTGACGGGCGCGAGCGCCCAATCGGCGCCAACCGGCGGCAGCCAGCTTTTGAACTGTTCGCGCGAGATATCGATGCGCTGCTCTTGCGCCGCCACGATCGCGCGCAAGATTCCTTGCTCGCTCTCCGACATCTTCGGGCAGGTGGGGCAATGAACCTGGATGGCCGTATGCGCCGTGCACGCAAAGATCTCGATGATGGTCTCCAGCGAGGGCACGGCATCGCCGACGCGAAAATGGTCGTAGACCTCCTGGATATCCGCTGCGGTCGGAACGGCAGTCCCGCTTCGAGCCTTCGCTCGAAATCCCCAGATGAAGAGCCGCTCGGCTGCGCACAACGCAGGAAGGTCGAGCGGTCTGGTGTCTGTCGATTGATGCATGAAGTCTCTGGCTGTTCGTTACGCTGGCTATTGGCGCCGCTCACGCCCGGTTGGCGCAAGAGATCTGTCGCGATCGTTCTGCCAGCGGCACGCGCAAGTCAACGCCGTGAAGGCCGATATCGAGGTCTTCTAGAAACGCGCCAGCATTGAAGGCTCCTTGTTTGGAGCCATTCCAATGCAGCCGCAAATCGTCGACGAATTTCAAAGTGCGCTCGCACCGAGGGCCAGGTCGATCCTGTTGTGCGACTCGGGCGCGATCGCGCAGACGCGAAGGTCCACGTCGGGAACCTGATTGCTTAAAGCTTTGCTAAGACCATCGGGTTAAAATGGCATATCAGCCCCGCCAAATCTTGCGAGCACCGATGATTTTCTCCCGCATCAGTTTCAAGCTGGTTCTCATTGTCGGCATCAGCCTTCTCGGCATGATCGCGCTGGCGCCGATCGCGCTGTCGACCCTGCGCAGCCAGATGATCGCCGACCGCCAGGCCAAGACGCAGCACATGGTCGATGTCGGTTACGGCATCCTGGCGCACTACCAGAAGCTCGAGAGCGAGGGAAAGCTTCCGCGCGAACAGGCGCAGGCCGCTGCGATGGCCGAGATCAAGAGCCTGCGCTACGACAAGGTCGAGTATTTCTGGATCAACGACATGACTCCCAAGATGATCATGCACCCGATCAAGCCCGAGCTTGACGGCAAGGATCTCGCCGGGATGAAGGATCCCTCCGGCAACGCGCTGTTCGTCGGCTTCGTTGACGTTGTCAAGAAACAGGGCGCGGGCTTCTACAGCTACCTCTGGCCGAAGCCCGGCTTCGAGCAGCCGGTCGGGAAAATCTCCTATGTGAAGGGCTTTGCACCCTGGGGCTGGATCATCGGCACCGGCATCTATCTCGACGATGTCGACGCCGTCTTCCGCCAGGATGCGATGACGTTCGGCCTGGTGTGCCTCGTCGTGTTCGTGCTGGTGCTCGGCGCATCCTTCGTGATCGGCCGCAGCGTGACCCGGCCGCTGGCGAAAATCACCGGATTGACCGAGCGTCTCGCCGCCGGCGACAGCGCGTTCGAGGTGCCCTACACCAACCGAGCCGACGAGGTCGGCGGGCTCGCCAAGGCGCTGGCCGTGTTCAAGGACAATGCGTCGGCCGTGGGTCGGATGCATGCCGAGCAGCAGGAGACCAAGCAGCGGGCCGACGACGAGAAGCGCAAGACGATGGCCGATCTCGCCGGCAGGTTCGAGGCGAGCGTCCAGGCCGTCGTTCGCGACGTCTTCAACGAGGCGCGCGCGATGCAGCAGGCCGCGCAAGGCATGTCCGAGACGGCGAACAAGGCGACCGACCGCGCGAGCTTTGTCGCCACTGCCTGCCAGCAGGCATCGAACAACGTGCAGACGGTGGCTTCCGCTGCCGGGCAATTGTCGGCCTCGATCACCGAGATCAGCCAGCGCGTCGCGCAGGCTGCTTCCGTGGCGGACAAGGCGGCCGCCGATGGTCAGCGCACCAATGATACCGTGCAGGGGCTGGCCGCGGCTGCCCACAAGATCGGCGAGGTCATCGACCTCATCAACCAGATCGCCTCGCAGACCAATCTGCTCGCGCTCAACGCCACCATCGAAGCCGCGCGTGCCGGTGAGGCCGGCAAGGGCTTTGCCGTCGTTGCGAGCGAGGTGAAGTCGCTGGCGAGCCAGACCGCGAAAGCGACCGACGAGATCGGCGCCCAGATCACCGCGATCCAGGCCGAGACCAACCAGGTCGTTGGCAACATCGAGAGCATCCGGGCCACCATCATGGAGGTCAACGAGATCTCCTCGTCGATCGCAGCCGCGGTCGAAGAACAGGGCGCTGCGACGCAGGCCATTGCGCACAGCGTGCAGGAGGCAGCCTCCGGCACCGATCAGGTCTCGCAAAACATCTCCGGCGTCACCGACGCGACGGCGGAGACCGGCCAGGCCGCGGGTCTCGTGCTGCAGTCGAGCGGACGCCTGACTGAGAAGCTGCAATCGCTGGAGAACGAGGTCAGCGCCTTCGTTGCGGGCGTGCGAGCGGCCTGACGCGCAACCTTTCTCCGCGTATTTCCGCGTCACGGTATCGCCCGTGATGCCGACGAACTGTTTGTCTTGACATGACGTTCGCCGTGCTCGACGTGTAATGACGTCGGACGAAGGCACATCTGTGCCCGAAAAGAAAAAGCGCGCGGGAAGACGTCATGAGTGCAGGCCTCAACGAGAAGGACTACCTCGCCACCTTGCACGGCCTTTGGGACAAGGCTTGGCCCAAGGACATGCCGCGCTCGCCGAACTACCTGCATGGCGAAGTTCCCTTGACGGAATATCTGCGCGCCTGGGCCAAGAAGAGCCCCGCACGTCCCGCGGTGATCTTCTACGGGCACGTCACGACCTATGCCGAGCTCGACCAGCAGAGCGACCGCTTTGCCGCGCTGTTGCAGGCCAAGGGCGTGCGCAAGGGCGATCGCGTCGCGGTCTTCCTGCCGAACTGTCCGCAATTCCACATCGTGTTCTTCGGCATCCTGAAGCTCGGCGCCGTCCATGTGCCCGTGAGCCCGCTGTCGCGTGCGTTCGAGCTGTCCTACGAGCTCAACGACACCAAGGCCGAAGTGATCGTGGCACTCGATCAGCTCATTCCCGTCGTCGAGCAGGCGAGGGGCGAGGTAAGCCTGCGCGAGATCATCGTCACCAGCTTTGCCGATGTCGTGCCGGCGACGCCCGCATTTCCGACGCCGGACTCGATCCGCGCGCCGAGCATCGCGGTTTCAGGCGCGACCGATCTGTTGCCCGCGCTCGCAGCACAGTCCGCACCCACCGCGCTTCCGCCGCCCGGCCTCGATGAGGTCGCTGCGCTCAACTACACCGGCGGCACCACCGGCATGCCCAAGGGCTGCGTCCATACCCATCGCGACATGGTCTATACGGCCGCCGCCAATTACGGCATCTCGGTGCTGTCGGACGAGAGCAGCGTGTTCCTGTCGTTCTTTCCGGAGTTCTGGATCGCGGGCGAGAATTTCGGCCTGATCTTCCCACTGTTCTCCGGCGGAACGCTGATCCTGCTGGCGCGCTGGGATGCCGTCGGCGCGATGGCCGCGATCGACAAGTACAAGGTCACGATCATCGCGATGCCGGTTGATGGCGCGGTCGAGCTGATGGACCTTCCGCGCTGGAACGAGTTCGACCTGTCGTCGCTGAAGCAGGTCCGCGTCGTGTCTTTCGTGAAGAAGCTCAACGCCGACTATCGCAAGCGCTGGAAGGATCTCACCGGCACGATCCTGATGGAGGCGGCCTGGGGCATGACGGAGACCCACACCTCCAACACCTTCACGGCCGGCTTCCAGGACGACGATTTCGATCTCAACAACCAGCCGATCTTCGTCGGCCTGCCGGTCCCCGGCGCCGAGTTCAAGATCACCGATTTCGAGACCGGCGCATTGCTGCCGCTCGGCGCGGAGGGCGAGATCCGCGTGCGGACGCCGTCGCTGCTTAAGAGCTACTGGAACAAGCCGGAGGCGACCGCGGAGGCGCTGATCGACGGCTGGCTGCGCACCGGCGACATCGGCACCATCGACAAGGACGGCTTCCTCCACTTCCTCGGCCGCCGCAAGGAGATGTTGAAGGTCAAGGGCATGAGCGTGTTTCCGCCGGAGATCGAGGCGCTGCTCGGCCAGCATCCGAAGGTGCTGGGCTCAGGCGTGATCGGGCGCGACGACCCCGACAAGGGGCAGGTGCCGGTAGCCTATATCCAGCTCAAGCCTGAGGCCGTCGGCACCATCTCCGCCGAGGATCTGCGAGCCTGGTGTGCCGAGCGCATGGCCGTCTACAAGGTCCCGGAGATACGCATCATTGACGCGCTGCCTCTGACGGCGACCGGCAAGGTGAAGAAGCAGGACCTCAATCCAGACCTTCCTGCTGCCGTTTAGTTGAGAGATACGATGTCGTTCAAAAAGCTCCTGATCGCCAAACGCGGCGAGATCGCCATCCGCATCGCGCGCGCCGCCGCCGACGCCGGCATCGCCACGGTGGCGATCCATCCCGCCGACGACGCAATGTCGCTGCATGTGCGTGTCGCCGACGAGGCCGTCGAAATCCCCGGCCGCGGCGCGCGGGCCTATCTCGACATCGAAGCGGTCGTGAAGGCGGCGAAGAGCGCCGGCTGCGATGCCGTGCATCCCGGCTACGGCTTCCTCAGCGAGAACGCGGCGTTCGCGAAAGCCTGCGCCGATGTGGGCATCACCTTCGTCGGGCCGAAGCCGGCGGCACTCGAGCTGTTCGGCGACAAGGTCGCGGCGCGGCAATTGGCAAAGCGCTGCGGCGTGCCGATCATTGCCGGCACCGGCGGGCCGTCGAGCCTGGAGGAGATTACGGCGTTCTTCACCTCGCTCGGCAGTACTGCGGCGATCGTGATCAAGGCGATGGCCGGCGGCGGTGGCCGCGGCATGCGTGTCGTTGAGAAGGCTAACGATCTCGCGGAAACCTATGCGCGCTGCCAGTCCGAAGCCAAGGCGGCGTTCGGCTATGACGGCGTCTATGCCGAGCGGCTGATCCGGCAGGCCCGTCATATCGAGGTGCAGATCATCGGCGACCATCACGGCGCAATCTCCCATCTCTGGGAGCGCGAATGCACCATCCAACGCCGGCACCAGAAGCTGATCGAAGTGGCGCCGAGCCCCTCGCTCAGCGATGGCTTGCGTGGCCGCATCATCGAGGCGGCCAAGCAGCTTGCGGCGGCCGCGTCGTATGACAATCTCGGCACGTTCGAGTTTCTGGTCGATGGCATGGCTGAAGACAGCTTTGCCTTCATCGAGGCCAATCCGCGGCTCCAGGTCGAGCACACCGTGACGGAAGAGGTGCTCGGCCTCGATCTCGTCCGCGCCCAGCTCGCGGTTGCCGCCGGAACTTCGCTGGCCTCGCTTGGGCTGGCGCAAGGATCGATCCCGAAGCCGCGCGGCTATGCCATGCAGCTCCGCGTCAACATGGAGACGCTGGACGAGACCGGCGCGACACATCCGACCGGCGGCGTGCTCGCCGTGTTCGAACCGCCGTCAGGTCCCGGCGTCCGCGTCGATAGCTTTGGCTATGCCGGTTACAAGACCAGCGCGGCCTTCGACTCGCTGCTGGCCAAGGTGATCGTGCATACGCCCGGTGAAGCCTGGCACGATGTCGTGGCAAAAGCCTCGCGCGTCTTGCGCGAGTTCCGGATCGATGGCGTCGTCACCAACATCGCCTTCCTCCAGGCGGTGCTGGCGCATCCCGATTTCAGAACCAATCGCATTGCGACTGACTTCATCGATCGCAACATCGCGAAGCTGGTCGAGGCGGCGGATGGCGCGGCCAAGCCGCTCTACTTTGCCGCCGCCGAGCGAAGCGGTGCGCACGGTGCCGAGGCCCAGGTCGCGCCAGTCGTGCCGGAAGGCGCGGTCATGGTCGCAGCGCCCTTGCAAGGGACCATCGTCACCATCCAGGTGAAGGAGGGCGAGGTCGTCCGCCCGGGCCAGCAGCTTGCCGTGATCGAGTCCATGAAGATGGAGCATCTGGTCATGGCCGAGCAGGGCGGGCGTGTGACCAAACTCGTCGCCGGCGACGGCGTCACGCTACTGCATGGCGAACCGATTCTCTATCTCGAACCGCTCGACGTCGCGGCCGATAGTACGGCCGCGGAAGCGGAGATCGATCTGGATCACATCCGTCCCGATCTTGCCGAGCTGATCGCGCGCCAGGCCAACACGCTCGATGCGAACCGTCCAGCCTCGGTCGAGCGCCGCCGCAACACCGACCAGCGCACCGCGCGCGAGAACGTCGCCCAGCTCGTCGACGAAGGCTCCTTCATGGAGTACGGCAGCCTCGCAATTGCGGCGCAGCGCCGGCGGCGCAAGCTCGACGACCTCATCAAGAACACGCCGGCCGACGGCCTCGTGATGGGGGTCGCCACCGTCAATGCCGAAAAATTCGGTGGCGATGCCGCGCGCTGCATCGTCGTGGCCTATGACTACACCGTGCTTGCGGGCACGCAGGGCCACATGAACCACAAGAAGATCGACCGCATGCTCACGCTTGCGGAAGACTGGCGCGTGCCGCTGGTGTTTTACGCCGAAGGCGGCGGCGGCCGGCCCGGCGATACCGACCGGCTCGGCATGACCGGTCTCGATGGGCCGTCGTTCGTGCAGTTCGCAAGGCTCTCCGGCCTCGTGCCTGTCATTGGCGTTGTCTCCGGCTATTGCTTTGCGGGCAACGCCGCGATGCTCGGCTGCTGCGATGTCATCATCGCCACCAAGAACGCCTCGATCGGCATGGGCGGCCCCGCGATGATCGAGGGCGGCGGGCTCGGCGTCTATCATCCGGCCGAGGTCGGCCCGGTTTCGTTCCAGTCGCCGAACGGCGTCATCGACATCCTCGCCGAGGACGAGGAGGAGGCGACCTCCGTCGCGCAAAAATACCTGTCCTATTTCCAGGGCGCGGTGACGGACTGGGAGGCTGCGGACCAGCGCCTGCTCCGTCGCGCGATCCCTGAAAACCGCCTGCGCGTCTACGACATCCGCAGCGTGATCGACCTCGTCGCCGACAAGGATGCCGTGCTGGAGTTGCGCCGCGACTACGGCGTCGGCATGATCACCGCGCTGATCCGCATCGAGGGCAAGCCGTTCGGTCTGATCGCCAACAATCCGCGCCATCTCGGCGGGGCCATCGATGCCGATGCCGGCGACAAGGCCGCGCGCTTTCTCCAGCTCTGCGACGCCTTCGATCTGCCGATCGTCTCGCTCTGCGACACGCCCGGCTTCATGGTCGGCCCGGAGGCCGAGAAGACCGCGATCGTGCGCCACGTTTCGCGCATGTTCGTCACGGGGGCGAGCCTTACCGTGCCGTTGTTCGGCATCGTGCTGCGCAAGGGCTATGGCCTTGGCGCGCAGTCGATGATCGGCGGGGGCTTCCATGCCTCGTTCTTCACGGCGGCCTGGCCGACCGGCGAATTCGGCGGCATGGGTCTGGAAGGCTACGTCCGCCTTGGCTTCCGCAAGGAGATGGAGGCGATCGCCGATCCCGAGGAGCGCGAGACCTATTACCGCAACAAGGTCGCCGAGCTCTACGCCAACGGCAAGGCCGTATCGATCGCTTCCGTGTTCGAGATCGACAACGTCATCGATCCCGCCGAAACGCGGCGCTGGATCATGGCGGGTCTGCGGTCAGTCCCGAAGCCGCCGGCGCGAACAGAGAAGAAGCGGCCGTGTATTGATACGTGGTGAGGGCAGTGCAGCAAATGCAATGCGGCGTCATTCCGGGGCGCGCGTCAGCGCGAACCCGGAATCCCGAGATTCTCAGGTGCGCAATTGCGCACCATAGCTCGGCTCTTCGAGCCGCCCCGGAATGACAGCGAAAACCGGTTCCCGATTGACATCCCCGCCCGTGCTGCCAGACTTTGCACAATAATACAGGGTGGAGACGTCCGCGATGGCCAGCCTTTCGGCCTCGAACCATGTCGCCCGTGTCTTGTCCGTGGCCAATCACGTGGCCGACGTCGACGCATCGTCGCGCATCGAAAACTCCTGGCGGCGCTGCCTGATCAGCCACAAGCTCGATCCTGCCCGTCAAGGCCCGCCGCAGACCCTCACCGAGGCCGAGGTCCGTCACGTCGCCGAGCCCATGGAAGAGACCATCCGGCTGCTCACGCCCGAACTCGACGATCTTGCCCGCGTGCTGCGGGACGCCGGCTATTGCGTCAATCTGGCTGACGTGAACGCGACCATGCTGTTCAGTCGCCTGCCGGGCGAATCCGATGCGCGAATGTTCATGGACTGGAAGATCTATACCGGTTCGAACTTTGCCGAGACCTTTGAGGGCACCAACGGGCTCGGGACAGCGCTTGCCGAGCAGAAGCCGATCCTGGTGCACCGCGACGAGCATTTTCGTGCGCAATGGCACATGTTCTCCTGCGCGGTGGCGCCGTTATTCGATCAGGCCGGGCGGCTTGCCGGCGCGGTCAACATCACCTCCTGCCGCGAGGATCTCGAACGCACTGCGCATCAGCTCGCGCTCGCGGTGACCATGGAGGCGACGCGGCGGATGGAGGGCGCGATCTTCCGCGATCATTTCCGCAACGCCTGGATCGCGACCGTGCCGGGCGACGGCGGTAGTGGTCTGCTCGCTTATGACGACGACCGCCGCATCGTTGGCGCCTGCCGGCAGGCGCGCGCATTGCTCGGCCTCACCGATGGCCTGATTGCATCGGGTATCGATCTGTCGCGCTACATCAAGCTCGATCCCTCGCGCCATGCGGACGAGCTCGTCGAGTTGCGCCGCGCCGACGGCCGTCCGCTGGGACGGAGCCATGTTACCCCGCCGCTGCGCGCAAAATCCTCCGCGCTGCGCCGTGATGCACCCGCCGATCGCTTCGACGCGCTCCACCGGCTCGCCGGACGCGATCCCGGCCTGGTCAAGAGCGTGAAGCGGCTCCGGAGCATCGGCGATCACAACCTGCCGGTGCTGCTGCACGGCGAGACCGGCGTCGGCAAGGATGTGTTCGCGCGTGCCATTCACGCCGCGAGCAATCGCGCCCGCAACAACTACGTCGCGCTGAATTGCGCGGCGATGCCGGAGAGCCTGATCGATGCCGAGCTGTTCGGCTACGAGGCCGGCGCCTTCACAGGCGCGCGCCGCGACGGCTCGAAGGGTCTGATCGTGCAGGCCGACGGCGGCACGCTATTTCTGGACGAGATCGGCGACATGCCGATCGCGTTGCAGACACGCCTGCTGCGCGTGCTGGAGAATCGCGAGGTCTGGCCGCTCGGCGCGCTCAAGCCGGTGCCGGTGGACATCCGCCTGATCAGCGCCACCCATCGCGATCTCGGCCGCATGGCGGAGGAGGGGGCCTTCCGCGCCGACCTCTATTTTCGCCTGCGCGGCATGGAGGTGCGGCTGCCGGCCCTGCGCGAGCGCGCGGATCGCGATGACATCATCCGCCAAATCGCATGCGAGGAGGCGCCGACCTGCCGCCTCTCGGGCGAAGCATGGGCGCTGCTGTCGACCTACTCCTATCCCGGCAACATGCGCCAGCTCCGTCACGTGCTGCGACTTGCCGGCTGTACGGCGGAGGGGGGCGTCATCGTGGATGCCGATCTCGATCTCCCGCCATTCGGAGGGAGGATAGCGGCGACCGATCTCGGAGCCGCCGAACGCGCGACGATCGTCGAGGCGCTTCGCAAGCACGGCGGCCGCGTCACCGAGGCGGCGCGAACGCTGAAGCTCAGCCGCGCGACACTGTATCGGAAGATCAAAGCGATGAAGATCGAGACCGCACAGTAGCGCACCCTTACGAAAAATCCGTCCAGCTCAAATGCCGCGAATCGAGATCGCCCACGGAAACTGTCTCGCGGATTTCCTGCGGCGTGTGGAAGCTGCTGCGCAGATACACCAGCGGTGCGGCCGCGGCCGAATGGGTCGCTCCGCGGACCTCGCCGACGAAGATCGAATGCGTCCTGGTCTCGAACTCCTGCGCCAGCGCGCAGTCGAACGCGGCGACCGCATCCGTCAGCACCGGCGCGCCGGTCACCTCGCGCGTCCATTGGCCGAACGCAAACCGCTCGTCGCCGTTGACGCCCTTCTGGCCGCTGAAGGTCAGCGCCAGCAGGGCGTGATCCTCGTGCAGAAAGTTGATCGCGAACGCGCCTTCCTCGCGGATGCGCGCGTGTGCGCTGGCGTTGCGGTTGACGCAGACGATCAGCGACGGCGGGTTGTCGGACAGCGAGGTGGCCGAGGTCACCGTCAGCCCGGTGCGCTTGCCGTGCTCGGCGCCGACCGTGACCAGTGCGACCGCGCCGGCGCATTGGCGCATCGCCTGCTTGAAATCCTTGGCGTCCACCGTCACGTCGACATCTCCCAAGAGAAATGGCGGGTGCGGCACGTTCGCGCCGCACCCGTATCCGGTCAAGCTGCCTTCTTCGCGGAGCCGAGATGCGTCAGGCGCGGCATCACTTCGTTCTTGAGCAGAGAGAGCGAGTGGTGCCAGGCTTCCGGCTTGTGCTTGTAGTCGAAGCCGAACACGCAGAGCACGCCGAAGCCGCCGACCTCGTCATAGATCGTCTCGATCTTTTCGGCGATGGTCGCAGGCGAGCCGACGATCCAGTTCCGCTTGGCGCAATATTCGACGGTGACGTCGCTGTCGGGCACGTCGGGCGCGTGCTTGAGATAGTCCTTGAAGCCGAAATGACCGAGCAGGGGCAGGAAGTACTCGCTCATCATCCGGCCCATCATGTCCCCGGTCGAAAGCTTCCAGGCCTCCTCATCGGTGTCGGCGACGAACACCTCGCGCACCAGACGCCAGTCCTGCCGGTTCGGCTTGCGGCCGGTCTTGGCGGCGCCGATCTCGACCGAGTCCCAATGGCTGGAGACATAGGCCGGGTTGAGGTTGAGGCTCATCGGAATGAAGCCGCGCTCGCCGGCGAGCTTCAGCGTGTCCGAATTCTTCGAGAGCCCGGCGACGCCGATCGGCGGATGTGGCGCTTGCAACGGCTTGATGTGCGGCTTGAGGAAGTCGAACATCGTGTCGGGCTTGGTCACCGTCCAGAACTTGCCCTTGTGCGTGAACGGCGCCGGCTCGGTCCACAGCTTCAGGATGATCTCGAGCGCCTCGCGGGTCATGTCGCGGTTCTGGCCGCTCATGCCGTCGACGTTGAACATCGCCCAGTCGCTCGGCAGGCCGGACGCAGCGACGCCGAAATTCAGACGGCCCTCGGAGAGATGGTCCAGCATCGCGACGCGGTTGGCGAGCTCTGCCGGGTGATGATAGGGCAGCAGGAAGCCGCCGGGGCCGATGCGCAGGCGCTTGGTCTGCATCAGGGCCTGCGCGATCAAGAGGTCCGGCGTGGGATTGGGTTCCCAGGGCGCGGTGTGGTGCTCGCCGATCCAGGCTTCCTGATAGCCGAGCTCGTCGAGCCAGCGCAGGACCTGCAGGTCCCAGTCATGTCCTTCCTTCAGGCCGCACTCCGGCGGATGCGAAGGCATCGTGAAATAGCCGATCTCCATGGGTTTCCTCATCTGATGTTGACGCGTCTTGCTGCGCGTTCGCTGACGTGAACGGGAATGGCTTCAGCAAGCGGTGTGCCAGCGCCGGGAGCGCCTCAAGCTTGCGAGAAAACGCTGGTTTAAGGCCGCAATAGCCGATATCCCGGGGCGGATTTGCAACGCGCCGTCTCATTGTCGCGAGACGGCGTCTCGGCCGTGAGACCTGAGGATACGATTCAAAATGACCGAACCTGCTTATGTCGCGGTGGACTGGGGCACGAGCAGCTTTCGGCTCTGGCTGGTCGATCGCACTGGCCATGTGCTGGCCGAGCGCCGCAGCGATGAGGGCATGATGGCCGCGGCCAAGGCCGGCTTCCCCGGCGTGCTGCAAGCGCACCTGGCCGCGGTTCAAGCGCCGGCTCATCTGCCAGTGCTGATCTGCGGCATGGCTGGGGCCAAGACCGGATGGGTCGAGGCCGGTTATGTCGATACGCCGGCGCCGCTGTCGGCGGTCCTCAAGCAAGCCGCCCGCGTACCGGGCGAGGGGCGCGACATCCGCATCCTGCCGGGCATCGCGCAGCGCGACACAAAAGCACCGGACGTGATGCGCGGCGAGGAGACGCAATTGCTCGGTGCGCTCGGCTTGGGAGCCGCAGGCGAGGCGCTGGTGTGCATGCCCGGCACGCATTCAAAATGGGTGCGCGTGAAAGATGGCACGGTCGAACATTTCGCGACGTTCATGACCGGCGAGCTCTTCAGCGTCGTGTCGCGCGAGACGATTCTCGCGCTCGCGGTGGCCGGCGCGGATGAGGCCGAGGATGTCGCGAGCTTCAAGGCGGCGGTGAATGCCGCGTACGAAGCGCCAGCCTTTGCAGCCAATCTTCTGTTCACCGCGCGGTCGCGTCAGCTGTTGTTCGGCGGCACGCCGGCCGCTGCGCGCGAGACGCTATCGGGCACGTTGATCGGCGCCGAACTGGCGGCAGGGCTTTCCGGCAGCGTGCCGAAGGCCGGCGTCACGCTGATTGCATCGGGCCGGCTGGCGGCACTGTACCGGCTTGCCTTCGGCGCGCTGAATGTCGAGGTGAACCCGATCGACGCTGATGAAGCGGTGCGCCGCGGCCTGTCGATGGCGGCTGCGGCGATCTGGACGAAGTGAGAGGATTTTTGAGATGAGCGTTCCCTTTCCGTCGATGAAGCGGCCCCTGGTCGCGATCCTCCGAGGCGTGAAACCGGAGGAGACCGAGGCCATCGTCGGCGTGCTGATCGAGGCCGGCATGACCGCGATCGAGATCCCGCTGAACTCGCCGGATCCGTTCCGCTCCATCGGCCTTGCGGCGAAGCTCGCGCCTTCAGGCGTGCTGATTGGTGCCGGCACGGTGCTGACTGCGGCCGATGTCGATCGTCTCAACGATGTCGGCGGCAAGCTCATGGTCTCGCCGAATGTCGACACCAAGGTGCTGGCGCGTGCACATCAGCACGGCATGGTGACGCTGCCCGGCGTGTTCTCGCCGACGGAAGCGCTGCTCGCCGCGCGCTCCGGCGCATCAGGCCTGAAATTCTTTCCGGCGAGCGTGCTCGGCGCGTCCGGCATCGCCGCGATCCGCGCCGTGCTGCCCGCAGGTGTGATGATCGCCGCCGTCGGCGGCGTCTCCGATCAGAATTTTGCCGAATACATCAAAGGCGGCGTCACGGCGTTCGGACTGGGGTCCAGCCTCTACAAGCCCGGGATGTCAGCCGCCGATATCGCCGCACGCGCGAAGGCGACGATCGACGCCTACGATCGAGCGATTGCGAAAGACTGAAGCCGCAATAACAAGCCGTGATGGTGCTGCGCGCGGTGATGAGTGGCCGTGGCGACGAGGTGATCGACCTCGCCAAAAGCAATCTGCTATGGCGTTAACCGCGCTTCGCCGACGGCACCGGCAACCGCTCATGGCGGCGCTGGAAGCGCTGCCAGTGCAGCACGATGCCGATCAGCGCGGCCGGCACGAAGCCGAGCACGATCAGGAAATGCGGCAGTTCCTTCGGCGAGATGAAGGCGATCGCGATGTCGGAGATCAGCCAGAGCGCTGCGAACAACACCGCGAAATCGGTGCGCGGGCAGCGCAGATAGTAGAACACGGCGGTGATGATCACGGCGGGCCCGATCGCGATCGCGATCATGACCGCGGTCAGCTCCTTCGGCGTCAGCGCGTCGAGCACCATCGACGCCAATAGCCAGATGGCGGCAAACATGGCGACGATGTCGATCGGATGCCGCAACCCACTACCTCTTGCTGGCTTGTGCCATCGTTGGGTTCCAAGCCCCGGCAGTCAAGCAGAATACGCCTATTCCTCGTCGTTTCCGGGTGTCGGGCGCAGCATGAAATGACCGAAGGCGGAGGCGATCGGCCTGTCGGGATCGTCTTGCCAGGCCCGCGCTTCGAAGGCGACGATACGCCGGCCCTGTTTCACGATCGAGACATTGGCGATGGTGTCGAGCGCCCGTCCGGAGCGCAAATAGTTGACGGTGAGCCCAATGGGCTTTGGCAGCGCCGCGATCCCGAGCTCACGCCGCACGCCGAGGATCGCGGTGGTCTCGAGGAAGGCGCCCGTCATGCCGCCATGGATGGCGGGGAGGATCGGGTTGCCGATGATCTTTGGCGAAAACGGCATGGTCAGCGTGCCGTCGTCGTTGACGCGAATGCCGAGGGCGCGCGCAAACGGGCTGTTGGCGAACGGACCGTCCGGATCCTCCGGCGCCTCCAGCGTCGGGATGTTGCGCGTATCCATCCGGCGGTCCGCAAGCATGTTGGTGCGGTTGGCGCCGATCATGAAGCAGGCGGTGGCGGTCGCCACCGGATCGTCCTCGGACTCCTGATACGCGGTGGAGCGCACGAAAGCGATCGAGCGCGTGGTGCGGTAGCACACCGAATGCGCCTTGATGTCGAGGCCTGGCGTGGCTGGCTTCTGGTAGTCGATGCGCAGGTCGAGCGTCGCGATGGCGCGGGTGCCATCGAGCGCGAGCTGCACCGCCATGCCGCAGCTTTCGTCCAGCATCGCGGTGACGACGCCGCCGTGAAGAACACCAGTCTCGGCGTCGCCGACGAAGACGGGCCGGTAGGGTAGGCTCGACCAGGCTTCGCCCGGCGCGAAGCGGTCGAGCTGGAGCCCGCTGATATGGCCGTAATCGGAGCGGCGGCCCTTGATGGCCTCGGCGAGTTCCTCGAACGGAAGCGTGGTCGGTGAGCTAGGCATGGCGATGTTCTAGACCAGTGTCGCGCACCGCGCAAAACCCCGTACGGCGGCGCCGCAGGGCCGGTTTGGCCTCGACAGAGCCGGCCGAAGCAACGATGGTGGGCGTTCGTTCCCTGCCCGCGAGGAGTATCCCATGACCGATCCCGAAACGCCCGCCACCAGTCAGGGGCCGGTCACCATTTCCAGCTCGAGCTCCGAGCGGGCCCCGATCATCTATTTTGACGGCGCGTCCTGCTTCGGCCATCACAACGGCGCGATCCAGATCGAGCTCGCCGCGAACCTGCTGATGCCGGTCGGTGCGGCGGTCAGGGTCGACGTGGTCCAGACGGCGCATCTGCGCTGCAGCGTGGCCGCGGCGCTGGCGCTGCGCGAAGCGCTCGACAAGGCGCTGGCGATGTACAAGCAGGGCCAGCAGCAACAGCAGCCAGAGGACATCCCGGCGGTGAAGAACTGAGATCGTGACAGGCGATCGCATCTTAGCGCGCTCGCCGCTCACCTAGCCGACATGCACCTTCGGTTTCTTGCCGCCGTTCCACTTGCCGTCGAGCGCGCGCTCGATCTGGGCTGCGAGTTGCAGCAGCAGGCCGTCATTGGCCTGTTTGGCGATCGCCTGGATGCCGAGCGGCAGGCCGTGGTCCTGGGCCGCCATCGGCATCGAGATCGCCGGCATGCCGCAGAGATTGGCGAGTGGCGTGAAGGCGAAGAAGCGCCAGAGATGACCGAACCAGTCGAGCACATCGGGGTTGTCGGAGATGGTGAGATATTCCTTCGTGCCGACCTTCGGCGTCGGCAGCGCGGTGATCGGCGTCAGGATCACGTCCCACTGCTCGAAGAAGCTGCCGAAGCCGCGTGAGGTCGTGTTGAACACGGCCTGCATCCTGGCCCGGTCGGCGAAGCTGGTGTGCAGTCCGGCTTCCCAGATCCGGATGTTCATCGGCTCGATCAGATCCTCCGGCGGGCGCTCCAGCCCGTGCGCGGCCAGCATGTTGGAGATCACGACCGAAAAGTTCGAGATGTAGCAAGTGGTCTGCGCTGCGAAGGCAGCGCGGAAGTCGAGCTCGGGTAGCGCGTAGTCGACGTGATGGCCGAGGCCTTCGAGGAAACGGCCGGTCTTCTCCAGCTCGGCCGCGATCTCCGGCGTCGCGGTGTAGTCGCCCCAGGTGTGGGACAGCGCGATGCGGAGTTTCGACGGATCGCGCTTGATCATCTCGGAATAGGGCTGCGCCGTGGTCCAGAACGGCATGAACTCGCCGGGCGCGGGCCCACGGGCATGGTCGACGAACGCGGCGGTGTCGCGCACCGTGCGCGACTGGCAGCCCTGGATCGAGACGAGGCCGGTGAGATCGGACATGTGCGGCGCGAGCGAGAACACGCCACGCGAGACCTTCAACCCGATATTGCCGTTGACGCCGGCGGGAATGCGGATCGAGCCGCCGCCGTCGGTCGCGTGCGCGATCGGCACCACGCCGGCCGCAACCATCGCGGCGCTGCCCGCCGACGAGCCGCAGGTGGTGTAGTCGGTATTCCAGGGATTGCGGGTGACATACACGGCCGGATTGTCGGCCGAGCTGCACACGCCGAATTCCGGCGTCGTCGTGCGTCCGATCAGGTTGAGGCCTGCCTGGCGGAATTTGCCGGTCAGGAACGTGTCGGCAGCGGCGCGGTTGCCCCGCATCAGCAGCGAGCCCATTTCCTGCAGCCGGCCTTTCATCGTCGGTCCCAGATCCTTCATCAGGATGGGCAGGCCGGCGAAGGGACCCGCGAGATTGGCGCCGTCCTTGGCGGGATCGGCGATCACGTCATCGAACAGCTCGACCACGCCGGACAGTGTCGGATTGACCTTTGCAACGGCGGCTGCAGCCTGATGTGCCAATTCCTTCGCCGTCAGCTCGCCCTTGCGGACGCGCGCCGCAAGTCCGACGCCATCATGCTGCGTCCATTCGTTCCAGCTCATCGGCAAAGTCATGAAGTCAAAATCCCCTCGAGGTGCGGCGCCAGCTTTTTCGCATGGGCCCGTATGAATCAACTGAGCCGGCGCGAGGGGCAGGGTTGCGTGGGGCGCGGAGAGGTCGCGGTTGCTAGGGCTTTAGCCGTGCGATCGCCGCAACCGGGCCGCCGCCGGCGGGGCCCTGATGCTCGGCGCCACCGGAGACGTAGACCGCGCTGGTGCCGGCAAGGCCGGCGATCAGGCCGCCGACCGCGGCACGGGCGTGGCGTGTCGAGCTGATGTCGGTGTCCTCAAGCATGGTGTGGCGGCAGCCGCGTACGGTGCCATCAGGCGAGGCCTCGGCCTTGGCGAAGATGTTGACGAGCTCGCGGTTCGCGACAACTTGTGGTGCGACCCCAAGACCAACACTCGTCAGCGCCGACACCACCGCCGGCGCATCGATCGCGTCGCTCATCACGGCATGCCCGATCTCGAACTCGCTCAGCGACCCTTCCGAATTGCCGAGCACGATGACGACATTGTGCATCAGCTCGATTCCGGACGAGGTCGAGGCGACCTTCGAGAACAGATCGTAGCGCCGCAGCACGTCGTCGTCGTGGATGTTGGCGGGGATCTCGCCGAGCGCGACCGCAACGCCGAGCGCTGAGGCACCACGCGAATAGGCCATCGAGCTATAGGCGCTGATCGTCGCCGTCTTGTTGCCGCGCGCGCTTGCCGCTTCGACACGCTCGCTGGTCAGCAGCGGGCACTTGATCTGCACGAAATGGACGTCAGTGGCATCAGTGATGCCCGCGTCCGCCATCGCCGCCTTCACCGCCTTGGCCGTCTCGGTGATCTGCGCGGAGCGGCCGAGCTCCTCGGGGAGGAAATCGCGGGTCTGCGCCATGCCGATGCTTAGGCGCTTGCCGGAGACGCCGGCCGGCGGTGTCGCAACCTGCTGGCGAGTGAACACCGTGATGTGCGGGCTGAGCACGCCTTCGGTGCCGCCTGACATCACGAAAGCGATGCGCTGCTCCACCTCGTGCGGCGTCAGGCCGAGTTTCGGCGCCAGCGCCGTGCACAGCGCGGCGACGGCATACTCCCGCGTAAAATCATTGACGCCGCCATTGCCCTCGGTCTTGCCGAGGATCGCCAGGATCGAGGCCGGATCGATCGCGCCTGTAACGATCAGGCTCATGAGGCCGGAGACGTCGCCAGGCCCCTTGGTGGCGATCTTGAAGACGCCGGCCGATGTTGTCCGCATGGATGGTCCTCGTGGGAAGTTCGGTGGTCCGGCGCGCCCAACAGCCGTGGAAGCGCGGTGGATGTCAAGCGGCGCGCCAATCTCCATTGTCGTCCTGGCGAAAGCCAGGACCCATATCGCGTGATTTATCGGTTGTGGCCGGCATCAGTACCGAACGACGAGTCTTCGCCAAACTCCTCCCTGGGGTAATGGGTCCTGGCTTTCGCCAGGACGACACCGGAGTTGTGTGACGAGCACTGGCGACGGCGATCACCCGCGCCCCTGTGTCCCGTGCGTGTCAATGCCATGGCTCAAAAATATTTCGCTTTACCGAAATTCGGATTTGTCGTACACGACACCCATCCTGATCCGGCGAAAAGGGGCGGTCGTACGTCGTCGCGAACCGCGGATCGGGCTGCGGTGGACGCTGGGCAGCGCCGTCGCGGATGCGAGTGGCAGGGCGGGGCAGTGGATTGAGCCGAGCCCCGTGAGCTGCTTGCAAGCCGCGTTGTACGAACGGCGCCTTGTGCTGCGAAGCCCCTTGGGGCGAAGCAGGATTTGCCTGCGTACGGCAAAACCGTGTGGTCCCGGCCGTCGTTGCTACGGTCAAGCGCTTTGCGAATGCGGCATTGGCGTCAACCGGCGCAATGTCGGTGACTTTCGCAGGCGCGAGGGAGGCCAGAAGGAATTCGGCTCCCGGGAGAGCACGGCATAAGCCGTCCGACCACTGCGCAGGGAAGGCCGTGTGTTCGGCTTCACCTGTATGCCGCTGTGCAGGTCTTTTTGCGCTACACGCGCACGGCGGACCGTGGGTGCCAGCCGGCACCCGGCCTTCCCTGCGCCCTTTGTTTGCAGAGGGCGTGAAGCGAACAGCAAAACTCGGGCGAAACGCGCCGCGAGAGCGAGAAGGCGTGTCTGCGAATCGAAATGTTCATTGGAGGAGCCGGTTGCCGCCCCTTGCTCCGTCATTGCGAGCGCCTTGTCCGCCGAAGCTCGAAGAGCGAAGGTGGAAGCAAAGCAATCCAGAGTCTTTCCGGGGAGGGATTCTGGATTGCTTCGTCGCAAAGGCTCCTCGCAACGACGATGGAGGGAGCGTGTGCCTCAACTTCCGCTATCTGCCCCCCGCGACATCCCCACGATTGTGGCGAGATCGCATCGGTTCAACAAAAAATCCTCTGTCGACGGTTGCGCGCCGCACCTTGATGAATCAACCTTGGTTGGTCCATAAGCGGCCTCCCGCGGCCGGATTTCGGTTTGCGTCGCGTGCTTGGATATAGAGGAAATCTCGCGTGGCAAATATCAACCAGAAAATTGCGCAGGAGCTTGGGGTACGGGCGGAGCAGGTCGAGGCGGCGGTGACGCTGCTCGACGGCGGCGCCACGGTTCCCTTCATCGCCCGCTACCGCAAGGAAGCGACCGGTGCGCTCGACGACGCGCAATTGCGGACCCTGGAGGAACGCCTGGTTTACCTGCGCGAGCTGGAAGACCGCCGCAAGGCGATCCTCGAATCGGTCCGCGAGCAGGGCAAGCTCGACGCAACGCTGGAAGCCTCGATCATGGCCGCGGACAGCAAAGCGCGCCTCGAAGACATCTACCTGCCGTTCAAGCCGAAGCGCCGCACCAAGGCCGAGATCGCCAAGGAGGCCGGCCTCGAGCCGCTCGCCAATCAGCTCATCGCCGAGCCCGGCAACGATCCGAAGGTCGTGGCCGAAGGCTTCATCAACGCAGAGAAGGGCGTTGCGGATGCCGTGGCCGCGCTCGACGGTGCCCGCGCCATCCTGGTCGAGCGCTTCGACGAGGACGCCGATTTGATCGGTGTGCTCCGTGAGGAGATGTGGACCAATGCGCGGATGGCCTCCAAGGTGCGCGAGGGCAAGAAGACCGAGGGCGAGAAATTCGCCGACTATTTTGATTTCTCCGAGCCGCTGACCAAGCTGCCCTCGCACCGCATCCTCGCGATGTTTCGCGGCGAGAAGGAAGAGATTCTCGATCTCCAGATCCAGGCCGAAGCCGAGGCGCCGCCCGCCGGCGTGCCCGGCGCCTATGAACTGAAGATCATGAAGCGCTTCGGCATCACCGACCTCAAGCGCGCCGGCGACCGCTGGCTGATCGACACCGTGCGCTGGGCTTGGCGCACCAAGATCCAGGTGCATCTCAACATCGACTTGCGCATGCGGCTGTGGAACGCAGCCGAGACCGAGGCCGTGCGCGTGTTCGCCTCGAACCTGCGCGACCTCCTGCTGGCCGCGCCCGCCGGCACCCGCGCCACCATGGGCCTTGATCCAGGCTATCGCACCGGCGTCAAGGTCGCCGTCACCGACGCGACCGGCAAGGTGGTCGATACCGCCGTGATCTATCCGCACGAGCCGCAGCGGCAGTGGAACGAGGCGCTCGCGATCCTCGGCAAGCTCGCGATCAAGCATCGCGTCGAGCTGATCGCGATCGGCAACGGCACTGCCTCGCGCGAGACCGACAAGCTCGCCGGCGATCTGGTCAAGGGTCTGGCCGAGCTGAAAATGAGCAAGATCGTGGTGTCGGAAGCGGGTGCGTCGGTCTATTCGGCCTCGGCTTTCGCCTCGGAGGAACTGCCCGGCCTCGACGTCACCCTGCGCGGCGCGGTCTCGATCGCCCGCCGGCTTCAGGATCCGCTCGCCGAGCTCGTCAAGATCGAGCCCAAGGCGATCGGCGTCGGCCAGTATCAGCACGATCTCGGCCAGGCCAAGCTCGCCAAGTCGCTCGATGCCGTGGTCGAAGACTGCGTGAACGCGGTCGGTGTCGACGTCAACACGGCCTCCGCGCCGCTGCTCGCCCGCGTGTCGGGCGTCGGCTCGGGCCTCGCGCAGAGCATCGTGGCGCATCGTGATGCCAACGGCCCGTTCAAGTCACGCAAGGCGCTCAAGGAGGTGCCGCGGCTCGGCCCGAAGGCGTTTGAGCAGTGCGCTGGCTTCCTGCGCATCCTCGGCGGCGAAGATCCGCTGGATGCCTCCGGCGTGCATCCGGAAGCCTATCCGGTGGTGCGACGGATTCTTGAGGCCACCAAGAGCGACATCAAGGCGCTGATCGGCAGCAGCGAGATCGTGCGCACCTTGAAGCCGAAGGATTTCGTCGACGAGACCTTTGGTCTGCCGACCGTCACCGACATTCTGCGCGAACTGGAAAAGCCCGGCCGTGACCCGCGTCCGGCGTTCAAGGCCGCAGTGTTCAAGGAGGGCGTCGAGGAGATCAAGCATCTCCAGAAAGGCATGATCCTCGAGGGCACCGTCACCAACGTCGCCGCCTTCGGCGCCTTCGTCGATATCGGCGTGCACCAGGACGGTCTCGTGCACATTTCGGCGATGTCCAAGAACTTCATCAAGGATCCGCGCGAGGTGGTGAAGCCCGGCGACATCGTCAAGGTAAAGGTGCTGGACTTCGAGGTCGCCCGCAAACGCATCTCACTGACGCTGCGCCTCGACGACGAGGTCGGTGCCAAGAAGGATGCGCCCGGCATGCAGCGCGACAACAACACACGCAACCCCGCCCGCATGACCTCGTCGGCCCCGCGCAAGCAGGAATCCTCCGGTGGCGGCGGTGCACTCGCCGAGGCGATGCGCAGGGCGGCGGAGAAGAACAACGGCAAGCGGGCGTAATCTCTGAACCTCTCCCCGCTCTTTGCGGGGAGAGGTCGGAATTCGCGCTGAAAGCGCGGATCCTGGGGTGAGGGGCAGGGTAACCTGCGAGCCGGACGAATTGTCCATCGGGCTCCGGCCTGCTGTCCCCTCAAGCTCAAATCGTATTCGTGGAAGCAGCCCCTCACCCCACCCTCTCCCCGTAAGAACGGCGCGAGGGAGCGATAGAGCCCAGCCTCCCTAACTTCCGCGTCAGAATCTGGCGCGCTTGTAAGTTGAACGTGCCTGTCCCTTCCTCTCTGATCCCCTTGGTGCGGCAGCAATATCGCCGCGCAGCACGGAGGATGCTTCGATGGACAACAGGCTTCTCAAAGGCCTCACTGCGGTAGCGATTGTTGCGGCACTGGCACTCGCATCGCCCGTTCTCGCCCGAGGGGGCGGCGGCGGTGGCGGTCACGGCGGTGGATTTGGTGGCGGCGGCCATTTCGGCGGCGGTGGCATGCGCGCCGGCGGCTTCGGTGGCGGCATACATGTCGGCGGCATGGGCGGCGCGCATTTCGCCCATGTGGGTGGACCAGGCCTTGGCGGGCCCTCCTTCGCCGGCGCACGCTTCGCGCATGCGGCGATCGGGCCGCATTTCGTCGGTGCGGGTCGGCCCTTCATCGGCCGGCATGCCTTCTTCCACCACCACCATTTCCGCCGTTTCGCCGTCTTCGGCGCGCCCTACTATTATGACAACTATTACGATGGCTGCTGGCGCAGGAGCTTGACGCCCTATGGGTGGCAATGGGTCAATGTGTGCGGGGATACCTGGTATTAGCATCGCGGGCCCGCACCATTGTCGCGATCGCCGCCGGGTGGTTCCGCTCAGCCCCGGAACGGGATAATCTGGTGGCGATCGTCGCGCGGAGTTTGTCATGACCGGAGGCCATCGCCGCATCCTCGTCGTCGAGGACGATCCGGAGACCGCAGGCCAGCTCGTCGAGGAGTTGACGACGTCAGGCTACGACGTCGATCTCGCCGCCACCGGCCGAGAAGCGCTCAGCCAGGGCGTTGCGCGCGACTATGCCGTGATCACCATTGACCGCATGCTGCCCGATCTCGACGGCATTACCGTGATGCGCCAGTTGCGCGACGACGGCATCGCCGCGCCCTTCCTCATCATCTCCGCGCTCGGCGAGGTCGACGACCGCGTGCGCGGCTTGCGCGCCGGCGGCGACGACTATCTCGTCAAGCCGTTCTCCTTCGTCGAATTGCTCGCGCGCCTCGAGGCGCTCGGGCGCCGCAGCGAGACCATCGCCAAGGAAACCATTTTGCGCGTCGGCGATCTCGCCGTCGACCTGATCGCGCGCAATGCCAGCCGCCGCGGCCGCAAGATTCCACTGCTGCCGCGCGAATTCCAACTGCTCGAATATCTCGTCCGCAACGAGGGCCGTGTCGTGTCCCGCGCAATGCTGCTCCAGCACGTCTGGGACCTGCATTTCGATCCCTCCACCAACATCATCGACGTCTATGTCGGTCGCGTCCGGCGCAAGGTCGACGATGCCCAGGCCTATCCACTGATCCACACCATCCGCGGCATTGGATATTGCCTCCGTGCTCCTGGCTGACACGCTTCGCTCCTCGACCTTCCGCCTGGCGCTGATCGCGATTGCGATCTTCGGCCTGATCGTCGCGGCGATCATGGGTTACGTCTATTTCGGCACGCTCGCTTATGTCAGGAGCCGCGTCGGCGATGCCGGCGACCACAGCGGCTTCGTTGCCATGCTCGAGCTCGCGATGATCGCCGTCGCCCTGCTGCTGGTCGTGCTGGCCGGTCTTGCCGCCGTGCTGGTGACGCGGCGCACGGTCGGGCGGATCGAGGAGATCAACGCCACCAGCCGCGCCATCATGCTGTCCGGACTTGACCGGCGCATTCCGCTGCGCGGCAGCCACGACGAATGGGACCGTGTCGCCGAGAACCTCAACCAGATGCTCGATCGGATCGAGACGCTGATGGGCGAGGTCAAGCAGGTCAGCGACAATGTCGCCCACGATCTGCGCACACCGCTGACGCGCATGCGCGGCCGGCTGGAAAAGGCCTATCATCACGAGCGCAACAGTGAGGCCGATGCAGCCCTGATCGGCGATACTATCGCCGATCTCGATGCGGTGCTCGGCATGTTCGCCTCGATCACGCGGATCTCGGAGATCGAGACCCGCGCCCGGCGCAGCGCGTTTCGTGGGCTCAACCTCGCCGAGATCGCCGGCGAGGTCGTCGAGCTCTACGACGCCGCCGCCGAGCAGGTTGCGACGCGCCTGAGCCTTGGCGGCGACCGCGACGTCGCAGTAACGGGCGATCGCGATCTGCTGTTCGATGCCATCGCCAATCTCGTCGACAACGCGATCAAGCACGGCCGCCCGGGCGGAAAGGTGATCGTAACCTGCCGCAACACCGGTAATGGCGCGATGATCGCCATCGCCGATGATGGTCCGGGCATTGCCGCCGATCAGCATGATCACGTGTTCAAGCGCTTCTACCGGCTCGAGCAGAGCCGCTATACGCCGGGCAACGGCCTGGGCTTGAGTCTTGTCGCGGCGGTGTCGCGCCTGCATGGCGCCGAGATCGCGCTGCACGACAACGCGCCGGGCCTGACGGTCGAGCTCAGCTTTCCGTCCGCGCTATAGCTCGATCACGCCGCGGCGCGCCGCGTGCGCGACCGCGTCGGTGCGGCCGGTGGCATCCAGCTTGTCGAGCAAGGAGCCGACGTGGAATTTCACGGTGTGCACTGAGATATTGAGCTGTCGCGCGATCATCTTGTTGGAGGCGCCTTCCGCCATCAATGCCAGCACATCGAGCTCGCGCTGCGTCAGCGCAATGTCCTCCGGCATGACGCGCGGATCGCGTGCGACAACGCTCGCCATGGCGGTCTCACCGGGCGCGGCGAGGCGAAGCCCCGCGACATTGCCGAGCAACGTCGCGAGGCGGTCGGCGAGGGCGGGATCGTCGATCTCGAGGGCGAGCACGATCTCCGGCGTGGTGTCCTCGCTCACGCCTCCGGCCTCTCGCCAATCGTGACCTTGAAGCTCGCCGGTTCGCCGCCGCGGCGGACCGCAACGTCGATGATCTGGCCGACGCTCGCAGGTCCCAACGTCCGCAACAGCGCACGCACGCCGGAAAGCTTCTGGTCATTGACTGCCACGATCACGTCGCCCTGGCAGATGCCCGCCGTGGCCGCCGGACCTGCTTTGTCGACATTCATCACCATCGCGCCGATGCCGTCATCGAGCCGCAGCGGCTGCAGCCCGAGCCCGAGATAGCCGCGGGCAATGCGGCCGCGGGTCTCGAGTTGGGCTGCGACGCGCTCGATTGTCGCCGTCGGGATCACCAGCACGCGCCGCGGTCCGAGCACGGCCATGCCGAAGGCCTCGCCCGAGGCATTGAGGGCGAGGCCGCCCTCCTGGCTCGGACGCAGGCGAACATCGAGCTCGATCCGCGCATCGATCTCGCCGCCGCGCAGGGAGCGCCAACTCTTGCCTGAAACCGATACCATCCCGAGCGCCGCACTTGGCGCATCGCGATTGGTGGCGACGACGACCGACAACGCGCCGAGGGCAGGGGCCGTGCTAGCGAGCTTGACCGGGGCGATGGCGGTATCGGCGCGCAGCAATGCGACGTCAGTGGTGTGGTCGCGGCCGACGATCGTGGCGGCAGCCGTGGTGCCGTCAGCAAGGACGATCTGGATGTCGCCCTCATCGGCCAGCGCCTCATCGGCGGTGACGATCAGGCCTCCCTTCCAGACGAAGCCGGTCGAGCGGGAGCGATGCGAATGCACGGAGACCACGGACGGCACGATGCGCGCCACGACGTCCGCGAGCGCGGACGACAGCGAGGTGAGAGGGGTGAGGTCGGTCATGGAAGGCTCCTGTAAGCTGCCTCCAATCTGGGATGTCGCGGCCAATTGCGAAACTGGCCGGGTGGCCAGTCCTCCCCTCAGCCACGGCCGACGAACATGTGATTGGGAGCCGCTCACGGGAACGTGTAGCAATCCCCAAATTGCACCGTACGGCCCTAAAATTTGCCAGCGAGCCCTGACCAATGACCATCGACCTCACCCGCCGTACCCTGCTTCAACTTGCCGGCGCGACCTCACTCGCAATGGCCGCGGCCGGCGCTGCACGCGCCGAGGGCAATCCGCAAGGCGGCGGGCCGACCTATGCCAGCCGCACGCCGATGCGGGTCGGCATGGTGACGTTGCGGGTGAAGAATCTCGACAAGCTCGCCGATTACTACCGCGACGTGATCGGGCTCACCGTGATGGAGCGCTCCAGCGCCGCCGCAAGGCTCGGCACGGCCGGTATCACGCTGCTGGTGCTGGAAGCCCGTCCCGATGCCGCGATCGAGCCACGCAACGCCGCCGGCCTCTACCACACCGCCTTCCTGATGCCGACGCGCAAGGATCTCGCACGCTGGCTGGTCCATGCCGCCTCGCACCGCGTGCCGCTGTCGGGCTTTGCCGATCATCTCGTCAGCGAGTCCGTCTATCTCGACGATCCCGAAGGCAACGGCATCGAGGTCTATGCCGACCGCGATCCCTCGCAATGGCAGTGGAGCGAGGGCAGCGTGAAGATGGCGACCGATGAGCTCAATATTCCCGACCTGCTGTCGCTGACCAACACGCGCGTCAGCGACTATGCCAAGGCGCCGGACGGGATGCGTGTCGGCCACATGCATTTGCGCGTCGGCGACCTCGCGCAGGCGGCGAGCTTTTACCACGGCGCGATCGGCCTCGACCCAACCCGCAGCCGCAACGGCGCCGCGTTCCTGTCGTCGGGCCGCTATCACCACCACCTCGGCATGAATGTCTGGCAGAGCCAGGGCGCCGGCCAGCGCGACGATTCCACGACGGGGCTCGCCTGGTTCTCGCTGGTGATGGCAAAGCCGGATCTGCTCGCCGCGCAAGAGGAGCGCCTGCGCAAGGGCGGGGCGCGGATCGTGCAGCTACCGGACGGCGTCGAGGCGGTCGATCCCTGGGGCACGCGCGTGCGGCTGCTCAAGGTGTGAGCCGGCGGCTCACATCTCGCGATAGGCCCGTTCGCCGGTTTCGGGCCGCATGAACACCGCGACGCGCTTGTTGGTTTCGGGATCGATGAAGCGCTCGCCGGTATCGACCCAGCCGGGCCCGATGGGCTGCTTCGAGGCCGGCTTGTAGCGTGTGTCGTAGATCAGGCTTGCGATCAGGCCGATGCCGACAAATGTCAGCGGCACGCCGAACGGAAAGAAGTGGCCGACGACCAGCAGCAGGATTGCGATCAGGAGCGCGGCGATACCGATCGGCAGCGACATGGTCCGATCCTAGCGCGCGGCCGGCTCGATGACGACGGCCGTTCCGTAGGCGACGATCTCGCTCATGGTCTGGCCGATCTCGGCGGAGTCGAACCGCATCATCACGATTGCATTGGCGCCCATCGCGGTGGCGTTCTCGACCAGGCGATCAACGGCGTGACGGCGTGCGTCCTCCAGCAGCCTCGTATATTCCGGAATCTCGCCGCCGACGATCGAGCGCAGGCCGGCGACGATATTGCCGCCAAGTCCGCGACTGCGGACGACGATGCCGAAACATTGGCCCAGCGTCCGGACCACGCGATGGTTCGCGACGTTCTCGGTGGTGACGATCAACATGTGGCTCCCCTGCCTGGTTGCACGCCATCATTAGTCCGAGCCGAGATGGAACGGTTCATTTGCCGTTTCGAAAGGGAGAGGCGGCGCGAGGGGACGAATGGCCCTCCGCGCCGTCATCAGCGCGCGATCAGCCGCGTGCGACGGGGTTGATCGAGACGTCGGGTCCCGCGTGCTTCTGCGCAGCCTGGAAGCCCGCCGTGATGCCTTGTTCGACCGATTTCCGCACGTGCTCGTCGGTGATCTGCTTTGCCACATCGGCCACGGCAGCCAGGATCATCGAATCCTGGAACAAGGCTGGGTAGTTGACCGGTCCGGGGCCGGGCTTGCCCCAGTGGATCGGGATCTGAAAGATCGGCAGGAAGAAGCAATGCCGTTTGCCACCGAAGTTGATGCAAATTTCCATGGCCTGACTCCTCGCTAAGGGATCGCTGCGCTCGCTGTCCGCAGCGCCTGCGACGCTAGACCCGTGTGGCCAGGTCCGGTGTGAAGCCGTTCACACCGGAAGGATGCATAAAATCGCGTAAACTATTATCGATTGTGAGTGCGAAGATGTCAGCTCGCTGATATCCGCGACTGTTTCCCATCAATGCCAAAGACGCGGTCTCGTCGCCGTACCGAGGACGTTGTCCCAGCGGTAGGAATAGCCGACGCCGATGATGTAATCCGGCGAGTTTCGGTTGAGACCGAAGGCAAGGTGGAAATCGATCTGCTCGGTCCGGTTCAAGAGATAGCCGCCGCCGACATTGAGCAGCGCGGTGCTTGCGCCGCGCGACGGAGTGTCGCTGACATATTCGGCGAACAGCGCCAGCTTCTCGCTGACCTTTCGCTCGATCACGAAGGTGGCCTCGCTGGTCTGGTGGCTGGTCGGATCTGACGGCCGGAAGAAGCTCGTGAACATGCCGCTGATGCCCCAGCCGCCGCCGAGCTCGTAGGACCAGGGGAGTTGCAGATAGGGCTGAAAACCTGGACCGGTGATCGCGGGCGTGCCAGTCGGCAGGCTTGCGCCGAACACCACGGAGAGGTTGGCGGGCTCAGGCAGTCCGCTGACCTGCCATTTCACGCCGGGGGAGACGTTGGTGAATCCGGTGTCGATCGCGCCCGTCAGCCGCCCGACATAGCTCGGCACGTCGACCAGCACCTCGAGGCAGGGTGCGACACCGAAGCGGAGCCGGCTGTTGCTGCTGTCAAAGCCCTTAGCCCTGCTCTGGCCGGAGGTGTGGACGCCGTTCTCGATCTGGATGCTGCCATCGGGCACGACCAGGCTCGAATTGGTCACATCGGGACGATCGGTCGCGATCTCCGATTGCGGCGAGGGGCATTCACCGGCCTGAACCATGCCGGAGCACAGCGCGACGGTGAGGAGGCTGACGCAACGCAACGAAACCTGCCAACGCGGCAGGATAATCCCTAGGACACCAAATGCGCTCTTCGAAGGCCGATCGCTTGCTGGCAATAGTACCTCATGGTAGCACGCGATGGATCGCGCACCTGCCAGACAAGACTGGCTTCCTCCGGATTTTATTCCCGCCATGACTGATTTTCGCGGCGTCTTCCCCTACCTCGTCTCGCCCGTCGATGCCGACGGCGCGGTGCGGACGAACGTGCTCGCAAAGCTCTGCGACGATTTGATCGGCGCCGGCGTGCACGGGCTGACGCCGCTAGGCTCGACCGGCGAGTTCGCCTATCTCAATGCCGCGCAGCGTACGGCGATTGTGCAGACGACCATCGAGGCTGCGAAGGGCCGCGTGCCTGTTGTGGCGGGCGTTGCGTCGACGTCGACGGCGGACGCCGTGGCGCAAGCGCAGGCCTGTCAGAAGCTGGGCGCCAACGGCATTCTGGCGATCCTCGAGGCCTATTTCCCGCTCGCCGATGCCCAGATCGAATCCTATTTCCGCAGCATCGCCGATGCCGTCGACATTCCTGTCGTGATCTACACCAATCCGCAATTCCAGCGCTCTGACCTCACCCTCGATGTCATCGCGCGCCTCGCCGAGCATCCGCGCATCGGCTATATCAAGGATGCCTCGACCAACACCGGCCGGCTGCTGTCGATCATGAACCGCTGCGGCGATTCCTTGCGCGTGTTCTCGGCCTCCGCCCATATCCCGGCCGCGGTGATGCTGATTGGTGGTCTCGGCTGGATGGCGGGACCGGCCTGCATCATCCCGCGTCAGAGCGTGGCGCTCTACGACCTCTGCCGGGCCGGCCGCTGGGATGAGGCCATGGCGCTCCAGCGCAAGCTGTGGCGCATCAACGAGGCCTTCGCCCGCTTCAACCTCGCCGCCTGCATCAAGGCCGGCCTTGCGATCCAGGGCTACAACGTCGGCGACCCCGTCCCGCCGCAGGCAGCGCTCAACGCCGATGCGCGCAAGGCGGTGGAAGCGGCGCTCAAGGAGCTGGCGTAGCTGTCATTCCGGGGCGAACCCGGAATCTCGAGATTCTCAGTTGCTCAATTGCGCACCGTAATTCGATGCTGTGCATCGACCCGGAATGACGATCTCCAAGACAAGCCTGGGCATGACGAATCCGTGGATATCTGGCCCAAAAGCGCGGCTGGTCTCCTCTACCTCGATCCGCTAAAAGGCGGCCGCACTTTGAGGCTTAGAGGACCAGCGGAATGAACATTCTTCCCGGCAATTTGCGTTTCGGAGCGGGCCAGCCCGTCAAGCGTTTGGAAGACCAGCGGCTGCTCACTGGGAAGGGGCAATTCATCGACGACAAGCCGGACGACGGTGCGCTGTGGTTGCACGTGCTGCGCTCGCCGCATGCGCACGCGAAGATCGTCTCGGTCGACACCGGCGCAGCCGCATCGATGCCCGGCATCACCGCAATCTACACCGGCGCGGACCTGATCAAGGACGACGTCGGTGCTATCCCGACGCTGAGCATCTTCAAACGCCCCGACGGCAAGCCGATGACTGTGCCGCCGCGGCGGCTGCTCGCCCATGAGGTGGTGCGTTACGCCGGCGAGGCGGTGGCGGCCGTGGTGGCTTCATCGCGTGCAGAGGCCCAGAGCGCGGCTGAGGCGATCGTGGTCGAGTATGATGTGCAGCCGGCGGTGGTCGATCCCGTCGAGGCCGTGAAACCCGGCGCGCCCGTGGTCTGGCCGGAGGCGCCCGACAACATCGTCGGCGCGATGGCCTACGGCGATGCCGCCAAGGTGGACGAGGCCTTCGCCAAGGCCGCGCACACGGTCGAGCTCGATCTCGTCAGTCAGCGCCTGGTGCCCTCGGCCATGGAGCCGCGCTCGACCATTGCCGAGATTGACAAGAAGACCGGCCGTCTCCTCCTGCATGTGCAGTCCCAGACGCCAGCCTCGACCCGCGACGTGCTGGCGGAAGCAGTGCTCAAGCGTCCCAAGGACAGCGTGCGCGTGCTGGTCGGCGACATCGGCGGCGGCTTTGGCCAGAAGACCAACCTCTATCCGGAAGACGGCATCGTCGCCTATGTCGCGACCAAGCTGAACAAGAAGATCCGCTGGCGTGGCGATCGCACCGACGAATTCGTCGGCGGCACCCATGGCCGCGATCTCACCTCGACCGCGTCTTTCGCGCTGGACGAGAAGGGCAAGGTGCTCGCCTATCGCGTCACCTCGATCGGCTGCACCGGCGCCTATTCCTCGGGTGCTGCCAACATCATCCCGCTGGTGCTTGGGCCGTTCGTGCAGACAGGCGTCTACGACCTGCCGCTGGTGCATTTCGAGATCAAGTCGGTGATGACGCACACCGCGCCGGTTGGTGCCTATCGTGGCGCCGGCCGGCCCGAAGCGGTGTTCATCGTCGAGCGCCTGTTCGACGCAGCTGCGCGAAAAATCGGCATGGATCCGCGCGCGATCCGGAAAGCGAACTACATCAAGCCGGCGCAGCTCCCTTACACCAACGCCGCCGGCCAGGTTTATGACTCCGGCGCCTTCGCGCACATGCTCGACCGCGCCGTGAAGCTTGCGGACTGGGACGGCTTTGCCGCGCGCAAGAAGGCCGCGAAAGAGAAGGGCCTGCTCTATGGCCGCGGGCTCACCTCCTACATCGAATGGACCGGTGGCCGCGCCCATACTGAAAAGGTCAGCCTGCATGCGACCTCGCAAGGCCGCGTCGTGCTGCATTCCGGCACCATGGCGATGGGGCAGGGCTTGCAGACGACCTACACCCAGATGATTTCCGATACGCTCGGCATCGCCATGGACAAGATCGACGTCGTGCAAGGCGACACCGATCTCGCCATGGGTTTTGGCAGCGTCGGCTCGCGCTCGCTGTTTGTCGGCGGCACCGCGGTCGCGGTTTCCTCCAACGATCTGATCCAGAAGGCGCGCGAGAAGGCGGCGAACGTGCTGGAGACCTCGGTCGAGGACATCGAGTACCAGGGTGGCATGCTCACCGTGGTCGGCACCGACCGCCGCATCAGCCTGTTCGACATCGCCGAGAAGGAGGATGGCGCCAAGCTCAGCGTCGATTCCGAAGGCGAGGTTGACGGGCCGAGCTGGCCCAACGGCACGCATATCTGCGAGGTCGAGATTGATCCCGATACCGGCGTCTCCAAGGTCGTGCGCTACACCACCGTCGATGATGTCGGTGTCGCCGTGAACCCGATGCTGGTCACCGGCCAGATCCATGGCGGCGTCGCGCAGGGCATCGGGCAGGCGCTGTATGAGGGCGTCTCGTACGATGCCGATGGTCAGCTTCTGACCGCGAGCTACCAGGACTACTGCATCCCGCGTGCCGATGACGTGCCGCCGATCGTGGTCACGCTGGACGATTCCGCGCCCTGCCGCACCAATCCGCTCGGCGCCAAGGGCTGCGGCGAATCCGGCGCCATCGGCGGCCCGCCCTGCGTCACCAACGGGGTCATGGACGCGCTCGGCGAGCTCGGCATCACCCAGCTCAACACGCCGCTGACGCCACAGAAGATCTGGAAGGCGATCAGGGACGCGAAGGCGGCGGGTTAAGCGCAACGCGTTGTTGCGCTGGCTGTCGCTACAAACTGATCTGTCGTCCCGGATCTGCGCTTCGCGTGTCCGGGACGACACCGAGTGTATGGCGCGCGCGTTCCCTCAAATCCCCAGCATCATCTTCGCAATGATGTCGCGCTGGATCTCCGAGGTGCCGCCGAAGATCGTGTAGGCTCGCCCGTTGAGATATTCCGGCACAACCGTCAGCATGTCCTCAGGCAGTGCCGGCTCGCGGTTGAGCTTGTAGAGCGGGCGCGTCGGCTCGACCGCGAGCGCGTCGTGGCCGATCACGTCGACCCCTAACCGCGTTACGGCCTGCCGGATCTCGCTGTTGCGCAGTTTCAGGATGGACGAGACCGCGCCGGGATTTTGTCCGGTCTGCAGCGCCGAGAGCACGCGCAGCTCGGTCATCTCCAGTGCATCGATATCGACCTCGACCTCTGAGATGCGGGATGCGATGTCAGGGCTGTCGATCGCTCGTCCCGTGAGGTCGGATTCGGCAAGCTCGGTGATGGCGCGCAGCCCCTCGCGTAGCTTGGCCGAGGCAATGCCGGAGCCTCGTTCGAACTCGAGCAGATATTTGCCGTAAGTCCAGCCCTTGCCTTCCTCGCCGACGCGGTTGGCGACGGGCACGCGCACGTCGTCGAAGAACACCTGGTTGACCTCGTGGTCGCCGCCGATGGTCAGAATGGGGCGCGTGGTGATGCCCGGCGTCTTCATGTCGATCAGGATGAAGCTGATGCCGTCCTGCTGCCGCGGGCCGTCGCTGGTGCGCACCAGTGCGAACATGCGATTGGCGTGATGGGCATGCGTGGTCCAGATCTTCGTGCCGTTGATGATGTAGTCGTCGCCGTCGCGCACCGCGCGGGTCTTCAGTGACGAGAGATCGGAGCCGGAGCCCGGCTCGGAATAACCCTGGCACCAATAATCCTCGCCGGACAGAATGCGCGGCAAGTAAAAGTTCTTCTGCTCCGGCGAGCCGAAGCCGATGATGACGGGCCCGACCATCTTCACGCCCATCACGTTGACATTCGGCACGCCGGCCCGTGCGCATTCGCTCTCGAAGATCCAGCGCTGCGCCGGCGTCCAGTCCGGGCCGCCATGGTCGACCGGCCAGCCCGGCGCACCCCAACCCCGTCTATGCAGCGCGCGCTGCCAGGCCATGCCGATATCGGGATCGGAGAACACCGATGGCGTCAGCGCCGTCGCGCGCTTCATCTCTTCGGTGAGATTCTTCGCGATGAAGCCGCGCACCTCGTTTTGGAAGGCGCGCTCCTCGGCATTGAACGACAGGTCCATGATGCGCTCCTTGTGTCAGGCGGACTGAGTGATGCGGCCAAGCTGGGCGTGGCGGGCATAGTGATGCGCGCTGCCGCCGAATAGCGTGTCGAAGGCGACCAAGCGCTTGAAATAGGCGCCGACCTCGAGCTCCTCGGTGACGCCCATGCCGCCGTGGAGCTGGATCGATTGCTCGCCGACGAAGCGGGCGCATTTGCCGATCTTCGCCTTTGCAGCCGATGCGGCGCGGGCACGCTCGACCGGCGGGCTGTCTGCCTTCAGCGCGGCACGCAGCGCCATCGAGCGGGCCTCGTCGACCTGGATGGCCATATCGGCGAGGCGATGGCGGATCACCTGGTTGGCGGACAGCGGCCGGCCGAACTGTTTTCTGATCTTGGTGTACTCCAGCGTGGTGTCGAGCAGCGTCTGCATGATGCCGACGGCTTCCGCGCCTAACGCGGCCATGGCGCGATCGACGGCCCATTCGATCGCCGGCAGCGCGTCCCTGCCGTCGCCGAGCAGGGCGTCCTCCGGCAGTTGCACGCCGGAGAGTTCGATGTTGCAGGCCCGCCCGCCGCCGAGGCGCGGATAGTCGGAAATCGCAAGGTCAGACGCGGTTGCCGGCACCAGAAACAGGCCGATCCGTCCCGACGGTCCCCGATGATCATGCAGATGCGCGGAGACGATGAGGTCGTCGGCGGCATGGCCGTCGAGCACGGCAATCTTGCTGCCGGAGAGATGCCAACCGTGCGCCGACTTGGTGGCTGAGGTCGCGACCTTGGCGAGATCGAACCGCGCAGCCCGCTCGGAATGGGCAAACGCAAGCTTCAACGATCCGTCCGCGATCTTGGGCAGGCTCGCCTGCTTCTGCGCCGTGCTGGCGCACTTGTCGATCAGTGCAGCGCCAAGCACGACGGTCGCAATATACGGCTCCGACACCAGTCCGCGGCCAAAGGCTTCCATCAGGATGCCGATTTCGACCGGCCCGCCACCAAGACCGTCGAGCTCTTCCGGGATCGGCAGTGCCAGCCAGCCGAGCTCGGCAAACTGCTTCCACACCGCCGGGCTGAAGCCGAGCGGATCGTTCGCCATCTTGCGGCGGTGATCGGCATCGTAGCTCTCGGCCACGAAGCGCTCCGCGCTCTCGCGCAGCAGCCGTTGTTCGTCACTGAGATTGAGATCCATTGCGTCTACTCCGGGGCCGCCGGCTTGCGCACGGAGGGATGTAGTCCGGATGGATCGACCACCATGCCGAACTCCTGAAGGTTGTGGGCGTGACAAAGCTGATGCAGCGCAAAGGCCTGGTCGATCGCGGCGGGTTGCCCCATGATATCGACGGAGCGGTTCACGGCCTCCTTGGTCAGCTTCAGCGCAAAGGACGGCTTTGCTGCGATCCGGCGCGCCAGCTCCAGCACGCGCGATGACAGTTCGGCGCGCGGCACGACCTGGTTGACCATGCCGAGCTGATGCGCCTCCTGCGCACTCCAGCTATCGGCGGTGAACAAAAACTCCTTGGCTTTGCGTGGGCCGAGCTCCCAGGGATGCACGAACCATTCGACGCCGCAGACGCCCATGGTCACGACGGGATCACAGAACTGCGCATCGTCGCTGGCAACGATGAGGTCGCAGGCCCAGGCCAGCATCAAGCCACCGGCGATGCACTTGCCGTGCACTTCTGCAATCATAGGCTTGGCGAGATTGCGCCAGCGCCGCGTGATCTGGAGATATATTTCCTGCTCGCGCGCAAAGCGGCCGTGCGCGTTCGCTTCCGCAAAGCCGCCCCAATTTCCTATCGGCGGAAAATCGATGCCGGCGGCATTCTTAGCCCCGGGGCGCAGATCGTGGCCGGAGGAGAAGTGCGGCCCGGTGCCGGCGAGGATGATCACCTTGACCGCATCGTCCTGCACCGCCGCGTCGAAGGCCGCGTTGAGGTCGTAGGTCATTTGCAGGTTTTGCGCGTTGCGCGCGTCGGGACGGTTCATCACGACCCTGGCGACCGCCGGCTCCGGCCGCTCCACGAGGATGGTCTCGAACGAGGACATGGCGCGCTCCCCTGCATTTTTCGTCTTGTTTGCTTTGAGTTGACTATGCCGTGTGGCGATAGGCAAGAGGCTTGCGTCAGCCGGCTGGCGGTTGGGCGCGCGCGTGATTGTTGCAGTCATTCCGGAGCGCGAAGCGAGCCCGGAATGTCGAGATTCTCAGGTGCGCAATTGCGCACCGTAGCTCGATGCTTTGCATCGTTCCCGGAATGACATCGGGAAGCTGGCGTCTTGCGCGCGCAATCTGGTAGTTTGCCCCCGATTCCACCGGGAGAAATTTGATGCGCAAGATCCTGACCGTGCTGGCGGCGCTGGCCTCGCTCAGCCTCACCAATTGCGGCTACAACGCGATCCAGAGCGAGGACGAGCAGATCAAGGCCAACTGGTCCGAGGTGGTGAACCAGTATCAGCGCCGCGCCGATCTCGTGCCCAATCTCGTCAACTCGGTGAAGGGGTTTGCGCAGCAGGAGAAGGACGTGCTGCTCGGCGTCACCAATGCCCGTGCCAAGGTCGGCAGCATCCAGGCGACGCCCGAGGTGCTGAACGATCCCGCCGTGTTCCAGAAGTTTCAGGCCGCGCAGGGCGAGCTGTCCAGTGCGCTGTCGCGGCTCCTCGTGGTCACCGAAAACTATCCGCAGCTGAAGTCGGATGCCCTGTTCAAGGATTTGATGTCGCAGCTCGAGGGTACCGAGAACCGTATCACGGTCGCGCGCAACCGCTACATCAAGGCGGTGCAGGAGTATAACGTCACCATCCGCTCGTTCCCGAGCAATCTCACGGCGATGATGTTCGGCTACAAGGAGAAGCCGAACTTCTCGGTCGAGAACGAGAAGGAAATCTCGACCGCGCCGAAGGTCGACTTCAACGCGCCCGCGCCGTCGAAGTAAGCGCGAGCCATTTTGCGAATGGGCATCACCCCACCCACCGCTGTCATTCCCCGCGAAAGCGGGGAATCCAGTACGCCGCGGCTTTTCCGCATCTCGCTGGCGTCTATGGAATACTGGATCGCCCAGTCGGGCCGGGCGATGACAGCGAATTTGTGGTGGCATGCTGCTCTCATTGTCGCGCTTGTGTTCGCCATCGCGTTCCCCGCCGCTGCGGACGTTGCCGTGCCGCAGCTCACCGGGCGCGTGGTCGACCGGACCGGCACGCTGTCGAGCAGCGATATCGCTGCGCTGTCGCAGAAGCTCAGCGATTTCGAGACGCGCAAGGGCAGCCAGATCGCGGTGCTGATCGTGCCGACGACGGATCCGGAGACGATCGAGCAATTCTCGATCCGCGTTGCAGAAGCCTGGAAGATCGGTCGCAAGAAGATCGACGATGGCGCGATCCTGGTGGTCGCCAAGAACGACCGGCATCTGCGCATCGAGGTCGGCTATGGCCTCGAAGGCGCACTGACCGACGTCACCTCGCGGCGGATCATCGACGAGGTCATCACGCCAAAATTCAGGGAGGGCGATTTCGCCGGTGGCATCTCGGCCGGCGCGGAGCGGATGATGCGCGTCATTGACGGCGAGCCGCTGCCGGTTCCCTCGCGCAGCGTGAATTTTGCCAATCTCGACGACATCGGGCCGGCCGTCCCGGTCGTCCTGTTTGCCTCGCTCGTCGTCGGCGGCTTCCTGCGCGCGCTGCTGGGGCGACTGCTGGGGTCGGTCGCGACCGGCAGCGTGATTGGTCTCCTGGCCTTGCTCATCCTCGGATCCGGCGCCTTAGCCTTGCTCGCCGGCATCATCGGCTTCGTGCTGTCCTTCATCGCCGACCTATTTCCGACGTCAACGGGGACGTCGCGCGGCGGATCGTGGTCGGGCGGCTCCTCGTCTGGCGGCTGGAGCAGTGGATCGTCGTCCAGTGACAGCGGCAGCTTCAGCGGAGGCGGCGGCAGCTTTGGTGGCGGCGGCGCCTCGGGGAGCTGGTAGTCATGGGCATTGGGCGTATCACCCGGCATCTCCTCCAGCACCATTGGCGCGCCAGGCAGGTGTTTCCGCAAAGCGTGCTCGACCGCATCGAGCAGGCAATCAAGAGAAGCGAGACGACGCATTCCGGCCAGGTCCGCTTCGTCGTCGAAGGCGCGCTCGACGGCCGTCCGCTATTTCGCAACCAGCACGCGCGCGCGCGAGCGCTCGACGTGTTCTCGCATTTGCGCATCTGGGACACAGCGCACAACAATGGCGTGCTGATCTATCTGCTGCTCGCGGATCGCGACGTCGAGATCATCGCCGATCGCGGCATCGATGCGAAGGTGGGCGCGGCCGGCTGGGAGACGATCTGCCGCGCGATGGAGGTCGCGTTCAGCGCAGGCCAGTTCGAGCGCGGCGTGATCGACGGCATCGCCGCGGTGTCGCGTGAGCTGGCAAAGCACTTCCCGCCGAGCGGAGCGCATCCGAATGAGCTGCCGGATAAACCGGTGGTGCTGTAGGCCCTATGTCGTCCCGGCCCCCCGTGCGCAATTGCGCACTAGGCCGGGACGACACTGTGCTCAATCATCCAGCTTGTTCAGATCCCGCACCGACTGCATGATCGGCTCGAAATTCGAGCGTGCATCAAGTGCGTCGAACAATTGCGCGGTATCTTCCAGCAATCCGTGCGATCTCGCGATCGCGATGCGCACGTCCTCCTGCGGCGTGTCCGACAGCCGTCCGTGCCCTGACAGCAGGATCTTCGCGTTCAATCCTTTCAGCCGCTCCAGCGACTGGATGTAGTCAGAAATGCTCCCCGAACCGAACACGCCGCCCATCACGCCTCCGGGCATCAACGTGTCGGCGGCGAACAGCAGGCCCTTGTCCTGCTCGAACAGCGTGATGCAGGCCGAGGTATGGCCCGGTGTGTACATCACGTTGAGGCGGAAATTGCCGAGGTCGATCAGATTGCCTTCCTCTAGCCAGATGTCGATGTTGATCGGCACATTCGGCTCGTTGAACATCTTGCGCAACATCGAGAAGTCGTCGCGCAGCATGATCTTGTTGGCGGCAAGCCGATGGGCGGCGACGTAGGTTCGGAGCTCGTTGAAGTGCCAGGCCGCGCCGATATGGTCGAGATGTTCGTGGCTCAGTACCACCATGTCGATCTTCTCGGGCGGACATCCGGCGAAGTTCAGGCATTCCACCATCGCCGGATAGTTCGAGGACAGGCCGACATCGATCAGGATGGTGCGGGCCGAGCCGCGCACCAGATAGGCGTTGGCGGCGCGATTGGAGAAGCGGATCTGAAAGACGTCATCCGCGGCCTGGATCAGCGAGCAGATGTCGTTCTTCATCAGGATCGGGAAGGCCGTCGGCTTTCGCTCGCTCATGATTGCGCTGCCCGGTAGGTGACGGCGTTGGAGGCGCGCAGGCGTTTCGAAAGTGCGTCCATCACCATCAGCGCGAATGCCGGCTGTTGGCTGACGAGATAGACGAAGCGCGCGTGGTTGATCCGCATTACCCTTGTGTTCGGCGCCGAGGCGATCGCGGTGGCCGAGCGGGCCGAGCCGTCGATCACGGCCATCTCGCCGAAGAACTCGCCCTTGCCGAGCTTGATGATGCTGGTCTTGCGCGCGCCGTCGAGTTTGGCGATCTCGACCTCGCCGTCGAGCACGACGAACAGCTCGCGGCCGGTCGAGCCCTCCTCGAAGATGACGTCATCGACAGCAAACGCGTTGATGCATTTCTCGATCGTCATGATACCCCCAAGCGCCTTCTGGCTGACGGGACGGGCCATGTTAGCCGCGGAACAGTGACGGGCAAACAACCCCTTCGGCTAAGGCGTGCGGCCTACCGCAGAGCAGCATCGGTTGACGATTTGTTGCACGCGGCCACGCCGGTTCCACTTTCCCGACCCAATTCGGCCTCGGACGAGTTCCTAAAATTTCGGTAAGCGGGTCCCGAGGTAAGGAATTCGCAAGCAATGAAAGTTACCAAAAAGTCAACCTAGACTGGAGTATTTGAGCCGTGAGCGAATCCCTGCCCGAACTGGCTGGCCAACAGACTGGTGACCAGGCTGATGCCGTCGACACCGCCGCAACTGCGCCGCAGGTCGTCGAGGCTGCCGCCGGCATCGAGGCCCCCTCGATCGCCCCCGACCATGAGGCGCCGCCCAAGGCGGACGCGCCGCAGGCCGAGCCGCCCCGGATCGTAGTGCCGAAGTTCGAGACCAAGGCGGAAACCAAAGCCGAGCTCAAACCGGAGCCGAAGCCCGGCAAGCTCATCGTCATGGCGCCCGCGGAGCGGTCCTGGGAGCGCGAAGAGTTCGCCCCGCATGTGAAGGCCGATGAGGTGCGTGACACCGGGGGCAAGCGCCGCCTGTCGGCGATGGCCGCGGTGGTGGCGATCGCGGTCTGCGTCGGTGCCATCAGCGGCGCACTTGCGACCGTCGGCATGATGCATTTCGCTGGCCCTGCGCCGGCGCAAGTCGCCGATACCAGCGCACTGGACGCCTCGGTCGCGCGGATCGATGCCGACATCGTCGCGCTCAAGGCCAATGTCGAGCACACCTCGAAGACCGGCCTCAGCCAGTTCAACCGGGCCAACGACCGCCTCGACAAGCTCGAGAAGGCGCAGGCCGAGCCGATGGCCAAGCTCGCCAAGCTGTCCGAGACCGTCGACAAGCTCCGCGCCACGCCGCCGGCAACTCCCGCGCAGGCCGCTGCCGCGGCGCCCGCGGCTGCCAAGGAAACAACCGGAACGATCGCGCCGGCCCCGACCCAGGTCGCCACCGCCGCTGCCGCGCCGGCTCCCGTGCCCGCTGCCCCGAAGACCGAGGTCGGGCGTCTGCCGACGATCGAAGGCTGGAGGCTCCGAGATGTCGCCAATGGTGGCGCGCTGATTGAGGGCCGGGGCGGGCTGTACGAGGTCTATGCCGGCGATCCCATCCCCGGCATCGGCCGTGTCGACGCGATCCGCCGCCAGGACGGCCGCTGGGTGGTCGTGACCGCAAAGGGCCTGATCGTGGCGCGCTAGGCGCCCGATATCCGACTTGTCACGAAAGGCGCTTCACCTCCGCGTGAAGCGCCTTTTTACTTGAATAGGCTGTCGGCCGCGGTGTTAGTGGAGGCATGAGCCGCCCGCTGCGAATTCTCCTGGCCGCCCAAATCTTTCTGGCTGCCGTTCTGCTGTTCGGCGGCGTCACGTCGCTCTCGGCAGCAGAGAACGCGCCGCTCGCGCGCGGCACCGCGATCACCGATCCCGATCTCCTGCGCAAGCTCGACCAGAGCGATGCTCTGTCGATTTCCCGCCTGTTGCAGCCCGAGCGCAACGGGAATGTTCCGCTGACGAGCGATCAGCTGTTCGCATCACTGCCGCAGCTCAAGGACATTCCGCCGGCGATCGATGCGGAGTTCGATCGCTACATCGCGCAGCACAAGCAGGCTTCGCCAAGCGAGACCATCGGCGTTGGCGACGGTTTCGACGTGCAGCTGTTCGATCGGGCCAATCTGAAAGCCGCCAACACGCGCTTCGTGCTGGCCGGTATCGTCAACCGCATGGACCGCGCCTATGTGTCGGAAGAGTCCTGCGGCGAGATCCGGTTGATCTATCGTCTGGCGCGGTTCGAAACCAGACCGGATGGCGGCAGCAGCGCGACGCGTCTGCCGATGACGTTCAACCTCGTGATGAAGGCGCGCGATGCGCGCCAGGTCGATGCGAACGGCAAGCCCATCACCTGCGCCGAGGTCGCGAGGCGCTGGCTCGACAATGGCGACTGGCAAGGGCTGATCGGCAGTCGCACTGCGCCTTACGATGCGATGATCGACCGTATCGAAACCAACATCCAGATCTCGATCTCGCCGAAGTCGGCCTTGCACGATTTTCGCTCCGACTACCTGCTCAAGGTGTTCAAATACGACCCCGGCTCGAAGATTTTCGTGGATTCGACGCTGGAGAACCAGATCGACCGCGATCGCATCCTGGCCGATGACGCACTCCGGCGCGACTTCAAGGACTGGCTGCTCACGCCTGCGAATCTTCGCGAGTTCGATCGCGGCACCGTGCTGATCCCGGAGAAATATCTCGCCAAGGCTGCGGTGGCGCCGACCCCTGCGGGCTTCGACGCCTCGGCGCTGCAGCCGGAATTCGGGATGATGCAGGGGGAGGCAAAAGGCGAGGGCAAGGGGGAGGACAAGAACGATCCCATCTTCACCGATGACGACGTCGTCGGTGCGCTGAAGCAGGCGGCCGCGCACGGCATCAGCATGGAGAACATCCGCTCGGTCGCGGGCTTCCAGCGCCGCCTCAATGATGTCACCTGCTCGGGCTGCCATCAGACGCGCGGCATCGGCGGCTTCCATTTTCCGGGCGTCGACTGGCTCGCGGAGAATGCGTCGAATTCTACCATCGTGCCGGCCTCGCCGCATTTCTTCGGCGACCAGCTTCGACGCCGTGACATCCTGACCGCCTTTGCCGCCGGCAAGCGCCCTGATTTCTCACGCGGATTTGCCAGCCGGCCGCAGACCCGCGGCAGCCTCGAGCTCGCCGGCACCGAATATCAGGACGGCTGGGGCGCGCATTGTTCCCTGCAAAATGCGGGATCTGGAGCGACCGACAAGAGTTTTACGTCATGGACCTGTGCTAAGGGTCTCACCTGTCAGGCTGCGGCGGCCTCGAGCCGCATTGGCATGTGCTTCATCAAGACGCGTTAGGTCGACCCCAACCGGTTCGGATGGCCCATGACGGATACCAGCGACGCCGACAAGGAGCGCAATCGCGAGATCGCGCGCAATGAGGAAGTCAAACAGGTCACCGGCAGCGTCCGCGTCAGCACCTGGGCGGTCGCGGTTGCCGTCATCATCTGCGGCATCCTGTTCACGCTCGGCTGGCTGGCGCTGAAGTAGTCCTGTTCTTTCGTTCCCGGGCATCCATGTCCTCGTATCCGCGCTCAAATCGTGGATGGCCGGGACAAGCCCGGCCATGACGCGGAGGGTTTAGCGCCTCGCACACTCACTTCGCGTAATTCGTCATCCGTTTTCCTGGAAGCAACTCGTACGCCGGCTTCCAGCCGGGCAGCGCCGCCATGCGGCCGAGCCAGGCGTGGATGGCGGAATGGCTTTCCCTAAAATCAAAGCCGTGCTCGTCGCTCGGATAGTGCAGATACGCCATCATCGAGATGTCGGCGACGGTCGGCTTGCTGCCGATCGCGAAGGCATTGTGCTGGAGATGTCCGTCGAGAATGCCGAGGAAGTCGTCGAGCCGACGGCGAAAGTGCTTTAGCACCTGCGGATCGTTCTTCTGGGTGAAGGCCCGCATGAAGCGATAGGTCGCCATGTAGCCGGTGAGCTTGTGATTGTCCCAGAATAGCCAGCGCAGCAGCTCGAACTTTTCGTTCTCCGTCGCGGCGCCGAAACGGCCATATTGCTCGGCGAGCTTGAGCAGGAGAGGCGCGGTCTGCGTCATCTTCACGCCGTCGACCTCGAGCACGGGAATCTCGCCCATCTCGTTCACGCTCCGGCGCCATTCCGCCGTGCGCGTGACGCCGCCGCCGAAATCGGTCCAGACCGGCTCGAACCTCTCGCCGCAAAGCGTCAGCATCAGCGCCAGCTTGTAGCTGTTGCCGGATTCGGGGAAGTAGTGCAGGCGATAACTGGGCATGAGACCTCGCGGCATCGGTGTTCTGCCGCTCTTTATATCGTGCTAGTGCCACGCCGTCCTTGCGAGCGCGGCGAGGCAATCCAGCAATGCATCCACGGTGGGTTTCTGGATTGCTTCGCTGCACTCGCAATGACGGGAGTTTGAGGCACGCGATCTCCCCATCGCCGTCCCGGCGAAGGGCGGGACCTACAACCACAAATCTTGGTTTGACGAGGATTGTAACGACCGTTTTGCGCAACAACTACTGCTGCGGCGTATGGGTCCCGGCCTTCGCCGGGACGACACGGCAGCGCCCGACCTTAACCGACCGCTCCCGTCGCCCGCAGTTGCTTGATCGCGGCCTCGTCGTATCCCGCGCCACGCAATATCTCGTCACTGTGCTCGCCGACGCCGGGCGGCTTGCGCGGTTGCACCTTCTTGGTGCCGTCGATCCAGATCGGTGAGTTGATGGTGAGCATGGTATCGTTCTCGAACGGGACCAGCACCTCGTTGTCGAGCATCTGCTTGTCGTTCGGAATGTCGTCCAAGATGCCGACGATGCCGAACACCAGCCCGCTGCCGTCGAGGATCCTGCGCCATTCGGCGAGGTCCCTGGTGGCAAAGGTCTCGTCAAAGATCTTGATCAGCTCGATCGAGCGGGCGTGACGGTCGGGCTTGGTGGCGAAGCGCGGATCGGCGATGAGGTCTTCACGGCCGAGGCATTTGGTGAGCGTCGGCCATTGCCGCTCCTCGTTGAGCAGCGACAGGATCAGCCAGCGGCCGTCCCTGCACTGATAGTGATTGGCCACTGCGTTGAGCGCGCGCTCACGCGGCCGCCGCTCGCTGAATTTGGCGCCGCAGAGCTTTGCCTGCGCCAGCACGCTCGCCGCCCACACCCCGTTCGCCATCAAATTGGAGGCGACATGCGAGCCCTTGCCGGTCTTCTCGCGCTGATACAGCGCAGTGACGATCGCGCTGTACAGCGCCATCGCGCAGGGATGGTCGCCCATGCCGGCGACCGAGCGGGCCGGCGTGGTGTCGATGTCGGCGCGGACGAGGTCCATCAGGCCGGACCGCGCCCAATAGGCGTTGCTGTCGAAGCCGGGCTTGTTGGCTTCCTCGCCCTTTTCGCCATAGCCGGTGAAGGAGGCGTAGATCAGCCGGTCGTTGAGATGGGCGAGATGGTCATAGCTGATGCCGAGCCTGCCGCGCACCGGCGGCGGCATGTTGGTGATGAAGACGTCGGCCTCTTCGACCAGCTTGTAGAGCACGGCCTGCGCCTCGGGCTTGGACAGGTCGAGCGCGAGGCTCTTCTTGTTGCGGGCCTCGAGCAGCCAGGCGAAATTGTGTTCGCCGGTGGGATAGCCGGGCAGGTTCGGCAGATTGCGGTACGGGTCGCCGGCGCCGGGCGGCTCGATCTTGATGACGTCGGCGCCGAAATCGGACAGCACGGTCGCAGCCGCTGGCGCCGCGATGAAGCTCGCGCAGTCCAGTACCTTGAGGCCTGCAAATATGCCTTTTTCCATCGCGGCGTTGCTCCCTCGCTCTTGTTGTTTCCCGCGCGCTGGAATTGGCGCGGGCAGGTCTGGGAGCCATTAGACCGATGTCTTGCCCGGATGCAACGGCGCCCAGCGCAAGGCCTTACTCCTCTCCCGCAAGCAACGCGGCGTTGCCGCCGGCTGCCGCGGTGTTGATGGTCACGGTCTGCTCGGTGGCGAAGCGCGCGAGGTAGTGCGGGCCGCCGGCCTTGGGACCGGTTCCGGACAGGCCGTTGCCGCCGAACGGCTGCACCCCGACCACGGCGCCGATCATATTGCGGTTGACGTAGATGTTGCCGACCTGGACCCGGTCGATGATCGCCTCGACCGTGTCGTCGATGCGGGAGTGGATTCCGAGCGTGAGGCCATAGCCGGTCCGCTCGATGGCTTGCAGCACGCGCTCGAGCGTCTCGGCCCGGTAGCGCACCACATGCAGGATCGGCCCAAATACCTCCTCGGTGAGCAGGCCGGCATCCCTGAGCTCGAAGATGTGGGGCGCGACGAAGCAGCCCTCTGGAGCTGTGCCTGCGAAGTGCAGTCGCGCCTCGCTCTTCATCCGCGCGATGTGGGCGTCGAGCCGCTGCTTGGCCTCGACGTCGATCACGGGGCCGACATGCGTCGCGACATCAGCGGGATCGCCGATCTTCAGTTCGCGCGCCGCGCCCGCGATCATCTCGATCATGCGGTCGGCAACGTCTTCCTGCACGAACAACAGCCGCAGTGCCGAGCAGCGCTGGCCCGCGGAACGGAACGCTGAGGTGACGACGTCGTCGGCGACCTGTTCGGGGAGCGCGGTCGCATCCGCGATCATAGCGTTGATGCCGCCGGTCTCGGCGATCAGCGGCACGATCGCTCCGTCCTTGGCGGCAAGCGTCCGGTTGATGTGACGCGCGACCTCGGTCGAGCCGGTGAAGACGACACCCGCGATGTCAGGGTGCGCGGTCAGCGCCGCGCCGATGAGGCCGTCGCCGGTGACGAGATGCAGCGCGCTTGTAGGGATGCCGGCCTCGTGCAGCAGGGCGACAGCGTCGCGCGCGATGCGCGGCGTCTGCTCGGCTGGCTTGGCAACGACGCTGTTGCCGGCCATCAGCGCCGCGGTGACCTGGCCGAGGAAAATCGCCAGCGGAAAATTCCATGGCGAGATCGCGACAAAGGCGCCGCGGCCGCGCATGGCGAGCGCGTTGCTTTCGCCGGTCGGGCCCGGCATGGCGGTCTCGTGGACAAACAGCCTTCGGCCCTGCGCCGCATAATAGCGGCAGAAATCGACGGCTTCGCGCAGTTCGGAGAGCGCGTCGTCGAGCGTCTTGCCGCCTTCGCGCTGAAGGGCCGCGATGAAATGCGCGCTGCGGCTCTCCAGGAGATGTGCCGCCTGCTCCAGTGCGGCCGCGCGAGACGCTGCCGGCGTCCGGCTCCAGGCCGCAAAGCCGGCGCGGGCTGCAATGATCGCCGCACCGGCCTGCTCGAGCGTCGCGTCCGTGATCGGCTGGAGGTTGGGCGTCGCGGACTTGACGTCGGCCAGCAGCCGGTCGAGCGCGGCACGCTCGCCGAACTCGATGCCGCCTGAATTGTGCCGCTCCGGCGCAAAGAGATCACCCGGCAGCGGGATCTTGGCGTGATGGGCGTGATCGGGACGGACGACGAGATCGACGGGACGCCTCAACAGCGCCGGGACGGGGACGCGATAATCGGCCGCCTGCGCCACGAAGGACGAGTTGGCGCCGTTCTCGAGCAGCCGCCGCACCAGATAGGCGAGCAGGTCGCGATGGCTGCCAACCGGCGCGTAGGTGCGGTAGGCAATATCGGGGTGATCCTTGGCGAGCTGCTCGTAGAGCGCTTCGCCCATGCCGTGCAGGCGCTGGAATTCGAATCCGCCGCTGTCGCCCGCGAGCTCCAGCACGGTCGCGACGGTGAGGGCATTGTGGGTCGCAAATTGCGGGAAGATGCGCGGCCGCAATGCGAGCAGCTTCGAGGCGCAGGCGACGTAGTTCAGATCCGTCATCGCCTTGCGAGAAAACACCGGATAGCCGTCGAGCCCGCGCTCCTGCGCACGCTTGATCTCGGTGTCCCAATAGGCACCCTTGACCAAGCGTACCATCAGCTTGCGGTCATGTGCGCGCGCCAGCTCGTGAATGTAGTCGATTACCGCGCTCGCGCGCTTCTGATAGGCCTGAATGGCCAAACCAAAGCCGTCCCAGCCCGCAAGCGAAGGATCGGCGAGCGTTGCCGCGATCACGTCGAGCGACAGCTCCAGCCGGTCGGCTTCCTCGGCATCGACGGTGAAGTTGAGATCGTGGGCCTTGGCGCGCTGCGCCAGATTCAGCAGTTGCGGCACCAGTTCGTGCATCACGCGCGCGCGGCTGATCGCCTCGAAGCGCGGGTGCAACGCCGAGAGCTTGACGGAGATGCCGGGACGGCCGGGCAGGGGATGGTTGCCCGCCGCCTTGCCGATCGTCTCAATCGCGCTGGCATAGGCGTCGAAATAGCGCTTGGCGTCGGCCGCCGTGCGTGCGCCCTCGCCGAGCATGTCAAAGGAGTAGCGCGGTGTCTCACCCGAGCGCGGCCTGCCGCGCTCCAGCGCCTGCTCGATGGTCTCGCCCAGCACGAAATGATTGCCCATCAGCCGCATCGCCTGGCGCGTGGCGGTGCGGACCGCAGGCGCGCCCAGCCGCTTCACGAGCCGGCCGATGGTGCCGTCGGGTGTCTCGCCGGGCTGGATCACCCGCGCCGACAGGCCGAGCGCCCAGGCCGAGGCGTTGACCAGGAACGCGGTGGATTTGGTCTCGTGATGGATGAAATCGCCCTCGCCGAGCTTGTCCTCGATGAACTGGTCGGCGGTGCGCGCGTCCGGCACGCGCAGCAGCGCCTCCGCCAGCACCATCAGCGCCAGCCCTTCCTTGGTCGAGAGCGCGAATTCTCGCAGCATGTCCTCCACGCCGCCGAGCCGGTCGTCGCGCTTGCGGATCGCCTCGATCAGCCGGGTTGCAGTGCGGTCGATCCGTGCTTCCTGCGGCGGAGTTAGGTGTGCCGATGGAAAGAGGCGCGCAGCGATGTCGGCATCGTCGGGCGCGTAGGGGGCTGAGAAGGGCGGTGGGATGTTCGGCATGGCATGTCCTGTGGCTGAAAATCAGGATAAAGCCCGCATGACCGTAGTTCGATAGACAAGATAGCCATTTTGCCTTAGAAAATGAAGATCATAACCATTATAGCCGCATGAAATATGGAACTCGACCGAACTGACCGGAAAATCCTCTCGATCCTCCAGGAGGATGGACGAATCGCCAATGTCGAGCTCGCAGAGCGCATCGGCCTGTCGCCGACCTCGATCGGCGAGCGGCTGAAGCGGCTGCAACGCGAAGGGTTTGTCGAGGGCTATGGCGCGCGGCTCAATCCGCACCGGCTTGGCCTCGGTCTGCTGGTGTTCGTCGAGGTTCTGCTCGACAAGACCACGCCGGATAATTTCGAGCGCTTTGCGCGCGCAGTGAAGCTCGCGCCCGAAGTGCTCGAGTGTCACATGGTTGCAGGAGGCTTCGACTATCTGGTGAAGGCGCGGCTGGCGGACATGACCGCCTATCGGCGCTTCCTCGGCGAGACCTTGCTGTCGATGCCGGGTGTGCGCGAGACGCGCACCTATGCGGTGATGGAGGAGATCAAGCGCGACGCACCGTTGCCGGTGGGCTGACCAAATGCGGTCGCGATTGTCATTGCTGCGGCGTTGATTGACGATCTTTTCAGGCAAATAGCCTTCCATGCGCAATCGCAACGCCTGTCGTCGAATGCACTGATCGTCTTCTAAATTTTTTTGGCCTCACTCCCGGAGCAAGTCCGGGAGGCAGCAAAGGCTGACGGGCTTATACTTTGAGGTTCTCTGCGGACGTCTTGCCCCGGTTTGCGATCTCTTCATATTCAACCGTCTGTCCCTCGTTGAGCGAGGACAGGCCGGCTTTCTGCACCGCCGAGATATGCACGAACACATCCTTGCCGCCCGACGCAGGCTGGATAAATCCATAACCCTTGGTCGGGTTGAACCACTTGACCGTACCTTTAGCCATCACGACTTCTCCGCGGGTCTTCCTCCGAGATCTCGAACCGCCAGTCCCCGCCAACCGGCCGGTTCGGTCCTAACAGGATACGCGGAATGTGGCGGGCTTGGTAGATCAAACCACATCCGCATTTTACCGAAATTCGCTCAACTTCGCGGCGTTTTTGCCGGTTTTGCCCGTTTCGCGGTCAATTGGCCGGCGCGCCGTCAATAAGTCGCGGCCAGGTAGTCGACGATCTTGCCGACGTCGGCGTCGTTGATCGGCGCGCCATAGACCTTGATCATCTTGGTCACCTCGGCCTGCCAGAACCCCTTCTTGTCCTTCATTGGCGGCTGCGTGGCGATATAATCGGACGAGTGGCAGGCGGTGCAATTGCCCTGGACCGCCTCGAAATTGGGCCCAGGCTTGAAGGCTGCGACCTCATCCGGCGTCTTGTAATCGACCGGCGCGGCAAGGGCCGACCCCACCATTGCGGCGACAGCAAGCGTGGTGGCAAGGAGAACGGTGCGCTGCATGATCATTCTCCCTCAGGCCACGCTGACGCGGACGGTTTCGACGACGTTGCGCAAATAACCCGCCGGGTTCCAGCGCGGCGTCTCCGGCTGCGTCTCGCCGGAATTGCTGGTGGCACGCACCTTGAGCTCGAGCTGACCTGCCGCAAGCTTCACCGGCAGCTTCCATTCGCGGAACGAGTAGTTGCCGAGATCCTTGCCGAGCTTGGCGGAGGCCCAGGTCTTGCCGCCATCGGTGGAAACCGACACGTCCTTGATGCCCTTGCCGCCGTCGAAGGCGATGCCGCGCAGCGTCGTGCGGCCGGCCTTCAGTTTTGCACCATCATTCACGCTGGTGATGAAGGAGCGGATGGTGAAGCGGTTGATCGGGATCGTCGCCTTCGGCGCTGTGCCGGGCTCGACCGAATTGTCCGGCGTATCCGGAATGCGATAGGCCGACTTCATCCAGAAGCCGTCATAGACGCTGTCGACGACGGTGATCTCGTTGAGGTGCTTCACCCAGTAGGTGCCGTAATAGCCGGGCACGACCAGGCGCAGCGGGAAGCCGTTGAGGAACGGCAAATCCTCACCGTTCATGCCATAGGCCAGCATTACTTCGCCGTCGGTGGCGTGAGCGAGGTCGAGCGCCTTGGCGAAGTCGGGCGTCTTGTCGCTCACCGGCCCATCCATGCCGCCGAATACGACCTGCTTGGCACCGGCCTGTACGCCCGCCATGTCGAGCACGGTTTTCAGCGGCACGCCGCGCCAGCGCGCATTCCCCATCGCGCCATTGGCGAGCTGACCGCCGGCGACGCGCGGCTCGAAGAAGCCACGGCTGTTGCCGGAACACTGCGTGACGGCGACGATCTCGGTCGCCTTCATCTTCCTGATGTCCTTCAGGGACAGCTTCAGCTGCTTGTCGACCTTGCCCTTGACCTCGAGCGTGAACTTGTCGGGATCGAGGTTGTAGGGGAGATCGGCGAGGTGATAGCGCACGAAGAAGGCGTTGTTCGGCGTGATCGGACCGTCGTTGAAGATTGCAAACGGCGTCTCCAGCTGCGGCGGCCGGCTGGTGAGCCCGATCATCGGCCGCTTCTGCGGATATTTCACCAGCGGCCGTTCGCCGTTGCCGAAGGGCAGCGTAACGGTGTCGAGTGCTAGCGCCTTGGTGGAATTCAGTGTGGCCGCAAGCGCGGCAAAGCCCGCTCCTTTGAGCAGGTCGCGTCGATCGAACATGTGGTCTCCTCCCGGAGCTTTTCGTTGGCGCGCGGCCATCACCGCGACACCTGCGCCATCTGTCTCAACCATTTGGATGAAGTCAATTCGTGCTTTCGCAGCAACCCCATGCCGTTGCGCTGCAACAGGCCGGTGTTGCGTGAGATGATTCTTTCTTCACCTCTCCCGCTTGCGGGAGAGGCCGGGAGGGGGCTTTCACCTCTGGGGGATTGTCCCATCGAGGAGACACCCTCTCCCGCAAGCGGGAGAGGGAGCGCACCTTGCGCGTGGCTGCTGCTTACGCCGCGACGCGCTCGCCGCCGGCGATGAGAGCAGACAATGTCCTCGTGTCGGTCACGACGCGCACCACCATCGGCTCGTCGCGGCCGCGGATCGCGACCTCCTGCTTCGGCAGGGCATCCTCATGAAGGCCGGCGGTGCGGCGGACCTCCTCGGAAACGATGGCCTCGCAGGCCAGCGTCTTGGTCATGTCCTGGAGGCGGGCTGCGACATTCACGGCATCGCCGAGCGCGGTGAAGACGATGTGATCGCGATAGCCGATGTCGCCGATGATGACCTCGCCGCCATGGACGCCGATGCCGAAGCGAATCGGCTGGCGCAGGTCGTGGCTCAGGAGCTCGTTGAGCTCGTCCACATGGGTCGCAATGCCGGCCACTGCCTTCAGCGCCTGCCGGCAGGCGGTTTGCGGATCGGTGGTGAGGCCAAACAGTGCCAGCATGCCGTCGCCGACGAACTGGTTCGGCTGGCCGCCATTCTCGATCACGGCCTGCGACACCGCGCCAAGGAATCGATTGACGATGAAGACGGTGTCGAACGGCAGCCGCTTCTCGGCGAGTTGTGTCGAGCCGCGCATGTCCACGAACAGGCTGACGAGATAGCGCTCCTGGCCGATTCTGGCCGGCGAGGACCCTTGTGCATTTGCCGACAGCATTTGCGGCATGAACAGCTGGAAGAAGGAGAGGTCGCAGTCCGGCCGCAGCTGGCAGGCGAGGCGGATCGAGGGATCTGCGGTGCCGACGCGGGCCAGCACGAAGGCCTCGCGCTGCGACGGCTCGGGCAAGGTGCCGTGGTCCCCGATGATGCGGATGCGGCAGGTCGAGCAGCGGGCGCGGCCGCCACAGACGCTGGCATGCGGCACGTTGTGGCGCAGGCTCGCTTCCAGCACGGAGAGGCCCTTGGGCACGCGCACCGTCTTGCCGTTGCCATAGGACAGCGCGATCATGCCGCCGCGCCGCTCGCGCCAGCCGCGCACGCCGCGCGCGAACAGCGCCAGCCCTAGCAGTCCGATATAGCTGATGGTCAAACCGCCCGTGATGCGGTCAAGCGTATTGGCCTGTGCGAACGTGCCGACCTCGCGCTGCGTGTAATTGTGCGGTCGCCACTCGCCGTCCTCGCTATCGGCGGCGACACTGCGGCCACCCTGGTAGATGCCGAGCAGCGCCAGCGTCGGGATCAGGACCGCGGCGGCCAGCAGGTACGGCGCCGCGCGGACGAAGAACGGTTTCAGCCGGAGCCAGAAATAGATGCCGATGCAGCCATGCACCCAGGCGACGATCAGCAGGATCGTCATGGTCCAGAGCCGGCCCGGCGCCACGACGAAGAACAGATAGAGCTCCTGCGGATAGAGTTTTTCGTGCCCGTAAAGCACCTGCCCTAGCCGAATGCCGATCACATGCGCCATCACCAGCGCCGGGATGCTCAGTCCCAGCACCAGCTGAAGCGGCTCGATCGTGCGCCAGCGGAACTGGCGCCGCTGGTACAGCGCATACACACCGAGCCCCATATGGGTGAGGGCGGCGGTGTAGAACACGATCGCCACCGGGAGGAACTGCCAGAACGAGGTGTGGTAGTAGACCCCGATCTGCATCGCATCGACCGAGATATTGCCGAGCGCGTGATTGAGGAAATGGCTGACCACGTAAGAGAACATGATGACGCCGCAGACCAGCCGCACCTGCCGCGCGCTGGTCGAGCGGATGAGTTCGGGCAATCGTGAAAGAGCGGTCGTGGCCATGATTCGGTTGTATCAGTTCACTGAGGAGAACAGCCAGCGGAGAGTTAAATTCCGCGGGCGAGAGGCCAGATGGATCACATAACCGACAAGGTTACGTAACGGTAAGTATCGTAGGACGGGCAAAGCGACGCGTGCCCACCATAGCGTCCAGCCCTCCGCTGTCATTCCGGACAAGCGCGCCTTAGCGCGCGCAGATCCGGGATCCATAACCATAGGGAGCGGTTTGGCGAAGACTCGGAGTGACCGGTTCGTGTCCACACGCCTGCCTGTGCTGGGTCCCGGGTCGCGCTTCGCTTGCCCGGGACGACGGTGCCGACATTGACTCCCCCTCCCAAGTCGGGGAAAAGCGCGGCCGTGACGATCGCTCCCGACATCACCGTGAAGCCCAACAGTGCCTCGCGCCGGCCGCTTGTCGTGGCCGGGCTGGTGATCGCCGCAATGACGGGGCTGCGCATCGTCTATGCCTGTGCGATCGAGCTGCGCACCGACGAGGCCTATTACTGGACCTGGTCGAAGGAGGGAGCATTGAGCTTCCTCGATCATCCGCCGGGCATCGCCTGGCTCATCCGTTTCGGCACCGCGATTTTCGGCGACACCGTGCTCGGCGTCCGTTTCGGCGGCATCGTCGCGATGCTGGTGACGCAGCTTCTGCTCGCCGACATTGTTCGCCGCCTCACGCATGATGTGCGCGCGATGGTGGTGGCGGTGCTGATGCCGGAGGCCGCGCTCTATTACGGCCTGTTGATGGCCAAGGTCGCGCCCGACGTCGCCATGATCCCGTTTGCAATGGCGATGATGTGGTCGCTGGTGCGGCTTGCACAGAGCGGCGATGGCCGCTGGTGGCTCGCGGCCGGCCTGTTCGCGGGCCTGTCGCTGCTGTCGAAATTCACCGCGATCATGTTCGCGCCTGCGGTTGCCGCCTTTTTGCTGGTGCCGGATTGGCGTTGGCGCTGGCTGCGCAGTCCTTATCCTTATGTCGCTGTGCTGATCGCGATCGCCGTGTTCTCGCCGGTGCTGATCTGGAACGCGCAGCACGATTGGGCCTCCTTCCGTTTCCAGGGCGTGCGCGCCACCGCCAATTACGGCATCTCACTGCGGACCGTCGGCGACTTCATCGGTCTGCAATTCGGCCTCGTCGGTTTCGTCCTGCTGCCGGTGGTGCTGCTGGGGCTGGTCGTGACGGCGTGGCGCGGCTACCGCAGGCGCGAACCGGTGGCGATCCTGCTGTCGACGGCGGTGCTGGTGCCGTTCTTCTATTTCTTCTTCAAATCATTGGCGCTCCGGGTCGGCGACACTTGGCCGATGTTCATGTGGCCGGTCGGCTTTGCTGCCGCCGCAGTGAACCTCGTGATGATATCTCGGGACGGCTGGTCGGCGCGGATGATCCGCTCGAGCACCTTCTGGGTGAACACGGCGCTGATCTCCGGCATCGCCTTCGTCGTGATCGTCTTCCTCTACTACGTCGCTGCGCCCTGGAATTTCCTCGGTAAGATGGATCCGATCGGCGCCGAGGCTGGCTACGAGCAGGTCGTCGCGCGCACACAGGCTGCGCTGGATGAGACCGGCGCGACCTGGATCGCGACCACGGATTACCGCACCTACGCCATGATGCGCTGGCTGTTCCGCGGCCGCGTCCCCGTGGTCGAGATCAATGAGCGCGGCCGCTTCCAGGATTTCCGCGATCCCGGCATGGACCGGATCAAGGGGCAGGCGGGAATCTATGTCGGCCGTCAGCCCGACGATCGCTCGTCTCTGTGGGATTCGATCCCTGCGACGCGCGCGCCATTGGGACAAGTCGGACGCCGCTGGCGCGGCGTCCTGATCGATACCTACACGATCGACAAACTCACCGGATGGACCCCGGAGCTTTCGCCGCAAAAGGACTCGCCGCTGTTCCAGTGGCGGGTGCTGGCCCTCTTCTCCATCTCCCCGCAAGCGGGGAGAGGCGAAGGGAACCCTACTCCTCGTCCTCTTTCCTCCGCAGCAGATCAGTCGCGAGATCCGACAGCTTCGGCGGCGGCAGGGCGGCGAACGGCAGTGGCCGCGTGACGTCGATCGCCGCTAAGCCAAGCCGCGCCGTCAACAGCCCGTTGAGCATGCCTTCGCCCAACCGCTGCGACAGCTTTGCCGCAATCCCGTGCCCGAGCATCTGTTGCACCAGACTGTCGCTCGCGGCGAGGCCACCGGTGATGGCAAGATGGGCGATGACGTGGCGGAGCAGGCGGATCATGCCGAGGGCGCCGGGCCGGCCACCATAGAGCCGGGCGAGCTGGCGGATCAGGCGCAGCGAGGCCACGAACACGAACAGCACGTCGAACAGCGCGCGGGGCGACACCGCCGTGACGATCGAGACCCGCTGCGCGGCCGACGACACCAGCCGCCGCGCTTCCGCATCCAGCGGTGACATCAATTCGCGCTCGGCAAGGCGGATCATGTCGGCGCCGTCGATGATCTCGCCGGCGTGGCTTTCCAGCGCGGCGCGGGCGCGCGCGAGCTGCGGGTTCTGGTGCGCGATGGCGACCAGATCCTGCACGATGGCGCGGCTCTCCTTGCGATCGTCGCTGGCCAGCACCTCGGCGGCACGCCGATGCAGCTTCTCGATCGTGGCAAGGCGTGCGAGGCCGAACGCCTCGCGCCCGATCACCACCGCGAGCGCAAGCGTGGTGACGAGGGCAAGCGCAAGCCCGACGAAGCCGAGGCTCTCGCTGCGCGCGAACAGGTCTTCGATCAGGCGGACCACGCCGAGCCCGGTGCCGAGCAGCGTCAGGCCGGCGACGCCGGACCAGAACAGTGCGCCCCACGGAAACCCTCGCCGTGCCGGAAGCGCGGCTTCAATCGGTACCGGCAACGTCGCCGGATCTGGCTCCGGCGTGATCTGAATGGTGGTGCGGCCGAGCCGGCTGGTCTCGTCGGCGTCGCTGACGACGACACCGGGATCGTCGAGCCGGAATGTCGCCGGCCGCCGTGGCTTCGATCGGTCGTTCATGCGAGCTTGTCTCCGATCAGGAACTGCAAGGCGCGGTCGAGGCGGATGTGAGGCAGCGCCGGCTCGTTCGTCCCTTCGCGTTCGAGCTTGGGCGGACGGAAACGCAGGAAGCGGAAGTCGCTCTTCTCTGCGGCTTGTGTCGACAATCCGCGGAACGCATCCCTGCCGTTGAACAGCGGTTCGGGATCGAGCGGCAGGTCGCCGGGAAACGTCGCGACCTCCGTATTGCCGTCAAAGAACTCGCCGTTGGCGCTTTCGCCCGCGGCCGGCGTGCCCAGGATCGATGGCAATTTGTCGCGGCCATGCGCGACCTGTGCCTCGCGCGTGGCGCGGACGGCGGCGAGCGCGACGACGTCGATCTCCGCACCGGTATCTTCCGCGCGCGTCATGGCACGGGTGACCGCGCGGCGCAGCACGGCCTCGAGCCGGTCGTGGCTGGAATGATGCAGATGGTCGGCTTTCGTCGCCGCGAACAGAATGCGATCGATACGCGGCCTGAACAGGCTAGAAAGGAGTGTGCTGCGGCCGATGCGGAAGCAATCGAGAATGCCGGCGAGCGCGGCTTCGAGATCGTGCAGCGCTTCGGGGCCCGAATTGAACGCGGAGAGCGCATCGGCCAGCACGATCTGGCGATCGAGCCGGGCAAAATGATCCCGAAAGAACGGCCGCACCACGACGTCCTTGTAGGCCTCAAAGCGGCGCACCATCATCGCCCACAGCGATCCTTCGGGTGCCTGCGCGCCTATGGGCGCGTCGAGCGGGGCGAAGGTCAGTGCCGGTGTGTCGGCGAGACTGCCGGGCATCAGGAAGCGGCCGGGCGGCAGGAGGCTCATGGCAAACCGTTCGTCACGGCAGGCGCGCAAATAGCTGGTGAACAGCCTTGCGGCTGTCAGCGTTGCTTGCTCGTCCTCGCGTGCCTCGGGCTTGAGCGTGGCGAGATGCGCGTGCCAGTCCGCGGCCAGATGCGCGCGCGGCGTTTCGCGCGATAGCGCCAGGCTCTCGGCCGACCATTGCTCAAAACTCTTCTGGAGCAGCGGCAGGTCGAGCAGCCATTCACCGGGATAGTCGACGATGTCGAGCGTGAGGGTGCGGTCGGCACCGTTCGGGCGCTGATAGTCGATGACGAGGCGCAGCTCGCTGATGTCGACCGTCGAGCTCGGCCAGTGCCGCTCCTCGATCAGCGCGCGCAGATGGCTTTCATAGGAGAAGCGCGGCACGGCATCGTCCGGCTGCGGCGCCAGATGCGCTCGCGCGATCCGGCCGGAGGCATAGGCCTCGAACACCGGAAACCGGCCGCCGCGTGTCAGACCGTGGATCAGCGCGGTGATGAATACGGTCTTACCGGCCCGCGACAGGCCGGTGACGCCAAGCCGCACGGTCGGATTGAAGAAGTGCTCGCCATAGTCGATCAGCGCCCGTGCCGAAAGCCGCGCCTCCTCGACGATATCCTGAAAGCTGAATGCCATATGAACGTGATTGATCTCGGGGCGGGCGGAACGGTGAAGCCGTTCACAAAAGTGGCAATTGCGTGAGGAAAATCAAGCTTCATACTTCCACCGCCTTTTCCGGCAAATCAGCCGATTGAACGACGCGCCGGTCCCGAAAGACCCATACAAGAGGGCATTGCCTCAGCCTTTGCGGATTGCCATGACCGTCTTCCAACTGAAACAGCTCGCCTCCAATTCCGTTCATGCCGCGGCCGATGTGGTCGGCTGGCACTATGATCGCGCCGAGCTGATCGCCGATGGGATCATCCATGCGGTCGGCGTGCTCGCCGGCATCGTCGCCGCGACCGTGCTGGTGGTGCTGACGGCGATCTATGCTGATACGACCAATGTCGTCGGCGTCTCGATCTACGTCGCCGGGCTGCTGTCGATGCTGGTGCTGTCGGCGACCTACAATCTCTGGCCGGTCTCGCCCGCCAAATGGCTGTTGCGCCGCTTCGACCATTCCGCGATCTACCTGCTGATCGCCGCGACCTACACGCCGTTCATCCTGGAGGTGAGGGACAGCGTGTTCGCGATGGTGCTCCTCGCCGGCGTCTGGTGCGTGGCGATCCTCGGCATCGTGTTGAAACTTTGCTGCCCCGGCCGGTTTGATCGCGTCTCGGTCGGCATCTACCTCGCGATGGGCTGGAGCGGCGTGATGCTCTACGATGCCGTGGTCAGGGCGCTGCCGGCGCTGGTGCTAGGCTTCATCCTTGCGGGCGGCTTGCTCTACAGCTTTGGCGTGATCTTTCACGCCTGGCGGCGGCTGCGCTTCCAGAATGCGATCTGGCACGGCTTTGTCTTGGCCGGCGCGGCATGCCATTATACCGCGGTGCTCGACCTCGTGTTGAGCTGAGCGGGTTCCGCGCAGCGGCATAAGCTGCGCGCGGCATAAGACAAGAGGAGACGTCGCATGCAGGTGACCGGCAAGGTCGTGGTCGTCACGGGCGGCGCAAACGGCATCGGCAAGGCGCTGTGCGAGGCCTTTCACAAGGCGGGAGCCGCCAAGGTCGTGGTCGCGGACATGGACGCCGCCAACGCAAGGGCGGTCGCGGCGACGGTGGACGGCGCGGCCTTCAAATGCGACGTCGCGCAGGAAAAAGAAATTTCGCACGTTGTCGAGGAGACCGAGCGGCAGTTTGGGCCGATCGGTCTGTTCTGCTCCAATGCCGGCATCGGTGGCGGCTTCGACCCGATGTCGGTGAATGCCGGCGGCGCCTCCGACGAGCCCTGGCAGCGCAGCTGGGCGATCCACGTCATGGCGCATGTCTACGCGGCGCGGCATCTCGTTCCCCGCATGAAGGCGCGCGGCGGCGGCTATTTCCTCAACACCATCTCGGCCGCAGGCCTGCTGTCGCAGGTCGGCAGCCCCGCTTATTCCACCACCAAGCATGCGGCGGTGGGCTTTGCCGAAAATCTCGCGATCTCGCACAAGGTTGACAACATCAAGGTCTCGATCCTCTGCCCGCAGGGCGTCGACACCAATATGCTGCGCTCGATCCCCAAGGGTCCGCAATCGGGCGATGGTGATCTCACGCCCGAGCAGGTCGCGAAGGACGTGCTCGCCGGCCTCGAGCAGGAGAGCTTCCTGATCCTGCCGCACCCCCAGGTGCTCGGCTATATGCGCAAGAAGACCGAGAATTACGACCGCTGGATTGGCGGCATGGCCAAGATCCAGGCCAAGATGCGGGAGGAGTTCGGGAAGTAGGGGAGGGTGTCTTTGACGCACCGCTTGCGCCAAACGCTTGCCGTCGCCTCGGCCTTCGCCGGGACGACGCTGGTGGCTACGCGGTCTCCACCCCATCCTCCACCCGGCTCTGCCTGAGCGCCCGCGCATAAAGCATCATCCCCTCGCGCACCGTCTGCTGCTCTGCCTCGGTCAGCGTCGCAAGCGCGCCGCGCACCTGCTGCCGGCCGAATGCGTGCAGCGCTTCCAGCGTGCGCCGGCCCTTCGCCGTCAGCGACAGCAGCTTGCTGCGGGCATCAAGCTCATCCGGCGTTTCCCTGAGCTCGCCGCAATCGATCAGCTTGCGCACCAGGCGGCTGACGCTGGATTTCTCCAGCCGCAAGAAATTGCCGAGCTCGCCTGACGTCAGCGGGCCGCGGATGCCGATCTCCAGAATCGTATGCACGGCCGACGGCGGATAGTCCGATGCAGCCACCGTCGAATCCATGAAGCCAAGCTCGCGAACCATCAGCCGCGAGGCGGCGCGGATGTCGTCGACCAGCGCACGTTCGGTCACATCTTGACTCCCGGCATATAGTTGTATCATACAACTATATGCGCGCAACGGCGCACGCAAGCGTTTTGGAGTCGGCCATGAGCGGAGCTTTGCCAACCGGGATGCGGATGAGAGGCAAGGTCTGCCTCGTCACGGGCGGCGGCAGCGGTATCGGCCGCGCGACTGCGCTGCGGATGGCGGCCGAGGGCGCCGAGGCGGTGATTGTTGCGGGCCGCCGCGAGGCCGAGATCGAAACCGCCGCGGCTGCCTGCCGCGAGATCGGTGCGACCGCGATCGCGGTCAAGACCGACATTACGCACGAGGACGACGTCGAACGTCTGGTGCGCGCCGCCGTCGAGCGTTGCGGCCGGCTCGACGTCGCCTTCAACAACGCCGGCTTCCAGGAGCGCCGCGCACCGCTGGAACAGCAGGGCACCGACATCTACGACAGCGTGTTCGACACCAATGTCCGTGCGCTGTTTTTGTGCCTCCGCCATCAATTGCCGGCAATGCTGGCGCAGGGACGCGGCAGCATCGTGGTCAACGCCTCCGTCAGCGGCGTGCGCAATCCCAATCCCGGTTTCTCGCTGTATTCGGCTTCGAAGGCCGCCGCGATCTCGCTGACGCGCTCGGTGGCGATGGAGAATGCTCCGCGCGGTATCCGCATCAACGCCATCGCGCCGGGCCGCGTCGTCACCGATATGATGCTGAGCGCCGGCGTCGGCGATGTCGCAACCGTGGGCGCCGGCCTGCCGCTGCGGCGCATGGGCACGCCGGAGGAGGTGGCGGAAGCCGTCGTTTGGCTATCGTCGGATGCGTCGTCGTATGTGGTTGGCCACGTGCTGGCGGCGGACGGGGGATTTCTGGCGGCGTGATTTGGCGCCGCTCATGTCAAGCACTCGCTGTCGTCCCGGCCTTCGCCAGGACGACGATGTGGATTGGCGTAGCGCCGCTAATGCTTCTGCCCGTACAGCACCGGCACCGCCGAATCCACGACGACCTCCACCAGGCTCGTCCCCTTGAACGTCATCCCGCGCTTCAGCGCCTCGCCCAGGTCCGCCGCCTTGCTCACCCGCACCGCATGACATCCCATGCCTTCGGCCAGCCGCACGAAATCGATCCCCGGAAGCTCCAGCCCCGGCACGTTGCGCACCTGCATCACCTGGCTGAACGAGCGCATCGCGCCGTAGCCGGAATTGTTGATGACGACGATGGTCAGCGGCAGCTTGCGCTGTGCGGCGGTCCATAGTGCCTGGATCGAATACATCGCCGAGCCGTCGCCGATCAGGCAAACGGTGCGGCTGTTCGGCTTGCCGAGCGCCATGCCGACGGCAGCCGGTAGCGAGTAGCCGAGGCCGCCGCTCGCCATGGTGTAGAAACTGTCTTGGCCGCGCATCGGCAGGAATTTTTGCATCGCCGGCCGGTGCGAGGGCACTTCCTCGACCAGCGAGGAGCCATCCGGCATCGCCTGCGACAGCGAATGCAGCAGGAATTCGACCGGCAGTGGATCGGCCGCTTGCGGTGCGGGGGGCAGCGTGCGGCCCTTTGGCGCGGCGCGCCTGCTCTCCGGGAGCATGTCGAGCAGCAGGCTCAACGCGGGCTTCATGGTCGCGATGATGCTGGTGCCGACCGGCGTCACCGCGGCGGCATCCGCATCGTCGGTGATCTGGAAGATCGTCGCGCCGCCGTCAAAGATCGCGGCATGGCCTTCGACATGGAAAGTGAACACGGGTGCGCCGATGACGACGATGAGGTCGTGCTCACGCAGCGCGTCGGAGAGCTGTGCCGGCGAGGCATGCAGGAACCCTGCGAATTGCGGATGCCGCTCGGGGAACGAGCAGCGCGCCGAGAACGGGCTGACCCAGACACTCGCCTTGGCCTTTTCGGCCACGCGCACCATCAGGTCCACAGCGCCGGCGCGATCAATTCCGGGGCCGACGACGAGGGCAGGGTGCTTTGCCGAGCCGAGGGCGGCAACCAGCGCCTTCATCGCGTCAGGCTCGGGGCCGATCTCGCGGCTGACCTTGCGCGCCTCGACCGGCGCGCAGGCATGAGCCCAGTCGTCGATCGGAATCGACACGAAGGTCGGCCCGCACGGCGGCTGCATCGCGGTGTAATAGGCCCGCGCGATTGCCGCCGGCACATCCTCAGGGCGGGCCGGCTCGACGCTGTACTTCACGTAGGGCCGCGGAAACTCCGACGCGCGCTCGGCATAAAGGAATGCCTGCAGCGGCAGGATCGAGCGCGCCTGCTGGCCCGCGGTGATCACCAGCGGGGTCTGGTTGCGATGTGCGGTGTAGATGTTGCCGAGCGCGTTGCCGACGCCGGCCGCCGAATGCAGATTGACGAAGCCGGCATTGCGCGTCGCCTGCGCATAACCGTCGGCCATGCCGACGGCGGAGGCTTCCTGCAGCGCCAGCACGTAGTCGATGTCGCCGGGCCAGTCGCTCAGGAACGGAAGCTCGGTCGAGCCGGGATTGCCGAATACCCTGTCGATGCCGAAGGCGCGCAGCAGGTCGAGCGTCGCCTGCTTGACGGTGACGGACTTGCTGCCGGTCTTGCCGTTCTTGGCCATTGGTTTCCGTCCCCTGGGTGCTTGTTATTGGGTCGTCATTCCGGGGCGCGAAGCGAACCCGGAATCTCGAGATTCTCTGGTGCGCAATTGCGCACCAGAGTTCGGTCCTGCGGACCGCGCCGGAATGACGAGATTACCACACCGCCGTCCCCTTCATCGTCGGCTGTCCTTCCGCATTCGCGGTCCACAGCTCTATGCCATCAGCGGTCTCATTGGCGTTGATGGAAAACTCGCTGCCCTCGAACAGCGGCTGCACGCCGCGATAGATGAACTTCTTCGGCGCCTTGCCGTCGCGCAGTTTGGCCGCCATCTCGATGATGAGCGCCGCCTGCAGCGGGCCGTGGAAGATCAGGCCCGGATAACCCTCGACCTTGGTGACGTAATCGCGGTCGTAATGGATGCGGTGGCCGTTGAAGGTCAGCGCGGAGTAGCGAAACAGCAGCACGGAATCTGAGACATGGGTTTCGCGGTGCTGGGCCTTCGGCGGCGGAGGCGGGGCCTTGCCGCCAGCCGGCGCGCTGCTCGTCATCTCGCGGTAGACGATGTCCTGCCGCTCGCGGACGGCAACACCGCGCGGCGAGGAGATGCTGTGCTCGACCGAGACGAAGCACAGCGGGCCGGTCGAGCCCGTCTTCACCTGTACATCGGCAATGCGCGACGTCCGCGTCGATTCATCACCGACGCGCAAAGGCTGCAAAAACTCGATCTCGCCGCCGGCCCACATCCGGCGCGGCAGCGGCACCGGCGGCAGAAAGCCGCCGCGGGTGGGGTGGCCGTCGGGCCCAAGCATCGACATCGAAAACACCGGCTGCGCCAGGCACCAATGCACCGTGAACGGCGCAGCGTCCCCCGCCCGGGGCGTGCCGACCTCCTGGAACAGCGTCGCGCGCAGGCCCTTGACGAGCTGTGCGGTGACGATGTCGGTCGCCTCTTCGCTGCGGCCGATCCATTGCCGCAGATGATCGATGTCGAGCTTTCCGGTCATGGCGCCTCGCTCTTCTTACTTCTTCGGATTTTGGCCGATGGCCGGGACGGCCCCATAGCTGCGGGTCTCGCCGACAATGATCGGCGCCGGCGCCGGATAGCTGACGCGGCCGTTCGGCGTATCCACCTCGATGCGGCGCAGGTGCGGATGGTTGGTGAGGTCGCTCATGGTGTTGACCTCGGCGAAGGCGATATCGGCATCCGACAGCCGCTTCAGCAGCTCGTCGCGCGTCATCCTGCCGAAAATATCCGCCACCGTCTTGTCGGTGAAATCGCGATTGCGCACGCGCTCCACCATGTTGGCAACGCGGGGATCGGCCGGTAGATCGGGCCGGTCCAGCACCTCGGCGCAGAGCGTCTTCCACTCGCGCTCACTCTGGATCGAGATCAGGATGTCCTTGCCGTCCTTCGAGCTGAATACGCCATAGGGCGCGATCGAGGGATGACGCAGCCCCATCCGCTTCGGCGGATTGCCGGCCTCGGCGTTGAGCAGCGGCACGGTGCACCAGTCCGCCATCACGTCGAACATGGAGATGCGGATGTCGGCGCCCTTGCCGGTGCGCCCGCGCGCGATCAGCGCCTCCAGGATCGCCGCATGCGCGGTGGCGCCGGTCGCCACATCGACGATCGACATGCCGACGCGCGAGGCGCCGTCGGGATTGCCGGTAATCGAGGCGAGGCCGCTCTCGGCCTGGATCAGCAGATCATAGGCCTTGCGATGCGCGTAGGGGCCTTCGTCGCCATAGCCGGTGATCGTGCACGAGATCAGCTTTGGGTAATCCTTCAGCAGCCGCTCGCGCGAAAAACCGAGCTTGTCCATCGAGCCCGGCTTGAGGTTCTGCACCAGCACGTCGGCGCTCGCGATCAGTCTTTCCAGCTCCGCGCGCCCCTCCTTGGTGGCGAGGTCGACGACGGCGGATTGCTTGCCGCGGTTGAGCCAGACAAAGTAGCTGCTCTGACCCTTGGCCGCCGCGTCATAGCCACGCGCGAAATCGCCCTCGGGCCGCTCGATCTTGATGACTTCCGCGCCGGCGTCCGCCAGCCGCGACGAGCAGAACGGCGCCGCCACCGCCTGCTCGACCGCTATCACCCTGATCCCGTCAAGTGCTCCCATGATATCTGCCTCAGTATGAGCGGGGCATGCCGAGCACATGCTCGGCGACGAAGGAGAGCACGAGGTTGGTCGAGATCGGCGCGACTTGATACAGCCGCGTCTCGCGGAACTTGCGCTCGACGTCGTACTCCTCGGCGAAGCCGAAGCCGCCGTGGGTCTGGATGCAGGCGTTCGCCGCTTCCCAGGACGCATCGGCCGCCAGCATCTTGGCCATGTTGGCCTCGGCGCCGCAGTCGAGCCCGGCCTCGTATTTGCGCGTCGCTTCCTTCACCATCAGCTCGGCGGCGCGCATCGAGGCGTAGGCCTTGGCGATCGGGAACTGAATGCCTTGATTTTGGCCGATCGGCCGGCCGAAAACGCTGCGCTCCTTGGCGTAGTTGGTCGCCTTGGCGATGAACCATTTGGCGTCGCCGATGCATTCGGCGGCGATCAGGATGCGCTCGGCGTTCATGCCGGAGAGGATGTAGCGAAAACCCTTGCCTTCCTCGCCGATCAGATTCTCCGCCGGCACCTTCATGTCGGTAAAGAACACTTCGGTGGTGGCATGGTTCATCATGGTGCGGATCGGGCGGATCTCGAGGCCGTTGTTCTTGGCCTCGCGCATGTCGACGATGAACACGGAGAGACCATCGGTGCGCTTCTTGGCCTGCTCCTTCGGCGTGGTGCGCGCCAGAAGCACCATCAAATCGGAATGTTCGGCGCGGCTGGTCCAGATCTTCTGGCCGTTGACGATGTAGCCGTCGTTGCCTTCCTTGCGCGCAAAGGTCTTCAGCGAGGAGGTATCGGTGCCGCTGGTCGGCTCGGTGACGCCGAACGCCTGCAGCCGCAATTCGCCGCTCGCGATCTTCGGCAGGTATTTTGCCTTCTGCTCGGCACTGCCGTGTCGCAGCACGGTGCCCATCGTGTACATCTGGGCATGGCAGCCGCCGCCGTTGCAGCCCGCGCGCTGGATCTCCTCCAAGATCGCGGCTGCGGCCGAGAGCTTCAGGCCCGCTCCGCCATATTCCTCGGGGATCAGCACCGAGAGATAGCCCGCCTGCGTCAGCGCGTCGACGAAGGCCTTCGGGTAGGCCATCTCGCGATCGAGCTTGCGCCAATATTCGCCGGGGAACTGCGCGCAGAGTTTTGCGACGGCTTCGCGGATGTCGGCGTGATCGTCGCTGTGGTGGTCTTCACTCATGGCGTTTCTCGTGTCTAGCGGCAGTTAAGATAACGCCGGCCGATCCTCTGGCGTTGTGAAAACATCGCCAGCCCCCTATGCTCATTTGCTATAGCGTATGGAGTAGCCTTCCAGGATTGGCAAGCATGGATTTCCGGCAGCTCAGGACCTTCAGTTGCGTGGCGGAGCTCGGCAGCCTGAGCAAGGCGTCCGACACCTTGCGCGTAGCGCAGCCGGCACTGTCCCGGCAGATCAAGCTGCTGGAGCACGAGCTGCGCACGGAACTGTTCACGCGCAACGGCCGCGGCATGGTGCTGACCGAAGCGGGCCGGCTTCTGCTGGCGCGCACCTCCGGCATCGTGCGGCAGATCGACCAGATCCGCGACGACATCCAGTCGGCCAAGGGACCGCCGTCCGGCCAGGTCGTGCTCGGCCTGGTTCCGACCGTGAGCTGCGTGTTGTCGGCGCGCTTTGCGCGGCGCTGCGTCGAAAAGTTTCCCGGCATCTCGCTGCGCATTGTCGAAAGCTACAGCGGCCATCTCGTCGAATGGCTGCATCGCGGCGAGATGGACCTTGCTATCCTCTACGGCCGCTCGGCCGATCTGCATCTCAACGTCGAGAGCCTCGGTCGCGACAACATCGTCGCGGTCGGCCCGCGCGGCTGCGGGCTCGCGCGCAAGAGGAGCATCGATGTCGGCTGGCTGCTGCGGCAGCGGCTGGTGCTGCCCAGTCATTCGCACGGTCTCCGTGCGCTGATCGAGCACGCCGCCGCCCAGCGCAAGATCAAGCTCAACGTCCAGCTGGAGGCGGATTCGTTTCGCGTGTTGACGAGCCTGGTCGAGGAAGGGCTCGGCTTCGCGTTGTTGCCGCCGTCATCGGTGCACGGCGAGGTCGCGGACGGGCGGCTGGAAACCGCTGCCGTCTCCAAGCCTATGACGCGCGAGCTCATTTTCGCCTCTCCGATCGACCGCCCGGCCTCGACGGCCTCGCTGGCCGTCACCGCGCTGTTGCGCGAGGAGGTCGCCGCCTGCCGCAAGGAAGGCGTGTGGGACATCAAATTGAGTTAGATGCGCTGCTGTCGTAGAACAGTCAGGCGCCGCGTTGTCTTCGCATCTGGCGCGAGCTGTCATGCCGAAATTCTATAGCTGGCTGCCCCATACGCCGCTGTCATCGCCCGCCTTATGCGGGCGATCCAGTATTCCAGAGGCGGCGCGGCTGGAACCGAGAGACTGCGGCGTACTGGATGCCCGCCCCAGTGCGCAATTGCGCACAAGGCGGGGCATGACAGCGGAGATTGACGAGGCGGCTTGCCACGAGGCAGTTGCCTAGGAGCTATCCCAGAAGTGGACCTCGCCTGAAATGGGCTACCCCGGTATCCGCACCGGCAGCGACTCATATCCCTTGATGAAGCTCGAATAGATCCGCTTCGGTTCGCCGACGACCTCGATCCGGTCGAAGCGCTTCAGCATCTCCTCCCAGACGATCCGGAGCTGCAATTCGGCAAGCCGCATGCCGACGCAGCGGTGGATGCCGAAGCCGAACGAGAGATGGGTGCGCGGCCGGGTGCGGTCGATGATGAACTCGTTCGGCTTCTCGATCATCTCCTCGTCGCGGTTGCCGGAGACGTACCACATCACGACGCGATCGCCCTTCCTGATGTGCTTGCCGCCGATCTCGGTATCCTGGAGCGCCGTGCGCCGCATATGCGCGAGCGGCGTCTGCCAGCGGATCACCTCCGGCACCATGGTGTCGATCAGTCCTGGGTTGGCGCGGAGCTTGTCGTACTGCTCGGGGTTCTCGTTCAGCGCCAGCACCGAGCCGGTCATGGTGTTGCGCGTGGTGTCGTTGCCGCCGACGATGAGCAGGATGATGTTGCCCATCAGGTTGTCGGGATCCATGAAGCGCGTCGCGGCATTGTGGGCCATCAGCGACAGCAAATCGTTGCGCGGCGCCGAGTTGACGCGCTCGTTCCACAGCTTCGACATGTAGGCGTAGCACTCGTCCATCTCGCGGCGGCGCTGCTCGGCGGATTCGACGATGCCGCTCTTCGGCAGCGCGGTGGAGACGTCGGACCAGCGCGTCAGCTTGCGCCGCTCTTCCCAGGGGAAGTCGAACAGGGTCGCCAGCATCTGCGTCGTCAACTCGATCGAGACGCGTTCGACGAAGTTGAAGGTCTCGTTGCGCGGCAGATTGTCGAGCACGGTCTGCGAGCGCTGGCGGATCAGCTTTGCGAGCTCGTCCAGATGTGTCGGCGTGAACATCGGCGACACGGTCTTACGCTGCGACGAATGCTTGGGCTGGTCCATCGCGATGAAGCTTGGCCAGTCGTAGCCCTCCGGCACGTCGCGGATCGAGATGCCGCCGAGCGTCGAGTCCGAGGAGAACAGGCCGTGATTGGTGTCGACATGCATGATGTCGTTGTATTTCACCACCGACCAGTACGGCTCGATCGGCGCATTGGTGCAGTAATGCACCGGCTCTTCCTTGCGCAGCCGCTCGAACCACGGCCACAAGGTGTCGTCCTGGAACAGCCTCGGAGCGCCCGGGTGGAATTGCGCCAGCGGCGTCGCATAAGCCTCCTCGCGGGCGCGGCGCATGCGTTCGGCCTTGTCCACTCTGACCGGCGTTTGAATGTTCATGGTGGTGGCTCCCGTGGGGCGTTGCTTTACGCCGCAATCTTGACCGGTAAGGTTTCAAGACCCTTTACGAAACTCGAATACACCCGCTTCGGCTCGCCGACCACGTCGATATGGTCGAACCGCTTCAGGATCTCCTCCCAGATAATCTTGAGCTGGAGTTCGGCAAGCCGCAATCCGACGCAGCGGTGAATGCCGAAGCCGAACGACAGATGCGTGCGTGGGCGGGCGCGGTCGATAACGAAATCGTAGGGCTTCTCGATCGCCTCCTCGTCGCGGTTGCCCGAGACGTACCACATCACGACCTTGTCACCTTTCTTGATGTGCTTGCCGCGGAACTCGAAATCGGCAAGCGCGGTGCGGCGCATATGCGCCAGCGGCGTCTGCCAGCGGATCACCTCCGGCACGAAGCTGTCGAGCAGCGCGGGGTTTTCGCGCAGCTTGCGGTACTGATCCGGATACTGGCTCAGCGCGAGAAGCGAGCCCGACATGGTGTTGCGGGTGGTGTCGTTGCCGCCGACGATCAAAAGGACGAGATTGCCCAGGAAGTTCTTGGCATCCATGTCGCGGGTTGCGGCCCCATGGGCCATCATCGAAAGCAGGTCGCTCTTCGGCGGCTGCGCGATGCGCTCCTTCCACAGCCGCGCGAAATAGCCTGCGCATTCCGCAAGCTCGGCCTGACGCTCGTCTTCGGTCGCGACGAGGCCGTCGGGACCCGGGATGGTGGTCGCGATGTCCGACCAGCGCGTCAGCTTGCGGCGGTCCTCCCAGGGGAAGTCGAACAGCACCGCGAGCATCTGTGTGGTTAGCTCGATCGAAACCTGGTCGACCCAGTCGAACACTTCGCCGCGCGGCAGATTGTCCAGGCACTCGGCCGAGCGCTTGCGGATGTTGAGCGCGAGATTGTCCAGATGCGTCGGCGTGAACATCGGGGCCACGGTCTTGCGCTGCGCGGCATGCCGCGGCGGGTCCATCGCGATGAAGCTCTCGCGGCGCAAATCGGGATCGATGTCGCGGATGGTGATGCCGCCGAGCGAGGAGGCCGAGGAGAACACCGAATGATTGGTCTCGATCTCCATGATGTCGTTGTAGCGCGTTACCGACCAGTACGGCCCGAACATCGAATCCTTGCAATAGTGCACGGGATCTTCGCGACGCAGGCGATCGAAATAGGGCCAGAACGTATCGGTCCTGAACAATTCGGGATCGCCGGGATCATATTGTGCCAGCGGCAGTGACGCAGCGCGCTCGCGCAGTGCGTCGATGTTTGCGGCGCTCTCGATGGTCCCGTGCATGACCGCTCTCCCTGGCATGAACCGCGCGTTCTCATTGAATTCTGCGCTGCGGTATTTGAAGCGCAATTACAACGCGTTACGCGCTTCGGAGCAAGCGGCAGTTTTGCCGCAAGCGAGGTGCGCAGCCCGGATGGAGCAAAGCGAAATCCGGGCTGCGGGACTTCACCAACGTGATCTCAAGCACGCCTCAGCCGATGAAATCACGCGATAATTCGCTCGAAACCGAGGTAAATCGAACCCGCCCATCTTGGGGATCGACTAATCTCTGATCTATAGTTTGAGCGGATCTTATCCGCATCCCGAGGTTGCCGCCGTGAACGACATGCAATGGGCCCCCGCGGGCTCCGAACCGGTCCCGCCGCCGCTGCCGCCGATGCGGGTCGACTTCACCGGCAACCGCACCGAGTTCCGCAAAATGGTCACCAAGGGGGCCATGCTGGAGCTTGTCACTTTCGGCTTCTACCGCTTCTGGCTCGTTACCGACATTCGTCGCCATTTGTGGTCGAACACCGCGGTCGACGGCGATGCCGCTGAATATACCGGCCGGGCCAAGGAGCTGTTGGTCGGCTTCCTGTTCGCGCTCGCGATCCTGGTGCCGATCTATCTCGCCTATTTCCTCGTCGGCATCGAGTTCGAGCGCTGGCAAGGCTTTGCCTCGATGCCGCTGTTCATCTCCTTCTATGCCTTCGGCCAGTTCGCGATCTTTCGCGCACGGCGTTACCGGCTGACGCGCACGGTCTGGCGCGGCGTCAGGTTCTGGATGGACGGCTCGGGCTGGGCCTATTCGTTCCGCGCGATGCTGTGGGGCCTCCTGGTGTTCCTGACGCTCGGCCTGGCGCTGCCATGGCGCGAGGCGTCGCTGGAGCGCTACAAGATGCAGCATACGCATTTCGGCGATCTGCAAGGCGACTTCGAAGGCAACGGCTGGGAGTTCTTCAAGCGTGGCTGGTGGCTGTGGCTGCTGAGCCCGATCGCGATGATCATCATCCCGCTTGCGCCGTTCTTCTATGCCGAGTTCAAGGCGCGCGAATGGCGCTGGTGGTTGAACGGCATCCGCATCGGCGACGTCAGCCTGTCCTCGGACCTGCCGCACAATGCCTTCTACGGCCTTTACTGGAAGATGGTCGGCTGGTGGGTGCTGCTCACGACCCTGTTCGGCCTCTATATCGGCGGCGCCACCTTGCTCGTCGTCAAGGTGAGTGGCGTGCCGGCCGAGCAAGTATTCGGGCCAGGCCACGCAGCCAAGAGCATCCCGATGCTGGTGATGATGGTGATCGGTTATTTCGCGCTGGCGCTCGCCATGAACATCATCATGCGGGTCTATCTCCAGCGCGATCTCTGGGCCAAGGTGCTGGAAACCGTCGAAGTGCATAATATTGGCGCAGCGTCCGACGTCCGCGCCAGTGGCGAGCTTGCCAGCGCGCTCGGCGAAGGCTTTGCCGATGGACTCGATGTCGCGGGATTCTAGATGTGAGTGATGTGACGGCCGAGCCCGACCTCGGGACGAAACCCGGACAGCCGGCGATCTTCTTCGATGGCCTGTCGAGCCGCCGGCGGCAGGTCGTGCTGACGCTCGGCGACGCACTCGAGATCGCCGAGCTGAGCGATGGGCAGGCTGGCCCCACCGTCACGCGCTGGGCCTATGATGAAATTCGGCGGGCCGACAGTCCTGCCGGCATTCTGCGCCTCACCGCGAGGTCCGCGCCGCCACTGGCGCGGCTCGAGATCCGCGATGCGGCTTTCTCGGTCGATCTCGTCGCAAGATGTCTTCGTCTCGACGAGCATCAGACCACCCGCCGCGGCATTGCGAAGATTGTCGGCTGGTCGGTTGCGGCGGCCGTCTCCATCGTCTGCGTCGTGCTGTTCGGCGTGCCGTTGGCCGCCGATCGCCTCGCGCCGCTGGTGCCGAAGCCGATCGAGCGGCGCATTGGCGATGCGTCCGAGGTGCAGGTGAAAACGATCTTCCGCGGTGGCTCCTGCAACGACCCGGCCGGTCAGGCGGCGTTCGGCAAGCTCGTCAACCGCCTGCGCGACGCCGCCGGCCTCGATGACGATGCCATGACCGCCGGCGTGCTCCGAACCTCGGTGCCGAATGCGTTCGCGCTGCCGGGCGGCAAGGTCTTCGTGCTGAGTGGCCTGCTCGACAAGGCAGAAAGTCCGGACGAACTCGCCGGCATTCTCGCTCACGAGCTCGGCCACCTCAGGCATCACGACAACATGCGCGGCCTGATCTACAACGGCGGCACCTCGTTCCTGATCGGCCTGTTGTTCGGCGACGTCACCGGCTCGTCCGCGGTGATCTTCGCTTCGCGCAGCGTGGTCGAAGCCTCCTATTCGCGCGAGGCTGAAACCGCCGCCGATACCTTTGCGATCGAGACCATGCATGCGCTCGGCCGCTCGCCGAAGCCTGCGGCTGAGTTGATGTTCCGCATCACCGGCAAGGAGGGTGGCTCGAGCTTCGCGACGATCCTGGCAAGCCATCCGCTCACCGAGGACCGGCTCGCCCGTATGACGAAGGAAGACCGTCCCGCCTCCGGCCCGCCGCTGTTGACGAACACCGAATGGCAGGCGCTGAAGGGTGTCTGCGGCAGCGGGAAGATTTGAAGGCTGCAGCTGTAAGTCGAATCTATTGGCCGCGGGTTCGGTTCAGCCTCTCCCGCTTGCGGGAGAGGCCGACACGCCCCGGGCGATGCGAAGCATCGTCCCGCGCGTGGCGGGTGAGGGTTCTTTCCTCTTGGGGTTTGTCCCGTTGCGGAGACACCCTCTCCCCAACCCTCTCCCGCAAGCGGGAGAGGGAGCGCACCTTCTTCGCGGCTATCGCGTTCCGTAGGCGCGGTCGCCGGCATCGCCGAGGCCCGGCAGGATGAAGCCGTTGTCGTCGAGGCCTTCGTCCACCGCCGCGGTCCAGATCGGCACGTCCGGATGCAAGCCGCGCAGGCGCTCGAGCCCTTCCGGCGCGGCGATCAGGCAGGCGAGGCGAATGTCCTTGGCGCCGCGCTCCTTCAGCCGGTCGATTGCAGCCACCGCCGTATTGGCGGTTGCGACGACGGGCGTCACCACGATCGCGAGGCGCTCGCCGAGATCGGACGGCGACTTGAAGAAGTACTCGACCGCGGCAAAACTTTCGGGCTCGCGATAGAGGCCGATATGGGCGACGCGCGCGGTCGGCACCAGATCCATCATGCCGTCGACGAAGGTAGTGCCCGCGCGCAGCATCGGCACGAACACCAGCTTCTTGCCCGCGATCTTGGCCGAGTGCATCGTCGCCAGCGGTGTTTCGATCACGGTGTCAGTGAGCGGCAGGTCACGCGTCACCTCGTAGCACAAGAGCATGCCGATCTCCTTGATCAGCTCGCGGAACGACTTTGTCGAGATGGACTTGTCGCGCACCAGTGTCAGCTTGTGCTGCACCAGCGGGTGATCGACGATCGTGACGCCTTCCATGATCGGATGCTCTCGCTTCTTCCCTTCTCCCCTTGTGGGAGAAGGTGGCGCGCTTTGGAGTGCAATTGCACTCCAAAGCGCGCCGGATGAGGGGTTCTCTCCGCGAATTTCACCGAGAGATGGGTCCGCGGAGAGAACCCCTCACCCGCCTCGCTTTCGCGAGGCACCCTCTCCCACAAGGGGAGAGGGTTTAGAAAACAGTGCCGTCGCTGATCACCTTGAGCGGCGGCGAGCCATCGGTACGACGCGAAAACGCGATGGCGCGGCCCGCTGCCCAGGTGCCGCCTTCCAGGATGCTGGCGAGCGGCAGCGACTCTGGCGTGCGGCCGAGCTTGGCGCGAACCAGTTCGGCAACACGATCCAGCAGCGCGACGGTCAGCGCGCGCCATTCGACGACGAGCAGCGAATCCACCGCATGCGCACGCTCGGCGTCCGCGGCGTCGCGCAGGCGCAGCACCTCGTGATCGACGAACAGGCCGCCATTGCGGTATTCCGCAAGCCCGGTGAGGCCGTCGATATCGGTGACGTCGAAGCCTGCGCGCTGGAGCGGCTCGATCAGGGAATAGCTCAGCCATTGTGACAGCTTGTGCAGCGGCACGAGGCCGACGGTCGCATCATCAGCCTTGATCGCTGGATGACGCCAGCAATCGCCGAGCGGGACGCCGGCGAGTTCGAGCCGCGACGGCCAGATCGGGCCGAGCTGGTTCAGCACCGCCGACAGGATCGCGGGGGCCGGGATGGCGCCGCCTACGGCGTGCGCCGCGATATGATCGAACAGGCCGCCCGGCCGTGGCGTGTCGTGCAGGCCGAAAATGTCGGCGCGCGACGCGACCTGCTTGCCAAGGCGATGAAGCAGATCGGTGCGTCCCTCCAGGCCGAGCAGCGGATTGGCGTCGCTCGCCTGAAAGGCTGAAGTCAATGCCGAGAGCGGCAGCTTGGTAAGTACATCCGCATCGACCCTGAACAGTGCGCGCGTGTCCCGCGAAAAGAGTCCGCCGGTAAACATATCGAGGCTTGCGATCGCAAGCCCCTCGGAGCGGCCGATCGCTTGTCCCGTCGCGGCGTCGCGATAGCGCCACGTGGCACCTGCGCCGGCATCGAGCAGCACGCTGACGATGGCAAGGTCGAATTCCGCACGCGCCCGTGCCGCACGATCAGGCCATGACGCCGCGTCGGCCAGCTGTGCCCAACGGTCGACGCCGCCGAACACGAAGTGTCGCCACCGCGCGTGGAAGGGAATATCGAGCGTCGGATAGGCTTTTCGCGTGACAGCCAGCACGGCCTCCGCGACGCCGTCCATCCGATCGAGATCGATGGTGAAATGCGTGAGCCCGTTGTGCAGGCCGATGTCGAGCATTTGCCCGGCGCGCGCGCGAACCGCCTTTGCGGTGAGCAGCGCGCGTGCCTCGTGTTCCAAAGCGTGCGCCATCAATCGATCAGTATTTTTCCAGCGAACGCCCGACCACGCCGTCGACGTCCTTCTCGGGCGCGATGTCCGTCGAGTAATAGCCGGCCGCCTTCTTCGCGGCGATCTCGACATAGGCGTCGGCCGGGATCAGCTCGGGCGGGATCGGCACGCGTTCGACGATGTCGATGCCCTGTGAGGTCAGCGCGTCGTACTTCATGTCGCTCATCGACAGGAAGCGGTCGATGCGCTTCAGGCCCAGCCAGTGGATGGTGTCGGGCATCAATTGCTGAAAGCGCGCGTCCTGGACACCCGCGACGCATTCGGTACGCTCGAAATAGGCGGCGGCGGCATCGCCGTCCTCCTGGCGCTTGCGCGCATTGTAGACCAGGAATTTGGTGACCTCGCCGAGCGCGCGGCCTTCCTTGCGGTTGTAGACGACGAGCCCGAGCCCGCCTTCCTGCGCGCCGCGCGCGGATTCCTCGATGCCGTGAATGAGATAGGGCCGGCAGGTGCAGATGTCGGAGCCGAACACGTCCGAGCCGTTGCACTCGTCATGCACGCGGCAGGTGATCTTGGTGCGATGGTCCGGCAGCTTTGTCACATCGCCGAACATATAGACGGTGGTGCCGCCGATCGGTGGCAAAAACACTTTCAGGTCCGGCCGGGTCACGAGCTCGGGGAACATGCCGGCGGTCTGCTCGAACAGCGTGCGGCGCAGCTCGGTCTCGTTGGTCTTGAAGCGCTCGGCAAGGCCCGGCAGGTACCAGACCGGATCGATCGCGATCTTCACCACGGAAACACTGCCATTGGCGTGGACGACCTCGCCGTCGGCGCGCAGGCGCTTGGCGGCCAGTGCCTCGCGAATTTCGGGCAGGTCGAGCCGTGCGCGCGTGATCGCGATGCTCGGACGGATATCGACGCCCTCGGCGATGTCCTTGCCGAAATTCTCGGCGACCAGATGGCCCCAGGGATCGAGCGCGACGATCTTTGCGGGATCGCGCCACTGCTCGAACGGTCCGATGGTCGCGGCCGGGAAGGTGTTGGTGAGATCTGGCCTGCGAATCGGATCGAGCGCGCCGGCGGAGACGGCGAGTGCGCGGTACATCGCGTAGGAGCCGCCGTGGCTGCCGATCACGTTGCGATCCCCGGCGCGCGACACCGTGCCGATGATTGGACCGCGGGCGCGCGCGTCAGTGGCGCCCCAGTGAATCGGGTAGGCGGCTTTCTTGCCCGGCTCCGGATGAGAGGTGAGGCGGATATGCTCAGTGCGGTTCGCGCGGCTCATGGCCAAACTCCTAAAAAGCCAACGGCCCGCCGCTCGGACGGGCCTGGCTCAACCGCGTTGCCGGACCAGAGCCCGGCGACGCAATCCACCATATTGTAGCGGCTAGCTGCGACAGACAAGTTAATCGTGCGATGCGGGCAGGGCCGTTTGTCTGCCCCTCATATGGGCATCGGGAGGGCTGGCTGGAATGGCAGGCGCCATACCGGCCGGCCGGTCTGCTTGCGACGAACTTCGTTTAAGATATTGATATAATTGTATTATTTATCGTTGCTTGACCCGGTTGGCAAGCCTGCGTCGCGCGCAGGCGAGGCGCGACATGACCTCGCCCATCGGCAGCGACGTCACCTCTGAGATCTCCCGGTAGGACAGCTTGTCGATCTCGCGCAGCACCAGGATCTCGCGCAGGCGACGCGGCAGGGTCTCGATGGCGCAACGCAGCGCGCTCGCATCGACGTCAGTGCGGGCCGAAATTTTGTCGGCGCGGTCGTCCGTTCGGAGGACGGAAGGGGGACGCGCATCAGGTAACCGCTTGTGTGCGAATACATCACTTTGCCGATCGCGTCGTCGCCGGGTGGTCAGCCATGTCCGATAGCAATTCCGCACGCCCCTCAACATCGACGTCCGGCTTCGTCGCCCCGAGTCGCCATCGCCGCGCAGGAAAGCCGCCTGCACGATGTGCTCGGCGGCATCAGCGTCGCCGCTTAAGAACCGCGCAAAATTATAAGCCGAGTCGAGCGTCAGCATGCCGTCTCGATTTGCAATGACGCCGTCCTGCATCGTCAGCCTCGCGCGATCCCGTGTTGATGTGCGCGTCTCTCTTCGCTCCGACTACGGCCGCTCTCAATGGACCGCGGGTGATCTTTCTCTGGAATCGCAATCCCCCGGGAAGATGAGTGAAATCATCGACTTCCGGCCGCACCTCCCCAACGCTTCGACGAGTCGTCCATGCTGCACGAACCGGAATTGATCGACCGACCCGCCGCGACGCAGCCTGTAAGACGCACCAGGTTCGGTGTGTTCGAGGTCGATCCGCGCAGTGGCGAGCTGGTCAAGAACGGCCGGCGGGTGCGTTTGCAGGAGCAGCCGTTTCAATTGCTCGCGGCGCTCCTGGAGCGGCCGGGCGAGGTGGTGACGCGCGAGGAGCTGCGCACGTTGCTCTGGCCGCAGACAGTGGTCGACTACGATCACGGGCTCAACAAGGCCGTGAGCAAGATCAGGGAGGCGCTCGGCGATTCCGCGGAAAGCCCTCGCTTCGTCGAAACGGTGGCGCGCCGGGGCTATCGCTTTCTCGCCGACGTAACGGTCGCCGTCGATGGAAGCACGCCGCGTGAACCCGATTCGCCGGCTCCGGCTCCGGCGTCAGAGGCCGCGCTGCCGGCACGTCCCGTCGTCGGTCACTGGCAGGGTCTGGCCGCCTCGATCGGTCTGATCCTGCTTCTCGCCGTGGCGCTGTCGGCCTGGCTCTATCCATGGCGTCAGGAGGCGCGAACGATCCATTCGCTCGCGGTGCTGCCGCTCGTCGACACCTCGGAAGATCCCTCGCAGGACTTTTTTGCCGACGGCATGACCGGCGAGCTGATCACGGAGCTTGGCAAGGTTGATACGCTCAGGGTGATCTCCCGGACCTCGACGATGACATATAAAGGCGTGCACAAATCGCTCGCGGCCATCGCCCGCGAGCTCAACGTCGACGGTGTGATTGAGGGCAGCGTGATGCGCGCGAACGGACGCGTCCGGATCACGGCGCAGCTGATTCACGTCGTCGATGACAGCCGCGTCTGGGCCGACTCCTACGAAGGTGACGTGCGCGACGCGCTGACGCTCCAGGTCCGCGTCGCCCGCGCCGTGGCCGGGCAGGTACGCGCCACGCTGAACCATGGCGAGCGCGCCGCCTTCGACAAGCCGCGCAGCATCGATCCTCTGGCTTACGAAGATTATTTGAAGGGGCGTTACTTCCTGAACAAGCGCACCGGCGACGGACTCAGGGCGGCAATCAAATATTTCCGCCAGGCCATCGAGATCGACCGCAACTCCGCCGAGGCCCATTCCGGCCTTGCAGATGCCTATGCGCTGGCCGGTGATTGGGAATACGGCGTGCTCTCGACCACGGAGGCGTTCTCCAAGGCGACGGCGGCGGCGAGCAGGGCGCTCGAGCTCGACGGTACGCTCGGCGAAGCCCACACCTCGCTCGCCTTCGCGCTCGATCTCTACGGCTGGGACTGGGACGTCGCTGCCTCCGAATACGAGGCCGCGATCCGCCTCAACCCCAGCTACGCCACCGCGCATCATTGGTACGCCTGGCATCTGATGCTGGCGGGTAAGACGACCGAGGCGCTGCAGCAGTTCAGCCAGGCGCAAAGCCTCGATCCGCTCTCCCTCATCATCGGCGCCGACATCGCCGATGCGCTCTGCATCGTCCACGATTTCGGCGCGGCGGTTGCGCAGAGCCGCAAGACGCTCGAGCTCGATCCCCGATTCTCCGTGGGCCATTACGAGCTCGGTCAGGCCCTGGTGCAGCTCGGCCGCTTCGATGACGCCATCGCCGAATTCCGCGACGCGATCGAGATCTCCGGCCACAGCAGCGTATTCGATTCCAACCTCGCTTATGCCTATGCCCTCTCAGGACGCAAGGACGACGCCACGAGGATCGCCGCCGACATGGCCGCACACGGCGACCTCTATCCGTCGGCGCAGGCCAATATCGCCCTGATCTATGTCGGTCTCGGCGATCGCGACGCCGCGCTCTACTGGCTCGACAAGGCCTACGACGCCCGCTTCAATCCCTCGATCCTGCTCCGCCCCGCCTTCGATCCCCTTCGCGGCGATGCGCGGTTCAAGGGTCTCATGCAGCGCATCGGACTAGGCAAGGCCTAGACAATCAGACATACCCTGCAGCCTCCGGCCTCGTTTTCGGAGTGCGCCATGCCTGCCGCCAGCTACATCGATCCCCGCAATGGAAAGCTCTATCCGCTTCACGAGCCGCGCTGGTGCTCGGACGAGCGCACGCCGCTGCTGGTGACGCCGGGCGCGGGGATCTCGCGCGCGGATATCGACAGCGGCACGCGGTCGCTGTGGCGCTACCGCGCGTCGCTGCCGGTGGAGATCAAGGACCCGATTTCGCTCGGCGTTGGCTGCACGCCGCTGGTGCAGCAGTCTTGGGACGATCTGCGTCCGTTCTTCAAGCTCGAATGGTTCAATCCGACCGGCAGCTTCAAGGACCGCGGCTCCGCGGTCATGCTGTCCTTCCTCCGCCAGATCGGCGTCGACGCCATTCTCGAGGACTCCTCCGGCAATGGCGGCTCGTCCATGGCCGGGCTTGGCGCTGCCGGAGGCATGCGCGTGAAGATCTTGGCGCCGGCCTCGACGTCGCCAGCCAAGATTGCACAAGTGCGTGCTTATGGCGCCGAGGTGCAGCTCGTCGAGGGCCCGCGCGAGGAGTCGGAGGCCGAGGCCATCAGGCAGTCGAGCCAGACTTTCTATGCCAGCCACAACTGGCAGCCGTTCTTCCTCGAGGGCACCAAATCGTTCGCCTATGAAATCTGGGAAGACCTCGGTTTTCGCGCGCCGGACAACGTCATCGTTCCCGTCGGCGCCGGCAGCAGCCTGCTCGGCTGCGCCTTCGGCTTCCGCGAGCTGTTGAAGGCGGGGCAGATCGCAAAGCTGCCGCGGCTGTTTGCGGCGCAGCCGCTCAACTGCTCGCCGATCGACGCCAGCTTCAAGGCCGGCGCCGACACGCCCGTCGCGCGCGAGGTCAACAAGACCATCGCCGAGGGCACCGCGATCAAGCACCCGCTGCGGCTGCGCGAGATCATCGCTGCGCTGCGTGAAAGCGGCGGCGGCACCGTTGCGCTCACCGAGGTCGAGATCGTGGCCGCCCTGCGGCGTCTGGCGCGGCAGGGCCTGTTCACCGAGCCCACCAGCGCCAGCGCAGCTGCGGCGCTCGACAAACTCTCCGCCAGCGGCGCCATCAAGGCGAACGAGACCACGGTTGCGGTTCTCACCGGCACCGGCCTGAAGGCCGCGACCACCGTCGCCGATCTGGTGCAATAGGACGTCGCCACGACGACCGGGATTACTGCTCTTTCAGATCGTTCACCCGCTTCACCCAGGCGCGCACGTCGGTGAGCACTTCGGGCAGCACCGATCGCACCTCCAGCACGGTCATGCCGGCCTTGATGCGGGGATCGTAGAGCAGGTTGAGGATGTACTGGTCGTAGACGTCGAAATAGCCCATCGACACATTGTCGTTGAACATCGTCCACGGCACGCTCGCGGTGTCGTTGATCGGCCCGAGCGATTGCAGCACCTCCTCATAGGCGCAGTCGAGGAAAGTGAAATCGCTGATGTCGACGGTGAGGATGACGTCGGAATGCTCGATCTCGAATTGATCGTTCTTGCGGAAGCCGGACAGGCATTGCGGATCGAGCGAGGTGCGGATATCGCGCGCCTTCTCCGCGCCGTAGAAGCTCGCAATGGTGCGGTAGAGGTCGCGGTCGCGCACGAGCTTCACCCGCAGATTCGCCGCCTCGCTGGTGTCGGTCATGGCGATGTCGAGATGCTGCACGCGCGCGGCGATGTCGGCCACGACCTTCGCGAGCTGCGCCTTGCGGTCGGCCCGGTCGGTCTCGGCGAACACGCGCACCGGCCCGTCGAACTTGCGGATGCGATCGACGCGGCCGGCGAGGTGGTATTCGGCGCCGAACGCGGTCTTGAAGAAACCGTCGACGATCTCGGCGTCGGTAAAGCTCTTCTTCTCGGTGCGCTGGCGTGAGGCGATCGCGGGCAGCTCGCCGGCGATCGCTTTGGTAGCGGTGTCAGGCACACAGATGAGCGTTGCGAGCGCCACCAGGGCGATGCGGAGGGGAACCGAGAGCGGGTTGAAGGCGCGCATCGTTGCGCAACGCTGCCGTATTCGGTGCCTCCGCACAAGTCCGCAAATTCCCGCGCCGAGCAGGTTCCGCTCGCGGCCGGCCGGTCAGTTGTTCAGCACGACCACGGTGGTGCCGACGCCGACGCGGCCGTAGAGGTCGGTGACGTCGTCATTGGTCATGCGGAAGCAGCCCGAGGACACCGCCTGGCCGATCGTCTCCGGCTCGTTGGAGCCGTGGATGCGGTAGAGCGTCGAGCCCAGGTACATTGCGCGCGCGCCGAGCGGATTCTCGATGCCGCCCTTCATGTGGCGCGGCAGGTCCGGCCGGCGGGCGATCATCTGCGACGGCGGCGTCCACTCCGGCCATTCTTTCTTGGCGGTGATCTTGTGCACCCCGCCCCAGCGGAAGCCGTCACGGCCGACGCCGATGCCGTAGCGCAGCGCCTGGCCGTCCTGGAGCACCAGGTAGAGCCGGCGCTCGGCCGTGTTCACCACGATCGTGCCGGGGGCATAGTTGCCGTTGTACATGACGGTGGTGCGGGGGATCGGGCTCGCGCCGCCGCCGAGAAAGCCGGTGGAGCTGGTGCCCGTGAAGTCCACCATCCCCGCTGCGGATGCGTCGGCCACGCCAGTGAGCAAGAGTGCCATTGCGGCAAGCGGCGCGGCAAAAAAGCGGATCATTGTTTCCCCCAGAAAAAAATCGATTCAACGACAGCCAGAGGCCATATTTGCCGGCATTTCGCAAGCCACGGCCCCGTGAGGCAGGGCATCGTTAACGGATGGCGTTACCAAATCGGCAACGGCGTCCATTTGGCGGAAAAAATTATCCAAGCCGGCGCATCGTCATGCGGGGCAGGGCCGCGATGCCGGCTATTGCTTTGACCGGGCCTGCGAACAATGATTGGTCGGACGGATCACTGGAAATCGCCGGTTGCGGGAGCAGACAGAATGAACGGTGCGGAAAGCCTGGTGCGGACGATGGTCAAGGGCGGGGTGGACGTCTGCTTCACCAACCCCGGCACCTCCGAGATGCATTTTGTCGCAGCGCTCGACCGCGTGCCGGGCATGCGCTGTGTGCTCGGCCTGTTCGAGGGCGTGGTGACGGGTGCGGCCGACGGCTATTTCCGCATGAAGGGCCAGCCTGCCTCGACCCTGCTGCATCTCGGCCCCGGCCTCGCCAATGGCCTTGCCAATCTGCACAATGCCAAGAAGGCCAATTCCGGCATCGTCAACATCGTCGGCCAGCACGCCGTCTACCACATCGACTACAACGCGCCGCTGACCTCCGACATCGAGGGCCTGGCCCGGCCGATGTCGTCCTGGGTCCGCACCTCGCCGAATGCCAAATCGGTCGCCGCTGATGGCGCCGCCGCGATCGCCGCCGCCAAGAGCGCTCCGCCGCAGATCGCGACCCTGATCCTGCCCGCCGACACCGCCTGGAACGAGGCCGACGGCATCGCCGAGGTCCCGGCCGAGCAGCAGCGCGCCAGCTACTCGCCGCAGGCGGTCGAGCAGGCCGCCAGGATCCTGCACGGTGACGGCGAGGGCACGCTGCTCCTGATGACCGGCAGCGCGCTGAGCGAGCACGGCCTGGCGCTGGCCGAGCGCATCGCCGGCAAGACCGGCTGCACCGTGATGGGCCCGACCTTCCGCCCGAAGATGGCACGTGGCCGCGGCCGCTTCTCGATCGACCGCATCCATTACGTCATCGAGAACGCGCTGCCGATGCTGGCAAAGTTCCGTCACATCGTGCTTGTCGAGTCCGACGATCCCGTGGCGTTCTTCGCCTACCCGAACAAGCCGAGCATGCTCAAGCCCGATGGCTGCGAGGTCCATCGCATGACCTCCTGGGGCGAGAATTCGGTCGCGGCTCTGGAAGCGCTCGCCGGCGCGGTGAAGGCGAGCGCCAGGGACGTCAAGCCGCAGGCGTTACAGGAACTGGTCAAGCCGACCGGCGCGCTCACCTTCGCCTCGATCGCGCAGGCGATCGCATGTGCGATCCCCGAGAACGCGATCATGGTCGACGAATCCCTCACCACCGGCCGCGGCTTCTTTCCGCCGACGGCCGCAGCCGCGCCGCACGACTGGCTGCAGAACATGGGCGGCTCGATCGGCTTCTCGACGCCGCTGTCGATCGGCGCGGCGATCGCCTGCCCCGACCGCAAGGTCATCACCATGGTCGGCGACGGCAGCGCGATGTACACGATCCAGTCGCTGTGGACCCAGGCGCGCGAGAATCTCAACATCGTCACCATCGTGTTCGCCAACCGCATCTACCAGATCCTGCGCGGCGAGTTCGACAATGTCGGTGCCGGCGAGCCCGGCCAGCGCGCCAACGACATGCTGCGGCTTGATCGTCCGACGCTCGATTTCGTGGCGCTGGCCAAGGGCATGGGCGTGCCCGGCCGCGCCGTCGCCAATGCCGACGAGTTCAACAAGGCGCTGGCCGAAGCCGTCGCCGAGCCGGGACCGCGGCTGATCGAAGTCGTGATGTAGGCCAAGTTCTCTCCCCACGTCGTCCCGGCGAAAGCCGGGACCCATCACCCCAGGGAGAGGTTTGGCGAAGACTAGGCGTTCGGTACGTGCACTGTGCGTACACGATAAATGTCGCGGTGGGGCCCGGCCTACGCCGGGACGACACTGAACTAAGAGCGTGATGAGCCCGGAGGCACGATGCAGACCGAGCTGAACAAGGTGATCGCGGCGCTCCGGGAGTTTTACGCCCACGAAGATTTCCTGTTCGAGAAGGATATCGGCGAGCGCGCCGTCACGCACCGCTTCGCCGTCTATCTCGAGCGGCAGTTTTCGGGCTGGGCGGTCGATTGCAATTATGACCGGCTCGGCGAGCGCACGCTGCACCTGCCGCATGGCACCATCATCTCGACCGACGATCATCTCGGCAAGTCGATCTACCCCGATGTCGTCGTGCATCAGCGCGAGATCCCGAACAATCTGCTCACTGTCGAGATCCGCAAGGCGAGCAATCACACGCCGCTGGAGCACGACCAGCACAAGCTGAAAGCGATGACCGACCCGCATGTCTGGTTCGCCTACTGGATCGGCGTGCTGCTGGTGCTCGACAGGCACGGCGTGACGATGTCGGAGGTCTATGTCAGCGGCGTCGTCGACCAGGAACTCTCGCGCTGGTTCGCGACGCGGCTCGAGGAAAGCGGCCTTGGGGCCGCGCATTAGAACGAGAGTTCGTACGCACTGCTTCAATCGCGTTTGACTGCACGATGTTGCGGCGTCGACAATGGGCTCCCTCTCTTGCTTGCGGGGGAGGGCTGGGGTGGGGGTCTCTCCACGTCGGGATTGCTGGCTAGGGATTGCCCCTGCGTGGTGAGAACCCTCACCCGCTGCGCTCTGCGAGCGCGTCCGCCTCTCCCGCAAGCGGGAGAGGCGGAGCAAGCCCCACGGATAATCGTCTCTTCAGAACATCAATGCAGCGGGGCGCCGTTGCCCAGCGCGTAGGTCACGAGATCCTTCAGCTTGAAATCGGGACCGGTCACCGGCGCCCAGTTCGGGTCGAGCGACAGCACCGAGGAAGCGTCGCCGAACATCATGCCGAGGAAGACTTCGGCGACGATGCGGCCGCCGACGGGCCCGAGCTGTGGCGTGTTGATGCCGCCCGCCGGTGCACCGGTGGCGGGGACCGTGACCTTGGTCGCGAACTGGCGCGCTTCGGCGAGGATGTAGGTCCACAGCGGGCAGTTGCCTTTGAACACGCCGTTCGCGATCGACGCGATCGGCACCTGCGGATCGCCGGCTGGATCGGGATTGTCGACGGCGCGGCCGATGATGATCTGCTCGTCGGTCAGGGGCGTCACGTGCATCGCCTTGGCGACGGCCTGGCCCGAGGGCAGGCCAAGCCGCCAGCCGCGCTCGAGATTGCGCAGCGCCAGCGAGGACGGATTGGAGGCGACCTCCGGCGGCAGCTTGCGTAGCGGATCGACCAGCGAGGTGTCGATGCGATAGGCGAACTGTAGCCGCCGCTTGTTGTCGGGATTGGTGTCGTCGCCCTCGTCGCCGAAGGCGCGCGTGTCGATGTCGATGAACCGGCCCCAGTCCATGGCGCGTCCCGGACCCATCGCGCGGAAGCCGGTCAGCGCATTGTTGTCGGGATTGTTGGGATCGGGGAAGATCTGCAGCAGCATGTTGTCGGCGTCGTTCAGCCGATAGCCGGGCCGGATCATGGAATGCCCGAGCCGGTAGGCCGCGACCGAGAACTCGACCGGCATGTAGGGATAATTCTTCCAATGATAATAGGCGAGCTTGCTGCGATCGTAATGGCCGCCGCTCTTGAGATCGTTCAGCACGGTGGCATTGACGATGCGCGGCAGGAAGTCGTTCAGCACGACATATTGGTAGTGGAAGCGGACGCGCTGTTGCACGTCCTGGAACGAGAGGCTGTCATTGTCGTCGACCATGCGGTTGTGGAAACGCAGCATCAGCCCCTGGAACTGCGAGACGATGCTGTTCTCGTCGTTGCGGGGATCGCCGATCAGTGCGCGGCCTTTGAAGCGCGGCAGGTCGAAGGCGTTGGAGACGCCGGTGCCGGTCAAGGTCTCGCCGAGCAGGAATTTGCCGGCGCCGTCGTACATGTAGGGCTGGTCGTTCGGACCGCGCCCGTAGAGATTATCGAGATCAAACGAGGGCGTGCGGAAATCGACGAGCCCGTCCGGGTCCTGCTGCTTGGTCAGCGAGCTCACCGGATCGAAGGTGATGTCGTGATCGACAAACTGGCCGAAATAAGTGTAGAGCGCGGGAATTCCGCTCTCCTCGCCATCGGGGCTGTCTTTGGGGGCGTCGAAATCGCCGATCATGTTGTCGGCGAGCGCAGAGAGGTTGGCGATGTTATCGGCCTCGTTCGGGCCGAATTTCGCCGGCGTCAGATTGCGGAACATGCGGCCGAAGCGGCCTTGTGACAGCGGCGAGCGGGTGGCGTTGAGACCGCGGGGCGTAATGGCGTGACGACTGCTCATAAAGAACCTCCATGAAAAGTTACGACGGCAAGCAACTAAAGTTAAAGTTGTTCGTAATAGGATATGCATGCGAGGCTAGATCGCGGAATTTGGCGTCGCAATGCACTGCTTCACACATCGCGCGACGTCGATGCGGTTCCGTGAGCAAACGTTGCGATCAAGCTACGGATGTATCTTGCAAATTCTTCCCGCACCGATGGCGAATAACATTCTCGTCATCGAAAATGTCGGCGCAAAGCAATGTCAGCTTCGCCGACCTAATCGGCGAGACGATGTGGCGTGGAGAACGCCGTGCTCGCGCAAAAATTGTGGCGCGTGCGTCGCCTCGTCAATCGTCGCGGGGGCGCGAAAGGGCGTGGCGCCGGATGCCTCGTGCGTTCCGGGACTCACCCGACACATTGTCGCGCGCGTCTAGGTCTCGGCGCGTGCGCCGCGTTCGGCATGCGCCTATGATGCCGCACGCCGCCGTGGACAATGTGATCTCGGCCACAGTTTGCAGCCGGGCTCACGCCTATCTTCGGCGGACTTGCACGCGTCGATCCCGCGGGACCATCCGTCATTGGGGATCAGGCATTTTGGAGGTTCTGATGCAAAAATCATATTTGCTGGCTGCGACTGCGGCACTGGCGCTCATCATGCAGACGCCGCTCGCGCTGGCGCAAACCGCGCCGGCCGCGGGCGGCACGCCGCCGGCCGCCGCGGCCACCACGACGGCGCCTGCTGCGACCACTGCACCGGCCGCGACCACGGACACTTCGACCCCGCCGGCCGGTGCGAAGAAGAGCGCCGAGAAGAAGCCGGCCAAGAAGAAGATGACGCGGCAGCAGGAGATCGATCATTCGGTCGACACCGGCACCGTCCCCGCGCGCTATCGCAACTCCGTGCCGAAGCAGTACCAGCAATATATTCCGTTCGAGAAGCAGTGACCGATCGCACCGCGGCGCGAGGTGCTCCCCGTCTTGCGCCGCGGTGAACTGGCTGGGAGCCATGCAGCAGCAAGGGCTCGATCTGATCAGCTGACCCCTGTGGCAGGGTACACTGCCGATGCTAGAGTAGCCCTAGCCGGGGGGAATCGTGATGAGTGACGACGCGAGGGATGCTGGCCTTGTGGCCATGATCAGCAGCATCCTGGGAGGTGGCAAGCGCACAGAGGCCGCCAGCCCGCCGCCGCTTGCTGACTTCATGCCGGCCGCGCCGGCAGCCGCACCGGCCGCGGACGTGGCGCAAGTCCCGGAGGCGGAGTCTCCGAAGCTCCAGGATGCTGCCGATCAAGCCGTCGCGGCGCCGACGCCGGTTGGGCCTGCCGCTCCATCCCTGACGGCGGACGGCAAGCGCCTTCTGCCGGCGGACGCGATTGCCGAGCTCGTGCTCGGCGAGTTGCGCAAGATCGAGGATTTTCCCCCGTCCGGCGTCTCGGTCACGGTCTATGGCTATCGGAATTGGAACGCGATGATCACCTTCGCGCCGTTTTCGACGACGTTCCAGAACGCGACCCGGTTCCGCCAGGCTCTGCCCGACCTCGTCTTCAAGCTACGCCGTTTCGTCGAACTTGAGATATAGTCGAGGATGATCGCCCGGCGCCCCCCCGCGCGGTTCACTCCGGTGGATCGCGGTGCGAGTGCGCGGCGATCATTTCCACAACTGTTCGACAGGATATTCGAATTGAGCGTCGCCTTTACCAAAGAAGAGAGCGCCGAGACCGCCTCCGAAACGCTGTTGCCGGATCGCCCGATCTCGTCGCATCCAAACCTCGTGACGGAGACGGGCTTGCAGGCGCTGCAGAGGCAGCTCCAGGACGCGCGCGAGGCCTATGAAGCCGCGCAAGCCATCGACGACGTCAACGAAAAGCGAAGGCAGTCGGCGGCTCCCTTGCGCGACGTCCGCTACTTCGCCGAAAGGCTGCGCACCGCGCAACTCGTCGCCAATCCGGCGTCGCATGAGACGGTCGCCTTTGGCAGCACCGTGACGTTCAGCCGGGCCGACGGCCGCGTGCAGACCTACCGTATCGTCGGCGAGGACGAAGCCGATCCGAAGGCCGGGTCGATCTCGTTCGTATCACCGGTCGCGAAGTCGCTGATGGGAAAAGCCGTGGGCGAAGTCGTAGGGGCGGGCGCGCAGGAGATTGAGCTCGTCGAGATCGCTTAGGAACGCAGTCAGGAACTTGAAGGGTGGGTGTCCGGCTGCGCGCGCGCTTCCAGGAGACGCCGCCAATGGGTGGGGGGAACGCCGCTCCAGCGTTCGAAGGCCCGGCTGAAATGAGAGGGGTCGTCATAGCCGAGCATGGCTGCGATTTCGCTGATCGAGCGCTCGGTCTGAGATAGCAGTCTCACCGCCCGTCGCTGCAGCGCGTTTCGCAGCAGGTCGCTGTAGCTCAGGCCGGCTTCGCTGAGCCGGCGCTGCAGCGTTCGTCTCGCGAGTCCCGATCGGGCTGCCATGTGCGCGAGAGACGGACGACGATCGAGCAGCTCCAGTTCGATCAGCACGGAGAGACGACCCGGCAGGTCGTCCGGATCCGGCAGGTCAAAAATGCGTCCAAGTTCGCTCGCGGCCAGCCCATCGTCTTGCCCGAGATTTGGATTGACTGACCTCAGCAACCGTCGATCGAACACGATCGCGCTGGCGGCGTTGCCGATGGCCGTGTCGGTGCCCATCAACTCGCCGGCCTGACATCGCAGCCGGCTTGGAAGGCCGCCCAGGATGATTCTGTCAGGCAGACACCACGCGCCGGTAAAATGCCTGACGACGGCGATCATGTACCAGATCGCGAGCATCTCGTTCTGCAGGCGCCCGTCGCGCGCCGGGTCGGATACTTCGTACGACCAGTGAATTTCGTTGCCGTAGCGGCGGACCACCAGCTGCGTGGCATTCTGCAGCATGTGCGGCAGGCTGGTTCCAGCGCGTTGGATCGCCTCGAGTAGGGTTGGCGCCTGCGCGACCCATCGGCCGAAAACGCCGAGGCCGGCCATCGACGCCTGGCGACCGAGGCGCGCTGCAAACACCTCGTCGTGCAATTCCCGCGAGGTCATCATCAACAGCCGGAAATGATCACGGAGTGGCAACAGCGTGTCCGGCGAGTCCAGCAAGGCGAGGGGAAGATCGGCGCGGCGAAACACCCGCTCGATCGATCCTCCGGCCGCCGCTACGACCTCTGCGATCGGGCCGAGCGTGCTCGCGCGCGTGTAACCGGTCTGGTGCATCTGCCCTCATGCGCCAAATTGGCGGCGAGATCGGCGCATCCTGGCGGGCCGAACTCGGCACGGAAACATAGCATGCGAGTCCAGATGGACTACGGCCATACGCCCGCATCGCGGTGGGGCAGGGAGGATTGTATGTGCTTTGCTTGTCTTGGCTTCTCGTCTCCTGCCGGGAAGATTTCCCGGCGTGATGTCATGTTGCGTGCCTCCGCGCTCGGCCTGGCGCTGCCCTTTGCCGGCCCGGCGCTGCGGACAGCGCAAGCGGCGGAGCAGAGCGTTCAGGTCGACATCGTCAGCGGCATCAAGGATCTCATCGCGAAGGCGAGTTCAGCGGAGCTGCTCGCAACCAGGGCTTTCGAGCTCAAGGGCGCCGATCTGCCGTGGACCGATCTCGGGCTCGACGCGGCGCGTGGCCAGCAAGTGACGTTCCTGCTGGGCGGTCGCATGTGGCTGTCGCGCGAGCATGATCTCTGGTTCGGTCCGGGTCTGGTCTTCCACGCACGCACGCGCGGGCTGCGGCCGATGTACAATCCGATGCTGGATACGGGAACCATGCCGGTCTCCCATGACGGACCAATCGAGGTTGCGCGTTCGGCCGCGGAATGGACCAGTGAGGACGGAGTGCTGGGGACGCCGGAAGACATTTACAAGAAGGCGGATGTCGAAATCGCCGGCGTTGCCCTGCTGTGGCGCGGAGATGCGGCCGTCGGCATCAAGAGCCTGCTGGCGCATGGCGATGTCGGCGGTCTGCTCAAGTCCGAGCTCGCGCGTCTTGAGCGTGGAGCTAAGCTGCCGGCGGGGTGGTCGAACCTGCTCGGTTTCGGTGGTGGGCAGGAAGTCTTCAATCAGGCCGCCGACGGCGAGATCGTCTGCGATACCACGGGCCATGTCAGTATCATCGAGCGGCCACTGCCGGTTCCGTTGACCTCTCGTCCGCGTCTCGCATGGCGCTGGAAGATCGATCAACTGCCATCGGTCGTCGCGGAAGACCAGGCTGCGACGCATGACTATCTTTCGATCGGCGTGAAGTTCGAAGATGGGCAGGATCTGACCTATATCTGGAGCGAGCACTTGCCCGAGGGCAAGGTCTTCCGATGTCCGCTGCCCGCCTGGACAGCGATCGAGACGCATATGATCGTTCGTTCCGGCAAGGCGGGTCTCGGAACCTGGCAAGCGCATGAACGCGACATCGCGGCAGACTACGCCGCCCATATCGGCGGACCGGCGAAGGCGATCTCGAAAATCTGGCTGCTGGCGGTCGCACCGTTCCAGCGCCGCCACGGCGCGTGTCGCTACGCCGATATCACGGTCACCACCAGTGACAACGCAGTGCATAGAGTTTGAGCAAGACGCACTCACGGGTGCGTGCCGATCTGTCGCGTCTGTGGGCGGTTTCGCCGGCGAGGGCCTTCGGGAACTCGAGACTCTTGCAATCGCCCGGCGAGGTCAGCTCGTCGGGTCATTTTGCCGTCAAGCAAACACCTTAAGTTGTCCCAAATTCGCAACGATCCTAGCACTCGGTTGTGCGGGGCTCTCAGTGAATTGAGGTTCGATAATGTCGTTAAGCAAAGCCTTGAATGAGCGACTCACGGAACTGAAATTTCATCCGACCGTCCTCGCGGTCCGACAGGTCAAGAAGCGTCTGGCCGACAGCGGACCTGCACTGCGCCTCAAATTCAATACGCAAAGGCGCGACGAGATCATCGGCGAGTACAAGCGCGCATCGAGCGTGCAGGACGTGATCGATTTCACCAAGCACCACATGGGCACAGGCTCCTGTCAGATCGAGACGGAGATTTCATCGGCGCTCGATTACATCGCCGCCTCCGCTCCGAAGCTCGTGGTTGAAATCGGAACGCTGAACGGCGGCACCTCGCTCCTGTTCGGGCGATTTCTGCCGACGATGGAGACGATGATCTGCATCGATCTGCACGTGAAGAACAAGGAAATGCTGAAGCTGCTCGCCACGCCGAAGCAGCAATGGACCTTCTTCGACATGCCGTCCTACGCGGATGATACCGTCAAGCGGGTCGAGAAGTTTCTGAACGGCAGGTTGATCGACACCTTGTTCATCGACGGCGATCATCGCTACGAAGGCGTCAAGCAGGATTTTCTCTGCTACCGGCACTTCGTTCGCGAGGGCGGGATCATCCTGTTCCACGACATCTGCGAGTCCAGCGGCAACACCAGCGCCTGGGCCGGCGGCGTTCCGCAGCTATGGCGCGAATTGTCGCCGCACTACGAGCACAAGGAATTCATCCAGAACCGCAGCCAGGAAGGCTTTGGCATCGGCGCGCTGAAATACACCAAGGCGGCAAACCCGTTTCCATCGGCGTGAGTTCAGCCCGGCGCGAAGCCGTGAGGGCGCGCAGCAGACCGACGGCGCCTGCCACAGGCGCCGTTGGTCAGAGAGGGCAGTCCGTGGCAGCTGGTCCCTGATCGTCTCGCTGATGCGCTTCCAGTCACAATCAGCGCGGACCTTGCATTCGCGCGCCATTTTCTTGAGCTCGTGTTGCGCGGTATCGATTTCAGGCCGTAGGGACCCGGGCCTTGACCTCGGGCAAAGGCGGTTTGCGCTCGAAGGGCTTCTTTTTCGGCGGTGCGGGCAGCAATCCTTCCCGGATCGCCTGCTTTCGAGCGAGCTTACGGGCTCGGCGAATGGCTTCGGATTTCTCGCGAGTCTTCCTTTCGGAGGGCTTTTCGTAGGAGCGTCGCTGCTTCATCTCCCGGAAGACGCCTTCACGCTGCATCTTCTTCTTGAGAACACGAAGCGCCTGCTCGACATTGTTGTCTCTGACGACGACCTGCATTGATCCTCCTCGCTTGGGGCTGCAAATGCGACACGTCCTGCAGGCAGCCAATTGCGCAGGAGCTTGATTGCGAGTTTTCAGGATAGTAGCAGCGACATTCGTCGCCAGCGCCGGACCAGCCTATCCGCTTGTCACATGCGATGCGGTCTGGTGCGGTCACGTGACCACTCTCGTGCGGACAAGTCAATTGATAAAGACCTTGCCTGCATCTCGACGGATCCCGCAGGAACACTCGATCCCAGCACCGGAGTCGACCGGTTGGAGCAAATCGGCGCCCATCCTTGCAGAATGACGAACGGCCGCTTGGCCCGCTCGATCCCAGGATTGAGCGGGTTCTGCCGTCTGCACAAGGGAGTGAAGCATGAGTGCCAAGACACCGGCACACCGCAGTCAAGAAGCGTTCGAGAAAAGCGGCGCGATAGCCGTCTTCAGCGTCGCGATCTCCCAATGCGCTCCTCAAAATTGCCTGATGGCATACGGGTGGCTCGGGGAGGAGCGCAAACTGTGCGAACGGGATCGAGCCGTGCCGCTCCTCGCGAATGGCCGGAAGGTCACGCTCACCAGTGAGGATACGGTTTCAATCGCCCGGTGCGAGTCGTCGGCAGCGCGGTCCTCTTCCGGGATGCTGCCATTCTGCCGGTGTTTTGCCCGACGCGTCAACTGAAATTCGGAAAATTCGCAATCCCTTGATCCGGCTGGCGTCGGCTACTGTGCATGGGGTTGTTTCGACACTTCTGACGGAGACGCCCCAGTCCGTCTGCGCTCTTCGAGCTACGCCGGACACGCTTCGTCATTATCGGGCGTGGCTGCGCCACGCGAAGCCTTTTGGCGAAGCGTGGTGGGCGCACAAGGGATCGAACCTTGGACCTCTCCCGTGTGAAGGGAACGCTCTCCCGCTGAGCTATGCGCCCGGGACCATCACGCAGACGGCCGGACTTTTCGGCCGGCCGGCGCATCGGAGCCCGCGATTTAGAAGTGCGGGCTAGACGTGTCAAGTTTTCAGGCGGCTTCCGGCCGGAAAACCTTGCGTCAGTCACTCAAATTGGCGGCGAGGTCGGATTTTGGACGATTTACGCGCCCTGTTGGCGGGCGCGGGAGGCGTGGGCCTGCAGCGCGCGGATGCGCTCGGCGAGCGTTCCGCCACCCTCGGGCAGGGCGGCTGCGGCGCCATTGGTTGCGACGCCATTGGCCGGGCGCGCGGCCTGCTTCGGCGGCTGGCCGGCCTCGGCCGCCAGCAGCGCCTCGATCGGCGAGTTCGGGCCCTCGAGCTGCATCGCGAGCTTTGCCACCTCGGCGGCGATGTCGTTGATGCGCTCGCGCAACAGCGCGTTCTCCATGCGCTCGGTCGCCCAGGAGCTCTCCGCCTGCTGCTGGATCGCATTGATGTCGCGCTGGAGCTTTGCGCGCTCGTCGCGGGCGGTGCGCAGCTGCTCTTCCAGCGCGGCCTTTTCCGCGCGCATCGTCTCCAGCGCCGCCGACGATTTGCCGCCGCTCAAGGCCGCGATCTCGACGCGCAGCTCCTTGATGGTGCGCTCGGAGCCTTCATTGGTCTGGCGGAGCTGGTTGTTCTCGTAGTCGCGCTCGGCCAGCAGCTTGCCTTGCGTGGCGAGGCGGCCTTCGAGGTCGGCGACGCGGCCGGACAGCATCTCGGCTTCCTTCACCTGCACGATCAGCTGGCGGTCGAGCTCGGTGACGCGCTGGCTGAGATTCTCGACGCGGCCGCGTGCATCGCCGAGCTCGCGCGAGGCGACTTCCGAGTCCGAACGCTCCTGCGCCAGGCGGGCCTGCGTGGCAGTGAATTCTTTCTCGGCATCGCCGACGCGGTTCTTCAATTCCTCGATCTGCGCGCGCACCGCGACCAGCTCGACCTGGCGGGTCTCCGCCATCATCGAACGGTCGGACAGTTCCGAATTGATCTTGGCGAGTTCGCCCTGCTTGTTGCTCAGCGCGATCTCGGCCTCGCGTAAGGCTTCGGTCTTGGCGTTGAATTCCTCTTCGGTGGCGCGGAGCTGCTCCTTCACCGCCTTCTCGCGCGCCTCCAGCGCGAAGATCGTGGCGTTCTTCTCGCCGAGCTCGATCTTCATCCGGTTGATGGCGTCGCTCTTCTTGCCGAGTTCGGCGAGCTGGCTCGTGGTCTTGTTCTTGAGTTGGTCGACGCTCATCTCCAGCCGGCGCGCCGACATGGCGAATTCGGCACGGAGCTGGTCCTTGTCGGCCTGGATCTCCGCCATCGACAGCGGGGTCGCCGCCTCGAGCCGGCGCGTGGTCAAGCGGACCGCGCGGTTGTGCACCAGCGGCACGATCGCAAGCCCGCACAGCATCGACAGCAGGAAACCGATCGCAAGGTACATGATCGGTTCGACCATGGGCGAGAACTCCGGGAGCTAAGGAAAAATTTACCAACGACAATGCATGCGGGGCCGGCAAAAAGCCAGCCCCCGCTTGTCGTTAACGTTGATCCGTAGTGGACCGGAAGAGACTGCCTAGAATGGGTTCCAGGTCGCCCGCGGCGTGAACTTGAGGTAGCCGATATTGGCGCCCAGCCGCAGCCCGAGGCCGGAGCGGATCGGCACCAGCACGATGTTGTTGGCGGTGAGCGCGGTCATGCCGAAGCCGCCAATGATGTAGGCCGAACCGTCGAGGCCGGCGAAGCGCTGATAGATCGCGTTGGTGGCGGGCAGGTTATAGACCAGCGTCATGGTGCGCGCGCCGTCGCCGCCCCAGTCGAAGCCGAGCGACGGGCCCTGCCAATAGACGCGCAGGTCGCCGGCGTTCTTGGTGTAGAGCGTGCCTTCGCCGTAGCGCAGGCCGGCGACGAAGGCGCCCGAGCCTTCCTCGCCCAGGATGTAGCCGTTCGGCAGACCCCATTGGCTGACCGCCTTCTCGATGATCGAGGCGAGCCCGCGCGAGACGTTGCCGAAGAAGCGGTGGCCGGCGTTGACGAGCTCGTCCGGTCCGTAGGTGTTGGGGGTCGGGGTCCGCTGCGGCGGCGGCAGGTCCGGCGGCGGCGCGGCCGTCTGGGCCGAGACCGGCATGATCCAGCCGGCCAGCGCTACGAGCGCCACAGCGGCAAGGCGTGATGCGAAAGTCATAAAAGAAACCCCTGGTATCGATTCCGGTCCGCTTCCCTTAACCTGACGCCAACAGGCACGGTCCTAGGTTGCACCGGATGTCCCCTCGACTCGGATGTTATCCGCAGCAACTATGACGGCACAACGGCAGGAAGATAGCCCTTTGCGCCCCGGAATTGCCTTGATCGGCCGTCTGGTCTGCCTGTTGGCAGGCATTTGGCTCGGCTGCTCGGGGTTGCCGGCAGACGCGGTGACCACCGAGCGGGTCGTCGTCAATCGCTTCTCGGGCGTCGCCATCGAGGGCTTCGACCCCGTGGCCTATTTCGTCGATGGCGGGGCCGAGCAGGGGACGGCGGAGTTCGAGGCCAACCTCTGGGGCGCGGTCTGGCGCTTCCGGAACGAGGGCAACCGTGCCTCCTTCCTGGCCCATCCCGAGATCTACGGGCCGCAGTTCGGCGGTTATGACCCCGCCGACATTGCGCGCGGCGTGATCATTGCCGGCAATCCCCGCTTCTTCGTGATCTCCGCGCAGCGGCTCTATCTGTTCAGCCGGGAAGCCAACCGCGACGCCTTCGCCGCCGATCCCGAACGCTTCCTGTATGAAGTCGGCAAGCGCTGGCCGGCGCTCCAGGGCAAGCTCAGTCAGTAGGGCGTTACCGCCTCCGGGTCGCCCCAGGCGATGAACGCTGGAATGATGAAGCGGGTGTCGCCGCGCTCGCCGAACCGGATCTCGCCGCCCTTGCCGTCGGTCACCTTGCCGCCGGCGGCCGTCACCACGGCGCAGCCCGCCCCGACATCCCATTCCGAGGTGGGCCCGAAGCGCGGATAGATGTCGGCACTGCCCTCTGCGATCCGGCCGAATTTCACCGCCGAGCCGCAGGTCTTTCGGACCGCGTTGGGCCGGCCGTCGATGAACGCCTCGCTTGTCGGGTCGCCATGCGAGCGGCTCACCGCCGCAACCCAGGGCTCGCCGTGTCCGGGCAGCTTGCGGGTCCGGATCGGCGCGGCAGCGCCGATGGTCGTGCCGTCAAACGTCACGCGCTCGGCGCCGCGGCCGACGATACCGCGCCAGAGCAGCCCGAGCGCGGGTGCGCTGACGATGCCGAGCAGCGGCACGCCCTCGGTCACGAGCGCGAGGTTGACGGTGAACTCGTCGCGGCCGGCGACGAACTCCTTGGTTCCGTCGAGCGGATCGATCAGGAAGAAGCTGCCGCGAAACGGCGGCGCGGCGAGATGGGTCCGCTCTTCCGAGAGTGTCGGCACATCGTTCGCAAGCTTGGCCAGCCCCTCCGCAATGATCCGGTCGGCCGCGAGGTCGGCCTCGGTCACCGGCGAGCCGTCCTGCTTGCCGTCGACCCGCATCGCGCCACGATTGACGCCAAGGATTGCCTCGCCCGCCTGCACCACCAGTGCGGTCAGGGGCTCCATCAGCCGGGATGCGGCCTCGCCATCGATGATCCTCACCTGCATGCCTCATTCATTGGCAAGTCTGGCCTCTCTTCGCTTGATTCGCCTGCGCCCTTTATGGCCGGTTCGAACCTATGGCAAGCTAGCTGCCATAGGCTGGCGAATGTTAGAACCCGCAGCATCCGTCAAGCATGCGTGATTCGCCGCGTCCGCGCCGTGCAATTCCAGGAACCCTTTATGTCTGACGCTCCGTCACCCGGTACCGCTTCCGCTCCCGATATGCTCGAACTCGCGGCACTGCTGTGCTCGCGGGTCTGTCATGATCTCATCAGCCCGGTCGGCGCTATCGTCAATGGGCTCGAAGTGCTCGATGACGACCCCAAGCCCGAGGATCGCGAATTCGCGCTCGACCTGATCCGCAAGAGCGCGAAGACGGCCTCCGCCCGCCTACAGTTCTGCCGCCTCGCCTTCGGCGCGGCCGGCTCCTCCGGCGCACAGATCGATCTCGGCGATGCCCAGACCATGGCGCGCGGCCACATCGAGGACGGCAAGTGCTCGATCACGTGGAATCTGCCGCGGCTGCTGCTGCCGAAGAATCGCGTCAAGCTGCTGCTCAATATGCTGGTGGTGTCCCAGCACACCATCCCGCGCGGCGGCATGCTCACGATCGATCCGATCGGCGAGGGCGAGACGATGAGCTTCCGCATCACCGCGACCGGACATAATGCACGCCTGCCGCAGAACATCTCCGAGCTTCTGAGCGGCGAACGCGGACCGGCCGCGGATGCGCACGCGATCCAGCCTTATTATACACGGCTGTTGGCGCAGGCCTGCGGTCTGACCGTGACGCTCAAGCCGGAAGGCGAAGCCATCATCATTACCGCTTCGTAAACGCGCCCATCGCTCTTGGACGTTAATCGAATCTTTATAAGGCGCTTCGGTTTGTCCGGAGCGCCTTATCTCTTTGTTGGTTCCGTTCTTTTGCACATACTCAACCAATATTAAACGCTTTGCGGTGAAGCTGGCCCCATTCTGAATAGGCGCATCACAAGTCGTGCGCGCCCTCCCTGTATGAAGGCCTGTTTTCATGGATGATCTGTTGCGGGAGTTTCTGACGGAGACCAGCGAGAGCCTGGACACCGTGGACAATCAGCTGGTGAAGTTCGAGCAGGAGCCGAACAACGCCAAGATCCTGGATAACATCTTCCGCCTGGTCCACACCATCAAGGGTACGTGCGGCTTCCTCGGCCTGCCGCGGCTTGAAGCGCTGGCACATGCCGGCGAGACGCTGATGGGCAAATTCCGCGACGGCATGCCGGTGACCGGCCAGGCCGTGACGGTGATCCTGTCCTCGATCGACCGCATCAAGGAGATCCTCGCAGGACTGGAGGCGACCGAAGCCGAGCCCGAGGGCAACGACCGCGATCTCATCGACAAGCTGGAAGCGATGGTCGAGCAGGGCATGGCGGCTATGTCCGGCTCGGCGGAGCCGATGCCGGCCGCAGGCGCTGCTGCTCCCGTTGCCGACGCGCCGCCGCTGGTGCCGGAAGCCCCGGCTGCGGCTCCTGCCAAAGAGATGACCACGGGCACGCTGATCGACCAGACCCTGGAGCGCCCGTTGCGTCCGGGCGAAGTCTCGCTCGACGAGCTCGAGCGCGCCTTCCGAGAGACCGCGATCGAGGCGCCGGCCCCCGCGCCGGTAGCCAAGGCCGAAGTGAAGGCCGACGTGAAGGCCGAGCCCGCGCCGGCTGCTGAAGCGCCGAAGGACACCAAGGCGCCCAAGGCCGCGCCGAAGAAGTCGATGGCCGACGAGGGCGCCTCCGAGGGCGACCGCATCGCCAACCAGTCGATCCGCGTCAACGTGGATACGCTGGAGCATTTGATGACCATGGTCTCCGAGCTGGTGCTGACCCGCAACCAGCTCTTGGAGATCTCCCGCCGCAACGAGGACACCGAGTTCAAGGTGCCGTTGCAGCGCCTCTCCAACGTCACCGCCGAGCTGCAGGAAGGCGTCATGAAGACGCGCATGCAGCCGATCGGCAATGCCTGGCAGAAGCTGCCCCGCATCGTCCGCGACCTCTCGAGCGAACTCGGCAAGCAGATCGAGCTGGAGATGCACGGCGCCGACACCGAGCTCGACCGCCAGGTGCTCGATCTGATCAAGGACCCGCTCACCCACATGGTGCGCAACTCCGCCGATCATGGCCTGGAGACCCCGGCCGAGCGGCTTGCGTCCGGCAAGGGCGAGCAGGGCACCATTCGTCTGTCCGCCTATCACGAGGGCGGCCACATCATCATCTGCATCGCCGACAACGGCCGCGGCCTCAACACCGAGAAGATCAAGGCCAAGGCGCTCTCCTCCGGTCTCGTCACCGAGGCCGAGCTGGAGAAGATGTCGGAAGCCCAGATCCACAAGTTCATCTTCGCGCCCGGCTTCTCGACCGCGGCCGCCATCACCTCGGTGTCGGGGCGCGGCGTCGGCATGGACGTGGTGCGCACCAATATCGACCAGATCGGCGGCACCATCGATATCAAGTCGGTGGCCGGTGAAGGCTCTTCCGTCACCATCAAGATCCCGCTGACGCTCGCGATCGTCTCGGCGCTGATCGTCGAAGCCGCCGGCGACCGCTTTGCGATCCCGCAGCTCTCGGTGGTCGAGCTGGTGCGGGCCCGCGCCAACTCGGAGCACCGCATCGAGCGGATCAAGGACACCGCGGTGCTGCGGCTGCGCAACAAGCTGCTGCCGCTGATCCATCTGAAGAAGCTGCTCAAGATCGACGACGGCGCGGCCTCCGATCCCGAGAACGGCTTCATCGTGGTGACGCAGGTCGGCAGCCAGACCTTTGGTATCGTGGTCGACGGCGTCTTCCATACGGAAGAGATCGTCGTGAAGCCGATGTCGACCAAGCTGCGTCACATCGACATGTTCTCCGGCAACACCATTCTGGGCGATGGCGCGGTGATCATGATCATCGACCCCAACGGCATTGCCAAGGCGCTCGGCGCCGCCGGCTCCTCGGCCCATGACATGGCCGATGACAATGGCGCGCACCACATCGGAAGCGGCGAGCAGACCACCTCGCTCTTGGTGTTCCGCGCCGGCTCGTCCCAGCCGAAGGCGGTCCCGCTCGGGCTCGTCACCCGCCTGGAAGAGCTCCCCGCCGACAAGATCGAGTTCTCGAACGGCCGCTACATGGTGCAGTACCGCGAGCAGCTGATGCCGCTGGTCTCCATGGACGGCGTCACCATCGCCTCGCAAGGCGCCCAGCCGATCCTGGTGTTTGCCGATGACGGCCGCTCCATGGGCCTCGTCGTCGACGAGATCATCGACATCGTCGAGGAACGGCTCAACATCGAGGTCGGCGGCTCGGCTAGCGGCATTCTGGGCTCGGCCGTGATCAAGGGCCAGGCCACCGAGGTGATCGACGTCGGCCACTTCCTGCCGATGGCGTTCTCCGACTGGTTCACCCGCAAGGAGATGAAGCCGTCGATGCACTCGCAGTCGGTGCTGCTGGTCGACGACTCGGCGTTCTTCCGCAACATGCTGGCGCCGGTGCTGAAGGCGGCCGGCTATCGCGTCCGTACCGCGCCGACTGCGCAGGAGGGCCTGGCGGCGCTCCGCGCGCAGAGCTTCGACGTGGTCCTGACCGACATCGAGATGCCCGACATGAACGGGTTCGAGTTCGCGGAAGTGATCCGCTCCGACAGCAATCTGGGCGCGATGCCGATCATCGGCCTCTCGGCGCTGGTGTCGCCGGCGGCGATCGAGCGCGGCCGCCAGGCCGGCTTCCATGACTATGTCGCCAAGTTCGACCGTCCCGGTCTGATCGCGGCGCTGAAGGAGCAGACCGCAGGTGCGGCCGGCGCCTCCGAGCTGAGCCGCGCGGCAGCCTGAGCGGGACCTGAGGAGACACGAGATGAGCAAGAAGACGCAGTCCACCGAAGGCGCCATGGTCGAATACGTCACCGCGATGATCGGCGGCCAGCTGTTCGGCCTGCCGATCTCCCGCGTCCAGGACGTGTTCATGCCCGAGCGCGTCACCCGCGTGCCGCTGGCCTCGCGCGAGATCGCAGGCGTCTTGAACCTGCGCGGCCGCATCGTCACCGTGGTCGACATGCGCGCCCGGCTCGGCCTGCCCAAGCCTGAGGACGGCAAGACGGCGATGGCGGTCGGCGTCGATTTGCGCGGTGAATCCTATGGCCTGCTGATCGACCAGATCGGCGAGGTGCTGCGCCTGGCCGAGGACAGCAAGGAAGAGAACCCCGTCAACCTCGACCCCCGCATGGCCAAGCTCGCCGGCGGCGTCCACCGCCTCGACGGCCAGCTCATGGTCGTCCTCGACGTCGATCGCGTCCTCGAGCTCGCGCCCGAGATGATGGCGGCTTGATACGGCGGCATTGCCGCCGGATTCGCAATTGGAAGTGCCCCGTACAGGGGATAGGAAGCAGAGGTTCACATGCGGACTTGTCTCGTCGTTGATGATTCCAGCGTCATCCGAAAGGTTGCGCGCCGGATCCTGGAAGGCCTCGACTTCCAGATTCTCGAAGCCGAGGACGGTGAGAAGGCGCTGGAGGCCTGCAAGCGCGGACTGCCCGACGCCGTGCTGCTCGACTGGAACATGCCGGTCATGGATGGCTACGAGTTCCTGGGCCATCTGCGTCGCATGCCCGGCGGCGATCAGCCCAAGGTGGTGTTCTGCACCACCGAGAACGACGTCGCGCATATCGCGCGGGCGCTGCACGCCGGCGCCAACGAGTACATCATGAAGCCGTTCGACAAGGACATCGTGACGGCGAAATTCCAGGAAGTCGGCCTTATCTGAGCGAACGCCCGGAGGCTGAACGGATCCTTCGGCGATTGGTGTCAACTGAACCGTTTCAGTCTGAGTTGGTGAGTAATGAGTGTTGCGTTCGCAGGTAAGTCGACCACGAGCTCGTCGCGCGAAGCAGGGCCGCTGCGGGTGATGGTCGTCGACGACTCCGTCGTCATTCGTGGCCTCATCTCGCGCTGGATCGGCGCCGAGCACGACATGGAGGTCGCAGCCTCGCTACGCACCGGGCTCGAAGCGGTCAACCAGATCGAACGCATCAATCCCGATGTTGCCGTGCTCGACATCGAAATGCCCGAGCTCGACGGCATCTCGGCGCTGCCGCAACTCCTGGCGAAGAAGCGCGATCTCGTCATCATCATGGCCTCGACGCTGACCCGCCGCAATGCGGAGATCAGCTTCAAGGCGCTGTCGCTCGGCGCAGCCGACTACATTCCGAAACCGGAATCGACGCGCGAGACATCCGCCGCGGATGTCTTCCATCACGATCTGATCCAGAAGATCCGCCACCTCGGAGCACGGCTGCGCCGGAAGACGGCTGTGGCGAGCCCGCCGCTGGCACCCGCGAGCCCTGCTGCACCGGCTGCGCGTGCGCCGGCCGTGACACGCCCCGCCGCGCCCGCACCGGCTCCGGCCGTGTCCGCCTTGTCGTCAGGCTCGCTCACCACGCGTCCGTTCTCGACCCAGGCGCCGAAGGTGCTGCTGATCGGCTCGTCGACCGGTGGGCCGCAGGCGCTGATGGCGCTCGTCACCGAGCTCGGCCCGGTGATCGACCGCTTCCCGGTGCTGATCACCCAGCATATGCCGCCGACCTTCACCACCATTCTCGCCGAGCATCTGGCGCGTTCGAGCCGCCGGCCGGCAGCCGAGGCGGTCGACGGCGAGCCGGTGAAGCCGGGTCGGATCTACCTTGCGCCGGGCGGCAAGCACATGCGCGTCGTGCGCAGCGGTGCTGAAGCCGCGATCGCGCTCGATGACGGCCCCGCAGTCAATTTCTGCAAGCCCGCGGTCGACCCGCTTTTCACCTCCGCGATCGACATCTGGCACGGCAACATCCTCTCCGTGATCCTGACGGGCATGGGCTCGGACGGCATGCGCGGGGGCAAGGACATCGTCGCCGCCGGCGGCAGCGTGATTGCGCAGGATGAAGCGTCCAGCGTGGTGTGGGGCATGCCGGGTGCGGCCGCCAATGCCGGCATCTGCGCGGCCATCCTGCCGCTCAATCAGATCGGCGCCAAGGTCAACCGCCTGTTCACGGGAGACCGCTCGTGACGCCCGCGGACTATGATTACCTCCGCAAGTTCCTGAAGGAGCGCTCCGGCCTCGATCTTTCGGCTGACAAGCAATATCTGGTCGAGAGTCGGCTGCTGCCGCTGGCGCGCAAGGCGAGCCTGCCTGGCATCCCCGACCTCGTTCTCAAGATCAGGAACGGCGACGGCCGGCTTGCGACCGACGTGGTCGAGGCCATGACCACCAACGAGACGTTCTTCTTCCGCGACAAGATTCCATTCGATCATCTGCGCGACAGCATCGTGCCTGGCCTGATCCGGGCGCGCGCCGCGCGCAAGTCGCTGCGCATCTGGTCGGCGGCCTCATCGACGGGGCAGGAGCCCTATTCGATCGCGATGTGCCTGAAGGAAATGGGCGCGACACTCGCGGGCTGGCGCATCGAGATCGTCGCCACCGACCTCTCGCAGGAGGTGCTGGAGAAGTGCAAGGCCGGCGTCTACAGCCAGTTCGAGGTGCAGCGCGGCCTGCCGATCCAGCTCCTGATGAAGTATTTCACCCAGTCGAGCGATGTCTGGCAGCTCAAGGCCGATGTCCGCGCGATGGTGCAGTTCCGCCAGCTCAATCTGTTGCAGGACTTCTCCCATCTCGGCACGTTCGACGTGATCTTCTGCCGCAACGTGCTGATCTATTTCGATCAGGACACCAAGGCGCTGATCTTCGAGCGGATGTCGAAGGGCCTGGAAGCCGACGGCACGCTGTTGTTGGGCGCCGCCGAATCCGTCGTCGGCATCACCGACGCGTTCCGCCCCATTTCCGACCGGCGCGGCCTCTACCAGCTCAATCCCGCGCGTTCCGGCCGTCCGATGGGTGGCTTGATGCCGCAGCCGCTGAAGGTCGCCGCGGCGAGGTGATTGTCTTCCCGTCATTCCGGGCTCGATCGCTTCTCGATCGCCCCCGGAATGACAAGGTCACAAGATTGCATGCGGCAGAAACCGCGAGCCATTGCCCGTGATCGGGCTCTCGTCCTCGCGGATCGAAAGTCCGCATGGTTCGTGGTTCACCAGCCAGCTTCCGACCACCGGATAGACGCCGGAAAAATTCGGTAGCGGCGACAGTGCCTGGCGCACGAAGCCTTCGGCCCCGTAGGGCCCCGCGTGCTCGTCGAGTGACATTCCGCCCGACACCAGCGTGACATTGGCGCCTTCGCGCGACAGCAGCGGCTTGCGGACATAGGACGTCCCGAGCTCCGCCGCCCGCGCGTCGTCCTCGAAGAAGGCCGGCAGCAGATTGGGATGGTTTGGAAACATCTCCCACAGCAGCGGCAGGATGCCCTTGTTGGAGAGCACCGCCTTCCACGGCGGCTCGATCCAGCGCGTCGGTGCCTCCTTGAGCTTTGTGCCGAAGGCGTCGCGGAACATCCATTCCCAGGGGTAGAGCTTGAAGACCAGCTCCATGTCGTTGTTACCGAGGTCGACGAAACCGCCGGCCTCGTCGCGCCAGCCGATTTGCTCGATGTCGAGCAGCGTCGTCGACAGGCCGGCCTGGCGCGCGGTGTCTTCGAGATAAGCGAGCGTACCGGCGTCCTCTTCATTGCCAGTGGTGCCGGTGAGGTGCAGATGATGGTCCGCACCGATCGTCTTCCACGCTTCGATCAGCCGTTCGTGGATGGAGTTGAACTGGTCGGCGCGCGCGGGGATGATGCGCCGCTCGATCGCCTGCTCGAGCCAGGTCCATTGAAATACTGCAGCCTCGAAGATCGAGGTTGGCGTGTCCGCATTGTATTCGAGCAGTTTTGCGGGAGCCGCGCCGTCGAACTTCAGATCGAGCCGGCCGTAGAGGCTGCGGTCATCGCGCTTCCAGCTCTCGGAGATCAGATTCCAGAATGCTTCCGGAATCTTCAGTCGCCGCAGATGGCGCTCGTCGCCGATCACGCGGCCCGCAAGCTCCAAGCACATCGCATCGATCTCGCCGGTCGGTGTCTCGATGGAGCGCTCGATCTCGTCGAGCGTGAAGGCGTAATAGGCGCGCTCGTCCCAATAGCGCTCGCCGTCGATGGTGTGGAAGGCGAAGCCGCATTGCTCGGCGGTCTGTTGCCAGTCGTCGCGCTCGGGGCAAATGATGCGTTGCATATGTCAGCCGCCGCCGTGACCACCATGACCATGACCGCCATGGCCATGACCACCATGCATGCGATGCAGCGTGCCGCCGAAGCCGCCATAGCTTGGGCGGCAGTACGGCTTGCCGTCGATGCCGGGCACGGCTTCAAGCCCGGAGCCGCAGGGACGCTCGCGCGTGGTAAATCCCATCGAGACGGCGCTGACCGCGGCGCTTCCCATCAGCGTGAGCATGACCCTTCGCGAACGTTTCATGGTATGTCCTCCCGCGCGACTTAAAGCAGACCGGCGCGCGGCGTTGAATTCAAAACACTCGCGCGTCAGCTCCCTCCCGAGAAGGCGTGTGCAAACGAGCCGAAGCCGCCGCGCGTGACGCCGCCAGAGCCTCCGTCGGACGAGCCACCGGACGAGGAATGACTCGAGGAGTCGCTGCTGTAGAAGCTCGACCGCGACGACCAGTGCGAGCCGCTGCCGCTGGAGGAGCTGCTGCTACAGTTGGTGTTCGTCTGCGCAGGCGCCGTCGCCCCGGGGACTGTCGCCCCGGGAGGCGCGGGATCGCAGCTTCGGTGCGGCATCAGCGTGTAGGCGCTGGCGCCGACCGCGATCGTGCCCATCACCAGCAGCGCGACATGGCCCGAGCGCTTCACCGGCTCCCGTGGCGGTAGCGGCAGGTCCGCCGGCTGGCGAGGCCGGCGCTTGCCGAACTCCTTGCTGGTAGGATTGTTGGCCATGTCACTTCGCTACCATGTCAGTAGATCATGCAGGCGGCGTTGAGGAGGCCTGCGGCAAGTGAGGACAGGCCGAGCCAGATTGCGGGCGCGAGCTCGCCGGCGGCGATCCGCCCCGACAGGTTCGGCACCGGGATTTTGACGATGTAGAACGCGGCGACCTGGACGATCAGGGCGATGACGGCCCAGATCAGGCAGTCCAGCACATTGGCCGAGTGCGCAATGGCGCTGAACAGCGGCGCCACGAAGCCGAGCAGGCTGAGGCCGAGCGCAATCGCAGCCGCTGGATCATTGTCCCGGATGAGCTGGAATTCGTTGTGCGGCGTAATCCGCGTGTAGACGAATAGATATGCCACTATTGCGATCAGCCCGGTGCAGAAATAGACCAGGAAGGCGGGCAGGCCGGCGAGCGATTGCAGGATCATGGGGAGGTCCGACGTTGACGCCGCGAATTCTGGCACGATCGCTTAGTCGCCGCACCGGTCGGACAGGTTCGATCCCCAGAAACGAGTCCGTTGGCGCATGCCCGGGCACTGCACAAATTTTCGGGCCGTATGAGACATGCTTCACAAATGCGTCTCGAGGTTGTGTGTGATAGTCTGGCGCATTGAGATTGCCGTTATCCGGGAGGAGCAGATGAATTGCGTCCTCGCTGAGATCAGTTCTCCGGGCATGATCAGACCAGCATGATCTGACCGGCGATTGTCCGTCGGCCAAGCGCGCAGTGCCTTGGCGACGCGCGTTGTTCAGAGTCGAGAGATTTTTCAGTGGCTGAAGAGATCTTGTTTGAGTGAGGCTCAAATGCCTGATTACGAAGATTTCGAGCTCGAGATCGGCTCCTATTTGCCGGGGGGCGTCGGCCCTCAGCAGTATTACGGACGCGTCGTCAAGTCGCCGGGAGGCGAAGCGCCGAGGAGCCAGGTGAAGTTCTGGTTCTCTGCGCCGGGCGAATTGGCCAAGCTGCGGGGAGAATTGGAAAGCGCAGTGCTGGAGATCGACGACCGGAGCCGTTCAGGCCCGGTGACGCGCGGCGAACAGGTATTGCGAGATTTCGGGCGGGGTGTCTTCCGAAGCCTCTTCACCGAGGTGCCGTTGATCCGGCAGGTCTACGACCGCAGCAAGGGCGCGACGCAGGATTTGCGGATTAAGCTGCGGATCGAGGCGGACGAGCTCGCCGGGCTGCCGTGGGAATATCTCTACGACGAGAGCGAGATTCCCTACTATGTCAGCCTCACCCGGCCGATCGTGCGCCATCTGGAGACCGCGGGCAGCGTGACGCGAATGGGCGTCAGGGGACCCTTGCGCATTCTCGGCATGATTTCCGATCCCTCGACCAGCGAATGGCCGAAGCTCGACGTGGTCAAGGAACGGGACCGCATCAACAAGGGCATCGATGCGCTCCAGCACGAAGGCAAGGTCGACTTCCAGTGGGTCCCGGGCGGGACCGGAAAAGACCTAATGAAGAAGCTGCTGGAGGGAGATTGGCACATCTTCCACTTCATCGGGCATGGCGGCGTGGACGATTTGCGGCCGGGGACTGACGCCGACAGCTTCGACGAGCGTGGCTTCGTCGTCATGGTCGACGAGGATGGCAAGCCGGTGAAGAAGTTCGCCTCCGACCTTGCGATGATGCTGTCGGGCGCCAAGCGGAGCCTGCGCCTGATCATGCTCAATTGCTGCGAGAGCGCCAAGGTCAATGTCGGCGATCGCTTCGGAAATCCGGCAATCGGATTGATGAAGACCGGCTGGTTGCCTGCGGTGGTGGCGATGCAGTTCCCTATCACCGACAATGCAGCGATCTCGATGTCGGAAGGATTCTATTCAGCGCTCGCCGGCAACAGGTCGATCGACGATGCCGTGACCTACGCGCGCCAGTTCATCCAGCAGAAGTCCCGGGTCGAATGGGGCATACCGGTGCTCTACATGCGCTCCTCCGACGGCAGGATCTTCAACGTCGAAAGTCCGCAACCGGCTGCGGGTCCGCCCGAGGCGGCGCGCCTGTCGAAGGACGACCTGCAGCAGCGTCGCGACGCGCTTCTGCGCGAGCTAGACGCGACGCCAGCCACGATCGAGGCGCTGGAGGAGCTGACGCGGCGCGGTCGGGAGCTGCACGGCCTGCTCGCGAACGACGATGAGCTTTCGGTCCGGCTTGCCAAGGTCTATTTCGATCTCGGCGCGCTTCAGCACAAGCAGAAGCAGATCCCGAAGGCGGCGGCCAGCTTCGCCTACATGATCGAGCTGGATCCGAACAAGGCGGAATACCGGGTGCGCAGGGCCAATTTCAACGTGACGGTCGGGCTCTACGAGAACGCGTTGAAGGACATCAACGAGGCCATCAGGCTGAAGCCGGACAGCCCTGAATTCTTCTGGATCAAGGGCATCATCAGCATGACGGCCTCCGGGGTCGACGACAAGCGGGGCTACCTGGAAGAAGCGATCAAGGCTTTCAGCGCGGCGGTCTCCATGAAGCCGACCGAGCCGAAATATCTGGTGTCGCGCGCCAACGCCTACGCACAGATCAAGGACCTGACGAGCGCCCAGAACGATATGGACAGCGCCATCGCACTTGCGCCCGACAACATCGATCTCGCGCTTCAGAAGGCGAAGATGGTCGCACAGGCTGCATGACTTTTACGAGGCCGCCGGACGCCGCGGCGTCCGGCATGTCCTCCACCCGTGAACCCCGGCGATAGGAGTTCATCGTGTCGCTCAATTACGTCATCGACTTGTTGAACAAGTTCTTCGATACCGGCGGCGCTCCGCTCATCGTCGCGCTGTTCTTCTGGTTCCGCTTTCATACGCTCAAGGGCACGCGTTCGTTTACCACTTGGCCCTTGTTCGCGTTCGGCGTCGCCGTCTTCATCACGCCGTTCATGCTGCTCTATTGGCTGCTGGTGCACAAGCTGTGGCCGCTCGCTGCGATCTGGCTCACCATCCTGACCTGGCTCATTCCGGTCGTTCCGGCGCTGTGGCGTGGCTTTTGCCACCAACTCGCCGGCATTCCCGCCAGCGCCCACGGATTGCGCGACGCCTTGGCCAAGTCGCCCTTCGACGTTCGTCCGGACGACATGCCGAGCCTTCAACGCAAGCTTGCCCGGGTCGGGTACCAGATCGACGATTTCCGCGCTGTGCAATCGACCGCGATCCAGTCGCGCCTGCTGAAGATCTCGGCGCTCATGCTGCATCTCGATCGCTGGGCCGGCGAAAGATTCATGAAGCGCAATTCCGAGATCTATGCGGAACTGCTGGCGGCCTACGATGCCTTGTGCTTCCGGACCGTTCGCGTGCTCAGGAGCAGCGCCGAAATCTACGGCGCGATTATGGAGGACAACGAGATCGAGCCGGATAATTGGGAGGCACTCGATTCTCTCTCGACCCGGCACAGTACGGTGAGCCAGCTGCAGCTGGCGGCCCAGACAGCGGCGGGGTGCATGCTGGAGGACTTGCGCAAGGACATGGATTCCCTGCTCAGCAATCTCCTGCTGTTCGTCGTGCGCGCGGCGCTGGCCGGCGAGTGGACCCTGGCGCGCAGCAAGCGACGGCTTGGCGCGATTGGATTCACGCTGGCATCCTCGTCGCCGGGGTTCCTGAAGTTCGTCGCGGGTGTTGCCGCTTTCGCGTTTTGCTGGGCTCTGTTGTGGCTGGTGTTTTCGGGGCGGTTCATCCACCAGCCGGGAGACCAATCCGTCGCTTCGCTACGCGCGCTCGTTGTCACGACGCTGTACCCGGTCGTGAACTTCCCGCTGATCTATCACTTCAAGCAGCGTTACGCGTTCGCGAACGAGAACATCTTCGGCCGGCTTCCGATGGGATTCATTCTGTCGATCGGCCTCGCGGGTGTGATCTTCATATTCCTGCCGGTTCAGGTGCTTTTTGACCTCTACCAGTTTCCCAAGGAGCCATCGTCGGAGGTCGTGTTGTACGATTTGCCGCTGCTGATCTTCCCCTGGGGCTTTGCCGCGATGACGGCACTCCTCGTGCAGGATTCGACTTGGGGTCGGCGCTCGAGGCAGACCAGACAAGTGCGCGACGGTCTGGTTTTTGGCGGCGGCATGGTGGTCATGCTGGTGTTGTTGATGGTCACCTACCAGGTCGTCCCGATGCCGGTCATGAAGCTCGTCGACGGCATGTCGGCATTGATGTTTTTCAGCTCTATGGTGGTTCCAACCTTCCTGTTCGGATTCATCATCGGTTATCTGATGATCGGCCGGCTGCGCGAGGCGGCCGCGCGCAGCCCGGTCTGGAAGCCGGACCTCGTGACCCCGTCTCTTGCCGGCGCCTGACCTAGCCCCAAAAAACAAAACCCCGCCATTTGCGGCGGGGTCCAGGCTGGGAGGAGCGAGCCCGACCAGGGCTCGCGACGTAAACGGATCAGGCGGGGATGCGCTCGTCGGCCTCGTGCGGCTCGCGCAGCACATAGCCGCGGCCCCACACGGTCTCGATGAAGTTGCGTCCCTCGGAGGCGTTGGCGAGCTTCTTGCGGAGCTTGCAGATGAAGACGTCGATGATCTTCAGCTCGGGCTCGTCCATGCCGCCATAGAGGTGGTTGAGGAACATTTCCTTGGTGAGGGTCGTGCCCTTGCGGAGCGAGAGCAGCTCCAGCATCTGGTATTCCTTGCCGGTCAGATGCACGCGCTGGCCACCGACTTCGACCGTCTTGGTGTCGAGGTTGACGACGAGGTCGCCGGTCTGGATGACCGACTGGGCGTGACCCTTGGAGCGGCGCACGATCGCGTGGATGCGGGCAACCAGCTCGTCTTTATGGAAAGGCTTGGTCATGTAGTCGTCGGCGCCGACGCCGAGACCCTTGACCTTGTCCTCGATACCGGCGAGGCCGGAGAGGATCAGGATCGGTGTCTTGATCTTGGAGACCCGAAGCTGCTTGAGCACGTCGTAACCGGACATGTCGGGCAGGTTAAGGTCGAGAAGGATAATGTCGTAATCGTATAATTTACCGAGATCGACGCCTTCTTCCCCCAAATCGGTCGTGTAGACGTTGAAGCTCTCAGACTTCAGCATCAGCTCGATCGACTGCGCGACGGCGCTGTCATCTTCAATCAGCAAAACGCGCATGCCAGTTCCCCATAGTCGCCGCTCCTGGGCGTCAGGTCGGCCGCATTCGCGGCACTCAACAAAACGCCTTTGAACAACTGATTCGGATCCTGACAACAGATGGTTAACAAATCCTGATTCTGGAACGCAAGTCCCCCCGGTGCAATTTTTGTCGAATCGCCCTAAGGTCTTGCGCGCGAAGCAGCTTTCGTTATCCGGCTCCGTTCAAGTTCCACTTTAAGAGACGGGCCTAACCGACTCCCGCGACTCAGCCTTCTTCTGAAGGGGAGCCACGCTCAGTCACAAAGACAGTGACGCAATGATTAACGATGCGGGTAAACACGAAGTTAAACGCCGTTCAGAAATATGGCGAAATTTAAGGGTTTCGCCATGAAGGCCCAAATCAGGAAGCGCACGGCCCCTATGAAGGCCCTCTTATGAAGGCTCTGGCGGAACAGATCGGCGATATCGACGGCGTCAATATCTATGGCCGTGTGGTCGGCGTGCGCGGCCTGATGGTTGAGGTCGCGGGGCCGATTCATGCGATGTCGGTCGGCGCGCGGCTCGTGATCGAGACCGGCGCCAACCGTTCGATCCCCTGCGAGGTGATCGGCTTCTCCGGCAACAATGCTGTCGTGATGCCGTTCGCCGGCCTGGATGGCGTGCGCCGCGGCTGCAAGGCCGTGATCGCCAATGCCGCCAATCAAGTGCGTCCGTCGGCAGCCTGGCTCGGCCGCGTCGTCAACGCGCTCGGCGAGCCGATCGACGGCAAGGGGCCGTTGCCGCAGGGCGCCTCGCCGATGCCGTATCGCAATTCGCCGCCGCCGGCGCATTCGCGCAGGCGCGTAGGCGCACCGCTCGATCTCGGCGTGCGCGCGATGAACACCTTTCTCACCTGCTGCCGCGGCCAGCGCATGGGAATCTTCGCAGGGTCCGGCGTCGGCAAATCGGTGCTGCTGTCGATGCTCGCGCGCAACGTTGATGCCGCGGTCAGTGTCATCGGGCTGATCGGCGAACGCGGCCGCGAGGTGCAGGAATTCTTGCAGGACGATCTCGGTGAGGAGGGTCTGGCGCGCTCCGTCGTGGTGGTCGCGACCTCGGACGAGCCGGCCCTGATGCGGCGGCAGGCGGCTTATCTGACGCTCGCGGTCGCCGAATATTTTCGCGACGAGGGCCAGGACGTCCTCTGCCTGATGGACTCGGTGACGCGTTTCGCCATGGCCCAGCGCGAGATCGGACTGTCCGCCGGCGAGCCGCCCACCGCCAAGGGCTACACGCCGACCGTTTTCACCGAGCTGCCGAAGCTGTTGGAGCGCGCCGGTCCGGGCTTGGGGGAGGGCGCCATCACCGCGATCTTCACGGTGCTGGTCGACGGCGACGATCACAACGAGCCGATCGCGGATGCCGTCCGCGGCATCCTCGACGGTCACATCGTGATGCAGCGCTCGATTGCCGAGCGCGGCCGCTACCCCGCCATCAACATTCTCAAATCGGTGTCCCGCACCATGCCGAAATCGGCCGATCCGCAGTTCTGGCCAACGATCCAGAAGGCGCGGGCGGTGATGGCGACGTACGCGGACATGGAGGAGCTGATCCGGCTGGGCGCCTACCGGGCCGGCTCCAGCCCCGAGGTCGACGAGGCGATCCGTCTGCACGAGCCGCTGGAGGCCTTCCTGCGCCAGCGCAAGGACGAAAATGCTTCGCTGGCCGACGGCTACCGCCAATTGGCGCAAATCCTCGGTAATTTGGAAACGGAACGCTAACTTTGTCCCGTCATCATCCGATCCCACAGAGTAGCAGAGCCGGTCTTGGCCCCAATCGGGCCTGTGGGGAGACTGGTGTCGTCCCACGTGCAGCCAAGGGACTTCTGGGGAGTACGAGTCGATGAAGTCACGTGATACCCTCATCCGCCTGAAGAAATTTCAGGTCGACGAGAAGCGCCGCCGGGTCGCCCAGATCGAGTCCATGATCGCCGACTTTCAGCGGATGTCGGTCGATCTCGAGCGGGAGATCCAGACCGAGCAGGACCGCGCCGGGATCAACGATCCCTCGCATTTTGCCTATCCGACCTATGCCAAGGCCGCCATCCAGCGCCGCGAGAACCTGACCCGCTCGGCCGACGAGCTGAAGGGCCAGCTCGAGGAAGCCAAGGCCGCGCTCGGCGAGGCTTTCGAGGAGCTGAAGAAGGTCGAGCTCCTGGACGAGCGCGACCAGGCCCGCGAGCGCGCCGAGGAAAATGCCCGCGAGCAGGCCGATCTCGACAGCATCGGCCTGATGCGCTCCCGCATCGGCGCCGTCGCGTAGACGGCAGCCGGCACCAAAATCGCCTGAGAATTTGCGAGCTCGGACCCGCAAGGTCCGGGTTTTTGCATGTGCTGTCCACAGCGTGACCCTTCGCCCCTTGGTGACGGGCTTTGCCGCGCGCTATGGTGGCGGAGATGAAAGCGGTGCCGGTGGTGGAGTGTCCACCTCTCCCTTCGGGAGAGGTCGGCGCGGGAGGCGCTGGGGTGAGGGGTTACGATTTCCCGCGAGCCCCGAGCCCCTCACCCGATTTGCGCGGGACGATGCTTCGCATCGCCCGGGGGCAAATCGACCTCTCCCCGTCGGGGAGAGGTAAGGTACGACGGGGCCGCGCGTTGGGGGGCTGAATGCTGACGCCAGCAGAGCTGGTCGGGCTGATTGAGGCGGTGGCGAAGCGCGATCAGGCCGCGTTCGAGCGCCTCTACGCCGCCACGCGCGCGAAACTCTATGGCGTCGTCCTCCGTATCTTGCGCCGACAGGATCTCGCAGAGGAAGTCATTCAGGAGACCTACGTCAAGATCTGGAATAGCGCCGGCCAGTTCAATCCGGCGCTGTCGTCGCCGATCACGTGGATGGCGTCGATCGCGCGCAACCGCGCCATCGATATCGTGCGCAAGAAGACCGAAGCCTCGCTCGAGGAGGAGCCGCAGGCGATGGAAGTCGCCGCCGACAGTCCCGATCCCCTGGCGCGCCGGGAGATGACCGAGGAGTTGAAGCGGCTCCTGGAATGTATCGGCCGGCTCGAGCCGGACCGCCAGCGGCTCGTGCTGCTCGCCTATTACAACGGCTGGAGCCGCGAACAATTGGCGGAGAAATTCGCTGCGCCCGTCAACACGGTGAAGACGTGGCTCCGGCGCAGTATGTTGGATATCCGTGAGTGCCTCGGATTATGAAGGCCTGGACGATGAGGGTGAGTTTGGACTGCAATTGATGGCCTACAGCGAGGACCATATCGCGCTCGCCGCGGAATATGCGCTCGGCACACTCGATGCCGACGAGCGCGCGCAGGTCGCGGCCATGATGGCGGTAGACCAGGAGTTCGCTGCCGTCGTGCAGGCCTGGGAGTTCCGGCTCGGCGTCCTCAATCAGATGGTCGGCACGATCGAGCCGCGGTCGATCGTGTGGGAGAACATCAGGGCGGAGATCGCGCGGACGGAATCCTCGCACGATGCGCCTAAGGTGCCGCCGGTGCTGTCGGACGCGCCGTTGCCGGAATCCTATTCACCGGAGCCTCCATCATCCGAGCCTTCAGCGCCGGAGTCTCCGGCGCCAGACTCGCCATCACCGGAATCTCCGGCGCACGAGCCTCCGATGCTGGATATGCAGCAGCCGGCGCCGCTCGAATCCGGCTCCGATGCCATTCCGATTTTCCCGCCGCAGTTCGTGCCGCAGACCCATGCGCCCGACCGGAGCATTGTGCCTCCGACGCCGGCGCCAGTCGTCGACGACACCAACGTGATCCGTCTCGAGAGCCGCGTGAAGCGCTGGCGCTCGATCGCTTCCGCCGTGGGTGCGCTCGCGGCGGCGCTGCTGGTGACGCTGTCGCTTCAGATCTTCCTGCCCGATGCGCTGCCGGGCGCGTTGCGGCCAGCGCCGCGCATCCAGACGGTCGAGGTCAAGACGCCTGCCGCGCCGCTGTCCTCGCCCGCGCAATATGTTGCGCTGTTGCAGGGCCAGAGCGGCGGTCCCGCCTTCATTCTCACCATCGATGGCGCGACCAAGAACTTCACGGTGCGCAAGGTCGGCGCGACGCCGGAGCCGGGCAAGAGCTTTGAGCTATGGCTGATCTCCGACCGGCTGCCGCGCCCGCGCTCGCTCGGCGTGATCGGCAGCGGTGACTTCACGGCCCGTCCGGTGCTCGCCGGCTACGATGCCGATGTCGTCAACGGCGCGACCTATGCCGTCACTGTCGAGCAGTCGGGCGGCTCACCCAATGGCCAGCCGACCTCGGCGCCGGTATTTTCCGGCAAGTTGATCGAGACCGTGCCGCCGTCCCAGCCGCAGGCGCCTGCGAAGAAGTAGTTGCGACAAGCGCGCGTTCCTGTCGCCACGGTCCATTCGATCGTCGCAATGCGACAAGTTCCGCCAAATCCGCCCCTGATTTGAACCTCCATGCATTTCGCGGCGTCAAATGCCCGGAATTTGCAGTCGGCACGGCCGATCATGGTGCCGAAAGAGGGGCTAGAAATCAGATGGATGCAGCCAAGCCGCCGGGCATCTTTATTCACCAATATGCAGGCCTGCCGCAGGGGCCGGCGTTCGAGCATTGGCGCGACAGGGCGCTCGGGCCCTGCGGCCTCGAGATCGGACCGAGCCAGGGCGACAGCATCGATTGCCGGCTGCAGGTCAGCGTGGTCGACAATATCACGCTGGCCATTCCTGAAGGTGCCTCCGCGCAATATTCCCGCACACAGAGCGGCCTCGCCGACGGCAGCGACGATCTCGTGCTGATCGCCGCGCATGCCGGCCTCGTCAGCGTCCGGCAGAATGGCCACACGGTCGAGCTTGCGCCGGAGCAGATGGTGCTTGCCGATATGAGCATCACCGGCAGCGTCGGCCACACCGACGAGAACCGCTTCACCACCATTCGCATGCCGCGCCGCGCACTGCTCGACATCAATCCGCGCGCCGAGGAGAAGCTGTCGCAGGTGCTCTCGGACGGCGCGGTCGCCGAGACCATCTTCCGCTATCACGCGCTTGCCGCTCATCACGCGCCCCATCTCGACGCCGTCGGCCAGCGCCTGACCGCGCAGCACATGGTCGATCTCGTCGGCCTGCTGCTCGGTACCGACGCCGAGCACGCCGCGCTCGCGCGCGGTCGGGGCCATGCGGCGGCCCGTCTCGATCTGATGCGCGCCGACGTGATGGCCGCACTTGGTCGCAACGATCTCTGCCTGTCCGAGGTCGCAACGCGCTCGGGGTTGAGCCCGCGTCAGGCCCAGCGGCTGTTCGAGCAGGCCGGCACCACCTTCACCGAATTCGTGCTGGAGCAGCGTCTGCTGCTGGCGCGAAAACTGCTCGGCGATCCCCGCGCGCGCGCGCGCAAGATCAGCGACATCGCGCATTCCTCGGGCTTTTCGGATCTGTCCTATTTCAACCGTGCTTTCCGCAGGCGTTTTCACGCCACGCCGTCGGAGCTGCGCGAGGCCTGAGCCGCGATTTTGTACAGTCGGACGCGGCGTCAGCATTTGGTTGTTCCGGACCAATGAGCTATATCTGCCTGCGCGGGGCGGATCACCGGATCCCCGGGAATAGCAAAGTCAACGGACATGGCGCGTATCGTCGTGCTCGGCGCAGGGTTTGCAGGCCTGTGGGCGGCCATCGGTGCCGCGCGCATGCGCGATGAGATCGGTGATGCCGGCCGCGACATCGAGATCCATCTCATCGACCGCAATCCTTACCACAACATCCGCGTGCGCAATTACGAGGTCGACCTCAGCGAGGTCGCGCTGCCGCTGCCGCAATTGCTCGACCCGATCGGCGTCACGCACGGGATCGGTGAGGTCGAAGCCATCGATCCGGCGCGGCACGAAATCTCGCTGGTCACGAGCGATGGCAAGGAGAGTCTGAGTTACGATCGCCTCGTGCTTGCGCTTGGCAGCGAAGTGATGCGTCCCGATGTTCCGGGCCTGGCCGAGCACGCGTTCGATGTCGACACCTATGCTGCGGCGCGTTGCCTTGAGGATCATCTCGCCTCGCTCGGGCGAAGCGCGCCGTCGCCCGCGCGATCGACGGTGGTGGTGGTCGGCGCCGGCTTTACCGGCATCGAGGTTGCTGCCGAAATGCCTGCGCGGCTGGCGCGCGCCGGCATCACCGGCAGCCGCCGCATTGTCCTGCTCGATCCCAATCCAGTGGTCGGCGCCACCATTGGCGAACAAGCACGCCCCGTCATCGAGACGGCGCTGGCCTCGCTCGACGTCGAAACCCGACTCGGCGTGCGCGTCGCATCGGTAGAGGCCGCAGGAGCCCGCTTGAATTCAGGTGAATTCATCCTGACGCAGACGGTGATCTGGTGCGCCGGCATGCGCGCGAGCCGGCTGGCCGGAAACTTTGCCGGGGCGCGCGATCGTCTCGGGCGCCTGCTGGTCGATCCCTTCATGCGGATTGCGGATGTGCCCGGTGTATTCGCGGCAGGCGACGTCGCATCCAGCGTGATCGACGGTCTGCATCCAACCGTGATGTCCTGCCAGTTTGCCCGGCCCATGGGCCGCTTCGCTGGTCACAATGTGGTGGCCGATCTCGCCGGCCGGCCGATGCTGCCGCTGCGCATCGACTGGTACGTGACCGTGCTCGATCTCGGCGGCTGGGGCGCGCTCTACACGGAAGGCTGGGATCGCGAGGTGCGGACGACCGGCGAGGCAGCCAAGGCGACCAAGCAGGCCATCAACCGCAAGCGCATCTATCCGCCGCTCTCGGGGCGCAAGGACGAGCTGTTTGCTGCCGCTGCGCCGACGGTGCAGGCGCCGCCGCCGACCTATGGAGCGCGGCGGAATTGAGCGTGGCCGTGGTCGGCAGCGAATGATGGTTAACGGTTCCAGCCTGAGCGGAAATTGCTTCGAAGTTTGTTAAAACTTGCTGGGTACGTCTCTTGGGCATAGTGACCTGGGGAAAGCGTATGGGTAGGCGGGCCAAACGTGGAAAGGCGGAGACGCTCGCAATACCCATGGCCGCGAGAGTTGCAATTGGCGCCGTGGCCGTCGCCGCATTGGGGTACGGTTTGCTGTCTCGCCCGGCGAGCGTGCAACCAACACGGAAGCCGTCCGCGCCTCAGGCCCAGGCGTCGTCAACTCCGGTTTACGTGGCACCTCCGGTTCATGCATTGGCGTCAGCGCCAACTCCGGCTCCAATCCCGGCCCCTGCGCCACTGGTCGAACCGCCAAAGGCTGCTGAAGGTCCCGGAGCGCTTGTCCGGCAGGTGGTCGACTACGCCAGCCGCCAGGCGCCAGGCACGGTGATCATCGATACCAAGAATACGTTCCTCTATTTCGTTCTGAACGACGCGCAAGCGATGCGCTACGGCATCGGTGTCGGCCGCGAGGGTTTCACCTGGTCGGGCGAACAGACCGTGGCCCGCAAGACGGAATGGCCGGATTGGCGTCCGCCGGCCGAGATGGTCGTGCGCCAGCCTTATCTGCCGCGGTTCATGGCAGGCGGTCCCGGCAACCCGCTCGGCGCCCGGGCGATGTATCTGGGCGAGACCGAGTATAGAATTCACGGCACCAACAAGCCCGATACGATCGGGAAGCGTGTTTCGTCCGGCTGTATCCGGCTGACCAATGAGGACGTCGTCGATCTCTATGAGCGGGTTAAAGTCGGAGCGAAAGTGATCGTGCTTCCGGCAACCGCAGCCCATCGACCATCCCAGGAAGCGACGCCCGACACCACCTTCCGATCACCGGACCCGTCATCGCCGTCGAAGCGGCCCCCGGCAACGAATGCGCAGTTGCGGTCATCTGAACCGAAGGTCGCCGAGGTCCAGTAACGCGTTCGTCCTTGGTCATCAGGACAAGCAAACGTTCAAGCCCTCGATTTATGTCAGTTCCGGGAAGCGCATTCCTGAATCATTGCGACGACTTCGAGCCGATCGGATCGAGCGAGACCTTGTCGAATCGCAGCCGCTTGACGCGGCCGTCATCGATCGACATTGCATTGCACTTGCCATCGTCTACGCACGCGAACTTCAGATTTCCGATCGGAAAGCCCGTCGTGAACGCGTCAGTTCCGACAGGTTGCAGATCGAGTTCTCCCCGCGGGTAGTGCACCATCAGCACATTCTCGCGAACGAACACGTCATAGATGACGCCGAGTTCAGCGCTGTAATAGTGACCCTCGTATGCTTTGAGCCGGTCTCCTGCAGGCTTGCTGATGGTGATCCGCTTCAGAGGAAGAATGGCGCCGTTCTGGTGCAGGACCGCGTTTTGGGCCGCTCCGCCTTGCGCGACGTCGTCGAAGACGATTTCGGCGGGAACCACCCTCAGGCGGAAAGCGGTGTTGGAGACCGCGTACATTGGAAACGATGGCTGGCCGGTCGCGCGCGTGACGAGATGATCATTGTCCTTGCTGACGGAAATGATGAACCCCGGTCTGAGTTCATAGTCGCCAACATAGGCATCGAGGATCTTGGGGTCGACGGCAACTTCCGGCTTGTCGTCAAGGGTCGGCTTGTCACGCGCAGGCTTGAGCAATTCCTTGAGATAGATGTCGGCGATCCTGAATGAGAGCGCTGCCGGGGTCAGATCTCCCGCGTTTGCCAGTATCACTACCGAAAAGTGCTGGTCTGGAAATCTGAGAATATTGGTCCGGTATGCGGCATCGCCGCCAGAATGCTCAACCGTCCTGAGCCCGCGATACTTTCCGATGGATAGGCCCGATGCGTAGTTGATATCTTTGCCGTTGTTGAGCTTGCCCTTCTGCTGCATCTCGGCGAGCAGCGTCAGGCCGCCGACTTGTCCGGTGTAGAAATTCTCATCCCAGCGCGCCAGGTCGCCGACCGTTGAAAACAGGCTTGAAGGTCCGACCGTCGAATAGGTCAGCGCAATGTATTGGTACTTGCCATCCGGCTGCCGCCCGTAGGAATAGGCCCGGTCCTTGACGGGCATGCCGTATTTGTCCTGGAAGTGCGTATGAGACATACCGAGTGGGTCGAAGATGCGCTCCTTCGTGAACTCGGGCAGCGTTTTGCCGGACACTTGCCTCACGACCATTGCGAGCAGCGTGTAGCCGCTGTTGCTGTAGAGGAACTGGTCGCCGGGCTCGAAGTTCAACTCGGTTTGTTGAAACAGCAGATGTGCCACATCATCGTCCGTGATCTCGTCGTCGAGCCGCCACCCCGCGAGCGCCAGAAGATTCCACTGGTCTCGAACTCCGCTGGTGTGATGAAGCAGTTGACGGATCGTGATCGGCTTGCCGAAGTCGTGCAACTTCGGAACATATTTGCGAACGTCGTCATCCAGAGACAATTTTCCTTCGTGAGCAAGTTGATAGATCGCGAAGGCGGTGAACTGCTTGGAGACCGATGCCAGGTGGAATACGGTCGCCGGCGTGTTTGGCACACCATACTCCAGATTGGCTGCGCCATAACCCTGGCTGTAGATGATCTGGCCGTCCCGAAGGACGGCGATGACAGCGCCGGGCGAGTTTGGTTCAGCCCATCGCGCGAAGAGCTGATCGACGGCGCGCTCCATGGTTGCATTGTCGGATGTTGCGGAGGATGAGGGCTCCGATTGAGCGCCGGCGACGGTAGGTGTCGAAAGACACATTGCCGCAAAAGCGGCCGTCACAATCCTAAAGAGCATAACGGTTTCCCCAATTGACGCTCAGCATCGTCGCGCCATGAACGTACCGCGTAGAATGGGGAGAGCGAAGCAAAACTCATCGAACCTCGTTCTCCTGATCAGACCGGAACGACGATTGCTTGGTCCGGCATGGCCCTACGGGCTGACGTCGCACCGGGCGCGGCAAGTTCGCCCATGGACGATCGGCCCGAGATTGTGCCATATTTGCCGTGCAACCGCGAAATGGAGCCGCTCGGTGGATCGCTTGCCGTTCATTCTGACGGTCGTCCTTGAGATGGGCACGCCATCAGCCAAAGCGACGCCCGACGGCAATCGGCTAGATGTCAGTTCTCATAGCGTGTGTTGAACTCTTGCGAAGCCCGTCGCCCGACGGGCGGGGCCAGCGCCAAGCGACTGTTGGTGCCGATCTGATAAAGAGAACGAAGTCTGATGGATCTCGCTTCGCTCTATCCATCCTACGCGCTGTAACGGGACAGCAGAATGGCAACCGCACACTTGATTCATGGATATCTCGGTGCAGGAAAGACGACGTTCGCGCGGCACTTGGAGCACGAACTGCCGGCCATTCGCTTCAGTCACGACGAATGGATGACGATTTTGTACGGCAATGATCCGCCTATGGATCAGTTTCCCGAATTTCATCAACGCGTATCGAGGCTGATCGACGCGCACTGGACACGATGTGTGAAACTCGGCCTAGATGTCGTACTTGATCTTGGTTTTTGGTCGCGACGCCAGCGCGATGAGACAAGGACGACCGCTGCAGCGCTGGGGGCTAGCGCGCGGCTCTATCTTCTCGAGTGCCCGGAACACGAAGCATGGCGTCGGGTCGACAAACGAAATGCGCATCTCGACGGAAGCTTGCTCATCGTCCGACATACGTTCGAGATGCTTAAGAGCCGCTTTCAGCCGCTGGGAGACGATGAGGACCGAATTGAAGTTAGGCAATGCTGAGAGATGTCAGCTCGTTGGACGTGAGCTCTCGCGAATCCCATCGCTTGACGGGCGGAGCCAGCATCAAGCAATCGTTGGTGCGATCTGATCAAGAGAACGAAGTTTGATGGGGTTTCGCTTCGCTCCCCCCATCCGAGGCGCTGAAAAGCCATTCTGTGCAATCCTATCGTCGATCAAGCGAGGGAGACATGTGGCGACGGAAGTTCATTGCCGGGCTGGCTGGTATGGTGGCACTGCCGCTGACCGCTCGCGCTCAGAGGCCAAACCGAATCTACCGCCTCGGGCATCTTGCGACCACATCGGAAACCGAAGCTCTTACCCGCCAGATAACTTTGCCAGAACTTGAAAGGCTTGGCTTTGTTGAAGGCCGCAATCTCATCTTCGACGCACGTGTCGGCGATTCGGATTCGCTGCCGGCTCTCATGCGCGAATTGCTCGCCGCTCAGCCAGACGCAGTCGTCGCCATTGGCACCGCACTAAAGCCTGCCGCCGCGGCCACACGCACCGTGCCGGTCGTCGCTTTTGGCAACGATCCGATTGTGCTTGGCCTCGCCGCGAGTTACGCGCGGCCGGGAGGGAATATTACTGGCGTCGTGATTGCGGCGGACGAGCTTGAAGCGAAGCGGCTTTCCATTCTGCTCGAAGCGGTACCTGACCGTCGGCGTGTGGCCGCGCTGGTCCCGGCCTTGAGTGGAGCGAGCGAGGCCGTGAGGAAGGCGGCGGCGGGGCTCGGCATTGAAGTACTTGTATTTCCAGTCGCCGCACCGAGCGAATACCCGGCTGCCTTTGCGGCGATGCGGGCTCAAGGTGCACAGGCATTGATCATCAGCGCGCTTCCGCAGTTTCTGCGGGATGGCAGGCAGTTGGCAGCTCTTGCTCTCGAAGGTCGGCTCCCAACAGTGTGCGAATGGGCGGAAATGGCGCACACGGGGTGTCTGATCGGATATGGGCCCAATCGCATAGAACTGCGCAAGCGCATGGCCGACCAGATTGCTCAGATATTTCGCGGCGTCGCGCCTCGCGACATTCCGATCGAGCGGCCGACGTCATTTGAGTTCGCATTGAACCTGAAAACTGCCAAGTCGCTCGACCTCATCGTTCCTGCCTCAGTGCTGACACGCGCTGACGAGGTGATTGAATAGCCGGGTGACGTCGGCTTTTGGCCCGCAACTCTTCACCTGTATGCCGCTGTGCAGCCTCTTGTAGCGCAACCGTCGCACAGTGCTTCGTCGCTATGCTCCCCGCAATGACGAGGCTGAGGCGCTAGTCCCGCAAGCAACGACGTACCCCCCAGACATGAGAAAGCGCCCGTGGGGGGCGGGCGCTTTCTGTAGTCGACTTGGGGTTGGGGTCGTCTACATATCCACGTGGCGACTTTGGGGGGCTGGTAAAGAGCCGCGTGAATTCCTGAAACTCAAAAAATCTCCTTAGCGAACGAGCGATACGTTCGAACTGGTGATCACAACCGGCTTGCCGGCCTTGATGACGCGGGCGGTCTGGGCCAGGCCGTCGTCCGAACCTGTGCGTGCCGTGATGCCGAAGCCAGCAACCGCGATCCCGGCGACGAGGGCAACGACCACAATCTTCAAATGGGTCGAGCGATCTGCGCTGTAGATCGAGTGGTTCATGGAAGCCTCCTGCCGCCACCTACCCGAAGTAGTCGCTAGCCCGTTCAGGCTGGTTCATGCTTCCGGTGCCCAACAACCTAGTATTGGGCGGATTCGTTCCCAAGGGGACATCACAAGAGCGTGATATGACGTGAGAAATCGCGATCAGCGGTGAGGCCTGATCGTACAAATTTGTAATTATTTCAATGCTATAATGTACCCGTAGGACGCCTTGTCAACATCCGGTCCACAAGGCGCCAGGAACTCAAAAACCATTTGCCTGTGGCCGAAAAACACACGGCTTCTTAAGGCAAATCAGACGCTTCCGACGGTCTTCAGCCTTGCCCTCGGGTGGATTTCGGCCTGCGACAGCACGGTCGTCTGGGCGCGGAACCGTTCGACCAGGGAACGGACGAAGGGACGAATTGCCGCAGAGGTGACCAGTACGGGGGCCTCGCCTTCGCGGGCGGCGCGCTCGAAGGCCTCGCGCACGGCGGTCATGAACTCCGACAGTTTCGACGGCTGCATCGCCAGGCTGCGCTCCTCGCCCTGGCCGATGATGGATTCGGCAAAGGCCTGCTCCCATTTCGCCGACAGCGCGATTAGCGGCAGGTAGCCGGCGTAGGAGGTGTTCTGGGCACAGATCTGCCGTGCGAGGCGGGCGCGGACATGCTCGACCATGGTCGCGGGGTTGCGCGAGAAGGCGAGCGAGTCGGCGATGCCTTCGAGGATGGTCGAGAGGTCGCGGATCGAGATGCGCTCGGCGAGCAGCAGCTGCAGCACGCGCTGGATGCCGGAAACCGTGACCTGGCCGGGCACGATGTCCTTGACCAGCTCGCTCTGCTCCTTCGGCAGCTCCTTGAGCAGCTTCTGCACCTCGCCGTAGGAAAGCAGGTCCGACATGTTGGCCTTGAGCAACTCGGTGAGGTGGGTCGAGAGCACGGTGGCGGCGTCGACGACGGTGTAGCCCTTGAGCGAAGCCTCCTCCTTGAGGCTGGCATCGACCCAGGTCGCGGGCAGGCCGAAGGTCGGCTCGGTGGTGTGGATGCCGGGCACCTGCACCTGGCTGCCGCCGGGGTCCATGACCATGAACTGGTTCGGCCAGATCTTGCCGGTGCCGGCGTCGACCTCCTTGATCTTGATGATGTAGGTGTTGGCTTCGAGCTGGACGTTGTCGAGGATGCGCACCGCCGGCATCACGAAACCCATCTCGATCGCGAGCGAGCGGCGCAGGGCCTTGATCTGCTCGGTGAGGCGGTCGGTGCCGTCGGGGCCGTTGACCAGCGGCAGCAGCGCATAGCCGAGCTCGATCTTGAGGTCGTCGATCTTCAGCGCCGCCGAGATCGGTTCGTCCGCTGCCGCCGCGCCAGGCGCGCCGGGCGTTCCCGGAACGGGCGCGGCCTTGGCCGCTTCCTCGGCCTTGGCGGTGGTGCGCTTGTGGTTGCGCGCGCTCCAGGCCAGTGCGCCGGCGCCGGCGCCGAGCGCGAGGAACGGGATGGTTGGGATGCCCGGCAGCGCCGCCAGCACCAGCATGACGGCCGAGGACATCGCCAGCGCCTGCGGATAGCCGGAGAATTGCTTCATCAGCGCCTTGTCGGCGGCGCCGGAGACGCCGGCCTTGGAAACGAGCAGGCCCGCCGCGGTCGAGACGATCAGCGCCGGCACCTGGGTGACGAGGCCGTCACCGACCGTCAGCAGCGTGTAGCTGCGTCCGGCATCGGCAAAGGACAGGCCCTGCTGCGCGACGCCGATGATCATGCCGCCGACGACGTTGATGAAGACGATCAGGAGGCCGGCGATGGCGTCGCCGCGGACGAACTTCGAGGCACCGTCCATGGCGCCGAAGAAACCGCTTTCGTCCTCCAGCGCCTTGCGGCGCTCCTTGGCGACCTTCTCGTCGATCAGGCCGGCGGAAAGGTCGGCGTCGATCGCCATCTGCTTGCCGGGCATGGCGTCCAAGTGGAAGCGGGCGGCGACTTCGGCGATACGGCCCGAACCCTTGGTGATGACGACGAAGTTGACGATGATCAGGATGGCGAAGACGATGATGCCGATGACGAAATTGCCGCCCATGACGAAGCTGCCGAAGGCTTCGATGACGTGACCGGCGGCATCCGTGCCCTCGTGCCCGTGCGACAGAATCAGGCGGGTCGAGGCCATGTTCAGCGACAGCCGCAACATGGTCGAGATCAAGAGGATGGTCGGGAAGGCGGAGAATTCCAGCGGCGCCTGGATGAACAGCGACGTCATCAGGATCAGGATCGAGAGCGTGATCGAGATCGCCAGGAACAGGTCCAGGACGATCGCGGGCAGCGGCAGGATCAACACCACCAGGATGGTGAGGATGCCGAGCGCCAGCGCGATGTCGCCGCGCTTGAGGATGTTGACGATCTCGGTGACGGAGGGGAGGCCCGGCTTCGCGCTGCCTACGCCCTGTCCCGCGGTGACGTCGACCATGGTAGCTGCCTCCCCGCGCGACTGCCGTCCGCGCGCCCCAAACGTCTGCGCGGCGGCCGATGGGCCGCCGTTCCGAAAGTGAGGCACCGCACTGGCGTCCACGGGATCCCCCGTTCTACGCGGCTGACGACACTCGACTTCACCCGGCAATTCTTGCCGGGTGTATGGTTAGCAAAGGGTTAACGGAGGGGGCTGGGAGGGGCGGACCGGGGTGTTTCGGGGGGCTCCTGGTCATGCCGGGGCGATGCGCAGCATCGAACCCGGAATCTCGAGATCCCCCGGTGCGCAATTGCGCGCCTGAGGTCTGGTCCTTCGGACCATCCCGGAATGACGGCGTGGCTGGCAATCCGCCTACTTCGCCTTCTCCAGCTTCGTCACTGTGTAGCCCGAAGCCGCCTCTTCGGCCTCGAAGCTCACCTTGTCGCCGACCTTGACCTGCTTGAGGAGAGCAGGGTCCTTGACACGGTAGACCATGGTCATGGGCTCATCCATGCCGAGGCTCTTGGCGGGGCCGTGCTTGAGCGTGATCTTGCCGGCGCCCTCGTCGATCTTCTTGACCTCGCCACTGATCGAGGCGCCCCCGGCTGCCAGCGCATTAGTGGCAACGCCGACGGTCAGCACCAGCGCGGTCGTGATGCGGATGATGTGGTTCATGAGAGTCTCCATTGCTATTTCACGGTGACGTGGCCGACCATGCCGTAGTCGCGATGGTCCGGGATCAGGCAGGAAAATTCGAAGGTGCCGGCCTTGGTGAACTTCCAGACGATCTCGGCCGTCTTGTTCGGCGCCAGCCGCACCCCGTTCGGATCGTCGTGCTCCATATGCGGGTGCTTCTTCATCACCTCGGCATGCGCGAGATTCTCCTTTGTGGTGGCGAGCAGGAATTCGTGATCCTCCCTGCCGACATTGCGCAGCACGAAGCGGATCTGCTCGCCGCGCTTGACCGTGACGGCCGACGGCTCATAGGCCATCTCGCTCAACGCGATCTCGATGGTGCGAGCGGGCTTGTTGGGATCGCCGGGTTCGCCGGCCGAGAAGCCGTGATGGTCGTGTCCCTCGTGCGCGAGCGCAGGCGCGATCGAAAGCGCAGCCAGCGCGAAGGCAAGTTTGATCGTCGTTTTCATCTTATTCTCCAGTTGGTGGTTCATCGAAACGCTCACATCTTCATTTTGTGCGCCGGTGCGGCCGGCTGCCGCGCAGGCTCCGTCGCGGGCGAGGCGACCTCGTAGGCGACGGTACCTTTCGGGAATTGATAGGGGCCGGGATCGCGGTAATCGCCGCGCGCGAGGTCCTCGCGGATCTTCATCACCGTGAACATGCCACCCATCTCGATCGGACCGAACTGGCCGGCGCCGCTCATCATCGGCAGCGTGTTGTCGGGCGCGGGCATCTCCATGTTGCCCATCGCCATGCCTGATTGCCCCATCACCATGGCGTCGGGCGCGAGCTTGCCGACGGCCTTGGCGAGATCCTTGCGCGACACGCCGATCATGTTGCGCATGTCGTGGCCCATCGCATTCATGGTGTGGTGCGATTTGTGGCAGTGGAATGCCCAGTCGCCGGGATTGTCGGCGAGGACGTCGAACACACGGACCGCGCCGACAGGAACGTCGGTCGTCGTCTCCGGATATTGGGCGCTCTCCGGAATCCAGCCACCGTCGGTGCAGGTCACGGCGAAGCTGTGGCCATGCAGATGGATCGGATGGTTGGTCATGCTGAGATTGCCGATGCGCACGCGCACCTTGTCGCCGAGCCGCACTGGCAGCGGATCGATGCCGGGGAACACCCGTGCATTCCAGGTCCACATGTTGAAATCGGTCATCTCGTTGACCCGGGGCAGATACGTGCCGGGATCGATGCGGTAGGTGCTCATCACGAAGACGAAGTCGCGGTCGACGGGCCTGAAGTTCGGATCGCGCGGGTGCACGATAACCATGCCCATCATCCCCATCGCCATCTGCACCATTTCGTCGGAATGGGGGTGGTACATGAAGGTCCCGCTCTTCTTCATCTCGAACTCGTAGACGAAGGTCTTGCCGGGCTGGATGTGCGGCTGGGTCAACCCGCCGACACCGTCCATGCCGCTCGGAATGATCATGCCGTGCCAATGCACGGTGGTGTATTCGGGCAGGCGGTTGGTGACGAAGATGCGGACCTTGTCGCCCTCGACGGCCTCGATGGTCGGGCCCGGCGACTGGCCGTTGTAGCCCCATAGATTCACCTTCATGCCTTCGGCGAATTCGCGCACCACGGGCTCGGCGACGAGATGGAATTCCTTCCAGTCGCCGTTCATGCGGAACGGCAGCGTCCAGCCATTCAGGGTGACGACGGGGCGGTAGTCTGGACCGCTTGCCGGGTGCAGCGGCGGCTGCATCACGGCCTTGTCCATATGCGGCGCCTCCGGAATCGATGCTGCCTGCACGCGACCGCTGACGGCTGAGGCGCTGACGAGCGCGGCGGTCCCCAAAAATCCTCGACGGGAAAACATGCTTATCTCCATGTCAGTGACCGCCATCGGCAGGTGCTGCCGCGGCGATGTTGGTCGGATTGTCGCCGCCGGAAACAGGCGCGCCGCCGCCATTGACGGCAGTCTGCAGCTCGGATTGGGCGAGGAAGAAGTTTTGCCGGGCGTCGATCGCACCGCGCAGCGAGGCGAGGCGCTGCCGTGCCTCGGTCAGGAGCGCGAAGATGTCGACCTGCATGCTGGAGAAGCGCAACTGCATCTCCTCGGTGATGATCTTTCGCAACGGGATGATCTCGCGCTGGTAGTGGCTCGCGATGTCGTAGGTGGAGCGATAGACACGGTAGGCATCGCGAGCCTCCGAACGGACGTTCACGGCACGCTCGGTCAGGCGGTTGAAGGCGAGGTTGTAGGTCTCCGCTGTCTGCCGGGCCCGCACCTCGCCGCCGTCGAAGATCGGGATCTGGAACTGCACGTCGAAACCGCGCTCGCGGAACGGGGTGCCTTCAGGATCCTGGGTCCGGCGAGAGATGCCGGCGAGGTCGAGCAGCGTCACGAAGCGCGTCGCCTCGGTGAGGTTCAGCGACTTTGCCAGGGCGGTCAGCTCCAGCCGCGCGATCTGCAGGTCGATGCGGTGCGCGACGGCATCGGCCTCGATCGAGGGCAGGGCCTGCGGCCGGCGTGGCAGCGGCGGCAATGCGTTGGGCAGGCGGAAGTCGAGACCGTCGTCCCAAAGACCCATCAGTCGCGCCAGCTTTTCGCGCGCACTGGTCGCCGCTTGGCGCGCGGCGGCGAGATCGGCAGTGGTCTCGGCGTAAAACACCTGCTCGCGGGCCTGATCGAGCTTGTTCACCGAGCCGGTCTCGCCGAGCTTGACCGCGAGTTGCGCCGTCGATTCCGCCGTCGCCTTTGCATCCGTCAGCAGGGCCACCATTTCGTTTCCGGCGACCGCGCGGACGAAAGTGCGCCGCACATCGGCGGCGAGCCGCAGCGTCGCTAGCGCCGCGCGCAATTGCGCCTGGCGGAAGCGATCGCGCGCGATCTCGGATCGGAACGGCAGCGTGGCCAGCGCCAGGATATCGCCGACCACCTGCCGTTCGATTTCGCTGGCGCCATTGCCCGAGATGCGCGAGATCGAGAACACCGGATTGGGCGGCAGGCTCTGCTCGACCAGATCGGTCTCGGCCAGCGCCAGCTCGTTATAGGCCGCTTGCAGCCCCTTGTTGTTGAGCAGCGCGACCTGCACGGCGCTCTCTGCGGTCAGCGTCCGTGACAGCAACTGGCGAACGCGCGCATCGATCACGCCGGCTCCGTCGGCCGTTCGCACGAAGGCGACGTCCTTGTTGATGGTCTGGCTCGTCAAATCTGAGACCACCGTCATGCCGGTGTCGGGCGAGAACCCGGCGCAACCGGACAGGCCGAGCGCCACGAGAACGAACAGGCCCCGCGCAAAATGCTTTGCCATGGCGCGCTCCTATCGATCTTGCTTCGGCTGCGGCACAACGGCGTCGTTGCGCTCGCGCCATGGCGCCGGCGCCGCGGGCCGCAGGCTCGTATAAGGCGTGACGGTCGAGCGATAGCCGACAGGCGCGACCTTCGCCGCCGGATCGGCAGGATCGGCGGTGGTCACTTGAGGGGTTGCCGGCATGCAGCCGGACAACGCCAGCGCAATCGTGGCCAGCAGTGGCCGACAAAATCGAAAGTGTCGTCCACGCGCCGCAGATGCGACGGCAGACTTCGCCCTGGAAAGGGTCCGCATGAGTCATCCTTGATCTGTCTTGAGACCACAGGCTTGCGCGCGCAGATGCGCGCAAGTCCTGGCGTCGTTGCGTCAGATCAGGCGATGGGAGGGCGGTAGTGCTGGGGCGGCGCCGCGCTGTGCAGGCTGATCACGATCTCGGGCGCACAGGCGGAGATGGGCTGCAGCGGCTTTGCAACGCTCGGCAGATCAGCCGGCAGCGCGCTGACACACATCATTGCGCAGCATGGGCCAACGTGCCCCTTGCCGTCGTGATGCTGCGGACTGGGGGTGTCCTGCGCGGCCGCTTGGTGATGCGTATGATGCATCCCGGCGTGGTCATGCGGCATGTTCGCGTGCATGTGATTCGCCGGCACGACATCGTCGCCAAGGCACGGTGCGGGGCCGCTGCCCCAGGCGAGTGCTGCTGCCGGCGCGAGCACGCAGAACAGATAGGCCAGCGCAACGAAGCGCCCCACCCTGATCCGCATCGATCGCGTCAATTGCAGCAACATTCCGACAGCAAGCTCTCCGCGCGGCATTGTTGCACACGCAGATTGCAAACTAATGGCAAAGCAGCGTTTCGCCAAGCTCCTTCTTACCGCAGTGCACCGCGCATGCCCATTATCGCAGCAGGGTGCTTGACCGCGAGGCGATCCGCGAACATGTTCCGCGCCGTGCACGCACCAAATCATCCAGGACAGAGACCGGCCTCCTTCTCCCCAGACTCCCGTCAGGCCTGGGTGCGACTCCTGCTCGCGCTGGTGATCGGCTCGATCGGCGCCGTCGGCATGTGGGCGGTTGTCGTCGTGATCCCCGTCGTACAGGCCGAATTTGCCGCCACGCGCGGCGCGGTGTCGTTGGCCTTCACGCTGATGATGTTCGGCTTCGGGCTCGGCGGCGTCATTGCCGGCAAGATCACCGACAAATTTGGCATTGTGCCGGCCATGGCGATCAGCATCGCCTTTCTCGGCGTCGCCAATACGCTGGCAGGACTATCGACCCAGCTCTGGCAGTTCGTGGCGGCCTACTTCCTGATCGGGCTCGGCACGTCGGCGACCTTTGCGCCATTGATGGCCGAGGCCTCGCACTGGTTCGAGCGCTATCGCGGGCTCGCCGTGACCATCGTCGCGAGCGGCAATTACGTCGCCGGCACGATGTGGCCGCCGATCGTCAGCGCGGGCATGGACAAGATCGGCTGGCGCTACACCCATATCGGCATCGCCTTCGTCTGCGTGGTCCTGATGTCGATCCTGGTACTGGTCCTGCGTGTGCAGATGGGCGACGACAAGGTTCGCAATCACGCCAATGCGCCGCCGCCACGGGTCGATCTCAAACTATCGACCAACACGCTGACGGTGCTGCTCTCGATCGCCAGCATCTCCTGCTGTGTCGCCATGGCGATGCCGCAGGTGCATATCGTCGCCTATTGCGGCGACCTCGGCTACGGCGTGGCGCGCGGCGCCGAGATGCTGTCGCTTATGATGGCCTGCGGCATCGTCAGCCGCATTGGCTCAGGCTACCTGGCCGACAAGATCGGCGGCATCCCGACATTGCTGATCGGGGCCGTGGCGCAGGGTTTCGCACTGGTTTTCTATCTTTTCTTCGACAGCCTCACGTCGCTGTATCTCATCTCCGCGATGTTCGGCCTGTTCCAGGGCGGCATCGTGCCGAGCTATGCCATCATCGTGCGCGAGGCGATGCCGGCCAGCGAAGCCGCAACCCGCGTCGGCGTCGTGATCTTCGCCTCCGTGTTCGGTATGTCCTTCGGTGGCTGGGTCTCCGGCGTCATCTTCGATGCCTCCGGCTCCTATGCAGCGGCCTTCGCAAACGGCGTGGCCTGGAACGCGCTCAATATCGGCATCGTCTTGACGTTGCTGATCCGCTCGCGCATGAACGCGACCAGGGCAGGGGCTGGCTTCGCGACCTGAAGTGCGCCTCCCGTCGGTGCGAGTCCGTATCGATGCAACCCGGAACATCTTGACCATGCCGCGGACGCCGTCACACCGCCGGATTTGGCTGATCGTTGCTGTTGCGCTGCTGGACCAGAGCACCAAGCAGTTCGTCGTCGGCTGGCTGGAGCCGGATCGCCCAGTGCTCGTGTTGTCGTCCACCGCACTGCCATCCATCGACTTCCTGCTGTCCTACAACAAGGGCGTCTCGTTCAGCTTCCTGCGGTTCGCCGGCGATGCCCAGCGCTGGCCCTTGGTTGGTCTGTCGCTTCTTGCGTGCGGACTGCTAGGCTGGTGGCTCCGCCGTGTACCGCCGCGCCAGCCGATCCTGGCAACGGGGCTGGCCCTGATCATTGGCGGCGCACTTGGCAACATGCTGGACCGCGCCCGCATCGGCTCGGTGATCGACTTCGTCCACCTCTCCTACCAGGCCTGGTCGTTCGCCATTTTCAACGTCGCCGACACGGCCATCACGTTGGGCGCCATCGCGACCGTGGTCTCCCTATGCTTTGAGGCAACCTAAACCGCCTGTCCTGCCTTCAGCAGCGAGCAGCCTGTGATCTTGTAGCTGCCATCTGCCTGCTGCTCGAGCGTGTAGAGCGCTTCCCAGGCTTCGCCATTGGCATCGACGATGTGAACGCGCTGGGCAACCGAGCTGCCTTCAGTCTTGCTGTCGCCGAACTCAAAACTCCTGTGGCGATAGACGGGTGCGTAGCCGTTTTGCACCATCGACATGAAGATGTCGGGCGCCGGGAAGATCTGCTTGATCGCCGGAGCGGCATAGGAATAGGCGGCTGTGGCATCGTCACGGACGAAGGCTTGCTCCTGGGCGCGGATCACGCCTTGCGCCGACGTGACATCGTCAGCGCGTGCGGCGAGGGAGCTGAAGCCAACAGTGAGAGCGACGACCAAAACTGCGATGCGCATGACAGGCTCCGCGTTGATGTGCCGGCGATACTGATCCTAGCATGACCATGAGTAAATACGGGCGTGCTATCGCTTCCGTTTCACGGCCGGTTTTGCAGGCTTGGCCGCGCGTGCCTTGGTCTTGCCGGCCGGCTGTACGCGCAATCCGTCTACGAACACGTCGAGCATCCGCAGCACCGAGGACTGCCAGCCGGGCTGATCGTGCATGTAGCACATGCCGAAGAACGCGCGCAGCAAGTCCTCGGGACTGATGTCGGCGCGCATCGCGCCGGCCGCGGCTGCGCGATCAAGCAGCGAGCCAATCGCCTTGGTCAGGCGCTCAAATGAGAAGGCATACAGCTCGGATCCGCTCTGCACTGCGAGTGCCAGGGCTGCCACCATGCCCTTCTTGGTGGCGACAAATTCGACACCTGACCGCAGCCAGCGCCTGAGCGCATCGACCGGGTCCTTGGCGTTCTTCAGCTGCTCGGCAAGCTCGCTGAGCTGTTCGACCTCGCGCCGGTAGACCGCTTCGAACAGATCCTCGCGCGTCGGAAAATGCCGATAGAGCGTGCCGATGCCGACGCCGGCGCGTTTGGCCACGGCCTCCAGGCTTGCCTCCGGGCCGCCCGCGTTGAATACGGCCTTGGCCGCCTCGAGCACGCGCTCGCGGTTACGCACGGCATCGGCGCGGGGCTTTCGGGTCTGGTCGGTGTGGTCGTCCATGCCGGCAATGTAGATCACGAATTGGTTAGATTGAACCCTTGGACGGCCGCATCGCGTTGTCTGCACACGGGCTTTTGACGAATTCCAAATATTTTTCGGCAGCCCTTGTTAAGCGGAGGGAGCCTCCGTATCTTCGCCCATGTGCCGACCCGGACCCCGTTCGGCGGCGCGATATCGACGGCGGCCACGGCGGTGGCGCGCCGGGCGATGAGCCATGTCCATATCTGATCGGAGCCTTGTATGAACCACTCCATCAGCCTCACCGTGAACGGTGCACGGCGCGACTTCGTCCTCGACGATCCCCGCGTCACGCTGCTCGATCTCTTGCGTGAGCGCCTTCATCTCACCGGAACCAAGAAGGGCTGCGACCGCGGTCAGTGCGGCGCCTGCACCATTCTCGTTGACGGCAAGCGCATCAATTCCTGCCTCGCGCTCGCCATCAGCCATGACGGAGCCGACATCCTCACCATCGAAGGCGTTGCGCGCGGCGACCAGCTTCATCCCGTGCAGGCCGCCTTCATCGCCCATGACGGCTTCCAGTGTGGCTTCTGCACGCCAGGCCAGATCATGAGCGCGATCGGCATGATGAACGAAGCCCAGGCCGGCAACGATCCCGAGCGTATCCGCGAATGCATGAGCGGCAATCTCTGCCGTTGCGGCGCCTATGCCGGCATCGTCGATGCCGTGCTCGAGGCGCAGGCCGGTGCCGACGAATCCAACCAGAGGCGCTCCGCATGAAACAGTTCGATTACGTCAGGCCCGCCACGGTCGCTGAAGCCGTTGCTGCCGCCGCCCAGCCGGGCACTATGTATCTTGCCGCCGGCACCAATCTGCTCGATCTCATGAAAGGCAACGTCAGCCGGCCGGATCGGCTGGTCGATGTCACCCATCTCGATGGGCTCGACCGGATCGAGCGCCTCGCCGATGGGTCGTTGCGCATCGGCGCGCTCGTCAGCAATGCCGACCTTGCGCATGACGTGGAGTTCGCGAAGGCCTATCCGGTCGTTGCCGAAGCGCTGCTCTCCGGCGCGTCGGCGCAGTTGCGCAATGCCGCGACCGTTGGCGGCAACCTCCTGCAGCGAACGCGTTGCGCGTACTTCTACGACACCGCCAGCCGCTGCAACAAGCGCGAGGCCGGGAGCGGCTGCGACGCCCGCGAAGGTGAGAACCGGGCGCATGCCGTACTCGGTTGGAGCGAGAGCTGCATTGCCACGCATCCGTCCGACTTCTGCGTACCATTGGTGGCGCTCGACGCCGTCGTCGAGATCGAAGGTAGAGGCGGTCGTCGTGAAATCGCGCTCGACGACCTGCATCGCCTGCCCGCCAATACGCCCGAGCGTGAATCCGCGCTGGAGCCCGGCGATCTGATCGTCGCGGTGCGTCTGCCGGCTGCCGCACCCGGCTTTGCCGCGCATGCACGCTATCTCAAGGTCCGCGAGCGGACGTCCTACGCCTTCGCCATCGTCTCCGCCGCGGCTGCGTTGCGGATCGAGAACGGTAAGGTCGCGGAAGCGCGGCTTGCGCTTGGCGGCGTTGCCGCAAAGCCGTGGCGCGCCCGGGCTGCGGAAGATGTTCTCAGAGGCGTCGCGCCAACGGTTGATGCTTTCCAGGAAGCCGCCTGGCGCGCGCTCGCTGATGCCAAGCCGTCCGGTGACAACGCTTACAAGATCGAGCTGGCACGTCGCATCGTCGTGCGGGCGCTGACACTTGCCGCAGCCGGTACCCCCGCGCGCATCCCCGCGCTGCCGGCCTCTCCCTTCGCGCCGTCTGGAGCTATCCATGCCTGAGCTCAATCTTACCAGCGCTCCTGCCCATCTCCGTCACGGCTCAAGCATCGGCCAGCCGCTGACCCGCCGCGACGGCGTGCTCAAAGTCAAAGGGCAGGCGACCTATGCCGCCGACAATCATCCGCCCGGCATGCTGTTCGCGGTCATTGCTGTATCCAGCATCGCGCGTGGCCGAGTGACCTCGCTCGATATCGCCGCCGCCAAGCGTCATCCCGGCGTCGTCGATGTCATGACGCCGGACCACAAGCCGCAGCTTGCGGTAGATCCGGAGATCAAGACCAATCCTTTCGTGTTCCGGATGGAGGTCTTGCAGAGCAGCGAGGTCCGTTACGCCAACCAGCCGATCGCCGTCGTGATCGCGGAAACGCTGGAGGCCGCGACGGAAGGCGCGGTGCTGCTGGCACCGCGCTATGAGACGTTGCCTGCGCTCGTTGGCCTCGATGCCGGCGAAAGTTTTGTGCCTCCGGTCGTCGGCGTCGGCAATCCCGCGGAAAATCACCGCGGCGATGTCGAGGCGGGTCTTGCCAGGGCCGACAAGCAGATTGATGCGATCTACGAGACCCCGCCGCAATATCACAATGCTATGGAGCCGCATGCGATCGTCGCCCACTGGGACGGTGACCATTTGTCGGTCGACATGCCGACCCAGGGCTTGATGCTGTCGCTCGGGCGCATCGCCGAACTGTTCGGCATCGCGCCCGACAAGATCCACATCCGCAGTCCGTTCCTCGGCGGCGGCTTCGGCTCCAAGGGACTGATGTCCGGTCCGCCGACCCTCGGCATCATGGCTGCCAAGCTGGTCGGCAAGCCCGTGAAGCTCGTGCTGCGGCGGGAGCAGATGTATGGCCCGGTCGGCCATCGGGCGCCGACGCGTCAGCGCTTGCGCATCGGCGCCGACGCCGAGGGGCGTCTGACCGCGCTCGATCATCACGCGCGGACCGTGTCGAGCATGTTCGACGACTTCTACGAGCCCGCTGCCGATGCGTCGCACACGCTCTACGCGGCGCGCGCGATCCGCACGTCGCACGATGCCGTGCGCGTCAACACCGGCACGCCGCTGTTCATGCGTGCGCCCGGCGAGGCGACAGGATCGATTGCACTGGAAAGTGCGATAGACGAGATGGCGTGGGCCTGCGGCATGGATCCGGTCGCCTTCCGTTTGCAAAACTATGCTGAAGTCGAGCCGATCACCGGAAAGCCGTTCTCCTCGAAAGCGCTGCGCGCCTGCTACGATCAAGGCGCGGAGCGTTTCGGCTGGGCGAAGCGCTCGCTCGAGCCGCGGCAGATGCGCGACGATTCCGGCCATCTGGTCGGCTGGGGCATGGGCACGGCGACCTTTCCGGCGCTGATGTTCCAGGCCGAAGCACGCGCCGCGATCCGACGTGACGGCACCGGCAGCATGGAGATCGGCGCGCACGACATGGGGCAGGGCGCATGGACCGCGCTCGCCCAGATCGCAGCCGATGCCGTCGGTCTCGACATCGATCGGGTCACGTTCAAGGCGGGCACGTCCGACCTTCCGGATGCAGGCATCGCCGGCGGCTCCGCGCACACGGCGACCGCGGGTGCTGCGATCCACAGCGCCGGCGCCGCCGTGATCGCGAAGCTTGCCGATCTCGCTACCAATGACGAGCGCTCGCCGCTGTTCGGCGCCGGCAATGCCGGGGTGATCGCGCGCGACGGCCGGTTGATCCGGCGCGATGATGGCAGCCGCAGCGAGACCTACACCGAGATCCTCGCCCGTGCGGGCGTGGCCGAGGTTGAGGCACGCGGCACCGGCGCGCCGAACCCTGCGGCGATGGACGAGTATGCCATGCACGCCCACGGCGCAGTGTTCGCGGAGGTCAAGGTCGATCCCGAACTCGGGCAAGTCCGGGTCATCCGCATGGTCGGAGCCTTCGCCGCCGGGCGCATCGTCAATCCGCACCTGGTTAAGAGCCAGCTGTTTGGCGGCATGATCTGGGGAATGTCCTTTGCGCTGCACGAGGAGGCGATTACGGACCGTCGCAGCGGCCGGATCATGAATGCCAATCTCGGCGAGTACCACATCCCCGTGAATGCCGACGTGCCGCCGCTCGACGTGATCACGGTCGAGGAGCATGATCCTCACGTGAATGCGCTGGGTATCAAGGGCGTCGGCGAGATCGGCATCACCGGCAGTGCCGGCGCGGTTGCGAACGCGGTCTGGCATGCGACCGGCGTGCGGGTGCGCCGTTTCCCGATCAGGATCGAGGAGCTGCTGACAGGGGTTTGAGCCGCTTGCTACTCAGCGTATCGAACCGCGCGGATTATCGATATCTTCCGACGGCTTGGCCGGAAACAGCCGTGCCGTCGAGGAAATCGTGATGTTGCGCTTGCATTTCGCCTCGTCGTCATTTTCGGTCTTGCCTTCACGCTTCCCGGCAAAGGCGTCGTCGAGCCGGTTGACGATGAGCGTGGCGTGGTCGCGTTCGAGCGTATCGGGGTTCTTGCCCTGGTCGCTCGCGCGGAACGCGCCGGCCTGGACCTTGCCGCTCATCTCGTAGTCGCAGCCGCCTTTCCAATCGGCCTGCGACCATTTCCAGCCCTGGGCATCGAGTGAGCCGTCCTTGTCGACGGTAATCTTGAGGATGGCATTGTAGGCCAGCCAGGTTCCGGCGAGACCGACGCGCTTGTCGTCAAAACCTTCAAGCAGCGCGATGCGTTCACGTTGCAGGCCGTTGAGGCGATCGCGTCCGAACACCGTGTAGTGCATCGCCGAGGTCTGCTTCTCCCACGCCGGATGCAGGAATTCAGGATATTGCAGGGCCTGGCTGCTCACCCAGTGGCGCTGGTCGTCTGTCAGCGCGCGCCGTGTTGCGTCGTCCAGGCGCGGCAGCAGCGCTTTCCATGCGCGGTTCAGCCGCTGGTCATTCGTCGCCAGATCCGGGTCGGCGCAGATTTCCTCGTCGGTGGCCGTCTCCGGTCGTGCGCAGTCGAAGGTCGGCGTCACGAAGCCGGTGTCGGTCTTGTCGGTCCCATCGCGGCTGGCGCGCGCGAAATAGGTGCCGGTCACCTGGCCGAGGCGATCGCAGTCCGGATCATTGAACGAAGACCATTTTTCTTCGGTTGCAAGGAGCACGACGCGCAAGGTGTCGCCCTGGCGTCGCAACTTGATCGAGACGGGATCGGCAGGTTTCGCGGCGCCATCGGATGGTTGCGCTGGTGTCGTGATGCCGCTGAGCCAGCCGTCCGGACGCGGCTTCACTGTCGTCTTGAGCTTGCAGCGCCAATGCTTGTCGTTGCCGTAGTCGGAGTTCAACTCCGCATCGAGGCGATAGGCGCCTGCCTCGACCGCAGTGACGTTAACTTCGCCGAGCGCGTTGGCCCAGGCGCCGGTCAGGCCACCGCGCCCGAAACCGCGCGCGAAGTCGTCGAGCACGGCGGCGCGCTTGCGGAGCGTGTCGGCCAGGTTCTCGCGCAGCTCGGCCTCGTCGGCCTCCTCCACGGTATAGGCGGCCTCCTGGACCATCTCGTTGAACCAGGCCTGATCGCGCTTGAGCAGGGGCCGGATGTTGGCCGGGGCCTTTGCCACCGTAGCCGCAAAGGTTCCATCGATCGCGGCGACCAGCTTGTCGTAGCCGGCTCCCTTGCAAAATTTGCTTGTGCCTTCGATCTTGCTGCCGTCAGAGTTCCGCGCGCAGAGCGCCATTGCCATCGGCCCATCGCTGCTGGCGCGCAGGAAATCATCCATCGCGTTGGCGGTGGCGGGACTCAGCAGCGCGGCTGCAAGCAGCGCGAGGCGCACTAGTGCGGACATGGGCAGCTCTTGGTCGAAGCAAACTCGGATCTGTTCCTTGGTCGCCTGCCGCGTCGCTCCGGTTCAGGAGGTCGCGGGGCGTCGCGCCCGCGCTGGTGACAAGGTCAGTTCATCATCCGGCGGAGAGCCTTGATCTGCGCTCTCTGCTTTTCGATGTATGCTTCGATAGCCTTGCGCAACTCGCGCGAGTGCAGCTTGTCGGCATCGCGCCGAACTTCGTCGAGCGCGGCTTCGGCATTGGCGAGCGTAATCTTCATCTGCGAGCTCTATGACGGAGCGGCCCCGGAGTGCCTAGGAGCCCGGGGCCATAACCTCAACACCTCTAAGGCAGGCTGCTCGGCTACGATTCGTAATATATTAGCGGTCTGGCCCGCAGAAATTGAGCTGGCTCAAGCACAGTAGGACGCCGGTGCTCCGTATGATTGCGGATGTCGCAGCCGCGCTTCAGAATGTCGGCGGGGTGCAGGCCGAGATCACTTCGCACGGCTTGCCGCCGACGCAGCGGAAGCGATGTGGTCGGCGGCTTTCGAAGTAATAGGCATCGCCGGGATTGAGAATGCGCCGCTCATCCTCGACGGTGACCTCGAGCTTGCCCGAGATGACGATACCGCCTTCCTCGCCGTCATGGACGAGATGCACGCGCCCGGTGTCGCTGCCGGGCTCGTAACGCTCCTTCAAGATCTGCAGGCTGCGGCCGAACAGATTGTCACCGACCTGCCGATAGGAGATCGGCTTCTTGCCGACCTCGGTCAGTTCTTCCGCGCGGTAGAAGATCTTGCGCCTCGACTCGGGCTCCAGCGCGAAGAACTCGGCGAGCCCCATCGGGATGCCATCGAGGATGCGCTTGAGCGCGCCGACCGACGGGTTCATCTGGTTGGATTCGATCAGCGAGATCGTCGAATTGGTGACCCCGGCGCGCTTGGCGAGCTCGCGTTGCGACAGCTTGTGGCGCGCCCGGATGAATCGCAGCCGTCCACCGATGTCGACGCTCATGCCTCTGGCCCCTGTTTCAGGTGTTGCGGATCGCGCAAATATGGACCGTCTGCCCTAGTAAAATCAATGGCTTGCAGGTCATCAGAAAAGGACTTGTTGCGCGATCGAGGCCGTGGCTCTGCTAGGCGGTCAGCAAAGGAGCGCGGCCCGTGACCCTTCATCAGATTCCGAACACTATCAAGACCGACTCGTTCTGGATGCCGTTCACGGCCAACCGGCAGTTCAAGAAGGCGCCGCGCCTGTTCTCCTCGGCCGAGGGCATGCACTATACCACTGTCGACGGACGCAAGGTGATCGATGGCTCTGCTGGCCTATGGTGCGTCAATGCCGGCCACGGCCGCAAGCAGATCGCCGCGGCAGTCGAGCGGCAGCTGATGACGCTGGATTTCGCGCCGACCTTCCAGATGGGGCACCCGCTGGCGTTCGATTTCGCCGAGCGTCTCGCAGAGATCGCGCCGAAGGGCCTCGACCGCATCTTCTTCACCAACTCCGGCTCTGAATCGGTCGACACTGCCCTGAAGATCGCGCTCGCCTATCATCGCGCCACCGGCCAGTCGAGCCGCACCCGCCTGATCGGCCGCGAGCGCGGCTATCACGGCGTCGGCTTCGGCGGTACTTCGGTCGGCGGCATGGTCGCCAACCGTCGCGCCTTTGCGACGTTGCTTCCTGGCGTCGATCACATCCGCCACACCCATGATCTCTCCCGTAACGCCTTCGCCAAGGATCAGCCGGAGCACGGCGCCGAGCTTGCTGACGATCTCGAGCGTCTGGTTGGTCTACATGGCGCCGAGACGATTGCCGCCGTCATCGTCGAGCCGGTGCCGGGCTCGACCGCAGTGCTGCCGCCGCCGAAGGGCTATCTGCAGCGGCTGCGCCAGATCTGCGACAAGCACGGCATCTTGCTGATCTTCGACGAGGTCATCACCGGCTTCGGTCGTCTCGGCACGCCGTTCGCCGCCAATTTCTTCGGCGTCACGCCGGACCTGATGACGACGGCCAAGGGCATCACCAACGGCACCATTCCCTGCGGTGCGGTGTTCGCCAGCCGCAAGGTGCATGACGGCATGATGGTCGGCCCGGAAAACCAGATGGAGCTGTTCCACGGCTACACCTATTCGGCGCATCCGACCGCCTGCGCCGCCGGTATCGCCACGCTCGACATCTATAAGGACGAAGGACTGCTCACGCGCGGCGCTTCGATCGCCGAATACTGGCGCGATGCGCTGCATTCGCTCAAGGGCCTGCCGAACGTCGTCGACATCCGCAATTGCGGCCTGATGGGCGCGGTCGAGCTGGCACCGCGTGACGGCGCCGTCGGCGCCCGCGGCTATGACGTCATGGTCGATTGCTTCAACACGGGCCTTTACCTGCGCATGAGTGGAGACAGCTTCGCGATGTCGCCTCCGCTCATCGTCGAGAAGAGCCATATCGACCAGATGGTCTCGATCCTCGGCGACGCCATCAAGAAGGTGGCTTGATAATTGCTCTCGCCGCTGCAGGGCCCTATCTTGCAGCGGCGTGATGCCGCGGGAGTTTGACGAAGCGTGAAAGTCTTGATCCTCGGCAGCGGTGTCATTGGTGTCACCTCTGCCTACTACCTCGCCCGTGCCGGCCATGAGGTGACGGTCGTCGACCGTCAGCCCGAACCGGCACTGGAGACCTCTTTTGCCAATGCCGGCGAAGTGTCGCCCGGCTACTCTTCGCCATGGGCCGGCCCTGGCGTGCCGGTGAAAGCGGTCAAGTGGCTCTTGATGAAGCACGGCCCGCTGGTGATCCGGCCGAACATCGATCCGGTGATGTGGGTCTGGCTGCTCAAGATGCTGCGCAACTGCACCAGCGCGCGCTACGCGGTCAACAAGAGCCGGATGATTCCGATTGCGGAATACAGCCGCGATTGCCTGCGTGCTCTGCGCCGCGACATCGGCATTCAATATGACGAACGCGCGCAGGGCACGCTGCAACTGTTTCGCTACCAGGCGCAGCTCGACGGCACCGGCGAGGACATCGCCGTGCTCAAGCAATATGGCGTGCCATTCGAGGTGCTGAGCCGGGAAGGCTGCATCGCGGTCGAGCCGGCGCTCGGCGGCGTGAAGGAAAAGTTCGCCGGCGGACTTCGCCTGCCGCAGGACGAGACCGGCGACTGCCACATGTTCACGCAGGCACTGGCCAAGCATGCCCAGGCGCTCGGCGTGCGCTTCATGTTCAACACCGGCATCGATCGCATCGTTACCGACGGCACGCGCGTCAGCGGCGTCGCGACGAGTGCCGGGCTGTTGCAGGCCGACAGCTATGTTCTCGCACTCGGCAGCTATTCGTCGCGAATGGCCGCGCCGCTCGGCATCTCGCTGCCGGTCTATCCGGTGAAGGGCTATTCGATCACGGTGCCGATCAAGGACGCCTCCGGCGCCCCGGAATCGACCGTGATGGACGAGAGCTACAAGGTCGCGATCACCCGCCTCGGCAATCGCATCCGCGTCGGCGGCACCGCGGAAATCTCGGGTTTCTCGACCAAGCTTTACAATGCACGCCGCGCCACGCTCGATCACTCCCTGACCGATCTGTTCCCGCGCGGAGGCGATCTCTCCAGGGCGACGTTCTGGAGCGGCCTGCGTCCGATGACGCCGGACGGCCCGCCCGTGATCGGCCCGACGCGCTACGCCAACCTCCACCTCAACACCGGCCACGGCACGCTCGGCTGGACCATGTCCTGCGGATCGGGGCGCGTGCTCGCGGACATGCTGTCGGGCAAGAAGCCGGATGTGGACGTGAGTGCGCTGTCGGTGGACCGGTATCAGCACCGATTTGGGTAAGCGTCTTTCCACGCATCTAAATCCTTCACCGTTACCTTGAGGTGGCCGCTTCTTCAGCGGCCCTCGAAGGGCGATGGCCCGGCTCTATCGGGGCCGTGCATCCTTCGAGGCTCCCCGTGGAACGCGTTGCGTCCCACGCCTCACACATCAGGATGACGGGGGGGAGTGTGCGTGGAAGCAGAGAGGCTTACGCCCCCGTCATGCAATTCACCCACAGCACCACGGCCTTCGCATCCTGCGCCGGATTGGAAAACCGGTGCGGCCGCCGGCTTGCAAAGCGAAAGCTGTCGCCGGTCTTCAGCGACCAGGTCTCGCTGTCCACGGTCAGCATCATCTCGCCTTCGAGTACGAGGCCGGCCTCTTCGCCATCGTGAGTGTAGAGTTCGTCGCCAGTTGAGCCGCCGGGCTCCAGATGCACAAGGAACAGGTTCAGCTTGCTGTCGGCACTCGCAGGGCTCAACAATTGTTTTGAGACGCCGGTCCGCCAAAGTTTCAGTTCCGGCCGCTGCAGCCCGCGCGTCACCACCCGGTCGGTGGCTCCGTCGGCGCTTGGGCTCGCGCCGAACAGGGCGGCGATGCCGACGCCAAGCACGTCGGCGAGCGTAGCCAGCACGCGCAGCGATGGCGACGACAGGCCGCGCTCGATCTGGCTGAGGAACCCGATCGAAAGCTCCGTGCGTGCTGCGACCGATTCGAGCGAGAACTGCCTGACACGCCTGAGATCCCTGATACGGCGGCCGACCGCGACGTCCATCGCGGGCTCGGCGGCTTTGGCCCTCTCGTTCTTCGCTGCTTTCCTGGCCGGCTTTGCCGCGGCCGGTTTGCGCATTCTTTTGCCACCGCTCACGTCAAACCGCTTCCTTCATGTGCATGAAAACCACTTGCATCGGCTGCGAAAGTGTGACCAAATTTTCATATTAGTGAAAATAGGCCGAAACGGCTTGGCGCGCAACGTTTGATCACGACACGCACGAGCGCCGCCATCGGCCCGGCCCGAAGGGGGATGCGATGAAGCGTTTTGGTCTGGCCGCAGTCGCGGCACTCGCAATTGCCGCGGTGACGCCGGCATCCGCGCAGCAGGTGCTGAAGGTCGGCTCGACGCCGACCGGCATTCCCTTCACCTTCCTCGACACCAAGACCAACTCCATTCAGGGCATCATGGTCGATCTCATCACCGAAATCGGCAAGGACGCCGGCTTCAACGTGCAGATCGAGCCGATGCAGTTCTCGGCGCTGATCCCGTCGCTGACGTCGAGCAAGATCGACATCATTGCGGCCGCGATGTTCATCACGGCACCGCGCAAAGAGGTCGTCGATTTCTCCGATCCGATCTACACTTATGGCGAAGGCCTGGTGGTGCCGAAGAGCGACTCGAAAGCCTATGCCACGCAGGATGATCTGAAGGGCGACACGGTCGGGGCCCAGGTCGGTACCGCCTTCGTCGACGCGCTGAAGAAGTCCGGCCTGTTCGCCGACGTGAAGGCCTACGACACCATTCCCGACATCCTGCGCGACGTGAACACCGGCCGCCTCAAGGCCGGCTACGCCGACTATCCGATCCTTGCCTACAATCTGAAGCAGGGCGGCTTTCCCGAGGTGCGCCTCGTCGACGGCTACAAGCCCGTCACCGTCGGCTCGGTCGGCATCGGCGTGCGCAAGGGCGAGGCCGCGCTGCTCGGCAAGATCAACGCTTCGCTCGCAAAGCTCAAGGCCAACGGCACCATCGACAAGATCCTCGACAAATGGGGCCTGAAGGCTCAGGGCTGATAGAGGCTGACTACAGGCTCTCCGATGAAAGGCTTCTGGCACGACGCTGCCGAGTTCTTCCCGATCCTGATGAACGGCGTCGCGCTGACGATCATCGTCACCATCGGCTCGCTGTTGCTCTCGACAGTGCTTGGCTTGATCTGGGCGATGATGCGGGTGTCCGGCATCAAGGCGCTGTCGATGCTCAGTGCCAGCCTGATCAACGTGATCCGCGGCATCCCGATCATCGTGCTGCTGTTCTATCTCTACTTCGTGATGCCCGATCTGGGCGTTACGCTGAGCGCGTTACAAGCCGCGATCCTCGGGCTCGGCATTGCCTACTCGGCCTATCAGGCCGAGAATTTCCGCGCCGGCATCGAGGCGATCGACAAGGGCCAGATCGAGGCGGCGCAGTCGATCGGCATGGGTTGGTGGCTCACCATGCGCCGCGTGGTGCTGCCGCAGGCGGTGCGCATCGTGCTGCCGCCCTACGGTAACGTCATGATCATGATGCTGAAGGACTCGTCGCAGGCCTCGACCATCACGGTCGCCGAGCTGGCGCTGCAAGGCAAGTTGATCGCGTCCTCGACCTTCAAGAACACCAACGTGTTCACGCTGGTGGCGCTGATGTATCTCACCATGAGCATCCCGCTGATCCTGCTGGTCCGTCACTTCGAGAAGCGGGCCGGCAAGCGATGATCGAGCTGAACGACGTCCACAAGAGCTTTGGCAAGGTCGAGGTGCTCAAGGGCATCACGGCTTCCGTGCAGAAAGGCGAAGTGGTCTGCATCATCGGGCCATCCGGTTCCGGCAAGTCCACCATCCTGCGCTGTATCAACGGTCTCGAAAGCTATGATCGTGGCGAGATCAGCGTCGAGGGCCTGAAGGTCGACCGTGATGCGCCGTCGATCGTATCGATCCGAACTCAGGTCTCGATGGTGTTCCAGCGCTTCAACCTGTTTCCGCATCGAACAGTGCTCGAGAACGTCATCGAGGGGCCGCTGTTCGTGAAGAAGGAGCCGCGCGCGCAGGCGCTCGATCGCGGCCGTACGTTGCTGGCCCGGGTCGGGCTCGCGGAGAAGGCCGACGTGCATCCGCCGCAGCTCTCCGGCGGCCAGCAGCAGCGCGTTGCGATCGCGCGGGCGTTGGCGATGCAGCCCAAAGCCATCCTGTTCGACGAGCCAACCTCGGCGCTCGATCCCGAGCTCGTCGGCGACGTCCTCGGCGTCATGCGCAAGCTCGCCGACGAGGGCATGACCATGATCGTCGTGACCCACGAAATGGGTTTTGCCCGCGACGTCGCCGATCGTGTGCTGTTCATCGATGGCGGGGTCATCGTCGAGCAGGGAGCGGCGAAAACGCTGCTCAACCAACCTCAGCATCCGCGCACGCAGGACTTTTTGCGCCGCGTGCTGCATCCGCTTTGATCGGTCTTCCATCATGACGCGCCTGCCTCTGCCGCCCTCGCTCTATGCCGACACCGCCGTCGCGCCGGTGGCCACGCCGCCGCTCGATACGGACAAGACGGTCTCCGTCGCGATCGTCGGCGGCGGCTACACCGGTCTGTCCACGGCGTTGCATCTGGCCGAGCAGGGCGTCGAGACGCTGGTGCTGGAGGCGCAGGAGCCCGGTTGGGGCGCGTCCGGCAACAACGGCGGCCATACCAATCCCGGCCTGAAGCACGATCCGGATCAGATCGAGGCCGACTTCGGCGCCGAGTTCGGCCGCCGCATGATCGACTTCTCTTACGGCACCGCGAATTTCACGCATGATCTGATCCGCCGCTATCAGATTCCTTGTGAGGCGCGGCAGAACGGCACGCTGCGCGCGGCCTATAATGAAGCGAGCGCTGCCGCGATTGAAGAGACCGCCCAGCAATGCATTCGCCGCGGCATGCCGGTGACGTATCTCAACCGCGAGCAGCTTCGCGAGATGACGGGCACCGATCGCTACATCGGCGCCATGCTCGACACCCGCGGCGGTGACTTGCATCCTCTCAGCTACGCCCGTGGCCTCGCGCGCGCCGCGATCTCGGCAGGTGCGAAGGTGCATGGCGGAACGCCGGCGCTGTCGCTGCGCCGCGACGGCTTGCGTTGGTGCATCGAGACGCCGCGCGCAATCGTGCATGCGGACAAGGTGTTGCTCGCCACCAATGGCTTTACCGACGATCTCTGGCCCGCGCTCCGGCGCACCATCGTGCCGGTATTCTCCTCGATCGCGGCGACCGCGCCGCTTTCCGACGACGTCGCCCGCTCGATCATGCCGACGCGACCCGTTCTTTACGAAAGCGGCCATATCACTGTCTATTACCGCATCGACCAGCACAACCGCCTCCTGATGGGCGGCCGCGGCCCGATGCGCTGGATCAACTCACCGAACGACGTTGCCTATCTGATTCGCTACGCCGAACGGCTTTGGCCGCAGCTCAAGGGCGTCGCCTGGACCCATGGCTGGAACAGCCGGCTCGCGATCACCAAGGACCACTATCCGCATGTGCACGAGCCTGCGGAGACCATCCTGATCTCGCTCGGCTGCAACGGCCGCGGCGTCGCGCTCTCGACCGCAATGGGCGCGCAGCTCGCGCGTCGGCTGATCGGTGGCGTCAAGGCCGAGATCGACATGCCCATCACCGGCATCAAGCCGATCCCGATGCACGCGTTCTGGCCGGTGGGCGTGACCACCGCCGTGATTGCGGGGCGCGTGCGCGACCGGCTCGGCATTTGAAGAAGCGCCGCTCCATAAGGGAGCGACGCCTTGCATGATTGAAAGATTGGATATCAGCAGCGGCCCTGCTTCCACAGGCCTGGCGGGCATCCGCGACCGCGCCAGCCGACCTTGCGTCCATGCGACCATCCGGGGGGCGTGCCGTGGTGGTGATGGCCCATCGCGTGGCCATGACCGTGGCCACCCCCGTGACCACCCCTGGCGAATGCCGCGCCGGGCATCGTGAAGCCGGCCGCGATGGTCAATGTTGCGGCGAGCACAAGCGTCTTCATCCTAATTATCTCCTTTAAGGCACGCATCTGTCCGTTCGATGGACATCGATCGTGGTGTCGCGCGCAAATATGGAGGAGTAGTGGCGTTCAGGCCTCCGCCACCGCGTCGGCCCAGGGCTGGAAGATCTCGACCGCGCCGGAGTTGACGTCGCCATCGCGCATCACCACGCTCGGGCAAGCGAACTTTTGCGGCAAGGCCTGCACCCGGCTCTCCTGATAGTCGAAGCGCGCGGCCAGGACTTCGCGGACTTCGGCAGGCAGGCGGGCATCGCCGAGCACGATTGCGCCTTCGCTGCAATCGATGCGGGGCTGATGAACGGCGGCATCGAGGTCCATGCCGAAATCCATCGCAAAGGACACCAGCTGCATCACCGAAGGCAGGATGCGCCGGCCGCCGGACGCGCCGACCGCGAGGCGCTTGCCGTCCCGGGTCTCGGCGATGACGGGCGTGTAGTTGCAGAGGCAGCGCTTGCCAGGTGCGAGCGAGTTGGTGGTGCCGGGCGTCGGATCGAACCACATGATGCCGTTGTTCATGGCGATGCCGCTGTGCGGCGTCACATATTTCGAGCCGAACGACGAGAGCAGCGTCTGTGTCACCGCCGCGATGTTGCCGTGGCGGTCGACTACGGAAAAGTGCGTGGTGCAGGCGGGCGCGAGATATTCGGCGCCGAGCGAGCGCTTGCCGTCGGCATCGCCCATGTCCTTGAGCCGCTCGCGGAAGGCCGCCTGCAAGGTGAGCGCGTATTCGACATAGGCGGCCGCATCCGGCGTGCCGGCCGGCTTCAAACTCTGCTGCAACAGGCGCAGCGCATGCGCCATGGTCGGGCCGGCCGTCAGCTCCGGGGTCGCATACACCTTGCCGTCGCGATAGGGGATTGTCAGCGGCTCGCGCAGATGCGCGCGGAATACGGCGAGGTCCTCGACCGACAGCGAGCCGCCATCGGCCTTGACGTCGGACGCGATGCTCTTGGCGAGATCGCCCTGATAGAAATCACGCGGTCCGGCCTCGGCGAGGTGCAACAGCGTCGCCTTCAAATTGTCCTGTGGCAATCGCGTCTCGGCCTCGATGCTCCAGGGCGCGCTTGGCGGCAGGCCGTCCTTCAAAAAGGCTGCCGCGCTTGCCGGATAACGCCGAAGATCCGTCGCCGCACCCGCGATCGTCAGTGTGGTCCACCAGTCGACGAGCAGGCCTTCGCCCGCGAGCGCTGCGGCTGGAGCAACCAGGTCTTTCCACGGCATAGTGGCGTAGCGGCGGTGCGCCTCCTCCATGCCGGCGACGACTCCGGGCACCGCAATCGAGCCGGGACCGTGAACGTTGCGATCGTCCTTCACTCGCGGCCAGGGAAACAGGTCGGAAGCGACACGGTCTCCGGTGATGGGATAATCGGCCGCGCGCAGGCTCTGTGGTGCGCACATGCCGTAGTCGATCACCTCCGTGCGATTGTCCTTGGCGCGGTAGAGCACCATCGCGCCGCCGCCGCCGATGCCGCTGTTCCAGGGCTCGAGCACGTTCAGCGCAAAGGTGGTCGCCACGATTGCGTCGACGCAGTCTCCGCCCGCCGCCAGCACCTGCGCGCCCACCTCGGCCGCCCGCCGCGATTGTGAAGCAACGATGCCGCCCTTGGATGTGACGGCGGGCTTGCGGACGGTTTGGTTGAGGCTGAATTGATGAGGCATGATGTCGCTTGTGCTTGTCTTCTGCTTGGCTTCGTTGCGTTGACCTTGAAGCTCTGCAATTGGCGGAGCATGCGAAGAATGGCACATTGACGCGAACGAGACCAAAGGGAGACGCGACATGGCAGGTGTGAAACAGGCGCGGGATGGCGCCGTCGGGATCTTGACGCTCGACGAGCCGGCAAGCCTGAATGCGATGACGCCGAACCTGCTCGGTGCGCTCGCCGCCGCTGTCGCCGAAATGACTGGAGATGAGGAGGTCCGAGCGCTGGTCCTCACCGGCGCCGGGCGCGGTTTTTGCTCAGGACAGAATTTGAAGGCAGCGGGAGCGCTGGGCGAGGACCTCGCGGCCGGCGTGATGCGGTTCTACTGGCCGGCTTTCAAAGCGCTGCGCGAATGCCGCGTGCCTGTCGTGGTTGCCGTCAATGGCGTCGCGGCCGGCGGTGGCTTCAGCCTCGCGATGGCCGGTGACATGATTGTTGCGGCGCGGTCGGCCAGTTTCATTCAGGTGTTCAGCCGCATCGCGCTGGTGCCCGATCTCGGCTCGACCTGGCTGCTGCCGCGGCTGATCGGCCGGCAACGCGCGCTCGAGCTCATGCTGTTGAACGAGCCGCTGACGGCGGAGCGCGCCCAGGAGATCGGCTTGGTGCGCCAGGTCGTCGACGACGCAAAGCTGATGGAGGAAGCGCTGACGCTGGCCCGCCGTCTGGCCGATGGCCCGACCCGGGCCCTGGTCGCCACCCGTGGCCTCGTCGAGGAGAGCGAGCATACCAGCTACGAAGCGCAGTTCCGCCGCGAAATCGAGCTTCAGGCCACCATCCGCACCAGCGCCGACGCCATCGAAGGCCGCAATGCCTTCGTCGAGAAGCGCAAGGCGAAGTTTACCGGTAGGTGAGGTAGGGCACGCTTGTTCGTCGTCATGGCCGGGCTTGTCCCGGCCATCGACGTTCTTTCATGCAGAGGCCAAAAACGTGGATGCCCGGGACAAGCCAGGACAAGCCCGGGCATGACGAATGGAGAGGCTAATTTTCAGGAAAGGGTGGCGAAGGCCGCAGAAACTCAGAGCCCGCGGTTCAGTCGGCTGGCCTGATATTTGGCGTGCCATTTCGGGCCAGGGCCACGCATGTAGTGCAGTTCGGGACGATAAGGGTTGCCCGCGATCTGTACCAATTTCTGCCATTTGCTGGCGACGAAGGTGAAGGGCTGGCGGAGCAGGGTCAATGAAGCGAACATGGCATCACCTCAATGGGGTTTGCCGAGCATGGCGGTGAAGGGGAGATCGAATATTTCCTCGCCGTCGTCGTCGCTGATATGGATCACCCAATCGCGCCAGTCTTCTGCGCCGGGCGTCTCGATCATCGAGCGCATGATCTGGGCGGCGCGGTCGCGCGCCTCGGTCAGATTGGCGACTGCGGTGCCGTAGCGATCGATCAGCGTGCCTTCGGCATTCGAGCAGTGGAAATACATCTGAACCATAGACGCCTCCTCTGGAAAGCGGTTTGGACGGCATATCGGTACCACCCGAAACGATCGAAAAATATTCGGGCCAAGCCCGGTAAGGGAATCTACGGAGGTTGGTCGGCATCACGCGTCCTTCGGGTTTGATCACAGGCCGGTGATGTCCAACTGGACGGGGCCTGCACGGCATGGAACAACCTTCGACCGAAAGTCGGGGGAGCCGCTGTGAATCAGCTCACATTCCAGGATGGACGGCGAAGCTTGCGTGCAGGTATCGCCACCTTGGCCGCAATCATTCTCGGTCTTGCCTCGCCCGCCGTGTCCGAACCGGTGAGGAAAAGCGGCTACGCGGTGGGAGCGGAAACCTGCGGCAGCGGCGATCTCGCCTTTCCCAAGCTCCGGATCGACATGAAGGCGGGCTTTTGCGCCGGCCTCGTTGCCAGCGAGGAGGACCATCTCAAATTTCCGCGGTCGATCATCCAGGTGCCCGGCCGTGACCTGTTCGTTGTCGCCGACATGGGCGGTTGGGGCCACGCCGATGGCCGGCTGCTTCTGCTGGATCCACGCGCGGCCGGCGGCCAGCGGTTCAAGGAGCTCCTGACCGGGATCGAATATCCGTTCGGCCTCGTGATCGGTCCGGACAAGAAACTCTACGCCTCGACCGCCGAGACCATCTTCCGGTTTGATCCGCTCGCGGACAATCCGCGCGGCACGGTCGAGACCATCATCCGTCACATGCCGGGCCGCCGCATCACTCTGCCGGATGGGACCAAGCTCGACGAGGCCGCACATCCGCTCAAGCAGTTCGTGTTCGATCGCAACGGGCGGCTGTTCGTCAATGTCGGCGCCCATAGCGACGATTGCATCACGCCGGCGCCGATCACGAGGCCATGCGCCGCGGCCGAAGGCGCCTCCGCGATGGCTGCAATCTGGCTGTTCACACCGCCATCACGCGGCGTCTTCCCGGCATTGAGGCCGAACGATCCCGATCCACCCCATACGATTTACGCGCGGGGCCTGCGCAATTCGATGGCGCTGGCGCTGCATCCGAATTTCCCGGACGCGGGCTACGCCTTCCTGCAAGGAGAGAACGGCCGCGACCTGCCCGATATCTTCAAGCCGAACGAGGAGATCAACGCGATCGAGCAGGGCAGGCATTACGGCTGGCCCTATTGTTACGACCTGTCGACGCCGAGCCCCGAGTTCAGGCTCGTGCTGCAATCCGGCGTGTACAAATCGCTGTGCTCGGCCAATGCGCTCTATAAGCCGCCGTTCTCGCTGTTGCCGCCGCACGGTGCACCGCTCGCGATGCTGTATTATCACGGGGCGAAATTTCCGGAGCTGGAAGGCAAGCTGCTGGTCGGCCTGCATGGCTATCGCCCGACTGGCAGTCGCATCCTCGTCTACGATGTCGACGACCACGGTTTTCCAAAGTCCGCTCCGGCCCCGGTGCGCTACCATGTCAGTTGTGCGGCCGATCCGACCCACAATTTTCAGACCGACGCCGGCGATGTCGCCGCCGCACCGTTCGAGGAGTTGATCGCAGGCTGGCACCGCGTCAATGGCGCGCGGCCGCAAGGCGCCCCCGTCGGCATGACTGTCGCGGAGGACGGTGCGATCTGGCTGGTCGAGGACAAGAACCAGACCGTCATCCGCATCGATCGCGCCGAGGGCGATCCGTCGCCGCCGCTGCCCTGCGATACGCGCAGCCAGGCGCTGATCGACCAGCTTGCCTCCTTCGTCGCCAAGGACGCACAGAACAAGATCCGGCTCACCAGCTTGCGCAAAAACCTCGTCGAAAAGCATTGCGTCGGCTGCCATTCCGATTTCGGCCTGAAGGCCGGTCAGTCCGATGCAGAAAAGGACGCGACCATGCTCCGTTTCATGCTGTCGCAGGACGGCTGGATTTATCCGGGCGATCCGGCGTCCGGCAAGCTGCGCACGCGGCTGCGCGGTATCGGCGCGGAGAAGCTGATGCCGCCCGGCGGCGAGAGCCTGCCGAAGACCGAGCCCGGTTACGCAGCTCTGCTCAATACCGCTGACCTGTTCGTCGCGAAGATGGTTCCGGGAACGCCGATGCGTATCAAGCCCGGTCTGCCGCAGCGCAAGTTTTTCAGCAAGACGAACAAGGAATGCGGCGAAATACCGGCCGCCAAGGTCGTCGTCGTGACACAAAGGAACGCTGTAGACAAACCGGGTTTCAGCCGGTTTTTCCGGCCGGCCGATCCTTACCTGAATGGCGAGTGCAGCGACGACGATGGCTATTACATCCGGCAGGAATTTCTGGTGCCTGTGCAGTAGCCTTCTGCTCGCCGTTGCCGCGCCGCTGGCGGCAGCCGAAACGAAACTGTTCGAAAGTGTGCAGGTCACGCCTGCGAGCGAATACACCTTCGGTATTGAAGGGCCTGCCGCCGATCTCGATGGCAACCTCTTTGTCGTCAATTTCGGCAAACCCGGCACGATCGGTAGATTGCCCGCGGGTGGTGCGGCCTCGGAAGCCTTCACGCAGCTGCCCGAGGGCAGCGTCGGCAACGCCATTCGCTTCGATCGCAACGGCACGATGTTGATCGCCGACTACAAGAAGCACAACATCTTTGCGATCCCGAAAGGCGGCACCGAACCCGGCGTCTGGTTTCACTCCGACGAGATGAGCCAGCCCAACGACATCACGGTCGCCCGCGATGGCACGATCTATGCGAGCGATCCGAATTGGAAGGGCCGCGAAGGCCACATCTGGCGCATTGCGAAAGCCGCCGACGGCTCGGTGCAAGGGCAGATCATGCCAGCGCCGCGCGCGATGGGTACCACCAACGGCATCGATCTCAGCCCCGACGGCAAGACGCTCTATGTCGGCGAATCCAGCAATGGCCAGGTCTGGTCCTACAGCATCCGTGGCAACGAGCTGATCGACGCGAAACTGGTCAAGGCGTTCCAGCCCGACACCATCGACGGCCTGCGCACCGACGTCGCCGGCCGCCTCTACATCGCGCGCATTCTCAAGGGCACGATCGCGCTGATGAAGCCCAATGGTGCAGTCGAGCGCGAGATTGCGCTCAAGGCCAAGGAGCCGACCAATCTCGCCTTCGGCGGCAGCGACGGCAAGACCGTCTTCGTCACCCAGCGCCAGGGCGGCTTCATCGAATCCTTCCGTACCGACCAGCAGGGCCGCGAGCACTGTCTCCAGCGTGGCCGCTGCTGAGCAATTCAGAGGCGACCTGCTTTTCGCGCAGGGCGGTGCCACGAGGGCGGCATTCTTCTTGCTTGCTTCCGGCGGCTGCAGGGATCAAGACAATCTGTGGCATCGTCAAAAGCGACCACGGAGTGTTTGAGTGAAAGCCGTCCATACCGAACTGCATCGCAGCCACGATCCGCAATTCTTCCTGGTTCGCGGCGTCGTCAAGCGCACCACCGAGCAGCCTGAGCGCGCCGATCGTCTGCTCAAGGGATTGAAGGACGGCAAGCATCAACTGGTCGAGCCGGCCACATTCGGGCAGGGCCCGCGCGCCCGTATTCACAGCCCGGAATATCTGTCGTTCCTGAGCGAAGCCTGGGACGCCTGGACCGCGCTCGGCGATTCCGGCCCGGAGATGATCGGTAACATCCATCCAGTGCGTCATGCCGCGACCTATCCCACCCACATTGTCGGCAAGCTCGGCTGGCACACCGCCGATACCGCAGCGCCGATCGGCCCGGGCACCTGGGCCGCGGCCTGCGCGGCGACGGATGTCGCGGTCACGGCGGCGCAGATGGTGATGGACGGTGAAGATGCGACTTACGCGCTCTGCCGTCCGCCCGGTCATCATGCTTATCGCGACATGGCCGGCGGCTTCTGCTTCCTCAACAACAGCGCGATTGCCGCGGCACATCTGCGGCTGAAGCACGAGCGCGTTGCGATCCTCGATGTCGACGTCCACCACGGCAACGGCACGCAAGGAATCTTCTACGCGCGGCCGGATGTCTACACGATCTCGATCCACGCCGATCCGACCGCCTATTATCCCTTCGTGTGGGGCTATGCGCATGAGCGCGGCGAGGGGGCCGGCCTCGGCGCCAATCTCAACATTCCGCTGGCGATCGGCACCGGCGACGATGGCTATAACCAGGCGATGGACGTCGCGCGCAAGGCGATCGAGGCTTTTACCCCCGGCGCCCTCGTGATCGCGCTCGGTCTCGATGCCTCCGAGCACGATCCGTTGAAGGGCCTCGCCGTCACCACGCCCGGCTTCCGCCGCATCGGGCAGGCCATCGCGAAGATGGGCCTGCCGACCGTGTTCGTGCAGGAAGGTGGCTATCTCTCGGATATACTGGGCGCCAATCTGACCTCGGTGCTGGCGGGGTTTGAAGAAGCAAGGTGAGGTCTCTTTTGCCTCTCCCCGCAAGCGGCAGGGGAATCGCATATGGATTTGCGACCCCTATTGCGTTGTTTTGTAAGATGGATTCTGAGAACGACTCCCACAAGGCGGAGGGAGTCGGATGGGAAAGTTCAAGAAGGCATTTCGGCGATTGTCGGACCCGCGTGCAGCGAACGCACGACACGATCTGCTGGAGGTATTGGTCATCGCCTTGGCTGCGGTGCTTTGCGGAGCAGAGACCTGTTCGGACATGGCGGAGTTTGGGCAGGCCAAGGAAGAGCTGCTGCGGCTGTTTCTGCGCCTGGAGCACGGGATTCCCAGTCACGATACGTTCAGCCGCGTGTTCCGTTTGCTCGACCCGGAGGCCTTCGAGGCGGCATTCCGCCGCTTCATGGCGGCGTTTGCCAAGACCAACCGGCTCGATCTCACCGGGGTGGTTGCGGTCGACGGCAAGGCGCTGCGTGGCGCCTTCGAGCGTGGTTCGCGCTACGAGCCTTTGCATCTGGTCAACGTCTGGGCGGTGGAAGCGCGCATGTCCCTTGCCCAGCAGAAGGCTCCTGGCCGCAACGAGACCAAGGGAGCATTGGAGGTCTTGGCACTGCTGTCGCTCAAAGGCAGCATCGTCACGGCCGATGCGCTGCATTGCCATCGTGCGATGGCCAAGACGGTGCTCGAGCGCGGTGGCGACTACGTGTTGGCGATCAAGGCCAACCGTGGACCTCTGTACAAGACCGTGGTCGCGCAGTTTGCCCGCTCCGGCGAGCGCAGCACAACCAAGAAGGTCGAGCCGTCCACCCACGATCGGCGCGAAGCACGCCGGGCAACCATCATGCGCAACACCAGCTTGGCTGCCGTCCACGACTTCCCGGGCGTCGTCGCGATCGGCCGCGTCACCTCGCGCAGGCAATTGCAGGGCAATCGTGCCGATCCGCCGGTCGTGCGCTATTATCTGCTCTCCAAGTTCATGTCCGCCAAGCGGCTGCTGCAGGTCACGCGCAGTCATTGGACCATCGAGAACCAATTGCACTGGGTGCTCGACGTCCACTTCGACGAGGATGGCAACCGGGCGAGATTGGACCATGCTCCGGAGAATCTCGCCCGCCTGCGCAGGCTCGCACTCAACATCCTTCAATCTTGCCCCGGCCCCACCTCCATACGTCGCAAAATCAAGCGCGCGGGGTGGGACAACAGCTTCCTCCTCGCCCTGTTCGGTCATATGCGATAGCCCTGCCGCAAGCGGGGCGAGGGACAAAAACTAGAACATCCCGCTCGCGGCCAGCGCCTTGCAGACGTGCTGCATTTCGGTCTCGTCCGCGACCATGTCGAGCATGACCGTGGTCAGGCCCTTCGCTGCAAACTGCTCCAGCTTCGCGCCGATCTCGGCATGGCTGCCAACGAGATAGGGGCAGTCGGCCTGGAAGGTGAGGTACGGCAGCAGCCAATAGCCATTGTCGGCGAGCTCGCCGCTCTGGCCCTCATATAGCTGCCGCTTCCAGACGGAATCCGAATTCTCTACGGTGAGCGCGAGCAGCTCGCGATCGTCAGGATTGTCGCGGAAGCGGGCTTTCGCCGCCTGCCGTGCCTCCTCGCTGCTCTCGCGTGCGAAGATTCCAAAATTCATTCCTGATGCGATGAGGCCACGATCGAGGTCGGGCGGCAGCATCTGCATCTTGATGCAGCCGGTCTCCTCGGCGACGCGCTGCGCCGCCTCCGATTGCCCCGCGATCAGAAATTCCGGCATCAGCTCGGCCGGCAGGCGCGGCCGCAGCTGCAGATTATTGGCGCGGTAGAACCGGCCGTTGACATTCACCGGGCGCGGACTCGCGAGCAGCTCACGCATCAATGCGACGAACTCGCCGAGCCGGACGTAGCGGTCGGCATGCGACTGCTCGTCGCCGAGCCCCTGCAAGTCACTGATCGCGGTGCCCGTGATCATGTTGAGATAGATCTTGCGGCCGTAGAGCTGCGCAAAGGACGACACGAACTTCGCCACCGTGAACGGGTGCATGTAGACCGGATTGACGGCGATCAGCGGCGAAGATCGCGTCGTCGCTGCCATGATGTGCTGGGCCATCGCCCAAGGCTCGACAAACACGTCGTTGCCTTCGAAAAGCAAAATGCCTTCGAACCCATTGCGGTCGGCAAACTCGGCCACCCGCATCAGCTCGCCGACATATTTCTGGGGATCGCGGTTGCGCGAGATTGCGGGAAAGACGCGCAGCCGCGCCACCATCACTCCGCCGCTTCCTGGAGCGGCCAAGCGTTGCGGGTGATGCGAAGGCCGCCGGCCGCGCGGGAGCCGTCGGCGATCGCCAGGCGGTGCGAGGGTGAGGGCGAGCACAGCGAGAAGCGCCAGCCGGCGGGATCGTCGGCGATATCCGGCTTGAAGCTGATCTCGATCGTCTCCCGCGACACCTGCATCGCAAATGCATCGAGCGGCAGATTGAGCCCAAACCCTCTGGCCTTCAGATAGGCTTCCTTCAACGTCCAATAGTCGAAGAAGCGCTCGATCGCAGCGCGTTCCGGCAGGCAGCGCAGCGTTTCGACCTCTTCCGGCGCAAAGAATCGGAGCGCGGTCGACAGCGGCGCGACGCGCCGCGATACGGTCTCAACGTCGACACCGACCGCCTCATGCTTCGATACGACGCAAGCAACGCAGCCGTCGGCGTGGGACAGGCTGAAATGCAGCGGCGCCGAACTCTTGGGCGCCGCGACAAAGGGCCGCCCGTAGCGGCCCGTCGAAAACGACCAATCGGTCGGCGCGACATCGGGAGCCGCGTACGAGAGCGCCATGCGCAACATCGCATGCGCGAAGATATATTGCCGCTGATGCCGCTCCAACATGAAGCGGTCAGCGCGGATTCGTTCGTCGACCGAGAGCAGCCGCCGGCACGCATCAACCGCGCCCGGCGAGTCAATGCTCTCGATCAGTCCGACAAACAATTCAATTCCGTCGTCTGCCATCAAATGGGCCCATAGCGTCAGGTGGAGGCCAAATCCGGCCCTGACCGAAGAATCAAGCGACCAGAGAGCAACTGAGCGAACCGCTTCTAGCGGCCCACTCCGGCAAATTCTTGTCGATTGCTGGCCGGTTTACAGGCGCAAGCTTATGCGAGACCCCAACTCGACAGGCGAGCGGCCAACTTGAAAATGAAATCTGAAGATTCGTGCAGCGTCCCGGCCGACGAATCTTACTTCTTCTTCTTGGCCTTTTTCTTCCCGCCCAGCATCGAAAGGCTGGCGTCGACGTCCTTCAGTGCGGACTGGAGCTTCTTCTTCTCGTCGGTGAGCAGCTTCTGCAGGGCCTTGCGGTCCTTGTCACTCAACGAGGTGCCCTTGGTAAATTTGATGAAACCCATAACACTCCCCCGGTTGAAAATAATCGTCCAAATCAAAACGCGAGAATCATCTTGCGCGCTGGCGCCAAATAATCAAGATGCAACTTGGTCATTCACAGCTCTGGCGCGTGAACCCTTATTCGCCTGTCCTGCACAACCGGTCATGCCGCTCGGCGATCGAGCAGCCGGTGGAGCGGCGCATTGGGTTGGGTGAGGGCGTCCTCCAGCAGCGTGACGAGATCCTCCATCCAGGCGCCGACCACGCCGCCGTCGAGCAGCTCGCGCTTGTAATTGCATGAACCCGTAATTCCGTTCGGGCGCTCCTTCAGCATCAGCGACAGCCAGGTTTGGTCGACCGGCAGCACCGGCTGGCCTTCGCGCGCGACGTTTCCGGTTGATCGCACCGTCACATTGGGCAGGTCGAGCGGCTGACGCAGCGGATTTTGCAGCGTGAAATAGACCTGGAGCAGCGAGGCCGGATCGATGCCTTCCTGCTCCAGATGATCGGCGAGGATGTTGAACGGCAGCTCCTGCCGCGTATGCGCATCGAGCACGCTTTGGCGCACCCGGCCCAAGGCCTGCGTGAACGACAGATCCGGCGTGATTTGGCTGCGGACGATCACGGTGTTCTCGAACGGGCCCACGATCCGCTCGGTGTCCGGCTGGGCGCGGTTGGCCATGGCGGTGGCGACCGCGATGTCGGTGCGTCCGGTCTGCGCCAGCAGCAGCGCCTTCAGGCCGGCGAGCAGACACATGAACAGCGTGGCGTTGTGCTGGCGCGCATAGGCCGTGAGGCGGGCGACCAGGTCGTGCTTCAGGCTGAGCGGATGATGGCCGCTCGATGCGCCCGGGCGGGCCTCGCCGTCAAACAGAGGAGCAGCATCGCGCAAATTCTCGGTCCAGTCGGCAGCCTGCCGGCGGGCCGCCTCGGTACCGCACCACCAGCGTTGCCAGCGTGCGACGTCGGAGAATGCGAGCGGCATCTTCGGCAAAGGCGCCGACGGATGGCCCATCAGCGCGGCGTAGCGGCTCGACAATTCCTCGAACAGCACGCCGATCGACCAGCCATCGGCGATGGCGTGATGCAGCGTCAGCAGCAAAATATGATCCTCGGCGTGAAGGCGCAGCAACCGTGCCCGCAGCTGCGGCGTCCGGGCGGCGTCGACCGGGGTAAAAGTTTCCTGCGCAATCAGGAGCTCGATCTTCCTGCGCTCGAGCGCCCTGCGTCGCTTGTTGTTGTGGGGCAGCCCGTCACCGATGGTCTCGACGGTCAGGACCGGGCCTAACATGGCTGGCGCATCGATGCGGCTAACCGGTTCCTCGCCGTTCCAGCCGAACGCTGTCCGCAATGATTCATGGCGGCGCACGATGTCGTCGATCGCCTGCGCCAGCAGGCGTGGATCGATCGGACCCTCAAGGTGGAAGGCGAAGGGCAGGTTGAACAGCGGCAGGTCGGGCAGGTTCTGCTCGATCCGCATCATCTGCTCCTGCGCGATCGACAGCCTTGGAGCTCCAGTTTCGGACAGGCGCGGAACGCCGGTCGCAGGCTCTTGTAGTTTCGTGGCCACGGCCTCGTCGACCCGCCGGGCGAGCTCCTCGATCGTCGGTGCCTCGAAAATCGTCTTGATCGGCAGCGAGACCCCGAGCGCACGGGCAACGCGCGCCATCGCCTGGCCAGCCAGCAGCGAATGGCCGCCAAGGTCGAAGAAATTGTCGGTGGCACCGAGGTTCTCGACCTTCAGCAGATCAATCCAGATGTCGGACAGCACCCTTTCGGTGAAGCGTCGCGCCGGCACCGCCGCCTCGGTCCCTGCGGCCTCGTGTTGCGCGGGTGCGAGCAGGGCGGAGCGATCGAGCTTGCCATGGGCATTCAGCGGCACCTGATCCAGGAACAGGAACGCCGACGGGATCGCGTGGCCCGGCAGCCGGCTCTTGAGGAAGTCGCGCAGCGCGTTGGCGCTGGTCTGGCTGTCGGATTTGGCGACAATATGGGCGATCAGCCTGACATCGCCATTGGCGTCGCGCCGCGGCTCGACGATGCCGGCGCGCACGCTTTCGTGGTCGGCAAGCGCAGCCTCGATCTCCTTGAGCTCGACGCGGTAGCCGCGGACCTTGACCTGAAGGTCGGCGCGACCGAGGCATTCGATCGTCCCATCGGCGCGGCGCCGGGCGAGGTCACCGGTACGGTACAGCCGGTTGCCCTCTGCGCGCGCGAACGGATCGGGGATGAAGCGTTGCCGGCTCTGGGTGGGATCGTTGATATAGCCGCGCCCGACGCCGGCGCCCCCGATGCAGAGCTCGCCAACCACGCCGATCGGCTGCGGCTCAAGATGAGGACCGAGCACGTAGAGCTGGGTATTGGGCAGTGGCGCACCGACGGGAACGTTGATCGATGTTGCGGCGGGCGCCTTGGTCAACCGATGCAGGGAGACGTCGTCGGAACATTCAGAAGCGCCATAGGCGTTGATCAGCGGCACCTTCGGGCAGCGGGCGAACCACGCGCGGCAAAGGTCGACCGGCAGCGGCTCGCCGGTCGAGATCAGAAGCCGTAGCTTGACAAAGGCGCGCTGCATGGGCGCCTCGTCGAGGCGTTCGAGGATCACGCGGAGCAACGAGGGCACGATCTCGAGGACCGTGATTCCCTCGCGTTCGATCTCCCGCGCCAGCAGCATCGGGTCCTGCACGACCGAATTGCCGCAGACATGGACGCGTGCGCCGGCCATGGGACCGGCAAGGAACTGCCAGACCGAGATGACAAAGCTCTGCGGCGCGGTCTGCGCGATCACGTCCTTAGGCGTGAGGCCCAGCTCGGAAATGAGCGATGCCAGATGGTTCGACAGCCCGCGTTGTTCGATCATGACACCCTTCGGCGCACCGGAGGAGCCGGACGTGTAGATGAGATAGGCGAGGCTCGAACTCGCGCGCCGCACCGCGCGCACCGGCCTGACCGAGTCCCGCGCCAGCGCATCCTTGATCTCGGCGACCTGGATGCGCGCAACCAGCGGCTCGAGCAGTGCGTCGACCATGGCGGCCTGCATGCGCCCCGTCAGCAGTACGGTTGCGCAGCTCGATCCGAGGATGGTTGCGAGCCGTGCCGGTGGCTGCTCGGGATCGAGGTTCAGGAAGGCCGCGCCGGCGCGCCGCACTCCAATCATCGCGGCGAGCAGGTCGGGGCCGCGATCCGCCAGCAGTGCGACCACCGCCTCCGCGCCAACGCCTTCGCGGGTAAGCCAGCGCGCGATCGCCTGGCTCCGGCGTGCCAGCTCGCGATAGCTCAGGGCGAGATGTCCATCGGATACGGCAATGGCATTCGGCGTCTTCTTTGCTTGCCGCTCAAAGCGTTCGCAGAGATTGCCGCGCGTGGTGAAATTGGCCGTCCGGCCTTTCGCGGGCAAGTTCCGGCGTTCCGCGTCCGTCAGCAGCGGCAGGCGCGAGATGCGCTGCTCGGGATTGGCGATGACCGCCTTGAGCAGGGTTTTGAATTGAGCGGCCATGCCCTCGATCGTCACCGCGTCGAACAGATCGCTGGCGTATTCGAAGAAGCCGGTGAAGCGGCCCTCGGCCTCGACCAGCTCGAGCGTGATGTCGAAGCGCGCGACTCTTGGGTCGACCTCCAGCCGGCGTGTCGACAGGCCGGAGAACCGCGCGGCCTCGATCGAGGCGTTCTGGAGGATGAACATGATCCGGAACAACGGATTGCCATCCGTCCTTCGTGCGATCTGCAACACGCGGAGGACTTCCTCGATCGGAAGGTCCTGGTTGCGAAAGGCATCGAGCGTGACCTGGCGCACCCGCCGCAGCATTTCGCCGAAGGTCGGATCACCGCCAAAATCGTTGCGCAGGATCAGCGTGTTGGCAAACAGTCCGATCAGGCGCTCGCTTTCGATCTGGTTGCGGTTTGCGATCAACGATCCTGTCGCGACGTCCTCATGCCCGGTATGACGGAACAGCAGACACTGGAACACCGCGAGCAGCGTCATGAAGGGCGTCACGCCCTGATCCTGGCTCAGCGTGCGAATGCCGGCCGAAAGCGACTTGGAGAATTCGAAATAATGACGAGCGCCGTGGCCGCTCCAGACCTCTGGCCTCGGCCGGTCGGTCCGCAGCGGCAGCGTGGTGACGCCGTCGAGCTGCGCCCGCCAGTAATCGAGCTGCTCCTTCGCTGCGGGAGATTGCGCCCAGCTTTGCTGCCACCGCGCAAAGTCGCGATATTGGAAGCTGGGTGAGGGCAGCTCCGCCGCGCTTTGCTTGCGCGGCCCGGAATACGCTGCGGCGAGCGCCTCCCAGAACAGCCGCTGCGACCAGCCATCGGTGACGAGATGATGGACGTTGACCACCAGCGCATGGCTTGATTTGTCGAACGAGAGTAGCGTGATCTTCAACGGCGGCTCGCGGGCGAGATCGAACGGATATTGCGCGAGCTTCAGCGCCTCGCGCCTGACGACCGCCGGCAGCCGGTGCGCAGGACAGGGTTCGAGCTTGATGCGCTCGAACCGCGGCAGCGTCTGAAGCACGCGTTGCACAGGCTCGCCCTCGCGTTCGACGAAGACCGAGCGCAGAGCTTCCTGGTTTGTGCAGATCGACGCGAGGCTCGCGCGTAGCGCTGCGACGTCGACCACGCCCTTGAGCAGAGCGACCTCGACGACATTGTAATTGTAGCGCGTCTGGTCCAGCCGTGAGAGCACATACATCCGCTGCTGCTGGAACGATAGCGGCGCGTCTTCCCCGGAAGTCGTCTGGCGCCATGCCGGCAGCATCGGATCGCGATGCGTCGTGGCCTCGATCCGGGCCGCCAGGGCCCTGACCGTGGCGCAATCAAAGATGTCCTCGAAGGAGAAGTCGACGTTGAAGCGCTCGCGCAGGCGCGAACGCATCTGCGTCGCCGCGAGCGAATCCGCGCCGAGTGCAAACACGTCCTGATCGACGCCTACTCTCGGAAGCTCGAGCAGATTGGCCCAGATCTCCGCGAGCTGGGCCTCCAGCGCGTTGCCCGGCTGCTGCTTCTCGTCGTCGTCATGTTCCGTTGAAATCAGCGCGGCCAGCGCGTTGCGCTTGACCTTGCCGCTGGCGCCCTTCGGCAGCGCGGCGACGCTGCCGATCAGGCTCGGAACCTTATAGGCGGCAAGACGTTTGCGCGCGAACTGGCGCAGTTGGTCGGAGGTCGCCCCGGAATCGGAACGCAGCACCACGACGGCGGCGACGTTCTCGCCGAGCTTTGTGTGGGGAACGGCGAAGACCCCGGCTTCCAGCACCGCCGGGTGGGCCAGCAGCACCTCTTCCACCTCCAGCGGCGACACCTTCTGCCCGCCGCGGTTGATGACGTCCTTGATGCGGCCGACGATGAAGAGATAGCCGTCGGCATCGAGATAGCCGAGATCTCCGGTCCGGAACCAGCCGTTGCGGAACGCGGCCTGCGTCGCCGCCTCGTCGTTGTGATAGCCACGGCTCATGTTCGGCCCGCGCAGCATGATCTCGCCACGCTCGCCGCTTGCAAGCGCGCGGCCGGTCTCGTCCATGATCGCGATCTCGGGACCCGCGGCGCGGCCGACCGAGCCGATCTTGCGCAACTCGAACGGATTGGCTGCGATCTGCGAGGCCGCTTCGGTCATCCCGTAAGTTTCGAGCACGGGGACGCCGAACGTCGTCTCCAGTCCGTTCAGGATCGCGGGTGCCAGCGAGGCCGAGGCAGAGCGGATCACGCGCAGCGATGACGATCGGACGCGGTCGGGGTCGGCTTCGGCCGCTGTCAGCAGCGCGCGATGAATGGTCGGCACGGCCGTGTACCAGGTCGGTTGCAGATCCCGCATCCAGCCGAAGAAGGACGGCGCGTCGAAACCATTGGTGCAGATCACGCTGGAGCCCGCCGCGAGTGCGGTCAGAAGGCCGGAGATCAATCCATGGGCGTGAAACAGCGGCAGCGCGTTGAGCAGGCGATCATGCGGAACGAGTGACAGCACGCGACCGGCATTTTGTGCGGAGAGACACACATTGCGGTGCGTCAGCGGCACCATCTTCGGCCGTGCCGCCGTGCCCGACGTCAGCAGGATGAACGCATCGTCCTCGGCGCTCGCGCCGCCATTCGTGCTGGCCGGACCGATCGTCGGGCCAGTGAATTCGCAGCCGCCGAGATCCGTCTGCGGCCCCGGCACGAAGTCGATCACAGCGATATCGAGCGTCTTGGCGACGTCGCGGCTTGCTGAGTTCATGTCGGCCCGCGTCACGAGCGCCGTCAGCTTCAATTCGCTAAAATAGCGTTGCAGTTCGTCCGCCGTCAGATCGGGATTGACGGGGACGCAGGCACAGGCCGAGGCAACCGCGATCAGAGCCAGCGCGCTGTCGGCTCCTCGCGGCAGCGCAACAGCGATCCGGTCGGAAGATGCAATGCCGAGCCCGCGCAGCGTTTGGACGAGATGTTCGATCCTGGCGCCGAGCGCGCCATAGTTGAGCGGCGGCCGGCCGGGGGCGAGCAGAGCGGGCGCCGTCGGCGTCGTTCGGGCGTGGAAGGCGAGAAGGCGGCCGACAGTAACGGCTTCGGCGCCGAGGCCGTCCGATCCCTCTTGCTCCCGGGATGCAATCCCCGACAATGCCATTCCTTTTTGATCCGATTGGGCTATTCTTCCCAAGAGTTAGGGAATGCGTCCAGTCCGAGGTGAAGTTTGGGCCCCAAAATCTGTGGTTGAGGGACCTTAAGCCCTTCGACGGAGAGAGTGTCGGGCGGGATCACCATGCTGGAGAAAGAGGCCGAGACGGAAGTCGGATTGAAGCGCTGGCTCGAAGGCGTCGGTCTTGGCCACTACACCGACCTTTTCGCGCAGCACCGCCTCGATCTGGACGTCATGGGGGACCTGACCGAGGCGGATCTTGCCGAGCTCGGACTGCCGCTCGGCGATCGCAAGCGGCTGCAGCGAGCGATGGCCGCGCTGTTTCAGGCCGAGACGGCGGAGGCGCCGGTCGCACCCGCGCGCCCGCCGGCTCGTACCGAGGTCGGCGCCGAGCGGCGTCAGCTCACCACCATGTTCTGCGACATGGTGGACTCCACCGCGCTCTCGGCCCAGTTCGACCCCGAAGACGTGCGCGACATGATCGCGAGCTTCCGCGAAACCTGCGTGCGCGTGGTCAAGCATTACGAAGGCTTTGCCGCACGCTTCGTCGGCGACGGCATTCTGGTCTATTTCGGCTATCCGACCGCGCATGAGGACGATGCCGAACGCTCGGTGCGCGCCGGGCTCGAGATCGTGCGGGTGCTCTCGACGGCGCGCGCGATCGAGCCGCGCGGTGCGCTCAGCCATGCTCCCGCCGTTCGCATCGGAATCGCGACCGGCCTCGTCGTGGTCGGCGACCTCGTCGGCCATGGCACGGAAGAACGCGATTCCGCGGTCGGCGAGACCGTCAATCTTGCCGCGCGTCTGCAGGCGCTGGCGCCGCCCAACGGCGTGGTGATCTCCGCCTCGACGCAGTCGCTTCTGAAGGGCAAGTTCGACTATCGCAATCTCGGCGCCCATGCGCTGAAGGGCATCTCGGAGAAGGCCCAGGCCTGGCACGTCGTGCGGGCCACGCGCGTGGAGACCCGCTTTGCCGCTGCCATGGGCACGCGGCTGACCCCGCTCGTCAATCGCGAGGAGGAAATCGCGCTGCTGATGGGGCGCTGGCAGCAGGTCAAGGACGGCGATGGCCAGGTCGTCGTCAAGTTCGGCGAGCCCGGCATCGGCAAGTCGCGCATCATCCAGGAGATTTTTGAAAGGATTTCGGGCGACCGGCACGGGCAGGTCTCGTTCCAGTGTTCGCCCTACTACACCTCGACGGCCTTCTATCCGTTCGTCGAGCAGCTCAAATTCTCGCTCGGCCTCGACCGCGAAGATGCGTCCGCGTTGTCGTTGGCGAGCCTGGAGACGGCGATTGCTGCGGCCCACGGCGATATCGAGCAGGTGGCGCCGCTGTTTGCTGCCCTGTTGTCGATCCCGACCGGGGAGCGCTATCCGCCGCTCGATCTGTCGCCGCAGCAGCAAAAGGACGCGACTGTCGCGGCGCTGGTCAATCACTTCCTGGGCCTCGCGCGCGAGATGCCGCTGGTGATGGCCTTTGAGGATCTGCACTGGATCGATCCGACCTCCCGCGAGGTGGTCGATCTGCTGGTCGACCGGGTGCAGAACCGGCCGATCCTTGCCATTATCACCGCGCGCTCCGAATTCCAGCCGAGCTGGAACGCGCATTCGCATATCACCACGCTGGTGCTGAACAGGCTCAGCCGGCCGTTGCGCACGACGCTGGTCGAGCGCGTTGCCGGCAGAGAGCTTCCCAAGGAGGTCGTCGAGGAGATCATCGTCAAGACCGATGGCGTGCCGCTGTTCCTGGAGGAGCTGACCAAAACGGTCCTTGAATCCAATCTCCTGACCGAGCGTCACGGGCGCTACGTGCTCTCAGGTCCGTGGCGGCAGCTCGCGATCCCGGCGACGCTGACGGACTCGCTGATGGCGCGGCTTGACCGGATGGGGCCGTTCAAGCGGATTGCGCAGATCGGCGCCACCATCGGCCGCGAGTTCTCCTACGAGACCCTGCACGCGGTCGCGAGCACGCCGGCGGAGCAGATCGAGGCGGCGCTGACGCATCTGGAGGAGGCGGGGCTGATCATGCGTCGCGGCCATCCGCCTGACGCGCTCTACTCCTTCAAGCATGTGATGATCCAGAACGCGGCGCATGCAAGCCTGTTGCACAGCGAGCGTCGCAAGCTGCATGCCAGCATCGCCCAGGTGCTTTCCGAGATGTATCCGGAGAAGACCGAGCGCGAGCCGGAGCTGCTCGCTTATCATCTCACCGAATCCGGTCAGAGCGAGGGCGCGGCGAGCTTCTGGCTCAAGGCCGGCAAGCAGGCGGCGAGGAGCGGCGCCAACCTGGAGGCGATCGGCCATCTGCGCCGAGGCTTGAGCGTGGTGCAGGCCAATGCGCGCATGCAGGGGGCCGACGAGATGGAGCTGGAGCTGCGCATTGCACTCGGCAATGCGTTGATCGCCGCCAAGGGCTACGCCGTGCAGGAGGTCGAGGAGAACTACATCCGCGCCCTCGAGCTTGGCCAGCAGCTCGACGACGACGAGAAGGCCTTTGCCGCCACCCGTGGGCTCTGGGTCTGCCATTTCATCCGCGCCGACCTCACCCGCGCGCACGATCTCAGCGTCGAGCTGTTGAAGTTCGCCAAGCGCGAACGACTGAACGAGCGGGCGGAGCCCGCGCAGCAGACCGGCTATCTGATCGAGGCGCACCGCTCGATCGCGATGACGATGCTCTATCGCGGGCGCTTCGCGGCCGCGCAGCATCATCTGCACCGCTGCATCGATCTCTACAGTCCCGATCTGCACTCCGATTTGATGGAGCGTCACGGCACCGATCCCGGTGTCGTCTCGCTGTCCTATCTCGGCTACCTTCTCTGGTTCCTCGGCCAGCCCGATGCGGCGCGCCAGCACAGCGAGCAGGCGATCCAGCATGCGGAGAAGATCCGCCATCCCTTCTCGCTTGCCTTCGCCTTGGTGTTCGGCGCCTATCTCTGCCAGCACCTGCGCGATATCGAGGGCACGCGCGATCACGCCAACCGCGCCATGATTATCGCCACCGAGCACAATTTCCTGCACTGGAAGCAGCAGGCCACGATCCTGCGCGGCTGGGCGCTTGCGCAGCTCGGCGAGGCCGAAGAGGGCATCAGCCAGATGCGCTCCGGCCTCGACGAATACGAGGCAATGGATTCCTGGCTTGCCGGCTGCTGGTTCCGCTGCCTGCTCGCGGAAGCCTATGCCAAGGTTGGCATGCGCGATGCCGCCCTGCGCGCACTGGATGGTGCGCTGGCGACCGCGAGACGGACCGGCGATCACTCCTACCTTGCCGAGGTCTATCGCCTGCAGGGTGAGATCACCTTGTCGGACGGCAATCCGGCTTCGGTGCAGGATGCCGAAGATTTGTTCGCCCTGTCGCTGGAGACGGCGCGCAAGCAGGGCGCGTTGTCCTGGGAGCTCAGGACCGCTATCAGCCTTGCGCGGCTGTCGCATGAGGCCGGCAAGCGCGAGCATGCGAGCCTTCTGCTCCTGCCGATCGTTGGCAAGTTCAACGAGGGCTTCCTGACGCCGGACCTGAAGCTCGCCATGCAGCTCGTGCACGAGCTCGGTGGCGACACACCCGCTCGTCCGCAGGCCGATCCGGTGAAATGAGCGATTTGTCCGCTGCGCGGGCGCGCTATGTCGAACTGATTGCAAAGCGGGAACGGATCTCCTCGGCGCGCCTCCTCGCAGCCTTGGCGGCGGTGCCGCGCGAAAACTTTCTGGCGAAGGGGCCGTGGCGCATCAAGAGCGAGGCGGCGCGCAGCTATCGCCTGACACCCGATGCCGACCCCGTCCATCTCTACGACAATGTGCTGGTCGCCATCGACGCGCGCCGCAAGCTCGACACCGGACTGCCAAGCCTGTGGGCGCACTTCATCGATGTGCTCGACGTCGGAGAGAAGAACCGTGTGGTCCAGATCGGCTGCGGGCTCGGCTATTTCTCGGCGATCCTGTCGGAGATCGTGGGCCCGAGGGGCCGGGTGGAGGCCATCGAATGCGATGAGCGGCTCGCAGCGCGCGCAGCGGCTTATCTTCGCCCCTATCCGAATGTCGGGGTTATCAGCGGCGATGGCTGCCGGGACATCAGCGAGCCGGCCGATGTCATCATCGTGCATGCCGGCTTCTCGCATCCGCATCCGCTCTGGCTTCAATCGCTCCGCCCGCACGGCCGCCTGCTGGTGCCGCTGACGCAACGGGACCGTGAAGGTGCCGCCCTCAAGATCACGCGCAAGGGCAGGGCGTTCGAGGCCGAGGCGGTGCAGCAGATCCGGATCTTCCCTGGTCAGGGCCGTGGACTCACGGCGCTCGACGATCGCGTTGCCGACTGGTGGCAGCGGGCATCAACCCTGGCGCCGCTGCGCTTTCGCGGCATCGCGCAGGGGCTGCCGTCGGATGGCTAACAATGCCTTCCTGCGTTAGGTCCTAGACGTCCTTCGTGAATTTGCTGATGACGTCCATGAACGGCTTCGGCTTGAACTCGCCATCGAGCGGCAGCGGACGGTTGGGCTGCTTGTCCTTGCGAGTGACGATGCCGTTGATCCAGCTGTAGCGGTCAGAAATGCCCCAGGTCAGGATCGAGCGTACCGGCCCGCTGGTCGAGATCGCCGTCAGGAGATCGTCGACACGTTTGGCAACGATGGCGTCGCGTTCCGAAGGACTTCCCGTCAGCTTCTGATCGTCGACGTCGAGTTCGGTGACGTAGACCTCGAGGCCCCACGCGCGGAGCTCGGTGACGAATTCGGCGAGCCCATGGGTATCGATATCGAGCTCGGCATGCAGATGCGATTGCAGTCCGACGGCGTGCAGCGGCACGCCCTGGTCGAGCAGGCTCATGATGAGATTGCGGAAGGCCGCACGCTTGGCAATGAACGAATCCTTGGCCGACTCGATATCGTATTCGTTGATCGCGAGCTTGACGTAGGGATCGGCCGCGGCCGCCGTGCGAAAGGCGAGCGGAATCCAGCGGTCGCCGAGATGCTGCGTCCAGAACGTATCGCGCCGGTCGGTGACGCCTCTGGGATTGTCGGGGATGGGCTCGTTGACGACGTCCCACGAGGTCAGCTTGTTCTTGTAATAGGAGACGACGGTCGAGATGTGATCGACGTAGGCGCGTTCGACACCCTTCGAATCCTTGATCTGCTTGGTCCAGTCTGGAATGTCGTGATACCAGGCAAGGGTGTGGCCGCGCATGGCCAGATCGTTCTTCTGCGCGAAATCCCAGATGGCATCGGCGCGCTCGAAGGCGAAGGTGTGCGCGTCCGGCCGCAGCATCGGCCATTTCAGCTCGAGCACCGGCACCACTTGGGTGCAATAGGTGCTGATGGCCTCGCCGACCCGCGGGTCGGCTTGCAGGTCCCAGAGCGTGGCGGCCGCCCCATAGCCCGGACGACGCTGCGCAAGCTTCGACACCGGCAGTGCTGACGCCGAGGTGCTCGCCGCGAGTGTTGCGGCGCTACCGAGGAGAAATTGTCGTCTGTCGAGCTTCGTCACGCGGCGGCAGTCCTTCCGAAACCAACACACCATCGTACCAAGCGGTGCCTTGCGACGCCTGGGTTTCCCTTTGTTGGGTTAACTTTCGCGAACGGCCCTGTCAGCGCGCCTGGCGCTGCATCGCCGCCTCGGCGATGCCGTAATAGTGAAGCGCGCCCTTTTCGAGCGTGAGATTGTCCATCACATAATCGCGAGGCGCGAAGTCGCCCGCACTCACGTGCGACCAGAAGTCGCTCCAGCCAGAGACGAAGCCGGTCGCGTCGATGAACTTGCGGCCGCAACGTGCATCGAAATAGGGCACCGAGGACACGCCGCCTTCGTAATTCACCCTGTCGGGAAAATACTCCGGGTCCTGCCAGGGCCCGCCGCGATCCCAGGCGAACACGGGCACGCCGCTCGACAGCGCCTGCTGGCAGGCGATGCCCTGGCTCTCGTGCTCGCAGAGAAAGACCATGCTGCGGCAGCGCGCCAGCGCTGTCCTGTAGTCGTCTTCCTTGTAATGGCCGTAGCGGATCACTTCGACCGAGCGGCCGCTCGCTTCGAGATGCCGGCGGATCGGCCCGATCAACTCGCTCTCATAGCGCGCGTGTTCCCAGCGCACCTTGTCGTAGAGCAGCACGTCGACGCTCTTCTGCGCGGCCGGTGTTGGCGTCCACAAATCGGTTTCGATGCCGACCGGCCACACCTCGACATGCGGCCAATATGGCCGGCACATCTCCGCGTACCAAGTGCAGGGCACCAGCATGGTCTTGGTGTTCAGGTCTTGGAGACGCTCCGGCATTTCGATCGGATGGTTGTACATGACGACGCCGAGCAGGAGCGGGTTCTGCCATGCAAACCAGTCGAGCACGAAAGGGCGCCCGATGATGCAGGCGAGCTCCTCCGGGTGCTTGCGGGCATGGCCGTAATCGTTGACGCGATAGCGGATCCCGACCCGGTCGAGCCCGGCACAGAGATTGAGGAACACGCGCCGCTGGCCGCTGATCCAGGATTTGCCGAGCAGCATGCGCCGCAGCAGCGGCCGGACGTGGCGGTCGCCCGGAAACCAGCGGTCGTCCCTCTCCTCGAAGAACAAATTGAGCGTCATCCGCTCGCCCCCGTCCGTAGGAGAGGCCGGGACCAGGGACGCATCCGTCCCGCCATGGGGCAGGGAGGCCGGGTTTGCCCGCAAACGTTCGACAACGTCCATCTTAGTCACGTCCACACATTAACCAAAGCTCGGGCGACGTCCTGAAATCATGGTTTCTTTTCCGTGATCGCGGCGGCCCGTTCAAGGACAGGGCAAATTTAACGCTAACGCGCGAAACCGGCGGAGCCGCACCCATTAGGCGGCCGATTTGCAGACTTAAATGACTACCTTGGGGGATGCTGCGGCGCAGTCCAATCGCCACGCCAAGGCCAACTGATGAACGGCCTGATTGCAAGGCCGCCGGTCCCGTGCACGCATGCTGAATCGCCATTTCTCCATCTATCTCGTCGCCCATATCCTGCCTGCGGCGGTGGGTTTCTTCGCGGTCACCGCCTACACGCGGCTGCTGACGCCGGCGGAGTATGGCGTCTATGTCGTCGGCATGAGCATCGCCGGCATTCTGGGCGCGATCTTCTTCGTCTGGATCAAGCTCTCGGTGTCGCGCTATCAGGCGATGTCGGGCGATGTGGATTTTCGCGGCACGGCTATGGTCGCCTTTGCCCTCACGGTCGTTGCCATGTGCGCCGCGACCCCGTTGGTGTTCCTGTTCCGCAGCGACGTCAGTGTCGAGCTGGTGCTGGCCAGCATGTTTGTCGCGATCATGTCGAATGCGGTCGATGTCGGCCAGGAGTTCGAGCGCGCCAAGTTGCGGCCCTATCGCTTCGCGGCGATCTCGATCGTGCGCAGCGTGTCGAGCGTGGGTTTCGGCCTGCTCGGGATCTGGCTCAGCTGGGGTGGCATGGGCCTGCTCGCGGCGTTTGGGCTGGGCTCGCTCACCGGCATCGTTCTCAATCTCGTCGGCGATCGCACCAGGATCGCGGGCTTCTCGCGCAGCCAGTTCATGCAGCTCGCGCGCTACGGCCTGCCGCTGACGCTGGCCGGGCTTTCGGTCGCGGTCTACTCGGCCAGCGACCGGCTTGTCGTCGCCTGGTTGCTTGGCAAGGATGCCGCCGGTATTTTCGGCGTCGCCGCCGAACTGCCGCGCCAGTTCATGGTCATGATCGCTGGCAGCGTTGCCGCGGCCACCGTGCCGCTGGTGTTCCGCTCGCTGTCGGAGAAGAACGACGCCACGACGCGGGAACGATTGACCGAGAGCCTCGAGCTGCTGCTCGTCGTCGTTGCACCCGTCGCGGTCTGGCTCGCGCTCGCGGCGGACCAGGTCGCCGGCACCCTCGTCGGTGTCGATTTTCGCGCCGGCGTGTCCGCGCTGCTGCCGACGCTGGTGCTCGCCCGCTTCTTCGGCATTACCAATCAGTTCTACGTCCAGATCAGCTTCCAGCTCGCCGAGCGGCCGTTCATGCTGGCGGCGCAGTCGTTCCTTACGCTGATCGTCGGCGTGACGCTGATGTTCGCGCTGGTCACGGGCTACGGCATCTATGGCGCGGCGCTGGCGACGCTCGCGACCGAGGCGATCGGCTTTGGCGTCGCGGTCGTGCTGACGTACCGGGCCCATCCCGTGCCGTTCGATGTCATCAGGCTTGCCGGAGTCGCTGCATCGGCCGCGGCCATGGCTGGGGCGATCTTGTTCGCGCGCTCGCAGGTGAGCGGCACCGGGATCGTGGCGCTGATCATCGTGAGCGCTGCAGGCGGTCTCGCTTACGTCGCGGCGGCGTGGCTGCTGAATGTCGCGAACGTGCGGACGCTGTCATTGCGCTTCCTGCGGACATTCAATCGCAGGGCGCTGGGCGTCCAATAGCCTGACGAAGCGCAGCCTGGTCCAGAGCGACGCCTGCGCTGCACAAGTTTCCCCTTGCGTTCTATTCCTTGCCGCGGAATGTTGCGGACGAGCAGGGCAGCCGCGTCACATTTCGTCGCGGCTGCCCCTGACCATGCTCTGTTACGCTTGAAAAGCAAAGTTCGTTCTGCTCATAAGGGTTTTGAAATTGCGCTGAATCATGCGCAAAAAAGCCCACCGACTAAAGTCGTTAGCCAGCGAGGAAACGAAATAATGCGCAAGCTCACTTTGGCCATTGCCGTGATCGCCCCGATGCTCGGTCATGCCGCGTCGGCCGAGGATACCATCAAGATCGGCTACATCGATCCGCTCTCCGGCGGCGGTGCCAGTGTCGGCGAGGGCGGTCTCAAGACGTTCCAATATCTGGCTGACGAGCTCAACGCCAAGGGTGGCATTCTCGGCCACAAGATCGAGATCATGCCGCTGGACAACAAGACCAATCCGCAGGAAAGCCTGGTGCAGGCCCAGAAGGCGATCGACGCCGGGGCCCATTACATCACGCAGGGTAACGGCTCCTCCGTCGCCGCGGCGCTCTCGGATTTCATCACCAAGAACAATACGCGCAATCCCGGCAAGGAAGTTCTGTACTTCAACTATGCCGCGGTCGACCCGAGCCTGACCAACGAGAAATGCAGCTATTGGCATTTCCGCTGGGATGCCAGCTCCGACATCAAGATGGAGGCGCTCACCAACTATATGAAGGACGTCCAGTCGATCAAGAAAGTCTATCTGATCAATCAGGACTATTCGTTCGGCCAGTCCGTGCGCGCCGATGCGCGCAAGATGCTCGGCGCGAAGCGGCCCGACATCCAGATCGTCGGCGACGAGTTGCACCCGCTGCTCAAGGTCACGGACTTCTCCCCCTACATCGCCAAGATCAAGGCGTCCGGCGCCGACAGCGTCGTCACCGGCAATTGGGGTCAGGACTTCGCGCTGCTGCTCAAGGCCGCGGCCGATGCCGGCCTGAAGGTCAACTGGTATACCTACTACGCCGGTGGCGCCGGCGGTCCGACCGCGATCAAGCAGACCGGTCTCGATCACCAGGTCTTCCAGATCACCGAAGGCTTCCCCAACTCCGGCAATCAGGGTGCGATGGACTTCGAGAAGGCCTTCCGCGCCAAGGTGAACCTGTCGCTGTGGTATCCGCGTGCCGTCAACGAGATGCGCATGTTCAAGGCTGCGGCCGAGAAGGCCAACTCGATCGATCCCGTGAAGGTGGCGGCGGCGCTCGAGGATATGAAGTTCGAGGTCCTCGACGGTGGCCAGGGTGTCATGCGCAAGGACGATCACCAGTTCTTCCAGCCGATCTACGTCTCCTCCTTCGGCAAGCTCGCCGCGAACGAGCCGTTCGACGAGGAGAGCACCGGTTGGGGCTGGCATCTGGTTTCCAGGGTCGATACGCCGCAGGCCATAGTCTCCACCACCTGCAAGATGGTGCGGCCGTAATCTCTAAAGCACGTCGCCGTCTCGCGGCCATTGCTCGTGGGACGGTGGCGGCCGGAATGCATTTGATAGCTTGGACGATGTTCGCCGGGGCCATGTGGCCCCGGACATTCATGAGTGCGCTGTGCTTGAACTCGTTGTCATTTCGACCCTGAACGGCGTGCTGTTCGGCATGCTGCTCTTCCTGCTGTCGAGCGGGCTGACCGTCATCTTCAGCATGATGGGCGTGCTCAATTTCGCGCATGCCAGCTTCTACATGCTCGGCGCCTTCTTCGGCTTCCAGCTCACGAAATGGATCGGCTTCTGGCCAGCGCTGGTGCTGGCGCCGCTTCTGGTCGGCGCCATCGGCATGGCGGTGGAGCGCTACGGCCTGCGCAACACCCACAAGCACGGTCATGTCGCCGAGTTGCTGCTGACCTTTGGTCTGGCGTTCGCGATCGAAGAGATCGTCTCGATGATCTGGGGCAAGAGCCCGCTCGACTATCGCGTGCCGTCGCTCCTGGATTTCCCGGCCTTCACGATCTTCTCGACCAACTACCCCGCCTACAAGATCTTCATGCTGGCCGTCTCGATCATCATTTTCGTGGCGCTTCTGATCGTGCTCAAGCGCACCCGCGTCGGGTTGATCGTGCAGGCGGCGCTGACGCATCCGCACATGGTCGGGCATCTCGGCCACAATGTCGGGCGCGTCTTCATGGCCGTGTTCGGGGTCGGCAGCGCGCTCGCCGGCCTTGCCGGCGTCATTGCAGGTCCCGCCCTGGTGACGCAGTCCGACATGGCCGCTTCGCTCGGACCCATCCTGTTCGTGGTCATCGTGTTCGGCGGCCTCGGCTCATTGCCTGGCGCCTTCATCGCATCGCTCGTCATCGGCCTGGTGCAGACGTTCGCCGTGGCGCTCGATGGCTCGCTGGCGAGCGCCTTCGGGCCGCTCGATCCGTCGGCGGGGCCGTCCGTTCTCACCGACATCTGGAACGTCACGATCGCGCAGGTCGCGCCGATCGTTCCATACGTCCTGCTCGTGATCATTCTGATCGTACGCCCCATGGGCCTGATGGGGACGCGCGAATCATGACCACCGCAATGACTTCGACCTCCAAGGCGGTCGCCGATCCTGCCGGCGGAAGCCTGCGCTTTTATGGCGTCTGGGCGCTCGGCATCATCGTATTGATCGTGCTGCCGATGCTCTTCTCGTCGGGCGGCTCGCTGACCTCCTTCAGCCTGATCGGCATCGCGATCGTGTTCGCGCTGTCCTACAACATCCTGCTCGGTCAGACCGGGCTGCTGTCGTTCGGCCACGCTGTTCATTACGGACTCGGTGGCTTCGCGGCCTGCCACATGATGAATGCGGTGGTGTCGCATGGCTGGCCGATCCCGCTGCCGTTCATCCCGCTGTTCGGCGGGATCGGCGGGCTCGTTTTCGCTGTCATCATCGGCTGGGTCATGACCAAGCGTGCCGGCACCGTGTTTGCGATGATCTCGCTCGGCATCGGCGAACTGGTGGCGTCGTCCTCGCTGATCCTGCGCTCGGTGTTCGGCGGTGAGGCCGGCATCACCACGGACCGGACTGCGCTGCCGAAGCTGTTCGGCTGGTCGTTCGGGCCGCAGCTTCAGGTCTATTACCTCATCGCCTTCTGGCTCGTGCTGTCTGCCATTGCGATGTACGCGCTGACGCGCACGCCGCTCGGACGGATCTGCAATGCGGTCCGCGACAATCCGGAGCGCGTCCAGTTCATCGGTTACGATCCGCACGTCGTGCGCTACATCGCATTCTGCTTTGCCGGCTTCTTCGCCGGCGTTGCCGGCGGTCTCGCCGCGATCAATTTCGAGATCGCGAACTCCGCCTATCTCGGCGCGATCCAGTCCGGTCTCGTGCTGTTCTCGACCTTCATCGGCGGCACCGCCTATTTCTTCGGCCCGATCCTGGGCGCGATCCTCGTCACCTATCTCCAACTCGGGCTGACCAGCCTCACCACGGTCTGGCAGCTCTATTTCGGCATCATCTTCATCGGGATCGTGATGTACTCGCCGGGCGGCATTGCCGGCCTGCTGATGATGCATCGGCCGCTGATCCGCGCCGGGACGCTATGGACGGTGATTCCGTCCTATCTCGTTGCGATCGTACCGACGGTCGCACTGGCCTGCGGCGTGATCCTGACCATCGAGACCGTCGCCCGTTTCTCCGGTGGCGATCCCATCAATCTGTTCGGCGTTGCCTTCAACGCGACATCGCCGGTGACCTGGCTCACCGCTGCGGTTCTGGTGGCCGGCGGCTTCTACGTCGCGCGGCTGACCTGGCGGCGGATCGCGGACGCATGGGATCGCGCCGCTACGGTGGCGCGTGACCGGGGGTATTTGGCATGAGCGAAGCGGTATCTGGCACGACCGCAGCCATTGAAGTTCGCGCCGTCGAAAAGCGCTTTGGCAATGTCGGCATCATTCGCGACCTCAATCTCAGCGTCGCCAGGGGGGAGCGGCACGCCATTATCGGGCCGAACGGCGCCGGCAAATCGACGACGTTCAATCTGATCAGCGGCCATATCGCGCCGACCTCGGGTGAGGTGAAGCTGAACGGCGATCTGATCTCGGGCCTGCGGCCTTTCGAGATCAACCGTCGTGGCCTTTCGCGCTCATTCCAGGTGACCAACGTGTTCGCGCGCATGACGGTCTGGGAAAACGTGCGCTGCGCCGTGCTGTGGGCGACGGGCCATCGCTACGCGTTCTGGAAGAACGTCGACAGCCTGCCCGAGGTGCGCGAGCGTACCGCGCAGATCCTCGACGACATTCATCTCACGCATCGTCGCGATGTTCCGGCGGGCCTGCTCACTTACGCCGAACAGCGCGAGCTCGAGATCGGCATCACGATCGCGAGCGGGGCCACCGTCGTCATGCTGGATGAGCCGACGGCGGGCATGAGCCACGCCGAGACCGACCGCGCGGTATCGCTGATCCGACGACTGACCGAGGGCAAGACGCTCGTCATCGTCGAGCACGACATGAGCGTCGTGTTCGGCCTTGCCGACCGCATCTCGGTCCTGGTTTACGGCCACATCATCGCCTCGGGCACGCCGGAAGAGATTCGGCGCGATCCCAAGGTCAAGGAAGCCTATCTCGGCGAGGAAGCGCACTGATGCTCGAGGTCAGGGATCTCCACGCCTATTACGGCAAGAGCCACATCCTCCAGGGCGTCGATCTCGACGTGGCCGCCGGCGAAGTCGTCAGCCTGCTCGGTCGCAACGGCGTTGGCCGCTCCACCACGGTCAAGGCGATCATGGGCGAGGTCGCCCCGCAAGGCACGATCCGCTTCAAGGGCAAGGACATCGCAGGCCTGCCGAGCTACAAGATCGCGCGCCTTGGGCTCGGCTATGTGCCTGAGCATCGCGATATCTTTCCAAGCCTGACGGTGCGCCAGAATCTGCTGCTCGGCATCAAGGATACGCGCCATCCCGGCAAATGGCGGCTTCAGGACATGCTCGACATGTTCCCCAATCTCGCCGCGCGCGCCGATACGGCCGCGGGCGTGCTGTCCGGCGGCGAGAAGCAGATGCTGACGACATGCCGGACGCTGATGGGCGATCCGGACCTCATCATGATCGACGAGCCGACCGAAGGCCTCGCGCCGCTGATCGTGCAGCAGGTCGGCGACCTCATCGCGCGGATCGCGCAGGCGGGCGTCGCCATTCTCCTCGTCGAGCAGAAACTCTCGATCGCGATGCGCATCTCCAAGCGCGTCTACATCATGGGCCACGGCCGCGTCGTGTTCGAAGGCACGCCGGACGAGCTCAAGGCCAACGCGGCCGTACGGCAGGAATGGCTCGAAGTCTGACGCCGTTGTCAGACGGCGAACTGGCGTAAGGCGAGCGCCATCGCCTCGAACGCTATCGCCTGGCGCCGGCGGACGCCGTCCAGCGCACGAAGTCGATGGCTGCGGTTGATCTTTCCGGCGATTTCGGCTGCCTGGTCATCACCATGAATGTCGTGGCCGTGATCGGATCGGCATCCTCGCACGGCGCGTTGGTGAGGACGCGATTGTCCGCCGTCCAGTCCGCGCTCGCAGTCACCTGCCCGCCCAAGAACCAAGGTCGCGCGCGAAGGTGATCAGGACGGCTGCGAGGATGGCTAGCGAGACTGAGATGGTCAGGCCCTTCGCCAAGCCCTTGGTATGGCTTTCGGGAAAGACAACGAAGCCTGTGGTGAGGAGCGCCAGTCCGGCCACTGCCGCGGCAATCTGCGAGAGAGTTGAGGACACCCGTTCATCCTCCGATGCGCTGGCGATCGAGCTTACGGCCACCGTTGCCGGGATATGAAGCAATTCTCTGTGATTCCCGTCACACCCCTGCGGCCCTCCAGGGCGGACCATTCCGCCGCGGCGCGTTCGCCAGCGCTAGGCCAGGCCCGGCCACGGACCGCCCTTCCGCCCGCGTGGACCGTCGTATATGAGAGTTTCGACGCCGGAACGGACCGAATATTGCCGGAAACGGAACAGATGGTGGCTGCGAATTCTTAATCCAAAGATCGCAATCTGATCGATGATCGAAAGTGCGGACAGGCAACCGGGGAATGGCATGAAAGACCTGATGACGACGGCGCAATCCAATAGAGCGATGCGGCGTTGGGGGCCTCCGGGAATTGCAATGTTCGCGGCGGCAATTGCGCTGACTGCGCTGACCTCGGGCGCCATGGCCGCGAAACAGCCGCGGCAGACTGCCGAGGCGGCGGCGCAGCGCGAGGCGGGCGAACCGATCATGGCGATCGTGTCGATCAAGAGCCAACAGGTCACGTTCTATGACACCGAGGGCTGGATCCTGCGCGCGCCGGTCTCGACCGGCACGACCGGACGCGAGACGCCTGCCGGCGTCTTCGCGGTCGTCGAGAAGGACAAGGACCACCACTCCACCATGTATGACGATGCCTGGATGCCGAACATGCAGCGCATCACCTGGAACGGCATCGCGCTGCATGGCGGACCGCTGCCCGGCTACGCGGCCTCGCACGGCTGCGTACGCATGCCGTTCGGTTTCGCCGAGAGCCTGTTCGACAAGACCAATATCGGCATGCGGGTGATCATCTCGCCGAACGACGCCGCTCCCGTCGATTTCTCGCATCCCTCGCTGTTCGTGCCCAGTAAGGAGGCTATTGCGGCGGCCCCGGCGCGTGCCGACAGGCTCTCCGCCCAGGCGGAGGAAGCCACGAGCGCGGCCGATGATGCCAAGAAGGCCGCGACGGCAGCCGCCAAGGATGCTCAATCGCTTCCCGCTTCGTTGCGCAAGCTCGAGCAGCAGAAGGCCCGCGCCGACGCCGAGAACGCCTATGCCGACAAGCTGGTCGCCAACGCCAAGAACGACCAGGCCAAGGCAAAGGCCGACGAGCTGAAGCAGAAGGCCGCCACCAAGGCCGCGGATGCAGCGACTCAGTTGGACGCCGCCAAGGCCGCGGCACAGCCGAAGCGCGATGCGGTTGCCGCCACCAAGGAAGCGGCCAAGGTCGCCACGGCCAAGAAGGCCGAGGCCGTCAAGGCTGCGACCGACGCCAAGCTCGCGCTGGAGCCGGTCTCGGTCTACATCAGCCGCTCGACACAGAAGCTCTATGTTCGGCGCAACACCCACAAGCCGGCGCCCGATGGCGGCGGCGAGGTGTTCGACACCAGCATCGAGGTTCCCGTCACCATCCGCAATCCGGACCAGCCGCTCGGCACGCACATCTTCACTGCGATGGCGAAGAACGATACCGGCCTGCGCTGGAGCGTGGTCACGATCGACGATGGCGACAGCGCCAAGGACGCGCTCGACCGCGTCACCATCCCGCAGGAGGTGTGGGATCGCATCGGACCCACCGCATTGCCGCGCTCGTCGATCATTATCTCGGATGAGCCGCTGAGCGCCGAGACCAACTACCGCACCGAGTTCGTCGCTGTCTTGAGCAACCATCCTCAGGGTGGTTTCATCACCCGCAAGCCGACCGCGCCGCCGGTGGAGATGGCCAGCGACGATGGCTGGGGCGGCAACAATTTCTTCTTCTTTGGGCAGCGCGATCCCATCCCGCAACCCGTCAATCCGCGCCGCCGCAGCGGCCAGTACCAGTACTATCAACCGGCGCAGCCGATGCAGCGGAGCTTCTGGTAAGGATGAGGCGGGAGCCTAAAGCGGGATGAGTTGTGGTTGAAGCGATGCGCGCCAGAGGGGGCACCTCTCCCGAAGGGAGAGGTCGGATCGCATTGAAAATGCGATCCCGGTGAGGGGTTACAGTCTCACTGATCGCTGCGGCCCCTTACCGGGATTGCTGAGCAATCCGACCTATTTGGTCTAGCGGCTCCTGTCGCTACGGCCGGGCGGTGATCACCAAAGCCTGAATCTTGGCCTCGACCGGTCCAGTGCCGTGGCGTTTTCGGATCGCTTGCGCAACGGCGTCGGTCGCAGCCTCGAGCTTGCTTGCATCCCTGGCCTCGATCTCGCCGCGTAGCGGCGTTCCCTGGCAGTACGCGATCGCCACGTATTCGGCCGAAGGTCCACGGCTCGTCGCTGTCACTGTTTCGATCGATATGTCCCCGAAGCCCGCCCGTTCGAGGTCGGCCTTGATGACGGCCTTGTCGTGGTAGCCGTGCGGTGTTCGCGCCATGAACAGCGGCGGATTGTCGGGAAACATCGTGCCGAGCGTGGTCGTCGCGTCATCCGCGAACACATTGTCCTCGATGCGGTCCCAGACGCTGAGCAGATACGTGCCATCAGGCTTCAACACCCGCTTCGCTTCCGCGTAGCCCTTGCTGCGATCCGGAAAGAACATGGCGCCGAACTGGCAGCAGACGACGTCGAACGCGGCATCGTCGAAAGGCAGCGTCAGCGCGTCCGCCTGACGCCAGGTCATGCGCGGGTCATCGCCCTGGCGTTGCTTCGCGACTTCAAGCATCGGCTCGTTGAGGTCGGTCGCGACGTAGCGGACACCGGCAGGCAGCAGCGCCGCCACGGCCCGCGTGACGGCGCCGGTGCCGGCGGCGATTTCGAGCAGGTCCGAGGGGGAGAGCGCAGCAACGCGCCTGGCAAGGTCGTCGGCATAGACGGAGAAGATCAGCGGAACCAGATATTCGTCGTAGAGCTTTGGAACCGAGCCCGCGAAAACCTTGTCAGTGCTGGACATGATTGCCTCGCTGAACACTGGAACAGGACGGGCTACGCTACCACGGATCGTCGGGGCCGCAACGGCGTGGCTCGTCCTGTCATTCAGCAGAGGAAGTCGATGGCTTCGCGCTCCCGACCTCGCGGATCGGCCGCGTGCCGTCCCAGTTCGCTGCCGCTTGCTGGACCTTTTCGAAGAACGGCCCCTTGGTGCCGCTGATGTCGGAGATCTCGATGATCGTGCCCGGATGGGCCTGCGTGTCGAAATAGGCAAAGCGTCCCTTGTCGCCACCGATCTGCCCCTCGTGGCCGATCCTGTATCCGATCCTGATCGCCTTGTCGTAGAGCGCCTGATAGTCGTGGCTCCAATAGGACATGTGCTGGAGGCCTTCGTGGCCGGCGTCCAGGAATTCCTTGTACAGCGAGGGTGCCTCGTTGCGCTGCTGGATCAACTCGATCTGGAGATCGCCGGAATTGGCCAGCGCAATGCTCATCTCGACCGCGGAATCCTGGCCGCGATAGCGGAACCAGTCGGTTGTGACGCGGTCCATGTAGTACCAGGGGCCGACGCCCATCACCTCGATCCAGTGCTTCATCGCGGCCTGGATGTCCCGCACCACATATCCGTTCTGGCGCACCGCGCCGAAGATGCGGCTCATGCCCGCGCTCCTCTTCTCAGCCTGCTCACTTGACTTCGATCCCGGCGTCCTTGGCAACCCGCTTCCAGGCCGTGATGTCGCGCGCATTGATGTCGAGCGGAGTTGAATGCGGCCCGCTCTTGCAGCGTCGTGCGGCCGCGACCGACGATCGCCATATAAGACGAACGATCGTTCGTCTGCTTGACTAGCGAACGATCGTTCGTTAGTCAAGCACATGGCTGTCCACACCTCCAGCGCAGCTGAAGCGGCTGCGCCCACGACGCGCCAGCGCATTCTCGACGAAGCGCTGAATCTGTTCGCGCAGAGCGGCTATGGCGGCGCCTCGATGCGCGAGCTCGCGCGCCGCGTCGGCATCCGCGAGAGCAGCCTCTACAATCATTTCTCCGGCAAGGCCGCGATCCTGGAAGCGATCGTCAGCGAGCACGGCCCGGCAAGCTCCGCGAGTCGCCTGGAGGAGCCGCGCTACGAGCAGCTCGCGGGCCGGCCCGAAGCGTTCTGTCGGCAGTTTGCGCGCGATCTGGTCGAGCAATGGTCCGATCCACGCGAGCATCAGTTCCAGAAGGTGATCACTGCCGAGCGCAATCGCGTGCCGGGCATTCGTGCCAAATTCGCCGACCACTTTTACGCGCGCGAACAGAGCATGATGACCGACTATTTCCGCGGCTTCGCGCGCGCAGGCCTGATCATGACGCCGGACCCGCGCGAGACCGCGCGGCTGTTCGCGGCGGGCCTCATCTACATCCGCCTCGAGCATTATGTGATGGGCGCGGCGCCGTCGCCGCGGCCGAAGGTGAATGAGACGATCGACCGCTATCTCGCCTTCTTCCTGTCGCTGATCGCGGCGGGTGCTGACAACAACAAGAAGAGAAAACCCAAGGGAGAGAACCGTGGCAAGGCTGCCCCTGATTGATCCGGACACGACGAGCGGCGACATCCGCGCCTCGTTCGACCGCATGCCGGTCAAGCTCAACATCTTTCGCATGATGGCCCATGCCGAGGCCAACATGATCCCGGCGATGCGGCTCGGCAATTCGATCTTGCACAAGCAGAAGCTCTCGGCCGTCAACCGCGAGCTCCTGATCCTCCTGGCGGCTCAGCTCGAAGGCGGTGCCTATGAATGGCGCCAGCACGTGCCGATCGCGCTTGGCGTCGGCTGCACACAGGCCCAGATCGATGCGGTGGGGCACAGCGACTATGACGCCGCCGCGCTCAACGAAGCAGAGCGCGCGCTGCTGAAATTCGGCCGTGAGGTGGTCGAGAATGTCCGCGTCCAAGCGGCCATCTTCGATGCCGCGCGAAACCATTTCAGCGACCAGGAAATCGTCGAAGCCATCGTCGCACTCGGCTTCTACATGATGATGGCGCGCGTCACCGAAGCGACCGAAACCGATCTCGATCCCGCGGCCGGCATGAAGGTCTATGACGGCGGCAAGAAGTAGGCGGCTGAGATGGCGGAGACCGAAATCAAACCGGAGCGCTACGTCCGCCCGCCGAGCGCAGAGTCATTGGGCGAAGCGCCGGGCAGAGGCCGCCTCAAGGGCCGTCGCATCCTGATCGTCGGCGGCGGCCAGCGCGTGTTCGATGCTGCGCCGACCCCATCGGCAACGGCCGCGCCATGAGCATTTTGTGTGCGCGGGAGGGTGCAAAAGTCGCAGTGGCCGACCTCAACCGCACTTCCGCGCAGCAGACCGTCAAGCACATCACGAACGAAGGCGGCGAGGGCTTTGCGATTGCGGCCGAAGTCACGAGCGAGGCCGACGTTCAGCGGATGATCGAGGAAGCCCACCGCGCCATGGGCGGTCTTGACGGCATGGTGCTGAACATCGGCACCTTCGGCAAGACCGGGCTCGACAATGTCAGCCCGGAGGAGTGGAACAGGATCTACGACGTCAATGTTCGTGGTCCCATGCTGTGCTGCCGCACCGCGATGCCAAAATTCGACGATGGCGGCGCCATCGTGTTCATCTCCTCGATCGCGGCGCTGAAGGCCGGATCGCAGATGGCCGTATATGATTCCTCGAAAGCCGCGCTCGGTGGCCTGATGCGCAACATCGCCCATCTCGGCGCTCGGCGCGGCATCCGCGCCAATCTCGTCTATCCCGGTCTCGTCGACACCCCCAATGGCCGCGAGGCCGGCGCCGGCCGTCCCAACCGCGGCAAGAGCCACATACCCTTTGGCCGCCAGGCGACCGCCTGGGAGGTCGCCTATGCCGTGCTGTTCTTTCTCTCCGACGAAAGCGTCTACGTCACCGCGCAGACGCTCGCGGTGGATAGCGGCTTGAGCGGGATGTGAGCGAACGACACTATCGCCCGGGCGATACCGCGTGCCCGAGGAGATGATCGAGCGAGACGCGCCCGGGTCCGTAAGCCATGATGCCGAGCGCCATCGACGCCCAGGTGAGATGGATCGGCCAGCCGTCGGGCACCGTGAGCTCGACGATCACCGTCATGAACAACAGTCCGAGCGCTGCGAACCGCGTGCCTAGTCCGAGCACGAGCAGGATTGGAAGCCCGATCTCGCCTGAGCCCGACAGGAAGGCCATCACCGTCGGAGCCGGAAAATGATACGGCCCGCCAGGCAGATGCAGCATGAACTCGTCACTGAACAGCGTCACCGCAGTGTCATTCAGTTTGAGGAAGCCGCCCCATTTGAGCATGCCCGAGCGCCAGAACGGCACGGCCAGCGCGACACGCAGCACGAGCTGGGCCAGGGAGGGCGCGGCAAGCATCTGCACGAGATGATTTGCCTTGTCGATGAGCAGCCCGAGCGGTGGAAGGCCGTTAGCTGCGGTCACGCGTTGGTCCGTGATCATCCTGCATCTCCAAGAGCAATCGAGGTGAATGCGCCGGCCTCGATCAGGCCAGCGATGTTCGTGGCGATGTCGAATTCGGCCGATGCCTCGAGTGCGGCCGCCGCGGCTGCGCCGAGCGGCTGGCCGGACATCAGGCTCGCGGCAAAGACGGCGCCGCCGGGCGGAAGGTGGCGCACGACGACGTCGAACTCGGGCCGGGTGATCAGGGCGTCTTCCGGAGTGGACGCGTCGATGCGTGCCACCGGTGCGCTGTCGCGATGAGCTGCAAAGATTGTCACGGCCGCATATTGCGATCGCACGATTCGTGCGGCGGGGTGCGGCGCGAAGACGAGATCACCAAGCCGCTCCGTCGCGATGGCGGACAGCCGCACTGGTGCCAGCGGCACTTCGTCGGCGGCATGATAGGCATCGAGCCAGGCGCGCTCGATGCGGGCGACATCGGCAAGCCAGGGCATGTTTTGCGCATGCGCGTAGTTCGCGACGAACTCCGGGAAGTCGCGGCCGTAATCGAACAGCAGCGGTGAGCTCGGCGGGGTATTGCGAACGTGGAAGCGCGCCATAGCGCGGAAGAAATCGGTTCCGGTGATGCGCTGCACCGCCGGATAGATCGCAACCAGCGCCTCGATCAGGCCGACCGTGACGTTGTTGCGGTAAACATCATAGCGTCGGCCCGCCGGCGCGCCGTTTCGGCCGGCGACGGTCGATGGAGCGTCGCGAGCGGGGTCGAGCAGCGGCGGCGCGAAGAGCGCGGCAAATCCGAGGTCAGCTTCAGGCCGCACGGCGATCCTCCGCCGCTGAGGCCGTCTGGCCGCGATCGAGGATCGCCTGCGCGGCGGCGGCCTCGGCCAACAGAACCGGCCATTCCGGGATCCTGCTGTCCCATTCGACCAGCGTAGGCACGGGGCCGCGCTGCTCCACGATGATCTCGAATAGTTGCCATACGGCATCCGCGACCGGGCCGTCATGGCTGTCGATCAGGAGGCGATTGCCGTCATCGTCGGTCTGCGCCGCGTGGCCGGCCAGATGAATCTCCTCGACGTGCGCAAGCGGAAAATCGGCGAGATAGTCCAGCGCGGGATAGCCGTGATTGGTGGCGGACACGAACAAATTGTTGATGTCGAGCAGCAGGCCGCAGCCGGTACGCTTGGTGATGGCGCGGATGAAGTCGGTCTCGCTCATCGTGGACTCGCGGAAGGTGACGTAAGTCGATGGGTTCTCCAGCAGCAGCGGGCGGTGGATCACCTCCTGCACCTCGTCGATGTGATCGCAGACGCAAGCCAGCGTCGCCTCGGTATAGGGCAGGGGCAGCAGATCGTTGAAGAAGCTGGTCTCATGCGTGGACCAGGCGAGATGCTCGGAGACCAGCACCGGCTGATAGCGTGCCACCAGGCTCCGAAAGCGCGCCAGATGTGTTCTGTCGAGCGGCTGTGGCCCGCCGATCGACATGCAGACGCCGTGCAGGGACAGCGGGTGGTCGCGGCGGATCGCTTCCAGCGCGCGATGTGGCGCTCCGCCCGCCCCCATGTAGTTCTCGGCGTGCACCTCGAAGAAGCCGGCTTGCGGGCCGGCTTCGAGAATCGCCGGAAGGTGCTCGGGTTTGAAACTGGTCCCGGCGACGCCGCCGATTGGCAGCGAAAAGCGGATCGGCACGGTGGCGGGCTTGGTGGCCGGGATCATGGTGCTTCTCCGCTTCCTCACTGTTGGCGTGATGTTCCGGTCGGCCGGCCGCGTCAGACCGGCTTGAGCGAACCCTTCTTGCCGCCCGGCAGGTCGATGTTGGTGCAGGTGCCGCCTTGGACGAATTTCCAGGCGTTGCCTTGGAAGTCGATGGTCGAAGTGCCCTGGCAGGTCGTGCCCGGGCCTGCCGCGCAATCGTTCTGGCCCTTCAGCGCGACGCCGAAGCACTTCTCCTTCTTGGCGGCGATGGCCGCATCGGCCTCGGCCTTGGTCAGCGGGCCGGCGGCGGCAAGGGTCGCAAGCGCGGTCGACATGGCGCCGGCGAGGGCGAGCGTTGTGACAAGTTGTTTGGCTGACATTGGAGTTCTCCTGTTCGAGATGGCATCGCCTGGCAGGCGAGGGCGCATGGTCTCGTTCGCCCCGTACGCAACCGGCGTTACCGCCGGCATGCTCACGAGTCCGTGAGACCGGTTGATCGGGCGCACGGTGGTGCGCTTGGCAGGGATTAACGGGCAAGCGCCGGCGCAAATCCAATGCCTTGGCTCTATCGAGATGTTAGCCGCAGGGCATTGGTGGGGACGGCCCGCAGCTGCCAGACGTAACGAAGCACGGTCGGCAGCGTAGAGCGCTGTCAGATGATGTGCAGACCTGCGAGGGCGAAACCGCAATGATTGTAGATCCCGAAAGGCGACTTGCGGCCATTGCGAGGGTGACAGTCAGCATCCGCCTCGCGGTGTCGGCCCTGGTCCTGGCTGCGATCCTGCTGACAGCTGCCCTCTCCAGTCTGTTGTGGTGGCGCACGGCTGAGGCGACCAGCCGGCAACTTGCCTCCACCATCAACGAGCAGATCGTGGCGGCGGTGCGCAAGGAGGTCTCCGCCATCGTAGACGAGGCGCGCGCCGCGCATACGGCGATCCGCACGCTGTTCCTCCAGAACGTGCTCGATACCCGCGAGGCCGACAAGCGCGAATTCGTCTTTCTGTCGCAGTTGCAGTCGCAGGCGACGATCTCCTGGGTCGCCTTCGGCTGGCCCGACGGATCCTTCTTCGCCGCGCACAAGCTCGGCGATCGCCGGTTGGAAATGATGGAGATTTCGCTGACCGATCATCCCGGTCAGCGCCGCGTCGATGAATATGACGTCGTGCCCGGCGATATCGAATTCGCCAATCGTCGGTTCGAGCCGACCGGATTCCACGTCGCCGATCAGGCCTGGTTCAAGGCCGGACTTACCGCGGACGACCCGCAATGGTTCAGGGTGGTAGACCATCCCATCGGCGAGAGGCCGTCGATCGCCTTTGCCGGCCCGATCGACGTCTATCAGGAGCGGCAGGGTGTTCTGGCCGTCATCATTGAATATACGAGGCTCGCGCGCTTCCTGTCGCAGCTCGAGGTCGGGCGCACGGGGACCGCCTTCATCGTCGACGACAGCGGCGAACTCGTCGCCGCGCCGGACAAGGATGCCGACGAGCTGCACTCTGCGCGCGGTGACACCAAGCTGCTCTCGCTGGCACGCCTCGCGCTCGAAAAGGCGGGCGAGTCCGGCCGCAAGGAGGCGTGGCGCAGCCGCCTGACATCGGGCGGTGCGGCGTACGAGGTTGCGCTGACGCCGCTGCCGTTTCCCGGCTGGTCGCTCGCGACTGTGATCCCGGAAGCCGAATTCCTCGGTCCGGTCGAGACGACGCTTCACCGCCTGATCCTCGGCTTGGCCGTCGGCGTCGTGCTCGCAGCACTGGCGTCGGCGGTGCTGGCGCGCTCCGTCATCGCCGCGCCGTTGTCACGCGTCGCCGGCGAGCTTCGTCATGTCGAAGCGTTCGCGCTGGAGCAGGTCCGCCGCCATCCGTCTCGCCTCAAGGAGATTGCGAGCCTGTCGGGCGCCATCGCCGAGATGGCAGCCGGCCTTTCCGCTTTCCGCAAGTTCATCCCGGCAGACCTGGTCCGTGCCCTGCTGCGCCAGGGCGTCGAGGCAAGGCCCGGCGGCAGCATCCAGGAGCTCAGCGTGATGTTCATCGACATCGCCGGTTTCACTGGACTGTCCGAGCGACTCGGCGATCGCGTCGTGCCGCTCCTGTCGCGCTATCTCGATATCACCTCGGAAATCATCGTCGCCAATGGCGGCACCATCGACAAGTTCATCGGCGACGCCGTCATGGCGTTCTGGGGCGCGCCACAGCCGCAGGCGGATCATGCCGTGCGATGCTGTCGCGCGGCGCTCGCGTGCCGCAAGGCGATCGAGCAGTCCGGCTTGGCCGACGATCTCGGCCAGCCGCTCCAGATCCGGATCGGAATCAATTCAGGCCGTATGCTGGTCGGCAATATCGGTTCGGAACTGCGGCTGAACTACACCGTGATCGGTGATGCCGTGAACGTCGCGAGCCGGCTGGAAGGCGCCAACAAATCCTATCGAACGCAGATTCTGGTCGGCGAAGCCACGGTACGTCTGGCACGGGATGCGGTCATTACCCGTGAGATCGACAGTATCGCGGTGTACGGACGGGAGGAGGGCCTTTCCGTCCACGAGCTGATCGGGGTCGCAAACGAGGGCTCTGTCGACGGTGAAGCGATCGGCTGGATCGCGGACTACGAGCGGGGGCTCGCCAGCTATCGCGCACGCCGGTTTGTCGCCGCGCTCGCCGATTTCGAAGCCGTGTTGCAGCAGCGCGGCCACGACCGCCCGGCCGAGCTGATGCGCGACCGCTGCCGACATCTCGCCGCCGCCCCCGATGCGACCTGGCGGCCCGTGGCGGCGTTGACGTCGAAATAGCGGCGGCAAGCCGGCGTTTCGCGCGATCGCCAGATTCAGATTGCACGCGATGGCCATTCCTCCTAATAGACTTGGACAAATGACCAAATAACATGGTCGAGTACCGAAAGGTGCCGCCATGGAGGAGCAGCCGCCGGCGCGCGTACCGCTGGGAGGCTCGAGGGTGGAAACGCAACATGTCGCAAGCGGATGGTTTTGGGCTGGCGGGGGTCATCGGCATGCCGGTCGCGCATTCGCGCTCGCCGGTCATTCACAATTATTGGCTGAAGGCGCACGGCATCCGCGGCTCCTATGTGCCGCTCGCAGTAAAGCCGGAGCGGCTGGAGGATGCGCTTCGCGGGCTTGTCGCGCTCGGGTTTCGCGGCTGCAACGTCACCATGCCCCACAAGCAGACGGCGATGCCTCTGCTCGCCCGGGTCAACGAGACCGCCAAGCGCATCGGCGCCGTCAACACCATCGTGGTCGAGGCAGACGGCACGCTGTCCGGTTTCAACAATGACGGCAACGGTTTTGTGCAGAGCCTGCGCGACGCCAAGGCGGACTGGCGCGGCGATGCCGGCCCGATCCTGCTGCTCGGTGCGGGCGGCGCCTCGCGCGCGGTGGTCGTCGCACTGCTCGAAAACGGCGCGCGCGAGATCCGCATTGCCAATCGCACGGCCGAGAAGGCGCAGGCGGTCGCCAGGGAATTCGGCTCCGCGATCAAGACAGTTGCGTGGGACGATCGCGCTGCGGCGCTCAGTGATGTCGCGCTGCTCGTCAACTGCACCGATCGCGGTATGGTCGGCAAGAGCGCGCTGGAGATCGACCTGTCGCGGCTGAAGAGCGAAACGCTGACAGCCGACCTCATCTACACGCCGCTGGAAACACCATTCCTGGCCGCCGCCCGCGCGCGCGGCTGCGTCACGGTGAACGGGCTCGGCCTGTTGCTCAACCAGGCGCGGCTCGCCTTCAAGGCCTGGTTCGGCGTCATGCCGGATGTGACATCGGAGCTGATCAAGGCCATCGAGGCCACGTTCTGAACCGCGCGCCGGGGGAGTCTTTCGCCATGTCCTTGCCGGCCGGCCCGAAGATCGATTGCCACATCCATGCCATCGATCCCGTCCGCTTTCCCTACGGTCCCGATACGCCGTATCGGCCGAGCGGGCAGGAGATCGCGCCGGCCGCGCAGCTTCTCCGCGTGTTCGACGTCTTTGATGTCAGCCATGCGCTCGTAGTTGCCACCAACACCGGCTATGGCTGCGACAGCCGCATCCTGCTCGACACCTTGAGGCAGGGTGGCGGTCGCTTCAGGGGCGTCGCCGTCGTCGAGAACGACGTCGATATCCGCGAGCTCGAACGCTTGAAAGCCGCCGGCGTGATCGGCGTCGCCTTCAACGTGCCGTTCCACGGCGCCGGCCATTATCGCAACGCCGCGCCGCTTCTGGAGAAGCTAACGAGCCTCGGCCTGTTCCTCCAGATCCAGGTCGAGCAGGACCAGCTGCTCGATCTGCTGCCGCTGATCGACAAGTCGCCTGTGCGCCTGGTGTTCGACCACTGCGGCCGGCCGGCGGTCCCGCAGGGGCTCAAAGGCAAGTCCTTCCAGGCGCTGCTTGCGATCGGCCGCGAGCGCGACGCGCATATCAAGCTGTCCGGCTATTACAAATTCTCGCAGCAGCCGCATCCCTATGAGGACACGTGGCCGTTCATCGCAGCGCTGGTCGAGGCCTTCACGCTCGATCGTTGCGTCTGGGGATCGGACTATCCGTTCCTGCGCGCAGCTGAGCGGCTCGACTATGGGCCACTGCTCGCGGTACTGACAAAGCTGTTTCCGGATCCGGGCGATCAGCATCGCCTGCTGTGGCGAACGCCGGCGAAATTGCTCGGCTTCGATGGATCATAAAAACGAAAGCAAAGGGGAGGAGGACACTATGAGGCATCTTGCAGGGACGCTCGCGATTGCCTTGGCCGCATCGCTCACGACGGTCGCGGCCCGCGCGCAGAGCACCGTCTACATCCCTGATGTCGTCGAGCTCTCCGGTCCCGGCGCCGTCTCCGGCACCAACTGGCGTGACGGCGTCGCGCTCGCGGTCGACGAGATCAACGCCGCCGGTGGTATCTTGGGCCGCAAGATCCAGACCGAGCATCTGGACACCCAGAGCAATCCCGGCATTTCGCGCGCGCAGGTGCAGAAGGTCCTGGACAAGGATCCTTATGTCGTGCTCGGGCCGATCTATTCCGGCTCGGTCAAGGTCAATATGGCGCTGACGCAACAAGCCGAGATCCCGCAGATCGTCGGTGCCGAGGCCGCCGACATCACCACGCAAGGTAACCCCTGGGTGTTCCGCACCGCCTTCGGCCAGCAATTCTCCATGCCGAAGATCGCCAACTATCTGCACGACAAGCTCAAGGTGAAGAGCGTTGCGGTGGTCTGGGTCAACAATGATTTCGGCAAGGGCGGCCACGACAATTTCGTGAAGGAGATGAAGACGCGCAACATCGAGGTCGCTGTCGATATTTCCACCGAGCAGGGCCAGGTCGATTTCGGCTCCGACGTCATCAAGCTCAAGAGCGCCAAGGCGGATGCCGTCTTCGTCTACACCAATGAGGAGGAGAGCGCCCGCTTCCTGATCGAGGCGAAGCGGCAGGGCCTCTCGACGCCGCTGTTCGGCGAGACCACGCTGCTCAGCCAGAAGGTGGTCGAGCTCGCCGGTCCTGCCGCCAACGGCGTGCGCGGCCATGTCGGACTTTCCGCCGATGCGCCGGTGCCGGCGATCGAGGAGTTTGCGAAGAAGTTTTCCGCGCGCTTCAAATATCTGCCTGACCACAACGGCATCAAGGGATACACCGCGGTGTATCTCGTCAAATACGTCACCGAGAAGATTGGCAAGTTCGACAGCAAGGCCTTTGGCGCGGCGATGAAGGGCCTGACACTGACGCCCGACAAGGCTCCGGGCATGCTGATGGAAGCGAGCTGGGACCAGAACGGTGACATCGATCGCGCCAGCTTTCTGGCCGAGATCGTCGACGGCAAGCAGAAGATCGTCGAGACACTGCCGAAGTTGAACAGCAGAAAGGGCGAGTGAGGAGCGACGATGATGTGCTAACACATCGGCACACGCGTCGCTCCGGAACAGATCCCAGACATGAAGACCAAGCTGCTCAACTCCCAGGACTACACCCGCTCACCCTGGAAGAACGGCGGCGGCATCTTCACCGATATCGCGGATGCGCATCGTCCCGGCGCGACGGCGAAGGATTGGGACAGCCTGCTGTGGCGCTTTGCCTCCACGCCGATTGTGGCGCCGGGGCCATTCTCGCACATGCCGGGCATCGACCGCCTGCAGATGGTGGTCCGTGGGCGCGGGCTAGTGCTGAAAGCGCCCGGGCAGGAGTTCGACGAACGTGAGCCCTTCACCACCGTCAGCTTCACCGGGGAGATGGAGATCGTGACCGCGCTCGAGGCCGGCCCGGTCGAGGTCGTCAATCTGATGGCGCGGCGCGGTGCGGCGGAAATCGAGCTTACGGCGCTCAGGCAGCCCGGCGAGAGACCGCTGTCCGCCGGCACGCATCTGCTTTACGCGGTGTCCGGCAATTGCGGCATTCGTCTCAATAACGAGGAATTCATCATTCCCGGCGGCAGCACGCTGAAGGCCGAGCTGTCCGCAGCGTCCAAGCTGACGCTGATTTCGGGACTGGCCGTGCTGGGGTCGATCCAGCTCATAGGCTAGACGGCGGATGCTTGCGCACAATCCGTGCAACTGGCTAGGTTGACGCGGCCGATCCGGGACACGATATCTGCTGCGATGCAGAGTACCGCCGAAGGCCAGGATATGAACGCGCCAGACAAGTTTCCCGCTGCCACACAAGCCGACGGCGTCGTCGACTGGCTGACCAACGGCACACGCGACCAGCGCTTCATCGACAATATTTTTGCCGAGATGTGCATCCGCCTGCAGCAGGCCGGAGTTCCGCTCAAGCGGTCCACGCTTCATGTCCGCATCCAGCATCCGCAATGGCTGGGGGCTCGCTTCATGTGGTCCGACGGCATGCGAGAGGCCGAGATCGGGCGGGTCGACTTCGATGTCATGGGACGCCCCGAATTTATCGGCAGCCCCGCCAACGAAATGTTCGACGGTGCAATCGAAGTGCGCGAGAATCTGGAGCAGGATCCGGCGCTTGGCCGCAAGCATGCGCTTTATGACGAAATGCGGGCGTCAGGCCTGACGGACTATGTCGCCTGGCCGCTCTACCATACCCTCGGCAAGCGCCATCTCATCACCTTTGCGACCGACCGACCCGGCGGCTTCGACGACACGCATATTGCTGCGCTGAAGAAAGTGTTGCCGGTGCTGGCGCTGGTCAGCGAGATCCGCATCAAGAATCGTCTGGCACGCACGCTGCTCGAAACCTATGTCGGCGCTCATGCCGGCGAGCTCATTCTTGCCGGCGCCACACGACGCGGCACCGGCACGACGGTGCGCGCCGCGATCATGATCTGCGACTTGCGCGATTTCACGAAAATCTCCGACAACTGGCCGCGCGACGACGTCATCGATCTCCTCAACGACTATTTCGATGCGATGTCCGACCCGATCGCGCGGCATGGCGGCGAGATCCTGAAATTCATTGGCGACGGGCTGCTCGCGATCTTCCCGCTGAGCCAGCCCAATGCCTGCGCCAACCTGCTGCGTGCCGTGACCGAGGCCCGGCAGGCCATGGCCGCGCTGAACGAGCGGAACAACGGCACAGGCCGCGCGCCGCTGAACTACGGCATCGGCGTCCATGTCGGCGACGTCATGTACGGCAATATCGGCTCGACCACCCGGCTCGATTTCACGGTGATCGGCCCCGCCGTCAACATGGCCTCGCGGCTCGAGGCGCTCACCAAGCAGATCGGCAAGCCGGTGCTGCTGTCGCGCGATTTTGCGGAGCTGGTGACGCCGGAGTTCGAGCTTGAGCGGGTCGGTCAGCACGCCGTGCGGGGTTTCAATGAGCCGATCGAGCTGTTCGCATTTCAGCCGGGCGCTGGCGCGTAGCGGCCGGGTGACCTGATCGCACGCTGTTGCCAAGGCGCGAGCGTCCAATTACGCTCAAGTCTCAGGTCCGCCAAAATGGTCCAGCGATCGGCCGCAAGTTCATGCCAAAATTTCTTCGCATCGGCCTGCATCAGTCCAATGTATCCGGATTCACGTCAAAGGCGTGGTGCGTGCGGCGGGTCGGCTCGGCGGTGTTCCTGAAATGGGGCGCCGTGGAGGTGCAGGGCGCCGGCAAGGGACGCAAGGTTTACTGGACACGCCTGCCACAAGAGAAAACCATTCGTTGTGGCACCGCGCAGCGCGCCCAGGACTATACGAAGTCTGCGATCGCGCGGCGGCGCAGCCATGATTATGAGCCGTTGAGTGGGGCTATCGCAAACCGGCGCAAATCCGCCAACGGGAGTGCCGACCTCAAGCAAGCGCTCGCCACGATCCTGATCGTCGATATCGTCGGTTCCACGGCAAAGGCCGCGAAGCTCGGCGATGCGCGCTGGACCAAGGTGATGGGCCTCTACTACGCGGCGGTCCGCAAAGAGCTGAAGTCTTCGCGCGGCAAGGAGGTCGTGACGACCGGAGACGGCGTGCTCGCGACCTTCAAGGCGCCGGCGGCCGGCATCAATTGCGCGACCGCGATCCAAAAGTCCGTGCGCACGCTCGGCCTCGATATCAGGGTAGGCCTGCATGCTGGCGAATACACGGTGAGCGGCGGCGAGATGGTCGGTCTTGCCTTCCACATCGGCACCCGCATCGCGGCGAAGGCGCGGGCCGGCGAAGTCCTGGTCTCGAGCGCCGTGAAAGAGCTGCTCGCGGCGCAATCCCAGATCCGTCTTAGGGATCACGGCAGCCATCAGCTCAAGGGCGTGCCGGCGCGGTGGCGGTTGTATCGCGTGGAGGGTTGAAGGGGGCGATGCCCCACTCACCGTATTCTTCGCCCATCTGGCGTCCTTCTCGATGCGTACTCTCGCCATCGCGGCGTCCAATACGCCTCGATCACGTGCCGTGAGCCGAACGGCTGCCGGCCGGGAATAAACACAATATCGAATCGATCCTCACCAAGGGCCGGCGTGGCAGCGGCGCGATTTGACGTGCGCGGTGTCGCGACGGGGCAGGAACGCGACACAGAACAGAAGAAGCCTGAGACCCTGGGAGTACCGGAAAATGTCGTTGCATCGGTCTGCAAGCGCCGCACGCGTGTGCGGCGCGGGGATTATCTTGTCATCATTGTTGGGCGGCGGAGCCCATGCGGCGGATCTTTGGACGAAAGCTCCGCCCGTTCCTTATGCCGCGGCCGACGATGTCTGGACGAGACCGTATCTGTTCGGCGATCTCGGCAGGACGAGGCTGCAGGAGCAGGGCATCTCTCTGGCGCTGACGCTCGGCGACGAAGCCGTTACGAATTTGTCGGGCGGAGCCAGGAACACCGCCGCTAACGCCGGTCAGCTGGCGTTTCAGGCAAAATTCGACCTGGCGAAGCTGGCCGGCCTCCAGGGCGGCACCGTCGGCCTCACGCTGGTCGACCGCTTTGGCCACAATCTGAATACCGAGGCGGATATCCCTGCCCTGCAGCTCACCAATGAAGTTTTTGGCCGCGGAAGCATTCTGCGCCTGACCGAACTCTACTACTCGCAGAAGCTTTTCGACGGTCGCCTTGAACTCAAGGGCGGCCGTCTTCCTGTCGGCTCCGACTTCTTCTTTGGCGAGTGCGAGTTCATCAACCTGACCTTCTGCGGCGGTCAACCCGGCAACATCCAGGGCGGCTACATCTTCAACTGGCCCGTGAGCCAATGGGCTGCTCTCGCTCATTTCAACCTGACCAAGGAATGGAAGATCTCAGTCGGCGTCTACGACGCCAATCCGAATTTTCTGACGACGTCAGACTCCACCGTCTACTTCTTGCCCGGCATTCCCGCCTCAAATCCTGCGGCGGGCGTGATGGTGCCGGTGGAGTTGACCTGGACACCGGGTGGTCCCCTGAACGGGACCTGGAGATTCGGCGGCTGGTATGACAGTGCGTCGACGATCGATGGCGGTCTTCCCGGCATCATTGCGACCGTTCCGGGCGTCGGTGGTGTCCCTGATCAAAATCTGGGAAATCAGCGAGGTCGCTTCGGCCTTTATGAGTCGATCCTGCAGCGATTGACCGTCGACGGCCCCAAGGCGCAGGGTTGGTACACGTTCTTCAATACGACCGTGGCCGACCACCGGACCTCGTTCCAGGACTACCAGATCTCCTGGGGCGTCAAGCACACCGGAACGTTCGCCTCGCGACCCGATGACGAAGTCGGCTTCGCCGTGGGCACGACCCACGTGAATTCGGCAGCCCTCAGTCCGAATGCAGGCGGCAACGAGGTTCCGTTCGAAGTCTGGTACGGGTTGCAGGCAACCGGCTGGATGAATCTCAAGTTCGACGCGCAATACGTGATCAATCCCGGCGGGCGCGGGTTCAATGCCGCCGGTGTGAAGACCGAGAATGCGTGGGTGCTTGGTCTGCGCACTCTGGTCCACTTCTGAGGCGAGGATCGTCTGCGACGGGGAGGTCAGGCGCCGGTCGCCTTGTCGCTGCCGCGCCGCGCGGAAACCAGCCTCTCCAGTTCGCTCCCGACGCTGTCGACGACACTCGCCCAGTCGCCGCGCTTGGGTTGCCTGAACAGTCGCATCGACCGGTACCATGGGCTGTCGTCGCGGTTGAGCAGCCAGCGCCAGTCCGGGTTGAACGGCAACATCGTCCAGACCGGCGCGCCAAGCGCGCCGGCGAGGTGAACGACGCTGGTGTCGACCGAGATCACCAGGTCGAGGCAGCCGATCAGCGCAGCTGTTTCGCTGAAATCGGTGAGCTGCGCCGCCAGGTCGACGATATCCGGGCGTTCGCCCAGGAAGGCCCGGTCCCGATCCCTGATGCCCTTCTGCAAGGAGACGAACTGAGCGTCGCAATCCAGCAGAGGCGCGAGCATAGGCAGGGCCATCGAGCGGTTGTGATCGTTCTTGTGGTCCGGATTTCCCGACCAGACAAGACCGACACGGAAGCGATCGTGGGGGCCAAGGCGGTCTTGCCTGGCCTTCACATCCGCCGCCGGAGGCGTTGGAACGTAGGACTCCGCCAGCGGGATCGTATCGAGCCGCGTCCCGAACAGCAGTGGCAAGGCGCCAAGAGGGCAGTGCAGGTCGAACGCCAGCGACGATGCAGATGGTCGATTGATACAATCGGCGACGCCAGGCACGCCAGCGAGGAGCTGCCGGATCGGCGGCTGAACTTCCAAGATCACTCGCGCGCCGAGCGCGGCCGCCATGGGCGCATAGCGCGCGAACTGAATTGCGTCACCCAATCCCTCTTCGGCGTGAAGCAGCAGCGTCTTGCCTTCGATCGGCCGGTCACCGAGCCAGAGCGGTTGGGAGAAACCGCGTTCGGGCAAGCCGACAGGAAGTTTCCAACGTGCCTCGCGTCCAAGCCAGCCTCGCTCAAAATCTCCGGTCAACAGCTGAAGCGTCGCCAGGTTATAAGTCGTCGGCGCGTTGCCCGGATCAACCGCCAACGATCTGTGAAAGGCCGCGAAGGCGTCATCCAGCAATTGAAGATTCATCAAGGCCAGTGCCTTGTTGTTGAGCACGGCAGAAAAATCCGATCGAAGTTCAAGCGCGCGGTCGAAACACGCAACTGCCTGCTCGGTTCGGCCTAGCCTCGCATGAAGCAGGCCGAAGTTGTTGTGCGTCTCGGCCTGGCTGGGGTCCAGCGCGATGGACCTCTCGTAGTCGGCTTCCGCTTCGGCGAACCGGTTCGCCTCCTGGAGGCATGCGCCGCGCATTTGATACAGGGCTGCGGACTTTGATTCCAGTAGCTCGGCAACGTTCAGGCATTCGAGGGATTCCGCATACCGGCCGAGATTGAACAACAGTCTACCGCAATTGTTCGCGGCTTCCAGGTATTGCGAATCCAGCTTCAACGCCCGTTCGAAATGCCGCACAGCCTCTTCCATCCGCTTGCGCTGCCAGAGCAGTTTGCCGAGACAATTCGAGAGGATCGCGTCCTGCGATGTGGTGGTCGCGGCCTTGCTCTGATGCTGCTGTGCGCCTGATCGCGATGCGGAAACCAACCGCTCGAGTTCAAGGCGAACGCTGTCCACGACGCTCGTCCAGTCGCCCCGCTTGGGCTGCCTGAACAGCCTCATGGATTGATACCACGGGCTGTCGTCGCGGTTGAGCAGCCAGCGCCAATCCGGATTGAACGGCAACATCGTCCAGACCGGAACGCCGAGCGCGCCAGCGAGATGAACGACGCTGGTGTCGACGGAGATCACCAGATCGAGACAGCTCATCAGCGCCGCGGTCTCGCTGAAATCCGTGAGCTGGTCCGTCAGGTCGATGATGTCCTTGCGTTCGCCGAGGAAGGCGCGGTCCTGATCCCTGATGCCTTTCTGCAAGGAGACGAACTGGACGTCGCCATCGAGCAGAGGCGCAAGTGCGCGCAGCGCCATCGACCGGTTGTGATCGTTGCTGTGCCCCGGATCTCCCGACCAGACCAGGCCGACGCGGAAACGCGTGCGGGGGCCCAGCCGGTCTTCCCACGCCTTCACGCGCGCCGCCGGAGGTGCAGGAAGGTACGATTCCGCAAGCGGGATCGTATCGAGCCGTGTCCCGAACGCCAGCGGCAGGCTACCGAGAGGACAATGCAGGTCGAACGCCAGCGACGGCGTCGACGATCGGTCGACACAATGTGCGACGCCGCTCAACTCCGCCAGGAGCGGCCGGACTGCAGGCCTGACCTCCAGGATCACCTTTGCCCCGAGCGCGGCCACCATGGGTGCGTAGCGCACAAATTGAATGGAGTCGCCCAACGCCTCGTCGGCATGAAGCAATATGGTCTTGCCTTCGATCGGCCGGTCATCGAGCCACAGGGGTTGCGAGAAGCCGCGGCCGGGGAGGCCGAGGGACGGCGCCTTCCAGCGCGCCTCGCGTCCCGCCCAGCCCTGCTCGAAATCTCCGGTCAGCATCTGGAGCAGCGCGAGATTCCAGATCGTGTCTGCATTGCCAGGGTCGAGGGTCAGCGATCGGCGGAACGCCGCGAAAGCCTCATCCAGCAATTGCACGCTCCACAGCGCCCGCGCCTTCTCGTTGAGCGCTGCGGAAAAATCCGGCCGAAGCGCGAGCGCGCGATCGAAGCTCGCGAACGCCTGCTCCATCCGGCCAAATCTCGAATGAAGCGTGCCGAGGTTCTTGTGCGTCTCGGCCTCGTTGGGATTCAGCGCAATCGACCGCTCGAAGTCGGCCTGCGCGTCCTCGAACCGGCCCAGCCGTTGCAGGCAAAGGCCGCGCGTCTGATACAAGGGAGCGACATTTGGATTGAGCCTGGCAAATATATTGAAGCATTCCAGCGCTTCGGCATATCGGCCGAGATTGAACAGCGCCTGGCCCTGCTTCGCAGCCTCCAGGCTTTGTCTCACGGCCTCCAGATCTTGCGGTGCAATCGGCCCCGCGGCTGCGGCCGGGCGCTCTTGGTGATTCATAAGCTGACCAGAAATGAGGACGACGTCCCGTCAGGGCAATTTCTGGTGGGAAGCTGGTGCGAAGCTGGCGCGGGCGATCCTCTGATGGCTTTTTTCGGCTAGCCGTCGGCCTGCGACTTCAGCGTGGGGTAGCGCTTCGCCAAGTCCGCGAAGAGTTCCTGCACCAGGGCGGCATCGTCCTCTTGCCCGCCGGCCTCGAGGCGCGCGTCGAGCGCATCGAACAGCTGGTGCTTGACGAAGAACCGCCATGCGACCGGCAGGCGTGCCAGGATGGCGGTGAGCTCACGATAGCGGGCCTCGGTCCAGCGTGCTTCGAAGGCGGTGCGATAGCTGCCGAAATCGAAAACGTCCGCCTGGCGTTCCGGTCGCGCGCGTTGCATGTCCTGGCGCAGCCTGCGCGTGCCGTCCTCGTCGATGCGGCTGCCGTCGATCACGACACCGTAGAGACGGCGCGCGGCCTCGAGCGAGACGTAGCCCGAGAGAACGTCGATCAGCACCCGCCGCGGCTCACGCAACAGCGGATCGCCGAATCCTCCGGCGCCCGCGCCGACGAGACGGATGCGATCGCCGGGCCTGCAGGGCACGACATCGGTGTTGCCCAGCGCCTCGGTGTCCGGCCCGTCGGGATTCCTGGTGAAGATCGCGTTGGCGCCGGCGCCGCCGCCGAGGACGCCCCAGGAGGCGAAATACGTGCGGTCGCGATTGCGCGCGGTCACGGTGGTACCCGGCGTGAACACCTCGAACTCCATCGTGAGGCCGAGCCCGCCGCGATGGGTTCCGGCGCCGCCTGAGTCGGGCGCGAGGCAATAGCGCCGCATCCGGATCGGCACTTCCAGCTCGTTGATCTCGACCGGCGTGTTGCGGAGGAAGGCGTTGTTGGCGCCCGAGCCGTCGCTGCCGTCGCCTGTGGCCACGCCGCCCGCCCCGCCGCCGACCGGCCCGAGCGAGGCCATCACGCCGCGCCCGGCGTGGTCCATGGTCTTGACTGTGACGATCGCCATTCCGCCGGCCGAGCAGGCGGGCATGCGCTCGGGGATCGCGCGGGAGAATACGCCGAAGGTCAGCATGTGCGTGATCTTGCACGTCAGGCTGCGCATGCCGACCGCTGCCGGTGCCGTCGCATTGACGACCGTGCCTTCCGGCAGGATGCAACGAACCACGCGATCGAGCCCGGAGTTGAGCAGGATGTCGCTGTTCAGCGTGTAGAGGACGTAGTGGAATCCGACCAGCGCCAGCGCATGGCGCGGCATGCCGCCGGTCGGCATGTTCAGGGAGGAGGCGAGCTGCGGGTCGCTGCCGGTATAGTCCATGACGGCCCGGCCGTTGTCGATCGTCAGCGTCAGCGCGAGCCGCATCGGCTTGCCGTTCTCGCTGTCCTCGTCGGCATATTCGGCGAAGAAGTACTCGCCGTCGGGAATGGTCTTCAGCACCGCCTCGGCCTGCTTCTCGGCGTAGTCCATCACCTGGTACATGCCGGCCTTGAAGTCGTCGATGCCGAAACGCTCGATGATCTCCAGCACGCGCTTCTCGCCGTTCACCAGCATGGCGATCTGCGCCTGCAGATCGCCGCGATTCTGCGACGGCGCGCGCACGTTCATGGCCATGATGTCGAGCAGGCCCTCGTCGAGCTCGCCCTGATCGACGATCTTGCAGGGCGGAAAGCGGATGCCCTCCTGCTGGATCTCGGTCAGCCTCCGCGACAGCGATGCCGGGACCGCGCCGCCCATGTCGGTGTTGTGGATGTGGCCGCCGACATAGCAGACGATCTCGCCGCGGTAGTAGACCGGCTTCCACATCAGGATATCGGGCGTATGCGTCGCCACGCTGCCGCTATAGGCGTCGTTGGTCATGCAGATGTCGCCGGGGCGATACTCCTTGATCAACCCCAGCACCGGGCCGTAGTCGAGGCCGATGTACCAGGTCGCTCCCAGCGTCTTCGGCGAGGCGAAAGCGAGTCCTTCCGGGGTGATCAGGGCGCAAGAGAAATCTTCGGTCTCCTTCACGAAGGTCGAATGCGCCGTGCGGATCAGCGTGTAGGCCATGCTCTCCGCGGCAGCGACGCAGTAATTGGCGAAGATCTGAAGAGCGGAACCACTGAGTGCCATAATCCGAATCCTTTAGGTCGCCGCGGCGAGATTGATGATGTGAAGATTGCCCCAGCGGTCGACGTTCACCTCGAAGTCGGGGAGTACGCAGGTGGTGGTGTCGTCCTGCGCGATGATCGCGGGACCCACGAAGCGGTCGCCGGCGCGCAGCACGTCGCGCCGGTAGAGCGGCATCTGCCGCATCGCGCCGTCCATCCAGCACGGCACGACGGCGGCGGGCTTCGCGGGCTCGGCCATATCCGGGACCGGCGTGAGCACCGGACGTGGCGTGCGCACCTTGGCCACGACGCGCAGCGCCACCACCTGGATCACGGCCGCTTCGTCGCGGTAGCGATAGAGACGCTCATGGGCCTGATGGAAGGCTTCGCGCAAGGCGGCTAGGTTCTTCGTGCGCATGGCCTCCGCGTCGAAGGCGGTCTCGATCTCGAAGGACTGGCCCTGATAACGCATCTCGGCGGTATAGGTCAGTTCCGGCTGCGCCATGGCGCCGACCTCGGCGCGTACCCAGCCGATCGCTTCCTGCTCCAGTGCCTGCCGCGTGCGCTCCAGCGAGGCCCACTCCTCATCCCCGAGCGCGCACCAGGCGACCGCGACGAAATCGTTGCGCGTGTCTGCGATCAGGCCGCCGAGCGCACTGAGCACGCCGGGTGTCAGGGGTACGGTAATTCGTTCCATGTTGAGGGCCCGCGCCAGGTGACAGGCCAGCATCGGACCCGCGCCGCCGAACGCCATCAGCGCGAATTCCCTGGGATCGATTCCGAACCGCGAGATCAGCCGGCTGATGCCGGAATACATCCCCGAGATCGAGACATTGATGATCGCTTCGGCAACGGCTTCGATGGATTCGCCGAGCCGGGCGGCGAGGGGAGCGATCGCTTCGCGCGCGGCTGCGACATCGAGCCGGACTGAATCATAGCCGAGCGCCGTCTGGCCGAGCACGCCGATGGCGGCGAAGGCGTCCGTGATGGTGGGTTCGCGCCCGCCGCGCCCGTAGCAAACCGGGCCCGGCGTCGATCCCGCACTCTCGGGTCCAACCTTGAGCACGCCGAATGGATCGACACGCGCAATCGAGCCGCCGCCGTCGCCGATCGAGGTGACGGAGACGGAGGGGATGTGGATCTGGTGATCGCCGATATACTCGCCCGTCGCGTATTGCGGTTCACCTCCGGCGATCAGCGCGACGTCCGCGGTCGTTCCGCCGATATCGAGGCTCATGACGTTCTTCAGGTTGCAAAGCTGCGCGACCCAGGCGGCGCCGATCACGCCGGACGCGGTGCCCGACAGCACGATCTGGACGCAGTCCGTCTTGCCGCGCTCGGCGCTCATCACGCCGCCGTTCGATTTGGTGACCTTGAGATCCGCGGTGACGCCGGAGTGGCGCAGTGCCTCCTGCAGCGAGGTCAGATAGTTCGAGACCACCGGCTGCACGTAACCGCCGATCACGGCCGTGTTGGTGCGCTCATACTCGCGGATAATCGGCCACACCTCGCTCGCGCAGGAGACGAAGAGCTCCGGCGCGGTCTCGGCGATGATCGCCCGCACTTGTCTTTCGTGCTCGGGATTGCGGTAGGCGTGCAGCAGCGAGATCACGACGCCCTCGCAGCCGGTTCGCTTCAATCCTGCCACCGCCTCGCGCACGCTCGCTGCGTCGACGGGTTCGAGCTGCTTGCCCTCGGCGTCCAGCCGTCCGTCGATCCCGAACGTGCGGTAACGAGGCACGAGCGGCTCGGGCCGCGACGACATCAGGTGATACATGTCGGGCGTCTTGAGACGTGCCAGCACCAGGACGTCTTCGAAATAGCGGTTGGTGATCAGCCCGAGACGGATGCCCTTGCGCTGCACCACCGCGTTGACGCCAACCGTGGTGCCGTGGGTGAAATGTACGACTTCCGCCGGGTCGATCCCGTAGCGTTCGCCGAGCATGCGCATGCCGTCGGCGACCTCGCGGCCCGGCGCGTCGGGCCGCGAGAACACCTTGAGGCTGCGCACGGTGCCGTTGCTTTCGTCGAGGACCGCGAAGTCGGTGAAGGATCCGCCGATATCGACGCCAATTCTCAAACCCATCGTCCAGGTGTCTCCCTGCATCGTGTCGAACATGCCCGCGGGGGCGGGCAACGCGTCAGCGGCGCTTCTCCATGTGGTCGCGCAGCTGGAAGTAACTGCCGAGGATCGGCATGAACCATGTCTGGCCGTGATAGAGCGGATGGGACGGCAACGGCGTGCCGAAGGCATCCGACGCGAGATCGTGCTCGCCCAGCAGATGACGTGCCAGCCGATGGCCGAGCCAGGTCATTGTCGTGACGCCGCTGCCGTTGCAGCCGGCGGCGTAGTAGCAACCTTGCGGATCGCGTCCGAGATGCGGCAGGGCATCTAGCGTCACGGCAACCTTGCCGCCCCAGCTATGGCTCACCCTGACGTCGCGCAGTTGCGGGAAGCGTTCCGTCATCTGTGCAAACAGGATTTTGGCGCTAGCCTTGCGGTCGAGCGGATAGAAGCGCGCACGGCCCCCGAACAAAAATCGTTGTCGGTCGGGGGAGTAGCGGTAATAGGCCGTCACCCGGTTCGCCTCGGCGACGCCGCGATCGCCGGGGATGAGGGACGTCCGCAGTTCCGCGGGCAGAACTTCGGTCGCGATCTGATGTGAGGTGACCGGAACGAGTCGCCGCTTGAGCCAGGGCGTCGCCGGGCCGGTGTAGCCGTTGGTCGCAATCACGACGCGCCTTGCGCAAATCTCGCCTCGGCCGGTCGCGATCCGGTAGGCGGCGCCCGCGCGCGTGATCGACGTGACGGGCGCATGGCAGGCCAGCTTCGCTCCGGCATCGAGCGCGGCCGCCAGCAACCCGCCGAAGAATTTCGCCGGATGGAGATGTCCTGCTCCGTTGATCAGCGCGCCGCCGACATAGACCTCGCTCGCCACTTCGCGGCGCAGCTCATTGCGGTCCAGCATGCGCACGTCGCTGTCGGTATGTGCGTTCAGCCTGGCGATCCGTCCTTCCCAGCTGCGGACCTGCGCCGCGGTCCAGGCGGCGGCGATGCGGCCGTTGCGGCGGTAGTCGCAGTCGATACTGTGGCGCGCGATCAACGTCTCGAGGAAGCGGTAGCCGGCCGCCGCCTCGCGCAGCCTATCCTCGATCGCGGTATTGCCGGCCGCCGCACTGACGCGCTTGGACATGCTCTTGCCGACATTGACGCCGCCGGTGACCTGGCCGCCACTCAGCGTGCTGGCGCCGACGCCGGGAAGCTCGGCCTCCAGCACGATGACCTCGGTCCCGCGCGCGGCGAGTTCGAGGGCACAGGAGAGGCCGGCATAGCCGGCGCCGATGATCGCGACGTCGACCTCGCGCTGCAGACCGCTGTCGCTGGCGTCGTTCGGACGCCAGCCATCCCACCAATAGGGGGTCTCGGAGAAATCCGGAGCGAAGATGGAGGATTGAGTCATCGTCTATGCCACGGGATCGGCGACCGCGACCGCCGGGACCACGTAGGGCGTGGAGCGACGCTGGTCGTAGTAGAGCAAGACGCTGACGAAGGAGATGGTCGCGATAACAGCGACATAGCAGGGAACGGCGTAGGGTGTTCCCGTGCGTTCGATCAGGAATGCCGCAACCAGGGGGGCGGTGCCGCCGAACAGCGCGGTGCCGGTGTTGTAGGCGATTCCGCTCGCGGTCACCCGCATCTCCCGCGGGAACATGTCGACGAGCCCGATCGTCATGCCGCTGGTGATCAGCGGATAGACCAGCACGGGAATGACGGCGGCGGCGATCGCGCTCGCCGGCGTTGCGAAGCTCGCGACATAGAAGGAAAGAAACATCGCGGGGATTACGAGGATGCAGCCGGCGAGCAGCGTCGGCCGCCGCCCTACGGTGTCGTTGACCCAGCCGTAGGTGACGGTGGTCGCCATCAGCACCAGCTGGGCGATGAAGATCGCCAGGGATGCGTGCGTCTCGCCGATCTTCACGAAGTTGGTGAGATAGGTCGCAAGGAAGCCGAGCACGAGATAGTTCGACAGCGTGTGGCTCATGAGGATGCTGATGAAGAACAGCATGCGGCGCCACTGGCTGCGGACCACGGCCGAGAGCGGCGGTGCTTCCGTGCGCAGACGGCGGCGTTCTTCCTCGATGGCCAGAAACTCCGGCGATTCGTCGAGCTGGGTGCGGATCCAAAGGCCGAGCAGCCCAAGCGGTACGCCAAGCCCGAACATCAGCCGCCAGCCCCAGCTTGCCATGCTCTCCGCGCCGATGATGGCCGAAACGAGCGTGAAGATGCCGACCGCGATCGCGGTGCCGGCATAGGCGGCGACCGGTGAGAAAGAGGCCCTGAGCGCACGGTGCTTGCTGCCTCCCTGCTCGACGATATAGGCGGTCGCGGCCGTGTACTCACCGCCGGCGAAGAAGCCCTGCGCCAGGCGGCAGAGGACGAGAGACGCGGTGGCAAAGCTGCCTGCGACGGCGTAGCTCGGCAGAAATGCCGTGATCGCGGTGACCACGCACATGCCGCTCACCGAGATGAAGAGGGCCGTGCGGCGCCCCAGCCGATCTCCCACGCGTCCCATGACGATCCCGCCGAACGGCCGGATCAGGAAGCTCGAGGCGTAGATCATCATCGTTTGCAGCAAGGCCACGGTCGGATCGCCGGGCGGGAAGAATGTCGTGGAGATCACCTTCGCGAGCAGGCCGAAGATCGCGAAATCCAGGAAGTCGATGAGGTTGCCGGCCACGGCGCCGGAGATCGCCTTCAGTTGCAGGCGGTGGGTCATTGGGCCGGGGGCGGTCGCTCCATCTCGGGTCAAAGCCATTACTCCTGTTGTTGGGCCCGCCCGCTCGCGCGGACCGTCGGAAGCAGACGCCGCATGTTTCTGTTGCCCCGGCTCGGCAAGTATGCCACATTGTGGTACGTCGTTCCATTTTTGAAGCTAGCAAGGAAGCCGGAGGATGGCAAGCGCTGTCGGGAAAAGCCGGCCTTGTGCTATGGGCGGCGCTCGTGCCCCTTGCCGGGGGCTGACGCTCCGCAGAAATCGCGATCAGGGTGATGAAGAGTCTGCTGAAGAGCCTGGAAGTTCTGGAAGCTGTCGCGGAGATGCAGCCGGTCGGCGTGAGCGAGCTTGCGCGCCGTCTCGATCTGCCCAAATCCACCACGCAACGCATTCTGCAGACCTTTGCGACGACCGGCTGGCTGCGTCCGGTCGGCGGGGAGGCGACGCGCTGGCAGATCGGCCATCGCGTGCTGCATCTTCAGGTGCCGGAGCTGCAGGCCGGCCAACTCTATGTCGCGGCGCGCAAGCCGATGCAGGAGTTGCGCGAGCAGGTGAACGAGACCGTGCATCTGTCGATCCTGGACGGGCTCGACGCCATGCTGCTGATCGATCGCGTGGACTGTACCCAGAATGTCAGGACCTTCAGCCCGATTGGCGATCGATCGCCGATTCACGCCACGGCCATCGGCACGGCGGTGATGGCACACCTCGCGCCCGACCAGGTCGATGCCATCATCAACCGCGGCCTGACGCGCTATACCGAGAGCACGATCACGGACCCCGAGGACTTGCGTGCGGAGCTCGGTCGTGTGCGCGAGCGCGGCTACTCGCTGAATCTTTGCTGCTATCGCCCGGCCGTCTGCGCCATCGGCGCCGCCATTCTCGATTCCCAGGGCCGGCCCGTCGGCGGCCTCTGCATCTCGATGCCAGCTTCCCGTTACGTCGAACACAACGAGAAGGTCTGGGGTGGATTGGTCAATGCGACGGCGCGCAAGATCAGTGTCGGCTGAGCCTGCGCTTCACGTCTTCGCTGCAACGCGCCGCGCAGCCGAGCCTGCTAGAAATCCGAGACCTTTCCAACTGCAAGTCCTGCAAAGCGCTCGGGCCGATAAGGCTCCGGATCGACGATCGGTGCAGCGCCAGTGACGAGATCCGCGACGAGATGCCCCGATCCTGGGCCGATGCCGAAGCCGTGGCCGCTGAACCCTGCAGCCAGGATCAATCCGGGCCTGCCGGACGCCTCTCCGATGACCGGCACGCCATCGGGGGTCGAATCGATATAGCCGCCCCATGCTGCGCTGATGGCCGTGCCCTTCAGCGCCGGCAACAATTCGAGCGCGCGCCGATGCGTGAGTTCGATCGTGTCTTGATCGGGCCGCGGATCGAGAATGCGCATGCGCTCCATCGGAGTCGGCTCGTCAACGCGCCAGCGTTGGAGCGTCTCATGTCCGGACCTCACGCCTTCAAGGCCGCCGGGGAGCAGGCTGCGCCACCGGCGCAGGAACATAGGCAGGAATTGCGGGGCAAAGCGGAGCTGCTGCGCCGTTGGATCGACGCGGCCTCGGCCGCTGATGGCGAGCGTGTAGCCGCCGTCACCGCGCTTCGTCACCGAAACGGCGGAGGTGTGGAGCGCGTCCGGCAGACCTTTCGCGCCTCCGGAGACGGACAGAATGGACGATCGGATCGACGCCAGCGGAAGGCGGATGCCGGCCTGATGGCAGAAGGACGAGGACCACGCGCCGCCTGCCAATATGGCGATGCGCGTGCGAATTGCGCCGCGCTCCGTCACGACCGCGCTGACGCGGCCGCCCTCGGTCTCCAGCCCGCGCGCCGCACACATCTGATGCACGGTGCTCCCGCGCCGGAGCATCGCCCGTGCGACGGCCGGTGCAGCGTTGGCGGGATCGGCGGTGCCGTCGGTCGGCGAGAAGACGCCGCCTTTCCAGGTGCGGCCCGTCGCCGTGCCGCGCTGCGTTGCCGTGGTCGCATCGAGCATGTGCGTGGTGACGCCGACCGTTCGAGCGAAATCGCGCCAGCGCGCCCAGCCCGCGAGCTCGGCCTCGTCGTTGCTGAGATACAGAAGACCGCAGCGGGAGAAGCCGGTGCTCTCGCCGCTTTCGGCGCCAAAACTCTCCCAGAGATCCAGGCTCCTGGTCGCCATCGGCAACTCGCGAGCATCGCGGTTCTGCTGGCGGCACCAGCCCCAGTTTCGGCTGGACTGCTCGGCGCCGATCCGCCCCTTCTCCACCAGCGCGACACGGAGGCCGCGCAGGGTGAGATAGTAGGCCGCGAACACGCCGACGATGCCGCCTCCGATGACCACGGCATCGGCACTGCCGGGAAGATCCGGCGTGGTTTCGATATGGTTGAGTGGCGCGGGCATCCTGGTTTCCTAGATTTCGATCGCCGTAGCTTAAGGCGCGCACCGCCGCGGGCGGCGCCGGATTCGATGGTGTCTCAGCATTTTATGCTGTATCGTCATGTCGCTACAAAACTGCGCTTTTCTCGAACGATATGGCGGCGATGAGAAGCGATCTCTGCGGGCTGGATGAGCTTTTGGCTCGTCGTGCCGAATTTTCTGTTGTGCCTTCCGGCGCGTGTTCGATGGAGAGTCACCAATGAAGCTGGATCGGATCGACATCAAGATCCTCCACGAGCTCCAGAAGAACGGCCGCATCACCAATGTCGAGCTCGCCGAGCTGGTGAATCTGTCGCCGAGCCCGTGTCTCATGCGTGTGAAGAGATTGCAGGCCGAGGGCTATATCGAGGGCTACGCCGCCCAGATCAACGTGCGCAAGCTCGGACAGACGCTGACTGTGTTCACAGAGGTGACGTTGAAGAACCACCGGCAGATCGACTTTGCCCGTTTCCTGTCGGCGGTCGACAAGGTCGATCAGCTGATCGAGTGCCATCTGGTTTCCGGTGGTTACGACTACATGCTGAAATTCGTCACCGCCAGCATCGGCGAGTATCAGACGATCATGGAGCGCCTGACGGACATGGATATCGGCATCGACAAATATTTCAGCTTCGTCGTCCTCAAGTCGCCGATCGTGCGCTCGCAGATGCCGCTGACCAGCCTCTTTCCGGCTTGATCGGCCGCAGCGCCAGCCGCGTCTACCGATGGCCATAGGCACGCAATTCGTCGGCGTCCTGCTTCAAATTGTCGAGCCAGTCCGGATCGAGCTTGGGGACCGAAGAGAACAGCAGCCGGGTATAAGGGTGCTGTGGTGCCGCGAGCCGGGTCGACGTGATCTGCTCGACCTTCTGACCGCGGTACATCACGATGATCTCGTCGCAGATCGCCTCGACCACCGACAGGTCGTGGCTGATGAAGATATAGGAGATGCCGAGCTCGCGCTGCAGCTCCTTGAGCAGGTCGATCACCGCGGCCGCCACGACCGTATCGAGGGCCGAGGTGATTTCGTCGCACAGGATGAGCGTGGGCTCGGCGGCGAGTGCCCGGGCAAAGTTCACGCGCTGCTTCTGGCCGCCCGACAGCTCTCCCGGCAATCGATGGCGCACGGATTTCGGGAGGCGGACGAGGTCGAGAAGTTCGCTGACGCGCGTGTCGCGCGCCTTGCCCCTCATGCCGTGGTAGAAGGTGAGAGGACGCCTCAGGATGTCCTCCACCGGCTTCGCCGGATTGAGTGCCGTATCCGCGTGCTGGAATACGATCTGGATCTCGCGGAGCTCGTTCCGGCTGCGGTTGCGGCCCGCTTTCCCCAATTCGCGTCCGTTGAAGATGATATCGCCCGCATGCGCGGGCAGGATGCCGGCGATCGCCCGGGCAAGGGTCGACTTGCCGCAGCCGGATTCGCCGATGATGCCGAGATTTTGTCCCGGATCCAGCTTGAGGCTGACGGCCTGGACCGCACGGATCAGCGGCTGCCCATCGCGCGCGCGAGGTCCGTAGCCGACCGTCAGATTGTCGACCTCGAGCAGGGGGCGCTTCGCTGCGCCGTCGTGGTCAGGTGCTCGCTGCTGAGTCTTCGGCCTGAATGCGGCCAGCAGCTGTCTCGTATAGGGGTGTTGAGCGTCCTCGAGGATCTTATCCGTCGTCCCCGTCTCCTGGACCGTGCCATCCTTGAGGACGACGATCCGGTCGGCGATTTGAGCGACCACCGCCAGGTCGTGCGAGACGTAGACGCCGGCGATGTTGTGCTGCGCCGTGACGGACTTGAACGCGCGCAGAACCTCGACCTGCGTCGTGACGTCGAGCGCGGTGGTGGGTTCGTCGAAGATGACAACCTTCGGCTGGCCGATCAGGGCCATCGCGGCGGCGAGCCGCTGCAACTGGCCACCAGAGACCTGATGCGGATAGCGGTTGCCGATCGTCTCGGGCTCCGGCAACGATAGCGCCTTGAAGAGTGAGAGGGCTTTTGCCTGCGCCTCCGCTGCGGACATCAGCCTGTGGATCCGCGCGACCTCGGTGACCTGGTCCATGATGGCCAGTGCGGGATTGAAGGCGGCGGCGGCGCTCTGCGGCACGTAGGCCACGCTCGTCCCGCGAATCCTGGCGCGTTCGGCTTCCGGCAGGCTCACCATGTCCACGCCGGCCACGCGCACCTCGCCGCCGGTGATCGCGCAGCCTTGCCGCGCGTAGCCCATCAGCGTCATGGCGATGGTGGTCTTGCCCGAGCCGCTCTCGCCGATGAGCGCGACGATCTCGCCTTTGGCAATGTCGAGGTCGACACCCCTGATGATCTCGACCCGCCTGCCGGCGTCGGTCGTTGCCTCAACCCTGAGATTGCGGATCTCGACGAGGTTTCCCGTCATTCGGCGCTCCGATCGCGGATCCTGCGCGGCAAATTGTCGATCAGAAGGTTGACGCTGATGGTGAGACTCGCGATGGCGAGCGAAGGAAAGATGACGGCAGGTGCGCCAAACGGCAGGCCGGCGATGTTCTCGCGAACCAGCGCGCCCCAGTCGGCGTAGGGCGGTTGCACGCCGAGCCCGAGAAAGGACAGGCCGGAGAGCAGCAGCACGATGAAGACGAAGCGCAGGCCGAGATCGGCAAGCACGGGCCCGAGAATGTTGGGAAGAATCTCGGAGGCGATGAGATAGGGCAGGCGTTCGCCCCTGATACGGGCGACGACGATGAAGTCCATCGTGTTGACGTTGACGGCAAGAGCGCGGGCGAAGCGATAGGCGCCCGGCGTGTAGATCACCGACAGCGTCCCGATCAGCGCCGGGATCGACGAGCCGACCGCGGCGACCACGACGAGGCCGAACAGCTTGCTGGGTATCGAGTTGAGCGCGTCGAGAAAACGGCTCAGCGTGCTGTCGAACCATCCTCCGGCGACTGCCGCGGTCATGCCGAGCGCGACGCCGCTGAAGCAGGCGATGGTGACGGCGGCGAGCGAGATGCCGAGCGTGTAGCGGGCACCCATCAGGATGCGCGAGAAGATGTCGCGGCCGAGATAGTCCGAGCCGAACCAGAGCTCTCGGCTCATGGGGCCGAAATAATCGGAATCGACGATCTCTCCGACGGAATGCGGGATGATTTGCGGGGCGAAAAGCGCGACACAGGCCCAGAGAAGGATGATGCCAAGGGCTGTCATGCCGACCATATTGAAGCGATAGCCCAATCGCATGCCCGGCCGGCCTGTTGCGGTCGAATCCGTCATCGGAGCCTCGGATTGGACAGGACGGCGATGATATCGGCAGCCGTGATCAATGCCAGATAACCGAGGCAGAAGATCATCGCGCAGGTCTGGATCAGCGGCAGGTCGCGAGTCGAGACGGCATCGACCATCAGCTTCGCAACTCCTGGATAATTGAAGATGGTCTCCACGATGATGACGCCGCCGAGCAGATAGGACAGCGAGAGCGCGACCGCGTTGACGATGGGGCCGAGCGCATTGGGCAGTGCGTGTCGCAGCACGAGCCGGGGCCGCGAGGCGCCCTTGAGGAGCGCCATCTCGACATAGGGCGTGTTCAATGTCTCGACCACGGCAGCGCGGGTCATGCGGATCATCTGCGCCGAAACGCCGAATGTGAGCGTCATGACCGGCATCGCGTAGATCCTCAGGAGGTCATGGAGCGACTTGACCTCGTTGGTGAGGGAGAGGGCCGGCAGCCATTTGAGGTAGACCGCGAACAGCAGCACCGCCAGCGTTGCGATCATGAATTCCGGCACCGAGATGATGCCGATGGTCGCGATGGTCACGGTGCGGTCGTACAGCGTGCCGCGCCACATCGCAGCGGTGATGCCGAGCGTCAATGCGAATGGCACGGCGATCGCGGCGGTTAGTCCTGCGAGCTTCATCGTGTTGACGAACCGTCCGCTGATCAGGTTGGCGACAGGAACATTGTTTGCGTAAGACTTGCCGAAATCGCCCTGGAAGAGACCCGCGATCCATCTCAGGAATCGAATGATCGCGGGATCGTTGAGATGCATCGCCTTGCGCAGGCCCTCGACCGCCTCGGGCGTCGCGGATTGCCCGAGCAGGATCGTGGCGGTATCGCCAGGCAGGAGCGCGGTGGCGAAGAAGACCGCGAACGAAACGATCACGAGCGTGATCAAGGCGATGAGAAGCCGCCTCACCACAAGCAACGAAACTTGCTTCTTCACATTCGCGCTCCTGCGCCACACCGGTCATTCTGGTCGGTTCGGGTTCCGGTCTCGCGATCCCGGCCCGTGACCTCGCCTTGCGCCGGTCAGGCGGTCAGCCAGACGTATTCGGCGAAGGCGTAGCCCATCATGCCGCCGAGCGGATTGGCCTCAAGTCCCTTCAGCTTGGCGGTGATCGCATCCACGTTGGAAATGTAGGCCGGAATGATCGTGGCGGCCTGTTCCGACACCATCACCTGCATTTCATTGTAGATCTCGTGACGCTTGGCCTGATCGAGCGAGCCCCGAGCCTCGACCAGCAGCTTGTCGAATTTCTCCGAGACGAAGCGGCTCTCGTTCCACGGCGCATCCGACTTGTAGAGCAGGGAGAACAGGATGTCGGGCGTCGGGCGCGGGTTGATGTTGCCGAAATGGATCGGCGCCTTCAGCCAGTAATTGCTCCAGTAGCCGTCGGAGGGCACGCGCTTCACGTCGAGCTTCATGCCGATCTGGGCGGCGCTGGCCTGGACGATCATGGCCATGTCGACTGCCGAGCTCGGCGCATCGGAGGTGATGACCTCGACGGTCTGACCGAGCACGCCCGCCTTCTGGAAATGGAATTTGGCCTTGTCCGGGTCGAACGATTTCGGCTTGAGGGCGGCGTTGTGGTAGACGTTGACGGGCGAGACAGGCTGGTCATTGCCGATGACGCCGAAACCGCGCAGCGCCGATTTGACGATCTGCTCGCGGTTGACGATGTATTTCATGCCCTCGACGAAATCCCTGCTGTTGCCGGGCGCCATGTCCATGCGGATGTTCAGGTCGGTGTAGGTCCCCGATGTGGTCGTTGACAGCGCGAAGCCGTCCTTGCCGTCGAGCAGGCGCACCGACCGCGGGTTGATCGAGGCACCGAGATGGATGTCTCCGGACAGCAGGGCGTTGATTCGGGCGCTCTCGTCCGGGATGGCGAAGAACTCGAAGGAGTCGACGTTCGGGCCGCTCTTGAAGTAGTTCGTGTTCCGCGCGCCGATCGAGCGTTCGCCGGGCGTGAACTGCTTGCAGGTGAAGGCGCCGGTGCCGTTGCCCGAGGAGAAATCGGTGGTGCCGTCGGCCACGATCATGAAGTGATGCATGGACAGGATCGTCGGCAGGTCCGCGTTGGGGCTCGCCAGCGTGACCTCGACGGTCGTCTTGTCCACGGCCTTGAAGTCGGTCATCTGGGATGCGATCGCCGCGACCTTCGATCCGGTCGCCTTGTCCAGATGGCGCTTCAGCGAGAAGATGACGTCGTCGGCGCCGAGGCTCTTGCCGTTGTGGAAGGTGACGCCCTTCTTCAGCTTGATCGTCCAGGTCTTGGCATCGCTGCTTTCGATGGACTCGGCGAGCTCCATCTGGGCCACGCCGGTCTGGTCGAGAAATGTCAGGCGATTGTAGAAGGAGCAGCAGCGAACGTAATCGGTCGAGAGCGAGGCTTTGGCCGGGTCCAGGGTGTCGGCGGTGGATGAGGACCAGGCCGCGGCTTTCAGGGCGCCGCCTTTCACGGGGGTCGCCGCCACCGCTTCCGACGCACGGCCGAAGACCGTGCTGGCCGCGGCCATCGCCACGCCGTTCGCGAGCATCAGCTTCAGCAGGTCGCGGCGCGAAGCCCCGCGCCGGATTGCGTTCTCGATCGTGGCATCGTCCGAAGAAGACCAGTTCGTCGTGTTGCTCATGTCAATCCCTCGCTGGCTAAAGCTTACGGCTCGTGTTGCGGGGAGCGGCAGATTGTTCTGCCGCGCCGTTATGGTGGAGGCTGGCGCGATCCGTCACAACGACGCTTGTCGCGTCTCCCACCCAGGACTGCATTCTTTCCCGCGATCGAAGTCTCGCAGGATAGTCCCGCGGCTTTGGCCGAAAAAACCGCGAGCCGCGGCACAAAATTGCGAAGATGTCTCTGTTTCTAGTATTTCGGACCTGCGTCCAGCCGGCTCATTGTGCATGCCTACTAATGTTGCAGCGCGGCGCGAACTTCGGCATCGGCCAGCGTATCGTCGAGGGTCCTGGCGGTGCGCTCGATGATGGCGTCGATATCGGACTCGGTGCAGCAGAGCGGCGGCGCATAGCCCAAGACGCCGGTCGGGAAGGCCCGGATGACCAGACCGTTCGTCCAAGCGCGTTCGAAGATGCGCTTTGCCGGCTCGGCCGCAGCGGGGAGTGGCGTCTTGCGGTTCTTGTCGGTGACGAGCTCGATCGCGGCCAGCATGCCGCGGCCGCGCACGTCTCCGACGAGGGGATGATCCTTCAACGACCGCAGGCCCGCCATGAGACGTGCTCCCGCCCTCAGGCCATTCGCAAGCAGACCACTTTCGTAGAGGCGCAGCACTTCCAGAGCCACGGCGGCACTGACCGGATGCGCGGAGTAGGTGTAGCCATGGCCGACGGCGCTCGAGCCTGCCGCATCGGCGATCGTGTCGTAGACGTGGTCCGACATGAAGACCGCGCCCATCGGGACGTATCCAGAGGTCAGTCCCTTGGCGACGGTCATGAGATCAGGGACGACGTCGTCCTCGCTGCACGCGAACAGCGGTCCCGTCCGGCCGAAGCCGGTGATGACCTCGTCGGCGACGAAGAGGATGCCATAGGTCTGGCACCGCGCGCGCATGGCTTTCATCCAGCCTTTCGGCGGCACAAGCACGCCACCCGAGCCCTGGATCGGCTCGGCGTAGAATGCGGCGACGCGCTGCGGGCCGCCGATCTCCTCGATTTTTGCATCGAGCGCGGCCAGCGAGGCCGCGATGACGGCCTCGTCGCCCTCGCCGGCCGGATTGCGATAGACATAGTGCGAGGGGATTCTGTGCTGCCAGCTCAGCGGCACGCCGAAACCCGCGTGGAAGGCGGGCAGGGCCGTCAGGCCGGCGCCGACGGTCGAAGAGCCGTGATAGCCCTGTTCGACCGAGATGAAATGCTCGCGCTGCGGCTCGCCCCTGGCGTGCCAATAATAACGGATGAAACGGACCGTGCTGTCGACGGCATCCGAGCCGCCGAGCGTGAAATAGACATGGTTGAGGTCGCCGGGCGCCCGCTCCGCCAGCTCGGCCGCAAGCCGGATTGCGGGCTCCGATCCGAGGCTGAAATAGCCCGTGGCGTAGGGAAGCTCCTGCATTTGCTTTGCCGCGGCGGCAACGATGCTGTCGTGACCGTAGCCGGCATTGACGCACCAGAGCCCGGCAAAGCCGTCGACGAGCTGATGCCCGGAAGCGTCCGTTACGGTGGCTCCCTTGGCTGATCTCAGCACCTTGACGCCGGCCGCTTCGTGACCCCGGTAGGAGGCGACCGGGTGGATGAGATGGGCTCGGTCGAGCTCGATGAGAGAATTGCTGAGCATCAAGGTCTCCGCTTATCCAAATGCCTGGCTGGCGAGGGCAAAGGTGGTCAACGGCCCGAGGCAGGACCGTGCAGTGTTGGGACGTTGCATGGCGATTCCTTCGTCAACCCGGGTCAGTCCATGGTGTGCGAGCCATGCGCTCAATTGAGAGCCTTCAGCCGTATCGACGCGGACGAAGCGCCCCTCGCTTCGGGCCATGAAGAATTCAATCAACGCTTTGCCGTCGTCGACATTTGCGGCGACCACGGGGCCGATCACCTCACCTCTGCCGAAGGCACGTGACCCCGCAAATCCGATAATGCCCTGGCCGCGATCGAGCACGGCCAATTGGCCGACCTTCGCAAGCGCACGCAGCAGGTCTCGTCGGTCCGCGCCGTAGGCGCTCTTATCCAGCTCGATGATCTCGACGATGTCCTGCGCCTCGGCCGGCCGGACTTTTGCGGGCGACGCAACATGCCGTGTCTGGCCCTGATGCTGGACGATCGTGCCGGTCTGCCAAAAGCCGAGTTTCTGATAGAGCGGGGCGCCCTCACGCGTTGCGATCAGCCTCAGCTTGCGCGGCCCCGCCAACGCGATGACCGCTTCCATGAGCTGGCGGCCCAATCCGCGCCCGCGGGCGGCTTCATCGACGATGACCATGTTGATGGTCGCGACGTCCTGCGCGTAGGGCGTCATCAGCACGGTCCCGAGCACCGTTGCGGCATCGGAGTCCAGCGCCACAAATCCCATGCTCAGATCCAGCGCCAGTTGCCAGTCGTCGAGGCGGTGAGGCCACCCGGCCTGACGTGAAAGGCGCAGCGCGCCTTCGAGATGTTCATCGCGTAATGTGGTGAGCGAGATCGTGCTCTGGGTCATCGACTGGCTTTCCTGTCCGCCTCCAGTCTCTTACGTCGGTGACATGCAGATCGTCTGAAGGGCCCGGCGGGAACGACATCTTTCACCGCAGGCGACGGAAAAGCCGCATCTTATGCCGCGTTGACGCTCTATTGTTGCGGCCCTGACATTGTGCGAGCGCACCAGGACAGGGATGATGAGCCAGTTTCGCCCGAAATACGTGACCTTCGACTGCTACGGCACGCTGACGAATTTCCAGATGGCCGAAGCGGCGCAGGATCTTTATCGTGCGCATCTTCCCGAAGCGCAGATGGCTTCGCTCGTGCGGGATTTCGCGGCGTATCGGCTCGACGAGATTCTCGGCGACTGGAAACCCTATGCCGACGTCATCCACAATGCGCTGGAGCGCGCCTGCAAGCGCAACGGCGTTGCCTTCAAGTCCGAGCATGGACAGATGGTTTATGAGCGCGTGCCGAGCTGGGGACCGCATCCTGACGTTCCTGCCGGCCTTGCCAAGGTCGCCAAGGAGATTCCGCTCGTCATCCTCTCCAACGCCATGAATGCACAGCTGCCGTCCAACGTGGCCAAGCTCGGGGCGCCATTTCATGCCGCGCTCACGGCCGAACAGGCTCAGTCCTACAAGCCTCGCATGAAGGGCTTCGAATTCATGTTCGATACGCTGGGCTGCGGGCCCGAGGATGTGGTGCACTGCTCCTCGTCCTTCCGCTATGATCTAATGACGGCGGACGACCTCGGAATCAAGAACAAGGTGTGGGTCAATCGGGGGCATGAGCCCGCCAATCCCTATTACGGCTATGTCGAGATCAAGGACATCGGCGGCCTGCCGGGCGTGTTCGGACTCTGAGCCGGCGGGACCTGCGGTGAAATACGTTTCCTACTGGCACGATACCGCACCGCGCTTTTCCGGCGGGACCGAAGGTCCCGTCGAGGGCCACTATGACGTTGCGGTGATCGGTGGCGGCTTCACGGGCCTCGGGGCTGCGCGCCAGCTCGCGAAGGCGGGCGCGAAAGTTGTCGTTCTCGAAGCAGACCGGGTGATCGGCGGCGCGTCGGGGCGGAACGGCGGCCATCTCAACAACGGTCTCGCCCACAGCTATCTCGCCGCCAAGGCGGAGCTCGGCAAGGAGCGAGCCGTCGCGCTCTACCGCGCGCTTGATTCCTCCATCGACACGCTCGAAGCGCTGATCGTGGAGGAGGGCATCGCATGCGATTTCCGCCGCGCAGGCAAGCTGAAGCTCGCCTCCAAGCCAAAGCATCTTGATGCCATCGCGCGCAATTTCGAAGCGCTTCATCACGAGGTGGACCCGGACACCGCATTGCTGTCGGCTCAGGATCTCGGCGCGGAAATCGGCTCACCCTTCTTTGGCGCGATGCTCTCGAAGAAGAGCGCGATGATGCATATGGGACGCTATGGCATCGGACTGGCCGAGGCGGCCAAGCGCCGCGGCGCTGTTATCTTCGAGCAGGCACCGGTGACGGCGCAAACGCGCGAAGGATCGCGCCACCGGCTGACGACGCCTCGCGGCAGCGTCACGGCCGATCAGGTGTTGCTGGCAACGGGCGCCTACACCACGCCAAACTTCGGCTACTTCCGGCGACGCCTCGTCGCCGTCGGCAGCTTCATCGTTGCGACAAGGCCACTGAATGCGGCCGAAATTGCGGCCACCATGCCGGGCAACCGCACCTGCGTCACGTCGATGAATGTCGGCAATTATTTCCGCCTGGCCCCCGACAACCGTCTGATTTTTGGTGGCCGCGCGCGCTTCTCGGCGACGTCGGACCAGCGTTCCGACGCCAAGAGCGGTGCCATCCTCGTCGAGGCTCTCACGCGAGTCTTCCCGCAACTGGCCGGCATCGAGATCGACTATTGCTGGGGCGGGCTCGTCGACATGACCAGTGACCGCTTTCCGCGCGCCGGCTATCAGGACGGGCTGTGGTATGCGATGGGCTATGCCGGTCACGGCGCGCAGCTGTCGACCCATCTCGGCATGATCATCGCCGACGCGATGCTCGGACGCGAAGACCGCAATCCGATGAAAGGGCTCGATTGGTCCGCGGTGCCCGGGCATTTCGGCAAGCCGTGGTTCCTGCCGATGGTGGGACTATACTACAAGATGCTCGATCGCATTCAGTAGGGCGCGAGGCGGATTGCGCCTCGCCCGCGGCCTAGCCCAATCCGCCGATGTGAAAAGCCTTGGTCTCGAGGTATTCCTCGATCCCGATCTGCGCGCCTTCGCGCCCCAGGCCTGATTGCTTGATGCCGCCGAACGGCGCCACCTCGGTCGACACCATGCCGGTGTTGAGGCCGACCATGCCGGCTTCCAGCGCTTCCGCAACGTGCCAGGACCGCTTCAGGTCGCGCGTATAGAAGTAAGCGGCAAGTCCGAACGGCGTCGCGTTTGCAATGGCAATCGCCTCCTCGTCGGTCTTAAAGCGGAACAGAGGTGCGACAGGACCGAACGTTTCCTCGTGCGCCAGCACCATGTCGGTGGTCGCCTCGGTGAGCACGATCGGTGCGGTGAATTGCGGCCCCTCGGGCAAGGCGACCGGTTCGGCGGCGATGCGGGCGCCCTTGGACAAGGCATCGGCGACGTGGCGGTTGATCTTGCTGATCGCCGCCTCGTTGATCATCGGTCCGATCGCAATGCCCGGCTCGAGGCCCGATCCGACTTTCATGGTCCTGACGCGGGCGACGAGCTTGTCGGCGAAGGCATCGTAAACGCCCGCCTGCACGAGGATCCTGTTGGCGCAGACGCAGGTCTGACCGCCATTGCGGAACTTCGACATGATGGCACCCTCGACCGCGAGGTCCAGATCGGCATCGTCAAAGACGATGAAGGGCGCATTGCCGCCGAGCTCGAGGCTCACGCGCTTGACGCTGTCAGCTGCACCGCGCATCAGCAGCGAGCCGACGCGGGTCGAGCCGGTGAACGAGATCTTCCGCACCGTCTCGTTGGCCATGATCTCCGCGCCGATCTCGCTCGGCAGGCCGGTGACGATGTTGATGACGCCCGCGGGAATTCCGGCGCGCTCAGCCAGCACGGCAAGAGCCAGCGCCGAATAGGGCGTGAAGTCCGATGGCTTGATCACGACGGTGCATCCAGCCGCGAGCGCGGGAGCCACCTTGCGCGTGATCATGGCGTTGGGGAAATTCCAGGGCGTGATGATCGCGCATACGCCAACCGGCTCCTTGAGGATGACGATGCGCCGGTCGGGTGTGGGCGAGGGGATCGTTGAGCCGCCTATTCGCCGGGCCTCCTCCGCGAACCATTTGACGAAGGAGGCACCGTAGCGGATCTCGCCCTTGGACTCTTCCAATGGCTTGCCCTGCTCCAGCGTCAGGATGCGCGCGAGATCGTCGAGATGCGCGATCATGAGGCCGTGCCAGGCCTCCAGAAGGGCGGCGCGCTCCGCATTGGTTTTCGCGCGCCAGCCCCCGTAAGCCTTCGCGGCCGCGGCAATGGCGGCGCTTGTGTCGTCCCGTCCCATGTCCGGGACGGATCCGAGAACGGTCTGCGTCGCCGGGTCGATCACGTCGATGGTTGCGCCCGAGAGCGCGCCTTGCCATTGGCCGCCGATCAGGCCCTGCTGGCGGAAGAGCTGCTTGTCGCTGAGGTTCTGCATCTGTTGCGCCTTGTCGATCAGGAGAGACGGGAGAGCACGGCTGCGGTGATTGCTTCGGTGCGCTCCTTGCCCGGAATCGTACCGATGCCACTGGACGTGGTCGCTTCGAGGGCGGCCATGATGCGTGCGGCTGCCTTGGCCTCGCCGAGATGGTCGAGCATCATGGCCCCGGACCAGATCGCTGCGATCGGGTTGGCCGTGCCGAGATGGGCAATATCGGGGGCCGAGCCGTGAACGGGCTCGAACATCGAGGGCGCGTTGCGCTCCGGATTGATATTGGCCGAGGCCGCAAAGCCGAGCCCGCCCTGGATGGCGGCGCCGAGATCGGTCAGGATGTCGCCGAACAGGTTGGAGGCGACGACGACGTCGAGGCTCTCCGGCGCCATCACCATGCGGGCGGCGAGCGCGTCGACGTGATAGCTCGTGCACGCGACATCGGGATAGTCGGCGCCAACCAGCCGTGTGACCTCGTCCCAGAAGACCATCGAGTATTTTTGCGCATTCGACTTGGTGACCGAGGCGAGCTTCTTGCGCCGCTTGCGCGCCTGCTCGAACCCGAACCGCAGGATTCGTTCGACGCCGGCGCGCGTGAACACAGAGGTCTCGACCGCAATCTCGGCGGGGGTGCCCTGATGCACGCGCCCGCCGGCGCCCGAATATTCGCCCTCGGTGTTTTCGCGGATGCAGAGGATGTCGAATGCGGTCGTCTTCAGCGGACCGTTGACGCCCGGCAGCAGGCGATGCGGCCGGACATTGGCATATTGCGTGAACCCCTTGCGGATCGGCAGCAGCAGCCCATGCAGCGATGCGGCATCGGGCACCTCCGCCGGCCAACCGACCGCGCCGAGCAGGATCGCATCGTATTGCTGCAGTGTCTTGATGCCGTCGGCGGGCATCATCGCGCCGGTCTCCTTGTAGAAGGCGCAGGACCACGGAAATGTCGTGCCGCTGAGCGCAAAGCCGGACTGCTTCGCAGTTGCTTTCAGCACGGTCCATGCGGCGTCGGTCACGTCGCGGCCGATGCCGTCGCCGGGAATGAGTGCGATTGCGTAAGTCTTCATGAGAGCCCTCCGATGTGGATGAGCACGCTCTTCGAGCGGCGATTGGCGTGATAGGCTTCGCGGCCGAGATCCTTGCCGATGCCGGAGTGCTTGTAGCCCCCGGTCGGCAGGATGTGATCGCGCGAGCGGCCGTAGCGGTTGACCCAGACGGTGCCGGCAGCCAGAGCGCGCGTGATCCGCATCGCGCGTGAGACATCGCGGGTGAAGAGCCCGGCGGCAAGACCGTAGGTCGGGTGATCGGCAAGCGCCAAGGCTTCGTCCTCGGTCGTGAACGTCTGCAGCGTCAGCACCGGCCCGAAGATCTCCTCGGTGAGGGCGACGGAAGATCGATCCACCTTTGCAAGAAGGGTCGGCGTATAGAAATAGCCCTTAGCCTCCATCGGCTCACCGCCGGTCAGGCACTCGGCGCCTTCAGCGCGGGCCGTTCGCACCATCGTGTGCATCCGCGATCGCTGCTTCTCGGAGATGATCGGGGAGTAGGTCGTCGCGGCATCCCAGGTGGGACCAGCCTGGACGGCTTGCATGCGGGCAATGATGGCGTCGACCAACTGCTTGGCCACCAAGGCGTGGGCGATCAGCCGCGATCCGGCAACACAGGCCTGGCCGGCATTTGCAAGGATGCTGCCGGCAATCGCGGCGGCGGCCTGGTCGAGATCGGCATCGGCGAAGACGATCTGCGGGCTCTTGCCGCCGAGCTCGAGCGTCATGGGTTTGATGCCGGTGCGGGCGATATTCGCCATGATGGCAGCGCCCGCGCCGGTTGATCCGGTAAAGCTCACTTTCGCAATGTCGGGATGTCCGGTGATGGCGGAGCCGGTCGTCGCCCCATCGCCAAGCACGATGTTGATGAGTCCGGCAGGCAGCCCCGCCTTGACCGCCAATCGGGCGAGCACGATGGAGGAGAACGGCGTCATCTCCGACGGCTTCAGCACGACCGCATTGCCCGCGGCGAGAGCCGGCCCGAGTTTCCAGCCCGCCATGTTGATTGGAAAATTCCAGGGTGTGATGGCGCCGACGACCCCGTAAGGCTCGGTCATGATCATGCCGAGATGGGCGTCGTCGGTGGGCGCGAGGTCGCCGCCCTCCTTGTCGGCGAATTCGGCGAAGAAGCGGATTTGCTCGGCGGTGATCGCGATGTCTCCCGCAACGAGTTGACCGACCGGGCGGGTGGATGTAATCGCCTCGACCCTGGCGAGCGTCTCGGCTTCACTCTCGATGAGATCGGCCCAGCGCTTCAGGACGCCGGCTCGCTCGCGCGGACGCACGCCGCCCCAGTTGCTGGTCCTCAACGCCGTCCTGGCGGTTTGGACGGCCTCGTCCACGGTCTCGGCGGAGGCGACCGGACACCCGGCGTAGTGCGCACCGTCGGATGGCCGGTGCAGCGGAAGCAGGCCGGGGGATTCCTGCAGCCGATCGCCGATGAAGTGGCCGATCGGCAACTGAACCTGGTCAGGGTCGAAGCTCAGGCTCATGACACCGTGACGTAGATCTTGCGGACGGTCTCGATCGTCTTCCACACCCCCGTAAATCCGGGCTTCATGACGAAGCTGTCGCCGGCTTTGAACGTCATCGGGACGCCGCCGTCCGGCGTGATCTCGATCGTGCCGGCGAGGATGTGACAGAATTCAAAGGTCTCTCCCTTGATCGAGCGCGTCTCGCCCGGCGTTGCTTCCCACACGCCGGCGTGCACGAGGTCGCCCTTGGCCTCGTCCTGTGCCCAGGTCTTGAAGTGAGGCGCGCCGGCAATGAGCCGCTCCGGCATCGGGCCGGATTCCTTCGGGGCGAAAGTCGGGTTGGGGTCGATCCGTTTCAGCAGCAAGTCGGGCTCCTCTCAATAACCACGGGTCCGATCGACGAGCCCGACGAGGTCGAGGCCCGCTTCATATCGCTTGATGTTGTCGATGACCGCGCGAGCGGCGGTGTCCGCCTGGGTGACGCTTGCCACGTGCGGGGTCAGCAGCACTTTCGGATGGGCCCACAAGGCATGATCGCCGGGCAGCGGCTCCGGCTCGGTCACGTCGACGACCGCGCCGGCAAGCTGACCCGTATCGAGAGCCGCGAGGAGTGCGCTGGACTCGAGCTGCGCGCCGCGCCCGGCGTGGACGAGGGCCGCGCCTTTCGGCAATTGTGCAAAGAGGTCTTGATTCAGGATCCCGCGCGTGGCCCCGGTGAGCGGCAGCAGGCAGATCAGGATGTCGGTTTCGCCGAGCATCCGGCCGAGGCCGGCATCGCCGCTATAGGTCGCAACACCCTCGATCGTCTTGTCCGACCGGCTCCAGCCGCTCAGGCGGAAGCCGAACGGCCTCAGGCTTTCCAGCACCGCGCGGCCGAGCACGCCAAGTCCGAGAACCCCGACACATCGGTCGGTCGCCTGCTTCTGCGGCAGAGCCCGCCATTCGCGGCGTCGCTGCAAATCGAGGTAGGCCGGGATGTTGCGGTGGAGGGCCAGCACCGCGAGAGTGACGTATTCCTGCATCATCCGGATGATGCCGTCTTCCACCATCCGGACCACCTTCACCTCGGGCGGGATCGCCGTCAGCCGAAATTGATCGATGCCCGCCCCGACCGAAAACAGGATGTCGAGGTTACGGTATTGTTCCAGGGCTTCCGGCACGGACCAGGTGATGATGTAACGGATATCGGCCGGAGAGACCGTGGCCGGGCCGATGACGAAGGGCAGGTGTGGGAGCTCGCGCGCGAAGGCTTCGCGGAACACAGCCCCGCGCTGAGCGTCGGAATTGAAGAGAAAGGTCATTGTCGAATTCGGACGCGCGGAGAATGGCGAGCTTGCCGGATTGAACCAGGCTATCGGACCCGCAATCTCGGTCGGTGCCGAATGCGGTTGCGATTTGGTGGAATGTTTCGTTGGACGGCGGTTCCGGAACGCAATCTGCGGCGGAGCCCGGTGTAAGCTGAGCCCGACCGAGCTCGGAGCCGCCGACGTCGACCGCCGTCGAGCCGATCAGGGGGCGACATGAAATCGCGCACGACCAGTTCGCTGACGATCGACGCATTCGACGCGCGTGCGGTCGACATCGATACGGTGGAGCTCGATCAGCTTTATACGCTCTCGATCGGCGTCGGCTGGCCGCATCGTCCGGAGGACTGGCAGTTTCTGCGTGATGCCGGCCACGGCATCGTCGTTCACGATGAGATCGGACGGGTGCTGGGCTCCGCGATGTGGTTTCCGCATGGGGCGGATTTTGCGACGGTCGGCATGGTCATCACATCGCCCCGCCTTCAGGCGCTTGGCACGGCTCAGTGGCTCATGAAGCGCGTTCTGTCCGCGTCCAAGGGGCGCAATCTCCGCCTCAACGCCACGCATGCAGCGCGCAAGCTCTATCTATCGCTCGGCTTCCGCCGCGAACGGACGGTGTTCCAGCGCCAGGCAGAGGTGCAGCGGCTCAGTGAGATGCCGCATCTTCCTGACGGGACCGAGCTGCGGGAGCTCAATCGCAAGGACCTGCCGGCGATCGCTCAACTCGACGCGCAGGCGTTTGGTGCCTCGCGCCTCGATTTGCTGGCGGCCCTCCTGGAGCAATCCACCGGCTTCGGGCTCTATCGGCAGGGGCGCCTCGTCGCATTCGCGCTGTGCCGCCCGTTCGGGCGAGGGCATGTCGTGGGTCCGGTCGTCGCGTCGAACGACGAGGACGCGATCGTGGTGGCTGCGCCTCATGTCGCGGCCCATGAAGGACGGTTCCTGAGGGTCGACACGCACCTCGCCGACGGCGAGTTCTGCGCCTTCCTGGCCCGGTCCGGCCTTGCCTTTTTCGACACGGTCACGACGATGTCGCTGGGAGGGGAGTTTCGCGATCCCAACGATCGCTCTGGGACGTCGCCCGTGACTTACGCGCTCGCAAGCCAGGCGCTCGGCTAGGGCATCGCCGGGCGAACCGCGCGATGCTCAGCTCGAGAGCAGCGTGCGCGCGGCGCGGGCAAGGCGACGACCGACGGTCTTCTGCCGAAGAGCCTCCGTCCAGTCGAACATGCTCGAATTGACGTCATAGTCGCCGCGCTGGGCGTCCGGTATCGCGCCGGCCACGATGCGGGCGATCAGGTGCGGCAATTCACGATAGAATGTATCCGTGCGATACGGTGGATGCAGCGAGTAGAGCCCGGCGCCTGAACCGAGAAAGTCTATCCGGCAAAGCCCCTTGCGCATCATGGCCGCGGAGATGATCTCCTCGGCCGGCATCGTCAGCGGAGACTGGCGAAACAGCTTTGCGCGGATCCGGCGTCGGAGATTTGGCCGCACCAGCTCCAGCGCGCCGACAGATGCATCGAATCTGACTTGATCCAGAACGAAGATGCGCGTGCTCACGGTGCGAAAGCGGTAGGCCGGGTAGGCGGCGGCGAGCCGCTCGGGCGGCTGGACGCCGCTCAACCCCGGAAACCCTCCATGCAGGTCGCCGAGCGCGCCGTCAGCGCGAGGCGGACCGGGAAGTGGTCCGGCAAACAGCGCATCCGGCGTCGTCTTCAGCCAGCCGATCGCCTCCTCCAGCCAGACCTGGCTGCCGCCGCCGAACAGCATGTCGCTGTCCATATGCACCACATAGTCCGCGTTCGTCTTCAAGAGGCCGTAGAAATAGGCATGGAACGGTCCGCCATCGAAGGCCTTTTCCGGATGGACGCGGCTTGTCGAGAAATAGCGCTGCCGCACGGCCTCGAGCGCCGCCGGCGAATAGTCGACCTCGGAAATCTCCGCCTTCGGCGATTTCAGCGCGATGGCCTCCAGCAGTGCAAACAGGCGTCTGCGGCTCTCCTCATAGGCACTGCCGGTGTAGCGGCCGCTCTTGCTCTGCCTGGTGTCGACAGTGAATACGATGCGATCGACCTGATCGCCCCATACGTCGAGCTGATGCGGAAGTGTGTGGACGGCATGGCGCACGTCCAGCGGATGCAAATTGATCTGAAGCGCGGATCTGACCTGCATCTCATCTCTCCTCGCCGGTGAACGGGTCGATCACGTCCATGAACGGCTCGCGCCTGTATCAGCTGTCCAAGGGAAGCGGCCTGTCGGGTGCGTGGTTGGCCTGGATTTGCACCGCGATGGTTGTATCCGAAATCTATCAAAGATGGCCTTCGCCAGAAGCCAATTCGCACTGCGTCGTTAATGAACCGCGGCAGGCTCGCGACCATGATTGGAGATGCCGATCACCGATTCGAGGACCGACGCAGCGGCGTGCTTCAGCACCAGAGCGCGACGACGCGCGGCATCCAGCGGAGCATCAACGAATGAGTAACCAATTCTATTAAGGCAAGCTCGGTGTGATCTTCACTCGACCAGGACTGAAGCAGTCAGTCCGTCTTCAGACGGGGCCATCAAATAGCGGCAAGATACGCGCCCGTGCGAGCTAGCGCGCTCGTGCGTCGTGCGGCTTGCCCAGCTGAGCCGGTGGGGCGATCGAATGGCGGGAGGCAAAGTCGATCAAGGCGGTCCGCGCAGGACTCTGCGGCTGCAGCAAGTCCCTGTGCGTGCCGAACAAGGTCACGGCGACTTCGATCTCGCCTTGCCAGTTCGTGATCGCGGACGAGATCGCGGCCAGGCCCGGAATGTAACGGCCGTCGACATAGGCAACATGCTCGCGCCGGACTTTCGTCGTCAATGCCTCGACGCTTTCCGTGTTGGGATCGAGATCCGGCCAGCTCACGCCGACAGAAGCGGCGCGCTCGAGTTCGTTCTGCAGCCGCGCGGTCAGTTGTGGAGACGGCAGATACGACAGGAAGACGCGTCCGGTCGCGGAGTCCAGCAAGGGAAATGTGCTGCCAAGACCGATCGACGTGGTGGTCAGATGGGGGCCTCGCTCCATTCGGACCACGGTCGGGCCATTATGGCTCCAGACGGCTAGCAGCGCGGCCTGTCCGGTCACCGTGGCCAATTCCTCGAGTTCGTCGGAGGCGCGGACGACGAAGTTGTTCCGGCTGATGGCCGCAACGCCCAACTCTGCCGCTTCGCGGCCGAGGTCGTAGCGGCCGGAGCGCTCCTTCTGCACGGCAAGGCCCGCATGAATGAAGCTCGCCAGGTAGCGATGCACCTTGCTCGGCGGCATGCCGGCTTCGCGCGCGATATCCGACAGCGTCGCCGGCCCATCAAAGGACCTGAGGACTCGCAGGACCGAAAGCGCGGCGTCGAGAGCCTGGATGCCGCCGGGGGCCGTCCCGCCGCTCTCGTCGTCAGTCTCTTTCGGCCGCGTCCGTTTCATCTCAACAAGTCCTTGAACTCCTGCGGCACGCTCGCGCCGCGGAGTGCGCCCGTGTCCGTGACCGAGGCCCAGGCGCGCTGTTCGAAGCCGCTCGCAACCTGCACGTTTCCGACCGATAGCTTGTAGTCGATTCGAAACCGCCGCTCCTGCCACTCGGTCACCTCGGCGCGGATCACCAGCTCATCGTCGTAGCGGGCTGGCCCCACAAACTTGGCTCCGACATTGACCAGCGGCGTGACGCTGTTGAAGCGGCGCTTGAGCTCCCGCTGGCTCAATCCGTGCTTCCGCAGCCAGCGCTGATAGGTGCAGTCAAACCAGTAGAAGTAGTTGGGATAAAAGACGATTCCGGCCTCGTCGCAATCGCCCCACTCGATCGTGAAAGCTGTCTCGAACATCCGAAAAACCTCCCGCTAGGCGCCCGGCGCGGAGTCCAACCGCGCTGGCATTATTCCGTATAAGAAAAATGATTACCTGTAATGCAAGAGATATATTGCATTACAAGAAATCTATTGCATAATGCGCAAACAGAAGCGGTCAACAGAACGCAACGGGGAAAGGAAAGGTCATGCGGCTTAGTCGCATTGCGGTGATGGGGGGCGGTCCTGCGGGTCTGTATTTCGCCGCCCTCTGGAAGCGTCGGCATCCCCAAGACCACGTCGATGTCTTCGAGCAGAATCCCGAAGGCGCGACCTGGGGCTTTGGCGTGGTCTTCTCCGACAAGGCGCTCGACTTCCTTCGCGCCGATGATCCGGAAACGGAGCAGGCCGTGTCGTCGCGCATGGAGACCTGGCGCGACATCACGCTCGTACATCGCGGCGAACGCGTCGTACTCGACGGCGTCGGCTTCTCCGCGGTCGGACGGCTCGATTTCATCACGCAATTGACTGAACGCGCACGATCCGCGGGTGCAAATCTGCACTTCGGCAGGCTCGTGCGCTCGATCGAAGAACTCGCCGGCTACGATCTGGTCGTTGCCGCGGACGGCGTGAACTCGCTGGTGCGACGGAGCTACGAAGGCGACTTCGCGACATCGCTGTCCTACGACCACAACAAGTTCGCCTGGTATGGCACCACCAAGCGCTTCGAAACGCTGACCCAGACCTTCGTCGAAACCGAGTTCGGCTGCTTCAACGCCCACCACTACCGTTACTCGCCGACGATGAGCACGTTCATCGTGGAGTGCGATCGTGCGACCTGGCTCCGTGCCGGTTTCGCTGAGAAGACGGAGGAAGAGAGCAGGGCGCTTTGCGAAAAGGTGTTTGCCGGCACTCTCGAAGGGCATCCTCTCGTCAACAACAAATCGGTCTGGCGCAATTTTCCCTGGCTGTGGAACGATCGCTGGTCGCACCGGAACATGGTTCTGGTCGGTGACGCGCTCCACACCGCGCATTTTTCGATCGGCTCCGGCACGCGCCTCGCCCTCGAGGACGTCATCGCGCTCGTCAACGCGCTCGACAATGAACCGCACAGTCTCCGCCGTGCGCTGGAGGACTACGAAGCCACGCGCCGTCCGGTGGTGGAGAAGCTGGTCAAGGCCGCAAGGACCAGCGCGGCCTGGTACGAGCGCTTTGCCGAGCACATGAAGCTGGCTCCGCTGGAGTTCGGCTACAGCTACATCACCCGCTCGGGGCGGATCGACGACAGCCAGTTGCGTGCGATGTCGCCGCGTTTCATGGCGCGCTACGACGCCAATTCATTGGTCTCCAGCACATAGCGATGATGAGGAGCGCTCCCATGACGGACGGAATCGGCCAAACGCGCCTGAACGCGATCGTGGACCAAGTTCCCGATGATGCCCCCGGCGCGCAGGAAGTCGGCTTCGAGATCGCCGAGCGTTACAACGCCAGCGAAATTCTGTTCGACAATCTCCACGCCGGCCGCGCCGACAAGGTCGCGATCTTTGCCGCGAGCGGCAACACCAGCTATGGCGAATTGTGCGCCAAGGCCGCTCGATGCGGCAACGCGCTTGCATCGCTCGGACTTCGCCGTGGCGATCGCGTGCTCCTCCTGCTGAACGACACGGCCTCCTATCCTGCGGTGTTCTTCGGTGCAGTCCGTGCCGGCTTCGTGCCGATGCTGATCAACACGCTGTCGCCGAAGGACCTCATCGGCTTCTACCTGCAGGATTCGGCCGCGCCGGTCGCGGTGGTCGACGCCGAGTATGCTGGCCTGTTCGACCGGGAGACGGTCGCGGGAACGCAGCTGCATACGCTGGTGATGCTCAACGGCGACGCGGCAAGCGAGTCGCCGGTCAAGGTTCTCGATGGCGACCAATGGTTTGCCCAATTCCCGGCCCAGCTGGATGCCGCGCCAACCTCCCGCGATGACATGGCGTTCTGGATGTACTCCTCGGGCAGTACCGGCCGGCCGAAAGGCATCGTGCATCTCCAGCACGACATGGCTTACACGGCGAAGAGCTTTGGGCAGCACATCCTTGGCATCGCCGAGAGCGACATCTGCTTCTCCGTGCCAAAGATCTTCTTCGCCTACGGCTTCGGCAATTCGATCACCTTCCCGTTCTCGGTCGGCGCCAGCACGATCCTGCTCGCCGGGCGGCCCGAGCCCGGCGCCGTTCTGTACCTGATCGAGCGGTTCAAGCCGACGCTCTTCTTCGGCCTGCCGACGCTGTACAACGCGTTGCTGCATCATCCGCGCATCGGATCCGCCGACCTGTCGAGCGTGCGCCTCTGCCTGTCGGCCGCCGAGGTGTTGTCGCAGGACATCTTCAACGACTGGAAGCGACGCTTCGGGCTCGAGATCGTCGAGGGACTCGGATCGACCGAAGCTCTGCACATCTATCTCTCGAACACGCGCGATCAGAAGAAGACCGGAACCGCCGGCAAGCGCGTTCCCGGCTACGAGATCCGGCTGACCTCGCCCGAAGGGGAGCCCGTCGCGCAAGGCGCAGAAGGCGTGATGTGGGTCCGCGGTCATTCCAACGCGCCCTGTTACTGGAACAGGCCCGACAAGACCGGGCAGACGATGCGCGAGGCGGGCTGGATCTGGACCGGCGACAGGCTGGTCGAGGATGCCGACGGCTTCTTCACCTTTGTCGGTCGCGTCGACGATCTCATCAAGGTGAGCGGCCAGTGGATCTACCCGGTCGAGATCGAGCTCTGTCTGTCGGACCATCCCGCGGTACGGGAATGCGCGGTCCTTGGATTGGAGCTTCCCGATCGCCGCATGACCACGAAAGCATTCGTGATCCTGCGGGACGGTCATGCGGCGAGCGAGTCGTTGACGCGTGAGCTGCAGGATCACGTCAAGTCGAAGCTGCTTCCCTACAAATATCCACGCCTGATCGAATTCTGCCCCGATTTGCCGAAGACGGGCACGGGCAAGATCGATCGGCAGAAGCTGCGCAGCGCCCCGTTGGTGGCCTGAACGAGCAGCTGCCTTCTCCAAGCCTCCTGAAAGTCACCCGCCTGGAAACCCACGCTCACTGGAGTTCGTGATGTCCGCTGCGAATATTGTAGACGTTACCGAGGTCATCGAAGAGGCGCGGTTCGGGCGCCTCCAGCTCCTGATCCTGGCTCTTTGCGGGTGGATCGCGCTGCTCGATGGTTTCGACACGCAGGCGATCGCCTATGTCGCGCCTGTGATTGCCGAGCAATGGGGGATCGCCATGGCCGGCTTCGGTCCGATCTTCGGCGCGGGCCTGGCCGGACTCGCGGTTGGTGCGTTCGTCTTGAGCCCCGCGGCCGATCGGTTCGGCCGCAAGAGCGTGATCCTGCTGTCGGTGCTGCTGTTCGGCATCTTCGCGCTGGTCACGGCGCGCGCGACCACGCTGAACGAGCTCCTGGTCTTCCGCTTCCTGACGGGTCTTGGCCTCGGCGGCGCCATGCCCAATATCGTCGCGCTGACCAGCGAATATGCACCGAAGCGGATGCGCGCACTGCTGATCGCCATCATGTTCTGCGGCTTCCCGCTGGGCTCGACCATCGGCGGCCTGATCAGCGCGCCGCTGATCGGTGCGTTCGGCTGGCAGGCGGTCTTCGTCGTCGGCGGCGTGCTTCCGCTCCTCACCCTGATCGTGCTGTTCGTCTGGCTGCCCGAGTCGATCCGCTATCTCCTGACCCGCGACGTCGCAGATCAACGGATCGCAAAACTGCTCGCAAGGCTCGATCCGGGCATCTCCGCGACTGCGCCGACGCGCTATGTCGTGCATGGTTCGCAAGCGTCAGGCTTTCCGGTGACGAAGCTCCTCGCCGAAGGCCGCGCATCCATGACGGTGCTGCTGTGGATCGCGTTCTTCATGAACCTGCTCGTCATGTACTTCCTCGTGAACTGGATGCCCTCGCTGCTCAAGGCGAGCGGCCTGCCGCTCAACATCGCGATCCTCTCGACGGCGGTGTTGAACGCCGGAGGGGTCGTCGGCGCGATCGTCCTCGGCCGCTTCGTCGACCGGCTCGATCCCTATCTGGTGCTCGGCGGCGCTTATTCCGCCTCGGCGCTCTTCATCGCGGGGATCGCCTTCGGATCGGCGAACGTCTGGACGTTGATGATCTCGACATTCCTCGCCGGGTTCGGGGTGGTGGGGGCGCAGATCGGCATGAACGCGCTCGCGGCCGGCCTCTATCCGACGGAGATCCGCTCCACCGGCGTGGGCTGGGCGCTCGGCGTCGGCCGTATCGGCTCGATCATCGGCCCTGTCGCAGGAGGCGTGCTGCTCGGCTTCGGATGGACTGCGCAGTCCGTCGTTCTCACGGCGGCGGCGCCGGCGCTGCTGGCGGGCCTCGCGGTGATCGCGCTTCGCGGACGAGAGCCGTCGCTCAAGCTGGTGCCCTCGGCCGCGACGCTTCATCACTAACAGCGAGACAGACCATGTCCCACGATACGATCATGGCGCCAACCGCCGACACGCCGGAACGCCGGGCGTTCTACGACAAGATCGACAAGAAGAACCTCACGGCGCTGTGGCTGTCGCTGGCGGATCTCGTGACGCCCGAGCCGAGAAGCGCATGCCGCCCTGCATCCTGGCGCTTTGACGAGATCCGCGAGCATATGCTCGAGGCCGGAGGTCTCATCACTGCCAAGGAGGCGGAGCGGAGAGTTCTCGTCCTGGAAAATCCAGGCCTGCGGGGGCAATCGAAGATCACGACCGATCTCTATGCCGGCGTGCAGCTCGTCATGCCGGGTGAGGTTGCGCCGGCCCATCGCCATACGCAATCCGCGCTGCGCTTCATCCTCGAAGGTGAGGGTGCCTACACCGCGGTGAACGGCGAACGCACCATCATGCACGAGGGCGATTTCATCATCACGCCGCCCTGGGCCTGGCACGATCACGGCAACCCCAGCCCCAATCCGGTGTTCTGGCTGGACGGCCTCGATATTCCCGTCATCCAGATGCTCGATGCATCCTTCGCCGAACATCTCGACGTCGACGAGCAGCCGATCACAAGGCCGGTCGGCGACAGCGACGCTCGCTATGGCCACAATTTGCTTCCCGTCGACCACAGGGGCGGCGGCGGCACGTCGCCGGTGTTCAACTATCCCTATGCACGAACGCGCGAGGCGCTCGAGCGCTTGCGACGCGCTGCCGCCTGGGACCCCTGCCACGGTCTCAAGATGCGCTACACCAATCCGATCACCGGCAATCACGCCATGGCCACCATGGCGACCTTCATCCAGCTCCTGCCAAAGGGCTTTGCGACCGCGGCCTACCGCTCGACGGACGCGACCGTGTTCGTGCCGATCGAAGGCAACGGCCGCAGCGTGATCTCGTCGCGATCCGGCGAGGACGTCGTGGTCGAGTGGGCCAAGCGCGACATCTTCGTCGTTCCCTCCTGGCATCGCGTGCGTCACGAAGCGATCGACCGCGATGCCGTGATCTTCTCCTATTCCGACCGACCCATTCAGGAAGCCCTGCATCTTTTCCGAGAGGACCGTGGCAATGTCTAACGCCAACACGCACGCCGATTTCGTTCTGCCGCCGCCACCGCAACCGTCCGTCGCGGTCCATAATTCGACGGCGCGCTTTCCGCTGCGCCGGATCATCTGTGTCGGCCGCAACTACGCGGCGCATGCCCGCGAGATGGGGCGCGATCCCGATCGCGAGCCGCCGTTCTTCTTCATGAAGCCCGCCGACACGGTCGTGGACGATGGGATGAGCGTTCCTTATCCGCCGCAGACCCGCAACTTCCACTACGAGATCGAACTGATCGTCGCGATCGGGCAGGGCGGGGCGGACATTCCCGTCGCGCGCGCGCTCGATCATGTCTGGGGCTACGGCGTCGGCATCGATCTGACGCGCCGCGATTTGCAGCTTCAGGCCCGTGAGCAGGGTCGTCCCTGGGACTGGGGCAAGGGTTTCGACCTTTCGGCGCCGATCGCTCCGTTGCGGCCGGTCTCGGAGGTCGGCCATCCCAGCGCCGGCCGCATCTGGCTCGCCGTCGACGGCGCGCTCAAGCAGGACTCCGACATCTCCAAGCTGATCTGGCCCGTAGCCGACATCATCTCGATCTGCTCGCAGTCGATGGCGCTCAAGCCCGGCGACATCATCATGACCGGCACGCCCGAGGGCGTCGGCCCCGTGCAGCGGGGGCAAGTGATGACCGGCGGAATCGAGGGGCTCGGCGAAATCAGGATACCCGTAGAATAGGATCGAACGGGAAGAGCAGGCATTTCCGAGACAGGGGCGAGCGTTGACAGGACGCTCGCCCTTTTTGTTGCGTATCAATGCGTGCTCCTCGCCGTGGATCGATCCGGCTTCGGGTCACGAGCTCTGCGTCACGACATCAGCAGCGGCACGCGGGTTGGAGCTACGACCTCTAAATGTCCGCTCGCGTCACGCAGCTTCGTCGCCTTCGGTGACGGCGCAGCACTATTTCCGTCCCGTTCTCGTCTCGATTCACCCTTTCGGGGAGTTGCGACTTGGAATCGCACGGCGTCGAATTGACGCAAGCTGTCCGGTCGCTTGCCAGCTCCACCAAAAGGAGCCGAGACGTCATGAGCCAAGCCCCCTACGAGAGTTTTGAAGGCCAGCCGAACCTGGAGCGCCGCCGGCTCCTGGGCATCGCCCTCGCAGGCGTCGCCGGGTCGGTCCTGCCGGCAGCGTCGAGCGCGGCCGCCGCCGGGCCGTCCGAAAAGGTCGATGTCGATGACATTGCCTACCTGACGGCCGGCGAGGCGCTCGCGAGATTCAGGGCCAGGACGCTATCGCCGGTCGAGCTGCTGCGGGCGCAGATCAAACAGGTCGAAGCATGGGAGCCGACGCTCAAGGCAACGACATACACCTATTTCGACGAGGCGCTGGATCAGGCACGGATTGCGGAGGGCAAGTACGCGCGTGGTGAACCGGTCCGCCCGCTGGAAGGCCTCACGTGTTCCATCAAGGACTATCACTCCGTCAAGGGCAAGATCACCACCTACGGTTCGCGGCTCTACAAGGATTTCGTTCCGGACCAATCCGCGCCGACCGTGGAGCGCCTGCTCGCCGCCGGGGCCATCATGCATTGCCGCACGACGACGCCGGAGTTCGCGCATTCAGGTGTGACGGCATCCCTGCTTTGGGGCGTCACGCACAACCCATGGAATCCTGCCTATACCCCCGGCGGCTCGACGGGCGGAGGCGGCGCGGCCCTGGCCGCCGGCTACACGACCTTGCAGGACGGCACGGATGGTGGCGGGTCCATTCGCATCCCGGCTGCGATGAACGGCGTGTTCGGCTACAAGCCGCCATGGGGACGCAACCCCGATGACCGCGAGCACCCGAATGAATGGCTGATCCACTATGGCGAACTGGCCCGCAGCGTCGGCGATTGCGCTTTGATGCAGAACGTCACGTCCGGCCAGCATCCGGCCGACATGTCGTCCCTGCGGGACAAGGTGGTCATCCCGCCGACCTTCGACGGCATCGCCGGCATGAAGATCGCCATGTCTATGGATCTCGGCTATTTCGCGGTCGATCCCGAGGTAGAGAAGAACACGCGCAATGCCGTGTCGGTTCTGCGTTCGCTCGGCGCCGTGGTCGATGAAGTCGACATCGGCTGGACCAAGGAAGTCGAAGAGACATGGAATACAAGGTGGCAGGGCGTATTCTACGCGCTGGCGGGCAGTCTTCTGACCAAGTCCCGCAACGACGTGGACCCGTTCGTCATCAGGATCCTCGAAGAGGGCAAGAAGCACGACGTCACGAAGTTCTATAACCTGAATACCGTGCGGCAGAAGATGTACGCATCGATGACGAAGATCTTCGAGACCCACGACGCGCTGATCTGCCCGACGACGGCAACGACGAAAATCGTCGCGGGGCGAAGCAGCGAAGAGCCGCTCACCATCAATGGGAAATCGGTGAACCCCTTTATCGGCTGGTTCATGACGTATCCCTTCAACCTGGTCGGCACGCTTCCCGTGATGTCGGTGCCCACCGGTTTCGATGCCGAAACGAGCGTGCCCACCGGGATGCAGATCATCGGTCCGGCCTATGACGACCTGAGGGTGTTCCGCATCGCGTCCGCGTTCGAAGGCGCGACGCGCCCCTGGCAGCATCGGCGACCGAAACTGGCCGCCTAGCGCGGCTTGACACCTGCGAGCTGCAGGAGGACCATCATTCATTGCCCATGATGAGAGATCGACCCTGATGTCTCTCCCAGCAGCTCACGCATTTCCCACTGCCGACCGCGAAGTTCTGATGGAAGGCTTCGCGGCCGACCTTGAACGGGTGGGTGATTTCGAGTCCGCCTTGGATGCGTTGCATCAAACCCTGTCGGGCCTGGGGTTTTCCGCCTTCGCCTATGGCATGGCCAGCACGCCGAGAGCGCAAGACGGCACCTTCGCGTCTCCCATCGTGAAGACGCGAGCCTTTCCAAATCGATGGGATCGGCATTGGAGCCACCTTTGTGACCCGTACTACCGGTTCTGCTTCACGACGACCTTGCCCCTGAGGTGGCTCGACGTGCAAGCCCACGAACGCCTCAGCGCTGGCGAGCGGGCGTGCGTGGACCATTTGAACGACAAGAACCTGCACTACGGCATCACGGTGCCGATGCACATGCCGAACGGGTCATTTGCGTTTGTCAGTGCGATTTCGGAAGGCGCGACCGAGTACGAGGCCGGTTCGTCACCGTCCGTCGTCAATGCGCTGTTCGCTTTGTGTCATCAATTCCAGAACACCTCGCTGCGGAGATGGTCGTGGAGCCAGGCCGCCGACACCAAGGCCTGGCTCAGCACGCGTGAGAAGGAGTGCCTGTCCCTCGCCGCGCAAGGGAAGACCTCGGACGACATCGCGCTGATCCTCGGCTTGTCGTGCGAGACGGTACGTTCGCACATGAAGCGCGCGATCGTGCACCTCAACGCGTCGAATAGGCCGCACGCGATCGCGAAGGCGATCCAGCTTCGGCTCATCGACATGCCGTTCGCCTAGAACGACGTGTTCGACCTGGGAGTTACGGTTGCGTTCAGTTACCGCCTGCGCTCAACGGCGGTCAATGCCGAGTCGGGTCGTCTGCTGGCTGTACGATATCGGCAGGTTGCACCTGACAGATTGACGCACCCTCAGATAGCCCCGAAAATGCGGCGGCCTCTATTCTTCTCATTTGGAGGTCGAAAATGCATTCTACTCGCTTTGTCGAACTCGCAATTATTGCCGCCGCGGCGGTTGGTGCAAGCCCGATAGAGGCAGCGCCCACCAGCTACGGCACGTACTATGACGACTACTCGGTATCCGTATCTACTTGCCTAAGCAGCGCAGGTTGCCGGGTCAATTTCTCGCAATTGCCCTCCGACAAGCTCACACTGGTTCGGAAGGTCAACTGCAAGATCAGAAGTACCGAGCAGGTCTTTGTGGCCCGCCTCTCCGTTTCAGCGGCAAATGGTGGCGTCTCGTTGGGACGCTTTGCCGATTTGCCGACACCGGCCGCGAACCTGATCAATACATTCTACTACATGTCCATCGATACCGATCCACAATGGCTGATTGGCCAGTCGCGCTTTCCATATGTTGAAGTCCAAACGATCGGCCTGAGCGACACAACGATGGTCTGCAATTTTGTCGGCGAGCTGGTCACTCCAATTCAGTGACAGACAGGGCCGGGCAGGCCGTTCGATGATCCAATCAAGGCTCCGCAGCGAGCAAGCATTGAGGGCTATCTCCGCTGGCGGTTCGACCACAATCGTTGGCCTCCACTCTGTTCGAATTGAAGTTGGATCGATTTCCTTTTCGACAGGATCATGATCCGAGATTGCGCTGCCGACGATGAAATCGATCTCGCCTTCGGGATATCTGAGCTTTAGATGTATCCGTTCGGCAAGGCGGCCTTTGCCGGACGGATACATTGATGTCTCGTTTGGCGTCACCGCATCGGGCAGAGGTGAAGCAAGTCGTTTGTGTTGGAGTGTACCGGGGCGAATGACGGAGACGAAGGCATGATAACTGCTTTCCGACTTGAGTCGGTGGCTTTGGGTGTTGACGCGGATGGAAACGAGACGACGGCTCCCGTAGTTGTGCCGTCGAAGGTTACGCCAGCCAGCCTCACGGCAGCGACGCAGTGGCGAACTGTTCGTCGGTCAGATTAACCGGAGCCCGCAGATCGCTTGTAACGACGTTGGGCGTGAGATTTCGAGGCGCGGTTAGCGTGCAGGGACGAAATCGTGATGACAAACCAAACGCCCACCTTCGAGATAAGTCACGTGCCAGCCATCACGGACGGCTTTCCGTCTTTCATTCATGTGCCACCCAGCTTTTCCAAGATGATTTGCGCCACGAAGGACTCCGTGGTTGCACGTGCAAGCCGAGCCAGCTGGTGTGGACCGCGTGCACGGGGGTTCCGTTCCCGAGAACTGGATTTCAATCGCGGTGGGGAAGGCTTCGCTCCAAGCCTCTTCATCCAACATTCGCAAATAAAAACCGCTTTGAATGTACTCAGGCTCTATTCGAACATAGTCATCGGCGAGCGAAGGAAATCCAACAAAGAGTACTACTAGAACGAGGGCCGATTGCATCAAAGTTTTCCTTGAACAATGGTCTGAAAAAAGCATTCGTGTGTGGAAATGATCCGTTCGACCATAACGTGTTGTCTCAACAATACAAGGGACGGACTTTCCGACCTATTTGCGCCAGCAAGGGCAGTGTCTTCATTGAATCTTGTACAACCACGAAAGGAAACAATGCCAACAAGAGCAAAACAGTTCAGGCCAGCTCAATGGCGGCCCTGCGTCCGGCCGGTCTTCAAATCCGACGCCTTTTAAAAATTTGCGGGCTGGCGAGCTTTTTGCAGGATTGCGCGAAGTGTAGGGCCTCCTGGCTTACGTGCCACTTGATATCACCCGCTTGCAAGACGGGTGTAGACATGTTCCTTTCGCGAGCCAAAGACGTTCATCGGACAACAAGCCAGGCAAAAAAATCGTGAGTTTCTTCGAGCGTTTAAAGATGGAAGCGTCCGGCGAGTGGCGGGCCTATACAGAACATCCCTTCACGAACGGGCTGGCGGACGGCTCGCTTCCCGAAGCGGCGTTTCGTCACTACCTCGCTCAGGACTACCTATTCCTTGTCGAGTTTGCTCGCGCTTACGCGCTCTTGGTCTACAAGTCGCCGAAACTTGCCGATATGCGTGAAGCGGCGGCCGGCCTCTCGGCTATTCTTGACGTCGAGATGAACTTGCATGTGAAGCTCTGTGCCGGTTGGGGTCTTTCCGCGAGCGAGCTTGAACAAACCTCTCCCGCAGTCGAGATGCTGGCCTACACACGCTACGTGCTCGACGCGGGAATGCGCGGTGATCTGCTGGCACTCAAGGTGGCACTCGCCCCTTGCGTGATCGGCTACGCGGAGATCGCAACGCGGCTCGCCTCGCGCCCCGATGCGAATGCTGCGACGAACCCTTATCGCGTTTGGATCGCCGAGTACGCTGGCGTTCCATACCAGGAGGTCGCGACGAAAGCACGGGCGCACCTGGAGCATCTCGCCGATCTCTACGCCACGCCGGCCCGCGAGGCCGAGCTGATTGCGATCTTCAAGGAAGCCACCCGGCTCGAGGCGGACTTCTGGGAGATGGGCTGGCGCGCGGGCCGGTCTGTTGAATAAGCCTCGGCAATTGTCAGTCGGCGGCTCTATCGGAGCATCTCCAACCGATGGGTGGGCGACGTAATCCCTGGCCGTAATCCTCGTAATCCCTCGCCAGGCTTCAGAACCTCGGCTAGGTCGTCCGGATCATTGCAAGGGGGCTCATGTCCGAGTGCTGCTGTCGAGGTGGTGCGCTTGCGGCCGACGGCGGAACTTGCAGCTCGTGGCCGCGCAGGCCCAGGAACGCGATCAGCACGACGGCCGTCAGGGCGACACCGCCGACCGCGACTTCGGGCGCAGCGTCGGAGGTCGCCGCCACGATGCTTGCGCGGAGCGAGAGCTGGTGCGGGACTTGACGCGGGACTTGGCGCACGAGGTCCCGCCCGCTCTCGTGACGTGTGTTGCCCGGACCTGCCGCGAAGCGGCGCAGGCAAAGGAAGACGAGCAGCAGCAAAGCCGTGCCGCCCGCGAGCGGCTCGATCGGGGTGGTCAAGGATGTATAGGAGAGCGTGTGGGCGCCGGTGTAGAGAAGGAGTGTGGCCGGCAAAGCCATGCTGCCGACAAGCGGTGCGAGGGCGGGACGATACCGGGCGGGCCTGTCGTCCCGATTGGCGAACACAGCGACAAGTATCGCAATGATCATCAAATGACCTATGCCGTCCACCTTGCCAAAATCAAGCGTTGCGGCGGTCAGCACCAGCACCAGGGCGAGGGCGGCGAGACGCCGGACCAGCGGTGTCCAGAACAGCGCGAAGGCCAGGCCGAATTCCACGATCCCAGCGGCGGTCACGACAGTCGGGACATCGAAGCCCAGGGTCAGTTCCGGATGAGCGATTGCGATCGGCGCGACCCAGGCCGGGTACACAAATTTTTCCATCGCCGGCCATAGCAGGGACAGGGCGACAGTCCAGCGCAGGAAATCAGATCGAAAAGCGAGCAGTTTGGCATTGCGCGACAAAGACAGCGCGAACCAGACCCCGAGCCCCGGAAAGACCGGGTAATCCAGCATGTGGAACAGGCCATAGCTGGCGGCACCGTAGACATAGAGCAGCACGATGCCGGCCCCTGCTGCCGGGAGCGTGGCCCGCGCGCCCAAGAAAAGCGGAATCAGCAACTGAATGGCCGAGAGCCAGAAACTGCTTGCCTCGAGTTCCGGGGTGAGAATGAGTCCTCCATGAGCCCACAGCAAGGCAAAGAACACCGCAGCGGCCGCGCGCAAAAGGTCGTCGACGCGATCGCGCAGAGGCTCGGTCAATTGATCCAGAAATTTCGAGACCGTGGCGCCGAACCTGGTCTGCTCGGCCGCGCAAGCGAGATAGAACAGCGCGAGGAACAGCGCCAGGAATAGAAAGAACTTCGTCGTCAATACCGCCTGAACGGGCAGCGGATCGTCGGAGACGACGCATGGCACGAACCACTTCACATGAGCCGATGCGGCGCCGGTCATCGAGATGAAGCTGACCACCAGACACCCGGAGAAAATCAGTCCTTTCGTGACTCCTGATCCAGCGCGTCCGGCATTGGAGATGGTCGAAAAGCGGTTGGCCGCGCGATCGATGCTCATGGGCTCACCAAAATAATTTCGTTCAAACATTCTTCACCCCTGACGAGAGTGGTTCATGGGCAGAAGAATACGTTCGACGATTTAGGCGACGCTCAGGCTTTTTGGATGTGAAATGGCTTACTGGCGCCGGGTCACACCTTCGTTAGGGGATCGTGACGCCCTGTGAAACAGCGCTGCTTCCGCTTCGCATTCAGCAACTGAGTCAGATATCTGCCTCGCCGGCGACAAGCCGCTCCGACGCGGCGCTTAACTGCTTCATGCAGTCGCTGCCATCGTAGTGGGGCGTTTCTGGTGCGGTGGCCTGCCGAGCCGTAGCTCGCGGCAGCAGTCCGTCTTCGCTTCCGCTGCGCTCCAGCTACGCCGGACACGCGTCGCCCTTCGGTCTCGTCGCGGCTGCGCCACGCGTAGCCCGAAGGGCGAAGCGTGGTGGGCCCGGCAGGACTCGAACCTGCAACCAGACCGTTATGAGCGCAGCGAATATCCGGAATATCTGAGCATTTTCAACAAAGCTCGTCCATTCTTGCGCACGCTCCTGCGCGTTTGTTCACGGGGTTTCTGTGGGATTTCTGGTGGGCGCTGCTGGGCTGGGGCGCTTACTCATAAACTCGTACTCATAAAATCGTCAGGTCCGCCTATAACAGTCCGCTCGGACAAATCAGCTTACTCCAACCAGCGCCTTACAGACCTCCCGGCTGGCCTCTTGGAATAATTTGACGGCACCTCCGGCCCGTCGTCCTTTCAAGGTGATTGAGGCTATCGGGGCGGAAGTATCGCCAAGATCGACGTTCAGCGCGCGCAGCCATGCGCTACTCGATCGCATTCTGAGTATCTGCATGGGCAATAGGGTTATAAACCGGCTGCTCGCCAACAGATTCAATCGCATGTAGATTGAAATCGTGGTGACGGTCGTTGGCGGAAGCGGCAGGTTATGTCGCCGAAATAGTTCGACGCCGGTACGCCCCAAAAAAGAATCGGGCGGCGAGAGCGTCCATTGCTCTTGCATAAGTTCAGCGAGCTTCAACTTCTTCCTCGATCGCAGGAGCGGATGCCGTCGCTCCGCCATCACCGCAAGCGAGGACCTAAACAGCACCTCCGCGGACAAATCATCGGCGACCGGCAACGGCGCCCAGCGCGTTATGGCCAGATCAAGCATTCTCTGGCGCAGAGCATGCTCCAGCGCATCCCGATCACCTATCGTGATATGATACCTGATGCCCGGATATCTTCGGACGAGATGTCCGATAATTTCTGTAACGATCGCGGTGACCGGCTCGGTTGTACCGATCGTAACGAGCCCTTGCGCCGGATTCGACCTTTGCACAATGTCGGTAACACCCAGCTTTATTTCGTCGAAAACGACGCGCGTACGATCGACAAGAAGGCGGCCACACTCAGTGAGTTCGACTCCGCGCGAAGTGCGATCCAGCAGCGCAGCCCCGACGGCGTGCTCCATATCGGTGATGGCTTTGGAGATCGCAGGCTGCGACAATCCAAGACGGTGAGACGCTTTGGCCATGCTGCCGACCTCTGCGACGGTCTGGAGCGTATGCAGATCCTTGAGGCGCAGGCGTCGGCCGATGCGGTCCTGCCATTGCATGAGTGTTCACCTCACGTTATAGCCCGATAGGAAGTTGCGATTTCAGGTTATACCGTCGTTGCCTCAGGATAGCGAGATGGAAAGCCGGCCGGATCATTGCGTTGCTTTCCGAAGCACATGGAGAACGCCATGCAGCTTTACTCGCGTCGCGCCATACTGGGCGGGTTTTCGGCGCTGGCTCTTCCGCTACCCGTTATTGCCGCCGACCAGCCGCTGAAGATCGTATTTCCGTTCCCGCCTGGCGGGTCGGGAGATTCGATCGCCCGGCTGTTTGCCGAGCAACTCCATACCAGGCTCGGCAAGGTGGCCATTGTGGAGAATCTTGCTGGCGCTGGCGGACGGATTGGCGCTCGAGCGGTCAAGAATGCCGCACCGGGCGAGGAGATAGCGCTGTTTGCTTCAGCTTCGCAGTTCACACTTCAGCCGCATCTCTTCAGGAGCCTGGGATACGATGCAGAGCGCGACTTTGTGCCCCTTTCGCAGGTGATGACGGTCGATCTGGCTCTGGCGGTCAGCGGGAAGCTGCCCATCCATTCGGTGCACGAACTTATCGACTGGATGAAGGCCAATCCCGAACAGGCCGTGTACGGCTCGCCGGGAGCAGGTACAGCACCTCATTTCATCTGCGGCGAGTTTGGCCGGATCACAGGCCTAAACCTGCGCCACACGCCCTACAAAGGTACACCTGCTGCCCTCCCAGATGTGCTGGCCGGCCGGGTCCCGATGTATATGGCGTTTCTTTCCGAACTCCTGGAGCAACACCGGGATGGTGGCATACGCATTATCGCCACCGCAGCCGGCGGGCGATCTTCCTTCCTGTCCCAAACCGCGACTCTCAAGGAAAGCGGGATCGATATCGACGCGTCCGGATGGTTCGCATTCTATGCGCCTGCCCGTTCTTCCCGTCAGTCCGTTGAGCGTCTGGGAGAGGAGATCATTGCAATCGGGCGCGATCCCGAAATGCGCGCAAAGATTCATGCCATGGGCTGTGAGCCAACAGGAACGACATCGGACGAACTCCAACGTATCCAGCGCGCCGACTTGGACCGCTGGGGGCCGATCGTGAGGGTGTCGGGATTCCCGATCGAAGACTAGGGCGGCACATGACCACCAATCCCCCCGAACAGTTGTTGGACCTTGTTCAATCGCACCGTGTGACGGCCGTGATCTATGTCGCTGCCAAGCTGGGGCTTGCCGAATTGCTGCGCGACGGACCGCGAACGGTCGAAGAACTCGCGAGTCGAACCCGCACGGACCAAGGCGCATTGGCCCGCTTGCTCGTCGCCCTCTCAACCGTCGGGATTTGCTCTCGCGTCGGCGAAGGCCGTTACTTGCTAACCGAACTGGGGGCGGGACTCGACGGGACTGCTGAACGATCGTTCAAGAACTGGGTCATCTTTGAAGGCTACATGCTGACCAAGAGATGGGATGGTCTTCTCGATTCGATCATGTCAGGGAAGACGGCTGCCCAACTCCAGGACATCGACGACAATTTCGATCTGATGGCGCGCACGCCAGAGCATGTGCGGATATTCAATGAAGCCATGACAGACCTAACACGGCTGGTCACGCGCGATCTGCTGCAGGCCTACGACTTTGGCACGATCTCCCACTTGATGGATGTCGGAGGCGGCTCCGGGGAACTCATGGGCGCCGTCGCGAGAGAATACTCGAATATCAAAGGAACGGTTTTCGATCTGCCGAGGTGCGCCGACGCCGCCAACCAGCACTTCGGGCACCTCGGAATCTCCGACCGCGTCGATTTTGTTGCAGGCGATTTCTTTCACGCGGTGCCTGCAGTGGCCGATGCGATCATCTTGAAAAGCATTATTCACGACTGGGATGATGAGCGCAGCCGCATCATTTTGGAAAACTGTCGCAACGCACTTCCCCAAAAGGGCAGACTGCTATTAGTCGAACGTGCGATGCCGGAATTGCTCGGCACCGATGACGCCGGCAGGTCGTGCGCGATGAGCGATTTGAATATGCTGCGCGGTCCAGGTGGCCGTGAACGGACCGAAAGGGAATATTATCGGCTCCTGACCGAGAGCGGCTTCCGTCCCATGGCTGTTTACCGCGCCGGCCGCTATAACTTGATCGAGTCGCGGCTTTGTTGAGGCCAGCTGCGGCGATGCGCCTGAGGCGGACGAACACGCCGCAACAAGTGGGGCGTGCTATTCGATGACATCATCGGCCTTAGCAAGCTCTCGCACTGTCGATCAATCCGCCTAATGGCTGGCCGCGAATTATGAGTCCGCGCCCTAGTTGCATTGGCAAGGCGAAAGTCTTTCGTGGCCCGGATTTCTTATTGCCTGCTATAAACTGCGAAGCCGGCACAAGGCGGAGTCACGGAGGACACCAATGAAACACCTTAGCGTTCTCGGCACTTGCGTTGCCACAACTTTGGGCATCTCTTTGCATAGCGCCTCTGGCCAGCAGCCATCGCTAAGGGAAAGACTTGTCGGGACGTGGATGGTAGTTTCTTGGGAGCAAAAGAAAAATGATGGCACCACCTTACGACAGTTTGGAGAGAAGCCAACCGGCATGGCCATTTTTGATGCCGGCGGACGGTACATCATCACGGTCATGCGTTCAGATCGCGCCAAATACACAAGCAATGCGCTCTGGCAGGGTACTGCGGAAGAAAACAAAGCAACAGCTAATGGCACCCAGACTTATTTTGGGACGTACTCGGTGAACGAGGCAGACCGCAGCATAGCAATTCATGTTGAAGGTAGTTCATTTCCGAATTGGAATGGTGCAGATCAGAAACGCTTTGTTACGATCACCGATGATCAGCTTACGCTAACCATTCGCCCTCCAAGTGGGGAGAATGTCGATGTGATTTGGAAACGAGCGAAATGACCGTGCACGGTCGCGTCTTCTTGTGGCCCATCTCGACGATATTGCGTTACGTCCGAATTTGAAGGCAGAGCGAACCTTGCTCGTTCGCCGAAGGGGGCTGGGCTATATGCGACCCTGTTGTGTGAACCTGCAAGAAAGCCGTTGTCGCTCCGACGCCACTCCGGACACGGAAAGACTTGATCCCTAACTTATTGATTTTGCTTTGGTGGGCCCGGCAGGACTCGAACCTGCAACCAGACCGTTATGAGCGGCCGGCTCTAACCATTGAGCTACAGGCCCCGCCGCGAGGCGGTCCGCGGGAACGTGCGGCCGGCAACGGTGCGCGGTTCGTTTACAGGGATGGAGGCGGGGGTGCAATGCCGGGTGTCACCAATCCAAAGCGGCTTAGGCCGCATTGGCGCTCATTTCCGAATTACCGAATTTGGCGATGATGCCCTTATGCGCCTGTTTTGCCCGACGTGTCAACCGGTGTTCGCGGGGCGGCGGTTTTTGCTGCCGTAACTCGCTGTAATCGCGCCGCCTTCTACTGTGCATGGGGTTGTTTTCGCGTTTTGACGGGAGGGGCCCCGCGGGTCCCCTCTGTCGTGTCGGGCAATGACCGGCGGCGGAGCGCCGGCCTAATCCACCGACACCCCGGCGAACTCCACGACCTTGCGCCACTTCTCGGTCTCGTCTGCGACGAGCTTGCCGAACTCGGCCGGCGTCATCGGCTTGGGGATGCCGCCGGTCTCGGCGAGGCGCGCGACCAGCTTCGGGTCCTTCAGCGCTTCGCCGACCGCCTTGTTGAGGATCTCGACGATCTCGGGTGGCGTGCCCTTCGGCGCGGAGATGCCGTAGAAGCCGACCGATTCGAAGCCGGGCACGGTCTCGGCGATCGCCGGCACGTCGGGCACGGTCGGCCAGCGCTGCGGCGAGGTCACCCCGAGCGCGCGGACATTGCCGCCCTTCGACTGCTCCAGCGCGGACGGCAAATTGTCGAAGATCAGCTGCACCTTGTTGGAGATGATGTCCGGGAAGGCGATCGCAGATCCCCGATAGGGCACGTGCACCATGTCGCACTTGGTCATCACCTTGAACAGCTCGGCCGACATGTGCACCGAGGTGCCGTTGCCGGACGAGGCGAACGAGATCTTGCCGGGGTTGGCCCTGCAATAGTCGATGAACTCCTGAACCGTCTTCACCGGCATCGCATTGGAGACGACCAGCATGTTGGTGAGCTGCATGATGCTGGCGACCGGGGTGGTGTCGCGCAGGAAGTCGAACGGCAGCTTCTTGTAGAGCGAGGTCGAGATCGCGTTGTTGGGCGCGACGAACAGCAGCGTGTAGCCGTCGGGGGCAGCGTTGATCGCGGCGCCAGCCGCGATATTGCCGCCGGAGCCGGCGCGGTTCTCGACGATGAATTGCTGGCCGAGATGGTCCGACAGCCACTGCGCCATGATGCGGGCGACGATGTCGACCGGGCCGCCGGCGGCGAAGCCGATCATCCAGTGCACGGGGCGGTCGGGGTAGGCGGCGGAGGCGGGAGGTGCGGCGGCGAATAGACCGGACAGCAAAGCCAGCCCGAAAACACCGTTACGCAAAATTCGCAACATGCCGCCTCCCATTGTTCTATTGTCGTTGCAGGGCATGCTTTCACAAAAACCGCCCGCTGCCTACATCGCCTCAAGTCGATGTTGACGCAGGCGCAGCCGGAACGACGATGAAATTTGCAACCCCTATCCTTCTCAGTGCGGCTTTGCTCTTGAGTCCCGCTGCAGCTCAAACCGGAGGCAACGCCATTTCCACGACCACGATCAGCTTGGGCACCGCGACGCCGGGCGGCGGCTTTCCACTCTATGGCAACGCCTTCGCGGAGGTGATGAATGCGGCGGATGCCTCGCTCACCATCGCGCCGCGCAACACCAAGGGCAGCAACGAGAACATTCCGCTGCTGGAGAAGGGCGAGCTCGATCTCGCTTTGGTCGCGGGCGAGCCGGCCTATGAGGCCTTCGCCGGCATCGGACGGACGCCCGTTCGGCTGAAGATCCTGACCGCGATCTATTCCAACCCCGGCATGTTCGTGGTGCGGGCGGACAGTCCCTACAGGACGATTCACGATCTCGTCGGCCAGCCGGTTGCGTTCGGCGCCAAGGGCTCGGGACTGCCGATCCTGGCGCGCTACGTGCTCGACGGCCTCGGCCTCAAGCAGGACGAGGATTTCAAGGCCATCTATCTCGACCGCGCCGGCGACGGCCCCGCGATGGTCGAGGACGGCCGCGTCGCCGCGCTCTGGGGTGCCGGCATCGGCTGGCCCGGATTTGCCGCGGTGGCCTCGAGCGCGTCGGGCGCGCGCTTCATTGCGCCCAGCGCGGAGGAGATCGCGCGCATCCGCGCCAAGCATGCGTTCCTTAAATCGCTGACCGTTCCGGCCGGCTCCTATCCAAAACAGGCCGAGCCGATCGCCTCGCTCGGCTCCTGGAGTTTTGTGCTCACGCGCGAGGATCTGCCCGACGATGTCGCCTATCGTCTCGCGAAGACGCTCCATGGCGTCGAGGCGGCCTTCTGCAAGAAGCTCGCCCAGGCCTGCGAGACCACCGCGGCGAACACGATCGCCGCGGCGCCGAAACCGGAGCTGATTCATCCGGGCGCGATGAAGTACTTTCGCGAGATCGGCGTCGTGAAGTGACGGCTAGGCCGTCACTTCTTCACCATCGCGCACGCCGGGTCCGGCGGCCCGAAGGCCTTGTCGCCGGAAATGGTGCTGAGGATCTTGTAATAGTCCCACGGATATTTGCTCTCCTCCGGCGTCTTCACCTGCACCAGCCAGAGGTCGTGCACCATCAGATTGTCATCGCGTAGGCGGCCGTTGCGGGCGAAGAAATCCTCGACCGGCGTCTCGCGCATTTTCGCCGCGACCTTGAGCGGATCGTCGGTGCCGGCCGCCTTGATGGCGTTGAGATAGTGCATCACGCTGGAATAGACGCCGGCCTGCCACATCGTCGGCATCTTGTTCATCTTGGCGAAATAGCGCTTCGACCATTCGCGCGTCTTGTCGTCCATGTCCCAGTAAAACGATGTCGTCAGCAACAGGCCCTGGGCTGCCTGCAGGCCGAGGCCGTGGATATCGGTGATCAGCGCGAGCAGCGCGGCCATCTGCTGGCCGCCCTTGAACACGCCGAACTCCGAGCCGGTCTTGATCTCGTTCATGTTGTTGGGCGGGCCGGCCGCAATGCCGATGATCTTGGCCTTGGAGGCCTGTGCCTGCAGCACGAAGGAGGAGAGGTCCGGCGTCGCCAGCGGCGGCTTCACCGAGCCCAGCACCTTGCCGCCGTTGGCGGTGATGACGCTGGAGGCATCGCGCTCCAGCGAGTGGCCGAAGGCGTAGTCGTCGGTGATGAAGAACCAGCTGTCGCCTCCGCGCTTGACCACCGCATCCGCGGTGCCGACCGCGAGCGCGCGGGTGTCGAACACCCATTGCATCGCGTAGGGCGAGCAGAACTTGCCGTGGAAGTCCGCGGTGCCGGTGGAGTGGGTGATGAACAGCCGCTTCTTCTCGTTGGCGATGTTCTGCACCGCGAGGCCGACGGCCGAGACCGGCACGTCGACGATCAGGTCGACCTGGTCGACGTCGTACCAGCGCCGCGCGATCGCAGCGCCGATGTCGGCCTTGAGCTGGTGGTCGCCGATCACGATGCTGATCGGTTTGCCGAGCACGGTGCCGCCGAAATCGTCGATCGCCATCTGCGCTGCCGTCACCGAGCCCTGACCGGTCGGAGCCGAAGCCGGGCCGTTCATGTCGGTGAGCACGCCGATCTTGACGATGTCGTCGGACACCTGCGCCGACGCGGTGTCCGGCAGCAGCGCCGCCATCAAGGCGGCCGCGACCGGCAGTCCAAATCTCGTTGGATTCACGCTTGTCCTCCCCTGATCCGGCTCGTTGGCCGAAAGTTGCCTGTGCCGGGTATGGCCCGGCTGAATTGGTTTCTTTTGCAACTATTTTGGGGTGGGCGTCAATCTCAGGCCGCGAAGCGGATCTGGCCGGCGGGCGAGGGGTCGTAGCCGGTCAGCTCCTCAGCGCGCTGGCGCAGCCGCCGTTCACTCAGGAACCGGATCAGGGCCTGCATGGCAGGGCGGAAATAGCTGCGCTGCCGCATCGCGAGATCAAGGTTTTCCCAGACCAGCGGTACGAAATCGAGCCCCGCCGAGCGCGCCGCCGCGCGCGTCGCGACGCCGCAATCGGCTAGTCCGGCGCGGACCACTTCCGCGAGATCTGGTCCGGTGAGGGCCGGCGTCTCCACCCGGCGCAAATCGCGCATCGAGGCGCCTGCGCGCGTCAACAGCACGTCGAGCAACATTTGCGCGCCGGTTCCCTGTTGCCGCATCGCCATCCGGGCGCCGAGTGCGAGCACGTCGGCGAGCCCGCGCACCCGCTTCGGATTGCCCGGCGGCAGCACGAGACCCTGCTCGCGTCGCACGAAGGCCACCAGCAGCGCATCATGCAGGTCCGGCGCGTCCCGTAGCGCCGTCACGCTGGCGTCGGCGGCGAGATTGCCCTCGGCATCGAGGCTGTGGAAGTGCACCGCGACGGCCATCACCTCGTCGCGTTGCAGCCGCTCGAGCCCGCGCGCGCTGCCTTCGGTCATCGATCCCAGACCCGAGCCGGATTCGCGCAGGCTCCAATCCAGAAGCTCGTCCTGGCTGCCGCCCACGACCGGCGGTGGCTCGGCGATCAGCATGCCGGCCGGACGCGCCATTCCCGACAGCACCCAGAGATCGAGCTCGTGCCGCGGGAAGAGCCACTTACCGGTTACCTTGGTGCAGGGGATCGCGCCGTTGGTGACGAGTTCATAGAGCTTGCGTTCGCCGAGACGGAGATAGTCAGCGGCTTCGCTGGTCGTCAGGAATTCCATCCTGCATTCCTATGCAAATTCTTGCTTCTTTTTGGCGTTCAACGCAGGTGGAATTCTGCACTCAACTTTTTGTCTTTGCGAACCATGCCCGATGATCTCGTTGCTTTGCAACACATCCCGACGCGTGTTTTGATTTTGGTTGACGATCTTGCGAGGCTCGAATGGTGTGAGCCTTGCGGCCCGCTTTGTCGGTGTGATTGCGGTCAACGAGCCGGTTGATTGATTGCCGAAAATTCCCGGCTTGCTCGCTTCGGCACGCAATGTATCGCGAACTTGCCCTTTGGTAGTGGCCAAAGCCAAACTCTATTTCCTGTTGCCCGTGCGGCGAGCAAGATCGTCACGAGTGCGGCGCAATCGATCATCATGATCGGGTCGTATTCAAGGGAACCCCGCATGGCTGTTCGCCGACTGACTTTTGCATTTGCGCTTCTCTGCGGCCTCGGCGGGAGCATTTCGGCCTCGTTTGCCGAGGAGCGCGCTATCGTCCTGGCCTCGACGACGTCGACGCAGGAGTCGGGGCTGCTCGATTATTTGCTGCCGATCTTCCGCGACAAGTCCGGCATCGAGGTGACCGTGATCGCACGGCGCGCCGATCAGGTGCTCGACGGTGCGCGGCGCGGCGAGGCCGACGTGGTGCTGATGCATGCGCGGCCGCTGGAGGAGAAGTTCGTCGCTGACGGTTTTGCATCGAAGCGCTTCGACGTGATGTACAACGACTATCTGCTGATCGGACCGAAGAGTGATCCCGCAGGCGTCAAGGGCAAGGACATCGCCACTGCGCTGAAAGCGATCGAGGCCAAGGGGGCGTTGTTCGTGACGCGCGGCGATCGTTCCGGCACTCACGCGGCGGAGCTCGCGCTCTGGATCGTCGCCGGCATCGACATCGCCAGCGCCAAGGGTGCCTGGTATCGCGAGAACGGGCCCGGCATGACGGCCGCCTTCGACGCCGCACGCGCGGCGAATGCGTATGTGCTCACGGATCGCGCCAGCTGGATCGCCTTCAAGGACCGCGGCGATCTCGACATCGTCGTGGAGGGCGACAAGCGGCTGCTCAACCAATACGGCGTCATGCTGGTGAACCCCGAGAAGCATCCGAGTGTCCGAAAGGACCTGGGCCAGATCTTCGTCGACTGGTTGATCTCGTCTGAGGGGCAGGCAGCGATCGCCGGCTACAAGGTCGACGGGCAGCAGGTGTTCTTTCCGAATGCGGACAAATCAGGCGGTTGATGGTCGGAAGCGCCAGCGGTTGCCAAATTGAGCGATGCGTGATCCATCATGAGGCATGACCCAGCGCCTGCCGCCCTCGCTCACGCCGCTCCACACCGCGCTCGCCGCGCTGCTGGAGGGCGTTGACCCGGTCGCGCCGGTGGATTTGCCATTGGCTGAAGCGGCCGGCTGTATCGCCGCGGGAATGCCGTTGCTGCCAGCCTATCCACCGCGCGACATCGCCGCCGTGGATGGCTGGGCGTTGCGCGCCAACGATCTCGTCGGCGCGTCCTCCTATTCGCCGGTGCCTCTGACCGAGCTTCCGGCGTGGGTCGACGCTGGCGACGCGATGCCGGCGGGGTGCGATTGCGTTCTCGATGTTGGCGCCGTCGAGGTGTCGGGCCCGCTGGCCCAGGTGCTGGCGGAGGGCGTTCCTGGGCAAGGCGTAGGGCGTAGCGGCGGCGACATCGCGGAGGACTCGCTCGCGGCCGCGGCGGGATATCCCGTCGGCGCGGCGGCTTTGTTGCTCGCGCGTGTCGCTGGCTACGGTAGACTGAGTGTCAGACGGCCGCGGCTCCGCATCGTCAACGTGCCGGGCGCGACCGCGACGATGCAGATGATCGCCGGCCTCGCGTGCGGGGCGGGACTTGATGTGAGCGCGCATGAAGTCGGATCGCGCGATGTCGCATCGATCGCGGAGGCGCTCGATGCTTCCGCCTGCGAGCTCCTGCTGACGATCGGTGGCACCGGCGTCGGTCGTGCGGACGCCGTCGTCGCGGCGCTGGTTCAGCGCGGAGCGCAGCTCAGTCATGGTGTTGCGCTCCAGCCCGGACGCACCGCAGCCTCAGGGCGGCTCGGAAAGGTTCCCGTCGTCGCCTTGCCCGGGTCACCAGCTCAGGCGCTGGCGGTCTGGTTCGCGCTGGTGCTTCCACTCGTCGACCAATTGTCGGCGCGGCAGCCGCGCTGCGCCGTGACCTTGCCGCTCGCGCGCAAGGTCGCCTCCAGCGTCGGGATCGCCGAAATCGCGCTGCTGTCCGGGGAACATAAGACGTGGATGCCGCTTGCCGTGGGCGAATGGCCGCTCCGGGCCATCGCCAGCGCCGATGCATGGCTGCTCATTCCCGCCAGCCACGAGGGATTTGCGGCGGGCGAACCGGTCGATGCTTATCTGATGCGGGAATGATATGGATTCCGCATGACGATGATCCCAAAGCCGCCAGACCGTAGCGGGCTCGAGCAGGAACAGTTTCTCAAGATCCTCTCGCGCGAGGAAGCCTTGGCGCGCTTCGAGAAGGCCCTGTTCCCGCGTGCGATCCCCAGAGAGGCGCGCAAGCTCGCCGATGCACTCGGCGGGGTGCTCTCTGAGGATATCACGGCGTCGATCGACGTACCGCCATTTGACCGTTCCAATGTCGACGGCTTTGCCGCCCGCTCGGCGGATCTAGCAATGGCCAGCGAAGCCGCGCCCGTACGGCTCGCACTGAACGGCGAGACGATTCATTGCGGCGTCGCGCCGGTGCTGCAAGTCGCGGTGGGGACCGCAACGCCGATCGCCACCGGTGGCCCGCTGCCGCGTGGTGCCGATGCCGTCGTGATGGTCGAACACACCCAGCCCGGCAGGCCCGATGGGATCGAAGTTCGTCGCGCGGTCTCGCCGGGGCAATTCGTCTCTTACGCCGGATCCGACATCGCGCGCGGCGAGGCGCTGCTGCGCGCCGGCACAATCATCGGCTCGCGTGAGATCGGCATGCTGGCGGCCTGCGGCATCGCCGAGGTGAAAGTTGCGCGGAAACCGCGTGTTGCCGTGATTTCCACCGGCGACGAGCTGGTGCAGCCCGGCGAGGCACTTGGCCCTGCCGCGATCTACGACACCAATGGCGCCATCGTCGCAGCCGCAATCGATGAGAACGGCGGCGAGGCGATCTTCCTCGGCGCCATTCCCGACAACGAAGCCAAGCTCGAAGCGGCCATGCGCCAGGCGCTGGCGGATGCCGACATGCTGGTGCTCTCCGGCGGCACGTCGAAAGGCGCGGGTGACCTGTCCCATCGCATCATTGGCCGGCTCGGCCAGCCCGGCATCATCGCACACGGCGTGGCGCTCAAGCCGGGCAAGCCGCTGTGCCTTGCGGTCTGCGACGGCAAGCCGGTGGTGATCCTGCCGGGTTTCCCGACCTCGGCGATGTTCACCTTCCACGACATGATCGTGCCGGCGCTGCGCAAAATGGCCGGCCTGCCGCCGCGCTCCGATGCCAAGGTGAGCGCGACGGTGCCAGTGCGCATCGCCTCCGAGCTTGGTCGCACCGAATTCGCCATGGTCTCACTGGTCGAAGGCAAGGACGGCCTGATCGCCTATCCCTCAGGCAAAGGCTCTGGGGCGATCACCTCCTTTGCGCAGGCCGACGGCTTTCTGCGCATCGACGCGCTCGCCGACCAGATGCCGGCCGGCACCGAGGCCGAGGTGACGCTGTTCACGCCGCATGTGCGCGTGCCCGATCTCGTCATCGTCGGCAGCCATTGCATTGGCCTCGATCTCGTCACCGCGCAGCTCGCGTCTGCGGGCCTCACGGTGCGCTCGATTGCGGTCGGCAGCCTCGGTGGGCTTGCGGCAGCAAAGCGCGGCGAATGCGATCTCGCACCGATCCACCTGTTCGACGACAAGAGCGAGACCTACAACACGCCCTATCTCGTCGACGGGCTCGAACTCGTGCCGGGTTGGCGGCGAATGCAGGGCATCGTGTTCCGGAAAGGCGATAGGCGTTTCGAGGGGCGCAGCGCGAAGCAGGCTGTTACTGCCGCACTCGCCGATCCCGCCTGCATCATGGTCAACCGTAACCAGGGCGCGGGCACGCGCATCCTGATCGACCGGCTGCTCGGGGGCGCGCGCCCGGAGGGCTATTGGAATCAGCCGCGCTCGCACAACGCGGTCGCCGCGGCCGTCGCGCAGCACCGTGCCGACTGGGGCATGACCATTGCGCCGGTCGCCCATGCGGTTGGGCTCGGTTTCATTCCCTTCGCGGAAGAGCATTATGATTTCGCGCTGGTGACGGCGCGCAAGCAGCGTCCGGCCGTGCAGGCGTTTCTCGATGCGCTCGGCTCGGACGAGGCGCGCACGGCGCTGGAGCACGCGGGCTTCCGGCCCGCATAGATGTCGACGCGGCACTCAAGCCGCGCGGAAAACAGGGTGGGGGACGCGATGGCAAGGCCGCTTTCGGTTGCGATCGTGGGGGCCGGCATGGGCGGGCTTGCGACCGCTGCGGCGCTCAGGCGCGTCGGCATCGACGTGATGGTCTACGAGCAGGCCTCCCGGTTCGCCCGCATCGGCGCCGGCATCCAGATCGGCTGCAATGCCATGAAGGTGCTGCGCGAGCTTGGGCTGGAGGCGCGGATGCGCCAGCACGCGTTCTATCCGCGCTCATGGAACAACCGCGACTGGAAGAGCGGTGACATCAAGTTCGACATGATCTTTGGCGAGAGCGCAGAAGAGAGGTTTGGCGCGCCCTATCTGCTGGCGCATCGTGGCGATCTCCATGCGGCGCTGGCGAGCGTGGTGCCGGATGAGTTTGTGAGGCTCAATCACAAGCTCGTCGGCCTCGACGAGACCAGCGAAGGAGTCCGGCTGAGCTTTGCCGACGGTGCCAGCGTCGTTGCCGATGCCGTGGTCGGCGCCGACGGCGTGCATTCGGCGGTGCGTGACATTTTGTTCTATACTGCGCCGGTCACATTCACCGGCCGCATTGCCTATCGCACCACCTATCCCGCCGCATTGCTCGGTGAGGCGATCGACGATTGCACCAAATGGTGGGGCGAGGATCGTCACATCGTGATCTATTACGTCAAGCCGGATCGAAGTGAGGTCTATCTCGTCACCAGCCAGCCCGAGCCGAACTTTCGCATCGAGTCCTGGTCGGCGAAGGGCGATGTGCGCGACCTGCGCGCCTCGTTCGAGGGCTTTCATCCGCAGGTTACGCAGGTGCTCGCAGCGTGTCCCGACGTGCATAAATGGGCGATCATGGATCGCGAGGCGCTCGATCGCTGGGCTGACGGCAAGGTCACGCTGTTAGGAGACGCCTGCCATCCCATGACACCCTATATGGCGCAGGGCGCGGCGATGGCGATCGAGGATGCTGCCGTGCTGTCACGCTGCCTCGACGGCGTCGACCGTGACGGCGTTGCAGATGCCTTTCGCCGCTACGAGGCGACGCGCAAGGTGCGGACCACACGGGTGCAGGAGACCTCGCGCGCCAATATCTGGCTGAAGCAGCGGACCGATACGAGCTGGGTTTACGGCTACGATGCCTGGTCGGTGCCGCTGGCGGCTTGAGCTGCCGCCTCACGGGCGCGTTCCCGCTCCTCGGCTTCCGCGAGCGCACGCTGTGCGGCTGGCGGCAAGGGCTTTGGGTCCGGAGGGACATCGACGATCTTGTCGCTGCCTGTGGCCTGTCGGCCCAGCCGTTTGGTGCGATCGATCGCGATCGAAAGGTCGAACACGAAATCGACGACTGTGAAGATGGCGTTCAGGAGGGGGTCGATCATGACTGATCCGAGGCGTGTCCCGATCGGTAGTCGCAGCTCACCTCAGACCGGTTCGATGCTCCCATGAACTGGGATGGCCATCGCCGCGACCAAGGGCATGAGCCAGGCCATGACCGCGTTGACACCCCTTAATTTCCGCAAGATCGCCGCCCTTCTGGCGGCGGCCGGCACGCTGTTCTGGCTCTATACGTTCTATGCGATCGCCCATGTCCCGCAGGGTGACGGCACCGGCTTTCAGTGGCTCGCGGTATTTCCGCTCGGCATGATTTTTGGGCTGTTCTTCCTGCCGGCCTGGCTGCTGGTCGCGATCAACCGGCTGCCGCGGTTCACGATCCTGGTCGGCGTTGCCGGCCTCATCGCCTTCGCGATCATCTGGGCGCAGCTTCTCAACGAATTCCCAAAATCGTAAAGCGGCTCAGGCCGCGTCATCCAGCGCCGCCAGACGCTCGGCGTCGGCGATGTCCTCGACCGTATTGGCATTGAAGAACGGGTCGATCGGCTCGGCCGCCCAGGTCACCGTCGCCAGCGGATAGCGTGCGGTCCAGCGGTCGATTTTGCGGAGATCCTCGACGACCAGTGCGTGACGCAGCTCGTTGCGCAAGGTGACGCGCCACAGGCCGATCACCGGATGCGACTGGTCGCCGGATGCGGCGACCGCGAGCTGCGCGCTCTCTCGCGTTCGTGCCTCATGCAGGCGCGCGACGAGATCGCGCGGCAGGAACGGACAGTCGCCGGCGGCGCTGAGCACCCATTCGAGGTCAGGCCGGTTCATCGCGGTCCAGTCGAGCGCGGCCAAAATGCCGGCGAGCGGGCCGGGGAAGCCGGGCACGTCGTCTGCGATGACCTGCAGGCCGAACGCGGCGAAACGCGTAGGATCGCCATTCGCGTTGAGGATCAATCCGTCGCACTGGGGTGCGAGGCGCGCGATCACGCGCTCCAAAATGGTGCGGCCGCCGATGGTCCGCATCGGCTTGTCGCCGCCGCCCATGCGGCGCGCAAGGCCACCAGCAAGCAGCACGCCTTGTGTGGCCGGAATGTCAGTCGTCACCACCTTCACCCTTGCGCTTGTGCTTCGCCGACTCTTCCTCGACGTAAGCGAGATTCTGGTCGTAGACGATCCGTTCCTCGCCCGCGAGTGCGATGAAGCGCTTTCCGCGGGTGCGTCCCACCAGCGTCAGCCCCACTTGTCTCGCGAGATCGACGCCCCAGGCTGTGAAGCCGGAGCGCGACACCAGGATTGGAATGCCCATCCGCACGGTCTTGATCACCATCTCTGAGGTGAGGCGTCCCGTGGTGTAGAGGATCTTGTCGGAAGGATCGACGCCGTGGCGGTACATCCAGCCCGCGATCTTGTCGACGGCATTGTGGCGGCCAACGTCTTCTGTGTAGCAGAGCGGCTCGCCTTCCTTGCACAGCACGCAGCCATGGATCGCGCCGGCCTCCAGATAGAGCGAGGGCATGGTGTTGATGGTCTGGGTCATCTGGTAAAGCCAGGACGTGCGCAGCTCGGCCTTCGGCAACGCGACACTCTCAACCGCCTCGAGCAGGTCGCCGAAGGCGGTGCCCTGCGCGCAGCCCGAGGTCTGGGTCCGCTTTTTCAGCTTAGCTTCGAAATTGGTGTGATGTGAGGTGCGCACGACGACGACCTGGAGGTCGTCGTCGTATTCGACCTCGGTGACGGCATCATTATATTTCAGCATGTTCTGGTTCAGCAGGTAGCCGAGCGCCAGATATTCGGGATAGTCGCCGATCGTCATCATGGTGACGATCTCCTGCGAATTCAGGTAGAGCGTCAGCGGCCGTTCCATCGGCACCTTGATCTCGACCTTGGCACCGGTCTGGTCTGTCCCGGTCACGCTCTGGGTCAGACGGGGGTCGTCGGGGTTGGGGACAATCAGGGGTACCGGGGCTTTGTCGATCTTCATCATGGGGGCGACGTTAGCATGACAATCGGTTCAAGCCGATATAAGCATGCTCACGACGATGGAGAAGGTGGTTCCGGACGCGTGATGCAGTCGGCGGAGATTGAGTTGCGATGAAAGTCATCGGCCTTGCGGGTTGGAGTGGTGCGGGCAAGACAACGTTGTTGACGCGGCTGATTCCGCATTTCAACGCGCAGGGGTTGCGCGTCTCAGTCATCAAGCATGCGCATCACCAGTTCGACGTCGATGTGCCCGGCAAGGATTCCTGGCGCCATCGCGAGGCGGGGGCGGCTGAGGTGCTGGTGGCTTCGTCGAACCGCTGGGCCCTGATGCACGAATTGCGTGGTGCAGCCGAACCGCGGCTCCCGGAACTCTTGGGCAAATTGTCCGCCGTCGATCTCGTGGTGGTCGAAGGCTTCAAGCGCGAGCCGCATCGCAAGATCGAGGTGCATCGCGCCGCTAACGACAAGCCGCTGCTGTTTCCCGACGATCCCGGCATTGCCGGAATTGCGACCGACGCCAAGGTTGAAACCCGACTGCCGACGGTCCATCTCGACGATATCGAGGCTGCCGCGGCATTGCTCCTGCGTGCGGCGATGCCGGTCGAGGAAGCAGTTGCAAGAAGCGCCGCGATGCGCTGACGAGGCACCATGGCGCAGCTATCGGATGATTGTTTTGCCTTCGGCGGACCGATGATGTCGGTCGACGAGGCCGTTGGCCTGATCACGGCCCGCGTCAGCGCGATTGCCGATATCGAGACTGTGGCGCTGGTTGAGGCCGACGGGCGCGTGCTCGCACACGATATCGTGGCGCCGCTGCCGCTGCCGCCTTTCACCAACTCGGCTGTCGACGGCTACGCCGTGGGCAATGCCGACCTCCCCGGGAAAACAGAACAGGCATTCCCGCTCGATGGCCGCATCCAGGCTGGCGGCCTTGCGCAGGCGCCGATCAAGCCCGGCCATACGGCGCGTATCTTCACGGGCGCGCCGATGCCGCCGGGCGCCGAGACCGTCTTCATGCAGGAAGACGTTCGTATCGACGAATCAGGCAAGGTCGTGCTGCCACCCGGGCTGAAGCGAGGCGCCAATGTGCGCCCGGCTGGAGAGGATATCCCGCTGGGGCAGGTCGCTCTGCGCGCCGGCCAGCGGCTGCGGCCGCAGCATGTTGCGCTTGCCGCCGCCTTCGGTCTGACCCGGCTTGATGTCGTCAGGCGTATCCGTGTCGCCGTGTTCTCGACCGGCGACGAACTGGCCTCGCCAGGTGAGCCGCGCGCGGCCTCGCAGCTGTTCGATTCCAACCGCTTCATGCTGATGGCGATGCTGCGGCGGCTCGGCTGCGAGGTCTCCGATCTCGGCATCTTGCGCGACGAGCGTGCGTCGCTCGCGAGCGGATTGAAGCAGGTTGCGGGCCACCATGATCTGATCCTGACCACCGGCGGCGTCTCGACCGGCGAGGAAGACCACGTCAAGGCGGCGGTCGAAAGCGTCGGCTCACTCGTGCTGTGGCGGATGGCGATCAAGCCTGGCCGGCCCGTGGCGATGGGCATCATCGACGGGACACCGCTGGTCGGATTGCCCGGCAATCCCGTCGCGAGTTTCGTCACATTCGTCCATGTGGTGCGGCCGACGGTGCTGGCGCTCGCCGGCAGTTTGCCGGAACCACTGTTGCCGATCCCGCTGCGCGCGGCGTTCAGCTACAAGAAGAAGCCGGGCCGTCGCGAATATGTGCGCGTCTCCTTGCGGCGCGCGCAGGACGGCGCGCTGGAAGCCGTCAAGTTTCCGCGCGAAGGCGCCGGGTTGCTGTCATCGTTGGTGGAGACTGACGGCCTGATTGAACTGGGTGAAGGCGTCACGCGCGTCGAGCCAGGCGAGAGCGTAGGTTTCCTGTCCTACGCGGGTCTGCTCTGAAGCCCTTGCGTTGACGTCCGCGATCCCTCCCGCCATGTTGCGGTCATGACCCGAACGACGCTCGACCTCACCGGGCTGAAATGCCCGCTCCCAGCCTTGAAAACACGCAAGGCGTTGAAACCATTGCAGCCGGGCGATCAGCTCGAAGTGTACTGCACTGATCCCTTGTCGGTGATTGACATTCCGAACCTGATCCGCGAGACCGGCGATACGGTGGAGATCACCGAGCGCAACGACGCGCGCATCGTGTTCTTGATAGAAAAAGCGAATGGCTCGATAGACAGCGCCAATGCTGCGCTGCGTTCTTGAGCGCGTTACCGCGCGGATACCGACCATTTAACTATCGACATCGATCGCGGCTTCTGCCCCAATTGACTTTGCGCGCGCAGGCGCGGAGGTTGAGTCTTGTCCGCGATACGCGGGGCAGCGGGCCGCGCACGAAGCCTGCAAATCGTATCGGGCATAGACCCTCGTTCGAGGGGTTAACTTTTCAGACACGCGTGACGGATCTGGCGCGTGTCGGGTGATTGTGCGGGGCAGCAGGGACAATCGCTGTGCCGCAAGGGGCTGAGGTACAGGATCGTAGCGGCAGTCTCGCTCAGAAGGGCGACTGCAGGGGGAGGGGTGCATGACGACTATCGAAGGCGCTGGAAGCATTTCAGGCGCTGGCGCGGGACTTTTCGATCGCGAACATACGGTTGCGAAGGCCGGCTTCAATCGCTGGCTGGTGCCGCCGGCCGCGCTCTGCATCCATCTCTGCATCGGCATGGCCTATGGCTTCTCGGTGTTCTGGCTGCCGTTGTCGCGTGCGATCGGCATCACGCAGAGCAAGGCGTGCCCCGACATGTCGCTGTGGCAGGAGCTGTTCACCACGACTTGCGACTGGAAGGTCGCGAGCCTGGGGTGGATGTACACCCTGTTCTTCGTGTTGCTCGGCGTCTCCGCCGCGATCTGGGGCGGCTGGCTCGAGCGCGCCGGGCCGCGCAAGGCCGGTGCCGTCGCCGCCTGCTGCTGGGGCGGCGGTCTTCTGATTGGCGCGTTCGGCGTCTATGTCCACCAGCTCTGGATCATGTGGCTTGGCTGCGGCGTGATCGGCGGTGTCGGCCTCGGCCTCGGCTACATCTCGCCGGTGTCGACGCTGGTGAAATGGTTCCCCGACCGTCGCGGCATGGCGACCGGCATGGCCATCATGGGCTTCGGCGGCGGCGCGATGATCGGTGCGCCACTCGCCAACCTGCTGATCAACTATTTCAAGACGCCGACCTCAGTCGGCGTCTGGGAGACGTTCGTCGCGATGGGCGTCATCTACTTCGTCTTCATGATGATCGGCGCGTTTGCCTATCGCGTGATCCCGGTCGGCTGGCAGCCCGAGGGCTGGACGCCACCGAGCGAAAAGAAGTCGATGATCACCGAGCACCATGTGCATCTCGACAACGCGCACAAGACGCCGCAGTTCTGGTTGATCTGGTGGGTGCTCTGCCTCAACGTGTCGGCCGGCATCGGCGTGATCGGCATGGCCTCGCCGATGTTGCAGGAGATCTTTGCCGGTAAGCTGATCGGTCTGCCCGATCTGACTTTCAGCCAGCTCTCGACTGAGCAGAAGACCGTCATCGCTGGCATCGCGGCGGGCTTTGCCGGTCTGCTATCGCTGTTCAACATCGCCGGCCGGTTCTTCTGGGCCTCGCTGTCGGACTATCTCGGCCGCAAGAACACCTACTACACGTTCTTCCTGCTCGGCATCGCGCTCTACGCACTCGCGCCGACCTTTGCGGCGATGGGCTCGAAGCTGCTGTTCGTGGTCGGCTTCGGCATCATCCTGTCGATGTATGGTGGCGGCTTCGCGACCGTGCCGGCCTATCTCGCCGACATGTTCGGCACCCAGTTCGTCGGTGCCATCCATGGCCGGCTGCTGACGGCGTGGTCGACCGCAGGCATCATCGGTCCTGTGGTGGTGAACTACATCCGAGAGTTCCAACTCGCCGCCGGTGTGCCGCGTGATCAACTCTACAACACGACCATGTACATCCTCTGCGCCATGCTGATTGCCGGCCTGATCTGCAACTATCTGATCAAGCCCGTCGATCCCAAGTGGAACATGAGCCACGAGGAAGTCGCCCGCTTGCAGGCGGCCAGCGCAAAGAGCGAAGCGGCGATCCAGCATGGCTCGTTCGGCATTGGCAGGGGCGGCCTGGACGCCAAGGCGGCATTGTTCTGGGCCTTCGTCGGCGTTCCCCTGGCCTGGGGCGTCTGGAAGACGTTGGAAAGTGCCGTCAAGATCTTCTGATCGCAATCCCACCACCGCGGGAGGCTGACACCAGCCACCTGCGGTGCTTGCCTGACAAAATGATTGAGAATGGGACCTAAGGGGATTCCTATGCTTCGTACCCGAATCTGCCTTGCCGCCATGCTGCTGGCTGCAAGCGTTCATGTCGCGTCCGCGCAGACCGCGGCGGCGCCTGCCACGACGGCGCCGGCCGCGGCGACCGAAGCCAAGCCGGGCAAGATCAAGCTCACGATGCAGAAGCTGAAGGACATGAAGGCCAAGTGGTCGGCCAACAAGCCGAAGCTCAAGGCCTGCCGCGGCGAGGTGAAATCTAAGGGCCTGACCGGCGATGACCGCTGGTTCTACATCGAAGAGTGCATGAACAAGAGCTGAGTCCAGGGTTCCCGCGAAGAGTTTGGCGTGAAGGACATGGGGCTCGTTGGCCGCATGCCCCCTTAAATGCTTATCTAAACGACGAAATTCTCTTGGCATCTGGTATGCCAAAGGTTAGGGTTGGACGTGTTCTAAAGAAGGTTTACGAGACGATCGATGAGCCACGACGTGCATGAGGTCCGCTCGTTCGAGCATCCGGGCGAGGGACGGAAGCGAGCCAAGGCCACGCCCAAGGGCCGCCAAGTCGACCCGACAGCCTCGCATGAGATCGAGCAATTGCTCGGCGATCGCCCGCGGCGGCGCGATCTTCTGATCGAATATCTCCACCTGATCCAGGACAAGTATCACCAGATATCGGCCGCCCATCTCGCCGCGCTTGCCGACGAGATGAAGCTAGCCTTTGCCGAAGTGTTCGAGACCGCCACCTTCTATGCGCACTTCGATGTGGTGAAGGAAGGCGAGCCTGACGTCGCGCCGCTGACGATCCGCGTTTGCGACTCGCTCACCTGCGCCATGCTCGGCGGTGAGAAGCTGCTCGAGGATCTGCAGAGCGCGTCCGGTCCCGGCATCCGGGTCGTGCGCGCACCCTGCGTCGGCCGCTGCGATACGGCGCCGGCCGCGGAAGTCGGGCACAACTTCGTCGACTATGCCACCGTCGCCAACGTGATGGCGGCGGCGAAGGCCGGCGAGACCCACGCGCATCTGCCCAAGTACATGGACTACGACGCCTATGTCGCCGGCGGCGGCTACAAGCTGCTGGGGCGTGTGCGCTCCGGCGAACTGTCGAAGGACGATCTGCTGAAGGGGCTCGATGACGCCTCGTTGCGCGGCCTCGGCGGCGCCGGCTTCCCGACGGGTCGCAAATGGCGCGCGGTGCTCGGTGAGCCCGGTCCGCGGCTGATGGCGATCAACGGCGACGAAGGCGAACCCGGCACGTTCAAGGATCGCTATTATCTCGAGACCGATCCGCACCGTTTCATCGAGGGCATGCTGATCGGCGCGCATGTGGTGCAGGCCTCCGACGTTTACATCTATCTGCGCGACGAATATCCGGCTTCGCGCGAGATTCTCGAGCGGGAGATCGCGAAGCTTCCCGCGGGCGGCCCGACGCTGCACATGCGCCGCGGCGCCGGCGCCTATATCTGCGGTGAAGAGTCCTCGCTGCTCGAAAGCATCGAGGGCAAGCGCGGCCTGCCGCGGCACAAGCCGCCTTATCCGTTCCAGGTCGGCCTGTTCGGCCTGCCGACGCTGATCAACAACATCGAGACGTTGTGGTGGGTGCGCGACATCATCGAGAAGGGCGCCGACTGGTGGAAGGGCAATGGCCGCCACGAGCGCCATGGACTGCGCAGCTTCTCGGTCTCCGGCCGCGTCAAGAACCCCGGCATGAAGCTCGCGCCTGCGGGCATCACCGTGCGCGAACTGATCGACGAATATTGCGGCGGCATGGCCGACGGCCATCAGTTCTATGCATATCTTCCGGGCGGCGCGTCCGGCGGCATTCTGCCGGCCACGATGGACAACATCCCGCTCGATTTCGGTACGCTGGAGAAATACGGCTGCTTCATCGGCTCGGCCGCGATCGTGATCCTGTCGCAGAAGGACAGCGTTCGTGCCGCCGCGCTGAACCTGATGAAGTTCTTCGAGGATGAGAGCTGCGGCCAGTGTACGCCGTGCCGCGTCGGAACCCAGAAGGCGGCACAGCTGATGCAGAAGCCGGTCTGGAACCGCGCGCTGCTGGAGGAATTGAGCCAGGCGATGCGTGATGCCTCGATCTGCGGGCTCGGACAGGCGGCATCGAATCCGTTGTCCTCCGTGATCAAATATTTCCCTGACGAGTTCAAGGACGCGGCCGAATGACGAAAATTACGTTCGAGCTCGACGGCAAGCAGGTCGAGGCCAAACCCGGCGAGACGATCTGGCAGGTCGCAAAACGTCAGGGCCGCGAGATCCCGCATCTGTGCTATTCGCCCGCGCCGGACTATCGCCCCGACGGCAATTGTCGCGCCTGCATGGTCGAGATCGAGGGCGAACGTGTACTTGCCGCCTCCTGCAAACGCACGCCGTCGGTCGGCATGAAGGTGAAGACCGAATCCGCGCGCGCGGTCTCCGCGCAGAAGATGGTGATGGAGCTGCTGGTCGCCGACCAGCCGGCGCGCGAGACCTCGCACGATCCGGATTCGAAGTTCTGGCATTGGGCCGAGACAACGGGCGTCACCGAGAGCCGCTTCCCCGCCGCCGAGCGCTGGGAGACCGACGCCAGCCATCCGGCGATGCGCGTCAATCTCGATGCCTGCATTCAGTGCGGCCTCTGCGTGCGCGCCTGCCGCGAGGTCCAGGTCAACGATGTCATCGGTATGGCCTACCGCAATCACGGCGCCAAGATCGTGTTCGACTTCGACGATCCCATGGGCGAGTCCACATGCGTCGCCTGCGGCGAGTGCGTGCAGGCGTGCCCGACCGGCGCGCTGATGCCGGCCGTGATGCTCGACGACAAGCAGACCCGCGTCACCTATGCCGACAAGAAGGTGGATTCGCTCTGCCCGTTCTGCGGCGTGGGCTGCCAGGTGACCTACGAGGTCAAGGACGAGAAGGTGATCTATGCCGAGGGCCGCGACGGCCCTGCCAATCACAACCGTCTTTGCGTCAAGGGCCGCTTCGGCTTCGACTACATCCACCATCCGCATCGCCTGACCAAGCCGCTGGTGCGGCTGCCGAATGCGAAGAAGGATTCCAACGATCAGGTCGACCCCGCCAACCCCTTCACCCATTTCCGTGAAGCGAGCTGGGATGAAGCGCTCGACATCGCCGCCAAGGGCCTCGTCAAGATCCGCGACGAGAAGGGCGTGAAGGCATTGGCCGGCTTCGGCTCGGCCAAGGGCTCGAACGAAGAAGCCTATCTGTTCCAGAAGCTGGTGCGCACCGGCTTTGGTTCGAACAATGTCGACCACTGCACCCGTCTGTGCCATGCCTCGTCAGTCGCCGCGCTGTTCGAGGGCCTGAGCTCGGGCGCGGTGTCGGCACCGTTCTCGGCCGCGATGGACGCAGAGGTCATCATCGTGATCGGCGCCAACCCGACCGTGAACCATCCGGTCGCAGCGACCTTCATCAAGAACGCGGTCAAGCAGAACGGCGCCAAGCTGTTCGTGATGGATCCGCGCCGGCAGACGCTGTCGCGTCACGCCACCAAGCATCTGCAGTTCAAGCCCGGCTCCGACGTCGCCATGCTGAACGCGATGATCAACACCATCATCACCGAAGGCTTGACTGACGACCAGTACATCGCCGGCTACACCGAGGGCTTCGAAGACCTCAAGGACAAGATCAAGGAGTTCACGCCGGAGAAGATGGAAGCGATCTGCGGCATCCCGGCGCAGACGCTGCGCGAGGTCGCGCGTACCTATGCGCGTGCCAAATCCTCGATCATCTTCTGGGGTATGGGGATCAGCCAGCACGTCCACGGGACCGACAATGCGCGCTGCCTGATTGCGCTGGCGCTGATCACCGGCCAGGTCGGACGCCCCGGCACAGGCCTGCATCCGCTGCGCGGCCAGAACAACGTGCAGGGCGCCTCTGACGCCGGCCTGATCCCGATGTTCCTGCCGGACTACCAGCCGGTCGGCCGTGACGATCTGCGCGGCAGTTTCGAAAAGCTTTGGCAGCAGGATCTCGATCCCGTCCGCGGCCTGACCGTGGTCGAGATCATGAATGCGATCCACGCTGGCGAGATCAAGGGCATGTATATCGAGGGCGAGAACCCCGCGATGTCCGATCCCGATCTGCAGCACGCGCGCCAGGCGCTCGCCATGCTCGATCATCTCGTGGTGCAGGATCTCTTCGTCACCGAGACCGCGTTCCACGCCGATGTCATCCTGCCGGCCTCGGCTTTCGCGGAGAAGGACGGCTCGTTCACCAACACCGATCGCCGGGTGCAGCTCGCGCGTCAGGTGATCAAGCCGCCCGGCGATGCGCGGCAGGATCTCTGGATCATCCAGGAGATCGGCAAGCGCATGGGCCTGCCCTGGAACTACTCCGGTCCCGGCGAGGTCTACACAGAGATGGCGGAGCTGATGCCCTCGCTCAAAAACATCAGCTGGGAGCGGCTGGTGCGCGAAGGCGCTGTCACCTATCCGGCCGACGATCCCAACAAGCCCGGCAATGAGATCATCTTCACCACGGGCTTCCCGACCGCGAGTGGCCGCGGCAAGATCGTGCCGGCTCATGTCATCCCGCCGGACGAGATTCCGGACGATGAATATCCGATGGTGCTGTCGACCGGCCGCGTGCTGGAGCACTGGCACACCGGCTCGATGACGCGCCGGGCGCAGGTGCTCGACCAGATCGAGCCGGAGGCGGTTGCGTTCATGTCGCCGAAGGACATGCGCAAGAAGCAGCTCGCGCCCGGCGACTTCATTCGCCTCGAAACCCGCCGCGGCGCGGTCGAGGTCAAGGTCCGCTCCGACCGCGACGTACCGGAGAACATGGTGTTCATGCCATTCTGCTACGCGGAAGCGGCAGCGAATCTGTTGACCAATCCGGCACTCGATCCGTTCGGAAAAATCCCGGAATTCAAGTTCTGCGCGGCGAGGGCCGAACGCGCGGAGATGCGGGACGCGGCGGAGTAGGCTTCGCAGTCCGTGGTCACGGTGGCCGCGTAATCCCCAGTCGTCGTCCCGGCGAAGGCCGGGACCCACCGCGGAATCCATCGGTTGTGGGAGGCAGCACTCCCGGACGACGAGTATTCGCCAAACTACTCCCTGGGGTTATGGGTCCCGGCCTTCGCCGGGACGACGACTGAGTGTGCGGCGTCTGTGTCGCTTCGCGCCAACGACGGTGGTAGACATGACCCATGTCCAAAGTCACTCCCGCCACGCGCGCGCTCACGGCCGCCGGTGTTGCCTTCACCGTTCACACCTACGACTACGATCCCGACGCCGAGAGCATCGGCCTGCAGGCCGCCGCTGCACTCGGTGAGGATCCCGCGCGCGTCCTCAAGACGCTGATGGCATTGGTGGACGGCAAGCCGGTCTGCGTCGTCGTTCCTTCCGACCAGGAAGTCTCGATGAAGAAGCTCGCCGCAGCCGTCAGCGGCAAGTCGGCGCAGATGATGAAGCCGCCCGAGGCCGAGCGCCTCACCGGCTACAAGGTCGGCGGCATCAGCCCGTTCGGGCAGCGCAGGAAGGTCGGCACTGTGATCGAGCTGAGCGCACTCGCGCATGATCTGGTCTATCTCAATGGCGGCCAGCGCGGCTTGCAGGTGCGGCTCAAGCCCAGCGATGTGAAGGACGTCACGAAAGCCGTCGCCGCGGACGTGCTGGCGTGAGCGCCTACTGCTTCTGAAGCAGCTTCAGCCGGCAGCGCAGCGCCTCGCGAATATGCGCGCGCGCGAGCTGTTCGGCCTTGTCGCCGTTGCGCGCGGCGATGGCGTCGATGATGGCCTGGTGCTCGCCGTGGCTGGTCGAGGGACGGCCGGTTATCGTGAAAGTGGTCGGGCCGAGCAGGGCGATCCAGTCCTGCAATTCGCGCGAGGCATTGTCGAGATAACGGTTGCGCGCGGCGCGGCAGATCGCTTCATGAAAGGTGCGGTTGAGCTTCGCCATCTCGGCGGCGTCGGTCGCGGACGCCTCGACAAGGGCCTGCTCGATATCCCTGAGTGCGTCGACCTCGGGCGCCGAAGCATGTTCGGCAGCGAGCCGTGCGGCCGCACCCTCCATGATCTCGCGCATGGCGTAGAGCTCGAGTACCTCGGATATGTCGAGGTTGCGGACAATCAACCCGCGCCCGCCGGCCGGCTCGACGAAGCCGCGTGCCGCGAGGCGCCCCAGCGCTTCGCGCACCGGCGTGCGGCTGACCTTCAGCCGCTGCGCCACTTCCTCCTCGCGGAGACGATCGCCGGCGCGATAATTGCCAGCCTGAAGCGCCTCGCAAAGCGAGCGGAATACGGCTTCGCCCAGCGCGACGCCGGCGCCGCGCGTGATCGATCCGCCTGCTCTTGCCGGGCGCCTTGCCATGGTCCCTCGACGCGCAGGGCGCAGCCTGCCCATGCAGAGATGCCGCTTGCGCGAATACTGTATATCTTTGTATACAAAAGTACGCAATGATGGATGCGGTTGACCGGAGCCACCGGCGGGCAGAATGTCTCTAACTTCGTCGCATCGGGCAGACGGTATGAGCAGCAAATACGACGTGCTGGTGATCGGTGGCGGCAACGCGGCACTGTGCGCGGCGATCGCTGCGCGCCGCGGCGGCGCCTCCGTGCTCGTGCTCGAAGGCGCGCCAAAATTCTATCGCGGCGGCAACACCCGCCACACCCGCAACATGCGCTGCGCCCATGATGCTGCCACCGAAATCCTGACCGGTCCCTACACCGAGGAGGAGTTCTGGGAGGACCTGCTGCGCGTCACCGGCGGTCAGACCGACGAGGTGCTTGCGCGCCACATGATCCGGGAGTCCAAGGACATCCTGAACTGGATCGTGGAGCAGGGCGTGCGCTGGCAGCCGTCGCTCGGCGGCACGCTGAGCCTCGGCCGTACCAACTCGTTCTTCCTCGGTGGCGGCCGGGCGATGCTGAACGCGCTCTATCTCACCGCCGAACAGCTCGGCGTCAATGTCGCATACGACGCCGAGGTCACCGACCTCGTGATCGAGGACGGCATGTTCCTCGCCGCGCGCCTGAAGCGGCCGATCAACGGCGAGACCGAGATCCGCGCCACCTCTCTGGTGGCCGCGGCCGGAGGCTTCGAGGCCAACATCGAATGGCTCAAGCAATATTGGGGCGAGGCGGCGGACAATTTCCTGATCCGCGGCACGCCCTATAACCGCGGCTCGATCCTGAAGATGTTGCTCGACAAGGGCGTGCAGGAGGTCGGCGATCCCACCCAGTGTCATGCGGTCGCGATCGATGCACGCGCGCCGAAATTCGACGGCGGTATCATCACGCGCCACGACTCCGTCGTGTTCGGCATCGTCGTCAACAAGCACGCTCAGCGCTTCTATGACGAGGGCGAGGACCTCTGGCCGAAGCGCTACGCGATCTGGGGCCGGCTCGTCGCGGCGCAGCCCGACCAGATCGCCTACATCATCTTCGATTCGACCGTGGTCACGAGCTTCATGCCGACGCTGTTCCCGCCGATCGCCGCGCGAACGGTTGCCGAGCTCGCCGGCAAGCTCGAGCTTGAACCGGCCGCGCTGGAAAACACGATCACCGAATTCAACGCCGCAGTGCGGCCCGGTACCTTCGATCACACCGTCCTGGACGATTGCGTGACCGAAGGCATCACGCCGCCCAAGACGCACTGGGCGCGCAAAATCGAGACGCCGCCTTATCTCGCCTATCCGGTGCGGCCCGGCATCACCTTCACCTATCTCGGGACGCGCGTGACCAAGGAGGCGCGGATGCTGATGGCTGACGGCAAGCCGTCAGGCAACATGTTTGCGGCCGGCGAGATCATGGCCGGCAACGTGCTCGGCAAGGGCTACGCGGCCGGCATGGGCATGACCATCGGCAGCGTGTTCGGGCGGATCGCAGGACGGGAAGCGGCGAAACATGCACGGAACTAGAATCCTGGACGAAGCCGATCGTCTGATGACGGTCTGCAATTCCTGCCGCTACTGCGAGGGTCTTTGCGCGGTGTTCCCGGCGATGGAGATGCGGCGCGCCTTCTCCGACGGCGATCTCAACTATCTCGCCAACCTCTGTCATGCCTGCGGCGCCTGCTACGTCGACTGCCAGTTCTCACCGCCCCATGAGTTCAACGTCAACGTTCCCAAGACGCTCGCGGTCGCGCGCGCCGAATCCTATGCGGCCTATGCCTGGCCGCAGGCACTGTCCGGCGCTTTCACGCGCAACGGCCTCGTCATCAGCGTCATCGCAGCGCTCAGCATGGCCGCTTTCATCCTCGGCTTCGCCGCGCTGAACGACCACAGCGCGCTATTCGGTGTGCACACCGGCGCCGGGGCGTTCTACAAGTTGATGCCGCATAACGCGATGGCGGCGCTGTTCAGCGCCGCCTTTCTTTACGCGATCCTCGCGCTGGGTATGAGCCTGCGCGCCTTCTGGCGTGACATCGGGACGCCGATCGGCGGACGGGCCGAGGGCGGTTCGATCTTTCAGGCGATCCGCGATGCCGGTGAGTTGCGCTATCTCCATGGCGGTGGGGTCGGCTGCTACAATGAGGACGACAAGCCGACCGACCGGCGCAAAGTTTTCCATCATTTGACGTTCTACGGCTTCCTGCTGTGCTTCGCCGCGACCTCGGTGGCCACGCTGTACCACTATCTGCTCGGCCGGGAGGCGCCATATCCGGTGTGGGATCTGCCTGTGGTGCTTGGCACGCTCGGCGGCATCGGGCTCATCGTTGGTCCGATTGGCCTGTTCCTCGCGAAAACGCGCCGCGATCCGGCGCTGCTCGACGAGAACCGCTACGGCATGGATGTCGGCTTCATCGCCATGCTGTTCCTGACCGGCCTCACCGGCATGCTGCTTCTGATCCTGCGCGGGACCGTCGCCATGGGGCCGTTGCTGGCGCTGCATCTTGGGGCGGTGTTCGCACTGTTCATCACCATGCCTTATGGCAAGTTCGTGCATGGCATCTATCGCTTCGCCGCGCTGGTGCGTTACGCGCAGGAGCGGCGGCCGGCGGCGTGAGTGGTACCCGACCGGAAGCGCCCCTCGCGCAGGAAAGCGATGGTTTGTGCGATCACGGTGGCGTGGCTTGGAAGTCCGGTATGCGATGCCTTCACGACGATATGGTCGGTCATGCCGGCCAGTACTGCATTTTGCACGGTGACTCGTCCGTCATTGGGCCTCGGTAGAATGAAGAGACCGGCGACAGGATCGATGAAGCGATTTCCCGCGATCACCCCGACGGGATAGTCCACGGCGGCCGGGGCGCACGATCGGAGTGCAGTTGTGAGCTCGAGCCCGGCGGGCCCGTAGAATACGCGGTACAGCCGGGATCCGCTCAGGAGATCGGCGACTTCGCTGCCGCCGTTCGGCGTGCCCAGCATCACGACGCCGCCAAGCCGGTTCGGCCGGTGTTTGGCGATATAGGTGCGCGTCACGAGACCGCCCATCGAATGCGCGACGAAATGGAGCGGGGCGTCACGTTCAGCGAAACGGGCGATCGCCGGGTGGATATCGTCGGCGAGCACGGCGATTGGCCTCTCGCGGCTCGCATAGTCGATGTTGAGCGTTGCAAATCCGGCTGACTGGAGCGCCCGCTCAAGGTGTTTAAGGGATGCGGAGGTGCGCGCGATGCCATGAAGCAGAACCACTCCTGGCCACCGCGCGCTGTCCATTTCAGGCGCCTCGCGCATCTCTCTTACGCGACCTCGCGCTCCGGCGAGGAGGCCTGCTCGCGGGCCATCGTCGTCGCAGTGACATAGTCGGTCTTGCCGGTGCCGAGCAGCGGCACCTTGTCGACCACCATGATGGCCGCAGGTACGGTCAGCTCGGACGCGCCGATCGCCTTGGCCTGGCCCTGCATCGCGCTGCGCTCGGCGTTCTTCTCCGTCGTCAGCAGCACGATGCGCTCGCCCTTGCGCTGGTCGGGGATCGACACGGCGACCGAGGCGGCCTGCGGCCACAGCGTGGTCGCGATGCTCTCGACCGCCGACAGCGAGACCATTTCGCCCGCGATCTTGGCAAAGCGCTTGGCGCGGCCCTTGATGGTGATGAAGCCGGCCGCGTCGATCGCGACGATGTCGCCAGTGTCGTGCCAACCTTCGGGAAGCACTTCGAGCACGCCGGGATTTTCAGCCCGCAGATATCCGAGCATCACGTTCGGTCCGCGCACCGATAGGCGTCCGCCTTCCTCGATGCCGGGGACCGGGTCGAGCTTGCTCTCCATCAGCGGCGAGAGGCGGCCGACGGTGCCGGGACGGTTGGCCATCGGCGTGTTCATCGCCAGCACGGGCGCCGTCTCGGTGACGCCATAGCCTTCGAGGATGCGGATGCCGTAGCGCTCCATGAACACCTGGCGCGTCCGGTCCTTGACCGCCTCGGCGCCGGCGATCACCAGGCGCAGGGTGCGGAAGTCGTAGGCATGGGCCGAGCGCGCATAGCCGGTGAGGAACGTATCGGTGCCGAACAGGATCGTGGCGCCGGTCTGGTAGATCAGCTCGGGCACGATCCGGTAGTGCAACGGCGAGGGGTACATGTAGATCGGAATGCCCGCGAGGATCGGCATCATCATGCCTCCGGTCAGCCCGAAGGAGTGGAACACCGGGAGCACGTTGAACACCTTGTCGTCGGCGTTGGCATCGACCCGAGCCAGCGCCTGCGCCGCGTTGGCGAGGATGTTGCGATGGGACAGCACGACGCCCTTGGGCGTGCCTTCCGAGCCCGACGTGAACAGCACGACCGCCGGATCGTTGGCCTGGCGGGCGACGCGCGGCGCGGTGCCGGCGAGCAGGCCCTTGATCTTGTCGACTGCTCCGATCGAGGCGCGAACGTCCTCGAGATAGACGATTCGGGCCTCGGCCGAGATCGCAGCCATCAGCTTGTCGAGCTTGCCCTTCTCGATGAAAGCCTTCGACGTCAGCACGGTCTTGACCTGCGCGGCCTTCATGGCGGCAAGCACGTTGACCGGGCCGGCGGAGAAGTTGAGCATCGCCGGAACGCGGCCGATGCTTTGCAGCGCCATGAAGACGACGGCGACGCCCGCGGAATTCGGCAGCAGCACGCCGACATTCTCGCCGGCCGTGGTGCCGGTCTCGAGCTTGCGGCTCAGGACCTGCGCGCCGAGGATCAGCTTGCGATAGGTCAGCTTGGTGCCGAGTGCGTCCTCGATGATGACCTTACCGGTGTCGCGGTCGCGATAAGCGTGGCCGAGCGCTTCGAACAGCGAGTGATCGAGCATGGCGTTCTTGACCATCGCATCGATCATCACGTCCTGGAGCGCGGCGCCGGCGGCGTTGCGGCGCGCCTTGCCCTTGAGTGATTCATCGATCGGCAGCTTGACCGGGGGCAGGATCGTGACCGTCACCCGCGGAAACCAGGAGCGCTTGATCTGGCTGGAGTTGAGGTAGCTGAGATGGGAGCGCTGCGCACCTTCGATGCGAACGGGCACGACGACGGCATCGGCCTTGTCGGCGATCATGGCGGTGCCGTCATAGACCTTCATCAGCGAGCCGGAGACGGTGATGCGTCCCTCCGGGAAGATCACGACCGGCTCGCCGGCAGCGACCAGCTTGATCAGGTCGCGCGCAGCCAGCGGCTTGCTCGGGTCCATGGTGTAGTGCTTGACCACGCGCAGGAAAGGCTTGGCCCACCAGGCCTTGGAGATGCCGGTATCGACCGCGAAGCTCGCATCGATCGGCAGCACGGCGTGCAGCAACGGGCCGTCGATCAGGCTGACATGGTTCGGCGCGATCAGCATGCGGGTGCCGGGAGGCGGCAGGTTCTCGAGCCCGCGCACTTCGGTGCGGAACAGCGCGCGGAACAGCAGTCCGCCGAAATCGCGGACGCCTTCCTTGCCCCACTTCGTCAGGACGAACCACACCGCGCCGAAGCTGGCGACGCCGAGGCCGAAGAAGATCCAGCCGACATGCAATCCGCCTGCCTGCAGCAGCGCGACGAACAGCGAGCCGACCACCATGAAGGCGGCCTGCAGCACGTTGCCGGCGGCGATGATGCGGGCACGTTCATTTGGCAACGACCAGGCCTGCACGGCGGCGAAGGAGGGAACGACGAACAGGCCGCCGCCGAAGGCGAAAGCGACGAAGTCGACCAGCATGCGCAAGCCGGCGAAAGAGGTCGCAAAGTCGACCGCTGCGATGTCCTGGCCCTTGGTAGCCACAGCGATGGCCCAGGCAAGATCAAGGCCGGCGCAGCCCATGATGATGGCGCCGATCGGCACCAGTGCGAGGTTCGGCCGAACGTGGCTCAAGCTGGCCGCGAACAGCGAGCCGATGGCGATGCCGATCGCGAAGATCGCAAGGCACAGCGTCACCACGCCCTCGGTCCCGCCGACGACATCCTTGACCAGCGCCGGCAGTAGCGACAGCACGATGGCGCCGACCAGCCAGAACCAGGAGACGATCACGGTGCCGTCCCACAGCCGGTGATCCGCGTGCAGCGTCTTGAGCAGGCTGAGCGTCGAGGTCCAGGGATTGGCATCGACGGGCAGATCAGATGCGGACGGCGTTGTTTGAGGAATGCGGGACGCAAAGGCCCAGGACAGCAGGGCCAGCACGACGACCGCCGATGCGACCCAGCCCATATGGGCGGAGCCGGCCACGAACTGGCCGCCGGCGACGGTGCCGAGCAGGATCGCCATGAAGGTTGCGCCTTCGACCAGCGCGTTGCCGGTCGCGAGCTCGCCGAGCGCGAGCTGGTCCGGCAGCATGGAATACTTCACGGGACCGAACAGGGCGGCGATGATGCCGAACAATGCGAGCGCTGCGAACAGCAGCGGCACCGAGTGCAGGAAAAAGCCGGCGGCGGCAAAGCCCGCCGCGAAGATCTCGGCGAATTTCAATCGCCGTGCGACGACCGATTTGACGTATTTGTCGGCGAGCTGCCCGCCAAGCCCTGACAGGATGAAATAGGGAAAGATGAAGACGGCGCCTGCCACCGTCACCAGCGCATCGCCATGGCCTGTCGCCGCACTGTAAAGCAGGATGATGACGAGCGCATTCTTGAGCACATTGTCATTGAGCGCCGAGAAAAATTGCGCCCAGAACAGCGGCGCAAAGCGGCGTGACGACATCAAATCCCTGATCATGACTAGTCCTGTTTTGGAAAGGCAGCCTGAGGTTGTTACCTTGTCGGTGAAATGTCACGACCGGAAGGCTATGGGAGGAGCGATTTGCAGGTGACGATGGTCGCCGGCCTGCTATGTCCCCCTCGGTCCCTCCGATCCTGTTGGTCTCCAAGTGCTCTCGTTAGGTTCGCAAATATCCCGTCGCGGCCGCAGTATCGGGCGGAAATGCCGCGCTTGCCGGGATATCGCCCGGGGGCGATAAGGAAAAGCTGAACGGCATCTCTGACATCAGCGAAGTCGGCCACGAATGTCCGGACATAGTAAGTCCTTTGTTGCATCCGGCCCTCGCATTCGAATCGACCACGCATGCGTGGACGCCTCTCCTCAGGTGAGGTGAGCGAGATGGCGAAAGGGGTTCAAGCGGCCGAGCAGGCTGAAGCGGCGGCCCTCGTGGCGGGCACTGGCGCGGCTCGCCCGCCACATCCGGAAGGTCGCGCGCCGCTCGGTGAGCACGCCGGCAATGTCACAGGCATTTGCGATGCGATCGATCGGGGCCATGGCGAACCGCAGCAGCGCGCGGCCGAGCCCGGTCACGAGAGCCGCAGCGTCATCGATGAAGGTGGAGGCGATATCAACAGCAAGGGTTTGCATTTTGCAGGTCTCCAGGTTAATTTGAACATTGTTCAAATGAGTAGCTTGAAAATGAACAATGTTCAAGAAGAATCGCTGCGAGATCAGAAAAAAAATCGGCGCCGGCTCCAGATCCTGGAGATCGCCCGTCGCATTATCGCAACTAAGGGATTGAGATCGTTGAAGGTTCGGGACGTGGCCGAGGCCGCCGGCTGTTCGGTCGGCAGCGTCTATAACGAGTTCGGCGACTTCGACGGGGTGATCCTGACGGTCAATCGGGAGACGGTTCAGGCGCTGACGATGCGGCTGGGCGGGGTTCCGGCCGAGGACCCGGTCCGCCAGTTCTTTGGTCTGGCCGAGACCTATCTCGACTTCTTCGCCGAGCACGCCAATCTGCTGCGCTCGCTGTTCGAGCATCGGATGGAGGACGATCGTCCTTATCCCGACGACATTCTCCAGATGGTGATGGATGCCTTCGCGTTGATGCATCCGCCGCTGGTGCGGGTGCTACCGGATGCGGATGACGTGAAGATCGCGCTGCTGTCGCGCACGCTGTTCTCGGCAGTGCACGGGATCATCTCCCTCGGCCTCGAAGAGCGCATGGTCGCCGTGCCGCCGCAGATGCTTCGTCAGCAAGTCACGCAGTTCCTGGACGCGCATCTCGTGGGTCTTGGCATCCTGCCGGCACGCTAACCGGGACGGCCGCTGTCACGCGCGCGCAGCTTCGCGCGGCCTGGTGGCGACGACAACGACGTCCGGTTTCCCGTTGTCGACCTGAACCCGGTTGCGTCCCTTTTCCTTGGCGCGATAGCAGGCGGCATCCGCCCACCGCATCGCCTCCTCGAGTGTGGTATTGCCGTCGGCAATGCAGGCAACGCCGATGCTGGCGGTCACCGCAAAGCAGCGGTCGTCCCAGGCGAAGTTGAACAGCTCGAGCGACCGCCGCAACCGCTCGGCGATATCGACGGCGTCGTAGGGCGCGCATTGCGGCAGGACCAGTCCGAATTCGTCGCCGCCGAGCCGGGCGACCAGATCGTGCGCTCGCCGGTCCCGCTGCAGCAATTGCGCGACCTGACACAGCAACCGATCGCCGGCGAGATGGCCGCAACTGTCGTTGACGCTCTTGAACTGGTCGAGGTCGAGCAGGATCAGGCTGAGTGAGCCTTCACCACGACTATCGAGCTCGCTCTGCAGGCGCGCCTCGAAGGCTCGCCGGTTGGCGATACCGGTCAGCCAGTCATGCGAGGCCTGGAAGGCGAGCCGCTCCTTTTCGGCATGCAGCGCATCCTCGAACGCCTGCCGCTGCAGCACCAATCGTCGCGTGTGCCAGATCAGGAGCAGGATCAAGCTCGCGGCGGTCGCGATGTTCAGGCATGTCAGCGTCAGCTTGATGGCGCGGGAGCCTTCTCCCAGCACGGTCGAGAACCGCTCGGCATGCCCCGTGAACTGCCGGTTCAGCTCGGAGAGCCGCGACGACAGGGTTTGCAGGCGGTGGCTGTCGCCAATCGGACCGTTCCTCAATTCACTCCGGATGACTTCGCCGAAGACGCTGAGCTCCAGCAGCATCGGGTCAGTGGCAGTCCACTCCCGGATCGCTTCCCGGAAGAAGCTGACCTGGTTGAAATAGCGGTACAGCCAGATCAGGCCGGGCACGTCATCCGGGTGGTTCCCGCCCTGCAAAAAGCCGATGCGCGCGGTCTCGACGTCGACCGGATCGCGCTCAAGGGCCCATCTTGCATATTCGTCACCGATCGGAACGGCGAGCGATGTCTGGTACTCTGCGAATTGGCTGGCTTCGCCCGAATGCAGATAGAGATTGAGAAAATAGACGGCGTTCTTCTGCGAGCGCGACCACATCGCCTCGCCTGCGACATAGGCGCGAACCGACGACATCACTTCCAAGCTGAACCCGGCAATCGTCGCCTGGAGCACAACGACCATGACGAAGGGCGAGACGAGCTTGATCACGTGAAGGAAGCTGCGTTCCCTCGCCGACGTTGCTTTTCTGCGAAACACTGCGTTCCCCAAATCGCTCAACGACCCCAGCGGAGCGGTCCGCTGATAACGCGAATAAGACGGGAACGCTGCTTAACTCGACCTGAAATTGTCGAGAGACCGTGGCGCAAGGTGAAAGCGCCATGAAACGGATGCGCGCAGATCGCAGCAAATGCGACGAAGCCGGAACCGCCGCGGCATCACCGCGCAGATGTCGCGAATCCAAACGTTGCGATTTACTCGATCGAGAGAATTTGGCCCGGCGCTAGACCAGCACCGGCTTGCGGACACGGCCGGCGTCGCCGAACACACGCAGATAGCGCTCGATCTCCGAGGGCATGCCGGTCGCCTTCTCCGGATTGTCGGAGAGCTTGACGGCCGGATGTCCGTCGACCGACGATACCTTGCAGACCAGTGAGATCGGATCGAGATTGAACGAGCCGTCGGGCGCGCAGCCGACGAAATCATTGGTGAGGTTGGTGCCCCAGCCGAACGACAGTCGTACGCGGCCGGCGAAGTGGTGATAGGTCTCCTCGATCGAGCCGACATCCATCGCGTCGGAGAACACGAGCAGCTTGTCTTTGGGGTTGCGGCCCTTCTTCTCCCACCAGGCGACGATCTCCTCGCCGGCCTGGATCGGCGGCGCGCTGTCGGGGCGGAAACCGGTCCAGTCGGCGACCCATTCCGGGGCATCGCGCAGGAAGGCCTTCGTCCCGAAGGCGTCCGGCAGCGCGATCAGCAGATTGCCGCCATAGGTCTGGCGCCACTGGTCGAGGATGCGATAGGGCGCCCAACGCAATTCCTCGTCGTCCCTGGCGAGCGCGGCCGCGACCATCGGCAGCTCGTGCGCATTGGTGCCGATTGCCTCGAGATCGTTGTCCATCGCGAGCAGCACGTTGGAGGTGCCGATGAAGGACGGTCCCAGCCCCTCCTTCACCGCTTCCACGCACCAGCGCTGCCAGAGGAAGCCGTGGCGGCGGCGGGTGCCGAAGTCGGACAGCCGCAAATTCTCGAGTTCACGCAGCCGCTCGACCTTGGTCCACAGCTTGGCCTTGGCGCGGGCATAGAGCACGTCGAGCTCGAAGCGGCCGCGGCCTTTCATCGCCGAACGCGAGCGCAATTCGTTGAGAATGGCGAGGGCGGGAATCTCCCACATCGTGGTGTGAGCCCAGGGCCCGTGGAAATGCAGCTCGTACTGGCCCTCGACCTTGCGCAGCTCGTATTCGGGAAGGCGGAATTCGGCGAGCCAGCGGATGAAGTCCGCCGAGAACATGTGGGTCTTGCCGTAGAAGGTATTACCGGCAAGCCAGATCAGCTCTTTCTTGGTGAAGCGGATGGTGCGGGCATGGTCGAGCTGGGCGCGCAGCTCGCCCTCGTCGATGATCTCGGCGAGCCGCACATGGCGCGAGCGGTTGATGACCGAAAATGTAACCTGCTGATCCGGGTATGATTCCCGAATCATTTGTAACATCAATAGCTTATAGAAGTCGGTATCGAGCAGGCTGCGAATGATGGGATCCAGCCGCCAGCTGTGATTGTAGGTTCGGTTCGCAATGTCGGTCACTGTCATGACCGAATTCTAGCGTGGCCGACCGCGCGCAACCAGTGGGTTTGGCGAGAGGGCAGGGCCACGCCCCACCCTCGGCGGCAGCGTTGCCCGGGGCGGCCGCCTCAGCGGCAGCGCAGTCTCTCCATCCTATTCCCTACATCGCGTCGAACTGTCCAGTGAGCGTGACGCGCGGGCCGTGCGTGTAGCGGTCCGGCGTGAAACCGGAGCCGGAGGAGCCGGCCTGGTTGAACACGTTGATGAACGTGTCAAGCCGATAGCCTGCGCCGAGCTTCAGGTTCTGCGTCAGCCAATAGGACAGGCCGACCTGGATGTCGGCGCTCAGCACGCCGGCAAACAGCCGGTCACCGCCCGTCGCGAGCAGGTCCGTGGCAGAGGGAGCAGGGCCGGTCACGACGGTCATGGTCCTCGCCGTGACCTGCGACTGCTGCCGCCCGAACAGCAAGGCGACGTCACCGTTATAGTCGAACGACCATTTGCCGGCGAATGGGACCGAGCCTTCGACGCCGATAAGAGGTCCTGCACCCAAGAAGCTCGCCCGCGTGTCGTTGAAATTCGAGAGCGTGAAGGAAGCGCCGCCAAGCGTAGCGGCCTGGACATCCGAATTCCAACTCCGGGTGACGAATTCGGCGACGCGAACACCGCCCTTCAACTGAAGCGCGTCTGGCCCATGCCCGGCAATGTCACGTCCCACCGCAAGATCGGCAAGCCAGTGAGTTTCCTTGTATGCAGCCCCAAAGGTCTCCGTTCCCACGGCCCCGCCGCCGGCGATGGCGATAGTTCGCTGGCCGTCGGTCTTGCCGCCTTCACCGTAGCGGAATTGGCCGCTGATGTGCCAGGGAGATCCGGCGAAGCGATGGTCGAATCCGACGGCCGCTTCCCAGCCCACCTTGGGTGTCAGATCGAATGCACCGGTCACACCATTATTGTCGTAATTGTTGAACACTGGATCTCCGCCGCTCCAGATAGCGCCGCCTTCGATCCAAGCCCTGAACTGCCCCGGAGCTCCAGGTGGGAGTGCCTTGACCGGCAGGTCGGCGGCGTAGGCTTGCAATGGGCTACTGCTCCGTTGCGTCGGAGTCGACATCGCGGCGGACGCACTGCTTTCCTGCCGAGATCGGGCGACGGTCCCGGCGGATGCGATCGCCGCGCTTGCGCTTTGCGATTTCAGCCGTGCGTTGTCCCGAAGCAGCCGCTGGCTTTCGCGCAACGCGGTGTTTTCCTTCCGGATCGCGTCGCTTTGCCTTTCGAGAACTTCGAGGCGCGCCTTGGTGTCTTCGAGCTCACCGGCCACGGCGCCCGTCGACGTCAATGCCGCACTCGCGCCGAGCATGACTGCAATAATTTTCTTCATTGTATGCACCTCGTCCCGCACCAGTTCCAGTTGCGCGCACCGTGAGGGCGAATCGCGGATCGCGCATCAACCAGACGGTTGAACTCGGCCGGCGGTCGCGCATGGCGCGATATTTCAGGACGTTGGTGTGGCCGATCGGCCGCAGCTTGTGCTCAATGCTTGGTCAGCCGCCCGCGGCTGTCGCTGCGACAGTTTCGAGCTGGCTCCTGATCCAGCGATGCGCCGGGTCCTTCTGATATCGCTGATGCCAGACCATGAACATCGGCAACTCGGCCAGCGTGCGCGTGCGTGAGGCCAGCGGAATCCGCGCATGCGCGAAGCCGTGCATGACGCCGGAGGCGAGCAGGCTCGGCATGCTCGCGAGCATCTGCGAGCCGCGCAGGAACGACGGCACGCCGGAGAAGCTCGGCACGGAAATGGCGATGTCGCGGTGGAGGCCGTTCGCCGCAAGCCGGCGATCGAAGTCGAGCCGCTCGTTATCGGTATAGACCACCGTGATGTGACGTGCGGCGAGATAAGCGCTGCGGTCAGCTGGTGCGGCGCGCGCCCTGGGATCGTAATAGCAGACGTAATGATCGCTCAGCAGCCGCTTCTGCACGATATCGACGCCGGACGGCGGCAGTGGCGTGATCAGAAGGTCGCAACGATTCTCGCGCAGCATCGCGGGCGAGGGCGATTGCGAGGGGATCACGCGCAGGTCCAGCCCCTTCACTTGTGAGGCGACGTGGCCGAAGAAGCGAGGCAGCAGCAGATCGCGCTGGAAGTCGTTGGCGGCGATCGTCAGCGAAAGCTGCGCCTGCGTCGGCTCGAAGGTGACGCCGCCGGCAAAGCTGCGCATCTCGTCGATCAACGCGCGCGCCTTCGCGGCCAATGCCTGGGCGTGGGCGGTGGCGACGATGCCGCGGCCGGACTTCGCGAACAGCGGATCGCCGGCGATCCGCCGCAGCTTGTTGAGGCTGTGGCTGACGGCGGATTGCGTCAGGCCGAGCCGCGTCGCGGCCGCCGTGACCGAGCCTTCCTCCAGCACCGCGAGGAACAATTCGAGGGCGTGGCCGTCGAGCGCCAAATGATCGATTTTCTTCATGGAATACATTATAATCGATCTATTTATCTTGAGAATAGGTGGCGGCATTATCGTTCAATAAGCCGCGCACCCGGCCCCGGGGCGCCTAAGGGAGAGACAACGCCGATGAATGTCCAGGCGCCAGCCTTAAGGGATCCCCGCCTCAACAGCCCCGAGCCATTCACGCCGCGCGACGGCGGCTTCTTCCAGCGCGACCGCTCGATCCATCCGCCGGCCTACGCGCCCGGCTACAAATCGTCGGTGCTGCGCTCGCCGCGCCAGTCGCTGCTGTCGATCGAGAACTCGGCCTCGGAGATCACAGGGCCGGTGTTCGGTCACAACGATCTCGGACCGCTCGACAACGATCTGATCCGCAATTACGCCAAGGACGGCGATCCCGTGGGCGAGCGCATCGTCGTCCACGGCCAGGTGCTGGACGAGACCGGCCGCGGCGTGCCCAACACGCTGGTCGAGTTCTGGCAAGCCAATGCCGGCGGTCGCTACCGGCACAAGAAGGATACCTATCTTGCGCCGATCGATCCGAACTTCGGCGGCTGCGGCCGCGCGCTGACGGATGACACCGGCTACTACTACTTCCGGACGGTGAAGCCCGGCCCCTATCCCTGGCGCAACTTCGTCAACAGCTGGCGTCCCGCCCACATCCACTTCTCGGTGTTCGGCTCGGGCTTTGCGCAGCGGCTGATCACGCAGATGTATTTCGAGGGCGATCCCCTGATCCCGGTCTGCCCGATCCTGACGACGATTCCGGACAAGGACGCGCTGGATCGCCTGGTGGCGCCGCTCGACCTCAACGCCTCGACGCCGTTCGACTCGCTGGCCTACCGCTTCGATATCGTGCTGCGCGGCCAGCGCTCCACCTACTTCGAAAATCGCACCGCGGGGAACTGAGCCATGCCGCAGCCGCTCAACTATCTCAAGGAAACCGCCTCGCAGACCGCAGGGCCCTACGTTCATATCGGCCTGATTCCGGCCATGGCCGGCTTCGACATTTTCGAGAAGAATTTCTCCAACGTGCTGGTGACGCCGAACACGCAAGGCGAGCGTATCACGCTGGAAGGCAAGGTGCTCGACGGCAGCGGCTCGCCGTTGCGCGACGTGCTCCTCGAGATCTGGCAGGCCAACGCGGCCGGCCGCTACAACCATCCAGCCGACCGCTCCGCCGGCGCGCTGGACCAGGATTTCCGCGGCTGGGGTCGTGGCGGCTCGGACTTCGACAGTGGCCTCATCACGTTCGAGACCATCAAGCCCGGCGCCATCGTCGACAAGACGGGCCGCAAATGCGCGCCTCACATCAATGTCTGGATCGTCGCGCGCGGCATCAATATCGGTCTCAACACGCGCCTGTACTTCTCCGACGAGGAAGCCGTGAATGCCGACGATCCGGTGCTCAACCTGGTTGAGCCGGCCGTGCGCCGCAAGACGCTGATCGCCACGCGCGGCGAGCGCGCCGGCAAGGTCGTGTATTCCTTCACGATCAATTTGCAGGGTCCAGACGAGACGGTGTTCTTCGACGTGTGAAGATCCGGCGGCCGTCCTGCAGGATCACTCTACCCAGTCGTCGCGGTTGGTCGCTCCGCGCGCGACGAACTGCGGTGGCTGACGCATCTCGCGCGATCCCGGCCGGTCGGTCGGGGCGCGCCCCACCCTTGGCTTCAGCTCCGCCAAATCAATGAAGAGGTCCGTCTGGCGGCGCAGGGCGTCGGCGACCATGGGAGGCTGAGTGGAGAGCGTGGAGACGACCGTCACGTGGGCACCGCGGCGTTGCAGGGCTTCCACCAGCGAACGGAAATTTCCATCGCCCGAGAATAACACGATCCGATCGACGTGCTCTGCGAGCTCCATCGCACTTACGGCGAGGTCGACATCCATGCTGCCCTTCATCTTGCGGCGGCCAGTTGTGACGTCGACGAACTCCTTGGTGAGTTTGGTGACGACGGTGTACCCGTTATAGTCGAGCCAATCGATCAAGGGGCGGATTGACGAATACTCCTGATCCTCGACGACCGTCGTGTAGTAGAAGGCGCGCAGCAGCTTTCCGCGGCTCTGGAATTCGCTGAGCAGATGCCTGTAATCGATGTCGAAGCCGAGCGCCTTGGAGGTGGCATGGAGATTGGCGCCATCGATAAAAAGCGCGATCTTCTCGACTGAAGACATTGGGTGCAAATCCTCGGTTCCGTGGAAAAGCCGGGCGGTCCAGCCGAAATGGCGCGGTGCGTCAGCCCGAAAACTCTGAAGGCGCCGATGGCTTGCTGAAAAACGGCGCCGGCGACCGACAGGTATGGCCGCCTTGCGCCAAGGTTAGGGAGGATTCGATGCCACCGGCGCCAGGGCGCCGAATGCAGTCAGGCTAAGGCGCGCGCATTCGCTGCTCAATTGTACCGAGGTAAAAAGCCTCCATCCAAAGGATAGGGCTCCACATACGAAGGTAGGTGGTCGCTCCGGCAACAGACCAAAGGCTGCAGGTGGAAGCTGCGTCGTAGCATCTTGCGCGTGCTCCCACCGCGCCGCAGGATTATCGTCGTCGCTTCGGTTCGAGATTGAGACCAAAGTCTAGGCGGAACGCCACTGCTGGTCAGGAACCAAATCGCTTTCCGATCTTTGCTTTGGCACGTCCCGCGCGGAGTGTGTCATGAGCAAGCTGCAAGAGCGCGAAACCGCCCCTGACGTCTACAATCTGTTTCTCGCCGCCGTTCTCTTCATCTCGCCGTGGCTGTTCAAATTGACGAACAGCCAGGGCAAGATCGATCTCTGGATCACGAGCGCAATCATCGTCGTGCTCTCGCTTGCGGCTATCATCGCCTACCGGGACTGGGAGGAGTGGATCAACGTCCTGATGGGAGTCTGGCTGATTGCGTCGCCCTGGGTGCTCGGATTTCCGCACACGCGGGCGATGCATCTGAGCATTGGCTTTGGCATCGTCATCGTGCTTCTGGCCCTGCTCGATCTCTTCTTGCATTACGAGAAGAGACATCCGGAGGAAGCCCCGGCGAAGAGTGCGCACAAGTAAGGTTCGGATCAGCCTTCGTCGCCATGGAGCTGCGCGCGAAAGGCGCGCGGCGATAGCCCCGTGGCCGCAGCATAGACCCGGCTGAAATAGGCGGGATCCTCGAAGCCGAGTGCATAGGCGATCGTCGAGACCGGCAGATTGGTATAGACGAGGTTGCGCCGCGCTTCGCGGATCAGCCGGTTCAGGATCAGGTGCGAGGCTGTGTCGCCGGTCGCCGCGCGCGTGACCCGGTTGAGATGGGTCGGCGTGATTGCCAGCGCCTTCGCGTAGTCCGCCACGGTCCAGCGCTCCAGATGATGCTGTTCGAGCAAGGCCTCGAAACGACGGAACAGATTTGACTCTGCACTGCCGCTGCCGCCGTTCTCGCCTGCGAGCGCACGTGCCACGAGACCGATCATGGCGGCCGACAATGCGCGCAAGACGTGCGCGCGACCGAAATCGCGCGCAGCGTGTTCGGCAAAGATCTGCTTCATGGTCGCGCGGATTTGCGGGGTGCCGCGCACGACGGCGGACCGGGACAGCACGCTGCGCAGGCCCTCGGCGGCAAGCAGGGCCTCGTCCAGGATCTCCGCGGCGATAGTCAGCACCCAGCCCTGGGTTCCCGGAATGAACCGGAATCCATGGACATGGCCAACTGGAACGTTGACGATCTGCATCGGCTTCAGGGGCACCACGCGTCCGTCAAGCGTCGCTTCGCCGCCGCCGCGTTCGATCAACAGCACCTGGTGCAGGCGGGCATGCCGGTGCACGGCGAGTGTCCAGTCATGCAGCACCGAGCGGGACGCAATCGTCTCGCAATGCACGACGTCGGGCAGGTCGCCGGCCTCGCCGAACAGATTGTAGACCCGGATGGCCGGGGCGGGGGCTTCGGTTCTCATGTTCGAATAGTACAAGACAATGGCAAAACCCTCCATCGGTCCGCGCCGCGAAATCTGCAAAAAAGTGCCGACGGGAGGACGGAAAAATGAAAGTTCAGGTTTGCATCATTGGCGGTGGGCCGTCCGGGCTGCTGCTGTCCCAGCTCTTGCACCTGAAGGGCATCGACACGATCGTGCTGGAGAAATACAGCCGCGACCACGTGCTGGCCCGCATCCGTGCCGGTGTGCTCGAACACGGCTTTGCCAGGCTGATGCGCGAGGCACAGTGCGGCGAGCGCATGGACCGTGAGGGCGAGATCCACAACGGCTTCGAGATCGCCCATGACGGGGTGCTCTCCCATATCGATCTGCACAAGCATTCCGGCGGCAATTCGGTGCTGGTCTACGGCCAGACCGAGTTGACGCGCGACCTCTACGAGGCGCGCGACCGTCTCGCCGGCAAGATCGTACATAATGCCGAGGACGTGACGCCACATGATTTGACGTCGGACCAGCCCTACGTGACGTACCGCGCGAACAGTGAGACCGTTCGAGTCGATTGCGACTATATCGTCGGCGCCGACGGCTTTCATGGTGTCAGCCGTAAGTCGATCCCGAAGGATGTGCTGCGCGAGTATGAGAAGGTCTATCCGTTCGGCTGGCTCGGCGTGCTGTCGCGCACCAAGCCGGTGTCGCCGGAGTTGATCTATGTGAGGCACGAGCGCGGCTTTGCGCTCTGCTCGCTGCGCTCACAGGTGCTGAGCCGCTATTACGTCCAGGTGCCTCTGACCGACAAGGTCGAGGATTGGTCGGACGATGCGTTCTGGGACGAGCTGAGGCGTCGTCTGCCGGACGACGTCGCTGCGCGGCTGGTCACCGGCCCCTCGATCGAAAAGAGCATCGCGCCATTGCGCAGCTTCGTCGCCGAGCCGATGAGCTATGGCCGCCTGTTCCTCGCCGGCGACGCCGCTCACATCGTGCCCCCGACCGGCGCGCGCGGGCTGAACAGTGCAGCTTCCGATATCTATTATCTCTATCACGCGATGCTCGCGCATTATCAGCAGGGCGACGATTCAGGGCTGAAAGGTTATTCCGCCAAGGCGCTGGCCCGGATCTGGAAGGCGCAGCGCTTCTCGTGGTGGATGACGATGCTGCTGCACCGCTTTCCCGACCGTTCCGACTATGAAGACCGGCTGCAGCAGATCGAGCTGGAGTACCTGCTTTCGTCGGAGACGGCGCAGCGGTTGCTCGCGGAGAACTATGTGGGGCTGCCTTTTTAAATCTGTTGCGCTTGGCGCTTCTTCCCTTCTCCCCTTGTGGGAAAAGGTGGCGCGGTGCGCCGGATGAGGGGGTGGCTCGGCAAATTCAAAGGCGAGTTGGACGCGCGGAGCGACCCCGTCACCCGTCTCGCCGCTACGAGTCGAGCCACCGTCTCCCACAAGGGGAGAGGGTGGGCCATCATTCTTGGCTAGTTTGCTACTTCCCTTCCAACGTATTCACCGGCGTCCAGTCCGGCGGCGGTGGATTCGCCGCCATTGCCCGGGCACGCCTCGCAAAATATTCGCATGGCGGGTCATCGCCGGCGGCGCTTTCGAACAGCTCGGCGGCTTTCGTGAAGTCGCGTGCGCGCCAGTACGCAAGTCCCTTGGCGTAAGTCGCCGCGTGGATGCTCTGCTGCTGCGTCTCCTGGTTCTTCTCGGCGAGCGGCTCGTATACCCTGATCGGCTCGTCGCGCCCCTGCACCCTGACCAGGTCCAGCTCGCGCCAGATATAGGCGTCGCGGCTTTGGTTCGCGGTCATCTCGGACGCCATGATCACGGTGCCGAAATATTTGTTGGCGCCTTCGAGCCGCGAGGCGAGGTTTACGGTGTCGCTCATCACGGTGTAGTTGAAGCGTCGGCGCGAGCCGATGTTGCCGACCACGGCCTCGCCGCTGTTCAGCCCGATGCGGTGGGCAAGGCCGCGTCCCCGAAACGCGGGATGGTTCTCGTTGAGCTCTTCGAGGCGGTCGCGGCATTGCAGCGCGGCGGCGACCGCGTGCCGCGCGTGATCGGGATCGTCGGCCGGCGCACCGAACATCGCGACGATGGAATCGCCGATATATTTGTCGACATAGCCGCCATGGCCTTCGATGATGTCGGTCATGGCCGAGAGATATTCGTTCATCAGCGCGACCAACTCGGCCGGCGCCATCTTCTCGGCGATCGAGGAGAAGCCGCTGAGGTCCGAGAAGAACATGGTGATGTTGCGCATCTCGCCGCCGAGCACGGGCATCTTGCCGGAGGCAACCATGCTGTCGATCACCTCCGGCGCGAGATAGAACGCAAAACTCTTGCGCAGGAAGCGCTCCTCGCGGTCGGCGACGACGAAGCGATAGCCGATCATCATCGCGAGAGCTGTGAGGCCCGCAAGCACCGGCTCGGTCAAGGGAAGTGCGACGGCATGGGTGAATGTGGCGATAGCGACGGCGGTGTAGGTAACGGTGAGTGCAAACCAGGTGATCGCCGCGCCGGTCGGAGCGAGCAGGCAGGCCGCGCAGGCAGCGATCGCTGCGAACACAATCGCCAGAATCAGCCGCAGTGGAGAGCCGAGCTCGGCGATGGCATCATGCTCGATCAGATTTCGCACGGCCGTGGCATGGACGAAGACGCCGGCGATTCCGCTGCGGACTTCTCGCGCAGCGCCCGCAGGCGCGGGCAGGGCGCATCGCGCCGCAGGCGTCCCGTCATGTGCGCGGCTCAAATGCATCGAAGTGAGCTTGCGGTCTTCGAAGGTCAGCACGCTGCCGAGCAATACGATCTTGCCGTCGAACGCACGGTGGAAGAAGTCGGTGTCTCCCTTCTCGATACAGGCACGCAAATCGGCGAAAGAATAGGCTGGGATATCGCGGCCCATGCCGCGAAAATTGAGTGTGAGCGTGTTGGGGGGCGTGCCCGGGATCGTGTAGCCGGACAAGCTCGTCACGCCGGCCGGTCCGGTCTCGGGCTCGAGGCCGAGTGAACGTGCGGCGAGTTCGACGGCCATTGCGGGTACCGGCTGGCCTTCGATCAAGAAGCTCAACGGCGTCCGCCGGATCACGTTGTCGGGGTCGGTATGAACGTTGAGGGCGCGGATGTTGTTTTTCACCGCCAGTTGCTGCGCGCGATCGGGCCTGTCCGGATGGTCGTTGCTGAGAATCTCGCCGAGCACGAGCTTGCCGCTGTCGGAGAGGCGCCGGAGCGCAATCAGATAGTCCCGGTCAAATCCTCTCACACGGCTGCCGAATGAGGTATCGCCAAAGGGAATTTCCGACTGCTCGATCGAACTCGGAAAGATAACGTCGAATCCGATGACCTTGGCGCCGCCCTCGGTGATGCCGCCGAGCACCCGGCCGATCTCCCGTGTCCAGGTCTGCGTCGGCGAGCCCTTGAAGGGCGGGGTGTCGTAGGTCTCCCCGTCAATCGCGACGACGACGACCGGCGAGGTCGCGGGATCGCGGCGGTCGCCAATCAGCTTCCAGCGCAAGGCCGTGAGAATGTCGAGCGAGAGACCTTGCAGCCTCTGGAGTGGCGGAGACGTGACAGCCGCGCCCGCAACGAGTCCAATCAGGATCGCCGCAACGATGTCCCGCCTGCCGATCCGCCGCATCGCTGCTGACGCGGGCCGTCTATTCGAGCCGCAGCAGACGGCCGACAATCGGCGTCGGCGACGAGGTCGCGCCGGCGTCGACCTGGAAGGTGTAGCGTTTGGCGCCGATCTTCGCGAGATAGCTGCCCCCCGGCGTGAGCGATTTGCCGGCTTTTGAAAGGTCGTAGAATTTTTTGGCGACCATGATGTCGTTCTTGAGCGGCAGGCTGATCGTGGGCTCCTTGCCGTCGGTCCGCTCGATCACCAGCGTGCTGCCGCTCTTGGCCTGGATCAGCGGTGCGGTACCGTAGATCGTCGGCAGCTTGGCCGGCGCGCTGTTGGTGTCAACTCGCATCGTGCGGAACGTGGTCGCAGCGCTCTGGTTCGCCTCGCGCTCGGAGAGCTGTGCAGCGTTGGCATCGCACGGCACCTTGACGCGCTCGACGTTGCCGAGCTGCACGGTGCTCTGCTCCGCCCCGACCAGCACCACGCCTTCGGTGATGGTCTCGCGCAGGCAGGATTTGAGATAGCTCAGCGTGATGCCGGCCTTGGGACCGAGCTTGATGATCTTCCCGGGCGCCACATAATCCATGAATTCGATGCCGTCGACCTTGCCCTGCACGTCCTCGACGATGGCGGCCGGCGTTTCCGCGAGGGCCGGGGCGCTCAGGCAAAACACGCCGACGATGGCGCCGATCAGGCTTCTCATGACTGTCTCTTCCAATTCGAACGATATGCGACTGATCCACGTCCCGGCGGGAGCCTAGCAGGAGATGTCCCAGGCAAGTGTGATCAGAATCACTCTCGGTATTGGTGCACCCCTGGCAGGAACAGGTTCAAATCGTTGATGGCAGAAAACGGCGCCGCAGCAAACCGGAACGTCAGCCGCGATGTCAGACCGCGGCGGCGTCGGGCATTCGGTCCTCGTCCGGACGGTCCCCGGTCGCACCCAATATAAAGGGTGCGAGGACCACCTCGGATTTCTGCAACGGCATTGCAGCTGGTCCGGCTGCGATGCCCATCACCTCGTCCCAGCGCGACAGAAAGGCCTCGACGCAGGCCGGGTCGAACTGCCGCCCCTGGTTTGCGACCAGATAGTCACGCGCTAGTTCCAGCGGCATCGGCTCTTTATATGGCCGTCGGGTCGTCAGGGCGTCGAAGACGTCGGCGACCGCGACCACGCGCGCGGCGACCGGGATCTCGTCCGCCTTGAGGCCGTTCGGATAGCCGGTGCCGTCCCAGCGCTCATGATGGCCAGACGCGATTTCTGCACCGAGCTGGATCAGCTCGCAGCTGGAACCGGCCAAGATCTTCTCGCCGATCGTCGCATGGGTACGGATCACCGCCATCTCGTCGTTGGTCAGCTTGCCGGGCTTGAGCAGGATGTTGTCGGGAATTGCGACCTTGCCGACGTCGTGCAGGGGGGCGGCAAGATAGATGTCACGGCACAACCGGGCGGGAAGGCCGAGCTGTTCGGCGATGATCCGGCTGTAGCGGGCGACCCGCAGCGTATGCTCGCCGGTGTCGTTGTCGCGATATTCGACCGCGAGCGCGAGCCGCAGGATGATCTCTTCCTCGCGCTCGCCGAGCTTGCGTGTTGCGGCAGCAACCTCGCTGGCCAGATGCGCGGCGCGATCGTTGAGCTTGCGCACGGCTGCACCGAGCTGAATCAAATTCCGTAAGCGCACCGTCATCTCGACGCTCTGCGGTGCCTTGGGCAGGAAATCGGTTGCACCCGCCTGCAGCGCTTCCATTTTGATGTCGTCGGTCTGCCGCGACGTGATCATCGCGATCGGAATGTCAGCGCAGCCCGGCAGCGTACGAAGTGTGCGAATGAAGCTGATGCCGTCCATGTGCGGCATTTCGTAGTCGACAAGCACGAGGTCGAAGACGCGTTCGCGCGCGCAAGCCAGCGCCTCGACGGGATCGAGGAATGTGGTGGCCTCGACGAGGCCTTCCGCTTCGATATGACGTTTTAGGAAATTGAGGACAGAGCGGCTGTCATCAACCAGAAGCGCTTGGGTCAGCATCGGCGGCCGGACTCGTTCGGATGGCGAGGCGTGATCTCAAGGAATAGCCGGCGCGATTTAACGCGGAGCAAACGCCGGCACCGCGGCAAATCGCCTCAACGTTACGCGCACGTGATTTTACGGGCTGTGCACGCTTGCATGCATTTGCGCGAATTCCGATGAAATGTGACCCGTAGTTGTACGGAGGATTCCATTAGGGGTTTGCATACTCTCCCCCCGAATAGTCGTCGTGTGGGATTCGTTCGGTAGTTGCAGCGAATTCCAGCAAATCTGGGGGACGAATGTCGTCTGATGTCACTGAGCCGAAGTGGTCCCTACGGCTGCCTGCAGATTGCAGCATCGCCGCGATCCGCAGTGTTTACGACCTGATCCGCGAAGCATTCGGCCGGCAGGACCGGCTCGAGATCGATTGCTCCAGCGTCGACAAGGCCGACGTGACCTCGATCCAGCTTCTGCTGTCGGCCGCCAAGACCGGCGACGCCCAGGGCCGCCCGGTGGTCCTGACCTCCTTCTCCCAATCTCTGCGTAACACCCTTCGCCGCGCCGGATTCGCCAGCGACGCGATGATCGATCAGCACTTCCCGCAAAAGAAAGATGGCATCTGATGGCCACGATTCTCACGGTCGACGATTCTCCCAGCATCCGGCAGATGATCAAGGTCGTGCTCGAGCCGGCCGGTCACAGCGTGATCGAGGCCGGCGACGGCGCGCAAGGTCTCGCCAAGGCGCAAGCCGGCAAGCTCGACCTCGTCATTACCGACCTCAATATGCCTGTCATGAATGGGCTGGAGCTGATCAAGGCGCTGCGCAAGCTGCCGAGCGCGGTCGGCATGCCCATCGTGTTCCTGACCACCGAGTCCAACGACACGGTGAAGCAGGAGGCCAAGAGCGCCGGCGCCACCGGCTGGATCACCAAACCGTTCAAGCCTGAGCAATTGCTCGCAGTCGTCGCAAGACTGGTGCGCGCATGAGCGCGATGGACCCGACCGAGGTCTTTCGCCAGGAAGCCAGCGAGCTGTTCGAAGTCCTCGAAGGGGCCCTGCTCGATCTCGGCCAGCGTCCCGACGACCGCGAGCTGGTCGATTCCGCCTTCCGCGCTCTGCACACGATCAAGGGCTCGGGCGCCATGTTCGGCTTCGACAAGGTTGCCTCTTTCACTCACGAATTCGAGACTGCGTTCGATCGCGTCCGCAGGGGCGAGATCAAGCCGACCCAGGAGCTGATCTCGGTGGCGCTTGCCGCCAAGGACTATATCCGCGCGCTGATCGAAGATCCGCAATCGACCGACGATATCATCGGCGAAGCCATCCTCGACGACCTCAAGCGCTTCGTATCCTCGGATCAGCCCGTCGCAGCGGTCGCCGAGATTGTTGAAGCGCCGCCGCTGGCAGCTGTCGAGAGCAAGCAGGCCGGCTGGCAACTCTACCTGGAATTCGAATCCCACATCCTGCGCAACGGCTCGAACCCGCTCGACCTGCTGGAAGATCTCTGCAAGCTCGGTCCCTGCTTCGTCGTGCCAATCACCGACGGCGTCCCATTCCTCGACGAGATGGAGCCAGAAGACTGCTATCTGAAGTGGGACGTCAAGCTGCACGCAGCCTGCGACAAGGACGCAATCGACGACGTCTTCATGTTCGTCTCGGACGAGATGAAGCTGACGCTTTCGCCGCTGGAGCATGTCGAAGCGCCTGCGCCGGCGCCGCTGTTCCAGCTTCTCGACGAGGAGCTTGCCCCGGCGGCCGAGGCGCCGGCACCGGTCGTCGAGGCGGTTGCGGCCGCCGCGGTCGAGAAGCCCGTCGCAAAGGCGGAGCCCAAACCTGAATCCAAGCCTGAATCCAAGGTCGAAGCCAAGCGTGACGATCGCGGCATCGCCACCGTCCGCGTCCAGGCCGAGCGCCTCGACGAGCTGATGGACCGCGTCGGCGAGCTCGTCATTGCCCAGGCGCGGCTGACCCAGCTCGCAGCTTCCGGTTCTGATCTCTCGATCAAGATGATCGCTGAGGAGATCGAGCGTCTCGCCTCCTCGTTGCGCGACACCACGATGGGCGCGCGCATGGTGCCGATCGGCTCGCTGTTCGGCCGCTTCCGCCGCCTGATCCACGATTTGTCGCGCGACCTGTCGAAGCCGGTCGAGTTCGTGACCTCGGGCGAAGATACCGAGCTCGACAAGACCATGATCGAGTGCCTGGCCGATCCGCTGGTGCATCTGATCCGCAACGCCATCGATCACGGCATCGAGGATACCGCGACCCGTTCCGCGAACGGCAAGACGGAGCAGGGCCGGATCGAGCTCGCGGCCGTCCATTCCGGCGCACAGGTGCTCGTCACCGTGAAGGACAATGGCGGCGGCCTCAACACCGCCCGTATCCGCGCCAAGGCCGAAGAGCAGGGCTTGATCGCCGCCGGCGCCGTGCTCTCCGATCACGAGATCCACCAGTTCCTGTTCCATCCGGGCTTCTCGACCGCGCAGACCATCTCGGCACTGTCCGGCCGCGGCGTTGGCATGGACGTGGTCAAGCGCACCATCGAGAACATGCGCGGCTCGATCGACCTGTCGACCAAGCCGGGCCAGGGCACCACCGTGACGCTGCGCCTGCCGCTGACGCTGGCGATCATTGAAGGCCTGCTGATCCGCGTCGGCGAAGGCCGCTATATCATTCCGCTGTCGGCGGTGGAGGAATGCGTCGAGCTGACCGCCGAGGACGAGCGCTCGCGCGGCCGCAATTTCCTCAACGTGCGCGGCAATCTCGTTCCCTTCCTGCGCCTGCGCGAGATCATGTCGTCGGCCGGTGCGCCGGACCGTCACCAGAAGACGATCATCATCTCGACCGGCGAGACCCGCGTCGGCCTCGTCGCCGACCAGATTATCGGCAACCACCAGACCGTGATCAAGTCACTCTCCAAGCTGCATTCGGACGTCACGATCTTCTCCGGGGCGACCATTCTCGGCGACGGCACGGCGGCGCTGATCCTCGACGTCGCGCAGCTGGTCACGCTGGCGCAGTCGAAGGTCGAGAGGCAACACATCAGCGAGGCGGCGTAATGTCGGATGGTTTGGCGGTCGAGCACCGGGCCGACGCGATGCAGGTCGTGATGATCGGTCTCGGCGAGGAGAAATTCGCGCTCGACGCCGGTCTCGTGCGCGAGATCATCGATCCCGTGCCCGTGACCAAGGTGGCCGGCGCGCGCGCTTTCGTTCCCAGCGTCATCAATGTGCGCGGCAACGTCATTCCGCTGGCGGATTTGCGCATCCGTTTCGGCATGCCGCAGCTCGAGGACTCCGCTGATACGCGTATCGTCGTCATCGAGATCGAGCTCGACGACGAGCCCGTGCTGGTCGGCGTCACCGCCGACAAGGTCTATGAGGTCACGGAAATCTCGCAGACAGACGTGCAGCAGACGCCGCGCGTCGGCATGCACTGGAAGCCGGAGTTCATTCGCTTTATCGCGAAATGGCGCGAAGAGTTCGTCATCGTTCCGAACATGGAACGCATTCTGAATTGAAACGGAGTCTCGGGCGAGACTGGGGTTAGGGGCTGGATATGAGATTTACGGTCAAGGCGAAACTTGCCAGCGCGTTCGGCCTGGTCATCGTCCTGTCGATGGTCGCCGGCGGCGTCGCCTACATGAAGCTCGGCGACATGATGGCGACGGCCGACAACATGGTCCTGCGCGCCAAGCGCATGGAAAAAGCCACAGAGATCGAAAAGCACATTCTCATCCAGCTTCGTGCGGAAAAGAACGCCATCATCGGCAACGAGGGCGAGGTCGAGCAGGCAGCAGCCGATGCCGCCAAGCGCCGCGAGGCCGCCATGAAGACCAAGGATGAGGTCTATGCCCTGGCGAGCGAGGCGGGCAAGAAATTGCTCGACGCCTTTGCCGTGACCTACGCCAAGATGAATGCGTATCAGGAGGAGACGATCCGGATCGCCAAGACCGACAAGGTCAAGGCGGCGGATCGCTCCACGACCGAGGGACGCAGAATCGTGAACGAAGCGCTCGACTCCATGGGCGCTTACGTCGAAAACACCAAGAAGCAGATGGCGGACCAGGCGGTCGTGTCGAAGGAAGAGGGACATCAGGCCCAGTTCATGCTGATGACCCTCCTCGGCGTTTCGCTGATGGTCGCGATCGCTGCCGCCTTGTGGATTTCGATCTCGATCAGCCGCTCCCTCGGCCGCGCAGTCAGCCTCGCCGGAGCAGTGGCCGACGGCGATCTCAATCAGACGATCCCCTCTGCCAGCAATGACGAGATTGGCGACCTCATCAAGTCGCTCAACATGATGGTCGGGAAGCTCCGGCAGATCGTGGCCGAGGCGCTCACCGCCGCCCAGAACGTCTCTGCCGGCAGCCAGGAGCTTTCCGCCAGCGCCGAGCAGCTTTCGCAGGGCGCGACCGAGCAGGCCTCGTCGGCCGAAGAGGCGTCGTCCTCGATGGAGGAGATGGCCTCCAACGTGAAGCAGAACGCCGACAACGCCAACCAGACCGAGAAGATCGCGGCGCAGTCGGCCAAGGATGCGGAAGCCAGCGGCGTCGCCGTGGGCCGCGCCGTCCAGGCGATGCAGACCATCGCCGAGAAGATCACAATCGTGCAGGAGATCGCGCGTCAGACCGATCTGCTCGCCTTGAATGCTGCAGTCGAAGCCGCCCGCGCGGGCGAGCATGGCAAGGGCTTTGCAGTGGTCGCCTCTGAAGTGCGCAAGCTCGCCGAGCGCAGCCAGGCTGCCGCGGCCGACATCGGCACGCTGTCGAGCGAGACTGTGAAGGTGGCGCAGGAAGCCGGTTCCATGCTGTCCAAGCTCGTGCCCGATATCAAGAAGACCGCCGAGCTGGTCCAGGAGATCACCGCCGCCTGCCGCGAGCAGGATGTCGGCTCCTCGCAGATCAACCAGGCGATCCAGCAACTCGACAAGGTCGGGCAGCAGAACGCCAGTGCCTCCGAGCAGGTCTCCTCGACCTCGGAAGAGCTGGCCTCGCAGGCCGAGCAGCTCCAGTCGACCATCTCGTTCTTCCGCATCGAGCAGGGCGGGCGCAGTGAAAGTGCGGCGCCCGCGCCGATCGACCGCGCGGTCACCCAGCTCCGCAGCAAGGCGGTGCAGATGCAGGCGGCGGATCGCGGCGGGAAGAAGCCGGTGCCCGCTCGAAAGCCGGCGCGTGCGATGAAGGTCGCAAACGGCGGCGGTTTCGCCTTCGACATGCAGGACGGCGAAGACGATCGCGACGCCGAGTTTCAGCGCTGACCCCCAGAACCATCGGAGCCCGGACCCAAGCATGGCCGCAACCTCGCAATATCTGACGCTCGGGCTCGCCGGCGAGACGTTCGGCATTAGCATCCGCAACGTGCGGGAAATTCTCGACATGCGGCCGATCTCGCGCCTGCCGCATGCCCCGGACTTCCTGCTCGGCATGATCGACGTGCGCGGATCCGGCTACCCGATCGTGGATCTCCGGACCAAGCTCGGCCTGCCGGCGATCGCCGCCACCGAGGCGACCCGCATCATCATCCTCGACGTGCCGATGAAGGACCGTCTCGTCGGCGTTGGTTTCGTCGCCGACTGCGTGTTCGAGGTCACGGACATCGACGAGCAGGCGATCGAGCCGATCCCGGAGGTGGGCGGAAAATGGCAGTCCGACTATGCGGTCGGCATCGGCCGCAAGGGCGAGAAATTCGTCGTGATCTTCGATCTCGCCAAGCTGATGGCGCATGACCGGATCCCGGAGAGCACCAACACCGACGCATCCCGGGCCGCCTGAATTGATATGCGTGACGCGTTGCCGATAAGTACCCGTAATTCGAACCGACGAGATCGACCATGAGATTCACTGTCAAGGCAAAGCTCGCCAGCGCGTTTGGCGTCGTCATCCTGCTCTCGATGATTGCGGGTGCCGTCGCCTACCTGAAGCTTAGCGACACCGTCAACACGGCCGAGCACCTGTCGGCGCGCGCGGCCCGTCTGGCCAAAGTCTCCGAGTTGCAGCAAAGCGTTCTTCTCCAGGTACGGGCCGAGAAAAACACGATTCTTGCCGCGACCGAGGCCGACCAGGATAAGTTCATCGGCCAGATCATGCAGCTTCGCGAAACGGCGCTGAAGGTCAAGGACGAGACCTATGCCGGTGCGAGTGAAGCCGGCAGGAAGATGATCGATGCATTTGCCGTCGCCTATACCGCGTCGAACACGGTGCAGGACGAAACCATCAGGATGGCCAAGCAGGATAAGGTGAAAGCCGCCGAACATTCGATGAATCAGGGCCTGAAGACGACGACGCAGGCCCTCAATGCCGCGAACGACTACATCAGCTACGTCAAGAAGGCGATGGCCGAGGAGAGCGCTGAGGCTCGGCTGGAAGGCAGCCGGGCGATCACCATGCTGCTTGCGCTGGTCGGCCTGTCCCTTGTGATTGCCGCGGCGGCCGCGTTCTGGATCGCGCTCAATATCAGCCGCGCGCTGGCGCTTGCCGTCGGACTGGCCGACGCTGTCGCGGTCGGCGATCTCAGCCACAAGATCGATTCATCCAGCAATGACGAGATCGGCGACCTGATCAAGTCACTGAATACGATGACGGTGAATCTGAACCAGACGGCTGCCCTCGCCAACGAGATCGCACAGGGCAATCTCATAGTTGAAGCCAAGCCGCTGTCGGACAAGGATACGCTCGGTCTCGCGCTCGAGCGCATGGTGGTGAAGCTCCGCCAGATCGTCTCGGAAGCCCTGACGGCGGCACAGAATGTTTCCGCGGGCAGCCAGGAGCTGTCCGCCAGCGCCGAGCAGCTTTCACAGGGGGCGACCGAGCAGGCTTCGTCGGCCGAGGAGGCGTCGTCCTCGATGGAGGAGATGGCCTCGAACGTGAAGCAGAATGCCGACAACGCCAACCAGACCGAGAAGATCGCGGCGCAATCGGCCAAGGACGCCGAAGCCAGCGGTGCAGCGGTCGGCCGCGCCGTCAACGCGATGCAGACCATCGCAGAGAAGATCACCATCGTGCAGGAGATCGCGCGCCAGACCGATCTGCTCGCGCTCAACGCGGCGGTCGAGGCCGCGCGCGCCGGCGAGCACGGCAAGGGTTTTGCCGTGGTCGCCTCCGAGGTCCGAAAACTTGCCGAGCGTAGCCAGGCAGCTGCCGCCGAGATCGGCACGCTGTCAGCCGACACCGTCAAAGTGGCGCAGGAAGCAGGCTCCATGCTGTCCAAGCTCGTTCCCGATATCAAGAGGACGGCAGAGCTCGTCGAGGAGATCACCGCGGCCTGCCGTGAGCAGGACGTCGGCTCCGCTCAGATCAACCAGGCGATCCAGCAGCTCGATAAGGTCGGTCAGCAGAACGCCAGTGCCTCCGAGCAGGTGTCCTCGACCTCGGAGGAACTCGCCTCGCAGGCTGAGCAGCTTCAGTCGACGATCGCCTATTTCCGCATCGAGCAGGGCGGCAGGAGTCAAACGCCGGCGCCGATCGACCGGGCCGTCAATCAGCTCCGCGCCAAGGCTGCGACCATGGCGGCGGCCGAGCGTCCCGCCAAGAAACCGCAGGCCAAGCCGGCACGCGCGATGAAGGTCGCCGGCGCTGGCGGCTTTGCTTTCGATATGAACGACGGCGAGGATGATCGGGACGCCGATTTTCAGCGTTGAGAGTTTTCTGGGATAGGTCCGCCTCGGAGGCGGGCCTATCTGTCTTCTGCTGTCAAGTGAACACGTAGGACTCAAGATGGCCCGTTTGGCCCGACATTCCCTGTATGCGGGCCTTCGAGGCCGGGGTTGGCGGCCATGATGCCGGCCGTGCAGGATGCGGCTGTGCATCTATCGGACCGTCATTTTCGGACCATCGCCGAACTGATCGAAGGTCAGGTCGGCATCAAGCTGCCGCAGGGCAAGCGGTTGATGTTGGAAGGACGCCTGCACAAGCGCGTGCGTGCGCTCAATTTCTCCGACCTGAACGAATATGTCGACAACCTGTTCGAGGCCGATCATTTCGAGGCTGAACTCACCCATCTGATCGATGTGGTGACGACCAACAAGACCGACTTCTTCCGCGAGCCGCAGCACTTCGACTTCATGCGGGAGATCGCGATTCCGGCGCTGCTCAAGTCGCATGGAAGCAAGAATGCGGATCTGAAGTTCTGGAGCTCGGCGAGCTCGACCGGCATGGAAGCCTACACCACCGCCATGGTGCTGGACGATATGACGCGGAACGGATCTCGGTTTCAGTATCGCATCCTCGGGACCGACATCTCGACCGCGGTGCTGCGCCTCGCCAAGACCGCGATCTACACCCGCGACGTGCTGGCGCCCGTGCCGGAGCCGTTCGTGAAGCGATATTTCCTATCCTCACGCGACAAGTCGCGTGGCGAGGTGCGGATAGTACCGGAATTGCGACGCATGACGCATTTCATGCGGATGAACCTCATGGATCCGTCCTATCCCGTCGACCGGGACGTCGACCTGATCTTCTGCCGCAATGTGCTGATCTATTTCGACAAGCCGACGCAACGAAAGGTCGTCGAAAGGCTTTGCAGTCACCTGCGGCCGGGAGGATATCTGCTGGTAGGACATTCCGAGTCGATGGTTCACAGTGCCGTTCCAGGGCTGAAGCAAGTTCAGCCGACCATTTTCCAGGTCTGATCGGGAGCACATTCATCATGCCGAGGGAGAAAGTTCGCGTACTGATCGTGGACGATTCGGCGTCGGTGCGCCAAATCCTTCAGACGATCCTCAACGATGATCCCGACATCGAGGTGATGGCGACGGCGTCCGATCCGTTCGTGGCGGCGCGGCGTCTCCAGGACGAAATCCCCGATGTCATGATTCTCGATCTCGAGATGCCGCGCATGGACGGCATGACGTTCCTGCGGAAGATCATGGCGCAGCGTCCGATCCCGGTGATCATCTGTTCCTCGCTCACCGAGGAAGGCTCGAACGTGATGTTCGAGGCATTCGAGGCCGGCGCCGTCGACATCGTGCCGAAACCGAAGATCGACACGAGACAGGCGTTGCTCGAGTGCTCCACCCGGCTGCGTGAATCCGTGAAGTCGGCAGCGCGCGCGCGTGTGCGGCCGCGCACGGAACGGCGAGTGATCGAGAAGAAGCTGACAGCCGACGCCATCATCCCCCCTCCAGTGCAGGGAAAGATCAGGCCGGCGACCGAGGGCATCGTATGCATCGGTGCATCGACCGGGGGCACGGAAGCGCTGAACGACGTCCTCGAGATGCTGCCGGCGAATTGTCCGCCCATTCTGATCGTGCAGCATATGCCGGCGGGCTTCACGGCTGCTTTCGCCAAGCGGCTCGACAGCATTTGCCAGATCCGCGTCAAGGAGGCGGAGGATCGTGAGCCGGTATTGCCGGGCTGCGCGTACATCGCGCCGGGCGCCCGCCACATGCTGCTCCAACGCATCGGCCTGCGCTATCAGGTCGCGATCAAGGATGGCCCGCCGGTGTCGCGGCATCGGCCCTCCGTCGACGTGTTGTTTCGCTCCGCGGCCCAGCATGCCGGCGCCAACGCGCTCGGGGTCATCATGACCGGCATGGGCGACGACGGCGCACGCGGCATGCTGGAGATGCGTAAGCTCGGCGCCTCGACCCGGGCGCAGGACGAGGAGAGCTGCGTGGTGTTCGGCATGCCCAAGGAAGCCATCGCTCATGGTGGAGTCGAGAAGGTGGTCGCGCTGCACCACATTCCGCGCGAGATCATGCACTGGTATCAGGTTGGGCACGCGGCGACGGCGGGTTGATCGCGATGACTGCTCCTTCTGCCGGCAATTTGACGGATGCGATCGCCGCGGTCGAGGCCGTCTCGTCGCGCATCGAGGACGTGTTTGCGCGCGTCGGCCACGAGCTCGGTCGCGGCCACATCATCTTCAAGGAGCTGAATCTGGGTCTCGCGTCTCTTTCCGGGGAGCTCTCCGGCGCCGAGATCGAGGGCGCCGCAACCGCGCTGCAGGAGATCGCGGCGCGGCTGAGTGAGCTGGCGCAGGCACTGCCGGCCGAGAGCGCGCTGCTCGCGATGATCGGCAAGAGCACGACCGAGGCGTCCGCGCTGTTGAAGTCGCTGTTCAAGCATATCCAGATGATCACCATCATCGCGCGCAGTGCGCGGATCGAGGCGGCGTCGCTCGAGGGCGATCGCGAGGGCTTTCTCGCCTTCACACAGGAAGCCTACGACCTTGGCAAGGCCGTGCAGGGCTCGATTGAGGGCTGCGCGCGGGACCAACAGCGTCTGTCGGAGGCGGTCGCCACCGCATCCGGCCGGCAGAAGGAGTTCGAGAGTCGCTACGGCGATCAGCTGGTCGCAGAGAGCGCCGAACTCGGTGCGGCCTATTCCGGCCTGCGCGACCAGCGCAGCAAGAGCAGCCATCTCGCCGATCTCGCAAGCGGCAGCACGCGGAAGATCGCCGAGGCGGTCGGCAGCGCGATCATTTCGTTGCAGGCTGGTGATAGCACGCGGCAACGGCTCGAACATGTCTGTCATGGTCTGCGTCTTTCCTCCGGCCCGGAGCCAAGTCTGGTTCCGGGGACGACCGCGAGCGAAGACGGCGCGCATGCGATCCGCCGGCTGCAGGCGACCCAGCTCAGGGACGCCCAGCGCGAGTTCGGCGGCGATATCGACCAGATCATCCGGGCGCTGTCGGCGATCCTGCATGATGCGGGGAGCGTCGTCGGTCACGGCCGCTCGCTGTTTGGCGGCGAGAACGGCTCCTCGTCGTCGTTCCTCACCCGCATCAAGCAGACGCTGGCCCAGGCCTCGACCCTGATCGCCACTTGCGAGAACGGCGGCCACGCGGTCGACGAGGCGCTGGCGGTCGTCGAGGAGACGCTGGCGAAATTCCGCCAGGCCATTGCGGGCCTGGCCGAAGCCTCGGTCGATATCACGCTGATCGGCATGAATGCGGGCCTCAAGGCGAGCCATCTCGGCAGTCGCGGCAGCGCCTTCGTCGTCATCGCCAACGAGCTCAAGGCGACCGCCGACCAGGTTTCGGCCGGCGCCGGGCGCTTGCGGCCAGTGCTCGATGGCATCGAGCGGTCCGCCAACGAATTGAAGGAGCTCCGCGTTCAGGGCGATCCTACCCAGCTTGCTAACCTCGAGCCGCAGATCCTTCAGGCGCTGCGCGAGGTCGAGGCCGGCAATGAACGGCTCGGCAAGCTGATGAGCCGGCTCGTCGACGAAGGTGCCGAGTTTGAGGGGCTGATGAATTCGGCGCAAGGTCTGATGAGCTCGCTCGGCGAGAGCTCTGCGACGCTGCCCGCCGTCGCTGCGCGCCTCGAGACCGTAAGCGCAGGCGCGCATCGTCCGCAGCCACAAGACGAGGTGCTGCTCGACGATCTGTTCGCGCGTTACACCATGGAGCGCGAGCGCGATGTCCACCGGGAGTTTTTGCAATCTCTCGGGCTTTCGTCGACCGCTGCCGCCCGCCGGGCCGAGGTGATCGAGGCGGCGGATGACGGGATAGAACTGTTCTGATCCCGCCGCCGAAGTCGCGCATGCGGCGACGGCAATTTGACGGATTGATTTTGCAGGGCGTTAACCGTGGCGGAATACGCGCCGCGTCGGTCATTGTCGCGCCCCAGAGTTGGTTGCAAATATATTTGAAATTTTTACGGTGGATGTCTTCATGCTGAGAGACGGCAAATACGCTGCCTGGTTCCGGACCGCGCGCGGTCAGGGCACGGGCCTCGTGGAGTTGGTCGATGGGCAGATCACGGGCCGCGACACCTTCTTCACTTATGGCGGCTCCTATCAGGTCAATCAGCAACGCTTCACGGCTGTACTCACCGTGAAACGGCATACCGAGGGCAATCCGAGCGTATTCGGTCCTGACGAGGTCGAGGTCGATCTCTCCGGCGTCTGCAGCGGCGCGATGGCGACATGTTCGGGGACGGCGAGGGAGGCGCCCGAGGTCGGATTCGAGTGCACGCTGATCTATAGCCAGGAAGAGGTCCTGCCGGCCGACGCCAAATGCGCGATCGTGAAGCTCAATGCCGACAAATTGCCCAGGGGGCCCGACAGCCGGTCGCGGCCGCGAGCACCGTTCACGCCCTCCAGGCCTCCTGCGTCCTGATGTTTCCCGCGCCTTAGCTTTGCGTTGACGTTGTTGTCGCGAAAGCATGCGGCGGCCGCACCGCGGCAAGAGTGCTTTTAGATGTGAAATCTAGGTTGAGGCCCATAACAAAAGGCGGACAGGGATATGCCTCAGATCTGGATGACATATGACGAACTCGCGGCGCTTACTGGCTGTAGTGCCGCCGAAGCCAGGACGCAGGCGCTGCATCGGTTACTCGATCGTCGCAAAAGCCGCGATGGAAACACCCGTGTCAAGCTGGATTTCGCCTTGATGACCCGGTTCTTCGAGATCATTCGCGAAGCCGAATTCGGTCTTGATGACGCGATTACGGCACTGCGAGAAACGCACCGGCAGATGTCCGTCGCCTCCGATCAGGAGCGGCGCGGCATGGCGCCAGTTCGACGCTCCGGCAGCAGTCGGCTCGGTTCGAATCAGGCATAATCGTTCAACCGGAATTTACCGCGCCCCTTGGTGTTTCACACCGGAACGGGTCGAAACCAACGGGATCCGGGCTGGGAGGTTGCCATGATGAGAGCCGTGTGCCTGGCGGGTGCGATGGTTTTTGCGCTCCCGCTTCTTCTCGCGACGGCGGCCAGTGCTGAAGTGGTCAAGCTCCAAGCGGAACTCAGGGGCAGCAACGAGGTGCCGCCCAATGCGAGTTCCGGCTCCGGCAAGGCCGAGGCGGCTTTCGACACCAATACGAAAGTCCTGACTTACACGGTCACCTACGCGGATCTGACCGGTCCTGCGCTTGGGGCGCATTTCCATGGACCGAGCGAAGCCGGCAAGAACGCCGGCATCGCGCTGCCGTTCAAGTCGACGCAGAGCCCGATCCAGGGCACGGCGACCCTCACCGATACGCAGGCTGCCGATCTCCTGGCCGGCAAATGGTATGCGAACATCCATACCGCGGCCAATCCAGGCGGCGAGCTGCGCGGGCAGATGGCAAAGTAATCTATTGGACCAAGCTGCACATCGCGCCTGCGATGTCGGCTGACTCTACGCGGGTCAGGACGGCGGCCTGGGCAGGAAAGCCAGAACGGTCTGGGCGAGGATGATGCCGAGGATGCCGCCGGACGCCTTTTGCAGCACGTCGAGGACCCCCGGATCGCGGTCGGGCACGATCGCCTGCAACGCCTCGAGGCCGATCGCGACGGCAATCACGAATGCGCAAGCCAGCTTGAAGCGCCCCGGCAGCAGGAAGGACAGCAGGAAGCCGAGCAGGCAATAGGCGCTGAAGCGCTCGATGACGACGACCCAATACGCCTCGGCATGGCCCATCAGCACCGGCCTGCCCGCAAGCGTGGCAAGCGTGGCATAGGCGATCAGCGCAAGGCAGACGGCCGCAGCTGCGATGAGGTGGTTTCGGCGCATCGCCGGATCATAGCCGGTCGACCGGCGCGCCGCTTTCAAAAGCGGAGAACATCGTTAAGGAGCCTACATCGTCGACGACGCGTTCATGACCGTTGGTTCGCAGCGGGGCAGGTCGGGATTACGGCTGTTCGAATTCGGGTCAACGGCCGGTCAGGCCACCCGTGCAGTGTCTCGCGTCGGAGCTGCGAGCGAGGTCGCTCCACGCCGCGCCGCCATCAATTCGCTGAATTTCGCAAAGGGCAGCGGCGCAGCGACGAGATAGCCCTGGCCCTCTTCGACGCCGCACGCGATCAGGGCGCGGACCTGATCCTCGGTTTCGACGCCTTCCGCGACAACGGTCATGTGGAAGTCCCTGGCGAGCGCCACCAGCATCTCCACGATCGTCGTGGTCGAGGCGTCCACCGTGATGGTATCGACAAAGAACTTGTCGATCTTGATCGTGTTGGCACCGAGCCCCTTCAGCCGCGACAGCCCGCTATGGCCGACGCCGACATCGTCGATCGCGATACGGAAGCCGTAGTCGCGCAGCTCGGCAACCACAGCTGCGGCGCGCGCCAGATCGTCGAGCTCGTCGCGCTCGGTCACCTCGATCACGATCTGGCGTGCCGAAACCCGTGCCGCAGCGACGGTGCTGCGGAGCGTTTCGACGAAGCCGGCGCCGAGGATGTGCCTCGGCACGACATTGAGCGAGAGCTTGAAATCCTTGTCGGCCTTGAGCAGCGGCTGGAGGTCGGTCAAGGCGCGGCCGAGCAACTGCCAGGTCATGGCTTCGATTCGTCCGCTGGATTCCGCGAGTGGAATGAAATTCATCGGCGGAACCACAGTGCCGTCTTCGCGCAACCAACGCGCGAGGATCTCACAGCCTCGGATCTCGGAGGTGCGAAGATCGAAGATCGGCTGGAAGTAGGGCTTGAACTCGCCACGCGCCAGCGCTCGGTCGAGATCCGCGACGGGGCCCTCCGTGCGCCGGGTCCGCGACAGCAGGACACCGAACAGGAAGCCGAGCGCGAGCGAGACCGCCATCGCAGGCCAATAGGCTTCGCTGTTCCACGTCGACAGCACCGATTTGTCGATGCGGATGACCGCGCGCAGCGGATAGCGCGCCGAACTTTTCTCGAAGTCGATCGGATGCAGCAGCGCCTTGCCGGCATCGAGTGCGAACTCGCCGAGCTGTGCGCCGTTCTTCAGCGCAAGCAGCACTTCGCCATGGGCGCGCAGCTCGGCCGGCATGATGTCGAACAGGCTGGAGTTGATGCCGAGAATGGCGACCAGCGCCTTGTTGTCGCCGATGTCCCTGAGCACGCCGAGTGCATCGCCGCCGAACTGCTCGACGCGGAACAGCATCAGCTTCGAATCGCGCGATGCAAGCATGTCCGTCCGGTTGACCCAGCCCTTGTCGAATTCGAGGGTCTCGGAATAGGCCGAGCAGATCACCGAGCCGTCGGAATTGACGAGGCGGACGTCTTTGACGGCGGAGCGTTGATAAACATGCAGACGGATCGCCTGGAGCGAGGCGGGCGCGCATGTCGCGAGCCCGCGGCCGGCCAGCTCGTCGAGGCTTGTGGTTGCGAAATCAACGGCGAATTCGGACCGGCGCAGCACGACTTCGGTCAGCTCGTCGAGCTGGCGCGTCTGCTGATCGTGGATGAACCGCGTCGCCGCGATGTGACCGGCGAGCGCGAACGCTGCCATGCCCGCAAGCACGAGCGCCGCCAATGAGAGTCTCGGCCGTGCTGCTGTCATCCGGCCCGCGGAAGTTAACAAAGGGTGGCGGCACCCTAGCCTGGGAGGCGCTAAGATAGGGTTTAAGGAGATCGCATGCGATCGTTTGACCTGATGTTCAGGATGATCGGTCTCCACGTCCCCGGGGAACAGCACTGGGGCGGGCCGAGAGTTCCGCTGGTCGAGGCGGGCTATGCCGCGCAAGTTCCTCTTATCGGCAGGCTCGCCCGCCGGCGCAGGCGCCAGGCTCTCCCCTCAGCACATGGCCGCTCGGGGCTCCGCCCGTTCACCGCCGATTGTAGGACCAGCCCTTGTCTACATCGGTGGGATAGCGGGCCGCGAAGTAGGGATTCTTGAGGCAGTTGCGTGCGGGATCGTAGATCCTGCGCGCGCATTCGCGGAAGTTCAGGAATCTGCAATCGAAGCCAAACGCACACCAGGGCGCGCCCTTCGGAAATCCGAAATGCACGGGAACTTGCGCCGACGCCATCGAAGGCAGGGCCAGGAGGACAATTAGGGCAAGAGCGCGGGCCAACATGGTGCAATCCTCCCACAAATGATCGGTCGGATACCAAGGCTATCGAGCGATCGCCCTTGGCGAGCAACAGCCGACGTTCGGTTGGATAGTCTAACATCCATACGTGGAGAGAGCGAGGGCGCCGTAGCGCCCGGACTACGTCGCTTCGCGCGGTTGTATCCGGCCAGTGCCGACGGCAATCGTCCGCGAACGCCGCTCACCCTGTGCGGGCGCGCGCTAGCTCTTCTTGGTGGCCTTCGATTTCAGCGCCAGGCCGAGACGCAAGGCCATGCGCTTGATCGCGTCGGGCGATCGCCCGAGTTGCTTCGCCGCTTCCTCCAGCGACGTCGAAGACTTGGCCAGCTCCATGAGCCGGCGGTCTTCCTTGAACGACCAGGGCTTCCGCGCCATAACCGAAATGATCCTCTTGCATCGACACAACGACAAAGCCGCCAAGCGGACCCATGTCGCTCGACGGCTTTGCTTGGGTGGGGCCGGGCCCTTGGGGGAAGCCCGGTGCAGAGATGGATATGCGATCGGCGAGACTTCGCAACAAACAACGCGGATTAAGCTAACTGCTCAACCTTACCGCGACGAAATCAGCCGCTGACGCTCCGTATAATTCCGGGGTTTTTCTCGATGTCGAGCCGAGCGGCGATGATCGCCACTCTCCGACCTGGTGCTGCGCAGCCGCGTCCGGCTGCGCAGACCGTCCCGTGACCGGGCAAGCCCGCTTGAAAAATCCTCTCATGCCGTCATCCGGGTGCTTCACGTCAAGATTGCAAATCATCGAATCAGGTCGAGCTCTGATCGAACGCATCATCGGAAAATTTGTTCCGTTGCCGGGTGCTGCGCGCCGCGCCGATTCAAAAATCGTTGAAGATCGATGTCGTGACGGAGCTTGCGCGCACACCAGGCGCTTCTCGCCTGCATCCGTCACGAGATCGTCGAATTCGTTCGGCTATGATCGTGCGAACGATACGAATAGAAGAAGATCGAGATGCTTCAAAAAACGCTGTCTGCAAAGCCTCTAGCGAAGATGAGAGAGCGGGCATTCGAAGGTGTCTTTCTCGGTGTTGCGCTGATCGCGATGGTGGGATGGGCTTATTTCGTCATCCTGCTGTCGGTGAAATTCTTCTTCTGGCTGGTCAGTTGATGCGAACGATCAGGACGGCAGCACGCTGCTGCCCAAAAATTCCCACCTGTGACGACAAAATCAGCGAACGCCATCATGATCTCGACACAACTCGAAGATGAGAATGTTCGCGTCGCGAATAGCGACGGCCGTGCATTCTGAGTGGGGCAGCCGAGCGCTGCGCGGTGCGACAGTAACCATATCCGGCAAGGTCAGACCGCGCCGGTCATTGTTCCCCACGCACGTCCCCATTTGGTTGCGCATGGTTCTTGCGGGCGTGTCCTGTTGATCCGTGCCGCCCCTGGATCGCGAAAGAGGTGCGCCATGACGAGCATCAGGAACAATAATGCGCCACGGCGATATTTTGTCGATGCAGTCGGCCGGCGTGTTTTGATCGGTCTTACGCCGGAGGAGACCTTCGAGTTCGAGCGGCTCGACAGCGAGCCGGATGACGACCGCGCCGGAGCAATCTGGATCGAGCGCGGCTCTCAACCCGCTCCCGGAGAGCAGCGCTGGCTAGAGCTATACGCCAAGCATGAAGATGCGTGGAAGGTCTGGATGGCGCGGAGCCGCGTCGATCAGCCTTACCTTTAGTTTCTTGCGGACCGATGCGGTCAGGCTGCCGTCGCCCGCGTGCAAGACGGCAGCCGTCGCGAAGGGAGGATCGACCCGCTATCCGAGGCCGATGCGCTTCTGCTGATAGCCGCGATCGAGAATGGCTTGCCACCATTGCCGATTGTCGAAGAACCAGCGAACCGTTTTAGCCAGACCGCTTTCGAAATTCTCGTCGGCGCGCCATCCGAGCTCGCGCTCGAGCTTCGAAGCATCGATGGCGTAGCGGCGATCGTGACCGGGGCGGTCGGCGACGAACGAGATGAGGCCGCGCCGCGGGCCGGCCGCGCGCGGCGACATCCCGTCCAGCAGGTCGCAGATGCTTTCCACGACGTGCAAATTGGTGCGCTCGTTCCGGCCGCCGACATTATAAGTCTCGCCGACCGCGCCGCGTTCGAGCACCAGTGTGAGCGCCTTGGCGTGATCCTCGACGTAGAGCCAGTCGCGGATATTCTGGCCGTCGCCGTAAACCGGCAGCGGCTCTTCGGCGAGACCCTTGATGATGATGTGGGGAATGAGCTTCTCGGGAAAGTGATACGGCCCGTAATTGTTCGAGCAGTTCGTCACCATGGTCGGAAGGTCGTAGGTCTCGCGCCAGGCGCGGACCAGGTGGTCGGACGACGCCTTGCTCGCCGAATAGGGCGAGTTCGGTGAGTAGGACGTGGTCTCGGTGAAATAGCCGTCCTTGCCGAGCGATCCGAACACCTCGTCGGTGGAGATGTGGAGGAAGCGGAACTTGGAGCGGCGGTCCGGGGGCAGGCCCCTCCAGTATCGCAGCGCTTCCTGCAGCAGCGTGAAGGTGCCGACGATGTTGGTCTGGATGAATTCGCCGGGGCCGTCGATCGAGCGGTCGACATGGCTCTCGGCCGCCAGATTCATCACCGCGGCGGGCTGGTACTTCTCGAACAGCTTGCGCAGCGAGGTAGCCTCGCAAATGCATTGCTTCTCGAATGCATAACGCGGGTTTGCCTCGGCGCCAGGGAGTGACTCGAGATTTGCCGCATAGGTCAGCTTGTCGATGTTGACCACGCGCGCATGCGTGTCGCGGAGCAGATGACGGACGACTGCGGAACCAATGAAACCCGCACCGCCCGTGACGAAAATCGTGGAGCCTTCGAAACGCATGGATGATATGCCTCAGTCTTGAGCGGCGAAGGAACGGGCCACCGATTGCAGATATTCGCCGTAGCTGCTCTTGGCGGTCTTCTCGGCCACCTTCTTGAAGGCTTCGAGAGAGATGTAGCCGCGCCGCAAGGCGATTTCCTCGGGGCAGGCGATGCGCAACCCCTGGCGCTGCTCCAGGATCTGAACGAAATGGCTGGCTTCGACCAGCGAGGCGTGGGTGCCGGTGTCGAGCCATGCAAAGCCGCGCCCGAGCACTTCGACGAACAGATCGCCGCGGGCGAGGTAAGCGTTATTCACGTCGGTGATCTCGATTTCGCCACGCGCCGACGGTTTGATTCCCGCGGCGATGTCGACCACGCTGTTGTCGTAGAAATAGAGGCCGGTCACGGCCACATTCGACTTCGGATGCTTGGGCTTCTCTTCGATCGAGCGCGCGCGCCCGTCATTGTCGAGCTCGACCACGCCATATTGTTCGGGCGCGTTGACGACGTAGCCGAAGATCGTGGCGCCGCTCTTGCGTGTCGCCGCCCTGGCGAGCATTTCCGGAAGTCCGTGGCCGTAGAAGATGTTATCGCCGAGAACCAGGGCGACGGAATCCGATCCGACGAATTCGCGGCCGACGATGAATGCGTCGGCAAGACCGCGCGGGGTTTCCTGGGTGGCGTAAGAAAAGTTGACGCCGATCTCCGATCCGTCGCCGAGCAGGCGCTGGAACAGCGGCTTGTCCTGCGGCGTCGAGATGATGAGAATGTCGCGAATTCCAGCGAGCATCAGTGTCGACAGCGGATAGTAGATCATCGGCTTGTCGAAAACCGGCAGCAGTTGCTTCGACACCACTGTCGTGACGGGATAAAGGCGCGAGCCTGTTCCGCCAGCGAGTATGATTCCCTTCATAGGTCCCTCTGGTTTACCAACTTGAAAATATCAGATAGTGTGCGCTGCACAAGATTGTTGTGCGCACGGAGCTGAAGTCGCTGGAATGAACGTTATCAAGACAGACCTGCCCGAAGTTCTGATCATCGAGCCGAAGCTATTCGGCGATCAACGCGGCTTTTTCTTGGAGACCTACCAGTTCGAGCGCTACGCGCAGAACGGTGTTGCACAGCCCTTCGTCCAAGACAATCTGTCACGCTCGCGTCATGGCGTATTGCGTGGGCTGCACCTGCAAAATCCAGGCGCGCAGGGCAAGCTGGTCACGGCGCTTCGCGGCCGGGTCCTGGATGTGGCCGTCGATGTGCGCGTCGGTAGCCCGAATTTTGGCCGTCATGTGGCGGTTGAATTGAATGAGGACAACCGGCGGCAATTGTGGGTTCCTCGCGGCTTCGCGCATGGCTTCGCCGTTCTCTCCGAGACGGCTGACTTCTTCTACAAATGCGACGCGCTCTATAGCCCGAAGGACGAGATCTCTGTGCGCTGGAACGATCCGGCGATTGGTATCGATTGGGGCCTCGCTGATCCCTCGCTGTCGCCCAAGGATGCCGATGCGCCTTTGCTCGCAGATGTGAAGAATCTCCCGCGTTACGGGGAGATCTGACATGAGGATCCTGCTGACGGGTTCTGCGGGGCAGGTGGGCGGAGCGCTGCTTCCGCTGCTTCGGGAGCGAGCCGATATCGTTGCGCCGTTGCGGGATCAGTTCGATCTGTCGCGGCCGGACGAGCTTGCCGGCAAGCTGGACTCGATCAAGCCGGATCTGATCATCAATCCCGCTGCCTATACGGCTGTCGACCGCGCGGAAGACGAGCGAGAGCTCGCGTTTCGGATCAACGCTGAATCTCCCAAGGCAATTGCCGAGTGGGCCGCGCCCCGCGGCGTGCCGCTGGTGCATTTTTCGACCGACTACGTCTTCGACGGTTCCGGCGATCGCCCTTGGCGCGAGGACAGTCCGCCGGCGCCACTCTCCGTGTATGGCCAAAGCAAGCTCGCGGGCGACCAGGCCATTGCCGAGGCGGGCGCGCTGCATGTGATCGCGCGCACGTCCTGGGTGTACGCTGCAACCGGGGCAAATTTCCTCAAGACGATCGTGCGGCTCGCCGGAGAGCGCGAGCAGCTGCGCATCGTTGCCGACCAGGTCGGTGCGCCGACGACAGCCAGTGCGATTTCGCAAGCGGTGGTTGCGATGCTCCCCAAAGGCGACGACGACCTCCGCAAGACGTTCGAGCAACGAAGTGGCGTCGTCAATCTGGTCTGCGCCGGCGAGACCAGCTGGCACGGCTTTGCGACTGCGATCGTTGCCGGTTTGCAATCGAGGGGCGCTACGTTCGCCGTGAAGGAAATTGTTCCGATCCGTTCGGACGAATTTCCCGTGAAGGCGAAGCGGCCGTCCAATTCCCGCCTCGATCTCACGCGGCTGCGCGAGCGGTTCGGCATCACGCCGCCGAGTTGGCAGCAGGCGCTCGATCGTGAGCTGGATGCCCTGAAGGCCTCGATCTGAACGTCCTCCGCCCGGCTCACGGGGCCGCGCCGCAGCATAACGTTCTGTGGCCTTTAGCCTTTGTTAACCATCCAGGGCCCATTTTCCGGTCTGGCGCCTCGAAACCGGAAATGCACGCATGTTTCAGCTCTTCTTGCGGGCCCGAACCCACAATTTCCTGAAAGATCGTTTCGGCGGAGAGCAGACGTTTCGCGCCCGCTCGCCCGAGCGCGACGCCGAAACCGATCGCACGCGCGTTGAGGCGATCATGGTCGCAATCGAGGAGGCGCTGCATGCGGCGGAGCGCGAGCAATCCGGCCTGAATCGCCGGGTGGAAGACGTGCTGGCACGTGCAGCCGTGACAATCGGCAATGGTGATGATGAATATCTGGAGCGCGAGGCGCTGGACAATCACCACCAGGATCTGTTCGACAAGGAAATCCTGAACGGCCAGCGCAGGCTCAAGGAGCTCAGCGCTTCGATCGCCCATTTCAAATTCCTGAAGGCGGCGATGCTCAGCCGATTCCCGGAATACCGGCCGCCGGTAAGCCAGGCCAACTGACGGCGCGCGCAGGCTCGACGGATTTTTGTTTTGATGCGTTTTCTTGACGCGAACCGGTATCCACTTCGCTCGAAAACGCCACCTAGATCGCGAGCATGCTGTTGCCCTGTATAGACAGCAGCGTCAGGTTGCCGGTGGCATACGCTCCGGTATCGATATTGGCGCGGTTCTCGAGCAACTCGGCCTGGCGCACGGGCGTGTGGCCGTGCACGACGTATTTCCCAAAACGTTTCTTGCTCTGGAGAAATTCGTCCCTGATCCAGAGCAGATCCTGCTCACGCTGCTCGGACAGCGGGATGCCCGGACGAACGCCCGCATGCACGAAGAAGAAGTCGCCGCATGTGAATGTCGGCCGCAACTGACGCAGGAACGCGATGTGCTGCGGCGGCATTGCGGTCGTGAGCTCGCGCACGAGATCGGATTGTTCATCCTTGCTGAGATCGGAGGCCGCCGAGATCCCGTAGGACATCAGGGTCTGGAGGCCGCCGAACTGAAACCAGTCGGTGGTGCGCGAGGGATCGTCCAGCACCGAGGTGAAATAGGCCTCGTGATTACCCTTGAGAAAGACCGTGTTGCGGCGGCGGCTGCGGTCGATCAGCAGATCCAGGGTGTGACGCGAGTCCGGTCCGCGATCGATGTAGTCGCCGAGAAAGACCTCGATCGCGCGATAGGGGCGGCTGTTCGCCATGTCGGCATCGATGACAGCGAACATCTGTTCGAGCAGATGCGCGCAGCCGTGGATGTCGCTGAGTGCGTAAATCCGTACGCCGTTCGGCAGCTTCGGCCGGGGCGAGTTCTGTGTCGGGATCGTGACCATGGGGTCCAACCCTTGGAGAGAGCTTCGCCCGAGATGTCAATATGCTATCGACCAATTCGAGTCAGCGAGAGTGGTTTTTTGGCCCACGCCAATGTGAACGCCAACTCGCGCGACGGTTGCATTACTCCTGCCATTTGATGAGGCGTCGATCTGCCACGCCGGGCTTCGATCAGCTGAAGCCGCGGCTGTCGAAAGACGGTGCGGCCTTGGTGCGATACGCCGCTGCGCGAGAGCGGACGAGGATCGCGCCGCAGAGATAGCCGAGCTGGAGCACTGTAGCAAAGACCAGGATCGTAACGACCGCGTGAGCCGGTCCCTCGCCGTAGAGTGCGCAGACGGTGCCGATCATCACGGCACCGAGAACAATGATCGGAGGCAGGACGAAAATCCGGAATCGGCTCCCAAGCAACGATCCGATCAGCAGACTCAAAACGGCGACGGCACTCACGGTACAACTCCCCCGAAACAGCCGTGAGTGTGAACGATGCCGACCTAAGGGCGGCTTAAGCAACAGGGTTGAGCAACCGTTCAAATGTGCGCGCAATGATGTGTAAAATTAGCGCGATCTGGCGCGAAACGCGGCGCGATGCTGCGCTGAATGTCACGCGTGTGACAGCACATTGAGCATGCGCGTATGCGAGTATCGCATTGCAAAAAATCGTTTTGATTTTTTCGTTGCAGTGCCGCAATGTTGCTTTGTTTGGTTAAGACACTGTCCAAGACGCATCGCAAATTTAATGGACTGCTTGCAATTTCCGATTGCGAGTGCGTGACTAGGCAGCGAGGTTCGGATGGCTGTAGCAACTTACGGTTCGGAAAACTTCTATTCGGTTGTCTCGAACCGTGGTGGAGCCCTCCAACGCCCCCTCCAGATCGCCCTGATCGCGGGCGACTTCCTTGCACTCATGCTCAGCTATTTCGCAGCGAGTGGTTTGTATCGCATGCTCGTGGCTGAGCAGGATTCGTCGGTTGGTGCGGGCCTCGTCGTCGCTGCGGTGTTTGTGACGATTTCGTATTTCCAGGGCGTCTATGATCATCATCGCTTCCTGAGCACGGTGTGGCAGCTCCGCAAGACGCTGGCGATCTGGGTCGTCTCATTGACCATTCTCGCGGTCGAGGCGTTCCTGCTCAAATCGTCGGCCGATCTGTCGCGCGGAACCACGTTGCTGTTTGCCGCGACCGGCAGCGTTGCCTTGGGCGGGCTCCGGGTCCTGTGGCGCATAGCGCTGAACTCGAGCTACGCCAGAGGCCGTCTGGTCGACCGGAAGATCCTGCTGCTCAGCCTGAAGCCGCTCGATTTCACGTCGAGCCGTTTCAAGGATCTGCGCAAGCACGGCTTCAACGTCGTGCGGCATTTCGTCCTCGGGCCATCCGCAGAAGGCGCGGGGTGGGATCACGAGATTCGCGACATCGTCAGTCAGGCGCGCGCGGCCGATGTCGAGGAATATCTTCTGGTCATCGACTGGGACGAAATGCCTCTGCTCCAGAAGCTGAGCCAGCACTTGCGCGTGGTTCCCCAGCCGATCCGCCTGTTGCCTGACTTTCCGATCGCCGATCTCGTCTCCCGCCCGTTCCAACCCGTCAGCGGAACGGTTGCCATCGAAATCCAACGTGCGCCGCTCACTGTGTTCGAGCGCGCGCAGAAGCGCTGCCTCGACATCGGCCTTGCCTCGTTTGCCCTGTTGCTGCTGGCACCGTTGCTGGTGACGGCTGCGGCCATGATCAAGCTCGACTCGATCGGGAATGTGATCTTCAAGCAGTCCCGGCGTGGGTTCAACGGCAAGCCATTCCAAATCTGGAAGTTTCGGTCCATGACGGTGGCCGAGAACGGCCACACCGTGACGCAGGCGACCAGGTCTGACGCCCGGGTCACCCGCGTTGGCCGCGTCTTGCGACGGACCAGCATCGATGAGTTGCCGCAGCTCTGGAATGTCCTGCGCGGTGAGATGTCGCTGGTCGGGCCGCGACCGCACGCGCTCGCGCATGACAATTATTACGACCAGCTGATCAGCAACTACGTGTATCGGCATCACATGAAGCCGGGCCTGACCGGTTGGGCCCAGGTCAACGGTTTCCGTGGCGAGACGCCGACCATCGACCTGATGGAGAAACGGGTTGAGTACGATGTCTGGTACGTCAGCAATTGGAGCATCTGGCTCGATATCAGGATCATCCTGAAGACCGCGCTGGCGCTGGTCCATCAGGAAGCCTACTGAGCGGTGCGGAACTCGGTCCGTCGGGCGGCAGAGCCATTCTTCTGCGGCATCAACCGGCGAGTTGGCGAGGCGTTCTGATCCCGCGGTGGCCGAGAGTTGCCGCCGGCCAGACCAGAACGCTCTCAGCCACCCCGGCGTTTCTCACATTCCAACAGGATCCTGCTCATCCGCTGCACGGCGCCGACATCCGCATCCGCCTGGATGGTCATGTCGGCGGCCGACAATTGCAGGACAAGCAGTTCCCGAAATCGCCGTTCGGTTCGCACGGGCGCTAAGCCGCGGGCAGGTGTTCCGTCACGATGCGCCTCAGCAGAGGTGCATCGTAGCTCTCGCCGGCGGCGATTTGCCGGGCACCCCGCGAGACGGTCGGACCGGACGGGTGGGGACGATCGACACCGCCCATGCAAGGCAGAGGCCGCCAGCAAATAATTGGCGCCGCGCGCGAACCAGCGCGAGCCGTGAGATGTACCGCCTTCGGTCTTAGGCGCCTTCGACATAGTAGGCGTTGTAGTGCGAGCCCTTGTAGCCCTCGATGCGCTTCAGCATCTTCGGGTTTGCGCCGTTGAGAACGGCGCCCAGCACCTTCTTCTGAATGCCTTCGGAGCTCGACAGCGACTCCTGCAGGGCCGTACGCGTCGTGCGGCCCCATTCGATGACATAGACGTAAGCGTCCATGAGGTGGCTGATGGCCTTGGCATCGGTCACCGGCATCAACGGCGCAAGATCGATGACGATGTAGTCGTATTCGTTACGCAGCAAGGTCAAGAGGTCGGCCATCGCCTTCGAGGCCATGATGTCGGCGGAGTTCACCATGCGCGAAACGGCGAAGGAGGGCAGGAAATCCAGCCCGGTCTCTGCGCTGCGCCGGATGTGGTGGCCGACCGACTGTGGATTCTTGAGCGACTCGAGCAGACCGCTCTTGGCGGTCGGGTCGAGCTCCTTGGTCAGCGAGCGCGTATGAAGGTCGCCGTCGATCAGCAGCACGCGCTTGCCGGTGAATGCGGTGAGGTGCGCGAAGTTGGCTGAAACCGTGGTTTTGCCTTCCTTCGGAAGCGAGGACACGATGCCGATGACCTTCACCTCCCGCGACAGGCGGGCGAGATCGATCGAGACCTTGATGTTACGCATGGTCTCGGCATAGCGCGAGAAGGGATGATCGATGACGTAGCGCGACAGCTGGCCGCTGGCCTCGACGGGGGCGCCATCGGACGATCGCGATCCGCGTATTTTCGGCAAGCCCATTGCCTTGGTCCCGATGGCGGGGAGCACGCCGAGGCATTTGACACCGATTTCGTCCTCGACCTCGATCGGCGAGCGCAGCACGTCGCTCAGCATCTCGCGGGCAAAGGCGGCGCCCAGGCCGAAGCAGAGGCCACCGAACAAGGCCCCGATCAGCGAGAGTACGGTCTTGGGGGAGCTCTTGCGGTCCGGCTTCACAGCGGTGCTGATGATGCGAGATTCGCTGATCGGGAAGCTCTGATTCTGCATTGCCTGCTGCTGCTTCTCCAGGAAGCTGTTGTACAGGTTGCGGTAGGTGTCGGCAGCGCTTTCCAGATCACGCAGCTTCACCTGTGCCTGTCCGGTGTTGCCGGCCTGGCTGACCAGGTTCTTGAGGTTTTCCTCCAGCGAGGTCTCGCGGCTCTTGGCGATCTCGTAATCGCTGCGGTAGGCATCGCCGATACGCTTGACTTCGTCCGCGATCGACTTGCGCAGCTCTTCCATGCGGTTGGCGAGATTGACCGAGGCCTGATGGGTCTTGCCATAGCGGGCCGACCAGTCGGAATACTGCGCCGACAGATCGAGGTATTGAGCGCGCAGGCGGGTGATCACGGGATTGTTCAGCGCGTCGGTGACCGTCGGCTGGGCAATATCCTTGTCGCTGATCGCCTCGATGCGGTCGAGCCGCGCCTTGGCCTCGGAGGTGGCCGCGCGCGCCTGGATGAGCTGCGTGTTTACGTCGGTGAGCTGCTGCTCGTTCATCAGGCCGCGGCTGGTGCCGACGATGTTGTTCTGGCTCTTGAAGGTCTGCACGGCGCGGTCGCTGGCGGTCGCCTGCTCGCGCAGCTCGGCGCTGCGCTGCTGCAGCCATTCGCTGGCACGCTTGGTGGACTGGTACTTCGCGTCGAGGGCGCCCACGATATAGGCATCAGCGATCTCGTTGGCGATCTGGGCCGCTTTGTCGGGGTCCCGCGAGCGGAAGCTGGCCGACAGGACGTAGGTCGTCAGCAGGCGCTCGACCTTGAGGTTGTTCTCAACTGCGGCGACCGTTCCGCGTTCGATGCGTTCCTTCGACGAGGGCCCGTCCGATCCGAACAGTCCGATGACCTTTCCGATAATGCCGGGCAGCAGGCCCGGATCCGAGCCGTTGAACTCGGGATCTTCCGTCAGGTTCATGCGACGGACGACGGACCGAATCAGATCGTCCGAGGTGATGATCTCGACCTGGCTGTCGACGAAGCCGGGGTCGATCAGCGCGTTGGACGTGCCGTTATCCTTGTCGAGCACCTGCGTCTGGCGCGTGTCCATCAGGATGCGCGTGTTCGCCGTATACATCGGCGTGGCCGTCAGCAGGTAAACGAGGCAGATCGCCAGCGCGACGCCGGCGACCCCAGCGATAACCGGCCACTGCCGGCGCAAAATGCCGATGATGCGCTCGAGACTGAGACTCGACCCCGCCAACTCCAGGGCGGATCTCTCTTGCACGTGGAATTGCTCTCTGGGCTGATACATCTGAATGTTCATCGACCTGACGTGAAACTATTGGGGGAGCGGCGCTGGAGCAAACGGATCGCCGACATCCGTACTCCATTCGCCAGTCATGAGGCTGTTCGCAGAGCTGGAAGGCTTTTGGGGCGACGATCCCGGCGTGCCTCCAGCCGACGGGGACGCCACCGCATTCGGATTGAATTCGACGGCCTCGAGCTCGGCGGAGTAACCGGCGCTCACGGCCGAGTCCGCCAGTTTCTGAATAAACTGGCTGATCTTCTGCGCAGTCTCGGGCTTGCGAGGCACACAGATCAGCTGCGCGCGGCGCAGGGCCATGCCGATCGCATTGCGCTCGACGTTGGAAGATTCGCTGACGAGATCGCGTACTGCAGGCAGGATTGTGATGTCGCTTACGACGTAGGCGGCGAGACGGCCCGTGAGCTTGTTGCGATCGCCGCGGACGGTGGGGTCGCGCAGCAGCGACGTAGGTTCGGTCTGGAAGACCTTCAGGATGGAGGCGGGGACACGCTCCCCCTGCTCGACGCATTGAGCCTCGCAAGGCTTGGCGGCGCACGCCAGCATCAGCACTGCGAGCGCAAGTGCCGCGCGAAAGCCATCCGAGAATCCGCCCATGGGCCGATCGGCAGATCGTCGTCGTTGAGACAGGGCCAAACCATTCATCGCGTTCATTTCAAATCGGCGCAAGACTTCTCGGCGCAAGACTTCGCTCAAACCGAGTGTCGCGCTTAACTATGTCAAATTCTTGTGCGGTGCAAAACATAGTCGGAAAGCCCCTGAAATTCACAACGAATTTCCTGATGAGCAGATGAGCGGTGAGACGCCCGGATTGAACAGTGAATAGGCAAACGACAATGGCGTCTCTCGAAGCTTGAGTCCCGTGATCGCCTATACTCACGCAGAGGCGGGAAGTTCCTGACTTGTATCGACATCGATTCGTCGCCGAAGCAATTTCAGGGCGAACGGTCAACGACCGATGTCCAGCACCACGCCTCCGTCCTAAAGCTGCGCCGCCAAGTGCCCTTGTGGTCGTGAATACTTGCAACCGCAAGGAGAGTGGCGGTCTGTAGCCGTCCCATCGCGATCAATTGAGGTTGCTTGGTGAGCGCGTCGTAGCGCAGCCATGGTCGCAGAAACAGCAGGGCGCAGCTTTCGAAGAAGGCCGCGACTGTGTTTCTGTTGACGAACGTGTGACGAAACCGAGACAGGCTCGCCCAAATCGCCGCAAACCGCGAGGCTTTGCACAGGATCAACTCCGAGAACCGCAGCTTGGCGTCGTACTCCAGTTCCCGAGCTTGCGAGCGCTTTTGCCACATTCGTGCCGAATGAACAGGTTAACTGCACAGTTCGCGAACACGCAAAGCGAGCAGCATCAACGCAAAGGTGTTTTGCGTGGTGAGCTTCTTGTTCTGCACAGGGCAGGCTGCTCATCCTGCAGGCAAACGACCGCTTCACCGTCATGTTCGGGTGCGTTGCCTGCGGCAAATCAACCGTGACGTCACGGCTTATGGTGCGGGCGACTGCTTCGATCGAAATGCATGCAGCGAATGCCGGCGGAGATTGTATTCGCGTCGAATGCTCAGTAGTAATGCTGCGCTGCGGGGTGCTAGGAAATTGTCGTGACTGTGCCGGTTCATCGCGAGAAAGCGCATGTCCTGCCCCTGGACAGCATTCGAGGAATAGCCGCGGTCACCGTGGTCGTTCACCATGTGATCCTGATGCCGACTTTCCTTGCGGCGTTTCCAAATCGTGCGTGGATCGACTGTGCGTTCTTCCGCAGCGGCGGATTTCTGGTCGATCTTTTCTTCGTGCTCAGCGGCATCGTGATGTCATTGAGCTATCTGCAAACCGATTTCGGGCGCTTCTCCTTGCGCGAGTTCATGGTTCGACGGTTCGCGCGCGTCTATCCGCTGCACATCGTGATGCTTCTCGTGCTGCTGCTGTTCCGGCTCGCGCGCATCGGGCTCGGACTGGTGATGGCGGGCGTTGTCGTGACTGCTCCGGCGGCGTTTGAAGTCAACAACGGCTATTCGTTCTTTCTGAACGTCTTCCTGCTGCACTCGCTCGGCTTCGTTCAGTACCTGAATTGGAATGCCCCGAGCTGGAGCATCAGCGTCGAATTCTACACCTATCTCGTCTTCGGCTTGATGCTGCTGGCCGCGCAGCGCCTCAATTCGCTTGCCTGGTTCTACTTCGCCGCCGCCACGCTGGCGCTCGGCAGCTGGTTGGTGCTGACGACGGTGGTCGCGACGCCTCAGCTGGACGTCCAGTTTGATTGGGGGCTGCTGCGCTGCTTCACGAGCTTCTTTCTCGGCGTGCTCACTGCGAAAGCAGTCGGGGCACTGCCACGCGGCATCAGTCCGGCCTTGCAGGGCGCCATTCAACTTGCGGCCGTAGTTGCGGCCGTGGCGCATGTGTCCCTGACCGAAGCCTATCCGTGGATCAGCTATCTTGCGCCCGTAACCTTTGCCGTGCTGCTTGGCTCGTTATTGGCGTTTCCAAAGGCCGCTGTCGTTCCCCCCATGCTCACGGTCAGGCCGCTGTTGTGGCTGGGGCAACGGTCATACTCGATCTACATGGTCCATGCCTTCGTCGTGCTGCTCGCCGAGTATTTTGTCCGTGCCGCCGGCAAGCCGGCGGTGGCCCACCTGGAAGCCATCCATCCAGGGCTGGCGCCGACGCTCAACCTGCTGATCGTGCTCGGCGCCGTGTTCGCTCTCTCGCAATTGACCTATCGGTGGATCGAACTGCCCGGGTCCAGGCTGGTGCGGAACATCTTCCGCGGAGCGGTGGCGTATTCGCCGGCGCCGGCCGAGCCCTCGACACGCCTTTCGAGCTAAGGACGAATATGACGACGACAACGCTAGCGCTGCGCCGGACGATGCCGCTCCTGCGACTCCCGCTGTTGATGTGGGGGGCGTTCAGTCTCGAAGCCGTTGCGATGGCGACGTATTTCCTGCGCGACGATTTCTCGGCCGCCGCGCGATATTATCTCTACATTGCCCATCTGAGCTCGATCTGGTTCATACCGGATGCTTTCGGGCTCATCTGTCTCTTCCTGTTCATTCACCGCTGTATCATCCAGAACCGCAGCATCATTGCCCTGGTCGTGCTGGTGTGGATCTTTCTGTCGCTCGGGATCGGCTATCTTTTCCTGGGCAACTTCACGGCGTTCGCCTCGTCTTTCAAGATGATCCTGCCTGTCTTCATCGGCTTCAGCTTTTGCGATTCGGACACCGCTGCCTACAAGAAGCTTCTGCTGCTGATGTCGATACTGTTCTACGCATCGATCTTCGGCGTGGTCCTGTCGGCGCATTGGAAGGCGCCGTGGCTCAATTACACCTATGAGGCGTTCGGCGTGAAGCGCCAGGCGGGGCGGCTGTGGTGGGCCGGCTCCGAGCAGCGGCTCTCCGGTTTTTGCGAGGACAGCACCGTCGTCAGCCTCTTCATTCTGGTTGGCTTCGTCATGACGTCGATACGAAAGAACGTGTGGTGGTGCCTCATTTGCGGCGGGCTTGCGCTCTATGCGTTGAAGCTGACGACGAGTAAGACGACCATGGGCGTTCTCGCGATGTATCTCATCGCGTTGCTCGTCATCCGGGCAATGCCTGAAAAGATGCGTTTCCCGACTCTGAGGATGTTGGCGGCATGGTCCTATGCCACGATCCTTGTTCCGATCTTCCTGATCCTGGTCTTTGGCGGGACGTCGGTCGGTCAAAAGGCGTTTCTCTTCAGCCTGGTCGACCGGATCAACAACAGTTGGCAGAAGCCGTTCGTCTTCATGTCTCAGTTGATGCCGATCGGCTACATCACCGGATGCGGTGTGGGCTGCTTCAACTATCCGATGAATCAGTTTTCGAACCTGACGTCCTATTGGGTCCCGGTCGATAATTTCTATCTCGTCACCTTCCTGATGTTTGGCCTGCCTTTCGTCGTCTTCATGTTCTTCGTCATCCGTGCGACGTTGCTGACGACCGACATCTACAAACTGTCCCTCACATTCGTGCTGAACATCTTCAGCATCACCGTGGCCGACTACGGGCCGGCGTCGGGCCTGCTGCTGATGTCGTTCATCTTCAGCGGCGTGTTCTCGAGGCGGGCTTCCTTCGTTTTCCAGGGCGGAAAGCCGAAACGACGTCTCACGTTGCACCCGACCATCGCCGCCCAGGGCGTGCCCGCAATGGGCGGAGCGACGCCCCGGCTGAATGAATCGAGCTGAAGGACCGGTGATGCACAGGCGGCTCGCATTCATAGATACCTTACGCGGCATCGCTGTTCTGTCGGTGCTGCTCCAGCATGCGCTGGAGCAGGTCGTGCTGAACCAGGCGGCCGGCGGCTACTACCGGATCTTCCACAATGCGGTCGGCGAGTACTTCAATTTCGGCCGGTTCGGCGTCGTGCTGTTCTTCTTCGTCAGCGGCTTCGTGATTCCGAACAGTTTTCCGAACAGCTCCGCGCCGATCCGGGACTTTGCCATCAGCCGCTTCTTCAGGCTCTATCCGGCCTATTGGATGTCGATCGTCGTTGTCCTGCTCATTGCGCCGACGTTCGAGGGGAAGGCGTTTTCGCTGTCGCAGATCGTCGCCAACATCACCATGTTGCAGATGTTCGTGAACATCCAGAACCTCAACATCGGATATTGGACGCTTGCCGTTGAGCTGATCTTTTATGTCGGATGTATCGCGCTGTTTGCGATCGGGCTTCTCAGGGTGCGCTGGACCGCCATTTTGATCGTCGTCGCCGCCTCTGTGACCGCCATCGCGGCCTTCCCTTTCGTCAAGAACCATCTCGTCTGGGGTCTGCTCGAGCTCATGCTGGACCTGACAGCGATGTTCCTCGGCAAGGTGGTGCGCGATGCTGCGATCGGCGAGCGCCTGCAATGGCGTCATGTCGCGATCTGCACGCTGCTTTACGTGCTCTACGCGGCCGCCTGCGCCTATCGGCGCTATGGTGTGGATTATCAGGACAATTTCTTCTGCGCTTACGGCATGGGAGCCGCCTATATCGGGGCTGCCGTCGTGTTCCTGGTGTTTGCCGCGCTCGGCGAGCGCGGGGCCTCGAGCGTCCTGTCCTTTGTCGGCCGCATCAGCTATTCGGTCTACCTGATGAGCCCCTATGTGCTCGTGGTGATCGTGCAGGTTTTCGGAACGGGTCAGAGCCCGGGCCAATGGTCTCTCTTTGTAGTCGGAATTGGCTTGGTGTCGATCTTGGTCAGCTGGTTGAACTATCTCGCTGTGGAGAAGCCGATGGTGGCCTTCGGTCACCGGTTTCGTTCGCAGGCATTTACCGCAGTCGCGCTTCAGCCGTCGCTGCGGGGACAGGGGGCCGAATGAGCAACCAAAACGAAAAAACTTACGCGGAGTCCGGCGGCGCGTTCGTGGCGTCAATTCAGGGATTGCGCGGAATCGCTGCGCTCACCGTCCTGATCTGTCATTTTCGTGACATGCCGAAGGGCGGTATGCCTGACGTTCCCGGCGCAGGCTTCCTGCCGCCGATCTGGCCGTGGCTTCAAGCGGTGCTCAACTCGGGCGGGCACGGCGTCGAGCTGTTCTTCATGATCAGCGGCTTCCTGATTCCGGCAAGCCTGGTGAGGCATGCGTCGATCGGGAAGTTCATCTACGACCGCGTTCTGCGCATCATGCCGCTGTTCGTCATCCTGCACCTGACGCTGTTCCTGGTCGGGCCGTTCGTCGGCTACAAGTTCTTCCGCGGCTTGGACCTTCCGGGCTACGTGGAGATCTTCATCGCGAACCTGTTCTTCCTGCAGAATGCACTCGGCTTGCCGATCGCCCAGCAGAACGCCTGGACGCTGACCTACGAATGGGCATTCTACATCTGGTTTGCGCTCACGTTTTGTGCGGTCATCCAGCTCAAGAACTGGTGGCTGGCGGCACCGATGATGGTGGTCGCCGTGATCTGCCTGCTGCATTTCCCGATCGCGGCGTTCTTCGGCATCGGCATGCTGTTCAGCGCCACCAACATCCGCATTCCTGCGTCCGGTCCGCTGGGACTGGCTGCCGGCCTGATCTGCTTTGCCGCGATGTATGCGGCGCTCGACCTCTTTCACCCCTTTGTCAGCCTCGTTCCCGGCTTCCTCCTGTTCGGAATGGTGCTTGCGCCGGGCTCCGGCGTTTCCGGGATCCTCAAGGCGCAGCCGCTGCAATACCTCGGCAAGATCAGCTACAGCTTCTACCTGGTCCATCCCTTCATGCTGTTTCCGTTGCAGATGATGGGGCTGAAGCTGGTCGAGCGCGGCTACGATCGATGGGTGCTGTGGTCGGGTTTCGTCATCATCGGGACCGTGCTGGTGCTGATCGCCAGCGCCATGAGCTATGAGCTCATCGAGGTCCGCTTCCGCCGGCTGATCGACAGCACATTCCGGAGCGCCCTGTTCGGAAAGCGGGCGGAGCGCAGCCCGGCGTGATCCTCGAGCCGGACAACGCCCGGTTCCGTCAGGCCGGCCTCTGATAGAACCGGCGCAGCCGCAGCGCCGGTTTCTCGATGAAGTTCCAGGAGAAAGCCGCAAAGCCGAGGGTCAGCACGATGACAATCGGCAGGATCACCGCCAGCGAGAGGTGGTGATCCGGCCCCAGCATGCGCCGGAAGATGTCGATCGTCGCCTGCGTGATCGGGAAACCGTAGAGATAGATGCCGTAGGAAAGATCCTGGCTGAACAGGCGATCGAACGCCTTGAAACTCTGCATGCCGATGTAGACCGTGCAGTAGGTCAGGAAGATCCCCGCCAGCGGCAGCAGAACGTTGAGCCACATGATCGCCGCGTAGCAGAGCGCAGAGCCTGCAAAGATCGCCCAGTGAATCGGCACGTATTTCGCGTGGAGGCGGAACACCATGCCGAAGAAGAACATGTAAACCAGATACCAGCCGGCCAGCCGCGTTGAATCGGACCGGACGTTGAAGGTCGCGGGATCGATGAAGTAGGCGACCAGTTCGGCGAGCAGCGCTGCGCCGACCAGAAGCGTGATCCAGCGGATCTTTTGCGGCTCACCCGAGATCATGCGCAAGAACAGGAGCGCGAAGGCGAAGACGTAGCACCAGAGCTCCCAGGGCAGGGTCCAGAGATTGGCATTGACCATCTCCGGCCAGGGATTGTGCACGAACAGGCCCGGCAGCTCAAACGTGACGTGGCCGACGATGTTGCCGAAGTAGCGGTAGAACTGATAGTCGGAGAAATAGTGCGACAGCGGCAATTGCGTCAGCAGCGGTCCGACCAGGAGGGCGCAGAGCGTCACCTCGACGCTGAGGGCCGGGACGATCCGCAACACGCGGTTGATGAAGAACGTCTTCAGATCCGGATTCTTGATGGCGCTGCCGGTGACCAGGAAGCCGCTGAGCGCGAAGAACATTCCGACGAGCGCGATCAACCCTGGCCGAAGCAGCTCCTGGATGATTTCGGAAGCGTGGAGGTGGCCGAAGGACAGCGCAGTCAGTCCTCCCATCTTGTCGAAAGCGGCGGCGCCGGGATCCCTGAGGACATAGACGGCCATTCCCGGTTCATCGAGCTTCTTGACGAAGGCAGCCCCGGCGAACAGGCCGGCAACTGCGACACGACAATGATGCGACAGGATGACCAGCGACAACAGGTGTCGCATCATGTTGAAGCCCGGTCCGAGACCCTTGTTCCTGGCCAGAACGCTTTCCGCGGTGTCGTGCCGCGCCAGGCCCGACTGGATGATGTCGGGCAGCCGCCAGAGGCGTGTTGGAGTGGAGAGGCGCTCGCGGCCGAGTGCGCCCGGCAACGACACGGTTGCGAGCTCTGCGTCTCGATCCGGCTGCGACATTCTCTTGGGCCTTTCCCTTGGGCCTTTCGTGCGCCTATTTTGGCGGCATCAGCGGATGCCACGAAGTTGAAGCCAATTCATGGCGGCGAGGCGGCCTTGGCGCAGGCCTTGGCACGGTTCTTGGCATAGCGCCGAATTGCGGCATTCAGCCAATCGATCGCCGCTCCGCGACAATCGAGCGGCGACGTCCGAGCCTGCGGCAACAGGCAATGAGCGGCTGCTCGACATACCAATGGATCAGGATCCCGGCGAGGATCGACAAGAGCACCGCAGCGATGACGAACAGTGTGGACGGCAGCGCATTGTGCAGCCGGGCCGACATCTGAATCAGCACGACTGCCGTCGCGGCGTGGGTGAGATAGATCGAATAGGAGGCATCGCCGAGCAGCATGCCGAGCGAATGCAGCGCTCCGGACTTCTCGGCCGAGACGATGCCGAGCCAGACGACGATCGTCGCGAACAAGGTCCACCACAGGGCGCGGAGGGCGTTGTCTTCCGACAGTGTCGCCCCGACAAGGGCGGTTGCAAGAATGGTCGCAACGAGCGTGAGCAGAAATGCCGCCGGGAATCGGCTTTGCACCAGGAAATGCCCCTTCAGCCATAGCAGGCCCAACGCAAAACCCATGCCGAACTGAAGGTTCGGCATCATGATGTTGCCGTAACCGACCACGGTTGCGAGCGCGAGGCCTGAACTTTCGGGCTGCAGCAGTTCCGGCCAAGCCAGCACGCGAGACGCCGCATACCACGCCAGCGGCGCAAGGAACCAGCCGACCAGCACATATGACAGCGGGCGCGGCCGCAACATGGTGAGTGCGAACAGGATATAGAAGATGAACTCGTGCCGGAGTGTCCAAACCACGTGGGGCCGCAGCTCTCCGATCGGCCAGAGCGCCATGGCTCGCAGGCCCGGGAGAAGATCGATCCTTGCCGTGCCGGCCATCGACAGCAGGTTGTATCCGATCACGCACACCCACATGAAGGGAATGATGCGCACGAAGCGGCGGGCAAAGAATTCTGCGCGCGTGCTGCGCGCCGGACCGAATGAAACAATCGTGATGATAAAGCCGCTGATGACGAAGAAGATTGCGACGCCGAACAGGCCGGTTTCAGCAAGCGCAAACGGGCTCTCGCCATAGGACGGTGGCAGGCTGACCAGCCAGTTGACGTGCCAGATCACCACCAGAATGGCTGCAAAACCGCGCAGGTATTGAATTCCCGGCACGATCCCGCCCTTGGGGGAGCGTGCACCCTCGATATCCGTCAATGTCGCCTCGATGCCGCGCTGGTTCCCGATTCTACCGATCGCATCAGCGATCGGTCAAACCCTAGTTTTTTGGCGCGATGATGATGGATGAGGCAATGCTGCAGCAATAACGGGGCTGCATGAGGGCGCGTTGTGGATACCGGATTGCGTGTGGCGGGGCGAGGCCCGCCGCACGCAATCCCCGATCGATCAGACGAACAGGAAGTCGCTGCTGGTCACGTTCGCGGCAACGACATTCTTGAGCAGGATGGTGTCGTTCGCCGTGACGTGAATCAGGGTGTCGGCGCCGGACTGGCTGAGCTGGAGCTGGCTGTAGTCGGTGGCCATCAGCTTGGCGATCGCGACCGTGTCGTGGCCGGTGGCCGATCCGGCGTGGAAGCCGTTCACCGTGTCGTTGCCGCCGCTGAAGGAGATCGTGGTCGATCCGGCGCCGGCCATCGCAAACGTGTCGTTTCCGGTGCCGCCGGCGAGCGTGATGCCCGCGACCTTGGCCGATGCGTTGTGTGTGCCGTCCGAGTTCAGGATGTCGACATAGGTCAAATTGCCGGCCGTATTGTAGGCGTCGTGTTCGGTGTTGGTGGCGTTGAAGTAGAAATTGTCGTGCGAGCCGTCGGCATTGTTGACGTACATCTTCGCCTTGACGCCATCCGTGTAAACGGTCGTCGAGTTCGAGCCGTCGGTGTTCTGGACGTAGTCGCTGGCGATCTTGCCGCTCGAATAGGTCTGGGTGTCCTTCGAGCCGTCGGCATTGTTGATGTAGACCGATGTCTTGACGCCGCTGCTGAAGTTGGTCGTCGTGGTGTTGCCGTTGGCCTTCGCCACCGTCTGGGTCACGCTGCCGGTGGTGTCGTAGGTGGACGACAGGGTCGAACCGTCGGTGTAGTTCTGCACCTCGGTCGTCTTGTGGCCCGTCGAGTCGTACAGGTCCGTGGTGATGCTGCCGTCCGAATTGACGACCTTGGTGTATTGCAGAGTGCCGTCGGCGTGCAGATCGGTGATCGACGTGATCGTGCCGTCCGCCTTGCTCTGCTGGATCTCGGTCGTGTAGGCCTTGCCGGTAACGTTGAAGAACGTGTTGGTGTGCGTGCCGTCGGCGTGCGTTTCGTAGGTCGCGGTCTTGATATCGTTGCTGTAGACCGTCGTCGACGACGAGCCGTCGGTATTCTGGATCAGGGTGCTGGTCAGGTGACCGGACGTGTAGAGATCGGACTCCTTCGAGCCATCCGCGTGGGTGATGTAGACCGACGTCTTGACGCCGCTGCTGTAGTTGGTCGTCGTGGAATTGCCGCTGGCCTTCGCGACCGTCTGCGTGACGGCTCCTGCCGTATTGTAGGCGGACGTCAGCGTCGAACCGTCGGCGTAGTTGATGATCTCGGTGGTCTTGTTGCCGGTGCCGTCATACTGATCGGTGGTGATGCTGCCGTCGGAGTTGATGACCTTGGTGTACTGCAAGCTGCCGTCCGCGTGCAGGTCGGTGATCGCCGTGATGGTGCCGTCGGCCTTGGTCTTCTGGATCTCGGTCGTGTAGGCCTGACCGGTGATGTTGTAGAAGGTGTTGGTGTGGGTGCCGTCGGCGTTGGTGGCATACACCTTGGATTTCACGCCATCGGCGAAGACCGTCATCGTCGACGAGCCGTCGGTCTTCTGGACGAGATCGCTGGCGATCACGCCGGCCGTGAACAGCTTGGTTTCCTTGGTGCCGTCGGCGCCGGTGACGTAGATCGAGGTCTGGACGCCGGCGCTGAGGTTGGTGGTCGTGGTGGTGCCGTCGACTGCCTTGGCCACGGTCTGTGTCACGACGCCCGAAGTGTTGTAGGTCGTGGTGAGGCTCGAGCCGTCGGTGTAGTTGCGCACCTCCGTGACCTTCTGCCCGGCCGTGTTGTAGAGGCCGGTGGTGGTGCTGCCGTCCGCGTTGGTGATCTTGGTGTACTGCGTCGTACCGTCGGCATGCAGATTGGTGAAGGCGGTGATCGTTCCGTCCGCCTTGGTGGTCTGGATCTGCGTCGTATAGGGCTGGCCGGTGATGTTGTAGAAGGTGTTGGTGTGGGTGCCGTCGGCGTGGGTGACATACACTTTCGATTTCACGCCGCTGACATAGACCGTCATCGTCGACGATCCATCGGTGTTCTGGACCAGATCGCTGGCGATCACGCCGGCTGTGTACAGCTTGGTTTCCTTGCTGCCGTCAGCGCCGATGATGTAGATCGACGTCGGAACGCCCGCGCTGAGGTTCGTCGTCGTGGTGGGGCCGTTGACGGCCTTGGAAACCGTCTGCGTCGCGACCCCTGATGTGTTGTAGGTCGTCGTGAGGCTTGAGCCGTCCTGGTAGTTTTGGACGTCGGTGATTTTCTGCCCGGCCGTGTTGTAGAAGCCGGTGGTGGTGCCGCCGTCCGCATTGGTGATCTTGGTGTACTGCGTCGTGCCGTCGGCGTGCAGCTGGGTGATGGAAGTGACCGTTCCGTCGGCCTTGGTCGTCTGGATCTGCGTTGTGTAGGCTTGGCCGGTGATGTTGTAGAAAGTGTTGGTGTGGGTGCCGTCGGCGTTGGTGACGTACACCTTGGATTTGACGCCGTTGGCATAAACCGTCATCGACGACGATCCGTCGGTCTTCTGGACCTGATCGCTGGCGATTACGCCAGCCGTGAACAGCTTGGCTTCCTTGGTGCCGTCGGCGCTGGTGATGTAGATCGAGGCCAGCACGCCGGCGCTGTAGTTCGTGGTCGTGCTGGCACCCCCCGCAGTCTTCGCAACGGTCTGCGTCACCGCGCCGGATGTGTTGTAGTTTGTGGTCAGGCTCGAGCCGTCGGCATAGTTGCGCACCTCCGACGTCTTCTGACCCGCGCTATTGTAGAGATCCGTAGTGGTGCTGCCGTCGGCGTTGAGCACTTTTGCGTATTGTGTCGTTCCGTCGGCGTGCAAATTGGTGATGGAGGTGATCGTCCCATCGGCTTTGAGCGTCTGGATCTGGGTCGTATAGGCCTGCCCGGTGATGCCGTAGAACGTGTTGGTGTGCGTTCCATCGGCATTGGTCACGTAGACCTTGGACTTCAGGCCGCTCGTGTAGACCGTCGTCGTGATCGACTTGTCCGAACTGATGACGGTCTCGCTCGAGATGCTGCCGTCGGAATTGTAGTTGGTGGTCTGTTTGGTGCCGTCCACACTCACGATCACTTCCTGCGTCTTCACGCCGTTGGCGTACAGGATCGTGTCGCTGCTCGAATCGACGTTGACGAGCGATTTGCTGGTGATGACGCCGTTGCTGAAGTTCGACGTCTGCGTTCCCGTCTGCGTGCCGGAGGCATTGAAGAATTTCGTCTCGCTCCAGCTTGTGGTGGAGGTCGTGACGGAGAAGGAGTAACCGCCCTGGATCGACGCGAGCGCGTTGCCGTAGTGCGAGATGATGTAGTTCATCGTCGACACCGACGCGACGGCGAGCACGTGGGTGTCCGTCAGCGTGATCGATTGCAGGGTCGTGGATGCGGAGAGATCGGCGAGCTCCGCGACGATCTGGGCGGCCGTGCCGGTGACGTCGGTGGCGCCGGCTGGATTTGAGGACGCCCGGGCCACGCCGTCGATTTCGATGATGATGGGGTGATCGCTCACGGGAACCGTGAACGAGCTGACATTGGTATAGGTCGCGATCGGGTCGGTGCCGCCGGTCGGATCGTAAACCTTGATGGATTGGTGCACGCCGTCGAGCTGAACCGTGACGGTCTGGCTCGGATTGCTGATCTCGGTGTTCGTCTTCGGATCCCAGACCTTCGGTTCGGCCCAGACGACGAGATCATAGGCGCCGTTGCTCTTGCCGAGCACCAGGCTGTTGCCGGAGTCCGGCATGTTGCTCAGCGTATAGCTCAACGGGCTCGTCGGCTGGCCGCTGCCGGTTCCGTCGTCGTTGAGGATTGTCGTCAGGTTATGAACGGCGGTGGCAGCGAGCTTGGGCGTGCCGTCGTCATAGAACAGTCCGAAATGGCTCTGCGGATCGGTGTCGCTGCTCGACGAATTGCGATCGAGCAGCTCGTAGAGATAGGTCGTGCCGACGCCGTCCTTGAAGGCATCCATCAAGGTGTTGAGGATCGATTTCGCCTGGACCGATTCGTTGACGCCGAGATACGGCGTGGTGCCCAGCGTGGTGTAGCCGGTCTCGGTGATGACGGTGGGATCGCCTGATGACACCGAGCTCGCGAGGCTCAGCGCTGAGGCGAGCGCGGCCGCCGGCGTGGTGCCGGTGCTGACATAGGCGTGGGAGTTCGCGTAGTCCGAGGACCCGCCGAGATCGCCGAGCTTGGCGAAATCCGCGGGGTCGTCGTAGCCGAGGGTCAGATTGTAGACCGGAAGCTTCGCGAGGGATGCATCGGCCTTGATCGCACTGTAAAGCGCCTGCTGAAATTGCGCGGCCGCCTCGATCGACGAGCTGCCGTTGTAGCTGAACGCCTGGAGATTGACTTCGTTCAAGCCTTCGAGCGCAATGACGCTGCCCGGGTGTGCCGCCTGGAACGCGTCGAGCGCGGCAATGTATTGCTGCAGACCGGCTGTACCCGTCGCCGGGATCGACGATGAAACGCCGAGATCGAACTTGTATCCGTCGTTCGCCAGGCCATCAAGCACAGGTTGTGCTGCCGGGATGTTGGTCAAACCGTCGCGAAGCGTGGTGACGCCGAGATATTTGAGGTCGGCTTCGACGAGCGCGAGATTGTTGTAGCTGCCCCATGCATACGACACGTGTGTGTTGACGCCGATGGAACTCGTGAACGAACTTGCGGAGAGAACGGTTTGATCGCTGCTGGTGATGGTCGCCATGACTTACTCTGGTGATGCCCGCTGTGTTGCTCCATTGCGTAGCGGTAGAGTTTGTCAGTGACGTTAGAAAGAAGGCTAAAGATGTAGGTAACCGCGGCTTTTCGCGGAACGAACTGCAAGTATTTTCAGCACATTGCGCGACACTGCTTGTTCCGCGCAGGAACTCGCCGCGATTGCCCAAATACGATTCACGAATGCCCCGTTGTTATACGGAATGTTCCATGTGAATCGTTCGCGCAACGACAGCGTCTCGTTGCGCGCTAGTGCGCCGACGCAGTGTTCGATGCAGACGCACCGGGCAATTGATATTCGGTTCGCCATCCGAGCCGCTGCGCATCGCCATCTGCGATGGCTTCCACCAGCGGCCGAAGTGCCGTTCTGGCGCCATTGAGACTGCGATAGGCCAGGAGTGCCTCGATCGCGAGGAGGCCGACGTAGCTCGTCCGGTTGATTCGATATATAATCGGGGAGGTTGTGTACCGTTTCTCGATCAGGATCCGGTTCCGGCAGGCATAATAGAGCCGCCAGGCCGGCGCATCCGGGCTGACGAGCGCGCTGCGTGCGCTGGTGTTGGGCTTGTCCCACGATTCTTCCGCGTCGTTGATGCAGCCCACATCGGTCAGATAGACGGCGACGCCGGCGTCCATCAGGCGCAGCGAGTAGTCATGATCGTCGCTGTAGAGGACGAAATCTTTGTTCGGGGGTGAAACCTTGCGGACGGCGGCCATCGGCAGCAGCAACCCGCCATAGGGGGCGGTCTCGATCCGGCGCAGGTGGAACTCCCCGTAATTCTCCGGATCTTGCCGGGCCGATCCCGCAAACCGTCGCCACAGCTTCGACGGAAGCGAGGCGAGATGAAAGTTCAGGAACGAGTTTGGGCGGATCGCCACGGCGCTCTGATCTGCGAGCAGAGTCGGATAGATGCCCCGATGCCTGCGTAACGCGCACAGCCCGATGTCATCCGTCGCGCCGAGCGCTGTATGCAGCGCGAGCAGGCGCTCCAGGAAGCCGTCTTCGCCGACATTGTCGTCGTCCAGAATCAGGACGAACCCTATGTCTTTATCTTCAAGCCGCTGGACGGCGGTGATGCCGGCGTGAAAGCCGCCGGCCGATCCCAGATTCGAAGCGAGCCTGATGACGTCGACGGGGGGCTCGGTTGCGAAATCCTCAACCATAACCGGACGGTTGCATCCATTGTCGACCACGATCACGCGTTTGACCGCGGGGTTGGTCTGAACCGCCGCAACGGTCCGCCGCACCAACTGCTCGCGCCGCCCGTAAGTCACGATGACACATGCGACCGAGCGACCCGCGTCGATCGCGCGATTGAGAGCGGTCGGTGGCTTCGATTCGAGGGGAGCGTTCGACACGTTATTCTCGCTAGGCGTTAAGTCGTTTCGTTCAGGCGACATTATAGATACTCAGTCGAATTGGAACGGCAATTCCGCCGGCAATTTTCGCCACAAAAGCGTGCAAACGTGTCGTTCGCTCCAGCAGCGGCTGCGCTTTGCCGGTGAGGGGACATTGTGATCATTTTGTGAAGGTCGGTCGTACAGATGCAGGTGATGGTGGATCGGAATCGGACGCATGCCATTTCTCGGGCGCACGGAGGCGCAATGTTCCAGTCAGTCAAGAGAGTGTTTCTGGCGATGTTGTTGCTGGCACTCGGTCTGGTGACATCCGTCGAGAATGCCAACGCAGGTCCGCTCACATGGGGGGTCGATGGCCCCGACGGACGGCGCGCAGACCTGAAGGCGATTTTCGAGGTGATGCGGGCGCGCGGGCTCACGCAGTACAGGGTCGGTGCGAACCTCGCGCGGGATACCGATCCCTACGAAGTGCAGATGTTCCGCGACATGCTCGCGCTCGCCAAGACCTATGGCATCACGCTCAAGCCGATCTTGTCGACCCCGTTTGCCTGGGGCGATCGCACCGATGGCGGCAAGTATCCGGCCGGCGACTGGAATGCGCTGTATCAGCAGGCCTATTCGAGAACCTACACCTTCGTGATCAATTTCAAGGATCAGATCAACGATTGGGAGATGGGCAACGAGATCAACCTTCTGGCACTGGATTCCAGCGGCAAGAAGCTCTTTGGCCACGGCTGGACCGCCGAGGAATTCGACATGCCGGTCATGAACGACTGGGTCGCGGTCCTCAAGGGCATGTCGGATGCGATCGACAAGATCAATCGCGAGCATGGGACGCATTTGCGCCGCGTGCTCAACACCACCTCGACCATGTTCGGATTCCTCGACTTCATGGCGTCGAAGGGCGTCGGCTTCGACGTGATTTCCTACCACTATTATGAAGTCCTGAACCAGAATCCAAACCGCGCCTGGGGCGGCAGCAGGCAGCCCTACAACCTGTTCAAGAAGCTCGCGACCTATGGCAAGCCGGTCGTCTTCAACGAGGTCAATTGCGCCGAGATCTACAAGCCGGCCTACGAGAACGAAGCCGGCAAGCCCCTCACTGAGGCTTGCTACAAGAGCCTGCACGCCACTTTGAGCTTCATCGCCAACCAGGTCGACGCCGACGTCGAGAGCGTGCTGATCTACGAGATGCTCGACGAGCCGAAGAAGGCCCCGCCGGAAAACCGCTTCGGCCTGATGTACGACATCAACACGCCGAAGATCCCGCTCTACATGTTGTCACGGTTTGCAGGAAAGAACCTGGCGCCGCACGAGGCGGAGGAGCTGAGCAAGAGGGGAATGTAGGCGCGGCTCGTGCCGCGCCCACGGTAGCACCGGACCTAGATCCAGAGCCACGGACAAACGGTGTCCAGTGCGACCCGGATGTAGAACTTCCAGATGTTGTCGGTCGCATATCCCTTGTTGTCGAGGCCGCGGATGCCGCTTACGAGCGGCACCGTCCGGAATCGTCGCGCGAATTTTGACGTCCTCGCCGCGGCGTCGAAATCGTCGCGCAGCGCCTTCTCTGGAAATGCGGCGGCGGATGTCTCTTGATAGAGCTTGCACTTGCCCTGCAGATATTGGCGATAGCCTGCTTTGGTCCACGCCATCATGTACATGTCGACGACCCTCTTGGGGTAGTTGCGCATGTTGACGTAGAAGTCGAAGGCCTTCGGGCGCTTCTGGATCAGCTTGGCGAGATTCAGGACGATGTAGCGGCCGGTGACCTTCCAGATCGGGGTATCGGCATCGCATTCCCTGATGAACCGCGAGTTCTCCATGGCGTAGTCGAGCAGGAACAGCTCGCCGTAGCCGCGGCCATACATCTGCGGGTAGTCGAGCCCCGGAAAGGAGACGAACTCGATCTTGTCGGCGATCTTCAATTGTTCGGCGATGGCCTCGAGGCTGGACAGGTCGGATTCCGAATTCTCGACAAAGACGATCCGGTCGATGCATTGGCCGACCAGGCGGCCGTAGAACCAGAGCGCGTCCTCATAGTCCTTGCGGCGGAGCGCGGGATCCTTGCGGCCGAGGCTTCGCACGTCGGCTTTCGGCGTGATGGTCGCCGTCATGATCAGAATGTTCATGGGTCCTTTCGATGTCATCTCGTCAATCCCTTGCGGCGGCGCGGCTAGGTGGCGGCGACGCGCTCCTTGTTCAGCTCGAGATCGCGCAAGCCCAGCAGGCTCCGTGCCAACTGGCGATGAAACAGCAGATAGCTGATCGCGATCGTCAGGACGTAGGCGGTGGTGCCGAGCAGCCAGGCCGATTTCGGCGTGGCGGCCATCTCCATGATGCGATTTGCGGCAACGAGGCCGAGCATCGTGGCGACCGTTGCGGGCGCAAGCGCCTTGACCAGATCGAGAACCGGCAGCCTGGTCTCCCAGGATGTGATCAGCATCGTGGCGACGGACACGATCAGCGTCACCGCAAGATAGATCTTGATGATCCCGATCAGCCCGAATCTCAGTCCGATGACGAACGCCACGATCGTCGAGATGCTGTTCGCCGTCGAAACCCAGAACTGCAGCTGGGCCTTGCCGCGCGACAGCAGCATGGCCCCGCTATAGGCCGTGATCGACTGCGCAGCGCCGGCGATCGACATCAGCCCGACCAGCGGGATGATGCCGGTCCATTTGGCGGGAAAGAACGTCGTGAAGAGATAGTCGGCGCCGAACGTGAGATACAGCATGCCGGGAAAGACCACGGCTGCCGTCAGCGACAGCACACCGCAGATGATCTGGTTACGCTCCTTCAGCGATCCCTTTGCGGCCTGACGGCTGAGCGTCGCCATGAGCACGCCGCTGCCGGGCCAGGTGATCACCATCAGCGGAAGGATCATGATCTGGTAGGCCAGGCCGTACAGGCCGACGGCGGCCGCGCCGACGGCGCCGCCGATCAGGAGGTTGCCGACCGCGCGGCCGGCAAAGTTGAGCAGATTGCTTGCCAGGACCCAGCCGCCGAAGGTCAGGATCGAGCGCACGCGGTGCCATTGAAAGTTGAGCTGCACGTCCTTCCGCGCGATGAATGCGAAGGCTGCGGCGCGAACGACCTGGACGACCACGTAGTAGGCGACCAGCGCCCAGACGCCCCAGCCCAGAACGGCGCCGAGAACGCATGTGAGCACCGAAATGATGACGGCGATGATCTCGACGCTCGCGACGACCTGGTAACGCAAATGCCGTTCGAGAACGGCACGCGGACCGAGCGCGGCGATGGAGAGCACCACCGAGATCGACAGCGTAGCAAGCACGCTTCCCAGTCCCTCCATCTCGAGACCGGCGGCGAGAGGCGCGGAGATGACGGCCAGGATCACGGCGCAGAGCAAGCCGATGGCGCAGATCAGCGTGATCGCGGCGCCGGCATCGTCCCGGTCGAGCGTCGCCCGCTGCACCATGGCGCTCGACATGCCGAGATCCGTCAGGAGCGCGATGAATCCGACGAAGGGCAGCGAAAAGGTGACGAGACCAAATTCGGCCGGGGCCGCGAAATACGTCATCATGACGGTCATCGCGAACTGCAGGCCGGATTTGAGGACATTCATGCCGGACATCGACAACAGATTTTTCAGCATTACGTCGATCTCCGGGCGCCACGCGATGACGCCCACTCAGGTTCCATACGGCTCAGCCCTGCACCCGCGCGTTTATCTCGCACATGCACAACTGGCAAGACAAGCAATCGGGCAGCAGGAATTGCCAAGTTGTTGGGCAAACCCTTTTCCATTCTGGAGAGCATCACGGCGTCACGCTGTCGTTACACATCCGATCGGGACGCGCCGGCCGCTTCGAGGAAGCGCCCTTTCCAGCCGAGCAGTGCGACAATCGCGGTTGCGGCCACAATCTTCGCGCCCAGCCAGACCGGTGATATCGAGGGAACAGCTGAAAATGCGCCGATGAAGACGGCGCTCGCCACAGATGCGGCGACGAGACCCCATCGTGGCGTGGCGCCGAACCGGAGCATCGGCCCTGCTGCGAGCACGATGACGATCGCGGTCGCGACGGTCGCTCCGATCAGGACAGAGGTCGGCATTCCCGTGACGGCTTGTGTCGGCGCGGCCACGGCGAGGACGAGCAGCAATTGGCAGAGGGCGACGACGACGAGCCGCGTGGCGGATTTCGTCAAATGTGGCGCGATTGCGAGCGTGGATTGCAGATGGCAGTGCATGAAATAGAAGCACGCCGCCGCTGTCGACGTCTGCAGAAAGCTCGTCAGAATGGACGTCGGAACGAACAATTGCCCCGCATCGGGCAGAAAGCCGATCAAACCTCCGAGCATCACGAGCGTCGCGCACATGATGAAGTCGAGCAGATGCGCGACGGCCGCACGGGCGTCGTCCGCGCTGCCGCGCTCGTATTGATGGACGACTTCTGGGTAGTTGACGGTATGAATCGCCGCAACGAGCACCGCGAACGGCCGCTGCAGCAGGTCGATCGCCATCGAGAAGCCCGCAGTGACGGCGGGGGCGCTCGCACCCAGGGCCGACACGACGACGAAGCGGATCGAGACCGGAACCGAAAGATGCAGCACCGAAGCGCCGGCTGCGAGCATGCCGTAACGCGCGAAGCCACTCCAATCCTCGAGCAGGGCCGGACGCGCCACTTTCTGAAGCTTGTGAGGGTGCAGCACTTGCCCGGCGATCAGGCTGGCGATTTGGGCGCCGAGCATGCCGAGCAGCGCTGCCTGCGCGGTGCCTTGAAACCAGGCGCCGGCCGTCGCTCCGCCCACCATCAGGGTGGCTCGGAGAATGAGGAGAAACGCGGCCGCGCCGAGCCGGTGCGAGACCCGGACAACCATGAAGTGCAGATCCGTCGCGCCTTGAGCCACGGCCAGGGCAAGGCCGACGAAGCCCACGCTCGCGGCAATCGGGCTCGCGATCGAAACGGCGAGGCCGCCGACCGCCAGCAGCGTGAGTGCGCTGGCAAGCGCGGCGCCGAACAGGGACGTTCTCAGGCGCGCGGCGTCGTCCTGCACGGCCGCGGCCAGAAAGCGCACTCCGGCCAATTGCAGCCACTCGAACATCAGCACGCTGAGCAGCTGACTGGAGGCGAGCGTGAGCGAGAACGTGGCGTAGGCAAGCGGCGAGAGAACACGGCCGAGCAGAAAGATGAGGATGATCGCCGCCGCACTCTGGTAGACGACCCCGACAAGTGCGAACAGGCGGGTCATGGGAGGTTCAGGCTGCTCATCTGAGGGCTAATGCTTGCGCCGGCTCAGAAGTTCGAAGGCGTCGCGATACTCGGCGATGACGTCCGTGAAGGTCCGATGATCGTCCTGCGCAGCGAGCCTGTCGACCATCGCGGCCAACTCCTCCGGATGCGACATGATGCGCAGAATGCTGTCCGCGAGCGACTTCGGATCGGGCGCGGTCAGCCAGCCGACGGCACCGCGCTCCACGGCTTCGGGGATCCCGCCGAATTGCGTCCCCAGGAACGGCTTGCGCGCCGCCTGGGCGTCGGCGACGACGAGCGGCCCCGGCTCCTCCCAGATCGGGGGAATCACGACCACGTCGATCTGACGGTAGAATGTCTCCGGCTCGACGAAGCCGAGAAATTCGATGCTGGCCTTCGGCGCCATGGTCCTGAGCTCGTGCTGAATCTCTGGCTCTGCGACGCCGGCGATGACCAGGCGTACCCGGTCATGGGGCAGATAGGCGAGCGCCTTGACGAGATTATAGATGCCCTTCTCTTCCGTCAGGCGGCCGATGAAGCCGAGGGTCAGGACCGGGCCTGCGGCATGCTTCGACGGCGCGGAGACCGGCATGGTCGATGCATGGGAAATGACCCTGCGCAGCTCTGTATCGGCGAACAGGCCCATCTCCAGATGGATGTCGAGGATGCGCTGGCTCACGCCGACGATGCCGCGCAGATATCTGGTTGCGCTTCGGCGATGGACGGTCAGCAGCCTGCAGCTCATGCAGGTGTGCTCACAGGCCTTCCCCTTCGAGAAGCGCGAGCAGCGCGGGCAGGTCAGGTAGTAGTCGTGCAACGTATGGAGGACCGGCACATTGAGCTCGGCTGCGACCTTCCATACGGCCGTGGTGAGGCCCGAGAGGTTGTTCGAGTGCAGCACGTCGGGCTTGAAGGCCTTGATTCTGTCGGCAACGAGATCGGCGCTTCCGCTCCAGTCCTCCATCGCATGCCACAAGCCTCGCGCCGGCGCGCTCCGTTGTCCGGTGAAAGGACGATAGATGTTCTTGACCGGCGCCGAATACACGTCGATGCCGTTGCTTGTCTCCATCACCTGGTCGGGCAGCGAGGCGGCGCGAACGATTTCGACGGCATCGCCACTCTTTAAAAGGCCTTCGGCAATGCGGCGCACGAATATCTCGGCCCCGCCGACCACCTTCGGTGCGCCCGGTGTCGGGTACAGTGACGATGTGATCAATATCCTCATAGCAAGGATCTCATCCAATAAAATTCGGTGAACGAACCCCGAGAGTTGTTCTCATCTATCTCCATGGGGATTCGAGGTGCCTTCCAAATAGACGTCGAGATATTGTCGGGTGACAGCTTCCGGTGTGAAGCTGGCTGCAAAGTCAGGCCGGGGTGGAAAAGTCTGCTTCCATTTTGGCGCTTCACTGATTGCCTGCTTCATCAGTTGGGCGAGTTTGTGGAAGTCACTTGGCTCGTAAGAGCCGAGTGTCGTCGAGAAATGAGAGATTTCTGGTATTCCGCCGGCCGTAGAGCAAATGGTCGCGCGTCCGGCATTGATGCTTTCAATCAGTGTCCGCGGCAACGGCTCCGGCCAGACGGAGCTAATGAGGCAAACATCCACGGCGGAGTAAAATTCCGCGGACTTTACGAAGCCAAGCCATTTGATCCTCGGATGACCATACTGTCCCTTCAGTTCTCGTTCGTAAGCTTCGAGGCCCTTTCCGGCGATTTTGAGTTGCCAGCCGGAATCGGGCAGCTGTGAGACCGCTTTAAGAACGACGTCGATGCCTTTTTCGGGCTCAATTCGGCCGATGAAGCCGAAAGTCAGGTCGGCATCGGGAGACGGCGGCGCAGGCCCGACGCTGGCGTCAGCGATGTTGTAGACCACCTTGTGTGGTACGCCCGGGAAGAAACCCAGTTTCAGGTGCCGGTCCAGCACATATTGGCTGTTCGAGACCACCGCGTCGACCATGCGGGAGGCGTACAGATAAGGCATGGTCATCGTCTTGCATGCCAGGCAGCGCTGCTCGCAGGTGGTGCCGTTGCTGAAGAGCGTCGATCGCTTGCAGATGAGCGAGTAGTCGCGCAGCGTGTGGACGACGCGAATGTTGCGGCGCTTGGCCTCCGCCCACAGCGACACGGAGAATCCGGTCAGATTGTTGGTGTGAACGACATCAGGCTTTTCGGTGTCGAGAATCGCGCCAAAGCGTTTGCCGGCACGCCTGTTCCAGGTATCACGCAAGTGCCAGCGCAGGCGGTCGAGCCTCGGTGGTTTCTGCGTCTGTCCGAACGGCCAGTATGTATTGTCGATCTGCACCCGGTAGGTACGGATGCCGTTGCGATCTCCGATCGCGACATCGCCCGCCTTCTGCAGGCAGACGACGGCAACTTGATGGCCGTTGCGCATGAAAGCTTCTGCAAGCAGCGATACGGATACCTCGGCTCCGCCCATGATGTCGGGTGGATAGAGGGTGTTCACGATGAGTATCTTCAACGATCGCCTCGTACGTTGATCGAAGACGGGGGCGCACCTCGCTTGCCACGCAACAGCGGGATCTGCAATCGCATTCGAACCCAAAACGGCGTGAACGATCACGCCGGGAACGAGGCCGAAATTGTCATGCGATATTCAAGAAGCAGGCCATGACATCCTGCCCGGACCTTCGCCAACAGCGAGATTCGTCCGGGCAGGCGAGAAGAGAGAGCGCGACTGCTCTTACTTGGAGTTGACCACGACAGTGGAGATGTTCGACGCATTCGTCGAGGCTGCGTCGAGCGGGTTCATGAGCTTGACGAATTCGGTCGACGGCGACTCCGCGACCGAAATCACGTCGTGATCGCGCATCCGGAACGTGTCAGCCTGGAACCAGCCGTCCGGCTTGCTCATGTCGAACTTGTAGACGGCGGGGACGGTCTTGGTCGGGAATTGCGACACGTCGACCCCGACCTGCTGGAGCAGCGGCTTCGGTTCGAAACGATACACATAGATGGATTTGGAATCCGCCCGCGTTCCGTCGAGGCCGCCGGCCTTGGCCAGTGCTTCGGCCAACGACATGTTGTCGTTCTCGAAGGTGAAGCGGCGGTTGTTGGTGCCGCCAATCGATCCCGGCGACGGCGTCGAGCCGAACGCCATATACACTCTCGGAATACGGGTAAGGAAGACGACATCGCCTGGCGCGAGCAGCACGTCCTCGCTGGGATGATGCACCACCGACGACATCGATTCGTTAAAGGTGCGTCCTTCGCGCTTGATCGTGATCGTGCTCTCGTAAGACGGGTATTTGGGGCCGCCTGCACGCGCGATCGCGCTCATCAGGCGGATGCCGCCCGGATCGATCGGGAAGCGCTGCGGCGAATTGACTTCGCCGAGCACGCTGACCTGGTTGCCGCGCTGTTCTGCAACGCTCACGACCACCTGCGGATCGATGGCGCGATCCTTGAGGCGTTCGCGCACGATGTTCGACACGGCGCGCGGTGTCAGTCCGGAGACCTTGATCGATCCGGCGTAGGGGATGTTGATGTTGCCGGACTGGTCGACCTGCTGGCGCGGAATGTCGACGAAGTTGCCCGGCCTTACGCCGGCTTCGCGCGGAATGAACAGGCCGCCCGCCTGGGCTTCGTAGACGGTGACGATGACGATGTCGCCCACGCCGATCGTGACGTCGCGATAATTGCCGCCGGGGAGGTGAGAGAAGATCAGTCCGGCACCGTCCGTCAACGCGTTGGTCGCCTGCAGCACCGCCGGATTGACCGGCATCAGCGCATAGGCCAGTGGCGCGCTCGGTTCGGTGACCAGCGCAGCATGTGTTTGCGTGGCGACGGCATCAGGCGCGTCCAGCGGAATGAAGCCCGCGCAGCCCGCCAGAGAAACGCTGATCGCAGCCGCGGTCAGAATCCGGCTAATCCCGAATTTCAAATGCGCTCGTTCGGTCTTAGCCAATGTTGTTCCCTCACACACACCTAAACTCTGAATGACCGTAGCAACTGTCCAGCTACTGAGTCACTGCCGCGTCTTCGTGTTTATAGTAAAGCACGTATGGCTGTGACCTTCTTGCAACTTGGGAATTCGAGACACGTCTGGATGACTGTCTAAATGTTGCGCGGAGCATCCTCTTTTCTATGCAGCTCGCAAAGTTGACACGCGAACGACGGATCAGTGTCGCGATTAAGGCCAAAGCGCGATCTCGCGAGTCGAACTGCTCTAAGCATGAAGCGCTGATTTTGATCTGAAGTGCGTTTGTCTTTGCAAGCGCGCCCTGCGAAAGGCTGCATCGCTGTCGGCGAGCGAGTTCCATTTCCGTCGACGCTTCGATTTGGAACCCTGACTCCTTGTCGGCGGCGTCGGATTGCCCGATCGGCCAGTGTCGTTGATCACAGATTGTTCGAGAAATCGGACTGTAGCTTGGTCTGCTGCCCGGCTTCGTGCGCGGGCGTGTGCAGAGCGTCGGCATACACCTGAGTCAGGGTGCGGTGGGTCTGCTCGATGTTGTAGAGGCGGCTGAAGCGCTCGAATCCGGCCCGGCCGACAGCAGGCAGATCGAGCTGGCTTGCGCGCTGAAATCCCTCGATCAGCTTTTCGGGCGAGACTTCGTTGCAGAGGACCCCAGTCACGCCATCTTCGACGATTTCCGGCAGCGCGCCGATGCGGAATGCGATGATCGGCTTGGCCGCGCGCATCGCCTCGATTGCCACCAAGCCAAACGCCTCCCAACGCGAAGGAATCGCGACCATGTCAGCCTGGTCCAGTTCGGCCTCGATCTGGCTGCGGTTCATCCAGCCGAGCATCGAGACGTTGGCGGGCAAGTCGCTTTCGTGGAACTTGCTGACGACCGAGGCGCCGATCAGGCGCACATCAAGCGTGTCTCCGAGCGCGCGGGCAGCCTTGATGAGGAGATCATATCCCTTCTGACGATCCAGCCGTCCGATGAAAAGGACTCTGATCTTCTCCGACCGCCAAGGCGCTGCACCTGTATCGAGCGCGGGCCGTTGCTTGGAAATCCCGTTGTGCACAAGGACTAGGCGTTCAGCCGCAATTCCGACCCGCAGGGCATCCGCTCGCTCGCTTTCAGAGATGCAGACGATGCGGTGGGTGAGCTTCGACAGCGCGAGCTCGGTAAACTCAGTGACGTCGCGGCTGAGACGACCCGTCTCGCGGCCGAACGCCCAACCGTGCGGGCAGTAGACGATGCGCGAACGTCGGTTGGCGAGCCACAGCACCGGGCGCACGACCAGCCCGGCGAATGACGAGTGAAGGTGAATGATGTCCGGCTGAAGCTGCCGGACTGCGCGCATGGTTGCAGACAGCATGTGAAACAGGCCGACCGCGCTACGACCGTCGCGCGGAAACGTGGTCACGGCGTCGTCCGCGATATTCACCAGGTCGCTGCGATGGTCGGACGGAATGACGTAGTGAACGTTTCCCTGCCCAAAGCTCGCGCATTGGTGGGGATGGAGCTCGTTGAGATAGGTCGCAATGCCGCCTCTGACCGTTTCGGCGACGTGCAGAACTTTCAGGCCGCTAGGCAACAACGGTCGATCCTTCCTTGTCTTGCAGAAACCATTTGTCGCGCTTCCACGCAGCAAAATTTGGGCCGCATCATCGTATCGAGCGACCGCCTTCGGTTTCAGGATTCAGCTTGGCAAGGAATTCGAGCATGATTGCGGCCGATTTGGCCCACGAATAAGTTGCCAGCCGTTGCCGCTGCCGCTCTTGTTCCACTGTCGATATTCTGCCGAGATCAATTCTTTCGCGCATTCGGGTCGACAATTCGCCCGCATCGAGCGGATCGAAATAGACGGCGGCGTCAGCGCAGGTCTCGCGAATCGCAGGGGCGGAACTCGCAATGACCGGACAGGCGAAATACATCGCTTCCAGGGGAGGGATACCGAAGCCCTCGTAAAGACTTGGAAAAACGAACGCCGCAGCGCGGGCGAACAGCGCTGCGATCTCCTCGTCCTTGAGGCGGCCAGCAATGATGATCCCGTTCCTCGACTCGCTCGTGCCGCCCCCAAAGACCTTGCTATTGTCGCCTCCGACCACGACGAGCGGGAAATCCGCTCGGCCGAGCCGCTCGGCCGCACGGATGGCGGTCTCGACATTCTTGTTCTTCGTCATCGAGCCGACGAAGAGAAAGAACTGGTGGGGCGCAAGGCGCAGCGTCTCGATGATCGAGAAATCCGGATCGACAGTGGCGAAATGCTCTGCGCTGTTCGGAATGACGGGGATCGAGGCGGGGTCCAGTGACAGCACCTCGGCAAGTTCGTTACGAGAAAACGCGGAAACCGTTGCGATCGTTGCTCTGCGCGCCAGCAAATGGCCGAGCGTCCGATGCAGGGCGAGATAGCGCCAGCTGAAGAAGTCCGGCCGCCTGAAAACTTGTGCGTCATGAAGGACAACCAAGTGGTTGCGATGGAACACCGGGCCGGAATTGGCGAGGCTGACGAGGCGCGTGCCGGCGGCCGCTCGCGCCAAATCAATCTGGTCCCACGCGTGCCCTTGCAGCGTTCCGACCTGCTTGACTTGAATGCGGCGGAGACCGGGGAGTTTTCGCGCATCCGGCGGCGTCAGCACTTGCCAGTCTGCATCCAGCAGTTGCGAAGGTGCCGATTTGCTCGCGAGCAAGTGGTCCATCGCCTTGACTATTTCGGCTGCATAGCGCTGCACGCCCGTGAGCGACTGTGACAGGAACCTGCCGTTGATGGAGAATCTCAAGGTCGATCTTTTCTTTGCGCGTCTCTTGCGCGAACGATGCCTCAAGACTGAGCATTCGCGCCGAGCGTACGATTCATAGTGCACGGTCTATGGCGTGTAGCACGTGTCGCGCTGTCATCCGAGCATCCTTGCAAGGCGGTTAGCATGCGAGGATGCATGACGCCATCATGTTTCCTACACATTTCGATGTGCTTACATGCCGATGTGTGTGGACCCGATTGGATTGATGATGATTGTCATCATCGTCCAATCTTGCCTCTGATGTCCCGGTCTGGCATTGCTTCGCGGAATGAACGAGATGACAAGTTTGCGACCAGTGATCGTGACCGGCGCTGCCGGCTTTATCGGAATGCACGTTTGTAAACGGCTGTTGGCGCGTGGCGAGCAGGTCGTCGGCATCGATTCGTTCACTCCGTATTACGATCCGGCTCTGAAGCGGGCGCGCCTTGCAACGCTCGAGCACGCCGGTGGTTTCAAATTCCACGAGATCGATCTCGCAGACTTCGCGGCGGTGACGCACGTGTTCAACGAGGTTTCGCCCGATCGGGTCGTTCACCTCGCGGCGCAGCCGGGCGTCCGCGCCTCGATCGACGATCCCATCACCAGTATTCGCGCCAATTGTGACGGCTTCGTCACCGTGCTCGAGGCCGGCCGGCGCCACGGCCTGGCGCATCTCGTCTATGCCTCGTCGAGCTCGGTCTATGGTGCCAATCGCACCTTGCCGTACTCCACCGAGCAATCGGTGAACCATCCGGTCAGCCTTTATGCCGCGAGCAAGAAGGCCAACGAGTTGATGGCGCACACCTTTGCGCATGTTCACAAGCTGCCGGTGACCGGCCTTCGCTTCTTCACCGTCTATGGTCCGTGGGGACGGCCCGACATGGCCGCCTGGCTGTTCACGCGTGCGATCTTTGCGAATGAGCCGATCAAGATTTTCAATAATGGCGATATGTGGCGCGACTTCACCTATGTCGACGACATCGTCGAAGGCGTGATCCGCACCCTCGACCGGCCCGCAGCGCCAAATCCCGCGTGGAACGCGGAGCACCCGGAAAATTCGTCGAGCTACGCGCCGTATCGCGTCTACAACATCGGCAACAACAAGTCGGTGAAGCTCCTCGAGTTCGTCGAGACTCTGGAGACGATCATCGGCAAGCCCGCGATCCGCGAACTCCTGCCGATGCAGGCCGGTGACGTCCTCGAAACACGGGCTGACATTTCCGCCCTCCAGCGCGACGTCGGTTTCGCTCCGTCGACGCCCATCGCGGAAGGCCTCGCCCGCTTCGTCGAATGGTATCGAGAGTATCACCGCGTGTGATCGCCCAGTCGGATGCAAGGCGCGAAAGCCGCTCGGCCGGAAGCCGGAGTGGTCTGCCTGTCATTCGCGGCGGCTAAGGTTTATTCGGTTCGCGATGCAACCTGCCCTAATGTTGGGCGTGCGACCGGATAGAGAATTGGTCTAGGGTGTTCAGTGGAACATCCGCCTTCAACGGAAAGAGTTTTTCATGCGAATCGCGATGATCGGCACGGGCTATGTGGGACTGGTGTCCGGAGCCTGCTTTGCGGATTTCGGCCACGACGTCACCTGTGTCGACAAGGATGAGAAGAAGATCGCGGCGCTTCATCGCGGCGAGATTCCGATCTACGAGCCGGGTCTGGACGAGCTGGTCGCGACCAACGTCAAGGCCAAGCGGCTCGACTTCACCACCGATCTGGCCAAGCCGGTTGCGGATGCCGATGCGGTATTCATCGCGGTCGGAACCCCCTCGCGCCGCGGCGACGGCCATGCCGATCTCTCTTATGTCTACGCTGCCGCGAAGGAGATCGCGCAGTCGCTCACCGGCTTCACCGTCGTGGTGACGAAGTCGACCGTGCCGGTCGGCACCGGCGATGAGGTCGAGCGCATCATCCGCGAGGCCAATCCAAAGGCCGACGTCGTCGTGGCCTCCAACCCCGAATTCCTGCGCGAAGGCGCAGCGATCCGCGACTTCAAGTTCCCCGATCGCGTCGTCGTCGGCATCTCCGACGAGCGCGGCCGCAAGGTGATGGGCGACATCTATCGCCCGCTGTCCTTGAACCAGGCGCCGCTGATGTTCACCGCGCGCCGTACCGCCGAGATGATCAAATACGCCGCGAACGCCTTCCTTGCGACCAAGATCACCTTCATCAACGAGATCGCGGACCTCTCCGAAAAGGTCGGCGCCAACGTGCAGGAGGTCGCGCGCGGCATTGGTCTGGACAACCGCATCGGCACCAAATTCCTGCACGCCGGTCCCGGTTTCGGCGGCTCCTGCTTCCCGAAGGACACCAAGGCGCTGATCAAGATCGCGCAGGACTATGATGTCTCCTTGCGCATCGTCGAATCCGTGCTGGCGGTCAACGAGAACCGCAAGCGCGCGATGGCGCGCAAGGTCAGCCAGGCGCTCGGCGGTAGCTTGCGCGGCAAGACCATCGCGGTGCTCGGCCTGACCTTCAAGCCCGACACCGACGACATGCGCGATGCGCCGTCGATTCCGCTGGTCACCGGCCTGCTCGACATGGGCGCGAAGGTAAAGGCCTTCGATCCCGTTGGCATGGAGCAGGCCAGGAGCGAGCTGCCGAACATCACCTATTGCGAAGATGCTTACGCGTGCGCGCAGGGCGCCGATGCGCTCGTCATTGTCACCGAATGGGTGCAGTTCCGCGCGCTCGATCTCGACCGGCTGAAGGCGACCATGGCGCAGCCCGTCGTCGTCGACCTCCGCAACGTCTATCGTCCCGAAGAGATGGCTGCGGCCGGTTTCACTTACGAGAGCGTCGGGCGCTCGCCCCAGGCCTGACAAGTCATGCGGAACTGATGATCGCCCGCCTCGCGGGCGAGGCGGGCGAAATCGTTTCCGATGCGATATGATCCGGTCGCGGCTGCCGCCATGGAGACTGTCATGACCGACGATACACACACGATTCGCTGCGGCGGACTCACCGCGACCATCAAGGCGCATGGCGCCGAGATGTGCTCGCTCAGGCACAAGGACGGCACCGAATTCGTCTGGCAGGCAGGTCCGGCCTGGACGCGCCATGCGCCGCTGCTGTTTCCGATCGTCGGGCGTCTTGCCGATGACGAAATGCGGCATCGGGGCGAGACCTACCGGATGACCCAGCACGGCTTTGCGCGCGACAGCCGGTTTGCGTGGACGGAGCGCGGCGAGAGCAGGTGCTCGCTCGTGCTCGAAGACAGCGAGGCCACGCGCGCGCTCTATCCGTTCGCGTTTCGGCTGACGGCGGCCTATGCGCTCGATGAATCCGGTCTCGATCTCTCGCTCACAATCGTCAACACTGGCGGCGAGACATTGCCGGTGTCGCTCGGAGGCCATCCTGCTTTCAACTGGCCGCTTCAGGCCGGCGTGCCGAAGGAGAGCTACGCGCTGACATTCACGCACGAGGAGCCGTCTCCGGTTCGCCGTGTCGAGGGCGGGCTCCTGCTTGCGGCAACGGATCCGAGCCCGGTGCGAGGCACTGTGCTTCCTCTGTCGGAATCCTTGTTCACCAACGACGCCGTCATCCTCGATCCCGTCAACAGCCGCGCCGTTCGCTATGCCGCCACCAATGGCGCCGGTCCCTGGCTCAAGATGTCCTGGCGCGGCTTTCGCGAGCTCGGTGTCTGGTCGAAACCATCGGGCGCGCCGTTCCTTTGCATCGAACCCTGGCGCGGCTATGCCAGCCCCAAAGACTTCGACGGCGAATTCAGCGACAAGCCGGGCCTGATGCAGATCGCTCCCGCGGCGGAGGAGCAGTTGTCGTTCCGCATCGAGGTGGGAACGTCCTAAGCTCTCACACCTCGATCCGCGTGAGATCCTCGCCGATGATGACAGGACCCGAATAGTCCTTCTGAACGTCGGCGAGCAGCGCGTTCAGCATGGCGTCGTCGGTGCGCGGCCTGTGGTGGGTCAGCGCCAGCTTCTTGACGCCGGCCTTGGCCGCGATCTTGCCGACGGTGTCGCCGCAGGCGATCGTGTATTTCGCAAGCCGGCGGAAATGCTCGTTGTTGATCTCAGGCGTTGCCAGAAAGCAGACCTGGACCAGCAGGTCGGCGCCCTCGGCCAGCCGCTCGAGACCGGGGCAGGGGACTGTGTCGCCGGAAATCGCGATGACCTTGCCTTCCGCCTCGAAGCGGTAGCCGAGGCACATCCAGCGCGCGAGGAACGCCGGCGACATGTCGAGACCGTCGCCATGCGAGACGAGCTCGGCGCTGATCTTCCAGCGCCCGGTGTCGAGAATGGGACCCGGAATGATGTCCGTCGCGACCACCGGCTTCCAGCCGCCGAAGGTCGGCTCGCCCTGATCGCGCCAGGCGATGTCCTTGTCGTAGACTTGCGTCACCAGCGTATTGACCAGCCGTTCGGTGTCGGGCGGCCCGAAGATGCGCAGCTCATCCTTGCGCCCATGCATCCATGAATTCAGCATCACATCGTAGAGGTCGCCGATATGATCGAAATGGTGATGGGTGAGGAACACCGTGTTGATGGTGCCGAGCGGCACGCCCGCCTTGCTGAGCTGCACCATGACGCCGCGGCCGGCATCGAACAGGATGTTCTCCTCGCCGAGCCTGATCAGCGTGGTCGTCGCCATGCGGCGCGGGTCCGGCCGCGGGCCGCCGGTGCCGAGCAGAATGACTTCCATGGCGCCTCCTCCCGTGCGAAGCCGGCCGATCCGATCAGACTAGGGTCGAAGGCGGCCGCCAGGCAAGCCGCGCCGACTTGCGCGGCGGAACGCTCGGTTCAATTCGGATTCGGATCAGCGGAATCATGGGTGCCCGCCACGCCGGAAGATTCTTGAAGTATCGATGCGCTCAGTGAGAAGTGTGGGGCAATTCATAGTAAATGGTTCAGGACCGTGACCTATATTGTTTGGGCGACGCAACACGCCTAGTATTCCGGCATGCAATTCGGGGGCTCGAATAGGCCGTGAATGTCCGTTCACAAGACAGCGCATCACGCGGCGATCTGAATTTGTCCACCGGGTCGCAGGGACACAGGATATCCAACATCGTGGCTGATTCCGCGCTTCGGGAACTGCGGCCCATCGGACGCGAGCGGCTGATCGTCGTGGAAGACGATCCCGTGACGCGAACGATGCTGGTCGGTTACTTCAGCGAGAACAATTTCGACGTGGTCGGCGCCGGCACCTGCGCGGAATGCCGCCAGGCGCTGCGCGCGCGCACCGACCTCGTCTTCCTCGACGTGCAGTTGCCCGACGGCGACGGCTTCGAGCTCGCCAAGGAGATCCAGGCGACCAGCAACGCCGGCATCATCTTCGTGACCCGCAGAGACACCGACGTCGATCGCATCCTCGGCCTCGAGATCGCCGGCGATCATTACGTCACCAAGCCGATCAATCTGCGCGATTTGCTGGCGCGAGCGCGCAGCGTGCTGCGGCGGCGCTCGATCGACCGCAAGGCGGCACGCAACCACAATTCGATCGCTTTCGGCGACTGGATCATCGACCTGACGCGGCGCGAGCTGCTCGGCAGCGACGGCAAGCCGGTGGCATTGACGCGCGCCGAGTTCGACCTGCTTGCCGCGCTGGTCGGCGCGGACGGACGGCCGCTGAGCCGCGACTATCTGATCGAGGTCGTCAGCAACCGCCAGGCCGAGGTCGACATCCGCACCGTCGATGCGCTGGTGGCGCGGCTGCGCCGCAAGCTCGTCGGCAGCGGCACGCCCGTCATCGCCACCGTCACCGGTGTCGGCTACAAGCTCGCGCTCAGCGAACGGCTCTAGCTCGGTCCGCGGTCGCGTGCCTATCGCGCGCGCGAGCTCTGGTCCGTCGATGTCCTTTGGGTGCCGCCGGCGAGCTGGTCGTCGACCGCGTAGAGCGTGCAGGTCGGCGACCATTTCATGCAGGCCGCCAGCGAATCGCGTCGCGCGTCGTCCACGGTGTCGCGCCCCGAGCGCCAGCCGTAACCGCCATTGGGGGACACGGCAAAAGCCTTGTGCGGCGTGGTGCTGGCGAGATAGCGCGAGAACTCGGCTTTGGCCGCGTCGTTGAGCTGGCCCGGCGGCGGCAGCGGATCGGGCGCGCTCAGCATGTCGTGGGCGAGCCCGCGCTCGCGCAGGAAGGCGTCGAGATAGGGCGTCCATTGCGGGCGGGCCACCACGGAATAGAGATAATGGCCGTCATCGCTGTAAGGCGGCGCCGTGACGAACTTGGCGTTGCCGCCGCCGGCACGGAATCCGTCGTAAAAACGTCGCGCCAGGGCGGGGCCGAAATAGGAATCGTTGGCCGCATAGACCCACAGCATCGGCACGCGTGAGGTCTTGCCGAAGCTGGCAAAGGCCTGCACCAGCCCATCCTCGTTGCAGACGTCGTCATCGTCGCGCGAGCCGCGACCGCCGGCAAAGCTGATCGCGGCGACGAGGCCGGCCGGGGCCTGCGCGGTCAGCGCCACGGTGGCGAGCCCGCCGGCGGAATGGCCGGCCGCGATCATGCCTGACGTGGTGACATCGGGCCGCCGTGTCATCGCATCGATTGCGGCGCGCAAGTCGGCGACCGCAACGGCTGCCGCCGGCAGATAGGCCGCATTGGCACAGCCGCCGACGCTGTCGATGCGCCCGCCGGGCGAGGTGCCGTAGCCGCGCCGCATCACGATCAGCGCGGCAAAACCGCGCCGGGCATATTCCAGCGCAATGCCGTAATATTTGTGCGCCGACATCGTCGCGCGGTCGTCGAAGCTGCGCGGCGAGCCGTGGCTCAGCAGCGCCAGCGGATAGCGCTTGGTCCCGGCCGGGCGGACCAGAAACGCCTCCAGCCCCTGCGGTCCGGCCTCCGCCATCGGGATGCGCAAATCCTCGGTGTAGAACTCCGTGGCGTTTGCGCGAGTTGCAACCCCCGCGATGACAAGCAGGATGAGCACGGGCAGATGCCAGCGCGCCAAGTCCATGGGTGGATGATTCTCCGTGGCCGCGAGAATCATATCAGAATCGCAGGCCCCGGCGAGCGGGCGTTGTTCGGATCGGCCTGGAGGCCTCAGGACCCGAAGGGTCGCGTGAGCGCTGCAGCGCTCAAACAACGCGCTTGGCGCCTGCGCCAAGCGTTCATTTCAGCGTCTGAAGATAGGCGATGACGTTGGCCCGATCGGTGGGGCTCGGCAATCCCTTGAAGAACATCTTGACGCCGTGGACGTCGCCGCGGGGGTCGGCGAGGTAGGCGTCCAGAGCGGTTGACGTCCAGGGCTCCTTGTTGGCCTTCATGGCATCAGAATAGGCGAAGTCGGGAACGGCGGCGGGCTTGCGGTCGACGACATTCCAGAGGCTCGGGCCGACCTTGTTCACCCCGATCACCGCCGCGTGGCAGTTCTCGCAGGTTCGCTGGAAGACGGCCTTGCCCGCGGCCGAATCGCCATCGGCGGCGGAGGCCGGCCGCGGGGTCAAAGACGACGCCACCAGGGCCAGCATGAGCGCGAAGATCAGACGTCCAGTCATCTTGAGTCCACTCCCTCAAGGGATCAGCAAGGGGATCAGCAGGCCAATCCTGCAAATCCCGACTTTCCTTGATCAAACGGAGAGCAGCGTGCCCACGCGGGGCGGCAGCGTCTTTGTCCTGCATCAACCGAGACCCGGGACCAAAGTACGAGGAGCGCTATGCGTCATCGCCATGGATCATCCGGTGCCCGGTCGGCGTTGTCGGTCGATCGTTGACCGGAGGACGACGTCGGCCGGTCCGGCAAGCGGCTTGGCGATGCGCCGGCCGATGGTATGGTGTTCTAGGCTGTCGTTTGAAGGTACGGAGAGTTGAAGTGGCAGAAGTCGATCCCGCGGCGGGTAAGCCGGTTGCGCCGAGCGCGCTTGCCAATGTTCCAAGGCTGGTGACGGCCTATTTCGCCAACAAGCCGGACGCATCGGATCCGGCGCAACGGGTGGCGTTCGGGACATCAGGCCATCGCGGCACCTCGTTCAAGAACACCTTCAACGAGGGGCACATCCTCGCGACCACGCAGGCCATCTGCGACTACAGGAAAGAGAAGGGACTGACCGGCCCGCTCTTCATCGGCATCGACACCCACGCGCTGGCCGAGCCGGCGCTGGCGAGCGCGGTCGAGGTGTTCGCGGCGAACGGCGTCGAGATCATGATCGACAAGGACCACGGCTACACGCCGACGCCCGTCATCTCGCACGCGATCCTCACCTACAACAAGGGCCGCACTGGCGGCCTCGCCGACGGCGTCGTCGTCACGCCCTCGCACAATCCCCCCGAGGACGGCGGCTACAAATACAATCCGCCGCATGGTGGCCCGGCCGACACCGACGCGACCTCCGTGGTCGAGAAGCGCGCCAACGCCTATCTCGCCGACGGCCTCAAGGGCGTGAAGCGCATCGACTATGCCAGGGCGCTGAAATCGTCGACCGTCCACGCCTACGATTACATCACGCCTTACGTCGCCGATCTCGGCAATGTCGTCGATCTCGAGCTGGTCAAATCCGCCGGCATCAATATCGGCATCGATCCGCTCGGCGGCGCGGCCGTGCACTACTGGCATCCGATCATTGAGCGCTATGGCCTGAAGGCCACCGTCGTCAACGAGGCGATCGACCCGACCTTCCGCTTCATGACGGTGGACTGGGACGGCAAGATCCGCATGGATTGCTCCTCGCCTTACGCGATGGCGAGCCTGATCGCGATGCGCGACCGCTTCGACGTCGCCTTTGCCAACGACACCGACGCCGACCGCCACGGCATCGTCACGCGCACCGGCGGCCTGATGAATCCGAACCATTATCTGGCGACCGCGATCTCCTATCTGTTCGCGCACCGCCCGAACTGGGGCAGAGATGCTGCGATCGGCAAGACCGTGGTGTCGAGCTCGATCATCGATCGCGTCGCCAAGAAGCTCGGCCGCAAGCTGGTCGAGACGCCGGTCGGCTTCAAATGGTTCGTCGACGGGCTCCTCACCGGCAGCTTCGGCTTCGGCGGCGAGGAGAGCGCAGGGGCCTCGTTCCTGCGCCGCGACGGCTCGGTGTGGACCACCGACAAGGACGGCGTCATCCTCGGCCTGCTCGCCGCCGAGATCATGGCGAAGACCGGCCGTGATCCGAGCCAGTTGTTCGGCGATCTCACCGCCGAGTTCGGCGTGCCGCATTACGCGCGCATCGACGTCGCCGCGACCGGACCGCAGAAGAACATCCTGAAATCCGTGACGCCCGAACAGCTCGGCCTCAAGGATCTCGCCGGCGACCCCGTCCGCTCAACGCTGAGCAAAGCGCCCGGCAACGGCCAGCCGTTCGGCGGCATCAAGGTCGAAACCGATTTCGGCTGGTTCGCGGCACGGCCGTCGGGGACGGAGGATGTGTACAAGATCTATGCGGAAAGTTTCCGCAGCACCGATCATCTGAAGCGGATTCAGCAGGAAGCGCAGGCCGGGCTCGCGAAGGTGTTTGGGGCGTAGCTCTCGCTCAGGCGACAGTGCGCTCCCTCTCCCGCTTGCGGGGGAGGGCTGGGGTGGGGGTCTCTCCGCGCTGGGACTCTTCGAGGTCTACGGAGAGCATCCCTGAGTGGATAGAGCCCCCACCCGGCGCTACGCGCCGACCTCCCCCGCAAGCGGGAGAGGTGACCGAGCTCGCGGTGAGAGCTCGGCTTTTAAAGAATGTATACATAGCATCAAGAATAGGTAACTTAATACGGGATTTTCGCACTTGAACTATTCCACCTCCCAGCTATTGTATACATATCGCATACAGAAGCCTTGGGAGATCGCCCGTGACAAAGCCCTTCCCCATGAACGCCTGGTACGCCGCCGCCTGGGACGCGGACGTGAAGCCGGCGCTGTTGCCGCGCACGATCTGCGGCAAGCACATCGTGATGTATCGGAAGGCCGACGGTTCGGTGGCTGCGCTGGAGGATGCCTGCTGGCACCGCCTGGTGCCGCTGTCGAAGGGCCGGCTCGAAGGCGACACGGTCGTCTGCGGCTATCATGGCCTGAAGTACAATTCGCAAGGGCGCTGCACCTTCATGCCCTCGCAGGAGACCATCAATCCGTCTGCCTGCGTGCGCGCCTATCCCGTGGTCGAGCGCCACCGCTACATCTGGCTCTGGATGGGCGATCCCGCGCTGGCCGATCCCGCGCTCGTCCCCGACATGCACTGGAATCACGATCCGGCCTGGGCCGGCGACGGCAAGACCATCCACGTCAATTGCGACTATCGCCTCGTGCTCGACAATCTCATGGACCTCACCCACGAGACCTTTGTGCATGGCTCCTCGATTGGGAACGACGCGGTCGCCGAAGCGCCGTTCGACGTCACGCATGGCGAGAAGACGGTCACGGTGACGCGCTGGATGCGCGGCATCGAGGCGCCGCCGTTCTGGGCCAAGCAGCTCGGCAAGCCCGGTCTGGTCGATCGCTGGCAGATCATCCGCTTCGAAGCCCCGTGCACCATCGCGATCGACGTCGGCGTGGCACCAACCGGCACCGGTGCGCCCGAGGGCGACCGCTCGCAGGGCGTCAACGGCTTCGTGCTCAACACCATCACGCCCGAGACCGAGAAGACCTGCCATTACTTCTGGGCTTTCGTCCGCAGCTACCAGATCGGTGAGCAGCGCATCACCACCGAGATCCGCGAGGGCGTCTCCGGCATTTTTCACGAAGACGAGCTGATCCTCGAAGCGCAGCAGCGCGCCATGGACGAAAATCCCGATCGCATCTTCTACAATCTGAACATCGATGCCGGCGCGATGTGGACGCGCAAGCTGATCGACAGGATGGTGGCGAAAGAAAACCCGCCGACGCACCTTCAGGCCGCGGAGTAATCCAGGTGAAAGCAGCGCCCGAGCGTGAGGTCGACCGCTCCGTCTCGCAGACCGTGAAGGCGCAGCTCGCGCTGCGTGACCAGATATTGTCGGGCTCCTTGCGGCCGGGCGAGCGCATCTCCGAGCTTCAGGCGGTGGAGACCACCGGCGCCTCGCGCACGCCGGTGCGCATGGCATTGGTGCGGCTCGAGGAGGAGGGGCTGCTGGAGGCGATCCCCTCCGGCGGCTTCATGGTCAAGGCGTTTTCGGAGCGCGATATCTCCGATTCCATCGAGCTGCGCGGCACGCTGGAAGGCCTCGCCGCACGTTTCGCAGCCGAGCGCGGCGTCTCCGCACGCGAGCTCGAGCCGCTCAAGGAATGTCTGGCTGCAATCGATGAGCTGCTGCGCCAGATCCCGATCTCGATCGAGGCCTTCTCGTCCTATGTCGCGCTGAACGCGCGCTTCCACGCGCTGCTCACCGAATTGTCGCGCAGCCCGCCCTTGATCCGCCAGATCGATCGCGCCTCGGCGCTGCCGTTCGCCTCGCCCAGCGGCTTCGTGATGGCGCAATCCGCGCTGCCGGAGGCGCAGCAGATCCTGATCATCGGGCAGGAGCACCACCGCGTCGTGATCGACGCCATCGAGAACCGCGAGGGGGCGCGCGCGGAGGCCGTGATGCGCGAGCATGCGCGGCTCGCGGTGCGAAACCTGCGGCTGGCGCTGCGCAACAGAACCCATCTCGACCTCTTGCCGGCGCTCGCACTGATCAAGACCGCAACCGATTGAGGGCAATGCCATGCGCTTCATCGAGACCTGGATTCCGGCGACGCTGGTGTCGACCCGTGACCTTTCGCCCGGCATCCGCGAATTCCTGATCCGGCCCGACCAGTACGACGGCGCGACCTATCCGGTCGGCAGCCACATCAATGTCAGCGTCACCATCGGCGGCCTGCCGGAGACGCGGTCCTATTCGCTGGTCGGCGAGGCCTCGCCGCACGGCTTCAGGATTGCGGTGCGCCGCGCCGAGGATTCCCGTGGCGGCTCGCGCTATATGTGGTCGTTGCAGCCGGGCGCGCGGCTCGACATCACGCAGCCCGCTTCGCTGGTCGCAGTCGACTGGGCGCGCGAAAGCTATTGCCTGATCGCGGGCGGCATCGGCATCACCCCGATCCTCGGCGCCGCACAGGCGCTGACTCGTCGCGGCGCCAATGTCTCGCTGCACTATGCCGTGCGCTCACGTGGCGATGCCGCCTATCTCGACGATCTCGCCGAGGTGCTCGGCGACCGGCTGGTCGTCCATGCCGGCGATGAAGACAGGCGGCTCGATCTCGACGCCCTGTTCGCGTCGCTGCCGAAGGGCACGCTGACGCTGTTCTGCGGCCCGATGCGAATGCTCGATGCCGCGCGCCACGCCTGGGTCGGCGCCGGCCATCCGCTCGCCGATCTCCGCTACGAGACGTTTGGCTCCAGCGGCACGCTGCCGACCGAAGCGTTTCGCGTGCGCCTGAAGGGCTCCGATGTCGAGCTCGAAATCCCCCGCGAGCGCTCGATGCTGGACGTGCTCAACGCCAGCGGCTTTGAGGTGATATCCGACTGCAAGCGCGGCGAATGCGGCCTCTGCGCCATCGACGTCGTCGCTGTCGACGGCGAGATCGACCATCGCGACGTCTTCTTCAGCGATCACCAGAAGCAAAGCAACGAAAAGATCTGCGCCTGCGTCTCCCGCGCGCGAGGGACCATCACGGTGGACACGCTACTGCGGGCGGATGCGGTCTGACCGAATCACGTCGGTTTGGCTGTGTCCCTGTGAGGTCCGGTTTTGCCTCAATCGCCACCGAGCTGGGCGTCGTCGCCATCTTCGCTTTTGGGGCCACAAGCCGACGTTAGGAGCGAGACTTCGCTTTCCTTAATGAGGTATGAAATGGCGATCGCGTTTGTCCGGTAGTCGGTTCGTGTTTCGGCAATCTGGGATTGATAGACCCTCAGTATCGCGTCAATCTGGAGTGTCCCGAATGCCGTTGTTTCGTTTTGCCTTCTTGCCAAGTCTCACCTTGCCCTTGCTTTTGACGGCGCCAGTGATGGCTCAAACGGTCGGGCAAGCAGCCGGACAGCGCCAGGAAACCTGGGTTCGCGTGCAAACGAATTTCAACTTCTTTGTGCCGGGACCAACTGGGGACAGCAACGAGGCACGAAAGTCGAGCGAAAATGCTCGGCGCTCGATCTACGAGATCGCTGCACGCGAATGCGAAGTGCTTCGCGAGGTTCTGGCCAAGGATTGCCGTATCGAGCAGGTTTCGAGCACCATCGGACGCGAGTTCGGTCGGCAACAGCAGCAGGACGGTTACACCGTCAACGGCTCATTGAACCTTTCGATTACCGTGAAATAGCGCGCCCCCAAACCTTGCGTCCCGTAACTCGCGCTGCTGTCTGCAACGGGGCACACCGTTGGTGCGCCATAACGGCTTATAGCAGTTTTGGTGAACTGCCGCCGCAGACGCCGTAAACATCAGCAGCGCGGCCCGCCTAGAGGCTGGCCCGGACCTACCACGGCCCGGGCCGCTGTGGCGCGATCAGTGTAAGACAGTAGGCCAATCGACCCAGCTCTTGCTTCCGGGAAACCAATATCGGACGTCACCTTGCAAGTGCTGTCTCCATCATGTCCCCATGTTGGGCCGCGCCTCATGTTTTATCAGACTCAATGAAGGCCCGTAACGGGTCACTTTCGTTTCCGACCGATCGAGTTGGACCTACGCCGCGAAAATCGCTCTCAGCTTCTTCGAGTTGAGCAGCGTCTGCACGCCATCCGCCGACACCGGCCGCCCGATCAGATAGCCCTGCACTTCGTCGCAACGGATCTGGCGCAGGTATTCGAGCTGATCCGCGGTCTCGACGCCTTCGGCCACCACGTCGATGTCGAGGTCGCGCGCCAATGAGATCACGGATTTCACGATCGCGGCGCAGTCCGGCTGCACCAGCATGTCGCGGATGAAGGACTGGTCGATCTTGATGCGGCTGAACGGCAGCTTGCGCAAGTACGTCAGCGACGAGAATCCGGTGCCGAAATCGTCCAGCGCAACCGTGGCACCTAACTCCAGCAGCGCGTTCAAGATCGAGGCGGCCGAGCCGTATTTCGACAGCAGCATCGATTCCGTGATCTCGATCTCGAGCCTGTCAGGTGCGACCTTGGCGTCGGCCAGCGCCTGCACGATGGTCTGCAGAATGCCGGTGTTGTGAAACTGCGCCGCCGAGAAGTTGACGGCGACCCGGATGTCCTCCGGCCAGTCCTTAAGCGTGGCACAGGCGCGGCGAATGACCCATTCGCCGATCTCGTGGATCAGCCCGGTCTCCTCGGCGATCGGGATGAACTCGCTCGGCGGCACCAGGCCGCGCGAGGGATGCTGCCAGCGCAGCAGCGCCTCGAAGCCGGTGATGCGGTTGTTGCCGAGATCGAGGAACGGCTGGAACACCAGAAACAACTCGTCGCGCGCGACGGCGCCGGCGAGATCCGCTTGCAGCGCCTTGCGATCGCGCGAGACCCTGTCGTCGGCTTCCTCGAAGAAGCGGATTGTGCCAGGCCCCGCCTTCTTGGCGCGATAGAGCGCGGCATCCGCATTCTTCATGATGTCGAGCGGGGTGTTGCCGTCTCGCGGCGCCAGCACGATGCCGACGCTGGTGGCGCCAAGGATCTCGCAGCCCTCGATCAGGAACGGTTCGGTGAAGGCCGCGACGAAGCGCTCGGCGATCTCGAGTGCTTCCTCGGGCCGGACCAGATTGGCCATCACCAGCGCGAACTCGTCGCCGCCGATGCGCGCGACGTGCTCGGCCGCGCGGGTGCATCGTTGCAGGCGGCCGGCGACCTGGACCAGAAATTCGTCACCGGCGGGATGGCCGAAGCGGTCGTTGACCTCCTTGAAGCGATCGAGATCGAGCAGCAGCACCGCGAATTCTTCGCCGGACAGAGCAAGGCGCTTCAACGCGCCGTCGAGCGTCTCGTTGAAGGCGACGCGGTTCGGCAGCTGGGTCAGCGGGTCTCGCCGGACCGTACGCTCCGCCTCGATCTGCCGCATCACCCGCCGCGCGAAAGAGAACGAATTGACGAACACGCCGCGCAGCAGCACGCTGCCATAGACCACGACGAGGAAGGCGATCAGCAGGAAGGCGAGGTCGCCGTTTCGGCTGAGACAGATGGCGATGCCGACGAAGATGGGCGCCGTGAACGCGATGGCCGCGATCGGGATGGTGGCAAAGGCGAGTGCGCCGCCGGCCAGCATGCCCGAGCACAGGCAGGTGATGACGAGCTGGCCGCCGGTGGAGGCGTCCGTGAAGAAGGCGACGGGGACGATGCCCCAGGCGACGCCGAGAACGAAGGCGTTGCGCACCAGCCGGTGGATGGCGCGGCGGGAGACGAATTGCGGCTTCGTGATCCGCCGCGAAGCGTGGGATTGCAGGCCGAACGCAATTGCCGCGGCTGCCACGACGACCGCCCAGATCAACGCGAAGGTCCGGTTCGGCGATTGCCACAGCGCAATCGCGAGCACGGTGGCATTGCAGGCATTGGCCAGCATGATGCCGACCGAATAGCCGAGCACCAGCGACATCTGCTCGGCACGGATATGGCCGGCAACGGTTTCGTCGGTTGCGGGACCGCCAAAGGCCGACAGATCGCCGGCGAACAGCCGCGCGACATGGTTGGTCAGTTGAGTCCGCATTCCACAGCCTGCAGGAGCATGGGCCGTTCGTCCGGCCCGATCCGGAAAATTCGCCGCAAACCTTTGACGAACTATGAATTATCCCCGTTTGCCGCGGTCGCCGTGACCACTTCTGCGTGTTCGATCGAGAGTATCGATAACAAATCGATACAAATGCGGAGGCCGGCGTTACGGCTGTAATGATGGGGCATGTTCGCCAACATCTCCGCTGTCATGCCCCGCGAAGGCGGGGCATCCCGCACGCCGCGGCCTGTCGGTTCAATCACCACTGTCTCGGAGTGCTGGATCGCCCGCTTTCGCGGGCGATGACAGCGGTGTTCGGGCGCATCACCGCCCGAGCTGCTTCGGATCGTAGAAGAACCGTTCCTCGATCAGCTCGTCACCCCGCCAGGTCTGCCAGGCGATCTCGTCCAGCGTTCGGGTGACGCCTTCGGCATTCGTGAAGCTGAAGATCCAGCGCGTCGCGACGTGATTGCCCTCGATCATGCTTGGGCCGACGCGAACGGCCTTGACCTCTCGGAAGGCGGCGAGCACGCCGCGCTCCTTTGCTGCCAGCTTCTCCCGTCCGACCATCGGCGCGGCGTTGTTTTCGTAAGTTGCGGCATCGAGCGTGTAGAATTGCTCGATCGCGCCGACGAAATCCCCGGTCTCCAGACGCCGCGCAAAGGCTTCCACGATCTCACGGCTCGGCATGTGGCACCTCTTAGTAAAACCGACTATTGGTCGGTAAATACCGACTGATAGTCGAAAAGTCAACTGGTGGCCTGCGGCGAATTCGATTACAGCCAGATGGGTGAAGCACAGCTGGTACTCCGACGGAGGTGCGTTCCCTCCCCCCTTGTGGGGGAGGGCTAGGGAGAGGGGTAGCCCAGCAAAGAGTGCCAGTTGTTGATGATGCATGAGGGTGGTGCGCGATCGATAGAATCCCGGCGTGACACCCCCCCTCCCTCACCCTCCCCCACAAGGGGGGAGGGAACAGAAACAGTGTTGCTGGTGGCCGAATTTTGCTTCGACATCACCTCATCGCGCTACCAACGAGGACCCATGGCGAAACAGGCGGAACGGCGAGCGGCGACGACAGAGGCGATCCTGACGGCGGCGCGCCGGCTGTTCGGGACGCACGGCTTTGCCGCCACCACCATGGACGAGATCGCCGAAGCTGCCCGCATCGCCAAGGGCGCGGTCTATCATCATTTCAAGACCAAGGAGGCGGTGTTCGAAGCGGTGTTCGATTCCGTCTCGCGCGATCTCGTCGCCGAGATCGACGGTGCGGCGCGCACCGAGAAGGACGTGCTGGCCGCGATGGTCGCCGGCACCCAGCATTATTTTGCCGCGACTGCCAAGGGCCCGACCGGCCAGATCATCTTGCGCGACGGCCCGGCCGTGCTCGGCTGGGAGCGCTGGCGCGAGATCGACGCCAAGCATTTCGGTGGCAAGATGCCGCGCGCGCTCGCGATGGCGATGGAGGCCGGCCTGATCGCAAAGCAGCCGGTCGAGCCGCTGGCGCGGCTGCTGCTCGGTGCCGTGACGGAGGCCGCGGTCGCCTGCGCCGGACGTGCCGATATCGCAAGGGCGGGTGCGGAATATGCCCGTGCCTTCAAGTCGCTGGTCGAGGCGCTGCGCGTCGCGGCATGATTGTGCTAATTTCAGCCCCGCGCGCGGCAGCCATCTACCATCCGGCCTCGACCTGTCGTATGGGCAGGATGCGCCCCGCGCGCGGCACACATCCTGGATGGAGAACGGCTTGGCTACGCGACTGAAGATCGGCACCCGCAAGAGCGCGATGGCGCTGGCCCAGACGGAAGAGATTGCGCGCCGCCTGACCGCCGCCGTGCCCGGCCTCGATGTCGAGATCGTCAAGTTCGACACCACGGGCGATCTCGACCAGACCAGCAAGCTCCTGCCCCATGGCGGCAAGGGCGGCGCCTTCGTTGCGCAGATCCGCGCCGCCGTGCTTGCGGGCGAGCTCCAGGCGGCGATGCATTCGCTCAAGGACATGCCTGGCAACGAGGACACGCCCGGCCTCGTCATCGGCGCCACGCTGTCACGCGATCCGCCCAGCGATGCGCTGGTGATGCGCGAAGGCGTCACGCTGGCGGCGCTGCGCCAGTCGCGAGGCAAGGGCTTTAAAATTGGCACCAATGCGGTGCGCCGCGCGGCCTATGCGCACAGGCTGTTTCCCGATGTCGAAGTGATCCACTTCCGCGGCGCCGCCGACACGCGCGTGCGAAAGCTCGACAACGGCGAGATGCAGCGCCTGCCGGATGGCGGCGCCGTCGGACCTGCGGACGCGCTGATCATGGCGCGTTCGGGCCTCGATCGCGTTGGCCTTGCAAGCCGCATCGCCTATGAGTTCACGGCGGCGGAGATGCTGCCCGCGGCAGGGCAGGGTATCGTCGCCGTCGAATGCGCTGCGCAGGACTGGCAGACGCGACAAATCCTGTCGTCGATCGACGATCCCGCCGCGCATGCCTGTGCCGACGCCGAGCGCGAGGTGCTGTGGGTGCTCAACGGTCACTGCAATTCGCCGGTCGCGGGTTTCTCCACGATCTCAGGCGATCAGATGTCGCTGACCGCGTCCGTGCTCGATCTCTCCGGCAACACCATCATCGAAGCCTCGCGTGCCGGTCCGGCCAATCGCCCGCGCGAGCTCGGCCGTGCCGTGGGACTGGATCTGCTGGGCAAGGGCGCCGCCAAGATCATCGAGCGCAGCCGGCCGCGCTAGGCATCCTTGCGAAGTCGCGGTCGTCGGGATCATGCCATCGTGCGCCTGTTTTGCCCGACGTGTCAAACGTCGCTGTGAACGGCGCTCAATCCGTGCGGCGCGAAATCCTTCAACGATTTCTACTGTGCATGGGGTTGTTTTCGCGGTTTTGGTTTCCGCCTCCTGAGGAGACGGAATTTTTCAGCCGCGCACCCGCTTCAGCATCTGCTCGACATGGGCGATCGGCGTCTCCGGCTGGATGCCGTGGCCGAGATTGAAAATGAAGCGCCCTTGCGAAAAATTCGCCAGCACGTCGTCGACCGCGCGGTCGAGCGCCGCGCCGCCCGTGATCAGCGCGAGCGGATCCAGATTGCCCTGCACGGCGACTTTGCTCTGCACGCGCTCGCGGATGAAGGCGGGTTCCGCGGTCCAGTCGATGCTGACGGCGTTGACGCCGGTGGCCTCGACGTAACCAGGCAATTGCGCGCCGGCGCCGCGCGGGAAACCGATGATCTTCGCATCCGGCACTTTTGCGCGCACGCCTTCGACGATGCGCCGGGTCGGCTCGGTCGACCAGCGCGCGAACTCGGCCGACGGCAGCACGCCGGCCCAGGTGTCGAAGATCTGCAGGGCATTGGCGCCGGCCTCGAGTTGCGCCAGCAGATACTGAATCGAGTTCTCGACCAGCACGTCGATGATCTTCGAAAATGCCTCGGGATGCCGGTAGGCCATCATCCGCGCCGGCGCCTGATCGGGCGTGCTCTGGCCCGCGACCATGTAGGTCGCAACCGTCCATGGCGCCCCGCAGAAGCCGATCAGCGCGATTTTCGGATCGAGTGCCCCGCGCACGATCTTGAGCGCCTCGCACACCGGCGCGAGCAGGCCGAAGTCGGCACGGGCGGCGAGCGTTCCGACCTTGGCCGGATCATCCAGCGGCTCGAGCCGGGGACCCTCGCCGACCTCGAAACGCACGGAGCGGCCGAGCGCGTAGGGGACCACCAGGATGTCGGAGAAGATGATCGCCGCGTCGAACCCGAACCGGCGGATCGGTTGCAGCGTGACTTCGGCGGCAAGCTCCGGATTGAAGCAGAGATCGAGGAAGCCGCCGGCCTTGGCGCGGACCTCGCGATATTCCGGCAAATAGCGGCCGGCCTGCCGCATCATCCACATGGGCGGGATGGATTGCCGCTGGCCGGAGAGCACGTCGATGAAGGGCTTTGTCGCAGACTGGGGCACGAGACATCCTGATCCAGAGTTGGGGTTCCTGATACACCGCCGCGAGCAGAATCGGAACAGGGGAACCAGCGCAAATCCGCAGCGTTGACCAGGCAATGGAGGAGGAATTCCATGGCTCAGACATTCAATCCCGCGCCGCATGACAAGCATGCCGAGGATCTGCGCGAAGCGCTCGCGGCCGATCGTCACGCCCAGCTCGACACCGGGTTGGAAGATACCTTCCCCGCATCCGATCCCGTGAGCGCCGCACAGCCGACACCGTCCAAGGCCGACGCGGAGGCCGACCATCCCTCGCTCTGGGACAAGGTTAAGTCCATCTTCAGCTAGCGGCCGGGCCGCCGGATTCCGATAGTCTTGATAAGACCTTGTTAGTGATCTGCGGAGGGCCCGGTCCGTAGGAGTACGGAAAAACCCGTAGATGAATGCGAATTTTTGCGGGCGCTTCAGGGTTCAATAAGAGAAGCGGCAGAGTTTCCAGCCATTGGAGATTTCTGCCGCATGAACGTCGCCTCTTACAGAGCCGGATGGAGCCGCTTGTCGTTGCGCGCGGCAGCTTTCGTCGTGCTCACTTGCGTGGCGATCCTCGGTGTCAGCGGCTGGCGCGAATGGGCCGCGCGCGATGCGGTGCTCAAGGGCGCCGAAACAGAGATGGCGAACGTCGCGCGCTCGTTGACGCAGCATGCCGAGGACAGCCTCGATCTCTTGGATTCCGGCGTCGTCGGCGTCGTCAGCCGGCTGGAGATGGATGGCGCCGATCCCGTCACCATCGCGAAGCTTCGCAACCTCCTGGAAGCGCGCAAGAAGGCGATGGAGCGCGTCCATAGCCTCGCCATCATCGACGACCAGGGCAACTGGCTGACCTCGCCCGGCACGATCGCCTCGACGCTCAGCGACGACACGTTCTTCCGCCACCACCAGCTCTCGCCCAAGCGCGAGGCCTATGTCGGCCGCCCCGTGAAGAGCCTCGTGGACGGCGAATGGGTTGTCACCCTGTCGCGCCGCTTCAACAAGCCCGACGGCAGCTTTGGCGGCGTGGTGCTCGCCGCCATCGGTTCCCGATATCTGTCGCATTTCTACGAGCAGTTCGAGATCGGCCGTAACAGCTCCGTGACGCTGATGTACGGTGAGGGGCTGATCATTGCGCGCAATCCGAACAACGAGAAGTTCGTCGGCCGCAGCGTCGCCGACACGCCGCTGTTCCGCGATGCCAGCCTGCAGCTGCCGAGCGGTGCCTATCAGTTCAAGTCACCGCTGGACGGCGCCGAGCGCGTCAGCTTCTTCAAGCGCAGCGGTCGGTACCCGCTCGTGCTGCTCGCAACCGTCGACAAGGATGAGTTGCTCTCGCCGTGGCGGGCTGCGGCAATCTCCCGCATGCTGTACGTGGTCGCGCTGGTGATGCTGATTGCGATCATCGGCGCGGTGCTGGTACGGCAGTTGCAGCGCGGCCATCGCATGGCGGCGGCACTGGTCGAGAAGGAGGCGCATTTCCGTCTGCTTGCCGAAGGCTCCAGCGACATGGTCACCCGCATCGGGCTCGACGAGCGGCTGCGCTATGTCTCGCCGTCCTGCAATCGTGTCGTCGGCTGGCGCGCCAATCAGCTGATCGGCACCGACGCGCTCGCTGGAATCCATCCCGAGGACCGGCCGCAGGTGCAGGCGATCGTCGATGCCATGAAGCGCGGCGACAGGGACGAAGCGCGCCTTACCTACCGTAACGTGCACCGGGAGAAGTCCGAGGTCTGGCTGGAATCGACCATGCGGGTGACGCGCAAGGACAACGGCAACGTCGACGGCGTGGTCGCGATCACGCGCGACATCACCGCGCAGAAGCAACTGGAGACCAGGCTCGAGACGCTCGCGATCGAGGACAGCCTCACCGGGCTTGCCAACCGCCGCCGTTTCGATGAGCGGCTGAAGGAAGAATGGGCGCGCGCCTACCGCGACCGTTCCAGCCTCGGCCTCCTGATGATCGACGTCGATCACTTCAAGTCCTACAACGACGAATATGGCCACCCTGCGGGCGACGCCTGCCTGCGCGTGGTGGCGAAGGTCATCGCGGCCGAGATGCAGCGGGTCGGCGATCTCGCGGCCCGGTATGGCGGCGAGGAATTCGCCATGCTGCTGCCGAACACCGATGCCGCCGGCTGCGCCCGGATCGGCGAGCGGATCCGCAAAGCCATCCGCGAGGCCGGCCTCGTTCACAGCAGCAATCGCGCGGCGGGCTGCGTCACCGCCTCGTTGGGTGGCGCGGCCTGCAGGCCTGCGCTGGAGCGCACGGCGGGCGTTGGCACCCTCGTCGAGGCTGCCGATCAGGCGCTCTATGCGGCCAAGGAGGGCGGCCGTGACCGCCTGATGATGTCGGTGCAAGTCGCGAACCTGCTGCCCAAGGCGGTCGGCGAGTAATTGCGCTCAATAATGCGGCGGACGTTCGTTGGCGGGCCCCGGCGCATTCGCCTCGGCCTCTTGCAGCCGTTCGCCAAGCTGCGCGAGTTGCCGCGTCAGAATGTCGATCTGCTTCCATTGCGCGGTGATGGTCTGGTTCAGCGTCTCGATGGTGTCGTCCTGATACGCAAGGCGGGTCTCCAGCGTATCGACACGTTCGGCGAGCGCCTTGATCTCATTCGTCACGGCCGTGCCCCTTATCGCGTTCGCGCAAACCGTGGCCGAGCGCAACGCGCTCGTCAAAGACAAAACATTCACCGCGCCAGCGGCTCTGCTCCTCCGGCACCTCTTCCAGATATTTCAGGATGCCGCCCTTGAGGTGGTAGACCTCGGCAAAGCCACGCGCCAGCAGATGCGCGCTCGCCTTCTCGCAGCGGATGCCACCGGTACAGAACATCGCGATGCGCCGGTGCTTCAAGGGATCGAGCTTCGCGGCGGCAAAATCCTTGAACTGACCAAAGCTCCTGATGTCGGGGTCGACCGCACCCTCGAACGTCCCCATAGCGACCTCGAAGGCATTGCGGGTGTCGAGCACCAGTGTGTCGGGCGAGGAGATCAGCTCGTTCCACTCGGCAGCGTCGACATAGGTACCGACCTGTCGGGTCGGATCCGCTGCCGCATCGCCAAGCGTGACGATTTCCCTCTTCAGCCGTACCTTGAGCCGGCCGAACGGCATCGCTTCCGCAGTCGAGCGCTTCAGTTCGAGATTGTTCAGCCGGCCGCCGAACATCGCCCCCTGCATGAGCTCGTGGGCGAAAGCGTCGATCGCCTCGGGGGCGCCGGCGATCGTGCCGTTGATGCCCTCCTGGGCCAAGAGCACGCTGCCCTTCAGGGACAGGCCGGCACAAAACGCGCGCAGCGGCTCGCGCAGCTCGCGGTAATCGGGCAGGGCAGCGAATTGGTAGAAGGCGCAGACCTTGTAAGTCATGGTGGCTCGTTTAGCAGGCGGGCTGCGCCCAGAAAACCCGTAACCGACAACTCTATTCCCAGCGGATGGCAGCCATTTCCCTGGCATGCCAGCATTGCCCGGACGGGCCGGAATGTGTCATGAAAGCCCGGTTTTTCCGGGATGGCGCGCCATCCGCGCCACGGTCTGAGAGAGCAAGAATAAGATGAGAAACTTCCATTTCCCCGGCAGGTCCACGGTCCACGCCACCAACGCGATGGTAGCGACGTCGCACCCGCAGGCCTCGCTCGCCGCGATCGAGGTGCTGCGCGAGGGCGGCACGGCGGTGGACGCGGCGGTGGCGGGGTCTGCGATACTCGGCGTGATCGAGCCACAATCGACCGGCATCGGCGGCGACTGCTTCGCGCTGATCCAGCCGCGCGGCGAAGGCAAGATCATCGCCTATAACGGCTCCGGCCGCGCCCCCAAGGCGGCCAATGCCGACTGGTATCTCGAGCGCAAGATCAATTCCGTGCCGTTGACCTCGGCGCATGCGGTCTCGATCCCCGGCGTGATCGACGCGTTCGCGACAGTGCTGCGCGACCACGGCAAGTTCGGCTTCGACCGCCTGCTGCAGCCCGCGATCAAGGCGGCGGAAGAAGGCTACGTCGTCGCGCCCCGCATCGCCTTCGACTGGAAGAACCAGTTCGAGAAGCTGAAGGGTGGCACCAACACCGTGCGTTACCTGCTGCCGGGCGGCAAGCCGCCGGTGGCCGGCGACGTCATCCGCCAGACTGAGCTCGGCAAGACGCTGCGCGCGATCGCCAAGGACGGCCGCGACGCCTTCTACAAGGGCCCGATCGCAGAGGACATGGTCGAGACCCTTCGCGGCATCGGCGGCCTGCACACGCTCGACGATTTCGCCGCGCATACGACCGAAACGACGACGCCGATCGGCACCATGTACAAAGGCTACGATGTCTGGCAGTGCCCGCCGAACGGCCCCGGCGTCACCGCGCTCTTGATGCTCAACATCCTGTCGCGCTTCGACCTGACCAAGTACGCGCCGGTCAGCGTCGAGCGCTTCCATCTCGAGGCCGAAGCCGCGCGCATCGCCTACATGAACCGAGAGATGCATGTCGCCTCTCCCGAGCATATGAAGATCAACGTCGCCGAGATGCTCGAAAAGAGCTTTGCCGACGAGTTTATCAGCAAGATCCGCCTGGATGGCATGCTCGACCTGCCGAACGTCGCGCCACCGATGAATCCCTCGACCATTTACATCACGGTGGTGGACAAGGACCGCAACGTCTGCTCGTTCATCAACTCGGTCGCGCATTCTTTCGGCTCGGCCATCGTCTCCAACAAGACCGGCGTGCTGTTCCAGAATCGCGCCGGCGGCTTCCGCATCCAGCCGGGTCATCCCAACTGCATCGAAGGCGGCAAGCGCCCGCTGCACACGATCATGCCGGGGCTGCTCACCAAGGGTGGCCGCTCCACGATGTCGTTCGCAGTGATGGGCGGACAGTACCAGCCGACGGGGCAGACTCATCTCTTGACCAACATCCTCGACTATGGCTGCGACGTGCAGGAAGCGATCGATATGCCGCGCGGTCTGCATTACGAGGGACAATATCAACTCGAGGACAGCGTGCCGTCTGACATCGTTGAGGGCCTGAAGAAGCTCGGCCACAAGACCACCAGCGTGGTTGGCCCGCTCGGCGGCGCCCAGGCGATCTGGATCGACTGGGACAAGGGCACGCTGACCGGCGGTTCCGATCCGCGCAAGGACGGTTGCGCACTGGGCTATTGATCCCCCGCGCCAGGTTCCTCGCAAAGGGATCAGGAAAAGTTGACGAAGGGCGACGCGGCATCGGCTGCGTCGCCCTTTCCCGTTCGGAACGGAGCTCATGGCCCCAAGTTGGTGGGCGATGAGCGGTGCAGGCGTGCGCTGCTTTGTTTTTGAAGCGGCGGAGGCCGTCCATGTCCGACCAGTCAAGTTCCCGACCATCCGGATTCGATCGGCGCGCCTTCATGGCTGGCGCCGCAGGTAGCGCGCTTGTTCCCCTTGCGGCGCGTGCGGGAACGCAGGATGCGCGAGCGCCACTGGCCCAGGATCCGGCGCTGCCCGTCGACGTCACGTTGCGTGTGAATGGCCAGGACAAGCGCCTCAGTCTCGACGCGCGCACGACCGTGCTGGACGCCCTGCGCGAGCATCTCAAGCTGACCGGCAGCAAGAAGGGTTGCGATCACGGCCAGTGCGGTGCCTGCACGGTGCTGATCGGCGACCGCCGCGTGGTGTCGTGCCTGACGCTGGCGCTTGCGGCCGAAGGGCAGGAGATCACGACCATCGAAGGACTCGCGACCAGCGACCGCCTGCACCCGATGCAGCAGGCCTTTGTCGACAACGATGCCTTCCAATGTGGCTATTGCACGCCCGGCCAGATCATGTCGGCGATTGCCTGTGTGAAGGAAGGACATGCCGGCACCGATGCGGATATCCGCGAGTACATGAGCGGCAACATCTGCCGCTGCGCCGCCTATCCGAACATCGTCGCCGCCGTGAAACAGGCTGCGCCCGACATCATGAAAGGCTAGGCCCATGCGACCCTTCTCCTATCAGAGGGCGACCGCCCCCGACATGGCCGTGCAGGCGCTCAGCGCCGCTGCGGCCGTCAACAATTCGTTGACGCAGGCCACGGCGCAGCCGCTGGCCGGTGGCACCACGCTGATCGACCTGATGAAGCTCGACGTGATGCGGCCTGCAGCGATCGTCGATATCAATCCGCTCGCGCAAGGCTGGTCGGCAATCGATCCGGGCGGCGAGAACCTGCGGCTCGGCGCGCTCGCGAAAATGTCGGATGTCGCCGCGCATGAGGAGATCCAGCGCAGCTATCCGGTCATCGCCAATTCCCTGAAGCTCGCGGCTAGTGCCCAGCTGCGCAACATGGCGACGCTCGGCGGCAACGTGATGCAGCGGACCCGCTGCAGCTATTTCCGCGATGTCTCCTACGAGAATTGCAACAAGCGCAATCCGGGCTCCGGCTGTGCCGCGATGGATGGTGTCAACCGCATGCATGCCGTGCTGGGCACATCCGACCAGTGCATCGCGACCTATCCCGGCGATTTCGCTCAGGCGCTGATCGCGCTGGACGCCACAGTCGAGTTGACCGGCAGGTCCGGGACTCGCAGCATGCCGTTTAGCGAACTGCACAAGGCGCCCGGCAACACGCCAGATATCGAGACTATTCTTCAGCCCGGTGAGCTGATTTCTGCGTTCGTCGTTCCCGGCCGCTGGCCGCGCTCGGTTTATCTGAAGGCCCGTGACCGACAGTCCTACGAATTCGCACTCTCGTCCGCCGCGGTCGCGCTCGATGTGCAGGACGGCACGATCAAGGATGCGCGTGTCGCGCTCGGCGGCGTCGCCACAGTGCCGTGGCGGGCGCGCGAGGCGGAAGCCTTGCTGAAGGGACAGAAGTTCGATGACGGCTTGGCGGAGCGCGCGGCCGATGCTGCCTTCGCAGACGCCCGGGGGCGCCAGCACAACAGTTTCAAGATCGCCCTCGGCAAGCGCGTGGTGGCTCGCGCGCTCCAGCAGGCCGTAACGATGGAGATTTGACTATGAATGCAGCTGCTCCCGAGCCGAAGGCGAATATGGGCCAGCCGGTGCCGCGCTATGACGCGGCGGCAAAGGTCACAGGGCGAGCGACGTATGGGTCCGATATGCCGATGGACAATCCGGCCTATGCGTTTCTGGTCACCAGCGCGATCGCGCGGGGCCGCATCAACGGCTTTGATCTCGACGATGCCAGACGTGTCCGCGGCGTGATCGACATCGTCACGTATGAGAATGCGCCGAAGCTGAAAGAGGCAAAACTCTTCAGCAATGGCGGCTATGCCGGCACCACGATTAAGCCGCTAAAGTCGACTGACATCGCCCATGAGGGCGAGATCATCGCGGTAGTCGTTGCGGAGAGCTACGAGGCCGCGCGCGAGGCTGCCAACCGAGTCAAGGTCAGTTACACGGCCGTGGCGCCAAGCGCGAGCTTTGACTCGCCGGGAACGACGAAAGCCGCCGCGAAAGGCCAGAACGCGCAATTCAAGGAAGATCCGCAGGTCGGCGATTTCGCCAAGGCGTTCGACGAGGCCGAGGTGAAGCTCACCGCGTCGTACGATACGCCGACGCAGCACCATAATCCGATGGAGCTGTTCTCGACGAGCTGCGTCTGGATGGGCGACGATCTCGTCATCTATGAGCCCAGTCAGTACGTCTATGGCCTGAAGAACGGCGTTGCCGAACAGCTCGGCATCGATGCTGACAAGGTGAGGGTGGTCAACCCGTATGTCGGCGGCGGTTTTGGCTCACGCGGCTCGATGACGCCGCGCACCGCGATCATCGCAGGCATCGCCAGGCGGCTGAACCGGCCGATCAAGCTGGTCCCAACCCGGGATCAGGGGTTTACCATTGCGACCTATCGCGCCGAGACGCGTCACGAGATCAAGCTTGGCGCGAGTCGTGACGGCAGGCTGGTCGCGCTCAGGCACGAGGGTGCCGAGGTATCTTCGCGTGCCGACGCCTATTGCGTTGGTGGTACCAAGACCACGACGCGGCTTTACGCCTGCCCGAATGTCGATAGCCTCGTGTCGATCGTGCGGGCCGACCGCAACACGCCGGGCTTCATGCGCTCGCCGCCGGAGGTGCCGTATCTGTTCGCGTTGGAGAGTGCGATGGACGAGCTTGCGGTCAAGCTCAACATGGATCCGGTCGAGCTGCGCCGTATCAACGATACGACCAATGAACCGATCGGTGGCAAACCCTATACCTCGCGCTCGCTGATGGCGTGTTTCGACGAAGCTGCCAAGGCTTTCGGCTGGTCGGAGCGCTCAGCGGCGCCAAAATCGATGTCCGATGGCGACTGGCTGATCGGCTATGGCTGCGCGGCGACCTGCTATCCGACGCAGATGGCGCCGTCGGCGGCGCGCGTGCGCCTGCAGCGCGACGGCCGTACCCGTGTCGAGATCGCGGGCCACGAGATCGGAACCGGCGCTTACACCGTGATCGCCCAGACCGCTTCCGAGCGGCTCGGTGTGCCTCTTGAGAAAGTCGCAGTCTTCATCGGCGACAGTGATCTTCCTCCGGCGCCGGTCGCAGGCGGCTCCAATTCCACGGCAAGCACCTGTTCGGCGGTGATGATGGTATGTGACCAGATCCGCCAAAAATTGTTCAAGGCGGTGATGCCGAACGAAAGTCTCACGGACAAGGCGAAGGAGACGGTCGGGCTCGGCCAGGCGCCGACGACCCAGGCAGCAAAGAGTGACCGCCCGCTTGATCTGGAGAAGGCATTCGACGCGCTCGGTGCCGGCGTGGTCGAGGAATATGGCGAGTGGAAGCCGGATGGCGCGCCGCTGGATTCCTTCAAGGCCATGCATAGCGGGCACGCGCGGCTGGTCGGCGGCCATCAAATGAAGGACAAGATTGCCTACGCCTTCGGTGCGGAGTTCGTCGAGGTCCGGGTCAATCGCTTCACTCATGAGATCCGTGCGCCGCGCCTGGTGGGCGCGTTCGCGGCCGGCCGCATCATGAACCCGCGCACGGCGCGGAGCCAGCTCATGGGCGGCCTGATCTGGGGCATGTCCTCGGCACTGCTGGAGGCGACCGAGATCGACGAACGCACCGCGCGCTACGTCAACGATAATTTTGCCGACTATCTCGTGCCCGTGAATGCCGATGTGGGCGGTGTCGAGGTGATCCTGCTCTCCGAGCAGGACGATCATATCAATCCGACCGGTGCGAAGGGGCTCGGCGAGCTCGCCAATGTCGGCACCAACGCCGCGATCTGCAATGCGATTTACCATGCCACCGGCCAACGCATCCGCAAGTTGCCGGTGCGGCTGGAAAATATCGAGGTCTGAGGGGTGGAAACCGTGTGCTCGTTGCGCTAGACACCTTTCGCCTCAAACGGAAGGTGCTTTATGCGGCGTTTCCAGCGCATGCTCCTCGCCCTCACGTCGGCGCTCGCGATCACCTTGATCGGCGGCGTGTCGACATGTGTTTCCACCACGGCCTCGGCCCAGACCGCAGGAAAGACCATGACCACAGCTTCAGGCTTGCAGACTATCGACAGCGTTGTCGGCACCGGCGCTTCGCCCAAGCCCGGCCAGATCTGCGTGATGCACTACACCGGCTGGCTCTATGAGAACGGCCAGAAGGGCAAGAAATTCGACTCGTCGGTCGACCGCAACGAGCCGTTCGAATTCCCCATCGGCAAGGGTCGCGTCATCGCCGGCTGGGACGAGGGCGTTGCTACGATGAAGGTCGGCGGCAAGCGCACCCTGATCATCCCGCCGCAGCTCGGCTACGGCGCGCGCGGCGCCGGCGGTGTGATCCCGCCGAACGCGACGCTGATGTTCGACGTGGAATTGCTTGGCGTGAAGTGACCCTTCTCGTCATGCCCGGGCTTGTCCCGGGCATCCACGTTCTTCCCTCGTGTGGCCAAGACGTGGATGACCAGGTCAAGCCCGGCCATGACGGATAGAGATCAGTACAAACAAGAGACCGGCCTTTCGGCCGGTCTTTTCATTTTTGTCTCGCGCGTTATTCCGTCGCGCGGCGGGCCGACGCTGCGGCGCGATCGATTGCTTCCTTCGCGGCGTCCTTGGCGTCGCCCATGGCCTTCTGGCCCTTGCCTTTCACTTCCTGGACCGCGCCTTCGCCTTGCAGACGCTCGGAACCGGTGGCTTCGCCGATACCCTGCTTGGCCTTGCCGATCGCCTCATTGGCGTTGCCCTTGATCTTGTCGCTCGTGCTACCCATGAAAGTCTCCTTCCAGATTGCTCGCAAAGACAACATCTGGCGGCTATGAGGGTTCCGATTTTGGTATGGCTTGAGGTCGCGCCTTTGGTTAGTTTCGCGTGCACGGAACCAACAGAAAGCAAGTCCCCATGACCGGCCATGACCATTCGCATTCCCACCATGACCACGATCACGATGATCGCTGGAAGCATGACGGCGTGCGCGTCATTCCCGGCAACCAGCTCGATACCAACGTGCCGTCGACAGCAGGCATGGATCGGGCGGCTGCGATCAATTTCGCTCGCGTCGGCGCGCAGAAATTATGGGCGGGCACCGTCAGCATCAAGCCCGATGCCAAGACCGGCGCGCATCACCATGGCCATCTCGAAAGCGTGATTTACGTCGTGAAGGGCAAGGCGCGGATGCGCTGGGGCGAGAGCCTGCAATTCACCGCCGAGGCCGGCCCCGGCGATTTCATATTCGTGCCGCCCTATGTGCCGCACCAGGAAATCAACGCCAGCCCCGACGAGGTGCTGGAATGCGTGCTGGTGCGCAGCGACGGCGAGGCGGTCGCGATCAATCTCGATATCGAGCCGGTCGAGAAGCCCGAGACTGTGCTGTGGATCGATCCCGTCCACCGGGATCCGAACGAGAAGAAGTAAGGCGGAAGACCGCGCGCCCGGCGGTGCGACGGAATCCCGCAGCTGGCGGTCAGAAAAATAGTTCGGAAGCCGTGTCGGATAGCGGCTTCATCATCCGTCCTTGGGCAGAACCCGCCCAAGGAGCTTCTGATGCCCAGGATGATTTTCCTCAATCTGCCGGTGACTGACCTCAAGCGCGCGACCGCCTTCTACGAGGCGATCGGCGCGACCAGGAACCCGCAATTCAGTGACGACACGGCGAGCTGCATGGTCTTTTCCGAGGCCATCTACGCGATGCTGACGACCCACGACAAATTCCGTCAGTTCACGCCAAAGCCGATCGCGGATGCCAGGACCTCGAACCAGGCGCTGTTCTGCCTGTCCGCCGATAGCCGGAACGAGGTCGACGAGATCGTCGGCAAGGCTGCGGCTGCGGGCGGGGTGGCCGATCCCAGCCCGAAGGACGAATACAGCTTCATGTATGGCCGCAGCTTCGAGGATCCGGATGGCCATATGTGGGGTGTGAACTGGCTGGACATGGCCGCCGTCCCCGCGAAGCCCGCTATGGCGAACGCCTGATCGAAATCTGAAGAGGAGCATTCACGATGTCCAAGCTCGTGCCCTGCATGTGGTTCAACGGCGATGCCGAGGAAGCCGCGAAGTTCTACGTCTCGCTCGTTCCTGATTCAGAGATCACGCACGTCCAGCGCAACGTTGCGGACAACCCGTCCGGTAAGGAAGGCTCCGTGCTCGTCGTCGAGTTCACGGTGGCGGGGCAGCCCCTGGTTGCGCTCAACGGCGGCATGAAGATGGAGTACACGCACGCGATCTCGCTGATGATCCATTGCGACGATCAGGCCCAGGTCGACAGCGTTTGGAGTGCGTTCCTGGCCAATGGCGGCAAGGCAGAGCAGTGCGGCTGGCTCAGGGATCGCTGGGGTGTGGCCTGGCAGGTCGTGCCGAAAGTGATGTTCGAGTTTCTATCGAGCCCTGACAGGGCCGCGGCCGCACGCGCGATGCAGGCCATGATGAAGATGGTGAAGCTGGATGTTGAGGTGTTGCGGCGGGCGTTCGAGGGCAAGTCGGCGGCGTGACCCACGCCACGTACTCAGTACGCAGGGTGGGCAAAGGCGCGTAGCGCCGTGCCCACGGTCTTTCCGATATTGAGAGAGGCGGTAGGCACGCTTCCGCTTTGCCCACCCTGCGAGACCGTGCCTGTCGGCTAATAATTGATCCGCAGCCCCACGCCGCCGTGAATGGTGTTGCCCACCGGCTGCGGGCCAAGCGTGCCGTTGGCGAAGAGATCCACGATCCAGCCCTTCTGCACGCGGAAGCCGAGGCGGCCACCATATTCGAACCAGCCCTGGTTGCCCATCGTTGGCACCACCATGCCGTCGCCGGTCACGGCGGCGACGATGCCGCTGTGGCTGGCGAACGACTGCACCCAGCCGCCATTGATGTTGGTCTCGATATTGCCGGCGAACAGATGGGTCCACTGGCCCCCGATCTTGACCAGGCTGGTGCGATCGGTGCCGGTCGCAATGCTGGCGTCGAACGGATTGAACGCGACCGTGTTGTCCGCGTAACCCGACACGCGCTGCCAGAGCTGCCAGACCTCGATCGAAGCTGCGACCTCGTCGCGCGGTGACAGGCGGCTCATCCAGCCGGCGCGACCGTAGACCGCGTAGTTTGCCGCGTTGGTCGAGCTCGTTACGCTCACCGGGCCGAGGCTGGTGTTGTAGCTGCGGGTGTAGCGTGCCTTCTCCCACGGTGTCAGGATCGTGCCGACGTCGAAGAATGGACGCGACGAGCCCCAATCGGTGAAGTCATAACGCAGCGCGAAGGCGCCGATCGGCGCGCTGGTGATGTTGTAGCCACCCTCGCTGTATTGTGTGTAGGCGAGGCCGGCGAGCAGCGACAGATTGGGCGTCAGCTCCTTGCGGCCGTGGACGCCGGCCGAGAACGAGCCGGCAGAGCCGAACGCGCTGATGCAGTCACTGCAATTGACCTGTTCGTTGACGCCAAGCAGCACCGTACCGAGCACGCGGTTGGTGATCATCTGGTTGAAGCGCTGGTTGGCGAGGCCGCCCACCGAGTTGCCACTGGAATCGGAGCCGGTCGGCGCCTGGCTCGGCGATGGGACCGGACTCGGCGTTGGGGCCGGGCTTGGCGAAGGAGACGGGCTGGGGGAGGGAGAGGGGCTCGGTGACGGATAGGGGTTCGGCTCGACGCATTCGGTCTCGCAGGAAGCGGCGGCGGCCGGACGGGTGTTGAACGTGAACAGCGCAAGCGCCGCAACTGCGGCCAATGCGCCGGCCAGGGCAAGCTTTTTGATGACGACCTGCGTCATCGTCAGCGCCCGCACAGCATGCCGTCGTCATGGACGGCGGGAGTGATGGTCGGTGAGGCGTCAGCATATTGATTGACGGCGCAAAGCCCGGCATTCGCGGCGCAGTTGGCGGCGAAGGTCCAGGGCGGTGTGTTGGTCTTGGTGATGGAGACCTTGCCGCCGGCCGACGTGATGACCGCAGTATCGCCCGGCTGGGTGAGCTGAATGCACTGGAAGTTCAGCGTGCAGACGCTGGCTGCGCCCTCCTGAAGCACCACGACCGAGCGGCCGCGCTGGGACAGGATGTCAAGCGTGGTGCCGCGGACGCCGATGGTCGCGAGCGGTGTCGTGATCTTGTAGGCGGTCTTCTCCGAATGTCCGGTGACGAAGCGGAAGGCGCCGGTGGTCATGCGGATCGCGACGTCGCGATAGCTGTGCTCGTCGTTGAAGACGGTGCGGTCGAGCTTCAGCGTCGCACTCGGGCCGAGCGACAGGTTGGTGCTGTCGGCCATGACGAAGCGCGCTGCGCTGTCGGCACCTGTGCGTACGGTTTCGTCGCGCAGCATGCTGTCGCCGACATTGATCGGCGTCGAGCTCGCGGCGACGCGGACCACCTCGTTCTGGACCAGGACGGCTTCGCCGACGCGCGTCTGGGCCTGCGCACAAGGCGCAGCGCACAGTGCGGTCGACAGCAGAGCGGGGAAAAGCAGAAAACGTAAACCCATTTCGTAACCGATCGAGGTCCCTGATCGCGAACGCTTGTGTTGTGGCAGAATTATCACAAGCGGCGCGAGACGAGCGTTAGCTTAGTGACAGTTGCGGCAGAATGCGTTCAATGGATCGGCCGAGTTATTTTTTATTCGCGGTGACGCAGATTTGCCACGCAAAATAGTCCCACAGCAGTCGCTTGAAGCACACGTGGTTCCGAAGGTGTCGCGAAGCACAGTGATCGCTGTCGCGATTTTCCTAGCTGCGCATCTTGCGCTGCTGATCGGTCTGGCGACGCCGGAAAAGTTCGTCTTCGACGAGGTGCATTACGTGCCGGCGGCGCGGCAGATGCTGGGCTCCGAACCATCGCAGCCGATGCTCAATCCGATGCATCCGCCGCTGGCCAAAGAGCTGATCGCGGCGTCGATCGCGACATTCGGCGACAATGCGCTGGGCTGGCGCTATCCGGCGGCACTGTTCGGTGCGCTCGCGGTCGTTGCGATTTATCTCTGCGGCCTCGCGCTGTTCTCCGCACAGGGGCCCGCGATTGCGGCGGCGCTGATCGCGGCGTTCAACCAGATGCTTTATGTGCAGGCGCGCGTCGCGATGCTCGACATCTTTGCGCTCGGCTTCGGCCTGCTCGCAATTGCCGCCTTCATGCATGGTTTTCGACGGCAGCGGCCGCAGGCCCTGTTCGCGCTTGCGGGCAGCCTGTTCGGTCTCGCCGCTGCCTGCAAATGGAGCGGCCTGTTTCCGCTCGGCGTCTGCATCGTCATCGTTGCGATGGTTCGCGTGATGCAGGGTTGGCGGACGTTGTTTGCCGATCCCAAGCCGAACGACTGGTATCGCCCCGATCTCTGGCCCGACCTCGGCACGCATCATGCCGTGCTCTGCTTCGTGCTGCTGCCCGCCGTGACGTATCTCGCCGCCTTCGTGCCGCTCTACGGCTTGTCGTTGCCGGATCTGATCGAGGCACAGCGCCGGATATTTGCCGACAACACCACCACTGCGATCGCCGGCCACACCTATATGAGCTCGTGGCCGTCCTGGCCGTTGCTCGCGCGGCCTGTCTGGTTCCTGTTCGACAAGACCACGGACGACAACGTCGCGGCGGTCGTTTTCCTCGGCGATCCGCTGGTGCTGTGGCCGGCGCTGCTCGCGCTCGTCGTCGTGCTGCGCGACTTCATCCTCGCGCGGCGCTGGGATGCGTTCTTGATCGCGGCGTTCTATTTCGGCCCCTGGCTCGCCTGGGCGCTGCTGCCGCGGACGCTGGGCTTCATCTACTATTACCTGCCGGCCGCAACAGCGGCCTCGCTCGCGCTGGTCTATGTGCTGCGCAAGGAGGGCCTGCCGCGCTGGCTGTTGTGGGCCTATGTCGGCGTCGCCGCGATCGGTTTTGCGGTGATGCTGCCGATCTCTGCGGCCTTCATCGGCACGTCGATGCAAACCTTCAACCGGCTGATGTTGTTTCAGAGCTGGATCTGACCAAAGAAGGCCGCCCGCCGTTGTCGCGGCAGGGCGGCCTGTCGGTTGCTGCAATTACTTCGAAGCGGTCTTGGTGTCCATGTTCACGACCTGAACGCGACGGTTGATCGGGTCGGCGCCGTTGGCGGTGTCCTTCAGCTTGGTCTTGCCATAGCCGACGGTGACGAGATCGTTGCCGCTGAGGCCGTAGTTCTGCACCAGGTACTTCTTGATCGTGTCGGCGCGACGTTCCGAGAGGCCCTGGTTGTAGGCTTCCGTGCCGATCGCATCGGTATGGCCGGCGACGACGAAGGTCGAGCCCTTCAGCGACGGATCGGACAGCGCCTTGCCGAGCGCCTGCACCGACGGCACCGAGGTCTTGGCAATGTCAGCCGAGTTGTAGTCGAACTGGATCTCCAGATCGATGTTCGGCTTGGTCGCCGCGAGTTCGGCGATCTGCTCGCGCTCGCCCATCGAGAGCGAGCGGGTCTGACGGTTGCGCACCGTGTTCAGGAAAGTCGTCTCCTTGGCCTGCGCCGTCGGATCGGCCTGCGGACCGGCGGACAGGCCGCGGGTGATCGGCTTGGGCTTCAACGCATCCAGGATTTGGTTGGTGGAAACATTCGTGTCGCCGGCGAAAGCCAGGCCGGCCGTCAGCGACAGCGCGGCGGTGAGCGTGATCGCCTGCAATCCAAAAAACCTATTGAAATGGGTCATTGTCGTATCCTCGCTGTGACGCCTGATGGCGATTTGATGCTGCGAGCATAGGGAAGGTTCAAATGGCCAGATGTGATGCGTGTCACATTCAGGACTTGCCACAATTCCACACGTATCTTAGCGCCGGTGCCGGTCGGCATCCAGCCAGCGGCAGCGGCCTACCGCCCGGTGCCCGCGTCAGGAAGTAACGCTGTCTCATTCGATCCTCGAAAGCAGCGTGCAAAGCCTGCACGTCTTTCGACATCGTTTCCAGCGAACTGCTGGACTCACGGCCGACGTGGGTACAATCTCCCGCTATTGCTCGTCACCAGCCGTTATTGCCCGCTGCGCCAGCAGCCCGAAAAGCAACCGTCGCAGCGACTCTCAGCTCGGTTCGAGCAGCAGAAATCCCCGGGTGATCCAGATCACAGTACGTTGTCGTGAACTGGATCAGGTTGCTCTCATCGGATCGGCTCGAGCTGATCCGAGAGCAGCGAAGAAGTTTGGATCAGGGGAGATTGATCATGCGCTTCTTGATCGCAGCAATTTCAATCGTAGCATTCATCATCAGCGGCGATGCGGCTCTCGCGGACAAGCGCGTCGCCTTCGTGGTCGGCAACGCCGCCTACAAGAATGTCCCGCAGCTCCCTAATCCCGCGATCGATTCCAAGGCGATGGCGAGAGTGCTGCGCAACGTCGGTTTCGATGTCGTCGAGGGTGCGAACCTCAGCCGCGATGCCATGACCGCAAAGCTCCTGGAGTTCGGCAAGAAGAGTGAGGGTGCGGATGTTGCCGTGTTCTTCTATGCCGGCCACGGCATTGCCGTGAACGGCGTCAACTATCTGTTGCCGATCGACGCGGACCTGAAGTCGGAGATGGATGTCAAGCTCGGCGCGGCGATCAATGTCGATCTCACGCTGGACCAGACCATGTCGGATGCGAAGGTGAAGCTCGTGTTCCTGGACGCCTGTCGTGATAACCCGTTCGCGGCAAAGATCCGGTCGGCCAAGGCGACGCGTTCGGTCAACGTGCAGACCGGGCTTGCCGAGATGAAGTCGGGCGAAGGCACGCTGATTGCCTTTGCCACCGGCCCCGGCCAGACCGCGCTCGACGGCGAGGCTGGCACCAACAGCCCGTTCACCCGTGCGCTGGTCGCCAACATTGCCCAGCCCGGGATCGAGATCCAGCAGGCGATGACCAAGGTCCGCGCCCAGGTCAGTGACGAGACCAACAAGGGACAATTGCCCTGGGGGCACACCAACCTCACCGGCAACGTCTACCTCAATCCGGTTGGCACGCCCGCTGTGGCCACGGTCGATACATCGAACGCGCCGGTGTCGTCCGCGACCAGGCAAGGCTCCGATGTCGAGCTCGAGTTCTGGCGCTCGATCAAGGATTCCAACAAGGTCGAGGAGCTCAACGCTTATCTCACGAACTATCCGAACGGCACCTTCAAATCGATCGCGCTCGCCCGTATCGCGGCGTTGCAGGATGGACCGTCCAACACCACCCGCAACCTCTCGGCCGGGATCGATCCCGCGACGTTTACCGACGAAGCCAATCAGGTGTCCGAAGACCAGATCGGTTTGGACAAGAGCCAGCGCCGCGACGTGCAGCGCCGCCTCACCGGGCTCGGCTTCGACGTCAAGACGACGGGCGCGTTCGACGAGGAGACCCGTTCCGTGATGAAGCGGTGGCAGGCGGCACGCGGCTATCCCGCAACCGGTTATCTGAACAAGCTCCAGCACAAGGCGCTGTTGTCGGAGATCGTCTCGACCCGCGCGGCTTCGTCCGAACAGGCAGACGATGAGCCGGCGCGTCGTCGGTCCTCCGGTGGTGGCGGCCGGCGCCATTATAGCGGCGGTGGTGGCGGTCCGATGGGCGGCCCCGGCGGTCTGTTCGGCGGTATGATGGGCGGGTTGTTCGGCCGCCGCTGAGCGGCAGGCAAGCGAAAGGCGCCCCGGTTCGGGCCGCCTTTTCGTTAGGGAAACCCTTGCACACCGTTCGTCGCAAAGCCGTCGCCGCACGGCCTGCTCACGAACAAGAAATCGGCCAGATGCGCGCCTAGCAGACACCCTTCATCAGACACCGCAGACGGGGGAGCCGAGTTCCATCCAGTGCCGAGGCCGAGTGATTATCAGTTCTATCGTAATGGCCCGCCGGACCGGACCGTGTCTCTGAACGCCATGCCCATCTATATCGGTGCGGCGATGATTGCGGTGGCGATCCTGCTCTCGACGTTGATCACGGGGCTCACCAGCCGCTATGTCGGCCTCGAAGCTCCAACCGACGAGAACATGTGGCTGGTGGATCGTCTCACTGGCAGCGTCTATCGCTGCCAGGCGGAGGGGCGCGGCAAAGCCAGTTGCGAGCCCGACATCGCCACCGGCAGCCTCAGTGACCGGCCCAAGGCGCCGAGGGACAGCCGCTGAGCGCTCCTGCCCTTCCAACGCAATGTCGCCTGCGGGCTGTCTTCACTCAACTCCATGAGATGGGGTAGACGCAAAAAGATCTGAGATTGTCGGATCGACCGTGATGTCGACCAGGGCGGGCCCATGTGACGCCAAGGCCTCATCGAGCATGTGGTCAAGGTCCGCTACATCGGTGACGCGCTTGCCGGGGCAACCAAGCCCGTTGGCCAGGGCCACGAAATCGATCCCGGGAAGATCGATCCCGGGCGGGCGATGGGCCTGCATGAGCCGGCTGAAGGCACGCATCGCGCCATAGCCGGAATTGTTCAGGACCACGAAAGTGATGGGCAGCTTGCGTTGTGCAGCGGTCCAGATCGCCTGAATGCAGTACATCGCCGATCCATCGCCAACCAGGCACACGGTGCGGCGGCCAGGGCGCGCCAGCGCTACACCAACTGATGCCGGCACGCTATAGCCAAGCCCGCCGCTTGCCATGGTGTAAAAGCTGTCCGCGCCCGGCCGCGGCAGGAAGGTTTGAATGGCGGGACGGTGCGACGGTGCTTCCTCCACCACGATCGCGTCCGCCGGCATCAGCGCTGCCAGCCGGCTCAAGGCATAGGCAGACGGAATCGGATTCGTCGCGGCGGGAACGACGGGTCGCGGGCGGCCGGCAGCTGCCTCTCGCGCGATGGTATGAGGCAATGCCGACAGCAATGCTTCGACCGCCTTGGGAAGTGTGCTGATGATGGTGTCGCCGGTCGCCGCGGACGCCGCCTCGGTCGGGTCATCCGTGACCTGCCAAACGGGCGTTCCATCGTCGAGCAGGTCGCATTGTCCCTCGACATGGAAGGTGAACACCGGCGCACCGAACACGACGATCAAATCGGCGTCGCGCAAGGCGTGGGCGAGGCCTCCGGGCGAGGCGGGCAGGAAGCCGGAAAATTGTGGGTGCAGTTCCGGAAAGCTCGACCGGCTCGACATCGGGCTTGCCCATACGGCCGCCTTCGCCCGCTCGGCCACGGCGACCATCGCATCGACACAACCGTTGCGATCGACTTCGGGACCAACCACAAAGGCCGGCCTCTTCGCAGCGGCGATCGCCGTGCCAAGCCGAACGATCGCCGCCGAGTCAGGCGCAAACTCCGTCGCGATGCGCCTGGCGGGCGGGCGCGATGCGGGTCGGGCCCAATCATCCGACGGCACCGACACGAATGTCGGGCCGCGCGGATGCTGCGTGGCGGTCAGGAAGGCCTGCGCAATCGCCGCGGGCACATCCTCGGCGCGCGCAGGCTCCGCGCTCCATTTCACATAGGGCTTTGGAAACTGTTCGGCGTCCTCGGCAAAGAGATAAGGTCGCATCCGCAGCAGGCTGCGTGCCTGCTGCCCCGCCGTGACGACCATCGGCGTCTTGTTGCGGAATGCCGTGAAGAGGTTGCCGAGTGCGTGACCGAGCCCGGCCGCCGAGTGCAGGTTGACGAAGGCGGGCCGCCCCGTCGCCTGCGCGTAGCCATCGGCCATGCCGACGACGCAACCTTCCTGCAGGCCGAGCACATAGTCGATGTCATCGGGCCAGTCGCCGAGAAAGGCGAGCTCTGTCGAGCCCGGATTGCCGAAGACGCGATCGACGCCGAAGGAACGAAGCACACCGAGGGTCGCTTCCCGAACCGTCAGGATTTTTGAGTTCATTGGCCGCTTTCCCTGGGTGCTTCGTCCAACGCAATCAGAACGGATAGTGTTGAGCCTGCGTCTCGATGGTGATCCAGCGCAGATCAGTGAACTCGGCGATTCCGGCCTGTCCGCCGAAACGACCGTAGCCAGATCCCTTCACGCCGCCGAACGGCATCTGTGCTTCGTCATGCACGGTCGGGCCGTTGACGTGGCAAATGCCGCTTTCGATCCGCTGCGCCACCGTCAGCGCCCGCGCCACATCGCGGCCGAACACGGCGGCTGAGAGGCCGTATTCGGTATCGTTGGCCAGCCGCACGGCATCGTCCACGCCGCTCGCGCGGATCACCGAGACGACTGGGCCGAAACTCTCCTCGGTATAGATGCGCATGCCGGGCACGACGCGGTCGAGCACGGTTGCCGGCACGACCGTGCCGGCGCGCTCGCCGCCCGCGAGCTTGACGGCGCCCTTGCCGATCGCCTCGTCGATCAGCCCAACGACATGCTTGGCCGGGGCTTCGTCGATCATCGAGCCGACCACCACCGGGCCGGAGCGCGGGTCACCGGCCGGAAGCGCGCTCGCTTTCTTCGCGAGCTTCTCGACAAAGGACGCCGCCACGGCCTCGTCCACGATCACGCGCTCGGTCGACATGCAGACCTGGCCCTGGTTGATGAAGGCACCGAACGCCACGGCCGCGACGGCCGCATCGAGATCAGCATCGTCGAGCACGACCAGCGGCGCCTTGCCGCCGAGCTCGAGCAGCACCGGCTTGAGGTGGCGTCCGGCAAGCTCGGCGATGACGCGGCCGACGCGGGTCGAGCCGGTGAAGTTGATCCGCCGCACGGCGGGATTGGCGATAAGACGCTCGACCAACGCCGGCGCATCGGCCGGTGCATTGGTCACGACGTTGACGACACCGGGCGGAAAGCCGGCATCCTTGAACACTTCGCCGATCAGCCGGTGGGTTCCCGGGCAGATCTCGGAGGCCTTGAGCACGACCGTGTTGCCGCAGGCGAGCGGCGTCGCCACGGCGCGGACGCCGAGAATGATCGGCGCATTCCACGGCGCGACGCCGAGACACACGCCGGCCGGCTGGCGAACGGACATGGCAATGCATCCAGGCTTGTCGGACGGGATCACTTCGCCCGCGATCTGCGTGGTCAGCGAGGCTGCTTCCCGCAGCATGCCGGTGGCAAGCTTGACGTTGAAGGCCGACCAGACCTCGGTCGTGCCGATCTCCGCCATCATGATCTTGATGAAGGCGTCGCGCTTGGCATCCAATGCATCGGCAGCCTTCAGCAGAAGGCTACGTCTCGCATTCGGGCCGAGCGCCGACCACGAGGCAAGCGCGGCGGAGGCTGCCGCCACCGCGGCGTCGGCGTCGGACGCCGTCGCGGCGGCCGCACGGCTTGCGACCTCCTGCGACAGCGGATTGCGACGCTCGAACACCTTGCCGGTCGAAGCGGCCTGATCCTGGCCATTGATGAGAAGACTGACGTCCATGAGAACCTCCCTGATGTGTTGGCCAACTCAGCCGAGCAGCCGCGATTTGCTGGTTTCGTGCGCGAAGCCGAGCGCGATCATGGCCGCGCATGCGAGCGCGACGTAGTAGCCGGTGATGGCGTAGGTGGAGCCGGTCTGCGCAAACAGGCTGGTGGCGACGAGCGGCGCGATGCCGCCGCCGAGCACGGTCCCGAGCTGCTTGCCGATGGACACGCCGGTGAAGCGGATGCGGGTCGGAAACAGCTCCGGGAAATAGCTCCCCTCGGTGCCGAACATCAGCGGATGGATGATGCCCGCGGCCAGGATCACCACGCCTGTGATCAGAAGCGTGTCGCGGCTTGCGACCACACCGTAGAACGCAAACATCGAGATCGCCGCGAGCACGACACCCGCCAGGAACAGGCGCTTGCGGCCGATCCGGTCGGACCATGCGCCGATCAGCGGCATGGCCACAAGCCCGACGAGATTGGCGAACAGCACGGCCTGTGTGATGACGTCCTTCTGGACGCCGAGCTGACGCGTTGCGAAGGAGATGGTGAAGATGGCGGTCAGGTAGAAATAGGAGGTCTGTGCCATCTCGGCGAAGAACACGATGAGGATCGGCCGCCAGTGCCCTCTGATCGCCTCGACCGCCGGCACGGCCTCGGATTCTCCCGCCTCGCGGAACGTCGCGCTCTCTTCGATGCGCAGGCGCATGTAGACGCCGAGCGCGACCAGCACCGCGCTGATCAGGAACGGAACGCGCCAGCCCCATGACAGCAAATCCGCCTCCGGCAGCCGTGAAATCGCCAGCGCTGCGAACGAGGCGAGCACGACGCCGACGGGCCCCGCAGCCTGGATGACGGCGGCCGAGAAGCCGCGCCGATGGCCGGGCGCTGTCTCGACGGCCATGAGGATCGCCGCGGTGGACTCGCCGCCGAGCGCAAAGCCCTGGAGGAAGCGCAGCGCGACGAGCGCGACGGTCGCGACCACGCCCGCGTTGGCGTAAGTCGGCAACAGTCCGATCGACATGGTCGCAAGGCCCATCATGAGCAACGTGCACAGCAGGACGGATTTGCGACCCAGACGGTCACCGAAATGACCGAACACCAACCCGCCGAGCGGGCGCGCCAGAAATCCGACGGCAAAGGTCGCGAACACCGCAATGGTCGCCGTAAGCTGGTCGAACTTCGGAAAGAACAGCTGGTCAAACACCAGCGGCGCGATCAGGCCGTAGATGAAGAAGTCGTACCATTCGATCGCGGTGCCGATCGTGCCGGCGATCAGAATGCGCCGGCGGCTGCTCGCCGTCTGGCCGACGCCACCGGTGGCGGCACGATCGTCATAGTCATCGAGCGCGTTTGTCGTCATGTTGTCCTCCTCCCATGTTATTTTTCGTCTTGTTATTGGCTTGGGGCGCACATTGGATGCGTCGGGGCTCGATCAGCTTGCCAGTCGGGTCGCATCATTCGCGTCGCGTCCGAGCGCGCGGGCAAGGACGCGCCCGATCGTTCCGGCTTGCGGCGCGGCACCGCGCCAGGCCACGATCTGGTCGGGGCGTATCAGGGCGAGATCTGCGTCATAGAGTTCGCGCAATGTGCCCGGCAGCGTGACCAGCTTCAGGTCGACGCCAAGCGTGCGGATGGCCTCAGCGACTGCAGCTCGAGCCGAGGCGATCTCGCCGAATTGCAGCAGCGTCCACTCGAACCCGAACAAATCGTACAAGGACACACCGTCTTCCAGCCACGCATGCGGTGCGCGGCCGCCGGGGCAGGCGGTCGGCACGTAGACGTTTGCTGCATCAGGCGGCGGCTGGCTTCCGTCGGAAACGATGATGGGCGAACCGTCATAGCGTCCACCGAAGGTCACGCCGGGAATGTTGAATTCGGCACGGGCGTGCTGCTCGAGGTAGGCGCCGGCAATCCGCCGCGCCTCGCCGCCTTCGTCAGTATCGTGCTCGATCTCCGGCGCGGGCGCGAACAGGCCGAGGGAGTCGGCAAAGCGCCGCGCATAGTCGGTGTTGCGGAGCGCCACCGGACGACGCTCGACCTCGTAGCTGTCGAGCAGCGTCGCCGGGCTCACGCCCTTGATGACGCTTGCGAGCTTCCAGCCGAGATTGACCGCGTCCTCGATCGCGGTGTTGTAGCCGAGCCCACCGGTCGGCGTGAACAGATGCGCCGCGTCGCCGCCAAGGAAGATCCTGCCGCGCTGCATTCCGTTGGCGACCAGCGCGTGACCCGCGGTCCAGGTCAGGAAGGACAACACCTCGCATTCGATCGGTGCGCCACAGGCGCGCTGGAACGCAGCCTTGGCCTCGTTGACAGTGATCGCACTCTCGTCTTCACCCGGCCGAAGTTGCGTGTGAAATGCAAATTCGTCGCGCCCGTTCACCGAGGCCATGAAGGCGCGGCGGTCGCCGTTGAAGCAATTGTACATCCACGCCTTGGCGTGGGGGATGCTCGCATAGAATTCCGGCGAACGGAGATACACGGCCAGCATGCGGCCGCCCATGAAATCACGCTGCGTTCCGGTTTCGCCGCCGTAGACGATCCCGAGCGATTGCCGAACTGTTGAGCGCGGCCCATCGGCCCCGACCAGGAAGCTGGCCTGCACCTGAAAGCGGCTGCCATCATCGAGACATTCGATCTCGCCGACGATGCCGTCGTCGCTCTCGACATAACCGACCAGCCGATGCCCATAGTTGAGATGAATGCCGGGGAGGGCCTCGGCATGACGGCGCAGCACCGCCTCGACATATTTCTGCGAGACCCGATGGGGCAGTTCCGCTGCGCTCCAGGAGCCCGACATGGCCTTGATCAGCTCTCCCGCGCGTGACGATGACGGCAACTGAAACCGCGCGAGCTCGTAACCGGTGTAGCGGGTGAAATACGCAACGTCGGTCGGGTAATCCGCGGGCAGGCCTTCGCGCCTGATCTCGTCGGCAAAGCCCAGCCGCCGATAGTGCTCCATCGAGCGTGCCTGCGTCGCATTGGCCTGCGGGTTGAACGCCGTGCCCGGCTTCTCATCGACCAGGATCGCGGATACGCCGCGCCGGCCCAGCTCGTTGGCCAGCATCAGCCCGCATGGTCCCCCGCCCACGATGAGCACCGAGGCCGTCAGACGTGTCTCCAAGACGCTTCTCCCTACCAGCATTATCTTGCATGGTAAGGAAGCCTGACGATTTAGTCAAGTAACCTGACTAATGCTCGTCGTCGAGCGTATCGAATTTCGCGCCGTAGACCGCAAGCCCCTTCAGGATCGTGTCCATTGCCGTCTTGCCGAGCTCGCGGCGCATTTCCTGTTCGGCGATGTCGACGGCTTCGCGGAACGCATCGAGCCATTCGAGCCCGGCGGGGGTGAACATCACGATGCGCGCGCGCTTGTCGGTGGGGTCGGCGATGCGGTCCACGAGCCCGAGCTCGGCGCATTGATCGACCAGCTCGCCCATCGCCTGCTTGCTCATCGAGGCGCGCCGAGCGAGCTCCGTCAGCCTGGTCCCCTCCACATCGAGATTGCGGGTCAGGCTGACATGCGCGATGCGCGTTTCATCATGTCCTCTGTCGCTCATCAGCTCGAGGACGCGCGCTTCGAAGCGTCGCACTGCGTTGTTGAGCAGGCGACCGATATTGGCATGCCGCCACGCCGTTCCGGCCTTCTTGCTACTCAAATGATGTGCCTTCGAATCGAGCTTTGACAGTCGCCGCAGTGTGCGTCGCCGACATCGTGGTGTCCATCCAAATGCCCGGCCGTGGCGGGACGGGCGCGGCCGTGCCAGACGGTTAAGCGGTCGACGGACCCAATATCGAGCGGGCCGCAAAAAAAAATCTCTTCTCCGCGAAACGTTGTTGCGAGAGAATACGTAATTGCGAATGCCGGCATGACGCCGGTTTCGTTTTACTTAAGGAGACTTCTCGATGAAGACCTTGCTCACTGCCGCAGCCTTTATCGCGTTCGCCTTTTCGCTGTCCCCCGCATCCGCCGCCATGATGGCGTGCTCCAAGGACAACATGATGAAGTCCGCCGCCATGATGGGCGGCACCCCGGACACGCCGGCCAAGATGGCGGCGAACAAGGAAATGGCCATGGCCAACACCGACATGAGCAATGGCAAGATGAAGGGGGCCTGCATGCACTACATGAAGTCGCAGAAGGCGATGATGATGAAATAGGCGCAACGCGCGCATCATCCGGCCGCGCTGTCAGCAGCTGGCGGCGCGGCCTTTTCTTTTGCTGTCCCGGCCTTTCTCTAACTGCGAATCCCGCTACATTGCCTTTCGCAATGTCCCACGCACCCAAACCCCTTCCGCTTCCGACGATACAGGCCCGGCATATCTGGCTGCGTGCTCAGCGGCTCGACACGCGCACGCCGTTCGGGGAGGGCGCGCAAGCCGTCGCCGAAGCAATCGCCCATCTCGGCTATGTGCAGATCGACACCATCAACGTGATCGAGCGCTGCCATCACCACATCCTCTTCAGCCGCATCCCGTCCTATCGCCGTGCCGATCTGCGTCATGCCCAAAGCGTCGACAAAAGCGTGTTCGAATACTGGACCCACGCGCTGTCCTACGTGCCCTCGGATGATTTTCGCTTCTTTCTGCCGGCGATGCGCGAGCACAAGCGCGAGGGGCATCGATGGTATGCCTCGGTGATGCCGGCCGACACACGTAAGGTGATGCGGCTGTTGCGTGCCGGCCCGCTGACGATCCGCGACATCGAGGACGATGTGCTCACCGAGAAGGAACATCTGTGGCAGAGCCGCAAGCCCTCGAAGCGGGCGCTTCAGCTTGCCTTCTATACGGGTGTCGCGACCATCAGCGCGCGCCAGGGCATGCTCAAGACCTATGACCTGATGGCGCGGCATTTCGGCTGGGACAAGCTGCCGAAGCCGGCGTCAGCCAAAGAGATTACGGCCTATCTGCTCGACCGCGCGCTGCGCTCGCAAGGCGTCGTCAGTCTCGATTCGATCTGCCATCTCGATGCGCCGAGCAAGAAGGCGGTGGCAAGTCTGATCGCTTCGCGCGTCCGCCGCGGCGAGCTCCTGCCTGTCGCAATCGATGGCGCCGGCAAGCAGGAGCACTGGGCCAGGCCTGGGGCGCTCGAGCCTGCCGAGGTGCTGCCGGATCTCGCCCACATCCTCTCGCCGTTCGATCCGCTGATCATCCAGCGCAAGCGCACCAATCTCATCTTCGGCTACAACCACCTGTTCGAGGCCTATGTGCCGAAGGCCAAGCGCAAGCTGGGTTATTTCGCGCTTCCCGTGCTCGTCGGCGACGAGATCGTCGCCGCGCTGGACCTCAAGACCGACCGGCAGGCGAAGAAGCTCTTGATGCAGAAATGGACCTGGCTCGGGCAGGGGAAGAAGACGGCAGGGCGCAAGGAGCTGAAGCAGAAGATCGAGGATGAGCTCGATCGGTTTGAGCGGTTTCAGCTGGCGGAGTGAAGGCTGTTTGCCACGGTGTCGGTCCCGTAGAGTGGGCAAAGGCGCGTAGCGCCGTGCCCACCATTTGCGTCACGGAACGTTGATGGTGGGCACGCTTCCGCCTTCGCTCTTCGAGCTAAGGCGGACAAGTCGCTTTTTTTGCCTACCCTGCGAGAGCACGCGTTGTGGCGAGCCGATCGATCCAAACGCCGAACCCAATGCCCGCCGCATACGCCACCAAATTCCACAGCGAAAAGATGCGCCCCAGCAACAATGCGCCGGCCGTGCTGAGCCGGAACGCATCGAGCCCCGGCGTGTGCACCAATCGGGAAAATTCGACCACCACCGCGATCGCCATCGCGATCATCACGAGCTGGCTCCGCGTCAGCCGCGGCAGCAAAACCCCGATCAGCAGAAACACCATCGTCGCCCACAGCAGCGAGCCGCCATACTTCACCACAAAGGCGGGGAGGCCGAGCGGAAAGCCGTACCAGCGCAAGGACAGTCCGCAGGCGATCACCACCAGCGCCAAGGCCGCGCGGATCAACATGCTCCATCGCGGCGCAATGGTGTTGACCGGTTGCGCTCCGTGCATGGCTTGCATTGACTCTTTGTCCACGATGCTGAAAACCGCTTCCCAGCCCACAAAAGCAACAACCCCGGGGGGAAGCCATGAGCCAGACCACGACCTATACCGGTTCCGCCGGCGCGAGAAGCGCCATCGAGACCTCTACCATCCGCGCCATTTCCTGGCGCCTGATCCCGTTCCTGGTGCTGGCCTACTTCTTCTCCTATCTCGACCGCGTCAATCTCGGCTTCGCCGCGCTCACCATGAACGCGGAGCTGCAATTCACGCCGCTGATCTTCTCCTGGGGCGCCGGCATCTTCTTCATCGGCTATTTCATCTTCGAGGTGCCGAGCAATCTGGCGCTGGAGAAATTCGGCGCCAGCCGCTGGATCGCCCGCATCATGGTGACCTGGGGCATCATCTCGGCGCTGATGGCGCTGGTGAATGGCGTCACCAGCTTCTACGTCCTGCGCTTCCTGCTCGGTGTCGCCGAAGCCGGCTTTTTTCCCGGCATCATCCTCTATCTCACCTATTGGTATCCGGCCGAGTACCGCGGCCGCTTCCTCGCAGCCTTCGCCATCGCCGTGCCGGTCTCGACCGTGATCGGTGCGCCGATCTCGGGCCTGTTGCTCGGGCTCGACGGTGCGATGGGCCTGAAGGGCTGGCAGTGGCTGTTCATTCTCGAGGGCATTCCGTCGGTGCTGCTCGGCATCGTCACCTGGTTCTATCTCACCGACAAGCCGGAGAAGGCGGACTGGCTCTCGGCCGAGCAGAAAGCCTGGCTCAAGTCCAGGCTCGACGCGGAAATCGCGGCCAAGCGGGCGGTGAAGCATCTGTCGCTCGGTGAAGCCCTGTCCTCGCCGAAGGTGATCGCACTCAGCCTGATCTATTTCGGCTTTGTCGGTGCCCTCTATGGCATGCAGTTCTGGCTGCCGCAGATCGTCAAGGCGTTCGGGCTCACCAATGCCCAGACCGGCTTCGTCACCGCGATCCCCTATGTGTTCGGCACGATTGCCATGATCCTCTGGGCACGGCATTCGGACGCCACGCGCGAGCGCGTGATGCATGTCGGTGCGCCCATGATCCTGATCGCGGTCGCGCTCGCCGTCTCCAGCTACCTCACCAATCCCACCATGACGATGGTGGCGCTGACCTTCGCCGCGATCGGCGTGTTCTGCGTCTTCGGCGTGTTCTGGACCTTGCCGACCTCCTGGTTGTCAGGCACGGCGGCCGCCGGCGGCATCGCGCTGATCAATTCGATCGGCAATCTCGCCGGCTTCGGCGGCCCGTATCTGATCGGCTGGGTCAAGGAAGCAACGGGACAGACCTCGACCGGCCTGCTGGTTCTCGCCGTGCTGCCGCTGCTCGCCGGCATTTTGGTCTTCATCGGTGGCCACGAGACCAAGCACGAGTTCGTGGATCAGGGGCGATAGAGCCGAGCAAACGGTCCCGTACCGGTGGGCAAGGGCGTTCTGCGCCGTGCCCACCGTTTCCCGTTATCGGCCAAAGTGGTGGGCACACTTCCGCCTTCGCTCTTCGGGCTACGGCGGATAAGTCGCTCTGCTTGCCCTACGTTAGTACCTTTTTGGTAATCGACCGCTGACCCCTAGCATCTCTTAACGATCACGCTTTCCTGATGACTGACGATTATTGACTTTTATCAGTGATTATTCGACATTCCTCTCATTGCAGACGCAGGAGTGTCCTCCGATGTTCGTTCGGACCGTTTTGTCCAGCTATTCCAGGCTCTTGGCGGGTGTGTCGCTGGCTCTGATGGCGGCCGCGCTGGCTGGGTGCAACGATACCGTGGCGCAAAAGGCCGAGCCGCCGCGGCCCGTTCTGGTCGCGACTGCGCACTATGATGCCGAAACCCCGGAGCGCAGCTTCGTTGGCATCATCAAGCCCCGGATCGAGAGCGATCTCGGCTTTCGCGTCGCCGGCAAGGTCGCCAAGCGCCTCGTGGAAGTCGGCCAGACCGTGGAAGTCGGCCAGCCGCTCGCCACCCTCGATGAGGTCGATCTGAAGCTCCAGGCCGAGCAGGCCGTCGCCGAGCAGACCGCTGCCACCGGCGTGCTGGCCCAGGCCGCCGCCGCCGAGCAGCGCGCCAAGGATTTGAAGGCCAAGGGCTGGACCACCGATGCGGCGATGGATTCGAGCCGGGCCGCTGCCGACGAGGCCCGTGCGCGCCTCGACCGCGCCGTCCGCTCGGTCGAGCTGACCAAGAATTCCCTTTCCTACGCGACGCTCAACGCCGACGCCCGTGGCGTCGTCACCGCAACGCTGATCGAGCCCGGCCAGGTGGTTGCCGCAGGCCAGGCTTCGATCCGTGTCGCCCGCTTTGCCGAAAAGGAAGCGGTCGTCGCGATCCCTGAGACGCTGGTCGGACGTGCCAAGTCGGGCGCCGCCAGCGTCACTCTTTGGTCCGAGCCGGACAAGAAATATACGGCGAAGCTGCGCGAGATCGCGCCAACCGCGGATTCCGCGACGCGCACCTATCTCGCAAAGTTCTCGCTGCCCGAGGCCGACGACAAGGTCTCGCTCGGCATGACCGCGACGCTGACGCTGTCGGACGCCGCCACCGAGCGCGTCGCGCGGCTGCCGCTGTCGGCGCTGTTCAACGAAGGCGGCAAGCCGTCCTTCTACGTCGTCGACGATAATGGTGCGGTCACGCTGAAGCCGGTGGCGGTGAAGTCCTACGACAGCAACGACGTCGTCATCACCAGCGGTGTCGACGAGGGCGCCAAGATCGTCACGCTTGGCGTGCAGAAGCTCGATCCCGGCCAGAAGGTGCGGGTCGTGTCGTCACTGTCTTTCTAGGTTTCGGTCATTCCGGGTTCGCGCTTTGCGCGCCCCGGAGTGACAAAAGAAGTTGAGTTACGTCGTGTGAGGTGAGTTTCGGCCTTTGCCCCTACGCAAAGGCTGAAGCGGCGAAGCGATCCAGAACCTGCCCAGCCCCCTGGATTGCTTCGCTGCCTCGCGACGACGGTTTGAACAGAGCGGCTGTCGTTTTTGGCAATTGGATCGATTTTTTCGGAGAGTGCGATGAAGCGCTTCAACCTCTCGGCCTGGGCCGTCAGCCATCCGACGCTGGTCCTGTTCCTGATGCTCGTGCTCGGCGTCGCCGGCTTCTTCTCGTATCAGAAGCTCGGCCGCGCCGAAGACCCGTTCTTCACGGTGAAGGTGGTCAACGTCTCCGTGCTGTGGCCGGGCGCGACCGCGCAGGAGATGCAGGCGCAGGTCGCCGATCCCATCGAGAAGAAGATCCAGGAGCTGCCGTATTTCGAGAAGGTGCAGACCTATTCGAAGCCTGGCTTCACCGCGCTTCAGGTCACCTTCCGCGACTCCACGCCGCCGAAGGACGTGCCCTATCTCTTCTATCTGCTCCGCAAGAAGCTGGTCGATGTGCAGGGCCAGCTGCCCTCGGGCATTCTGGGACCGGTCGTCAACGACGAGTTCTCCGACGTCGATTCCATCCTCTACATGATGACCGGCGACGGCGCCGATTACGCCCAGCTCAAGAAGGTCTCCGAAGGATTCCGTCAGCGCCTCCTGAAGGTGCCGGGCGTGACCAAGGTCGACGTCTACGGCAACCAGGATGAGCGCATCTTCGTCGAGTTCTCGCATGCCAAGCTCGCCACCCTCGGCATCACGCCGCAGGCGTTGTTCGATTCGCTTGCCAAGCAGAACAACGTGACGCCCGCAGGCACGGTCGAGACCTCGTCGCAGCGCGTGCCGCTGCGTGTGACCGGCGCGCTCGACGGCGCCAAGGCGGTGGCCGAGACCCCGGTCGAGAGCAACGGCCGCGTGTTCCGCCTCGGCGACATCGCCACCGTCACCCACGGCTATGTCGATCCGCCCAGCTTCGTCGTCCGCCAGGAAGGCAAGGCCGCGATCGGCATCGGCGTCGTCACCGCCAAGGGCGCCAATATTCTCGAGCTCGGCAAGGAGGTCGAGAAGGCGACCGCGGAATTCATGAAGGCCGTGCCGCAGGGCATCGACGTCAGTCTGATCGCGGACCAACCCAAGGTGGTCGAGCACGCCGTCGGCGAGTTCGTGCACTCCTTCATGGAAGCGCTCGTCATCGTGCTGTTCGTCTCGTTCCTGGCACTCGGCTGGCGTACCGGCATCGTGGTCGCGCTGTCGGTGCCGCTGGTGCTGGGCATCGTCTTCGTTGTCATGAACACGATGTCGCTCGACCTGCATCGCATCACACTCGGTGCGCTGATCATCGCGCTCGGCCTACTGGTGGATGATGCCATCATCGCGGTCGAGATGATGGTGGTGAAGATGGAGCAGGGCTGGGACCGCATGCGTGCGGCATCCTTTGCCTGGGAATCAACTGCGTTTCCGATGCTCACGGGAACGCTGGTCACGGCCGCTGGCTTCCTCCCCATCGGCTTTGCCAATTCCGCGGTCGGCGAATATGCCGGCAGCATCTTCTGGATCGTGGCGATCGCGCTGGTTGCCTCGTGGTTCGTGGCGGTGATCTTCACGCCCTATATCGGCGTCAAGCTGCTGCCCGAGATGAAGGCGCATCACAACCACGATCCGCACGCGGTCTACGAGACCCGCATGTATCGTGGCCTGCGCGCCATCGTGCAATGGTGCGTCAATCACCGTATCACCGTCGTGGTCGCGACCGTCGGCGTCTTTATCGCATCCATCGTCGGCTTCGGCCATGTCCAGCAGCAGTTCTTCCCGCTGTCGGAACGGCCCGAGCTGTTCCTCCAGCTGCGCCTGCCCGAAGGTACCGCCTTCAACGTCACCGAGAAGGCGGTGAAGAAGGCCGAGACGCTGCTCAAGGACGACAAGGACATCGAGACCTATACTTCCTATGTCGGTCAGGGCTCGCCGCGCTTCTGGCTCGGTCTCAACCCGCAGCTTCCGAACGAGGCCTTTGCCGAGATCGTCATCGTCGCCAAGGGCGTCGAGGCGCGCGAGCGGGTCAAGGCCAAGATCGAGGGCGCGGTTGCCGACGGCATGCTGACCGAGGCGCGCGTGCGCGTCGACCGCTTCAATTTCGGTCCGCCGGTCGGCTTCCCCGTGCAGTTTCGCGTGATCGGCCCCGACGCCAACAAGGTGCGCGAGATCGCCTACCAGGTTCGCGACGTCATGCGGCAGAACAAGAGCGTCAAGGACGTCCAGCTCGACTGGAACGAGCAGTCGCCCTACCTCAAGCTCGTCGTCGACCAGGATCGTGCCCGCGCCATGGGTCTCACCCCGCAGGACGTCTCCCAGGCGCTGTCCATGCTGATCTCCGGCGCGCAGGTCACGACCGTGCGTGACGGCATCGAGAAGGTCGCTGTGGTCGCCCGCGCGATCCCCTCCGAGCGCCTCGATCTCGGCGGCGTCGGTGATCTCACCATCACCTCGAAGAACGGCGTCGCCGTGCCGCTGCAGCAGATCGCCAAGATCGAATATGCCCACGAGGAGCCGATCATGTGGCGGCGCAACCGCGACATGGCGATCACCGTGCGGTCCGACGTCGTCGACGGCGTGCAGGCGCCCGACGTCACCAACCAGATCACGCCGAAGCTGCAGGCTATCAAGGATTACCTCGAGCCGGCCTACCGCATCGAGCCGGGCGGCGCGTTCGAAGAGTCTGCCAAGGGCAACGCCTCGATCTTCATCCTCTTCCCGGTGATGGTCATGGTGATGCTGACGCTGCTGATGATCCAGCTGCAGAGCTTCTCGCGCCTGATCCTGGTGTTCCTGACCGCGCCGCTCGGCATCGTCGGCGCCTCCTTCGGCCTCAACGTCGCCAATGCCCCGTTCGGCTTCGTGGCGCTGCTTGGCCTGATTGCGCTCGCCGGCATGATCATGCGCAACACGGTCATCCTGGTCGACCAGATCGAGACCGACGTCTCCCATGGCCTGACCCGGCGCGAGGCGATCGTGGAGGCGACTGTCCGCCGCGCCCGGCCGGTGGTGCTGACGGCGCTTGCTGCCATCCTCGCCATGATACCGCTGTCGCGTTCGGCCTTCTGGGGCCCGATGGCGATCACCATCATGGGCGGACTGTTCGTCGCGACCTTCCTGACGCTGCTGTACCTGCCCGGCCTCTATGCCCTGTGGTTCAGGAAGAGCCTGGACGAGGCGGGTACGCCGGAACAGCCTGCCGCGCCGCAGCATGGGAGCGATGACGAGCACGCAATTCCGCTTGCTGAAGCGGCTGAATAAATGAGAAGACTACCGACGAACGAGTCCTGACACATGACACTGGTTGCGGAACATATCGAAGGCGACACCCGGGATCGTATTCTCGAGGTGGCCGAGCGGCTGTTCCGCCAGATCGGCTATCAGAAGACCACGGTCGGGGATATCGCCAAAGAGCTGCGGATGAGTCCCGCCAACGTCTATCGCTTCTTCGAATCGAAGAAGGCGATCCATCAGGCGGTGGCGCGTTCGCTGATGGGCGAGGTTGAGCTCGAGGCGCAACGAATCGTGGCGCGGCCCGGTCCGGTGGTCCCGCGCTTCCGCGAGTTGCTCACCACGATCAACCGCATGAACACCGAGCGCTATGTCGGCGACAACAAGCTGCACGAGATGGTCGAGATCGCGATGCAGGAGGACTGGGACGTCTGCTTGAATCATATGGAGTGCATTGCCGGCTTTGTCGGGCAGATGATCGCGCAGGGTATCGCGACCGGTGAGTTCGAGGCGCCGGACCTGCAAATGGCTTCGCTCTGCTCCTGCACCGCCATGATGCGCTTCTTCCACCCCCAGATGATCGCTCAGTGCGCCACCAAGCCGGGCCCGACCATCGACCAGATGATCGATTTCGTCATCGCGGCTCTGTCCCCGCGCCACTGACGGTCCGGCGGGTTTCCCCATATAACAGACCGACCGCCCGGGCTGACCGGCTCGCGGCGGCCCAGGACGGATCAACAAATTCCGTCATTGCGAGCGTAGCGAAGCAATCCAGACTGTCTCCGCCCGGGGACTCTGGATTGCTTCGCTGCGCTCGCAACGACGAAAAGGAAGCAGCGCGTGACCGACAAAGACCTGCATTTCTACGAGCCCTCCAAGGGCCACGGCCTCAAGCATGATCCCTTCAACGCCATCATCGCGCCGCGGCCGATCGGTTGGATCTCCTCGCGTGACACCAAGGGCCACGTCAATCTGGCGCCCTACAGCTTCTTCAATGCGTTCGCCTATGTGCCGCCGATCATCGGCTTCTCCTCCACCAACTGGAAAGACACGGTCGCGAACATCCAGCAGACCGGCGAATTCGTCTGGAATCTCGCCACGATGGACCTGGCCAAGCACATGAACGCGACCGCCGCACACGTTGCGCCCGAGGTCGACGAGTTCGAGATCGCAGGCCTGACCGCCGTGCCGGGCAGGCTCGTCAACGTGCCGCGCGTCGGCGAGAGCCCGGTCGCCTTCGAGTGCAAGGTCTCCGATATCGTTCGCCTCAAGGGCGCCGATGGCAAGGCGGCCGATGCCTGGCTGACGCTCGGCGAGGTCGTTGCCGTCCACATCGACAAGGCCATGATCAAGGACGGCGTCTACCAGACCGCCGCCGCCCGCCCGATCGTGCGCGCCGGCCGCCGCGGCGACTACTTCGAGATCAAGCCGGAAAACATGTTCGAGATGGCCCGGCCGGATTAGGTCCGGCCGCACTCCCTCCACACCGTCATTCCGGGGCGCGCCGTCAGGCGCGAGCCCGGAATTCATCCATCGATCTACGTTGCCGCACGATGGATTCCGGGTTCACGCTTCGCGTGCCCCGGGGGAGACATTGCGCCCCATCACCTCCCGGAACTGCCCGCACGCCCCGGCCGTTATGCCCCGGGGCGGCCGCCCGGCCGCGTCAATTCGCATCATTTTGCCGCCGAGATGTTCACTCAGCCCGGCCACTTTCCGCTAAAATGCCAGATAACCGCGCCGTTGCATGAGGTCCGCCATGAGCTTCCGCCGCGACAAAATCACAAAGCCGATCTTCTCCTGGGCGCGTGGTGTGCTGCCGGCGATGTCCGACACCGAGCGGGAGGCGCTGGAGGCCGGTGATGTCTGGTGGGACGCCGATCTCTTCACCGGCAATCCCGATTGGTCGAAGCTGCTGAAGATCCCGCAGGCAACGTTGACGGCCGAGGAGCAGGCCTTCCTCAGCGGTCCCGTTGACGCGCTCTGCGCGATGCTCGACGAGTGGAAGATCTTTTGGGAATGGCGCGACCTGCCGCAGGAGGTCTGGGCCTTCATCAAGCGCGAAAAATTCCTCGGCATGATCATTCCCAAGGAGTTCGGCGGCCTCGGCTTCTCGCCCTATGCGCATTCCGAAGTGGTTCGAAAAATCTCGACCCGATCGATCGCGGCCGCCGTCACCGTGATGGTGCCGAACTCGCTCGGGCCCGGTGAGCTCCTGATGCGCTTCGGCACCAGGGAGCAGCAGGAGCGCTGGCTGCCACGCCTCGCCGATGGCCGCGACATTCCCTGCTTTGGTCTCACCAGTCCGGAGGCCGGCTCCGATGCCGCCTCGATGGTCGACAGCGGCATCATCTGCAAGGGCAATTTCGAGGGCAGCGAGGTCACCGGTCTCCGGCTCAACTGGCACAAGCGCTATATCACGCTCGGCCCCGTTGCGACGCTGCTGGGCCTCGCTTTCAAGGCTTACGATCCCGATCATCTGGTTGGCGATCAGGAAGAGCTCGGCATCACCGTGGCACTGATCCCGACAAATCTGCCCGGCGTCGAGATCGGCCATCGCCATCTGCCGTCAATGCAAGTGTTTCAGAACGGTCCGAACTGGGGCCGCGACGTCTTCATCCCGCTCGACTATGTCATTGGCGGCAAGGCACGGCTCGGGCAGGGCTGGAAGATGCTGATGACGGCGCTCGCCGCCGGCCGCGGCATTTCGCTGCCCTCGCTCTCCGCGGCCGGTGCCGCCTATGCGGCCCGCACCACCGGCGCCTATGCCCGGATCCGCGAGCAGTTCGGCATCTCCATCTCCAAATTCGAGGGCGTCGAGGAGCCGCTGGCGCGTATCGTCGCGACGGCCTACCAGCTCGACGCGGCGCGCCGTCTGACGTGCGCGGCGCTGAATGCCGGCGTTCATCCCGCCGTGATCTCCGGCATCATGAAGCTGCACGCGACCGAGCGGATGCGCATCGCGATCGACGACGCCATGGACATCCATGGCGGTAAGGCCGTGATCGACGGCCCGCAGAACTATATCGGCAATCTGCATCGCGCAGTGCCCGTGGGCATCACGGTCGAGGGTGCCAACATCCTGACACGTAATCTCATCGTGTTCGGGCAGGGCGCGATCCGCGCGCATCCCTATCTGCTCGACGAGATGAATGCGCTCGCCGACGCTGATCGCGAGCGTGGCCTGACCGCGTTCGACAAGGCCTTCTGGAAGCATGTCGGCCATAGTTTCCGGACGCTGGTCCGCGCCTTCGGCCGGAGCTGGACCTTTGGCGTGTTCGCGCTCGCGCCCGATGCAGGCGACGCCACGCCATTCTATCGCCAGCTCTCGCGTTACTCGGCGGCGTTTGCGCTTTGCGCCGACTTGGCGCTGCTGACGCTCGGCGGCGCGCTGAAACGCAAGGAGATGCTGTCGGCGCGCTTTGGCGACATCCTTTCCGAACTGTATCTGCTCTCGGCCGCACTAAAGCGCTGGCAGGACGAGGGGCGGCAGCAGGAGGATTTTGCCGCGCTGGAATGGTGCATGGCGACCGGCTTCAAGACGATCGAGAACCGGCTGGCCGAAATCCTCGCCAACCTGCCGAACCGCTTCGTCGCTGTGATCCTCAAGCTCGTGGTCCAGCCCTTCGGCGCGCGTGTGCTCGGCCCGTCCGACCGTATCGTGCATCAATGTGCAAGCCTGGTGCTGGAGCCGTCGGCCGCGCGCGAGCGCCTGACGCCCGATCTCGCGCATGTCGATGACGACAGCGGCTTCGCCCGGTTGGAGCGCGCGTTCAAGCTGGTCACGGCGACCGACGCCATTGTCAAGCGCGTGCGCGCCGCGCATATCCGCGACTGGAAGGACGCCGTCACCAAGGGCGTGATCACGCAGGCCGAGGGCGAACAGATTGCGACCGCTCATGAGGCAGTCGCAAAAGTCATCGAGGTCGATGATTTTGCGCCGGAGGCGCTGTCGCCGATTTACAAGAAAACCCGCGACGTGCATCAGTTCTTTCAGGAACTCGGTGAACAGAGGGCGGCGAGCTGATGGCACGACCGGTATTCATCGTCGACGGCAGCCGGACGCCGTTTCTGAAGGCGCGTTCGGGGCCGGGGCCGTTCACGCCGGTTGATCTCGCCGTGCAGTGCGGACGGCCGCTGCTGGCGCGCCAGCCGTTCTCTCCGGCTGATTTCGACCAGGTCATCCTCGGCTGCGTCAACGTCATCGCCGGCGAGATGAACCCGGCCCGCGTCGCCGCGCTCCGGCTTGGCATGGGCGAGGACATGGTCGCCTTCACCGTGCAGATCAATTGCGGCTCGGGCATGCAGTCGATCGACACCGCCTATCGCTACATCCGCGAAGGCCATGCCGACATGATTTTGGCCGGCGGCACCGAGGCGCTCAGCCACGCGCCGCTGGTCTGGCCGAATTCAGGCGTGCGCTGGTTCGCCGGCCTTGCCGCGGCCAAAGGCCTGGCCGCGAAGCTCGCCGCCGCGTTCAAGCTGCGGCCGCGCTATCTCAAGCCGATCATCGGGCTGGAGCGCGGACTGACCGATCCCATCACCGAACTCAACATGGGACAGACCGCCGAGGTCGTCGGCCATCTCTTCGGCATCACCCGCGCCCAGTCCGATGCTTATGCTGCCGAGAGCCATCGGCGACTCGCGCATGCGCAAGCGGAAGGTTTCTTGAAAGGCGAGGTCGAGACCGCGTTCTCCCGCGACGGAAAATTCTTCGATCATGACGATGGCGTGCGGCCGGACTCCACCGCCGAGACACTGGCAAAGCTCCGGCCGGTGTTCGAGCGTCCCTGGGGGCAGGTCACCGCCGGCAATTCCTCGCAGATCACCGACGGCGCGTCCTGGGTGATTTTGGCTTCCGACGCGGCGGTGGCCAAGCACAAGCTCACGCCGAAGGCCGCAATCGTCGACAGCAACTGGGCTGCGCTCGATCCCAGCGTCATGGGCCTTGGTCCGGTGATGTCGGCGACGCCGCTCCTGACCCGCAACAATCTCACGCTCCAGGACGTCGAGACCTGGGAGCTGAACGAGGCCTTCGCAACGCAAGTGCTTGGTTGCCTCGCTGCCTGGAACGACGAAAGGTTCTGCCGCGAGATACTTGGACTCGATGGCGCTGCCGGCGAGATCGATCGCGACAAGCTCAATGTCGATGGCGGCGCCATCTCGCTCGGCCATCCCGTCGGCACATCAGGCAACCGCATCGTGCTGCATCTCGTCAATGCGATGAAGCGGCTCGGCACACGACGTGGAATCGCCACCGAATGCATCGGCGGCGGACTCGGCGGTGCCATGCTGATCGAGGCGGTGTGACCATGGACTCGAAGATCATGACCGCGCTCGGCGACCGCGTCCTCACGCTGGGGCCGCAGCCCGCAACCGACAGCCCTTACAAGCACTTCAAGTTGACGCGTGATGCCGACGGCGTTGCCTGGCTGCTGTTCGACCGCGCGGACGTGAGCGCCAACACGCTGTCCTCCGACGTGATGGAGGAGTTCGACGCCGTGCTCGCGGCGATCGAGACCGAGCGCCCGGCCGGCCTCGTGATCCGCTCGGCAAAATTGTCCGGCTTCATTGCCGGCGCCGACGTCAACGAATTCCGCGGCGCCAGCGATCCCGAGATGGTGGAAACCCGCATCCGAGCCGCGCATGCGGTGGTCGATCATCTGGAAGCGCTGAAGCTGCCGACGGTCGCGGTCATCCACGGCTTCTGCCTCGGCGGCGGGCTCGAGGTTGCGCTCGCCTGCCAGTCGCGCATCGCCATCGACGGCACGCGCTTCGGCTTTCCGGAGGTGATGCTGGGTCTGCATCCCGGCCTCGGCGGCACTGCGCGCTTCACCGCGCTGGTCAATCCGACCCAGTCGATGGCGCTGATGCTGACCGGGCGCACCATCGATGCGCGCCGCGCCAAAGCGCTCGGCCTCGTCGATAGCGTGACGCAGGAGCGCCACGTCCAGGGCGCCGTCAAGGACGCGCTATTCGGCCGGCTGAAGCGAGCACGTCCAGGCTTCCTGACGCGCGCGGCCAATCTCGGCCCGGTACGCGGGTTGCTTGCCAAGCGCATGCGCTCAGAGGCGGCGAAGGCTGCGCCCCGCGAGCATTATCCCGCCCCCTACGCGCTGATCGATCTCTGGGAGGCGCATGGCGGCAGCAAGGCGGCGATGCTCAAGGCGGAGCAGGCCTCGTTCGCAAGATTGATGGTGACGCCAACCGCGCAGAATCTGATCCGCGTGTTCTTCCTGCGCGAGCAGATGAAGAAGGCGGCAGGCGCCGGCAACAACGTCAAGCAGGTGCACGTCATCGGCGCCGGCGCCATGGGCGGCGACATCGCGGCTTGGGTAGCCGGGCAGGGGCTGCGCGTCTCGCTTGCCGACATGAAGGCGGAGCCGATCGCAGGCGCGGTGAAGCGCGCGGCCGAGCTCTATGGAAAATTCATCCGCAAGCCGACCGAGGTGCGCGACGCGCTCGATCGCCTGATCCCGGACCTGGACGGCGAGGGGGTCCGCAACGCCGATCTCATCATCGAGGCGGTGCCGGAAAAGCTCGAGCTCAAGCAGAAGGTCTATGCTGGCCTCGAGCCCAGGATGAAGCCGGGCGCGATCCTTGCGACCAACACGTCGAGCATTCCGCTGCAGGATCTGCGCACCACGCTGGCGCGGCCGGAGCGGCTGGTCGGCCTGCATTTCTTCAATCCGGTATCGCGGCTTCAGCTGGTCGAGGTCGTCAGCCATGACGGCAATGATGCGCAGGTACTGAAAGAGGCCCTCGCCTTTGTCGGCGCAATCGACCGTTTGCCATTGTCCGTGAAAAGCTCGCCCGGCTTCCTCGTCAACCGCGTGCTGACGCCCTACATGCTGGAAGCGATGGTGATGCTGGACGAGAAGACCGACCAGCGTCTGATCGACGCCGCGGCCGAACAATTCGGCATGCCGATGGGGCCGATCGAGCTGGCCGACCAGGTCGGGCTCGACATCTGTCTCGATGTCGGCGACATGCTGCGCACCAAATTCGGCGATCTGCTGCCGCCGACGCCGGCCTGGCTGCGCGAGAAGGTCGCCAAGGGCGAGCTTGGCCGCAAGACCGGCAAGGGTTTCTATGGCTGGAAGGACGGCAAGGCGGAGAAGGCACAGCTTCCCGAGACCGGGCCGCGCGTCACCGACCAGATGATCGATCGCCTGGTGCTGCCGATGTCCAATGTCTGCGTCGCGTGCCTGCGCGAAGGCATCGTTGAGGATCCCGATGCGGTCGACGGCGCCATGATCTTCGGCACGGGCTATGCACCGTTCCGCGGGGGTCCGCTGAACTATGCGCGCACACGCGGCGTGGAGAATGTCGTATCCACCTTGCGGGCGCTGGCCGAGCGATTCGGCGAACGCTTCGCGCCCGACCCGGGCTGGGACAATTTCAAGTGAGAGCCACATGACCGAGAAGTCCGACTCCGCGCCGCGCGGCGATCTCTGCATCCGCACGCTGGCGATGCCCGCCGACACCAACGCAAATGGCGACATCTTTGGCGGTTGGCTGCTCAGCCAGATGGACGTCGGCGGCGGCGTGTTCGCCTCGAAGGTCGCGAAATCACGCACGGTCACGGTTGCGATCGAGGCGATGAATTTTCGCAAGGCGGTCTATGTCGGCGATCTCGTCTCCGTGTATGCCAATCTCGTTCGCGTCGGCCGCACCTCGATGACGGTGCATCTGGAAGCCTGGGCGCTGCGGCGCGGAGAGGAGCATCCGTTCCTTGTCACCGATGGCAATTTTACCTACGTCTCGATCGACGAGCACGGCCGCCCGCAGGAAGTGCGCTCGACCGAAACACCCATCGCGACGTAGTCGCGCGCGGCGCACTGTCCCATCTCACGAACAGTTGCAGCGCGCCAAACGCGGCGCGACTGAGTCAACGCGTCGCGCCTTCGCCAACAACCAGTCATAAAACGGATGAGGTCTCATCGTACTGAATACCCCGTCGATTCGGGGTGGAAACCGGTTGATTTGCCCTTGGAACCTTTGGGCAGACATGCCGTTATTTGCCCGCACTGAGGAATCCACGGGTCATGCCGGACAGCTACATTATCGAAGTGAACTCGGAGACCGCGGGCATCGTCGTTCGCGGTCATGGCGGCTACTGCTTCTTCGCCTCGTCTCACCAATTCAATCGCCTCGAAGGCCAACTCTTCCGCAACGCCCGCGAAGCCGAGCGCGCTGCGCGCAAGCTGGTGAATGGCGACGTGAGGGAGGCGGCGTAAGCGCCGCTCGCGTCATTCCGGGGTGCGCAACGCGCGGTCGGAAAATTTTGCAGCCCTTGATCCCGCTGCACTTTCTCTTCTCCCCTTGTGGGAGAAGGTGGCGCGAAGCGCCGGGTGAGGGGTATCTCTCCAACTGCAGATCGTTCGCGAGGATAGATATCCCTCACCCGTCTCGCCGCTGCGCGGCGCAGCCACCCTCTCCCACAAGGAGAGAGGGTAAGCGTCGTCATCACAACTTCGTTGCGGCCCGCGACAACAGCTTCCACTCGTCGCCCTGCTTCTGCCAGTTCATCAGGATGTGAAGGTTGGTCGGCACTTTTTTCCCATCGGCCGCCATCTCCTGTTCCGCGATCCAGTGGAAGCGTACGATCGCGGCCGGGCCGACGACCTTGATGGTCGGATCCTTGTATTCGATCGACAGGAATTTTGATTTGCCGTCGGTGGCGTTGGTGACGAAGGTCGCCTTGTCCTCGACCTTGCCGCTGGAATGACTGTAGCTCAGGTCGTCCCAGCACAGCGCGCCGAGCGCCTTGGGATCGGCCGCGATCTGGGCGAGGCGGAAGGCTTCGACCTTCTTCGCCACGGCGTCTTCCTCCGCCGAAACGGCAAGCGCCGGTGTTGCGAGCGCAAGCGCGGAAATAGCGAAGGTTGAGAGAGCCAGATCGCGTCGATTGATCGTCATCGTTTCCTCCTTTTTGATCTTGTACGGAGTGTTGCAGCCGCGCGCGGCTTTGTCGAGTGGCGCGTAGCCGTCATGTGCGTGCGTCATTGCGCGCGCGGGGCTGTATTGATACGTCTTCCGCATCGATGCATCGCGCATTTGGGAAAGTACGGACATGATCGAGACTCTCGGCAGGGCATTGCTGTTCGATATCGACGGCACGCTTGCCAATACCGACCCGTTGCATCTGAAAGCGTTCAACCAGGTGCTCGGTCCCCGCGGCCATGTCTTCGACCACGCGCGCTTCTCAAGGGAGCTGCAGGGTTTTGCCAATGTGTCGATCGGAGAGCGCTTTCTGCCCGACGAAACGCTGGAGCGGCGCGCTGCGATTCTTGGCGAGAAAGAAGAAGTGTTCCGGACGCTGGTCTCGGGGCAGATCGAGCCGCTGCCTGGCCTGATGGCACTGCTCGACCGGGCGGATGGCGCCGGCATTCCCATGGTCGCTGTCACCAACGCGCCGCGTCTCAACGCCGAGCTGCTGTTGTCCGGCCTCGGCATCACGCATCGCTTCAAGGCCCTTGTCATCGGCGACGAACTGCCGCATGGCAAGCCGCATCCGCTGCCATACCAGGAGGGCTTGCGCTTCGTCGGCGCCGGCGCGGCCGCCTCGATCGCGTTCGAGGATTCACGCTCCGGGGTGCAGTCGGCCACCGCTGCCGGTATTCCGACCATCGGCATCCGGACCAGCCTCAGCGACGCTGACCTTATTGGATCAGGCGCGGTCGCCTCCGCGAGCGCTTTCGACGATCCCGCGCTGCTCGCGCGGCTCGCGTGCGCGATGGCGTGGTGAAGGTTTGATCCATTAACCGTGATCGGCGCGCGCATTGACCGCGCGCCCGAACCGCCGCACCATGCACCATTCTGATTTGAGGCCATTGCCGTGACCGGATTGACCCATCGCCAAGCCGAAATTCTCAACATCGCCCGCGCCTCCGGCCGCGTCATGGTCGAGGAGCTGGCGCGCCGCTTCGAAGTCTCGGCGCAGACCATCCGCAAGGACCTCAACGATCTCTGCGAGCGCCGCTCGCTGACCCGCGTCCATGGCGGCGCCATCATCGCTTCCGGCGTCGAAAATCTCGCCTACGAGGCGCGCCGCTTCGTCGCCGCCGACGAGAAGAAGGCGATTGGCGCGGCCGCAGCCTCGTTGATCCCGAACGGCTGCTCGCTTTTCATCAACATCGGCACGACGACGGAGGAGGTGGCGAGCGCGCTGACTTCGCATGAGGACCTGCTCGTCATCACCAACAATCTCAACGTCGCCATGCTGCTCTACCGTCATCCCCGGATCGAGGTGGTGGTCGCCGGCGGCACGGTGCGGCGCGCCGACGGCGCCGTGGTCGGCTCGACCGCAACGCAGCTGATTGGCCAGTTCAAGGTCGACTACGCCATCATCGGCGCCTCCGCGATCGACGAGGAGGGCGCGCTGCTCGACTTCGACTATCGCGAGGTGCAGGTGGCGCAGGCCATCATCGCCAATGCCCGCAGCGTCATGCTGGTGGCCGATTCCACGAAACTTCGCCGCAGCGCGCCGGTTCGCATCGCCCATATCAGCCAGATCCAGACCTTCGTCACCGATCAGGAGCTGCCCGAGCGCCTCGCCACCATCTGCCATAGCAAGGGCATTGAGGTGATGGCGGCGATGCCGAAGGGGGCGGGGGATATCGACGAAACCCAGGCCGATGCGCAGGATGCCGCGCCAGAAGCAGCGCCGGTGGTGCGGCTGCGCTAGCGTCTCAGGTGGCGTTCCATGGGTTGAGCAGGGGAACGCCAAAGGCCGCAAAATCCTTCATGTTGCGCGTCACGAGCGTGAGATTTTGGACGAGAGCGGTCGCCGCGAAGAAGCCGTCCATCACGGACAATGCAACGCCGCTGCGGCGGCTCTGCGCCATCAGATCGCCCCAGCGCTCGGCGACCGCATGGTCGATCGGCAGGATGCGCCCTGCAAACCGAGCCGGCAAATCATGGGCGAGCCAGGCGGTCAGCGCCGCGCGCCGGCGGCTATCATCTAGTAGTGCGATGCCGCGGCGAAGTTCGGCAATTGAGGCAACGCTAATGAACGCGCGATCCTCATCGACCGTGTCAAGCCAGGCCATAATTTTTGGAGAAGGCGCTGGCCGCCGAACCTCCGACAGCACATTGGTGTCAAGGAGCAGGTTCACGGCGTCTCGTCGCGCGGTTCGTCTTGCACGCGCTCAAGCTCGAGGTCCGCACCGCGCAGCGGTGAAGCCAGCAGGAATTCGGCGAGCGTCCCTTTGCGCGTGGTCTTTCGCGCCCATTCTTCGGCGGAAATGACCACGGCGTTGGGCCTGCCGTGACGGGTGATGATCTGTGGACCGGTTTGGGCGCGGTCGACCACCTCGGACAGGCGTGCCTTGGCCTTGGCGAGTGTCCAAGTGTCGGTCGGTGGCGAATCGGGAGCACTGCTACGGTCTGTCATGCCGAATAGAACCAATATGACTATTGTGACTATATATAGTGAAGGTGACTATTCAAGTGTGCCGCTGCGCCCCGGATCATCATTTCAGACGCCCATTTCGAGGGCGAACTGCCCAACAAAAAGTTCCATTTTCACTTCTCTTCCCCTCTCTTTCGTCTTGCTTTCGTTTTTCGGTGTGATCTAATCAAAAACGAAAGTAGCCGCTCGATTGAACGAGCGGTCGCACGGGGGATGCGTCTGTTGGAGCGTATTTTCGACCTCGCCATCATTGGAGGCGGTGTTAACGGTTGCGGCATCGCGCGTGACGCGGTGGGCCGCGGCAACACTGTTTTCCTGTGCGAAATGAACGATCTGGCGAGCGGGACGTCGTCTTGGTCGACCAAGCTGGTGCACGGCGGCTTGCGCTATCTCGAATATTACGAGTTCCGGCTGGTCCGCGAAGCGCTGATCGAGCGCGAGATTCTCTGGGGCATCGCGCCCCACATCATCCGTCCCCTGCGTTTCGTCTTGCCGCATCACGCGGGCCTGCGCCCGGCCTGGCTGCTGCGCCTCGGCCTGTTCCTTTACGATCACATCGGCGGCCGTCACTTGTTGCCGGCGACGCGTTCCCTTGATCTCCGGCGCGACGAGGTCGGCCGGCCGCTGATCCCGAATCGCTACGCCCGCGCATTCGAATATTCCGACTGCTTCGTCGATGACGCCCGCCTGGTCGTGCTCAATGCGCGCGATGCCGCGGACAAGGGCGCCGAGATCCGCACCCGCACCCGCGCGACGGATATCAAGCAGTCCGACGGCGTCTGGACCGTCGGCATGGTCGACACGCTGACCGGCGCGCGCTCGCAGATCCAGGCCCGCGCGCTGGTCAATGCCGGCGGTCCCTGGGTCGAGGACGTGCTCGGGCGCGGTGCCGGCGTCAACGCGAAAGCGAAAGTGCGCCTGGTGCAAGGCTCGCACATCGTGGTCAAGAAGCTCTACGACCACGATCGCGCCTACATGTTCCAGAACGCCGACGGCCGCATCATCTTCGTCATCCCCTATCAGGACGACTTCACCCTGATCGGCACCACCGACCGCGACTATGACGGCGATCCCGCCAAGGTGAAGGCGACGGCGGAGGAGATCCAATATCTCTGCGCAGCCGCAAGCGAATATCTCGCCAAGCCGGTGACGCCGGAGGACGTGGTCTGGACCTATTCCGGCGTGCGGCCGCTCTATGACGACGGCGCCAGCGAGGCCAAGGCTGCGACCCGCGATTATGTGTTCGAGCTCGACACGCCGGGCGGCGTGCCTCTGCTCTCGATCTATGGCGGCAAGATCACGACCTATCGCCGCCTCGCCGAAGAGGCGCTGGAGCGGCTCGCGCCCTACCTTCGCAGTGCGAAAGCGCGCGAAGGCTGGACCGGCAAATGGCCGCTGCCCGGTGGCGACATGGACGTGTCGGCCGTCGACGGCCTGATCGCCGAGATCCAGCGCGGCTATCCCTTCCTGAGCCATGAGCATGCGCGACGCCTCGCGCGCGCCTATGGCACCCGCGCCATCAAATTGCTCGGCGACGCCAAGTCGGCGGCCGATCTCGGCCAGGCCTTTGGCGCAACACTGACCGAACGCGAGGTTCGCTACCTGATGACCAATGAATGGGCGGTGACCGCCGAGGATATTGTCTGGCGCCGCTCCAAGCTCGGTCTGCGGCTATCCGCCGACGAAATTGCCGCCCTGGACGACTGGATCAGGACCCACGCCGTGTCGCAAAGTCCGCTGCTGGAAGCAGGAGGACGCTCATGAGCGTGACACTCGATCATGTGACCCGGACCGTCGATGGGGTCCAGCACATCCGCGACGTCTCGCTGACGCTCGAGAGCGGCACGCTGAACGTGCTGCTGGGGCCGACGCTGTCCGGCAAGACCTCGATCATGCGGCTGCTTGCCGGCCTCGACAAGCCGACCACGGGCAAGGTGCTCGTCAACGGCAAGGACGTCACCGGCGCCGACGTGCGCCAGCGTTCGGTCGCGATGGTCTATCAGCAGTTCATCAATTACCCCTCGCTCACGGTCTACGAGAACATCGCATCGCCCCTGCGCGTGCAAGGCAAGCCGCGCGAGGAGATCGAGACGCGGGTGGCGGAAGCCGCCAAGCTGCTGCGGCTCGAGCCGTTCCTGAAGCGCACGCCGCTCCAGCTTTCCGGCGGCCAGCAGCAGCGCGCCGCGATCGCGCGCGCACTGGTCAAGGACGCCGATCTCGTGCTGCTCGACGAGCCGCTCGCCAACCTCGACTACAAGCTGCGCGAGGAACTGCGCGCCGAGCTGCCGCGCATCTTCGAGGCCTCCGGCGCGATCTTCGTCTATGCAACCACCGAGCCGACCGAGGCGCTGCTGCTTGGCGGCAACACGGTTTGCATGTGGGAAGGCCAGGCGCTGCAGATCGGCGAGACCTCCAATGTCTATCGCCGGCCGCAGACGCTGCGCGTCGCCCAGGTGTTCTCCGATCCGCCGCTCAACCTCGTCGGCATCGAGAAGAAGAACGGGCAAGTTGCTTACGCCGGCGGCACGGCGTCGCCGGCCTCGGGCCTCTATTCGTCGCTGGCCGACGGCGCCTATCGCGTCGGTTTCCGCGCCCATCAACTTGGACTTGCCAATGGCGAGGCTGATCGCCACGCCTTCCATGCCACGGTGACGGTGACCGAGATCACCGGTTCGGAGAGTTTCGTGCATTTGACCCGCGACGGATCGAACTGGGTTGCGGTGCTGCACGGCGTGCACGAGTTCGAGCCCGGCCAGACCATCGATGCCGTGCTCGATCCCAACGATGTCTTTGTCTTCGACGCGGCCGACCGCCTGGTCGCTGCGCCTGGATCGTAGGAGGGATGCGACATGGCCCGCATTGACCTCGTCGATCTCGCCCATTCCTACGGCGGCAACGATGCGCCGCAGGAGACCTTTGCGCTGAAGCCGGTCACCATGACCTGGCGGCAGGGCGGCGCCTACGCGCTGCTCGGGCCGTCCGGCTGCGGCAAGACCACGCTGCTCAACGTCATCTCCGGCATCATCACGCCGTCGCGGGGGAAAATCCTGTTCGACGAACAGGACATCACACTGCTGTCAACCCAGAAGCGCAACATCGCCCAGGTGTTCCAGTTTCCGGTGATCTACGACACCATGACGGTGGGGCAGAACCTGGCGTTTCCGCTGAAGAACCGCGGCGTACCGAAGGCCGAGATCGACAAGCGCGTCGCCGAGATCGGCCGGCTGCTTGATCTCGAGCCTTATCTGAACCGCAAGGCGACGCGGCTGACCGCCGACGCCAAGCAGAAGATATCGCTCGGCCGCGGCCTCGTCCGTTCCGATGTCGCCGCCGTGTTGTTCGACGAGCCGCTGACGGTGATCGATCCTGAGCTGAAATGGCAGCTCCGCTCCAAGCTGAAGGCGCTGCATCGCGAGCTCGACCTCACGATGATCTACGTCACCCACGACCAGACCGAGGCGCTGACCTTCGCCGACACCGTCGTCGTCATGCATGACGGCCGCGTGGTGCAGAGCGGCACGCCGGCCGAGCTGTTCGACAAGCCCGCTCACACCTTTGTCGGCTACTTCATCGGCTCGCCCGGCATGAACATCCTGCCGGCCGAGGTGAAGGGGCGCGAAGCGCGGATCGGCGGCCACGTCATCGCGCTCAACCGCGCTTACGACAATCTGCCGGCTGGCGCCAAGATCGAAATCGGCGTGCGCCCGGAATTCGTCGAGGCCGTCGCGCCCACACCCGGCCTGCTCACCGCCAGGATCGAGCGCATCGACGATCTCGGCCGCATCCGCTTTGCGCGAGCGCGTCTCGGTGACGCCAAGCTCGCGGCGCGGGCACCTGCGGGCTTCACCAGCCCGGACGGTAACGCCGGGCTGAAATTCGATCCGGCGCACATCCACGTCTACGCCGACAGCCTTCTGGTGGAAGGAGCCGCCTGATGGACAAGACCATCAACCAAAAAGCCTGGTTCCTGGTGCTGCCGGTGTTCCTGGTCGTCGCCTTCTCGGCGGTGCTGCCGCTGATGACGGTGGTGAACTATTCGATGCAGGATACCTTCGGCAACAACCAGTTCTTCTGGAACGGCGTCGGCTGGTTCAAGGAATTGCTCGACCCCTCGACCGATCTCGGCGGCCGCTTCCTGGCCTCGCTCGGCCGCAATCTGTTCTTCTCGCTGGTGATCCTCGCGATCGAGGTGCCGCTCGGCATCGTCGTCGCGCTGTCGATGCCGCGGCAGGGCTGGACGGTCGCAGCCTGCCTCGTGATCCTCGCGCTGCCGCTGTTGATTCCGTGGAACGTGGTCGGCACGATCTGGCAGATCTTCGGCCGTCCCGACATCGGCCTGCTCGGCTACGTTCTGAATGCCGTCGGCATCGACTATAACTACGTCTCCAGCGACGTCGACGCCTGGGTCACGGTCATCGTGATGGACGTCTGGCACTGGACCAGCCTGGTTGCGCTGCTTTGCTACGCCGGGCTGAAGTCGATCCCCGAGGCCTATTATCAGGCTGCCCAGATCGACGGCGCCTCGCGCTGGGCCGTGTTCAAGGCGATCCAGCTGCCGAAGATGAACCGCGTGCTCCTGATCGCCGTGCTGCTGCGCTTCATGGACAGCTTCATGATCTACACCGAGCCGTTCGTCGTCACCGGCGGCGGGCCCGGCAATTCGACCACCTTCGTGTCGATCGAGCTCGTCAAGATCGCGCTCGGCCAGTTCGATCTCGGCAAGGCCGCCGCGCTCTCGCTGGTCTACAATCTGATCATCCTGATCGTCTGCTGGATCTTCTACACCGTCATGACCAATGCCGGCAGCGATCGGAAACCCCAGGAAGGAGCCGCGTGATGCACTCGATCCCCGGCCGCCGCCTCATCATGGGGCTGTTCCTGATCTTCCTGCTGTTGCCGATCTACTGGCTCGTCAACATGAGCTTCAAGACCAACGCCGAGATCGTCTCGACGATGACCTTGTGGCCGCATGCGCCGACGCTGCAGCACTACAAGCGCATCTTCACCGACGAGAGCTGGTACTCCGGCTACATCAACTCGCTCGAATACGTCATCCTCAACACCATCATCTCGATCTCGGTGGCGTTGCCCGCGGCCTACGCGTTCTCGCGCTACCGCTTCCTCGGCGACAAGCACCTGTTCTTCTGGCTGCTGTCGAACCGCATGGCGCCGGCGGCGGTCTATGCGCTGCCGTTCTTCAACCTCTATTCGGCGATCGGCCTGTTCGATACGCCGTGGGCGGTCGCGCTCGCTCACTGCATCTTCAACGTGCCGCTGGCGGTGTGGATCCTCGAGGGCTTCGTCTCCGGCGTGCCGCGCGAGATCGACGAGACCGCCTTCCTCGATGGCTATTCCTTCCCGCGCTTCTTCGTCCGGATCCTGGTGCCGCTGATCGCGAGCGGCATCGGCGTGGCCGCCTTCTTCTGCTTCATGTTCTCCTGGGTCGAGCTGCTGCTGGCGCGGACGCTGACCTCGGTGCAGACCAAGCCGATCGCGGCGATCATGACGCGCACGGTGTCGGCGGCCGGCATGGATTGGGGCCTACTGGCAGCGGCCGGCGTGCTCACCATCATTCCGGGCGCGCTGGTGATCTGGTTCGTCCGCAACTACATCGCGCGCGGCTTCGCGCTCGGCCGGGTCTGAGGCTCGCATGATCCCGAAAAGTGGAAACCGGTGTTCGGACCAGATCATGCGAAAGGAGTAAGAGCATATGGAATCCATCGCATGGATGGCCTGGACGCTGCCGACGGCGATCTTCTTCGCCGCGCTCGCCTGCACGCTTCTCGTGATGACGTGGCTCGCGTCCGTCTATCCCGAAGCCGAACGCGTCGGTGTGCTCAGCATTCCGACTACGCGCGGCGATCGCCTGTTCATCTCGCTGATCGCGGCTGCCGTCATTCACCTGGTGTGGATCGGCTTGGTCGGCACCGACCCGATCACGTCGCTGCCAATCGGTGAGGAGGGGATCGAGATTTCGAGCCTGTGGCTCGCAAGTGGAATTTCGCTGGTGACGGCCGTGCTCATTTTTCGCACGGTCTGAAGCTCGCGAAGGGACGGCCAGATCCGGGGGCAACCCGGGCCTGTATAAAAGTTTGTCGCTGCAACGGAGGAACAACATGCGACAGTTTAGGAGAAGGAAAGGTCCATTGACCAAGATTAGCTTTCTGACCGTATCGAGCGCCGCGGCCATTCTCGCCACCGCGTTCGCTGCCTCGGCGCCGGTTCGCGCCGCCGACGATGCCGCCATCCAGAAGTGGATTGCGGAATTCCAGCCTTCGACGATTTCGAAGGACGACCAGAAGAAGGAACTGGAGTGGTTCGCGAAGGCAGCTGAGCCTTTCAAGGGCATGGAGATCAACGTCGTCTCCGAGACCATCGCGACCCACGAATACGAGTCGCAGACGCTCGCCAAGGCGTTCTCCGAGCTGACCGGCATCAAGCTCAAGCACGACATCATCCAGGAAGGTGACGTCGTCGAGAAGCTTCAGACCCAGATGCAGTCGGGCAAGAACGTCTATGACGGCTGGATCAATGACTCCGACCTGATCGGCACACACTTCCGCTACGGCCAGACCATCGCGCTGTCGGACTACATGACCGGCGAGGGCAAGGACGTCACCGATCCCATGCTCGACGTCAACGACTTCATCGGCAAGTCGTTCGGCACCGCGCCGGACGGCAAGCTCTATCAGCTGCCCGACCAGCAGTTCGCGAACCTCTATTGGTTCCGCTACGACTGGTTCACCAACCCCGACTACAAGGCCAAGTTCAAGGCCAAGTATGGCTACGATCTCGGCGTGCCCGTGAACTGGTCGGCGTATGAAGACATCGCCGAGTTCTTCACCAACGACATCAAGGAGATCAACGGCGTCAAGGTCTACGGCCATATGGACTATGGCAAGAAGGACCCGTCGCTCGGCTGGCGTTTCACCGACGCCTGGCTCTCGATGGCGGGTAACGGCGACAAGGGCATTCCGAACGGTCTGCCGGTCGACGAGTGGGGCATCCGCATGGAAGGCTGCCGCCCGGTCGGTTCGTCGATCGAGCGTGGTGGCGACACCAACGGTCCGGCTGCCGTCTACTCGATCACCAAGTACCTGGAGTGGATGAAGAAGTACGCTCCCCCGCAGGCGCAGGGCATGACGTTCTCTGAGTCGGGTCCGGTTCCGGCGCAGGGCAATATCGCCCAGCAGATGTTCTGGTACACCGCCTTCACCGCCGACATGGTGAAGCCGGGCATCGCCGTGATGAACGCGGACGGTACGCCGAAATGGCGTATGGCTCCGTCGCCGCACGGTTCGTACTGGAAGGAAGGCATGAAGCTCGGCTACCAGGACGCGGGTTCGCTCACGCTTCTGAAGTCGACCCCGGCGGATCGCCGCAAGGCAGCCTGGCTGTATCTCCAGTTCATCGTCTCCAAGACGGTGTCGCTGAAGAAGAGCCATGTCGGTCTCACCTTCATTCGTGAATCCGACATCTGGGACAAATCGTTCACCGAGCGTGCGCCGAAGCTCGGCGGCCTGATCGAGTTCTACCGCTCGCCCGCGCGCGTGCAGTGGACCCCGACCGGCAACAACGTGCCTGACTATCCGAAGCTTGCTCAGCTCTGGTGGCAGAACATCGGCGACGCGTCGTCCGGTGCGAAGACGCCGCAAGCCGCGATGGATGCTCTTGCCGCCGCGCAAGACTCCGTCATGGAGCGTATCGAGAAGTCGGGCGTGCAGGGCGCCTGCGGTCCGAAGCTGCACAAGAAGGAGTCGGCTGAATTCTGGTTCGCCAAGGCCCAGAAGGACGGCACCATCGCGCCGCAGCGCAAGCTCGCCAACGAGAAGCCGAAGGGCGAAACGATCGACTACGACACGCTGATCAAGTCGTGGCCGGCCACCCCGCCCAAGCGCGCCTCGCTGCAGTAAGCGACGCCTCATAACGGCGAAAGGCCGGGAGCAATCCCGGCCTTTTTTTCTTCGCCTCTCCCCGCTTGCGGGGAGAGAGAGAAGAAGCTTACTCCGCCGGCTCGGCCGCCAGCGTCGGGTAATCCGTGTAGCCCTTGGCGCCGCCGCCGTAGAACGTGTTCTTGTCCCAATCGTTCAGGGCCGCGCCCTTCTTCAGCCGCTCGACGAGGTCGGGGTTGGAGATGAACGGCTTGCCGAAGGCGATCAGATCGGCCGCGTTTGCATCCAGCACCTTGGTCGCGAGGTCGAAATCGTAGCCGTTGTTGGCGATGTAGGCGCCGGAGAAGCGCTTGCGCAGGCTCGCATAGTCGAACGGCGCGAAGTCGCGCGGGCCGCCGGTGGCGCCTTCGACGACGTGGAGATAGACGAGCTTCAAGGCGTTGAGGCCGTCGGTGATGTGATCGAACAGCGCCTGCGGATTGGAATCCGCGATGTCGTTGGCGGGCGTCACCGGCGAGATGCGGATGCCGGTGCGCTCGGCGCCGGCTTCGGCCACGACGGCCTTGGAGACTTCCAGCATCAGCTTTGCGCGGTTCTCGATTCCGCCGCCATAGGCATCAGTGCGCTTGTTGGCGCCGTCCTTGGCGAACTGGTCGAGCAGATAGCCGTTGGCACCGTGGATCTCGACGCCGTCGAAACCGGCTTCCAGCGCGTTCTTCGTCGCGCGCTTGAAGTCGTCGATGATCCCGGGAATTTCGGAGAGCTCGAGCGCACGCGGCTCGGAGACGTCGGCGAAGCCGCCGTTGACGAAGGTCTTGCCCTTGGCGCGGATCGCGCTTGGCGCCACTGGGGCTGCACCACCCGCCTGGAGGTCGACATGCGAGATGCGGCCGACATGCCAGAGTTGGATGAAGATCTTGCCGCCGCGCTCATGCACCTTGTCGGTGACCTTGCGCCAGCCGGCGACCTGTTCCTTCGAGTAGATGCCGGGTGTGTCCTGGTAGCCTTGGCCCTGCTGCGAGACCTGGCTCGCTTCGGTGATCAGCAGGCCGGCGGAAGCGCGCTGAGCATAATAGTCCGCGGCGAGCGGCGAGGGGACGAAGCTGCCGGGCGCGGCGCGGTTGCGCGTCAGCGGTGCCATCACGAGGCGATTGGCCAGCGTGATCGGGCCGAGCTTGTAGGTCTCAAACAATTTGGTCGGACGGCTCATGGGAAATGCTTCCAGGCGGTGAGAGATCCCGAACACTTGTGCATTGCGACATCGGGCGCAAGGGATGAGCCATACGGAAAGTGCAGCGGAGCTGCGCGGCAGGCCCCGCGCAGCATGATTCATGCGCATTTCTCGCCACGACAGCGCAATTTCGCTGTCGTGGCCGTGCGATTGCGCAAATCAGTTCGCGCCGAGGAAATCGCGCTTGCCGATCTCGACGCCGTTGTGGCGCATGATCCCGTGAGCGGTCGTGGCGTGGAAATAGAAGTTCGGCAGCGAGACGGCGCTGAAGAACTGTTGGCCCTTGAGCGTCATGGTCCGGTCCGGGCCCGCCGGGAAGGTCACGTCCTTGGTGTCGGCGCCCTCGAACTGCTCCGGCTTGTATGATTTGACGTAGTCGATCGTCCTGGCGAGCCGCTGCTTCAGCTCCTCAAACGTCTTTTCCGTGTCGGGCATCGAGGGCAACTCGCTATGGGTCAGCCTGGCGCAGCCCTTGGCGGCGAAATCGCTGGCGAGCTGGATCTGCTTCGACAGCGGCAGCATGTCCGGGAAGAGGCGGGAGCCGAGCATCACGCTCGGGTCGATCTTTTTGGCCGCGCAATGCGCCTCGGCTTTCGTGAGCAGGCCGGTCAGGCTGTTCAGCATTTGCAAGTAGGCGGGGACGACGGCGTCGTAGAAGGACATGTGATGCTCGCTTAAATGGTGGGAAATCTCAGGAGAAAACCTGAGCCACTCACATGGGAGCCTCATGGAATAATACAATCGCCAAAGTGGCTTGTGCGGCGCGAAAATTCTATTGGTGGAGGCGTTAGCGGACAGCGCTCGCTGGCTGCGCCTGCGCCGTCCCGCCACGCATGCGGGCCAGAAGCTCCGCGGTCGGCCAGGAATCCGCCGGCAGGCCGTATTTGATCTGCATCGCCTTCACGGCCGCGCGGCTCTGCTGGCCCAGCACGCCATCGACCTTGCCGACATTGAAGCCGGCCTGGACCAGAAGCTGCTGCAATTGCTTGAGCTCGTTGAACGGCAGTTGCGCGATCTGTCCGGCAGGCCTGCGCATCGGCGCTGCGCCCGCGATCCGGGAGGCGAGATAGCCCGCGGTGGTCGAATAGATCAGCGAGTTGTTCCATTCCGTGTAGGCCGCGAAATTGGCGTAGGCCATGAAGGCCGGCCCAAAACGTCCCATCGGCAGCAGCACGGATGCCGGGAGATTGTCGTTCGGCAGCGGGCGGCCATCGGGATAGGTGACGCCGAACTGCGCCCATTTCGAGCGCGGCAGCTGCACGCCGAGATCGGTCTGATCCCATGGCAGGTTCTGCGGCACCTTGATCTCTTCCAGCCACGGCTCGCCGCGCCGCCACTTCAAGCCGTTGGCGATGTAGTTCGCGGTCGAGCCGATCACGTCGTCCTCGCTGCGCAAGAGGTCGCGCCGCCCGTCGCCGTCATAGTCGACGGCGTAGTTGACGTAATGCGTCGGCAGGAATTGTGTCTGGCCGAGCTCGCCGGCCCAGGAGCCGATCATCTCATCAGGGCTGAGATCGCCGCGGTCGATCACCTTCAGCGCGGCGATGGTCTCGTTCACGAACATTTCCGAGCGGCGGCAGTCATAGGCGAGCGAGACCAGCGATTTTAGCGTCGGCAGATTGCCCATGTTGACGCCAAAGTCGCTCTCGAGTCCCCAGAACGCCGCGATGACCGCCGGCGGCACGCCGTATTCCTTCTCGGCCCGCGCAAACGCCGCGGCGTGCTGCTTGATGTGCTGCTGGCCGTTCTGCATGCGATAGGGCGCCGCCATGCGTCCCGCGAATTCGGTGAAGAGCTGGCCGAACACGCGCTGGCCGCGGTCGCGGTTGACGATGCCCTGGTCGTAGACGAGGTAGGGCGAGGCTTCCGCGATCGTGCGCTGCGAGACGCCTTCCGCAACCGCCTGCTGTTTCAGCTCCGCCAGGAAACGATCAAAGCTCGCGCCGTTGTGGCACGATGCGGCGCGCGGCGAAGGGGCGGCCACGGCTTTCGGCGCCGCCGGCCTTGCGGGCGGCGGCGCAAGCTGGGCGGCAGCGGAGGCGGTACAGGCGAGGAGCGCGACGGCCGCGATCGCGAATCGGGTCTGGAGCATAGGGGTTCCGGCGGGGAGGGCATGCGTGGATTCGGCCGAAGTTTAGGTGAAGTGACGGCCTCAGGCCATCCTTTCCATGCCGCGCTGACGCGTATGCGAGTTAGCCAAACAGCCGCATCAGCAGCGCCTTCCCCACCGGGAGCGCCCGGACGCCCCGATAGGCGCGCACATATTCGCCGGCATAGAACGCCCGGATCGCATGCACGCGCGTATCCATGCCTTCTTCGAAACGCACCGCGAATCCGTCCGTGGTGTGTCGGACCACGATCGCCGCGATCGATCGGCCGTAGATGCGGCATTCGATGGTGCTGCCGGGGAGCGGCGGATCGGGATCGATCAGCCGCGCGCCGGTAATCGAGATGTCGGCGAGCCGTGCCAGGTGCGACCTGCCGTCCTGGCGCAGCAGAACAGCCTCGTTGCGATCGAAGCGTTCCGCCTTGCGCTTGCGCGGCTGCTCGATGCAGACGAAGCAGACCACCGCGAGGATGACCGCGTTGTAGAGGCTCCAGCCGAGTGCCAGTCCCCCATAGGCGATGTTCTCGCCGCGCAGATGCAGGATGAAGGCATAGGCGATGGCCGCCAGCGTGATCGCGAGAGCGCTGCCATAGAGCCGCAGCAGCGGCCATTCGACAAATCGCCTGTCGCGGTCGCCGCCTTTCGCCGTGACCTTGAATTTGTGCCCCTTCGGCTTCAACAGGCCGGCCGCCACCGCCTTGAGCACGGCGGGCGCTGCGATGAGCTGCGAGACATCCGTCATCATGGCGAGCGACCGGCCGCGCGACAGCCAGGCCATGGTGAGCCCGTGCCAGACATAGAACGGCAGGAAGAAGCGCAAGAGCTCGCTGAGGTCGGCCTGCACGGCCTTGATGCCGAACAGCAGGAACAGCCAGGGTATCACGAGGCCAGCCACCTTCGACGTATAGACCGCGGCCCAGCTCATGAAGGCATCGACCAGCGAGAGCCGGTCGATGAAGGCGAGTTTTGAGGTTTGCGACAGCGGCCCGCTGCGGCCGCGGATGATCTGCATGAAGCCGAGGCACCAGCGGGCGCGCTGGGTGATGTATTCCTTCAGCCCCTCCGGCGCGAGGCCGATGGTCAGGCGCTCGTTGAGATAGATCGTGGTGAGGCCGATTTCCTTCAGGCGCAGCGTGACGAGATAATCTTCCGTGACCGAGTCGGTCGGAAAGCCGCCGATCTGCACCAGCCCGGCATAGCGGATGAGGGACGACGTGCCGCAGCAGAAAGCGACACCCCAGGCGTCCTTCGCCGGCATCAGGATGTCGAAGAAGAAGCGCTGCTCGTCGGGCCAGACGTCGGTCGCGGCGAGGTTGGTCTGGATCGGATCGGGATTGATGAAGTGCTGTGGCGTCTGCACCACGCCGACCGAGGCATCGTCCATCAGCGAGATTGTGCGCGCGAGAAAATCGGGCCGCGGCACGAAGTCCGCATCGAGAATGGCGACGAAATCCGGCCGCTCCGGCAACGCGCCGACATGCCTGAGTGCATGGTTGATGTTGCCGGCCTTGGCGTGACGGTTGTCGGGTCGCGTGAGATACTGACAGTTGAGCTCGCCCGACAGACGTCGCAGCCACGGCCGGCGGCCGTCGTCGAGCACCCAGACGCGGTAGTTGCCGTACTCCATGCCGGTCGCGCCGATGATGGTGCGCTCGAGGATCGATCGCTCCTCATTGTAGGTGCAGATGAAGACGTCGATCAGCGGCGCCTGCGGATCGGTGGCGCGGCCGTCGATCCTGGCCGCCTTGGAACGGTCGATCGTCCGGCTCAGGAACAGGAGCGAGAGGGTGACGGCGACCAGCGAGGCCGCCTCCAGCAGCATGAAGGGATAGCCGATCACGGCATCCGCCGTCAGGTGCGGCGGCGGCAGCGTCGCCGTGATACGCCAGTGGAGATAGCGGAGCAGCAAGGCCAGCGACACGATTGCAAGGAACGCGCGCGCTTTCGTGCTATCGAGCTGGAGCAGCGGACCGATCGCCATGAAGGCGCCGAGCGTCAGCAGGCCGGGCGTCAATGCCGCGATCACGAGGCGCTCTCACGCCGGGCGAACACGACGCGGCCGGTGCGCCCCACCGCGCAGTCGTGCGAGGCGGCGTCGCGCGGCGCCACGGTCACGCGATAGGGCTCCTTGCTCAGCGCATCCGGATTGATGGCAAGGTTGGCGGGGGCGCCGGCGGCGCCGGTCAGATTGACCACGGTGCCCGAGATCGGCGCGCCGTCATCGTTCGGCTCGAAGGTGGCGCGATCGCCGAGTTGCAGGCGGTTGTAGACGCTCTCGGTGACATTGGCGGTGATGACGGCGCCGCTGCAATCGAGCACCTTGAGCAGGGGCTGTCCGGCCTGCACGTCTTCACCGGGCGAGGTCATCATCTCCCAGACGCGGCCAGCGACGGGTGTCGTGATGTTGGCCGCGGAGAGATCGGCGAAGCGGACCTCCTCGACGATGATCTCGTTGGCGAGCCAAGCGATCTCGGTGTCGGTGCGCGCAAGGTCGGCCTCCAGGTCGCTGGCACGTTGGCGCATCTCCTCCTCGCGCTGCACGGAGCTTGGCCGGTCGTTATAGCTGTCGCCGAGGAACGAGCCGTTCTGGGCGGCGGCAAGCTCGACCTTTGCGGCGTCCAGCCGCTTGCGCGCACCGAGCTCGGTCTGCTGCGACACCGACAGCTCGCGCGTCAGCCGCGCCAGCTCGACAGTCGAGACATTGCCGGATTTCGCCAGCGATGACGCGCGGTCGACCGCGGCGCTGGCCTCATCCCGCCGCGCGGCCGCCGCCTCGATCGAGGTCTGGATCTCGGCGATGCGGGCTTCGAGCTGGAGCACGCGCCCATCGCGGAATTGCGAGGCCTGCCGCGCCAGATCCTTTTGCGCCGATTGGGCCGAGGCAAGCTTGGCAGCGAGGCTCGGCCGCTCGTTCTCCAGGCGTGATTTCTGCCGGCGCAAATCGTCGAGCCGGGTGCGATCGCCGCGCGAATTGACGACGCGCAGGAGCACGGTTCCGGCGTCCAGCCTCGCCTGGTCGGTGACGTGCTGGGCCGCCGACACGCGTCCTCCGATCGGCGTGCGCAGGGTGACGAGGCGGGAATTCAGCACCGCCTCGACGCTCGAATATTCCCAGATCGCGCGCAGCGGCAGCCAGCCGAACACGGCAATGATGCCCAGTCCGATGGCGATCTTGGCGCCGCGCCGCAGATGCGGCCAGCGGTGCGTCGATTCCGGCGAGGTCTGCGCATCGGGCGCATGGCCGGAGTCGTCATTGGCGAACAGCTGCTCATGCAGCGCCTCCTGCAAGCCTTTCGCGTCTGTCTTCGTGTCTTGAGATGAGGGAGCGGATCCGGGGTCGACGGATGCGGCGCGCGAGCGGTCTACCATGGCAGTCACCTTGCGGACGGAAGGCCAACGGAACCGGTCAATGCGCAAGGGCCGCGCAGCGTGCCCGGCTACCGCGCATTAAGCCGAAACTGCACTTTCCAGGTTGCTAAGCGCCCATGCGCGCTTTTGCGCAAATTCCAATCGAGATTTAATGACCAGCGAAAGGCTGGCGGTAAACGGTGCTTCTGCGGCCCGGCGACGCACGAGGCTTGCAGCCGCCCGCTGCCTTCATACTTTCAGGTGCGCCGGCCAGAGGTTCGCCCGCGGTCGCCCAGGAGACGGTCATGAATTATCTGCGTACCGCAATGCTTCTCGCAGGCCTCACCGCCCTGTTCATGGGCGTGGGCTATCTGATCGGCGGAGCAAGCGGCGCCATGATCGCGCTCGTCATTGCGGCCGCGACCAACCTCTTCACCTACTGGAACTCCGATCGCGCGGTGCTCTCGATGTACGGCGCCCATGAGGTCGACCGTCAAAGCGCGCCGGAGCTGGTCGGGCTCGTTGCCGAGCTTGCGGGCCGCGCGGATCTGCCGATGCCGCGCGTGTTCCTGATGGACGGGCCGCAGCCGAACGCGTTCGCGACGGGCCGCAATCCCGAGAACGCCGCCGTCGCCGTCACCACCGGTTTGATGCGTCAGCTCAGCCGCGAGGAGCTCGCCGGCGTGATCGCGCACGAACTCGCGCACATCAAGAATCACGACACGCTGCTCATGACCGTTACCGCGACCATCGCGGGCGCCATCTCCATGCTGGCGCAGTTCGGCATGTTCTTCGGCGGCAACCGCGACAATAACGGTCCCGGCATCGTCGGCTCGATCCTGATGATGATCCTGGCGCCGCTCGGCGCGATGCTGGTGCAGATGGCGATCAGCCGCACCCGCGAATACGCCGCCGACAATCTCGGCGCGCGTATTGCCGGTCAGCCGATGTGGCTCGCCTCGGCGCTGCTGAAGATCGAGAGCGCTGCGCATCAGGTGCCGAACGCCGAGGCCGAGCGAAATCCCGCGACCGCGCATATGTTCATCATCAATCCGCTGTCGGGCCACGGTGTCGACAATCTCTTCGCCACCCATCCCTCGACGCAGAACCGCATCGCGGCGCTCCACCAGCTCGCGGCCGAGCTCGGCACGCAGGCTGCGCCGTCGGTCGGCGCCAACGAGAATTATCCGCCGCAGGGCCCGTGGGGCCGCTCATCCTCGCGCGGTCCTTCCGGTCCTGCACGTGGTCCTTGGGGCTGATAAGGAGCCTATTCGATTTTGCCCGGCTTTGTGACCTGGCGCACAGAGGGGCAGCTCGGCCGGTGCTAATAGCCGACCGAGAGTATTCCTTCGAAAGGGGATGCGTGGCCGGCTCTCGCCGGTCGCCGTCGAAGATGACCAGAGCTGCCGTGCCACTGTTGATCGTCCTGGGCGTGGCCATTGGCCTGTCCACGCATACGGTCGTGAATTGCGGCGACGAGGACGAGCCCGATATCTGCTCGGCCGTGATCGGCTTCTCGCCGTTTCGCGGCTCCCTGATTGCCTTCGCCTATGAGGGGCGCGGACGGATCGCGCTGCGCCACGGTGATAACCGCCGGGCGATCGCTGATTTCAACGAAGCCATCCACCTTAATCCCAACCGCGCCTCGCTCTATCGCGATCGCGCGCAGGCGTACCGGCGGAACAGCGAGCTGGAGCTTGCGATTGCCGATTACGACGAAGCGATCGCGCTCGATCCTAAGCCTGCCATGCCCTATCACGAGCGTGGTCTTGCGCTCGCGGCCAAGGGCGATTTCGACCGCGCGATCCTGAGCTACAGCACGGCGGTCCGCCTCGATCCCACGAATGCGCAGGCCCGCCTCGATCGCGGCCTCGCTTTCCTCGCCCGCGGCCAAGCCGACGATGCCCGCGCCGATTTCGAAGCGGCGCTGGCATTGCCTCCCGGCAAGGATGCGCGGACTCGTGATGCCGCGCGCGCAAAACTCGCCGAGCTCTCCCACGCCGAGCCGACCCAGGTCTCAACACCGCGGCGGTGAGAGGTGTTCTCCCTCGCCCCGTTCTTGCGGGGAGAGGGTCGGGGTGAGGGGCTCCATCCGCGCGTGAGATCGTAGTGGGACCTGTACCCCCTCACCCGGATTGCATCTGCGATGCAATCCGACCTCTCCCCGCAAGCGGGGCGAGGTGAAGGGCGCAAGCGCTGCTACTTCGCCTTCTTGGCTTTGGCCTTCTTGGCCTTCTTCGCCGGCTTGTCCTTCACCGGCTTCTCCTTCACCGGCTTCTCAGCCTTCACCTCGATCGGTGTGCTGGCGGCGAGCCGCATGGCGCGGGCGTAGCTGTCGGCGACGTTGTCGGCGGACATCTGCAGGCGCCTTGCGGCGGCGGTGGCCTGCTCCATGGTGGCCTTGGCCATCATCTTGAAGCGGGTGCCGGTTTCCTTGCCCTTGGCCTTGGCCGCAAGGCCGTTGAAGCGATCCCGCCGCTCCTTGGCGCGGGACATCAGGCCCGTCTGCAGCTGTCTGGCCAGTTGCCGGATCACGACATCCAGGTCGGCGTCCGCCATGTCTTCTATCCTCTTCGAAACAGTCCCAATCGATGCGGCGGGACTATGCAGATCAGCCCCTGCCTTGGCAATTCCCGCCGGGCCGTCATCCGCAGCTTCCGCTTGCCAAAACAGAAAAAGCCGCGCATTTCGCGCGGCTTTTGGCGTTGGCTTGGCGCAGCAGCGCTGCGTGTGCCTTATTTCAGCGAGGCGACGGGTCCGCTCGACGCGGCTGCCGGATCGGGGTCGAAGCCGAACACGCCGACGAGATATTTGTAATAGTCCGGCATCTTTTCCTTGAGCGCTTCGCGGGTCTTGGGATCGTGGAATTCGCTCTTGCCGGACAGGAAGATGCTGGCGGTCACGGCAAAGAACTCCATGTGGTTCTTCAGGGCGTAGGCTTCCTTGGGCAGGAAGTCCTTGGACTTGGCATAAGCGTAGTAGCCGATCACGCCCTTGTTGGCGTAGCCGTCCGGCAGCAGCCGCGCGTGATAGGCGTGCAGCATCTCGTGGAGCAGCACGGCCTCTTTCTCGTAGCGCATCATGTCCGGCCGGACCATGATCACGCCAAGCCCGGAATCGACCGCGAGGTCGACGGCGTTCGGGTTGGTCCAGCGCTGCTTGTCGTGGTCCCACACCGTCAGCGTGCGGGGCGTGCTGCGCTGGATGTCCGGCGTGACCCGGCCGTAGCACGCGGTAGCGGCGCCCTCGTCGAGGCAGGCAAGCTCGCTCGCGATGATCGGCACGGTATGGAAGAAGCGCAGCACGCGCGGGGAGAATCCGGCGCCTTCGACGACGTCGATCTGCTGTTTCAGATTGTCGGTGAGCTTGTCGACGTCCTTGCGGTCGGAATTTTCCGACACGTCGAACATGTAGCCGCGGTAGCTCTGGAAGCCCGGCGGCAGCTTTGCCGCATCGGCGGACGCAGCGTCGAGCGGGCCGGCGTTGGACGGATTGGCGAACAGCGCCCCGACAATGGTCGCGGTCAGCAGCAACGCAATGCGCATGATGAACCCCCTGATGTCACTTCACGCGGCAGGATAGGCTGCCCTTGTTTGCGAAAAGTGAGTGAGGCGAGACTAAGGCGCCGATGTTGAAGCGTGCTTAATCCCTGGTTGCAGATCGCGGAGGCGGATTAGGGCAGGGTTAACCAAGCCGTAGATCGGCCGGCCGCTTCGGCGTAACATGCCACCGGGCACAAAGCCCTACATCAGGAGCCGGAAGGGAGGATGCCATGTATGCCGCCATCCGTCAGGCCAAGGCGAAGAGCGGGAGCGCTGAAGAACTGGCGCGCCGCATCAAGGACGGCGCCGTTCCGATCATCAGCGATGTCGACGGCTTCAGGGCCTATTACGTTGTCTATGCCGGCGACGATACGGTGACCGCGATCTCCATCTTCGACAAGTTCGAGCAGGCCGAGGAGGCGAACAAGCGCGCCATCGCCTGGATCGAGAAGGATCTGGGGCCGCTGCTCGCAGGCCACGCAAGCGCGGCGGCGGGGCCGGTGATCGTGCATACGCTGGCGTAGGGGGTGAGCAGGTCAGTCACGCCTCATTCTCCGCTGTCATCGCCCGCGAAGGCGGGCGATCCAATACTCCGTGACAGCGGTGATGGAGCCGACGGGCTGCGGCGTACTGCATTCCCCGCCTTCGCGGGGAATGACAGTTGTGTGCGGAGCGGGGCCTTCCGCCGATGCGCAGACGCGCGCCCGCTCACAACTCCCTCGCGTTCGAGAACGCGAACGAGCTCACCCGCCGCGTCGTCTCGTCCAGGATCAGCGTGCGCGTGATCGGCGGCTCGGCGCGCTGGGCGCAGTTTTCGCGTTCGCAGAGCCGGCAGTTGACGCCGATCGGCGTGCCTTCCGTCTTATCGAGGTCCATGCCGGCGGCGTAGGTCAGGCGCGCGGCGTGGCGGATCTCGCAGCCGAGGCCGATGGCGAAGCGCGGCTGCGGCAGCGGATGCGGCGCGACCGGGCGGCGCACCATCTGCGCGATCGAGAAGTAGCGCGTGCCGTCGGAGAGCTCGATCACCTGCTTGAGCAGGCGATCCGGCGTGTCGAAAGTCGAGTGCACGTTCCACAGCGGGCAGGTGCCGCCGAATTTCGAGAACGGGAAGGTGCCGGACGAAAACCGCTTCGAGACGTTGCCGGCATTGTCGACGCGCAAGAGGAAGAACGGAATGCCGCGGGCGTTCGGCCGTTGCAGCGTGGTGAGGCGGTGGCAGACCTGCTCGAAGCCGGAATTGAAGCGCTGCGCCAGCACGTGAATGTCGTAATTGAGCGCCTCGGCGGCGGCGAGGAAGGCCGGATAGGGCATCATCACCGCAGCGGCAAAGTAGTTGCCGAGCGTGATGCGGAACAGCCGGCGCGGCGCATCGTCAAGCGGCCCGGCGCGGCCGATGATGGTCTCCAGGGCTTGCGCGCATTCGCCAAGCCCGAGCTGGAAGGCGAGCTGAAAGGCGCGGCCCGGCGGGTCGACCAACTCGGAGATCAGCAGCTGGCGGCGGTGGCGGTCGAAGCGCCTGAGCGTCTCGCGCATCACGTCCACCGGCATGATGCGGGTCTGGACCGAATGCTTCTCGCGCAGACGCGCAGCGAGGGCGGCATAGAGGCCTTCGGCCGGCACGTTCAGCTCGTCACGCAGGGCTTCTGCGGCCTGTTCGAGCTCCGGAAAATAATTGCGATTGGCCTCGATCAGCTCGCGCACGCGCTCGACCGGATTGGTCTCGTAGCGCGTGCCGACATCGCGGTCGGCCATCTGCGCGGCCGCCAGCGTCTCGCCCTGACGGGCCTCGGTGTAGGCGGCATAGAGCCGTTGCAGCGCATGGGTGACGCCGGGACAGAGCTCGGCGAGGTCGCGCAGCTCCTGCTTGGGAACGTCGATCTGCCGGAACAGCGGATCGGAGAAGATCTCGTTCAGCTCGGCGAAGAAACGGTCCTCGTCGGCGGTTGCGAGATCGCGCAGATCGAGGTCGTAGGTCTCGGCCAGCCGCAGCAGGATCTGCGCGGTCACCGGCCGCTGGTTCCGCTCGATCAGATTGACATAGCTCGGCGAGATCCCGAGCCCCTCGGCGATCTGGGTCTGCGACAGTCCCAATTGCTGCCGGATCCGCCGGAAGCGCGGGCCGACGAACAGCTTTTTCCCGGACTCAGCGGCCATTTTCAGATCTCCATATGCATCAAGGACAGTTTGGTTGACCTATATTTTTACATTTTTTACAAAATAACATCTGTTACATGTTCTGATGTTACATGACATCACCAATAAGAAACAAGCCATCTATACGAAGTTTCTGTTTTCGCGTTTAGCTCTGACACGCATTCCGCAATGCAGTGTCAAGAATGTCGATGGCTCGCCATCGCCATCGTCAGCGAAAAGGATCAGGCAGATGAACTACCAGCCCCGCGGCATCAGCACCCTCCAGGGCCCGGCCTCGTATCAGAGCGAGATCGACGCGGCCCAGGCGCTCCTCAAGTCACAGCCGACCTGGAACGGAGTGTCGGCCGAGGCCGTCGCGCGCATGCGCCTGCAGAACCGTTTCAAGACCGGCCTCGACGTCGCCCGCTACACCGCGGCGCTGATGCGGGCCGACATGGCCGCCTATGACAAGGACCCGACCAAGTACACCCAGTCGCTGGGTTGCTGGCACGGCTTCATCGCCCAGCAGAAGCTGATCTCGGTCAAGAAGCATTTCGGCGGCAAGACCGATCGCACCTATCTCTACCTCTCGGGCTGGATGATCGCGGCGCTGCGCTCCCAGTTCGGACCGCTGCCCGACCAGTCGATGCACGAGAAGACCTCGGTGCCGGCGCTGATCGAGGAGCTCTACACCTTCCTCCGCCAGGCGGACTCCCGCGAGCTGAACGACATCTTCCGTCTCCTCGACAAGGCGCGCAAGGAAGGCGACGCGGCCCGCGAGAAGGAGTTGATCGCGAAGATCGACAACTTCCAGACCCACGTCGTGCCCGTCATCGCCGACATCGACGCCGGCTTCGGCAACGCCGAGGCGACCTATCTGCTCGCCAAGAAGATGATCGAGGCGGGCGCCTGCGCGCTGCAGATCGAGAACCAGGTCTCCGACGAGAAGCAGTGCGGTCACCAGGACGGCAAGGTCACCGTGCCGCACGAGGTGTTCATCGCGAAGATCCGCGCCTGCCGCCACGCCTTCCTCGAGCTCGGCGTTGAAGACGGCGTCATCGTCACCCGCACCGATTCGCTCGGCGCCGGCCTGACGCAGCAGATCGCCGTCAGCCACAAGCCGGGCGACATCGGCGACCAGTACAACAGCTTCCTCGATTGCGAGGAAGTCACCGCAGAGAACGCCCGCAACGGCGACGTCATCCTCAACCGCAACGGCAAGATGATGCGCCCGAAGCGGCTGCCCTCGAACCTCTACCAGTTCCGTCCGGGCACGGGCGAAGACCGCTGTGTGCTCGACAGCATCACCTCGCTGCAGAACGGCGCTGACCTCCTGTGGATCGAGACCGAGAAGCCGCATATCGAGCAGATCGCCAAGATGGTCGACCGCATTCGCGAGGTCATCCCGAACGCCAAGCTCGCCTACAACAACTCGCCCTCGTTCAACTGGACCATCAACTTCCGTTGGCAGGTCTACGACGCGATGAAGGAAGCCGGCAAGGACGTCTCGAAGTACAACCGCGCCGATCTGATGAAGCCGGAATATGACGATACGCCGCTGGCGCTTGAAGCCGACGAGCGCATCCGCACCTTCCAGGCGGATTCGGCCAAGCGTGCCGGCATCTTCCACCACCTGATCACGCTGCCGACCTACCACACGGCTGCGCTGTCCACCGACAACCTCGCCAAGGAGTATTTCGGCGAGCAGGGCATGCTCGGCTACGTCAAGAACGTGCAGCGCCAGGAGATCCGTCAGGGCATCGCCTGCGCCAAGCACCAGAACATGGCCGGATCCGACATCGGCGACGACCACAAGGAATACTTCGCGGGTGAAGCGGCCCTCAAGGCGGGCGGCGCGCACAACACGATGAACCAGTTCGGCTAACGAATCACGCACCTCGACAGGAGACTGACAATGACCAAAGGCAGCAATTTCTGGGTGATCGGCGGCGAGTTCGGCTCGATGAACTTCCACAAGCTCGTCGAAGGCTCGGCCCAGGTGCAGGGTCCGTTCAAGACCCGCAAGGAAGCCGAAGATGCCTGGCGCTCGGTTTCGGAAGAGAACCGCCACAAGGCCGGCGTCCGCTTCTCGATCGTGGAAGAGCCGTCGCGGGTCTCGGCCTGACGGCCAGCTGACAAACTTAAGAAGACGTCCAAGGACGGAGGGTCCCATCCGGCGCAAGCCGGGTGGGATCGTCTGTTTTTGGCACACATCAATGGCCTGTGGGCACCGTAAGTGTCTGGAATTATGGGGCCTTTGCGGGCGCCGTGGTTGCTGATAGGTTAATGGGGGAGAGTTGAGGACGAGGCCGACAATGTCAGAGCCCGAGACCAGCGGGACCCACCCCAGCCAGCCGCGCCCGATGCGGCTGCGCGATGCGCTGTTGCGCGCGCGGATCGAGGCCGCCGACCGGACCGGTGTGGTGGTCGATCTCAGGGATGCCGAGGTGGCACGGCTGGAGATCCTCAACGACGCTCTCGATCCATTGTTTGCCCAGGTGCCTGATCGGATCGATCTGTTCGACCGCGGCATCAGCCAGGGCGATACGCCGAGACTCTGGATCGATGTCGTCGCGCACATCCTGATGGGGCGCGACAAGCGGCAATACCGCTTCGTCCAGGACACCCGCTTCGGCCGCATCGTGCTCGCCGAATCGCACGACACTTCGGTGATCGTCGAGGCCGTGACCGACTACGTCGCCCGTCGCATGATCGAGCGCGAGCGCGCGATGGTGGTGCTGCCCGAGCCGAAGGAGGAGGTCGCGGAACAGCCGCCGCGCCGTTCGCGCGTCTGGCCGTTCGTGTTCGGCTTCGTTCTCGGTGCCGCCGCGCTGTTCGGCGTCGCCGTGCTCGCGGCGCTGCGGAGCTGGTGAATTTCCTTCTGCCGTCATTCCGGGGCATGCGAAGCATGAACCCGGAATCTCGAGATTCTCAGGTGCGCAATTGCGCACCGGAGTTCGATGCGGATGCATTGGCCCGCAATGACGGTGAATCAAACCAGCCGCGTGCGCTTGATCTCCCGGATCTGCAAGCCATGATCGAGACTGCGCACGATCTGCTCGCAGCGCCAGCCGGCATTGTCCTTCTCGATCGCGAACAGATTGTAGGCCGCTGCCGGATAGCGCCCGTGCGCGAGCGCGGAGGCCGACGGCACGCCGATCGCGGGAATGTTGCCGTTCGGGCCTTCGAACCACATCGTCGAGTGAATGTGGTCGTGCCCGTGCAGGATCAGCTCGACGCCGCGGCGCTTGAGCAGCGCCAGCAGGCTTGCCGAATCCGTCAGCCGCTTCTGGCGCGCGCCGGATTTCAGGGGATGATGCACCAGCAGCACGCGGAAGACGTCCTCAGTCGCGAGCTGGTCGAGCATCTGTTCGAGCGCGGCGATCTGATGGCGTCCGAGCGTGCCCGTCGCCATCAGGGGGGGCGTCGGCACCGCGCTGGACAGGCTGATCAGCGCGGCCGGCCCGCGGCGGCGCACGCTGGGAAAGCCGACGCTGCCATCGTCGCCCGCAAGATAGGGCGCAAACGTCTCGCCGAAGCGGTGGAAGGTCGCACGGACATAGGCGTCGTGATTGCCGGGAATCGTGGTGACGCGGTCGGGCGGGCCGACCTCGTCGAGCCAGGCACGCGCCGGCGCGAACTCCGCCTCCATCGCCAAATTGACGAGATCGCCTGTGACCGCGATGTGGTCGGGCGCCTGCGCCTGGACGTCGGCGACCAGCACATCGAGTACCTCGCGGCGCTGGTATTTGTGGCGGTTGCGCGTCCAGTTGACGTAGCCGAGCGCGCGCTTGCCGGCGAGCTCGATCAGCCGCGGCTTCGGCAGCGGCGGCAAATGCGGGTCGGACAGATGGGCGAGCGTGAAGGGTGCCATGTTGGGCGATTGCCTCGCTATTCCCCCGCTGTAATGGCAAGGTCGCGGGCAGCGCGCAAGGGACGCTTGCAAGGGCCTGAAGGGGCGCGCATCACGAGAGGCTAATGACGAAGCGCCTGGACGAGATCCGACGGAGATTCGAGCCGCTGCTGCGGCGATTCTTCCATACCTATTTCCTGCTGGTCCGCGGCATGACGCTCGGTGTCCGTGCCGTGGTGCTCGACGCCGACAACAGGGTATTCCTGGTCAAGCACAGCTACGTCTCGGGCTGGTACCTGCCCGGCGGCGGCGTCGACTTCGGCGAGACCATGGAACAGGCGATGCGCCGCGAGCTCAAGGAGGAGGGTGATATCGACCTGACCTCGGAGGCCGTGCTGCACGGCATCTTCCTCAACAGCCACGTCTCCCGCCGCGACCATGTCGCGGTGTACGTGGTCAGGCATTTCCGGCAGGACGGCCTGCCTGCGCCCAACCGCGAGATCATCGAATGCGGGTTCTTCGATCCCGCCGCGCTGCCGGAGGGGGCGACGCCCGGCACGCGGCTGCGGATCGCGGAAGTGCTTCACGGCAAGCCCCTGATTGCGACGTGGCGGTGAGGGCGGGCTATGCTAAAGGGGGATTTGGTTCAGCCGATGCGAGCCAAGGAATTCGGGGCACCTCTCCCGTAGGTGGACTGAGCCCTCGGTTCAAGCAACGCGCCCAAAAGGCTTTCGGATACTGGATGAAGATTGCCAAATTCGCCTTCGGCCTGATCTGCCTCGCGATCCTTGCCAGCAACATTTTGACAATGTCGCGCTGGAGCGAGGCGCGCGGGGTCTATGACGACATCTGCTATCTCCGGCAGGCGCATCTGTTCCAGCGTTTCGGCGCGGGTGGGCTTGATACCAACGCTGTCCGGGACGACGATCGCTACTTCGAAGGCAAGTTGAAGGAGATCGGCTTCGCCGAGCGGAAGGATCCGATCCGCTGGCCGTGTCACAATCCGATGCCGGGCGGCAAGGTCGTGCTGCAATATCCGCCGGGCACCGGCTCTCTGCTCGCCTTGTTTCCGGAAGGCCATCAGGTGGTGCCGCTCTACATTGCCGCGAGCCTGATCGTCTGCGGCCTCGCGCTATCGGGCATCGCCATGGCGCGGACAGTATCGTCGGTCGTTGGTGCAGGCGTGTTCGGCGCGCTCGCGGTCTATCTCATGATCAACCCGGCGAAAGCGAGCTATTCGGTCGCGCCGACCATGGCGCTGTGCGCCGTTGCCGGTTTCCTCACGGCGTTGTGGCTGACCAGGGATAAGCGCGGCGTCCTGCTGATTGCGCTGATCGGCCTTCTGCTCGGTGCGTCCGTCAATCTGAGATTGCCGAACGCCTTGCTCGCGGCCGGCTATTTCCTGTTCCTCGGTATTCCCTTCCTGTGGACGCGCTCGCTCGCGACCTTTGTGCAGGGCCTTGCCTTCGGTGCCGGTGTGCTCGTGGGGATAGCGCCGACGCTCGCCGCCCAGGCCGTCAACGCCGGCAGCGCGCTGGCGACGACCTATGGCAGTGCCGATTTGATTGCGCCGGCATTCGATCTTGCGATTCTCGGCCAGTATTTGCGCGACATGCAGATCGTGCTGATCGTGCTTGCGATTGGCGCGACGCTCTCGTTGTTGTGGTCCGGCGTGAGGCATGTGCGGCAGGCTGCCTTCGTCGTCGCCGGCAACCTCGTCGTCAATCTCGGTTTCTTTCTGAGCCATCCGATCTTCACACCGTACTACGTCGTGCCGATCGCGATGCTGTCGTTGTGGACGCTGTCGTTTGCCCGGCTGTTGCGGCCGGCCGAGGCGTGTGAGATTGCATCGGTCCGGCACGAGCCGGCAACTCTAGGAGCGCTGCCGCGATGATATCTGCGCAACCCCGCATCGCTGTGCTGGTGCCCTGTTACAACGAGGAGGCCGCGGTCGCGGCCGTCGTCGCCGACTTCCGCAAGGCGCTGCCTGCGGCGGAGATCTATGTCTATGACAACAACTCGCGCGACCGCACCGCTGCGGTCGCGCATGAGGCCGGTGCGATCGTGCGCAGCGAGCGGCGGCAGGGCAAGGGCCACGTCGTGCGCCGCATGTTCGCCGACATCGAGGCCGACATCTACGTGCTGGTCGACGGCGACGCCACCTACGATGCGCCGAGCGCTCCGGGCATGATCGACAAGCTGCTCGACGAACATCTCGACATGGTGGTCGGGCTCCGCATCGACCAGTCGCAGGCCGCCTACCGTCTCGGCCATCGCACCGGTAACCGCATGTTGACCGGCTTCCTGTCCTCGACCTTCGGCCATGCCTTCAAGGACATCCTGTCCGGCTACCGCGTGTTCTCGCGGCGCTTCGTCAAATCGTTCCCCGTGCTGTCCGATGGCTTCGAGATCGAGACCGAGCTCGCGGTCTATGCGCTCGAGCTGTCGCTGCCGGTTGCCGAGGTCGAGACGCCCTATTACGCGCGGCCGGAAGGCTCGTTCTCGAAGCTCAACACCTGGCGCGACGGCTTTCGCATTCTCGGCACCATGCTGAAGCTGTACCGATCGGAGCGGCCGCTGCGCTTCTTCACCGTCATCGGCATCCTGCTGGCGCTGGCCGCGATCATCCTTGCCATCCCGATCGTCGTCACATTCATCGAAACCGGCCTCGTGCCGCGGCTGCCGACCGCCGTGCTGTCGATGGGATTGACCATCGTGGCGATGCTGTCGGTCTCATCGGGCCTCGTGCTCGATACCGTGACGCGGGGGCGGCGGGAGATGAAGATGCTGGCCTATCTGTCCCAGCCGGCGCCAAAAAGGGGCTGAGGTCCGGCGTAACGCCCATGGACCTCGATAGACGCAGATGCTACTCCGATTCCTCTACTGACGCGCTTTCCGAACGCGAACCGGGATCCGCGTCGCCCGAAAACGCCTTGGTCATATGAACGATCTCTCAATCACCATCCGTCCCGAAGCGCCAGGCGACGCCCAGGCGATCGAGCGGCTGCACGAGCGCACCTTCGGCCCCGGCCGTTTCGTGCTCAGCGCCTACCGTATCCGCGAGCATGTCGACCATGTGCTCGATGTCTCCTTCACGGCCCGCATCGGCACGCTGCTGGTCGGCTCCGTCAGGCAATTGCCGGTCATGATTGGTGAGACGCCGGCACTGCTGCTCGGGCCGCTCACGGTCGAGCCGCCGTTCCGCAGCCGCGGCATCGGCCGCATGCTGATGGAGCGCGCCCTGAAGGACGCCAAGGAGAAGGGCCATCGCCTCGTGCTGCTGGTCGGCGACGAGCCCTATTACAGCCGCGTCGGGTTCAAGCTTGTCCCCAAGGGACGCGTCACCATGCCGGGCCCGGTCGATGCCGCGCGTGTCCTGGTATTCGAACTCGTCGACGGCGCGTTCGAAGGCGTCTCGGGCGCGGTGGCTCCCGACTGGAGCAAGGCGCGGGGCTAGCGCACCAGGCACCGGTCGAGGGTCACATGTTCCGCGTCACAGCCGACACATTGCAGGCCTATCTCGACTTCGATCCCGAGCGAAAGCGCGATCTGACCGAATTGCACAAGCTGGTCGTCTCGGCCGCGCCAGCCCTCAAGCGCTATTTCCATCGCGGAACGCCCGCGGGGGAGGCGGGAATGCGCATGAAGATGATCGGCTACGGCAAGTTTCGCTACGCCATCAAATCGGGAAAGAGCGCGGAGTGGCCGGTGATCGGTGTCGCGCTCCAGAAGAACTACATCAGCGTGTATGTGGCAGTGACCAGGCGAGGCGCGCCGGTCGTCTCCCATTATGCCGGACAGCTCGGTGAACTCAGGATGGGAGGCAACAACTTCAGCTTCGAGCGGTTCGACGATCTCGAGCAGGGTGCGGTGTCGACGCTGTTTGCGGAGGTTGCCCACATCTTCAAAGCTGATCCCGAGAATCCCGTTCGCTACATGCAGGGATCCTGATCTGCCGGCGCTGCACCCAAGCGCGACCCCTCGTATGCACGGCACGCGGTCCCGACCCGATGTCGTCGGGAATATTCCGAGCGATCGGAGCATCATCATCGGTGGAATTTCGTCCACTGCATGAGATGCCCCGATGCCCCTCAGCCGTCGTCAACTCCTCGCGATCGCGTCGTTGACGGTCGCATCCTCGATTGCCAGCGATTCCCTGGGAGCAGGCACCTCGATCAAGGCGATCGCGTTCGATGGCTTTCCGATTTTCGATCCGCGTCCGATCTTCGCCCTGGCGGAACAATTGTTTCCTGGACGCGGCGCTGAACTGTCAGAGGTCTGGCGGAGGAAGCAGTTCGAGTACACATGGCTCCGCACCATGACAGGCCATTATCGCGACTTTCTCGACGTCATCGATGAGGCCCTGGTGTTCGCCTGCAAGTCGCTCGAGATTGAGCTGACCGGTATCAAGAGAAGTGCGCTCGTCGAGAGCTATCTCAAGATGACGATCTGGCCCGACGTCCTGCCCGCTTTGTCGATGTTGAAGGAAAGCGGCTTCCGGCTGGCATTCCTGAGCAATTTCTCGCCGGCCATGTTCGACGGCAACATTCGCGGGACGGAGCTCGACGGCACTTTCGAATTTCGGCTGAGCACGGATGCGGTTCGTGCCTACAAGCCTGATCCGCGCGCTTACCAGATGGGCATCGATGCCTTCGGGTTGAAGCGCGAGGAGATTCTGTTTGCCGCCTTCGCCGGCTGGGACGCCTCCGGCGCAAAGCTGTTCGGCTATCCCACATTCTGGGTCAACAGGCAGAAGCAGCCGCGCGAACAACTGGACGCCACCCCGGACGGCGAGGGGCGGGGCATGGCCGATCTGGTGCATTTTCTTTCGGGCTAGCGTGCGGCCGCGAAATCGTCGTGCCGAACTGGAAGACCGTGCCAATAAGGCGATGCCACCTGCTCCACTACGCCTTGACGCCGAGCTTGCGGATCTTCCCTCCATCCTTGCCATCGACCCAGACACACAGCGTCAGTCCATACCGGCAGGCTTTCATCGCGAGATTGCCGACGTTTCTGGCGCGGCTGTGGAACACATGCCGCTCGCAGCAATCCTCGAGGACGAAGCCGGTGAACTCGCCGTGACAGTCGAACAGGACCTCGCAGACCTTGCCGCAACGTTCCCGCTCGGGTTCGTGCGGAGGCAGCGGCAGTGGCGGCACGAATGTCAGCGAAGGCGGCACGGCAGCTGAATTGCCGCCGAGCCCGTCGACACGATCGGAGAGGTATTTGATGTAGCGCACCAGCACCGGATGCCAGCGGTTGGACGGTGACATCTGCTCCAGCCGCCATTTCAAGATCGCGAGCGTGGTCTCCTCAGTGGGAAGGATCTTGTCGCCGGTGGTCACGGGGATGCGGATCTGGAATGTGCCGACGACGTAGCGCCATTGGGTGAGCCGCTCCACCTCGGTCGGCGGCGTCCTGTGTTGCTTGGAGCCGCCCTTCGCGGTCCGCACCTGTATCGCCTTCCCGTCCGGGTAGATCATGCCAGGAGCGGTCTGCAGCCTCGGTGGCGGTGGAGGCGGTGGCGGCAATGGCTTGCCGATGCGCGTGCCCAACCGCTTGACGGTCACGTCGAAGACCTGGCCGCTGCGGACGCCCAGTGGAAGATCGATGGTGATGAGGCCGGCGAAATTATCGCCGGAGCCGGGCGGAATCGGCACATAGCTGACGCCCCGCGTGATCGGAATCCGGATCGTGTGGGCGTCGCTCATGCCGAGCGGCGAGACGCCGTAGAACGTCTTGGCGAGCGCCAGCACGTCGCTTGCGTGCACCTGCGGCCAATAGAGCGAGGCAACCGAGCCGGTCGGCACACTGCCCCATTCGATCATCAACTCGTCCGGATAGATCGTGTTCGGTCCGTGCGGCGGACGGACGGTCCGGCCGGGCCTCGTGTCGAAGGTCTGCGGAATCCGATGCGCCGCCGCGGGACCCGGATTGTCGGAGCGCGTGACCTGGAGATTGCGCTGCGCGAGCTGGTCCCAGGACAGCGGCGATACGCTTTGCGGGATCGGCGCGTCGTCGAACGCGATCTGCGCGACGATGCAATGGTGCGTGCCATTCAGATAGGTCTGCACCTGCGCGCCGTTGATGACGTTTCCGGTATCGTAGAGATTGAGGAAGCAGCCGAAATAGGCCCAGAGCTGGTCCTGATGATCGGGGATCGTCAGCGTCTGGATGTTGGGGCCGCCCGCGTAGTCGGTTTGGCCGGAGAAATTGTTGGTCGCGAAGAATGGGATCGTCGTGTTGCCGGCACCCATCCGCGGCGACCCCGGCTTGCCGGCGGCATCGTTGTCGGAGAGATAGGCGCCGTTGACGTCGTAGTCGGTGTCGTTGGTCTGCGTCGTCCAAAGCCGGAAGAAGACACGTACATTGCTGGCCTGCGATGCCGCAGAGCCGCGCAGCCGCACACGTGCGACGGCGAAGCTGTAATTGTTGCTGATCGTGATGTTGGTCGGGAACGGCGAGCCGGTGAACTGCACGGTGAATGGCGTCACCGACGAGTCGCCCTGGTTGGCATCGCCTTGATCGGGAAGGATCGTCGTGAACGGATCAGGGCCGTTCGGATTGGTGAAGCCGTTGGTCGATGAGTTCCAGCGCGACAGCACATTCTGGATATAGGCGTAGGCGCCGGAAACGTTGTCGGCCAGCGCGGGTACACCGGGGATCGGCGTGGCGTTGAGCGCCGGGGTGACTGTGAACACGCGCAGATCCTGGCTGAGATAAGGCAAATTGCTGTGATCGGCGTTCAGATTGGTGAAATACGGATCGGCGCCGGCGATCAACTCGAACTGCATCGAGGCTTGCGAGCCGCTGACCTCTCCGGTCGCGGAGGCGTTCAGCGACACCGACAGGTCGAACTGGTTCTCGCCGCTTGCGGGGAAGTGCGCCATCAGGGCGTTGTCGAGGTGCAGATCGTAGGCGATCTCGATGCGTTGCGGCGTGAGGTCGTTGATGCCGCTCTCGAACTGCACACCGACGGGATTGGGCGTGATCGCCACGCCGGTCAGGCCGAAGAACGAGCCCGCGAAGCTTCCCACCGTGATGCCGAGCGACTGGAACGAGGACTTGCTGAAACCCTCGATGAAGATCGTGAAAGCGTTGGGGACGTAGCCGCCCTGCGTGTTGATGATGTCCTGCGTCTCGTCCTTGCCAAAGGTGTTCTTGCCGGCGCCGAAGGAGATGCGGGCGATCGGGAAGGGGTTGTTTCTGTTCGGACCGGAAATCGACGCCGTCACGCCGGGCGGATAGACGCTCTGGACGAGGCCGAGGAAGATCGCGAACGGGTCCGAATTGTCGGAGGTCAGCGTATGGTAGGCGCTGGCGAGGTTGGAATTGTAGCTCGAGATGATCTGGTTGATGCTGAAGCCGAGCTGGACGTTGAGATAATAGATGAAGGCCAATGCGCAGCCGTAGCTGACGGGATCGCCGTCACCGTGGACGAAGGTGCCGTCGCTGACGGTCGAGCCGGTATAGGTCGTGTTGACCCAATCGCCGCGCGCCGGGTTCGGCAGGATCGTGCCCTGATTGGGGCTGCCGTCCCCGTTCAGCCAGTTCGCGACGAATGAGCCGTAATAGTGGTCGTGCCCCTGCTGGAAGCGGGTGATGGCCGACCAATGCGACAACCCTTCGCCGCTGCTGTCGCCGGCGTTCCAGTTGCCGCGGATGCCCATCAGCACCTCGACCCACTCGGCCATGAACACCATCTCGACGCGCTGCGCCGGCAACGGCGCATCGCTCATCAGGTTTTGCGAATCGAGGCTGATCGGATTTCCGAAGCCGCTGTTGTTGGCACCGGGAAAGCTGAAGCTGCCGCCCCCATTGTCGGTGTCGGCCTCATCGAGCCGAACCTCCTGCCGGTGGCTGGTGCCGAACTGGTTGGAGGGCGTGCCGAACCAGCCGGTGGTGACGGCGAACTCGTTCTCGACGACGCTGAGCAGGGAGTTGGCGTTGTTGACGACGTTGGTCTGGTCGGGGAGCGAGTTCTCGTACCGGATCCAGAAGTTGGTGGTCTTGCCGGCACCTTGTCCAATATCAGTCAAATTGTTGCTGCTGAGAGCCATGTCGCCTCTCCTAAAACTGGATGTCTCGCGATCGGTCCTGATTTGCGCAGGCGCGGCTTCGAGAAATTCCGCAGTTCAAGGTGCTATGGCTTGCAGACGCTTGGCCTCGCCCGCGCGCAAATAAATCTGGTCAGTTGTCCGGCGCGTTGTTCGCAAGCAATGCGATCGTTGCTGGCCGATTTCGATACAGGCAGCGCTGCAATCACAACCTGCCATGGTGCTCAAAACAATTACACGCTAATAGAGCTTCACGAGGAGATACTACCACAGGTTTGGAAGGAGCGTTGATCACGCTTGCGGCAAGACTCTCGGCCAACGGCAGCAACTTTGTGAACTCGATTACATTGAAGCTAAAATCGGAAAGCTAGACACGCTATACCGTCGGCGCGGTTTGTGCCAAAACCGCAAGTGAAGCTGACGAAGGACATGTGAAGTTTGGCCGCATCCAAGAAGGGCACCTCGCCCGCGGAACGCCAGAACGGGATTGATCGGACCATCGATCTCCTGGAAGCGCTGCTGCATTTGCGCGAACCCTCCAAGCTCAGCGACCTCGCCAAGCAAATGGGCGCGCCGCGATCGACGGTTTATGCCATCGCCAACCGCCTGATCGAGGCGGATCTGCTGGAAAGCGTCGGCGAGGGTCAGGTCTATTTCGGCAAGGCGGTGCATCTCTACGGGCGCGCCTATGCGGAGGCCAATCCGCTGCATCGCCGGTGCCGCGAAGCGCTCGACCGGCTGGCGACCCAGCACAGCGCCACTGCGCAGCTCTGCGCGCTACGCGGCCGCAAATATGTGGTGGTCGATACACGGGACGGGTCGGGCCTGTTTCGGATCACGACGGATGTCGGCATCGAGGTGCCGCTGCCGTGGACGGCATCCGGCCGGTTGCTGCTGGATCATATGAGCCCGGCGGAAATCCGTGCGTTCGTTCCGAAAGAGGATTTTCGCCTTCCGGACGGCCGCGTGCTCGATGTCGACGATTTCATCAAGGACGTCGCGCGCGCGAGGCGTGAGGGCAAATGCGTGACCACGGCGCTGTCCGACCGGTTCACCTCGTGTCTTGCCGCGCCCATCCGTGACAAGAGGGGCGTCGCAGTCGCGACGCTTTGCTTCGTCGTTCCAGCGGACTCGGTGAAGGAGCGCAGGACTGCGCTGCTCGACGACCTCGTCGCCACCGCAAACGAACTCTCGGATCGCAACTGAACTCAGTCGACCGGTAGCGTGACGGCCGATGCATCCGCATCGGCCGTCACGCTGTCATCGCATGTCCGAATGCACGTTGAGGCGGGCAGGCCTTGCATGTCTGCTCTTGACATCACGCCGCCGTAATAACTAACGTGACGCTATAAGATAATATTGTCCACTATAAGAGACAATGCAATTGCAGGCGCGCTCCCGTTCCGTTCCGGGCGAGAGACGCGATCCTGCGTTCCAAGCGAGGATTCAAAATGGCGAATGCAGGCCAACAGGTACCCGGACGACGCTGGCTGATCGGTTGTCTTCTCGGCGTCGGAATTCTCATCAACTACATCGATCGCGTCGGGCTCTCCGCCGCGACGCCCGAGCTCACCAAGGAGCTCGGCCTCACCGCCACCGACATCGGTCTGCTCGGCAGCGCGTTCTTCTGGACCTATTCGCTGCTGCAAGTTCCCGGCGGCATGGTGCTCGACCGCTTCGGCGTCACCATGGTCGGCCGCGCCAGCACCTTTCTCTGGGCGGTCGCGGCGACAATCACCGCGCTCGCCAGCGGTCTCTGGGGCATCGCCAGCGCTCGCCTGCTGCTCGGTGTTGCGGAAGCACCGGCCTTTCCGGCCAGCCAGAAGGCGACCGGCCACTGGTTTCCGCTCGATGAGCGCGCGCGGTCGACCGCGATCTTCGATTCCGCCGCCAAGTTCTCCAACGTGATCGGCGTGCCGCTGGTCGCCTATGTGATCTTTCTCTACGGCTGGCGCTGGGGCTTTGGCGTCACCGCACTTTTGAGCTTCCTCTATTTCGTCGCCTACTATCTCATCTACCGCAATCCGAGCGAGGATCCGAAGCTCTCGAAGGCGGAGCATGATTACATCATCGCCGGCGGCGGCACGCCGGAAGGCCCGGCCACGGCGGGGCAGAGCCGCATGCTCGGCTACCTCCTGCGCAACCGCAAGGTCTGGGGGCTGACCATCGGCTTCTCGGCCTATGGCTACACTTTCTATCTCTTCCTCACCTGGCTGCCCGGCTATCTCGCGCAGACCATGCACATGAACCTGATGTCGGCCGCGGGCTATTCGACGATTCCCTGGATCTTCGCGACGCTGTCGGATCTCCTGATCGGCGGGTTCCTGGTGGATCATCTGATCGCGCGCGGCTACGACTCGACCCGGGTGCGCCAGTCGGTGATCATCGTCGGCATGCTGATGGGGCTCGCCGTGATCGGCGCCGCCTTCACCGTGAAGCCGGGCTGGGCGCTGCTGTGGCTGTCGATCGCGATCTCGGGATTGTCGGCCGCGGCGCCCGTGGGATCCTCGATCGTGTCGCTGATCGCGCCGAAGGGCGGCGCGGGAACGGTCGGCGGCATCCTGAATTTCACCAACAACATGATGGGCGTTCTCGCGCCGATCGTGACCGGCATCGTGGTCGACTGGACACAATCCTTTGCCGGCGCTTTCATGATCGCCGGAATCGTCCTGCTGATCGGCATCTTCTTCTATGTCGTGGTGCTCGGACGGATCGAGTCGATTCCCGATTTCGCCGAAGAGGCGCCGCACGGCGCCGTGCCGGTGCACTAAGGAGGGGAGCATGCCCCAAGCGACAGGCCAGAGTCCGAACCAGGGCGCGAGCAAGGATACGCTCATCCGCAATGCCAGGCTGATCGACGGCACCGGCGCGCCGTGGTTCGAGGCCGACCTGCGCATCAGCGGCAGCCGCATCGCGGCGATCGGTGCTTCCTTGTCTGCGCAGGACGCCGAGATCATCGATGCGCGCGGCTGCTATCTCGCGCCGGGCTTCATCGACGCGCATTGCCACGACGACCTGATTTGCCTGCGCGAGCCTGACCGGCCCGAGAAGGTTTTGCAGGGCGTGACCACGCTCGTGGTCGGCAATTGCTGCTTCTCGCTCTACCCGGCGACCGCAGGCTCCGCCGAGATGCTGCGTCTGCACTTCTCGGGGCTCGCCGGCGAAACCCGAGCCGATGAAGTCTTCGACAGTTTCGACGGCTATCGCCACGCCCTGGAAGGGCCGGGCGTGGCCCTCAACCTGGTCTCGCTGGTCGGGCACGCCGCGATCCGGCTCGCCGTGCTCGGTTATGAGCGCCGTGCGGCGACGGAGCAGGAGATCGCGGCGATGCAGGCGCTGCTCGCGCAGCAGCTCGTCCAGGGCGCTGCCGGCCTGTCGCTTGGTCTCGTCTATCCGCCGAGCGCCTATGCCGACACCAACGAACTGAACGCGCTGGCAGAGACGGTGCGGGCGCACGGCAAGCTGCTCACGGCGCATATCCGCAGCTATGAAGCGGGCCTGCTGCAATCCATCGACGAGTTCATCGCGATCCTGCGCGCCTCCGGCGCGGCGGGGTTGCTATCGCATCTGCAGTCGGCGGGCAAGCCGAACTGGGGTGCGATCCCCAAGGCGCTCGACCGGCTGGAGGCCGCGCGCGCGGAGGGGATCGATATCTCCTTCGACATGTATCCGTATCCGGCCGGCAGCTCCTACATGTTGCAATTGCTGCCGCCGGCCGCGCTGGAAGGCGGCATCGATGCGTTGCGCGAACGGCTGCGTGATCCAGCCAGGCGCGAGGCGCTGCGCGCGCTGGTGGAGGAGGGCGATCCCGATCCGCACGCCGCGCAGTCCAAGATCGTGCTGATCGGCTGGCACAATGTGCGCATCTCCGGCACCGGCAATCCCGCGCTGAAGCCGCTCGAGGGCAAGTCGATGGTCGATGCCGCGCGCGAGCTCGGCATCTCGCCGGTCGATCTCATGGTTCGCTGCATCGAGGAAGACCAGGGCCAGACCGGCATCATCATGTTCCAGCTCGATGAGGCCGATCTCCGCGCGGCCTTCACCCATCGTCTGCACATGGTCGGCTCCGACGGCATTCCGCGCCCAGGCACCAAGCCGCATCCGCGCGCCTATGGCAGTTTCCCGCGCGTTGCCGGCCGGCTGACGCGGGAGCAAGGCTGGTTCACGCTTGAAGATGCCGTGCGGCGGATGACGGCGATGCCCGCGCAACGCTTCGGCCTGTCCGACCGCGGCATCCTGCGGCCTGGCATGATCGCGGATCTCACGCTGTTCGACGACACCATCATGGACAAGGCGACGTTCGAGACGCCGACGGAAATGCCCGCGGGCATCCGTTCGGTCTTCGTCGCGGGCGAGGCTGTGGTCGCGGGTGGACGCAGCACCTTCGCGCGGCCCGGCCGGGCCTTGATCGGGGGATGACGACCCCGCAATCTCAGTCATCACACACAGGACGATTCGCAAATGACGCTGAAACGATATGGCGCGGCCGGCGGCACCGGTACCGGCGGCCAGCACCTTCCCTTTGCCCGCGCGGTCGAAGCCGACGGCTGGCTCTACGTTTCCGGCCAGACGCCGATGGAGAACGGCGAGGTGATCGAGGGCGGCATCATTCCGCAATCGCACAAGGCGATCCGCAACATGCTCGCGATCCTGGCTGAAGCCGGCTTTGAGCCCAAGGATGTCGTGCGTTGCGGCGTCTGGCTCGACGATCCCAGAGACTTTCAAAGCTTCAACAAGGTCTTTGCCGAATATTTCGGCGCCAATCCGCCGGCGCGGGCCTGCGTGGTGTCGAGCATGGTGGTGGATTGCAAGGTCGAAATCGACTGCGTCGCCTATCGCAAGTGAGCCGCTGGCTGCTGTGCCGGAGCCCGCAGGCCCGGACGTGAACATGCCGTGCCGCTCAAGCGGAATGTGTCTTGGTTGGATCGGTGCAATCCGCGAACTCCGAACACCTCTCCCCGTCGGGGAGAGGTGTTCCCGTACGTCGATCGAACCTGACTCCATCCCGCTTTAGAACCGTTGCGACATGCCGACATAGACGCCGCGCCGCGGGCCGTATTGCGGGGCGAACACGCCGATGCCGGAGCCGTCGCGGATCTGGTAGATGGTGTCGAACACGTTGACCACATCGAAGCGCAGCGTCGTCGGCTTGTTCGGCGCGACGATGTTGAAATCGTGCGACAGGCCGAGATTCACCTGCGTGTAGCCGGGCAGATGATCGGTATTGGCAAAGCCCGAACGCAGGCCGCTGCCATAGACCATCGACACGCTGTAGCGCGTGCCCTCCCAGAGATAGGACGCGCCGGCCGAGCCTGACAGCATCTGCGCGTGGTCGGTGTAGATGTAATGGCCCGCGATATAGGCGAGCTCGTCCGCGCCGAACAGATACTGGTTCGAGATGACGCTGGTCGCGATCTGCTTGGCCCAGGCGAGGTTGGCGTAGGCGCTGAAATTGCCGTTGCGATAGGTCGACTTCAGCTCGACGCCGACATTCTCGCCGCGATCGTAGTTGAAGCCGCTCAGCACATAGGCCGCGCCGAACTGACCATCGTCGAGCAGGTCGCGCGCCTTCTTGTAATAGGCGTCGGCGCCGACCTCGAGGCCGGGGATCGGATAGACCTTCTGCGTCACGCCGAGGTCGAACACATGCGCGCGCTCCGGCAGCACCGGGCTGTTCTGCCCGACCTCCGGCGTCTGCGTGTTGGCGGGCGCGCCGGGCGGGGTCACCAGCGCGAGATTGACCGGTGCGGCGATCACCTGCGAGGGCGGGGTGAAGTTGCGCGCATAGCCGGCGTGGAACGTGGTGCCCTCGAACGGCTTCCAGGTCAGGCTGACGCGCGGGCTGAGCTGGTTCGCATCGACATATTGATACATCTGGTCGAAGCGTAGGCCGGCGTTCAGGGTCAGGTTGTTGGTGATCTTCCATTCGTCCTGAACGTAGGTCCCGATCAGCCAGCCGGTCTTGGCGCTGGAATCGAATACCGAGAACGGCGCGTCGATCGTCCCCGCGATCGGGTCCGCGGGATCCAACAGCGGCAGCACCGTCGTCCCGCTGTTGACCAGCGTCCGCTCCGCACTGACCGACAGGCCGAAGCGCAGCGTGTGCGCATAGCCGATGCGCCAGGCGGTGTCCTGCTGGAGGCCATTGACGACGCTCTGGCGGTAGACATCCGAGGAGACGCCGTTGAAGACGAGATCGCCGATCGGATCAGGATAGAAGTGCAGCAGGCTGGTGCGATTGAAATAGGAGGTCTGCGTGTCGAACTCGCCGTTCGAGGTTTGGTAGGAGACGACGTTGAACTGGTTGAACTCGTTCTGGTGCTCATTGAGCCGCGACGAGTCGAAATTCGAGACGCCGAACGCCGTGTAAGCAGGCGTCTGGCCGGGATTGTTTGGAATCTGGAATGTCGCATTCGACACGCCGCTCATGAAGGTGAGGCGGCTGGTCGGATCGATCATCGTCGAGAGATAGAGAAATCCCTTCTCCTGGTTGGTCCGGTCGTGGATCGCATTCACCGACGGGGTCGGGTTCTCGATGCCGAGATTGTTCTGGAGGAAGCGTCCCGACAGGAAGTACTGGGTCTGGCCGGCGGTCCCGCCATATTCCACATTGGTCGAGATGGTCCCGTTGCTGCCGCCATAGACGCCGACGACGCCGGAATTGTTGAAGGCGTCGGCCTTGGTCTGGATGTCGAGCACGCCGGCCGTGCGCTGGCCGTACTGCGCGGGCAGTGCGCCTGTGAGCAGGCTGAGACTGCCGACGATGCCGGTGTCGAGGATCTGCCCGAACGCGCCGACGCCGTCGGGAAGCATGACGCCGTTGATGCGATAATGCAGATTGGCGTGCTCGTTGCGGACATGCAGGTCGCCGCTCGCCGCCGAATCTTGCGTGACGCCGGGGAATTGCAGCAGCACCTTGTCGAGCGAGGCATTGCTGCCCTGCGGCAGCGCCTCGATCGCCTGGCGTGTGAGCGTGTGGGCGGTGGCGCCGCCGGGCGGCAGCACGGATTGGCGTGCGGCATCCAACCGTTCGCTCTGGCCCTCGACGGCGGCGGGCGCCTCGGTCTGCGGTCGTGCCTGCGAGGTCGAACGTCGCCGGTCGACTGCGACGCGAACTTTTGGGCGGCGCGGCGCCTGCGTCTGCTTGGGTGCATCGACTTCGACGGTGGGCAGCGTCGTGACGGGGGCCGTCGTCTGCGCGATTGCGCCTCCGCCGGAATGACACAGCGTGAGTGCGGCGAGGCTCGCGCCCGCCAATATTGATTTTGAAGATTGCATTGTCCTGATTTCCGATCGCGCACCGGCATGCTCATTCGGAGCACCTGCAGGCGGCACGCGCCGTCGACACGCGACGGATCAATTTTCGATAGCCTTGCGGGATCGGCTCAAGCGGATGGCCGATTCCGAAGGCAGCTCAATCGATGGGGATCAGGAGGCGGGAGGGGCGCGCGGCTGGAATGCCGAGCCAGCGGACTTCAGATGGATGAATTCGGCATCGGTGGTGCGGTAGAGCAGCTCGATCGCTTGCGGCAAATGCAGCAGAGGCGGTGTTGCGAACACGACCGTGCCCGCCATCGCGACAAGTGCGCAGATCGCGCAATTGTCCTCGCCCGGTTGTTCGCGATCGGGGTTTGCCGGTGACTGCTTCTGGACCGCCGCGCCGGTCGGCGCGAGGCTCTTGGCGCTGTCGGCCAGTTGCGACTGCGCGAGCGGCGCGGCTTGCGCGAACCAGTGGCTGTGGCCGAAGGTCAGCGCGAACTGCACCAGCATCGCAAACAATGCGAGCCGGGCGCCGTGCCTGATATTCGACCGGAACCACTTCATCTGGAAAACGCACCTCGCATCGCAAGGCGCCGACCGCGCGTCGCGATGTTATAATGTAACATCGCAGCATCTGTCAGCGGATGTCAACCGAAGGGGAGCCACATCGCGCGGGCAGGGCGCCCGATGTGTCGTTCGGGCAACTAGGTAGGTTTTGGTTGAATCGGTGCGCGCCCAGAGCTCGAAACACCTCTCCCCGCTGGGGAGAGGTGAACCACGAACAATTCAGCGCCCCTCGCGCACCCAGGTCGCGGCAAACGCGCCGAGCAGCAGCAACAGGCCGATCAGGCCGGCGAAGATCGGCAGCACGCCGACGCCCTTGACGACGCTGGCGTCGCGCATACGCACGCCCATCCAGCCGTCGCCGGCGAAGACGCTGGTCGAGCGCACCGGGACGATGCGCGGCAGCTCGACGCTGCCGCCATCCGCGATCCGCACGGCGCTGCCGCCGGTCGCCTGCGTCAGCGGCTTCAATGTCTCGGTGGTGGAGGTGACTTCCGAGAACTCCTTCGGATTGGTCGGGCCGACATTGATCAGCGCCTTCAGCGAGCCGTCGGTCGCCTGCCACAGGCCGAGCTCGCTGGCCGGCAGGCTGGCGCGCCACTCGCCGGGCTCACCGGGGGAGAGCGTCAGGTCCCGCGAGACACCGGAGGGCGAGGTCACGCTCACCGGCTGCACGCTGTCGGCCATGGTCTGGCGCACCACGACGAGATCCTTGCCCTGCACCTGCAGGCGCAGCGCTTCCTCGTCGAGGTCCGGCTGCTTCATCAGCCAGTGCGACATCCGCCTGAGCAGATCGAGATGCGGACCGCCGCCCTCATAGCCGCGCGCCCACAGCCAGATGTGGTCGGACAGCAGCAGTGCGACGCGGCCTTCGCCGAAGCGCGACAGGAACAGCAGCGGCTTGCCGTCCGCGCCCGTCATCACCGGCGGGTTGACCGCATTGCGGGTTTCGACGGTGCGGAAGAAGCGGCTCCAGTGCGGCGGCTCGAACGCCGAGCCTTCCAGCCCGCGCGTGACCGGATGGCGTTTGCCGATGTCCGAAAGATGCGCATAGAACGGCTTCTCGGTGACGCCGACCGGCTCGGCCGGCAGCACCGTGTCGAGCGGCGTGCGCCAGATGCTGCTGGTCGAGGCGTAGTCGGGGCCGGCCGAGACCAGCACCGCGCCGCCCGCGCGCACATAGCGTGCCATGTTCTCGAAATAGGGGATCGGCAGCACGCCCTGGCGGGCGTAGCGGTCGAAGATGATCAGCTGGAATTCGTTGATGTGCTGCTGGAACAGCTCGCGGGTCGGAAACGCGATCAGCGACAATTCGTTGATCGGCGTGCCGTCCTGCTTCTCCGGCGGACGCAGGATGGTGAAATGCACGAGGTCGACGCTGGCGTCTGACTTCAACAGGTTGCGCCAGGTGCGCTCGCCGGAATGCGGTTCGCCGGAGACCAGCAGCACGCGCAGCTTGTCGCGCACGCCGTCGATGGCGACGACGGCGCGGTTGTTCACCGGCGTCAGCTCGCGCTCGAGCGGCGAGGCCTCGATCTCGACGATGTTCGGGCCGGCATGCTTGATCTCGACGTCGACGCTGGCGCTCTGGCCGCTCGACAGCTGGCGCTCGTTGATGACCTCGCCGTCGCGGCGCACCGTGACCTTGGCGCGCTCGCCGGTGACGCCCTGGTCGTCGAGCTTGTAGGTGATGGTCTGGTTCTGGCCGACGATGCCGAAGCGCGGCGCCGCCGTGATCGCGATGCGGCGATCGCGCTCGTCCTTTTGTCCGGTGATCAGGGCCTGCACCGGGGCCTGGAAGCCGAGCGCAGCGGCGTTGGCCGGGATGTCGTGAACGCGGCCGTCGGTGATCAGGAATGCGCCTGCAACGCGGTCGACCGGCACGTCCGATAGCGCCGAGGCCAGCGCGCCGAACAACTTCGTGCCATCGGTCTCGCCGTCGGCCTGCCCGGCTTCGACGACGCGCACCTCAAGTCCCTTGATCTTCTTCAGGGTGTCGACCAGCGCCTCCTGCGCCTTCGCGGCTTCCTGGTTGCGCTTGCCGAAATTCTGGCTCGGGCTCTTGTCGACGACGACGGCGGCAACCGAGGTGAGGGGATCGCGGTCCTCGCGGGTGAAGGAGGGATTGGCCAGCGCCAGCAAGAACAGCGCCAGCGCGGCCACGCGCACCGCCGCGCCGCGCGCCCGCGCAAGCAGCAGCACGACCGCCATGACCAGGATCGCAGCGAGCGCGATCCACAGGACGATCGCGGGGACCAGCGGTGTAAACGCGATGCCGTAATTCATCAGGTCACTCTCTCGGCATCGTCATGGCCGGGCTCGTCCCGGCCATCCACGTCTGGCCGTGCGACACGAAGAACGTGGATGCCCGGCACAACGCCGGGATGACGGCTTCAGTTTGACGAGCACCGATCTTCAATACCCGCATCATTGCCCCAGCCGTTCGATCAGGGCGGGCGCGTGCACCTGGTCGGCCTTGTAGTTGCCGGTCAGCGTGTACATCACGATGTTGACGCCGGCGCGGTAGGCGAATTCGCGCTGGCGCGGCTCGCCAGGCGTGAGCGGCAGCATCGGCTGGCCGTCGGGACGGAGCGCCCAGGCGCCGGCGAGGTCGTTGGAGGTGATGATGATCGGCGAGACGCCGTCGCCGCCGCGTGCGGGTCGCTGTGCGCTCTCGTCGTCATCCTCGCGCGGCAGCGCCTCGACCCAGGTCTGGCCCGAGTTGAAGCGGCCGGGGAAGTCGCGCAGGAGATAGAAGGTCTTGGTCAGCACGTGCTCGCGCGGCACCGGCTCGAGCTCGGGCACGTCGAGCGAGGACAGGATCTCGCGCAGGGCCTGCATGCCCGGGGTCTGCGAAGCGCCGTTCTCGCCGGGCGGTGCTTCGACCGCATCGCGGGTGTCGAAGATCACGGTGCCGCCCTGCTTCATATAGGCGTCGATCTTGTTGATGGCGTCCTGCGGCGGCTTCGGTGTACCCGGCACGATCGGCCAGTAGATCAGGGGGAAGAAGGCGAGCTCGTCGCGCGCGGGATCGACACCGACGGGGTCGCCGGCCTCGAGCGCGGTGCGCTGCGCCAGGAACAGCGTCAGGCCGGACATGCCGGCTTTGACGATGGAATCGACGTCGGCATTGCCGGTGACGACATAGGCGAGGCGGGTCTGCGACGTCGACTTCATCGCGAACTCGTCCGATGCACTGTCAGCGCGCGACGGTGTCGGCGACAGCACCGCGATGCCTGCAACCATCAGCCCGAGCAGGATTACCGCGGGCGCGGCGCGGCGGCGCAGCAGCGCCGCGAGACCGCCGCCGAGCAGCGCGACGATGATGGCGTCGACCAAAAACAGCGCGAGCGAGGTCGACAGCAGCCAGCCACGCAGGTCGCGTGGCTCGGCATTGGTGTAGGTGGCGTGCCGGGCGCGCAGGCTCGCGGTGTTGAGGGCTGCGATGCGGTCGGCGTTGGCGAGCGTGTTCACGGCGAGCGGTCCTTCTGCCGGACCGTAGAAGCCGGGCGGATGGTCCGGCGTGGCGCGGTCGCGATAATCGGCGGTCAGCGGCTTGGCGGTGGCGGGCGGCGGCCCGAAGGCGCCGAAACCGTCGAGCATGTGCAGCGGCGCCAGTGTCTCGGCGCTCGCCTCAGCGGCAACGCCGGGGCCGGGCTTGGCGGTGTAGCCGGACATGTCGACGACGCGCCGGAGCATTTCGACGAAGGTGCCGGACATCGGCAAATCCGACCAGCGCATGTCGGCGCTGACATGGAACAGGCTGACGATGCCCTTGCCGCGATGCTCGCCGGTCACGAGCGGCGTGCCGTCTTCGAGCGAGGCCCAGCTCTTGGTGGCGAGCACCGCATCTGGCTCGGCCAGCACCTGCCGGCTCACGGTGACGTCCTTGGGAACGGCGACGCCGGCAAACGGACCGTCGGCGGCGAAGGCGGCGAGGTGCTGTGGCTTCTCCCAAGTCAGGCTGCCGCCGAGCGTGCGGCCGCCCTTGCGCAGCTTGACCGGGACGAGATCGTCCTCGGCCTGCGCGAGGCGGGGTCCTGCAAACCGTACCAGCACGCCGCCCTGGGCGATCCAGGCGTTGAGACGCTCGCGCAATTCCGGCGCGACCGTGCCGATATCGGCCAGGATGATCATCGGCAGCTTCTGGTCGAGGAACTGCGTGATGCCCTGCTGCGGTGAGCCCTTGTCGGCGAGCCGCACGTCCGCGAACGGCGCCAGCGCGCGCGTGAGATAGAAGGTCGGTGCCAACAGCGGCTGCGCGGTCTCGCTGGTTGCGCCCGAGACGATGCCGATGGCGCGCCGCCGCCAGCGCTTGTCGAGCAGCTGCACCGCGCCGGCCGAACGCTCGCCGGAGATTTCGAGCCGCGAGATGTCGTTGCGCAGCTCGACCGGCAGGTCGAACGCCGCTTCGACTTCCTTGTCCTGCGGTCCAAAGGTGAAGCGCGCCTCGCCGATCGGCGAGGCCTTCTGGTCCAGCGCCCGCACGGTGCCGGCGGCAATGCCGCTGTCGGTGCGCAGCACCTTCACCGTCATCTTCGCCGCCGCGTTTTCCGCCGCGACCAGTGCCAGCGGGGAGGAGCTGCCGCCTTCGAACACCGTCAAGCTGCGATCCCCCAAGGTCTTGCCGAGGCCGGCCACGAACTCCTCGCCGCGGCCGGTGTCGACGCCGTCCGACAGCCAGGCGATCTCGCAGTCGCCGGTCGCCTTCAGGAAACGATCGATCGCGGTCAGGGTTTCAACGCGCTCGATCGAATAGGGCTTTGGCACGATCTGTCGCAGCGCAACGCGCGCCGCGCCCGCCGGCATCAGCGTGATGTCGCGGTTCGGCTCGGACAGCGGCACCAGCGCGATGGCGCGGCGATCGTTGTCGGCGTTGGCGATCAGCTCGTCGGCGGCCTTGATCCGCGTATCCCAGTTCGAAGCGGCGCTCCAGCCGTCATCGAACATGATCATCAGCGGCGCCTTGCTGGCGGCAAGGCCCGTTTGCGGATTCCAGATCGGGCCGGCTGCGGCGAAGATCACCAGCGCTGCGGCGAGCAGACGCAGCGCGGTCAGCCACCATGGTGTCCGCGACGGCGTCTCCTCGCGTGGCGCGATGTCGAACAGCAGCCGCGTCGGCGGAAACTCGATGCGGCGCGGCCGTGGCGGCATCACGCGGAGCAGCCACCATAGCACCGGAAGGCTGACGAGGCCGATCAGCAGCAGCGGTTCGGTGAAGGCGAGCGGCAATCCCATCATGCGGCCGGCCCCACCTTGATCGAGGAGCTACGGGCACCCGACTTGCTCACCTGCATGCCGGCATGGAGGAACAGCAAGAGCTCGGCCGCCGAGCGGTCGGTCGCATGGGTCGTGAACAGCCAGTCGAGCTTGTTGGTCTCGGCGCGGATCTGGTCGCGGTGCAGCGCAAGCCTTGTGGTGTAATCTTCCGCCCAGCTTTCGGCGCGGCCGGCGGTGATCACGCCAAAGCCTTCCGGCTCGACGAACTCGATACGGCCCGAATAGGGAAACGATTCCTCGGCGGGATCGACGATTTGCACCAGCGTGCCATGCGCGCCGGAGCCGGAGAGACCGGCGAGCGTCGCCTGGATCTCCGCGATCGGCGACCAGAAGTCCGACAGCACGATCGTTTCGGCCAGCGCCGCAGGCACGAAGGAGGGCGGCAGGCTCAGCCGGTCGGCATCATCGTGCAGCATCGCCTGCGCCATCTTGTCGATGACGCTGCGGCTCGCGGTCGGCGCCATCAGCCCGGGAATGCCGACGCGCTCGCCGCCCGCGACCAGCAACTCGGCCAGCGCGAAGGCGACGATCAGCGTGCGCTCCAGCTTGGACTCGCGCGCGGTCTTCGAGGCGAACGCCATCGACGGCGAGCGGTCGGGCCAGATCCAGACCGTGTGGGACGCTTCCCATTCGAGCTCGCGGACATAGAGATGGTCGTCGCGCGCCGAGCGGCGCCAGTCGACATTCTGCGACGGCTCGCCCGAGACGAAGCGGCGGTATTGCCAGAAATTCTCGCCGGAACCGGCGCGGCGCCTTCCGTGCAGGCCGTGGATGACGTTGGCGGCGATGCGGCGGGCCTCGAGCACCAGGCGCGGCAGCGAAGCGGCGAGCGTACGGCTTTCGCCATCGGCACGTCGGATCGCGATGATCTCCTTGCCTGTGTGCCCGTTCTCTGCTGCCATCAACTGATCCGCGTCTTCAATTGCTTGATCACGTCCGGAATCGTGCGTCCCTCGGCGCGTGCCTGGAACGTCAACGCCATGCGGTGCTTCAAAATGGGCTCGGCGAGGTCGAGCACGTCGTCGATCGAGGGGGCGAGACGTCCGTCGATCAGTGCGCGTGCGCGCACGGCCAGCATAAGAGATTGGCTGGCGCGCGGGCCCGGGCCCCAGGCGATGAACTTGCCGGCCTCGCCGCTCTCCTCACCCGGACGCGCCGAGCGCACCAGCGACAAGATGGCTTCAACCACGGAATCGCCGACGGGCAGGCGGCGCACCAATCGCTGCGCGGCGATCAGCGCATCCGCGGTCATCGAACCCTTGGCGAGCGTCTCCTCGGCGCCGGTGGTCTCGAACAGGATGCGGCGCTCGGCGTCGCGATCGGGATAGTCGACGTCGATCTCCATCAGGAAGCGGTCGAGCTGCGCCTCGGGGAGCGGATAAGTGCCTTCCTGCTCCAACGGGTTCTGCGTCGCCAGCACATGGAACGGTTTTGGCAGATCGTGGCGCGCGCCGGCCACGGTAATGTGCTGCTCCTGCATCGCCTGCAGCAGCGCCGATTGTGTGCGGGGGCTCGCGCGGTTGATTTCGTCGGCCATCAGCAGCTGTGCGAACACCGGGCCGGCGATGAAGCGGAACGAGCGTTTTCCGGCTGTGCTCTCGTCCAGCACTTCGGCGCCGAGAATGTCCGACGGCATCAGATCGGGCGTGAACTGGATGCGCTTGGCATCGAGACCGAGCGTGACGCCGAGCGTCTCGACCAGCTTGGTCTTGGCAAGGCCAGGCACGCCGATCAGGAGCGCGTGGCCGCCGGAGAGGATGGTGACCAGCGTATTCTCGATCACGCGATCCTGACCGAAAATCACCGACGCGATCGCGTCCTTTGCCGCACGCACCTGGCCCGACACCTGCTCGGCCGAACGGACGATGCCGTCTTCGAGCTTCTCGACACTTTCCGCCATCCGTCAGCTCCTTAAGCCTGCCACGCGGCTTTCCTGCGTCGTCAAATGATCGCATCAAATTGCGTCATCAACTTGCGTCATGGGCCCTATGCTAAACTTGCAGGAAGGCCATGTATTCGTTGAATTAACCTATCCCCACCTTATCGGCTTCGGGTTATGTACGGCATCACGAAGTGGAGACCTCCACACCGGACTTACCCGGGGTGGAACCGTAGACTTACGTACAACGTAAACCTGCACCAATCGTGCCAACGGACAAAGTCAGGGCAAACCATGGCGAACCAAGGGCAGAGCGCCGATCGCGGTCTGGAGGGGCTGACTGCCGCCGCCAAAAGTGCTGCCGGTGCCGAGGGCGCCAAAAAGGGCCTGCCTCCGGTGCATCTGTGGAATCCGCCGTTTTGCGCCGATCTCGATATCCGAATCGCGGCCGATGGTACTTGGTTCTATATGGGCACGCCAATCGGGCGCCACGCGCTGGTCCGCCTGTTCTCGACCATCCTCAAGCGCGAGGGCGACAAGCATTTCCTGGTCACGCCCGTCGAGAAGGTCGGCATCCGCGTCGACGACGCGCCGTTCATGGCGGTCGAGATGCTGAAGCACGGCGAGGGCAGCCAGCGCGTGCTGAGCTTCCGTACCAATGTCGACGATTGGGTCACCTGCGACGCCGCGCACCGGCTGCGTTTCGAGCAGGCGGCGGACGGCGGCCTGACGCCCTATTTGCACGTCCGCGCCGATCTCTGGGCCAAGGTCACCCGCGCGCTCTATTACGATCTGGTTGACATGGGCGAGGAGCGGATGGTCGATGGCCAGCCGATGTTCGGCGTCGAATCGGCCGGCGAATTCTTCGCCATGGCGGATGCGGAACAGGTGAGGGCCGCGCTTTGAACAAGCCTATTCCCAGGAGCGACAAGAGCGAGCACGAGCCCGTCGCGTTCCGCGCGGCGGATTTCTTCGCCCGCTCCAGGACGAAGCTCGGCTTCGACATTCCGCCCGGGCTGTTCGATCCGAACATCATTCCGGCCTCAGGTGATCCCGGCACCGACAAGATGCTCGAGATCGTCGCGCGCGAGCAGCCGGTGCGTCCCGCAGCGGTCCTGATCGCGGTGGTCGATCGCCCCGAGCCGACCATTTTGCTGACGCAGCGCTCGGCGCATCTGAACGATCACGCCGGCCAGATCGCCTTTCCCGGCGGCAAGATAGACGCGACCGATTCCTCGCCGCTCGACGCTGCGTTGCGCGAGGCCGAGGAGGAGGTCGGGCTGTCCAGAGATTTCGTCGAGCCGATCGGCTATCTCGATCTCTATGGCACCGCGTTCGGCTTCCGCATCCTGCCGACGGTCGCAAGGGTCCGGCCGGGCTTTCAGCTCACCATCAACCATTCCGAGGTTGATGACGCGTTCGAAGTGCCGCTATCCTTCCTGATGAATCCGGTGAATCACCAGATGCACAGCAAGGAATTCCGCGGCATGGAGCGGTTTTACTATGCGATGCCGTTTGCGGAACGTTACATCTGGGGCGCAACGGCCGGAATGCTGCGTGTGCTGTATGAGCGGATCTATTCGTCATGATCCGGCCGGTTCTGACCGAGATCGGAATTTTCCTCATTCCCTTTGCCGTCTATGCGCTGTTCCTGGCCGCGACAAGGTCCGGCCTGTTCGTGCAATCGTCCTGGCCGATCACCGTCGTCGCGCGCCTTATCCTGGTGGCGCTCGTGCTCGTCATCGCCGGCCTGATTGGCTTGGCGCATTTCTCCGGCGCCGCGCCGAACTCGACCTACATTCCCGCCCATATCGAGAACGGCAAGCTCGTGCCGGGCAGGGACAGCTGATTGGAAAGATAAGGGCCGGACGATGAGCGCGGAGCCGATACTTGCCCCGATTCTTGCCGGTGCGCCCTGGCTGACCGCAGGCGGGACGGCGCGCGTCCTGCAACTGCTCAACGCGGATGGCGAGGAAGCGCGCGTGGTCGGCGGCACCGTCCGCAACGCACTGCTCGGCCTGCCGCCGGGCGACATGGACATCGCCACCACCGCGCTGCCGGAGGATGTCGTGCGGCGCGCCAAGGCTGCCGGCATCAAGAGCGTGCCGACCGGCATCGAGCATGGCACCATCACGCTGGTCATCGACGGCGCACCTTACGAAGTCACGACACTGCGCGAGGACACCGAAACGTTCGGCCGCAAGGCCAAGGTCGCCTTCGGCCGCGACTGGGTGAAGGACGCCGAGCGGCGTGACTTCACCATGAACGGCTTGTCGGTCGATGCGGCCGGCGTGGTCTACGATTATGTCGGCGGCATCGCGGATGCCAGGGCGCGGCGCGTGCGCTTCATCGGCGCGCCCGACCAGCGCATTGCCGAGGATTATTTGCGCATCCTGCGCTTCTTCCGCATCCATGCCGCGTTCGGCGTCGGCGAGCCCGACCGCGACGGCACTCTCGCCTGCATTCGCGGACGCGCGGGCCTTGCGACGCTCTCGGCCGAGCGCGTGCGCATGGAGATGCTGAAATTGCTGGTGGCATCAGGCGCCTCCGCGGCCGTGCTTGCGATGGCCGATGCCGGCTTGCTGCAAGCGCTGATCGGCGGCGTTGCCCATACCGGGCCGTTGACGGCGATGATCGCGATCGAGCAAGCGCTCGGCCTGCCGGCCAGCAGCACGCGCCGTCTCGCCGCGCTGACGGTGGCCGTGACCGAAGACGCCAAGCGCGTCGCCACTCGCCTGAGGCTGTCCAATGCGGAAGCCAAGGCACTGGATTCGATGGGGCATCGCTGGTGGCGTCTGCCCGCCAGGGACGAGGCCAATGCGCGGCGGCTCGTCTACCGGCTGGGCGCCGAGCGCTATCACGATCGCGTGTTGCTGGCCTGGGCGCGCAGCGGCGACGACGTCGCATCGTCGCGCTGGCGTGCGCTTGCCGAACTGCCCCAGCGCTGGACTGCGCCGAAATTTCCGCTTCGCGCCGCCGACTTCATCGCGCGCGGCCTGGCGGAAGGGCCTGTGCTCGGACATGTGTTGACACTTGCCGAGGACGCTTGGCTCGCGGCGGATTTTCCACTAGAGGAAGCCGCACTCGCTTCCATCGCCGATCAAGCAACAGCACGCGCCACTCGCGAGAAACATTGACCATCGTCTCAGGCTTCGCCGACATCTCGATTTTCCAGCTGCTGCTGGTCGCGTTGATGGCGTTGTTTGCCTCGATCATCGGTGGTCTCGCCGGCTACGGCACCGGCGCGCTGATGCCGCTGGTGCTGGTGCCGCTGGTCGGCGCCGAGCCGGTGGTGCCGATCATCGCGATCTCCGCGCTCTTCACCAATTCCAGCCGCGCAATTGCCTATCTCCGCTATGCCGACCGGCGCCGCGCGTTGATCGTGCTGGCCTGCGCGGCGTTGACCACCGCGCTCGGTGCCTACGGCTATACGCGCCTCACCAATGCAGGCGCGGCGCTCGTCATCGGCGCCATGCTGATCCTGAGCGTGCCGCTGCGTCGCGTGCTGCGGCGCCGCCAGGTCAAGATCGGCGACACCGGCCTTGCGGCGGGATCCGTCGGTTACGGCGTGCTGGTCGGCGGCACCTCGGGCTCGGGCGTCATCCTGCTCTCGCTGCTGATGGCCGCGGGCCTCGAAGGGGCCGCCGTGATCGCAACCGACGCGATGATCTCGCTCGGCACCGGCCTGATCAAGATCTCGGTGTTCGGCCTCGCCGGCGCGGTGACCGTGCAGGTGCTTGCCTTCGCGCTCCTGATCGGCGGCATCGCCATCCCCGGTGCGTTCCTGGCCAAAGCGTTCGTCGAGCGGATGCCGGTGCATATCCACACCGCGATCCTCGACGCCGCCGTGATCACCGGCGGGCTGGTGATGATCTCGGCGGCGGCGCGGCAGCTCATCGGGTAGATGACGGCGGCCGCGGCTTGGATGAGCGCAGCGACATTCCGCGTTATAGCGGCATGACGCTCCGCTCTGATCAATGCCGACGCGTCAACGCTTTACGCGGCGGGCGCCAGGACGCGCAGGCGATGACCGTCCGGATCGAGCGCAACAAAGGTGTGTCCGAACGGCATGGCGGTCGGAGGCTGCGCAATCCGGACGCCGCGGGTCATCCATGTTTCGTAGGTCGCGTGCACGGCCTCCGCGTTCGCGGCCGCCCATGAGATCTCGCTGCTGCCGGCCTCCGAAGCAGAAGGAGGTACGACGGCGTCCCGCTGCCACAGGCCCAGCATGGTGCCGCTCCCGAGCGGAAGAACGACGAATTTGGGAGACGATTGCGCGACAGGGCGCTCCAGCAGGGTCTGATAGAAAGCGGAGCTCGCCTGCGCATCGTCGACATAGAGCACCACGAGGTTGAAGTCAGCCATTTGCATCTCCTGTTCAGCTTGGCGATGGCTGACGCTTACAGGAAGGTGCTGCCAGTTTCTGTCAGCATGGTCAGCGTTCGGTGATGCATTCCCGTTGCCGCCACTCCCGCAGCAAGTCGGTGCGGCGTCGCGGGTAGCCGCGCTCCGTGAGCGTGATCGACAGGATCCGGTCGGTGCGGAAATGGCGGTAGTCGCCGCGGGTCTCGCACCAGGCCGCCACCATGCGCAGCCGATCGAAGAAGCCGAGCGCGATCGGCCAGATCGTGCGATTGGTGCGATTGGCGTTCTCGTCGCTGTAGGTGATGCGCAATTTGCGCTCCGTGCGGATGGCGGTCCGAATCATCGGCAATTCGGCGTCGCCTGCCGCCGGGTGGCGGCGAGCGACCATCAGGCTCGACGTTTCCAGGGTCCGCTGGAGATCGTCCGGCAGCACGGCCGCGATCTTCGCAAGCGCGTTGCGGGCCGCCTTTCCGAGCGGCTCATCCGGCTGTGCGGTAACCCATCGGCCGCCCAGCACCAGCGCTTCGATCTCCTCTTCCGAGAACATCAGGGGTGGCAACATGAATCCCGGCCGCAGGATATAGCCGATGCCGGGCTCGCCATCGATGTGGGCCCCTTGGCCCTTCAGCGTCTCGATGTCCCGGTAGATCGTCCGGAGGGAGACGCGGAGCTCCTCGGCCAGCCGGCACGCCGCGACGGGCCGACGATGCCTGCGCAAGAGCTGGATCACATCAAGAAGGCGTTGAGCGCGCGACATGACGCCTGATATCACGCCCTGCTGCCAGATTCTGTCAGCATCGACTTTCAGCAACGCGTGCTCCGGATGAACCAATCGCGTTGCGTCCCCGACCAAGGGGGCGGGATCAGCGCTAACTTGGCTCCTCCCGTCGATTGCGGAGACCACATGCGATGCGGATGCGCTCGTCGGCACACTGGTTGTTTCCATGGCTGACCCTGGCGGGCCTCGCCACATCGCCCGCGGTGGCTGGCGCTGACGACGCGGACACCTGCGCAAGGCAATCGGGCGAGCCTGCCATCGTGGCGTGCTCTCGCGCCATTGCGTCGGGCGACTTTAGGGGCGAGGAGCTTGCGAAGCTCTACCTGAACCGCGGCATTGAGCATAAGAACAAGAGCGACCTCGACGGCGCCATCGCCGATTACGGCGAGGCGATCCGGGCCGATCCCAAGCGCGTCGGGGCCTACTTCAACCGCGGCAACGCCTGGCAGGCCAAGAGCGACTTCGATCGCGCCGCCGCTGACTACAGCGAGGCCATCCGGCTCGATCCCGGCTACGCCAAGGCCTACAACAACCGCGGTGTTACCTGGTCGGAGAAAGGGGCGCCCGATCGCGCCATCGCCGATTACAATGAGGCCATCAGGGTCGATCCGAACTACGCCGAAGCCTACAACAACCGCGGCAATGCCTGGATAACCAAGGGCGACCGCGATCGCGCCATCGCCGACTACGATTCTGCGCTCCGCTTCAATCCGAAATATGTCCCGGCCTACGACAATCGCGGGGACGCATTTCTTGCCAAGGGCGACCTCGACAGCGCCATCGCGGACTACAACGAGGCAATCCGGCTCAATCCGAAATTTGCCAAATCCTATTACAACCGCGGCGTGGCGCGGGAGAAGAAGCGCGATCTCGTCGAGGCATTGCCCGACTTCGAAGCCTACGCGCAACTCGTTCCAACTGACCCGGACGGTCCAAAGTCCGTGGCGCGCGTCAAGGCAGAATTGAGCGCGATGACGGGGCGGCGCTGACGGCTTGCTGCGCGGAATTGGATCATAGCTGACCCTGCTGCGCTTCCCGCAGACCGTACCGTCCGCGAGAAGTCGCTTTGTTGCCGGTTCGGCTGCGGCTTCCGATTCCATCGGAACGGGAAAGGCTCTAGTCTCGGCACATCTGTTCAGACGACATCCACCTTGACTCCCGCCGCGCGGCGGGACGCGGTGTGTTCGCTTAATCCCGAAGGACGGCAGGATGCGGGCAGTGATCATCGGTGCGGGAATGGGCGGGTTGATGACGGCGCTGGCGCTGCGGCAGTCGGGCGTCTTCGCATCGGTCGATGTCTACGAGCAGACGAAGGTGCCCAGCACTGCGGGCGCCGGGTTGAACATTCCGCCGAACGGGGCGCGGCTTTGTCGGTGGCTGGGTGTCGACCTCGATGGCGGGGATCCGAAAGGTCCCGATGGGGCGATCGACGGCGGCCGGGCCGCCATTCTGGAATCGACCCGGCAATTCAACGCGGATGGGAGCGTGACGAAGCGGCCGTTCGATCATGTCACCGCCGCGGGCGACGGCGCCGGGTTTCATCACATGCACAGGCTGGACCTGTTGATGTGCCTGTACAAGCGGGTGTTCGAGTTCGGTCCGGGCAGCGGCGAACCATGCCCGATCACCGTGCACATGGACTGCAGGCTGACCGAGTTGCGTCAGACCGAAGGCGGGGTGACGGCAACCTTTGCCAATGGCCGAACCGCCACCGGAGAGGTGCTCGTAGGTGCCGACGGGATCAACTCTGCCACGTTGCAGCTGGCATGGCCGAACCCACGTCCCAAGCGCTGGACCGAGGTGACCTGCTTTCGCGGACTCATTCCCCGGAATGTGGTCGCCTCGCTCCGCAAGGCGGACGGCAGCCCGCTGGATCACAATCCCATCGACTCCTTCAGCATGGATCGCCATCGCAACGACAAGAGCGGAGCGACGACGTACTGGGTGCGCGGCGGCGAGTTGTTGAACGTATGGATCGCCCGCTATGAGCCCGACTCCGCCGCGTTCGAGCAGGAGGAGGGCGACTGGTTTCCCGTCAGTCGGGAGGAAATCCTTCGCGAAGTGGGCGAGGCGTTCGAGGGCAGCCCAAGCCGGGACGACCTGCTCGCGCTGGCGGGCGCGATCGTTCGTCCGACGAAATGGGGCCTCTACGATCGCGACGCGCTCGAAACCTGGGTGCAAGGCCGCGTCTGCCTGCTCGGGGACGCGGCGCATCCGATGCTTCCCACGTTTGGCCAGGGCGCGGCGCAGTCGTTCGAGGACGCCGCCGCGCTCGGCAGCGCCTTCACCCTGCACAAGCGCGATGTGGCGACGGCATTGTTGCATTACGAACGCGTGCGGCATTACCGCGCGACCCGCTTCCAGCTCGGCTCAAAATTCGCCTTCGATCATTTGCGGGCCAGGGACACCGCCGAGCAGAAGGCGCTGCTCGAGTCACTCGACGAGCGGGTGAGCCCGGCCTTTGCTCACGACAAGCGCGGCGGCGAGGACGATTCCTGGATCTATGCCTACGATGCCCGCAAGATCGGCGCCGAATTGCCTCCGAAGAGATTGGGGCCGTGGGACTTCCGCCGCGCTGCCAAGGCCAATTACGCCGCGATCACCCGCGAGCTCTGGAAGCCGGCCGGTCCCGCCAGGGATCCGCGCCCCGTCACCCGCGAGGAGGTCGCCCAACACAACAGGCGAGACGATTGCTGGGTCATCATCCGGGGAAAAGTCTACGACATCACCGAGTGGGCACCCCATCATCCCGGTGGCGCTGGAATCGCGCGAATGTACGCGGGCAAGGAAGCCACTGCCGAATTTGGTGACTACCACAGCGCGGAAGCCGTCGCGCACATGGCTCATTTCTGCGTCGGCGATCTCGCCGAGGCTGCAACCACCTCGCCGTGATGCCGGAGAAGCGCAGTCTGCAAGAGATGCTTGTCCGACGTCACGGCCCTCTGCCCGACGCCTGCTTCCCAAAGCAAGCATTCCGCATGGCTCGAAGTCCTCGAGCCATGCGATCCCGTGTCTCCGGCCTAGCCGGGAGATGGCGTGGACTAGCGGCGGCCCGATTGCTTGATTTCAGCGACCTGCTTTTCGCCGGGCAACTTGCCTGCGGCCATCAGGCTGCTACAAATCCACCGAGCCTCTCTGCTTGTCGCGCCCACGAAAGTTTTGGTGTCTATGCAGTGTGCGTAGGTGTTGTAGCTGAGCGTGTCCCGGCACGTCGACGAGAAATTTCCGACCCAGGAATCCGTACTCTGACTACATCCAACCCAGGGGGCATTGCCGACCCTGTAACTCGTTTCGCAACCTCCGTTGCAGGTGCTGGCGGATCGCTCCAGCTTGGCAAGCTTACCCAACACCGTATTCGGCGCGAATACCGGATTTTGAGCGGTTGATGAGCCTGATGTCCGGTGGGACGTCGCGGTCGTAGGCCCCTGCCTCGGCACAACGTTTGGTCTTGCCTTCGGTGCTTCGACTGAGACGGCGGGAAGCGAAGAGCTTGGTGTGGGTTGCGACATTGCCGTGGTGCTGCACAGCAAGACGGTAGACAAGGCAACGATGACGGACGGCACGGCGAAGCCTAATGACGATCGCATAAGGTACCTCCCCAAATCCGGGACGGAACAGCCGTCCCGACAGCCAGTGATTGTATCACAATATTCCGATACCGGCAATTCGGTGAACGCAGGACCATCTGCGATAAGACGCCATCGACATGATGACTGAGGGAGCGCTGATCCCCGTCGTCATTGCGACACTTCTATGACAGTGATGTCCGCTCGTGCCTCGTGATTTGCAGAGAAGCGGACATCGGCTGTGTTGCGATGACTGCGCACGGAGTTTGCGGCTACGCTGCCGAAGCAGGCATTTCGCATGGCTCAGAATTCCTGAGCCATGCGATCTTGTGTCTCTGAAGCAGCCGCCTGGCGACCTGAACTAGCGGCGGCCCCATTGCTTGATTTCAGCGACCTGCTTTTCGCCGGGCAGCTTGCCCCCGGCCAGCAGGCTGGTGCAAATCCACCGGGATTCCCTGGGTTGTGCACCAAGGAAGGCCTTGGTCTCTACGCACTGCGCGTAAGTCTTGTAGCTGAGCGTGTCTGTGCACGTCGGCGAGAAAAGACTGTTGTCATACCCTCCGGCACTAAAGCTACATCCGACCCACGGCGCGTTGCCGACCCTGAAACTTGTTTCGCAACCACCGTTGCAGCTGCGGGCTTCTCTCTCCAGCTTGGCGAGCCTCCCCATGACTGTATTCGGCGCGTATGACGGCGTTTGAGCCGATGATGAGCCTGATGTCCGATGGTGGGATGTCACGGTCGTCGGCCCCTGCCGCGGCACAACAGTCGGTCTTGCCTTCGGCGCTTCGACCGAGACGGCGGGAAGCGTGGAGTTTGGTGTGGGTTGCGACATTGCCGTGGTGCTGCACAGCAAGACGGTTGACAAGGTAGCGACGACTGACGGTACGGCGAAGCCTAACGAGAATCTCATGGGCGGCCTCCCAATGGACGGAAATGCAATCCCGACACGTCATGGTTGTATCACAATATTCCGATACGGGCAATTCGGTGGACGCATGGCCATCTGCGATAAGACGCTATCGACATGATGACCGAGAGAGCGACGATCGCTGGCGCCGTTGCGACATCGGCTTCTGGCCCCTTCTATGACGGTGATGTCCACGCGTGCCTCGTTGTCGGCAGAGAAGCGGACGTCATGCACTTTCGCGAGAGCCTGAGCCATTGGTTTCTGGCCTCGTTGCAAACAAGCAGTCCGCACAATATCGTCGCGTGCTCGACGTCTCCTCTGACGACCAATCCTCTCAGGAACCAACACCATGAACGCCGTCTCAGTGCCCAGCAGGATCGATCGCCCTTCGGGAAAGATCGACATCCCATCCGCCTGGCTGGGCGCGGAGATGAAGGCCAATCCGGATCGGTGGCTGATATCGCTGACTGCCGGCGAGATCGCGGAGCTCGAGAACGCGGCTGAATCCTATCTGGGTCGAAGCAGGAAAATCGCCGAGATCACGAAGCAGAGCTTTCCGCTTCCTCATTTCGGCGCGCATCTGGAAGGGCTCAAGACAAAGCTGCTGACCGGCCTCGGTTTCGAAGTGATCCGCGGCCTCCCGGTGGCAAAATACAGCCAGGAGTTTGCCGCTACGATATTCTGCGGGGTGGGCGCGCATCTGGGATCGGCGCGGTCCCAGAATGCAGCGGGTCACATTCTCGGCCACGTCCGCGACACCGGCGCCGATGCGAGGGATCCGAACACCCGGATTTATCAGACCTCGGAACGGCAGACGTTCCATACGGATTCGTCGGACGTGGTTGGGCTGTTGTGCATTCGCGAGGCGATGGAAGGAGGAGATTCTCTCCTTGTCAGCACGTCGACGATCTACAACGCCATGTTCGACAGGCGTCCCGACCTTGCTGCTCTCTTGTTCGACGCAATCGCGACCGACCGGCGCGGCGAGGTGCCGGAGAACGAAAAGCCATATCTCGAAATCCCGGTCCTGAATTGGCATGCAGGATTCCTGACCGGGTTCTATCAGCGCCAGTATATCGACAGCGCGCAGCGCTTTCCCGATGCGCCGCGACTGACGCCGGCTCACATCGAGGCGCTCGATCTGTTCGATGAACTCGCAAATGACGCCACGCTGCATTTCGGCATGCGGCTTCAGCCGGGCGACATGCAGTTCGTCTACAATCATGCCCTGTTGCACGATCGAACCGGATTCCGCGACTGGCCCGATGCCAACCAGAAGCGTCATCTGTTACGCCTCTGGCTCAGCATGCAAGGTGACCGGCCGCTGCCGGATTGCTTCAAGCAGCGCTATGGGTCGATCGAGATCGGCAACCGCGGTGGCATCATCACCAGGGGCACCAGCCTGAACGTGCCGTTGGATTGATCGCCGGATTCAGACGACATCGCGCGCTGGGGCGGCCCCGATGGCATCACCGGCGAGACGGACGTGAGGTGCTGGCCCCAAGCACGGGCCCAAGCGTCTACGGGCCGTGCAAGCTGTTCAGAAACCGCTCCTTTTCGCCGGGCGCATAACCCTGGCAAGCGCCAAAATACGGTTCAGGTTTGTCGCAGTCCGGGGTGCCGGACCGGTCTTGGAGCGGCGGGCGAGATGGCGCGTAAGCAAAGCTCGACGCGAGAGGCTTGTGCCGGTGATGCAGCGGCGCGGCGTTCGCAACGCCGCACAGGGCGATCAAAAGGCTCAAAGCCAAAATGGAACGCATCGCTTTTCTCCAGCTGCCCCTTGTCTCCTCAATTAAGGCTCGGCTGCAGAGTCCCAACGGGTGTCGGCTTCACGACCGGTCACATCCCCGGCATCAGGGACCCTCGTGGGGCGAGCGATCGTGCGGTTTGGCAAATGTCGCCCGTCAACATCGCAGGCTGGTTGTCGGGCGTATGACCAGCCAGTCCGTATGTGGAAGTCGTCGTTGGCCGAGATCCAGCGATATCGGCTATTACGCCGTTCAGCGCGTTCGGGGCTGCGGAGCTTGCTGCTGCTTGAACCTCACGCGCGGATTTACATCGCAATAGGTATTCCACCGCCCGGACGCCGAGGCCAAACATTGTTCTCGCGTTGAATACATGCACTCGCCGGTCACGCCGATATGTCCGCCAAAGATGCACCACGGATAGTCTCGCTCCGCGTGTGCAGCCGGGGCAAGTCCCGCGATCATGATGATAACCAGCACGACGCTTCGCATGGGATCCTCCATCACGTCAGCCCGACGTGGGATACGGCTAACGAACAGCAGCCTCGACGGCAAGGACCAATCCGGCGTCACACAACATTGGTCTTGCTGATGCTGGATCCAACGCGGGCGCCGGCGGGAACCAATATATCGCGAGCACATGCAGATTGTTCACGTCTGCACTGACAGGCGCAGTTTGGAACGGGATGGGCGGCGAGCGATTGAGGTCAATCCAATGACAGGAGAAAGCTATGACGATTGCAAAGACCCTGGGATTCGCCGCAATTGCGATCGCGGCGACCGGCGTATCCAGTGCGAGTTTCGCAGGGCCGGGACCCTGCACCAGCTCGAAGGGCATGGCGGTGGGCATCGAGGGCCCGGCCATGAACGGTGGTCAGCGAATGGCTGGCGTGGGTAACTGCCGTCACGGGAGATGGCGGAACAGCTACGGCTACTATCGCGGACCGGTCGACAGCTCGTACGGCTATGACGACCGCGGTTACGGCTATCCACACGAGCAACCCGGCGTCAGCATCGACGTCGGTCCGGGCCGCTGGTAGCGAACCGACGCAGGATGAGAATCAAGGACCGCCGGTTGGCGGTCCTTGTCTTTTTGGCGATGCGATCGGCGTTCGCGCGCATGGGAGTGGCGGATCGAGCGCATTGCTGCAGTCATGGCAGCCTTTACATGCTCCACAAGCTGCTGAGAAATCGATCCTTTTCGCCAGGTGCGTAACCCTGACAAGCGCCGAAATAGGGCTCAGGCTTGTTGCAGTCCGGCGTGCCGGACCGGTCTCGGCGCGGCGACTGAGCTGGCGCGTAGGCAAAGCTCGAAGCGCCCTGATGGGAGCGCACAGCAGCGTGCCGATGGGTATGATGGGCCGGCGCGGCATTCGCAACGCCGCACAGCGAGATCAAAAGGCCCAAGGAAAGGCCCAAGAAAAGACCTAAGGCGAGAACGGAACGCATCGCTTTTCTCCAGATGCCTCCGTTCTCAGTTTAGCGCTCGGCGACGCAGCCCGAACAGATATCGGCTTCATGACTGGTCACATCCCCGTGTCCGCTATCGCGCCGTCGTTGGCAGCGAACCGGACATCTCGTGCCGGAGCCGGATACGCCAAGCTGGCGAATGAGGATGCGGGCTCAGGCAAGGCTATTCGTCGTCCTCCTCCTCGTCTTCTTCGTTCTCATCATCGTGATCTTCTTCGACCTGGATGAGCGTCGCGAGCGGCAGCGTCTCGCGGAAGAGATCGCCTTCCATGCCCATCCAGAGGCAGAGCACGTCCTCGCCCTTGACCTCCGCGACGGTCAATGGCTGGCCGCCCGATTTCAGCATGACGATATCGCCGGCTTTCAATTCCATGGATTGTCCTTTCGTTGATCGATCCGGCGGCGACGCTAGCAATTTGTCATGACACGCCGAACACGGGAGAGGGATCGTGAGTCATTCGGCCCGGGCGTCTCCCCAGCACCCGCACCTTGACGCGATTGTCGCTGACGGCCGCTTCTTCGCGTTCGAGTCCGTGGTCCGGTTTGGCAAATCAATCTATTGCGGCTCGCTTTCCTGTTCCGACATGCAAGGGGCCGCAATGGACATCGTCGCAATCGAGACCGCAATCAAACGCTACGTCGATGCCGGCGAGCTTGCCGGCGCGGCGATGCTTGTCCGGCGAGGTGGCGAGACGCAGACCATTTGTGTCGGATTGCGCGATATCGAGGCCCGGCGCCCCGTCGAGAGAGATACCATCTTCCGCATCGCGTCGATGTCCAAGCCGATCATTTCGACGCTGGCGCTCATGTTGCTCGAGGACGGCAAATTCGCGCTGGGCGATCCGATTACGCGCTGGGCCCCGGAATTCTCGGCGATGCGCGTGCTGGGCTCTCCCGAAGGTCCGCTGAACGAGACGGAGCCGGCCGGGATGCCGATTACGTTCGAGCATCTGCTGACCCATCGCTCCGGACTGACATACAGCGACTTTCATCGGGGGCCGATCGCGGCCGCCTATCGCGACATGCTCGGTGGCGACATCGACAATGAACTGTCGCCGAACGCGTGGATTGCGCGCCTGGCCGGGCTTCCGCTGATCGACCAGCCCGGGCGTCAGTTCCACTACGGCAAATCCACCGATCTGCTCGGGCTGTTGATCGAGCGTATCGCGGATGCACCGCTGGCAGATGTCCTGAAGCGCCGAATCTTCGTTCCGCTCGGAATGACGGATACCGGCTTCAGCGTTGCCGCGACGAATGAGGGGCGGCGTGCCGGATTGCACGGATTCGATGCACAAGGTCGCCTCACGACGCTGCCATCCGTTCCCGGCGGACACGCACACGCCGAACGGCCGGCGAGCATGACATTCGTGTCCGGCGGTCAGGGTCTATGGTCGACGCTCGACGATTATCTCGCATTCGCGCGGATGTTCGCCGAGGGCGGAGCCGTCGACGATGTCCGCCTGCTGCAGCCGGGCACGTTGTCGATGATCGCAACGAACCAGCTCACCGATCATCAGCGTTCCACGGCTCGCATGCTCGGATTGCCGCTGTTTGCGCGGGGGCACGGATTTGGCTTGGGGGTCGCTGTGGTGATGGAGCCGGATCAAGCCGACCCTGTCCGATGCGGGGGCGGCAAGGGGGCGGTCGGCTGGCCGGGCGCATATGGCGGCTGGTGGCAGGCCGATCCGAACGACGGCTCGGTCATGATCTTCCTCGCTCACAACATGGTGCAACTGGAGCAGCTCGCGCAGGGGATCGGACTGGGCGTGTGGAGCGCAATCAGCGACTTCCAGTCCATCGGCTCGCGCCTGAGGTGAAACCGTTCGCCGGCGGTCTGCACTACCCTCGCAAGCATCCCGACGATGGCATCATGCGCCTGTTTTGCCCGACGGGTCAACGGATTTTCGTAAAATCCGCAAAGGTCCGATTTTGCAGCAACCCGCTACGGTGCATGGGGTTGTTTTCGAGATTCAGCCCGGCACCAGCTCGGTCAGCGAGCGGATGATGCGATCGGGCTTGACGGTGGAACCTTCGGGCAGGCCGTCGCCGTGCGCGTCGAGCCAGACCGCATAGATGCCGAGGCGCTGCGGTGTCACGACTTCCCATTCCAGATTGTCGCCGATCATCCAGGTGTCCGCAGCGGTGACACCGAGCGCTTCCATCGCGTGCAGATAGGCGCGCTCTTCCGGCTTGCCGAAACCGTGCTCGCCCTCGATCTGGATGTGATCGAAGCGATGGGTCAGCTCGAAGCGCTCGACCTTGGCACGCTGCATGTCGGCGGCACCGTTGGTGACCAGCGCGAGCTTGACGCCGTGTGCCTTGAAGGCGTCGATCGCATCATGCGCGCCGGGAAAAACGAAGATCGCTTCCTCGCGATAGGTGGTGAAGCGGTCGGCGAGGCGATCCGCGAGATCATCGGAGAGCGGATGATGGCCGTTGGCGGCGAGCGCAGCAAAGCCGCCGCGCACCGTGAGCCGCCGCGCCTCGCCGAGCTTCATCCGCCACGCGGCCTCCGCGGTCGACCAGAACTGCCGCGCATAGGCCAGCACGGCCATGGCGACCTGTGGCGGCGGCAGCGGCGCAAGCTCCTCGGCGAATTCTTCCGCGATCGTGTTCCAGGCGATCTCGGGCCGGCCATAGGCCGACAGGATGGTGTCGTCCATGTCGATCAGCATGGCGCGCGGGAGCGGCTTCACGGCGGGCTTCATCGTCGTCATGGCCATTTCACCTCCGGCGGCAGCGACGACAGGATCGAGTCCACGTTGCCGCCGGTCTTGAGCCCGAAAATGGTGCCGCGGTCATAGAGCAGGTTGAACTCGACATAGCGGCCGCGGCGGATCAACTGCTCCTCGCGGTCTTCTGCGGTCCAGGCGCTCGCGAAATTGCGCCTGACGAGTTCGGGGTAGATCTTCAGGAAGGCGCGGCCGACATCCTGCGTGAAGGCGAGGTCGGCCTCCCAGTCGCCGCTGTCGTGCCAGTCGTAGAAGATGCCGCCGATGCCGCGCGCCTCTTTCCGGTGCGGGAGATAAAAATATTCGTCGCACCACGTCTTGTACTTGTCGTAATCGGCAACGCCGTTGGGCCCTGTGCAGGCCTCTTTCATCGCGGCGTGGAAGGCGAGCGTATCTGCATCGTCCTGCGTGCGCCTTCGGTCGAGCACTGGCGTCAGATCGGCGCCGCCGCCGAACCACGCCTTGGTGGTGACGACGAAGCGTGTGTTCATGTGCACGGCCGGCACGTGCGGATTGCGCATGTGGGCGATCAGCGAGATGCCGGAGGCCCAGAAGCGCGGATCCTCCGCCGCGCCCGGAATCTGCGCGCGAAACTCTGGCGCGAACTCGCCGTGCACTGTCGAGCAGTGCACGCCGACCTTCTCGAACAGGCGGCCCGACATCATCGACATCACGCCGCCGCCACCGGCCGCGCCGCTATGATCGGTGCGCTGCCAGGGCGTGCGCACGAATCGGCCGGCCTCGCCGGGATAGAGGCTCTGCGGCGCGTCATCCTCGAGCCGCTCGAAGCTCGCGCAGATGTCGTCGCGCAGATGCTCGAACCAGCTGCGGGCGCGGGCCTTGCGGTCTTCGATTGTTGTGGCGTCCATCTTCTATTCCCGAACGAACCTGCCGCAGGGTGGGCAAAGGCGCCCTCGCGCCGTGCCCACGATCTCTCTCCGTCATCTCGAATGGTGGGCACGCTCCGATTAGCCCACCCTACGAAATCTCACTCTTGCGGACCGTAATAGGTGCAGCTCTCGTTGCAACTGTCGCGGTGGATGCTGACGCGGGTGAGCTTGCCGATATGGGCGAGCCGTTCCCAGACGAAGCGCGACAGGTTCTCCAGCGTCGGTGTGCCCAGCGCCTCGATCTTGTTGAGGAACTTGTGGTCGAGCATCAAGCGCACGTCCTCGATCGCGCGCTGCAGCAGGCCGAGATCGACCACCATGCCGGTCGCAGGGTCGGGCGTGCCGCGGACCGTCACCTCGGCGCGGAAGGAGTGGCCGTGGATCTCTTCGCTCGCCGCGCCAAAGGTCGTCCCCTTCAGCGTATGCGCCGCCTCGAAGCGGAACGATTTCGTCAATTCCCACATCTGTCCGTTCAGTCCTATCTGATGCCGAGCGATTTATGCGTCTGCACGCTCAGCCGCCATTGCGGATGGCGCAGGCAATAGTCGATCGCGCGCGCGGTGTTTTGAGCGACCTCGGGCCCGTCCATCGGCTGCAGCGAGAAACGCTCGAAGGCGAGGCCCTCGAAAGCTTCCGGTGCGGCGAGCGCCTGCGGATAGACCAGCTTCAGCTCGTGGCCGCGACGGAGCACCAGCTCGCTGCCGCCCTTGGGGCTGACGCAGATCCAGTCGAGCCCGTCGGGCGCGGCGATCGTGCCGTTGGTCTCGACGCCGATCTCGAAGCCGCGCGCATGGAGTGCGTCGATCAGGTCGGTGTCGACCTGCAGCAGCGGCTCGCCGCCGGTCAGTACCACATAGCGGTTGGAGGTCGACCCGGTCCATTGCGCGGCGATGGTGTCGGCGAGTTCCGCCGCCGTGGCGTAGCGGCCGCCGAGCGTGCCGTCGGTGCCGACGAAATCCGTATCGCAGAACTGGCAAGTCGCCCCGCTGCGGTCGGCCTCGCGGCCGCTCCAGAGGTTGCAGCCGGCAAAACGGCAGAACACCGACGCGCGCCCGGCATGGGCGCCTTCGCCTTGCAGGGTCAGGAAGATTTCCTTGACCGCGTAGCTCACTGGTCTCTCCTCGTCATATTCAAACGTGCGGGTTCCGGACCTGCCGGAGCGCTTCGCCTGCGGCCATCGCCGCGCTCATGGCGACATTGAGCGACCGCAGCCCGGGCGTGATCGGGATCACCAGCCGCGCATCGGCGGCTTCGACCACCGCATCGGTGACGCCGGCGCTCTCGCGCCCGAATAGCAGGATGTCGGACGTCTGGTAACGGAAATCGCGGTAGTCGGTGGCGGCCTTGGTGGTGAACAGCAACAGCCGGTAGCCATGTGCCGCCCGCCACTCCTCGAATTTCGACCAGGAATCGTGCCTGGCGATGCTGACATGGTCGAGGTAATCCATTCCCGCCCGGCGGAAATGCCGATCGGAGACCGGGAAACCGGCGGGTTCGATGATATGGGCGGCGATGCCCAGGCAGGCGCACAGGCGGAGAATCGTGCCGGTGTTCTGGGGGATGTCGGGTTGGAAAAGTGCGATTTGCATGGGCGGTGGCGGGTCTGTTGAGGGCCGGAAATGTCTCAATAAAACATCGCTGGCCGCGGAATTCGTGCATTGCACGCTCCCGCGCCGTTAGCGGGCTTGCGCTCGCCCTGCAAGGGTGCCAATAGAACGATTCTGGACTGGTGTTTTCGCCTTGTTTTGGCGCGGACAAGTGAAGTTCTGCCGCCGCGGGGGGCCGCGGGCGCCGGCAGCACTGTTCCGGGGACCTTGGGGGCTCCCGGAGCGGTTCCACCGGACGCATAAGAAGAAAGGGTTGGAATCGTGACGACAGCGTCTTCGGCGGACCATCCGACACGCCGTGATTTCTTATTCGTTGCAACGGGGGCAGCTGCAGCAGTAGGGGGCGCGGCTGCGCTCTGGCCCTTTATCTCCCAAATGAATCCGGACGCCTCGACCATCGCCGCCGGTGCGCCGATCGAGGTCGATCTGAGCCCGGTCGCCGAGGGGCAGGACATCAAGGTGTTCTGGCGCGGCAAGCCGATCTACATCAGCCACCGCACCAAGAAGCAGATCGACGAGGCGCGCGCCGTTCCCGTGGCGAGCTTGCCCGATCCGCAGTCCGACGAGGCCCGGGTCAAGTCCGGCCACGAGCAGTGGCTGGTCGTGATCGGCATCTGCACCCATCTCGGCTGCATCCCGATCGCCCATGAAGGCAATTACGACGGGTTCTTCTGCCCTTGCCATGGTTCGCAGTACGATTCGTCCGGCCGCATCCGCCAGGGGCCCGCGCCCGCGAACCTGCCGGTGCCGCCGTACCAGTTCGTTTCCGACACCAAAATCCAGATCGGCTGAGCCTCGGACCCGCGTCCGAAGCTTCGCGCCGTCTCGTCGTCTTATTTCCTCAGGATCGCATCATGAGCGGACCATCCGACTACCAGCCGAGCAATCCGGCCCTGCAATGGATCGAGCGGCGCCTGCCGATCATTGGTCTCATCCATTCCTCCTTCGTCGTCTACCCCACCCCGCGCAACCTGAACTACTGGTGGACCTTCGGCGCCATCCTCTCCTTCATGCTGGGGATGCAGATCCTGACCGGCGTGATCCTGGCGATGCACTATACGCCGCATGCCGATCTTGCCTTCAAGTCGGTCGAGCTGCTGGTCCGTGACGTCAATTACGGCTGGCTGCTGCGCAACATGCATGCTTGCGGCGCGTCGATGTTCTTCTTCGCGGTCTACGTCCACATGCTGCGCGGCCTCTATTACGGCTCCTACAAGGAGCCGCGTGAGGTGCTCTGGATTCTCGGTGTCATCATCTACCTCCTGATGATGGCGACGGGCTTCATGGGCTACGTGCTGCCGTGGGGCCAGATGAGCTTCTGGGGCGCCACCGTCATCACCAATCTGTTCTCCGCCATTCCTTATGTGGGCGAAAGCATCGTGACGCTGTTGTGGGGCGGCTATTCGGTCGGCAACCCGACGCTGAACCGCTTCTTCTCGCTGCACTACCTGCTGCCATTCCTGATCGCGGGCGTCGTCGTGCTCCACGTCTGGGCGCTGCATGTTGCCGGTCAGAACAATCCTGATGGCGTCGAGCCGAAGACGGAAAAGGACACGGTGCCGTTCACGCCGCATGCGACCATCAAGGACGGGTTCGGCGTCGCCTGCTTCCTGCTGCTCTACGCCTGGTTCATCTTCTACATGCCGAACTATCTCGGCGACGCCGACAACTACATTCCGGCGAACCCGGGGGTGACGCCGCCGCACATCGTGCCGGAATGGTACTACCTGCCGTTCTACGCGATCCTGCGCTCGATCCCGAACAAGCTCGCGGGCGTGATCGGGATGTTCTCGGCGATCATCATCCTGTGCTTCCTGCCTTGGCTCGATAGCGCCCGGACCAGGTCGTCGAAGTACCGTCCGCTGGCCAAGCAGTTCTTCTGGATCTTCGTCGTGGTCTGCATCCTGCTCGGCTATCTCGGCGCGCAGCCGCCGGAAGGCATCTACGTGATCGCCGGCCGGGTCCTGACGGTCTGCTACTTCGCCTACTTCCTGATCGTGCTGCCGCTGCTCTCGCGTATCGAGACGCCGCGGCCGGTGCCGAACTCGATCTCGGAGGCGATTCTCGCCAAGAGCGGCAAGGCCGTGGCCTCGATCGCGGTCGCGCTCGTGGCGGCCGGCGCGCTGTTCGTCGGTACCCTGCAGGATGCCCGCGCCGAGGAAGGCGGCACCAAGCCGCCGGGCAACAGCTGGTCGTTTGCGGGCCCTTTCGGCAAGTATGACCGCGGCGCGCTCCAGCGCGGCCTGAAGGTCTACAAGGAAGTCTGCTCCAACTGTCACGGCCTGTCCTACATCGCCTTCCGCAATCTCGCGGAAGCCGGTGGTCCCGGCTATTCGACGGCACAGGCGGCGGCCTTCGCCTCCGACTACAAGATCAAGGACGGTCCGAACGACGCGGGCGACATGTTCGAGCGCCCGGGCCGGCCCGCGGACTACTTCCCCTCGCCGTTCCCGAACGAGCAGGCCGCGCGTGCGGCGAACGGCGGCGCGGCGCCACCCGACCTGTCGCTGATCACCAAGGCGCGTTCCTATGGCCGCGGCTTCCCGATGTTCATCATCGACTTCTTCAGCCAGTATCAGGAGCAGGGCCCGGACTACGTCTCGGCGGTGCTCCAGGGCTTCGAGGAGAAGGTGCCGGAAGGCGTGACCATCCCGGATGGCTCGTACTACAACAAGTACTTCCCGGGCCATGCCATCAAGATGCCGAAGCCGCTCAGCGACGGTCAGGTCACCTATGACGACGGCTCGCCGACGACGGTCGCGCAGTATTCCAAGGACGTCACCACGTTCCTGATGTGGACAGCCGAGCCGCACATGGAAGCGCGCAAGCGCCTCGGCCTCCAGGTGTTCGTGTTCCTGATCCTGTTCGCGTTCCTGATGTACTTCACCAAGAAGAAGGTCTGGGCCGACTCGCATTGAGCGGCAGGCGCGAAACGAAATTGAAGAAGCCCCCGCAAGGGGGCTTTTTTGTTGGACGGTCATTCCGGGGCGCGCGAAGCGTGAACCCGGAATCTCGAGATTCCGGGTTCGGTGCTGCGCACCGCCCCGGAATGACGTGAGTGTGGATTGCGTCGCTCGCCCGCAGTCGCCAAAATACCGCTAGCCTCTCCCCCCAGAAACGCGTCGGAGGACACCATGGGAACCGTCATTACCTTCAAGCGCCCGGACGGCAAGGATGCCTCGGGTTATCTTGCAAACGCCGCCCGCGGCAATGCGCCGGGCGTGGTGGTGATCCAGGAATGGTGGGGCCTGTCGGACCAGATCAAGGGCCTGTGCGACCGCTTTGCGCTTGCCGGCTTCGATGCGCTCGCGCCGGATCTCTACAAGGGCAAGGTGGTGCCGTATCACGACACGGACGCTGCCGGCAAAGAGATGAACTCGCTCGACTTCATGGACGCCACCACGCAGACGGTGCGCGGGGCCACGCAATATCTGTCGCGCAACGGCGCCAAGGTCGGGCTCACCGGCTTCTGCCTCGGCGGCGCCGTCACCATCATTGGCGCGGTCCATGTGCCGGAGCTCGCCGCCGGCGTCGTGTTCTACGGCATCCCGCCGGAGCAGGCCGCCAAGCCCGCCGACGTCAAGATCCCGCTCCAGGCCCATTTCGCCAACAAGGACGATTGGTGCACGCCCGATCTGGTCAACGGCTTCGAAAAGGCCATGAAGGCCGCCGGCAAGTCGCTCGAGCTGTTCCGCTATGACGCCGAGCACGCCTTCGTCAACGAGCAACGCCAGGCCGTGCACGACCGCGAAGCCGCCGAGCTCGCCTGGGGCCGGGCAACGGAGTTTTTCAGGAAGCATTTGGGATAAGGCCGGAGCGATCGATCGGGGCAGCGGAGCATGTCGACGTCGTCTTTCACGCGCCATGTCCTTAGCGTGATCGTTCGCTCGATGATCGGCGTTGGCGTCGTCGTCGCGATGACGGCGGCTCAGGCCGCGGCACAGCAGGCTTTTGTCACGCTGAATGGCGATCTCAAGAAAGAGGCCTGGTGGGTCATCGCGGATTTCCACCCGTTCACGACCGAGGTTCGCGGCATCCCCGTGAACCAGATACGCAAGAGCTGGTGCAAGGCGACTGAATTCCGCAAGGACCTCATTCCAAGGGAACTGCTCTTCGATGGCAACACCGATGCGATGGCAGCGGTCAATATGTCCTTCGCCATCGAGGGGCGCTTCGATGGTACGGCCACCGTGCAGGTGGCGTTGGTCGGCGTCTTCGAGGAATGCGATGGTCCAAAGGGCAGGTTCATCTTGATCCTGGACCAGCCGGTCGACGGGACGCCAAAGATCCGGTTCGTGAACGCCGTGCGGGCGGATCATCAGTTCGGTGCTCTGCAGAAAGGAAAGGACAACAGCATCGTGGCCTGGGCGTGTATGGAGTGCGATGACTTCTCAGTCCTGAAATGGGACCGGAAGAAGCGCAAATTCGACTGGCAGCCTGACCCGGTCGAGCAATAGTTCGAAAGCCGGCGACCGCAGTCTGCTCACCCTTGACGCCGTCCCCGCGCCATGGTGAGTATCCGGCCCATGAGCACCGCAGCCTGCCCATCCCGTCGTTGGTGGCGCACCTCCTAAGAGGTGGCCGGTGCGATTTGTTTTCCCAAAATCGTCTGAGGTCGCCAGCACAGCGCGGCGGCCTGATCGTTTGTCCTGTGTGGCGTTTCCTCGGCAAGTTTCGTAAGAGGACCCCATGAACAGGACAGTCTTTGCCCTTCCGGCCAGAAGCGATTACGTCACCCGCGGCGGTCTCGCGATCACGCGCGTGGCCGAACAGTTTACCGGCGGCGCCTCCAGGCTCGACGATCTCGTCAGCCTGCTCGATCGTCGACGCGGCGTGGTGCTGTCCTCCGGCACCACCGTCCCCGGGCGCTACGAGAGCTTCGACCTGGGCTTTTCCGATCCGCCGCTCAAGCTCGAAACCGTCGGCATCAATTTCAAGCTCGAAGCGCTCAACGCACGCGGCGAGGTGCTGATCGCCTTCCTCGCTGACGTCCTGCGCGAGCCCTGCGTGGTGATCTCCGAGAAGACCGCCACGCGGCTTGCCGGTCACATCATCCGTGGCGACGCGCCGGTCGAGGAAGACCAGCGCACGCGACGCGCCAGCGTGATGTCGCTGGTGCGCGATCTTATCGCTGCCTTCTCCGCCAATGACGACGGGCTGCTCGGCCTGTTCGGCGCCTTCGCCTACGACCTCGTGTTCCAGATCGAGGACCTCGTGCAGAAGCGCTCGCGCGAGCAAGACCAGCGCGACATCGTGCTCTACGTCCCCGATCGCCTGCTCGCCTACGACCGTGCCACGGGGCGCGGCGTGGTGCTCAGCTACGATTTCGCCTGGAAGGGAAAATCGACCGAAGGCTTGCCGCGCGAGACGGCCGAGAGCCCGTATGTGAAGACGGGGCGCCAGGGTTTTGCCGATCACGCGCCCGGCGAATATCAGGCGACGGTCGAGACCGCACGCGCGGCCTTCGCTCGCGGCGATCTCTTCGAGGCCGTGCCGGGTCAGCTCTTCGCCGAGCCCTGCGACCGTTCGCCGGCCGAAGTGTTCCAGCGCCTCTGCGTCATCAACCCGTCGCCCTATGGCGCGCTGATGAATCTCGGCGACGGCGAGTTTCTTGTTTCCGCCTCGCCGGAAATGTTCGTGCGCTCCGATGGACGGCGGGTCGAGACCTGCCCGATCTCGGGCACGATCGCGCGCGGCAGCGATGCGATCGGCGATGCCGAGCAGATCCGCCAGCTCCTGAACTCGGAGAAGGACGAGTTCGAGCTCAACATGTGCACCGACGTGGATCGCAACGACAAGGCGCGCGTCTGTGTTCCCGGCACGATCAAGGTCTTGGCACGGCGGCAGATCGAGACCTATTCAAAGCTGTTTCACACCGTCGATCATGTCGAAGGTATGCTGCGCCCCGGCTTCGACGCGCTCGACGCTTTCCTCACCCATGCCTGGGCCGTGACGGTAACAGGCGCGCCAAAACTCTGGGCGATGCAGTTCGTCGAGGATCACGAACGCTCGCCGCGGCGCTGGTATGCCGGCGCGATTGGTGCGGTGAACTTTGACGGCAGCATCAATACCGGCCTCACCATCCGCACCATCCGCATGAAGGATGGCCTCGCCGAGGTGCGTGTCGGCGCCACCTGTCTGTTCGATTCCGATCCCGCTGCGGAGGACCGCGAATGCCAGGTCAAGGCCGCGGCGCTGTTCCAGGCGCTGCGCGGCGATCCGCCGAAACCGCTGTCGAGCTTCGCGCCGGATGCCACCGGTTCGGGCAAGCGCGTGTTGCTGATCGACCATGACGACAGTTTTGTGCATATGCTCGCCGACTATTTCCGCCAGGTCGGCGCCGAGGTCACCGTGGTCCGCTATGTGCATGCGCTCGCCATGCTCAAGCAGAAGAGGTGGGATTTGCTGGTGCTGTCGCCCGGTCCGGGGCGCCCGGAGGATTTCGGGATCAAGAAGACGATCGACGCGGCGCTGGAGAACAAGCTGCCGGTGTTCGGCGTCTGTCTCGGCGTGCAGGCGATCGGCGAATATTTCGGCGGCGAGCTCGGTCAACTCACCCATCCCGCGCACGGTCGGCCCTCGCGGGTCCAGGTGCGCGGCGGGCGCCTGATGCGCAATCTGCCGAACGAGATCGTCATCGGCCGCTATCATTCGCTCTTTGTCGAGCGCGATAGCATGCCGGACGTGCTCAGTGTCACCGCCAGCACCGAAGACGGTGTCGCCATGGCGCTGGAGCACAAGACCCTGCCGGTTGCCGGCGTCCAGTTCCACCCGGAATCGCTGATGTCGCTCGGCAACGAGGTGGGCTTGAAGATTGTCGAGAATGCGTTCCGGCTGGGTGCCGGGACGAATTAAGTGCATGTTTTATACTTATCATTCCGGGTTAGGCTCTTCGAGCCGTCCCGGAATGACAGCTGACATGGGATACAAATGACCTTTGACCACGACCTGAAGGCGAGCGTCCGTACCATCGCCGACTATCCCAAGCCGGGGATCATGTTTCGCGACATCACCACGCTGCTGGCGGATGCGCGCGCGTTTCGCCGCGCGGTCGATGAGTTGGTCAATCCCTGGGCCGGCAACAAGATCGACAAGGTCGCGGGCATGGAGGCGCGCGGTTTCATCATCGGCGGCGCGGTGGCGCATCAGCTCTCGGCCGGCTTCGTGCCGATCCGCAAGAAAGGCAAGCTGCCGCACACCACCGTGCGCATCGCCTACTCGCTCGAATACGGTATCGACGAGATGGAGATGCATGTCGATGCGATCCAGCCTGGCGAGCGTGTCATCCTGGTTGACGATCTCATCGCCACCGGCGGCACCGCGGAAGGCGCGGTCAAGCTACTGCGCCAGATCGGCGCCAATGTCGTCGCTGCCTGCTTCATCATCGACCTGCCCGATCTCGGCGGCGCCGCCAAGCTGCGCGCCATGGACGTGCCGGTGCGCACGCTGATGACGTTCGAAGGGCATTGATGCCGGCCGGCGATCGTCAGATCGCCTCGGCCTTCAGCTCGGCCCGCCAATGCAGGACGCGTTCCTTCAGCAGCGCGTTCCTGACATAGGCACTGTCCTCGTCCTCCAGACGCTCGCATTCGCCAAACGTCAGGCCGGCCTCGCCATGCGCGTTCCAGGCGGCCTGGAGGCTGCGGCAGGGGTGGTTGCCTTGGCGCAGGGTGAACCAGATACGGTTCTGGATCGTCTCGAGGTTCGGGGCCTGGCCGACCCAGGCCTCGCGTGAGGCCGCACAGCGGACCACAAAGATGCCCGCGATGGTTTTCCGCTCCTTGTAGGCGGCGGTGGCTGCTTTCCGGTCGATGCTCACGGGGAGGTGCCTCGCTGGGACGCTGTTGCCCAAGTCTCTGTAACGGCAGGGATGCACCGAGTCAATATTACCCGGGTAAAATAATCTTCAGTCATTCCGGGCTCACGACTTCGTCGCGCCCCGGAATGGCGTTAAGAGCGTTGCAGGATCAGGCTGAGCTCGAGCTCGCGGAACGCGAGGTAATTCCGCCGGGTCCACTGGTGCAGCTCGGTCGAGGAATCCTTCTCCTGGCGCAGGTAGCCGGTGAAGGAGAAGCTCAGCCGGTCGATATAGGTCTTGAGAAAGCCGGGCAGCGCCGGCAGGCGGAACAGCCGGCCGCCCGCCATCGCGGGCGGCAGCTCGCCGCGGATGACGAACTCGTTGTCCACCGTGATCAGGTTCATCCGCGGGATCTGCTGACGCAGCATCTCATGGGCACGGGCCGAGACGCGGTCGGTGTCGGCGACGAACAGGATCTGTGGTGCGACGTGCCGGCGCGCCGCCTCCTTGAGCAGGCCGATCTCGTCGGTCATCTTGAAGAACTCGTCGAAGGCGTGGAAGCCGAGGTCGATGACCTTGGCAAGCCCGTCATCGATGATGACGCGATCCATCAGCTGCATCTTGCCGTAGGTGTCGATCACGTCAGCGGTTTCGGTGATCCGCGGCAGATAGTCGAGCAGCGAGGGCTCCTTCAAATTGACGTCGAAGGCCGCGACGTTGCCGTTCTTGAGAAGCAAGAACTCGCTCAACAGCCGCGCCAGCAGTGTCTTGCCGACCTGCGGGCGGGGCGAACAGATGATGTAGAGGGGCGTCGCGGACATCGACAGCTATATCAGGCCAACTTACCGCCCAATCCAGCCGTATCAGCCCGGCCTTCGCAACTATTTTTCGCTGTTGCGGGTGACGGGTTTCGAACCGACGATGTCGGTCAGCCGGATCCGGTCGAACTCGCTCCAGACGTTCGCCAGCCAGTGCCGGACATAGCCGCGCAGCACGAAGGAATAGTTCGCAGCCTCGTCGTTGATGCCCTTGTTGGCGACGAATTTCAGGAACGGGACGGACGATACCTCGACCTGCTCATAGGCCATCTCGTTGAGCTTCGGGATGGTCAGCTCGGTCGCGTCCTTGATGCGGTGAAAGTAGGAATTGTAGGTGGCCTGGTCCCACTGGAAGAACTGGGTGTCGTTGATGAAGTTCTTCACCAGGAAATATTTTGCGCCGCTCATGAAGCCGGCCGTCTCTGCGATCTCCTCGAGCGAGGCGATCGAGGGTCCGAGGATGTGGAACACGGCGAAGGTGATCTGCCCGGCCTTGGCGGCGTCGAGGAAGCCGATGTCGCGGAGCGAGGCCAGTGCGGGCGAGAGCAGGCCGGCGCGCACGTCGATCACGGTCACCGACGGGCTCACCGCGTTGAGCGTATCGAAGATCTTCATCTGGTCGGCCGTCGTCGTCATGTCGACGATTTCGGTGATCTCGGGGTGGAAGCGCTTCAGCGTTCCCCGCGGCGACTCCGTGTCGAACGCGCGGGTCGGCACGTTGTTGGCGGAAAAATAATCGAGCAGGGTGCGCGATACCGTGGTCTTGCCGACCCCGCCCTTGTCCGCGCCCACCACAACCACTGCCGGCTTTGCCATTGCTGTCCCCTAACGCGCGCCCCCGATCGCGAGGTCGCAATCGGCCGGGCCCCAAATCGATGTCCCAAGGATGTCCCAAGTCTGCTGTTGGGCGCGAACATGGCAGAAACAAGGGAGAATTCAAATCTCCGGCACAGGCCAGCGGCAATTCTCGCAGTTTTTCCCAAATGTTGTGAAACCGGCGCGAGACGAGGCAGATTGCACGCTCAGTGGCGGCCCCAAGGTCCGATGGGATTCCCTATCGGACCCAACGGATTGCCGGCCGCGGTTCCGGCGGAGCTCGGTGCGGGCACGGGCGGCGGACCAGGCGGGTTGTCGCCCGCATCGTTCCACGGGCCATGCGGGACCGGAGTAGAGGCCTTCTGCTGGTCTGCCTGTGCCTCGGGCTCGTCGGTCTCGGGCTGGTCCGTCTCCTCGGCGGGCGGCGGCAGCGGACCGGGATCATGGCCGCCGGCGAACTTGACCAGCGCGTCGACGCGGGACTGCACGGAAGGGTGGGTTGCGAACAGATCGGCAAAGCCTTCGCGCGGATTGTCGAGGCAAAGCTCCATCACCGCGGAGGTCGCGCCCGGCAATTCGCCGCGGCCTTCGATCTTGCGCAGCGCCGAGATCATGGCATCGGGATTTTTGGTCAGCTCGACCGAGCCGGCATCCGCCAGGTATTCGCGCGAGCGTGACAGCGCGAGCTTGACGACTTGCGATACCAGCCAGGCCACCACGATCAGCACGACCGCGATGATGATGACCACGACGGCACCGCCACCGGAATTCTTGTTGTCGCTGGAGGACGAGGACGACCGCGACGACGAGGAAGAGCCCGACGACCACGATCCGCCACCGGAGCTCCAGCTCAAATTTGTGAACAGCCGGAAGAACAATTCGCCGAAGAAGCCCACCACGCCGGCGATGATGACGGCGACCACCATCAGCTGCACGTCGCCGTTCCTGATGTGGGTGAGCTCGTGGCCCAGCACCGCCTCGATCTCCTGATCGTTCAGCGCGTCCAGAAGACCCGTGGTGACGGTCACGGCATATTGCCGCGGATTGAGGCCGGTCGCGAACGCGTTCAGCGCCGGTGAGTCCATGATCTTCAGCTTCGGCATGGTGATGCCGCGCGAGATGCAGAGGTTTTCCAGCAGATTGTAGAGCCGCGGCTCTTCCTGCCGGGTGACGTCATGGCCGCCGGTCACCGCGTCGATCATCGACTGATGGAAGAAATAGGCGATGATGATCCAGGCGACCGCGGCAACGGTCGCAAAGGGGAAGGCGACGATGAGGTCGTGGAAGGCGCGGCTCAGATAATAGACGACCGTGCCATTGCCGTTGATGATGACCTCGGCGACCAGCGCGCCGGCATAGACCAGCACATAGACCAGCGCGAACAGGCCGGCGAGCAGCAGCATCGAACGAACCTTGTTCGAGGCGATGTGCGTGTAGAGGCCATACGCAGCCATGACTGCTCCCGTTTAACCACTGTCATTCCGGGGCAGGCCGGAGGCCCGAACCCGGAATCCAGAGATTGGTGATCTCGACGGGATTCCGGGTTCGATGCTGCGCATCGCCCCGGAATGACAGGATCTGTTGCCCAAGCTCAGATCAGAACTTCACCTGAGGCGCGGCCTCGACCTCGGTGCGGCTGGCGCCGAGATCGAAGAACTCCTTCTTGGTGAAGCCGAACATGCCGGCGAACAAGGCGGCGGGCATCTGCTGGATGCCGGTGTTGTATTCCTGGACCGCATTGTTGAAGAAGCGGCGGCTCGCCGCGATCTTGTTCTCGAGGTCGGAGAGCTCGGATGCGAGCTGCTGGAAATTGGCGTTGGCCTTGAGGTCGGGATAGGCCTCCGACAGCGCGATCAGCCGGCCAAGCGCGCCGGAGAGCTGGTTCTCGGCGGCGGACACTTGTGCCGGACCCTGCGCCGACATCGCCGAATTGCGTGCCTTGATGACGTCGTCGAGCGTGCCGCGCTCGTGCGAGGCATAACCCTTCACGGTCTCGACCAGGTTCGGGATCAGGTCATGACGCTGCTTGAGCTGCACGTCGACATCGGCGAAGGCCTGGCCGACGCGCTGGCCCAGCGCCACCAGGCGGTTGTAGGCGCTGAAGGCGAACAGCACGAGGACGACGATGACGCCGAGAACGATCCAGCCGGTCGACATGGAGAACTCCTGAAGGGGGAAGAAGGCGGGCGCAGACTAGACCAAATTGGCGCAGGGCGAGAGCCCCGGCGCAGGAGGAAGGTAAGACTTGGTCGGAACAGGACCCATCCGAGTTCAAGGAAAGCCCTGAACGGGGTTAACTTTCGGCAATCACGGCATCGCCCCAGCGCCAGCGACGGGCGCTTGCATAGGCGGCCTTGTCGCGGCGGGCGATCTTGGCCAGCTCGACGCTTTGCGCGGTGCAAACCTTGGCCGTGATTTCGGCCTTGCCGACATCCGGCGGCGCCAGCACGCGCGCAGCCCGGCTTTCGGGCGGCGTGCGGGTCAACGCGACGTAAATGAAGCGTTCGTCCTCGAACGGCACCTCGGCGCCCTTGATCTGACGGTGTGCTTGGGAGCGCGGCAGGCGCTGCGAGAAATGGCACCAGTCCGGCGCGGTGAGCGGGCAGGGCTTTTCGTGCGGGCAGGGCGCAGCGACGAACGCGCCGGCCGCGATCAGCTGCTGGCGCAGGGCGAGGATGCGTCCGTATCCGGCGGGCGTGCCGGGTTCGATCACGACCAGCGCGTGGCGCGCCTTGGCCCACATCGCCTCGGCGAGCTTGCGCTGATCGGCCTCACTGATCTCGCCGATGACGTAGCTGGCGATGACGAGATCGGCCGGCGAGGCCTCGGCGAGGTTGGTGGCGGCATCGCCCGGCAGATAGCGGCACTCCGCGAGGCGCGTGCTGTCGCGCGCGAGTTCGAGCGCGAGCCGGCTCAGCGTGGCGTTGGCGTCGAGCAGGGAGAAATCCTGCAGCGACGGGAAGGCCTCCGCCGCAGCCCAGCTCGCGGTGCCGGGACCTGCGCCGACGTCGAGCAATGTCTCCGGGGCAAGGGTTGGCGCGATCTCGCTCAGCGCATTCAGGCTCGCGGCCACGGCGGCGTAGGTCGCCGGCATGCGCGCGAGCGCATAGGCGAGCGCGTCGGCCTCCGACTTGATCGTGCCGGAGCCGCCGCCGGCGCGATAGGTGGTCGAGATTTTCTGCGATCGCTGTGCGGCGTCGGTGCGGGAGAAGCCCTGGAGCTTGCCGTCGAGCGCTGCTTTCAGTTCAGGCGGGAGGTTGGGTGAGATCATGTTTTCTCACCGTCATTCCGGGGCGCGCGAAGCGCGAACCCGGAATCCAGAGATTGTGGAACGAGATTCCGGGTTCTCGCTTCGCGCGCCCCGGAATGACGCCAAAAATATCACGCCACGTTCTGGTCGAGGATGTCCACCGCCTCGGCCAAGCTCACCGACACGAGTTGCGAGACGCCGCGCTCGGCCATGGTGACGCCGAACAGACGGTTCATCCGCGCCATCGTGATCGGATTGTGCGTGATGATGATGAAGCGCGTGTCGGTCGAGCCGGTCATCTCGTGCAGCAGGTTGCAGTACCGCTCGACGTTGTGGTCGTCGAGCGGCGCGTCGACTTCGTCCAGCACGCAGATCGGCGAGGGGTTGGTCAAGAACACCGCGAAAATCAGCGCCATCGCGGTCAGCGCCTGCTCACCGCCCGAAAGCAGCGACAGCGTCTGCGGCTTCTTGCCCGGCGGCTTGGCGATGATTTCGAGGCCGGCTTCCAGCGGGTCGTCGCTCTCGATCAGGTGCAGCGCGGCTTCGCCGCCGCCGAACAGCTCGACGAACAGGCGCTTGAAGTGGTTGTTAACGACCTCGAACGAGGTCAAGAGGCGCTCGCGCGCTTCCTTGTTGAGGCTCTGGATGCCCTGGCGCAGCCGCTTGATGGCCTCAACCAAGTCGTCGCGTTCGGTGACCAGACCCGTATGCTGGGTCTCGACCTCGCGCAGCTCTTCCTCGGCGCGCAAATTGACGGCGCCGAGGCGCTCGCGGTCGCGGCGCATCTTTTCGAGATCCTCCTCGATGTCGTGCAGCGGCGGCAGCTCGGCGCCGGGCTCGATCTCGGCGAGGCCGGCGACGGCCTGCGGCTCGACCTCGAGCATGTCGCGGATCTCGCGCTCGATGTCCTCGAGCCGGCGCCGCGCGCCTTCCATGCGCTCCTCGGCGCGGGCGGTGGCTTCGCGGGAGCTGGAGAGCGCTTCAAGCGTCAGCTTGGCGACGCGATCGGTCTCGGCCATCGCGGCTTCCGCGGTCGCGAGTGCGTCGGCAGCCATGCGACGGTCGTTCTCGGCGTACTCGATCTCGGTGATCAGCGCGCTGCGCTTCTCGGCGAACACGGCGGGCGCGTTTTCGAGCTCGCTGCGCTCGATGGTGAGTTCGGCGATACGCGCCTGGATGGTGTCGATGTGGGAGGCCGCGCTCTCCTTGCGGTTCTGCCACTCGGTACGTTCGGCCAGGATCGCCTGCACGCGGCGGTCGGCCAGCTCAGCCTCGCGCGCCAGCGCCTGCGCCTCGGCGCGGACCTGCGCGGCGATGCGGCGATGGCCTTCGATGTCGCTGCGGACCGCGGCGAGACGGGTCTCGGTGTCCTCGCTCGACGGCAGCTCGCTGATGCCGGCCTCGGCGTATTCGTAGGCGGCCTCGGCCTCGGCGCGGTCAGCGGCGAGGCGGCTGTGCGCTTCCGACAGCGTCGCCTTGCGCGCGGCGTGGCGGCTGATCTCGCGCTCGGCGGCGGCATGGCGCTCGCGCGCGACGTTCAGCTCACGCTGTGCAGCGCGCCAGGCTTCGCGGCTGGCCCCCTCGGTGCTGGCCGCCATCTGCAGCTCGGACTCGGCGTTCTCCAGCGCCTGACGCTTGATCTGGGCGTCGATGCGGGCCTGCTCCAGCTCGTTCTCGATGTCGACGAGGCGAGCCCGCTCGGCGAGGCGCCGTGCTGCGCCGGTCGGGGCGTGGGCGGCGGCGACAAAGCCGTCCCAGCGCCAAACGTCGCCTTCCGGCGAGACCAGCCGCTGGCCGGTCTTGAGCTGCGAGACCAGCTCGGCGCCGCGCTCGCGCGGCACCACGCCGATCTGGGCCAGGCGGCGGGTCAGCTCGGCCGGCGCCTGCACGTGGTCGGCGAGCGGGGTGACGCCCTCGGGCAGCGCCGGATCGCCTTCGGCGTGTCCAACATTGGTCCAGCGCATCGGCGCCGACGGATCGATCGGCGCGTCGAGATCGTCGCCCAGCGCGGCACCGATCGCCTTTTCAAAGCCCTTGTCGACGGTGATGCCGTCGATGATCGGCGGCCAGAGGTTCTTGGTCTCGCCATTGACGATCTTGGAGATCGTGCGCGCCTCGGTGTCGAGCCGCTGCACGCGCTTGTCGGCTTCGACCAGCGGGGAGCGCGAGGATTCCAGGGTCTGGCGGGCGGCAACGTGCGCGGCTTCGCTCGCTTGCGCTGCGGCTTCGGAAGCGGCCAGCGTCTGCTCGGCGGTCTCGACCACTGCGGTCAGCTCGTCGAGATCGCCGAAACCGCCGGTATCGGCCGCGAGCTTCTGCTCTTCGGCGGCGACGCTGGCGATCTCCTGGTCGAGGCGGGCCAGCTTGTCGCGGTGGGTGCGGACGTTGGCTTCAAGCTGATTGCGCTTGGCGGTCAAGTCGGCGAGCGCGGTGGTGAGCTCGGCGAACTGCTGCTCGGTTTCGGTCAGCACGGCCTCGGCTTCGCCGACGCGCTCGTCGACGCCGGAGCGCTTCTCGACGCGCGACTTGATCTCTTCCTTCAGCTCGGCATCTTCGGTGTCGAGCCGCTGCAGCGCGACGTCGGCGTCCATGGTTTGTTGTTGAGCACGGGAAATGTCGCCTTCGAATTGCGCGAGGCGGCGCTCGAGCTCGGCGACGCGCTCCTTGGCGCGCTCTTCCTCGCGGTCGAGCAGCTCGCGGGCGTTGGTCAGGCGCTGGAGCCCGGCCGCGGCGCGCGCTTCGGCATCGCGCAGCGCAGGCATTTCGGCAGCGCGGATCGCCTGGATGCGGGCGGCTTCGGCCTGGTGCTGGGTGCGCTCGGCCATCTCGCGCACAGCGAGATCGTGAGTCTGGCCGGATTCGTTGACGTCGGCATGGGCGCCGATCCAGCGCAGATGGAACAGCGTGGCCTCGGCCTTGCGGACCTTGGCGGCGACCTCGCGATAGCGCACGGCCTGGCGGGCCTGCTTCTTCAGGCCTTCCATCTGGCCGGAGAGCTGGCCGATCACGTCCTCGACGCGGGTGAGGTTGGTCTCAGCCGCCTTCAGGCGCAGCTCGGCTTCATGGCGGCGGGCGTGCAGACCGGCGACGCCCGCGGCGTCTTCCAGCACGCGGCGGCGCTGCTCGGGCTTGGCCTGAATGATCTCGCCGATCTTGCCCTGGTGGACGAGGGCGGGCGAGCGCGCGCCGGTGGCGGCGTCGGCGAACAGGATCTGCACGTCGCGGGCGCGCACGTCGCGGCCGTTGATGCGATAGACCGAGCCGGCCTCGCGCTCGATGCGGCGGGAGATTTCGAGCAGCTGGCTGTCGTTCATCGCCGCAGGCGCGGTGCGATCGGCGTTGTCGATCGTCATCGTCACTTCGGCATGGTTGCGCGCCGGACGGTTGCCGGAGCCGGCGAAGATCACCGCATCCATGTCGGCGGCGCGCAAGCTCTTGTAGGAGGTTTCACCCATCGCCCAGCGCAGCGCTTCGACGAGGTTCGACTTGCCGCAACCGTTGGGTCCGACCACGCCGGTCAAGCCGGGCTCGATGACGAAGTCCGTGGGCTCAACGAAGGACTTGAAGCCGTGAAGGCGCAGGCGGGTGATTTTCATTAGCACGCATCTCTGTTGGCAGGCGCGAATCCCCCTGCCCGGACAATACCATGGAAGGCAATGTCGCTGTCTGGGCGAGTCGCGCGGGGCGCCTCATGCGGCGGACAATGGCCGCGGTGCGCCGCGAGGGCAACCTGCGAAAGCCGCTTTTCCCAAGGGATTTATGCCGGGAAAGATACGGCTTTTGAGATGCGAATCAGGATCTTGACGAGCGAATCAGCTCTTCAGCAGCGGATTGATCTTCTTGGCGAACTCCTCGAACGAGGTCTCGCCCTTGATCTTCTCGCCGTTGATGAAGAACGTCGGCGTGGAATCGACCTTCAGAACGTCGCTGGCATATTTCTGATCGGCGGCGATCTTGTCGAGCAGCGCCTGATCCTTCAGGCAGGCTTCGACCTGCTGCTGGGTGAGGCCGGCCTGCTTGCCGATCCGCGTCAGGGTCTCGGTGGTGTTCTTCACCACCCAGTCGTTCTGCTGGCGGAACAGCATGTCGGTGACGGCGAAGTATTTTGGCGCGTCGTCCTTGGCGATGCAGCGCGACAGCATCGAGCCGGCAGCCGCCTTGATGTCGAGCGGGAACTCGCGGAAGACGTAACGGATCTTGCCGGTGTCGATGTATTCCGACTTGATCTTCGGGAACACCTGCTCGTTGAAGGCCGCGCAGTGCGGGCAGGTCATTGAAGCGAATTCGGTGATGGTGACGGCGGCGTCCTTCGGGCCGAGCGCCATGTCGGGCAGCGACACCGGCTTGGCGACATCGCCAGCGGCCTGCGCCATCGCATCGGAGATGAACCGCAGCGGCGAGAGCCCGGCGAGCGCGGCAAGACCGGTCAGCGACAGCATCGTGGTGAAGGCGCGGCGGGTGATGATCAAGGTCGGCTCCCGAATTGGCGTGGTCTCGCCCGGGCTCGTATGCAGGTTCCCGGGCGGCCTGTCGCTAGCTTGAAACGTGGTTTGAGGCAATGGCGAGCGACAAGGACGGGTCCAGATTAGCGCTGGAATAAGGCTCAATTTCGCTTGATGGCGGCTCCGAGCCGCGCCAGCGCGGTCTTCAACTGTTCATCTTCGATGTCACCCAGGCCCTCGGCCACCTTGGCGACGGCCTTGGGGTCCGGCGGGCCGGGCCGCACAGGGCGCCGGGGGCGGGACAGCGGGGCCTGGCGGAACGCGAGCTTTCCAACGGCGCTCCAGCCGAAGAAACGGTTGACCCGCTCCAGGATCACGTCCGCGGAGTGCTGGATTTCCAGCGCCATCGGGCCCTCGACCCGCAGCACCAGCGTCGCCGGCTCCTGCGGCTGGCCCTCGACCGGCCGCGGCCATTGCATCTTCAGCGGCTCGGCATGCGCGGCAATCTCAGGCCCCGCAATCTGCGCCCAACGCGTCACCAGCTCGCGCGCCGCAAATCCCTGCTTGGCATAGGCCTCGGCAAAGACGTCGTTGAGCAGGATCCCGAGCGGCTTGGCGCTGATGGGGCCGGGTTTGGGAGGGAATTTGGACATGGGGCCTTATAGCACCCCGCCGCGCCGCCCGCAGGCTCCTTGCAGCGAAGAAAGGCGTGGATGCCCGCGACGAGCGCGGGCATGACGTGGAGAGATCGGTGTGACGCCGCTACAGTGAGAGCATGAGCCCCAAATCCGCCCTGAGGGCAAAATCGCAATCCAGACCGTCGGAGGCCGTGTCACGTCCGGTCGCGTTGCTCGCCTGGTACGACCGCCATCGCCGCAGGTTGCCCTGGCGGGCCGGGCCCGGCGAGACGTCGGATCCCTACCGCGTCTGGCTGTCGGAGATCATGCTGCAGCAGACCACGGTGAAGGCGGTCGGGCCTTATTTCGAGAAATTCGTTGCGCGCTGGCCGGATGTCACGGCGTTGGGGACCGCCTCGCAGGATGACGTGCTGCGGATGTGGGCGGGGCTCGGCTATTATTCCCGTGCGCGCAACCTGCATGCCTGCGCCGTTGCCGTGACGCGCGAGCATGATGGCGCCTTTCCCGACACCGAAGTGGGCCTGCGCGCGCTCCCGGGGATCGGGCCGTACACGGCGGCCGCGATCGCGGCGATCGCGTTCGATCGTCACACCATGCCCGTCGACGGCAATATCGAGCGCGTGGTGTCGCGCCTGTTTGCGGTCGAGCAGGAGCTGCCACAGGCAAAGCCGCAGATCCAGCAGCTGGCGGCGACGCTGCTTGCCAATTCCCGCGCCGGCGATAGTGCGCAAGCCCTGATGGATCTCGGCGCCTCGATCTGCACGCCGAAGAAGCCGGCCTGCTCGCTGTGCCCGCTGAACGAGGATTGCACGGCGCGTGCGCAGGGCACGCAGGAGACGTTTCCGCGCAAGGCGCCGAAGAAGAGTGGAACGTTGCGGCGTGGCGCTGCCTTCGTCATCACGCGCGGCGACGATCTGCTGGTGCGCTCAAGGCCTGAGAAGGGTCTGCTCGGCGGCATGACCGAAGTGCCGGGCTCGGACTGGCTGGCCGGCCAAGAGGATGCGGCCGCAAAACGGCAGGCGCCGGCGCTGAAGGGGCTGTCGCGTTGGCAGCGCAGGGTCGGCGTGGTCACCCACGTCTTCACGCATTTCCCGCTGGAGCTCGTGGTCTACACCGCGAAGGCTGAAGCCCGCACCCGCGCGCCCGAGGGCATGCGCTGGGTTCCGATCGCGACCCTGGCCGATGAGGCGCTGCCCAACGTCATGCGCAAGGTGATCGCGCACGCGCTGGATCGGCCGTCGGGCCGATCGTCCTGACAACACGCTGGCAGCAGCGCTGCGCTATCAGTGTGCGAAACGGAGGCTGCCAATGGTCAAGACCGCACTCGATAATTTCAAGAGGCCGCCCTGTGCCGAGTTGCTTGGTTGGCGCCTGCTCGATGCCCGTCCCGAGGAGGGTTGGATCAAGCTCGGCTTCGAGGGCAGACCTGAGTTCTGCAATCCCGCCGGATTCATCCAGGGCGGCATGCTCTCCGCGATGCTCGACGACACCATGGGTCCGGCCGTGCTGGTGATGAGTGAGGGCCGGCTTTACACCACGACGATCAGCATGACCGTGAACTTCCTGGCGCCGGCAAAGCCCGGGCCGATCATTGGTGAGGCCAAGGTGACGCAGCTCGGCAAGACCATTGCGTTCGTCGAGGCCCGGCTGATGGCGGAAGACGGCACGGTGCTGGCGACGGCAAGCGCGAGCGAGCGATTGCTGGAAGCGGCGAGGGTGGTGAAGTGACTGAGAGTAGCGGCGCGCTCCACTTCCCTTTTCCCCTTGTGGGAGGAGGTGGCGCGAAGCGCCGGATGAGGGGTATGTCTCCGCAAGTTCAGTTGTGAGAGGCGAACGCGCGGAGAGAACCCCTCACCCAAGCGAGTGCGCCTCCACCAGCGGAGATGCCGTCTCCCGCAAGGGGAGAGGGCACATCGAAGCGCATCTCGCTTCTTGCGAGAGCCTCACGCCCCCGCCCGCGCGTCCTTGCTCACGATCGGCGGCTTCGCATTCAGCGCTTCGACCTGGAAGCCCGCCACGCGCTTGTAGTTTGCGGCGATGTCTTCCAGCTCTTTCTGCGACAGCACGTCGGTGACGACATTGTAGCCGTCGGGCGCGCGCTCCTCGACGAGCTGCATCACCTGCTCAGGGCCGTTCTTGCGGTTGAGCAGCACGAGGTCGGTGGTCGCGGGGCGCCGCTCGGCTTCATAGGCGAGCAGTGCGGCTTGCGTCGGACCGCGCGCCAGGATCTCGCGGGTGATGGTGCGCGCATCGAGGATCGCCTGCGAGGCGCCGTTGGAGCCGATCGGGTACATCGGATGGGCGGCATCGCCCATCAGCGTGACCTTGCCGAACGTCCATTGCGACACCGGATCGCGGTCGACCAGCGGATATTCGTAGGCGTGCGGACAGTTCCTGATCAGGCCGGGCACGTCGAGCCAGTCGAAGGTCCAGCTCTCGAACCAGGGCAAAAACTCCTCCAGCCGGGCGGTGCGGTTATAGTCCTCGCGCCGCCACTGATAGGTCGGCGGCATGTGGCGCTCGGCGACCCAGTTGATCAGATGGTTGCCGCTAGCATCCGGCTCCTTCGAGATCGGATAGCAGACGAATTTCAGGATCTCGTGGCCGGCCATGATCATGGTGCGGCCGGTGAGGAAGGCTTTTGCCGGCGTCACGCCGCGCCAAAGGATGCGGCCGTTCCAGATCGGCGGTCCTTCCTTCGGATAGAGCTTTTCTCGTGCCGCGGAATGGATGCCGTCGGCGGCGATCATGATCGCGCCTTCGTAAGTTCCCGCGGCCTCGCCGGTTGCCCTGTCGATGAAGTCGGCGCGCACGCCATCCGCCGTCTCGGTCCAGCCGGTCAGATGATGGCTGGTGAGGATGTTGTCGCGGCCAAGCCGCTCGACCGCGGTGTCGAGCAGGAGCTGCTGCAGCGTGCCGCGATGGATCGAGAATTGCGGCCATTTGTAGCCGGCCTCGAGCCCCCGCGGCTCGCTCCAGATCGGCTTGCCGTGCTTGGAGAAATAGGCGAGCTCGCGCGTCCGCACGCCGCTGGCATCCAACTTGTCCAACAGGCCGAGCTCGATCAGCTCGCGCACCGCATGCGGCAGCACGTTGATGCCGACGCCGAGCGGCTTCAATTCTGCGACACTCTCGAACACTTTTACGGGAACGCCGATTCCGTGCAGGCTGAGCGCAAGGGTCAGCCCGCCGATGCCGCCGCCGGCGATGAGTACGGTCATGAGAAAGCCCCTCCAATTGCAGGCGTCTTGGCACAGCGAGGCGGCGGTGGGCAACTGCGAAGAGAAGCTCGTGCTATGGACGTGGGGGCTGCCAGCCGTTAATTTCCAGCTTTCCCATGAGGTCCGACATGCTGAAGCTCTACTACGCCACCGGCACCTGCGCGCTCGCCACCTATATCGCCCTAGAAGAAGCCGGCGCCGACTACACGGCTGAACGGCTGAGCTTCAAGGACAACCAGCAGAACAGCCCGGATTATCTCGCCATCAACCCGAAGGGCCGCGTGCCGGCCCTGGTGACCGATCGCGGCGTCCTGACCGAGACGCCGGCGATGCTGGCCTATGTCGCGCAGACCTTCCCCAAGGCGAAGCTCGCCCCGCTCGACGATCCCTTCGACTTCGCACAAGTGCAGTCGTTCAACTCCTATCTCTGCTCGACCGTGCACATCAACCATGCCCACAAGATGCGCGGCGCGCGCTGGGCCACGCAAGAGAGCTCGTTCGCCGACATGAAGGCGATGGTGCCGAAGACCATGGGCGCCTGCTTCTCCCTGATCGAACAAAAGATGTTCAGGGGCCCCTGGGTGATGGGCGATCAGTTCACGGTCTGCGACCCCTATCTCTACACGCTCTCGACCTGGCTCGAAGGCGACAGCGTCGACATCAACGCCACGCCGAAGATCGCCGACCATTTCAAGCGCATGTCGGACCGGCCCGCCGTGCGCAAGGTGATGGCCGAACAGAAGGCGTAGGGTTCGCCGAGGCGTGGCCACATATTCTCCTGTCGTCCCGGGCAAGCGTCAGCGCTGACCCGGGACCCGTCACCCGAGGGAGAAGTTGTGGCGCGAGCCGACAACCACGAGTCTTCGCCTCACCACGGCCTGTGGCTATGGGTCCCGGATCGGCGCTCCGCCCTGGACAACGCTGCGCGTTGCCAAGAGCTGCGCTTGTCCGGGACGACGGCGAGTTTGCCGATGGTGCATCCTATCCAGCTTTCCGTTTCTCCAGCTCGCGTCCTGTCTCCAGCACGAGTCGCCGCAGCCAGATCGAGCCCGGATCCATCTGCGCCCGCGTCGGGTGAAACATGAACTGCTCGTCGATCCCGGGGTCGAGCGGCGGCGTCACCGTCACCAGCCCGAGCTGTTTTGACAGCGCGGCGATCAGCCGCCGCGGCACGAAGGCGACGAGGTCGGTGCGTGCAGCGACGTGCAACGCTTCGAGATAACCCGACACCACCAGCGAGATATGCCGTTCGATGCCTTTGCCGCGCAGCCAGGTGTCGATGAGATCCTCAGCATTGCCGCGGATGATCACGCCGACATGGCGTGCGGCCAGGAACGTCTCGCGCCGCTTCAGCTTCGACGCAAGTGGATGACCGCGCCGCACCGCCAGCGCGTCGCTGTCGGTGTAAAGCAGCTGGCGGTGAAAGCCCTTGAACGCGTTGCCGATCGAGATCACGAGATCGATGGTGCGGGCGAACTCGGCGTGAAAGATCGCAGGGCCCCGCCACGGCACCACGTCGACGCGGACGTTGGGCGCAAGGCGCGTCACCTTCTCCATCAGCGGCGGCATCAATAGCTCGACGGCGAGATCCGGCATCATCAGGCGAAATGACCGCTCGCTGCGCGCGGCGTCGAACTCATCGGGCACGAACAGCCCGCGCACCTGGTCGAGCGCCTGCGCCAGCGGCGCGCGCAGGGCCTGTGCTCGCGGCGTCAGCTCCATGCGCGCGCCGGTGCGCACCAGCAGCGGATCGCCAAAGATATCGCGCAGCCGCTGAAGGGCGTGGCTCGTGGCCGGCTGCGACAGCCCGATGCGCATCGCGGCGCGGCTGACATTGGCCTCGCGCAGCAGCGCGTCCAGCGCGGTCAGTAGATTGAGATCGAGCGAATTCAAATTCATGAGGTGAATAAATATCATATTCGCTATCGATTTGAAGAATTACGTTCGCGCGGCGATGTTCTGCGTGTTGCCACCAAACGGAGATGCCGCCATGAGCGCGAGCGCCAACAAGAAACTGATGCAGGATATTTTCGCCGCTGCCGCGAGCCCCGACCCGGCGGTGCGCGATCGCTCCCTGTTCACCGCAAGCCTTGCCGACGATGCCAGATGGGTCGTGACCGGGCAGTATTCCTGGTCGCGCACCTTCACCGGCAAGGAGGCCATCCTCAACGATCTGCACGGCTATGTGCGCACCCGCCTGCGCGACCGGACACGCACGGTCGCCCGCCGCTTCATCGCCGATGGCGACATCGTCGTGGTGGAAGCCAAGGGCGACAACGTGACCCCCGAGGGTGTGCGCTACGACAACGATTATTGCCTCGTGTTCCGGTTCGAGGACGGCAAGATCAAGGAGATCCGCGAGTACTGTGACTCGGTGCTGACCGAGAGGGCGCTCGGTCCGTTTCCGCAAGCAGCAATCGGGGCGGCCGGCTGATCCGCTTGTCTCGAGGTGGCGGGCGAACGCTCAGCAGGCACCCGCCGACACCGCGGCCTCGGCCCGATCAAGAAGGACACAATTAACGAGTGTCCTTCATTGTGCTGCCGCGCAGTGAGAATCGCCGTGGGGGACGTTCGGCTGCTCGAATTCTTGGGGGGCGGCATCATGCCGGGCATTCGTTTGAGAATCCGGGGACGTCTTTACGCCGGCTTTACGGCTCTTGCCGCGGTGGGCCTGATCATGGCCGTGGTTGCCGTCTGGAACCTGTGGGCGGTCCAGGAGCAGGTCGCGAGAATGTCGGCCTTCTCGGACAATGCAGCGCGCGTCCGGGAGATATCGATCCATCTCCAGGCGCTCCAGCGCGCCAATCTGCGCTATATTTATGATGCCAACGAACCCGCGTTCAAGGAAGCCGCGGAACGCGAGGCGGCGACGGTCGAGTTGCTGAAAGCGGCCTCGGCGGCGTCGTTCTCGGACGAGCGGCGCAAGATCTATGACGGCCTCGTTGGCGATATCGAGAAACTGCAGTCGCTGCGCGGGCGCATGGGCGCCGCCGTCAAGGAGACGACGAAAGGCAAGGCCGCCCTGCTGCCGGGCGGCGAGGAGCTGAACGCCAATGCCGGCAAGCTGGTCATCGCGGCGCATGGCACGCACGATCCGGAGATTACGGCACCCGTCGCCGACCTCGAATCCAAAATCCTCCAGGCACGTCTGGCGAGCTGGCGCTTTCTCGCCATGCGCGATTCCAAGGCATCCTCGGCCTTCAGAGCCAATACGGAGAGGGCGCAGCAACGGATCACGGCGCTCCAAGAGGCCAGTCTGCCAGAGCAGGTCAAGTCCGCGCTCGCCCCGGTCAAGGCCTCGCTTGCGGCCTACCAGGCGGCGTTCGAGTCGACGTCCACTGCGATCCTCCTGGCCGAGGAAACTTACCGCAACAACATTGCGCCCTTGATCACCGGAAGTATCGACAAGCTCAAGGTCGCGGACACCGGGCTGACGGCTGACTCGCAGAAGACGCGTACCAGCGCAGCAGCCGTCATTGCCAGCACGACATGGATTCAGGAGGCCGCGGGTGGTCTTGCAGTTCTGTTCAGCGTGATCGTGGCCTTCCTGATCGCCCGCAGCATCGTCGGACCCCTGACGTCAATGACGCGCGCGATGGGGCTGCTCGCCGGCGGCAATCTCGCGGTCGAGATCCCCTCGCGCGGCAAGAAAGACGAGATCGGCGACATGGCCAAGGCGATCCAGGTGTTCAAGGACAACATGATCGACACCGAGCGTCTGCGTCACGAGCAGACCGAGATCGAGGCGCGGCAGGCCGAGGACCGCAAGAAGGACATGGTCCGGCTCGCCGACCAGTTCGAGCAGGCGGTCGGCGAGATCGTCGAGACCGTGTCGTCGGCGTCGAGCGAGCTCGAGACGTCGGCCGGCACGCTGACCGCGACCGCCGCGCGCGCCCAGGATCTGTCGACGGAAGTCGCCTCCGCCTCGCAGGAAGCCAGCGCCAACGTCCAGGCTGTCGCCTCGGCCACCGAAGAGCTGTCCTCTTCGGTCTCCGAGATCGCGCGTCAGGTCCAGGAATCCGCACGCATCGCCGGCGAGGCCGTGGGGCAGGCGAGCAAGACCAACGCCCGCGTCGGCGAACTCTCCAAGGCCGCCGCCCGCATTGGTGACGTTGTCGAGCTGATCAGCACGATCGCCGGCCAGACCAACCTCTTGGCGCTGAACGCCACCATCGAGGCCGCGCGCGCAGGCGAAGCCGGCCGCGGCTTTGCCGTGGTCGCGTCCGAGGTGAAGGCGCTGGCGGAGCAGACCGCGAAGGCCACGGGCGAGATCGCCCAGCAGGTCTCCGGCATTCAGGCCGCGACGGAAGAGTCGGTCGGCTCCATCCGGGAGATCAGCGGCACCATCGAGCGGTTGTCGGAAATTTCCTCCACCGTTGCGGCCGCCGTGGAGCAGCAGGGCGCGGCCACGCAAGAGATCTCCCGCAACGTCCAGCAGGCTGCACACGGCACCCAGCGCGTCTCGACCAATATCGGCGACGTGCAACGCGGCGCATCCGATACAGGCTCGGCGTCCTCGCAGGTGTTGTCGGCGGCGCGCTCGCTGTCTTCAGACAGCAACCGGCTGAAGCTCGAGGTCGCAAAGTTCCTGGAGTCGGTCCACGCCGCCTGAAAGCAAAAGGCCACGCGCAGGCGCGTGGCCTTGCGTCGCGGTGCGGTGTGATCAGGCCACTTTCGTCGTCATGTGCTTGAACATGTTGGCGCGCGCTTCGTCGTCCATCTCGGCCTTGAAGGTGAACTTGTCCTTCAGTGCGATCGCGCGGGCGGCTGCCGGCCGCGCCGAGATCTCGTCGAACAGCCGCTTCACGTTCGGGTAGCGCGCAAAGGCGTCGTCGCCGAGCTTGAACGGCACCATCCGCGCCCAGCCCCACAGCGCCATGTCGACGATCGAATAGTCGTCGCCGACCATGTAGCGGCGGCCCTTGAGGTGACCGTCGAGGATTTGGTAGTGACGGTCGGCCTCGTACTGGTAGCGGTTATGGGCGTAGTCGTGGTTCTGGTCCTTCGGCGCAAAATGCTTGAAATGCACGGCCTGGCCCGAATAGGGCCCGACGCCGGTGGCCACGAACATCAGCCAGGACAACAGCTCGGCGCGGTTTGACGGCAGGAACTTTCCGGTCTTCTCGGCGAGATAGAGCAGGATGGCGTTGCTGTCGAACACGACCGTGCCGTTGTCGTCGATCGCCGGCACCTTGGCGTTCGGATTGATCTTCAGGTACTCCGGCGTGAACTGCTCGCCCTTGCGGGTATCGATCTTCACCGGCTCGTAAGCCAGGCCAGCCTCTTCGAGGAACAGCGCGACCTTGGTCGGGTTCGGCGATCCGTTGAAATAGAATTTGAGCATTGAGCATCTCCCCAGCGGCCGAGAGCGGGCGCAGCGTCATGGCTCCCGCGGCGGCTTTTTTCTTGCCTGATCCTTGGCGGGGAGAGCAACCGGCGAGTTTGCCGTGTGGTATCTGCGCGCGGCGCAGATCAGCCGGCGTAACAAAGTCCGATCGTGGCCGTAACGACCATCGCGACGCCGACCGCTTCGAGACGCAAGCCGAGCCGCGCGGCGAGGTGCATGTCTGACGCCCGTGCCGCGCGCTCGGTTTCCCGGGCATAGCCGTGCACGATGGCGTCGTGGTTGAAATTGTCGTGCGCCTCGTTGCTGCTGGCGAGCCCGACGCAGATCACCAGCACGCCGAACAAGGCGAGGCCGAAAAATCCGAGCAGGGCGATCAGGAACATCGGAAACATGCCGATCAGGAAGATCGGCAGCAGCGGCACCAGCAGCAATGTCTCGGACTGTCGTCGCATGGGACCAAGCCGGTCGGGACGGGGCTGATCGGACGAATCTAGTCCTGACGTTGGCGGCTTTCAAGACGCCGTCAATCCGGGCTCGCGCACCTTGCGCGCGCCCCGGAATGACGACGGAGAGGATCTACTCCGCCGCCATACCCGCGCGGATCTCCGCGCGGAGCTCGTCGATCAGCTTGAGGCCCTTCTTGGTCTCGACGTGCCAGAAGGTCCAGCCGTTGCAGGCCTGCGCGCCTTGCGCCACCGCGCCCATGCGGTGGATCGAGCCGACCTTGTCGCCGAACATGATGGCGCCGTCGGCGCGGACCAGCGCGCCGAGCTTCTTCTTGGCGTCGAACAGTTTCGTGCCGGGCATGATCATGCCGCGCTCGATCAGCTCGGAGAACGCCACGCGCGGGGCTTCGCGCGCGGTCATGAACGGGGCGAGGCTCTCTTCCGACAGCGGCTCGACCGCGGCGATGCGCGCTTCGGCCGCCTTGGCGTAGGTCTTGTCGCGCTCGAAGCCGATATAGGAGCGGCCGAGGCGCTTGGCGACGGCGCCGGTGGTGCCGGTGCCGTTGAAGGGATCGATCACGAGATCGCCGGGCTTGGACGACGACAGCAGCACGCGCGCGAGCAGGCCTTCCGGCTTCTGCGTCGGGTGCACCTTCTTGCCGTCGGCGCCCTTGAGGCGCTCCTCGCCGGTGCAGAGCGGGATCAGCCAGTCGGAGCGTGCCTGCACGTCCTCGTTGGCGGCTTTCAGCGCCTCGTAGTTGAAGGTGTAGCCCTTGGCCTTCTCGTCGCGCGCGGCCCAGATCATGGTCTCGTGCGCGTTGGTGAAGCGACGGCCGCGGAAGTTCGGCATCGGATTGGTCTTGCGCCACACGATGTCGTTCAGGAGCCAGAAGCCGAGGTCCTGCATGATCGCGCCGACGCGGAAGATGTTGTGATAGGAGCCGATCACCCAGATCGTCGCCGACGGCTTCATCGCGCGGCGCGCGGCCAGCAGCCAGGCGCGGGTGAAATCGTCATAGGCGGAGAACGAATCGAACTTGTCCCAGTCGTCGTTGACGGCGTCGACATGGGATTCGTCAGGGCGCTTGAGATCGCCCTTGAGCTGGAGATTGTAAGGCGGATCTGCGAACACCAGATCGACCGAACCGGCCTGAAGCTTCGACATCTCGGCGACGCAATCGCCGAGGATGATGCTGTGGGACGGAGACTCAAAATTTGTGCGGGGCGCCCTTGCAGACGCCCCGCGACGCGACACTACCATGACTCAAGAACTCTGACTCAGGCGACGCTGTCGGCGACGCGGGACCAAACAACCGACTGACCGTTACAATGAAGCGGCAAAGTAAAAATCGACTTAACCCGCCGCGCTCGTGAGCAGGTGTCGCGCAGGGTTGTGTGAGCCGGAGATTGCGCGCGTTTGCCGCGTTTTGCAGTGTATTTCGCATTTCACTGCGCGGCAGCGGCCTTGCGGCGGCCAATTTTCTCTCGGAAAAAAATGCACGGCCCTCGGAAAAAATTGCTGATGCGATGGCACTGTCGCACTAGGCAATTTTTGCCGGCCAAGATATTGATAAAGGCAACGGAAATTTTACGTATGTGGCGCGTTGAGCTCCAGCGCCTCTGCGCCGCCCAATTGACGCCATCAAGGACCTAAGGGAAGCCCGCCATGCGCTACGATGATTTCCGCCGCAGCGACGACGTCGAGGATCGTCGCGACGATGGCGGCGGAGGGTTAGGCGGTGGAGGCGGCGGCGGATTCGGCTTGCCGATGGGCGGCGGCGGGCTCGGCATCGGCACCATCATCGTGCTCGGCCTCGTCGGCTACGCCTTCGGCATCGATCCGCGCATCCTGATCGGCGGCGCCGAGATCCTCACCGGCGGCGGCCAGGCGCCGAGCTACCAGAGCGACCGCCCGTCTTCGCAGGCCAAGCGCGGCGCGCCGACCGACGAGATGGGCAGCATGATCTCCGGCATTCTCGGCGAGATCGACGATCGCTGGAGCGAGATCTTCCAGGCCAGCAACCAGTCTTACACCGGCCCGAAGGTCGTGCTGTTCCGCAACGCCACCAATGGCGGCCGCTGCGGCCGGGCCGAGTCGGCGATGGGGCCGTTCTATTGCCCGCCGGACCGCACCATCTTCCTCGACACGGCGTTCTTCCGCGAGGTCGAGACGCGCTTCCGCGGCTGCTCCGGCAAGTCGGCGTGTAATTTCACCACCGCCTATATCATCGCGCATGAGGCCGGCCATCACATCCAGAACCTGCTCGGCATCATCCCGAAGGTGACGCGTCTGCAGCAGCAGGCCGGCAGCAAGGCCGAGTCGAACGCGCTGCAGGTGAAGGTCGAACTGCAGGCTGATTGTCTGTCCGGCGTCTGGGTCAATCGCGAGGCGAAGAAGCGTCCGAACTTCCTCGAACAGGGCGACATCGACGCCGCCCTGACCACGGCGAGCGCGATCGGCGACGATACGCTGCAGCGTCAGGCCACGGGGCGCGTCGTGCCCGACTCCTTCACCCACGGCTCGGCCGCGCAGCGCAAGCAATGGTTCATGACCGGCTATCAGCAGGGCACGCTGCAGGCCTGCAATACGTTCGGCGGCGGCGGGCCGTAGTGGTCTTTCGCTCCGGGCGCTGCGTAGGCTGAAATATGATGCGCGATTGCGCATCTGGGCATCCGGGAGTGGTGCCGTCATCCTGAGGTGCTCGCCTCTTCAGCGAGCCTCGAAGGATGATGCCGGCGAGCGGGAGAGAAGGTGTAGCGAAATGGCCTCGATCGACGAATCCAAACAGTTCATCCCGCTCAACATCGCAGTGCTCACCGTCTCGGACACGCGCGCGCTTGCCGATGACAAATCCGGCCAGACGCTCGTCGATCGGCTCCTGGCTGCCGGCCATCATCTCGCCGCGCGCGAGATCGTCACCGACGACGTCGAGGCGATCCGCGCCGTCATCCGCCGCTGGATTGCAGAGGCCGGCGTCGACGTCGTCATCACCACCGGCGGCACCGGCTTCACCGGCCGCGACGTCACGCCGGAGGCGGTCGAGCCGCTGTTCGAGAAGCGCATGGACGGCTTCTCCATCGCCTTCCACATGCTGAGCCACGCCAAGATCGGCACCTCGACGATCCAGAGCCGCGCCACCGCAGGCGTCGCCGGTGCGACCTACATCTTCTGCCTGCCCGGCTCCCCCGGCGCCTGCCGCGACGGCTGGGACGGCATCCTCGCCGCACAACTCGACTACCGCACGCGCCCCTGCAATTTCGTCGAGATCATGCCGCGGCTCGATGAGCATCTGCGCAGGCCGAAGGCGCAAGGCGCGACGGTGTAACTTCTCCTTTCTTTCCTTCTCCCTCATGTCCGCCGAAGCCTTGGCGAAGGCGGATGCGGGGAGAAGGTGGCGCGAAGCGCCGGATGAGGGGTAGCTATCCGCGCGCGAGGTGCTCGGAGCCATACCCCTCACCCCAATGAGCTTGTATCGACCGACGGCGCGGCCCTCTCCCGCAAGGGGAGAGGGCGCATTCATGCGCAGTCCGCTGATGGCGATATCGCTACAGATCCCGTTCCCAGGTCTCGCCGACCAGATCGTGCCCGAAGCTGTGGTGAGGCTTCGTCGCGACCAGTTCGAATCCAGCGCTCCGGTAGATGCCGCGCGCAGCCACCAGGATGCTCTGCGTCCACAGCGTCATTCTTTTGTAGCCCCGCTCGCGCGCACCCTGGATGCATTGCTGGACCAGCGCGCGGCCGACACCGAGTCCGCGCGCCTTCTTCTCCACCTGCAACAGGCGCAGCTTGGCGATCTCGTCCGCGGCCTTGACCAGAAAGATCGAGCCTACCGGCTCGCCGTCGACTTCCGCGATCCAGCAGTGCTCGCGCGCGGCGTCGTAGTTCCGGATGAACTGGGCGCAGATCTCGGCGACCAGCGCCTCGTAGCTGATGTCCCAGTTGTAGTCCGCGGCATAGGCGGCGCCTTGCTTGGCGATGACCCAGCCCATGTCCCCGACGCGATGGCTGCGCAGCACGACGGAAGCAGGTTGGCTTCGACCTTGCTCCAGCACGGTCTCGATCGTCGCCATCGCCTGCGTGAGTCGCGTTGCATCGCCGGCGGAAAGCTCGGCCAGCATCGCGGCGATCTCGTTCTGCGAGCTCAAATTCAGCTTGGCGAAGGTCTGTCGGCCCTTGGCGGTGAGGCTGAGCTGGTATTGCCTGCGATCTGCCGGCAAGGGCTTTCGCGTGATCAGTCCCTTTTCGTCGAAGCTCTGGACGATGCGGCTGAGATAGCCGGGGTCGAGACCGAGCTCGGTTCCGATCTCCTTGGCCGCAAGGTCGTCGCGATGCGCGAGCTCGTAGAGCACGCGGGCCTCGCTGAGTGAGAACGGGCTATTTCCCAGATGTTGGTCGAGCACGCCGAGCTTGCGGGTGTAGAAGCGGTTGAAGGCGCGAACCGCTGCGATCTGGCCGTCGGTACCGTCGATTGGCATGGGACACCTCAATAATTGCCATTGTCAAATAATTATTTGACTTTGGCAAGTATTGGGTGGCCTTATGCGACCATGACGATCCGGCTGCGCAGCATCGTCCGGGAGGAGCGGCCGAGCCGCCTGAGCAGCCGCGCTTCGGAACGACGGGCCTGGGGCGGATAGCCGCCGAGCCTGTCGTAATGATCTCGCGCGATCAGGAGCCCCTGATCGCTGAGGGGGCCGACCAGCTTGCGTGCCACGGACCAGAGAACGTCCCGGAACCCGGTATCGGCGTAAGGCGAACGGGCATAGCGAAACACGGCCGCACGATCCCGGCCGCTGGCCGCGACGGCCTGGATGAACTGGGTGGTCTCTTCGATCCAACCGGTGTCCAGCACCGCGCCGGCGGGGAGGAACATCAGCCAGGGCGAACGGGCCTCGCGCGCACCCGCGGCGAGCGCCGCGCCTTGCGAGGACCCCTCGCAGCCGACGAAACGGCAGCCGGCGACGTCGGCAACGCGCTCGATGACGCCGCTGCTCGTGCCATCGACCAGCAGCACCTCCTTGATGATCCCCGCCGCGGCACCGGGTACCAGCGCGGCCAGAGTCGCGACCGCGGTCTGCTCGACGCCTTCGGTCGGAATGATGACGCTCAGCATGATTGAGGCTTCGATGTCCGCAATTCGGGAGAAGCGTAGCTCGTTATGATGTTGTCATAAACATGCTGCGCTGCCGAGCGCAACTTTTCGGCTGGGCCTCGGCGTGCGATGGTAAACCGGCGTGGGCCCATCGCAGCCGAATATGTCGCGCGCAGGGGCCTTACCTTGCCGAAAGTTTCGGCGAATTTCGGTTTCGTGAGCTTCAAACGGTGCGTTTCTCCACCGATATCGTCGGGGTGAAGGCTGTTCCGCAAGATTGCAACAGCAATTTCACATGGACCGTGCAGATGGGAAACGTGCAAGCGCCGTTGCGCAGAGCGGGATGTGTCCAATGAACGCCGATCAGCTTCCCATTGCTGCGACGCCGGTATCGCCGAAGACGGACGCTGCGCCGAGCTTGCGGATCCGCGCCGTGATGTTGGGCGAACGCATCAACCCGTCGGGCCTCGAGATCGGCGCGCTGGTGTCCTCGACGCCAGCCGCCTTCCGCGTCCATGGCGGCCTTGCCGTGATCTTCCGCTACGGCGTCGTGGTGCTGATCGGGCTGCTGCCGTCGGAGGAGAAGGTCCTCATCGATGGTCTCAAGTCACGCGTGGTCGGCGAGCTCAGCCCCTATGAGGAGGAGACCGCGCAGGCGCAACTTTGCCACGACGAGAATGCCGAAGCGATCCAACCCGGCGGGCCGATCTGCCTGTCGAAATTTTCCGACGAGCGGCTGCTGCTGATCGCGGACGCGCTCGCCAAGAGCACGTCGCTGGCGCGCGACGAGCGGCGCGTCGCTGCGGTCTTCGACGTCATCGAACCCTTTGCGCGGGAGCTCGCCGAGAAAGGCCGCACGTCGCGGCGGCGCAAGGGCATTCTTCAGCTGATCGGCAATGCGCTGCTCGTCCAGCAGCGCGTCGCCGGCCGCGTCGCGGTTGCCGAGAAGCCCGACGCGCTCTGGGAAAAGCCTCAGCTCGACCGCCTCTATGCGCGCCTGGAAGACGAATACGAGCTGACGGAGCGTCTCGACACGCTCGAGCGCAAGCTCAAGGTCATCTCGGAGACGGCCGATGCACTCACCGACATCATCGACACCCAGCGCTCGCTGCGCCTCGAAATCGCGGTGGTGGTGCTGATCGTGATCGAGGTTGCGATCGGGTGTTTCCAGATTTTTGCGGGGATTCACTGAGCAGACAGGGTTTGGCTGCCGGTGTAGCTCCGAACGCGGTTCACCTCTCCCGTAGGGAGTAGTCGGATCGCCATCACAAGATGCGATCCGGGTGAGGGGTTATGGTCTCGCTGAACGCTGCGGCCCTCGCCCGGATTGCTACACAATCCGACCTCTCCCCGTCGGGGAGTGGTGTAGCACCGCGACGCAATGCCGTGCGATCGTCAGTTCCTCGTTCGTCGGGATGACATGCACATCGACCGCGCTGTCCGCGGCGCCGATGCGTTCGCACATCGCGTCGTTCGCAGCCGCATCGATGCGCAAGCCGAGCCAGCCCAGCCGCTCACCAATCTGGCTACGGATCTCCTTGGCATGCTCGCCGATGCCGCCGGTGAAAACGAGACAGTCGAGCCCGCCGAGCGTGTTCGCCATCACCGCGATCTCTTGCGCCGCGCGGAAGGTGAAGAGCTTGACGGCGTCGCGCGCGGCGCTCTCGCCGCTCGCCAGCAGCGTGCGCATGTCGGCGGAGATGCCGGAGACGCCGAGCAGGCCGGACTCGTGATAGAGCAGGTGCTGGACGTCTTCGACACTCATTTTCTCGTGCTGCTGCAGATAGAGCAGCACGCCGGGATCGATGGTGCCGCTCCGCGTCCCCATCACGAGGCCATCGAGCGGCGTCAGTCCCATCGTGGTGTCGACGCTGCGGCCGTCGCGCAATGCGCAGAGGCTCGCGCCGTTGCCGAGATGCGCGATCACGAGGCGCTTCGTGGCGACGTCGGGCGCGACTTCGGCGAGACGACCCGCGACATATTCGAACGAGAGGCCGTGAAAGCCGTAGCGCCGGATGCCGCGTTCCTCGAAGCGGCGCGGGATCGCGAAGCGGCTCGCGGGTGGCGTGATGCCGTGGTGGAAGGCGGTGTCGAAGCATGCGATCTGCGTCAGCCCGGGCCTGATTGCGCCGATGGTGCGGACCGGTTCAAGGCAGCGGGGCTGGTGCAGCGGCGCCAGCGGCGTCAGCGCCTCGAGCTTTGCATAGACATCGTCCGTCAGCTCGATCGGGCCGGAGTAGTCCGGACCGCCATGGACCACGCGATGGCCGACGGCGCGCAAGCGGCCTTTGCCGAAACGATCCTCGATAAAGCCGAGCACGTCGGCGAACAGATGGCCGCTGCCCGCATCCGCAGCGTCGCTCTGCGTCGCGAACAGATCTTTGCCTGCGGGGTCCTTCACCACAAGCCGGGGCTTCGCCTCGTGCTCGTCGAAAAGGCCCTTGCAGAGCAAGGCAGGCTCGGCCGAGGCGATATCGAACAGGCCGAACTTGATGCTCGACGAGCCCGAATTGAGGACGAGGACTGACGTCACCACGACGTCAGCCTGCCTTGCCCGGCCAGACCCAGTCGCGGATTTCCGGCATATCCTCGCCTTGCTCGCGCACGTAACGCGAATGCTCGATCAGCTTGTCGCGGAACCTCTGCTTGACCTGTGCGGCCTTGGTCGCCAGCCCCGGCACGCGCTCGATCGCCTCGATCGCGAGATGGTAGCGGTCGAGCCCGTTGAGCACGACCATGTCGAACGGCGTCGTCGTGGTGCCTTCCTCGGCAAAGCCGCGCACATGCATGCCGGCATGGTTGGTGCGGTTATAGGTGAGACGGTGGATGAGGTAAGGATAGCCGTGATAGGCGAAGATGACGGGCTTGTCCGTCGTGAACAGGCCGTCGAAGTCCCGATCGGAAAGCCCATGCGGATGCTGCCCTTTCGGCTGCAGCGTCATGAGGTCGACGACGTTGACGACGCGGATCCTCAAATCGGGCAGCGCCTTGCGCAAGAGGTCGACGGCCGCGAGCGTCTCCAATGTCGGCACGTCGCCGGCGCAGGCCATCACCACGTCGGGCTCGCTGCCGGCGTCCTCGTTGCCGGCCCAGGTCCAGATGCCGATGCCGGCATCGCAATGCGTCGCCGCCTCCTGCATCGACAGCCATTGCGGCGCCGGCTGCTTGCCGGCAACGATGACGTTGATGCGATTGTACGTGCGCAGGCAGTGATCGGCGATCCACAAGAGCGTGTTGGCGTCCGGCGGGAAATAGATGCGGACGATATCGGCCTTCTTGTTGGCGACGAGATCGACGAATCCGGGATCCTGATGGCTGAAGCCGTTATGGTCCTGGCGCCAGACATGCGAGGTCAGGAGATAGTTGAGCGAGGCGATCGGTCGTCGCCATGGCAGGTGCCGCGTCACCTTGAGCCATTTGGCGTGCTGGTTGAACATGGAATCCACGATGTGGATGAAGGCCTCGTAGCAGGAGAAGAAGCCGTGGCGGCCGGTGAGCAGGTAGCCCTCGAGCCAGCCCTGGCAAAGATGCTCGCTCAAGACTTCCATCACGCGGCCGTCTTGCGCGAGATGCACGTCGTAAGGTTCGATCGGCTCCATCCAGACGCGCTCGGTGGTGTCGAACACGGCATCGAGCCGGTTTGATGCGGTCTCGTCCGGGCCCATGATGCGGAAGTTGCGCTCCCGCGCGTTGAGGCGGATGACGTCGCGCAAGAATTTACCGAGCTCACGCGTCGCTTCGCCCGTGACACTGCCCGGCTGCGGCACGTCGAGCGCGAAGCTGCGAAAGTCCGGCAGCTTCAGCTCCTTCTTCAGCAGCCCGCCATTGGCATGCGGATTGGCGCCCATGCGCCTGTTCCCTTCGGGCGCGAGAGCCTGCAGTTCGGGGATGAGCGCGCCGTTCGTGTCGAACAGTTTTTCCGGCTCGTAGCTGCGCATCCAGTCCTCGAGAATCTTCAAATGCGCCGGGCTTTCGCGGCAGCCTGCAACGGGCACCTGGTGCGCGCGCCAAAAGCCTTCGACCTTCTTGCCGTCGACTTCCCTGGGGCCGGTCCAGCCCTTCGGGCTGCGCAGCACGATCATCGGCCAGCGCGGCCGCTCGACGCTCGTGCGTCCGTCGCGGGCGTGCTGCTGGATCGAGCGGATGCTGGCGATCGCGACGTCGAGCGCGTCGGCCATGGCCTGGTGCATCGGTTGCGGATCGTCGCCCTCGACGAACAGCGGCTCGTGGCCGAAGCCGCGGAAGAGATCGCGGATCTCGCTGTCGGGCATCCGGCCGAGCACGGTCGGGTTGGCGATCTTGTAGCCGTTGAGGTGGAGGATTGGCAGCACGGCGCCGTCATGTGCCGGGTTCAGGAACTTGTTGGAGTGCCAGGACGCCGCAAGCGGGCCGGTCTCGGCCTCCCCGTCGCCGACGACGCAGGCGACGATCAGGTCGGGATTGTCGAGCGCTGCGCCATAGGCGTGCACCAGCGCGTAGCCAAGTTCGCCGCCCTCGTGGATCGAGCCCGGCGTCTCCGGTGCCGCGTGGCTCGGAATGCCGCCCGGGAAGGAGAACTGCCTGAAAAGCTTCCGCAATCCGTCCGCATCGCGCGGGATGTTCGGATAGATCTCGCTGTAACTGCCTTCCAGATAGGTGTTGGCGACCATGCCCGGGCCGCCATGGCCGGGACCGCAGACATAGAGCACGCTGAGATCCTGCGCGCGGATGACACGGTTCAGGTGGGCATAGATGAAGTTCAGCCCGGGCGTCGTGCCCCAATGGCCGAGCAGGCGTGGCTTGATGTGTTCGGGCCGCAACGGCTCGCGCAGCAACGGGTTGTCCAGCAGATAGATTTGCCCGACCGAGAGATAATTCGCGGCGCGCCAGTAGCGATCGAGGAGATCGAGGTCGCCGCTCGCGGCGGCCGTTTTTCGTTGGATTGTCATGTTCCTGCCGACCTCCACCCAGCGATCGTCACCAACTTTGTTCCGTCACGATCGATCCTGTCGCGCATCAAACGAGATGGCCGTGACGGGCTTGTTGCGTGAGGTCAAAGGACCTTGCCTGAAATCTGGGCGGCTACTGTGCATGGGGTTGTTTTCGCGTTTTTCATTCTTGTTCTTGATTTGTTCCTTTGCCGTGCTATCATGCTTTCATGAGTCCAGCTTCTTCTTCTGCTCTCAAGCACCCGCCGGTCACGGCGCCCTCCGAGCCGGCGGGTGCGCCTTCTGATTTCCCCGCGGATTTTCCAGAACTTGGCGTCGTCATCGACCGCGCGCGCAGGCGAGGGCGGGGTGCACAGTCCAACGCTAGCGGCCGCTTTGAAGCCGAGGCGCGCGTCGCCTTCGACGATGGCTGGCTGAGCCTGGAAGAGCTGCCGCCGTTCAAGACGACGGTCGGCGTCGACACCTCGCGCAAGGTGATCACCCGCAACGAGTCTCCCGATATCGGCTTCGACCGTTCGATCAATCCTTATCGCGGCTGTGAGCATGGCTGCGTCTATTGCTTCGCGCGGCCGACGCATGCCTATCTCGGCCTGTCGCCGGGGCTCGACTTCGAGTCGAAGCTGTTCGTGAAGCCCGAGGCGCCGGCGCTGCTCGAGAAGGAACTCGCGGCGACCGGCTACGAGCCGCGGATGATCGCGATCGGCACCAACACCGACCCCTATCAGCCGATCGAGCGCGAGCGCAAAATCATGCGCGGCATTTTGGAGGTGCTGGAGCGCACCGGCCATCCTGTCGGCATCGTCACCAAATCCGCGCTGGTCGTGCGCGACATCGACATTCTGGCGCGCATGGCCAAGCGCAACCTCGCCAAGGTCGCGATCTCGGTGACCTCGCTCGATCCAAAGCTCGCGCGCACAATGGAGCCGCGGGCCTCCACGCCGCCGAAGCGGCTGGAGGCGCTGAAGCAGCTTTCGGAGGCCGGCATTCCGACCACGGTGATGGTCGCGCCCGTGATCCCAGCGCTGAACGATTCCGAGATCGAGCGCATTCTCGACGCCGCAGCCCATGCCGGCGTCAAGGAAGCCTCCTATGTGTTGTTGCGGCTTCCATTGGAAGTGCGGGATCTCTTCCGCGAATGGCTGATGGCGAACTATCCCGACCGCTATCGCCACGTCTTCACGCTGATTCGCGACATGCGCGGCGGTCGCGACTACGACTCGAAATGGGGCGAGCGGATGAAGGGTACGGGTCCGATGGCCTGGACCATCGGCCGCCGCTTTGAGATCGCCTGCGACAGGCTCGGCCTGAACAAGCGCCGCTCGAAGCTGACCACGGATCATTTTGCGCGGCCGAAGCAGAACGGCGAGCAGCTCAGCCTGTTCTAGGGCGCGGAGCGAACGAGGTGTGTGATGCGTAAGGAACTGCCGGCCCCGGTACCACGACTGACGGTGGTCACGCTCGGCGTGAGTGATATCCGCACCAGCATTGCTTTCTATGCCGCGCTCGGTTTCTCGCGCCGGCTGAAGGCGACCGGCGAGGCCGTGGCGTTCTTCGAGACCGGCGGTCCGGTGCTCGGCCTGTTTCCCTGGGACCAGCTCGCGGCCGATGCCAAGCTGCCGGACAATCCGAGGCCAACAACCTTCCGCGGGGTGACGCTCGCCTGGAACTGCGCCACGCGCGAGGAAGTCGATGCGGTGCTGGCCTTCGCACTCGGCAAGGGCGCGAAGCTGCTGAAGGCCGCGCATGAGACCGATTACGGCGGCTATTCCGGCTATTTTGCCGATCCCGACGGCCATCCCTGGGAGGTCGTCGTCGCGCCCGGCATCGAGGTCGGCGACGACCGGCGGGTGCATCTGGCGGAGTAGGGCGACCGGCCCGAATAACGGGAATTGCGCGGGGTTCCCGGTTGCGCGAGCGGGTCGGCTTGCGCACGATCCCGGCCATGATTCGGGACACGTCCGCCAAAAAGCCAATTAAGGCCAGGCCAGCAAAGGCAAGCTTCCGTCGAGAGCGCGCGCTGATCAAGCGCGGCGTGTGGCCGGTGGCGGGCTGCGACGAGGCTGGCCGCGGGCCCCTGGCCGGCCCCGTGGTGGCGGCTGCGGTGATTCTCGATCCCAACCGCATTCCGCGCGGTATCGACGATTCCAAGCGGCTGACGGCGGAAGAGCGTGAAAAACTGTTCGACAAGATCTGCGCCACCGCGCAGGTTTCGGTCGCTGTCGCCTCCCCCGCCCGCATCGACCGCGACAACATCCTGCGCGCCTCGCTGTGGGCGCTGAAGCGCGCCGTGGTCGCATTGCCAGAGGCGCCCATGCATGTCTTCGTCGACGGCCGTGACCGCCTCGACACCGCCTGCGACTGCGAGGCCGTGATCGGCGGTGACGGTATTGTGCTATCGATCGCGGCGGCTTCCATCGTCGCCAAGGTGACGCGCGACCGGCTGATGTGCGCGCTGGCGCAGGACTGTCCCGGCTACGGCTTCGAGCAGCACAAGGGCTATGGCGTGCCCGAGCATCTCGACGCGCTCAATCGCCTCGGCCCCACCGTCCATCACCGCAGCTTCTTCGCCCCGGTCGCCGCCGCCCGTGCCAAGCACATGCCATGGACGGTCGAGCCGGTGCGGGATTTGTTCGAGGTCGCCGAGGTCGAGGTGCAGGTGGAGACCACAGTTGAAATCGATGCTTCGGCAGGCCTCTAGCGTAGACGGTCGTTGCCACGGCGCGCAGCGCCCTTTATCAAAACAGGCGTGAGCGAATAGGGCCGGCTGGACGGGTTGGCTGCATCTTGCGGGCGTTGCATGCGGTTTACCTCCCTGGTCATCGAGCTCATTCGCGCCCGGCCGCGGCTGATCGTCTGGATTGCCGTGCTGCTCCAGGCCGCAATGTGGCTGCTGGTGGCGCTGCTGTTCTACCGCAGTCCGCCCGGCAGCCTCGCGACCCTGCTCGCCTTCGGCCGCGAGTACCAAGTCGGCACTGATCTCGGTCCGCCGCTGTCGATCTGGCTCGCCGACATCGCCTATCGCGCCGCGGGCGGCCATATGTTCGGCGTCTACGTCCTCGCCGAGCTCTGCCAGATCGCGACCTTCATCACGCTCTATCACCTGGCGCGCGCCGTGGTCGGTACCCAGCACGCGGTGCTTGCCGTGCTCCTGACCATGACGGTGTTGGCGTTCTCCTCGTCAGCGCTCGACTTTGGTCCCCTGATTCTCGCACGGCCGCTGTGGGCGCTGCTGCTGCTGCATTCCTGGCAGATCATCGGCCAGCGTCGCGGCAATGCCTGGTTCGCCTGGTCGATCGAGGCCGGCCTGCTGCTCCTGACCACGCCGTCGGCGATCTTCCTGCTCGCGTTGCTCGTCATCTTCGCGCTCTCGACTGCCGGCGGCCGCCGGACCTTGCGCGCGCTCGATCCGCTGTTTGCGCTCGTTGTCGTTGCCGTGCTGGCGTTGCCCTATGCGGTCTGGCTGATGCGCGCCGAGACCCTTGTGCTGCCGGCCTGGCCGCAGATCGCCGACCTCGGCGCCCGTGCGATCCACGCCGCCTGGCTGCTCGGCGGGCTCGTGCTCGGCGCGGTGGCGGTCCCGGTGCTGACCTTCCTCAACACCGGTCTGTTCGCCGGCACGAGCGAGGAGGCGCCGATCATCTACCGCCCGCCGGTCGAACCGCTCGCGCGCAATTTCGTCTATTTCTTTGCGCTCGCGCCGGCGCTCGGTGCGGTCGTGATCTCCGGCCTGTTCGGATTCGATGCCGTCGTCGGGGGCGCCGGTGTCGTGCTGGTCATGTCGGGACTCGCCATGGTCGTCGTGGCCGGCGATCTCATCGCGATGCGCCGTGCCCGCATGCTGCGCACGGTATGGGCAGCAGCCATCGTCGCGCCCGCCGCCGGCGTCGTCCTGGCCGTGTTGTTCCTGCCCTGGAGCGGCACCGGCGAGATCGCGACCTCGATGCCGGCGCGAGCGATCTCTGACTTTTTCGATGAAAGCTTTGCCCGCCGCACCAACCATCGCCTGCGTGCGGTCGCCGGTGAAACGCAGCTTGCGAGCCTGATCACGCTGCATTCCGGCCGGCCGCATCTCTTCATCGACGCTGCGCCCGCCCGCACGCCGTGGATGTCGCAGGCCAAATTCAGCGAGAGCGGCGGCGTCGTGGTCTGGCGCGCTTCCGACACCGCCGGCACCCCGCCGCCCGACATCCTCGCGCGCTTCCCCGGCATCGTGCCGGAAGTGCCGCGTGCCTTCGAATGGCTGGTCAATGGCCGCCAGGGACTATTGCGCATCGGCTGGGCGATCGTGCGACCGAAGGGGGCGTGAGGCGCGCGCGTGCTCTCTCCGTCGTCATTGCGAGGAGCCCTTGCGACGAAGCAATCCAGACTCCCTCCGCGGAACGATTCTGGATTGCCTCGCTGCGCTCGCAATGACGAAGATAGGACGTACTGCTCCTTACGATCCCGCCAGCACCTTCGCGATCGCGCGCAGATCCTGCCAGGCCAGCCGCTTGTATGATGGCGAGCGCAACAGATAGGCCGGGTGGAAGGTCGGCAGCGCGCGGATGGCGCGCTGGCCCGTATCGTAGTCGAACCAGCGTCCGCGCGTGCGCATGATGCCTTCGCGCGTCGACAGCAATGTCTGCGTCGAGGGATTGCCGAGCGTCACCAGCACGTCGGGGTTCACGAGCTCGATGTGACGCTGGATGAAGGGCAGGCAGATCTGCGTCTCCTGCGGCGTCGGCGTGCGGTTGCCGGGCGGCCGCCAGGGAATCACGTTGGTGATGTAGGCCGTGGTGCGGTTGAGGCCTATGGCGCCGATCATCAGATCGAGCAGCTTGCCGCTGCGCCCCACAAACGGCAGCCCCTCGATGTCTTCATCGCGGCCGGGCGCCTCGCCGACGAACATGATGCGCGCCTGCGGATTGCCGTCGGCGAACACCAGCCGCGTCGCGGTATGCTTGAGCGCACAGCCCTCGAAGGTTTGCATGAGCTCGCGCAGTGCCTCCAGCGTCGGCGCAGTGCGCGCGGCCTCGCGCGCCGAGGCGATCGCGACGTCAGGAGCAGGTGCGGCCTCGCCGCGCATCACCGCAGGCGCGGCGACCGGCCGCGGTGCCTCGACCGGTGACGCACGCGGGGCCGGCGGCGGGGCGTCTAATTCCGCCAGGCGGTCGACCGGTTCCTCGGCGAGCGCGCAGTCGACACCGGCCTCCAGATAGAAGGCGAGAAGCTCTCGGACGGTGGGTGCGGGCTCGGGCATCATTGGGAAAGTCGGACTATTAGTTCATCTTAAGGCGCCTTGCATCCCAGCGGAACGCATTTCCGTGGTTGTCCTACCCGGAAAAATCGGAAACAAGGGGGCGCAAATGACAAGGAACCGTCTCAAGGGCTGAGATCAGATGAGCACCGAAGAACTTCCCCCGCGCGAATCCATGGAATTCGACGTCGTCATCGTCGGCGCCGGCCCCTCGGGCCTGGCTGCGGCGATCCGGCTCAAACAGCTCAACGCCGATCTCAACATCGTCGTGGTGGAGAAGGGCTCCGAGGTCGGTGCGCACATTCTCTCGGGTGCGGTGATCGATCCGATCTCGCTCGACAAGCTGATCCCGGACTGGCGCGAGGATCCCGACTGTCCGTTGAAGACGCAGGTCAAGGATGACCACTTCTACTGGATGTTCGGCGACAACCGCATCAAGCTGCCCGGCTTCGCGATGCCGCCGCTGATGAGCAATCATCACTGCTACATCGGCTCGCTCGGCAATGTCTGCCGCTGGCTCGCGCCGAAGGCGGAAGGGCTCGGCGTCGAGATCTATCCGGGCTTTGCCGCGACCGAAGTGCTCTATGACGAGAAGGGCGCGGTGCGGGGCATCGCGACCGGCGACATGGGCATCGCCAAGGATGGTACGCACAAGGATTCCTACACCCGCGGCATGGAGCTGCTCGGCAAGTACACCCTGTTCGCCGAGGGCGCGCGGGGCTCGCTGTCGAAGCAGTTGATCGCGAAGTTTGCATTGGATGCCAAGAGCGAACCGCCGAAGTTCGGCATCGGCCTGAAGGAGGTCTGGCAGATCGATCCGGCCAAGCACAAGAAGGGCCTGATCCAGCACTCGTTCGGCTGGCCGCTCAATAATTCGACCGGCGGAGGCTCGTTCCTTTATCACTACGACGACAACCGCGTCGCGGTCGGCTTCGTCGTGCACCTCAACTACGACGATCCATATCTGTCGCCGTTCGACGAATTCCAGCGCTTCAAGACCCATCCGTCGATCCGCGACGTATTCGAAGGTGGCAAGCGTCTCGCCTACGGCGCGCGCGCCATCACCGAAGGCGGCTACCAGTCGGTGCCGCGCTTGACCTTTCCGGGCGGTGCGCTGGTCGGCTGCGCGGCCGGCTTCGTCAACGTTCCCCGCATCAAGGGCGTGCACAACGCGATGGGCACCGGCATGCTCGCCGCCGAACATGTCGCCGCTGCGCTCGCCGAAGGCCGCGCCAACGACGAGGTCGCCGCCTACGAGAATGCCTGGCGCGATTCCGCGGTCGGCAAGGACCTCTTCAGGATCCGCAACGTCAAGCCGCTGTGGTCGAAGTTCGGCACCTTTCTCGGTGTGCCCCTTGGCGCCATCGACATGTGGACCAATCAGCTGTTCGGCGTCTCGCTGTTCGGCACGCTGTCCCATGCCAAGCCTGATCGCTCGACGCTCGATCCGGCCAAGCAACATGCGCCGAAGAACTATCCGAAGCCGGACGGCAAGATCTCGTTCGACAAGCTGTCCTCGGTGTTCCTGTCCAACACCAATCACGAGGAAGATCAGCCGGTTCATCTTCGCGTGACCGACATGGACCTGCAGAAGTCGTCGGAGCACGACGTCTTCGCCGGTCCGTCGAATCGCTATTGCCCGGCCGGCGTCTATGAGTGGGTCGAGGAGGGCGCCAGCCCGCGTTACCAGATCAACGCCCAGAACTGCGTCCACTGCAAAACCTGCGACGTGAAGGACCCCAACGGCAACATCACCTGGGTTCCTCCGGAGGGTGGCGGCGGACCGAATTACGAGGCGATGTAGGGGCCGCAGGGTCACAAAGCGTGATCTCGCGCACGTTCGCGTGAGGACGGCAGGACCGCGGGTGCTCCCGGCCACGATAAGGCCATAGTAGCGGCGTCTTGGGGCGCTCTTGACGGTCATTGGCCGATTTGGGGCGTGCGGAGGGGGGCGCCCGGTCCGAATCCTTGCGGTGAAGCGCCAAAAGCGGCATTGTCCGGACCCGACGGTTCCGGGTCTCGATGTCGCCGGCCGCGTTCGCGTGCGAGACGGCCTTTTGCTTCAAACCCAGGCACCACCAACTCAAGGCGAGCCCTGATGTTTTCAAATCGTTTCAACCGCTGGACTGCTGCTGCCATCGCCCTTGTCGGTTCTGCGATCGTGGCGGTCCCCGGCGGGGTGCTGGCGCAGACGCCGGATCATCCGGCCGATACGGCGGCGCCGTTTCCGACCCGAAACGATCTGAAGTCGCTTACCACCGCTGGCAGCTATCTCGCCGCCCGTCATGCCAATGTCGAGCGCGACGCGAGCTCTGCCGCCGCCTTCTACCGCTCTGCGCTGCGGACCGATCCCAAGAACAACGAGCTGCTCGACCGCGCCTTCATCTCCTCGGTCGACGATGGCGACCTCGAAGAAGCGATCAAGCTCGCCGAGCGCATCCTCGCCATCGACAAGACCAATCGCATCGCACGCCTCGTGGTCGGCGTGCATGATTTGAAGCTGAAGAAATATCCGAGCGCGCAGAGCAACATCAACCAGTCGATTCGCGGGCCGATCACCGATCTCGTCGCGACGCTTCTGTCCGGCTGGGCGGCCTATGGTGCGGGCGATGCCAAGAGCGCGGTTGCGACGATCGACAAGCTGGCGGGCCCGGAGTGGTATCCGCTGTTCAAGGATCTGCACGCCGGCATGATCCTCGAGAACGCCGGCAAGGAGAAGGACGCGGGCCCCCGCTTCGAGCGTGCCTACAAGCTCGACGATTCCATGCTGCGCGTCAGTGAGGCCTATGCGCGCTGGCTGTCGCGCAACAAGGATGCGGCCTCTGCGACCGCGATCTATGAAGCCTTCGACAAGAAGCTCGCCCGTCATCCGCTGATCGTGGAAGGCCTGCGAGAGACCAAGGCCGGCAAGAAGATGCCATCGCTGGTCGATTCCCCGCAGGCCGGTGCGGCCGAGGCTCTCTACGGCATCGGCGCGATGCTGACCCGCCGCGGCGGCGAAGATCTCGCGCTGGTCTATCTCCAGCTCGCGCTCTATCTCCAGCCCAATCATCCGCTGGCATTGCTTTCGCTCGCCGACCTCTATGAATCGGTGAAGCGGCCGCAGATGGCGATCAAGATCTACGAGCGCGTGCCGTCGAGCTCGCCCTTGAAGCGCAACGCTCAGATTCAGCTCGCCATCGATCTGGATTCGGCCGACCGTACCGACGAGGCGATCAAGATCCTCAAGGGCGTCATATCGGAGGACTCCAAGGATCTCGAAGCCATCATGGCGCTCGGCAATCTCGAGCGCGGCCGCAAGAAGTTCAGCGACTGCGGCGCGACCTATTCGCAAGGCATCGACGTGCTGCCGGCCGGCAACGACAAGGCCAACAGCGTCTGGTACTATTATCGCGGCATCTGCGAGGAGCGCTCCAAGCAGTGGGGCAACGCGGAAGCCGACATGAAGAAGGCGCTCGAGCTGCAGCCCGACCAAGCGCATGTCCTGAACTATCTCGGTTATTCCTGGATCGACCAGGGCGTGAATCTCGACGAAGGCATGAAGATGATCAAGCGTGCCGTCGAGCAGCGCCCCGACGACGGGTACATCGTCGATTCCCTCGGCTGGGCCTACTACCGCATCGGCAACTACGAAGAGGCGGTGAAGAACCTCGAGCGCGCGATCGATCTCAAGCCCGAGGATCCCACCATCAACGACCATCTCGGCGACGCCTATTGGCGCGTCGGCCGCACGCTGGAGGCCAAATTCCAGTGGGCGCATGCCCGTGATCTCAAGCCCGAGGCGGACGATCTGCAGAAGATCGAGGCCAAGATCGCCAACGGCATGAGCGACGATAATTCGAACTCTTCGGCCGCGCAGGCGGATAAGAAGAAAGACGACGACAAGGGCGGTTAAGGCTGCGTTGAGGGGGCATCGCCAATGCCGGCGTTGGTTGAAGAAGGGCGCGCGAAGGTCAATCTGAGCCTTCGCGTGATCGGCCGCCGTGCCGACGGCTATCATGATCTCGAAAGCGTGGTTGCGTTTGCCGACTGTGCCGACCGGCTCACGCTGGAGCCGGGTGGCGAGCTCAGGCTTGCGACCACGGGGCCGCTTGCAGCGGCCTGTGGCGACACGTCGGACAATCTCGTGTTCAAGGCTGCAAAATTGTTGGCCGACGCCGTGCCGAATTTGAAGCTCGGCGCCTTCGCGCTCGACAAGGTCTTGCCGGTCGCAGCCGGTATCGGCGGCGGCTCGGCGGATGCGGCGGCGGCACTGCGCCTGCTGGCGCGTCTCAACAATCTGTCGCTCGATGATCCCAGGCTCCAGGAGGTCGCGCTCGCGACCGGTGCCGATGTGCCGGTGTGCCTGCTCTCGCGTGCCTGCGACATGACCGGGGTCGGAGAGCAGCTGCTGCCGCTGGCGTTGCCGAGCATGCCCTGCGTGATGGTCAATCCGCGCGTGCCGGTCGCGACCAAGGACGTGTTCCAGGCGCTCGGCTTGCGCAATGGTGAGCTCCTGGTCGGCGCGACCTCGGTCCTCGCAGCTCCGGCCTGGCCGGAGGCGGGCGGATCGATCGCCGATTGGGTCGCGGTTCTCGACGCGGTGGCCAACGACCTCGAGGCGCCTGCGATGCGTATCGAGCCAGTGATCGGTGACGTGCTGGGCGCTTTGCGCTCTTCCGCCGGCGTCAAGCTCGCGCGGATGTCAGGCTCGGGCGCGACCTGCTTTGCGATCTACGGCCTGCCCGCCGAGGCGCACGCCGCTGCCGAGAAGATCCGCGCGGATCATCCGGGCTGGTGGGTGCATGCGGGGACATTGAGCTAGCTGTTTCCCGGAAGACGGTGCCGTAGGGGGGCAGAGGCGCGATAGCGCCGTGCCCACCATGTATAGACATGACGCGTTCGAAGGCGTGGGCATTGCCTCCGCCTTCGCTCTTCGAGCTACGGCGGACAAGTCGCTTTGCTCACTCCAGCGTAGCTAACCTGCGCCGTCCTCGGCCAATCCCAAGAATCGCCGGATCTTACCCAGCACCTCCTCAGGCTTGTCGTGCTGCAGCCAGTGGCCGGCGCCGGCGATGGTCTCGATCCGCGCCTCTCGGAAATAGCGCTCCAGTCCCGCCGACCGAGTGCAGGCGAGAAAGCTCTCGCCGGCATTCAGCAGCAGAGTGGGACAAGTGATGCGCGACCACAGGGCGACGTGATCGTCCGGCCAGAGCCGGTGCGGCGCACTGGCGCGCTGGTAGGGATCGAACTTCCAGCTATAGGTGCCGTCTTCATTCTGCCGCGCGCCGTAGGTGGCAAGATGCAGCGCGAGATCACGGGAGAGCCGCTTGTTGTGAAGTATCATCTGCGCGGCCGCGTCCTCGAGGGTCGCATAGCGGCGCGGCGTGCGATCGTGCAGTCTGTCGAGCTGGGCGGCCCATTTGCCGATGCGCTCATGCGTCGGCGGTTTGGGTGAATCCGGCAGCATCGTTACGCCGTCGAGAACGACGAGTTTCGAGACCAGCTCGGGGAATGAACCCGAGAAGATGAGACTCACCATTCCGCCCATCGAATGGCCGATGAGAGTTACTTGGGGCGCCGCGATGCTGCGGACGAGTTGGGTGAGATCGTAGACATACTCGGTCAGCGCGTAGCTGCCGCCCTTGGTCCAGTCGGAATCGCCGTGGCCGCGCAGATCGGGTGCGATCACGTGGAAGTGCGGCTGCAATGAGCGGGCGATGGCGTCCCAGCTCCGGCAATGATCCCGGCCGCCATGGACCAGGATGAGAGGCGGCGCATTCTCGTTGCCCCAATCTGCATAATGCAGACGCAGGCCGTGAGACTCGTAATAGCGGCTTTGCGGGACGGTCATCGTGGCGCTATCCATTCACGGGCCGCCTCGCCAGCGCGAGCGACAGGCCGAGGCCGGCGATGAAGAGCCCTGAGCCTTGCGTCAGGCGACGCATCAGAAGCGGCCGTCCGATCAGCTGCGTGCGGGTCGCGGACGCCATCAGCACCACGCCGATATCGGCGAACGTGTTCAGCGTCACCGAGATGGCGCCAAGCACGATGAATTGCTGCGTGGGGCCTGTTCCCGCGGGATCGAGGAATTGCGGGATGAAGGCGAGGAAAAACGCTGCGGTCTTCGGGTTCAGTGCCTCGACCAGGACCCCGTCGCGGAAGGCGCGCTTGTCGCCGACGGTTTCGCTCCCGAGCGGCCGGGCGTGGCCGGCGCTTCGAAAAGTCTTGATGCCGAGCCAGACCAGATAGAGTGCGCCGACAAATTTCACGGCCGTAAACAGCTCGGCACTCGCCAGGATGATAGCGGAGATGCCGAGGCTGCCGGCGACGACATGAACCAGGCCGCCCAGCGCCGTGCCCGCGGTCGAAGCAAAGCCGCTGGCGCGCCCTTCCGACAAGGTTCGCGCCGCGACGTAGAAGATGCCGGGGCCGGGAATGGCGGCAATGACGAGGGCGGCAGCAAGGAACAGCCAGATATTCGTGTCGATCATCCTGTTTTCGTAGCGCAGCGCGGCGCGATTGCAAGACCTCTCGTCTAGCCCATGCGGCGGAAGATCGCGCTGGCGTTCACTCCGCCGAACCCGAAGCCGTTGGAGATCGCATGCTGCATCGGCATTGGCCGTGCGCGGCCTGCCACGATGTCGATACCGTCAGCCCCTGCGTCGGGGTTCTCGAAATTGAGCGTCGGCGGCGCGATCTGGTCGCGCAGAGCGAGCACCGTGAAGATCGCTTCGAGCCCGCCGGCGGCGCCAAGCAGATGACCGGTGGCCGATTTGGTCGCGCTCACCGCGATGGAATTGCTGCGGCCGAACAGCGCACCGATCGCGCCGAGCTCGCTCTCGTCACCGGCGGGCGTCGAGGTCGCATGCGCGTTGAGGTGCTGCAGATCCGCCGGCGCAAGGTTCGCCTGCCGAAGTGCAATCTCCATGGCGCGACGGGCGCCGTCGCCATCGGGCGGACCCGATGTCATGTGGTAGGCATCAGCTGTGGTGCCGTACCCGACAATCTCGGCGATTGGCTCGGCGCCGCGCGCCAGCGCATGTTCCAGCTCCTCGACCACGAGAATGCCGGCGCCTTCGCCCATCACAAAGCCGTCGCGATCGCGGTCGAACGGGCGCGAGGCGCGCGCCGGCTCGTCGTTGAAGGAACTCGACAGCGCGCGCGCTGCCGCGAAGCCGCCGAGGCTGACGATGTCGATGCAGGCTTCAGTGCCTCCGCAGATTGCGACGTCGGCCTCGCCGGCACGGATCATGCGCGCGGCATCGCCGATTGCCTGCACGCCAGCGGCACATGCGGTGACGGGGGTGCCAAGCGCGCCCTTATAGCCGTATTTGATCGAGACGTGGCCGGCGGCGAGATTGGCGAGGAACGAGGGGATCGTGAAGGGCGAGAGCCGGCGCGCACCGCGCTGCTCGGTGATGCGCACGGCCTCGGCCATCGCCGGGAAGCCGCCGACGCCGGAGGCGATGATCGTCGCGGTTCGCTCCAGGGCCACAGCTTCCCGCGGCATCCATTTGGCCTGTGCCACCGCTTCTGCCGTCGCGAGCAACGCGAACAGAATGAAGCGGTCCATCTTGCGCTGATCCTTTGGTGCCGCAGCCTGTGCCGGATCGAAACCGCCGTCGGCATCATCGGCCTTGTCGGGCACGAGGCCGGCAATGCGTGCCGGCAGCGCCTGCGCCCATTCGGGCAGCGGGCGCAGCCCGCTTTGGCCGGCGAGCAGCCGGCGCCAGGACAATTCGACACCACAGCCGAGCGGCGACACTGCGCCCATTCCCGTCACGACGACACGACGCATATCAGTCTCCATCCGGCGCAATGGCCGGGTTCATGGCTTTGAGCGAAGTGAGCCGCCGCCGCATCAGGCGGCTGGCGCTGGGGCCTGCGATCACCACCGCATTGGCGAGCGTGATCGGCTGCAGGTCGGCGGCATCGACCACGACCGGGTCGAGCGGCCGGCGATCGTCCCGGCTCGCCAGCAGGATGGATTCGCCCTTCGGCGCGAGATGCTTGTTGCCCCAGGCGAGCAGCGTCGCGATGACGGGGAAGAAATCCCGCGCCTTGTCCGTCAGCACATATTCGTAGCGTGGCGGCCGTGCGTTGTAACGGCGACGGACGAACATGCCAGTCTTGGTGAGATGGGCGAGGCGTCGCGACAAGATGTTCGGCGCAATCCCGAGATTGCGCTCGAATTCGTCAAACCGTGTCGAGCCCTGAAGCGCATCCCGCAGGATCAGGATGCTCCACCATTCGCCAACCGTCTCCACGGCGCGGCCGACCGGACATTCCAGGATGGAGGGCAATTTGGGCTGCATGGCAGGAAGGTAGGTTCGTGACTTGCAAAATGCAAGTCACTTGGCGGGCGGGAATGGATGGGAAGGAGAGGGCTGAGGCTGCGACATTGTTTCTGAGAGCTGTCGCCGTGATCAGAGTTGGCGCCGCGGTTTGAGATGCGAGTTGGTGAGCGACGGCCGCGCGTCACGTACCGTCATCGCGAGCACAGCGAAGCAAGCCAGTCCGTTGCCGCGGAGGGGTTCTGGATTGCTTCGGCGCGCTCACAATGACGGTGTTGATGCAGTTGCGACTGCTATCTCCACGGTGTCGTCCCGGCGAAGGCCGGGACCCATAACCACACGGAGTGGTTTGGCGAAGGCTGGCGGTGAAGATGTGTCGGCGCGGTACGCGTACCTCGCGCTGACGAATGGATCGCGCGGGATAGGTCCCGGCCTTCGCCGGGACGACACCGAGGTTTGGGTGCGCAGGCGCCTAAGCGCGTCGCCGCTAATGCGACCGTGCCAGACAGAACGCCACCACCTGCTCCAGCGCGCTCTTCATCGGCGAGGACGGGAACAGCGCCAGCGCATCGACGGCCATGGCGCCGTAGTGCTGGGCGCGGCTCAGCGTATCCTCGAGCGCGCGGTGCTTGTTCATCAGACCGATGGCGTGATCGAGGTCGGCGTCGCCGATCTCGCCGCGCTCGAGCGCCTTGATCCAGAACGCGCGCTCGGTGTCGTTGCCGCGACGGAAGGCGAGCACGACGGGCAGCGTGATCTTGCCCTCGCGGAAATCGTCGCCGGTGTTCTTGCCGAGCTTTGCGCTCTTGCCGCCATAGTCGAGCACGTCGTCGACGAGCTGGAAGGCGATGCCGAGATTCATGCCGACCGAGCGGCAGGCGGTCTGCTCGGCCTTGGGACGGTTGGCGATCACGGGCCCGACCTCGCAGGCGGCCGCAAACAGCTCGGCGGTCTTGCCGCGGATCACGGCGAGATATTCGTCCTCGGTGGTCGCGGTGTTCTTGGCGGCGGCGAGCTGCATCACCTCGCCCTCGGCGATGGTGGCGGCGGCCGCGGAAAGAATGTCCAGCGCGCGCAGCGAGCCGACCTCGACCATCATGCGGAAGGCTTGCCCGAGCAGGAAGTCGCCGACCAGCACGCTCGCCTCGTTGCCCCAGAGCATGCGCGCCGAGAGCTTGCCGCGGCGCATCTCGCTCTCGTCGACGACGTCGTCGTGGAGCAGGGTCGCGGTGTGCATGAATTCGACGGAGGCGGCGAGCTTGATATGGCCGTCGCCGGTGTAACCGGCGAGGTTGGCCATGGCGAGCGTCAGCATCGGCCGCAGCCGCTTGCCGCCGGAGGAGATGAGGTGGTTGGCGACCTCCGGGATCATGGTCACGTCCGACCCGGTCCGCGACAGGATGGTGGCGTTGACGCGCTCCATATCAGGGGCGACAAGGGCAACCAGCTCTTCGATCGACGCGCCGGGAGTTTCGAAAGGTACGATGACGGCCACGCCGGTCTCCAATATTTGCCCCGGAGGGGCTATTCTGACGGAAAGACAATAGAAACTGGACGGGGATGCGGCAAGGCCTGTGGAACCATTGACATTTGCCGTTCACCCCCTTCAGGCAGGAGGCCCGTTTTGCGAGAACTGGTTCGGACCAATGATATCGTGCTGGTGTCGGCGATCGGCGCGCTGCTCGACGGTGCCAACATCCATCATCTGGTGCTGGACCAGAACATGAGCGTCATCGAGGGCTCGCTCGGCGTCCTGCCCCGACGGATCCTGGTCCATGAGGACGATGCCACCGAGGCCCGGCAACTCCTGACCGAGGCCGGGCTCAGCCACGAACTGCGCGGCGATGATTGACGTCGTCACAGATCTCACCGAGGACGCCTTTCTCGGCGGGCAGTTGCTGCTCAAGCAGAAGCGATCCGGTCACCGCGCCGGGCATGACGCCATCTTGCTTGCGGCGGCGACGGAGGCCTGCGACGGCGACCGCGTGGTCGATTTCGGTGCCGGAATCGGCACTGCCGGACTGGCGCTGGGCCGGCGCGTCGCCGGAATCGATCTTTGTCTCGTCGAGATCGATCCGGAGCTGGCCGAACTGGCACGGGCCAATGCGGCGGCGAATGCGATTCCTGCCGACGTGATCGTGCTCGACGTCACGGCCGATGCGCAGGCTTTTGCGGCCCATGGGCTCATGCCAGACAGCGCCGACTGCGTGTTGATGAACCCGCCCTTCAATGATTCCGCGCGGCATCGCGGCTCGCCCGACAAGGCGCGTCACACCGCGCATGTCGCGACGGAGGAGACGCTGCATGCGTGGTTGCATGCAGCGCGGCGGATACTCCGCTCGAACGGCGTGCTGACGCTGATCTGGCGCGCGGATGGGATTGCGGACGTCTTGGCAGCGCTGTCACGCGGTTTCGGCAGCGTGTCGGTCCTGCCGGTTCATGGCGAAGCGGAAAGACCGGCGATCCGCGTGCTGGTGCGTGCCGTCAAGGGCGGCAAGGCGCCGATGCGGTTGCTGCCAGGCCTCATGCTCAATGATGAGTCACGCCTGCCCAAAAAAGAGGTGAGGAATATTCTGGAGGGGAGAGCGGTCTTGCCGCTGGCAAAGCCGTGACGGCTTATTGGGGAAGCGATTCCGACTGCTGCTCTTGCGGGGATGTAAAGCGAATCGCCGTGAAAAGCGCGCCGATCAGCATCAACAGCAGATAGATCTTCATGTCGCTTCCTCCGCTGCCTCATTGCAGCTTCCCAACGGGGATTCTGCAAAACACGTTCCAGCCAACTTCAATGACAGTCGCGTGATAAGAATTGGTTAATCAGGAGTAACGGCATGGCCGAACAATTGAACGATCGCGGGAGTTCCGGCCTGGCCGACAAGCTCATGCAATATCTGCCGGCGCGCTTCCGTCCGGGCACTGCGGTGGTGCCGGTGGTGAGGCTATCGGGCGTCATCGGCGCGGTGACGCCGCTGCGCCCGGGCATGACGCTTGCGGGTCTCGCGCGGGTGCTGGAGCGGGCCTTCTCGGTCCGCAACGCCAAGGCGGTTGCGCTGGTGATCAATTCGCCCGGCGGCTCGCCGGTGCAGTCGCGCCAGATCTATCTGCGCATCAAGCAGCTCGCGGCGGAGAAGAAGCTGCCGGTGCTGGTGTTCGTGGAGGACGTCGCAGCGTCCGGCGGCTACATGATCGCCTGCGCCGGCGACGAGATCTTCTGCGATCCCTCCTCGATCCTCGGCTCGATCGGCGTGGTCGGCGGCAGCTTCGGCTTTCAGGAGGCGATCAAGCGTCTCGGCATCGAGCGGCGCCTTTACACAGCCGGCGCCCACAAGGCGATGCTCGATCCCTTCCTGCCGGAAAACCCCGACGACGTCGCCAAGCTGAAGGCGCTTCAGCGCGAGATCCACCAGATCTTCATCGCGCTGGTGAAGGAGAGTCGGGGTACGCGGCTCAAGGGCGCCGACGACACCCTGTTCACGGGCGAATACTGGGCCGGCGAGACGTCGATCACGCTCGGGCTCGCCGACGGCATCGGCGATCTCCGCTCAACTCTTCGTGCCCGCTATGGCGAGAAAGTTCTCACCCCCGTGATTGCGCAGCCGACCGGGCTGCTGTCTGGCCTGTTGGGGCGGAAATCGCCCGGCGCGGGCCAGCTTTCGGCCATGGAATCAATGGCCGGGCTGCCGGACGAGCTGATCTCGGCGGTCGAGACGCGGGCGATTTGGGCAAAATTCGGGTTCTAGGCGGCGTCCTCCCGCGCCATTTGGCCCCTCGCCGGGCCAATTGCGGCGCGGGGCGGAGTGCGCGAATATGCGTGTGGGGGCTGAGCATGAGACAAGGATCTACCGATGCCGCCGTTCGTCGCATTCGCGGGCGTGCTGGGTGGGCTTGCCGTGGTCCGCTGGGCCTACAAGACCGCACTCAGGATCAATGAGGAGCTGGAGGAGATGCGCCTCTCGCGCGTCGCCGAGGCCGCCCATATGGGGACCATCCAGACGCTGAAGCGTGACCCCGTGACCGGAGCTTATCGGCCGGGGTAGGTACCGTCATTCCGGCGCGCCCTAAGGGCGAACCCGGAATCTCGAGATTCCGGGTTCGATGCTTGCGCATCGCCCCGGAATGACAGCCATTTCCGTCCCCCTTTGCCTTGATTCCCACTGCCGCCGTCGATACGGTCCCGCGCGATTCAAAACCCCCCGCGAGAGCCTGATCTGACGATGGACGCCTCATTGCCCGCCCATATGCGCCCGGACCGCTCGTTCCAGGGCCTGATCCTGGCCCTGCAGCGGTACTGGGCGGATTACGGCTGCGTGATTCTGCAGCCCTACGACATGGAAGTCGGCGCCGGCACCTTTCACCCCGGGACCACCCTGCGCGCGCTCGGGCCGAGGCCGTGGAACGCTGCCTATGTGCAGCCTTCGCGTCGGCCCAAGGATGGCCGCTACGGCGAGAACCCCAACCGGCTCCAGCACTATTATCAGTTCCAGGTCATTCTCAAGCCGTCGCCGCCGAACCTTCAGGAACTGTACCTGAAGTCGCTCGCCGCGATCGGCATCGACAGCGCCATCCACGACATCCGCTTCGTCGAGGACGATTGGGAGAGCCCGACGCTCGGCGCCTGGGGCTTGGGCTGGGAGTGCTGGTGCGACGGCATGGAAGTCAGCCAGTTCACCTATTTCCAGCAGGTCGCTGGCGTGGAATGCGCACCGGTCGCAGGCGAGCTCACCTACGGCCTCGAACGGCTCGCCTGCTATCTGCAAGGCGTCGACCGCATCATGGACCTGAACTTCAACGGCCGCGAAGGCGCCGAGAAGGTCAGCTATCGCGATGTGTTCTTCCAGGCCGAGCAGGAATACTCGCGACACAATTTCGAGCATGCCGACACGGCGATGCTGTTCGAGCAATTCAAGATGGCCGAAGCGGCCTGCAAGAAATACCTCGATGCCGGCTGGCAAAAAAACTCGGAATCCGGCAAGCGCGAGGTCCATCTGATGGCGCTGCCGGCCTATGACCAGTGCATCAAGGCGAGCCATGTCTTCAACCTGCTCGACGCGCGCGGTGTGATTTCGGTGACGGAGCGACAGAGCTACATTTTCCGGGTCCGCGAGCTGGCGAAAGCCTGCGGCGAAGCCTGGGTCCACACCGAAGCCGGTGGAGCGGCCTGATGCCCGATCTTTTGCTTGAACTGTTCTCGGAAGAAATCCCCGCGCGCATGCAGGCCAAGGCGGCGGACGATCTGCGCCGCCTGGTCACCGACAAGCTCGTCGCCGAGGGCCTGGTCTATGAGGGCGCGAAAGCTTTTGCGACGCCGCGTCGTCTTGCGCTCACCGTGCACGGCATTCCTGCGCGCCAGCCCGATCTGAAAACCGAACGCCGCGGTCCGAAAGTCGGCGCGCCCGATGCAGCCGTGCAGGGCTTTCTGAAAGCGACGGGTTTGAACTCGCTGGACGAGGCCAAGATCCAGCGCGATCCCAAGGGTGATTTCTACATCGGACTGATCGAGAAACCCGGCCGCGACGCGATCGACGTGCTCGCCGAAATCCTGCCCGTCATCATCCGTACCTTCCCCTGGCCGAAATCGATGCGCTGGGGCGCGCGCTCGGCCAGGCCCGGATCGCTCAACTGGGTACGTCCGTTGCACGCGATCACCGCGACTTTCGGCCTCGAGACCGAAGAGTCCGATGTCGTGAAGTTCGAGGTCGACGGCATCGAGGCCGGCCAGACCACCTATGGTCATCGCTTCCTCGCGCCGGCTGCGATTTCTGTGCGCCGCTTCGAGGATTACGAAGCCAAGCTCCTGGACGCGAAAGTCGTGCTCGATCCCGAGCGGCGCAAGGACGCAATCCTCACCGACGCCAAGCAGCTTGCCTTCGCGCAAGGCTTTGATCTCGTCGAGGACCAGAACCTGCTCGACGAGGTCTCGGGCCTCGTCGAATGGCCGGTCGTGCTGATGGGCTCGTTCGAGCAGGAGTTCTTGAAGACTCCGGACGAGGTGATCCGCGCCACCATCCGCAATAACCAGAAATGCTTCGTGGTGCGCGATCCCAAGACGGGCAAGCTCGCCAACAAGTTCATCCTGGTCGCCAATATCGAGGCCATCGACGGTGGCAAGACCATCATCGGCGGCAATGAGCGCGTGATCCGTGCGCGGCTCAGCGATGCAAAATTCTTCTACGAGGCCGATCTGAAGACCAGGCTCGAGGACCGGCTGCCGAAGTTCGAGCAGATCGTGTTCCACGAGAAGCTCGGCACGCAAGCCGAGCGCATCAAGCGCATCGAGCGCCTCGCCGCTGAGATTGCGCCGCTTGTTGGCGCCGATGTCGCCAGGGCGAAGCGCGCCGCGCATCTGGCCAAGGCGGATCTGCTGACCGAAGTCGTCGGCGAATTCCCCGAAGTGCAGGGCCTGATGGGCAAGTACTACGCGCTGGCCCAGGGCGAGGACGCGTCCGTCGCCGCCGCCTGCGAGGAGCACTACAAGCCGCAAGGCCCTGCCGATCGCGTGCCGACCGATCCGGTCAGCGTTGCGGTGGCGCTTGCCGATAAGATCGATACGTTGGTCGGCTTTTGGGCCATTGATGAGAAGCCCACAGGATCGAAGGACCCGTATGCGCTGCGCCGTGCGGCGCTGGGCGTCATTCGTTTGATCGCTGAGAACGCTCTGCGCTTGTCGCTGATGAAGGCGGCTGCATCTGCGCTTGCCGGCTTGTCGGTAAAACCTGCGGACGCGCAGAAGCTGCCGAACGATCTGCTCGCCTTCTTCGCCGACCGTCTCAAGGTCCAGCTCCGCGAGCAGGGCGCACGTCACGATCTCGTCGATGCCGTGTTCGCACTCGGCGGCCAGGACGATCTCCTGATGATCGTCCGCCGCGTCGAGGCGCTCGGTAAGTTCCTCGAGAGCGACGACGGCAAGAACCTGCTCGCTGGCACCAAGCGCGCTAGCAACATTCTCTCGATTGAAGAGAAGAAGGACAAGCGGACGTTTGACGGCGCGCCAGACTCCGGGTTGTACAAGGTCGCAGAGGAGGAGAATCTGGCGCATTGGGTGGGCCGCGTTCAGCAAGCCGCGTCAAGCGCTGTTGCGTCCGAAGATTTCGAGGGTGCCATGAGCCATTTGGCAAATTTGCGTCCGCCGGTCGATGCGTTCTTCGACAAGGTGCGCGTCAATGACGACGATGCGAAGGTGCGCGAGAATCGCCTGAAGCTGTTGAACGAGATCCGCAGCGCCACGCGTGCGGTCGCGGATTTCTCGAAGATCCAGGACTGATCTCTTCGCGGATGAGGCCGTCATTCCGGGGCGCGCGAAGCGCGGACCCGGAATCTCGAGGTTCCGGGTTCGGTCCTGCGGACCGCCCCGGAACGACCACGTACAAAAATGCCCCGCCCGGCGGGGGGAAGACCGGGCGGGGCCTGATGTCCGTTTCCACTGCTCGCGTCAGCCTGATTGATGTGACGCGCCGGACATCTAGTTGATCACTAGAAGCCCTAGTCCATCACCTCGACGATGCGCCGCGAGCGTGGCTCGACCAGCACGGTCTCACCGTTGATGACCGTGTAGCGATAGGTCGTCGCACCGAAACGTTGCGGCACGTCATAATAGGTGATGCCGGTTTCAGGTAAGGTGGCACCGACCACGACGCGATCGGGAATGCTGAAGGCCGGGACACGTTGCTCGACCACATAGTCACGGAAGGCCGGCCGCTGCTCGACCGCAATCGTTGGGCCATTGTCGACTACCGCGGGCGCGCGTCCCACTGTGATTCCGGTTTGCGCCTGCGCTGCGACGGGCGAGCCGATCGCGGCCGCGAGCGCTGCAAGGGCAAGAATCCTGTTTCGCATGGGCAACTCCTTCGACGTGGTCTTGCGAAATGGTGTTACGGGAAGCGCCAGCGGCGCGACCGGTTGCCAATGCTGCGCCGCGCGTGATGTTCCGAAAAAGCCGTGCCGCATACGCGGCAATTTCGGGCAGTTTTCGCGAAGCCCGGAACTCGTCGGGCGGCCTGCGCGTCTCTACCCGCGGAACCCGGTCCGCTATGATCGGCCCGCGATTCGCCCTAACGCTCGGAAAGAAAATTCATGCACATCACCGTCGCCCACATCTCGCCGCTTCTGTCGCTGCTTGCGGGCGTGCTCATTTTGATCATGCCGCGCCTGCTCAACCTGATCGTGGCGATTTTCCTCATCATCAATGGTGCGATTGGGCTCGGATTGTTGAAGTGGCTCCATCTCTAGGCCTTCATTTTCCGGAACTCTGACTTGCGCGGGCCCGCCCAAAATGGTGTAAGGCCCGCAATTTCCCGTCCCTCTCGCAGGTTGTGTGCAAGCTATGGCCAAAGCCGCCTCGAAGCCGAATAAAACTGCAGTGAAATCAAAGCCCTCCGCCAAGGCGAAAGCCGCACCGGCGGCCCGCAAGGCGCTCCCCAAGAGCGCCGTGAAGAGCTCCCCGAAGCCGGTCGGCAAGGCTGCTGCCAAGCCGGTTTCGAAGCCGGCGGCCAAGCCCGCCGCGAAAGCTGCGACCAAACCGACTGCGCCGAAGGTTGCGGCCAAGAGCGCGCCGGCCAGGAGTGCACCTGCCAAGAGCGCACCAGCCAAGATCCCGGCCGGCAAGTGGGTCTTCACGTTCGGTGACGGCAAGGCCGAAGGCCGATCGGAGATGCGCGACCTGCTTGGCGGCAAGGGCGCCAACCTCGCCGAGATGGCCAATCTCGGCCTGCCGGTGCCCCCGGGCTTCACCATCCCGACCTCGGTCTGCACCTATTTCTACGCCCACGACAAAACCTATCCCAAGGAATTGCGGTCGCAGGTTGAGAAGGCGCTGGACTATGTCGGCAAGTTGACCGGCAAGGTGTTCGGCGACACCAAGAACCCGCTGCTCGTCTCCGTGCGCTCCGGGGCGCGCGCCTCGATGCCGGGCATGATGGACACGGTGCTCAATCTCGGTCTCAACGACCAGACGGTGGAAGCGCTGTCGGAGCTCTCCGGCGACCGCCGCTTCGCCTATGACAGCTATCGCCGCTTCATCACCATGTATTCCGACGTGGTGCTCGGCTTCGAGCATCATCACTTCGAGGAAATCCTCGACACCTTCAAGGACAGCCAGGGCTACACGCTCGACACCGACCTGTCCGCCGAGGACTGGGTCGAATTGGTCGGCAAGTACAAGGATGCGGTCGCGCGCGAGACCGGCAAGGACTTCCCGCAGGACCCGCATGACCAGCTCTGGGGCGCAGTCGGCGCGGTGTTTTCGTCCTGGATGAATGCGCGCGCGATGACCTATCGCAAGCTGCACGACATTCCGGAATCCTGGGGTACCGCGGTCAACGTGCAGGCCATGGTGTTCGGCAACATGGGCGAGACCTCGGCGACCGGCGTTGCGTTTACCCGCAACCCCTCGACCGGCGAGAGCAAGCTCTACGGCGAGTTCCTGATCAACGCACAAGGTGAGGACGTGGTGGCGGGCATCCGCACGCCGCAGGACATCACCGAGGAGGCGCGCAAGGAGTCCGGCTCCGACAAGGCTTCGATGGAAGCAGCGATGCCGGAGGCCTTCAAGGAGCTGACGCGGATCTACACGCAGCTCGAGAAGCACTACCGTGACATGCAGGACATGGAGTTCACGGTCGAGCGGGGCAAGCTGTGGATGCTCCAGACTCGTGGCGGCAAGCGCACCGCGAAGGCGGCGCTGCGCATCGCGGTCGAGCTCGCCAACGAAGGCCTGATCACCAAGAAGGAAGCGGTGACGCGGATCGATCCCGCTTCGCTCGACCAGTTGCTGCATCCGACCATCGATCCCAACGCCAAGCGCGACGTGATCGCGACCGGCCTGCCGGCGTCGCCCGGCGCGGCCTCGGGCGAGATCGTGTTCTCCTCGGACGAAGCGGCCAAGCTTCAGGGCGACGGGCGCAAGGTCATTCTGGTCCGCATCGAGACCAGCCCTGAAGACATCCATGGCATGCACGCCGCCGAAGGCATCCTGACCACGCGCGGCGGCATGACTTCGCACGCCGCCGTGGTGGCGCGCGGCATGGGCAAGCCCTGCGTCTCCGGCTGCGGCACCATCCGTGTCGATTACGGCCGCGGCACCATGAGCATCGGTTCGCGCACCTTCAAGGCCGGTGACGTCATCACCATCGACGGCTCGCTCGGCCAGGTGCTGGCCGGCCGCATGCCGATGATCGAGCCGGAGCTCTCCGGCGAATTCGGCACGCTGATGAATTGGGCCGACCAGGTCCGCAAGATCGGCGTTCGCGTCAACGGGGATACGCCTGACGATGCCCGCACCGCGATCAAGTTCGGCGCCGAAGGCATTGGTCTGTGCCGCACCGAGCACATGTTCTTCGAGGAGACGCGCATCCGCACGGTGCGCGAGATGATCCTCTCCGAAGACGAACAGTCGCGCCGTGCCGCGCTGGCTAAACTCCTGCCGATGCAGCGCGCCGATTTCGTCGAGCTGTTCGAGATCATGAAGGGCCTGCCCGTCACGATCCGTCTGCTCGACCCGCCGCTGCACGAGTTCCTGCCGCACACCCATGCCGAGGTCGAGGAAGTGGCGCGCGCCATGAACACCGACCCGCGGCGCCTGGCCGACCGTGCGCGCGAGCTGTCGGAGTTCAATCCGATGCTCGGCTTCCGCGGCTGCCGCATCGCGATCGCCTATCCCGAGATCGCCGAGATGCAGGCCCGCGCGATCTTCGAGGCTGCGGTCGAGGCCGAGAAGCGCACCGGCAAGGCCGTGGGCCTCGAGGTGATGGTGCCGCTGATCGCGACCAAGGCCGAGCTCGACCTGGTCAAGGCGCGGATCGACGCCACCGCGAAGGCGGTGATGCGCGACACCAACACCAAGCTCGCCTATCAGGTCGGCACCATGATCGAGCTGCCGCGCGCCTGCCTGCTCGCGGAGGAGATCGCCGAGAGCGCCGAGTTCTTCTCGTTCGGTACCAACGACCTGACGCAGACGACCTACGGCATCAGCCGCGACGATGCCGCTAGCTTCCTCGGTCCCTACGTGACGAAGGGCATTCTCTCAATCGATCCCTTCATCTCGCTGGATCAGGAAGGCGTCGGCGAGCTCGTCAAGATCGGCGTCGCGCGCGGCCGCAAGACGCGCCCGAAGCTCAAGATGGGCATCTGTGGTGAGCACGGCGGCGATCCGGCCTCCGTGGCGTTCTGCCACAATGTCGGCCTCGACTACGTCTCGTGCTCACCGTACCGCGTGCCGATCGCGCGGCTTGCAGCAGCGCAGGCCGCGCTCGGCAAGGCGATTGCGAGCCAGGCGTAGGGCAGGACGGCATACGAGATGCGAAAGAGGCGGGGCCCAGCCCCGCCTCTTTTTATTTGCGGTCTCTCTCTCCACGTCGTCATCGCGAGCGCCGCACACTCGCTGTCATCGCCTGGCTTGACCGGGCGATCCAGTACTCAAGACGGCAGCGACTGAACCGAGAAGCAGCGGCGAACTGGATGTCCCGCTTTCGCGTGGCGTGACACCGGCTATGTGGATGCGTCGTGTCAACAACGGAACTCATCACGCGTCCCGTAACGATACGTGTGCGCGAGAATTGTCAGCAAGAGTTCCTTCACCATTCGCGTTGACCACTTGTTTACCGCTTCAGATGAGCCGGCATTTACCAACGCACAGCATCGCCCCGTGAAAACACCTGACATCGCTTGAGTGTGTCGGCTGCGCAACGGCGATTAACGCCCCGGCAACCTAAATTAGATACTCACGATAAAGATCGAATTGCACGGATGTACTGCGGCTCGATTGTTCTGGTGTAAGCGTAGCGTGAGCGTAACGATGTTTGTGTTGCGTAACCATCCGAAGGGCGCGCGGTTCGCGTCCTTCGGCATCGGTCTCCTGGTCTTCGCATTGATGCCGCGAGAGACCGGTTATCAGGACATTGGCTCGCTGCTGGCGCGTCAGCCCGGCGTTGCCGAGCGCTGGCAGAAGCAGGTGTTCTCTGCGGCCTCGTCCATTCAGCTTGCCACGTACAGCTTCTCGCGCCCGATCGGGACCTCCGCGCCGCAGAGCGCAATGGTTCGCCTCGCAAGCCTCGACGGCCGTGACGTTACCGGTTCGATCTCGCGCAACCCGGTGCTCCAGGCGCCTGCGCGTTACCAGGCCTCCGATTTCCCCAAGGTCGATCGCGCGCTGAAGGGCGATCGTCTCGCCACCGTGACACCCGTGCCTGAGACGGCCGCTCCCACTGCCGCGCCTGCGCCGCAAGATCCCGCCACCTCGAACAGCTCCGTGTTCGGCGCCAAAACGGCTCAGCTGCCGGTCTCGCAGCCGCAGGCGATGTCGCCGGAATCCGCGGCGGCGCTCGATCCCGAGCTTCAGGAGGCGATGCGCGCGCCGCCTCTGCCGCAATATGCCAATCCGCCGAAGGCCGACGACAATGCGCTGTCCTTCGCGGCCCAGCCGCTCGACGCCCTGAAGCAGACGACGGTCGCCGCCCCGCCGCGCGATCCCTTCAGCGTGAAGACCTCGAACCTGTTCTTCGGCAGCTCCTCGCTCGGCGGCTCCGCCGAGAGCATCGAGAGCTGGCAGCCCGGCGCCGAGCCGCTGATCGTGATGCCCGACCCCGATATGAAGCTGGCCTCGCTGTCGCCGCCGAACGAGGACGTCGGAAACGCGACCGAAAGCGGCGAGAGTGTCGCGCCGAAGGGCGAGGTCAATGCCGACAACCAGCGCGCCAAATCGCCGGCCGAGCGGCTCGCGCTCGACGACAAGTCGCGCGCGAAGTCCGAGAAGTGTCTCGCCGAGGCGGTCTATTTCGAATCCCGCGGCGAGGCCGTGCGCGGCCAGATCGCGGTCGCGCAGGTCGTGATGAACCGCGTGTTCTCCGGCAAGTATCCGGACACCGTGTGCGGCGTCGTCTATCAGAACAAGTACCGGCACTTTGCCTGCCAGTTCACCTTCGCCTGCGACAATAATCCCGACGTGATCCGCGAGCCCGAGATGTGGGATCGCGCCAAGAAGATCTCGAAGGCGATGCTCGACGGCCAGATCTGGCTGCCCGAGGTCGGCAAGTCCACGCACTACCACGCCTATTGGGTGCGCCCGTCCTGGGTCGCCGAGATGAAGAAGATGTACAAGTTCGGTGTGCACACCTTCTACCGGCCGCGAAACTGGGGCGACGGCAGCGAGGAGCCGAGCTGGGGCACGCCGGCGCAGACCGCCGCGCTTTCGGCGGAGCTCGTCCAGGAAGCCAAAAGCTCAGCCGAGATGGGCGTGACCGAGCGGCGGTAGTGTCTCCACAGCGTCATGGCCGGGCTTGCCCCGGCCATCCACGTTCTTAGGCACGCGCAGCAAGGTCGTGGATGCCCGGGACAAGCCCGGGCATGACGACTTAGTACAAGTATCGCTGCCTCAAGCCTCAATATCCAGCGCGCAGTCGAAATTCGGCGCGGAATGCGTCAATGCGCCGGATGAGGCATAATCGACGCCGGTCGCCGCGATCGCGGGAATGGAGTCCAGCGTAACCCCGCCGGAAGCCTCGAGCGCGACGCGGCCTTCCGTCATCCGCACTGCCTCGCGCAGCGTCGCGATATCCATGTTGTCGAGCAACACCGCTTCGGCCAGGCCGGTATCGAGCACCTCGCGGAGCTGGGCGAGCGTGTCCACCTCGATCTCGATCTTGACGAGATGGCCGGCATGGGCGCGGGCGCGCTCCAGCACGGGGCGAATGCCGCCGGCGACTGCGATGTGGTTGTCCTTGATCAGGATCGCGTCGTCGAGGCCGAAGCGATGGTTGAATCCGCCGCCGCAACGCACCGCGTATTTCTCCAGCGCTCTTAATCCCGGCGTGGTCTTTCGCGTGCAGCAGATGCGCATTCTGGTGCCCTCGGTGCGCGCGACATAGGCGGCCGTGAGCGTGGCGACGCCGGAGAGACGACCGACGAAATTCAGCGCGGTGCGTTCTGCGGTGAGAATGGCGCGAGCCGGCCCTGAAATCGTCAACACCTGCTGCCCGCGGGCGACGCGGGCAGCGTCGCGGACATGCGCGCGCACCTCAATGTCGGACGAGAGCTTTTGCAGCGTCGCTACCGCGAGCGGCAGGCCTGCGATGATGCCGGACTGGCGTGCGACCAGGACGGCCTGCGCTTTGGTCGCTTCGGGAATCGTCGCGAATGAGGTGATGTCCCCGGCGCGGCCGAGATCTTCGTCAAGGGCGCGATGCACGGCCTCATCGATGGCGAGCGGGGAGAGGAAGGCGTCGGGATCAAGCAGGGAAGTCGGAGCGGTCATGGGATTTCCTTCACGCGGTCATGGTTTGCGCGATTCGCGGCGTTGAATGCTCGGTGAGGCCGTTCGCGACCTCGCGCGCAGCGGCCAGTGTCGTCATGGTTCGCTGCGCCAGCGCAGGGACATCCGTCGGATGGTCGGAGCGGAAGTGCGCGCCGCGACTCTCGCACCGGCTCCAGGCCGCGGACGCAACGAGCAGCGCCGCTGTCGCCATGTTGCGGACCGGGATGCTCGTGGCCGAGTGTTCGAGCGCGGCAAAACTGCGCACGGCTTCTGCGAGTCCGTCGCGTTCCCGGATCACACCGACATGCGCGCTCATCATCGCCCGCAGCCGCTTCACAGCGCTTGCATCCGGCGCGCTGCTGCGCGGCGTTACCAACGCTTCGGGCAGGCGGGCAGGCGAGGAGATCGTGCGGCCTGCGATGTCGTCGGCGATGCGTGCGGCATAGACCACGGCCTCCAGCAGCGAATTGGAGGCGAGCCGGTTGGCGCCATGCGCGCCGGTGGACGACACTTCGCCACCGGCCCAGAGGCCGTCGATCGAGCTGCGACCGCGCGCGTCCACCGCGATGCCGCCCATGTGGTAGTGCACGGCCGGCGCGATCGGGATCGCCTGCTTCGCCGGATCGATGCCGGCGGCGATGCAGCTTGCATGCACGGTTGGGAATTTGTCGGCGAAATGCGCGCCCAGCGCCTGCCGTCCATCGAGGAAGGCTCTGCGTCCTGCCGCGATCTCGGCGAACACGCCGCGCGCCACGATATCGCGCGGCGCCAGCTCGGCGAGCGGATGACGCGCCGCCATGAAGCGTTCGCCCTCGCTGTTGATCAGTGTCGCGCCTTCGCCGCGCAACGCCTCGGTCGCCAGCGGCGCCGGATCGCGGCCGACCATGATGGCGGTTGGGTGGAACTGCACGAACTCGGGGTCGGCGATCACAGCACCGGCGCGCGCGGCAATCGCGAGGCCCGATCCATTGGCTTCAACCGGATTGGTGGTGACGGCATAGAGATGGCCGATACCACCAGTGGCAAACACGACGGCGCGCGAGGCGATCATCACGGGCCTCGCTGCGAAATTACCGGCCTCGCGTAGCTGAAGTCCGGTGACGGCGCCGTCCTCGGTGAGCAGCGCTTCGGCAGAAAAACCTTCGATCAATCGGATCGACGGCGTACGCCGCACGGCCTCGCTGAGCGCTGCGATGATCGCCGCGCCCGCACCGTCGCCGCGTACGTGCACGATCCGCCGCGCCGAGTGCGCGGCCTCGCGCCCGACCGCAAGCCGGCCCTCGATATCGCGATCGAACGGCACGCCGTAGCTGAGCAAATCGTGAATTCGCGGCGCAGCCTCGCGCGCGATCCCGAGCGCGACTGCCTGATCGACGATGCCGCCACCGACCGCGATGGTATCGGCGGCATGGGCTTCCGGACTGTCGCCATCGGCGACCGCGGCCGCAACGCCGCCTTGCGCCCATGCAGACGACGCGCCCTGTCCGAGCGGCGCCGCCGAGATCAGCGTCACCGGCCGCGGCGCGAGTTTCAGCGCGCAAAACAGTCCGGCCAGGCCACCGCCGACGATCACGACGTCGTCGGTCGAGCGGGTGAGATTATGGATGGTGTTTGTCATGGTTCTTTCCTCGTCGTCGTCCCGGCGAAGGCCGGGACCCATACTCCGCGGCAGTTGTTGGTTTGCAGAGCTGTGTAACGCTGTTCTTCGCAACCACACCTTCCTGTGGTTATGGGTCCCGGCCTTCGCCGGGACGACACTGTTCGTGTTGCGCCATTTCGCCCTCAATTCTTCAGATTGATCATCCGCTCGATCGAACGCCGCGCCCGTTCTGCGAGCGCCGGATCAATCGTCACCTCTTCGCCGAGCGTCAGCAGGCTCTCCAAAATATTGGACAGCGTGATGCGCTTCATGTGCGGGCAGAGATTGCAGGGACGCAGCATCTCCACATCCGGCAGCTCGGCGCGGACATTGTCGGCCATCGAGCATTCCGTGATCATCACGAGGCGCTTCGGACGCTTCTCGCGGACCCAGTTGATCATGTGCGCGGTGGAGCCGGTGAAGTCGGCTTCCGCCAGCACGTCCGGCGGGCATTCGGGGTGCGCGATGATCTGCACGGAGGGATCGGCGTCGCGGAAGGCGCGCAGCTCGTCGGCCGTGAAGCGCTCGTGCACCTCGCAGGCGCCTTTCCAGGCAATGATCTTCACGTCAGTCTTCGAGGCCACATAGGTCGCGAGGTAGCGATCGGGCAGGAAGATTACGCTCGGGGCGTTGAGGCTCTCCACCACTTGCACCGCGTTCGACGAGGTGCAGCAGATGTCGACCTCGGCTTTCACCTCCGCCGACGTGTTGACATAGGCAACCACGGGCACGCCGGGGAATTTTTCGCGGAGCAGGCGCACGTCGGCGCCGGTGATGCTGGCGGCGAGCGAGCAGCCGGCGCGAGAGTCCGGGATCAGCACCGTCTTGTCCGGATTGAGCAGCTTCGAGGTCTCCGCCATGAAGTGCACGCCACACTGCACGATGACATCGGCCTTCACCTTGGTGGCCTCGACGGCGAGCTGGAGCGAGTCGCCGCCGATATCGGCGACGCCGTGAAAGATCTCCGGCGCCTGGTAGTTGTGCGCGAGGATCACCGCATTGCGCGTCCGCTTCAGCTGATTGATCGCGTGAATCGTCGGCGCCATCAGCGGCCATTCGATCGGCGGGATCACATGCTTGACGCGGTCGTAGATCGGCGCGGTGGCGCGCTCGACCTCGCTTGTCCATTCCAGCGAGGGGCTTGGCAGGACGGCTTTTGTTTGCACCGGCACTGCCGGCGCGGCGGTCGCTTGCCCCGGCGGCCGATTGGCGAAATCGTCGGGACCGAAAATTCCAGTGATCGGCATCGTAGCCTCCCATATGAACAATTATGCTCAATATGAGTATATATAAAGCCTGAGAAATCCGGCCGAGAGGCCGGGCGGATGTCCTCAGAGCTCAGATATGCTCAATATGAGTAAATAGAACATAACACGGCCCGGACAGCGCCGCTAGGTCTCCTCGCACACATTCCCGTCAAGTCACGCCAGCGAAAGGCCGCGATGAAACGCAATGCTCCCGCGGCAGCCCCGCAGGGAACGCAACCATTTTCGACTTGGGCGTTTCATGCATTTGCATTAAACCTCGGACGCGCGGTTACCTATTCCGGATCCGCCAAGGGCGATGAGGAACACCATGTCGATACAAGCGGGCGAACTCGGTCCGGCCTCGCATTCCTCCAACTGGCGCACGCCGGCCGTCATCATCCTCTGCGGCTGCGCCATCGGCATGCTCGGCTTCGGTCCGCGCTCGGCGCTGGGCTTCTTCGTGCAGCCGATGAGCCATGAGTTCGCCTGGGGCCGCGACGTGTTCGGCCTCGCCATCGCCGTGCAAAATCTGTTGTGGGGATTGGGCCAGCCATTCGCGGGCGCGGTCGCCGATCGCTTCGGCCTGTTTCGCGTGATGTGCGTCGGCGCGCTGCTTTATGCCGGCGGCCTCTTGCTGATGCGCTATTCGTCGACGCCGTTATCGCTCAACATCGGCGCGGGCGTGATGGTTGGTTTCGGTCTGGCAGGCTGCTCGTTCAACCTGGTACTGTCGGCGTTCACGAAACTCCTGCCGGCCGAGAAGCGTGGCCTTGCGCTTGGCGCCGGTACCGCGGCGGGCTCGCTCGGCCAGTTCCTGTTCGCGCCGATCGGCGTGGCGCTGATCGACAGTTTCGGTTGGCAGCAGGCGCTCAGCGTATTCGGCTTCCTGATGCTGCTGATCATCCCACTGGCACTCGCCATTTCGACGCCGCCGGTCGCGGGCAGCGCCAGCTCGACACCTGCGGATCAGCAGACCATCACGAAGGCGCTCGCGGAGGCTTTCGGCCATCGCTCCTACGTGCTGCTGGTGCTCGGCTTCTTCACCTGTGGCTTCCAGCTTGCCTTCATCACCGTGCATCTGCCGGCGTTCCTGGTCGACCGCGGCATCTCGACGCAAACCGGCGGCTGGGTGATCGCGGCGATCGGCCTGTTCAACATCATGGGCTCGCTCAGCGTCGGTTATCTCCAGAACTCGCTGCCGAAGCGCTACATCCTCTCGACGATCTATCTCACCCGTGCGTTGGCGACGCTCGCCTTCATCTCGTTCCCGATCACGCCGTTCTCGGCGATCGCGTTCGGTGCGGTCTCCGGCCTGACCTGGCTGTCGACGGTGCCGCCGACATCGGCGCTGGTGGCGTTGATGTTCGGCACGCGGTGGCTCGCCACGCTCTATGGCTTCGCCTTCGTCAGCCATCAGGTCGGCGGCTTCCTCGGTGTCTGGTTAGGGGGCATCGTGTTCGAGAAGTTCGGTTCCTACACGCCGATCTGGTGGCTCTCGATCCTGTTCGGCGTCCTCTCGGCGCTGATCAACCTTCCGATCGTGGAGAAGCCCGTTGCACGAGCGGTTGCGCAGCCTGCCTGATCGGCTAAACATCCCGGTCGAACAAGTCAGGGAGTTCAAGCCGTGGCCACATTCAAGGCGATCCGCATCGACAAGGCCGACAAGGGCACCACCACGCAGCTTGCGCAGTTCGACGAAGCCGAGCTGATGGATGGCGACGTCACCGTCCACGTGGAATGGTCGACGCTGAACTACAAGGACGGCCTCGCGCTGACGGGCAAGGCACCCGTGGTGCGTCGCTTTCCGATGATCGCCGGCATCGATTTCGCCGGCACGGTCGAAGCCTCGTCCCATCCGCAATGGAAGGCGGGCGACAAGGTCGTCTGCACCGGCTGGGGCATGGGCGAGACCCATCTCGGCGCCTATGCCGAGAAGGCGTGGGTCAAGGGTGACTGGCTGGTCGCTCTGCCGCAGGGCCTGTCGGCACGCGATGCCATGGCGATCGGCACTGCCGGCTTCACCGCGATGCTCTCGGTGCTGGCGCTGGAGAAGCACGGTCTATCGCCGAAGAGCGGGCCTGTTGTCGTGACCGGCGCGGCCGGCGGCGTCGGCTCGGTTGCCACGGCCGTGCTGTCCAAGCTCGGCTATCACGTCATCGCCTCCACCGGCCGCGCGTCCGAGGCCGATTATCTGAAGAGCCTCGGCGCCGCTGAGGTGATCGACCGTAGTGAACTGTCGGCACCGGCAAAGCCGCTGGCCAAGGAGCGCTGGGCGGGTGGCGTCGACAGCGTCGGCTCGACCACGCTCGCCAATTTGCTGTCGATGACGAAGTATGGCGGCGCCATCGCCGCCTGCGGTTTGGCCGCCGGCATGGACCTGCCGTCTTCTGTCGCACCCTTCATTTTGCGCGGAGTGTGCCTTCTTGGCATCGATTCCGTGATGTGCCCGATCGAGCCGCGAAGGGTCGCCTGGCAGCGCCTGGCCTCCGACCTGGATCGGGCGAAACTATCTGAAATAACTAAGGAAATTCCGCTCGACGAAGTTCCGGAATGGGGCGCTAAGATCCTCGCGGGCGCGGTCCGCGGCCGCATCGTGGTAAAAATTGTCTAACGGCGTTCAGACTTTACCAACCAAGCTGCTTCAATGTCGCCATGGTTAGTATGGTAAGCAGCGGGTAAAGAGATAAGGCATCGCCCGCTGCGGGGGTTTGGTTCGGAGTTGAGCATGCTTGCGCGTATTGTGTTGGGGGCTGTCACGGCAGTCGTGACGTTTGCGCCGGCCATCGCCCTGGCCGGGAGTATGAACGCGGATGAGGCGCGGCGTTTCGTTGCCGGCAAGGTGTTCGCTTTCACCTGTTTCGACGGCACCCGCGGTGCAGGCCGTATCCTCGACGATCTCGGCGCCGCTGGCGCGGTGCAGTTCTCGGGCTCTGGCCCGGTGCGCCATCTCCGCCTGCCCGGCAACACGCTCCAGATCCGTGGCCAGAATGTCTGCGCATCGATCAAGGGCATTCCGTTCGAGCCTTGTTTCAACCTGGAAAAGACCGACGATCGCAGCTTCCGCGGCTCGGTCTCGGGCATGGGTTTCGCCTATTGCGACTTCCACCATCAGGGCGGCAATCAGATGCTGATGGCGCGCGCCGTGGCGCGGCCGCGCTCGCTGCGGGCGCCCGAGCACACCGGTTCGGTCACCACATCGAGCACCGAGGTCGCCGCGCGCGTCGAGACGCCTCGGGTCGAGAGCAGCCGGATCGAGCCGGTGAGGTCGGAAGCGAAGTCCGAGCCGGCGAAGAACGAAGGCCCGCTAGAATTGCGTCGTTCGACCGAGTGACGTGCAGCAGCGAAACTGCGCACGCAATTTACCTGCCTTTGACGAATGTATCGCACGCGAAGCCGCGCGCCGTAATCATACGGCCCGCGGTTTTTATGCCTTGGTAGCGACTCGCCCCCCAGCTTGCGTGACGGCCGGGGGGCGGTCCCTACGCAAGGGTTCTACGATGTCGCTGTATTTCTTTCGCATCAGCACCGGCCGCTATTCCGGCGCCGCCGACCAGCCCTACGAGTTCGAGGATCGCGCCGCCGCATGGACCGAGATGACCGAGGTCTGCGCCAATCTGCTCGGCAGTATCGCACGCAATCTGAAGCCGAATGCGAAGTGGAGCATGGAGTTGCTCGACGAGAACAAGGAGCCGGTGTTTCGCATCAGCCTGGTCGGCGAGGCCTTGTGCTGCGCTGATACGGATGCAAATGCCGGCCGGCGTTAACGAACGCTGCCTCTGCAAATCCGCGAAATGGCGGTTCTTTGCACGTGACAGCTGTGAAAATTGGGCGGCTTGAGCAGCATTTCCGTAATTCTACCTACCCGGCGAACGTCCGCGCTTAACGTTAATGAGCAACCTGCCGGTTAGCCTTCCCTGGCCGTTTACGCCTTCGCCGCCGCAAAGCTGACCCGGGGAATATTGCAATTATGTTCATTCAAAACTTGCGAATTGGCACCAAGCTCGCCGTCACCTCGGTGCTGACCATCGGCCTCGTGGCGCTGATGATCTTCCTCCAGATGAACGGGAGTGCCGAGGTTCAGGCACTTGGAGCGGCAGCATCGCAGCAGCAGATCATTGCGATCAACGCCACCGACGCGAAGGCCTCGGTGCGGGGAATGCAGATCGGCATTCGCGACATCCTGACATCGTCCTCCCCGGCAGAGTTGCAGAAGGCAGTCACCTATTTCAACGACCGGCAGAAGTCAGCGCTGCAGTTCGGGGCAGAAATGGCCAGGCTCTCGCGCTCGGCGGAAAACCGCAAGCGGATCGATCGCCTGACGGCGCTAGTCGGTGATTTCGGCAAAGGGCAGCAGCAGATCGAATCGATCCGCAAGCAGCAACTCGCGATCGACGTGAAGAAGGACGGCGAAGCGGCCGCACAATTGGCCAAGCTGACTGCCGAAGTTGACCGCGTCCGCAGAGAAATGCTGGTGCCGATCAACGACGAGATCTCCGTGCTGGCCGACCAGATCACCAACTTTGCCAAGCAGAGTAGCGCCGATGCTCGCGCTGCGGCGGAAGCAGAGGCCTCCTCCGTCGCGCGGACGTCGTTCGTCACCGGCGTGCTGGTCGCGCTGCTCCTGATCGGTGCCTGCATCTTCTCCGTCTTCAGCATCGCGCGGCCCATGCGTGCGCTGACGGTCGCGATGGAGAAGCTCGCCGGGGGCGACTTCTCCGTGGTGCTGCCGGGACTCGGCCGCAGGGATGAGGTCGGCGAGGTTGCCGGTGCCGTCGAGAAATTCAAGATCTTGTCCGAGCAGAAGGCGCGCGAGGAAGCGGAAGCCAAGATGCGGCAGGATCAACTCGCGGCCGAGCAGCGCAAGGCGGAGATGCGCAGGCTCGCCGACAGCTTCGAAGGCGCTGTGGGTGAGATCGTCGGCACGGTATCGTCGGCCTCGACCGAGCTCGAAGCGTCCGCCACGACGCTGACCTCGACTGCCGAGCGCACGCAGCAGCTCACCACCGTGGTGGCAGCGGCCTCGGAGGAAGCCTCCACCAATGTGCAGTCGGTGGCCTCCGCAACCGAGGAGCTGTCGTCCTCGATCACCGAAATCAGCCGTCAAGTGCAGGAATCCGCGCGCGTCGCCAGCGAGGCCGTCGGTCAGGCCCGCACCACGACCGAGCGCGTCAGCGAACTGTCCAAGGCGGCGACGCGCATCGGCGACGTGGTCGAGCTGATCAACACCATCGCGGGCCAGACCAATCTCCTGGCGCTCAACGCCACGATCGAAGCGGCGCGCGCCGGAGAGGCCGGCAAGGGATTTGCCGTCGTCGCTTCGGAGGTCAAGGCGCTCGCCGAACAGACGGCGAAGGCGACCGGCGAGATCGGCCAGCAGATCTCCGGCATCCAGGCGGCCACGCAGGAATCGGTCGGCGCCATCAAGGACATCAGTGATACCATCGAGAGGCTGTCCGAGATCTCCTCGACCATCGCGGCCGCCGTGGAAGAGCAGGGCGCAGCCACGCAGGAAATTTCACGCAACGTGCAGCAGGCCGCACACGGCACGCATCAGGTCTCGTCCAACATCACCGAAGTGCAGCGCGGCGCAAGCGAGACTGGATCTGCGTCTTCGCAGGTGTTGTCGGCTGCACAGATGTTGTCCACTGACAGCAGCCGACTGAAGCTCGAGGTCGGCAAATTCCTCGAGACCGTGCGCGCGGCCTGACTGCGGCATGCCCAATAGGCACGAGCTCGCAACCTCGTACGGTGTGGCGTTTGCTCGCAACCATATTGCGGCACCGCGACGAATGCGATGCAGGGTTAACCTTCCGGAAAAGTGACGCAGACATGATCTCCGCAATATTCCGGGGCGTTGATTCGTCCATCCGTATTGCGCCTTGAAGTTTTTGGAGCACCTTTCATGAGCGGCCTTTCCATCCGTCTGACCCACAAGGTGATGGCGATCGGACTCTTCGGTCTTGTCGGCCTGGTCGCCTTTGGCGCGATCTATGAGATGGGCAGCCTCTCCCAGGACGCCTCCCGCGACGTGGCCAACCGCGCTCGCGCGATCGCCGATATCAACAAGCAGATTTCGATCGAGATGCTGGAGGCTCGTCGCAACGAGAAGAATTTTCAGCAGCGTCGCAATGAGAGCTACGCCAAGGCGCATGCCGAGTTGGTTGGTCCAATCAATCGCGAATTCGACGAGGTCGAGCGGCTGATGGCGGGCGGCGGTATGGTCGCTCTGTTCGACAAGACCAAGCAGGCCCAGGAGGGCTTCAAGCGCTACACTGCGGATTTCAACGCGTTGGTTGCTGCCGAGACCAGGCTGGGGCTGAGCGAGACGCTCGGCCTGTCCGGCTCGCTCCGCTCCGCGGTGCATGACATCGAAGCGAAGCTGAAGGAGGTCGACGATCCCAGGTCGACGAGCTGGATGCTGATGATGCGCCGGCACGAGAAGGATTTCATGCTGCGGCGTGACCCAAAATACATTGCTGAACTGAAGAAGGCCGCGGCTGAATTCTCCAAGGCGATAGAGGTCGTCGCAGTCCCTACACCCGTGATGAACGACATCACGGCGAAGCTCCGGAGATACCAGTCCGAGTTCGCGGCATGGGCCGAGACCGCGCAACAGAGTGCGGCTCTCGACGCCGCCATGATGAAGACCTTTCGTGAGGTCGAGCCTGTGATGGCCGAGGTGCGGACCGCAGTCGACGCCATGTACAAGCAGGCTGACGCAACCGAGGCCGCGACCCGCGACGCGGTACGGCTGCGGATGATAATTGCCTTCCTCATCACCGTGGTGGTGCTGGCGGTGATCGGCCTGCTGCTCGGACGTTCGATCTCAAAGGCGCTGTCCGGCATGGTCGATGTGATGACGCGTCTTGCACGCGGCGAACTCTCCATCGTCGTCCCCGGCGTCGGTCGCAAGGACGAGATCGGCGAGATGGCCGGCGCGGTTGAGGTGTTCAGGACCAACATGATGGAGGCCGAGCGGCTGCGCGCTGAACAGGCCGAAGCCGATGCGCGCGGGCGCGAGCAGCGCATGGTAGACATGAAGCGGCTTGCCGATGGTTTCGAAGGCGCTGTTGGCGAGATCATCGAGACCGTGTCGTCGGCGGCTACCGAGCTCGAGGCCTCATCCAACACGCTGACGCAGGCCGCCGAGCGCGGCAACGGGCTTGCGGCCGCCGTGGCGGCAGCCTCGGAGGAGGCGTCGGCGAACGTGCAATCGGTGTCGTCGGCGAGCGAGGAAATGACCTCCTCGATCTCCGAGATCGGTCGCCAGGTGCAGGAATCGGCGCGCGTCGCCGATATCGCGGTCGGGCAGGCCCAACGCACCAATGCGCGCGTCGCCGAATTGACGAAGGCTGCCTCCCGCATCGGCGACGTGGTCGAATTGATCAACACCATCGCCGCCCAGACCAATCTCCTGGCGCTCAACGCGACCATTGAGGCGGCGCGGGCGGGCGAGGCCGGCAGGGGCTTTGCCGTGGTCGCGACCGAGGTGAAGGCGCTCGCCGAGCAGACCGCGAAAGCCACGGGTGAGATCGGTCAGCACATCGGCGCGATCCAATCGGCGACCGAAGACTCCGTCGGAGCGATCAAGGAGATCGGCGACACTATCGCGCGGATGTCGGAGATCTCGTCGACCATCGCCGCTGCGGTCGAGGAGCAGGGCGCAGCGACCCAGGAGATCTCCCGTAACATCCAGCATGCCGCGCAAGGCACCTCGGGCGTGTCGGCAAATATCGGCGAGGTCCAGCGGGGGGCGGGCGAGACCGGGGCTGCCTCGGCCCAGGTGCATTCGGCAGCACAATCGCTGTCGCAGGAGAGCAACCGGCTGAAGAGCGAGGTCGCACGTTTCCTGGATTCGGTGCGGGCGGCCTGAGGACTTCACTGATTTGTTCGAGCCGCATTCGGCGGTGCGCTGGTGTGACGTCGGGTGACATCTGCTGCTCTGCAACAAATGGTTGCAAGCAGGCAACCTCATCGACGGCGAATTCAGTAGTTTCACTAGGCTCCTGTTAACGGGTGTTTGCGACTATGGGCAGAATCTTACCGGATAAGAACCAGCCAGCACTGTTGGAATGACGTCCGCGCCGCCGTCGGCCGCGGCGGTTGCGACGCGGGCGACTGGCGCGTTTGGGTATCATCGGGATTTGTCGTGATGTCGAAATTGTCGATCGTCTTCAAGCTTCTGACCGTGTTGTCGGTCCTCGTGCTCTCGCTCGCCGGCGTCGGCGTTGTCGCGATCGGCACGATGCAGAACATCAATTCCCATACCGTCGAGATCGCAGAGAGCTGGTTGCCAAGCGTGCGCGCGCTCGGCTCGATGCGTGCGGACATCAACGAGCTGCGCGTCGCGCTGCGCCTGCACCTGATGCAGGACACCCCCGAGTGCAAGGAAGCCGCCGAGAAGCGCCTCGCCTCGCTGCAGGCCCGTATCGATCAGACCCGCAAGGTCTACGAACCGCTGATCACCAGCGCCGAGGAACGCTCGCTCTATGAGCAATGGACCAAGGCGTGGGCCGAGTATCTGAACGGCGTGCAGGACGTGATGGCGCTGTCGCGCAAGAGCCCCGGCAAGTTCCCGACTGAAGCCAACGAGATGCTGCAGACCAAGGTCGCGAAGATGGCCCAGGCGGCCGATCCGCTGCTGCAGAAGGGCATCGAGCTCAACAACCGTGGTGCCGAGATCGAGACCACGCAGGCGGCTGATAGCTACGCGACCATCTTCCGCGTGCTGGTCGGCATCATCGTGCTCTCGGTCGTGATCGCGATCGGTGCGGCCTATTATCTCGTGCGCGATGTGTCTCGCGGCATTGCCTCGATCATCAAGCCGATGCAGTCGCTCGGCGAGGGCGACCTCTCGGCCGACGTGCCGCATCGCGGCGAGAAGACAGAGATCGGCTCGATGGCGGACGCGCTCCAGATCTTCAAGGAAGCGCTGATCGCCAAGCGGGCCGCCGATGAGGCGGCCGCGGCCGACGCCGAAGCCAAGATCGAACGCGGCCGCCGCGTCGACGCCATCACCCGCAAATTCGAAGCGATGATCGGCGAAGTCGTCGGCACCGTGTCAGCGGCCTCGACCGAGCTCGAGGCCTCCGCGACGACGCTGACCAATACTGCGCAACGCGGGCAGGAGCTTGCGACCGTCGTCGCCGCCGCGTCCGAGGAAGCCTCCACCAACGTCCAGGCCGTGGCATCCGCTTCGGAGGAGCTGTCATCGTCGATCACCGAGATCAGCCGCCGCGTGCAGGATTCGGCGCGGATGGCCGCGGAAGCCGTCGACCAGGCGGCGCGGACCAACGACCGGGTCAATGCGTTGTCGCAGGCCGCCTCTCGCATTGGCGACGTCGTCGAGCTCATCAACACCATTGCGGGCCAGACCAACCTGCTGGCGCTGAACGCCACCATCGAGGCGGCGCGCGCGGGCGAAGCCGGCCGCGGCTTTGCCGTCGTTGCTTCCGAGGTGAAGGCGCTGGCCGAGCAGACCGCGAAGGCAACCGGCGAGATCGGGGCGCAGGTCTCGGGCATTCAGGCCGCGACGCAGGAATCCGTCAGTGCCATTCAGGAAATCGGCGGCACCATCGAGCGGCTGTCCGAGGTGTCGGCGGCCATTGCCGCCGCGGTCGAGGAGCAGGGTGCGGCGACGCAGGAGATCTCGCGCAACGTCCAGCAGGCCTCGGTCGGCACGCAGGAAGTCTCGATGAACATCACCGACGTCCAGCGCGGCGCGGTCGAGACCGGTTCGGCCTCGACGCAGGTGCTCTCGGCGGCGAAGTCGCTGGCGACCGACAGCACCCGTCTCAAGGTCGAGGTCGCGCAGTTCCTGGAGTCGGTCCGCGCGGCCTAGAAAGCGAGCGGTCGAGCTTGTTTTCACCTCTCCCCGACGGGAAGAGGTGAAAGCTCGACGGCCTCTTACGCTTGTGCCTGCGGAGCCGGCGGCGGCGTTACTTGCCGCCGAAACAGGATCCGCTGGTAGAGCCAGCCGATGGCGACCAGCACGATACCGAGGCACATGAACGACAATGCGCGGTAGACGCCTGTGAGTGTCGACATGTCGATCGCGAAGGCCTTCAGGATCGTCAGTGCGATCACGGCGGCAGAGGCCAGCCGTGCCCGCTCGGAGTTGACCGTTATGCCGATGCCGAGCAGCACGACGCCAAAGGCGAGCCAGCCGATCGAGTAGGTGTACTGCTCGGCTCCCGTGGTCTCGCCGTTGACGAGGAACGGGCCGTGATAGAAGCGGCGGATCTCCAGCGTGACGTAAGCCAGCGCAAACACGAGCGCCGCGCCCGCGATCGTGTTGGCATAGACCTTCCCGCGCTCGGCGGCCACCGCATAGGCGAGCAGCAGCATGAGCACTGCCGGGAGCGCGTAACCGAGCAGTAGCAGGTTGAACACGGCGCCGCCGACATCGATATGCCACAGCAGCGGGTTTTCCAGGATCAGAAGGCCGAACACGCTGATGAGGCCGGCGATCGCGGTGAGCACGACCGCGCCGACATTGTGCACGATGCTGTGGCTGCGCAGCCGCAGCCGCTCCAGCCCGATCGCCATGGCCAGCGCCACGCAGACCTGCAAGCCGGCTTCGAGCAGTGACGGCGCCGCGATCATGTCGCCGCCGGTTGCGAGATGGCGGACCTCCATGAAGGCGAGCAGCGCGGTGAACAGGATCGCCGCCGTCTCCACCATGCGCAGTGGCGCGTCGTCGCCGCGGCGGCGCAGGTAGATGCTCGCCGCCCAGAACGAGGCCGCCGGCAGTCCATAGCCCCACAACAGCCAATTGAAGATCGGCGTGGTGCCGACGGCGTCGCCGACGATGCGCGGATCGTAGCCGACGCGCGCGGTGACGATGCCGGCGAAGATTGCGGCGAGCCAGCGCAGGAACGGGATCGGCCGCTGCATCGCAATCCAGGCGGTGCCGAGCGACATCAGCGCCAGCGCGATGGTGAGCCAGCCCTTCTCCAGCGCGAAGGTCAGCGCCAAGGCCAGCGCACCGAGCGTGCCGGTCGCAAACAGGGCCGTCGAGATCGCAAGGCCCGGCCGCATTTCGCGGCGGGTCAGCGTTTCCGTGGCCGCGCCAAAGGCGGCTGCGAGCAGCACCGCGAGGATCGCGAACGGGATCGAACGGTCGAGATGGGCGATGCGGGCGTAGAGCGCGACCAGGATCGCGATCGGCGTGGCGACACCCGCCGCTGACCACACCACGGGAATGATCGCCGAATTCGATCGCCCTTGCGCGAAGAAGCCCGCGATGCCGAAGCCGGCGGCGAAGATCGCGGCCATCACCAGATGCAGCGTCACCGCGCTGTCGGTGGCGGCCGGCGTGATGCCGGGCATGGCGCCGCCCGGCAGCACCAGCATGTCGGGATTGGCCCGCACGGCCCATTCGGCGAACACGATGAATACGGTCGCAGCCGCGGCACCCAGCGCGCCGCCGGCAGCCTCCGCGCGCCAGGCGACGAACAGCGTCGCCGCAACGAGCAGCGTGAAGGCGATCAACGCGAGATCGGCATGTCCGCTCGACAGCACGATCAGCATCGCGCCGAACAGATAGGCGCCGAGCGCGCTCGACGACACCGGCTCGATCTGTCCGTCCTCGATGGTCGGGCCGAACATGAAGCCGCAGACCACGAGCAATGCGGCGAGCACGAAGCCGGCGATCACGTGGAACGCATGCGGCGCGACGTGCAGGTCACCGGTATCGAGGCCCGGGAAGATCCAGAGCACGGCGAAGACGATCGTCGTTACCGCGAGCCAGCGCCACAGCCGAATGCGGGCGAGTCCAAAGCTCGCGGCGGTGACGATGGCGAGATAGACATAGAGCGCCCAATAATCCGGCTTGCCGCTGGAGACGAGCACTGGCGTCGCGAAGGCGCCGACGACGCCGAGGCCCGCGAGCGCCGGCCCGTGCAGCAATGCGGCCGCGAGCGTACCCATCGCGACGATGCCGAGCAGCACGAAGGCGGTTGCAGGCACGAGGAAGCCATAGAGCGCGTAGGCCGCGTACACTGTGGCGAACGCAACCGCGGTCCCGGCCGCGGTGAGAATCGCGGGAATGTTGGCGATCGGCAAGGCTTCGATGGTGGAGATGCTCTCCTTGCGCCGCGTCCATTCGCCGGCGCCGAGCAGCGCGACTGCGAACAAGCCGCCGAGGAACACGCGCACGCCGGGGCCGAGCAGGCCGGCCTCGATCGAATAGCGCACCATGAAGAAGCCGCCGAGCGCGAGCGCAAGGCCGCCGATCCACACCACCCAGCGCGTGCCGAGCCGCTCTTCGAAACCGGGTGCCGGGGCGGGCGGCGGCGGTGGCGCTTCGGCTTCGGTGCTGGCTTCGAGCGGAGGCGGCGAAACCTCTTCGGTGACGAGCGGAGGCGGTGCGGCCTCGGCTTCGGATTCTGGCGCAAGCGGCGGCGGCTCTGCCGCGGGCGTGCTCGCCTGCTCCTGCAAGGGCAGCAGCGGCGGCGGCTGAATCTGTCGCTGCGCCTGCAATGCGGCCTCCAGCGAGCCCAGCCGTCGGCGCAACTCGGTTGCCTGATTCGACGCCTTCAGCGCGATCAGGAACGCGACGATCGCAATCATCACCGCAAAAACGTCGAACGGGGCGTCGAGCATTGGGCCTCCTGGCGATCGGCGGGCAGGGGCCGAGCGCAATCTTGATCTAGCGCCGGGAGCGTACGCGCAAGCCCGGCGCGGGTCGCTCCTGGAGCACGTCGCGGCGGAAGCGATAGAGCGCCGCCGGTCTCCCGCCCGTCTGTGTCGACATCACGCCGGTCGGTTCGACCAAGGCTTCGGTTTCGACCAGGCGGCGGAAATTCTGCTTGTGCAGGTGCCGGCCGGAGATCGCCTCGACCGTGTACTGCAACTCAGTGAGTGTGAACTCGGCGGGCAAAAGTTCAAACACCACAGGGCGATACTTCAGCTTTGCGCGCAGCCGTGCGATTCCCGTGGCGAGGATCCGGCGGTGGTCGAACCGCATGGAGGTGCCAAGCGCGGGCAGCGCCGTGCGCGCCAGTGCCGCTGGCCGGCCGTCGCGCCGCGCCTCGTCGACGAGGCCGGCCTCGTACAGCAGCTCATAGCGGTCGAGCACGCGCTCCTCGTCCCAGGCCGCCCCTTCGAGGCCGAAATAGAACCGCACGCGATCCCTGCGCGGCAATGCGCGCGTGGTCTCCGGCGTCTCCTCCTCGGCCCATTTGGTCAGCGCCGGGATGATGTCACGGGCGATGATCGCAGGCGGCGCCTCGCGCCAGTCTTCCCAGGGAAAGAAGCGATACCAGGGCTCGAAGCTCGCCGCATTTGCTGCACCCTCGGCGGCACGCGTCAGCGCGAGGTAGCCGATCGACACCATATGCGCGCCGGTATCGCCGGCTTCGGCATGGCGGCCGCGGTCGCCGAAAGTATAGAGCTGCTCGACATAGCCGAGCCGAAGCCCCGCTTGTGCCTCCACCCAGGCGCGCAGGCCGATCTCGAAGGTGCGATGGCTCGGCGCATCGAACGGGCCGAACGGCAGGCCCGCGAGCCCGTCGCCGCCGCGCGCGGTGAGCACCAGCGGCTCGTGATCCTCGATCGCGACGATCGCAGCAGTCAGGCCGATCTCGATCGGCGTCAGCAGCTTCTCGCTCATCCGGTGACGATCGCTGATGTCATTCGAGCTCGATCACGAAGGGGCGGCCTTCGACCAGCATCTCGCCCGGGCCCATCTCGTCGAGGGCACGCAGCATGCGGCCGTTGCGCCCCAGCGCACGGTCGGCAAGGCCGACGATGCGCCGGTTCGGCGAGGCGATCGGAGAGGCGGCGCGGATCTTCTTCGCGATCTCGACCTCGTCGCGATTGGGATTGAGTGCGCAGACGGCGGCGAATGCGCTCGCCGTGGAGCGGCTGATGCCGGCATAGCAATGCACCACCAGGGGCGCGCCGCGGTCCCAGCCGCGCACGAAATTCAGCACCTGGTCGATATGCGCCTCGGAGGGCGCGACAAAGCCATCCATCTCCTCGGTGATGTCGTCCATCGACACCTTGAGATGATTGGCAGGGAGAACCGACACCGGCCGCGCCACCTGCTCGACATTGGCCATCACGGTCAGCACATGGCTGGCCCCGGTGCGGCGGACGGTTTCGGGAAGGGCGGCGAGCGAACAGACGTGGATCATGGCGGACCTTTTTGGGGATTATAACAACCGCCGTACGGTGGGCAAAGCGAAGCGTGCCCACCACTTTTGTCGCAAACGCGAACGGTTGGTGGGCGGCGCTTCGCGCCTTTGCCTACCCTACGAGACCTTACGCAAACACTGCGCCAAATCGTTCCAAAAACTGCTTCTCGGCCCGTGCCGCCGTCCAGGGCGTCAGATAGTCGCGCCGGACGCTGTCGGAGAGGCCGGGATCCTTGCCGAACAGGCGCTTGGCCTCGCTCTCGCTAAAGCCGGCAAGCTCGGTCGCCTCCAGGTAGGCCGCGCCGCGATCGGCGGCCTTGATCGCCAGCGTGATCTCCTCCGGCAGCATCGGCGGCAGGCCGAAGCGGATGTGGATGGCGCCGAGCAGGCGCTTCTCCACCGCCTTGTAATGACCGTCGAGCACGGCCTTGAATGGCGAGATCATGTCGCCGATCACGTATTCGGGCGCATCGTGCAGCAGGGCTGCGAGCCGGATGCGCTGGTCGACGCGCGGCATCTCGTGCCGCAGCACGGTTTCCACCAGCAGCGTGTGCTGCGCCACCGAGAAGATATGCGCGCCGGTGGTCTGCCCGTTCCAGCGCGCGACGCGCGCCAGCCCATGGGCGATGTCGGCGATCTCGACATCGAGCGGAGACGGATCAAGCAGGTCGAGCCGCCGGCCCGACAGCATGCGCTGCCAGGCGCGGGACTCCGTTGCGCGTGCGGTCTTCTTGGCCGTCATTTGGCCTTGAGGCGCGGCTTGCGCTGCAGCTTGCTGCAGGTCGCGTGGCAGTGGCAGTCGACGAGATGGTCGTTGACCATGCCGGTCGCTTGCATGAAGGCATAGACGATGGTCGGGCCGACGAATTTGAAGCCGCGCGAGGACAGCTCCTTGGAGATCTGCACCGAAAGCGGCGTCGATGCCGGCACGCTTGCCGTGGTCTTGAAATTGTTGACCTTGGGCCTGCCGTCCATGAAGTCCCACAGCAGCTTTGAGAAGCCGGGGCCTTTCTCCATGATGTCGAGATAGGACTTCGCGCTCAGGATCGCGCCGTCGATCTTGGCGCGGTTGCGCACGATGCCGACGTCGTTCATCAGCGCGTGGACCTTCCTGTCGTTGTAGCGCGCGATCTTCTCCGGCTGGAAATCGTCGAATGCTTTGCGGAAATTGTCGCGTTTGCGCAGGATCGTGATCCAGGACAGCCCGGCCTGAAAACCGTCGAGGATCAGCTTTTCATAGAGCGCGCGGTCATCATATTCAGGCACGCCCCATTCGGTGTCGTGATAGGCGACGTAGAGCGGATCTTCGCCGGGCCAGGGGCAGCGGGTCTTTCCGTCGGGATGCAGGCGGGGAGCACGGCTCATGCGATGGTCTGCTTTGCGGGAATGCGAACGACATCGGGGTCTGCCAACCTCACGGCGAGGCCGCCGGCGGTGAGCGGCTGGCCGGCATCCAGCGCGTCCGCAACGCGGTCGATGCGCACCAGAGCGATGCCCTTTCCTTTCGCCGATGAGCCCATCGTGCCGACCTGCTTGTCGCCGGCCATGACACTGACGCCGGTCTCCGGCGAGAGATCATCGAGCAGCACCTTGACGCTGCGGGTGCGCGCAGTGCCGCGATGCTGCATGCGCGAGACGACCTCCTGGCCGACATAGCAGCCCTTGTCGAAATCGACGCCGGCGAGGCGATCCATGTTGGTCTCGTGCGGGAACGCATCGCTGTACATGAAATCGAGTCCGCCGCGCGGCACGCCGAGTGCGATCCGGTGCGCCTCATAGTCGGTCGCATCGACCAGCTCGGCACCGATCAGATCGGACAATTTCTGCTTGAGATCCTCGGGGATCAAGATGCGAGTGCCGAGCTCGGCATGGCGCGGATCGGCGAAGGCGAGGTCCGGCTGCGCTGTGGGCTGGCCGTCCCAGGCCGCGAGCACGCCGAGATCGTCGGACAGGTTTTCCACCGTGACCTTGGCGCGCAGCTTGTAGAACTTCAGCTTGGTGGCGAGGTTCTCTGCCAGCGGTTTCGGGCAGTCGATCAGGAACCCGCCGCCATGGCCCGCGGGTGCTTCCGTGATCAGGAAATCCACGATGATCTTGCCCTGCGGCGTCAGCAGCGCGCCGAATCGCCCCAGGCCCGGCTTGAGCCTGTCGACATCGGTGGTGATGAGGCCGTTGAGGAAGTTGCGCGCATCCTCGCCCGCGACCTTGATCACGCCCCGGTCGGGAAGAAACGCTGATTTCATGCGAAAATCTCTTGCGACATGGTGCTCCGGAACGTAAGCCCGCAAGGCATAAACGACAAGACCTCGAGCCCTGCGCTTGGGGATGAGAGAGGCCTCCAGCCATGACGCAGCGTTTCGATGTGATCCTCAAAAGCGGCACCGTCGTCAACCAGGATGGCGAGAGTGTTCGCGATATCGGCATCACCAATGGTCGCATCGCCGAGCTGGGTCCGCTCTCGCAGGCGTCCGCAGCCGAGGTGATCGACTGCAAGGGTCTCCACATCCTGCCCGGCGTGATGGACACGCAGGTGCATTTCCGTGAACCCGGACTGGAGCAGAAGGAAGACCTCGAGACCGGCTCGCGCAGCGCCGTGATGGGCGGTGTCACCGCCGTGTTCGAGATGCCGAATACGTCTCCGCTCACGGTGACGGAGGCCACCTTCACCGACAAGGTGAAGCGCGCCCATCACCGAATGCATTGCGATTTCGCCTTCTTCATCGGCGGCACCCGCGAAAACGTGCAGGATCTTCCGGTGCTGGAGCGCGCGCCGGGCTGCGCCGGCGTCAAGGTGTTCATCGGCTCGTCGACCGGCGCGCTGCTGGTGGAGGACGACGAAAGCCTGCGCCGCATCTTCCAGGTGATCCGCCGCCGCGCGGCCTTCCATGCCGAGGACGAGTACCGTCTCAACGACCGCAAGTCGCTGCGCATCGAGGGCGATCCGCGCTCGCATCCGGTCTGGCGCGACGAAACCGCCGCGCTGATGGCGACGCAGCGTCTGGTCAAGCTCGCGCATGAGACGGGAAAACGCATCCACGTGCTGCACATCTCGACCAAGGAAGAGATCGAATTCCTGCGCGATCACAAGGACGTCGCCTCCTGCGAGGCGACGCCGCATCACCTCACGCTGGTCGCGCCCGAATGCTATGAGCGGCTCGGCACGCTGGCGCAGATGAATCCGCCGGTGCGCGGCGCCGATCATCGCGCCGGCATCTGGCGCGGCATCGAGCAGGGCATCATCGATGTGCTCGGCTCCGACCACGCCCCGCATACGCTTGAAGAGAAGCAGAAGACCTATCCGGCCTCGCCCTCCGGCATGACCGGCGTGCAGACGCTGGTGCCGCTGATGCTCGACCACGTCAATGCCGGCCGCCTGTCGCTGGCAAGGTTCGTCGATCTCACCAGCGCCGGCCCCGCGCGCCTCTACAACATGGCCTGCAAGGGCCGCATCGCCGCCGGCTACGACGCCGACTTCACGGTCGTTGACTTGAAGCGTAGCGAGACCATCACCAACAAATGGGTGGCCTCCAAGGCCGGCTGGACCCCCTATGACGGCGTCCGCGTCACCGGCTGGCCCGTCGGCACCTTCATCCGCGGCCGTCGCGTGATGTGGCAGGGCGAACTCGTGACGCCCTCGCAGGGTGAGCCGGTGCGGTTTCTGGAGACACTGAAGCAGTAGGACTGTGCGGCGTCGATGCCGCACAGTTGGTGTCGTCCTGGCGAAAGCCAGGACCCATACCGCGGAATCTCGCGGTGATTGACGATCGCAGTCCCGGCGAAGGGATTAGCTGCTAATCTTCGTCAAACGTCTCCCTGTGGTTATGGGTCCCGGCCTTCGCCGGGACGACATCGGGGAGGGGGAGTGCAGTCAATGACCCAACCCCTCATCACCGCCGGGCAACTCGCCGCCATCCTCGGTGACCCCAATCTCCGCATCTACGATTGCACGACCTATAACGAGCCCGTGCCGCCAGGCAGCGACGTGCCGTATCGCGCCGTCCCCGGCGACAAGACCTTCGCGGCTGGCCACATCCCGGGCGCCGATTTTCTCGACCTGCAGGGCGAGTTCTCCGACACCTCTGCGCAACAGTTCTTCATGATGCCGGCCGTGGCCCAGCTCGAGGCCGCCTTCGGCCGCCACGGCCTCGATGCCAACAAGACCATCGTGCTCTACAGCATCGGCACCATGATGTGGGCGACCCGGTTCTGGTGGATGCTGCGTTCGCTCGGCCTCGACGCGCAGGTGCTCGATGGCGGCTTCGACAAATGGAAAGACGAGGGACGACCTGTCGAGACCGGCGCCCCGAAGGGCTATCCGGCGACGACCTTCAAGGCGACACCGCGCGCGGGCTTCTTCGTCGACAAGAGCTTCGTGAAGGCGCGGATCGGCGATCCCTCGACCGTCACCGTCAACGCGCTCGGACCGCAATTTCACAAAGGCCTCGAGCCGAGCCGCTATGGCCGGCCGGGCCGCGTGCCCGGCAGCGTCAACGTATCGGCTGCGACGCTTGTGAATGCCGACAGGACGCTGACCTCGCTTGCGGACGCCGAAGCGAAATTCGCGGCGGCGGGCGTCACGCGCGACAAGAACGTGATCCTGTATTGCGGTGGCGGCATCTCGGCGACGATCGATTTGCTGATGCTGACGCGGCTCGGATACGACAAGCTGACGCTTTACGATGCCTCCATGGGCGAGTGGGCGAGGGACCCGTCGCTGCCGATCGAGACGGATTAGGGGGAAATCTTACGTTCCCGCGGAGGGTAAGAAAGTTGGGAACCTTTTCTGCCAGCCTGCATCCAATGTCCGGAACCAACGGAGACAGGTGACCGCCATGCAACGGACCGCAGCCGGCCTGCCCGCCGGCGCCAGAACAACGGAAGCCGAGCTGATCGGCCGCGCGCGCGACCGGGACGAGGCGGCGCTCCGCGAGATCATGCAGGCCAACAACCGCAGGCTTTACCGTCTCGCGCGCGGCATCCTGCGCAACGACAGCGAAGCCGAGGACGTGGTGCAGGAGACCTATGTCCGCGCCTTCACCCATCTCGATGGCTTCAGGGGTGATTCCGGGTTGTCGACCTGGCTGTCGCGCATCGCGATCAACGAGGCGCTTGGCCGCGCCAGGAGTCGCAAGCCGCATGTCGAGCTCGGCGCAGTGCCGGAAGAGGCGCTCGAGGCGCAGATCATCAAATTTCCCGTCTCTCCTCCAGGCGATCCGGAAAGGACCATGGCCCAACGTGAAATCCAGCGCGTCGTCGAGCGCGCCATCGACGAGTTGCCGGATGTATTCCGCATGGTTTTCGTCGCACGCGTCATGGAGGGGATGTCCATCGAGGAAACCGCCGATTTGCTCGCCGTCAAGCCCGAAACCGTGAAGACGCGACTGCATCGCGCCCGCACCATGCTGCGCGAGAATGTCGAGAAGGAGATCGGCCCGGTGATGATGGACGCGTTCCCGTTTGCCGGCTGGCGCTGCGAACGTCTGACCGAGGCGGTGCTGAAGCGGCTCGGGATCGGTGGCTGAATTTTCTCGGGAACGTTCGCGCGAAACTCCCATCCAATTCCTGTGAAGCAACGCGCCGGCAAAACATCCGGCAGCACAGGAGTGTCAAACCATGTTCGTTCGTTGGAGCGCGGCGATCGCCGCAGCCATTCTGCTGTCCAGCCCCATGCTGCTGCAAGGCGCACGTGCGGCCGACAAGCTCACCGATCCGCAGATCGCCCACATCGCCTACACCGCCGGCGTGATCGACATCAACGCGGCCAAGCAGGCGCAGAAAAAGGCCAAGAACAAGGACGTCAAGGCGTTTGCCGAGGACATGCTGCGCGACCACGAAGCGGTCAACAAGCAGGCGCTGGCGCTGGTCAAGAAGCTCAACGTCACGCCTGAAGACAACGACACCAGCAAGACGCTGTCGAAGCAGGCGAGCGACAAGCTGGCCGAGTTCGACAAGCTGGACGGCGCGGCGTTCGACAAGGCCTATGTCGCCAACGAGGTCGCCTATCACAAGGCGGTCAACGGCGCATTGGAGACCCAGCTCATTCCGTCTGCCGGCAATGCGGAGCTGAAGAGCCTGTTGCAGACCGGCCTGAAGATTTTTCAGGGTCATCAGCAGCATGCTGAGCATGTCGCGGCTGAGCTGAAATAGGAGGCGTGTGATGAACCCGGGACGCCTCGGATCAATCGGGCTTGCGATTGCCTTCCTGTCGCTGGCCGTCCCGGCGCATGCCGCGACCATCGAGATCACGATGGAGAATCTCGTGATCTCGCCGGCGGAGGTGTCAGCGAAGGTCGGCGACACCATCGAATGGATCAACAAGGACGTCTTCGCCCACACCGCCACCGCGAAGAACGGCGATTTCGACGTGACATTGCCACCGAAGAAATCGGCGACTTCAGTGCTGAAGAAGGCGGGGACGGTCGAGTATTACTGCCGCTATCATCCCAACATGAAGGCGACGCTCAAGATCGAGCCTTGACGAATGGCTGCGCTCGCGGGGCGGGGCGTTCCCGGCGGTCCTTACTGCCTCGCGAGGCAGACCGAGAATTCGCCGTTGCGGATGCGGGCGGGAAACCCCTCGACGAACTTCGCCACCGCGTCCTCGCCATAGGTGCCGACGAGCTCGGCGAGTGCCGCGAACAGGCTCGCCTGTGCGAGGCAGTCGCCGTCGACACCGTCATGGCGCGCTTCGGCCCAGGCCTCGTTCAGATAGCTCAAGGCGGCCTGTTTCTGCTCGTGGTCGGGCAGCGGCGCGCGGGCGGGGGCGTAGGAAATCGGCTGGCTCATGAAACTCGATCAGGGCTGGGGCGCGATCCACGGCGATGCGCTGCAGATGAGGTGTAGCACGCGTATTAACGTCCGCTAGGGCACATCTTTAAGAACGGTTAATGGGTGTGGACAAAGACGATGACAGGGTTCCGCTGCTCGTCATTCCGGGGCGCGACGAAGTCGCGAGCCCGGAATCCATCGTGCTATCAACTCTGCGGCTCGATGGATTCCGGATTCGCGCTGCGCGCGCCCCGGAATGACGGAGAGAGAAGCTAGTTCGCGTAGCGCGCCGTCAGGTCCCGCGAAATCTTCGAGCCTTCCTCGATATAACGGCGGATCGCCACCGTCGCCGCCGGCGTGCAGCTCCGATAGGTCTGTTGAAAACCGTTAAAGCCGCGGTTGAAGGCCGCAATCATGCGGGTGCGGCGCTCGCCGGCGGGGGTTTCGGCATCGATCAGGGCCTGCATCTCGCTGCGCCATTTATTGCCCTCGTTGGTGCCGCAGATGCCGCGCAGATAATGCAGGCCGCCGAGAATCTCGGCCAGTCGCTGCAAATCGGCGTCGAACGGCGCCGCCACATCCTGGGCCCGGGCGGGCGCGGAGGCGCAGGCGAGAATCAGGGCAAAAATGGCCAGAAATCGCATCGACATCGGCGGGCTGTATGCCCCCTCGGGGTCGGGGAAGCAAGGCAAGGTTAGGGGCGCAGTGAAGGTGCGCTCCCTCTTGCGCTTGCGGGGGAGGGTCGGGGAGGCCTCTCCCGCAAGCAAGCGGGAGAGGTGCAGTTCGCGGCTGGCTTAAGTCAGGATCAGCCGGTGAGCGGACTGGACGATCTCCTCCAGCCCGCCGGTCAGCTTGAGATCGCCGAGGCTCCCCAATGCGTCCGGGTCGATCCAGCGGTAATCGTCGAGCTCGTCGTTGAGGGACGGTTCCCTGGCCACCCAGCGGGCGGCAAAGGACATGATCAAATAATGGCCGGCTCCGGGGGCCGCTGGCAGCACCTCGCGCCAGCCGGCAAGGCCAATGATTTCGATCCGAAGCCCGGTCTCCTCGTCGACCTCGCGGCTGAGCGCCTGATGCAGCGATTCGCCGAATTCGACCCGGCCGCCCGGCAGCGAGTAGAAGCCCTTGGCGGGGGAGCGGGCGCGGCGGGTCAGCAGCACCTTGCCGTCGCGGAAGATGGCCGCGCTGACCGCGATCTGGGGATGGGTGGGCTGGGCGACCGAAGCCATGGCTTCGTCACCTCTCCCCAGCGGGGAGAGGTCGATTTGCGCGGCAAATCGGGTGAGGGGGCACCGTTCCTGCGAGGGATCGCAAGCCCTCACCCGGCGCGATGCGCCGACCTCTCCCTATGGGAGAGGTGGTCCGGGTTCGCGGCGGCCTTTGATCGAATCTCATGAGCTCAGTTCGCCATGATGGTATCGACGTCGGCTTCCGCGCCGCCATTGATGATGCCGCCGCAGGTCGCGATCAGCGGCTTGACCCAGAGAGTGGCCTGCTCGGCAAGGCGGACGCGGGTCGTGTCCTTCTCGACCTCGCGCATGGCCGAGCCGACCGCGGTCAGGATCGAGGTCATGGTGTCCGTGATGTGGTCGAACTGGGCACGCACGTTGGGAGCGGCCTTCTCATAGGCCTCGATGGCGAGATCCCGCGCCCTGAAGTTCGAGGCCGTAAAATGCTCGGCATAGGACAGCGGCGACCAGGTCAAGAAGTCCTCAGCGCATTCCGGCATGTCCGGGATCATCTCCAGGAGCATCACGGCTTCATTGAAATGGTTGAGATAGTCGGTGGCAAGCCCGGTCCGCGGGTTGATGTTGGCCACGCGCAGGCGCTCAGCCCAGGCCGCGGCCTCGGGGCCCGTCTGTGCGCGCGTCGCGGGTTGGGAGGCCATTGAGCTCATCGGCCGCAGTGTTAACGTTCGGGGTTAAAAGGACCTGAACGGACCCTATATAGACGCCCTAAGATGTGTGGACGCTTCGTCATAACTTCGGCCCCCGCGGCTTTACGGCAACTGTTCGGGTATATCGAGCAGCCGAATTTCCCGCCCCGGTACAATGTCGCCCCGACGCAACCGATTCCGGTGGTGTTGGTCGAGAATGGCGCCCGCCATTTCAGCTTGATGCGCTGGGGATTGCTGCCGAGCTGGGTGAAGGATCCCAAGAGCTTTACGCTGCTGATCAACGCGCGCTCGGAGACGGTGCTGGAGAAGCCCGCCTTCAAGAAGGCGATTCGCCGCCGGCGTGGGCTGATTCCGGCCGATGGCTATTACGAATGGAAGGCGGTTGACGGCCGCAAGCAGCCGTTCTTCATCCATCACGCCGACGGCGCGCCGCTCGGCTTCGCCGCGGTGTTCGAGACCTGGATCGGACCTAACGGCGAGGAGCTCGACACGGTCGCGATTGTCACGGCAGCGGCGGGCGAGGATCTCGCCGCGCTGCATGACCGCGTACCTGTGACCATCAGCCCGCGCGATTTCGAGCGCTGGCTCGATTGCCGCGGTGATGAGATCGATGCGATCCTGCCGCTGATGACGGCCCCGCGCCTTGGTGAATTCGTCTGGCACCCGGTTTCCACCCGCGTCAACCGCGTCGTCAATGACGACGAGCAATTGCTGCTGCCGATCAGCGCGGAAGAGATGGAGGCGGAGGCTGCGAAGCCGAAGAAGGCGGTGCGGAAGGTTGCGGCCGCGTCATCAGATGACGGGCAGGGGTCGTTGTTCTAGGCAAGACGGGGTCACGAAATATGCTGTCGTCCCGGCGAAGGCCGGGGCCCATACCCCCAGGGAGCAGTTGTTGTGCGCGATGGTCGTGGGCAACCTTCGCCAAACTCAATTTCGTGGTAGTGGGTCCCGGCCTTCGCCGGGACGACGGTTGAGTTTGTGGCGCTACCTTCACACGATTTCCCTTGCCCTCAAGGCCGCAATCTCCGCCGCATCGAACCCCAGTTCGCCCAGCACCGCATCGGTATCCGCGCCGAGCTCCGGTGCCATCCGGTCCAGCCGTCCGCCACCATGCGCGAGCTTGAACCCGCTGCCGGCAAAGCGCAGGCGGCCGTAGGGCGTATCCAGCTCCTGGATCGCGCCGCGGGCCTTGATCTGCGGATGATCAATGACTTCCTCGACCTTCCAGATGCTGGCGCAGGGCGCGCCGGCGTCTTCCAAAATCGTCTCCCATTCGCGCGCCGGCTTTTTCGCAAGCGCCGCCTCGATGATGGCGCGCAGTGCCGGCTCGTTCTCGTTGCGGGAAAACCAGTCGGCGAAGCGGGGATCGTTCAACGTGTCCTCGCGGCCGAGCGCCGCCATCAGCGCGCGGTATTGTTTTTCGTTGTTGACGGCGAGCAGGATGTAGCCGTCACCCGCCCGAAAAAGGTTCGCCGTGGTCTTACGGCTCACGGCCTGGTTGCCCGACAGCTGCTGGCGATGGCCCGCGACCGACCAGTCCGCGATCTGGCCGGAGAGAAACGCCATCGTCGCCTCCAGCATGGAGACGTCGATGAGCTGGCCCTTGCCGGTGCGGTCGCGCTGGTAGAGCGCGCTCGACACGCCGAACGCCGCTGTCGCACCGGAGAGCACGTCGCACACGGCAAAGCCCGCGCGCGTCGGACCCGTCTCGGGATGGCCGGTGATCGCCATGATGCCCGACAGCGCCTGTATCTTGCCGTCATAGCCGGGCCGCAGGCGATCCGGGCCGGTCTGGCCGAAACCTGACACCGCGCAATAGATCAGCTTGGGATTGATCGCCGAGAGCGCCTCATAGCCGATGCCGAGCTTGTCCATCACGCCCGGGCGAAAATTCTCCATGACGACGTCGACGGTCGCGGCGAGCTTCTTTACGATCGCGATCGCCTCTGGCTTTTGCAGGTCGAGCGTCAGGCTGCGCTTGTTGCCGTTGATGGCCTGGAACGCCGGCGCCAGCCCGCGCTCGGCCCATTCACGAGAGAGCGGCGTGCGGCGCATGTCCTCGCCCTCGCGCCGCTCGACCTTGATGACGTCGGCGCCGAGAAGCGCGAGCTGATAGCTCGCATAGGGGCCGGCCAGCACTTGGGTGAAGTCCAGGATCTTCACGCCCTCGAACGGTCGCGTCACGCCTCTCTCCCTTGATTGTTGTTATTGGAGGACGTCAGGCCGCGCGGTTGCCGCGCGCGATCTCCTTCTGCTTGTCGAATTCGGCGCGGCGGCGCGCCAGCTCTTCCGGCGAAAGCTGCGCGACATTGTTGTAGTCGAGCTTCCAGGAGGCATCCTCGTTCCAGCGCAGCGGCGACTGCATCGTGGTCTGCGGCCCGCTCGCGCTCTCCAGCAGCCGAAGCGCCAGTTCCAGCGTCTGCGCCTGCGAGGCAACGTCGTGCGGCTTGCCCGCGGAATTGCCGAGCGGGAAGTCGCTGAACAGAAAGCGCGGCACGGCGGCATGCTCGATGATGTCCTTGGCGCAGCCCATGATCACGGTTGGAATGCCGTTGGCCTCCAGATGCCGCGCCACCAGCGCCGTGGTCTGGTGGCAGACCGGGCAGTTCGGCACCAGCACGGCGGCATCGACCTTGTCCGCGAGGCAGCGCGCCAGGATCTCCGGTGCGTCGGTATCGAGCGTGACGCGATGGCTGCGATTGGTCGGCGCACCGAAGAAGCGCTGGCTCACCTCGCCGATGCGCCCCGAAGCGGACGCCTTCAACAGTTGCGGCAGTGGAAACCAGGTGCCGTTGTCGGTGGCCGTGGTGTGCTTGCGGTCGTAACCGATATGCGAGATGCGCAAATCGTGCTGCTGCGAGGTGTCGCCGTCATAGACCTGGTAAAATTTCGCGCTGCCATTATACGCCGCACCCGGACCCTGGTCGCCCTTATCAGGATCGTACGGCGCCGCGGTGGTGATGATCGTCACGCGCGACTGTGCCAGCGGCCTGTTCAGCTTCTGGAACGGCGCCTCGATGTAGTGCGCCCAGCGATACGGCGTGGTGTAGCCGATCGCGGTGTAATAATCCCGCGTGCGCTGCATATAGGGGATGGGGGAGTCGTAGTCGGGCGCAAAGCCGAATTCGTCGTCGCGCGGAGCGGACATGGGCGCGTCTCCTGGTTCTTGATTGGAGCCAGACTAGAGATAGTTTTCGGGGTGCTCAACAGGGGGCAGCGCGGCGCAGGACAGAATTGCAATCCAGCAAGGGAGCCGCGTGGTCTTACCCTCTTCCCTTGTGGGTGTTCAGACCGGGGAGAGGGTGGCTCGCCGCGTCGCGGCGAGACGGGTGAGGGGTATCTATCCGCGAATCCAATTCGCATTTGAATACGCGGCGACATACCCCTCATCCGGCGCCCTGGCCGAAGCTTCGCTTCGGCGTTCTTAAGAATGGCGGCCGAAGGCCGCCTATGCCACCTTCTCCCACATGGGGCGAAGGGAAGAAGCCAGCGGCAGGCTCACCTGAAAATATGCAGCGCGGCGTATTGCAGCAGCATGATCGCCTTGGCGTCGATGATCCTTCCGTCGGCGATCATCGCTAAGGCCTCGTCGATGCCGAGCTCCAGCACCTCGATGTCTTCGCCCTCGTGCGCGAGGCCGCCGCCGGCGCTGACGCGCATCGCAGGCTCGTACTCGGCGACGAAGAAATGCAGCTTCTCGGTAATGGCGCCCGGGCTCATGAAGGCCTCGAACACTTTCTCGACGTGATGCAGGCGATAGCCGGTTTCCTCCTCGGCCTCGGCGCGGATGCGCACCTCGGGCGCGGCGTCGTCGAGCACGCCGGCGGCCGCTTCGATCAGAAGATCGTCATAGCCGCGGATGAAGGCCGGCAGGCGGAACTGGCGCACCAGGATCACGCTGCGCTGTGCGCGATTGTAGGGCAGGATGGCCGCAGCATTGTCGCGCTCATAGGTTTCGCGCTTCTGCGTTTGCCATTCGCCATTGCTGCGGCGGTACTCGAACGTGGTGCTCTTCAGCGTGGTCCAGCCGTTCGAGAGCACGCGGATGTCCTTGATGCGGACGCGGTCGGAGATGGTCATTGCTGTCTCTCTGTTGTCTTCACCTCGCCCCGCTCGCGGGGAGAGGTCGATTGCCTCGGCGATGCGAAGCATCGTCCGGTGCAATCCGGGTGAGGGGGTACAGGTCCGTCGACGATCTCGCGTGGGGAGAGAAGCCCCTCACCCCAGCCCTCTCCCCGTAAGAACGGGGCGAGGGGGCGCAGGTGCGTTCGAGGCCACATCTTGGTTGCCTACGAACTGGCGCGGCCGTCGAGCCACTTCTGGAACATCACCGAGGTCGATAGCTCGAAGCCCAGCGAGTCATAGAACGCATTGGCCTGCGCATTCTCGCGCCGGGCCAGCAGCTGAAGTTTTGCGATGCCGGCCGCGCGCAGCCAGTCCTCGGCAGCCGCCATGATCGCCCGGCCATAGCCGCGCTTGCGGCCATCGGGATCAACCGCGACGTAATAGACCCAGCCGCGATGGCCGTCATGACCAACCATGACGGTGGCGACGATCGCGCCGCCGTCGCGGCCGACCAGCACCGTCGAATTGTCGCGCCGCCGCGCCAGCGCGATATCGGCATGCGGATCGTTCCAGGGCCGCGTCAGGCCGCAGCGCTGCCACAGCGCCACGACGTTCTCGACATCGGCATCCCTGATCGCGTCGATCGCAAGAGCGCTCACAGCACCTTCCCCGGATTCATGATGCCGTGCGGATCGAGCATCGACTTGATCGATCGCATCAGCTCGATCGCGGTCTTGTCCTTCACCTCAGGCAGCTCGTCGCGCTTGAGCACGCCGATGCCGTGCTCGGCCGAGATCGAGCCGCCCATGCGCAGCACGATCTCGAACACCACGGCGTTCATCTCGTGCCAGCGCGCGAGATAATCCGCGGTGTTGGCGCCGATCGGCTGGCTGACATTGTAATGCAGATTGCCGTCGCCGAGATGGCCGAACGGCACCGGCCGCGCGCCGGGGATCAGCTTCACCACGGCGGCGTTGGCTTCTTCGATGAACGCGGGCACCGCGGCGACGGGAACGGAGATGTCGTGCTTGATCGAGCCGCCCTCAGGCTTCTGCGCCGACGACATTTCCTCGCGCAGCTTCCAGAAATTGCCGCGCTGGGTGAGATTGGCCGCGATCACGGCGTCATCGACGATCTCCTCCTCCATGGCGCGGGCGAGGATCGTCTCCAACGGCGTGCGGGCATCGTCGCTGGGGGCGGACAATTCCATCAGCACGTACCAGGGATGCTTCTCGGCGAGGGGATCGCGCACGTCGATGCCGTGGCGGACTGAGAAGTCCACCGCCATTTCCGAGAGCAGCTCAAAGCTCGTCAGCGCATTGGCAGCCTCGCTCTGCGCGATCGTTAGCAATTTCAGCGCCGCCGCCGGCGATTTCAGTCCGACATAGGCGGTCTCGACCGCGCGCGGCTTCGGAAACAGTTTTAATGTCGCCGCGGTGATGATGCCGAGCGTGCCCTCTGCGCCGATGAAGAGATTGTGCAGATTGTAGCCGGTGTTGTCCTTCTTCAGCTTCGACAGCACGTTGAGCACGCGCCCGTCGGCCAGCACGACCTCCAGCCCCAGCGCCATCTCGCGCGCGACGCCATAGGCGAGCGCGGCAGTGCCGCCGGCATTGGTCGAGAGATTGCCGCCGATGGTGCAGCTTCCTTCCGCACCTAACGACAGCGGAAACAGCCGGTCCACGTCGGACGCCTTCTGCTGCGCAATTTGCAGCACCACGCCTGCCTCGCAGGTCATGGTGTTGGAGGCGGTGTCGACCTCGCGGATTTTGTCCAGCCGCCGCAGCGACACCACCACCTCGCCATTGTGCGGGGTCTGCCCGCCGACGAGGCCGGTGTTGCCGCCCTGCGGCACCAGCGCGATTTTGTGCTCGGAGGCGAGCTTGCAGATCGCGGAGACTTCCGCGGTCGAGCCCGGGCGTAACACCAGCGGCGAGCGGCCGTGGAACAGATTGCGCTCCTCGGTGATGTAAGTCTGGATGTCGGTCGCGTCGGTGATGGCGTGCTTGTCGCCGACGATCTTGCGGAATTGGTCGATCAGTTCGGGCGCGAGCGGCGGAGTGGCGGATTGATTGATGTTCATCGTCTCGTCTCTACTTCTTATCGTGCCACCGCAGCACGCCGCAGCCGGTCGTTGATCGCTTCGCCCAAGCCTTCTTCAGGGATCGCCATCACGGCAATCGCCTTCGGTGCCTTCGCATCGAGGCTGCGAAGATAGCCGAACAGATTGGCGGCGGCTTCATCGAGATCAGCCGCGGGCGACAAATTCATGACAGCCGCGGCCGCCTTCTGGCCCGGCAAGCGGGCAGGGCCGAATGCCAGCAGCGCCTCACCCGGCGCAACGTCCTGCGCGCGAAGCCGTACATGGGCGCGCGGCGCGTAATGCGAGGCCAGCATGCCCGGCGCCAGCGGCTGGCTGTCGTCGCTCTCAGTCTCCACCGGCGGCCGCGCCAGCGGCGCGCCCAGCACGGCCTCGATCCGCTCCCGCGAGAGCCCGCCCGGGCGGAGCAGCATCGGCGCCTCGAAGCAGCCCACAATGGTCGATTCGACGCCGACCGCGACCGGCCCGCCGTCGACGATCAGGTCAATCCGTCCCGCAAGATCGTTCTCGACATGCGCGGCCAGTGTCGGCGAGACGTGGCCCGAGATATTTGCCGAGGGCGCCACCACCGCCCCGCCAAAGGCCCGCAAGATCGCTTCCGCCACGGGGTGGGCGGGAATGCGGATCGCAACCGTGTCGAGGCCCGCAGTGGCAAGATCCGCCACGGGGCAGTCGTCCGTTTTCGGCACCACCAGCGTCAGCGGTCCTGGCCAGAACGCCTCCGCGAGCCTCAACGCGCGCGCATCGAATCGCCCGATCCGCCGCGCAGCCGCGAGGTCGGCGACGTGGGCGATCAGCGGATTGAAGGCCGGCCGGCCCTTGGCGCTGTAGATATGGGCGACCGCCGTGGCGTTGGCGGCGTCCGCGCCGAGCCCGTAGACGGTCTCGGTCGGAAACGCGACCAGCCCGCCGGCCGCCAAGGTTCGGGCGGCGGCTTCGGCGGCGGCTGGGCCTGCCGGTAAAATCGACGTTTCAAGACCCGTTTTCACAGGGGCAAAATTCCTCATCTCGGCCGCTTGCGGTGCGCCAAACCCGACGCTATAAGCCGGCCTCTTGTCGGAGTGTGGCTCAGCCCGGTAGAGCACTGCGTTCGGGACGCAGGGGTCGCAGGTTCGAATCCTGCCACTCCGACCATTATTTCAAGTACTTATAGTGTCGATGTTTTTCGCGCGCAATGAAATGCGCAATGATTTGAGGCACATCAGCCATGCCCGTCGCCCTTGAGGCGTACGCCAAGGACGTCGAAGAGCAGGCAGGGCAGATCCGCGACGATCTTGAACCGCTCGAAGCGGGAAAAATGCTTATCGGGGAGCGCGAGGGAAACGGCCCCTGGGCGCGATGTCACCCCAGGACATGATCAAGCACCACAAGTCCTCCCTCCGGACTTACGAGCTGATTTTGGCCGACCTCAAGGCGCGAATAGCTCGCGGCGAATAAGCGTCCCGCTCAGCGCCTTCCCCCAAACGCTTCCGCCGCCTCTTCCTGGAAGTCCGGGTGGTGATGGCCATAATTGGCCTCCAATTGCTCAACCGTCATTCCGAGCCAGCCGGCGGCTTCCCACATGTCCACGCCTGCCTGCATCAGCCAAGTTGCGGCGGTATGGCGTAGTGAATGCCGGACCACGTCATCACCGAGCCCCGCATCCTCCAGAATGCCTTCCCAAGCTGATCTTATCTTGCCGGCAAGGGGCTGGCCGTCGTGTATGCGGTTCACGACGAACCGGATTTGCTCACCTTCCCTCATGACCCCAGTGGCGCGGAGTTCTGCCGACCGAACATGGTCAATCCTGCGCCAACGAACCAGGTGGGGGCGCAGACGGCTGGCGATCTTTGCCGGCGGCCGCCGCTTCTTGGTTGAACGCTCCAGCGCCCCTTTCCCCTGGTAGACCATCGCTTCCAGGTTCATCCACGGATGGGTCGTTGTTGGCAGCCACTGGGTGCGCCGGATCGTTTCTTCGCGACGAGCGCTATAGATGCCAACCAGGCAGAAGCGCGCCGCAGGATAGCGACGACGAATGATCCATCGTTCCCTGCGCACGAGTGTGCCATCTTCCCTGCGCTTCCATGTCGACTGCTCGGTGTCCCATACGTAACCGATTGCTGCACCAAGCAGGCGCGCCGCCTCAGTGCGCGTCAGCCAGCGGTGTCGTCCGTCCGCCTTCGGAGGAAGAGTGATCTTCGGAATGACGCTGAGCGTGTGCTCGGCGTGGTAGGCATTCACCGCAGCTCGCAAATCTTCAAGCCGGCGTCGTGCGGTTTGATCAGAGACAGTCCCGCAGCGCGGCTCAATGCCGGCTTTCCTATTATTGTCGTTCGTGCTGCCGGTAGACCAGTCGACAAAGTCACGACAGAGCTGGGCTTTAAGCTCGCTGACGGTTTTGTCGCCAAAGAAATTGTTGAGATCGAGCAGGCGAATGAGCAGCAGGTCGTGCTGCGCCCACGCGCGTTCGTCGCTCTTATCCTTGGGTCGCTTTGATATCTCATAGGCTGTGAGAACGTCGGCTATTGCGAGGACGCTAGGGTCGGTCGCTCCGATCGTGCTGGTATGCCGCCCGCCGATGTAGGTTTCGAGCGCCTTCGCAGCTCCGTCAATGTTGTCGCGGCTGCAGCCTGTGCGGATTTGCCGGCCGCGGTCGAGGATGATCCAGGTTTCATCGTCCTCTCTAAACCAGAGTCGTGGCGGCTTGGCTTTGCGGCCCGGCATGACGGCTTCACTAACTTGCGGATTGCGCGAGGTGTCGTCAAATCTTTGCCTGCCACTTTGGCGATTTCAAGAGTCCCTGCGGTCGCCGCCCTGCGCAACGAGGATAATGTCAACGGACCGTGCGGAAAAAATACTGCAGCAGCCTCGACAAGGGTCATCACTTCGTCCTCTCCCCATTGGGTCGGATCGGGCCGTGCTTTTGCGCGGGCGAGCTTGTCGATCTTACGTTTCGGCATGTCTTGGACGCCGTACTCATGAATTCTCGAGGCCTTTGGCTCGGCCGTTAGGTCCAAGGTGTAGGCGAAATCTGCCCCTCGCGAAGGACTGCCCCTAAGCTGGTGCGGCAATCGGCGGTTCCGGAGTACAAATCGGACTGCCTCCGGACTCTTAATCAGCGGGTCCCAGGTTCGAGCCCTGGTGCGCCCACCAAAAGAAAATCCTTATTTCCCAGTACCTTCGCGGGATTGTCGCCGAGAACAAAATGGGTCTCGTGCGACGTTGTTTGTGTGGGCGGACACGGCCAGGTTTCTGTTTGGCTTTTCCCTTGTTTCTATATCTTCCCCATTCGATACAGCGCGTGGATCCGATGGGACAGGTCGATTACGTGTTCGTAGTAGAATAGGATATTAGAGCGGGCAAAACGGACAATCTGTTCTGCCCGTCGCAGCAAGATACCGCTTGCGGCAGAACCAAAACCAGATTGTTCGGGTCGAGGGTTCGAGTCGCTTGCCCGCTACCAAGGGCAAACGAGTTTTGTGCGCCAAACTACGATCTTCTACGATGTTGTACTCCTGACGGTAGCGGTTCGAGCCCGCTCGCACGGATTGTCTCAACTGGCGGCGAACCTCCTGGAAGTCAGGTAGATGTCACAGGGGCGTTGCGGGACAGCTCGCTTGAAGAGGGGGTTGGCCGAGACCGACGGGCTCGGACGCAGGGGAAGGCTTTCCCCCTCTGCGTGTCGACGCAGGTCTGGCCCTTTCAGCTTTCGCGTGGGCCATAGAAGTTCGCCGAAAAATAGTCGATCAGTTCGGCAGCCTGGGTGCCTTGTCTGAAACGCCGCTGTTCATCGAAGTCGACGGAGGGGACCATATGGATGAATTGGTGGTGGGCGTAGAGTGACAATACCGCTTCGGGATCGAGCCCACCGGACCGTAGGCCCGCTATATTGTTTGCGGCTTCTATCGCGCCGCCAATCATGACGTCGGCCAGCTGCACAGCTGGACTCGTCTTGGAATCAACCTGTGTGACTTTTGCGAGCTTAAGCGGAAAGTTGAGCGATGTAATCTCGGTTTGGCGAAACTCGATTTCCTGGTCGTGATCGATGAAACGCTGCAGCAGGTCATGGTAGGTGAGCAGATTTTTCGATTGGTCGTGCTCGACGCGATAGGGCCCTTCTGCCATCACTTCCATTCGGCTGATGAGCGACTGCAACACCACGAGGGCAGCGTCGGTGTTCACGCCGGGCGTCGCGATTGCCGAGGAGCATTCGGGCGCGGCGTACTGGGCAAGTGGTCCAAGGCCTTCGGGGAATTCGCGCCAGCGCGTCGCGCGAGCAGCGGCAACAAGTGCCTCAAAAGCCTCCGGCGTTTTGTCCTTGACGGCGTGTTGGAACGCCGTGAGCATGTTGTCGAAGGCCGACTGTCCGAGAAACGTAGGGCCGGCCATCGTGAGCAACGACGCCATCGAGAAATTCTGCCCATTCTCGTAGAAGTCGATGCCCCGCTCGTAGTAGAAGGGCTCCACAGCGTAGTCCACGAACATGAGCACCAACAGATAGCGCTTGTCGCAGACATACGTCACGCATTTGTAGTGGGTGAGAAGGTCGCGTTGCAGCGAAAGTAGGCGCTCGTGATTGGCGGGGCGACGCGATAGCGAACGATACTTAAGCTCCGGCGCCTGGAGTCGGGGGAAATGTTCTTTGATGAGGCAAGCGGCATCTTCGTCGCTGATGGCAATCGCTGAAGCGCCCTGGAAACGCTGGTCGGTGTTCAGGAGGTCGAACCCCGTATATCCGCTTTCGTCGATGCGAAAGCACTCCATGTTTACGGTTCCCGCCAATGTGGAGGCGCGCTGCGGCGTTTCAGTGCTGGTGCAACTGGTTTTCGATGCTCACAAGCCCCGATTTTATTTAGATGTTTCATGATAAGTGAGCGTTATCAGGGATGATTTGCAAGCAATACTTTCAGTATTCGCTACCGCAGTGCGGGCGCTGCTCCAGGATAAGGATCTTGCTTACGCCGATCCAGCTGAGCGCGCGCTTGTCGCTCGAATTCGGGATCTCCTGCACGGTCAGTATGCTGGTTGGTCGATCGATCTCGAATGGAATCGCCGGGAGGATGTCGTCAAGCGCCTTCGATACGGTCTCAGCGAGGATGAATTGATCGGCAAGGACGCCATCGTGCCCGATCTGATCGTGCATCGGGTTGGAAGGAGAGAGAACTTGCTGGTCGTCGAGGTCAAGAAGTCGACGAACAAGGACTATGAGGGTGACATCTGGAAGCTCAAGGGCATGACGGAGCAAGCTGGAGCCTATGGCTATTTGGTCGGCCTTCACCTGGTGATCGATGTCAAGGCAGGGGTTGCCCCTCGGTGTGACGTCTACGTCGACGCGGAGCTTGATAATGAGCTCACAGAATTGATGCACCAGCAACTGGGGTTAGCAGCTTGACAGCGGACCCGGCTGAGATCGTCAAGCTGGTCGGACGGTTCACCGGCCCTGACCTGACCCAAACGCTGTCGCGTATCGAAGGTGCGGTTCGCGGTGTCACGGCGGCCGACTGCGCGAGTTTTCTCGACGATGCAGGGGCGGGCCGCGACGTCCTTGCGGCCGCCGCGGCGATGAAGCGGCTCGCCGGCCAAATCCATGTCACGATTCACGCTCTCGGTATTCTCTTGTGCCTGCCGCACATTCTCCAGCCAGGTGAGCGGGTCGAATATGTGTCGCTCGGCGCCGGCAACACCGGGCGCGACTTCGATCTTGAGACCAACGTTCGGGTTGCCGAGTTCAAGTTCATCCGATGGCGCGGCGGTTCGGAAACGATCCGTCAGAATTCGGTCTTCAAGGATTATCTTCTACTCGCAGAGCATCCAACTACAAAGCGCAAGCACCTTTATCTGCTTGGGACGGAGCATGCGATCGGGTTTTTACGAGGCGGCCGCGCAATTTCGAGCGTGCTGAGCAGGAATGGCAAGCTGCAGAAAATGTTCGCGAACCGCCTCGGAGAAAGGTTTCGAACGGTTGGCGACTACTACAAGGCTTACTCCAGCGCGGTGCAGATCGATGATGTCTCGCCATGGCTTTCTGAGCTTGCGGAAGAGTTGATCGCAGAGGTGGATACTGACCCAAACGACTAGGGGGCGTCGTGCAGATCGCGAAATTAGAGATTGAGAATTTCCGCGGTATCCGGAAAGGCGTGGTGCGCTTTTCGCCGCACGCCGTGCTCGTGGGGTCGAACAACTGCGGGAAAACGACTGTTATTGAGGCTCTGGCGCTCTTGTTCGGTCGAGACAGGATGATCCGCCAGCTCACGGAGCATGACTTCTTCGGCAGCAACCCACAACCTGCCGATCGTATTCGCCTGGTGGCCACAGTTATTGGCTTCGAGGACGACGATCCGGCGCAGCACATGGACTGGTTTCGCGACGACCGTGGAATTGTCAAGTGGTGGAGCCCGGTCGACGGCGCAGTGATGCCCACTCGAGCAGATCCAGCCTGGAAACTCGCCTGCCAAGTTGCCTTCGTGGCCCGGTTTCACCGGCCGTCCCTCGAAGTCGAGACGCTTCGGTACTTTCACGATGACGATGCGGTCGGCGACGTGTTTTCGGACGAGAGCGCTACCGCTTTCCCTGCGCGGCTTATTCGCGAAATTGGTTTCTTCCTTGTGCCGGCAGCAAGAACCTGGGATCGGACGGTGTCCTTCGGCTCGGAGCTTTTCCGCAGGGTGATCGCCGCCGGCGACGGCCAACCTTCCGAGTCCGTTCTCAGCGAGCGCGATAGGTTGCGGGCGCCGCATGCGAGCCTCGAGCAGGATGAGCGCCTCGCGCCGATCGTTGATCGTTTAAATCAGGAACTACGCGGCTTTTTTCGGACCAAACCAACTCTTCATCTGAGAGTAACGGCAACAGACAGCGACGGGCTCCTGGAGTCCGTCGTATCGCATTACGCCCACGAAGGGAATCTTCCCTTGCCGGCAAGGCGGCACGGAAGCGGCCTGCTGTCGCTCCAGCATCTCCTGCTGCTTCTGCAGTTTGGGCGCATGCGTGCCGAGGCGCATGAAGGATTCTGGATGGCGCTTGAGGAGCCAGAGCTTCACGTGCCGCCGCCGTTGCAGCGCCGTCTTGTCCACCGCATCCAGGCGTTGTCGCGACAGACGTTCGTTTCGACGCACTCGCCGATGGTGGCCGCGCTTGCGGACCCGAAGGGAGTAGCGGTCTTGCGCAATGACAATGGGATGCTCACCTCTGTCCCCTTGCTGACGTCGACATTGCCGGCCGCGACGCCGAACAGCGTGCGCAAGTTGTTCCAGGTCAATCGCGTCGAGACAATCGCTGCCGTCATGCACGAGTGCGTTTTGGTCCCGGAAGGTCGGACCGACTACGAGTGGCTGGGGTTGCTCGTGCGCGCGGTCGATCTTCATCAGACTTGGGCTACGGCGGATGAATGCCGGTTTGACTCCTTCGTCGGTGTTATCCCGACGCATGATGGATCAGTAGTCAAGACGGTCGAGGCGCTTGCGGCGCTGCATCCTCGAGTGATTGCGATGGTGGATGGTGATGCGGAGGGTGTCGGTTACGCCGCCGATCTCTTCGCTGCTGGTACTCCGAACTCTGGTGTCATCCTTCGGTGGTCCAACGGACAGATGCTGGAGGATATCGTAGGCTGGATCGTTGAGGCAGACGCGAATCCTTGTCTCGCGGCGATGCATCTTGATCATCCGCCGGCAACTGTTGCTGAGTTGGTCGCGCGCCTGAAGAGCGAGAACAGGGCCGCGCAGGGACTTAAGAAGGATACATCCTCGTACGAGATCATCGCGGGCGCGATCGGCGCCAACGAAGCGTGCTGCACGCGAGTTCGATCGCTGCTCAATGCTATCACCGATGTCGTAAAGGGCGATGATAGCCCGCTTTTCGCTGCCGATGCAGCCAGTCCGAGCGTCAAAGTGTTTCAGCCGTGACAGTACGGGCAGTGGAGGGCGCCGCGGGGTGCGGGAAAACGTATCGGCTCATGGAAATGCTCGCCGAGTCCCTTGCCGCGCATCCCTTAGTCGAGGGGCAACGTGTCCTCGCTTTGACTTTCATGCATGGAGCGCGGCGCCGGTTGACCGATCGGCTTCGCACCGTGCCGGGGCTCGCGAGTCGGGTTGAATGCTGCACGATTGATGGCTTTGCATGGAGGGTTTATCGGCGCTGGCGTGGCTTGGCAGGCGCACTCGGAATTCCTACAAGAGGTCAGGGGGAGTTCGATGCGGTTTGTGACGCTGCTGGGATGCTCCTTGAGCAGCCCCAGGTGCGCAGTTGGACCGCGACGAGCTTTCCAGTCGTCTTGGTCGACGAAGGACAGGATCTCAGGCCTCAACGGCTGCGCATGCTGGTCGCGCTATCGGCGGCAACGCACACGCTCATCGCAGCTGACGAGTTTCAATGCCTGGATCAGACGTTGCGGCCCAACCCGTTGGTTGCCTGGCTACAAGTTGCGGCCGAACCGGAAACGCTGGCTCAAATGCGTCGTACCAATGTCGCCAGCCTCCTGGCTGCGGGGGCGGCCATCCGCAATGGGCAACCGCCGGTGGACGGGCAGGGATTTCGGATCAAACCCCCGGGTGTCAGTGTTCCGCTGGCCGCAACGATGCTGGCAAACGCTATACGCTGGCGCCCTGGCGGGGGCGACGTTGCGGTAATTACACCCGCTCTCCAGGGAGGATATGCGCAATCAGTCGTGGCTCGCGTTGGTCAGGGGCCCTGCGGGAAACAGCACAGCGGCCCGTATTCGATCCATTGGGAGGGCACCGATCGCGACGAAACGCAGGCTATAACCTCAGCCCTTGATCTCGCTGCGGCGGCTTCGGGAACCGCGACGCTCGCGGCTTTGCGTCAGTTGCCGTCATCGGGCGCTGTGCGTGCAGCCATCGCGTGGGTCGGCAACCAAATACATGCTTTAGGACGGGTAGAATTCGCTCGCGTGGAGATCGAGACCGCGATCGCGCGGAGCGTGGCTTTACGCCGGCAGCATGGTGGTAACACCGCGCACCTCTTCACAGCCCTGACTGTACAGCAGGCCAAGAACCGCGAGTTTGACGGTGTTGTGGTCTTGTGGCCTTACCAGGTGGGTGGCGATGCGGAACATAAGCGGCGGCTGCTCTACAATGCCGTCACGCGAGCGAGGCGCTGGTGCCACATCATCGTGCAGGGTCAAGATATTCTAGCAGCGCCTCCGTTCGCCTAGTGCCGCGGTCGACTATCGTTGGAGAGATAGGGTCTCTGCATAAAGAGCCTACGCGGGAAGGAGAGAGCTTTCGCGGGCTATGGCCTAATGCTTCAATTTCTCCCTCCATAGCTTTCCGAGAAAGCCTGCGATCCGTGTTAGAATTGATGGTGAGATCGGGCGCTTGACAATGTCGGTCTCTTGAAATGTCCCGTTCCGCAGCAGGGACACCTCTTTGCATTCAAAGAGGCCGGTCGGGAATGGCTTGCGCGCCCAGTAGTTGTGAACGAGAAGTGGCTGGCCGTCATTTCGGACATAAAGGACCGCGCTGGTTGTTCTGTTTTTCTCGGGTGTCCAGCCACCATCCTTGTCGAAAATCAACTTTCCCTTTTCGGGATGTCCCTTGGGGAAAACGAACTTCAGATTCCCGTAGAGCGCACTCTTGATGATCGTTTCATCCGGGACGTCTAGCCCGTCGTGGAAGATCGTCAGGAGGCACGGCACATCCTTGTATTTCGTACCGATCTTGAACTGATCGTTCGCGTCGCTCAGCACTTCGCGAATTCGTTGGGGATTCTTCAGCCGCTTTGCCGGTAAAGCTGACGCGGCCGAGATCAGAGAGAATCGATCCGAATGCCTCCAAACGACGATGGCTACGAGAAATGTCTCATTCGGGTGCAGGAATGCACCAGCTAAGGCGGTGCGCTCCGTTTCGGATGAGAAGTGTTGCGTCACCTGCTGTTCGAACGGATTGGCGTAGATGCCATCTGGACTTCCGTAGGTCCCCGTTCGCGATACGCAGCTGTGAAATTCGGCAGTGCCGTGGTTTTTTGTTGCGACAGAAAATCGAACAAACTGCTTTCGATTGGGATTCCGTGGGACGAGCGCGACGATTACATCCGGGGCGTTGCCGTCCTCAAACCGCTTCAATCCGCGCTTCAGAAGTTGCACGACGTTTTTGGCGTCGCGCTGGGAAAAATCGTGATGGATGTAGGCAATGCCCTGTCCGGTTTGCTCGATGTTGGCGGTGCGGTTTCTAAGATCGTGAAACGCCCTGCTGAGCTTCTCGGAATCATCAGGCCTTTCCAGAGTCTTCACCTCGCACCAGAAAGGCGGTTTTCCCTTGCAATAAAAGTCGGGCTTTTGTCCCTCCTTGATCCACGTGGGTTCTCGTTCGAAAGAAATGCCTGCCTTGGTGAGAAGTTGTTCTGCTCTTGCGTTGCTCAAGAACTATCCCCCTGCGCCCTTCACGGCGGGAAGCGATATTGTAATCATCGACCTCGAGCATAGCAGCTAGTCGACCTCTCGATCACCGCGCGACAGCGTACCGTTGCGCGCCGTCGATATTTGGTTCACCCAGCCCGCGCGAGTATGTAACTTCACTGCGTCTGGGTGCGGGTGCCGATACACGTTGCGCTTTCCATAGGAGAGCAAAAGTGTGCTCGCCTCCCGCACAGGAATCGGTATTGCTGCCCGGCCCGAAGCAAACCTAGCGCCGTGGTGGGTGGCGACAAGATGGTTCAGTGACCCAATGCTGGGATGGGCGAGAAAGCTGTAATCAACGTCCCCAGTGAGGAGAGCCGAGTGGCCGCTCGCGAGCGTCACCCGAACTGTCAGCCCCGCGTCATTGAGGCTTGCCCGAGGTCCGCTGGCGTGAGCGACTTCGCCGTTCGGAAAAGCCGTCAAGGTTCCGGTCGGGTGGACCAACAGCCTGCCTTTTGCTGCCAGAATGCGCGCGAGCCGTGCAGCGCCTGGGCCAAGTTTCTGATCTGGTACAATCCAAACACAGTCCATCAGGTGCGGGCGGACGAATGCGGCATGAAGGTGGTCCCAGTCCCAATGCGACAGAACTACGGGCGGTTTCTCTGTTTTATCGAGGTCGAAATCGTTAGGAGAGGTATGTCCATTGAATGAATTGGAAAGCCAACATCATAGTGGAGCACCGCTTTACCGTCCTTGTCGCACAAGGATGAAAAGCTTGCCTGGCCCACGTCCCTAACGCGCAGGGTTGTGACCCCTGTCACAGAGCCGAGAACGCTTGCGATGGTTTGTTTGGCATTTGGGGACGAGGGAAGCGCGCAAGCTGTAATGACGACGATAGGGACGGTAGCCTGCTTGGTGACCGCCGCGCCAACGCTTCGCGGTATAGGGCCAGTGGGGCCTCCGTCCCGATCCGATCCGAGATAGGTAATGTTAGTCGTGACGCCGCGGGAATGGGCAGGAAAGCCATTCGGTTGAAGTTGCGCGTGCCAGGTCGGTATCGATGGAGCCGATCCTGTCTTGTCAATGTCTAACGCGAACCAATTGCCTGGAAGGCCCGGAGCGCCGGCAACCTTCTCGAAGCGATGGGGCGTAGTTACGATGCGAATGATCGCGAAGGGCTTCGTTACGCCTTCGTTGAAGGCGCCCTCAATCGCTCCATCGACACCATCGGCGTAATCCGCGTCGACGCAGTCAAATTCGAACGATCCCCGCGCGGCAGAACCGGTGCTGAGCATGTCGACACGAGAAAGCCTAGCGTAAAGACGTCGTGTCGGAAATTCGGGCGGTGGCTCAGTAAAGAGGAAAAAGAAGATCGCCTCCTTAGCCGCCCGCGGCGGTCATAGGTGAATTTCTATTATTGCTGCGAGAATACGACCTGGGTCGGGACTCGTAGCGCATCTTACAGTTGATCTAGCAGAACCGTACAGCCCCGGAAAGGCCGCCAGATGCGCAGATGAGGAAGCTTCATGGTCGACGGTATCTGGCTCCGAAGCCTTGTAAGGTGTGACCCTTTATCGATACAACCAAAGAATAGTCCCGTCTGGAGCGCGCGGCCTCCATAGCGCCTCCAAATTCAAAAGGTCATGGCGCCCCGCATCGCGTCCTTCCTCATGTACAGTCATCCTCGTCGAACTCGGCGTAGACAAGGGAGCAGACGAGAACGAGCGCAAAAAGGGGAGCAGAGGGCGCGTGCGGCATACGGTTAGCTTGGGGTGTAATTTAGTAAACCTCGAGCGCGCGTCTGCGCGCATGATCCTTGGGCACGGCGATCGTTACCCGAAGGGCCGAGACGCCGAGGGCGGCTCGGTGAGCGAAGCGAATAAAGCCCGTTTCCGGCGAAGCCGGATGCCCCGTGAAATTCAGGCGATCGGATCGATCAATTTGCGGCTGTGACACTCTTCCAGAACCACCGGAAGGATGGCAGATTTCCCGGATTGAATTATCGCATTAGCCCCGCGGGTGACCGATGTCGTTGCCGCCGCTCTATAAGTATCTCAACGTTCAAGGCGCCAAGCTGACGCTGGGCAATAAGTGCTTCAAGTTCGCCAAGCCGTCTGAGTACGACGATCTTGAAGATATGACGACGCAGAGCCTGTTCCCGGACAAGCTGGAGAAAGCGCTGGCAACCATGCCGGACGGTTTCGTCGATGCCATCATGGCGAACCTCTACGCGCCTCCGACTTGCGCTCCGAAGCAGCGGCCGGCGGTGGTGACAATGCAAATGACGTTTCGAGCCAAGCCAGAACTCGCTCCGATTGTTGCTGCGGGGCTGAAGAAAGATCCAGAGAAGGCCGGGCTTGGCGTTGAGGCTTGGAAGACGCGGTCTGAAGCATTCGTGAAAGAGACGAATGCGTTCATGCAGAACTATCGCGTGTTCTGCGTGACGACCGACAAGGCCTCGGAACGCATGTGGAAGGAGTATGCCCAAGATCATCAAGGCATCGCCTTGCGGATCACGCCGAGCGTTGAGAAAGATTCGAAGTACCTGAAGTTCGCACCGGTGATCTATCAGGAAAAGCGGCCTCCGATCTTCGCAAAGGTGGCCGACTTCGCTGCGGAGTCACTGTTCGGCAATCAGACCGAAAGGGCGCGCACGGTGCTGGAAGGGATCATTTACGCCAAAACCAACGCGTACAAGTTCGAGAATGAATATAGGCTCGCGATCCCGCTCGGCGAAGGCGAGGAGGACTACCGCACCCAGCCTTTCCATCCCGAGGAGATCACCGAGCTTTATCTCGGCGCCGCGATGACGGATGCCGACAAGCAGGAGATTGTCGCTACCGCCAAGGCGCTCAATCCGGACATCGCAATCTTTCAGGCAAAGCAGGACCCGGAAGGGCGGATCGGCTTCGACGGGGTCTGCAGGGGCTAGCACCAACCCCCGACAGATCGGCTGAAACACCTTTGCCAGAGTGGTGCACAGGTTATGATGTCCCTGAGAGGTATCAATGACACAGCGTTCAAAGTACGACGAAATGCACGATCGTTATCACGCGATCCTGAGCACGAAAGCTGGTACGCGATACGAAATGCTGGCCGCCATGGTGTTCAAAAGCCTCGAAGACAAAAACACGGTCATTCACGATCTGAAGCTCACGGGGGATTCGGATGTCCCCCACCAGATCGACGTTTCGATTGAGAAGAATGGGAGCACATGGCGCGTCATTATCGAGTGCAAGGATTTTGACGTATCAGGCGATAAGGTCGGCCTCGATGTTGTCCGAAACTTCCGATCTGTCGTGGAGGACACCAACGCGAACGAAGCGATCATCATCACCTGTACGGGCTACACCCGCGACGCCCAGAAATACGCCAAAGCGAAAAACATCAAGCTCGCCATATTGCGGCAGGCCGAAGCCAGTGACACGGACGGATTCATTCAGAAGATCGTCGTCAACCTCTTTATCCAGACGGCAAAGAACCACAGCATGACGATGAATATGAACCAGACGAGCAAGGATCTCTTCTCAGCGGAATGCGCGCGCGCTGGTATCATCGGCGGAATTCATGTTGCGCACCCGGTATTTCTTATCCGTGGAAGTGAACGTCATCAATTTACGTCGTTCATGTCTGACGCGGTCAACGCCAGCCCCGCCAAGCGACTGCCTTCGGGTCGCTTCGAGGTGATAACGCTCTCCGATGGCTGGCAACTCCAAGTCAGGGATGGCCCGCTCATCCCGTTCGACTTCGTCACGACAACTTACGAAATGGACGTGCAGAAGACCGAAATAAGCGTCACTTCGGAGCGCATCGTTGAGATGATCCTGAGTGGGCTGGGGGACGACGATATCCTGATCTTTGACGATCAATTGCAACGACGCAAGATCGATGCGGACACGGGGGAAATACTCTGAAGAAGGCGCCTATCCGGGCGATCCTTAGAAAGCTGTTATTGATCGCGGGGATTTCGCGTTGCTGATAGTGTGAGGTGATGGACCACGGGAAGATAAAGGCTGAACTGGACGTCCTGCGCGAGTTCATGGATTTCGTGAACCGGCAGGTCGGCGTCTATTGCGATTGCCTGTCCGGATTTGAGGGAAACAAGGTACGAATCGAACGACAGATGCCGCGGGTACAACGGCCGAGCAGTCGCCGCATTGTCGACGGACAGCCTGTCATCACCTGGGTAAGCGTCGAGGATCCCAGCAGCCCCGACGTGCTTCATCATCGCATCATCCGGGCGGATGAATTCGTCAATGTCAATTCCGAGGCCGGCTTCAACGAGCAGCAGGTCTGCTGGGCGATTGTGGTCTTCATCTTTGCGACGTGGGATGAAGAGACGCGGCCTCGCATCGCGGAGATCCGGGGTATTGCCTCCAATGAACTGAAGCTCGATGAGATGGGCGACCTGCGTACTCTACGCAAGGCGATCATCCATAATGGCGGCGTCGTTACTGCCCAAGAACACGCCAAGCTCAAGGTCATGACCGATCTGGTTCAGCCGGGAAAGCCGTTGACATTCAACCATAACCAGATGCACACGCTCTTTGTGCACGTGAAGCGCTCGATCGGACGGCTTATTCTCGAACACACCGGCCATCTGCCCGGAGCGCCCGACGCGGACTCCATCGTCGGCATTGCTATCTCAAACCACCGGTGACGCGGTCTGCGTTTCAGCGTTCCGCGTGTGCCAATATCCAGCATCGTTAAGCATCATCAGGCAGATCGTTCATATCACGTTCAAGCAGTGCCATGCGGACCACGAGGATAGCGGTTTGCACTTCCGTCGGGCTGGTCGGTTGTTGTCCATCTGCAAGACCAGTCAGGAGTTGCCGTGCGATATCGACGGCCGGCTTTGCATCGGCCGGCTTATCCTTGGCGGAAAACTTAGAGTTCAACTCAGCAAGAAGCCCTACGCTCAGCGCACTGGTATCGGAAGACTCGTTCGAAACCATCGATCGAAACCGTTCAAACGCCCTCTCCGACGTTTGAGCGGCACGCTGGACATAGCCGCTTTCCGCCTCATGGAGCTCCCTTCCGGCCAATAGCTCCATGGTTGCGTAGGCGGACAACATATTGCCGAACACATCTTCGAATGCCTGTAGCGCAGCACCCTTGAAACAGGCAACGTCGAGCTTTCCGCACCATCGTGATTCGAATTCCAAAGTGGGCAGCGCGCCGATGGATGATATCACCTGCACCGCGCAAGAAATGATCGCTATGTTCTTTATTAGCGGCGCAAGCATTAGAGAATTCAAGCCTAGGCTCTCCGCCTGAAGGCTGGCTACGCGCGGCGCGAGCCACTCCAGAAACCCGAGATAGGACTTGCATTCGACCAATATAACGACGTCGCAATCCGGCCACGCGTGCTTGGTCGTCGACGAGGCATCGACCGTGGTATGCACAGACATATTCTCGGTGGACATCACCCGGTTAAGCCGATCCCTAATCTCTGAAAACTTGCGCATACGTTGCGCCTGTGTCCTCTCGAAGGCTTTGATAAGTCCCGTACCCTTCGCCCACATTTGATGAGAGGGCATCGTTACCAAAGACGACGGAATGCCGCCCTGTTTGCTCATGGCACTGAACACGACGCGAAGCTTCTCCGCGGTGGCTTCAATCCGAGCGAGAGCGTCGTCCGGTGCGCCGTCAACGTAAGACCAACGACTATCTTCGCGGCTTTTATTCACGACCTTTGCGAGGGATTCCATGTCGGACGCAACGAGATGACTATCGATGGCCGCGTCATACATGCGCCGGCACGCCGATGCGATATCGCGGACAAGCTCGCTCGTGGGATCGGATAGCTCCGGATTAAGATTCAAACTAAGGGCAATTTCGGGCTTGTCGACCGGAAGACGCGGGAAAATGTCCTGGAGCGCATCAAGGGCCCTTAGCTCGTTCTCCTTGCGAGATGTAAGTTGCTTTCCTCGGCATCTTTGATCAGCATGAAAAGCCAATTGATCGGCAGCAATAACCACACAGTCTTTGAGACGCTGCATGACATCCGTTGTCGAGCCAGCCTCGTATCGTAGTGCTGCGGCATAGAGGAGTAGGCGGTTCCATGTAATAGTTGCTTGGCTCGAACTGTTTCGGCGAGGAAAGCTCTTCACGCCGTTCGAGAAACCGTTGATTGTGACTGGAAGCCCCGTGATCTGTACGGGACGCGATGTAATGCGCTTGGCGTCTGGACACAGCGCCAATATGCGGGAGGCGTATTCGAACACGACGGAGTCTGGCTTTTGAGCTAATTCACCGTCGACGGCGAGAAGATCGGCCTCCAGCTCCAGAACACCATCCTGGGCCTCACGCAATAAGGGCCGGATCGCCCACGGCGTGGTTCGCCACAGCCTGTCAACTAACGCTTCACTGCCGCCAAGGTCGGCGACCATCAATTGCACAAGGTCTATCGAGAGATCTTCGGCAATCATAAGCGCCGCAGCGGCCTCAGAAAGATCGACGTTCTCCAGCGTTTCCGATAGGACGCGGAGTGGGGCGAGCTTGCTACCGAGTTCCAGGCCCGCCAGAGAGCGCAACAACGCAAATGTCAAATCATAGGAATCGATACGGGCAAGGATGCCTTGAAATAGGGTATCATCGACTGCCGAAAGAAGATCGTTGCGGAAATCCTTACCTCGATTGGCTTGGAACTCGTCTCGCACCTCGGCGAGTTTTCGCAGCACGCCCCCTTCATACTTCTCATCAGTCATCGTCATCACGATGGTGATCAGGAAATAAAAGCGAGCGCCGATCCCATGCTTGTCGGTAATTCTCTTGAATATGTCGGCATCTCGATCGAGCGCGCACAGCTTAAGTCCCTCAAGGGCGCCGATAAGAACAGGCGGCTCACGATTGGCCTGCAACCTTGTTACGGCAGCCGAGACGATTTCAGCCTCCGTGAGCTGGCCCAACCGCATGGCCGCGGCCGTCAGGATGCGAAGCCCTCCCGCACTAACCACGGACAGCGCTTCCCGGCGCGCGTCGGCGACACTTCCCGGTACCAGGGCAAGGCACGATTCAAGGATGCATTGGGATCGAAGCTCATGCAAGCCAAGGATATCGTTCTCGCCGGTACGGCGAATGAGATGTTCGTCAATCAAGCGCTGCAGGGCGCGCGCACATTCGGCCGGTGTGAGCTTTAGATGATCCGCAATCAGCTTTGTGCTGACACTGGCTCCAAGTGAAGCTGCGGCGCTCGTGAGCCGCAACACCTCGAACTCGCTATCACGCTTCTCATTGAGCCGTTGCCGCACTTGATCGGAAACCACTTCATGCAGCCGCCGGCCTTGGGTCAGGATATGCGCAAATTCGAGCAACAAACCCTGCGATTGCTCAAGCGGCTCCCGCCATGACAGCCAGCTTGTCGCGTTCTCCTCCTTGAGCTGGCGCCACATCTTCTCGGCGAACGCGTCGTCGAGTTCCGGGCGGATTTTGGTGAAATGTTCGATGCCCGGCAGGACGGCAAGATTTTCCTCGCGGGCAGTGACCACGACGAACACGTGCGGCATGTCCAAACTGATATCGACCGCAGATTTCCACGGCGGAGCGCTACTCCCGCCCGCATCGTCCAGAAAAAGAACGATCGGGCTGAATACGCTCGGCGCTTGCGCCATCAGGCTCCGCCGCAAGCTTTCATGAATGTGCGCTGTCGATCCACGGAGTTGTATCCATCGAAATGCATGGCGTGTCTCGAATGCAGCCATCAAAGCGACGGCGCTTTTCCCGGTGCCGGACGGCCCCGTGATCAGTACGCGCCGACTGCTGAAGATGGAATCTATGACCTCGTCGACAACGGCGTTACGAGGGAATGTAAGACCCGCGGCAACGTGGCCTGCTTGGGTTGATACGCCGAGATAGTAAGCAGACTCAGGCGTGGGGGTTCCGAAATCAATGTGTTGAGCGACGCCGCTACGAAACGCGGGCTCGATAGCGTTCCAGTCGATGAGCGACAAGACACTGTCGATTTCTTTCTCGACCTCGCCGACCGTCACCCCGGCGCGCTTCTCAAACGTCGTGGTCGACGATGCGTTGATGTCGGCTTTATTTCCCATCAGGGCGATGAGGCTGTGCACGCAGCTTCTAGCCGCAGCCAGCGGCACGTCCTTCTTTTCGGCAATGGCGCGTGCGGCCAGGTCTACAGGCGAGATCCACGTAATGAATGTGCTGTGGGATAAAATATGGATCACCTTGGCTGTATCGGCCAAGTTCGCGGCGATTAGTGGCTGAATCCCTGCGGACAGCACTGGGGCACCCGCAATTCGGCAACTCCAATCCTCGAAGGATTGGCCGCCGAATCTCCTGTCGATCAGGACGGCCCTGGTTGCCTTGCCGGGCTCGGCCTCGAAAAACGTGGGTGGCGGCTTCGCCAGAACGTCAGCGATGTCGGCGGTTGAGAATTGTCGATCTTCGCTCGCCTTTGATTTGGTCTGGACATAGAGTTCGCCGTCGCTGGACTCGATTACGAAATCATCGAAGCCTTCGGGCACCACCGCGTTGCCCTGAATGCGTCCGGCCCAGCATAGGACCGCCGCAGCGGCTGCGGCGGCATCCTGAAAACGGAAGCCGCGGCCAGCGCGGGCGCCGGAGCGGCTACGCTTCCACAGCTCTTCGGCATCGGCGATCCCGGTCATTGAATTCCAGAAAGAGCAATATCCGCCACGGGAGGAATCGTGGGTAGCCCTGCTGCCAAACTAGCCTGCATGCGATGAACAAAGCAAGAACAATGCTAAGGTTGTCCAAGGCGCATTGTTGAGCGGTACAGTTGCGCGCAAACTAAGCGAATCATTTTTCAAGCTCATTGCTCGTGACCAGAAAGCCGGTACCAAAAGCAGCCAAGGCCTCGAAGAAGCGGCCTGTGAAGCAAGCCAAAAAGCGATCGTCGCGACCGAGCACGACGCGGTCGACGGCTGGGCCGGGCTTTGACTTTGAGGATAGAGTCGCGGGTTGGCTGCTTCTGAAAGCCCTTACGGGAGAGCAACTGCCTGCTGTCGAGGGTACCGCTGAGCGGCTCCAGATGCAGGTCGAGGCGCTGCTTTGGACGATCGACGACATCTTGCTGACCACGCGAGTATCGCAGGACGATCAGCGGCAACTTGCAATCTCATGCAAAGGTAACGAGCAGGTTACAGCGTCGGCTTTGCCGGCTGATTTCGTCGGACGCTGCTGGGCGCAATGGGGCAAACCCGATCCAAATCCGATGCGACGGGGCAAGGATCGTTTGGTGCTGGTGACGCGGCAGCAAAACAACGCCTTTATGGCGACGTGGAGCGACCTCAAGAATGCGGCTGAAGGGGCGGATGATGCGTTGGCGGTCGGAAGGATGCGCGCAACGGGAAAGCATCGGGCAGTTTTCGACAGCGTAAAGAAGCCGGCCATAGATGCGGGCATGACAGTGAGCGATAGCGATGTTATCGCGATGACTCGCACGATTGACGTCGTTCCCCTGGACTTTCACATCGCTCTTTCAAAGGACGAGGCAAGCGCTGTTCGCCAGGCACGCACACTGCTCGTCAGCGGGAGTTTAACTGAGGGCAAGAAGCTCTGGGATGCGCTGGTCGCACTGGCCACAAAAACGCGGCTAGGCGGTGGAACGCTGAATTTGTCCGAGGTTTGGCGACAGCTTCGTGTCGCCTTCGCCCTCAAGGATCACCCCGAGCACAGCGGTTCTTGGGCGCGGCTCCGTGCATTGACGGTGGACTATCACACGATGGTCGAGACATCACTGCCATCGGGGATAGCGATTGACCGTGGAGACGAGATCAATGAGGCCGTCGCCACAATGGGGACCGGAGCCGAATGCGTTGTGTTCGGAGAGTCGGGTGTTGGCAAATCGGCTCTCGTCAAGGCGATGCTCAATGAGCGTTTCCCGGATGCCGAGCAGGTATGGTTTGGTCCTGATACGCTCCAAACCGCTTTGAGCGAAGCAACGCGAGCAGGTATGGGGCTCACACACCCGCTTGTGGAGATACTTCATGCGACCGCGTGCGCCGAAAATTTTCTCGTGATCGATGCCGCCGAGCACATCAGTGAAACTGGCGCACGCAAGGCCAAGGCCCTGATCGCGGCATTAGTGGGCAAGAATGCCCCGGACGCCAAAGCGACGTGGCGGGTGCTCATTGTCGGCCAAACCGAGGCATGGATTGGTGGCACAATCCAGGCATTGGCGACCGGCGCGACGCCGAAGAACCATGAAGTGAAAGCGCTGCCTGATGCCACAGTAAGGCGGGTTTTGCGTTCTGTGAAAGAGCTACAATGGCTCGCGACACACGACGACGCGGTTCTAGCGCTTGCCAACCTTCGCACGTTGGCTTGGGTAGTGCAGGCCGCCGCAAGCTTCAAGGATGGCGGTGGCACGCTTTCGCTTACGGCCATTGCGGATCGGCTGTGGGCTCACTGGACCGGCAAGAAGCCAAGCGTTCACCGGCTTCTGATCCAGCTTGCCATGCGCGAGGCAGCGTTCGAGCACAGCTTTGCCATTAGCACGCTCGAGAGCGGCAACGTGGCGGTGCTCGATACCTTGCCAGATGCCTGTCCGTTACGTCGACACGATGCGAGTGGGCGCATTCAATTTAAGCACGATCTCGCGGCAGATTGGGCGCGGTTTCAGCGGCTCAAGGAAATTGCTGGCGACGCGGCGCAATGGACCCCTTTTGCGGGCAATCCTTTTTGGCACGGCGCTCTGCGCATGTTGGGTCAGCTCCTTCTGCGCCAGCCAGTAGGATCGCGCGCAGCATGGGATGTGGCCTTCGAGGAAGCCGAGAAGAACCGCGAAGCCGTGCCGCTGGCCGACGACGTGCTGCTCGATGCGCTCTTCCTTGATCCAAATGCGGAAGCGTTCCTGGACGAGCGCGCAGATATGCTCCTAGCAAATGGGGGCGGACGCTTGTTACGTCTCGTGAACCGCTTCGAGCATATCGCAACGGTTCCCGGCGTCAGCGCTGAGATGCTGAATCAGTTTCGTGATCTTAGCCTCTACCTTGAGGCGCGGATGCGAAGGCCGATCCCAGGACGATGGCCTGCTATGGCACGGTTCTTGACGAAGCACCAAAGCCGCATAGCCAAAATGACCTCGCCTGCCGTTGCACGGTTGTGCGAGCGCTGGCTAACTAACATGCCGACCATGTTCGCCAATGGCGTGCCAATTCCCTATCGTAAAGAATTCGCGGCGATCGCTTTGGCTAGTGCGCGTGAGTCGCAGCTTATTCATGCCAAAGGCATCCCCGTTTTAGGAGACGGCGAACAACAGATCTATCAAGCGACCTTTGCCGGCGCTCCCGATCTGCCAGCCGAGGTATCGGAATGGGTGCTTGAAATGGCGCGGCGACGGCCTATTCGCCCCGATATTCGTGAACAAGTGCGTTTGTACCGCCTTGAGCAGGCCCAAGCCCATAAGGAACGGCTTGCTAGCGACCCGGAATATCGTAAGCGGCACGAGCGGCGCGAAAGTATTCCGCTGTCCATCGGTTCCTATAGGGAGAAGCTTCCGCCGTGGCCGCTCGGAGCACAGGGACGTGTTGAAGGGCGGTTTCGTGAAGCGGTCTTGAAATCGGTCGGCTTCCAAGCGCTCATGCGCACCGTACCTGCTGTCGCCGGTGAGGTGCTGCTGGCCTGTATCGTTGAAGATGAACCAGCCCGCGAATACGGAAGCCGCGGGGATACGGACCGCGAACTTGGGGTCGAGTTCGACAATGAGAGCTATCCGACCGCACCTTGGAAAAGCCCTTTCTACGCTTTCTTGCAGATCAATCCCGATGCCGCTCTCGGTTTTCTTTGCCAGTTGACCGATTTCTGTACCCAGCGGTGGGTGCAGGCAGCGACGCGACCTGATGGGACAACGCCTCGTGCCATCACGCTCCGTTTGAATGACGGCAGCGAGCATTCTTATTTTGGCAACTATTGGGTCTTTGCTTGGTCCGCCGAGGATTCAAACTTCATCGGGCAGCTCCACAGTGCACTGGCTGCTTTGGAGCGTTGGCTTTGCGACCTTGTCGATGCGGGGCAAGACATCACAGCCCGCCTCGAATCGATTCTTCGTGCAACATCGTCGGTGGCGGTTCTCGGCGTCCTGGTAAGTGTAGGCAAGCACCAGCCCGAGCTTTTCAAGGGACCGTTGCGTCCGTTGCTGGGTCTGCAAAAGATGTACGAATGGGACCTTCATCGCGCCAAAATGAACGCCGGCTTCAACGCCATGGCATGGGTACGAAGCGGCGAACTCGTTTTCGAGATGGCAAAGGCGTTGGCTTTGGCGCCGTACCGGCAGAAGAAGTTGCGGGCCGTGGTGTCGGAGATGATCGTCTCTGATCAAGGCCTGGCCGAGTTCGTCCTCGCGGCGACCGGCCAATGGGTGCCGCCAGAACCGGAACCGGAGAAGGAATCTCTGGAATTCAGGATATTGGTCGCCGAGCTTGACCAACGGAACTACACGGTTGAACCCAACCCTGCGACCGGCAAGCCCGACGTACAGTTCTCGTATCCCAAGGACGTCGCGGCCGCGATTGCGTCATTTGGGCAGGCTAACGCGCGAGCCAACCAGGCGATCCAGTTTCCGGAACGATGCCGTAGGGTGCTCACAAGCGCCCATCAACTGACAGCTCAAGAGGCTAGCGCCGTGGCGACGCTTATGTCGGCGCTCAATGGCGCTGAGGAGATCGATCTTCCGGAAGATATGAAGCGGGCTCCATTAGTCGCGTCTGCGGTTGTGCTTCTGCTGCGCGCGAAATCTTGGTTGGCCGAACACGCTGATCTTGCGCAAGAAGCCCAATCCGTCGTCGATGCAGCATTGACCGAAGTGGCTGACGATCGCGACGGACGCGGTCCGCATTTCCTTACCGCACCGAGCCATCTCGAATTCGTGGCCTATTATGCCTTCGAGCATTGGATCGGGGAGTCATCGGCGGAGAACGACGTTCGGCTGTTACGCGTGCTGACCGGGGGCGATGACGTGGCTGTGCGCGCCATCGCATGGGCAGGATACGAGAAGCGCGATCTGCTCGGCGCGCGATGGTGGCAGCTTCTCTACGTTGCCTTGCTGTGGTCGGGACTTAAGATGCTTGCGCCTCGTTACGGCGATGACGAGCGCGCTGGCATCCGTTGGAAAAAGTGGAGGCGCCGGCTTCGGACGCAGCGCCTCTCCGGCGGGGATGCTTCCGCTTCGATCATCGATCCGCTGGCAGTGGCGCGCAGAGTCGAACGGCTCGAAGTAATACGGTGGCGACGACGCTATGCAAGCGATGGTCGGCATTTCGTGAAGGAGGAAGGACGGCGCCTTACCGGCAGTCTTGAAACGCACTTTCTCGGATTGATGTTTGGCTGGCTGTTCCGTGACCCGGCTGATCCCGTTATTCCTGCGCACGACTTGGCGGCGCACCGGCGTCTCGTTTCAGCACTATGGGCCCATCAAGCGTGGTGGCAACAAGGCAGCGGGGAGGATGAGAGAGACGACTATCAGCCGATGCAGCAATTTGGCTACGACATTGTTGATGAGCTGGCTCGATTGTCTCTTGAGAGTTCAGCAGAGGCTGCGCTCGGGCTGTGGCAGCCAGTCTTTGCGCTTGGGCCCAAGGGGCATTACGCGCTTGCCCGCTTTTTCACGATTTGGTTCTCGCAACTGACGGATACTACGGATGTTGCAGAATTCGCAAAGCGCTGGCGGCCGATGATTGAGGCCGTAGTTCTGAACGATGCCTGGGCCAAGCGCGGCCTGTGGTTCCATGCCCAGCAGATCGAGCGGCACGCGCTCGGTTTTGGTGCGACGGATAGTCTTGGCAAGCCGAAGAACGCCGCTGGCCTTCTGCTTGCAATACGTGACTGTTATGAGGGCTGGTCGAAGCGGCGCCTCGTCGGCGATGAAGATAATCTCGCCGGATTCTGCGGCTTCCTTGCCACGTCCGCTGGGCGCCAACTTCGTTTGGAAGGCCTGCGCTGGATTGCAGAGGCGATGAAGGCCCGCCCAGATGCCGGTAAATGGTATCGGGAGCGCACGTCAAACGCCTTCATGTCATTTCTTGATGTCTTGGTCTCGGAGCATGCTGCCGAGCTGGGGAAGGATGAGGCGGCGCGCCAAGCGTTGCTTGATCTCGTGGCCTACGCTGTGTCGCTCCAGCTCGATGCCGCCCAGACACTTCAGGAACGAATCCGCCGCCTTTTCTAGACTCGGAGTGGCCCGTTAGAGATTTTCTGGAAATGATCGCGACCGTCAGCCATGAGATGCCGTCGTTGATGTCTTGACGATATCGATTAGCTTTTCGAACGCCGTGGTCATGGCCGCCATCAGTGCCCCGTATATTGCCATGAGCCCTGCGCCTTCCTTGATCCCGAGCCGGTCTGTCACGAGCTTCAGCTTCGCCGCAGCTGACGTGGCGGGGGTGAGATGCGAATAGGCGACCCGGAGATCATACAGAACATAGAACGGTGAAAGCGTGGTCGCGATTACCTTGTCATCGGCAATCGACGTTAGTACGGCTTGCAATCGCTTCAGGCTTCCCAAATTCTTTGGGTCCACGCCTGCTTTTGTCATGATGGCGCCGAGCGCGCCGTTGTCGAAGGATTCGATGTAAATCTTGTTGAGTGTATCGGCGACATGCGTGCGCGCCTTCTCGGTGTCGATCACAGGACCGATAAAGCCGAGCGCAAGATCGTACACCTCGGTGTCGAGATGAGCGATTTTCATTCCGAACTTGTCGGCGCAAGCCTCCAGGAACGCAGAGCGCAAGGCAAAGAGATTGTTTTCGAGAGACGCCGGCGTATAGATGCAGTCGATCTGAGCCTCGTAGAATTCGCTTCCGATGGAATGGTCGGAAGGAACGTTCTCTGAACGAAGGTAATACTGTTCTGACTCCGGTAGCTTGGCGATGTCGCCAAGCCACATCACAAGCTTTCCATGCTTGTTGATGCCGAAGGCAATCATCGATCCTCGGTATCGATCGTGCCGTAGGTCGTCGAGGCGAATTTGACCTGATAGGCCGGGTCCGCATCGTATTTCAGCAAGGCTTTGCGATTGAAGAATACCGGCGTCAAAAATCCGACGTCGAACTGCCTATAAAGGCCGGGAATGTAAAAATAGTCGTCGGCGTCATACAGGAACGGTACCTTCGTAAAACCGAACTCCTTGACCAGCTTGCTTCGCTTGACTCGAACCGTGTTGCTGCCCTTCTCCGTGGCGATCCTATGATGTTCGATGATTGCAAAGCGCGAATCATCCGGCAGGTAGTCCTTCTGGCACGCATCGCAATGCAAGACAGGCAGGCCTTTGATGCTGATATCGACGCCGGAAACATCTTCGTGGAAGTCTGTGAAGGCCAGGTCGAGATGCCCATCACAAGCATCGCAATAGAGATCCTGAATATGCCCGGACTTCGGAAATACATCCCCTAAATGCATCGGCTCACCCCCCTAGAGAACACCAAGGACCGATCCTACGGCGCTGAGAACCGCAGCGATTCCCGTTAGCACCGCTGCACGGCTGTTCAATCGCGAGGACTCGTAAAACGCGACATGCCCGCTCATTACGTGCAGCTCGGGCACATCTGAAATCGAGGCCGCGGGGGTTTGGATTGGGATACGGCTTGCCTTCAACCAATAGAAGGCAGCGGCAACAGCGGTACCCAGGCCGGCAACCGCGAAGATGATGGCTAACCAATGGGTGATATTCATGTGGCACTCTCGGCTGGTCTTGCTTTGCTCATACGGTCACTACCATAATGCGTAATGATCAGCCACGGCACGTCGAAGTGCAACGTTGCCGTCGGCATTTTGAGGTTTCTATTCGCTTCGGTATTGTCGTAAGTCACGAACGTTGGCCCGCATCGCATGCGAAGAGAACTTTCAAAGCTGCCTAAGACGCGTGCCGAAGCCATCCGGCTAGGAGTCGACCGCTTCTTTACCGGCAAACCATGCCGCAGGGGGCATCTGGCACCCCGCTATGTCAGCAGCCCAAACTGTGCCGCCTGCCTTATCGAGCATGCGCGGAAAAACGGTGGCTGGAACGCACGGCCAGAAAAAAGCGTGTTCCTCAATTCGATGCGTAAGATCGTGGAAAAGCGCGGTGGGACGTTGCTGTCGAGAACCTACGTCTCCGCGAAAGCGAAGCTGCGGATTCGCTGTGAGCGCAGCCATACGTTTGCGGTCGCGCCTGACAATCTTCGACATGGGCGGTGGTGCCCGAAATGCAAATTCGAGGATCACGCGGAGCGACAGACGGCCAAATTCCTTTCGGTCGCGAGGTTGAACGAAATTGCGCGCGAACGGTTCGGCGGTTCTTGTCTTGCTAAAGTCCCGGCCTCCACGCAGACGCACGTGCCATGGAAATGCAAGTTCGCGGCTCACAAGCCTTTCCGTACAGCCATTTCCAAGGTGGTTCACCAGAACAACTGGTGCCCTGAGTGTGACGCGGTTCGCAGGAGGCTTCATCCGCCCAAGCCGGCCATACCGCGTGCGGTCGTGGAAGCACGCATTGCCGAGCGTGGCGGACATATTGTTCGCATCGTCGGTGGCGGAGACTGGCAAGGCCTTGGGACGCGGCTCCGCGTTGCGTGCGCCAATGCGCATGAATGGGAGGTCGACGCGAACAGCCTGATCCACTCAGGCAGTTGGTGCCCATACTGTGGCCCGAAAGGAGAGCGGATCGTTCGGGGAATATTCGAAGCAACGTTCGGCACGAAATTCCCGAAGGTGAAGCCAGCATGGCTCGCGGCGGAGACAGGTCGCAAGCTCGAACTGGATGGCTATTGCGAAAAGCTGTCTATCGCCTTCGAATATCAAGGGCCTCACCATCAGGCGCAGGCGAGCATCAAGGCGACCGATGCTCTAAAGCGCAAAGCCTGCCGTGTGCACGGAGTGACGCTGGTCGAAGTGATGGCCGTGAAGCGTCCGTTTCCGCCGCATAACCTGCTTGAAGGCGTAGCCGCTTCACTGAAAGCAGTTGGCGTAAATAAACGACTGCGTCTTCCAAAGGCGGATCTCTTCCAGGCTGAACTTGCCCAACTGAGAACCGTCGCGGCAGAGCGTGGCGGCTCTCTTGTGTCGCAGCAATACCTCGGTGGCGAGCGACATGAATGGAAGTGTGCGGTAGCAGACCATCCCCCTTGGTTTGCAGAGCCATGGCGAATTCGCCGCGGGGCATGGTGCCCTTCTTGTGCAGGCAACCGAAAGCTGGATATCCGCGAACTTCGTCGTTGGGGCGCAACGCACGGGCTTTGCCTGGTGGATAGGAAGTATGCAGGAGTACAAGCGGTGTATTCCTGGCGATGTATAAGCCACGGTCATCTGGTTCATCGAAGCAAGGGCAATATCACTGCCTCGCTACGGAAGGGCCGCTCGGCGTGTTCCAGATGCATACCGATGAAGGCCAAGCGTTGATCGTTGTCGCCGCTAGAGCGAAGCGGCGGCGGAGAGAGATGGCACCCGATTTCGGGACAGTGATAGCGACGCCGGCATGGAATGACGGCGGGGACCGAAAGCGAGTGCAGTCGCGACACCGGTTAACAAGGCACCCACGCTTCGGGAAGTGATAGCGGTGCCGCGAAGCGGCAGCCCTTCGTGCGAGTGCCTCCGGCGAGCGACACATGTTGGCGTCACAGAGCGACGTAGCATATCCGCGTATGAACACGGCAATCGCTTTCTAATTATCAAGTGTGAATTTGTATGCGCACCGCGACGTGCCGCTACATCTGTTGCATCGCACAACAACTTGGCGGAGGTGCCGATGAGGACAATGGTAGGTACTGGAGGATGTACAGGAATAATTGCGGCAAACGATGAGGCGTTTGGACGTGGCTCGGACTGGCTCAGCAAGAGAGGTGCGATGGCCCTTTCGAAGCACCTCCAGGCCTATTGGCACCAGCGTGGTTACCCCGCTGCCCGTTTCTGGCCTGAACCTATCGATGAGCGCTTCTCCAAGATCGGCACTTACGAGATTTACCGGATCGCCTGCAACCTCATCAACGGCCTGCCGCCTTCATACCGCTAAGGAGGCAATAGGAACGGCCGGGGAAGCCCGCTTACCCGCCGGCCTCGCCATCAGCGATTTGACCTCGATGACGGCATGGTTCAGCCCCATGCTCCTGGGCCATGTACAAGAAGATGGGGTTTAGCGTAGCTCGCACCGAGCTGAGAAAGGATTGGATGGGCGTTCTTGTGGACTTCGCCGTTCAAGCGAAAGGGGCCCTCAGCGGGCCACCGCAAGCGCATCTGGTGATAGAGTTCATAACAGTAAACGCGCTCGCGATAGATCGGTCCGCCGCCATGGACCGGCAAGCGGAAACACTCAGGGCCAAATGCGCTGTGGCCGCGATCAGCACGTCGGACAGGTCATGCATGGAGCACTCTCAGTCCGAGCTTAGATGCTGAGTTGCGATCCGTACATCGCCCACATCTCATAAGCGTCGCTTGCGCCTCGATGCTTTTCGGTCCGGAATCGTGTCGATGTCGACTCTCTTGCGGGACTTTCCGCCGAGCTTGGTCCACATCTTCTTGCGCTTCTTAACGGCGAGCAGGGAGAGCCGCATCAGGTGCGCAACAGCCATCTCCGATCTGTCGTGGTCGAACAGGCGGTAGCAAATTTCGATGCCCCGCTTGGTGAGGCGCTTGTCTTCAAAGTGGTTTCGGGGGTGACCCGGGTCGTACTCGCCCTCAAGCCCGGTGCCCTTGAGCGCCAATTCAGCATTCACCTTTTTGATTGCGGCATTCCTCTCCTTGAGCTGCCGAACGATCTTGCGGTCGAGGCGCCTGATCTCGGCGAGGAACGTCTTCTCCGCCGCCCGAAACAGCAATGTATTCATGCTGAGCGTCGTGATGTAGTGATGCGTCAGGTACAAGTCATCGAAAAGCTTGTGATAGTGTTGAAAGCGCTTGACGGCATCGTAGTTGTATTTAGGGGCGTGTGGCCCAAAGGCAGCAAGGTCTCGCGCATATTGCGTGGGGCTGAGGTCGGCCAGCATATTGTGCATTTGATGCGCGATGAGATTGCGATAGTCGATGAGCTCGACGATCTCCTTCTTGTCCTGCGGTTTGATCGCCCCGTCCGCAATGAGCGCATTGAGGGCCTTGTCGACCGGGTTCTTCACGCATCGAGGAACACGCTCGACGTATCCCGTCTTATTGCGCGCGAGCCATTGGTCCGAGGTCTGGATACAGTCCAGCACTTCGCGCTTCAGTTCCTCGGCGTAGAACATGACGAGGACGATCTGCATCGCTCGGTATTTTAGGATGTTCTGCTCAAGGGCTGGCAGGGCTGCCCCAAGCGGATCGGTAAAACGCGGCTTGTGCATGACGATCGCAATAGTCCAATTCAAACGGTCCGGAGAAATTCTTGGCCAAATTCGGCTGCGTCCATAGGCCTTTCTAATGTGAGATTGGTCCAGAGGAAAAGCGGGACATCCCTCAGCGCAAGGAGAAGGCCGGCGAGGGCACACCTCCTTCCTAGTCGTTGACATTATTGGGGAGTTTCGACGACGGGGCTTCCCTGGGCAGCAGTTTGTTGTCGACAGCGGACCTTTCGCCGACCAAAATGGGAGCCCGACTTCCCCAACCCGAGCGTGTGCCGACGTGTCACGTGATCCTTGGCGACAATACGGATACAGGCTCGACTCGTACGAGGGCAGCCTTAAACGTCTGACATATGCGGGAGCGCTGAAGCCTCAAGATCAAAGCGACGATCTCGGATTTTTCACTGTTCGATCCCATCCCTCGGCCCTTAGCCTCGCCAGCGCATCGAGCATTCTCTACGAAAGCTCGTTGGGGCCACCTCACGGATACGCGCTGCTCGATCCCATTCCCGTGCCCGAGTTTCCAAAAGCCCCCGAACGTCCTGCGACACCGCCTGGGCAATACGATCACTATATTGTCGAACGCGCCGCCAAGGCTGAGGCTAAGGCGAAACAGTTGTTTGAGCAGTTCCTGGACCAGTACCAAAAGGAAGCCGAGCAACTCGGCCAGCTTAAGCAAGCTTGCCAACAAGGTGATGATGCGGCGCTGCGTTTGCTCATGTCGATCTCACATGTACGACACCATCTACATCCGTTGCTGATGCTTGCTTTCGACGTCGCGCTCGATCGTCAATCGCGCGTGATACTTGCGACCGTACGTGTGCCAGACTTCAAGCAACTTCCGATCGTGAAGCCAAAGGGAAGCAAATCGTGGAATCCCGATTGGACTACCGTGTCAGCTGCCGAGCGCAAACGCACAACAGAAACCCTGCTGTACGCGCTTTGCTTGCGCGCGGCCTATCTGGTTTCCATGTCAGACGCAGGCAATTGGTTCGACACTGTTGCCATCAACGTTGTTCAAAGCTGGTTCGATGCAGCGACCGGCACGCCGCAGGAAGGTGTGATCGCAAGCCTCCAGGCAGCGAAATCGGATGTTGTTGCGCTGAAGCTTCATCAAGTCGATGTGAAAGCCTGTTTCCGGCATCTCAAGGGCATTTCCACGCCATCCGTTGAAACCGTCGCACCTGTTCGACCGATCTTCGTACTGAACAAGGACGATGACCGCATTGTACCAAACAAGGATGTCGCGGACGCACTGGATGCCGAAACAAATCTAGCCTCCATGCCTTGGGAAGATTTCGAGCATCTTGTCAGCCAGTTATTCGAGTGGGAATTCGGCAAAAGCGGGATTGAAGTAAAGGTAACCCGCGCGTCTCGTGATCGGGGTGTTGACGCTATCATGTTCGACCCAGACCCCTTGCGCGGCGGGAAATATGTTCTTCAAGCAAAGCGCTACACGCGGCCTGTCGATGTTGCTGCTATTCGAGATCTCTATGGCACGGTGGTAAACGAGGGAGCTAATCGCGGCATCATCGTTACGACAAGCAGCTACGGACCGGACGCTTATGAATTTGCCAAGGACAAACCACTCTCACTCGTAGACGGCCAACACCTCATCGCAATGTTGCGAAAGCACGGTCGCAACTTTCGGATCAATCTCGTGGAAGCTAGGCAAGCGATGGAGAGCGAGACGCGGTCGGCGAGCTAGCAGCTGGCCGGACATTTCAGTGCAATGTAGGCTCCACGGTTGCAATATTTGTGATATACATCCTTTCATTGGGTCGGCGACAGCACGATTTGCAGAGATGATGATATGCCAAAGCCACTTTTCATCATCGGTGAGATAGGCAGCGCTGGGTATCGCAATGTGCGGGATGCCAAGGATGGCCCGTTATACTCGGCTCGCTTGCGCGCTGAATATTATTGGAGGTTCTTCGAATCTTACGCCGACAATGACTTTTTGACGGAGATGCCTGATAACTTCGATGCCCGGTATTGGGAAATGCACCTCGCGGCCTCCTTGATACTGAACGGATATGAGGTGACATGTCCCAAACCGGGGCCCGATGTCGGCATCATCTATCGAGGGCAACGCATCTGGTTCGAAGCCGTATCGCCTGGTCCTGGTGATCCCGGCAAGCCCGACTATGTCGAGGCGCCTAAGGAAGGTGAGGTGTATAACGTCCCGAATGAGAAAATGGCGTTGCGGTATCTCAACAGCATCTCCGAGAAGTACGAGCGCCAATACGCCAACTGGATCGAGAAGGGGCACATATCGAAGGCGGAAGTGTTCGTCATCGCACTGAATCCCCGGCGAATTCCATTCGATAGTGCCGACTCCAATCCACCCCGCATTCTTCAAGCGGCGTATACGCTCGGGCCCCAATATCTCACGCTGGAGAAAACGACCGCCCAGATCGTCGGATCCGGGTATCATTTTCGCGGGAGCATCAAGAAAGCGCCCAAAGCGGAACAAGCCGGGGAGGCGGCTAAACCCGGCACTGAAATCTCGACCGGAGTCTTTCAGGACGGGCAACACAATGGCCTCAGCGGGTTGCTTTGTTCGCGCGCGGAGATCGCCAATCACCGCGGCGAGCTGGACGGCGATTACCAACTCGCGCCAAACCCTCATGCCGACGTGCCGTTGCCGGCGACATTCCGGCTTCGCGGTACCTACTATGCGGTGGAGAAAAGTGACGACGGGTACAAAGTCACGCCACAAAAAAACGAGCTTCCGGCTTGAATGATCGCTGCGCGATTCATCCGAGCGATTAGAGGTGGCGCACAAATTCCCGATTCCCGGGCACAAACCGACTATTGCGGATTCTTGTTTTGTTCGCTATCTGTTGGGCCTGATGCATAAGCCCCTAGTACGCGCCGGCCCATGCCCACCGGCTCGGTCGAAGGCAGCTTGCTGAGCCGCTGCCGTCAGCCCGAATCTGGCTGTGGTTGACGTGGCTTTAACGGCTGAAAGGCATGGTGGGACCGGACGATCCAAACTATGTTTAACGGCAAGCTAGACAAGTGGACTGCTAATGGCTCGCGGCGAGTTGATGAAAAAGCTGTTGGCGAGTTACGGCCGGGACGACGAGTTCCGGGCGGTTGCCGAACAGATTATTCTTGAGGAGGAGCAGAAGAACAACCGCGTTCTGGCGCGGTCGCTCCGCCAAACCCTCGACCATAACTCGAACCGCGCAGCTCCCCCACGGGCGCTAGCACCGCTCATTCCGTTCCCGGACGCCGCCAACGACTTCGTCGAGCGCGTCGAGCCGGAGCACACCAAGGGCGACATTGTTCTCAGCAAGGCCAATATCCGGATCTTTTCCGGACTAATTCAGGAATTTCGCCGCGCCGATGACATCCGCCGCAGCGGACTGCCGGTGCGATCGAAGCTGCTGTTCTGTGGACCTCCGGGCTGCGGAAAGACTCTTTGCACCGAGATCTTCGCGGGCGAGCTCGGGCTTCCGTTGTTCGTGGTCAAGATCGACCGTCTGATCTCGTCTTACCTCGGCGAAACCGCGACCAACGTTCGCAAGATTTTCGAGTTCGCGCGCAAGCAGCCCTGCGTCCTTTTTCTCGACGAATTCGATGCCCTAGCGCGCTCGCGTGACGATACGAGCGAGCACAATGAGCTGCGGCGCGTGGTCAACAGCCTTTTGATCTTCATCGACCGGATCAAGCCGAAGGGCTTTTTGGTCGCGGCGACCAATCTCGACCAGTCTCTCGACCCTGCGGTCTGGCGTCGCTTCGACGAAGTCATCTGGTTCGAAAAGCCCGACCGGGAGATGATCGAGCATTTCCTTTCGTTGAAATTCAAGAATATCAAAACAGCTTTCGATCCGGTGTCCCACGTCGGTTCGCTCGAAGGCTATTCTTTCGCCGAGATCGAACGCATTTGCGTGCAGGCGATCAAGGCCGCCGTGATCGAGCGCCGCAAAGAAGTCCGTGAACCGGACTTCCGTTATGCCGTCGCTGATGAGATTCGACGGCGGTCTGGCGCCGCACGTCTGCAGCATTTGGAAGACTGATCCGGCGTGCCGCGCTACGACCACCTCCAGCTCCTGCGACTACCCGAGCGTCTCGAACGCCGGAAGCATGGAGGAGGTGGTGCCGCTCCTCAACGAGACGTAGGCGGACATAGCCGCAAGCTTCGGGCCGAGCTCGACACCGCGCTCGCCGAGCAGCAACGCCGTCGTCGCCCGGAGTTCGTCGATCCGTCGCTCATTCTGCGTGTTCGCATGACCGGAATGACGATGGAGGAAGACTGGGAGCGGCTTGGACTGACCCTTCTCGCCAGCGACGAAGACAAAACCCTGATCCTCTTCGCCTCGAATGAGGATCTGCAGGGTTTTCGTGATCGCCTGCAAGCCTATGCGCAGGGAACCCCGCCTGGACAAGCCGCTCCGTCCTACAACGGCTTCATCACCCGCATCGAAGAGATCGGCGCCGTTGAGCCCCGCGACCGTATTGGACTGCGATTACGCGAAGAAGGCCTGACGGTGCCCGAGGACTTCGATGCGGACCGAATCTTCGTTCTCGACCTCGAGCTATGGGACATCGGCCGGCGTGAACTCCGTACCCGAAAGCTTGAGCAAATCGCCGAGTACATTGATGCGCGGGGCGGCGAAGTGCTTGACCGCTATATTGGACCGTCGATTACGATGCTGCGCGCGCGCATGTTGGGCAGCGTGATACAAACTCTTCTCACGGTCGAAGGCGTTGCAGATCTCGATCTGCCGCCAGAACCTGATATCGCTACCGGCGAGGCGTTTGAGCTGACGATCGCCGATTTGCCGGAGATGGACGACCTGGGCAACGACGCGCCGGTCATTGGTATCATCGACAGCGGCGTCAACGATCATCCGTTGCTGGCGGGTGCCATCGTCGGTGCGATCGGAGTGCCGGAAAGGCTCGGCACGGCCGACGATCGGGGCCACGGCACGCGCGTTGCCGGCGTGTCGCTATTTGGCGATCTGCGCGATCAGATTGCTGTTGGTACGTTGGTACGAGCGGGGCGCATTGCTTCGGCCAAGGTCGTGAACGAACGTGGTCAGTTCGACGAGCGTCGTCTTGTTCCCTCCCAGATGCGCGAAGCCCTGACCACTCTCAATCAGCGTTTCGGTTGCCGACTCTTTGTCGTCGCGCTTGGTGATCCCAAGCGCACCTATGACGGAGGCAAGGTTGGGCCCTGGGCCGCGACGCTCGATGAACTCGCCCGCGAACTCGATTCCGTCATCATCGTGTCGGCCGGCAATCGCGCGCCGCGCAGCGGCAACCGCCTGGAACAGGCCGTGACGGAATATCCCGGCTATCTGCTCGAGCCGGCCAACCGTCTGTGTGAGCCTGCGGGCGCCATGAACGTTCTCACGGTCGGCGCGTTGGCGCACGGCGAGGGTCTTGGGCCCGATCTTGTCGAGCACGTTCATATCCGACCCATTACACGCGCGTTCGAGCCTGCGCCCTTTACGAGGATAGGACCCGGCATCGGCGGTTCCATCAAGCCGGATCTGGTCGATGTCGGTGGCACAATGGTATTCGATCCCGCAGTAGGGCGGCTGCGTCTGGGCGAAGACTTGCCGACGGCCGGCGTTCTCACGCTCCATCATCTATTTCTTGACCGATTGTTTACGGCGGGGTCTGGCACGTCCTATGCGGCCCCTCGCGTTGCCCACAAAGCAGCGCAGATTCTTGCGCGCTTTCCCCGTGCATCTGCAAACCTTGTCCGTGCGCTGCTAGCAGGCGCGGCGCGTATTCCGGATGAGGCCCAGCTCAGGCTTCAAACCCTCGGTGACGATGCCATCCGTTCAATCTGCGGCCATGGTGCTGTCGATCCAGAGCGAGCAGCCTATTCGGATGACCATCGCGTCGTGCTGTACGCCGAGGATGAACTGGCGCTCGACCACTTTGCGGTCTATCAGTTGCCGATCCCCGAACCGTTCCAGAGTGGCGGTCGTCGCAGCATCCGCGTGACGCTTGCCTTCGATCCCCCAGTTCGTCACACTCGCGCCGACTATGCTGGAATTGGCATGAATTTTCGTCTCGTGCGAGGATGTAGTCCGGATCTGATCTTCGAGCACTTCCGACGGAGAACTCAAGATGAGGGACGTCAGCCGGATATCGACAATCGGTTTGACTGCGACCTGAAGCCGGGCCCGCGCGAGCGCGAACGCGGAACTCTGCAAATGGCGAGCGTGACGTTTACGCGCGGCACCGAAGCCTATGGTGACAGCTATTATCTGGTCGTGCGTTGCGACGGCGGTTGGGCTGGAACGTTTGAAACGCAACAACGCTTTGCAATCGTGGTAGAACTGACCCATCAAGCAGAAGTGCAATTGTATGAGCGGCTGCGCGCTCGTGTCCGGCTCCAAGGTTGAGCAACGAGTGGAATGAATCGTTCGCCACTTTCGTCACGGATCCTGCTGCGCCACCGACGTCCGCCCGATCCAATTTCTCCGCGCGGCGCTTCACTTCCACCAACGCCGTGTCGCAGATCCGACCGTGCCGAGCGAATTATAGCTGATTGAACTTGAGGGCATGCGATGAAATGGGGAGACAACGCCCGAGATTTTGATACTGCACTGGCGGTGTGGCCACACTATCGCCCGCTGTTCGATAACTGGCTGATGCAGGAACTGGTGGAGCAGGGTGACAAGGCTTCGGTCTGGCGTGACCGCAGGGTGCCAACCGAGAATGGACGCGTGCGCGGCGACGTCTATCCGGATCGCGAGACCGCACTATCAGCTGCCGCCACGCTCAATCAGGCGCTCCACGACGCGCTCGCAGCGCGCGAGATGGATGCTGTGAGTAAACGTTCGCTCCAGCTTAAAGTCGCGAAGAACCTGCAATCCAAAGAACGCCTTCGCAACGAAGAGGAACTTATGCTCGCCGAGGCACGTCGCCGGCACGCCAGTGATCCGCGAGCAGACCCTTCCGCAATCGTGCTGCCTGCGGAGTCGGCTCCTTTCCGTCAGCAATTGAGCGAACAGCTTTCAGACATGCCCTATCTGAGGGTCGCGATCGTGACGGTCCGGGAGACGGACCGCAGTTGGCGCCGTTCCGTTCTTTATCTCTCGCACGACAATAAATGGTCAAAGCCTTACATTGCAGGTGAGCGATCCGCGGAAAAGGCCATGCGAGCACGAATCGCCAACGGCTTCGGCTACAGCGCCGACGACCATTGGGGAAAGACCAAAGCCAAGATCCGCCAGATCCTGTTGCCACGCGCCAACCAGTTGCTGCAACTCGCAAGCGTGCAGCGCCTGCTGGCGGAAGCATTGGCCAACGGCCAGAAGGTGCTGGTCTCGAACGGCATCGTCTTCTGGTACGAAGAAGAGGGCGGCATCGGTTGGCAGGTCAAACAGACCACGTCCACCAGAGAGTCCGAGGGAAGCACGTTGTGGGTTGAAGGCACAATCCGCTCGATCAACCACGGTCGATTGGTCATTTTGCCTTATATTAAGGAAAACGGCGAGGAGGTGCGCGGGCACACCAGGAATGGTCCGAATGACGGGAGAGCCAAACCGCGGCATCCCGATCACTACGTCGATATTCCGTTCGCGCAACTCGACAGCGACCTCATGATCGGTCTGCTCGGCGAATTGCCCTACGAGTAATTTGGTCGCCGCGGGCGCGGACGCCGTTTGAACCCCGATCTGTCACAGAGGAAGTCCCGCCGCTGCGGCAACAGAGTTTCCTGGCCAACGACGTCGAAGTGAAGGAAGTCGAGCGGACGGCAGAAGCGGAAGCCCGCGTCTGGATCGCTTCGGCAAAATCGCGAATGTGAAGTCGAACGTTGCATCGGGCGTCGCAATACACTGAGATATCATTACAATTTGCAAGTTCGAAACTCGCGCCTAGCTATCGTACCCTCCGTGCCGCTATGAAATCAGTCCACCTTGTCATCGACGGGTTGCTATTTCCGATGTGCGCATTACGCATTGGTCTGACGTCTCGATCGCGCTCGAATGCCGCTCAAGCGCACCGGGATATCGAGGCGGGTCATTGCGATGGATGAGCGCAGCGTGATGCCTGGTCACGTCGAGCTTGGCCTCAAACAAGGCTGTAGGTTTCGAAGCCCGAATGCAGGTACGGTTCGCTGAACATGCCGAACTCGGGAGCGGTTGCAATCCTCTGAATCGACTTCAGGCGGGCAATAGAGTCGGGCACCAATTCGAGAAATTGCTGCGCCTCGGTCTTGGTCAGGTCTCGCAATCGCACTGTTGCGCGCGATAGCGCCCGGGCCGGCGTGAGCCCTTCTGCAAGAGCGATCGCCGTTAAAGCAAGATGAAGGAAGCTCGCAGTATCGGAAGTTCGCCAAGCGGCAGCGCCCGCGACGGAACATCGATTCAGGAGAAGTAATGCGGGATAGCTTGCCACGTCGTGTGTCCGGAACTGGTGCTGATAGTTTCTGCTCAGACCCGATCCGGCGTGACAGGCGTTCAAGATGGCAAGTCGATAAGGGAGCCACGGAAACATGCTCTGAATGCCGTCGACGTTGATGCTATGTCGCGCAGACGGAGAGCCAAGAGACCCGAAGATCGGGTCCGTCAATCGTGAAATAGCCGTGCCATGAGTTGAGACCAGGAGCACATGTGAATCTCGCAATTCATCGAGTAGGCGATCCGTTTCGTTCGGCGTGAAAATGGCAAGATCTGCACCGACAAACAGAGATGACGCAACTTGCGCCTCATGTCTCGCTAAGAGTAGTTCGTCCCTATCGTCACGGATCGCGGACACGCGTGGTTCCTTCAAGGGCTGCGGAGTGGACTGACGATACAGCGCGGGAGCGACGCGCACCTCGAACCGGCCGGCCGTCATCGCTGCACGGATGCCATCATGCTCGATCGCGAGCATGGTCATTGGCAAGGCATTCAGCCCGTCCTGAAGATGAATGATGCCAGGACATTCTGATGCGGCGATTTCGTCGAATATCCCACTCAACTCGGGCAAAAGCCGATCGCGAAGTCGGCGAAGGGAAACCATAAAGCTGCTGCGGTCGGCTGTCCCCTCCTCGTAACTCGTTCTCGCGCTTACAAAGGATTTCAACTCCGCAAAGTCGAATGAAACGCGCCAATAGCGCGCATTGAACAGAACCCAGAGGGCCGCTCCTCCAGCGAAGGTGAGGGCAGTGATGCAATAGCCGTCCGCCAGTCGCTCGGCGAGCAGATCTGCTCTGGCAGTGGCTGTCGCCTTGGAGAAGGGAAGTGGAACTCCACTTCCCCTCAGTTGGCCCGCTAATTCTGTAAGTGTATCCCATGTCGGAGGATCGAAAGTCGGCTCCCAGGGATCGTCATACTTTTCTTTGAATCCAAAAAGAAAGGGGGCGCCTTGCTTGGCGATCCGACGCACCAGTGTGGGGATCGATCGCGCAGCGGGTGTGCAAAGTGTATCATCGTGCTCGATTGCGGTACTCCAGTCGAGGAGCGCCAACCAGTCCGCAATGACGCCGCCGTAGACGGCGGCGAGTGGGACGAGCACCTCGTCAGCCTGGCCCGCTTCAGGAAGCATGTGCAGAATGCCTTCGAAGCGCGCTACATAGCGTTCGCGAACGCCGCGCCGATAATGCAGGCGGTTGATCGGTGTAATCATTTCTTCAAAGCGAGTGATCGCGCGATTGAGGGCCTTTGAGGTCTCGGCCGTCGCCGCAGCGTCGGCCATCACGCGCGCCTGCACGAGTTCGAGCTCCAATAGGTGTTCGACAGGATGGTCAGGTGCGGCACATTCGTGAGCGAGGATCAGTGCATGTTGCGCGCCTGATATGTTCTTTAGTTTGCGCCGACACGCAGCTAGATTGACGTAAACTTGGAACTTAATCAGAGACTGTTCGGGCGTCAGCGCAGACAACACAGCCTCGAAATTGGCGCTGGCTTCCTCGAGCGCTCCGATGTTCATCAGCGCGGTGGCGGTATTCGAGCATAAGTCGGGAGGTGGGCGTTGCCCGAGCGCCGAGTAGGCCTCAATGGCCATCTTGCCAGTGTTTGCCGACCATTCGAAATCTCGTTCGTTGAAGGCGATAATCGACAACCGTTGGAGGACCCGTGCAAGCAACGAGGGTGAATTCATCTGGCGTGCGGCGGCTTCGGCATCGCCCGCTGCTCGATATGCTGCCTGGAATGCACCATGATGTGCGAAGAGCATGGCCGCTTCCAGGTAAGCTTCTGCCAGCTTTTCGAGCTCGTTCGCCCTAGCGTACACGTGAGTAGCAACGGCGAGCGCCTTCGGGACCAATTCCTTCGGTAGATCGTTGCTTAGTATCGTTTCGCGCACATCATCGGTCAGCTCAATCAAGTCGAGCATATGCTTTCCACTGGTGGCGAGCGAAATGAGGGCTTTCATGGCGTCGAGGCCGCGTGCGATATCGCCGTTCCCCATCCATATCCGGGCGCAGAGTTCAAGGAATAGAACCTCGTGGTCGCGCTCCTTGCGGCGAACAAATACTCCAACCGCCTCGTGGGCCAGTGATCCGGCGAGATTAGGCTTTTGCCCCGACAGGCGCATGATACGGTTATACAGATCGACCATCTCACCGGGGACGCTAGATTTCGCAAGATGTCTCTTCAATCGCTTCCCGAAGGCCGCAGGAACGATTGCATCAAAGTCGATCGCTTCTATCCATCCCATCGCATCCTCGGGGGCCTGTCGGACGGTCCGGAGACCGAATTGCTATCGACGGCCAGTACAAACTGGTACTGCTGCTCCCTCCACGCGAAGGGCACGTGAGCGTCGCTATTTCCTCGTCCGAAATCAACTATTCGAAATTATCACCTCGCTCGCGCTTGGAGCAGGAATTCCCTGCGCTTCCCTGATGGTGCGTGCTGGAACGAGAATGGTCGTGGATTGCATTGCGAGATGGGGCGTCGAACCGAAGGCTGAGGCTGGTCGTCTCCTCGTCGGTCACGTCGTTATCCCGGCCGTATCTTCCTTGACGCCGCGGGCGACGATCTGGAGCCGCCCGTTGACAAGGGGCCGCTGCAGCTTCAGGGCCTCGTCCGAAGGGGCGGTCATCCAGGTTTCTACCTCGTCCGTCGTAGTCAGGATCACCGGCATCGCCTTGGGATGGATGGCCCCGACCTCTGCATTCGGCTCCGTCGTGAGAAACGCATAGAGGTCGTTGGTGGTTTCGCCTTCCTTGACCTTCCTGACCGACGTCCAATTGGTCCAGATGCCAGCGAAACAGGCGAGGGGACGGGATTCGTCGAGGGCGAACCAGATATCACCGCCCTCGGCCTTGTTGAACTCGCTGAAGGAGTTGAACGGTACCAAGCAGCGATTTTCGGGTCCCAGCCATCTCGTCCAGTGCTTGCTCTTCACGTTGCGGATGTTCGTCGTGCCGCCGTCCGGCTCCATCCGTAGCAGTTCCTTGAAGTCGACCGTTTTGCCCTTGGCCTGCAGCTTCTCGGCGCGTTTCTTGGTCGCGTCCATCAACGCTTTTGACGACGACGGCATGCCCCAGCGCGCAGTGGTGAGTTCGCGGCCCTCGGCCCCATTGCGCACGATCGGCGCCTTGTAATCGGGAAAGACCCCCGGCATCGGCGCCAGATTACCAACGTATCGGTTCACGACGCGGAACAACGCGCTGATCGCGGCTTGGTTGGTCGTGATCGAGTAGAGATTGCACATCGGTCAGGCTTCGGTCCGAGGGTGGCGCGGCTGCCACGCCAGTTGTAGCAGAGTCGCGGAAGGACGCCGGCCCGCCTTGGCGCATTTGCGGCAGCGCAGCCGGCTGGCGAGATCGTGCACAAAGGTGGTCGGCGGATGCTTCATCGCCGCGAGATCAACGTCACTCGGCGTCTTGCAGCGCGCGCACATGATCGCCAGCCAAGGGAAGCCTCCATTCACCGCTTGGTCGAGGGTGGGCGACGGATCAATCGGTTCTCCATCTGACCACATGCGTTCATTCCAACTCTCGCATAGCAGCTTGTCCGCCTGCTGGATGAGCGCTTCCCCCTTCGCCCGCGTCTCCGCCGATCGGGCGGCCAGGATGTTGGCCATTGCCCGCGCCTTGCCGAGCTCTTTCGCCAGAGCCTTGCGGTCGCCGCCCGATAGGGGCGTGGGGTGATATTTCGGGGCCATCCGGACATCCACGCGCAAAGAGATCGGATCGGCGATCCGGAGCGGGCTACGGCGTCTCGAATGCCGGCCAGCGCCCGTCTTCTTCATGCCTGCCGGTGCGCTGCTGGCAGGTGTTGTCGAGCAGCCGCTGCGCGACGTCCTTCCAGATCGCGTTGCCGCCATACAATCGGACTGCATCGGCGGTCTGGATTTCCACGGTTCGCTCGCAGCGGCGGCAGGAGATTCGTAGGACGTGGCGTTGAATTTCCGAAAGGCGTCGCTGCCGCATTTGGACCTCTGTCGCGCCGGCGCGAGGGTCCTTGAGGACCGATTCCCAGTATTCGGCCGGGAGCGGCGCATCTGGACCCGCGGCGGGGGGAGCCGGCTTCCGGGCGGCTTCAGCGGCCAGTTTTTCCATCTGCTTCGGGGTCGGCATGCGCCAGCTCGCGGGTCGGTCGGTCATTCCGAATTAGAACATAAAGTGAACAAAAGTCGAGTCCGGCCGACGTGTCGCTGAGAAAAAATCATCGCGTTCGGATCGCCCCGGTGTCGGAACCAAGCTGGGCGGATCGTCTTGAATCCGGCATCAGTACCGGAGTTCCCCACCATGGCCCCCCGCGCTAACTGGAAAGGTTTCCTGCGCCTTTCTCTCGTCACCTGTCCGGTAGCGCTCTATCCGGCCACGTCGGAATCCGAAAAAGTCTCGTTCAACCAGCTCAATCGAAAGACCGGCCACCGCATCAAGTACGCCAAGGTTGACGCCGACACCGGTGAGGAGGTCGCCAACGAGGACATCGTCAAGGGCTACAAGGTCGATACCGACACCTTCATCGAGGTGACCAAGGAGGAGCTCGACAACGTCGCGCTGGAATCGACGCGAACCATCGAGATCGACGAGTTCGTCGACCGCAGCGAGATTGATCCGCGATATCTCATCCGGCCCTACTACCTGTGTCCTGACGGCAAGGTCGGTCACGACGCCTTCGCCGTCGTCCGTGAAACCATCCGTGAAATGAACAAGGTTGCTATCGGACGCGTGGTGCTGACCAATCGTGAGCACATTATCGCCCTCGAGCCCATGGACAAGGGCCTGATGGGAACGCTGCTGCGCTACCCCTACGAGGTGCGTTCTGCGGACGAGTATTTCGACGAGATCCAGGACGTCAAAGTCACCAAGGACATGCTTGATCTCGCCAGGCACATCGTCAATCAAAAGGCGGGTCACTTCGAGCCAAGCAAGTTCGAAGACCAGTATGAGACCGCCCTCATCGATCTCATCAACCAGAAGCGCGCCGGCAAGCCCATCACCGCGAAAGCGCGTCCTCGCGGCGAGAACGTGGTGGATCTGATGGACGCGCTGCGCAAGAGCATCGGAAGAGAAGCAGCGACGGCGGCCGAGGCGCCGAAAAAGTCAACCAAGAAGCCGCGCAAGGCGGCCGCCGGGCAGAAGGAAATGCTGATGCCGATTGCCGGCAAGAAACCGGCCAAGGAGGCTGCGGCGAAGAAGCTGGCGGCCAAACCGCAGCGGAAGTCGGCTTAAGGTATCCTTGCGGTGGGTTCACTGAAACCTCGCTCCGACACGTCGGATGCATCGAGATTTTTTCCGGGCTGGCCGCTCTGTGCGCCCGCTTTGGAAGTTTCTCTGCTCGCGAGGTAGACAGCACGGCTGATCGCATGGCAGCGGTCAGCGGGTCGGTGCGGGGAAGCGTCTCATGGCGAGAAAACTGAAGACCTACCAGACCTCGCTCGGCTTCTTCGATCTGGCGATTGCCGCTCCCTCCATGAAAGCGGCTCTGGAAGCGTGGGGCGCAGACAGCAATCTCTTCCACCAGGGCGCGGCGAAGGAAAGCGACGATCCGGACGTTATCGCAGCGGCCATGGCAAAGCCCGGCGTCGTTCTAAGGCGCCCGGTCGGAACCGACCGACCTTTCAGCGAGCATGCCGAGCTGCCCACCGATCTTGGCGACGGCGGACCAACGAAAGTCGCCCGCAAGTTGAAAGGCCCAAAGGCAAAGAACCTTTCCTCTCGCCCCGTCGACAAGGCTGCCGAACGAAAGGCCGCTCTCGCCTTCGAAAAGGAGCAGAAGCGGCGCCAGCTTGAACAGGCAAAGGAAGAGGCTGCCAGGCAGAAGGACCGTGAACGCCGTCAGCAGGCTGTCGACAAGGCGCAGGCTGCGCTGGACAAGGCTGAGCAAGAGCATGCGAAGCGGGCCGCCGCCATCCAGGCCGAGCTTGAGGCTCTCGAGAAGAGATCGCAGGTCGAAAAAGCCCGCTGGCATAAGGAGAAGGAGCAATTGGAAGCTACGCTGCGGCGCGCCCGGGGTTAGTTTCGGTCGTGCTCGGCGCCCGTCCTTCTAATCAGGAGGGCAATCTGGGCAGGTATCACCAATCGAGTTCAGCACGTCGTGAACTTCGGCCGCCGCTGCATCGGGGGAGACGCCTGCAGGCGGGTCTCCACGGGCGATATCGAAGGCCCGCTCCCTTGCATGCGGATCGGCGCGGTCCTGCATCCAGCCGTGTTCCTCGCACTCGCGGATGGCGCCCGCTTCCTGGAGAACGTGGATCGCCCACCCGCGCAGCGTCCGTATCGGCGGCCTTCGTTCACGCGTCATCAGCATCGAAATGGCTCCTGATAGGACGAATCGTTGTGTCCGCCATTCGTTCCGGCTGGCAGGATTTCGCAATGGCAGGAACTCAGGGTTTGGAGTGCTAGCGCAGTGTGGGCGACTCACGCTACCCATCATTCTCAACCACCTCACTGCACGATGGGAATGATATGGTTGCTGCCACCCGTGAACTGCCTGCTTCTGGTTATGCGCTTGAAGTAGACGGCCGACTGAAAGCCGAATTTGCAACTAGAGACGGCGCCAGGGCAGGTGGAGAAGAGCTCAAGAGACGTTTTCCCATGCTTCAGATCAGGATCTATGACGCGCAGACGAATGCGCGCGAGGAAATCTAGATCCTCCGACTCAAGTCTTCGCGCCCCTTCTTGCGCGCGTGCGGCTTCCGCCGCACCTGGCTCTCGTGAACCGAGCCGCTCCGCGTCTCGGCCATCCGGCTTCGATCCCTCGCGCGATCATGAGTCGCTCGCCGGAGGCACTCGCGTTAGGGGCCGCCGTCATTTCATGCCGGCGCCGCTATCACTGCCCCGAACGCGGGTGCCTTGTTAACCGGTCTCGCGACTGCACTCGGTCGCGGGTCCCGCCGTCATTTCATGCCGGCGTCGCTATCACTGCCCCGCGCCGGGTGCCTTTGCCTTCCCTTCGCTCCGCGCTCTTCGGGCTTCCATCACTTTTGCGAAAGAAGGCTGCGGTGCCGCGAAAACCATTCTTTCAGAGAATCGTGGCGTCACCGTCGCAGGAAGTGGCGGTATTGATGCTTCGCGCAAGAGCAGACCATGCCCTCGCCGGGCAGAAACGAAAAACCGGACCTTTATGCAGTAGCTAGCTGCACAAAGGGCCGGCCTTATGTTGCCTTGCCGCGCTAGAGAAACGGATGCAAAGGACATTTCAGATCCCTTGGACAGGTTCGCTTTGCGTCCGGGTTGCGGCGACCCGCAGGCGGCAATCTCTCAGTCGCGGATACGACTACTTCTTTTTCTTTGAAGTCTTCTTTGCCACCTTCTTGGTGGCTGCCTTGGCGGTCTTCTTTGCCTTCTTCGCTTTCTTGGCCATATCGTCCTCTCTAAAAAACTGGCTCAGTGAACATGCGCACGCCGTGAATCGACATCCGCAACATTGAGACGATATCACAAATGCAAAATTGATACCAACGAGTGGTGAGATCGCTCTTGAGTCGCTCGCCGGACTTTCATCCCTAACGCCAAGACGCGGCGCGACCGCAAATCCGGCTTGTCAAAGAGCGCGTCGCGTCACCGTCACTGAGAGTGAGAGTGCGGGCCGGGTCTGCCGCGACGGGTTGAAGATCGGAGGAGAGGCTTCCGGTGCCCGTCGCGGAGGACCGCGATGCCTGGACATACCGCCCGAGTTCGCGCCGGCAAAGACCGCGCGAGCCTTTACACCGAAATCACCGACAAGATCATCGCCGAGCTGGAGGCAGGCCGTATCCCGTGGGTGCAGCCATGGGGGACGGCGGCGCTCAAGGCGCCGCTCGCCATGCCGCGCAACGCGTCGACGCAGCGCGGATATTCCGGGATTAACGTGCTGATCCTGTGGGGTGCCGTTAGCGAGCACGGCTTTTCCGGACAGAGCTGGCTCACTTTTCGCCAGGCGCTTGGGCTTGGCGGTTACGTCAGGAAGGGCGAACGGGGAACGACCGTCGTCTATGCCGATCGCTTCACCCCGGACGACGAACGTCGGCGCGCCGCGGAGGCCGGTGAAGAGCCGGGCGCCATCCCGTTTCTCAAGCGTTTTACCGTCTTCAACACGGACCAGTGCGATAGCTTGCCCGAGGGGGTCGCTGCCTCGGTCGTCCCGGCGCCACCAGATCAGGTTGAGCCCCGAGCCGAGGCGTTGATCGCCGCCACCGGCGCGGATTTTCGCATCGGCGGTGTGCGCGCCTACTACAACACGGTGGGCGATTTCGTGCAGGTGCCGCCACCGGCTGCCTATTTCGAGCCGATCAACTGGCACCGGACCGCATTTCACGAGCTCGGTCATTGGACCGGCCGTGCGTCCCGCCTCAACCGCGACCACTCGGGTTCGTTCGGCTCAAAATCGTACGCGCGCGAAGAACTGGTCGCCGAAATGGCTGGCGCCTTCGTTTGTGCCTCGCTCGGTATCGTGCCGACCGTGCGTCACGCCGACTACATCGGTGCCTGGCTCGAGTAATGGCGAGCTCGCCATTACTCGAGTAATCCGCAGCAGCTCATAATGTGAAGGAGACTTTGCGGATCTTCGTCCCAGCAGCGAACTGCCGTGTGATGGCGATATTTTGCTGCGCATTATTTTGCTGATGACATCCGCGGCCGTTACTTCCATCAACTCTCAGCTAACGTTCGCTCGCAGCGGCATCGCTCGCACGCCGCGACGGCGATCAGTGGCCTCACTTCATCCAAGACGGTAGCGGCAGGCTCTTCTTGCGTAGGAAGTCCGGATTGAAGAGCTTGGACTGGTAACGCTGGCCACCATCCGCGAGGATGGTGACGATGGTCTTGCCTGGACCAAGATCGCGTGCAAGCCGCACGGCCCCCACGATGTTGATCGCGCTTGAACCGCCCAGCACCAGCCCCTCATGCTCGATCAGGTCGAATAAAACGGGTAGCGCTTCCTCATCAGTGATTTGGTAAGCCATGTCGATCGGTGTGTCCTCAAGGTTCTTCGTCACACGTACTTGACCGATACCTTCTGTGATCGAGTCACCTTCTGTCGTCAGCTCACCCCTGGTAAACCAATTGTAGAGAGCGGCGCCCATTGGATCGCTAAGTGCAATCTTCACGCCGGGGTTACGTTCCTTGAGGGCACGCGCAACCCCACCCAAAGTCCCGCCACTGCCGACGGCACATGTGAAGCCGTCAACCTTTCCGCCCGTCTGCTCCCAAATTTCGGGGCCAGTTGTGCGATAATGGCCATCGCGGTTGGCGACGTTGTCGAACTGATTTGCCCAGAATGCGCCCAGTTCCTCAGCGAGGCGACCGGAATAGCGAGCATAGTGGCCGGGGTTGGAATAGGGCACGGCGGGTATCAGGCGCAGATCGGCGCCGCAAAGCCGCAGCATGTCCTTCTTCTCCTGACTTTGCGTGTCGGGCATCACGATCACGGAACGATAACCGCGCGCATTGGCGACAAGCGCAATGCCAATGCCGACGTTGCCGGCTGTGCCTTCCACGATGACGCCGCCCGGCTTGAGTTGGCCGCGCTGCTCGGCGTCGTCTATGATGGCTAGGGCCGCACGATCCTTGATCGAGCCGCCCGGATTAAGAAACTCGGCCTTGCCGTAGATGTCGCAACCCGTGATGTCCGACGCCGCGCGCAGCCTGATCAATGGCGTATTGCCAATGGTTTCTAGAAAGCCAGATCGAACATTCATAGGTGGGCCCCGGCCAAACAGTGGTTTTGTGCTATTATTGTAGGGATTTCGGCAACCTCTTTGTCGCGCGGTATGCGAGATTGGCAATCTTGTTGTTTTGGACTTCCCGTTACCAACGACATAGCGCGCGGACCTGCTGAAGCAGAGAATAGGATCAGTAGAGCCATTTTTTTATGCGTCGTACAATCTTCGTTTTTCGACGCCGCGGCTGCGGGTCACTTCTGCAATCGGCCATCACGTCGACCCCGGGATGTGTGTTGATGGGGCTTGGCCTGCTGGGCGTGCATCCAGTCGGCGACCTGCTGCGCCTTGCTCGCGGCGGTGAAGATGGCGCGTTTGTCGGACCGCAAGACGTTGAGTAATCAGCAGCAGATCACAATGTGAGGGAAGATTCTTAGCGCGTTCGGCTTGTGGAGATCGGCGAAAGAGCCTCACGACTTGCTGCGCATTATTTTGATCGTGACACCCTCGGCTGTTCATCAAACACAGTTGAGGAAGCCTTCATGCCACATGGATACGGTACCCTTGTCGCGGAGCTTAACGATGCGCTGACGCGACAGCGATATAATCGAGTTGCAGTTCACAACTATTGCCGCAACGCCGACTACTTTCTTGCGTATCTGGCGGCGCGCAAAATTGCTCTTGAAGCGGTCACGCCGGCAGACGTAACGAATTATCTGCGCTTTGCGGTTCGACAATTTCGCAAACATCATGCCCGTGCTCCAGCTCGCTATTGGATAGGCATTCCCAGATCAGGAATCCACGCGCTGCTGAAGCTCGCGTTGAAGCGCTGGCCACCTGAACCTGCGGCCACCGATGCTGGCGAGCGGCTTTGTCGAGAGGTATGCGATCAGTATCACACATGGCTGCGGGAGGAACGTGGGCTCGCCATGGCGTCGGTCGACGCCTTGCTGTGGGAAGCCCGAAATTTTTGTGCCTGGCTCATCAAGCATTCGAACGCCAGTTTTGCAGACCTGACCGTCCGCGACCTCGATATCTACATGGACATGCGGGCTCGCGCGCTAAAGCGGAAATCCTTGAAGGATGTCGCTGAGCGGCTTCGGTCGCTGCTGAAACATCTTCACAGGACGGGTCGCATTGCGGTCGATCTCTCTCAGCATATTATTGCCCCGCTGCTCTATGCGTATGAAGGCATCCCATCCGCGTTAAGTTCGGATCAGATCTCGATCGTCCTGGAATTTGTCCGAAAAGACCGGTCGCCGATGGGCTTGCGCGACCATGCCATCCTCCAGCTTCTGGCGGTCTATGGCTTGCGTGCCGGTGAAATAATCCGGTTGCGACTGGAAGATGTCGATTGGCGCCGCGATGTTCTGCACATCCGCCGCTCCAAAACGGGTGATCGTTCTCGGCTGCCTTTGTTTGAGACCGTCGGGGAGGCGCTGATCGATTATCTCCGGCACGGCCGCCCTGAAACTGATGCGCGGGAAATCTTTGTTCGCACCCGCGCACCCTACGTTCCCATGGTGCGCATTTATAGCGAAGTCAGCCGGCGGATCGAGGCGGCAGGCATCACACTAAGCGGCAAGCGCGGCCCGCACATCTTCCGGCATGCACGTGCAGTCAGTCTGCTACGGGCGTCGGTCCCGCGAAAGCTGATCGGAGACGTATTGGGTCATCGCTCAATGGAATCGACGATCCCCTACCTGAAACTTGCCACGGAGGACCTGCGCGCAATCGCCCTAGAGATCCCGGGACAGGAGGTGCGCTCATGAACGCTTGGCCCGACACCGATGGCAGAACGATTGCCCGTTATCTTGGTCAGCTCCGGCTACGCCGCTCGACCACTCCGATCTATTACCGTCAGGCGCTCCGAACCTTCCAGGAAGTGGTTATCCGGGATCAGTGCACACCCGGTCAGATTGGCCGAGAAGTGCTCGAAACGTGGTTGCGCGAATATGCCATGCACTGGCCCATGGCGACGCTGCTGCATCGCGCCCGCATCGTCAATCGCTTCCTCGACTTCCTCGTGGGGGAAGCGCTGATCGTCAGCAATCCCATTGCTGATTTGCGTGCCGAGTACCATGCGAAAAGCGACAAGGCGATCGTCCGGTCGCTGCTCGCGCCCGATCCCGAACAGGCACTCGAAGCGCTACGGCAGTTCCCACCGTTCGGCAGTGTTCTCGGCGACCTCATGCGCAACCACATCACGCTGATGCAGGCGAGAGGTTATCGCTATCAGACGCAGGCCCGCTGGTTCTGGCGGTTCGATCGCTTCTTGCAAGCGCATCCGGAGTTGGCGGGAGAGTCAGTGTCGATCATGTTGCAGCACTGGGCGGCCGCGCGATCAACCGCCAACCATGCCGCCGAATGCGAAAAGCTCGCTCGCGCCTTGGCCAAGGCACAGCATCATCTCGATCCCGGCATCAAACCAAGGCGTCCGGATCCCCGTCCCGCACAGCAGGTCGCGAGCCAATGGCGTCGGCCTTATATTTACAGCCAGGAAGAGGTTCGTGGTCTCCTCGATATCGCTCGAGCTTACCCCTCTCCACGTTCACCGTTGCGGCCGATCAGCCTCTACACCATGCTGGTCCTGACCTATTGCGCGGGATTGCGGCTGGGAGAACTCGTACGCCTGAACCTTGCCGACATCGATCTTCAGGTCGGCGCGATTACCATCCGGGAGACGAAATTCTTCAAATCGAGGATCCTGCCGTTGGCTGACAGCCCGCTGTCGGCACTGCGGGAATATCTGGAGGCGAGGCGCAAGGCAAAGGTGCCACAAAGCCCTGAATCGGGCCTGTTCTGGCACGATAAGGGTAACGCGCGCTACACGTCGCACGCCATCGCCGGTTGCCTTGTCGACATCCTGCGGCGCGCCGGACTCAAGCCGGCGAAAGGCAAAGCTGGCCCTCGCATCCACGACCTGCGTCACTCGTTTGTCGTGAACCGCATTCTCGAATGGTACCGCGCCGGCATCAATCCGCAGGACAAGCTTCCATTCCTCGCGACATATTTGGGGCACCGCGATATCCACTCGACGCTGGTTTACATCACGGTCACCCAGGAACTCCTTCAGCAAGCAAACGAACGCTTCCGGACGTTCGCGTCACATTGCCTGCACGCGTCAGAGAGGGTGCAGCCATGAGACCGGTCGACCCGTTCCCGAGGCTGCTTCACGCCTTCTTTTACGAGTGGATGGTTCAGCAGCGAAATGCCTCTGCGCACACCGTTCGGTCCTACCGTGACACATGGCGCCTGTTCCTCAGGTTCGTGGCTCAACGCCGACGCCGGGCGGTAGCCCAGCTCACACTGGGCGACCTGACGGCCTCCGAGGTCAAGGCCTTCCTGCAACACACCGAACAGGAACGCGGAGATACGATCGGCACACGCAACTGTCGCCTGTCCGCGTTGCGCAGCTTCTTCAGCTTCATTGCTGATCGTGAGCCGACGGCTATCGAGCAATGTACCCAGGTTCTGCACGTACCCATGAAGAAAGCGCCGATCCACGCGCCGTGCTATCTGGAGCCCGAGGAGGTCAAGGCCATTCTGGCCCAACCCGATCGATCGACGATCGAGGGGCAACGCGACCACGCACTCTTCTCCTTCCTCTACAATACCGGCGCGCGCATCCAGGAGGCACTCGATGTTTGCCCGCGGGCTATCCGGTTCGACTCGCCAACCTGCGTGCGTCTTTATGGCAAGGGACGAAAAGAACGACTGAGCCCTCTTTGGCCAGAGACCGTGTCGCTGCTAAGATCGCAGCTCATGCGACGGCCGAGGGCCGACGACGAGCCGATCTTCGTTAATCGGTATGGCGTCCCGCTCGGCGCATCGGGTGTCCGCTTCAAACTAGCGCAATACGTCGAAGCGGCAGCGAAGATCACGCCCAGCCTGACTTCGAAGCATGTAACACCTCATAGCTTCCGTCATGCGACGGCGGTGCATCTGGTGGCGGCAGGTGTTGACGTCACTGTGATCCGAAGCTGGCTCGGCCATGTCAGCCTCGACACCACAAACCACTACGCTCAGGCAAATCTGGAAACAAAGCGCCTGGCACTGGAACGCCTCGAAAGCCCCTCACGATCGACAAAGCGACCATCGTGGAAACAGGACCAGAGCGTTCTCGCCTGGCTCGATACCCTTTAGCGGCAAGGAAATAATGTGGAGGAGATCGCGCACTATCCCGACATAACGCCGGAAACGTGGTGCTCCTTCACATTATAGTCTGCTGCTGATTACTGGAGGTGCTGCGCGAGGATAATCGCGCCCTTGTGCGCGCCGCGAGTGCGGCATCGAAAGCCGCCGATTTCCTGCTCGCCTTTCTGCCGCCCGCGATCGATTCCATCGTTGAGGGCAATGAGGAGGCCGCGTGATCCATCCGCACGTCGTCTCAGTGTCCGCCTACAGTTGGTGCTGCGCGTCAGAGAGTGAGAGGCGCGCCAGCTTGTCTGTGACGGGTAGGAGGTCGAGAGAGAGTCTTTCGGCCGCCCGTCGTGGAGAAACCGACATGGCAAGCGCCGTTCAGAAAATCAAACTCAGTCCCTCCCGCGATATCCCCTTCAACAAACTGGTGCTCAGCCAGTCCAACGTCCGCCGCGTGAAGGCCGGCGTCTCGATCGAGCAACTGGCGGAGAGCATCGCTCAGCGCACGCTGTTACAAAGCCTGAGCGTCCGTGCGGTCGCCGATGCCGACGGCCAGGAGACTGGTATGTTCGAGGTGCCGGCTGGTGGACGCCGCTACCGCGCGCTCGAACTGCTGGTCAAGCAGAAGCGTATGGCGAGGACGCAACCTGTCCCCTGCGTTATCAGGGATGGTGGCATCGCCGAGGACGATTCCCTTGCCGAGAACGACGAGCGGGTCGGCCTGCACCCGTTGGATCAGTTCCGCGCGTTCAAGGCGTTGCATGACGGTGGCATGAGTGAAGAGGATATCGCCGCGCGGCACTTCGTCTCGCCAGCGATCGTCAAGCAGCGCCTGCGTCTGGCATCGGTGTCGCCGAAGTTGCACGACGTCTATGCCGAAGATGGCATGACGCTCGAACAGCTGATGGCCTTTTCCGTCACGGCCGACCAGGCGCGTCAGGAGCAGGTCTGGGATAATGCCAGCAGATCCAGCAACGACGAGCCATATCAGATCCGGCGGATGCTGACGGAGAACACCGTGCGCGCTTCCGACCGTCGCGCCCAGCTCGTCGGACTTGACGCTTACGAGCAGGCCGGCGGCACCGTTTTGCGGGACCTTTTCGAGCACGATGACGGCGGCTGGCTTCAAGATGTCCCTTTGCTCGACCGCCTCGTGACAGAAAGGCTCAAGGCCGAAGCCGAGACCATTGCCGCCGAGGGTTGGAAGTGGATTTCCGTTGCCGTCGATTTCCCCTACGGCCATGCGACAGGCCTGCGCGAACTGGAGGGCAAACCTCTCGACCTGTCCCCTGACGAGCAGGTCACCATTGACGCGCTGAACGCCGAACAGGCCAAGCTTGAATCCGAATACCAGGATGCCGACGAATTGCCCGACGACGTCGATCAGCGTCTCGGTCAGATCGAGGCTGCACTGACGGCGCTCGAAGACAGGCCGGTGCTCTACGATCCCGCGGAGATTGCCCGAGCTGGCGTATTCGTAAGTGTCGATTCCGAAGGACGCCTCTCGGTAGGCCGGGGTTACGTCCGGCCAGAGGACGACCTGCCGTCAACCGACCCTGACGTCGGCCAGAGCACCGATACGTCATCAACCGAGGGACGCGACGCCAGTTATTCCGTTCAGCGTACGGTGGTTTCGGTGGCAGGTGCGCCGGTCGAAGCCGACGAGGATGATGACGACGTGACGAGACCATTGCCGGATCGATTGATCACCGAGCTGACGGCGCATCGTACGCTGGCGTTACGTGATGCACTGGCAGAAAATCCCGCCATCGCGTTCCAGGCGGTATTGCACAACTTCGTGCTGACCGCATTTTACGGGTTCTCGTCTTCTGGAAGCTCTCTTGAGATCGGACTTCGCACGCCGACGTTTCCCGCTCAAGCCCCCGGGCTGAGGGAAAGCGAGTCCGCGAAGGCCGTTGAGGTTCGGCACGAGTCCTGGAAAGCACGATTGCCGAAGGGCGAGAACGATCTCTGGGATGCGCTCACAGCTCTCGATGGTGACGCTCAGGCGTCCCTGTTCGCTCACTGCGCATCATTTGCGGTCAACGCTCTCTACGAGCAAGCCAACCGCTACAATCAGGGTCATGTCTCCGCCCACGGCGTCCGCACGCGTCTCGACCAGGCAAATGTGCTGGCGCGCGCGGTCGGGCTCGACATGGTGCAGGCCGGCTGGCGACCGACCGCCGACAACTATCTCGGCCGGGTCACCAAGCCTCGCATTCTGGAGGCGGTGCGGGAAGCGCGGGGTGAATCTTCCGCACAACTGATCGACCACTTGAAGAAAGCTGACATGGCCAAGGAGGCTGAGCGGCTTCTCGATGGTTCGGGTTGGTTGCCGGAACCGCTGCGTCTCGTCGATCCCAGCGTGTCGTCGGCGGAGCAGGAGGGTGAAGCCAGCCCACTGCCCGAATTCCTCGCCAACGATGAGGATCGGGAGAACGCGGGCAACGACGACCCGCAACAGCTCGACGCGGCTGAGTAACACAGAGCGGGACGGCTCCGGCCGTCCTGCAGTTGCTTGGGGACCGGTGTGTAGCGCCGGTCCCCATTTTTATTGGCGAGGGCTGAGAGGGAGAGCTGGGCCGGGAAGGGTTTGAGCCGTCGGGTCAAAGGAGAGCGCCTGATGGTTCGACCCGTTCCTGCTCTCCCGAGAAATCCTGTCATGACCGAATCTCTTGCTGGCGGCGCTGCCGCCGCGCCGCTCTCGATGCGTGCCACTGCTACTCTCACCTCCGCGGCCCTTATCCTGGAAGCTGCGGATGTTCGTGCCCACGGACGCAAGCGGCATCGGGATACTGACAAAGGTGCTCGACACCTACCCGGTCGCGCGCGTCAGTGAGCGGGAGGCCGCGTGATGTCACCCGACGCTTCCGAACTGGCACGCCGCCTCGCGCGCGAGGCCGAGGCCGTGTGCCGATATTATCTCTCCAATGGCAAGCGCGCGGGGCGATATTGGGTGGTCGGCGACGTCCATAACACGCCGGGGCGCTCGATGTTCGTGCGGCTCCAGGAATCACCTAAAGGCCCCGCCGGCAAGTGGACTGACGCTGCGACCGGCGAGCATGGCGACCTCCTCGACATCATTCGCGAATGCCGGCGTTTGCGCGACTTCAGCGAGGTCAGCGAGGAAGCGAGGCGGTTTCTGAAGCTGCCTCGCCCCGAGCCGCTGCTTGCCTCGAAGCCCAATCGTTCGCTTGCGCCGGTCGGATCGCAGGAAGCAGCCCGTCGGCTCTTTGCGATCTCAAGTCCGATCGAAGGCACGGTGGTCGAGGCGTATTTGCAACGCCGCGGAATAGCACGCGTCCACCATGGCGGCAGCCTGCGCTTCCATCCTCGTTGCTACTATAGACCGGATGAGCATTCTCCGACCGAAACCTGGCCGGCGATGGTTGCCCGCGTCACGGACCTTAAGGGGCGGATCACCGGCGTGCATCGAACCTGGCTCGATCCAGACGGCTTCGATCGGGTGCGGCTCGGAAAGGCTCCGATCGACACGCCACGACGGGCTATGGGCGACTTGCTCGGCAATGCCGTTCGGTTCGGCGCGGTGGACGACGTGCTCGCTGCCGGCGAGGGTCAGGCCGAGACCAGCGTGCTGTTCGAGCTCATCAGTGCACGCTACGAGCGCCGCTCGATGCTGATCACCGCCAATCAGCCATTCGGCGAATGGAATAGGGTCTTCCCGGATCCCGCCATGACCCTCGCCGCTATCGATCGCCTCGTTCACCACGCCACCATCGTCGAGATGAACGTCGAGAGCTATCGCAGACGAACCGCCCTCGAACGAAAACGCGGTCCAGGACGGCCGCCATCGCACGCGACACCTAAAACCGTCGCTGATTGACGCTGCGCGACAATCAGAGTTCAACAAAACTCTTGCGCGCGACAATCATCGCGGCAATCATCATCAGGCCGCGACACTGCCTCGCCATCCTAATTGCCGCGCACTTCCTACCCAGATTGCCGCGCTACAGGGACAGGGCTATCAATCCCAAGACGTGCGGATGTTCCACTGATGAGCGATACAGGTCCATTCAAAGCGTTGTCGCTACTGACAACGATCGGAATACTGGTCGTTGCAGCCTGCACGATCCAGCTTCGTCGTGGAGAAGATACGTCTGCGCCGCCAAAGGCAGAGCAGACCACGGACGTCGACGGTTCCGACATCGCGCGTTGTCGCACCATCACTTCGGAGGATGCGGCAGGTTATCAGCATTGCCAACAAATCTGGGCCGAGAACCGGCGTCGCTTCTTTGGCAAGAAGGAAAGCACTGCCGCGTCTCGAGGACTCGATCCAGTCGCGGGCCGGGTGCTCGCGCCGAAGGATCAAAGTCGGATACCGCAAGGATATCCGTCCGTGGCGCTACCTGAAGCGAGCAAGCCATGACGGGTACCGGCATCATCGATCAATTCCTGGAGACGTTTACCCGTTATATAGATAACGGCTTCGGTCTCTTGGGTGGCGACGTCGGATATCTCGCAACTACACTTGCTGCGATCGACATCACGCTTGCCGCTTTGTTCTGGAGCTGGGGGCCGGATGAGGACATCATCGCGCGCCTCGTCAAGAAGACGCTGTTCGTTGGCGTCTTTACCTACCTGATCAGCAATTGGAACAGCCTGGCGCGCATCGTCTTCGAAAGCTTTGCGGGTCTTGGGCTGAAAGCGTCCGGCACAAGCCTGTCGGCGGGAGATTTCCTGCGACCGGGAAAGATCGCCCAAGTCGGCCTCGATGCCGGCCGGCCGATGCTCGACTCGATCTCCAGCCTGATGGGCTACATCAGCTTCTTCGAGAATTTCGTCCAGATCGTCGTCCTCCTGTTCGCGTGGGTCGTGGTGCTGCTCGCCTTCTTCATTCTGGCGATCCAGCTCTTCGTCACCCTGATCGAGTTCAAGCTTACGACGCTGGCCGGCTTCGTACTCATTCCCTTTGGCTTGTTTGGAAAGACCGCCTTTGCGGCAGAGCGGGTGTTGGGCAACGTCATATCCTCAGGGGTCAAGGTCCTGGTCCTGGCCGTCATCGTCGGCATCGGATCGACCCTGTTCTCGCAATTCACCACTGGTTTCGGCGGCGCACAGCCAACCATTGAAGACGCGATGACGCTGGTGCTCGCGGCGCTCTCCCTATTGGGCCTCGGTATCTTCGGTCCAGGTATCGCAAACGGCCTGGTGTCGGGCGGACCCCAACTCGGCGCCGGCGCCGCGATTGGAACAGGCCTTGCTGCCGGCGGCATTGTTGCGGCAGGCGCAGGTGTTGCCGCCGGCGGTGCTGGTCTCGCTGGCGGCGCGATCGCAGGCGCCGCGCGCGGTGGCGGCGCTGTTATGAGCGGGGTATCAGCCGCGTATCGAAGCGGCGGCCTTGCTAGCGTCGCAGAGGCTGGCTCTTCGGCTGCCATGAGTCCTTTACGTCGCGCAGCGGCTGCCTTCGGAGGCGGGCAAGCGGGCGAGCAGGCCGCCAGCACCTCGGCTGAAGGGCAGCCCGATTGGGCGCGCCGCATGAAGCGTGCCCAGACCATTCAACATGGGGCGTCGGCAGCTGGCCACGCCGTCCGCTCGGGCGATCACGGTGGCGGCGGATCCTCCGTCGATTTGTCCGAAGGAGAGCGCTGAGACGCACCACGGGGCCTACGCCACACAGCAGTGCCTCAAACCCTTTCATTGCACGACTTGAAACCGATCACTTGAGCTCAGGGGCACTATCGATGTTCAAACGACCGTCAGTTCACTACGGGCGCATGCCTGAACCGATCACGCCTTATCAAAAGGCAGCGCAGGTGTGGGACGAACGCATTGGATCCGCGCGCGTGCAGGCCAAGAACTGGCGCCTGATGGCGTTCGGCTGCCTCATGCTGTCAGCCGGTCTCGCTGGTGGGTTGGTCTGGCAATCGAGCCAAGGCTCGATCACGCCCTGGGTTGTCGAAGTCGATCATCTCGGTCAGGCCCAAAGGGTTGCACCGGCCAACATCGACTATCAACCGACAGACGCTCAGATCGCCTATCATCTGGCGCGCTTTATCGAAGATGTTAGGGGCCTCCCCGCGGACGGCATTGTTCTGCGCCAGAATTGGCTCCGCGCCTATGATTTTGCGACCGATCGCGGCGCCGCAGCGCTCAACGACTATGCGCGCAACAATGACCCCTTCGCCAAGTTGGGCAAGGTGCAAATCTCCGTGGACGTTTCCAGCGTCATCCGCGCGTCCTCAGAAAGCTTTCGGGTCGCTTGGACCCAACGCAGTTACGACAACGGCTCGCTGAACTCGACCGAGCGATGGACTGCAATTCTCACGATCGTGATCGAGACGCCGCGCGATGCCGAACGCCTGCGCAAGAATCCCCTTGGCGTTTACGTCCGCGCCATCAACTGGTCAAAGGAGTTGAGTCAGTGACCAACACGCCGTCCAACGTTCATTCGAAACATCCCTTCGTGCAAAGCAGGCTCAATTCGCCTCGGCCCAAGTTCGTGACCGCGAAACGAGCATGTCTGCACGCTCTCCTGCTTTGTTCTTCGATGCTCGGTGGGTGCGCGACCTCCATTCCGCCGGAGATCAGCTATGACGCTGAAGTTCCTCCACTGCCGTCGCCCCCAGTGGCTCTCGACGACAGACCGCGACCGCTTCACGTTCCGCCGCTCTGGAAGCCAGCTCTCGGCGGCCAATCGGGAGGGAAGGAAGAGCCCGAACCCGCGAGCCGGGTTGAGACGGCAAACAGCGCGGCCCGGGTCGAACCACGCAAACGGGGGTATTTCAATGCAGCGCAAATCTACGCTTACAGTCCCGGGGCGCTCTATCAGATTTATGCCGCACCGGGGCAGATCACGGATATTGCGCTCGAGGAAGGAGAGCAGTTGACGGGATCAGGGCCCATCGCGGCAGGAGACACCGTACGCTGGGTCGTGGGGGATACCGAGAGCGGGAGCGGTGACACGCGCCGCGTCCACATCCTGGTCAAGCCGACCCGCGCATCGATCGAGACCAATCTCGTCGTCAATACCGATCGGCGCACCTACCTGATCGAACTACGTTCCCGCGAGCGGCCACACATGCCATCCGTCGCCTGGTACTATCCGGAAACCGTGCGCGAGCGATCGCGTTCGATCGCTCTGAGACCTGTGCTTCCGGATCCGACGCAGCGCGTTTTACGCTACGCAATCGAAGGGGATAGGCCACCCTGGCGGCCGACTGCCGCATATGACGACGGCCGCAAGGTCTATGTCGAATTTCCGCAAGGGATCGTACAGGGCGAGATGCCTCCGCTGTTCGTCATCGGCGCAGACGGCAAGACTGAACTGGTCAACTATCGCGCGTACGGAAACGTGCTGATCGTCGATCGGCTATTTGCAGCCGCCGAACTCCGGCTCGGCGGTGAGCACCAGCAGAAGGTCAGGATTGTCAGGACCGACGGGAGGCCGTCGTCATGAACATTCGGAATGAAAACAATCACGAGCAAGCAGCTCCGCCGGAGGCACAAGGGGAGCAGTCCGAAGGCTTCCGCTTGAGAGCGGAGCGTCCGCGCGTGGCACGGTTATCGCGGAAGGTCCTGGCCGGGGGGAGCGCGGTTGCTCTGCTTGTGATCGGCGGAGCGGTGCTGTGGTCGCTGCAGAACAATCGCTCCCGCAATCAAGCGGCCGATGAGCTTTACAGTACCGACCATCACAATGTTGCCGACGGTATTACGACGCTACCGAAGGACTATGCTGGCGTTCCGCGCCAGCCAATCCCGCAGCTTGGTCCGCCGCTTCCCGGGGACCTCGGTCGACCGATCCTTGCCGCTCAAGGGCAGTCGCCGACGAGCGGCGCTGATCCGGACCAGCAGCGCCGGGATCAGGAGACCGAGGCAGCCCGCATCAGCCATCTGTTCGCCTCAACAAATGGACGAGAAGTGCGTCCGTCCGCCGCTACGGCTGTTGCAGGCGAGCGCGTCGTGCCGCCGAACGCAACGAGCACTGGCGACGATGGATCTGCACAAAACGGTCAGGACCGCAAGCTTGCCTTCGTGAATGCTTCTGTGGACCGTCGCACGGTAAGCCCTGACCGCGTCACCAGGCCAGCTTCACCATACATCGTGCAGGCCGGAACGATGATTCCGGGAGCGCTGATCACCGGGATACGATCGGACCTGCCAGGCCAAATTACCGCACAGGTAACCGAGAATGTTTTTGACACGCCGACCGGTCGCTTTTTGCTTGTGCCTCAGGGGGCGCGTCTGATCGGCATCTACGATAGCCAGGTCACTTTCGGCCAGTCCCGCGTCCTGCTGGTCTGGACGCGGCTGATCATGCCGAATGGACGTTCTATCGTTCTCGAGCGGCAGCCTGGTACTGACACCGCCGGCTATGCCGGCCTCGAAGACCAGGTCGACAATCACTGGGGTGAGCTATTCAAGGCTGGGGCACTTTCTACGTTTCTGGCTGTCGGGACCGAACTAGGGGCCGGCTCTGACACCAACAGCAACGACAGTGCCATCATCCAGGCATTGCGGCACGGCGCCTCGGACTCACTGAACCAGACCGGACAGCAAGTGGTTCGGCGTAGTCTCAACATCCAGCCCACGCTGACCGTGCGACCTGGTTTCCCGGTTCGCGTTGTCGTCAATCGCGACCTCATACTTGCGCCGTACGGAGGATAGGGGGATGTCCAAGCTTAGAATAGGAGCACTGCCTGACGACAAGCCCGTCAAGGTCACCACTGAACTTCCGGCATCAGTGCATCGGGATCTTGTCGCCTATGCAGAGGCCATGGCACGCGAAAGCGGGCAGCGGATCGATCCGGCAAAGCTAGTCGCGCCCATGCTGGCCCGCTTCATGGCCACTGACCGCGGATTTGCAAAGGCACGGCGAACCGGTCATTCTCCGAGAGCCGGAGGTGAGGGATAGCGTTCTGCCAGCAGATCGAGGAAACGCTTCAGTGCCGGATTTTCATTGTCTTCGCGCCAATGCGCATAGAAGTCCAACCGGCTTGGTCCCGTTCCGTCCTGAAGCTCTCGATACACCAAGCCGGCAAAGCTCGCTCCAATGTCCGATTCCATCACGAGGCTGAGCCCCATGCCCATACTTATCAGGCTCTTGATGATACCTCGGCTAACGTCATGGCGCTCGATCTTAGGACGATCCTCGGGTAGTACGAGCTTCGAGATCAAGAGATCCTCAAGCTCTCGTCCGGGATCATACTGACTCAAAAGGATCGTTTCGTTACGCAGATCGGTCCAGTAGACGATATCGCGTGCTGCCAAGCCATGATCCTGAGGCAGCGAAATCAGGATGCGTTCGCTCCAGAGCGGTAGTGCTTTGGTGCCCTTCGAAACGAGACGTCCGGGGCTGACGACCACATCGACGGTCCCGCTACGAAGGGCAATCATTAGACGTAGGCGAGAGCGTTCCATCGTTGTCAATTCGATCTGCGGCAGCCGCTTCTTGAATTCCCCTAAGGTAGCCCGCAAATTACCGGTAGAAATGGAGGTGCAGAAGCCCATCGTAAGGTGACCGGTTTCGCCGCGGCCATTAGATAATCCTGTGTCGACGAGTGCATCAACCTGTTCCAAAATCAACCGCGCGATTCGCAGAACCGCGCGGCCAGCGCTGGTAGGTTTGATCCCTCCGCTAGAGCGATCAAACAGTGGACACCCAACTAGATACTCGAGCTGGCTAATGGAACGACTGAGAACAGTGTGTTTGATGGAAAGCGTTTCTGCGGCTCGTCGAAAGCTTCCGTAGTCGGAAGCGGCTACGGCTAATCGAAGCTGTTGCAGCTCAATAGCCCGTGCCGCATGCCGCCAATCATCTCTGTTGTCAGATTCCGTCATTGCTCGTAGCTCGTAGCAAACCGCGACATACCGCGCCCACCGCTACGCGCGGGGGAAATGAATTTCGTGGGATGAGGCGGATGGTTCTAGGCGGCCGCGAAGATTACTGGCGTCCAAAGAGCCGGCATTGAGAGACCGCCAGCCCTACGAAGATTGGATAGAATCTCACTCGAAATCGCAAGGTAACCCGCCACGGCTGAGGTGTTGCCAATCGCGGCAGGAGTGCCAATGCGTCGCAGGGGCCAACCGGCTCGTCGAAGGATTCTTTCCATTCGGGCATCCGTGACAGTAACGATGTCAGTGAGCTGCCGCGAAAGCCCAAACTCGACCATTCCCGCAAACAGCTCGTAAGCGGCACGAGTGATGCCGTGATCTCCTTTTGGCGCTTCGGCCGCGACATCGATCGCGAATCTGCTACTTTCCCAAACTTGAGGGGCTGACGGCGCTGGTCGACCTTCAAGAAGCGTGGGAAAGGTGTCGCGAAGCATGGTTGGGCCGAGGGTAGGGAGGAGGCGAACGGAACCTTGCACTTGGCCGCTATGAGACATCTGCACCAGGTAGGTGGGACTCAATGCGTCAAATTCATCAACTTCCATGTCCCCGCTGGTTTGAACGTCCCACGCCATGCGGAGCTTGAAAACACGATGCCGCAATTGATGCATCTCGACGAGAACGCCGGAAAATTCGCCAAACGAAGCTGGTGCGATCAGTTGAATCATAGTCCCTCCAAAAGTGTTCAAGTGCTCTTTTGAAGCGGGATTCTTGATTAGATTCATCACCTGCAGTTGCAGGGGGCGCGAGCCCTATTTTTGCTTTCTTTTGTTCGCAGCCGCCAGGAGCGTCACCGCTTGTACGACAGTCCGCACACCCAGCTTTTCCTTCGCGTTCTCTAGGTAGTATGCGACGGTGTTGCGCGAGATGCCAAGGATGCATCCAATTTCCCAAGCGCTTTTCCCCCGCGAAGCCCATTCTAGGCACTCGAGTTCGCGCGGAGACAAGCGTATTCCATCTACATCAAGTTCTTTCGCGAGCTTACGGCGAACGTGCGCATGGAAGTACATTGCCATAAGCTGAAGAACGCGACCGTATGATTCAATGCGCTCTTCAAATTGCGGCCGTCGCTCGTTGACAGCAAAGGTCAGTGCCGCGACTGGACCGTGCCCATCGTGAATGGGGACTGTAAAGCCAAATCTGATTCCGAATTGCGCGGCTTCATCGAGGAGATGCTGCTGACTCGTCGACATGAATCTCGATCGGACATCAATTCCCCATCGGAAGGGTTCGGGGGTCTGAAGCGCCTCTCCAATAACGGGATCGATGATTTGATAATTGTTGCGCAAATAATGCGCCGTCCACGGCGAGGGGTATGTGGAGATCAGGCGCGGAGTGCCCTTTTTTCTTCGCTGGAGAGCGAGATAGGCGAAACAAGATAGATCCATAGCGCTGGCTGTATCTGCCATAGCCTTGGAGAAGTCTCGAATGTCTTCCGCGGACGACAAAAGGTCGATGAAATTCTGGAATACTCTGTGCATTTCACAGCCTGTGGTAAGCGTCTAGATCTAGTGGAGAGTCTCTGGAAACGTTGATCGATCAGCCCCCTAAAACGGTCTGCGTATGCTTGCGCGGTAAGTAGAATCCAATTGGCGCGTTCGGCGGCTTCCTGGGGGGCGCACGTAGCAAGGGCAATGCGAACGATCACAACGGTCGCGGCGTCACTGACGCACATCGAAGCGCCGCGGCCGCTTCCAGTCTTCCCATGGTGCGGGCTTACGAAGAGGTTGCGCTGTACGAATGCCTCTAGTTCTCGCGTGATGGGGACGATGCTGACTAGCTCCGACGGTTTCTAGTTCACGAAGAACGAGTCTAGCTAGGTCCAGTGCCTACTAGTTGGCGTCACCCGACACGCTGTCGACGCCGCGAGCGGGCCGCTGATGTTTTCGGAGATCGTCCATCAACGCAGTGCCCGCTGCCTCAGTCCCGAATTCAGCGAACGGTGAATCCGCCGTCGACTGGAAGGGCGACGCCCGTCATGTATGACGACTCGTCGCTGGCAAGGAACAGCGCTGCCCTGGCCTGCTCCACTGGCTCCGCAAAGCGGCCGATGGGATGATCGGCGAGCATTTGTGCGCGGAGGGCATCATTGCTCTTCAGCACGTTGTCGAACATGTCTGTCATCGTGCCGGCAGGACACAGAGCGTTAACGCGGACGTTCTTATCGGCCAGTTCCAGGGCGGCAACTTTGGTCAGACCGATGACTCCATGCTTAGCGGCTCGATATGCGGCGCTACCTGGATGCGCAACGAGACCGCCGATTGATGACGTGTTGATGATCGATCCGCCACCCGATTTCAGGATCGCTGGAATCTGGGCCTTCATGGCTAGGAAGACACCGGTCAAGTCGACTTGGATAACTTGATTCCAGATTTCCTCATCGAAGTTTTGAATGTCACTGCGCGGATGACCGATGCCGGCATTGTTGAACGCAATATCGAGTCTACCCCATTTCTGAATCGCGGCATCGACTAGCTTCTGGTGGTCCCCAAGCTTCGTGACGTCGCCGGCAATAAACACGGCCTCGCCCCCGGCAGCGGTAATATCCTCTATCACCTTGTCCCCGAGATCCGCTCGACGTGCAGATGCCACTATTTTGGCCCCTTCAGCCGCGAACAACTTCGCGGAGGCTGCGCCGATACCAGCGTTGGCACCGGTGATGATAGCGACCTTGCCCAACAATCTTTTCACGTTTCGCTCCTACATGCGTTTCGCCAAGTTGGAATTAGTTTGAAATTGACGCGCGGCTTCTGAATTGGTCGCTGGATCGACCGGACCGCTAAGTCAGAGAGAACGAATGCATCTCCGGGAGAGCAAGCTTCTCGCTCTGGCCGTAGGTTAGCCCTAGCTGACGGCTTCGGCATGTTCGCGTGCGGTCCCTCATCGTACTCGGCATACGAGTGCTCATTGATGTGCGGCTGTGTTCATTCTCAAGCAGACCTCACTTCTATTCAGGCGTGCCGCGGCTCGCAGGCCGTGCGTCTGACGAAAATGAACGCGTCATTTGCCGAACCGGAAGCTTGACGCAATCCGCCATAGGTGTCAATCAACCGGTTGAAAGAAGATGGTGCGAAGCAGGTTTGAACGATAAGGAACATCAAAGATGTCTTATGCTAAGAGCTTTGACGGAGCTCGGTTGTGGTTTGACGTTCACGGCCAAGATGGTGACCCTGTCCTTCTCATCGCAGGAAATGCTTGCGACCACACCGTCTGGAGCTCCGTAGTTACCGAGCTTTCCAGTAAGCATCAGGTCATTGTCTACGACCATCGTGGCACAGGGTTGAGCGAAGCGAACTTTCCCGCGCAATGGTCAACACGGGACTTCGCGCGTGATGCAGCGACAATAATGCACGCCGCGGGATTCGACCGGGCTCATGTCTACGGCCATTCAATGGGTGGGCGTATCGCCCAATGGCTTGCAGTGGACTATCCGCAACGCACATGCGCATTGATCCTGGGTGCATCTTCAGTCGGCGACAAGCATGGCGTTCCGAGGCCAGCCGACGCGACGGCGGCAATTGCGAGCAACGATCCAATCACGCTGCAACGCATGTCCTTTACGGATGACTGGATTGCACAGAATCCTGAATCGGCGGCGACTGGCGCGCCCAATCCTTGCTCCCTTGAAGCTTTTATGGCCCATCTCAAGGCATCGGCAAGCCATGATGCATGGGACGCTTTGCCATCGATCACCTCGGCGACGCTTGTGATTCACGGGAGCGAAGACCAAATCGCCTTAGCGAGCAATGCAGAAATTCTTGCGAAGAGGATACCTGGTGCGCGCCTATTGATCGTCAACGGTGCTCGGCATGTCTATTGGGCGGGGTTTCCAGAAGTGGGCGATGCAATATCGCGCTTTTTCCATGGGCATCGGCTTTGTCAGACAGCGCCATCGTGAATCTAACGAGATTGCATGGAGCGTCGCCAAGCTTCGATCGAGCTGTCATTCTGTCCGTGGCGGGCGCCGCTGTGTATCTAACCGCGCATTTCTTTATCTCGGCGGGAGTAGGCGCGCTACTTGTCCACAAACAGCGAAGGGGCGGTTTCCCGTAGCATCTGATCGCGCGACCGTCCGTGAACCTCTTGCGCCAGAAATTGCTGGATCGGAACCTACTGCTCAGGCTGTCCTCGCAACCTTACGCAACGTGAACGCGACGTATGCCTCGCCATTCTGCTTGGTTTCAGTTCTGAGGCCATAGCCCACGAACTCGCCATCAGCCTCAACAGTGTGCTGACATATCGTCGTCGCGCATATCAGCGGCTCGGCATCACATCGCAAAATGAGCTATTTGCGGTCGTGGTAGAACGCTTCACTCAGCAAGGCAGCTGCAGTTCATTCACTTTACGCGCGCTAAATTGATACCTCGTAGATTTTAGCAGTTCAGTTGGCATTAATTTGAAGAGTATGTGTAGCGTTGCGACGTCTCACGCCGCGGCGCGCCAAGCGCGCAAATGACGGTCGCGTGTGCCTGATGGCATCTTTCGGTGCACCATTGGCGCGACGCGCTGGAGATGAGATCCTCGTACAACTTTTTACAGTTGCTTCGTTCGCGGCGGGCTGACGTCTGGATCGGATTATGAATACGCTGGCCACCGGGTGGTGACGTGGCATGCAATTGATCGATACCTCGGTCGTACGTGTGCACGTAGCCTGCACGGCCGAAGATAATCATCAGGATAGGGATCATTCACGACGGTGCCTGGCGAGCGAGATTGACGCGGCGGCGGGACCATACCCTGCCGGTCCCATCTCGCGTTCACGCCGGGTGAGGCGCACGACAATCTGCTGTGTGTACACGGGAAAGTTCGTCGCGATGTCGCCGCCGTAGCTCGACGCAGCAATTCGTCTTACGTGGACGTTGGGCCGACTCTGCCGCTGGAAACAGTGCGAGTCCTTTCAGCTCCAGAATAATGCATTATCTTGGCCGAAAACCGTAGTCGACTCAACCTCGTTCCGTCAAAACCTCCCGAATTCTGGCGATTTTGTTTGAATTTGGCATTGACCGCGCTCAGATAGAATGCATGATGCATTTTATGCTGATCACCGAAGCCCAGGGCAAGGCGTTACTTCGCGCCGCCGCCGTCCCCACTCCCTCAAGCTACGAGCTGCGGTCGCTCGAAGAAGTTCGCGGTTGCCGAATCGGCTTTCCTGTCGCGATCAAGGCGCAGGTGGCCGTCGGCGGTCGAGGCAAATCGGGGGGCATCCGCAAGGCGACTTCAACCTCCGAACTGGAAGTGGCGTTCGGGGCGATCATGGGGATGCGCTTTGCCGGCGAGGCACCAGCGTCGGTGCTCGTTGAGGCCTGGTTGGACATCGAGCGCGAGCTCTATCTCGCAGTCGCGATCGACAGCCGCGTTGGCGGCTACAACGTTCTCTACTCGCCGAGCGGCGGGGTCGATATCGAGGTTGGGCCTCCGCCTCTGAGCTATCCGGTCGGGCTGGCCCGTAATTTTCGCGCCCATGCTTTCCGCGCGCTGCTCGAGCCGGTCGAAAGCGACCCGAAGGTGCGCGAGCGGGTCATTTCCACTGCTCGCCGATTGCTCGATCTCGCGCAGGCAAACGAATGCACCACGGTAGAGATCAATCCGCTGGTCGTTTCCAAGGGCGGTGCGTTGATCGCCGCGGACGCCAAGATCGTCCTGGATGAAGCGGCGGACTTCCGCAAGGCTGCCACGGCATCCGCTATCGCCGCGTCACGCGACAAGGCGGAGCGCGACATCCGGCTCTGCGAAGAAGCCAATCTGATGCTGGTCTGGCTCGACGGCGAGATCGGGCTGATCTCGGGCGGTGCCGGCATGACGATGGCGGCGATGGACGCGATCGATGGCGCCGGCGCGCAGCCGGCCTGTTTCCTCGACATTAGCGGCAATCCGACGCCGGCGGGCTTCGGGCTTGCCTTCGACCTGCTCGACCGCGCGCCGAACGTGAAGGGCATTCTGGTCAGCATGTTCGGCGGCGGGCTGCACACCGATCGCGTGGCGAAAACGCTCGTCGAGCTGCTGGCGAGGCGAACCTCAGCGAAGCCGGTGACGCTGCGGCTCAACGGCACGCGCAGTGACCTCGCCACCACGATTCTCCGTGAGGCCGGCCGTCAGAACCACGCGACGCTGGAGTCCGCGGTCGCCGATATCATTAAGCGAGTGGCGGGAGCGCAGTCATGAGCATTCTTCTCGATGCCGATGCGCGCGTGCTGATCGTCGGTATCACCGGCAAATTCGGGACGTTCTCCGTCAAGGATCTCGCGCAGAGCCACACCAGGGTCGTTGCCGGCGTGGCGACGGGGCGCGGCGGCCAGGCGATTGAAGGCGTTCCGGTGTTTTCGAGCGTCGTCGAAGCGATGAAGGAAACCCACGCCAATGCCGCGCTGGTCTATGTGCCGGCCGTTGTCGCGCTCGATGCGGTGCTGGAGACGATTGAGGCAGGCTGCCCGCTGATCGCCTATCCCGGCGACGGCCTGCCTGTGTTGGACGCGATGGAAATGCGTGCTGCTGCGCTCGATCATGGCGCGCATCTGGTCGGGCCGAACTCGCCCGGTCTGATCTCGCCCGGCAAGGCCAAGCTCGGCTTCATGCCGTCCTTCTGCTACGCGCCCGGGCCGATCGGCGTGATCTCGCGCAGCGGCTCGCTGTCCTACGAGGCCTGCTTCCGCCTGTCGTCGGCCGGTCTCGGCCAGACCAGTGTCATCGGCATCGGCGGCGATCCCGTGCGCGGCGTCAACGCCGCGGAGGCGATCGCGCTGTTTCACGACGATCCGGAGACGCGCGCCATCATCTATCTCGGCGAGATCGGCGGTTCGGAAGAATACGCGCTCGCCGAATACGCCAGGCGGTCGGATGCGAAGCCGTCAGCGGCTCTCTTGGTCGGCCGCACCGCACCAGCCGGCAAGAAGATGGGACATGCCGCCGCGATGATCGGCTCCTACGCAGAAACCTGGGCGGCCAAGGTCGAGGCGCTCGATCGCGCCGGCGTCGTGATCGCGCGCGATCTCGACGGCCTTGCCTCCGCCGCCGCATCGGCATTGGCCCGCGCCATGAAACCCGCAGCTTGACAAAACTCAACTCGTACAGGGATCGGAGACGAACATGTCAGACGTGATGGAAAAGGAAAAAGAGGTCGGCCACGCCCCGGCGGAAGGCAAGATCACCGACGAAGCGATCGCGCAGGCGCGGGGCATGATCGGACTTCAGCTGCGCCCGGAGGGGCCGTATCTCCAGGATGCGACCGACGACACCATCCGCAATTTCTGCAACGGCATCGGCGACCTCAATCCGCTCTACCGCGATGCCGAGCACGGCCGCCAGAGCCGCTACGGCACCAACGTTGCCCATCCGATGTTCCCGATGGCGTTTGGCTGGATCGGCCGCACCCGCTGGGGTCTTCCCGGCGTGCACGGCTTCTACGCCGGCAACGATTGGGAGCTGTTCCGCCACATCCGTCCGGGCGACCGCATCACCGCGATCGAGCGCGTGGTCGGCATCGAGGAGAAGGAAAGCAAGTTCTCCGGCCGCCTCGTGTTGCAATATGTCGAGGCCGTCTATTCCAACCAGCGCGGCGAAATGGTCGCTCGCGCGCTCGGCACCTGCACCCGCCACGAGCGCAAGGCCGCGCGCGACGCCGGCAAGTACAAGGACGTCAAGCCCTACGAGTACACGGCCGACGAATTCGCCGCGCTCGACGAGGCCATCCTGAAGGAGGACGAGCTCATCCGCGGCACCACGATGCGTTACTTCGAGGACGTCAACGAAGGCGATGAGTTGCCGCCAATCGTGCGCGGCCCGCTCTCGCTGATGGACACGATGGGTTTCCTGGTCGGCTGCGGTCGCGGCCATACCCACGGCATCGTGCTGAAATCGGCGGTGAAGCATCCCGGCCATTTCTTCCGCAATCCGGAAGCCGGCGGCGGCATCGAATATACCGGCATCGGGCATCACCGCGAGTCCGTGGCCAAGGAAGTCGGCGTGCCCGGCACCTATGATTACGGTCCGCAGCGTTCGTCCTGGCTCGCCAGCCTCGTCAGCAACTGGATGGGCGATGCGGCCTTCCTCAAGCGCGTGCGCACCGAGATGCGGCGCTTCAACACCATGGGCGATTCCACCTGGTGCAAGGGCAAGGTCAGCAGGAAATACGTCAAGGACGGCTTTGCGCTGGTCGATCTCGAGATCTGGGGTGAGAACCAGCGCGGCGAACTGACGACGCCGGGCCTTGCCACCGTGATGCTGCCCTCGCGCGACGTGAAGAACCGCGTGTTCTTCGACGGAGCGGGGCTCGAGCTCGAACTGCCGACCATCCGCTGAATCCTGTCGGCGAAGAACCTGCAAGAACCGAAGCGTGGCCCGCCACGCTTCGGGCCCAACCAAGAACAACAAGAGGAAGCGTTGCCATGACGAACGAGGCTATCGCGCCTCCGCTCGCGGGCGTCATTGCCGTCGAGATCTCGCGCGGCGTTGCGGCCAGCCATGCCGGCCGGCTGCTCTCCACCCTCGGCGCGGAGACGGTCCTCGTCGAGCCGCCGGCAGGGCATCCTCTTCGCCGCGAGCCGCCGTTGCTGCCGCCGGCGCATGAGGCGAGTGCGCTGTTTGCCTTTCTGGCCGCAGGCAAGAAGAGCGTCACCTGCGATCTGACGACGCAGGCCGGACGGGCTGCATTGTCCGCGCTGCTCGCCGAGGCAGACGTCCTCGTCCACGATCTCAGCCCCGCGGAACGTGTGACTCTCGACCTGGACCAGCAGACTCTCAGGGCGCGCTATCCCAGGCTGATCGACGTGTCGGTGCTGCCTTTCGGCGCCACGGGACCGAAAGCGGACTGGCAGGCGGAGGAGATCAATCTGATCCATGCTTCGGGTGAGGGCTTCCTGTTGCCCAACGGCCTTGCTGCCGAGCTCTTTCCCGAACGCCCGCCCTTGAAGGTCTACGGTCATTTCGCCGAGTACCAGGGCGGCGTGGTCGCCGCGCTTGGCGCTTTGTCCGCACTGGTCGGCAGCGCGCAAGGCGGCGCCGAAAGCGTCGACGTCTCCATCCAGGATGCCACGCTTGCCGTTGGCGCGTTCGCGCTTCAGCGTCTTGGCGACGGCTCGCTCGAGCATCGCCGGACGCGCTCGTTCAAATATGGTGGCGTGCTCGAATGTGCTGACGGGTATGTGGAGCTGCTGACGCTCGAGGAGCGGCAGTGGCGCGGCCTGATCGAATTGATGGGCCGCCCCGACTGGATGCTCGATCCCGCGCTGTCGGACGCGCTGGAGCGAAGCCGGCGTGGCGCGGAGATCAACCGCGCGATTCGCATCTGGGCACGCGAACAGCGAACCGCTGACATCGTCGCGCGAGCCCAGGCGCTGGGCGTGCCCATGGCGAAATATGCCAGCCCCGCCGAGGTGCTGTCAGGTCCGCATGAGGCTGCGCGGCACCTGTTTCAGCCGGCCGAGATTCCAGGAGCAGGCCGCCTGCCGGTGTTGTCGGCACCGTTTCATGTCGACGGCGCGGCGCTGTCCTTGCAAGCCGGGCCGCCGCGGCTCGGCGAACACCAGCACTTGCTCTCGGCCAGGCGTCAGTGCGAACGGCCGGAAATTGTCGCGGAGGTCTCATGAAACCGCTTGCCGGTGTCCGCATCGCCGACTTCACGCTGCATGCCGCAGGGCCGTTCTGTACTCACATGCTGTCGCAGCTCGGCGCCGAATGTATCAAGATCGAGAGTGCCGCGCGGCCGGATATCTTCCGCAAGCCGCACCCGGTCTACGGCCGGATGGGGCCGGCGAGCTTCGATCAGGTTGCGTCCAACAAGCTTTCGGTTCGCATCAATCTGAAGGACGCGAAGGGCAGCGCGCTGGCCAAGAAGCTCGTCGGCGTCAGCGATCTCGTTTGCGAGAGTTTTCGGCCCGGGGTGATGGAGCGGCTCGGTCTCGGCTATGCGGCGCTGGCCGCGCTGAAGCCGTCTGTCGTGATGGTATCCGTCTCATCGTCGGGCCAGAGCGGACCGGATTCGCATTTCGCCGGCTACGCTCCGTTGTTCGGTGCCTGGGGTGCGCTCGGTTATCTCACCGGCTATGAGGATGGACCGCCGGTCGAAATGCGCCACGTGATGGACCACAGTATCGGCATGAACGCGGCGATGGCGGCGGTGGCCGCGGTGTATCGCCTGCGCCAGACCGGCCGCGGTGGGCATATCGACGTCAGCGCGCGCGAAGTGGCCTGCTCGCTGGTCGGCGAGGCGCTGCTGTTTGCCGCGGCGGGAGGAGAACCGGCGCGGATCGGCAACGACCATCTGCGCATGGCGCCGCACGGCGTGTTCGGGACTCGCGAGGAGGATCGCTGGCTGACCATCGCGATCCGCACAGACGACGAATGGCGTCGCCTGGTGAAGTTGATCGATGCGCCGCACCTCTTGTCGGATCCGCGGTTTGAGACAGCCCCAGGCCGGCATACGCATCGGCGGGTTCTGCATGGCGAGATCGAACATTGGACGATGACGTGTGAGGCCGGCGAGGCCGAGCGTCGGCTTCAGGCCGCTTGTATTGCCGCGCATGTCTCCTGCAACATGGAGGACATCGCGCATGACGGGCATCTGCGCGAGCGCGGGACCGTCGTCGATGTCGAGGACATGAGCGGCAACAGGCGCGCGGCGCTGAAGGCTCCGATCTGCTTCTCGAAATCGGAGGTCGGGATGACGCGGGGCACGCCGCGCCTCGGCGAGGATGAGGACTATGTGTTCGGCGAGCTGCTCGGCCTCAGCCGTGAGGACCGCGAAGTGCTGATCGACCAGCAGGTGATTTACTGAACGCTAGAAGTGGAGTTGCCGTCATGAGCGAGAGCGCAGCATTGGCTGACGAGGATTGGCAGACCTGGGTCGGTCGCAAGGAAACCATCCGCGAGCGGATTGCAGCGGACCGCGTCGCCGCGCTGGCCGCCACGCTCGGTGTGGAAGGACATCACGCAGCCGGCGCCGCCCTGCCGCCGGGCTGGCACTGGATCTTCTTCAATCGCTTCGTGCCGCGGCAGGAGTTGGGACCAGACGGACATCCGAAGCGCGGCGGGTTTCTGCCGCCGGTGTCGCTGCCGCGCCGCATGTGGGCCGGCGGGCGTCTCACCTACCACAAGCCGCTGACCATCGGCGGCGAGGGCGAGCGTGAAAGCACCATCCTGAAGGTCGAAGCCAAATCCGGCCGTGCCGGCCAGCTGGTGTTCGTCACCGTCAGCCACAGCATTGCCTGCGACGGCGCGCCTTGCATCACCGAGGAACAGGACATCGTCTATCGCGAGGCGGCGGCGCCGGGATCGCCAGCGCCAGCGGCGGCACCGTCTCCGCAGGATGGCGCGTGGTCGGAAGAGTTTCGACCCGACACCGTGTTGCTGTTCCGCTATTCGTCATTGACGTCGAATGGCCACCGCATTCATTACGACCAGGCCTACGCGCAGTCGGAGGAGAATTACCCAGACCTCGTCGTGCACGGGCCGCTGACGGCGACCCTGCTGCAAGGCTTCGCGGAGCGGTACGCGGGCAAGCCGCTCAGATCCTTCGAGTTCAGGGGCGTCTCGCCGCTGTTCGTGAGCTCACCGTTCCGCCTGGAAGGGAAGGGCGACGGGCACGTGCTCGACCTCTGGGCCAGCGGGGCGAGCGGCGCGCTCGCGATGCGGGCCGCCGCGGAGGTCTGAAGGTATCGGGACGGGATCCGAAACAAGAAAAGCACAGCGGAAGGCCAAGGCGATGAGATCGGCGCACCTGTCTGTTGTCGCTGCGCAAGATGGCGAGGCACAGCGCGCGCCCGCAGTCGAGCTGCGCGGCGTTGGCAAGACCTTCGACTCGCGCAGCGGTCGCATCGACGTGCTCAGCGGACTGAATATCTCGCTGCAAAGCGGCGAGTTTCTCGCCATCGTTGGCCCCAGCGGCTCGGGCAAGTCGACCGTGCTGAACCTGCTGGCCGGTCTGGATCGACCGACCGCGGGTGCGGTGTTGTGCCAGGGCGAGCCGGTTGGGGCCATCAATACCGGGATCGGCTATCTCACCCAGCATGACAGCCTGCTGCCGTGGCGGACCGTGGAGCAGAACATCGCGGTGCCGCTCGAGCTGCGCCGGATTGACCGTGCGGAGATCGCCGCCCGCGTGCGCGAGCTGATCGCACAGGTCGGCCTCGAAGGTTTCGAGCGTCACTATCCGAGCCAGCTCTCCGGCGGCATGCGCAAGCGCGCCATGCTCGCTCGCACGCTGATCTACGACCCGCCGGTGCTGCTGATGGATGAGCCGTTCGGGCCGCTCGATGCCCAGCTCAAGCTGGTGCTCCAGGCCGAGCTTCTCAAGCTGTGGTCGGCGCGGCGCAAGACGGTGGTGTTCGTGACCCACGACATCGTCGAGGCGATCACGCTCGCCGATCGCGTCCTGGTGTTCTCGCCGCGCCCCTGCCAGGTCAGGCTCGACGAGCCCATCAATATTCCGCGGCCGCGCGAGGTGCACGAGGTGCGCTTCCACCCCGCCTTCGAAGAGCATTATCGGCGGCTCTGGGCCGCCCTCGAGCCACCGGCGAGGCGATCGTCATGAGCACAGAGGCGCTGTCCGATACACGGGTCGAACCCATGCTCGGCCAATCCGGCCGCGTATGGCTCTACCGCACGATCTTCGTGGTTGCGATGCTCGCGGCCTGGCAGGCCGCATCCGGCTCGCTGCTCGACCCGTTCTGGGTGAGCAGCCCGGCGGCCGTATTCAAGACGCTGGTCGCGTGGACTGCGAGCGGGCAGCTCGCCTATCACCTGCTCATCACGTTCAAGGAAACTGCCATTGGCTTCGTGTTGGGCGCGACCGCCGGAGTCCTGTTCGCGCTGATGATCGGTGCGAGCGATATCCTGCATCGCACCGTAGATCCTTTCGTCACGGCGGTGTACGGCGTGCCCAAGGTCGCGCTCGCGCCGCTCTTCATCATGTGGTTCGGTATCGGCCTTGCGCCCAAGATCGTGCTTGCCGCGATCAGCGTGTTCTTCCTCGTGTTCTTCTCGACCCTGCGCGGCGTGCGCGAGGTCGACCTGAAAATGGTCGATGCGCTGCGTACCATGGGCGCGGGCCGGTTCGCGCTCCAGCGCATGGTGATCTTTCCGTCTGCGCTGCCATGGCTGTTCACGGGATTGAAGCTCGGTCTGCCCTACGGCTTCGTCGGCGCGGTCGCGGCCGAGATGATGGCCTCCAATGCCGGCATTGGCTACCTCACGCAGAATTCCGCGGGCCAGCTCGATACGGCCGGCGTGTTCGCCGCTCTGTTTGCGCTGATGGTCGTCACCACGCTCCTCAACGACGTGCTTGGACGGCTGGAAAGCTGGATATTCCGCTGGCGCTGAGGCGGCCTTGCGAGAACAAAAATAGAGGGAGGACATCATGATCACGCGTCGGACGATGTTGGGCGGGATCGCTGCGGGATCGCTGGCCGGTTCGGTTGCGCCGGGCCTGTCGCAGGGCATCGGCAAGCCGGTGACGATTGCGATCGGCGGCTACACATTCGCCTATCTGCCGCTGCTGGTCGCGACGGCGGCCGGCTTCATGAAGGATGCAGGCCTCGATGTCTCCCTGATCGACACCGGCAGCGGCACCAACAGCATGGCGGCGATTCTCGGCGGCAGTGTCGACGTCGCCGGTCTCGTGATGAGCGATGTGATCCTTGCAGTCGCCAAGGGCCAGAAGATCAACGCCTTCGCACCGCTGATGTCGCAATATGCGAGCGACGCCGTGATCAGCAGGAAGACCGCCGACAAGATCGGCCTCGCCGCCGACATGCCGCTGAGGGAACGCATGGCCCGCATGAAGGGGCTGACGCTGGCGATCTCCGGCCGCGGTAGCGGCACCGACAAGATCTGGCGCTATCTGCTGTCGCTCGGCGGGCTCGATCCGGAAAAGGATGTCAGCCTTACGGTGGTCAAGCTCGACAAGATGTACCTGACGCTGCGTTCCGGCCAGATCGACGGTTTCAACACCACGGCGCCGGCGAACAACCAGGCGGTGGAGGAGGGGCTCGCGGTGTGGGCTGCGCGCCCGTCGCACGGCGAAGTGCCGGGCATCGAGAATTTCCTCTACACCGTGCTGTGCGGCCGGCCGGATTTCCTCGACAAGAATCCCGAGATCGCTACGTCGTTGGTCCGCGGCATGACCAGGGCATCGGAATTGATCCGCAACGATCCCGACGCGGCCGGCCAGATTTTGCGCGATCGCTACTTCCAGCAGACCGACGCCGCGCTGATCAAGCGCACGGTATCGGATCAGCGCACGACCGTCTCGGTGCCGCCGACATTGTCCGAGCAGCAGTTCGCGCACAACATGGAGTTCGAGCTGAAGTTCAGCGATGCCGTGCGCGGCGTCACCTACCGGCAGGCGATCGATCCGCGCTGGCTGGGGGCGTAGGGCTTATCCTTACTGTACGGACGGTGCACCTCCTCCCACAAGGAGAAGGGACAAGTCCATCACCCGAAACTCACATCCGCGCTGCCCTTGATCGCGGCGAAGCGACCAAGGCAGCGTAGCGCACTATCGTGCTCGTCGGCGGTGCCGCCGGCGCAGCAATCCTCCAGGACCGTGCAGGAATAGTCGCGGTCGTGCGCCTCGCGGGCTCCGGTATGCACCACACCGTTGGTGGACACACCCGTCAGGAATAGATCGGTCACGCCATGCGCTCGCAGGATCGGCTCCAGCGATGTGCCGTAGAACGGGCTCACCCGGTGTTTGACGATGTCGAACTCGCCGGCCTCTGGCTTGAGGTCGGGATGTACCTCCGTGCCCCAGCTGCCGAGCTTGAACATGCCCGCGCTGCGGGCCCGGGAGAAAATCGGAGAATTGGGCGGGCATTCCCGATAATCGGGCGAAAAGCCCACGCGGACGTAACCGATCAGCGCGCCGGCCGCGCGGGCTTTCGCGATCAGCGCCTTCGTGCGGCCGAGCACATCGCGCTCTTTCATCAGCGGGACATAGGTCTTCGCGCCGCCGCCGTTCTCGTGAACGAGGTCATTCAGCATGTCCATCACGAGCAAGATCGGCTTCATAAGGTCTCCTTCTCAGAGCTCTTGTTCTCAGAGTTCTTGGATTTGACGGCGCTATCCGTCTTCGTCGGCAGGCTGTTGCGCAACTCGTTCCAGCCGGTCTCGATGTGCCGCCGCATCGTCAGCATCGCGCCTGCGGCGTCACCTTCGATCACGTTCTTCAGGAGCTCGTTGTGTTCCTTGGCGGCGCGCTCGGCGCGGCCGCCAATGCGGTTGATGACGTCGAACGGATATTGCGCCCATAGCACCTGCACGAAGTGAAGGGTCTTGGGCAGTCGCGCGAAATCGTACATGCGCCGGTGGAAACGGTAGTTAATTCCGCGTGCGGCGGTGCTGTCGTTGGCGAGAGCGGCCGCCTCGAACTGTCGTGCCAATTCGCGCAGCTCCGCGATCTCCTCGGCGGTGATGTTTCGCACGGCGCCTTCCACCAATTGGGTCTCGAGCGTGATGCGCAGCTTCAGAATTTCGGTCGACGCCTCGACGTCGAACGGTGCCACGGTCGCACCGCGATAGGAATCGCTGGATAGATAGCCTTCGGCCTCGAGCAGTTTCAGTGCTTCGCGAACCGGTGTGATGCTGATCTTCAGCTCTTGCGCGATCTCGGTTTGCTTCAGCCGGACGCCGCGTGGCAGCCGCCCCGAGATGATGCCCTCGCGGAGATAGTCGGCGACCTGCTCCTCTTTTGTCCGATATTCCATGTCCAATGCCCGTCGCTCGTGACCGATTTGTCCGCGACCACCATAGACGCGCCCCGATAGGGGCGGTAGAGGTACAAACGATAATGCATGATGCATAATCGAGGATGATGCCTGGTGTCCAGCCCTTTGTCTCGCTCCTTCCTGTTCGTCCCGGCCAATCGGCCTGAACGCTTCGGTAAGGCCGTAACCTCCGGCGCTCATCAGGTGATCCTCGATCTTGAGGATGCGGTGGCCCCCGCCGACAAGGGTGCGGCGCGCGACTTCGTCGCGCGATGGCAGCGGCGAACGGATGCCATTGTGCGCGTCAACGGCGCCGACACGAGCTTCTTTGACGAGGATCTGGCGATGGTCCGCAGCGCAGGCGTGACCAAATTGATGCTGCCGAAGGCCGATACCGAGGCCCTGGATCGCCTCATGGGATCGCTGGACCGGCCGTGTCAGATCATTGCGCTGATCGAAACGGTCAAGGGCAACGCGGAGCTTCGAAATCTCGGCAAGAGCGGCCATGTTGCCAGGTTTGCCTTTGGTAATCTCGACTTCGGCGTCGATGCAGGCGTGACCGAGCTCGACGGCGAGCTTGATCCGGTTCGTCTCCAGATTGTGCTGGAGTCGCGGCTTGCGGGGCTCGCGCCACCCGTCGATGGCGTGACCACGTCATGGGCGGATCCGGCGATCTTCAATGCTGCGGTCGGGCGATCGAAGGCGCTCGGCTTCGGCGCCAAGCTCTGTATCCATCCTGCTCAAGTCAAACTGGTCAACGACGCCTTCACCCCGACCGCCAAGGAGCTCGAATGGGCCCGTCGGATCATGGAGGTTGCGCGCAGCAGTGGAGGCGGGGCGATCGCCCTTGATGGGAAGATGGTCGATGCGCCAGTCATTCGCAGGGCCGAGCTCATCCTGAATGGCCAAGATAATGCATAATGCATTTTTTCTTGACCGGTTCTGTAGGTCCCGGTAAAGATCGAAGGAGAAAAAACAGACAATCGGGGAGGGCCTATGAAAAGGCGCGACTTTCTCAAGCTTTCGGGCGCTGCCGCGCTCGCATCAGCCTATCCCGGCTCATCCGTCCTCGCTGACGAGATCGGCGTCGATGCCGCCGCCAAGACCATCACGATCGGCGGGTTCACTCCGGTCACGGGACCTGTCCCGTTCTACGCGATCCTGACCCACGCGGCCGACGCCTACTTCAAGAGTGTCAACGAGGCCGGCGGCATCAAGGGCTGGAAGATCAACTACGTGACGCTCGACGACGGCTATGATCCCGCCCGCAGCGTCGCCGCGGTCCGGCGTCTCGTCGAGGACAGCCACATCTTCGCGCTGGTCGCCGCGGTGGGCACCGCGACCAATGTCGCCGTCATTCCCTACGCCAAGGAGAACGGCCTTGCGATGATCGGGCCGATTGGCGGCGCCAGCGCCTTCTTCGCCGAGCCGAACATCTTTCCGCTGTTGCCCGACTATGGCTGGTCGGCGGCATCCAATGCCGAGTTCGCCGTCAACGACCTCAAGTTGAAGAAGGTCGCGCTGCTCTGGGAAAACGACGAACTCGGTCGCTCCGCCAAGCGCGGCTTCGATCTCTTCATGGAGGCGAACAAGCTCACGCCGGCGGAATCGGTGCCTTTCGAGGTCAAGACCACGGATTTCACGCCGCACATCCGCCGTGTCGCCAATGCGCAGGCCGACGCCGCGATCCTGTTCGGCTCCAATGCCAACCTCGCGGCGGCGCTGAAGGCCGCCGACCGCCAGGGCGTCAAGTTGACCTGGTTCGCGCCGTTCTTCACCGCAGATCCCGCGACCTACAAGCTGACCGGCGATCTGCTCAACGGCGTCTACTTCTCCTCCTGGCTGCTTCCGGTCGACAGCGCCGAGCCCGAGATCAAGGCCTATCGCGATGCCGTGACGAAATACTATCCGAACGACCCTGTCGGCGTGTTCGGCCTCAACGGCTGGAGCAATGCCGCGCTGTTCGGCGGCATCTTCGGTGCGCTGGTCGACAGCGGAAAGCCGATCACGCGCGCCAATCTGATCGAGGCGGGTAATGCCTTGAACAACGCCTCGGTCGGCGGTGCGCGCAAGGTGACCTTCACCGGCTCCGATCATCGCGGCACGCGCCAGGAGGCGATCCTGCAAGCGCAGGGCTCCTTCGTCATGGTGCGCGATTTCAAGCCCTATCCGGCCGTGGCTTTCGACGCCAAGCCGGCCTGACCTGATCGCGTCAGCGGGTGATCGCAAGACGCGACCACCCACAGTTCGCGTTAACTGCCAAAAAGGCTGCCAAGAAGAACAAGGAAAATACGACATGGCTGGATCGCCTCTGAGTGGCCCCTCGCGTCTCGACGGACAAACTGCCCTCATCACAGGAGCTGCCGGCGGCATCGGCCGCGCCGTGGTCGCTGCCTTCTGCGAAGCCGGTGCCGACGTCATCGCCACCGATATCGTGGAGGACGGCGGCAGGTTTCCCGCCAAGGCGAGCTATCGTCGCTGCGACGTGACGGATCGTGCGGCCGTCGAGAAGCTGATCGACGCCGAACTGAAAGCGCGCGGCAAGATCGACATCCTGGTGCTCTGCGCCGGCACCATCGCCAATACGCCGCTGCCGCAATCGACCGACGAGGAGTGGGAGAAGATCCTCGCCGTCAATCTGATGGGCACGGTCAATCCGGTTCGCAAGCTCTACCCTGTCATGGCCGAGCGCGGCTTCGGCAAGATCGTGGCACTCGGCTCGATCGCTGCGAAAATCGGCGGCGTCGCGTCCGGTCCCGCCTACGTCGCGGCGAAATCGGCCGTGCATGGCTTGATGAAGTGGGTTGCCAAGAACGGCGCCGGCAAAGGTGTCTACGCCAACATCATTGCGCCCGGCCCGGTCGAGACGCCGATGTGGGCGACCGTGACCGATCGCGCCGCGCCGTCGGCGAACGGCAACGTGCCGCTGGGACGGTTCGGCCAGCCCGAGGACATCGCGCAGAGCATTCTCTTCCTTTGCTCGCCGGCGTCGAACTGGATCACCGGCACGGTGCTCGACGTCAATGGCGGCATGTTGATGGATTGATGCCATGAGCAAAGCAGAAACCATCGGCTTCATCGGCCTTGGCGTCATGGGCGGACCCATGTGCCGCAACGTCGCGAAGAAGCATGCAGGTCCCGTGCTGATGTTGGATCGCGACGCGGCGGCCGTTGCCGCGCTGTCCGACACCAAGGCGCAAGCCGCAGCGTCACTCGAAGCGCTTGCTGCTGCAGCCGACGTGATCTTTCTGTCGTTACCGGGTGGCCCGCAAGTGGAAGCGGTCTCGGGCGCGATCGCGCAGGCGGCGCGGCCGGGAACGACGATTGTCGATCTCAGCACCACGCCGGTTGCACTGGCACGCGCCGTGTCCGACCGGCTGACCGCGGCCGGCTTCCACTTTGCCGACGCGCCGGTGGCGCGCACGCGGGAGGCCGCACAGCGCGGTGAGCTCAGTATCATGGTCGGCGCCGAGACGGCCGTGTTCGCGCGGATCAAGCCGCTGCTCGACTACATGGGGTCCGACGTCACCCATTGCGGCGAGGTCGGCTGCGGTCAGGTCGTCAAGCTGATCAACAATGCGCTGGTGTTCGAGAACACGCTCGCGCTCGCCGAGATGATGGTGGTGGGGGAGCGCGCCGGCGTGAAGCCCGAGACGTTGCTCAGCGCCGTGTCGAAAGGCTCGGGTGACAGCTTCGTGCTGCGCAATCACGGAACCAAGGCGATGCTGCCGCGCAATTTTCCGGAGAAGGCGTTCCCGCCGGAATATGTGCTGAAGGATCTCGACTATTTGCTTCAGCTCGCGGCCGACACCGGCATCCGCCCTGGTGTCGCCGAGCTCGCGCGCCGCTATTACGACGCCGCCTGCCGGCAAGGGCTCTCGGGCCGATACTTCCCCGGCGTGATCGAGTTCATCGAGAAGGGCGGCACGCCCGGCGAAGGGCAGGGATGAGCGTGGCGGGATTCATCAGGGACATCCTGCCGCTGCTGTGGTCCGGCCTGATCTCCGGCTGCCTCTACGGCGTCGGCGCGCTCGGTCTTGTCATGGTGTTCAAGAGCTCGCGCGTCGTGAATTTTTCCCACGGCAATCTCGCCTGTCTCGGCGCCTTCGTGGTCTACGGCTTCTCAAGCGGCAGCCTGCTCAGCCTGTCCTGGGGGAGTGCGGTGGCGCTGGCGCTCGGCATTGCCTGCACGGTCGCGGTGATCAGCTATGTCCTGATATCGCCGATCGTCTTCAAGTCCGATCTCGCCTCCACGATTGCGACCCTCGGGGTTGGGCTGATCCTGCAAGGCGCCGTGCAGCTCATCTTCGGTGCCGACATCGTCAATCTCGACCTGCCGGTGCCGCGCTATAGCTTTAGCCTGGGTGCAATCCGCATCTCCTCCTACGATCTCGCCGTTCTCGCCGTCACGCTCGCGATCGTCGGCGGCCTGTTCGTGATCATCGAGCGCACCAGGCTCGGCGTCGCGTTCCGCGCGGTGTCGACCAATCCCTTCGCCTGCGAGGTATGCGGGCTGAATTTGCGCTCGGTGCACCTGTTCTCCTGGCTCGCCGGTGCAGTGCTCGGCCTCGTTGCCGCTTTGCTGATCGTGCCGACGACGTTCCTGAGCTCGACGACGGTGCCGTCCTTCATGCTGCAGGCGTTCACGGCGGCCGTGGTCGGCGGCTTCTCGAGTCTGCCGGGCGCTGCTGTCGGCGGCATTCTGGTTGGTGTCGCCATGAACCTGTTCTCGTTCTACGTCGCGCCGGAGTTCATGAACAGTTTCCTGCTGGGCGTGATCCTGCTGACGCTGAACTTCTTCCCCAACGGGCTGCTGGAAAGGGCGATCGGTGGCCGTGTCTGATCTTGCACAGACGTCCAAGGCCAGCGTGTCCGCCCGCAGCAGTCACGTCGACGTCGCGGGGCTGTCCATGCTTGCTGTGGTCGCGGTCCTGTTGCTGGCGCCGCTGCTCGCCGGCGGCTTCCTGCTCTACAGCCTGTCGCTGTGCTTTGCCAATGCGCTTGCGGTGCTATCGGTCAGCATGCTCGTGCGTTATGGCGGCGAGGTGTCGATCGGGCACAGCTTCTTTGTTGCACTCGGCGCCTATGCGGTGGCGATCGTCGAGCACCGGCTTGGCCTGTCGATAGTCGTAAGCCTGCCGCTGGCGACGTTGCTCGGCGCCGGCGCCGGCTTCGTCTTTGCCTTTCCCTCGCGCCGGCTGTCCGGAATCTATCTTGCGGTCGCAACTATGGCGCTTGCGCTGGCGCTGCCGGAAATCCTGATCGGTTTCGAAAAGTTCACCGGCGGTTTCGAAGGGCTCTATATCGCGCAGGATCTGATCCCCGGCATCCCCAAGGCGTTGCAGCACTACTACGTCGCCCTTGCAGTGCTCGTGCTGGTCTGTCTGGCGCTCGCGCATTTCCGCAAGTCGGCGCAGGGGCTGGCGCTGCTGATGGCGCAGGCACAGCCGCGCGCCGCCGAAGCGATGGGGATCACGCGGAGCTGGGCACGGATCTCGATCTTCACGCTGAGTGCCGCGGTCGCCGCGCTTGCCGGCGCGCTGACAGGCTTTGCGTCCTCGACCGTCTCACCCAACAGCTTCACCTTCTTCAGTGGAGTGTTCCTGCTGGTTGGATCGGTCGTCAGCCTTAACAGGCTGTCCTTGCCGGCCGCGCTGGTCGGCGGCGCCTTCATCACGCTGGTGCCGACCTATCTTGCGCAAGCCGGAGACTGGGTCCCGATCCTCTATGGCGTCGCGCTCGTCGTCGTGACGCTGGTGGCGAATGGCGGTGATCTGCGCCGCTTCCGGCCGCGGAGAGCGGGGCGATGATGGAGGCCGCCACCAGCAACGGGCTCGTCGCCGAGGGAATCTCGCTCGCCTTCGGCGGGCTTCACGTGTTGAACGACGTCTCGATGACGCTGCGGCCCGGGGTGGTCACTGGCCTGATCGGGCCGAACGGTGCAGGCAAGACCAGCCTGTTCAACTGCCTGACCGGGCTCTACCACGGCCAGCGCGGCCGCAGCAGCTTTGCCGGCACGCCGTTGAACGGCCTTGGTCCAGCGCAGCGTGCCGCATGCGGCATCACGCGCAGCTTCCAGAACCTGGCGATGTGCCCTGATCTGTCGCTGTTGGAAAACGTCCTGGTCGGTCTCACCCTGAAGCGGCGTTCCGGCTGGTTCAGCGCGTTCGTGCCGACGCCGGCGCAGCGGGCCGAGCAACAGGATGCGGAACGGCGCGCCATGGCGGCGCTGAACGAGCTCGGCATCGCCTCCGTCGCGCATGAGAAACCGTCCGATCTGCCGCCGGGAACGTTGCGTCTTGCCGAGATTGCACGAGCGGTTGCCTGCGAGCCCAGGGCGATCCTGCTCGACGAGCCGGCGGCCGGTCTGAACGCGGTCGAGACGCGCGACCTGATGCGCGCCTTGAAACGGCTGATGCGGCCCGATCTCGTTCTGCTCGTCGTCGAGCACGACATGGACCTGATCATGGAGCTGTGCGAGCAGATCTACGTGCTCAATTTCGGCAGGATGATCGCGAGCGGCACGCCGGCCGAAATCCGTGCGCATCCGGATGTGATCCGCGTCTATCTCGGAGACGAAGCCGATGACTGAGCTGTTCTCCGCGCGTGGACTCTGCGTCAGCTATGGGGCGGCGCGCGCCGTCGAAAATGTCGAGCTCTCCGTGCCCGAGAAGGGCGTGGTGGCCTTGCTGGGCGCCAACGGCGCCGGCAAATCGTCGGTACTCAAGGCCATTGCGGGCCTGGTGCCGGCGGAAGGCGAGCTGCGCTTTGCTGGCGAAGACATCGGCACGCTCGCCGCGCGGCAGCGCGTCCGGCGCGGCATCGTCTATGTCCCCGAGGGCCGCCAAATCGTCGGCTCGCTCACGGTTGCCGAGAACCTTCTGCTCGGCGGTTACTTCCTTGATGCGCGCACGCAGCGGCAGCGGCGCGACCTCATGCTGGAGCTGTTCCCGGAGATTGCGGGCCGCCTCAAATCGCCGGCCTGGATGCTAAGCGGCGGCGAGCAGCAGATGCTGGCGATCGGCCGCGGCCTGATGAGCGCGCCGCGCCTGTTGCTGCTGGACGAGCCGTCGCTCGGGCTGGCGCCGCTTTTGATCCGGCGGGTGTTCGAGCGCCTTGTCACGATCAAGCAGGATACCGGGCTCGCCATCATGCTGGTCGAGCAGAATTTCCGCATGACGATGAAGGTCGCCGACGAGCTCTATTTCGTCCGCAACGGCGCGATCGTCGGCCATCGCGGCGCGGCGGATCTTGCAACCGCGGCGAGCCGGGCCGAGGTCGCGGACGCCTATCTCGGCGCGGGTCAACCGGTGCCGGCATGAGGGAGTGACGACATGCGCCTCGAAGGCAAGGAGATCACGAACGGACTTGCCTTTCCGGAAGGGCCGATTGCGCTCGCCGACGGCAGCGTTCTCGTCGTCGAGATCGAGGGCGGCCGGCTCACGCGGGTGTTGCCATCTGGCAAGAAAGAGGTGATCGCACATCTCGGCGGCGGTCCAAACGGCGCGGCGGTCGGTCCGGACGGCAAATGCTATGTCTGCAACAATGGCGGCTTTTCATGGCACAAAGACAAAGCCAACTTTGTCCGGCCAACCGGTCGCGCCGAGGACTACACGACGGGCCGCATCGAGCAGGTCGACCTCGACACCGGCGCGGTCAAAACCCTCTATGACGCTTGCGGTGGGTTCAACCTCAAGGGGCCGAACGACATCGTGTTCGACGCCAAAGGCGGCTTCTGGTTCACCGATCTCGGCAAGACCTATGGTCGCCTGATGGACCGCGGCGCGGTCTACTACGCGCGCACCGATGGCTCGATGATCCGCGAAGCCATCTATCCGATCATGACGCCGAACGGCGTCGGTTTGTCGCCGGACGGGCGCACGCTCTATGTCTCGGAAACCGAGACCAGCCGGATCTGGAGCTATCCGATCATCGGCGAAGGCGAGGTTGCGAAGGAACCCTGGCCGTCGCCGAACGGCGGCAGGCTGCTGCATGGGCTGCCGGGCTATCAGCGTTTCGATTCGCTCGCCGTAGAGGCGGGCGGCAACATCTGTGTCGCTACGCTCGTGCGCGGCGGGATCAGTGTGTTCACGCCGGATGGACACCTCGTGGAATTCCGCGAAGCCGACGAGGTCTATTGCACCAACATCTGCTTCGGCGGCGCCGACATGCGCACCGCCTTCATCACGCTCTCCGGCACCGGGCGACTGGTTGCGGTCGATTGGCCAAGGGCAGGCCTGGCGCTCAACGACCCTCGCACCGCGCGCAATTAGAGATTGTCTGGCACACCGTCGCATCTCGAATTCGTCGCGATGCACGGCATGAATGCAAACCGACCCATAGTTAGCCCGCAGAGCGACTAAGTAGACCCGCAGACAGAACTATCGTGCGTCCGCAGCCGGTCGAATTGTGCGGCGTCGGTACACGCCAGCCAACTCGCAAATTCGAGAGCGAACTGGTTCGATAGGGGTTGGATCGCGGCGGATCCGTCGGCCCGTAGCACCGGCGCTGCTGGCAGAGCCATCGCCCATCTAGCAGGATGGAATTGCCATCGTTCGCCAAGCTTGACCTAACCGGCCACACGTGTCATTCAACCGGTTGAGTGATGTGGACCAGATTTGAACTGGTAGTAAGGGTCCACTCAAACTTGGGGAGCTTCGAAAGATCGCGTGTACGCGCCAAGGCGAGGGCGACCGAGGGTGCGGAAACGACGGTCTGCGACGTGAGCTCGCCCATCGATCGACAAGGAGAGGAAGGTTTCATGGCCAACAACACTCAATTCTATATCGGCGGCGAGTGGCGGGAGCCTGAGGGCGGGCAGTTCCTAACAATTACTGATCCAGCAACGGAGGCGATCGCCGGCCGCGTTGCCGCCGCAAGCCTCGCCGATGTAGACCGGGCCGTTGCTGCGGCCCGAAATGCGTTCGAGACATACTCGCGCACGAGTGTCGATGAGCGCTTGGCACTCCTTGACCGCCTCGCTGCAGCTTACGACAAGCGTGTTCCTGATCTTGCGAGAGCAATTACGGCCGAGGTCGGAGCTCCACGTTGGCTCGCCGAGCAAATGCAGGCCGTTCTGGCCGGGATCCATATCCGTGTCGCGCGGGATGCTTTGGCGCGGTACCGTTTCTCCGAGCCCATGGGAGCAGCCCGCATACTCAAGGAGCCCATCGGGGTCTGCGCCTTCATTACACCTTGGAATTGGCCACTGAACCAAATCGGAAGTAAGGTCGCGCCTGCATTGGCCGTGGGCTGCACGATGGTGCTGAAGCCATCTGAGATCGCGCCCTCTTCGGCAACGATCTTTGCCGAGATCGTGCATGACGCTGGCGTCCCGGCTGGCGTGTTTAATCTTGTACATGGCGATGGTCCGCGTGTCGGCGCGGCGCTCAGTGCGCACCCGGCTATCGACATGGTTTCCTTCACGGGATCGACCAGAGCCGGGATCGAAGTCGCGCGCGCGGCCGCGAATACGGTGAAGAGAGTCCACCAGGAATTGGGCGGAAAGTCAGCGAACATTGTGCTACGGTCGGCCGATCTTTCACGTGCAGTGTCCCATGGTGTCGCGGCTGTGATGTTGAATTCCGGTCAGTCGTGCAACGCACCAACGCGAATGCTCGTGCCCAGGGAAAGAATGGAAGAAGCTAAAAGGTTGGCGAAAGCCGCTGCCGGGGAACAAGTACCAGGTAATCCGAACAGCAACGCGAAGTTGGGGCCTGTCGTCTCTGAGCGCCAGTGGGACAAGATTCAGTCGTTGATCGGAGTGGGAATGGCGGAGGGCGCTACGCTGATTGCGGGAGGCCTGGGGCGCCCAGAGGGGCTAGGCAAGGGCTATTATGTGAAGCCGACCATCTTTGCCGACGTCACGAACGACATGACAATCGCCCGTGAAGAGATCTTCGGCCCAGTGCTCGCTATTCTCGCGTATGACAGCGAAGAAGAGGCCATCCGTATCGCCAACGACACTCCCTATGGTTTGGCTGCTTATGTGCAGGGCGAGCATGGCGAAGCTCAGGCTGTAGCAGCAAGGCTTAGAGCGGGCCAGGTCGTGCTGAATGGAGCTCCGTTCGATTTCAATACGCCCTTTGGCGGTTACAAGCAGTCGGGCAACGGTCGCGAGTGGGGTGAGCATGCGTTCGCCGAATTCCTCGAGGTCAAGGCGATTGTTGGAAATGCGATCGATGAAAACGCCACGGCGTGATATATGCTCGAGAGGCGAGGGATCTAGCAGTTCTTAGACGATGCGCGCCGGGCTGCAGCCATCACGATGCGCATCAGGTCGGCTGCATTCCTTGCCCGTAGCTTTCTCATTATATTAGAACGGTGATCTTCGATGGTACGAGGACTTATTCCGAGGGCGCGGCTCGCCTCCTTGTTAGAGGCGCCGGAGGCGATCTGCTCGAGCACATCACGCTCCCGTGGAGTCAGCGGCTCGCAGCCTGGAAAATCTAGTAAGCCCAATTCCGGCGGCACCACTCTCTCCGGCTGCCGCGCGTGTGACGACCGATCGCTTCGTCCAGCCGGTTGACGATCTCGTCGCCGCGCAGTGGCTTCTCGATGAAGTCGAGCGCGCCGTTCTTGATCGAGCTCACGGCCGTCGCAATATTGCCATTGCCTGAGATCATCAAGATTGGCGCAAAACAACCCTCGCTTTGCAATTTCTTGAGAAGGTCGATGTCCGATTTTCCGGGGATATGCACATCGAGTAAGATTGCAACCGGTGTCCGGATGCGCGCTGCGGCGGATAGTGCCATGCCGTCAGAAAAGCAGATGACCTCGTAGCCTGCTGAGCTCAAGGCCATCGACAGGGTATCGCGAATGGCGGGATCGTCGTCGACGACGAAGATCTCACCCCGGGAGGTTTCCTTGGCCATGCAGTATGTCCAATTGGCAGGCAGCAAACCGATCTTCCGTCCTAACGGACTTAGGATCTCCATGACGCCGAAGCGCTCATTTGATTGCCATCGGGTTGAGAGGACATCCAACTGCACCGGTGAACGGAAGTGACGCTCCGACGAAGAAGAATTCGTAGACCTTGTCATTGGCGCAGTCTTGCGCGAGTTCCTTCAGATAGAACATCTCGCCGAGCGTCAGCCCGATCATAGGAATGACGACCCAGTGCCATGGCTGAAAGGCTCGTTCAACCTCGTTGGGACGTACTTCAACGCCCCAAGTATCCGTAGCAATCGCAGCGATATTCTTGGTCCGACACCAGTCGGCAGTTTCGAACTTCATCCCAGGCGCGTCACCGCCAGCGAATGTACCCCATCCTTCGACCAAGCAACGCTCCATTTGCCCGGTGCGTACGATCAGAAAGTCACCGGGGCCCACCTTCACGTGCTGCGCTGAGGCGCACGCTTCAAGTAGATCGATGCCAATGCCAAAGCCGTCCGGCAGCCAAGGCATTCCGAGGTGGCGTGGGATATCGAGCAATACGCCCCGACCGACAATGCGATCGCGGGTCTTTTCTATGCCGCATTTGCGAGCGCCCTCGGTACCAACAAGACGCGCATCATAACCATTCCACATCTTGTCATAGTAAAAGATATGGGAAAGGGCATCCCATTGGGTTCCGGCCTGGAGCGGCATCGTTACCATGTCGTCGGCCCCGCGGATCTCACGAAATTCGCCCATGTTCGAGCAACAGTCCGTTCCTGTGACGAAGAACGTGTGAACCGGGTTGAAGCGCTTTGATCCTGGGACGGGACGCTGTGGACCCGAAGCATCGTAGTTCATAGCCAGTCCGAAGGACTTACCATACCGAATTAACTTCGCAGCATCGACAATCATTGTCGACGTCACATTGTTGAGCGTGCCGATTTCGTCATGCGGCCCCCAACGCCCCCACTGCTTATTGCGTTCCGCCGAAGCGTGAAGATCTTCCAAAGTGAGACTGTCACGCGTTGAAGCGGGATCGGTCTTCGAAGACGCTATCTTAGTCATTTGGTTGCCGGCTCGCTCTTCTGTTGATGATGGGGGCGCATCGATGACCAAATGGCCTTCACCGCAAATCTAATTTTCCTTCACGAGGCAATTTGGGTGGTCCGGAATTCTCGCCTTGTCTTCTTGGATGCCCGGCAGCACTCGGACGTCTCGAACTCCTTAGGAGATTCGGCGCGCCATCCTGTCCGAGTTGCTATCAATCAACCGGTTGAATGTCAACGACCGACCAAGCCGGCTTTAATCGTCGGGGGTGCTTCCGCGGCTTGAGCCGTCCGGTGTCGGGAAGACGCGCTTGCGACGCGCGAAACTCGCCCATACGAGGGGGCGCCTACGCAGAAACGAAGCTGGCTGAGGCCGCGTAAGGCCCGCATCGACCCGATCGACGATGATCGGCTTCTCTTGGGGATGAAGCGCTCGAACTCCTTGAACGCGCCTACTGCGTTCTCCGAAGCACTCGATCGGGCGCTGTCCTTAGTTGAGCCTGATCAGGCCTTTGGCTTAGAACCGCACAATGTCTCAAATGCGGAAGTCGCGACTGTGACGACATCGTCGGTGATGCGGTCGATCGCAGCATCGGTAAGCTGGGTTTCGCCCAGTTGGATCGGCCCCATCACCATGAGCGCAACCGCTAGCCTCAAAACCTCGTAGATGCGGTTGCGGGAGGCCGAGGGAAATAGCTTGCTTAATGCGTCAACGTAAAGCTCGCGTACCGGCGTCACTAACTCTTCGATCAGCGCGACAGCAGCGTCGGGTGCGGCAAGGTGGAGGCCCGCAAGGATGCGACCATAATTGTAGCCGACCTCGGTCCGCGTAGCACGCAGATGGGGCGCCAAATATGCGTTCAACAGAGCTCGCGTACGCTTGCGCGGAGGCAGGGTTGCTGGGATCTGTTCCAGCCCCCGTCGTCGCTCGACCTGAATACCGGAGAGTGCTGCCTCGATAACGGCCCTATACAGGGCTTCTTTGGACCCGAAATAGTAGTTTGCCGTGGAGTTGTTGACGCCGAGTTCACGTTGGATGGCACGTTGACTAGCTCCTTGGATGCCGTGTTCGGCGAAATGACGTGCTGCGACCTCCAGGAGTCGCTCTCGAGACGAGAGCGAGCGCCCGCGATCCACGAACGAAGGCTGAGCCGCATTGGTCTTCATGTCTCACACCGGTATTCAATCACTTGGTCTAGGACGTTCTTGCGCGTTAGCCGCATCCTTGACAAGACCCCATACCGCGCTTATTCAACCGATTGAATGGATCACGGTCTATTTTTGCGACTTGGCGGCAAGCTGGTTGGCGAAGCCGAGGGTTTCATCGAGCTAGGGAGATCGACGGTGGCATTGCAATTTGAACCAAACCTGCGTTACCGAATGCCGGTAGTGTTTGGCCCGATGCCTGGTCCGCGGCAACGGATCGGAGGTGGCAGGCACAGCGACCCGATGGGGAGAGTCCACAGCGTGTCGTCTAGCTTCCTTACGGATCCGGCTGCGCTCGAGCGCATGCTGCCGCCTGGTTTCTCTCTAGACGGTGAACCGGTGGTGACCGTCGACCTAACGTATATGAGCGAACTCCAATGGCTCGCGGGGCGTGGATACAACACGCTCGGCGTCCGCTTTCCGGTCCGCTACGAGGGAAAGCATGAGCGCCTTCGTGGCCCGTTTCTCGCGATTCTTTGGGAAAACAAAGCGGACCCCATCATCACGGGGCGCGAGGAATTGGGTTTCGCAAAGCTATTCTGCGAGATCCATCCTCCTGCCGTCCTCGGTGAAAACCGCCACCATACAGCGAGTTGGGAGGGGCATAGGTTCATGGAGATGGAGATTTCGGACTTAGTGCCTGCTTCGCTCAGTGTCGAGCCGAGTGACGGTTTGCTCCACTACCGATACGTGCCGCGTGTGGGGGTGCCTGGACAAGCCGACTGTTCAGGCGCGGTGCTTTCTCCGCCCGGTGGTCGCTTTGAGCTGATCGACCATGCAGTTGGTAAGGGGCGCGTACGCTTTGTTGAGTCGACCTGGGAGCAACTTCCGACGCTCGTCCACATTGTCAACATGCTCGCAGCCCTTCCCGTGATCGAGGATCGTGGTGCAGCCGTCACCAACTGCCGTCGCGATTTGGAGATGAAGGAACAGCGCCTCGTCGATTGAAATTCGCCGGCGTTCACGCGATATGACTTGCTCCGATGCGGAGAGCGATCTGCGCTGTAGTCGCAGGGCATGATAGATCGGTATCGTCAGCATGACGGCAATGGCCCGTCCGATTTGAGCGATATCCGCCCAGGGGATTGGGTCGATCGCCGATTGCCCTTGAGATGGCGATCCTACGCGAGGCTCGCGCGACTTGATCGGCCGGTAGGGATATGGCTCACGCTTTTTCCGTGTCTTGCCGCGCTTGTCCAAGCTTCGCACGGAGTCCCCACTTTCTTGCGAGTCATAGTCTTCTCTCTCGGCGCTCTTCTCATGAGGAGCGCCGGCTCCACCTTCAACGATATCGCCGACCGCAAATTTGATGCGCAGGTTGAACGCACTCGATTCCGTCCCTTGACCAGTGGTCACCTGCTGACCCGACAGGCTATCGCGTTCCTCGTCGTCGAACTGATGCTCGCTGCATTACTGTTGATCTTTTTGAAACCATTCACGCGCTTGCTGGCCGTATGTGTGCTGCCTCTCGTATTCATTTATCCATTTTGCAAGCGCTTCACGCATTGGCCACAAGCTGTCCTGGGTGCGGCGTTCAATTGGGGAATGCTGATGGCATGGGCGGAGGTGGTGGATGACATCCCGACTGGAGCTGTCGCCATGTGGATCGGTGCGATCGCTTGGCAAATTGGGTATGATACAGTCTATGCTTACGTGGATGTGAAGGACGATACTCGCATTGGCTTGAAATCGACGGCTATCTTGTTTGGCCAAAAGGGGAAAATCTGTATCGGCTTGTTTTATATCCTCACAATCGCATCATGGTCCTTGGGAGGTTGGTTGTTGAGTATGTCGCCACCATACGCCCTGGGAATGGTATTCACACTGCATTTCGCTTGGCAGACTTGGCGCATCAACCTCCAACGGCCTGAGGTGAATTTCGGGCTTTTTCTGTCGAATGTTTCGACCGGACTTCTCCTGACATGTGTCGCTCTCATGGGAACTTGTTAAAAGCCGCAATGCCAAGCTCGCCGTTCTAATGGACATCGAGAGGCGTTGCAGTCGTGGATGCAGGTCGATCGCGCTGCGATCAAAAATAGGAAACCCGGTGCCGATGATGGCGCCGTGGCGCGGTCGCACGTTCTTCCGAACATGACGGCATGCGGCGGCTGCCGCTGTAGGACCAACCAAAAAAGAAGGGCCCGGTAAGGTTGTTACCGGGCCCAGGTTCCGGTGGAGCTACCTCCACCCGGGAGAAAATGAATCTTGAATTTAGGCGGGCTTCCTTGCATGCGCGGCGATCTTGATATCTTTACGCGCCCGTTTCTTCTCGCAACTCTTCAGGTCTCGTGTCTCGCAACAGTGTTGCGAAGAACGCCAATACGATCGAACTCTAGTTCGACGACGTCGCCATTTTGTAGGAAGCGAAAGTGCTCCAGGCCGGAGCCGTTGCCGATCGTCCCCGATCCGAACACCTCTCCAGGCTGAAGCGTCTCGTCCCGCGAGACGAAGGCGATCATATCTTCGAAGCTGTGCAGCATGGCCGCGCAGTCGTCTCTTACAAAGCTCTCGCCGTTCACGCGGGCAGAGGCGATCAATTGTTTCACGTCCGGAATCTCGTCCCTTGTAACGATCCAGGGCCCCATGGCGTTGCCCATATCGAAGCTCTTGCCCTTTGCAGGTCCTAGCATTCCCTGCATTTCGATGACCTGAGCGTCACGGGCAGAGAAATCGTTGAAGATCGTATAGCCGAATATGTGGTCAGCGGCTTTGTCCGGGCGGATGTCCTTCCCTCTTTTCCAGAGCACCGCCGCTAATTCCAGTTCGAAGTCCATATATGCCGAATAGCGCGGCCAATGGACGGTTTCCTCCGGTCCGATCACGCTGAAGCGGTTGGTGATGTAATAGATGGGCTGTTGCCGATAGACGGGTGGCACGTGGTCATTTGGCTGAAGATCGGGGATCGGCTGACCCTGCATCTTTGCCGCAAGTTTCTGCATCCCAACCGGGCTCTGAAGAAGATGCATCGGAAACGCGGAAAAATCTCGAATCTGCGGCGGCACCGGCAGCGGCGCAAGCAACTTGACGCTGGTAATCGGCTGCTGGTGAGCGCCTGACCTTTCTGTGGAATCTGCGATTTCGCGCGCGAGATCGAGTATGGGCTCGCCTCGTTCAATAAAAGCAAGCATAGAGCTGAAGGCGCCGTCATCGCGACCGTCTGCTGCGGCCGCAAGATCAGTTATCCTACTCAGGTCGGCGGAAACCACACCAACTTTCCTAACGCCCGAGGCATTGTAGGTAGCAAGTTTCATCTTTTTTCTCCCTCAGGGCTTAAACACGGCGACGGGCCGGCACCAGCCGGCGCTCGCACCCTTGACCTTCACTGGAAAACAGATCACTTCGAAACCGACTGAGGGAAGCGCCTCGAGATTGGCCAGCTTTTCCATGTGGCAGTAGCCGCGCACGATACTCGCCCGGTGCCCCTCCCAAATCAACGAAGCGTCGCCGGTTTGCGCCACCTTCTGCGCCGTGTAGATGAATGGTGCATCCCAGCTCCAGGCATCGGTGCCCGCGACTTTGACGCCGTGCTTCGTCAGATAAAGCGTTGCTTCCTGTCCCATTCCACAGCCAGTCGTCACATAGTCCACTTCACCGTAGCGGGCGCCGGCCGCGGTGTTGACCAATACGATGTCGAAGGGCTTCAGTTCGTGCCCAATGCGCTTCAATTCCTTCTCGACGTCTTCAGCGCTCGCCACATAACCATTATCGAGATGGCGAAAATCGAGCTTCACTCCGCGTCCCCAGCACCATTCCAGCGGCACTTCGTCGATGGTGATCGCGCGCTTGCCACCGTCCATCGTCGAATGGAAGTGATACGGCGCATCCAAATGCGTGCCGTTGTGCGTGGACATGGTTACGAGCTCCACGCCCCAACCTTCGCCTCCCGGCAACTGCTCGGGTAGCACTCCAGGAAAGAATTCCAGCATCTGCTCCGCGGTTTCCCGGTGCGCGAAGTAGTTGATCTTTGGACCAAGCCCCGGCGGGTCTGCGCGGTCGGTATTTTCCAACGGGCGCGATAGGTCGACGAGCTTCATTTTTTTCTCCGTTCATACCCCTTGGCTCGAAAGCCGCGCGCGGGCTGCCAGACCTTCCCGCTCCGGTTTTAGCTTTCGTGCAGCTCTCTCCTCGGATGCATTGTCGGGAGCGGGCGACTGCCTCGAAAGTAGCTCTTTCAATTTAGTCGTACGTATGTATAGTTTGTCAAGGGAGGACATTCATGAGCGTTTCTGAAGTGGCGTTTGACCGAAAGCCCGTGAAAGAGGACGGGCGGCTGCTGCGGGGAGAGGCCACGCGCGAAAGAGTACTGGACGCGGCCGAGCGTCTGTTCGCCGAGCACGACTTCGACGGCGTTTCTATTCGGCAGATCGCCCAGGAGGCTGGCGTCACCCTCGCGGTCGTTGGTTTTCACGGAGGCTCGAAGCTCGACCTCTTCATGGCGCTTATTCGCCGCCGAGCAGAAACACTCTCTGCAGCCAGGCGGATGCGTCTCGCTGCCCTGACTGCCCAGGGGGCGCCTGCTCCCACCCTGCATCAACTGATGGACAGCTTCATCTCGCCCTATCTCGAGATCGCCTCCGCCGGCGATCCGCAATGGCGCGCTTACGCAAAATTCATCGCCCGGATCAACGACGATGATCGCTGGTATCATAACGTGCGCGATCTCTGGGATCCGGTTGCGAAAGAGTTTCTGGTCGCAATCGAAGCCGTGCATCCAAACGTCGATTCCAAGAAGCTAGCGACGGCCTTCGTTCTTTCTGTGGGGAGTATGGTCTCGCTGGTCGCATCGCGACTGCGCATCGTCACTCTTTCCGGAGGCGGCCACGTCGACGCGGTAGCGGATGACATACTCGCCTTTCGTGAAACTCTAATTGATTTCTGCGTCGGAGGTATAGAGCGCGCCGTCGTAATCGATCCTTTGCGAAAGGAGGCCATGTGACCCGAGTACTTATCGGTGGCTAGTCCGAATGCGGACAGCCCAAGAAAATGAAAAGAGGAGCGAAACGTGACCAAATCCAAGGATGGTGAGTCTGTGGAAGGCGCTGCGAGCGTGAAGGCGGAGACGCAACGTGCCCATATCGCGCAGCAGGTGAAAAACGCTGAGGAACGCCAGCACCGCATTGAAGAGCGTGATGGCATGGTGATCGAGTGGGACGCGCCGATCACTATGGATGATGGTGTGGTCCTTCGAGCCGATATTTTTCGTCCTCGTGGTGAAGGTGCGTTCCCCGTATTGATGTCGCATGGGCCGTACGCAAAAGGTTTATCTTTCCAAGAAGGCTACACATTCGCTTGGACGCAGCTTGCTCGCGAATATCCCGACGCACTAGAGGGGTCATCGAACAAATACCAAGCCTGGGAGGTTCCGGACCCGGAGATTTGGACGCGCGACTGGGGCTATGCCTGCATTCGCGTCGATTCGCGTGGGGCAGGTCGATCACCGGGCTATCTGGATGTCTTTAGCCCTCGCGAGACGAAGGACTACTCCAATTGCATCGAGTGGGCCGGTCAACAGCCATGGAGCAATGGCAAGGTTGGTCTGACTGGCATCTCCTACTACGCAATGAACCAATGGCAGGTTGCGGCGCTGAGGCCAAAATATCTCGCCGCCATCTGTCCGTTCGAGGGCGCCGCTGATTTCTATCGAGATGCCTTGCGTCATGGCGGAATCTTGACGAGTTTCTGGATCCGCTGGTATCCGGCCCAAGTGGCGTCAGTGCAGCACGGCTTGGGAACGCGCGGCCCGACCAATCGCAACACCGGCGAACTTATTGCGGGACCAGAGACCCTTAATTTTGAGGTTCTTGCCAGAAACGCTGCAGATCTACCCGCGCAGCACCGCCAAAGTTGTTTCGCTACCGATGCCTACTGCACGGAGCGGACACCAAGGCTCGAGGATATCGAAGTGCCAATTTTCTCGCGCGGAAACTGGGGCGGTCTGGGTCTGCACCTGCGCGGCAATACGGAGGCGTTTAACCGCGCAGGGTCCAAGTTGAAATGGCTCGAAATGCACTGCGACACCCATTGGACCGAGTATTACACGCGCAGTGGGCGCGAACTGATGCGCCGCTTCTTCGATCACTTCTTGAGGGGTGAGCAGAACGGATGGGACAACCAGCCGCCCGTGACGCTGAACGTGCGCACCCCGAGTGGGAGCATTCTGCGACAGGAAAATGAGTGGCCACTTGCTCGCACACAATGGACGCGCATGTACCTCGACGCGTCATCCTACGCCCTCGCCAAAGGCGAGCCGGCTAACGAAGCTAAAGCGGACTTCCGCGGCTTCTCGCAAGGCCGGACGTTCTATTCTCTCCCCATGACCGAACTCACCGAGATTACAGGCCCCTTGGCCGCAAGACTGTTTATTTCGTCCAGCACGAGAGATGCGGATACTTTCTTGGCGCTGCGAGCCTTTGCGCCGAACGGCCGAGAGTTGCTGTTCCAAGGCGCGTCCGATCCCAACGTTCCTTTGGCGTATGGATGGTTGCGAGCTTCGCATCGCAAGCTCGATCCCTCCAAGAGCTTGCCATATCGCCCTTGGCACACTCACGATGAGCATTGGCCGCTCACTCCGGGCGAAATCTACGAACTCAACATCGAGATCTGGCCCGCCTCAATTCAACTCCCTCCAGGTTACCGTCTCGCCTTAACGGTAGGAGGACAAGACTTCGATCACCAATTGCCTGGACCTCTCGTGCCGAGCTCGCCACCTCAATATGGCAGCATCCGCATGTCCGGTTGCGCGATCCATGTTCATGACGTGGCGGAGGATCGTCCGGCTGAGGTGTTCGACGGGACGACGACGATATACACCGGCGGTAAGCACACCTCCTGCCTGTTGCTACCGATCATTCCACGCGCCGAAGTTGATTGAGAAGGAGCGAGACCATGATGATTTATATCCGCGTCATTGCCGCAGCCTTAATTGTAGCCGCAAGCGCATACACGGCGCAGGCGCAGACTCCGATCAGGCTTGGCTACACCGCCACCACTCAGTGGCTTGCCGCCTATGTTGCCCAAAGGGAAGGGATCTTTAAGAAACATGGTCTGGACGTCTTGATGCAGGAGGTTCCCGGCGGCGCGCTTGTGCCAGGCCTTCAGGGAGGATCGCTCGATATCATCACGCTGCCTCCAACCAACTCGCTTCTAGCGGTTGAAGGAGGTCTCGATCTGGTCTTTGTTGCAGGGACCGCCGTAACTGAAAAAGCGGACAAGGACGTTGGCATTATCGTGGCCAGCGGAATCGCGTCGCCGCAGGACTTGCTAGGCAAGAAGATTGGCGTCCCTTCGATCGGAGGCTTCCTGTATGTGATGGGTCGCAAGTGGATCACCGATAAAGGGATTGACGCAAAGAGCGTGAGTTTTGTGGAGGTGGGCTTTCCTCAAGTTCCGGACCTGCTAAAGAGCGGCACGATCCAGGGCGCTGTCAGCACTTCGCCGTTCCTTGATCGCGCAGTGCAATCTGGCAACGCAACTGTACTGGGGTATCTCGCCGCCGATCTGCCCTCTCGCACGGCAGGTTCCTACTATACGACTACGCGCCAATGGGCTGATGCCCATCCGGAAGCGGTCGGCGCCTTCCGTTCGGCGATCGAAGAGGCGGCGCTGTTCGCTAAAGAAAAGCCTGACGTAGCCCGCGGTCACATGGCCAAGTTTGTCAAGCTGCCGCCGGAGGTCATTGCCTCGATTGCATTGCCCCATCTTGATCCCGGGGTCACCGAGGCCCAGGTCAGCTTTTGGATCGATACGCTGCACGAACTTGGCATGATCAAGAGCAAGCCGACAGCGTCGAGGCTTATCGCAAAATAATGCGGCTATCGGACCACAGGCGCGAGCATAGAGCTCTGCGTGCCGTGGCTGATGCAGTGAATGTCACAATCAGTGTGCGATCGCGCGCGCCGGCGCAGCATGCGATTCGCCGGGAAGTTTTCCTAGGAGGATATCAGTGCCCGAACCCTTGCTTGTACTGGAGGACGTAGCAATACGATTTGCTGATCGTGAGGTCATCACGCAGACCTCCCTGAAGGTCGCTCGTGGCGAGTTCGTATGCATGATTGGTCCTTCCGGATGTGGCAAGACAACGTTGCTGAGAGCGGCAGCAGGATTCGTAAAGCCAAATTCCGGGCATGTGCGAATGGAAGGGCGAGCGGTCTTAGGTCCTTCACGAGCCGCGGCGTTTGTGTTTCAGGACTATGGTCGTGCACTCCTGCCGTGGCGCACCGTAGCCGGAAATGTCAGCCTTGCGCTTGAAGCCGCCGGCATTCCAAAAGCGCAACGGCCGGCGCGTGTGCAAAGTGTGCTAGATACGGTCGATCTTACAGCGCACGCCCAGAAGTTTCCGTCGCAACTCTCCGGCGGCATGCAGCAACGTGTTCAGATTGCGCGCTGCCTTGCCCAAGAGCCCACTCTTATGATGATGGACGAGCCATTTGGCGCTCTCGATGCGATGACCAGAGAGAGCCTTCAGGATGAACTGGCGAGGCTAGTTCGTGAGAACGGGTTCACCGTGATGTTTGTGACTCATGACCTCGACGAGGCCATCTATCTTGGTGACCGGGTCGTCGCGCTGCGTGCGCATCCAGGTCCCGACAATCCAAGCCTGGCAGCACTTATCGACGTGCAGATTCCTCGCCCCCGCAATCAACTGGACACGCGGGAGCATCCAGAATTCTTGCGCCTGCGACGCGAACTCTATCAGTATCTTTGTCACTAATGCTGAGCGCGCTACGAGCCTTGGTGTTTCCGTCCCTGCTGCTGGGAATGCTCGAATGGTGGGGCCGCACAGCAGGGCAAGGAGGTGACGCGATAGCGCCCCCAACCGCCGCCGTGCGATCTCTCACGGAGGCGTTCGCGGACGGTTCCGTGCTCGACGCAACTGCCTTTACCCTGGTAAGCGCAGCTGCAGGATTGGGTATCACCTGCGCGATGGCATTAGTGCTTGGCAGTGCGCTGGGATTGTCGCAGCGCATCGCGGCGATGGGCTTTCTAACGATCGAGATGATGCGACCGATACCTTCGGTGGCTCTAATTCCACTGGCAACGCTGCTCTGGGGCTTCGGTTTCAGTATGGAAATCGCGGTTGTTACGTTCGCGTGCTTTTGGCCGCTGCTTATCCTGACGCAGGCAGCGGTACGTCAAGTCGACGGACAACTGCTTGAAGTGGCCACAGCAATCGAACTCTCAGGGTGGGCATGTTTTTGGAAGATCGTTCTTCCGGCGATGATCCCGCGGCTCTTTGTGGCGCTTCGCCTCGGTGTGGCCGTCGCGGTTGTGGTTGCCGTAACAGCCGAGATAGCTGTGAACCCACACGGAATGGGCTACGCGCTGATGAGCGCGCAGCAGAATCTCGATCCGGCGTTGATGCTGGCGTGGTTGTTTTGGATAAGCCTGGTTGGTTTCACCATAAACGTCTGCCTGCTGCGGTTGGAGCGCGCCATAGCGCGGCATATGGGAGTGGTGGCGTGAGTGCTCGTGGATACCTAGAGTCGGTAGGCGTCTTGGGCCTGCTGGTGCTTCTGTGGTGGGTCACGGCCGATCAGGGTTGGGTAAATCGCGCATTCCTCCCTACACCTCAGGCCGTCGCCGAAAGCTTAGCCGACGGCCTACGTAGCGGTGAGCTTGTCAGCGCTGGGATGGCTACTATCCAACGGATGCTTCTTGGTTGGGGTCTCGCTTGTCTCCTGGGCATTGCGCTGGGAGCTCTCATTGGGATGTCCTCGGCCGCTCGGGCCTGGATCGAGCCGACGCTTGAGTTCATCCGCCCATTGCCAGGAGCAGCAGTGCTGCCGTTGGCGATCTCAATCTTTGGTCTGTCCCCAACGATGGTTCTGGTGGTGGTGTCCTTCGCCTCCATGTGGCCGGTGCTGCTCTCGACGTTGCACGGCTTTGCCGCCGTACACAATCGCCTTCGAGAAGTCGCCGCTGCGCTACAGATTTCGCGTACGTCGTTTATCTGGAAACTCGGCCTGCCGAACGCCGTGCCCGACATCTTGGCAGGCATGCGCCTTTCACTGACGGTCGCGCTAATCGCGGCGGTAGTCAGCGAAATGATTTCGGCTCAATTCGGAGTGGGGCAGACCATTCTCATGGCTGCCAGAACCTTCCGTGCGAGCGAGTTGTTCGCCGGCATTGTGCTGTTGGGTGCTATTGGTTTTGCCTCCAATGCCCTGCTTGCCGCAGTCGAACGGCATCTGCTGCGATGGCAGAAACGTTAGGGCTATTCAAGAACTCCCGGAAAAGATGGCTCGAGTACGAAATACAAGGAGATCCTGATGACCCGCGCGCCCGTGATCCGACTGCATCCTGACGACAGCGTGCTGATCGCGCGTTCGAGCCTACCGCCGGGAATGATGGTGGCCGAAGGCATCGTCACGCTCGAGCGCATTCCAGCGGGCCACAAAGTCGCCACCAAGCCGATCGCGCAAAACGAGCCGATCATCCGCTATGGCCAGATCATCGGCTTTGCGACACGGCCGATTGCATCCGGCCAGCACGTGCATACGCAGAACTGCGGCATGGGCGATTTCGACAAGGACTATGCCTATGGCCTCGACATCAAGCCGGCACCGCATCTCGACGTGCCGGCGACCTTCGACGGCATTCGCCGGTCCGACGGCCGCATCGCTACGCGCAACTACATCGGGATCCTAACGTCGGTGAATTGCAGCGCCCATGTCGCCAGCCTCGTCGCCGACGTATTCAAGAAGAATCCATTCACCGGCGTCAATCCGCTGGCCGACTTCCCCAATGTCGACGGCGTAGTGGCGCTGACGCACAAGACCGGCTGCGGCATGACCCAGGACGAGCCGCTGAAACTGCTCCGCCGCACGCTCGGTGGCTATGCGCGCCACGTGAATTTCTCGACCGTCGTGGTGCTGGGCCTAGGCTGCGAAGTCAATCAGATTGGCGGGCTAATTGAGGAGCAGCAACTCGCTGGCCGGCTGCGCACGATGGACATCCAGGAGAAAGGCGGCACGCGCAAGACTACGGAAGCCGGCATCGCTTTTGTGAGGGAGGCGCTGGCCGACGCCAACAAGGTTAAGCGGGAGAAGGTATCCGCGAGCGAATTGACCGTCGCGCTGCAGTGCGGCGGCTCGGATGGCTACTCCGGCGTGTCAGCTAATCCGGCGCTGGGCGCTGCGAGCGACTTGCTGGTGCGCCATGGCGGTACCGTCATCCTATCCGAGACGCCTGAGACATATGGTGCCGAACATCTTCTTACCCGCCGCGCCGTCAGTCGCGAGGTGGGCGAGAAGCTGGTAGGTTTGATGCGCTGGTGGGAGGAATACACCCGGCGCGAGGGTGCGGAAATCAATGCCAACCCGAGTCCCGGCAACAAGGCCGGCGGCCTCACCACCATCCTGGAGAAGTCGCTCGGCGCGATGGCAAAGGCCGGCTCGACTAACCTCGTCGATGTCTTGAACTACGCCGAGCCCGTCACCACGAAAGGATTTGTCTTCATGGACACGCCCGGCTACGACCCCGTCGCAGCAACGGGGCAGGTGGCGGGCGGCGCCAACATGGTCTGCTTTACTACCGGACGCGGCAGCGTGTTCGGCTGCAAGCCCGCGCCCTCGATCAAGCTTGCCACCAACACGCCCATGTACAAGCGTATGGAAGACGACATGGACATCAATTGCGGTACCATCCTCGACGGCGAGGAGACGGTGCAGGAATGCGGTCAGCGCATCTTCGACCTAATCCTCAAGACGGCCTCCGGCAAGCCGACCAAGAGCGAAGGCTTCGATTTCGGCGGCGCCGAGTTTGCGCCATGGGTGCTGGGTGCGACGATGTGAGTCGGGTCGGTTGAGCCAGCGCCAAAATGACCGCCGATGCCAAGTCGCTCGAGGAAATCTTCCTGGACGAGATGGTCGACGGTTATCGGGATGGCTTCAATCTCGACAATCCAGAGGCATCTCAGAGCCGCTCCCATAGCTATTGGCATGGGTTTGCCAATGGTCGCGATGACGGGGCACGTTTGTCAGGGCGACTGCCGCCATGCTGAGGTTGATGGACAAGAAGGCCATACGACGACATCGAGCGTTCGACCAGACACCGCGCGCCCCCGTCAGCCGTGGTCGCAAGTCACGCGATCGCGGAGGCGGTACGTCGCCCTGCGGCAAAGGTTCGTCCTAGTGCGGCATCATCGAACTCGACCACTGGCCACCTCCCCTCAGTTGCAGTGAGGAAAGACGAAGTTACGTAAGCATACGGTTCTCGCGTTCTGGCTTTACGGACGCGCGGTCAGCATTTTGGGCGCGTCGAACGGCTCCGCGTTCGCGGCCCTATCCCCGGTCATGATTACGCTCCTGGCCATGCCGATCCTCGGTGAGCAGCCGGCAACGCTCGACTGGATTGCGATGCTTCTGATTTCGGGCGGTGTCTACATTGCAAGTGGAGGCGCGTTGGGGCTCGCAGTCGCCATTCTGACAATGAGAAAGTCTGCAATGATCTCAATAGGCCAAAAACGCCGAAAATGTCAGAACGGCCTTTGAAAACACTGCAGTTTTTTGAGACTTCCAAGCTGAATACCGCAAGTCGCAGGGATCTCAAGCCGCTGACTCTTAATCAGCGGGTCCCAGGTTCGAGCCCTGGTGCGCCCACCATATAAATCAACACCTTAGTGAGAGAAACCGTTTGAGGGGACCGAACTAAAACGGTTTTTCAAACGGTGTTTTTGGCGGCAGATCGGCGAGTTCACTCTCGGCATTGTGATCTACCTTATGCTGCGAGCTCACCCCGAGCATCTCGGAGTGCTACTGCTTCCGGATCAGCGGGTCGGCGTGCTCGAGGTGACTGGACATTCAGACGAACACGGACCGGAATTGCTGCGTGCCAAACGTCTTGAAGACTGGACTGGCGTACCGATCCCCTTACAGCCGGATATGCCGTATCGCCTAATGGCGCGATCCGAATCGGAGGACGGGCAGGTAGTGGGCTATCTGCTGCACGAGTACCGCGACACCAACCCTGGTTTCGATGCGCGGTTGGCAATCTATTGGCCTGCAGGAGCCCCTGAGGGGATGGTCAAAGGACACGTAGATCATTTGATGGTCGAGTTCGCAAACTGGTTCGAAATGTACCTGGAAACACGCAAGCAGCCACCTGATCTCATGCCGTTGGCGCTGACCGTGAACACTTGAGAACGACGCTGTTCGGGTCCTTGCCTCATCAAGCATCGGTTTTTGAGTGACGGTAGTGTCTCCTTGCGCGAACGAGCCAGCCTGCAGCTACATGAGATCTGAAACGTCGGAACCAGTGGAGATAAGGCGTCATGGCAAAGAGCACAGCGAGGATCGTGAAAAGGACGGCGATCGACTATCGGGATTCTAGAGCAAACCTCCAGGGTATCCTGGTCAGCGCTGAATCCCAAATGGCCTCGCGGCCTGGTGTCGTGTTGTTTCCCGACGCGCGTGGTATTGGCGACCACGCAGTGGAATGTGCGGAACGATTGGCGGCGCTTGGATTCGTAGTGTTGGTGGCTGACCTTTACGGCGGTGGGGTGAAAGCCCAGGATATGGGGCACGCAATGGAGCTGATGAAACAACTCAGGTCCGATGCGGCTGGTTGGCGGGCTCGGGCAGACGCGGCGCGTACGGCGCTGACATCGCAGGCCATGGTTGACTCTGCGAAGCTCGCAGCAATTGGCTATTGCTTCGGCGGAACGACAGCCCTTGAACTGGCACGGAGCGGAGCAGCATTGGATGCGGTAATCAGTTTTCACGGCGGATTAACGAGCGAGCGGCCAGCGGACGCTTGTCGTATCAAGGCGAAAGTTCTCGTCTGCCATGGCGCTGCCGACCGGTTGGTGCCACCGCCGCAGCTTGCTGCATTCGAGAACGAAATGGCGAAGACGGATGTAGATTGGCAGGTAAACGTCTATGGCGGAGCTGCGCACAGCTTCACCAATCCCGAGGCCAGCAGCGCAGGTGTCCCTGAGCTCGCGTATCACGCGACTGCAGATCGTCGCTCTTGGGCCGCTATGCTCAACCTGTTCGAAGAAGTCTTTGGACCACCGCCGTACTGAGCTGTTTGTGGCTGCGGCGCTAGGGGTACCGCTGCGCAGCGCAGGATTGATCGAGAACTGGTCAGCGGCTGTCGCCGCGCAAGGCGCCGGAGTCCCGAGCAATGGGCTCCATCACGCCTAGCAAGGGTCCTTCGATGAGGGTGTGCACGGTTGACGCGAGATTCCACTTCGTCAGCAAGCTGTTGGGGCGAGCAGGCCGCCATATCGCGAGCTTCGCGCCTATCTGATGGCTCGCAATTCGGAACTGCGGCTTCCGATGGCTTTCATTTGTGCGTAAAGAACGACGCATCTTCTGAAGCAGTGTGATCGACGAGCCAATCACGAAAGCCCAGCTCATAACCATTTGTTGTCCTTTCGTAGATTAGAATCGTCGGCCTGCTGATGCGCCGGCAGGGAAGTGGACTTCGGAGTTGGTTGAGCGTTTCCGGGTACACCCTTTGGTTTCGATAATACTCTGCGAGAAGAATTCTTACCTCTTCCCCTCGTTCGACGCATTCGTTGAACGCACGACCAAACGAAGCTTGTCCGCCAAGAAATGTGAGTGCATAGACGGCGATCATCCCCGCACCGGCTGCCGCTCTGATTACTGGCCGCCCTGCGACGGCGAGCGCGACCACTACGGACCCGGCAATCCCAATCGCAATTGGTAACTCTCCCCATGTTGGGCCACCTGCTTCGCCCAGCCAAAATTCAATACCAGAAAGCAGTACGGCAAGGGCCAGAGCTGCTCTTCGGCGGGGCCGTGCCATGCTGCTACCTCAAACAAGATGTTAGGTTAATGGTTTGCCCTACCGAGCAAACAGGCCGAAGACATGACCGCACCGATCAATGCTTCCTTGCCAATCCGGAGCCGTCCACACCCAATGCGAAGTCCGGCGAAGTCCGCTTTTGGCGCCGCTGTTTAGGTGTAAAGCAGACATCGATCGGGCCAGCCGGTCTATGATTACACAACATTAATACGGAAAGTGCTGGCTCCGGTGATTGTCGAGCAGCCTTGCCACATCGCCATGCGTTCCTGGAAACGGTCTTGCCCGAATATGAGCTGTGACCGACAGGCCCGCTGCCTTGGCGTTCATGCGGATGCTATAGTGCTCGATGACGCCGGCTTCTTCTAATTCGAACACGTTCACCCGTGCTCGGTGCTGAGGCGCAAGCTCCTTGAGCGGCATCCTGGCCTCGGCAGCAAGTTGCTCGGGAATGGCGGCGTCGAGGTTATCAAACTCACCATCAACATAACGCATCCGCTTCATATGACGCCCTTCCTATCGCAACCGCGCCGAATTGGCTCATCATCTGAGGTGGAATCCTCAATGATATTGATACATTGTACGCCTCCGACGAGGGCCGTCTTGCGTGACGGATGGTAATTCGCGAAGCGTGTGACCTTAAGTCTAGCATTAAGGTCATCGGGCGATGCGGGTCGAGGTTTTGGGCGGGCTGGAGCGGCGGCGGCGTTGGTCGCAGGACGACAAGGCACGGATTGTCGAGGAGACGCTGGCACCGGGCGCGAAGGTAACTGAGGTTGCGCGTCGCAACGGAGTAGCGGCCAGCCTGGTGTTTACCTGGCGTCGACAAGCACGGACATCGGAACAAGAAGTTATACCATCTTTTACGCCGGTGCAGATCGCCGCCGTAGCGGCCTCGGCCGAGGAAACTCCGAAGCTTTTGCCTACTGTTGATGGCCGAGTTCGCTCGGTGGCAGCCGCGCGTACTGGATTGATAGAGATCGATCTCGGCAACCGACGGTGCATCCGGGTGGACGCGCACGTTGATCCGGAGGCGCTGGCGCGGGTCCTTGATGTGCTTGGACGCCGATGATTGCTGTACCGGGGAATGTGCGAGTATGGCTCGCGACAGGCTACACGGATATGCGCAGAGGCTTTCCGTCGCTGGCTCTCCAAGTGCAGGAGGTGCTACACAAAGACCCGCTCAGCGGTCATCTGTTCGTCTTCCGCGGTCGCCGCAGCGATCTCGTGAAGGCGATCTGGCACGATGGCCAGGGAGCCTGCTTGTTCACAAAAAAACTCGAGAGAGGAAAGTTCATCTGGCCATCGGTTGCCGGTGAATCGGTAACGATCTCGCCGGCGCAGTTGAGCTATCTGTTGTCCGGAATCGATTGGCGCAATCCGCAAGAAACCCAGCGTCCCACGCGGGTCGGATAACCGTTTTGGGTTTGAATCTGCTGCTCGATCTGATTCAATGGCTTCATGACATCGAAGCCGGACGATCTTCCGTCGGATCTCGCGAGCGCCTACCTTGCGCTGCTGGCCGAGCGCGAGGCGTTGCAGGCTGAACGCGATGTGGCAGTCGCGGATGCCGCCAACGCGCGGGCGGAGCTGTCGGACAGCGAGGTGATGATCGCGCATCTTGAGCTGCGGATTGAGAAGCTCAAACGTGAACTGCACGGGCAGCGATCCGAGCGCACGGCGCGGCTGATCGAACAGCTGGAATTGGAGCTCGAGGAACTCGTAACCACTGCGAGCGAGGATGAGCTTGGCGCGCAGGTCGCAGCGGCGAAGACGCAGCACGTCCGCCCCTTCATGCGCAAGCGGCCGGTTCGCCAGCCATGGCCGGACGACATCGAACACGAGCGCGTCGTTATTGACCCTCCGACGAATTGCGCCTGTTGCGGCGGATCGCGGCTGGCGAAAGTCGGCGAGGATGTGACCAAGACGCTGGAGGAGATCCCGCGTCGCTTCAAGGTGATCGAGACGGTACGCGAGAAGTTCACCTGCCGCGATTGCGAGAAGATTAGCCAGCCGCCGGCACCGTTCCATGCCACGCCTCGCGGCTTCATCGGTCCGCAACTGTTGGCAACCATCCTGTTCGACAAGTTCGGCATGCATATCCCGCTCAATCGCCAAAGCGTGCGCTTCAAGGCCGAGCGGATCGACCTGCCGCTGTCGACGCTGGCCGACCAGGTCGGCCACGGAACCTTCGCCGTCATGCCGCTGTTCCAGCTGATCGAGCGTCATGTGCTCGCGGCCGAGCGTCTTCACGGCGACGACACCACCATCCGCATCCTCGCGAAGGGCAAGTGCACGACTGGCCGGATCTGGACGTATGTGCGGGATGACCGGCCGTTCGCCGGGCCGGCGCCGCCGGCGGCAGTCTATTACGCCTCGAGCGACCGACGGGGCGAACATCCCCAGAAGCATTTGGCCGCCTTCGCCGGCATCCTGCAGGCGGATTGCTATGGCGGCTTCGAGCCGTTGTTCGACCCAAAAAGGAAAGCAATGCCGATCACGCCGGCATTTTGCCTGGCCCATGCGCGGCGAGGCTTCTTCGAGCTGGCCGATATCGAGAAAACCGCACGGGAAGGCCTCAAGGGCAAACCGGTCTCCCCGATCGCGCTGGAGGCGGTCAGGCGTCTGGATGCGTTGTTCGAGATCGACCGCGCCATCAACGGCCGTAGTGCCGACGAGCGGCGTGCCGTACGCCAGGAGCGGAGCAAGCCGCTTCTCGACGGCATGCACGTCTGGCTGCTCCGCGAGCGGGAAACCCTGTCGCGCTCCTCCGAGGTCCTGAAGCCCATGAACTACATGCTCAGGCGCTGGGACGACTTCGCCCGCTTCCTCGACGATGGCAGGATCTGCTTGACCAACAATTGTGCCGAGCGCGCATTGAGAGGCATTGCCTTGGGGCGACGGAACTGGACCTTCGCCGGCAGCCAGCGTGGCGCCGACCGCGCCGCCATCATGCTGACGATGATCACGACCTGCCGCCTCAACAACGTCGATCCCAAGGCCTGGCTCGCCGACGTCCTCGCCCGGATCGCCGACCTTCCCACGTCACGGCTGCACGAACTGCTGCCCTGGGAATGGAAGCTCCTGCGCCAAGCCGATAAGCCCGCCGGTCAGCAGGCTGCCTGACCTTCACCCGACCGATCATAGAACTCATTGTGCCCGCGCGCATGCGTCAATCAGGCGGTCCTCGTCGTATGCGTACGATACATTTAGGTTGGCGCCATTTGCTTTCAGTGACTGATCCGTCAGCAGGCGGCCTGATAACTCTCGAAAAAGTATGCTCATCTCGCGGGAGCACACGCCCAATGCAAGCGTCAACCTACCGGTCGCCCCAATGCCGCGCGAGAAGATCCACAAATGGCTGCGCTTTCCGGGGCGGATGCGTGGAAAAGATCATCTGCAGCGGCAGCGCCGAGCGCTCAAATGCCTTCAGAAGGAGACCAGCCGGCCCGCGTCAATATGCTCTTGGGACGTACCACAAGGGCGCACGCACGGTTCCACTCGATCGTGTCCCCTGGCGTAGTATAGCTGGGTGACCCGCACTCAGCTACACCACGCCCGGGGACATGATCTGCGCCCCACACACTCGTAGACGTGGGGTTAGCGGCTTCACATGGTCACCAGAACCGGCGACTTCGATGCCAGCCTCGGCGGTAGGCGCTTAATAGCGCGCAAACGACGGGTTCGGCGGGATACTGGCTTACAGCGAAAAAACCAACCGCGAGAGCGCGTGTCTCTTGATCGGCGGGTCGAGGGTCAAGCGCCCACCATATAGATCAAGACCTTAGCGAGAGAAGCCGCCGAGCCCAACTTTTTCAAGCGCTATTTTGAGTGCAGCTCGAAGAGGCCGCTCTCCACAATGTCATATCCAACTGGGATGGAATTGCTGCTGCATTCCACCGCCGTCAGACCCTTTCGTGATCGTCGTCAGGCATCGGCATCGGGCATGCGGCAACGAATCCGGGGTACGTTTGCGCGTCTTCGGCTATTTTCTAAAAGCCTGAAAAATCAGGGCTGCCCTGCACCACGAAGGTCTCGAGCATCGCCCAGCAGTTGTCGCGCAAATAGGTTTCAGTTCCCGCAAGCATGCCGCGCCATTTTGGAAGCAGTTCTTCGTGCATCTTGGAAGCCAGCAGTTGCTCGTAATCCTGGTGGAGATCCCAGGCTGACTTGCCGTCAGTGCCGGGCGGATTCTGCTTCAGGAATGCAGGGACGGACAGACCAGCGTAGGCATGCTCCGCGGCGGCGGCGAGATCTCTTAGTAGTTCGATTTGAACCTGAACATCGGCACGGTTTCCGAGGCGATCAACGTGACCGGCCACCATGGTTTCGAAGTCATAGGCGAGGATGTGGCGATGCGCGTCCACCAGGCCTGGAATATCGACGGCAACACCAAGATTTTTATAGGGCATCCAGCCGGGATAGACGATGTCGACAATCATAAGCGTCTTTTGGTAGGGCGCAAAGATGAAGATGTTGTCGATCGAATGATTGATGCCCTTGTAAGCAAGTTCCAGACGCTGCCCGCCTTGTTCGAGAACATATGAATCGTCGAATGTCACGGCCGGGGTTGGGCGCCGAGGATCCTTTCGCGATGCCAGCAGTTCGGCGGTCCGGCGATGGCCAATGATGGTCACATCCTTTGGAAATAGATGGGCGCCGGCAATATGGTCAACGTGCTCGTGGCTGTAGATTAGGTGCGTCACTGGCTTGTCGGTGATCTCGGCGATCGCCTTGAGATAATTGGCGCCTAGCGTCGGCGGTGCATCGCAGGCGATCACCCCGGTCGCGGTCACCAGGAACATGGTATTGTAGGCACCGTCCGTGACCCAATAGAGGCCGTCCCGGATCGCTCGTACCAGATATCCCTTGCCGGGATCGACAATCGTTCCGCCGCCGGCCTGCGGAGCGGCGACGTCATTCGTGGCAAATACGCGATGCATGCCGCATGTGCAAAACATTGTATCCGCACCGAGGGTCGTGGCTCCGACGACGTTGTAGAGGAACCGGCGTCGTCCGGCGCTGTCAGGATTGCTTTGCAAATCCATCGCGGGATCTTTCTGCAGATTGAAGATTGACGAATGTCAGGGGCAGGCTACACCATTGCGCACCCACGTTTCAGCCGCATGCAGGAATTCCTGGTAGGGAATCGGAGGCAAGGTTCTTGGATGGCCTTCTCGATCAGAACCCGGTGACCATGCCCACGTCACGAGATGAGATTTGAGATGGTCGATGATCTGACCGCCATCGCGATGGCCGTTGTGTTGCGGATCTTTCAAGTGGCGGCACAGATCAGCGGGCGACAGATCATCCCATCCCATGGCGAGGGGAGCCAGCCGCCACGGCTCCGCGGCGCCGGGCACGCCGCTTGCGCTATTGTTTGAATTGCCGTGGCAAGTCGAGCAAGGCAGGCCGGCGGCGCCATGATCAGCGCCGCCGCGTGTGATGTGGAAGAGATGGGGATGCCTGTCATCACCCTGACGCGGAAAGTTCGTTAGTGTGTGGCAATTCTGGCAACGGGGGCTGGTCAAGACACTGGCGACCTTTGCAAAGGCGGCAACCGATTCTCCAGCACGGTCACCAAATTGCGGTTGCGACGGCCGCGGCAGCGCGAGAGCTAAGGCTCCGGCGGTGGCAAATCCCGCGATCAGGGCTTTACCGGCCGCGCCCGTCCTCATGGCGCACCCCGTGTCGCGCGGTGAATAGCCCGGCGGATGCGTGCATAGGTACCGCACCGGCACAGATTGGTGATGGCGGCGTCGATATTCTCATCGGTCGGGTACGGTATTTCCCGAATCAGCGCCGCCGCCGCCATGATCATTCCGGACTGGCAATATCCGCATTGCGGTACCTGTTCTTCGATCCAGGCTTTTTGCAGCGGATGCGAGCGGTCGCGCGAAAGACCTTCGATGGTAACAACCCGTTTGCCAGCGACGGCACCGAGCGGCAAAGAGCAAGAGCGAACGTTTTGGTCATCGACGTGAACGGTACAAGCCCCGCACGCAGCGATGCCGCAGCCGAATTTTGTTCCCGTCAGACCCAGATCGTCCCTCAGCGCCCAAAGCAACGGCGTGTCGGCGTCGGCGTCCACTGTAACCGCACGGCCATTTACGAAAAATCTCGTCATCTCGTCGGCGCCCTCATGTCAACCGATAACCGCTGCGCGAAATCGGCAGCGATCGAATGCGGTCGCCAGTAGCGGCGAAAATAGCGTTACATACCGCCGCATGCGTCGGTACCGGACCCAATTCGCCGACCCCGGTCGGCTTCGCCCCGCTCTCGATGAAGCGAGTTTCGATGGCCGGTGTTTCCCAGAGGTGCAAGGGGTCGAACTGGTCGAAATTGGTCTGCTGGATTTCGCCGTCGGTGAACGTCGCTTCGGTGCGAAGTCCCGAAAGCCCCCACACGATGCCACCTTCGATATTGGACGTTGCAATGCCGGGATCGAGCGTTTGCCCGATGTCGGCGGCGCTCCAGACGCGGTGGCACTTGACTTCCTTGCCCCTGACGGAGAGTTCCACGGCCTGCGCGATGAAGCCGCCGAAGGCTTTGGCGAGCGCCAATCCGCGCGTTCGTCCTGCCGGCGCGGTCTTACCCCAGTCGGACATGTCGGCGACGGCTTTGAGCACCGCCACCGCGCGGGGATCGGCCGCGGCTAACGCTAGCCGGTAGGCCAGCGGGTCCTTGCCCGCCGCGTGCGCGAGTTCATCGATGAAGCTTTCCAGCACGAAATTATTTGGCCCGTGGCCCGTGGTGCGCCACACTGAAACCGGCAGAGGCGTCTCCACTCGGTTCAATTCGACGGAATAATTGGAAATCGCATAGGGCGTCTCTACGAGCCCCTCAACGGCCATGCCGTCATAGGCAGCGGGAGGCGCAATCGGCCGAGCCCAGTCGCCTTCCGCCTTTATGACGCCGCGGGGAAAAATGTATAGCATATGGGATGGCGAAACGACGCGGTGCGTCATGGCGACAGGAAGGCCATCACGACCAAGCGATGCGGTTACGGCGTGCGCCATAGGCGGACGATAGGCATCGTAACGGAAATCTTCCTCTCGACTCCATATCACCTTGACCGGGCGGCCGACGGCTTTTGCGACAACAATCGAGAGCTGCGCGAAGTCCGCGAGCAGTCGTCGGCCAAATCCCCCGCCGACCATGGTGCGATGGATGATGATGCTGTCGTCGCTCAAACCCGTCATCTGTTTGGCCACGGCGTGCGTAATCTCCACACCCTGGGTCGGAATCCAGAGCTCGCAGCGATCCGCTGTCACATGAGCCGTGCAATTCATCGGCTCCATTGATGCGTGAGCCTGCGCCGGAATCTCGAAGCTGGCCGCAAGGACTTTATCGGCGGCAGCGAGCGCGGCCTCACTCTCGCCAACCTTGGCTCTCGATTCGAACGCGGCCGTCGTTAAAAAAGCAGCGTAGTCAGCCCTTTGCTTCTGCGTCGAATAATCTGCGATCGGGCCGGTCATAAATGCGAGATCAGCGTTATCGACAGCGCGCTTGGCCGTCCAGTAATCCTTTGCAACGACGGCGAGGCCCGATGGAATCTCGATTACAGCCTCGACGCCGCGTTGCGCCTTGATAGCCGCGGCGTCAAACCGCACGAGAGAGCCGCCTGGCGAGGGCGCGCGGCGGATGGCGGCGACAAGCATGCCCGGTACCTTCACATCAATCCCAAAGACCGCCGAGCCGTCGACTTTCGACGGAATATCGACGCGCTGCTGCGGCTTTCCGATCAGACGCAGCGCGCTCCACGGCTTTAATGGCGGATCTTTCGGTGCTTCTAGCTTCGCAGCATCGCTAGCGACGGCGCCGAAGCTCAGGACACGCTTCGTTGCGTCGTGATGAATGCGGCCATTCTCGACGCGCAGTGTGTCATCGCGGACATCGAGCCGTTTCGCTGCTGCCTTGATCAGCATCGTGCGTGCGGCGGCGCCGATCGTTCGCATCATCGGAAAGAACGTTGAGATCGACTCGCTGTTGCCGGTGAACATCCATTGATACTGTGGATGCCGGTAAGACTGATCGAAATCCGCCCATTCAAATTTCACGTGCGACCAGTCGGCGTCGAGTTCGTCCGCGAGCGCCAGGGGAAGCGTTGTCGCAATTCCTTGCCCCATCTCCGACTGGGCGAGCTTGATCGTTACTGTGTCGTCAGGCGCGATGCGGAGCCACGCGTTGGTTGCATTGGTGGTCCGAATGGAGTGGTTTTGCGCCTGCACGATCGTACGTCCAGACAGCACAAGCGCCGCGGCGCCGAAGGCCATAACCTGACGCCGCGAAGGCCGATACAACACATTCGATGGCGTGGGAGGAGCTTCCATCAGGACCGTCAAATTCGGTTGAAATGCTCTGGCCGGGTGGCGGCCAGCGTCCCATTCCACTTATAGGTCTGCTGTTATTCGCTCAAACGAAAAAAAGTGGTGCTACATATGAACAAAACTAACATCGCTCCGAACTGAACTGCACACAGGCAAAGGACATTCAAGCCTAAACGGGCATTGACGAATAAAGCTGCCATGGCTCGACGTTTCAATGCTTAGTACCTTTGCGTGGGCACTTCGTACTCGGACTGCGCGGACGGCGAGGTGCGAAACTCTTGAAGGGATCATAGGTAATGGTCTTATTGAGATGCGCCGGATTGGTGTGTCCCGCCGGAGCAAATGATAGCGTGTAACCGTTAAGATCGGCCTTGGCGGTGGCATCCAATGCCTTTTGTGTCCGCTCCAGTCTTGTTCTCGCTAACTATCGGTTGCTTTAGAGGGGCACTTAGCTTGTCAGCATATACTCTCGCGACAGATCGGCCGCGCCGCCAGTGGGAACGGAACAATTAGTTGATCGATCTGTCCGGTTACGCATCGGCAAGCGAAGAAACTCTGCGCAGACAAGCAGGTGGCTGCAAAGAAACCAAGGCTGAGATGGAATCTGGTAAACTGCTCCGCGATCAGCGATCGGAGGTCTGTAAATCCATAGATCGTTCCTAAACGTCGCTGGAGCAATGAAATGATATGACAAACCGTCGCGGCCGATCGGTTCGTTCATGTCACGCAAGAGCCGAATCTGCTAACTTGCTCTGTGAATACGCGATGATCGCCTGACGCCTTACAGCGGCCGACAAGCAAACTGATGGTTTCCCTTCCCAACCTACACGCGACAATGACTATCAGAGCTATGGATGCATGAGGAGCACGTAATTTGCCCGTCCGGTCGGCTCCGCGCGATCGAGCGCAGCGGTTACCATTTAGAAACTGCGCAATCGATGAAACGTGCCATAGCCAGTCCCAGCGACTAGCGATGTCTGCTTTTGACTGATGTGAATAGTACTCACACTCGAACTCGAATCGTTTTCAGCTGAAGCGTTGCGCCCACTACGGTAATCTCTATTGACGTTCGGGGGCCGGCTGGCAGCGCGCCCTTTATACTCGTATACGAGAGGCAAGAAAATGGCTCAACAGCCAATTCCGGGCCACCACAGCACGACCATGATGGAATGGAGCTTTTGTATGTGGGGTCATGTGACTGCACCCGAGTCATTGCCGTCGCTCTAAATATCGCAATGGGTACGCTCGGCGAATGGACTATTGATGCGGGACGCTACGCACGACAGCCCGGCTCGCTGGTGGGCTACCTGAACTGCTACGAGTCGTGGAGCAAGGGGCTTGCGGATCTGAACCCATCATCGTGGTCGTGCTTCTCGATGTTGGACCCGCAATGCTTACCTAGGTGGCTTGGTCGTACACGCATCGCCGGCAGCTTTCCTATTTTTTTTTCTGCCTTCCATCTCGCTGATCGTTTTTGGAAGAATCTCGTTAGGCCGTACGATCGTCGGAGGTATCTTGGCGCTAGCCGGGATCGCGACGGTTAACACGGTTGGTCGCGGACAAGTGCGTAGCTTGACCGCTCCCGTCAAGAGTGAACCTGATGATCACTATTGAAAGCATTCTTCCCATTCATGACGGGTCACAGCGGATTACGATCGCGAATCGCCTCGCGCTAGAGCTTGCGCAACCGGAAACCCAATGGAGCCTCGGCACATTCGGCGCTATCGCCGAGTTTGTGCGTGATCCTGCTGAGTCAGCACAAATACGTACAAACTCTGCTCTAACGCCCCGCGGCGCGATTCGCCTCGAGCTCTCCAATCAAATACGGCTTTTCGCATTTGAAACAACGACGCGCCGAAGCTGGAGCTCGCGCGTCGCTGTTTGCCTGCCCCGAGATCAAAGCGCTATGAATCGGCGTTCTGTGCTGACCGAAATTGGTCCAGATCGCGAGGCAGTTCGACGAGAGGATCGTGACGACATTTTGTTTGATATCGGCGTTGGTGCATACCAAGCCGATATCTGTGTACGGGTTCGTGACCCCCAACTGATTATGAAACTTCGAGAGAATTGCGGGAGAGCGACGTTCGCTCCCGGTAATCCAGCTGGCACGCTGATCCTCGAATACAGCCCGCACCGTGCCTTCATTAGCCGCGTTGGCAGGATAGAAGTTTATCAACCGATTCCGCCATCGCACGGCAAAAGTCCCGAGGGCCCGCACACGCACGTCCTCCCCGATCTGCTGCGCCATCGGCGAACCCACGCGGCGATCGAACCCATCCCGAATGAGTGGGTACCGTGTGCGTATTTTTATCCTGCACATCCTGCGAAAGACTCGCAGGGCCGCAATAAGGCATTCGATTCTCAACGGCAAGCTACCTTTGACGCGACGCTGAGGCAATTCGGCGATCCTGATTTGATCGCACTAAAGGATCGGGTGCGGAATGCGGTGAAGGAGGGTCTCGCGCCGTCAGCAGTGCCGACAATCGGCAGGTTTGCACGCGCAAACGTGCGCGTCGTCCTTCGACAGCTCTCTGCCGCCGGCGCCCAGTGCCCTTCGCTATCTGACTGGATTGCCGCCTATGAGCGACCGCCCCCTGACTTAGACGACGAGGATCAGCACATCCATCACAGATAGTTATCTCGCATACTCAGTAGTCTGCCGTTCAGCGGAGAGAGCTTGGATAAGGCTCCATGTCCTTGAGGTCGAAATCAATTAGATCCATGCGAGATGTCATAAACAAAGTCGGTCGTCGGCGCAGCAGTTGTGGCAAAAGTCGTCAAACGTGGCTTCGAAGACGAATTGGCCTGCCCCATGAGGAAGTTGGCGCGCTATCCATGCGATCTTCGAGGCACGGGAGAACGCGGAGGTGGCTATCGGCGTTCTCAGGGCCCGTCTCTCCGTCTCACTCGCGGAGTCCAGTGCGAGCTAAGATAATCAGCGCAGCACCGTTCGGATCGCACCACGTTGTTGCGATGGTCAGGCGTTGCCGCATAGTCCGACTTGGAAACTAATTTGGCCCTTTCCCCGAATGTTCGCGGAAGCGTGCTGATGGCTTCTGCCATGGCAACTTTCAACATAAACGACGCGATCACCAAGGCGGTGTCGGCCGAGATGAATTTCGGCCAGGTTATGCTGCTGCGAGGCTTGTTCGCGATTATTCTAATCGCAGCGCTTGCTTCGCATCAGCGGGCGTTGCGGCCGTTACGCACGCTGTTGGTCAAGGCGGTTCTGCTGCGGATGGCTGGTGAAGTCGGCGGAACGATATTGTTGCTGGCGGCGATCGTGAACTTGCCTCTGGCGAATGCCACCGCGATCCTTCAGGTGCTGCCACTGGCCATCACGTTCGGCGCGGCCCTGACGTTCGGTGAACCTGTCGATTGGCGGCGCTGGCTGGCGATAGCGGCCGGTTTTACCGGCGTTCTCATTATCGTTCGGCCGGGGGGCGAGGGATTCAACCAGTTTTCGCTGCTCGCGCTGATCTCAGTAATCTTCTCCGCTATACGCGATCTCGCGACCAAGCGGATACCCGCGCCAATTCCGTCACTGTTCGTCACCCTGTTGACCGCCGTCAGCGTTACAATCGCCGGAGCGGCAATACTGGTTCCGCTCGGCGGCTGGACGCCGCCATCCGGCCGCGCGCTCGCTCTGTTGGGGTTCGCTGCGATTCTTCTCTTGATCGGCTATCAGTGTATCATTATGGCGCTCCGAACCGGCGATATCTCAGCGGTGGCGCCGTTCCGGTACTCCGCGGTACTCTGGGCCATGCTGCTCGGATATCTCGTGTTCGGCGACAGGCCCGACGCCATGATGGTGACGGGCGCCGCGATTATCGTGCTGTCCGGTCTCTACGTGTTCTATCGCGAGGGCGAGCGCGCACGGCCGATGATGGCAAGCACAACTGGACTTCCGCCCGATGGGTTGTGATCGTCTAACTGAGTCGGAAGGGCCCGTCTATCACGGAAATCGGGTGGTTCAGCTTGGCGGCAAAGGGAAGATAGGCCGACCATCAATTGATGAGGTTCAGTGAAATGGCCAACCCATGCGATAAGATCGGCATCAAACAGGCCGCAATGGCTGGCTCAGGCAAGATTTGGGCATTGTTGACCCAGAAAGATGCGATTGTCGTGCGCTGGCCTCGAACGGTTGACCGGATGAGCGGTCGCGGCGATACGGATGAACCCGCTCGGGAACTTTTCCTAATGGCAAAAGCTATCGAGCTGATTGTAGAGCATTGCGTGCAGTCGGAGGATTGCGACGCTCTCGAAGACCTTCGAATGCAGCGCCAACAATTAGTCCGCGACCTAGAACCGGAAGACGAGCCCGATCACATGTCGACGGTCCGACAGATCGAGCGGGAGATCGCAGCGATTGAAGCGGGCCTGATGCGACTTGGACGCCGCACAAATGACGGATAGCTCGTTGGTCACGTCGGCAGCATCATCCGCTCGGACGTCAACGTGATCCTTCGATCGCATTGCATAATGGTCCAGCATCGATCGAATCGGCGGGCAGATACTTCTCGCATGCGCATACGCAATGTCAGTCTCAGGATCGCGTTCGTAACGATCATCCCACATTGAAGGTAAGAAAAACATTGAACCGTCACGTTCCTAGCACTCGGATCACGTGTGCCTGATCCTCGATCGTTCCCGGCACGAGAACGATGCTGTGTCTGGCCATTTGAACGAGCCGCGGAGCCCATGGACCGGTCCTGCCTCGCGAAGCTCGGCTTCCAGCCCTGATCTGGACCACGTTCTTCTCTTCCCAGCATCTTACTTGCAGGACATAAGTCGACCAGTAAATTGCGATCCTAACCATGCTGGCCAGGTCTGCCAAATTTCCATGTGACCCGATTAGACCATCTTTGGAGAACCTCAGCCGGCTAAGTTACCTCTGTTGCGGCCTGTCGATCGACCCGGAGCCCATCTTCATGGTGCGGGCGCCCTATCAAGGACAGACGGCGGCGGCCGGCAGTATGGGGCGTGGTGGTCCAACGTGGACAACCTCGATTAGCTCAGAATTGAGCAGAGCCAAAGTCGGAGTCCGCAACCATTCTCAGAAGCGCTCGTAGCGCAATCGCCTGATCTTCGCCGAACGCTTCGGAAAAGTGGACTTGCGCTTCAGCCCAACAGGATCGTGCCACAGCGGCCCGGTCCCGCCCGCGCGCGGTCAGGCGGATGAGTTTGACGCGGCGATCGCGCTGATCGCGGCCAACGCGCACGAGGCCATCACGCTCCAGCGGTTTCAACGTATGGCTCAGCGCCGTCCTATCCATCACGAGTGCCTCCGCAAGTGCCCCGAGGGTGGGAGGGTCATCATTTGGGCGGCACGCAATCTCGGCAAGGATTGCATATTGGCCGATCGTCAAGCTGCAGCGGGCCAGGTAACGATCGTACAACACGCTCACACGTCTTGTCGCCTTCCGCAGTGCGGAGCAATTGCATGCCAGGGAGTCTGACAAAGCCGATCGGTCGGGCACAGAGTTTCTCCTTAGGGGTGCACCAAAATTATAGGTGCATATGCATTTTAATACAAGCTTCCTAGTTTTCCAGCGTATCGTCAAAATCTATTGACGCGTGAATTTGAGCAATCTAAAGATAGTGCATATGCACCTAATTGGAGATCAACAATGAAGCTCATCGGGACATATGTCTCTCCCTATGCCCGTCGCGTGGCAGCCGCCTTGGTTTCGCGAGATATCGAATATGAGCACGAAGATCTCAACGGCTATGCCAATCCTGCCAGGGCAAGAGAACTTAACCCTGTCGGAAAGGTGCCGATCCTTGAACTCGATGACGGTGAGCGTCTATTCGATAGCGCAGCAATTTTTGACTACCTTGACGAGCTGGTTGGACCGGAGCGGGCCCTGATTCCGGAGTCTGGATCGGCACGCCGGGATGTGCTTCGCCTGTCCGCCATAGCGAACACCGTCTGCGAGCAGGTCACCGCGCACTATAGTGAGCAGAAGCGACCGGTCGGATCTGCTCAGCCAGATTTGCTCGAGCGCTATCGGCTGCAGATTGTCGGTGGCTTCAAGGCGCTCGACGCCGCCTCGGGCGCGGGTGGAGCGATCGGCGCAGGTCTCAACGCTGCGACAATTTCTGCTGTTGTTGCGTTCGAGTACACCCCTCGATGGTACCCGGGCTTCCGCCCTGCTGACGTTGCGCCAGCGCTCGCGAAGTTGGCGTCGGCATTGGCAGGTGAGGCAGCCTTCGCGCGTACACGTCCTTCCATTTGATGAGCATGATATATGACAAGCAAGGTCTGTCTCGTAACGGGTGTCGGGGGTGCGACAGGCGCGGCTATCAGTCGCCGCTTTGCGCGTGATGGTTATGCAGTTGCAATGCTTGCGCGTAGCCGCGACCGCTTGAAAGAGCTGGAGCAGCAGATTGCGCATAGTAAGGCATATGTATGTGATGTGTCCGATCTGGATGCGCTGGCAAGAACCATCGCTGAGGTGCGCAATGACCTCGGAAAGCCCTCGGTAGTCGTCCATAACGCCGTCTCGGCGACCTTCGGAACATTTCTTGAGACGAATCCCGCGGAATTGGAGCGCAACTTTCGGGTGAATACGACCGCATTACTTTATCTGGCTCGAAATGTCGCGCCGGATATGGTTACGGCGGGGAGCGGTTCTATTGTCGTCACCGGTAACACGTCCTCGCTCCGTGGGGTCCCCAACTACACGCTGTTTGCGCCGACCAAGGCGGCTCAACGCATTCTTGCGGAGTCGCTTGCTCGTACGCTGTGGCCTCACCGGGTGCACGTCGGTTATGTGACGATCGATGGATCTATTGAGTCCCCTTGGCTCAGCGAAGGTGGCCGCAAGCCCCCTTCTTGGCATCCACCGCCCGCTGACTGGTCAAAGGCGCGAGAAGAATGGTTCGTTCGTCCCGATGCGATTGCTGAAGAGGTATATCGCATTGCGCACCAGGAGTCCTCCGCGTGGACGTTTGACATTGTAATCCGTCCGTTCGCCGAGAAATGGTGACAATCTGGCGTCAGTATTTGTGGGCGACAGCCTAGGATGAAGGCGAGCCGTCCTCGTCGCTCACCGGCGGAAAGAAGTGACCACTTTTTGGCTCACCTTTCCGTCCCCCCAATGGGAGTGAGCGATCAGGTCGCTTACCTCAAAGAGGCCCGCTTGGGCGTTCCCTCCTGAAACTGCCGGGGTCCTGCGCCCCGGCACTTTTTCTACGCCCAATATATACGGGTTAGCCGGCTCCAATATCTAGGCGGAGAGGACATATCTCGAGCCCTTTCCAACCAGCGGCGCGGTTAGGCCAACGATAAGTCTTATCGTTGTTGCGGCCGGGACGCGCAGATATTGGAGGATCGGATGAGGTTTCTTGTCACCTAATCAGCGAAGTGAGCGCAATGAGTGGTGCACTTGCCGGTTTAAGAGTCCTAGATCTTACACGTGTGTTGGCCGGGCCATGGGCTTCCCAGATTTTCGGGGATCTTGGTGCGGAGGTCTTTAAGATCGAACGACCAGGCGGAGGTGATGATACTCGCACCTGGGGGCCGCCGTTTCTCCGTGGCGCCGGCGGCACAGAAACAACCGAGTCGGCCTATTTTGCCTCCGCCAATCGGAACAAGAGGTCTGTCTGCGTTGACTTTACCAAGCCCGCTGGCCAGATGCTAATCCGTCGGTTGGCCGAGCGGAGTGACATTCTGCTTGAGAACTTTAAGGTCGGCGGCTTAAAGCAATACGGGTTGGATTACGATTCCCTCAGCAAGGTGAATCCGCGCCTCGTCTATTGTTCGATTACCGGCTTCGGACAAACCGGTCCATATGCGGCGCGCCCCGGGTACGACTTCCTGATCCAGGGGATGGGCGGCCTCATGAGCATCACCGGGCGAAAGCAAGGGGAGCCTGGAGCCGGACCGCAGAAGGTGGGCGTCGCACTTACTGACATTCTGACAGGCCTGTATTCCGCTGTATCGATTCTTGCCGCTATTCAGCACCGTCAACAGACTGGCAGGGGCCAGTATATCGATATGGCTCTGCTTGACGTGCAGGTCGCGAGCTTGGCCAATCAGAACATGAATTTCCTGTCGACGGGCGAGCCACCGATGCGCATGGGCAACGCGCATCCAAATATCGTACCGTACCAGGACCTGCCAACATCGGACGGCGACATGATCGTCGCGGTAGGCAATGATCGTCAGTTTGCTGCTCTCTGCGACGCTGTTGGGCACCCTGAATGGTCGAAGGACGATAAATTCGCGACGAACGCGAGTCGCGTCGAGAACCGTGAAGCGATTATCGGCCTTCTCAGCGCCGCGACCGTAAAGCGGACCATGAGCGAATGGGTCGCGATATGTGAGGCTGCGGGCGTGCCATGTGGACCCATTAACGATTTACAAGCCGTTTTCAGCGACCCGCAAGTCATCCAGCGCGAGTTAAAAATCGAGATGCCACATCCGACCGCCGGCACAGTTGCCCTGGTCGGTAGCCCAATTCGTTTATCTGAGACCCCGGTCGAGTATCAGTTACCTCCACCATTGGTCGGGGAGCACACGGTCGTGGTGCTCGAGAAAGTCCTCGATATGACGCGCGCGGAAATTCGCGACTTGGCGAGCATGGGCATTGTTGAAGGAAAGGGACTCGGATGACGGACTTCGTAAAGTTCGAAAGGCACGGCCAAATCGCACTGCTGACGTTGAACTCACCGAAAACGCGCAACACTTTATCATCGGAACGCGAGTACGGCGAGATTGAGAGGGCTTGTCGTGAAGTCCAGCGGGACAAGTCAATAAACGCTGTGATCGTTACTGGGAACGGCAGCGTATTCTGCGCGGGTGGCAACATCAAAGATATGCATGAACGTGCCGAAAGCAGAGCAACACCTCCAATTGAAGAACGTTATACATACAAGGAAGGAATTCAGCGCATCCCGCTTTCCTTGCACAACTTAGAAGTTCCGGTGATTGCGGCTATTAACGGGCCCGCCATTGGAGCAGGGCTCGATCTCGCCTGCGTGTGCGATATTCGAATTGCGAGCGAGGGGGCGATATTCGCCGAGAGCTTTGTGAAGATCGGTATTATCCCGGGTGATGGCGGCGCTTGGCTTCTACAGCGCGTAGTAGGCCTATCGAAGGCGGCTGAGATGACATTTACCGGAAACTCTCTCAATGCACAGGAGGCGCTCGATTGTGGTTTAGTCTCGAGAGTAGTACCAGCGGCGCATCTTCTTGAAGAGGCGTTGTCACTCGCAACTCAGATTGCTGCAAATCCAGGGCATCAGCTGCGTATGGCCAAACGCCTCATTCGAGAGGCGCAAACCAGCCGCTTCGAAACCATCCTCGAGATGTCGGCGGCATTTCAGGCGCTGGCACATTCTACACACGAGCACCGAAAATTGGTCTCTGACGCCGTGGCTCGCATTTCCAAGCCGGCGAAAAGATGATGGAGCCGAAATACGCTTGATGAAGAGGAGCCACTGACGTAGATCGCGATGCTTGAGGTAGTCATGAAGATGGAAAACGATCATCTGTCTGCTATCTCTCGAATTGCAATCGCCGAGCGGAGTTTGCCTTCTTACCCAAGGCTTGTGTTCGGAACACCAATGTTGTCTCCGCGGCGTTGATGATGTAGCTCGGGGAACTTTGGCTCTCCTCTGCAGCTTTGGTGCGCGTGCCAACGCTCCCGGGATTCTTCGTGTCGAAATAGCTAGTGCAGTCCAACCGCTAACGTGGAGGAGCAGCGCAGAAGACGCTATACCAAGTCGTTCGCGTGGCCGAATTGGATGCTCGCGTTCAGATTAGCGATGAGTCCCGCGTCGCAACGTCGATGCTTCCTTTCGCCTTCGCTGCTCTCGCAGTGGAGCATTATTACCTTCGGAGCTCGGCCAACCGCGACGAGACCAAGGAGCCTCGAGCTCCTAGACCCCGTCACGGTATCGCCGCCACCGCGGCGACCAGCCCGAGCGCTCGGCTCAGGCGAACAAACCATCTGCACAGCCCGCAGCAACGTCCAGCGCAAGCCAAACTGACGAGTGCGGCCTCCACGGCGCAGCCGGGCAGCAATGCCGCTCCGCCCCGCTCAACACGGCGGTGATCACGGAAGCCGGCTCGCGGCTCGGAGGCTCGGACTCACATCGCGGGAAGCACTGGCGATCGTCGAACAATCGACAAGCAGACATCCAGGACCAGGGGATCAGGACGGCGACTGAGGCCGCAAAGGCCGCGGTCAGCGTGACCGGTGGAGATGCGCCGGTCGCGCAGGCCATCCTTTCGATGCGCGGCTTCACCGGAGACCAGCTCATCATCCTCTACAACGGCATCAAGATCGGTCCGTCGACGATGACAGCCCGATGGACACGGCCAACCTCGAGCAGGTCGAAATCCTGAAAGGCCCGGCGTCACTGTCGTCGGGCGTCGGGGCAACCGGCGGTACAATCAACTATGTCACCAAGGCTCCTCACACCGGACCAATTGTGAATGGCTCCACGTCCCACGACTCTTTTAACGGCTACTGGGGCCGGCTGCGGCTTAGGCGGGAACATATTGATCGATGATTTGGACTATTACTTCGACATGGTTCCCAGGTAACAGCTTCGTTCAGGCGGTGACGTGGCGCAACTACTGCAGGACATTGTAGGCGCATTGCAACATGGCTGCGCGGAGGGAAATACGGGCGTCGATAGATTCGGCACCCTCGACGGATACCGAATCCTGCTCGTTTTTAGGGCAGCGGCACAGTCCGTCCGGTATGATTGTTCGCAAAATTGGATTCGCTTCGAACGGATAAGGTCGGTGCCCCAAGTCGGGCGGGTTGGTCCAGACGGGCCATCGGCGTCACGCGAGATGCGACGCGATCCGAGCACCTTGCGCGAATCGTCTCTTGATTGGGTGCTCCCGTAGGAAGGTGACCTGAAGTTCGAAGAGTTCTTGCGCGGATTCCTCGATTAGACTGTGTCCGCCTGGCGACATCGCGAACGCCTCTCCACTTATCGCTTGATGAACACCGCGAAGATCCCTTTCTGGCGTGAATATATCCTGGTCTCCGACCGCGATGAGGCTTGGCGCCTTCAGATCGTGCAGGCGACCTGTCGTTTCCGACGCTGAAATCGCATTCGCTTGGGCTCTTGGCAATGCTGCAGAAACTCGATCGGGATTAAACGAGGAAAAAACAGCCTATTATGAGCGGGGTTCTCGGTTGGTGCGTGGAGGACCCAGACGATACAGTCCTTGAGCCGTCATCTCCTTCGAGGATTCTTGAAGATAAGCGTGCCGATCGATACTGGGCGCATTGTTCTCGCTTCGTTGGCAAGCTCATGGAGCAGTCATGCGAGAGCAACTCTCGAATCGAGAGGCGTTTCAAAAATCTCTCACCAAGTTTGACAGCTTTCCTTTGCCAAAGACGTACTTGGCAATCCATCCGCGCATCGCGGGATCGCGCGGCATCGCTGATACAGCGACCGGGCAGCACAATCGCGAACGTGCCTCTTCAAAACGTCTGCTCCTGCTGGCTTAGCACCAACGGCGCGATCGGCCAGCCTCTCATACCTGCATTCGCCACAAGCACCCTCCTTCAGAAGTCTCGGCGCTTCTTCTGTAAGATGCATTCGCGTTCTAGATGACTGGTGTATCCGCTCCAACGCTCCGTGCGTCCTCTGAATCGTGCAAAAGAATGGAAGCCTTTGGTTGACGCGCTACGCGCAAAGAGCCGTCATAGAGCAAGCTGTGAATGAGGCTCACACGTCTGGGCGATTTCTTCTCAGTTGAGGCGTTGGGCACGAGTCGCATACTGCGCAAATAATTTGGTCGCGCGTTATGGACCGGCTCGACGAAGGACGGTCGTTCTCGAGCAAGCGCAGCATAACCGGCTGACTCTCTTGGGGAGGAGGGATTATGAAGAACATCAGGCGACGTGACATTTTGAAATTTGCCGCAGGTGCCTTTGCAGGTCCCGCTGTTTTCCGACACGCGGCGTGGGGCGCCGAAGCGCCGGTCCTTGTAGGGAGTTTGCACGATCAGTCCGGCCCGCTCGCCGGACTTGGCATTCCGATGACTCAGTGTCTCACGCTCGCAGCGGACGAACTCAATGCGGCGGGAGGTCTCCTTGGTCGGCCGGTGCAGCTCGTTCACTACGACACTCAGTCAAATATCCAGCTTTATTCCCAATACGCTCAGCAGCTTGCTTTGAAGGACAAGGTCTCTGTTGTTCATGGGGGCATTACGTCGGCTTCGCGCGAGGCGATCCGTCCAACTTTCGACCGTTACAAGGTCCTCTATTTCTACAATACATTGTACGAGGGCGGAGTGTGTGACCGGAACATATTCTGCACGGGGACGACTCCGGCGCAGACGGTTGAGAAACTCGTTCCCTATTCGATGAACAAGTGGGGCAAGAAAACTTACATTATCGCCGCGGATTATAACTACGGACAGATCACGGCGAAGTGGATGACGAAGTATGCCACCGAGAATGGGGGGCAGGTCCTCTCAACTGATTTCTTTCCCTTGGACGCCACCAATTTCGGACCAACGATTAGCAAGATTCAGGCCGCAAAACCGGATTTCATATTCTCGGTTCTCGTGGGGAGCAACCATACGTCATTCTATCGCCAATGGGCAGCAGCCGGGATGAAAGAAGAGATCCCGATGGCGTCCACGACATTCGGTCTCATCAACGAGACGAACACCCAGGAAGCCGCGGTGACTGAGGGCATAATCGGTGCGTACGGCTATCTTGAGGAACTAGAAACATCAGCGAGTAGGACGTTCGTTAAGAAGCTGAAAGACAGGTTCGGCGCGGAAATTCCATACATAACTGAGCTCGCGGCTTGCACTTACGAGGGATTCTGGATGTGGGCCGAAGGTGTGAAAAAGGCAGGCACCCTGGATCGCATGAAGGTCATTGAAGCGATCGAGGGCGGGCTCGAGATTGACGGTCCTACCGGCCACGTTGGCCTTGACAAGCAGACCCACCACGCGACCCGAAACGCAGTTCTGGGCCAAGTTAGGAACAAGGCCTGGTCCATCGTTCATACTTTTGAAAACCAAAGGCCCCTGGATACCGCGGGCGTGTGCAATCTGATCGAAAGGCCGAACGACCAGCAGCAATACATCGTCAAGATCTGAGTGGCGCAGTGATGGTCTTATCGAAACTGACGGGTAGCGGCGGGCTGCGCCGCGATCGCGACAGACAGAGAACGGTAGCTCCAGGAGTCGCATGGCCGGCTGCCGCGAGATCTGCTTCACTTGTGCGGAGATGCGGGCAATGGATCTAGTCGCAATTCTTGCGCTGAATGTTCTGAGTGGCGGAGCGTCACTCGTTCTTCTTTGCCTCGGCCTTGCGGTCATCTTCGGAATGATGCGCATCTTCAATCTTGCGCATGGCGAATTCTTGATGCTTGGTGCCTACTCCACAGTAGTCGCGACACAGGCCGGCTTTAATATATGGCTGTCGATCTTTATCATTACGCCTGTCGTCGTCGGCTTGATCGGAATTGTGGTCGAGCGTTGTCTAATCCGATTTCTTTATGGCCGGACGATAGACACCATGCTTGCCACATGGGGCCTTAGTCTCCTGCTTTCCGGGCTTGTGGCGACGATGTTCGGAAACACAATGAAGAGCGTGCCGACTCCCTTTGGTGGTTTCTCTATCGGTGCCTTTCGGTTCAGTTTGTACACGCTTGTCCTCATAGTTGTGGCCATCTCATTGCTGATCGGCAGTTGGACGATGTTGCGGTACACTCGTCTTGGGTTGATCGCGCGTGCGACTATGCAGGACCGTCAGATGGCCGCCGCTCTGGGCGTCGACCCTAGTCGGGTCTACATGGTGGCCTTCGGAATTGGCGCGGCTCTGACGGGCCTTGCAGGAGGTCTGTTTGCGCCGGTGTTAGGCGTGGCTCCAACCATGGGCGCGGCATACTTGGCGAAGGCGTTCATTACGGTTGTCGGCGGCGGGGCAGCCATCATTGCCGGTACGGCTTCTGCATCGGCAATTTTCGGTTCTATCAACCAACTCGTCTCATATTGGACAACGCCGATATTTGGCGAAGTCGCTCTCTTGATCTCGGCGATCATCCTGATTCGGTTCGTACCGCAGGGACTCTCTGCGTGCTTTTTCCGGAGGAGCTTGTGAAAGGATGGTCTCCAACTGCTTACGGTCGGGTACTAATTGCCCTTGGCATGGCGATGCTGGTCGCCCTTGCGCCAGGAATGCTCGAGTCATATGAGCTTATGCAGGCCACGAGCTTTGCCGCACTGAGCATGCTTGCGCTCAGTCTGGGTTTCATTTGGGGCTTCGGAGGTATTCTCTCGTTCGGTCAAGCGGCATTCTTTGGTTTGGGTGCGTACACTTACGCGGTCACGTCCATTAATTTTGGCGACAGCACAAGCGCGGTTGCTCTTGCGGTAGCAGTTCCTGGGCTTCTGGCGGGCGCGCTTGGGTATTTTATGTTCTACGGAAGGATTAGCGATGCTTATGTCAGCGTTGTTACGTTGACCGTTACGCTAGTGCTATTCAACCTCGTAAATTCGACCGCTGGCGACGAGTATCGGATCGGCATTGCGGCGCTCGGCGGATTCAACGGCATGCCCGCAGTGCCTGGCCTAAACGTGCCATTCAATCCGGGCGCGGTGCTCGACATTGCGCAGACATGGTACGCAGTGGCCGGCTCGCTGGTGTTGGTCTACGCAGCTCTTGCAAGTTTTCTTGCAAGTCGCTTTGGGCGCGCCGTCGTTGCAATACGTGAGAACGAGGCTCGCGCATCTCTGCTCGGCTATGACCCGCGGGCCTACAAGCTTTTGATCTTCGTGATGGGTGGTGGGGTCGCAGGACTGGCCGGTGCATTTTTCACGGCATGGGGTGCATTTGTGAGTCCAACCATTTTTGGTCTAGCCCTCTCGGGGGAGATCGTCGTGTGGGTGATGGTCGGGGGACTTCGCAGTCTAATCGGACCGGTTGTTGGCTGCTGTCTCGTCAAACTTCTCGTCTCAGAAGTCGGGGCGCAACAAGCGGTCAACCCGAACCTTGTACTCGGTGTGGTATTGATGGTGTTTGTCCTACTCGTACCCACGGGCTTGGTCCCGCTGGTTCGTGAGTACGTTCAGGCGGTCATTCTCAGAGTAATGCGAGGCCAACCTTCCATCAAGACCGCTGAAACCGTGGCTGCCGAGTAGGGATCATTATGACACTACTTGAGACGAAAGACCTCACCAAGCGTTTTGGCGGCGTTGTTGCCGTCAATGGCGTGAAATTGTCAGTCGTCAAGGGAGAGCTGCGGTGCCTTATCGGCCCAAACGGCGCGGGTAAGAGCACGTTCTTCAAAATGTTGACTGGACAGCTAACGCCCACGACGGGGTCGATCACCTTCTGTGGGAGGCAGATTGCGGGCGCAAGTCCACATGCGATTGCGCGGCTAGGTGTCGGGATCAAGACGCAAGTGCCGAGTGTCTTTGATGGCCTATCTGTTGAGGAGAACATCTTCATAGCAGCGCGTCGGAAGAACACAGCACAGACGACCAGTCGAGTTATCAAGGAGATCTTTGACAAGATACGGCTCGCTGAGAAGGCCAGCTTGCTGGCCGGCCAATTGTCGCATGGAGAGCGGCAGTGGGTCGAAATCGGCATGGTGTTGGCCGCCGGCCCGAAGCTCATCCTCCTCGACGAACCGGCCGCTGGCATGACGCGCGAAGAAATCTCTCGAACGGCTGAGATCATTCGAGGTCTCAGCAGTGAGCATGCAGTGGTCATCGTCGAGCACGACATGGAATTCGTTCGGATGATCGCAAAGACGGTCACGGTCTTCCATCAAGGTCAAATCCTGATTGAGGACAACGTCGATGCGGTAATGCGTGATGACCGTGTTCGCGACGTGTATCTCGGGAAGAAGGTCGCGGCATAATGCTTAGGGTAGACAATGTTCGAGCGGGATATGGCCGGGTGCCGATCCTAATGGGAGTGAGCCTCGAGCTCAAGTTCGGTCAGTGTCTCGGCGTGCTTGGCCACAACGGTATGGGCAAGACCACGCTTCTGCGCACTCTAATGGGATTGTTGCCGACGACGAGCGGATCGATAAGATTCTTGGATGTGGACGTCACACGAACTGCGACACATTTTCGGGCTAGGCGCGGAATGGGCTTTGTGCCACAGGGACGCGCAATTTTCGCTGAGCTCTCGGTTCATGAAAACTTGCGCATGGGTCTTACACATAGTGGGCCGGAAGATCTCACCGTCATTGAGGACGTGCTTGGTCTCTTCCCCCGCCTGCGACCGTTGCTCGACAGACCCGGTCGAGCCCTCTCGGGAGGCGAGCAGCAGTTGCTTGCGCTTGCGCGCTGCCTGTGCGGTCGGCCGAGACTGATGCTGCTAGACGAACCAACCGAGGGCATCCAACCATCGATCGTCGACGAGATCGCGGAAGTTCTACTGCGACTCCTACAGGAGCGCGAGATCACGATGCTCCTAGTTGAGCAGAACTTGCAGTTTATCACGTCCCTGTCGCACAGGATTCTCACGATCCAAAGAGGGTGCATCACCGGAGAGTTCGATCCGAACACCGTTGTAACCCTTTCGTGAGTCCCCAACGCTCTCGTCCGTGCACTGACGAGCAGCGCGCACGCTTTCCTATGAATCGAGTTAGCGGAGGAACATCATGGCCGTCAATCGCCCAACCCCGGATCAACTGATAACCGTAGGTGCGGATCTCGGCATCACGCTAACCCTTGCGCAGGCGGAGGAATATTCCACCCTCATGGCACGTCAATGTGCGGCATATGACATTGTCGACAGTTTGCCGGATAACGTGCCGGTGGTGAAGTATCCACGCACGCCCGGTTATCGGCCATCACCCGAGGAAAATAGGTTCAATGCCTGGTACCTAAAGACCGAGATAAAAGGGGCGCCGACCGGCAAGCTGGCTGGCAAAACGGTCGTACTAAAGGACAACGTGTGCTTAGCAGGCGTGCCAATGATGAATGGGGCATCCTCACTTGAGGGGTTTGTCCCTGATCTCGACGCAACTATTGTCACGCGCATGCTCGACGCTGGAGCTACGATTATCGGGAAATCGGTCTGCGAGTACTTCTGCCTGTCAGGTGGCAGCCACACATCCGTGCCAGCTTCCGTTCATAATCCGCACAAGCCGGGCTACTCCGCTGGTGGCTCCTCGTCAGGCAGTGGTGCCCTTGTCGCCGCTGGCGAAGTTGACCTGGCAATCGGCGGTGACCAGGGCGGCTCAATCCGAATTCCTGCATCGTACTGTGGCATTTACGGCATGAAGCCGACATTTGGACTTGTGCCCTACACGGGCGTGATGCCCATCGAAGCAACGGTCGATCATACCGGTCCCATGACTAGGACTGTGCGGGAAAACGCATTACTTCTCGAAGTGCTTGCGGGAGCCGACAGCCTTGATCCACGGCAATACAGTCCGAAGATTGCGCCCTACACTGAAGCGCTGACCAAGGGAGTGAGGGGGCTGAGGATCGGAGTGCTCAAGGAAGGCTTCACGTTGTCCAACATGGAAAAAGACGTGAAGGACAAGGTCCTCGCAGGCGCCCAGCGCTTCGCTCGACTGGGAGCAGAGGTTGAGGATATCTCAATTCCCGAGCATCCCACAACGGCGGCTGTGTGGGCCCCCATCGCTATCGAGGGCTCACTGGCGCAGATGATGATAGGCAACGGCATGGGGTGGAATTGGAAGGGACTCTATACGGTCGGCCTCCTTCAGGCTCACGCCGCATGGCGCGAGAAAGCCGATACGTTCTCGGAGAGCCTTAAGATCTCTATGCTGGCCGGATCATTCTTCTCGAAACGCTATCACGGGAAACATTACGCAAAAGCGCAAAACATTGCGCGCCGAATGAAGGCGGCGTACGATCGAATGTTTGAGAAGTACGATCTTCTGCTTCTGCCGACGTTGCCGACAAAAGCAACGCCCTTACCCCCAGCGCAAGCATCTATCTCTGAAATCGTGACGCGAGCATTCGATATGATGGGCAACGTGGAGCAGTTCGACGCTACCGGGCATCCTGCCATGTCTGTACCGTGCGGGCTTAGCGATGAACTTCCCATCGGCCTTATGCTGGTCGGGAGAGATTATGCGGAAAGCACGATCTATCAGGCTGCGGCTGCTTTCGAAGCGAGCGGGAATTGGCGCACGTTTTGAAGCGGACTTGACACGCGACGCTGGGGCGGAACTCCACCGGGCTTGGCTTGCATCCTCGCGCAGCCGCCGCCTGAAATCCATTCCAGCTCGCTCGTCCTCAATTCCCACTCATATCACCGCGGCCGACCGGGCGCTGTCGCATCAGGAGCAAGACCATATGTTGGCGATTACCTCGCAAGTCGCGCACGAGGCGACCAGGGCCGTTCCGAGCATCCCGCAGGATGCCGAAGGCCCGGTGTTTAAGGCACCCTGGGAGGCACAAGCGTTTGCGATGGTGCTAGCGCTGTACGAACGCGGTCTTTTCACCTGGCCGGAATGGGCGGGCGCGCTGTCCCAGCAGATTTCGGGTGCGCAAGCAGCCGGCGCTCCCGACGCCGACGAAAACTACTACCTCCATTGGCTGACAGCCCTGGAGAAGCTCGTCGCGGCGAAGGGCGTGGCGAGGCCAGAGACGTTAGTCCGCTATCGGAAGGCGTGGGACCATGCAGCCGACCGCACGCCGCACGGCCAACCGAGTTTGGCGGAGGACGCGCGACCCAGAAACGAGTGCCGCCGGGGGACTTCGAGTGACGGTGAGGGTGTGCGAGGGCTCGCTCTACTTGGCGCTGGCATGACCCTGCCAAGGGCCGGTTATTGTTAGTTGGAGAGGCGAGCTAATGGTCGGACCGGCCTAGTGGTACCGCTTTTGGGATTGCGAGTTAGATGTCGTTCGGCACCAGTGAAGCTCTCCTGCTCAGGTCAGTCCCTGACGATTTCAGCTTACCCAGTCAACGACAATAGGATGTCGTCTTGGAAATCGACAAACGGAGTGCCCGCGCTTGGAATTCTGGCGATCTTGCCAGATGCTTCCGCGCCTAAATAATATTAGAGCAGTGCTCGAAGCTCTGGCCCACTCCAATCTAAAATCCGGCCCTTTCAACGGGATCCGTTCATCCGGTTGCGGCAACGGGTTTCAAGTTGGACACCGAGGACTTCGAGGGGCGCGGCCCCACGGGTGGCGTCGGGCGTCCATGCTTCCACATAAGCATCGGGATCTGCAAGAAGGGATTCTTTACGGCGAACGCGGCCTTCTGTCCACGCCGAAACGATCAGTGCCGCGTTACACTGCGCCTCGGCTTCGAATTGTTAATTGGCGTTCCATACAAAACCCGTCCTCGCCAATGATGCTATGTGGGCACGAGATACGGCTCCCAACAATCGACGTTTACCTGAAGATTCGGGTCTCCGCGATCACCCCACAAATCGGTGCCGCGAAAAGTCACGCTGTAGCACCAATGCGGCTGCTCACCTTCGAAGTGCGCGTTCGTATCGGCGAATACAAAGACTCCGTGGACGATATCAATCGTGCCAGGTTTGTCTCTAGCATAACGCGGAAGCCTAGTGTGGCCGGTTGGGCTATTTGTCCTTGTCTTGACGCGGTCGCCGGGACGGAAGGCCGGTTCGGAAGCAGGCGGGCGATTGTAGGGAGTGCCCTTCGTCAGAAACGGGACCACCATGCTTGGTAGTAGGCGTCCGCGCTTTGTAACCTTGGGCGCCTCCAGGCTGCGCTCACATTTGATCTCCTCTTGCGTGACTAGGCCGCGTGAGACGACCAGATCTGCGAGTCCCTTGCTCCACAACTCGTAGTAAGTCGATGAAAAATAGTCCTGCGGCGAGCGGCATTCCCGAGCAAATCGTCCGGCGTCGATGTTCCATTCGCCCAGTGCTCCGGCCGCGATACTAAGAGCGAAAATCCGTCCCTCCCATTCCGCATGGAATAGAGGTTCGTCCGACGCAGGCGACGCAGGGGTAAAGCCCATCATGCCGCCGAGATCGTGGCCGCCATTCATGGTCGCAGCTCTCGCGGATCGAGTGGAAGTCCTGCGCCAACCATGCTGTTTCGGGTCACAAGCCGCGCAAGACGTTCTTCACTCCATCCGTCAGTACCGGCGGGTCGTCTCGGTATGACAAGGTAGCGCACCTCCGCAGTAGAATCCCAGACATGGATGCGGGTTGCTTCGGCAATGTTGACGCCGAAACTTGCGAGAAGACCTCTGGGGTCCATTACAGCGGTCGAGCGATAATGCGCCGACTTGTACCATGTCGGGGGGAGACCCAGCACCGCCCAAGGATAGCAAGAGCACAGCGTGCAAACGATTAGATTGTGCGCGTTTGCCGTATTCTCAACGGCGACGATGTGCTCGCTTTGACGCCCAGTAAATCCGAACTCCGCGATCGCGGCCGTTGCGTTTGTCATCAGGCGTTGGTGGAACGTCGGATCGCTCCAGGCTTTGGCGACCACCCTTGCTCCATTCCGCGGCCCGACGGTTTTTTCGTAGAACTCAACTATCTCGTCGAGAGCTGCGCGGTCGACATAATGCTTCTCGACTAGCACCGACTCCAACGCTCTTACACGAAGCTCGACTTCCGAGAGTTCAGATCCATGATGCTCATGATTGTGGTGGGAACTATGGTGTTCGGACATCGATTCCAGCTTCTGATGCACGACAATGGATCGCGAGTTGTTCGAAGACAACACCGCATGTTGCGCAAATTATATCGCGTCGACCGTGCCCGTTTCAGCAGAAAACAATTCGTCGCGCGTCGTGAGATAAGCTCACATGTCCTCTTGCTCGCTCGGTGCTGCCTCGCAAGCGACAAACCGCAGCGCCCGCTTTCTTGGTCATGGCGCCACCGGGGCTGGTTGCGGCGCGTGTCCAGTTTGCGGGCGCTGCAGCCCACGCGGTCTTGGTCGCGTAGCTCGCTGTCACCTCCTTCGATGTTCGTGAGGTCTTACACGTATGGAAATGCGTCAATCAGCGATCGTGAGAGGGCCGACGTCTGCATTGCGCAAGTTCGGCCCGATACGGCGCTCAGCAACCGTGATCTCGAAGCCAGCAACGCCGTCGTCGTCGCCGCCTGGGCTGACCTGGAGAAAGCTCAGGCGAAAGATGCTTTCGGCAGTCAGGACACGTTTCCGAGGTCGGGTATTTCTCGATGCCGTCGGCTATCTCTATCTTCAGGCTCGCAACGCAGTTTCCAGCCGCTTCGCATTTGCGAGAAGTGCCGCGTCTTCTCCGGGAAGGGCTTCAAGCAAGGCCCCGACGGGAATTCCATCGGAAGCAACCCCGATCGGCAGAGATATGCTTGGAAGTCCAATAAGCGTGGCCAAGAGAGTGTTCCGTAACAAGGTCGGGCCTGTCGGTTGTATCCGATCGTCTACTTGAATTGTTTCCACTTCATCGACGCGTGCAGCAGTCGTTGGCATGGTCGGGTAGAAGAGACCATCCAGCCGAAGCTCAGCAAACAAGGCCTGAACGGAGGCGCGCATCCGAAGCGTCGTCCGCATAGCCGCTTCGTGTTTCTTGGCGGCGTCTCGATCGTCCAAGCCTTCCTTGATGCGCTTCTTTACCGTTTGGTCACTGATCTGAGACAGCAGATCTTCAAGAGCGATATCAATCTCGCAGCGCCGAAGATATACTTCTAGGTGCCTCGGCATATCGAATCCCGTGATGCTCACCTGCGTTGACCACAGCTGCTTCGGAACGTCGGGAATGTCGCATTCTACGACTTCGACCTTATCACGAACTAGCCGTTCGACGGCAGCCTGAAAGACATCTCTCACGCGTTTTGCCGCCTGCCAGGCGAGTCGAGAAGGAATTCCTAGTCGAAGTCGTCCAGGGCGTTTAGCTTCTTTCCATCTCATCGGTGCGAGTATGCGGTCTACCGCGGCAATGTGGTCCACCGTCGACCCAAGCAATCCAACAGTGTCACGATTGTAGGAGATTGGCACCACGCGATCGATCGGATAGCGATCGAACGACGGACGAAACCCTACGATTCCACAGCAGGAGGCCGGGACCCGGGACGATCCTGACGTATCGGTCCCAAGGGCGATCTGTACCATGCCGAGGGCAACAGCCACGGCAGATCCGCCACTGCTGCCGCCGGCCGAATACCGGGTGTCGTGAGGGTTAACCACGGTGCCGAACGCGGGATTGATGCTTGTCGCGCCTAATGCAAGTTCATGCATGTTCGACTTAGCAACCACCACGGCCCCTGCTTCGCGGAGATAGCGCACAACAGGCGCATCGTCAGATGCGATAGCATCGCGGAGGCCTAGAGTAGCGGCTGTTGTTGCGATGCCGCGAACATCGATATTATCCTTCACCACAATCGGCACGCCCAGAAGAGGCATCGAGCGACTTTCCACCCCATTTTCCAGGCTCAGCAACTTATGGAACTCTTCCAACGCGTTCTCATTTGCCCACGTGAGTGCGTTGTGCTTGCGTGCACTGGAAAACAATTTCACCGCGTGTGCGATCGCGGCTCCCTGTTGCCCTGCCCCGTTCCAAAGAGGGCCGTTAGAGCTATTGTAATTGACCGTCTCGAAGGTTGGCATGGATGTCCGTCCAGATTGCTAATCGTCAGGTGCTGCTAAGAGCTTGGTCCAAATCTGCGATCAGATCGTCGACATGCTCTATTCCGATAGACAACCGGAGCAGATTGTCCGGCACTGCAAATCCGGTTCCCTGACCGCGCGTTTGAATCGGAGATGACGCTCGATGCTCGATTAGGCTCTCTACTCCACCAAACGACGCCGCCTGCATGAACGTCTTCGTGCGAGCTGCGATTCGCTTGGCTGCCGCTCGTCCCTTCCTTACTGCGATGGCCATCATTCCACCGCAGCCTCTCGGCATTTGCTTTCGCGCGAGGGCGTGCCATTCGCTTGACGGTAGACCCGGATAGAAGACTTTCTCAATTGCAGTGTGAGTCTCTAGGAAGGTTGCGACAGCCTGGGCGTTAGCGCTGTGTTGGCGCATACGAAGAGGTAAGGTCCTCAAGCCCCGATGCACCATCCAACAATCGAAGGGAGAAGGAACCAGGCCGATGTTGATCTGGAACGCCCGCGCGCGCTCGTACAGTTCGCTTTTTTCCTTAAATACCGCTAGACCATTCACCACATCGGAATGCCCTGCAATGAACTTTGTACCTGCATACAGGGTCACATCCGCGCCCAGGCTGATTGGCCGCTGCAGCACGAACGTTGCAAACGTGTTATCGACAACAACACGGATGTTACTTGCGTGGGCGAGGTCGGCCAGCACGGCGATATTGGCCACGCGCATGAGTGGATTGGACGGTGTATCGATCCAGAGCATCCGTGTCCGAGGGGTTATCGCAGCCGCGACCGCATCCGGGTTTGTGATGTCCACGAGGTCAACTTCGATGCCCCATTGTCGAACTTGATCCTTGAGCAGCCGCGCGGTGCCCTGGAACACCTCATATGAGGTGATTATTCTCTCGCCGCGGCACAGGCAGCTTAGCACGCTCGCAATAGCCGCCATGCCTGATGACGTCGCTATGGCTGCTGCAGCGCCATCCATTTCTGCAACGGCTTCCTCGAGCCATGCGCGGTTTGGGTTGTTAAACGTCGCGTACGCAAAACCGCGTGGGTAGCTACCGTCGGGAGCGCGTTCGTATGTCGTGCTAAGATAGATCGGGGGCACGATGGCGCCTGTTGCCGGATCAATGCGTCGCCCTGCGTGCACTGCAAGTGTCTCGATCCGCCTCGTCTGGATGGCTGCGCCGCTCAACACCCACTCCACAGCTTGGCTCTCCGTCTTACTTGAATGGATTATGTAAGTGTTGAAGTGAACTGTCAGCTGCGATAAAAATCACCACAGATGTGACTTCGGATAACATGTCAAACTCACCTCCCTCTGAGACCCGTCGATTGCCGCCGCTCGCCATGCTTCGCTCCTTCGAAGCGGCGGCGCGGCATGGCAGCATGTCGCGCGCAGCCACCGAACTGAATGTGACGCATGGCGCCATTAGTCGGCAAATTGCTAGTCTGGAGCAGCTGCTCGATTCCAGGCTCTTCGTGCGAAAGGCCCGTGGCGTTCAGTTAACGGATCAAGGAACGCGATTCTTTCATGGAGTGTTTTCAGGATTTGAACGCATTCGCGCGGCAGTCGATGACTTGCGCAGCGATCGGCGGCGTCGACCAGTGACCATCACGACGACCCCGACCTTAGCCTCGCGCTGGCTAATGCCTCGGCTTGCGGAATTCCAGCAGTCTTATCCGAACGTGATAATCAATGTGCGAAGCAAAGTGGAGCTGGAGGAGCTCGCGGATCCCTCGATCGACTTTGCAATTCGATATGGAGGAGGGAACTGGCTGAGCAGCACCTCGGAGCTGCTAATTTCCGTAAATTCATATCCCGTATGTAGTCCGTCATTTCTTGCGAAGCATGGTCCGTTCGATACTCCCGAAGCTCTCCTACACCTGCCGCTTATTCACGACGTGACACGTCAATGGTGGATCGATTGGTTTCTGGCAGCTGGTACGAGGGTCGAGGACCTCTCCGGTGGTATTGTGGTCGACGAGTTTGGACTTGCGATCCAGTTCGCTCTCGATGGGTACGGCGTAGCTTTGGCTCGTGACGCGTTGATTCAGCGTGAGCTGCAAAGCGGTATCCTGGTTCGATTGTTTGAAGTCAGCGTGGTTCCCCGTTTTGCGTTCTATCTTGCTAGAGACGCTGCAAGGCCGCTTTCTCGTGACGCACAACTGTTGTTTTCATGGCTAAAGGCGAAATCAGCCGCCCGTTCGCACAGCTCTCCTTCCGCGACGCGCAGCCGAAAGGTTACAGTTGGCAATACTAAACGGCGACGCTCCAAACCGAGAGCAAGACGCGGGAAACAGACCTAGCTTCTTAGTTATTTGGGATGCTCTCGAATGCCGAGTCAGGATGCATGATGAGAGGCGCGTATTAGGTTCTTAAAGATGTGGCCGCCGGCCAGCGGCCCGTAGGCCTTAACTTTTCGTCACCAAGGGACATACGCTCTTCTCGATTGGCAGGAATGCCGGTTCAGTGGGCTTTGTTACGATTAGCTTCTAGTAGTCAAAAGGATATTTAATTTCTGATGGTCTTACCTCGAACAGATAGGTCGGTTACGATCCATCTGCTTGCCGATATTGACCTCCACATCAGACTGGATTTGGTGATCGGCCGTGACCAAGTCAATTTTCTAGCCCTTTGCCAGCAGTCCGGAATCCTCGATCGCCATCTTCGCCGCGAAAGCAGAGCCCGGTCCGCCAATGTTGGCTAAAGGCCCGACTTGTCGCCAAGGCTGCTTACCTTGACGGTTTTGTTTATGGCCTGAGCCAATGCGCCTCCAGACGTTTTGACACTTGTGGCCAAAACCAGCACGGTAATTGATCGCATCATTTCTCCTCAAGAAATCATGTGAGCCGAATTAGGTTTGGGATGGCGCTCAGTTCATCGTCCAATTCTCCGTGAAAGGCCGGATGACGTGATCGAACGACCAAGTAGAGGGATGTTGGTGCGCGATGTGATAGACCTCGTCCGCAATCGCATCGGGATCTGCGAAATCGTCGCTTGATTTGTCCTGCCAAGCCGGGAAGGGAGCGGTGCTCCTCCTCCAAGGTGCGTCGATGGCGGCATCTATAGTGATATATCCAACATGCACTCGCTTAGGGCCCAAGTCCTTAGCGAGCGACTGCGCGAGGATGCGCTGGGCCGCCTTAGTCGGTGCGAAGGCCGGGCGCATTGGAATTCCTCGGAAAGAGGACGTATTGCCAGTGACCATGATTGCGCCTTCTCCCCGGTCGATCATCGCTGGCGCGAGCTTCTGAGTGAGAAAAAAGAGCGACGTCGTGTTCACTCGAAAGTTCCGCTCGAGATCTGTGATTGATGCGTCGAAAATCTTGGCGAATGTCGCACCGACTGCGTTATGGATGAGTACATGGGGTGGGCCCAGCTCAGCCTGCACGCGCTTGACGACATCGGCCAGTCGGGCAAGGTCAGCGACATCGCAGGCATAACCGCGCGAACGCGGTATTTGAGTTTCGAGTGCGGCGAGCCGATCGGCACTGCGAGCGATCATAGCCACACGATAGTCCCCGCGAGCGAAACGTCGTGAAAGCGATGCGCCGGTCGCACCGCCAACCCCCACAATGAGAGCGATCTTATCCATCATCTTCCTCCAAGCACCTTAAGCGACCGACCTTGTCAGCGCGAATGGCGGCGCGTTGTAATATTCTGTTGCGAACTGAGCCAAAGCCGGTGCCACGGAAGCGACATCTAGATCTGGCGTTCTTCGCGCTAGGTATTCCACTGCGACGATGGCAGTGATTGCTGCGGCGTCCAACGGGGTCGTTCTCAATGGTCCCCCTTCGCGCGCTGCTTCATCCAACGATCGCAAGCCTCCGACGATTTGCGCCCTCCATCGGTCGGCCTCAGGTTCAGGAACATCGCGCCCCCTGAACGCAAGACTGCGTGCCTTCTCATAGATGCCGTAGCCGATCGATGCGAGTTTCAGCGTCGTTCTTCGCGCTTTTGACTCTTTGGGGATCAGCGGCTCCGCAGGAGCCAACTCGTTGAGATAGTCGAGGATAGCCGTACTGTCGATCAAGACCTCTCCATCGTCGAGCACAAGGGAGGGCACCATGGCCAACGGATTATATCGGCTGGCGATCTCAAACTCTCGATATCCGTTCACGGAGTCATGTTCGAAGGTCACGTCGCGGGAGATCAGGGCGGCAGCGACCCGTCTTGCGTAAGGCGACAGATATGTTCCGATCAGCTTCATACATAGGCCTTTCATCAGTGCATCCTAAGCCGTGTCGATTATGAGAGGCGGTCTTGATAGCGACGTCCGTGATGAGACCGGCCACGCAAAGATGGCCGCGGCCGCACAAACTAAGGTCCAGTCGAGGGGCCGATGCCGCGCCGTCTGCGCCGCCAACAAAGAACAATGCCGCGAATAAGCCAGTGACGCGGCCACGTGTCTCGGGCCGCAATAGAGTCACTGCGCGCCGTCCTAGGGGCTGGCCCGCAACTCCCAAATCAAGCGGGGTCGTGCCGATGCCCAACAGGAGTAGTGCTGACCCCCTAGAGTCTGGCGGGGCAGCCCACGCACAAGGCTGTGGCGTCACCAAGGAAGCTATAAGCGAATCCAGCATCTGAATGGAGCAATCGGCCAGTCTCTCGAAGCACAGCGCCAGAAGCGCTTTGCCTTCGGGGACTATGAGAGGATTGAGGCAAACTGTCACCTGCGATAAAAAGCACCACAGATGTGATCCTGATTAACATATCAAACTCGCGTACCCCGAGACCTTTCGCCGACTAGCACTCCTGGTATCACAGCCCGAAACAGTTCGAGGGTCAGGCGACCGACGGGGTTAAATCAGCCGGCTGGCTCTGTCTGGCTCCAAGGAGCCACTCCAAAGCGGGGGATCGAATGTAGTTCTTGATAAGTGAAAGAACTCGCGAACTTCCTTATAGGACGTGCGCACGTCTGACCTAGGTCAAGTCGTACCATGGCGTGGAACATCACGGTATGCCGCGGCTGTCGCGCCATTTGCGGTTTGCATGAGATTACGGCCGGGAACGGCGCACGAGTTCGGTGCGGTCCTCATTTCACGGCCGCATCTGCGTGACGTGTTGCCGATAGAGCGAAGCCGGCGGCGCGTGGATGCGCCCATTGTTTGCAGCTGGGTCGCAAAGCCCTATGAACCACGCGGTGACTAGATTGAAAGGGCCGTCGCCGGGGCGGCTGCGGGTCCCGCAGGCGCGACCAGTGTTATGATCCTTCAGCATTTGTAAGCTAATATCCAGGGTGTGATATGCTCAAAAGGCCGCTCGCCAAAATGCCCCGATCCCTGCGTGTAGAGCTCGAGACGGCAAGCCTAATGCCTGCTTTCAAGCAACGGCCTCCTTATCAGCGCAACGATTACCTGCACTGGATCGCGCGTGCCGGTCGCCCGGAAACTCGCCGAAAGCGTATCAATCAGATGATCGACGAGCTTACGAAGGGAGGAGTCTACATGGGCATGCCCCATCGACCAAGCAGGAGATGACTGCCGACAACCATCGCAAGGGGCATTCATGCACGATTCACTGTAGGTGAGAACGCCTAGCGTGTCCTCGACAGAAATAAGCGCAGCCGCTCGTGACTGGGATCATCGAGGACCTCAGCCGGTGTACCGCTTTGGACGATTTGACCCTTGTCCAGAAACCAGACCGTGTCTGCGACCTCAAGGGCGAATCCGACCTCGTGCGTGACGACAACCATCGTCATGCCATTCTGCGCAAGCGTCCTCATCACTCGCAACACCTCGCCCACCATCTCTGGATCGAGTGCGCTGGTCGGCTCGTCGAACAGCATGACGTCCGGGTCCATCGCCAGCGCGCGTGCGATCGCGACGCGTTGCCGCTGGCCGCCGGACAGGCGCGACGGCAGGGCGTATGCCTTGTCTGCCAGCCCGACGCGGTCGAGCTCGGTCATCGCGCGCTCTCTAGCCGCAGGCTTGGACATTTTCCGCAGGCGCTCCAGCCCCAGCGTGATGTTGCCGAGTGCGGTGAGATGCGGAAACAGGTTGAACGCCTGGAACACGAACCCGACGCGCTGGCGCAAGCGGTTGATGTCGACGCCACGCCCGGCGACGTCCACTCCCTCGAACAGCACTTGTCCGCCTTGAATAGCTTCCAGGCGTGTCACCGTACGAATGAGCGTCGATTTGCCGGAGCCCGATGAGCCGAGCAGCGTGACGACCTCGCCACGTTTCACGTCGCCCGTCACGCCCGCCAGCACCTGGTGCGGGCCAAACCATTTTTCGACGGCCTCGAAGCGGATCATGACAGCCCTCACGCCGGCTGAACGCCGAGCTCACCGCGCTCGGCGGCCAGCCGGCGTTCCAGCCGGCGCGCCGCCGATGTCAGGGTGAAGCAAAGCGTGAAATAGGTCAGCGCCAGCAAGCCATACACCTCGAACGGTTGCGTCATGAGCTGGTTGTTCACCTGGCTCGCCGCAAAGGTCACCTCGTTGGCGCTGATGACATAGCCGAGCGAGGTCTCCTTGATCGTGGAGACGAACTGGCTGACAAGGCTTGGCATCATGTTGTGCAGGACTTGCGGCAGGATGACCTTGAAGGTGGTCGGAAAGTAGCCGAGGCCAAGCGCCTTTGCCGCCTCAGCCTGGCCTTTTGGCAGGCCTTCAATCCCGGCCCGGATGATCTCCGACAGATAGCTCGCCTCGTAGACGACAAGCGCGAAGAGCAGCGTCTCGACGCCTCCGACCGTACGTCCAGTCAACAGCGGCAGCGCGAAATAGGTCCAGAAGATGAACATGATCAGCGGCAGGCCGCGCACCACGTAAACCACGGCGGTGGCCGGTCCGCTGAGCCAGCGACGCGCACTGAGGCGCGCCAGCGCGAGCGCAATTGCGACGGGAAAGCTGAGGGACAAACCAGCCACGGCGAGGAACAGCGTCATGGCGAGGCCACCGACGGGGCCGTGCGGGTATTGCCCGATCAGAAACAGAAGCCAGTTGTCCTCGAGGATCTCCAGCATCAGCGGATCTCGAGTTTCAGCCGCCGGTCAGCGAAGCTGCCGAGCGCCATGATGGCGAAGGAAATCGCAAGATAAAGGATGGTCGCGACGGCAAACGCTTCGAACGTCTTGAACGTGTAGCTGTCGACCTCGCGCGTGCGATAGGTCAGCTCGCCGACGCCGACCGCCATGGCGAGGCTCGTATTCTTGAACAGGAGCAGGGTCTGGTTGATCAGCGGCGGAATCACGATGCGCAGCGCCTGCGGCAGGATCACGTAGCTCATCGCCTGGAGATAGTTGAACCCGATCGAGCGCGCGGCCTCATATTGCGTCTTCGGGATCGAACGAATTCCGCTGCGCAAATCCTCGGTGATATAGGCCGCGCTGGCGAGGCCGAGCGCCACCATGGCGAGAAGAAACTCGCTGTGATGGCTGTTGACCCACATGCGGATGGCCCGAGGCAACAATTGCGGGACGCCGAAATACCAAACCAGGATCTGGACCAGCAGCGGAACGTTGCGATGATATTCGACGTAACCGGCGACCAGCCATTCGAGCGGCCTGAATGGAAGCATGCGGACCAGCGTCAGGATGATCCCGATCGTCATCCCGAGCAGCCAGGCCGCGACCGTCAGCGCGATCGTCGTCGCCAGCCCCCAGATGAACCAGTCCAGATATTGGCCGGTCAGGACTGCGGCCGGGTCGAAGACATAGCCCATCGTTAAGTCATGCTCTCCGGATGTTCGGTTTCGCGCGGCGGCGAGGGATCAGCCCTTGATCTCCTCGATCTTGAAATCGAGCTTCATTCCATAAACGGTACCCGGGCCGAACCACTTTGCAAAAATCTTGCCGGCCTCTCCGGACGCATCCAGCTCGGTCAGCACCTTGTTGACCTGGTCCTTGAAGGTGGCCTCACCCTTGCGGACGCCCAGTCCCCACGGTTCGACGAAGACCGACTTTTCGACGATCGACATCGGCGCGGAGGCCTGAGCCTGTTTACGGAGCTTCACCAGGATCAGCTCCGAGGCGCAAAAGCCGTCGACCTTTCCCTGAACGACCGCAAGGAAGGCCGAGGACGAATCCTGAAAGGTCACGGTTTCTGCCGTCGGTATGACACGTCTGACGCCCTGTTCCGAAGACGATCCCTTGAGCGCGCTGACCCGCTTGCCCGATAACTGCTCCAGAGTGGCGATGCCGGAATCGGCGGCCACAAGTACCTTCTGCTCGCTGACGAAGTACGAATAGCTGTAGTCGATCTGTTGCGCGCGTTCCCTGGTCCAGCCGAGATTGGCGGCGAGGATGTCGACCCGCCCCTGCAACAGCTCGGGGATGCGGGCCTCGACGGCCATCGGCTTGAGCTCGAGCGCGACACCGAGCGACTCTGCGACCTTGCGGCACATGTCGACATCGTATCCGACGATCTCCCGCGTCTTCGGGTCCTGGAAGCTGAACGGTTCGGCCGTGCCGAGCGTTCCGCAGACCAGCTTGCCGCGGGTCTTCACGTCAGCGAGTTCGTCGGCCTTCGCCAAGTTGACAACGCCGCTGAGGATCAGGAGCCCGGCGGCGGCGACCTTTGATAATCTCATAGCTCTTTCCTTCGTCCTTCGGCGATTAGCGCAAGGTCGCACAGGTTCGCGCGAGCCGTGTGCAGGCTTCCTCGATCTTGGGCAACGAGGTCGCGATCGACATGCGCAGATAGGATGGCATGCCGTAGGCCGTTCCATCGATCACGGCGACGCCGGCGGCATCGAGGAAATGCATGACGACGTCCAGATCCGTCTTCAGGACCTTGCCGTCGGGCGTGGTCTTCCCGATCAGGCCGACGCAAGACGGAAACACATAGAAGGCGCCGTCGGGCGGAAGGCAAGAAAGGCCGGGAATGTCGTTCAACAAGGCGACCGCGCGATCGCGGCGGTGGCGATACATCTCGCGGGCCTCGCTGACGAAGCCTTGATCGCCTTCGAGCGCCGCGGTCGCCGCTGCCTGGCTGATCGCGGATGTGCAGGACGTCGACTGCGACTGGATCGTGTTCATGGCCGAGATCAGCTCTGCGGGCCCCGCGCCGTAGCCAAGCCGGAAGCCGGTCATGGCATAGGTCTTGGAGACGCCGTTGACCAACAGGGCCCGCGTCCGCAGCCGAGGCTCGGCGGCAACGATGCACGGAGTTGCCCCGCCATCGAAGCGGATGTGCTCGTAAATGTCGTCGGTCATGACCGCGACATGGGGGTGCCGCAGCAGCACCTCGGCGAGCGCGGCTATCTCGGCGGTGGAATAGAACGCGCCCGTGGGATTGCACGGGGAGTTCAGAATGAGCCAGCGCGTCCGTGGCGTGATCGCTTTCTCGAGAGCCTCGGCCGACAGCTTGAATCGTGCGTTCTCGCCGCAGCTCACGATCACCGGCGTGCCGTCGCAGGCCTCGACCATGTCGGGATACGAAACCCAATAAGGAGCGGGGACGATCACTTCGTCGCCGGCTCCGAGCGTGGCGGCGAGTGCGTTGTAGATGACCTGTTTGGCGCCGCCGCCGACGGAGATCTCGTTCATGGCATAGCGAACGCCGTTTTCGCGGGCGAGCTTTGCGATGATCGCCTTGCGCAGCGCCGGCGTTCCGTTGACCGGTGTGTAGCGCGTCTCTCCCGCTTCGAGCGCGGCCGCAGCCGCGTCGCGGATATGCTTGGGCGTATCGAGATCAGGCTCGCCGGCCGTGAGATCGATGACGTGACGTCCCTCGGCCTGGAGCTGGCGGACCCGTTCCCGCGCGACCATGCTCGGCGACGGCTTGATCCGTTGAACCCTCGGGGCGAGGGCGATGGCACTGGCGCTGCTCATGACGTTGCCCCTTGGGCAGGAGAGTTTCCGGTGCCGATATAGGAATTGTCGAGGCGACCTTCGCGGATGGCTGCGAGTGCGCCGGCCTCGCGCACTTCCTGCTGTCTGACTCGGTCGAGCAACTCCGGGGCAACGGATCGGTCGAAGGCCACGATCCCATCTTCATCGCCGAGAATGACGTCGCCCGGCATCACCACTAGGCCGTCGATCGAGACCGGCACGTTGATCTCTCCGGGACCCGATTTGTAGGGACCCCGCCCAATTCGGCAATCCAGTAGAAGGCTTCGACCTGCTTGAGTGTCAGGTTCACCATGGCTCCGACCCCCATCAATCGAAAAAAGCGATCCAATACGTAGAAAAATATTCACTTTTCTTCAAGCCAATCGCGGGGCAGGCTTCAGGCGAAATCTGCTCCAGCGCACAGCCCATCGGTTTTTGCCCATGCTCCTGCCCGGCCATCGACAGCTTCCCTCACCGCCCTCGGTCCCGCCTGCAATCATCGCTGACTTTGCCGCGGCGCAGGTTGCGATCGTGTCCGACAACATGAACCGGCTGCACGGCACGCGCGCGCTCCGCCCGTTCCATGGCAACGCCCGCCTGATCGGCACCGCGATCACCGTCAAGACGCGGGCCGGCGACAATTTCATGCTGCACAAGGCCTATGAGCTGCTCCGGCCGGGCGACGTGCTCGTGGTCGATGGCGGCGGCGATCTCAACCAGGCCCTGGTCGGCGAGATCATGATGACGCGCGCCAAGGCGATGGGAGTCGCCGGCTTCGTCATCGACGGCGCCGTCCGCGATGTCGCCGCGTTCGCCAAAGCTGGCTTTCCCTGCTTCGCACGCGGTGTCACGCATCGCGGTGGTTGACGCCGCGGAGCGGCTGAACCTGGCGCAATCGACCATCTCCAAGCGCATCGCCGAATTGGAAGCAGCTGTCGGGAGCACGCTGTTCGATCGCAACAGTCGAACGATCAGCCTGACGCGCAGCGGCGAAAATCTGATCGAGCTCGCGGCTGAGCTGTTGGAGCTTGAGGCGCGAATGCGCCAGGTCGCAGCGGGGCCGCTGGCTTTCAGTGGTGCTTTCCGGTTCGGCGTCACCGAGCTTGTGGCGCTGACCTGGCTCCCGAAACTGATCGTGGCCATGAAGGAGGCCTATCCGGCAGTCATTCCGGAGCCCGAAGTCGAATCCAGCGTCGTGCTTCTCGACAAGCTCGCCGATCGTCGCCTGGATCTTGTCATTGGTCTTGATCCGCCGGCCAGTGCCGACTTCAACGCACTGCCGCTCGACAGCGTCACCTTGCAATGGATGTCGGCGCCTGGCGTCGGCCCCAAGGCCAACGAGGCCGCGCTCGATGAGATCGCACGATATCCGATCCTCACTCAGGGGGAAGGATCAGGGCTGCAGAAGCTTGTGCTGGATTGGTTGGGCGCGAGCGGCATCAAGCTCAATCGCGTCGTCAAGTGCAACAGTCTCAGCGTCCTCTCTGCGTTGGCGGTGGCCGGACTGGGCATTACCTTTCTGACCGAGCAGTATTTCCGGCACGAGATCGAGATCGGTCTCCTGCGCACGATCAAGACGTCGCCAGCTATTCCGCAAATCAGGTATTTTGCTGTCACTCGTGTTGACGCATTCGATCCGTTGGCAGGACAGATTGCGCGGATTGCGCGTGAATGCTGCGATTTCTCGCTTCGAGGGTTGTCGGCTCGCTCGTCTGACAGTCTTGGCAAGAGCTGAGGCTCGCGCGATCACTCGCGAATTCTGCGATCGCTTCGCCATCGATCACGGGAGGTGTGGTGCTTGCCTGCGGCCAATTGTTGGTGGGCACTCTCGCGGTTGGTCCGAACTCATGAGCCAGCTGCACCCGATCTTGTCTCCGACATGATCCGGGGGGACATTGTCTTTTTCAACGCTCCGAACGACGGGGGTCGTTTTCTGTGGACGGCTCGATTGCGTTTGGTCAGGCATTGCCGGCGAAAGACTTCGACAACAACGTGTCTCGACTTCTGAGCAACGTTGTCGATGCATTTATCAAACCTGGGGCCCTGCCTGGATCTCCCTGGATAAGTGAGGAAGGGCAGTGGCGATAGCCGGCCGGGCGCCCGAGTGGCAGGGAGCATCGGGCGTGAATGGCGAAAACGGAGTGAAAGGCGAGTGGGTCACTCTTCTAATTTCCGTAGTGACCGCCAAGCGGCAAAAGCTACTCCGCAGACTAAGAGGCCACATGGCCCTCTCTTTTTTGGAAACCTGGAAGGTCCAGAGTTCTCCTGCTCGTGACATCACTCGACACACTTGTCGGAGCCCCTCACGATCGAGGGGTGTCGGAGGAGCGGCGCTACGGTCCGAAAAGCTCCGGCCGAGCTTTTTCCTTCAAGGCTCCGCCGATATGCATGTCGAGAAGCTTGGCGGCTCGCTCGATCGAGCCTTTCTCCAGCATTCCGATGATGGCCAGATGCTCGCCCGTCTGCCGCCATACGCGGTCTCGGTCGAGCGTCTGCCGGTATTCGATCAGTCGCCGCAGTTCGTTCTGGCGGGCGACGGTCTGGGCCAGGAATCTGTTCCCTGACATCAGGGCAAGCGCCTCGTGGAAGTCGCTGTTCGACTTGAACAACTCGACCTGGCCGAGCGTCTTGTACCCTGCGCTGTGCAGAAACTCCTGTCGCTCGCGCTGCTCCGAAAGGACGGCGCGATCCAGCTTGAAGGTCGGGGATCGCAGACCTTGGGGCTCGAGGAAGCGCCTGAGCTCGTAGCTCTCGCGATACGCCTCGACGGAGTCGATCATCGGCAGGAATGCCCACCCATGCCCGGTGCGCCGCTGCATCCAGCCTTCGTTGACGATGCGCGTCAGGATGCGCCGGAGGGTGTGCCGTGGAATATCGTAGCGCCGCATCAGGTCCGCTTCCGTCACGGAGGCAGCAAGGCGCCCGCGCAAGCGGTCCTCCGCGAACTTCAGGTAGAGTTGCTCAGTATCGGCCACGGCCAACGCGTCGCCGGCCTTCTCCGCCCTGGGCTCGGTTCTCGCCAGAAAGAAGCCCTGACCGGGCCGGCGCTCGAGATATCCGGCCGATGCCAGGTGGCTCAAAGCGCCCCTTATGGGGCCTCGAGAAGTGCCGACCACCTGCGCGAGCGAGGTCTCGGTCAAATGCGCGCCGATCGGAAGGCGCTCCATCCGAACGTGCATCAGGATCCGCTGCGCGATCTCCCGGTGGAGCGCGTTAGGCGATCCGGACGACCCCCTCTCTGAAAACTCAGTCGACTGTTCCATTTCGAGTGCGGGCTGTGCGGTCCGATGTCGGGCCTCCGACGGGGCTATGCCTCTAACAAAGATCCGCCCGGCTGTCTTCCGGGAGGGGCACCCCGCGGCGACCTGACCAAGATTGTCATATTTCACTAAAAATGACATTGTCATATCTAACAATATATGGCAATGCATTTCCGGGCTCGGAAGCGCGCCTTCGACAGACCCGCCGGCGTCCGCCGTGAAGCAAGAAAACAGGGAGAAGAACGTGAAGCTGAAAACGAAGTCGGTCGCCCTTCTGTCATGGCGTGGCGCATTGCCGATGATGGCGGTCGCCGCGGCTCTCGCGGTCAGCGCTTCGACCCCCGCTGCGGCTGCCGAGAAGCTGACGCTCATGGTCGGCGGCATGGAGAAGATCATCTATCTTCCCGCAAAACTCACCGAGAGCCTCGGCTACTTCAAGGATCAGGGCCTGGACGTGGAGCTCGCCAGCGAACCCGCTGGCGTCAACGCCACGAACGAACTCGTCGCCGGATCGATCCAGGGGGCGGTCGGCTTCTACGATCACACCATCGACCTTCAGGCTAAGGGAAAGAAGATCGAGTCCGTCGTCACGATGGGCCTGGTCTCTGGCCACGCCATTCTCGCTTCCTCGAAGGCGAAGGACATCAACTCCCCCGCGGATTTCGCCGGCAAGACGATCGGCGTGACCGGTCTCGGCTCCTCGACGGCATTCCTGGTCCAGTATCTGGCCAAGAAGAACGGCGTCGATCCTTCGAAGGTGCGTCTGCTGTCCGTCGGCGCCGGCGCGACGTTCGTCGCCGCCATCAAGAACGGCTCTATCGACGCGGGCATCACGACGGAGCCTACGATTTCGCGCGTGGTGAATACCGATCAGGGGCGCGTGATCGTAGACCTGCGTACGCCGGATGAGGCCAAGAAGAATCTTGGCGGTCTCTATCCCGCTGCATCCCTCTACATGTCGACCGCCTATGTCGACTCCCATCCCGAGGTGACGCAGAAGCTCGTCAACGCGTTCGTGAAGACGATGCAGTACATCGCCTCTCACTCCGCCGAAGACATCGCGGACAAGATGCCGAAGGACTACTACGCCGGCGACAAGGCCGCGTATGTGAAGGCGCTCGCCGACGCCAAGGTGATGTTCTCGCCCGACGGCAGAATGCCGGCGGACGGCGCCGAGACTGTCCTCTCCGTGCTCAAGGAGTTCAAGAAGGACGTCCAGAAGGCCTCCATCGACCTCGGACAGACCTACACCAACAAATTCGTCGATGCCGCCAACGCGGCGAAGTAGTCGACCCGACGGCCTCGGCCGCCTCGTATCGAAAGGACACCCATGTTGCCCGCAGTCGAGTTGAGCGGCGTCGCGCGCCGCTTCATCAAGCCGGACGGCGATATCCTGACGGCCCTGAACGGTTTCGACCTCTCGATCGCGCCTGGCGAATTCTGCGCGATCGTCGGGCCTACCGGTTGCGGCAAGTCGACGACCCTGGGCTTGATCGCAGGTCTCGCCCGTCCCCAGGCAGGCTCCGTGCAACTGTTCGGTGCGGAGGTCCGCGATGTGGACCGCCGGGTAGGGCTCGTCTTCCAGCAGGATGCCGTGTTTCCGTGGAAGAACGTCGTGCGGAACGTGGAAGCTGGGCCGCTCTTCCGCGGCATGAACAAGTCCAAGGCCCGGGAAATGGCCCTCGATTGGGTGCGCCGGGTCGGCCTTTCGGGATTTGAGGAGAGCCTGCCGCACCAATTGTCCGGCGGAATGCGCAAGCGCGTCGCGTTGGCGCAGACGTTCATCAACAAGCCCGAGGTGCTCTTGATGGACGAACCCTTTTCGGCGCTCGACGTCCAGACGCGCGAGCTCATGCAGGAAGAGCTCCTGAACCTATGGACCGAGAATCGCGCGGCGGTGCTGTTCGTCACGCACGATCTCGACGAGGCGATTCTGCTCGCTGACAAGGTCGCCGTCCTGACCACCCGGCCCGCGCAGATCAAGTCGATCTACGACATCGATCTGGAAAGGCCCCGGGCGATCGCGTCCCTGCGCTACGACGAACGCTTCATCGAAATCGCCCGCCGCATCTCGAAGGACCTCCGCGAGGAAGTCATGCGTGCCCGCGAAAAGCAGGCTTGAGGAGGATCCGATGAGCCTTGTCACGCAGACGGACGGGCCGCGCCCGGTCGCGGAAGCTCCCAGAACCGACGCCTTCGTCACCCTGGCCCGGCGACGGAAGCTCTTCATCCTCGTCATGCGCATCGCAGTTCTAGCCGTCATCCTCGGCGGGTGGGAGCTCGGCGTGCGCTTCAACCTCATCGATCCCTTCTTCTTCGGTAAGCCGAGCGGCATTGGCGAGAAACTCGTCGAGTGGATCACGGAAGGGACGTCGATCGGGCCTCTCTGGTACCAGATATGGGTCACGATCTATGAAGCGTGCGCCGGCTTTCTCATCGGTGCCGTTCTCGGGATCCTGTGCGGTGTCGCTCTCGGTCGAAACGAGCTGCTTTCGGACATCTTCTCGATCTACGTGAAGGTCGCGAATTCCATTCCGCGCGTGATCCTCGGTTCGATCTTTATCGTCGCCTTCGGTCTCGGAGCCGCCTCCAAGGTCGCACTCGCGGTCGTGATGGTGTTCTTCGTGGTGTTCGCGAACGCCTTCCAGGGGGTTCGGGAAGCCGACAAGACCCTGATCTCGAACGCGCGGGTGCTCGGTGCCTCCCGATGGCAGATCACGCGCTCAGTGGTCATACCGTCCGCAACATCGTGGATTCTTGCGAGCTTGCATGTCTCCTTCGGCTTCGCGCTGGTCGGCGCGATCGTCGGCGAATTCCTCGGTGCCAAACAAGGCGTCGGTCTTCTCATCGCAACGGCGCAGGGCGCGTTCGATGCCAACGGCGTCTTCGCCTCGATGATCGTCGTCGGCGCAGTCGCTCTGATCGCGGAGGCAATGCTCACCTGGCTCGAAGGCCGGCTGCTGAGCTGGCGCCCCGAGCGCGTGGCTGGAGAGTAAATCGAGAAGAGCGGCCCGATGAGGCCGCGCAGGGAAGCGCTATTTTCAGGGAGGAAGTGATGCAGAGGAAGCGGCTTTGGATTGCGTTGATGCTCTTCTCGTTGGCGATGCTCAACTACATCGACCGGGTCACGCTGTCGTTTGCGGCTTCTCCGATCGCCAAGGAATTCGGCCTCTCGCCGGTCGCCCTCGGCTACCTGTTTTCGTCCTTCCTGTGGACCTACACAATCTTCCTGATCCCGATGGGCATGCTCGTTGACAGGTTCGGGGCGAAGAAGGTCGCAGGCTTCGGACTGGCGCTTTGGTCGGCGGCGACCGCGGCGACCGGTATTGCCGGAAGTTTCCCCTCGCTACTTGCGACGCGTCTGGCGATGGGAGCCGGCGAGGCGACGAGCAACCCCGCCGGCGCCCGTGTGATCCGCGAGTGGATTCCTGCTTCGGAGCGGGGGATGACAAACGCGATCTTCAACAGCGGATCGTACGCGGGCCCGGCCGTCTGCGCCCTTGTGGCGGGCCCCATCATCGCAAGCTACGGCTGGCCGGCGCTGTTCTTCGTCGCCGGCGGCATCGGCTTCGTCTGGCTCGCTTGCTGGCTGGCGTGGTTCGCCCGTCCGGAAGACGCGACCTGGCTCGGTGAGGAGGAGCGTCAGAAGATCCTGAACGAGCGCGGTGCCAAGAAGTTCGACCTCGACGCCTCGGCGCCCAAGGTCGGCCTCATCGGTCTCCTACGCATGGGGCCCACGCTGTGGGGCCTGGCGCTCACCCAAGGATGCAACGTTTATTCTCAGTATCTCTTCCTGACCTGGATGCCGAGCTACCTTCAGGCGACGAAGGGGCTCACGATTGCCAAGACGGGCTTCTACGCTGCCATTCCTTACGCCGTGGCCGTGGTGCTCTGCATCTTCGTGGGGCGGATCAGCGACCGCTTGCTGAAGGGCGACGTCGGCGGCGGAAAGCGGCGGTACATGATCGCGTTTGCGATGCTGCTGGCCGCCATCATCCTATTCGCTCCGTTTGTCCAGGACGTTTGGCTCATCCTGGGTCTGATCGCCATCTCGCTCACCGGCGTCGCTTCGACAACGTCGTTGAACTTCGCTCTGCTCAACGATCTGCTCAAGCGTCCGCGCGACATCGGCGTGGCGATGGGCTTCCTCGTCGTTGGCGGCAACGTATTCGGCCTGATGGCGCCCATCGTGACGGGCTACGTCGTCGAAAGCACCGGCAACTACGACCGGGCCTTCATCATCGCCGGCGCACTGCTCGTGGTCGGCGCAACGTCCATCCTGACGCTCACGCGACGTCCGCTGGGCGACGATGCCGAAGTTCCCGCGGTCGTTTCGCGGAAGCTCGCGACGGAGGCCTAGAGGTCTCATGGACACGGTCGATCTCGAACGCCGCAACATCCTGCGGGGAGCATTGCTGATGACGATAGGTACAGCGACAACCCTTGGGGCTCCAGCGCAAGCGGCGGATGCACCTCGCTTTGCGCGGTTCGCCTATACGGGCTGCCGGACGACCAAGGAGCGCGGCGCGAGGGGGAAGGGCATCAACGTTTATGGCGTTGATCCCGCGACCGGCGCGTGGACCCACGTGCAACTCGTAGAGAACCTGGTCAACCCGTCCTTCCTGGCCTTCGATCGGGAGAAGCGCTTTCTCTACGCCGTGCACGGCGACTTCAGCGAGATCTCGTCCTTCCGGATCGATCGAGAGAATGGGAACCTATCGTTGATCAATCAGCAGTCGACCGGTGGCAAGAATCCCGTCCATCTGGTTGCCGATCCGACCAACCGCTTCATGATCGTTGCGAACTACGCGACGTCATCGCTTGCGGTTCTCCCACTCCGTCAGGATGGCGGTCTCGAGCCCCTGGTGCAGTTGCTGCAATTGCCTGGCAACGGTGGGCCGAACAAAGTCGAGCAGACGGGGCCGCATCCTCATCACGTCGTCTACGATCCATCGGGCCGCTTTCTCGTCGTCCCCGACAAGGGCGTCGATTGCGTATTCACGCTCGAATTCGATCCCGCGAAGCCGCTCCTGAAGCTCGCCGAACCTGGCTTCGCTGCGGCCCGGCCCGGGGCCGGCCCGAGGCATGCCTCGCACCACCCGAATTTGCCGTTCGTCTACGTGAACTACGAGCTGGATTCCTCGCTCAGCGTCAATCGCTTCGATCGTGCAACCGGCGCGATCACGCCGATCCAGATCGTCCCGTCGACGCCGGACTCCTTCGTGGGCGCCAACACCTCCGCCGAAGTTGAGGTCCATCCCTCTGGCCGCTTCGTTTACGTGTCCAACCGCGGCAGCGATTTGATCGGGATCTTCTCGATCGACGCCGCGTCAGGCCGTGTGACACCGGCCGGATGGAAGCCGAGCGGCGGTCGCGGGCCGCGCTTCATGACGATCGATCCGAGCGGAACGCTGCTCCACGCTGCCAACGAGCTCACCGATACGATCGCGACTTTCAAGATCGATCCCGAGACCGGTGCTCTTTCGCCGACCAGCCGCGTGATCGAGACGGGCAGTCCAACCTGCATTGCGTTTGCTTGACGACACAGCATGAATTCACCGCCTTGAAGAAGGAGCCACAGATGAAGATAGGCTTTGCAGGCCTCGGGCAGATGGGCCGCCCGATCGCACTGAATTTGCTGAAGTCGGGTACTACACTTGCGGTCACGGATCGCTCGTCCAAATCGTTCGCCGAATTCGAGAGCAAGGGAGCCGGCGCGTCCACCGAGCAGGCGACGATCTTCGACGCCGACGTCGTCTTCCTCTGTTTGCCCCACGACAAGGCGGTCGATGAGGTCGTCGCAGGCGAGGGTGGTTTCCTGACCCGTGCCCGCGCCGGCCAGATCGTCGTCGATCTGAGCACGATCACCTACAAGACGACCGTCTCCGCCGCGGAGAAGCTGGCATCGCGCGGCGTCCAATTCCTCGATGCGCCGATCTCCGGAATGGAAGCGCGCGCGATCGACGGAACCCTCACGGTGATGTGCGGTGGCGATCGTTCGGTGTTCGACAAGGTGAAGCCGCTCTTGGACCTGATCGGCAACAAGATTCTTTATATGGGTGGCCCCGGCAGCGGACAGCTCACGAAGCTCATCAATCAGCTCCTGTTCGACATCAATGCTGCGGCGCTCGCGGAGATCCTCCCGATGTCGAAGAAGATGGGGCTTGATCCCGATCTGATCGGCGAAGTCGTCAACAGCGGCACCGGCCGCAGCTACGCGTCGGAGTTCTTCATTCCCAGGATTCTGAAAGGGCATTTCGGCGACGGCTATCCGATGAAGCACGCCTACAAGGACCTGATCAGCGGTGCCGAATTGGGAGCCAATCTCTCGATCCCGATGCCGGTCCTCGCCGCGGCGACCGCGACCTACCAGATGGCGCTGCTGAAGGGACACGGCGACAAGGACAAGGGCGGAATGGTCACGGTGTTCGAAGAGTTGCTCGGCGTCGGCTACCGAAGTCAGGAAAGCGCGTCGGCAAAGTCAGGAGCGAGGTGATGGCTGATCACGGCATAGACAACGGACTTACCAACTACGGCGACAAAGACTTCGCCCGATTCCTGCGCCGCTCCTTCGCGCGGTCGATGGGACTGTCCCGCGAGATGCTCGCCAAGCCGATCGTCGGCATCGCGATGACGCCCTCGGGCTTCAACAATTGCCATCGCTATATGCCCGAACTGGTCGAGGCGGTCTCGCGCGGGGTGCTCGCTGCGGGCGCGCTGCCGCGGCCGTTTCCCACGGTCTCGCTCGGCGAGGTGTTCCTCAACCCGACAAGCATGATGTACCGCAACCTCATGGCGATGGACACCGAGGAGATGATCGGTGCGCAGCCGATGGACGCCGTCGTGCTCATCGGCGGTTGCGACAAGACCGTGCCCGCTCAGCTGATGGGCGCTGCGTCGGCCAATCTGCCGGCGATCCAGCTCGTCACGGGACCGATGATGACGGGACGGCACCGGGGACAGCGGTTGGGAGCCTGCACGGACTGCCGCGGCTTCTGGGCCAAATATCGTGCGGGGACCGTCGATAAGGACGAGATCGACACCGTCGAAGGCCGTCTCTCGGTGACCGCCGGGACCTGCGCCGTGATGGGCACGGCATCCACCATGGCCTGCATCGCCGAGACGCTGGGCATGTCCTTGCCGGGCACCGCCGCGATCCCCGCCGTGCACGCCGACCGCCTGGTCGCTGCGGAAGAGACCGGCAAGGTGGCCGTTCGCCTGATCAGCACCAAGATTTCGCCGCGCGACGTCATCACCCGCAAGTCGGTCGAGAATGCCTTCCGCGTGCTGCAGGCCGTGGGCGGTTCGACCAACGCGGTGGTGCATCTCACCGCCATCGCCGGCCGAATGGGCATCAAGATCCCGTTCTCACGCTTCAACGAACTTTCCGACGAGACCCCGGTCCTCGTCGATCTGAAGCCAGTCGGCGAAGGCTACATGGAGGACTTCCATGCCGCCGGCGGCATGGGCGCGCTGCTGCGCGAATTGAAGCCGCTGCTTCACCTGGACACCATCGACGTCGAAGGACGCACCCTCGGCGAGCGGTTGGAGGAGCCACTCGACTGGGTCAATCCGGCCGTGATCAGGCCCTTCAACGATCCGGTGTCGAAGGAGGGTGGCCTCGTCGCGCTGACGGGTAACCTTGCTCCGGATGGCGCCATCTTCAAGCGCGCCGCCGCCACGCCTGATCTGTTCGAGTCGGAGGGACGCGCCGTGGTCTTCGAAAGCCTCGAAGACCTGAGCAAGCGGATCGACGATCCGAACCTTGATGTGCGTCCGGATGACATCCTCGTGCTCCAGAACGCCGGACCGCACGCGGCGGGCATGCCGGAGGCCGGATACCTGCCGATCCCGAAGAAGCTGGCGCAGGCCGGCGTCAAGGACATGGTCCGCGTCTCGGATGCGCGCATGTCCGGAACGGCATTTGGATCGATCGTCCTGCATATCGCGCCGGAAGCTGCCGCCGGCGGTCCGCTCGCTGCCGCACGCAACGGCGACCGCATCAGGCTGTCAATCGCCAACAAGCGGATCGATCTTCTGGTCGATGACGCGGAGATCAAGCGGCGCCTGGCTGACCATCGCCCACCGCCTGCTCCCACTCGTGGCTACAAATCGCTGTACCGGCGCACGGTGCTGCAGGCGCCTGATGGCTGCGACTTCGACTTCCTCACGCAGGGCGGCTCACCATGACGACCCCGTTCGATCCCAATCCCGCTGCGCGCCTGCTCGCGCAGGTTTGGCATGGCTCGCAGCAGATCGCTGAACTGCCGGCGGACATCAGGCCGGCGAACATCGGCCAGGGTTACGACGTTCAGGACAGGCTGATCGAACTCCTAGGCGTGCCTGTCGTCGGTTGGAAGCTAGGCGTCGGCAGCGCCAAGCTGAAGCAACAATCCGGCGTCGGGCGGTCGATCGCCGGGCGCGTGCTTGGGCCTCGTCGCCATGAGCCAGGCGCCGAGGTCCGGCTTTCGTTCGCGGCCCCGGTCACGATCGAGTTCGAGATCGCGTTCGTTCTCGGCCGGGACATCGATCACGTCTTCACCGGAGATCCCAAGAGCGCGATCGCGGAAACGCGCGTCACGTTCGAACTGGTTATGGCGCGCTTCGTCGATCGCCGCTCCGTTGGGTGGCCGAGTTTCGCGGCTGACGACTCGGGCTTCGAGGCTTTGATCGTCGGCGAGCGCCTCGACGAGCGCCAGGTTCCGGAACTGCTGTCCTCACTCGTCGTGTCGGTGGACGGTCAGGAGAAGGCCCGGGCGGCGACGGGAGACGATGCGACCGATCCCTACGGAGCATTCGCCGATCTCGTTGCGATCGCCCGCGAGCGCAAGATGATCCTGCCGAAGGGAAGCATCATTTCCACGGGGTCGGCCTCGATGCCGTTCGCCGTATTGGCGCCGAAGGGTGAAGTCAATGCTTCGTATCTCGGAAAGAGGCTCGGCTTCTCGTTCCTCTCACCGGCGAACATCTAAGCGACGGAGAATAGTACGATGTCCACGGCCAAGATCGATCCTATCCGCCTGCTCAACTTCGCGACATCCGTCTACGTCGCGGCCGGGATGTCGCAGGACGACGCGCATCTGTGCGCAGATACCTTGGTCCAGGCGGACCTGTGGGGTCACCAATCCCACGGTGTGATGCGGCTGTCGTGGTATGCAGCCCGTCTAAAGGCCGGCGTTTGCGACCCGAAAGCCAAGCCCGAGCTGGTCGTCGACGCCGGCGGCCTTGCGCTGATCGACGGCCACGACGGCATGGGACAGGTGCTGACGGCGCGCGCCACCCAGGAGGCCATTCGACGCGCCAAGGCCCACGGCATCGCCGCCGTCGGGATCCGCAACTCCAACCATTTCGGAACGGCGCTCTACTTCACGCTGATGGCGGCGCGCGAGGGATGCGTCGCATTCCTTTCGACCAACGCTAGTCCGGCGATGGCCCCGTGGGGAGGCCGGAAGAAAACCGTCGGGACCAATCCGTGGTCGTGGGCCTGTCCGGCAGGGTCTCACGCGCCGATGGTGCTAGACATCGCCAACACCGGGGTTGCGCGTGGAAAGATCTATCTGGCGAAGCAGAAGGGCCAGTCGATTCCGGAAGGCTGGGCGCTCAACGCCGCGGGCGCACCGACGACCGATCCTGCCGAGGCCATCGAAGGGATCATCCTTCCGATGGCGCAGCACAAAGGGTACGCGATCGCACTGATGATGGACATGCTGTCCGGCGTGCTCACCGGCAGCGGCTTCGGTGCAGAGATCGCCGGCCCCTATCAGGCCGAACGACGCAGCCGCGCCGGGCAATTGATGATCGCGCTGAACATCGACGCCATGCAGCCTCTGGCGGAGTTCAATACGAGGATGGAAGAGTTGATTGCGCAGATCAAATCTGTGCCTCTCGCCCAAGGGTTCTCGGAGGTTTTCTATCCGGGAGAGATCGAAGCGCGCAATGACCTAAAGAATAGGCAGCAAGGCTTGTCTATTCCGGAAGACACCCTTGCCGACCTGCGCAAACTGGCAGCGGAATATGGGCTTCGAGAACACTTGCCGTTTTGAAAATCTTCAGGGCCGCAAATCGCACTATGGTCGTTGCAGGGACGAGACCCGGGCGCGGCTAAGGCCATCCGGCTATTTGATCTCCATTTCGATTCGCACGACGTCGCCACGGTAGGCGCCTTTCGAGACCAGAATGAGCCTTCCGTGCTGATCGACTGCCGAGCGGTCGATGAAGCAGAGTGGAGCATTCAGCGGTAGACCTAGCAACTCGGCGATCTCCATGTCAGCGCTGCCCACCGTTATTGTTTGTCGCGCTTGGGTGACACGAATGCCTGGGATGCTCGAGGCGAGGCGCATCGCCGTCAAGGAGTTGAATGCCGGCTTCGGCAACTTCGCGGCAAGTTTTGCGTCGATGTACACGTCGGCGAGCAGGAACGCCTCGCCATTCCGCGTATGACGCCGTTTCAGCAGGCGGTATCGCGGGGCGACGACGCCGATATCGTGCGGCCATACCGGCAAAGTATCGACGACGGAGTCGCGCAGCACCTCGATAGAGGCGCCTTCACGCGCGTTCAGCATGCCGCGCAGATCGGTTGTCACATCGAGCCGAACTTGCGCTTTGCCCCGCTCGGCGACGAACGTGCCCTTTGCCCGGTGCCGTGTGATGAGTCCCTCGGCCTCGAGAAGTCCGAGGGCCTGGCGGATCGTCGCCCGTGCAACCCCATGCTCAGCCATCAACTCTTCGATCGTGGGGATCTGTGATCCGGCTTGCCATCGGCCCGATTCGATGTAGCGGCGAAACAGGGTGGCGAGCTGGATGTAGAGCGCTACGGCGCTGCGGCTCAGCTGCGTTCGAGAATCGATTGGCACGGTCATCATTAATCCTAGCGCGCCGAACTCGCTCAAAACAAGATTGACAAAAGTCCGTACTTATGGACTTTATAGGGCGCCGCTGCTGGTCGGGGGCTTGCGGCGTGCAGTTTCAGGCACGTCCTTTAGGTGGAAAAAGAGGTTGCTCATGCATCGGCGTATTCTCGGTTCAATCGCACTTTTGCTGGCGACTTCAATTGGCTGTGAAGCATTGGCGGAGGTGCCGCCTTCGTTGCTGGCGGCGCGCAGAGCGAAGAGTGATGCGGCTCTTTCGCTGCTCGTATATCAGCACATCAATCAGCTGTTTGAGACGGAGCCTGTGAAAGCAGGCCCCAATGTGTGGGCCCTTGAGCATTCGCCTCTATCGCTTCAAGAATTTACCTATACGTACAACGGGAAAGCCTACGCTTGGGCGGATTTCCCCGAAAGAACCAAGGCTAACGCCGTCATCGTGCTGAAAGACGGGAAGATCGTGAGCGAAGTCTACAGAAACGGAAGCGGCCCAGACACGCGCTTCATCGCCTATTCAATGTCGAAATCGGTGACATCTGTCCTTACCGGTTTGGCGGTCGCGGACGGGCTGATCAAGGTCGACGATCAGGTCGTAGCGCACATTCCAGAACTGAAAGGCACCGCCTACGACGGCGTGACCATCCGGAACCTCTTGATGATGAGGTCTGGTGTGGACTGGTCGGAAGCATACGCACCCGGCACCGAACTGGACAAGGTGCGCGACGGGTCGACCAATCAGGCAATTCAATACTACGAGGACTACGCTTTCAAAGCGACCCGCGCCACAGAACCAGGAAGCAAGTTCAACTACTCCACGCTTGACGCCGGCGTATTGGGATGGGCTCTCGAAAGGGCCGTCAAGCGCCCAATCCCGGAGTACATGTCCGATCGTCTTTGGAAGTCGGCGGGAATGGAGTTCGACGGCTATTGGATGAAGGAGGGGCCCGAAGGCAAGCAGCGCCCTTGGTTCGGAGCCGGATTCAATTCGACCCTGCGAGACTTCGCGCGGTTCGGCCAGTTGATGGTTGACGGCGGCAAAGCTCGAAATCGACAGGTGGTCCCGTCCTCCTGGGTCGATCAGTCGACCAGCAACACTGACCACTCGAACTACATGTGGTTGTGGTGGCCGATCGCGGGAGTGGAAGGGGGCTTTGCCGGCCGAGGCACATATGGGCAGGCGCTCTTTGCCGATAGGACCAACAATACAGTGATCGTCGCGTTCAGCTATTGGCCGGCGAACGCCGACAACGCGCAGATTTCGGAAGAGCAGGCGTCTGTATTCAAGCAGGTGAGCGAAGCGCTGCGGGTGTCGCGATAGTTCGTGAAGGGATCGGCCGACCGATCGGACGGCGGCTCTTCGATCGGCATTTCGACACAACGGAGTTTCAGATGAACAAATATCTGCGTGCACCAATCGTGGGAGTCCTTCTGCTGAGCGCAACCGGAGTAACGGCTGCCTCCTCCTTCGAAGTGGCGAGCGAGGATGGCAAGACCGGCAAGCTCGGCCCCGATCATTTTGCCACGGTCATGGGCTGCATGGGCCAGAACATCTCTCCGCAGATCGCATGGTCGGGAGAGCCGGAAGGCACCAAGAGCTTCGCGGTGTCGATCTACGACCAGGATGCTCCGACCGGATCGGGATGGTGGCACTGGAGCGTCATCAACATCCCGGCGAGCGTCCACGAATTGGGACGAGGGGCGGGAAGCGACCCCTCGATACTTCCCGCGGGCGCGTTGCAGACCAATACCGATGCGGGCGTTCCAAGGTACGGCGGGCCATGTCCGCCTTCCGGCACCACGCACCGCTATACGATCACCGTGAAAGCCCTGAAGATTGACAAGCTGGAGGTGTCTCCGAACGCGACGGGGGCTCTCATCGGTCTCAGGACCAACATGAACAGCATCGGCGAAGCCAGGCTCGTTCTCACAGGGACGAGATAAAGCGCCGCCGCCCGTTGGTCGGTTGGTTTGTAACAACGCTCTGGCTGGTAACCGAGATGAAATTGCACTGGTCTCCGAAATCACCCTTCGTTCGCAAGGTGATGATCGCCGCCTACGAACTGGAGCTGGCCGACCGGATCGAACTGGTCCGTTCCGTGGCCGATATGAAGCGCCCCAACCCCGCGATCATGGCCGATAATCCGCTGGGCAAGATACCCACGTTGGTGCTCCCCGACGGACGGGCAGTCTTCGACTCCGGTGTCATATGCGACTATCTTGACGAGCTTGCTGGCGGCGACCGGTTGTTTCCCGCGCGCGGGCCTGACCGCTGGCAGGCGCTGGCGTGGCACGCGCTCGCAAGTGGCTTGCTCGATGTCCTCATCCTCTGGCGCAACGAACACGACAAGCCGGCCAGTCGGCAGACCACCGAATGGTTATCCGCCTTCTCGCTCAAGGTTGAAGCGACCCTCGATAAACTTGAAACGTTGGTCGATGACCTCAAGGCCGCACGCTTCGGTATCGGCCATATCGCCGTCGGCTGTGCGCTCGACTATCTCGATTTCAGGTTCGCAAATCTTGCTTGGCAGTCAGGGCGGCCAGCCCTTGCAGGATGGCAGGCCCAGTTTCAAGCCCGTCCTTCGGCCATAGCTACGAAAGCGAACAATGTTTAACGAGACATCGCGCCGGAACGCGCCGCTTTCCCATATTCGCGTTCTCGACCTTGGACGCATCATGGCAGCGCCGTGGGCGACCCAAATGTTTGCCGACCTTGGCGCCGAGGTGATCAAGATCGAGAGGCCCCGTGTCGGAGACGATACGCGCTCTTGGGGTCCCCCATTTCTCACCGACAAGGACGGCAACCGGACACAGGAGTCCGGCTACTATCTCTCCGTCAATCGCGGCAAGCGGTCGGTGACGGTCGACATCACCAAGCCCGAAGGGCAGGTGATCGTGCGCGAGATCGCCAAAACCGTCGACGTCGTGATCGAAAACTTCAAGGTTGGCGCGCTTGCCAAATATGGACTCGACGCCCAATCCCTGCGCGCGCTGAAGCCCGATCTCGTCTACTGCTCGGTAACGGGCTTCGGCCAAAGCGGCCCGCGGCGCGACCAGGCCGCTTATGACTTCGCAATTCAGGCCATGGGTGGCTTGATGAGTGTCACAGGCGAGCGCGACGACCTTCCGGGCGGCGGACCGCAGAAGGTGGGTGTGCCGGTCATCGACATGATGACCGGGATGTACGCCGCCGTCGCAATTCTTGCCGCGCTCGCTCGCCGCGCCGTAACGGGCGCAGGCGAGACGATTGATCTCGCCATGCTCGATGTGGCGTCCTCCTTCCTCGCAAATCAGGCGATGAACCATTTGATTTCCGGTCGCGTGCCACGGCGCGGGGGTAACCGTCATCCCAATATCCAGCCGCAGGACGTGTTCGCTTGCAGAAATGCCAAGTTTGTCCTCGCTGTCGGCAATGACCTCCAGTTCGCCAAGCTATGTGACGTCCTTGGCTGCCAGCCATGGGCAAAAGATCCGCGCTTCGCGACCAATGCCGGGCGCGTCGGTGCGGAGGCAGAACTGACGAGCCTGCTGTCCGAGGTGTTTGCCTCTTGGGAACGAGAGAAATTGCTTGCCGCACTCGACGCTGCCGGCGTTCCGGCGGCCCCGATCAACACTGTTCCGGAAGTATTTGCCGACCCGCAGATAATCCACCGCGGAATGCTAATGCATCTCCGGCACCCGTCGGGGTTTGTGCCGCAGGTGATCAGCCCGATGAAGTTCGTCGACGCGCCTCTGACCTTCGATCGTGCACCGCCGCTTCTTGGCGCCGATACCGGTGCCGTCTTAGCGGAGATCGGTATTGATGTGCGCGAGCAGGAGTGCCTCGCGGCGGCGGAGGTCATATGAGTGCGATCGCCGGCCAAGATCATGCGCGCATTCCCTTGCTCGCATTGACTGAGATGACGCCCGAGCAGCGGCGTGTCTACGACAAAGTGGTATCCGGTCCGCGTGGTCGCCTCATCGGGCCGCTACGCGCCGCAATGCAAAGCCCCGAACTTGCAGGCCGGTGGTCGGATCTTGGTGAATTCCTTCGCTTCCAGACCTGCCTGCCTGCGCGCCTGAGTGAACTTGCCATCATTTCGGTCGGTCGACGCTGGACTGCGCAGGTCGAGTGGTGGGTGCATGCACGCACCGCGATTGAGGCCGGACTGTCCAGCACGGTCGTCGAGGCCATTCGCGACATCGCATCGCCCGTGTTCAACGATCGCGCTGACTTCGAGGTCTACGAATTCACCCGCGAGCTGCAGACGACCGGTCAGGTCAGCGAGGCAACTTATGCGGCGGTCATGCAACGTTGGGGCGCTCGCGGTGCCGTGGAGCTGACAGCGGTGATCGGGTATTACACGATGGTGTCGATGACGCTGAACGCGCATCGTATTCCCGTGCCCGAAACGCATGAGCCGCTACCCGAGGTCGGTGCACTCGTGGATCTGCCGCCGGCGAGGCTGCGTGAGGGACACTCATGACAATCGCAGCGACAGTCTCTGCTCCCGGAGTGTCAGCACCGCGCCGACGTCTACCGCCTGACGCCTGCGACGCCCATTCTCACGTGTTTGGACCGCTCGACCGATTTCCGCCGGTTGAAGCATCTCACTATGCACTACCTGATGCGTCGCCGGACGTTCACGCCCGGATTCGCGCGACGCTCGGCATCGCGCGCGGTGTCCTCGTACAGCCCGCTCCCTATGCTGACGATCCATCCGCCATCCTTGATGCATTGTTGCAATCGAATGGCGCCTTGAGAGGCATTGCCGTCGCGACCGCGAACGCTCCTGACGAAGTTATCGCGAGCTGGGTTGCGGCCGGAATTGTCGGTCTGCGCTTTACCGAGATGCGTACGCCCGGGGGAGAACGCTATCCCGGCACCGTGGGGTTCGATGTGTTGCGCACGTTGGCGTCGCGGATGCGCCAACACGGGCTCCACGCGCAGCTTTGGGCCAGTGCAGAATCACTCGCTGCCGAACTGCCTGATCTCGTGCGGCTCGGCGTGCCGCTGGTGCTCGATCACATGGCCTGTCCGTCGCTCGATCGCGGCGGTGCCGATCCGGCACTCGACAGGATCCTCGATGTCTCCCGCTCTGAAAACATTTGGGTGAAGCTTGCGATCTGTCGCGTCTCGAAGAGACCGCCGAGCTTCGCAGACGTGCGGACGGTTCACGATGCCTTCATTGACGCAGCGGCCGACCGCTGCCTTTGGGGCTCTGACTGGCCCTACGTGCGAATGTCGCTGGCGCCGGATGCGGGCCGTTTGCTCGATCTGTTTCTTGAGTGGACCGCAGACGCAACGATGCAGCAGCGAATTCTGGTCGAAAATCCCGCGCGGCTCTACGGCTTTGGAGGTGAGAAATGACGATCAAGGGACTGGAAGACGTCACGAAGTTTCGTGTCGACATCGCTGATCACGTGGCAGTCGTGACGATAGCGGCGCCGCCCGTGAATTCTCAGGATCGTCGTTTCCGCGAGGAATGCATCAAGATCTTCGACGTACTGGGAGCTGACACGGCTGTTCGTGCGATCATCTTGACGGGTGAGGGAAAGGCATTTTCGGCAGGCGCGGATCTTTCGGAGCGGCCGGCGCTCCTCGCCGAACCAGGTGGCTACTCGCGTCACAACCGCCTCGTCCGTGCTTCCTTCGACTGCGTCATGGAGTGCCCGAAGCCGGTGATTGCGGCGGTCAACGGCGCGGCGGTCGGTGCTGGATGCGTCCTGGCCCTGGTCTGCGACATTGTCTTGGTCGCCGAGGAGGCATTCATGTCGATGACCGAGGTTGACTATGGTCTCGCGGGCGGCGTGCGCCATGTGTTGCGTTCGCTTAGTCCGTCCGACGCGCGCCTGATGATCTACACGGCGAAACGCATCAGCGGCCCCGAACTCTATCGGATGAATGCTGCCTCTGTTTGTGTTCCTCGCGATCGCCTTCTCGACGAGGCGAAGACGATAGCCCGAACGATCGCGGAGAAGGTGCCGCTCGCCGTTGTGGCAGCCAAGCGGTCCTTCGGGCTTACCGAGGAGATGCCGTTGCGCGATGGCTACCGTTACGAGCAGGGCCAGACGGCGGCTCTTGCCGAGACCGAAGATACAAAGGAAGCACTTGCCGCGTTCCGCGAGAAGCGCAAGCCAGTGTTTAAGGGCCGTTGAACCGGGGAATCTTGCTCGGCTGATCGTCTGTTGCCGTTTGCGCTTCGGCTCCAACGGCAACCGTCGCGGGTCTCCGCGGCTTTTGCGAACGAACCAATAAATGTTTTCACAGGGTGAGGAGACCTCCGGACATGCAGCAGGTGCAATCGCCTGAACTGGCGCGCGAAGCAGACGTGCTATTTCGCAAGGTCTTCTGGCGCACGATACCTGTTCTCGTCGTGAGCTATATCATCGCTTTCGTGGACCGAGGGAATGTCGGCTTCGCGAAACTGCAGTTCATGGGAGATCTGGGATTTACGGAGGCTGTGTTTGGCCTCGGAGCAGGTCTCTTCTATCTCGGATACTCCCTGTTCGAAGTACCCAGCAATCTGATGTTGGCCAGGGTGGGAGCCCGTCTCACTCTACTACGGATCATGGTTCTGTGGGGACTATGCTCCGCCGCTTTGGCGCTGATGACCTCTGCGACCCACTTCTACGTCCTTCGCTTTCTGCTCGGTGCGGCCGAAGCGGGCTTTTTCCCCGGTGTCCTGTTCTATCTCACAACGTGGATTCCGGCGTCGCGGCGCGCACGGTTCACCGCGATGTTCATGTCTGCCATTGGCATCTCCGGATTGATCAGCGGCCCAATTTCCGGAGCGATCATGCACGGCTTCGAGGGCGTGGCGGGCTTGCGGGGTTGGCAGTGGATGTTCGTCGTCGAGGCGCTGCCGGCATGCATGATGGGTGTCATCGTGTACTTCAGCCTCGCGGACACGCCGGGGTCTGCGACATGGTTGTCCCCACGCGAGCGCCAGATAGTCGAGACGGAGCTTGTCAGCGAGGCGTCTGACCCGCGGATCGAGCGGCATTCGTCGTTTCGCGGCGCCTTGACCGACCTGAGGTTTTACAGCCTCGTCGCCATGTCGATCTGTCTCATTGCTGGTGGCGCAGGTGTGTCCCTCTGGTTGCCGACGATCGTGAAACAGGCCGGTGTCGATAACGTCTGGTACATTGGATTGCTGTCTGCAATTCCGTGGGCTATCGCAATTACCGGCCAGCAGATTTGGGCCAAGCACTCCGACAGGACCGGAGAGCGTCGGTGGCACGCGGCGATACCCGCCTTCATGGCGGGGTTCGGGTGGATCTTGGCGCCCTCGATGCAATCGAGCGTGCCCCTTTCACTGGCGACACTCACGATCATCGCGACGGGCTATCTCTGCGCGACAGGGCCATATTGGGCCATGCCAACCCGTGTGCTGTCAGGCTCGGCCGCAGCCGGAGGCATCGCAATCATCACAACAGCCGGAAGCCTTGCTGCTTTCTTTGCCCCTGTGATTGTCGGTTCGCTGGCGGCCACCTCGGGATCCCTTGCTCTCGGCAACTACTTCTACGGGGTCGTGATGATGATTGGCTCCATCGTCTTGATCTTGGGAACGAGGTCCGTGCAGCCAAACAAGGTCGTGGCCGCGTTAACTCCCGGCGAATAGCGGCATGTCGTACGAGCTCGGAACGAAAACCCATGATCAAAACAATCTTGCGCGGCGGAATCATAATGACCAATTTGCTACTGCAATTCGCGGTCGCTTCGGCAACTGACGCACCAACGCGGCATCTCGTAGATGCGGGAGTCGCTCGGATCGACGTAATCGCGGAAGGCCGCGGGCCGTTGATCGTGTTGATCCCATCCACAGGGCGCGGTTCGTCGGATTTCGACGTGCTGGCGGTGGAACTTGCCAACGAAGGCTACCGTGTCCTGCGCCCCCAGCCGCGAGGGATTGACGGCAGCGTTGGGCCAATGGAGGGCGTCAGCTTCCACGATTTCGCCAACGACATCGCGAGCGTTATCAGAGATGAAGGCGGGGGGCCGGCCGTCGTCGCGGGACACGCCTATGGCAATTGGATCGCGCGGACGGTCGCGGCCGATCACCCGGAACTCGTTCGTGGCCTCGTGCTGATCGCACCCGGAGCAAAGAAATGGCCGCGCGAACTCAGCGATGCGATCATGACGATCAATGATGCCAGCGCACCCACATCGAAGCGGTTGAAAGCGCTGCAGCTTGCATTCTTCGCACCAGGCAACGACGCGTCGTCCTGGCTCGAAGGCTGGCATGCGCGCGTGACGGAGAGCCAGCGAGTTGCTCGCCAGAACACGCAGACGGACTCGTGGTGGACGGCGGGCAAAGCTCCGATCCTGGAATTGCAAGCCGAGAATGATCCTTTTCGGCCGCCTGGTACGAGTGACGAGCTGGCAAAGGAACTGGGAGATCGCGTTGCTGTCGTCGTCGTACCCAACGCCAGTCACGCGCTTCCTGCGGAAAAACCAGCAGCCGTAGTCCAAGCGATCTCGGCGTGGATGCGAAAGCTTTGAGCTTCTCCGTCGATCCGAAGCTGTTGGCGCCGACTGAGCGGACCGTGCTTAGCCACCTTACCTGAAACAAACTCATCTTTCTGGAGTCTCTCGTGCAAGTAAACATCAATGGGACTAACCGCCAAGTGTCGTCCGAGCCGGATACTCCGTTGCTTTGGGTCATCCGCGACGAACTGGGGCTGACTGGGACGAAGTATGGATGTGGGGCGGCGCAGTGCGGCGCTTGCACCGTGTGGATCGACGGAGAGGTCACACGTTCATGTGTGACAGCATTGGAAGACGTTGCGGGCAAAGCAGTCACTACGATTGAAGCGATCTCCGAGGATCCCGTCGGGCGCCGTGTTGTGGAAGCCTGGGTAGCCAATCAAGTGCCTCAGTGTGGCTACTGTCAGTCCGGGCAAGTGATGGCCGCCACCGCCTTGTTGAAGCAAGTGCCGAAGCCGGTCGACGCCGATATCGCCGCTGCGATGGTCAATCTCTGTCGCTGCGGGACTTACAATGCGATTGCCGCCGCCGTGCGGCAGGCCGCGCAAGCGTAAAAGGGGCGCGGTATGGGCAATGTTGATTTTGACGTGAAACTCATCTCAGGCCAGGGCGCGGTCAATCTGTCTCGACGGGGGTTCTTGGGCACCTCGGTCGGTGCGCTGGTGCTTGCAGTCGGGCTGCCCGGTGCTGGAGCCTTTGCGAAGGACGAAGCGGTGAAGCCTGGCACGCGAGTCCCCGCGTTCCTGGAAATCCGCCCCGATGGATCAGTTCTCCTGCGTAGTCCGTTTGTGGAAGGGGGCCAGGGAATTGCCACGGCGATGGCACAGATCGTGGGTGAAGAGCTCGACGTCGATCCTGCCCTGTTTACTGTTGAATGCGCTCCGCCAGGCTCGGACTATCTGGTCATCAATGGCTTTCGCCTCACGGGAGGCAGTCTGTCGGTGCGATCGAGCTACGAGATGATGCGGCGGCTCGGAGCATCCGCACGCCAAATGCTGCTGCAAGCCGCGTCCACCCGCTTGAACGTGCCGGTAGCGAGCTTGTCCACGGTGCCGGGCCAAGTGCGCCATTTGGCCTCGAACCGGATGCTCGGCTATGGCGCGCTGGCCGCGGAGGCCATCGCGCTGCCTGTGCCGGGGGACGCGCCTTTGCGCGCCGACGGCGATTTTCGCTGGATCGGGAAGCCTGTCGCTCGGCTCGACGTGCGCGCCAAATCCACAGGCAAGTTGGTCTACGCCATCGACCTCGCTGTCGACGGCATGCTTCAGGCTGCCGTGCAGCACGCTCCGCGTCTTGGGTGCCAGCCCGAAAGTCTCGACAATGAGGCGGCGGTGCGACGCATGCCGGGCGTCCATTCGATTCATCGCCTTCCAGGCGCCGTCGCGGTGGTTGCCGACAGATGGTGGCGCGCTCGCCGTGCGGCCGAAAGCCTTCAGGTCCGTTGGGCGGAGGCGGCGCCAGGCACTCGCGACGCGATGCCGGCCGATTTCTCCTCAGAAAAAATGCGATCGACGCTGGCGGCCGCTCCTGGCCCAGGTATCTCTGCCGAGAAGGACGGAGATACTGCCTCCGCGCTGGGCACCTCCTCGCGAGTGATCGAGGCGATTTACGACGCGCCCTATCTGGCACATGCCCAACTGGAGCCACCATCCGCGATCGCGCGTTGGAACTCAGACGATACGCTCGAGGTTTGGGTCCCGAACCAGGCGCCTGAACGATTCCAACGCGTCGCCGCAGATACTGCCGGCATCCCGCCAGAGAAGGTGATCCTGCATTCGCCGATGCTGGGAGGGTTCTTCGGGCGTCATCTGCATCCACCGGCCAACCCGTTTGTGCAGGCCATCTTGCTGGCTAAAGCGGTCGGGCAACCAGTGAAGGTGATCTGGTCTCGTGAGGAGGAGTTTCTGCGCGATGTGCTGCGTCCCATGGGTCTCGTGCGGTTTCGCGCAGGTTTGGATGCGCAGGGCCTGCCAGTCGCGTTGGAGGCTGAGGCGGTCGGCGAGGGGCCGTTCGGCCGTTGGTCCGGCCGTAAGCCGGAAGCGGCCGACAATTCTGCCGTCGAGGGTATCAAGGACAAACCTTATGCCATCCCGAACCGCCGAGTTGCGCATGTACCCCTGCAGCATCCAGCAGTGATCGGCTACTGGCGCTCCGTCGGACACTCTATGAACGATTTCTTCTATGAGAGCTTCCTTGACGAGATCGCAGTTGCTGGTGGACATGATCCTTACGAGCTCCGTCTGCGGCTACTTGCCGACAAACCTCGGCAAAAGAACCTCTTGGAAGCGGTCGGTGCCTTGTCGGGCGGATGGAAGCGGGGGCCGTTCGCGGCTGCGGACGGCAGCCGGCGCGCTCGCGGCGTGGCCATGGCATCGCCATTTCGCTCCGAGGTCGCGACGATTGCAGAAGTCTCACTGAACGGTGGCAGCGTCGCGGTGCACGACATTTGGGTCGCAATCGATCCAGGACGAATTATCAATCCCGCGATCATTGAGTTGCAGGTCAAGTCGGCGGTAGCGCTGGGCCTATCATCGGCGCTTCTCGAGGAATTCATATTTGTGGAGGGTCGACCGCAGGCGCGTAACTTCGATGGCTATTCCATCCTTCCACCGCAGCTCATGCCGCGTGTCCACGTGAAGGCAATCGAGAGCGGCGCCGCACTGGGCGGCGTTGGTGAACCGGGGCTGCCGGGCGTGCCACCTGCCGTAGCCAACGCGGTCGCTGCGCTGACAGGACAGCGTGTGCGTACCCTGCCGCTCTCGAAGACACAATTCCGGACCACGGGCTGAGGAAGTGTAGGCCAACCCTTTGGTCAGAGCGCGCACGACGTCATATTGCGCATGGCGGGTTGGGCCGGTACAGGCCAGAACGACGGCTTGGTCACCAAAGATCGCTAGATGCAGAGTTATGACTTTATTCGAGACGCGGCCTTGGGGCGACGCTTCGCATATGCGCGCCGCGCCCTTTCCCTATTGCCGCATACTTCGCTCGAGCACCACAGACGCGTGCGGTTCGGACTTTCGTCGACGTAGAACCACCCACAGCCTTCGGCATGGCAACACCCAATCCGGTTCGCATCAGTCGATGTAAGGACCGCGGTGAGCGACCATAAGATCGGCCACAGAGGCTCATGCAGATTGTCACCGCCCAGCGCATACGTGTATCCGCCCCTGTGCCTCGAAACCGGCGGCTGAGAAGGTAATCGCGCGATCATGGCATTGAGAAGTTCCAGGTCAGGCGGCTCGTCCTCGCGCAGTGCGTCAGCCATCCTCCAGATCTCAGCACGCAATGCGAGAGCGTCAGACATCATCTTTGGCGCCGCGGTAGGAGTGACCTTGGCGAGGGTACGAAGGCGAGCGGCCGTTCGTGACGTCAAGGTGCCTCGCCGCACACTCCAGGAGACGAATGAGTTGTAATCCGGGATGAGTTCCTGAGGCTCGCTCGACGTTCGCCAATCCAGTGTATTGGCGAAATCGAGACAAACGCGCCCTCCAAAGAACTGGGTGGCAGCTCGCAGCGGATCTCGTGACATCGAGTTCGGAAAGGTGAATGCGAGGGATGCACATTATAGAAGATCGCAAGGAAGTCTAGTGTAGTACGCGGGTGGCAGAAGCTTTGAACGCTCGGCAGGTTTTTGAGAGGTTGATGCGATGCCGGCGCCGGGCAACTTAACAAATCATCTTTCCTGGCGATTCGGATTAAGGTAGGGCGCGGTTTTCTGCCGCTGGACGCACCTTGACACCAGCGCCTGACTTGGCAATCATCTAATGGCTATGACCATTAGATCAAATGCATTAGCTAAGCTTGAACCCCGTCTTTCTCATGCGGGGATACGACGCGGCTGCGTCGACGCGCTGCCGTTCCTCCTGACCAATGGTGTGGCAGGTATCGTGATGGGTGTGGCTTATCGCAGCAATGGGGTCGGTTTTGTACCGGCAACGCTGTTGAGCATCTTCGTCTACTCCGCAACCGCGCAGGCAGTGACGCTTGGTATGTGGGCGGCTGGATCTTCCTTTATCCCCATCGCGGTAGCTTGCATTGCAACCAACGCCCGCTACCTCGTAATGGGCGTTCATCTGCACCAGGCCTTTGGCAGGCTCAGGAAGCGCGCGATGTTGCCGATCCTGTTTCTACTCGCGGACGCTTCATGGCTGATGACCAGCGCCGATTCAGAGCGCAACGGAGCCGATGCAGGTTATCTGTGTGGGGCAGGCATTCCTATGGCGGTCGGGTGGATCGGGGGGACTGTGATCGGCTACGATCTACCCCTGGCGCCGGGTGGCCCCTTGATGGCGGCTGCCGCGCTGCTACCCGCTGCCTTTATCGTCACCCTCCTGCCCGGTCAGTGGCGGGGCCGCCGGTCGATCTACGCATGGTCTTTGGCCGCCGTGTCCGCGGCGTTTGTGTCTCTGTATCTGCCATCGAGCTGGGCGATGCTCATAGGTGGCGCCATCGGAACCGCGGTTAGCATGAGGAGTGGCGATAATGCTTGATTGGCCGACCCTCTCCATGATCGTCGGCCTAGGGACCGTGAGTTACGCAATGCGTGCCGGAGGTTTCCTCGCCGCGGGCCTCATCCGTGAGCAAGGCATCACCGCCAAGTTTTTTCGTTTGGCCCCGGGTAATCTTTTCGTTGCGTTTGTCGCGTCCGCCTGCTCCGAGGGTGGCCTGCCAAGCATTGTCGGATGCGCAGGTGCATTCGGCGTCATGGTGTTGATCCGGAAAGAGTGGGCTGCATTGGCCGCTGGCTTTGTCATGGCGGCCACGGTTGCCGCTCTACGGCCGCAATGAGGCACGGGTAGATGCAATAAACGTTCGGGCCCGAAAAGTTGTGTGGAGGGCGCACGCAATCTCAAGCGACGGGCTGAGGAGCGGTAGGCCATCCCTTTGGCGTGAGTTCAGCAATTTCGCCAACGATTGCGCTGCTTTTTCGTAGGCTTCGCGTCGCGCGGCTCCTATGGGATGACGTATCTCAGCTCTCCGCTTCGTCACGCCGCGCGCCGCGATCATTCCTACATCCACGCGCATCACGTCAGAGACGCTGTTCGTCTAAAACGAGCTGTTTCTACTTTTTTTGAACGTTTGGAAGTTCGTACCCGTCTCGACCAGAGGCGGCTTGGTCAAATGCCTTGCCGGACCAGACCAAAGTTTCATCTGCTGGAATGGGCAGCCAATTTGCGTCAGGTCCCCGATGCTAGTTCGCTTTTCGACATCAGGAACGTCGATCGAGCCATCGGTGCTGGGCTACGATTTCCGATCCCGTAGCGATCGATCGGGTTGTATGTGCTCGCTTCCTTCGGAAGGGATGCAGCGATCCATTCCGCATCCCGGCGCTGCTTTCATCGCTTGCTCGCCGCTGCTCAAAACTGTTATCCCACGCGCCATCATCATGGTCATGCCCCGTCACGCTCGATCTCACTCCGACGTGAATTCGCGGCCTGCCGTGCCGCAGAAACGGCTTTTCATTTGAACTGGGACGACCTCAAATATGTCCTCGCCGTTGCCAGGCACGGCTCACTGTCGGCGGCGGCGCGTCAGCTGCGCGCGACCCAGCCGACCGTCGGCCGTCGAGTCGCCGCGTTGGAAGCTCGACTTGGCGTGAAGCTGTTTCGCCGCTTGCCTGGAAGGTTCGTTCTGACGGCGGCCGGAGAAACCATTCTCGCCAGGCTCGAGCGCATTGAGGGGGAGGTGTTGGCGATCGAGCGGACTGTTGCCGGCCGCGATGCCGGTCCCATGGGCCTCGTGCGCGTGACGGCAGCGGAGTGGTTTTGCGTGCGATTGCTGGCGCCGCTGTGCAACGAACTGTCGCAAGCCTATCCAGGTTTGAGTGTGGAGCTGATCGGCGAGCCGCGTGCCGCGAATCTCGCGCGCCGCGATGCCGATATCGCCTTTCGGTTCGTTCGGTTCGAGCAGAAAGAGGTGATCCAGAAGCGTCTCGGCCGCCTCGCGTTCGGCCTCTACGCAGCGCCGCGTTATCTCGACCAACGCGGCGTGCCGGAGATCGCCGACGGCTTCAAGGGGCATGCGATCATCGCCATGCGTGCGGAGGCCGGGCCGGTCGCGGATCTCGCCTGGCTCGGCGAGATTGCGTATGCGGCGACCATCGTCTTGCGCACCGATAGCCGCGAGGCGCAGGCGCGGGCGGCGGTGGCGGGTCTCGGGCTCGCGTGCCTGCCGCGCGTTCTCGGCGATGACATGGGCGGGCTCGCTCGGCTGAAGGTGTCCATCCCCGAGCGCGAGATTTGGATGGGCATACACGCAGATTCCCGCGCAATCACGCGTGTACAGGTCACAGCGCAGATGTTCGCAGCCGGCATCCGCAAGCGCTCCGGCGGACTTAGGCCGCAAAAATAAATGTATAGGTCCCAAACAAGGATCGGCAATTTCCCGTGATCCCGTTTTCCGATTGTCTGGCGCCCATGACAAAGGGAGTTCAACGATGATCGATTGGAATGCGTACCACCGCGAATTGCTCGGCCGCATTGGTGAACTGGGCAGGCTCTCGCCCGACACGCTCAAGGGGTATATGACCCTGAGTGCCGCCGGAAATACGACCGGCATGCTCACGCCGAAGATCCGCGAGCTGATCGCGCTCGCCGTCGCTGTGACGAGTCGCTGCGACGGCTGTATCACGGTGCATGCCGATGCTGCGCTGAAGCACGGCGCCACCACAGAGGAAATATCCGAGGCACTTGGAGTTGCCGTTGCGCTCAACGCCGGCGCCGGCATGGTGTATTCCGCGCGTGTGCTCGACGCCCTCGCGGCCAAGCGGGGCCAGGGAGCCTGATGATGGGAGACCTTACTCCGGTGTGCTACGCGCCGGTCCGCAAGGACACCGCATTCCAGCATGTGCTCGCGACGCCGCTCTCCTTCGATGGCGCGCTCGAGGTCGTCCGGGCAATGCTGGCCGAGCGAGACCTCTGGATCATTCATGAGATCGATCCGCAGATGCTACTGGCGCGCAGCGGTTACCGGATCGAACGCACGCGGCAGATCCTGTTCTTCCATCCGCGCTACATGGTGCGGCTGCTGGGAGCCGATCCTTCGGCGCTCCTGGAAGCGCCACTGAAGATCGTGGTCCTGGAAAGTGCAGGCGCCGTGACCTTGCGATGGTCGTTACCGGAGACGCTGTTCGAGAAATACGAGAATGAACAGCTCACCCGGCTCAGCCGCGAGCTCGCGGCGGTCTACGCCGCGATCGCCGCGGAGCTGGAGCGGCGTGCTGCAGCGCATTAGAGGTCCATTGGCGGCGGCCTGGCCACGGCGCGATTTTTACTCTCGTGGGGTGCCGCCCACGCCGAACGGCCGGAGGACCGACCTAGCATCCCATGGATGGATGCCCGAACCCCTTGCGATTTGATTCGCTCCAACCCGCTCTGATAGTCCAGCGGCATGCGTGCGATCGGAGCCAGAATAGTCGTCCACGCGGGTATGCCACCAGTTTAGCATCGGGAGTACGCCTGGGTTCTAGTGAAGCGGCCCGCACCAGGTGAGCCGCCCGCGCCATCGCAGTTTCAGGTGAACTGCTCCTTCGAAATGGAAACGGCTCGCGGCGAAGCTAGGCGGAGTCAAGTCGTGGGCGAGTCCTGATTGACGACGACGACCAGGAGCTGGCTTCGGGTCGCAAGTCCCTTCACGGTGTGCTTCAAGTGGCCGGGGAACTGGAGGTAATCTCCTTCCGCAAGGACGACCGCGCGGTCTGGCAGCTCGATCTCGACCCGTCCTTTCAGGACGAAGAGCAGTTCCTCGCCGGCGTGATAGGCGGTGCTGCTCCGCTCCGCCCGGGCTGGATATTCAACCAGGAAGACCGTCGGCCCTGCTTCCTGTCCCGGCCGGCTCAAGGTCGCGAAGCTGTAACCGCCATCCTTCTTCGGCGCTTTGCGAAAGGTGCGCTTGGTGGCGCGTTCCAGATGCAAAGCATCCTCCGCAATGCTTTCACCGAGCATCGCAGATACTGAGACGTCCAGGGCATTCGCGACCCTCAACAGCGCCGCAACCGACAGGAATTTCTCGCCGCGTTCGAAGCGGGACAGATGTCCTTTGCTCAATCCGGTTCGCTCGGAAAGCTCGTCGAGCGTCAATCCCTTGCGCGACCGGCACTCACGCACGAACAGGCCGTGGTTCAAGTCAGCCGCCTGGGGTTCGGATTCCGTCTTTGGCAACATGTTGCCTCCTAGTTCTTCGTCTTTGCCTTAACACGCCCGTGTCGCAAGGTCGATACGTCGTTGTTTTGCTGGGCGAAAACCGCGGCCGGCCAAGTATCTCAAGGATTCGAAAAGATTTCGCTTGAGCTGGAGCGAGAAATGGTATTTCGTTGTCCTAAGGACAACAGGTTGTCTAACGGAGGCGGGCATGACTTCGATCGTTTCTCCATCGCGCGAAGTTGATGTCGCGACCCGGCCGTTGAACGCCGCAGTGAGCGAAACCTTCGCCGTCCGGGTCTACCGAACCGTCGTCGCCGTTGGGTCAGGCAAGCCGATATTCCCGACGATGACGGGATCCATCGGTGCCATCGCGACGTTCGGCCCTTTCGCTGGCACAGGTGGAAGTCTTACTGTGACTGTCGCGACCAAGCTCTTGACGGCTAATGGCGATATCGCCGGTCCGGACCTATACATCGCTTCGTTGGCCGCGTTCTCCGGTCTCTGTGCCGCGCTGATGCGCCGGCATCGCAACAGATGTGGAAACGCAGCCCAGGGATATCACCCCCCATCGATCCCGGCGTCAGCAACGCCGATCGTGCGGCAAGCGCCCGATCGTGCAAGAGCAGTTCGTGAAATAAGTCGAACTGCAACGGGTCTAGATGACACGAGTCGGATCTCCAGGAGGTGGTCGTGAAAGTTGCCGTCATCGGGCCAGGCGCGATGGGCAAAGCGCTTGCAAAGCGCCTTCGCCGCGCAGGGCATGAAGTCCGCCTGAGTTTCAGTCGGGATGAGCAGAAGCTGCGTGAGCTCGCAAAAGAACTGGGGGTGGGCTTCGGTACTCCCATTGAGGTCGCGAGATGGGCCGACATTATCGCGTTGGCGACCCCATGGCAGGCGCTTCAGCCGGCTCTGGACTCGTTGGGAGACTTGTCGGGTAAGATCGTCTGGGACAACACCAATGCAGTTGCATCCGACCTGTCGGCGATGCTGGTCGGCACGACTACTTCGGTCGGCGAGGAGGTGCAAAAGCGCGCACCTCAGGCGCGCGTCGTCAAGTGCATTCCCACCTTCGCCGAATTGCTCGAGTGGGATGATCCGCGTCTCGGCGGCGACCTCGTCATGAGCTACGTCGCCGGGAACGATGCCGAGGCGAAGGCGACAGTTTGCCGACTTCTTGCCGATCTGCCCACTCAGCCGCTCGATGTTGGTGATCTCACGGCCTCGCGCCTGATCGAGCCAATGATGCTCCTCCTGGTCCAACTCGCCTATCTTCGCGGGATGGGGCCGATGATTTCCTTCAACCTTGTTCGACAGGATGGACCCCTCCATGGCTGATGTTGCAATTCCGCGGCGCAAAGCGATCCCGGCTGGGCGCCTGCTGATCAATGGCGCGTGGCGTGATGCCGCGAGCGGCGAGACCTCGGCCACTGTCGATCCGACGACGGAAGCCCCGATCACCAGCATCGCAAAGGCCGGCGTGAGCGATGCCGAAGACGCGGTTGCAGCCGCCCATCGGGCGTTTGAGCAAGGTCCCTGGGCGCGGATGCATCATGAGGAACGCGCCAAGATACTGTTTCGCATCGCCGACCTGATGGACGAGCGTGCCGAGGATTTTGCGGTGCGCGAGGCAATGGATATGGGCATGCCGTATCGCGATTTCCGCGATACGATCATGCCGCACTGCTCGGGACTGTTCCGCTTCCATGGCGGGCTGGCCATGAGTGCGATGGATGGTGCCTATCGGACCAGCTACGAACCCGATGTCCGGGTCCTGACGCGGCGAGAGCCGCTCGGCGTGGTCGCGGCGATCACCCCCTTCAATTTTCCGCTGGCGCTGTCCTGTTCGAAGATCGCGCCGGCGCTCGCGGCCGGAAACACGGTCGTCCACAAGCCGGCGACTGACACGCCCCTGACGGCACTCGCGCTTGCGCAAGTCATCCTCGATGCGGGCATGCCGCCGGGCGTCTACAATCTTATCACCGGTCCGGGTGGAGCGATTGGCGACGCGCTCGTCAAGGATCGTCGCGTGGACAAGATCGCCTTCACCGGATCGACCGCGGTAGGCCAGGGCATCATGCGTAATGGCGCGGCCGGCATGAAGCACCTGACGATGGAACTGGGCGGCAAGAGTCCGAACATTGTGTTCGCTGATGCTGATATGGACGCGGCGGTGCAGGCGGCGTTTTGGGGCATCTTCTGGAACAAGGGCGAGGTTTGCGTCGCGGGGTCACGGTTACTGGTCGAGCGCGCCTGCTATGACGAAGTCGTCGAGAAGCTGAGCGCGATGGCGTCGAGCGCAACGCTCGGCGATCCCCTGGATCCTGACACGATGGTCGGGCCGATCGCATCGCGCAGCGAGTACGACAAGGTCTTGGGCTACGTCGAGGAAGGTAAGCGCACGGCGCGGCTGACCGCGGGCGGGGGCACCCGCCGGGTCGGCGGCAAGGGCCTCTTCATCGAGCCGACCGTCTTCGCCGATGCGACCAATGAATTGCGAATATCGCGGGAAGAGATTTTCGGCCCTGTCTTGCCGGTGATCCCCTTCGACGGCGAGGACGAGGCGATCCGGCTCGCCAACGATACCAGCTATGGGCTTGCCTCCGGTATCCAGACCGGAGATCTCGGCCGCGCGTTGCGGCTTGCGGATCGCATCAAGGCCGGCACGGTATGGCTGAACTGCTGGCACAAATACCATCCCAACGCACCCTTCGGTGGCTACAAGCTGAGCGGCTATGGCCGTGAGCAGGGCCGCGAAGCCTGGGAAAGCTACACCCAATACAAGACGGTCTGGGCAAATCTCGCCTGACCAAGTGCTCGCCGCCGCCAAGAGGAGTTCATCATGGCATACATCACCACAATCGACGTCCTGGGAATTACTCCGAAGGAATATCGCGCGATCCTCGATGAGATGGGTGTTGAACTCCGACCAGAGCCGGGGATCTATCTGCATCTGACCGCGCCGATCGAGGGAGGCTATCGCATCACCGAGGTGTGGGATCATCGGGAGGGATTCGAGGCATTCATGCACGCGCGGCTGGCGCCGGCGGCGAAAGCCATCGGCCTGAGCCGGGAGATGAAGTTGACGATTGAACCACTCTACAACGTCTTCGCGCCCAGGTTGGACGAGTTGCCGCCGCTGGTCGAGGATGCATTCTTGCGACCGAACGCTCCCCTCCAGGACTGATCCCGCACATGTCAGTCCGCGCCCCCAACCCGCTTGACCCGCTGCATTCCAAGCGTATCGCGATGGTCCTTTCGAACCCAGCCGTATCAACGACCACTGGTTGGCCAGTCGGCTTTTGGTGGAGCGAACTGACCCATCCCTGGCTCGCCTTCACCGAGCGCGGGTACGAGGTCGCGATCTTCTCTCCCGACGGCGGCAAGTGCGAGGCGGACGCGCTGAGCGATCCGCGCGATCCGTCGGGCTATTCCGACACCGATCTGATCTCGCGCGGCTTCCTGTCGACGCCGAAGCTGGCCGGTCTGGTGGAAGTGACGCGGCCCATCGCGGAGCTGCCCGTCGACGCATTCGATGCGATCGTCGTCGCCGGCGGACAGGCGCCCATGTTTACCTTCGAAGCAGAGACTGAACTCCAGCGGCGCTTTGTCGAATTCTACGAGGCCGGCAAGGTTGCCGCGGCGCTGTGCCATGGCGTCGCGCTGCTCCGCTACGCGCGCCTGTCCAGTGGTGACATGCTGGTCAAGGGCCTTACTGTCACGGGCTTCGCCAATGTCGAGGAGGACTTCGCCGACAATGCGGTATGGGAGATGGGCGCGCTGCCCCGCGGCCGGCACCTGATGCCCTGGCGGATCGAAGATGCGATGCGTGCGCTCGGCGCGAACTACGTCCATGGCGGGCTGTGGCGCGACTTTGCCGTCCGCGACGGCAATCTGATTACCGGCCAGCAGAATTTTTCCGGAACGGCGACGGCCCGTCTTGTCATCGAAGCGCTCGGCAGCTGAGGATCAGGCACGTTTCGCAGATGCTGGAGCGGTGAAGATGGCAGTGGCCACGCGGATGTTCTTCCCCGCTGGTGATTATCGCCATGCGCCGGCCGGAATGGTCCAGCTGCGCGTGATTCGCGGCGGTTCATCCTATGCGGAGATCGATCTGGGCGGCGGACTGCGCCGTGTCTTCACGCGGCCCGGTGACCTGCTGCTCAGCCTTCCCGATCGCGCCACCCGGTTCAGGATCGAGGAGGCGCGCGAGTTGACGATGATCACCATCGACCCGTCGTTGGCGTCAGGGCTCCTTGCGCCCGCCGGCGGAACGCTTGAGAAACTGGCGGTGTTGACCGAGCGGCCGATACGCGACCCGCTCGTGGCCGAGTTGTGTCGACGGCTCGAAAGCGACTCATCCATCAACGCTGTTGTTCGCGAATGGACAATCGGGCTGATTTTCGCCAACTTGCTCGACCACGCGCAGCGCAGACCGCAGAAGGCTGCAGTCCTGACCTCCCGGCGGTTCGACCGCGTGCTCGCCGAAATCAACGCCAGACTAGAAGGGAACGTGTCAATCGATCAACTCGCTGAAATAGCGGACATGCCGCGACGAGCCTTTACGACCGCGTTTCGAGAGGCGGTGGGGTTACCGGTTCATCAGTTCGTCCTGCGACGCCGGGTCGAACGAGCTGTTGAGCTTATGGAGAACAGCGATATGTCGTTGGCTGAGATCGCCCAGCGTTCGGGCTTTACTCACCAAGCGCATATGAACCGCGTCGTGACCAGGTTGAAAGGCCTATCGCCGGGCCGGCTGCGATCCCGCAAGGGCAATGGCAAACGTTGAGCCTCCCATAACTTCAGGAAGTCGGTTTAGGAGTTGATATGCTAAAAAGGCGGTTGGCGGTGATGCCCGACACGTTGCGCGCTGAGCTTGAGGCCGCAGGTCTATTGGTCGCTTTCGAGCAACGGCCCGCCTATCAGCGCAACGACTACCTCCACTGGATTGCACGCGCTAAGCGTCCGGAAACTCGCAGAAGGCGCATAGATCAGATGAGCGATGAACTCGCGAAAGGCGGTCTCTATATGAGCATGCCACACGGACCGAGTAGACGGTAATAACCAGTCGCTGTAACCTGCACAACAACAGTGGATCATCCAACAATGAATAGTTCTTGCGGATTCCCAGATGCGCTTTGGTCCGGGTATCCGACATTACCGATGGACGCGCAGTTATTCGTCCATCGTAGGCAGTTTAAACTCATCGTTCGACAGTCGACGAAAGTGGAGCGCTTTCGCGCGAACAGGCATGTGAATGGCACTTCGCCTAGATTCAGGACATTTAGATCGTCCCGTCGCGCGAGGCCTGGCTCCCATCGCGAGTTGGGCATCAACGTTCGTCGCTATTGGGCTACCCGTTGGCTCTCGAGGGCCCGGTGAGCCAGACGACGTTGTGCTAATCCGGCTTTATAGAGATTCCCGCCCGTCTCAAAAGTGCACAGGCTAGTGAAATCAGAGCGGCGCACTATTCACCGAGAAGATTCGGGGGGACCCGTTCGAGTGCGTGCGCGATTTCGCGACCAGCCAAGAACACCACCAGCTTACGATCCGTCGGCTGGTTCGCCATGCCTGCCGGCGGAAGGAAGCGTTCGGCCATGCGCCGCGTGCGGAGTGTAGCGAAACTCATTCATTTGGACGGTGGGCGCTGTTTGCATGATCTGGCCGTTGACGTAGCAGTGCTGACTGCTGATTTAGCCGCTACTCTAAAATGGAGAGAGGTATGTCGACTCGGAATGGCATCCTGCAGCTTCCAGCGCTCGATCCGGCGACAGTGCTGCCGAGCACTGAAGATCCCGATTATCCCAAGGAGTTTTGGGGGCCGGTCATTGGTGCGGAGAGGCGGCGGCTCGGCGACGCTGCCGGACTGAAGAACTTTGGCGTCAACATTGTTCGCCTTCCCCCTGGCCATGCTTCTTCGCAGCGCCATTGGCACACCAAGCAAGACGAATTCGTTTTCATTCTGGAGGGCCAACTGACTTTGGTTAGTGAGGCAGGTGAGCAGTTGCTGAACCCTGGTATGGCGGCAGGATTTCCGGCAGGAAAGCCGGACGGCCATCACGTCATCAACCGAGGCAGCACTGACGCGGTATTTCTGGAGATCGGTGATCGCAGCCCCGGTGACGAAGGCGAGTACCCTGACATCGACATGAGATGGAAGAATGTCGATGGCGATCAGCGCTACATTTATGTCCATAAGGATGGAACGCCATACTGATCCCTGTGGGCCGTAGTCTGCGGCCGACGCTCTTCCTCGGATAGATTCTGTTACGCTGGGGCACAGGCCATTACAGCGGTGCGGTGGCGCTCGCGTGACCGACGGCTACCACAACACTGGTGATCTGCGGGCGCGACGACACGACAGTTCAAGCACATCGTCGCCGCAGCCACCCGCAAATCGTGGTTGAGGAACGCGCGCGGCCCAACAGGGGGGCGGACCGCCGCATAGCGCCGTCTCGCCCGCGCGCGCCTGAAGGATGACGCCGGCAAATGCGCTATCGCTGACCTTCATCGAAGCTCCAGTCCCTCCGGCGGCGGCCATCCTTATGAGGGAGTCTGCGGTCACCTGACATTCTTGCCCGACGAGCGGCCACCAAAAGGTACCGCCATAGCTTCTAATATCGCAGTTCTGTACGGGCGGGGGAGCCCGAAGTCGAATCCAGCGTCGTGCCCGGCCGCAGAAAGTCTGAAGAGCGGAGGCGGCCCTCGATATCGGCCCCGATGACGTTCAACGCAGCGATATGGATAGAGCCTAAACCGTGTCCGGGTTTTGAGCGATCGTGCAGATTTCGGCTACACGTCGCCCGGGGGGCTGGCCAGTACGAAGCGCTCGACGCTCGCGCGGATGGCTGATTGGAGGCAAGTCGCCAATATCAATGATACGCGTCGAGTCCGGGCTAAACCGGACCTTGGTCGCGCCGTCCGTTCTGGACACCGCCAAGAAGATGCGACCATCCGGCTCCGACAGAGTGTTCTTCCAAGGAATGCCGCAACGAAATCGCAATGAAATGGGCGAAACGACCGTGAACAAAACGAGACAGAAACGCCTGTCACATCGAGAAAATTCAATAACTTACAAGATACTCACTGCGTTCGGGACGCAGGGGTCGCAGGTTCGAATCCTGCCACTCCGACCATTCTTCCAAAAGTTTACGTTTTCCAAAGGCTTGGCGGACCGGCCGCCAGCGCCTTGGGCGCCCTTTTTGCAACGATTTTCGGGGCGGGTCCACGGCCGATTTGGCCGGAGCAGGGTGACCATGTTCCGCGAGCATGGCTCCACAGCCGGTTCAACGCCACGGCCAATGAACGACCTGCCCGGGGCGTTCCGCCAAGAAGTCCCGTGCGAGCGGCGTGTTCGCAGCGGCGCGCGTCTTGCGATGTGCTACCTAGCGATATCGCCTCGATCCGGAGCCTCGATGCAACTTCCTCGTCCAGCCCAGCTGCGATACGCGCTGATTGGTGCGTTTGCGCTCGCGGCGATCGCGGCGGCGGGTTGGCTGGCTTACGTCCTGGCGCTCGATGCCGGCTTTGCGCGCATGCAGCGGGAGGCCAATGACCGGCTTGCGCTGATCGCCAGCACCTTCGATGCGACGGTTGCGCGCTATCGCTATCTGCCGGCGGTGCTGTCGCTCGCCGATCCCATCCGCGATCTCTACCGCGATCCGCAGGACACAGCGGCGATCGCCGCCGCCAATCGCTGCCTCAAATCCCTCAATCAGGGCGCGCGATCCGCGGAGCTGTATGTGCTCGACAGCACCGGCCTTGCTCTGGCGGCGAGCAATTTCGATCAGGAGTCGAGTTTCGTCGGACACAACTACGCGTTCCGCGCCTACTTCGTCGACGCCATGCGCGCCGGCGAAGGTCACTATTACGCCGTCGGTGCCACGACGGGGCAGCCCGGCTATTTCCTGTCGCATCGGATCACGGAAGGCGGCAAGACCCTCGGCGTCGCCGTGGTCAAGATCGATCTCTCCGCGCTCGAGGCCGACTGGGCGCGTGCCGGCGACCTCGTGGCGATGGAGGATGAGAACGGTGTGATCTTTCTCGCCAGCCGCGCGGACTGGAAATATCGTCCGCTGGTGCCGGTCCCCGCCGAGCGTCTCGCTGAACTGAATGCCGTGCAGCAATTCGGTCAGGCCATCGACGCCGCGCCGGTCTTCGTGCCCAAGGGCGACCGTCAACGCATCCAGATCGGTCGCGCGCGCGGCCGTGGCAATATCGAACTCGGGGAGTATGCCCTTCAGATCCGTCCGCACGATCAGGGCTGGAAGCTGCTGCTGTTCTCGGATGTCGTGGATGCACGGCGCAATGCAGCGACCGTCGCGATCGCCGGAATGTTTGCGCTGATCGCGTCGCTGCTGGTGGTGCTGGTTGCCTATCAGCGGCGCCAGGTCGTCAGGGCCAAGCTCGAGGCGCATGATGTTCTGGAGCGGCGCGTAGCCGAGCGCACGGAAGAGCTGCGTCGCACCCTGGAGAGCCTTGTGCAGAGCGCCAAGCTCGCGAGCCTCGGTCAGGCGCTCGCCGGTGTCGCGCACGAGATCAACCAGCCGCTGGCGGCGCTGATCACCTATGTCGCGAGCAGCCGTGTCCTGCTCCGCCGCAACGAGGTCGATCGTGCTGCCGCCAACCTCGAGCTGATGTCTTCGATTGCCGAGCGCATGAAGGCACTGATCGATCATTTGCGAATGTTCGCGCGCAAGGAGACCGGCACGCGTAGCGCCGTCGCGCTCGCCCCGGTGGTCGACAATGCGGTCCGCCTGCTGCAATACCGGATCGACAACGAGCATATCGAGGTGGTGCGCGCGGCGCCCGCCGAGCCGCTCCATAGTCTCGCCAATCCGATCCGGCTCGAGCAGGTCGTGGTCAACCTTGTGTCGAATGCGATCGATGCGATGCGCGACTCCGAGCCGCGCCTGCTCACCGTGGCGCTCGGCAGGGAAGGCCCCAGCGCTGTGATCGAGGTCAGCGACACCGGCGCCGGCATTGCAGCCGAGCACGTCAAGGCGCTGTTCGATCCGTTCTTCACCACCAAGGAGACCGGCGAGGGGCTTGGCCTTGGGCTCTCGATCTCGTACGGAATCGTCAGGGAGTTCGGAGGAGATATCTTGGTGGATAGCGCGCCGGGCAGGGGCTCGACTTTCAAGGTCGTCATTCCGCTCATGGATGTCGCGCCGGCCTCGCAATATCAGGAATTGCAGGCATGACCGGGTCCGTGCTCGTCGTCGACGACGAGGAGATCGTCCGCAACTCGGTGCGGCAATGGCTGGAGCTCGGCGGTTTCACGGTTCGCGCCGCCGCCGGCGCCGACGAAGCCATGCGCCTGGTACAGGAAATCCTGCCCGACGCCGTATTGACCGATTTTCGCATGCCGCACCGGTCCGGACTCGAACTGATGCGTGATATTCACCGGGTCGATCCAGACATCCCCGTGGTGCTCCTGACCGCGCATGGCGACGTGCCGCTGGCGGTGGCCGCGATGCGCGAGGGCGCCTACGATCTGCTGCAAAAACCTCATGATCCCGAACTGCTTTCGGCGGTCATGACGCGCGCGGTCGAGCGACGGCAGCTGAAATTGCGGCTGCGCCAGCTCTCGGATCGTCTCGCCGCGCCAGGTGAGATCGACGCACGCCTGATCGGCCTGTCGAGGCCGATGGACGCGGTGCGCGCCAGCGTGCTCGAGCTCGCCGGCCACGATCGCGACGTGATCGTCACCGGCGAGACCGGCACCGGCAAGGAGGTGGTGGCGCGAGCCCTGCACGATTTCGGACCGCGTGCGAAGGCGCCGTTCGTCGCCGTGAACTGCGCGGCGATTCCGACCGAGCTGTTCGAAAGCGAATTGTTCGGCCACGAAGCCGGAGCCTTCACCGGCGCACGTGGCGTCCGCATCGGGAAATTCGAGCACGCCAACGGCGGCACCCTGCTGCTCGACGAGATCGAGAGCATGCCGCTGCCGTTCCAGGCCAAGATCCTGCGTGCTCTCCAGGAGCGCACGATCGAGCGGGTCGGCTCCAACAAGCTCCTGCCCGTCGATGTTCGCGTCGTCGCGGCTGCCAAGGGGGACCTCGCGGCGGAGAGCCGCCAGGGACGCTTCCGCTCAGATCTCTACTTCCGCCTTGCCGCGGCGGAGATCCACCTGCCGGCGCTGCGCGCGCGCGGCAACGACGTCCTGCTGCTGTTCGAGCATTTTGCCGCTGCCGCCGCAAAGGGCGCGGGCCGCACGATGTCGCCGCTGCGGGCGGACGATCTCGATGCGCTGCTCGCCCATGACTGGCCCGGCAATGTGCGCGAGCTGAAGAACGTCGCGGAACGCTATGCGCTGGGGCTCGCTGCGACCGGCCGCAGCGTTGCCGAGATCCTTCGGCGCGGCGAGCCGGGAGCGCCGCAGCGGACGCTCGCCGATCGCGTCGCGGCCTATGAACGTGCCCTGATCGAGGCCGCCTTGCGCGAGCACGACTGGTCGATTGCTGCCGTCACCGAGGAGCTCGGCGTCCCGCGCCGGACGCTGAACGAGAAGATGGCGAAATACGCGCTGGCGCGACCCGGCCGCAAGGATCCCTGAGCCGGCAAGCCATCGGCGGAAATCCGCCGATGGCTGTCATTGCGTCGGCGGATTCTCGCCGATAGCCTGGCCCACGTCGGGGCGTCCTTCGCAAGAATCCGCGCCACTCCCTGCAATTCTCCGCATTTCCGCACGTCGCTCCCGCTTGGCACAGTCGTTGCTGAAGCCGCGACGAAACCATCCGGTTTTCCAATAAATCTGCGGAGGAATGTCGTGAGTTCACAGGAAGCCTCAATTCAGACGATGGGCGAGCCCGTCACGGCGGCGCGCGCCAATGCTGCCGACATGAAGCGCCGGCTGCGTGCGATCTTCGTCGGCTCGGTCGGCAATCTCGTCGAGTGGTACGATTTCTACGCCTATGCGGCGTTCTCGCTCTATTTCGCCAAGGCGTTTTTCCCTGAAGGCGACGAGGTGGTGCAGCAACTCAATGCGGCGCTGCTGTTCGCCGCCGGCTTTCTGGTGCGTCCGCTCGGCGGCTGGCTGTTCGGCCATCTCGCCGACCGCTATGGCCGACGCAATGCACTGACATTGTCCGTCGTGATGATGTGCTTCGGCTCGCTGATCATCGCGTTGACGCCGACCTACGCGTCGATTGGCCTTGCCGCTCCCGTCGTGCTCGGCCTTGCGCGAATCCTGCAAGGGTTGAGCCTCGGCGGCGAATACGGCACCAGCGCCACCTATCTCAGCGAGGTCGCCGACGAGAAGAATCGCGGCTTCTACTCCAGCTTTCAGTACGTGACGCTGATCGGCGGACAGCTCTGCGCGATCCTCGTGCTGCTCCTCCTGCAGAAGGTGTTTCTCTCGACTGACGAGATCCGCGCCTGGGGCTGGCGTGTGCCTTTTGCGTTCGGTGCCGTGCTCGCGGTCGTCGCCGCGCTGATGCGCAGCAACCTTCACGAGACCGACGCCTTCAAGAACAGTCAGGCCGCGGTGAAGAAATCCAGCTCAATTCGCGCGTTGCTCAACTATCCGCGCGAACTGATGCTGGTGGTGGGACTGACCATGGGCGGCACGGCGGCGTTCTACACCTACACCACTTATATGCAGAAATTCCTTCGTCTCTCGGTGAAGTTGACCGACGACCAGACCACGATGGTGACGGCGGGCAGCCTCGTCTTCGCGATGCTGCTGCAGCCGGTCTACGGCGCGATCTCCGACCGCATCGGGCGCAAATGGCTTCTGATCGGCTTCGGTGTATCAGGCACGCTGTTCACCATCCCGCTGTTGACGACGCTGCAGGCCACTCACGATGCATTCTCGGCCTTTCTGCTGATTGCCGCCGCCTGGATGATCGTATCAGGCTATACAGCGATCAATGCGGTGGTGAAGGCGGAGCTGTTTCCGACCAGCGTGCGTGCGACCGGAGTCGGGGTGCCCTATGCGCTGACCGTCTCGATCTTCGGCGGCACCGCCGAATCGATTGCCTTGTGGTTCAAGTCCATTGGCCACGAAAGCTGGTTCTACTGGTACCTGACCGGCTGCATCGCGGTGTCGCTGCTGGTCTACCTGACGATGCGCGACACCAAGACGATGTCCGCGATGGACCGCCACGAATAGGTTGGGGCGTTGCGTCGGCGGTGAGGGCAGCCTCACCGCCGCGTCACCATGACGCCGATCAAAAACGCCACCATCAGCGACGGCAGCGGCGCTTCGCGCACCATGCCGCGGACAACGTCGGACCAGTGCGGATCGGGAACGAGTCTTGGCGACCTGATCTCGGCTGCGGGCGCGATGCCCCATTCCGACGCGAGCTCGGCGATCTCGCTTGCGGCCAGACGGACCCCGTCACGGACACGGAAGATCGCAGCGTCTGCGCGCTCGCGCGGCGCAAGCAACATCACCGTCGCGATCGCCGTGCGCAACGTCATCTCGCCAAAGCCTTGCAGCCTCACCGACTCCTCGGGGTCGGACATCATGCGAATGTTTCCTCACAGCGCGAAGTGGTACGCGATGGTGAAGGCCGCCGTCGCGCACAGGACCAGCGTGGAAACCGCGCCGGCCACACCGCGCGCGAGATGGGCTCGCGTCAGGTGCCTGGTCATGATTTTGCTCCATGCTCTCCATGGGAAATGGCGGGGCGGAGCGTTGGTTCCGCAGCGCAAGCGCCGAATCGTCGAGGTGCGACTATTTCCGCAGCAAGTCCCGTAAAGCGGCGGTCGCCTCGGCGCAGCGGATGTCGTCGATCTCCCGCGACAGGCTGAGTGCGCTCGATTTCAGCTCGTCGACCTTCCCGCTCTCGGGATGCTGGCTCTCGAGCTGGTTCAGTCGCTTGTTCAAATCGTCCAATCTGGACTGAAGCTGCCCGATGCTGGCGGCTCCCGTCACGTTCCAAACGCGTTGTGCACGCATCGTCGTTCCCCTGACTTGTCTCACGGCGTTGTGAGCAGGGTTCGTGGCCGCAATGGGCGTTTCTTTTGGCCGGTCTTAGATCGTCGGGAACCGTTGCAGATTGGCAACGGAAGTTCCTGAATACCTGCGCGTGCTGGCTCATCCTTTGACGCCGGCGCCATCAGGCGCAAAATCTGCATATGCGCGACAGGCCCGATCAATCCGGGAAATGAAAGAGGGGCAATTGATGGCGAGATTTGTGACTGTCGCGGCCGGCCAATTGGGTCCGATCGCGAAGACCGAGACGAGGACGGACGTCGTGGCGCGGCTGATGGCGCTGATGCGCCAGGCCAGGACCAACGGCTGCGATCTGATCGTCTATCCCGAGCTCGCGCTGACCACCTTCTTTCCGCGCTGGTACTTCGAGGGCCAGGCCGAGATCGACGGCTTTTTCGAACGCGAGATGCCGGGCGCGGAGACGCAAGCGCTGTTTGATCTCGCCCGCGAGAGCGGAATGGGATTTTGCCTCGGCTACGCCGAGCTGACGATCGAGGCCGGAATCGTCCATCGCTACAACACGTCGATTCTCGTCGACAAAAGCGGCGCAATCGTTGCGAAGTACCGCAAGGTCCATCTGCCTGGTCACGCCGAGCATGAGCCATGGCGCAGGTTTCAGCATCTGGAAAAGCGCTATTTCGAGCCGGGCTCCGGCTTCGGTGTGGTGGATGCGTTCGGCGGTGTGATGGGGATGGCGATCTGCAACGACCGCCGCTGGAGCGAGACCTATCGGGTGATGGGGCTGCAGGGCGTCGAGATGGTCATGATCGGCTACAATACCCCGGTGCACAATCCGCCGGCGCCCGAGCATGACGATCTCTCGCTGTTCCACAATCATCTGGTGATGCAGTCCGGCGCCTACCAGAACGGCACCTTCGTGGTCGGCGTCGCCAAGGCCGGCGTCGAAGAGGGCGTCGACCATATCGGCGGCAGCTGCATCATCGCCCCCTCCGGCGAGATCATCGCGCGATGCACGACTAAGGGCGACGAACTCGCGTTCGCTCGCTGTGATCTCGATCTCTGCAATTCCTACAAGCGCACGACGTTCAATTTCGACCTCCACCGCCAGCCGCAGGCCTATGGGATGATCGTCGAGCGGAGGGGCGTGGCCATCATGGCCGACGGCACGCCGGTGCAGCCAAAGGGCTGATCGCTCTCCAACGTCATTCCGGCGCGATGCACAGCGTCGAGCCCGAAATCCATCGGGCCGCAGCTCACGCCGTGAAATGGATTCCGGGCTCGTGCCAAGGGGCGCGCCCTGCGTCTACACACTCGCCGTCATGGTCCGGCTTGACCGGACGATCCAGTATTCCAGAGGCGGTTGGGATTGAGCTGAAAGGCCGCGGTGTATTGGATTCCCCGCCTTCGCGGGGAACGACAGCGTCATTTGGAGGACACTCTAAGAGAGCCGGGACACGGCGCTCCATCCCCAATCACAACCACGTGTCTTTATTTGGAAATGATCATTCTCTATTATCCCGCGATGCAAAAGTCTGCCCGAAAATCCGACCCGACCCATCCACCCGGCCGCCCCCGGGAGTTTGACATGGACACCGCGCTGGACGGCGCGATCCGGGTGTTTTGCGAGCGCGGTTATCATGGCACCTCGATCGGAGACCTCACGGCGGCGATGCGGCTTGCCACTGGCAGCGTCTACAAGGCGTTTCGCGACAAACATGCCGTCTTCCTGGCGGCCTTCGAGCGCTACGCCGCGGTGCGCCGGGAGCAGACCCGCAACGCGGCCGCGCGCGGCATGAATGGCCGCGAGCGGGTGCGCCACGTGCTGCTGTCCTATGTCGAGCACTCCCAGGGCAGCGAGGGGCGACGCGGCTGCATCGTGGTCGGCAGTGCGGTCGAACTGTCGGCGGTCGATCCGGTGATGCGCGCGCGCGTCACGGCGCAGCTCAAGACCAACGAGACCTTCATCGCCGGCCTCATTCGCGAAGGACACGCCGACGGGTCGATCCCTCGCCATGTCGAAGCCGACGACACCGCGCGGCTGATGATCTGCCTGACGCAGGGCTTGCGTGTTGTCGGCAAGGCGCGGCTGCCGCTCAACGGCGACCGCCTGGTCGGCGTCGCGATGAGGCTGCTGGCTTGAATTCTTGTCAAATTAGGAAACGAGCGTTTCCTATATGTGGAGTTTATGACTTGTCGGAGTGTTTGGAATGACGATGAATGCCACCATCGAGACCGCGCCGGAGACGGATGCGGTGTCGCGACGACTGACCTTCGTGCTGGCCGCGGCCTGTGGCATGGTCGCCGCCAACATCTACTATGCCCAGCCGCTGATCGCCCCGATCAGCGCCGCGCTCGGCCTGTCGCATGCGGCCGCAGGCCTGATCGTGACCATGACGCAGATCGGTTACGGCACCGGGCTGCTCTTCATCGTGCCGCTCGGCGATCTCGTCGAGAATCGCGCGCTAATCTGCACCGTCATCGCGCTCGGCGCGGCGGCGCTGCTCGCGGCCGCGTTTGCGACCCATGCGCTGCCGTTCCTGATCGCAGCACTGTTCATCGGCCTCGGCTCGGTCGCGGTGCAGATCATCATTCCCTATGCCGCCCATCTGGCGCCGGAAGCCGTTCGCGGCCGCGTCGTCGGCAACGTCTCGACCGGCCTGATGCTCGGCATCATGCTGGCGCGCCCGGTGTCGAGCTTCGTCACCGCGGCGTTGTCGTGGCATGCGGTGTTCTTCTGCTCGGCGGCGCTGATGATCGTCCTCGCGATCGTGCTGCGCCTCACGCTGCCGAAGCGCAGGCCGGTGGCGCGCATGCATTACGGCGCGCTGCTGCTGTCGATGCCGCATCTGGTGCGCACCACACCGCTGCTGCGCCGCCGCGCGCTTTACCAGGCCGGCCTGTTCGGCGCCTTCACGCTGTTCTGGACAGTGGTGCCGCTGCAGCTCGTCAGTCAGTTCGGCTTCACCCAGCGCGGCATTGCCTTGTTCGCGCTCGCCGGCGCGTCCGGCGTGTTCGCGGCGCCGATCGCAGGACGGCTCGCCGATCGCGGCCACAGCCGCATCGCCACGCTCGCCGCGATGCTGTTCGTTGCCCTGGGCTTCCTGGTGACCCATGTCGGGGCGTCCGGCTCGGCGCTCAATCTCGCCGGCCTCGTCGTGGCGGCGATCGCGATCGATTTCGGCGTGCAGGGCAATGTGGTGCTCGGCTTCCGCGCGATCTTCGTGCTCGGGCACGAGCACCGCAGCCGCCTCAACGGCCTCTATATGGCGACGTTCTTCGCGGCCGGCGCCGCCGGATCCGGGCTCGGCGCCTGGGCATTCGCGCAAGGCGGCTGGACGCTGGCCTCGGCCATTGGCCTTGCGCTGCCGGTCGCAAGCCTGATCTACGCGGTAACCGAATAGCGGTACGATTGTGTGCCGTCGCTGTTTACCAAGCGGCGGAGACGGCGGCACGGAGGAGGCAATTTCCACCTCGCAGATTCCCTGCTTCTGTAGTACTTTGGTCGCAAGCAGCCTGGTTAACGGCGGCAGGGGAGGCCTTATGAGGCGTGCGGGACTGTATGGCGTACCGCGGGTACGGCCATGGTCGTGGCAGGCATTTCTGCTCGGATTTATCGTAGTCGCAGCATCGGCTGCGCTTCAAGGCGTCTGCGTCGCGCTCGGTGCAAAGCTCTATTTCGCGGCGTTCCTGCCCAGCCTGTTCGTGCTCGGCATCGTCGCGGGCGTGCCGGCAGCGATGTTCGCCGCGCTGCTCACCATTCCGCTGGTATGGTGGGCGTTCATGCCGCCCTTCTTCGAGTTCACGGCGCTCTCCAGCGCGAACGCTGATTCCATCAATTTGTTCTGCCTGCTCGCCGTGCTGCTGATCGGCCTTGCCGATCTCTGCCGCGCGAGCATGACGATCAACAGCCGCGGCAGGTTGAAGTCGTCAGGCGAGAGCGCGGCAACGAATTCGCAATAAACAAGGCGTGTGCCATCGGCCGTTGCGCTCGCGCAACACTCGGGCAACCATCCGCGCGCCTGGATCGCGCCGCTAACTTTTCGAAAAAGATTTGGCCGCAATTTCTCCCGCGGGAATACGAGGGAGTTTTCGACATGAACGGCCAGATCAACGGACAGGCCATCTTTGAGAACGTGCGCCGCTACCGCGGCATCGCATCGCTCTATCGCCAGACCGCGGCGTTTCGGCCGGGCCAGCGCTGGTCACTGCTGGAGCAGGCCAGCGAGTGGGAAGCCCGCGCGCTGTCGGAGCTCGAAGCCTATTTCGCCGGTCGGGTGGACTACGCTGCTCCGCTCGCTGCCTGAGCATTAACCATCCGACGCGAACGTCAGCGAAGGGATCGCTGACGTCAAACGATCAGAATCGGTAGCTCGCCTGAACCCTCACCGTGCGTCCGTCGGCTGCGATGCAGTTCATCGCGCCCTCCCTCACACTTCAAAGCTTGCCCGATTCCCCAAGGATGCGGCCGGATGCGGGCAAGGAGCATCCGTGCACGCGAAGTCACTGCGTGCATGAACAAGTCGCGCGCTCAGCAATTCCTGAATGTCGGATTTGAATCGTTCGAAACATCTCGGGTTCCGGTGATCTGGTCGCGCGCGGAGTCCGTGGCGACTACGGAGTTGCCCCGCTGCGTCCGTGTGCTAGCAACTTGCCCGAATCTCCACGATGGCCGGGGCAAGCGATGGCGACCTTCAACCGCATCTTCACGACAGAACGTCTGCTCCAGATCATCCTCATTCTGGCGGCGACGGTCGCGATGAAGCTGATGGTCTGAACGCCGGCTTGCTATCGCTCGCCGAAATCGGGCACCTCGGGCAGATAGTTCGAGCCTTCCGATCCGAGGAAGTCGAACATCGCCTGCGCCGGCGGCAGCAGCACCTTGTCGCTGCGGCGGATCACGTACCATTGCCGCACGATCGGCAGGCCCGCGACGTCGAGCACGATCAGGCGGCCTTCCGCCAGTTCGTGCGCAACTGTGTGTGCCGAGATGAAGGCGATGCCGAGACCTGCGATGACCGCCTGCTTGATGGTCTCGTTGCTGCTCATCTCCATGCCGATGATCGGCTCGAGATCCGACTTCTGGAACATCCCCTCCATCAGCGTGCGCGTGCCCGAGCCGGGTTCTCGGGTGAGGAAGGTCTCGTGCACGAGATCGGTCAGGCTGAGGCCTGAATCCTTTTCCAGCCAGTGACCCTTGCGTGCGACGATGATGTGCGGATTGCGCCCGAGCTGACGCACGTCGACGCTGACATCGGCCGGCGGCCGACCCATCACCGCGAAGTCGAGGTCGTAGCCGTGCATGGCCTCGCGGATCTCCTCGCGGTTGCCGATGGTGAGCTTGATCTCGATCTTCGGTGAGCGCTTGGAGAAGGCCGCGATCGCGTGCGGCACGAAATATTTCGCGGTCGACACTGCGCCAAGATGCACCGTGCCGCCGGTCTTCCCGGCAAGAAGGTCAAGCGCGCCCTGGCAGTCCGTGATCGCGGCTTCGACGCGCTCGGCGAGCGCCAGCACCTCGCGGCCTGCTTCGGTCAACAGCATGCCGTCGCCGGTCCGCTGCACCAAGGGCAGGCCGGCGAGGTCCTGAAGCTGCCGGAGCTGCTGGGTCACGGCCGGCTGCGTCAGCCCGAGCTGGGTCGACGCCGCGGTGACGCTGCCCTTGGCCGACAGTGCCGCAAGCGACCGTAGCTGCCGGATCGTCAGATGCCGGAGCTGAGCCGCCGCATGGCCGGAGCCATTATAAGAAAAATCTTTGACGCTCATTATGATTAGAAATTTTCCTTATTAAGTGCGCCCTGTCAATCTCCTGATGCCGGGACTGACCGCACCGACCTCCAGAGGGGAGGGAACTGGATGCGGCGCCCGCAAGGGGATGAACGCAGATGACCGGGCAACTCAGGCTGGATGACCACCTTCAACGGTATTCCGAGACGGCGCCGCACGCGCTGGCGGTGGCCGCTGCAGTCGATGCCATCGCGGCGGCTGCGATCGAGATCGCCGACCTCATCGCCACCGGCGATCTTGCGGATGCCTCGGGCCTGACCACGGGCCGCAACAGCGACGGCGACGTCCAGCGCGATCTCGACGTGCAGGCCGATGCGATCCTGCGCCGCTGCCTGAGCAGGCAGCCGATCGCCGCGCTCGCCTCGGAGGAGATGCGCGAGCCTCAGATCTGCGACCGCGAAGCAAAGATCTGCGTTGCGATCGACCCGCTGGATGGCTCCTCCAACATCGACATCAACATGACCGTCGGCACGATCTTCTCGATCCTGCCTTCGCTCGATGATCTCTCTCTCGCCTTCCATCAGCGCGGGTCGGCGCAGCTCGCGGCAGGGTTCATCACCTATGGTCCGCAGGTCTCGCTGGTGCTGACGCTCGGCGAGGGTGTCGACATCTTCACCCTCGACCGCAAGTCCGGCTGTTTCCGTCTGGCGCGGAGCGGCGTGCAAATCTCCGAGGCCAGCGAGGAGTTCGCAATCAACGCCTCCAACCGCCGCCATTGGGATGCACCGGTGCGAGCCTTTGTCGACGAGTGCCTCGCCGGTGTCGACGGGCCCGCCAACCACAATTTCAACATGCGCTGGATCGGCTCGCTGGTGGCGGAAGCCTATCGCATCCTGACCCGCGGCGGCGTGTTCCTCTATCCGTCTGATGCGCGGCCTGGTTACGGCGACGGCCGCCTGCGTCTCGTCTACGAGGCGCACCCGATGGCCATGATCATCGAGCAGGCCGGCGGCTCGGCCTCCACCGGCCGCGAGCGCATCCTCGATCTCTCAGCGCAAACCCTGCACCAGCGCGTGCCGCTGATCATGGGTTCCAGCAATGAGGTGCGGCGCGTCGCCGAACTGCATTGTGATCCGCTGCTGGTTGCCAGCGTCTCCGCACCGCTGTTCGCGCGTCGCGGCTTCTTCCGGCTGTGAGGGAGGTGACCCATGTCCAGGAAGCATCCGATTATCTCGATCACCGGCTCCTCCGGCGCCGGCACGACCTCGGTCAAGAAGACGTTTGAGCAGATCTTCTTCCGCGAGAAGGTCAACGCCGTCTACATCGAGGGCGACGCCTTTCATCGCTACGACCGCGCCGAGATGCGCGCGCAGATGGCGACGGAGGCCGAGCGCGGCAACAAGCACTTCAGCCATTTCAGCCCCGAGACCAATCTGTTCGAGGAACTCGAGCGGGCCTTTCGCGACTACGGCGAGACGGGCTCCGCGACGACGCGGCACTATGTGCATGATGCCGAGGAATCCGCATTGCATGGCGCGGCGCCAGGCACTTTCACCGAATGGGAGCGGCTGCCGAAGAACTCGGACCTGTTGTTCTACGAGGGCCTGCACGGGGCCGTCGTCACGGACAGGGTGAATGTTGCGCGCTATGCCGACCTCAAGATCGGCGTCGTGCCCGTCATCAATCTGGAATGGATCCAAAAGCTGCACCGTGACCGTAGCGCGCGCGGCTATTCGACCGAGGCCGTCACCGACACCATTCTGCGGCGGATGCCGGATTACATCCACTACATCTGCCCGCAATTCACCGAGACCGACATCAACTTCCAGCGCGTGCCGACGGTGGACACCTCCAATCCGTTCATTGCGCGCTGGATCCCGACGCCGGACGAATCGATGGTCGTGATCCGGTTCAAGAACCCGCGGGGCATCGATTTCCCTTATTTGCTGTCGATGTTGCCGCACAGCTTCATGTCGCGCGCGAACTCGATCGTTTGCCCGGGTGCGAAGCTCGATTTGGCCATGCAGCTGATCCTGACGCCGCTGATCATGCAGCTGATCGAGCGCAAGCGGAGCCTGAAGTGATCCGCAAGACCAACAATTGGAGGATCCGATGAATATTTCGGTTCATGCCGACGCCGACCTCACGGCAGTCGCGCACAGCGATCTCGCCAACGCCGTCCGCTTCCTCGCGGTCGATGCCATCGAGACCTCGCAGTCCGGACATCCCGGCCTGCCCATGGGCATGGCCGACGTCGCGACCGTGCTGTTCTCGCGCTTCCTCAAATTCGACTCGGCGCACCCGAACTGGCCGGATCGCGACCGCTTCGTGCTGTCGGCGGGCCATGGCTCGATGCTGCTCTATGCGCTGCTGCATCTGACCGGCGGCGATGTCAGTCTCGACGATATCAAGGCCTTCCGGCAATGGGGCTCGAAGACACCGGGCCATCCGGAATACGGCCACACGCCTGGTGTCGAGACCACCACCGGTCCGCTCGGACAGGGCATTGCAACGGCGGTCGGCATGGCGCTCGCCGAGCGCATGGCCAACGCGCGTCATGGCGATGGCCTCGTCGATCACTTCACTTATGTGATCGCCGGCGACGGCTGCCTGATGGAGGGCATCAGCCAGGAGGCGATCTCGCTCGCGGGCCATCTCGGGCTTGGCCGCCTCATCGTGCTGTTCGACGACAACGGCATCTCCATCGATGGGCCGACGTCGCTTGCGACATCCGATGACCAGCTCGCGCGCTTTGCCGCGTCCGGCTGGTCGGTGCGGCGCGTCGACGGACACGACCCCGAAGCCGTTGCGCAGGCGATCGCGGAAGAGCGCGACACCGCAAAACCGTCGCTGATCGCCTGTCGCACCATCATCGGCTACGGCGCGCCGGACCGGCAGGGCACCGAGAAGGCGCATGGCGCGCCGCTCGGCACCGAGCAGGCCGCAGCAGCGCGGCGGACGCTGGGCTGGGACTACCAACCTTTCGTCGTGCCGATTCCCGTCGCGAAGGCGTGGCGAATGATTGGGCAGCGCGGGCAGGTCGAGCGTCTCGCCTGGCTCGACCGCTATGAAGATGCGACACCGGAGCAACGCGAGCTGTTCATCGAGGGCAAGCCGGTTGCCCTGCCGAACGCCTATGCCCAGGCCTCGGCGAAATTGCGCGAGCGATTTGCCACCGAGCGCCCCAAGCTCGCGACGCGGCAGGCCTCGCAACAGGTGCTCGACGGCATCGCGGCAACGATCCCCGGATTTGTCGGCGGCTCAGCTGATCTGACCCATTCGAACCTGACGCATGCCAAGGCACAAGCGCCCGTCCGACGTGATGCATTCGCCGGTGACTACATTCACTACGGCATCCGCGAGCACGGCATGGCCGCCGCAATGAACGGCCTCGCTCTCCACGGTGGCTTCATTCCCTATGGCGGCACGTTCCTCGCATTCTCCGACTACAGCCGGCCGGCGATCCGCCTCGCGGCCCTGATGCGGCTGCGCGTCATCCATGTGATGACGCACGATTCCATTGGGCTCGGCGAAGACGGCCCGACGCATCAGCCGGTCGAGCACCTCGCGGCGCTGCGCGTCATTCCCAACTTGCTGGTGTTCCGCCCCGCAGACGCGGTCGAGACGTTGGAGGCCTGGGACTGCGCGCTCGAAGCGAAGAATCGTCCTTCCGTGCTTTGTCTATCGCGTCAGGCGCTGCCGACCTTCCGCAGCGACGTCCGCGGCAGGAATCGCGTTGCGCGGGGTGCCTATCTGATCGTCTCGCCGGACGGCGGCCGCGATGTCACGCTGATGGCAACGGGCTCGGAAGTCTCGATCGCGCTGGAAGCTGCACGCCTGCTCGCGACCGAGCACGTTCGTGCGGCTGTGGTGTCCGCGCCGTGCTTCGCGCTGTTCGAGGAGCAGCCGGACGATTATCGCGCGGCCGTTCTCGGCGCCGCGCCCCGGGTCGGCATCGAAGCCGCGGTCGCTGGCGACTGGCATCGCTGGATCGGCGCTGACGGCGAGTTCGTCGGCATGCGCGGCTTCGGCGCCTCGGCGCCGGCGCCGGTGCTCTACCGGGAATTCGGCATCACGCCGCAAAGCGTTGCCGAAGCCGCTCGCCGGGCAATCGCCCGCGTCCGCAAGCCATAACAGGAGGACTCTTCGTGGCCCGTATCACCCTTCGCCAACTGCTCGATCACGCCGCCGGCCATGGCTACGCGGTGCCGGCGTTCAATATCAACAACATGGAGCAGGGCATCGCGATCATGCAGGCGGCGGCCGAGGTCGACGCGCCGGTCATCATCCAGGCCTCGCGCGGCGCGCGCAGCTATGCCGGCGATCTCATGCTGTCGCACATGATCGACGCGCTGGAGCGGACCTATCCCGACATCCCCCTGTGCATGCACCAGGACCACGGAAATGACGAGGCGACCTGTGCCTCCGCCATTGCCCACGGCTTTACCTCGGTGATGATGGACGGCTCGCTCAAGGCCGATGCCAAGACCGCGGCGGATTACGACTACAACGTCGCCATCACCCGCCGCGTCGTCGATCTCGCCCATTGGACCGGCGCCTCTGTCGAAGGCGAGCTCGGGGTGCTCGGCTCGCTCGAGCATGGCGGCGGCGAGCAGGAGGACGGGCATGGCGTCGAGGGCAAGGTCAGCCACGACCAGCTCCTGACCGATCCCGACCAGGCCGTCGATTTCGTCCGCGCCACCAAGGTGGATGCACTCGCGATCGCGATGGGCACCTCGCACGGCGCCTACAAGTTCAGTCGCAAGCCCGACGGTGACATCCTGGCGATGCGGGTGGTCGAGGAGATCCACCGCCGGCTGCCGAACACGCATCTGGTGATGCATGGCTCATCCTCCGTGCCGCAGCCGCTGCAGGACATGTTCAACCAGTTCGGCGGCGAGATGCCGCAGACTTGGGGCGTGCCAGTCGAAGAAATCGTCCGTGGCATCAAAAGCGGCGTGCGCAAGGTCAACATTGATACCGATTGCCGCCTGGCGATGACCGCAGTGTTTCGGAAAGTGGCTGCGCAATCGCGCTCCGAGTTCGATCCGCGCAAGTTCTTGAAACCCGCGATGGATGCGATGCGCGAGCTATGCCGCGACCGTTTCGAGCAGTTCGGCACTGCGGGCAACGCCAGCAAGATCAAGGTCGTTCCCTTGAGTGAGATGGCACGGCGCTACCGTACCGGCGAGCTCGATCCGCGCACCGGCGCGCGCGAGCCGGTCGCAGCCTAATCATTCAGAGAGAGAAGAGCAGGAGAGAGCCATGAATGCACATGCAGGAACCGTCCGCGGCAAGGAGCGCTATCGATCGGGCACGATGGAATACGCGCGCATGGGCTATTGGGAGCCCGAATACACGCCGAAGGACACCGACGTCATCGCCCTGTTCCGCGTGACGCCGCAGGAAGGTGTCGACCCGATCGAGGCGTCGGCGGCCGTGGCCGGCGAATCCTCGACCGCGACCTGGACGGTGGTTTGGACCGATCGTCTGACGGCGGCCGAGAAATATCGCGCGAAGTGCTACCGCGTCGATCCGGTGCCGGGCACGCCGGGCTCGTATTTCGCCTATATCGCCTATGACCTCGACCTGTTCGAGCCGGGTTCGATCGCGAACCTCTCGGCGTCCATCATCGGCAATGTGTTCGGCTTCAAGCCGCTCAAGGCGCTGCGCCTGGAGGACATGCGCTTCCCGGTCGCCTATGTGAAGACGTTCCAGGGGCCGGCGACCGGCATCGTGGTCGAGCGCGAGCGGCTCGACAAATTCGGCCGGCCGCTGCTGGGCGCAACGGTCAAACCGAAGCTCGGGCTTTCGGGCCGCAATTACGGCCGCGTCGTCTACGAGGCGCTGAAGGGCGGACTCGATTTCACCAAGGACGACGAGAACATCAACTCGCAGCCCTTCATGCACTGGCGCGACCGCTTCCTCTATTGCATGGAGGCGGTGAACCGCGCGCAGGCAGCCTCAGGCGAGGTGAAGGGCACCTACCTGAACATCACTGCAGGCACGATGGAGGACATGTACGAGCGCGCCGAATTCGCCAAGGAGCTCGGGTCGTGCATCGTCATGATCGACCTCGTGATCGGCTACACCGCGATCCAGTCGATGGCCAAGTGGGCGCGCCGCAACGACATGATCCTGCATCTGCATCGCGCCGGTCACTCGACCTATACGCGGCAGAAGAGCCATGGCGTGTCGTTCCGCGTCATCGCCAAGTGGATGCGGCTCGCGGGCGTCGACCACATCCATGCCGGCACGGTGGTCGGCAAGCTGGAAGGCGATCCCAACACCACGCGCGGCTACTACGACGTCTGCCGCGAGGATTTCAATCCGACCAAGCTCGAGCATGGCCTGTTCTTCGACCAGTCCTGGGCGAGCCTGAACAAGATGATGCCGGTGGCGTCCGGCGGCATCCATGCCGGCCAGATGCATCAGCTGCTCGATCTGCTCGGCGAGGACGTCGTGCTGCAATTCGGCGGTGGCACCATCGGTCATCCCATGGGCATTGCGGCCGGCGCGATCGCCAACCGCGTGGCGCTGGAAGCGATGATCCTCGCCCGCAACGAGGGGCGTGACTACGTCCACGAGGGTCCGGAGATCCTCGCCAAGGCGGCGCAGACCTGCACGCCGCTGAAGTCGGCGCTCGAGGTCTGGAAGGACGTGACTTTCAACTATCAATCCACCGACACGCCGGACTTCGTGCCGACCGCGCTCGAAACCGTTTGAGGAGATGCAGCATGAAACTCACTCAGGGTTGCTTTTCGTTCCTGCCTGATCTCACCGACGACCAGATCACCAAGCAGGTGCAGTACTGCCTTGGCAACGGCTGGGCGGTGAACATCGAATTCACCGATGATCCGCATCCCCGCAATACCTATTGGGAGATGTGGGGTTTGCCGATGTTCGATCTCCAGGACGCCGCCGGCGTGATGATGGAGCTCGCGGAGTGCCGCAGGGTGTATGGCGACCGCTACATCCGCATCAGCGGATTCGATTCCAGCCACGGTTGGGAATCGGTGCGGATCTCCTTCCTGGTCAACCGCCCGCCGCAGGAGGCCGAGTTCGAGCTGGTGCGGCAGGAGGTCGGCGGCCGCGCGATCCGGTACAGCACGGTTCGCAAGGTGGCCACTCACGCCCCGCAATAGCCATTCTTCTCCGCGCGGAGCGCTCCCTGCTCCGTATCCTTGGCGGACCACTGCTTCGCCGCTTCCCCCGCGGCGAAGCTCTTTTCTTCGAGGTGCCGATGCTCGACGTTCCCCACGCGACGACCGCAGAAAGCAACGAGACCAGTTTCGATCTCCGCAAGGAGGCCGAGGCAGCCGGGATTACCGACACGCTGCAACAGCTCGAGCGGGAATTGATCGGGCTCAAGCCGGTCAAGAACCGCGTGCGCCAGATCGCCTCGCTGCTGCTGATCGAACGCATCCGGCAGCGTGCCGGCCTGGCATCGGCGCCACCGACACTGCACATGTCGTTCACCGGAAATCCCGGCACCGGCAAGACCACGGTGGCGCTGCGCATGGCAAAGATCCTGCACGGCCTCGGCTTTGTGCGGCGCGGGCAGGTGATCTCGGTGACGCGTGACGATCTCGTCGGGCAATATATCGGCCACACCGCGCCGAAGACGAAGGAGATCCTGAAGAAGGCGATGGGAGGCGTGCTGTTCATCGACGAGGCCTATTACCTGCACCGCCCCGACAACGAGCGCGACTACGGCCAGGAGGCGATCGAGATCCTGCTCCAGGTGATGGAGAACCAGCGTGAGGACCTCGTCGTGATCCTCGCCGGCTACGGCGAGCGGATGACGAGCTTCTTCGCTTCCAATCCCGGTTTCCGCTCGCGCATCGCTCATCACATCGAATTTCCGGATTATGCGGAAGCCGAGCTGCTGGTGATCGCCGAGCTGATGCTGAAAGAGCGCGGCTATCGCTTCTCGAAGGCGGCTCGCGAGGCTTTTGAGAGGTACATCGCATTGCGCCGGACGCAGCCGTTCTTCTCCAACGCGCGCTCGATCCGCAATGCTGTCGACCGCATCCGCCTGCGGCAGGCCGATCGCCTGGTGTCCGATCTTGATCGCATGCTCGATGTCGCCGATCTTGAAACGATTGATCCCGCTGATGTCCTGGCGAGCCGCGTCTTCAGCGGCGGCGCTGACGCGCGGAGTGTCAAGCCATGACCCGGGAGATCATCATCGCTCCTTCGATCCTGGCCGCTGATTTTGCGCGCCTCGGTGAAGAGGTGACCGCGATTGACACAGCTGGGGCCGATTGGATCCATTGCGACGTGATGGACGGGCACTTCGTTCCGAACATCAGCTTTGGCGCCGATGTCATCAAATCGATCCGGCCGCTGACGAAGAAGACCTTCGACGTGCATTTGATGATCGCACCTGTTGATCCCTATCTGGAGGCGTTCGCGAAGGCGGGAGCCGATGTCATCACTGTGCATGCCGAGGCGGGCGCGCATCTCGATCGTTCGTTGCAGGCGATCCGTGCGCTCGGCAAGAAGGCGGGTGTCAGCCTGTGCCCCGCGACGCCCGAAAGCGCGATCGAATATGTGCTCGATCGTCTCGATTTGGTGCTGGTGATGACGGTCAACCCGGGCTTCGGCGGCCAGTCCTTCCTCGAATCCCAACTCGAGAAGATCGCGCGGCTGCGGAGCATGATCGGCGAGCGGCCGATCCGGCTCGAGGTCGATGGCGGCGTCACGCGCGACAATGCGGCGGCGGTTGCCGCCGCAGGCGCAGATACGCTTGTGGCGGGTTCCGCTGTGTTTCGGGGCAAGAGCAACGCCGACTATGCCGACAACATCGCTGCCATTCGCGTTGCGGCAGAGTCCGGCCGGGTTCCGCGTGAAAGTTCCGTGCAGCCGGGACGTGCCGGCGAACGCGTGCGGGCCCGCTAGATTACGGACGCATTGCGCGTGCACGGGACAGTTCCCCGCGGTCCTACGGAGAATCGATCGCAAATCGGCAACAGCCTTCATGCCGGGGTAACCAACGGTCGTGAAGCAGGTGCCCGATTAACGGCGGCGCAATGCGCCGCGACACAATCTGTGGTTCAAGGACTGCAGAGAGTGTGGGATGCAGATTCAATATCGTCACTGGAATGCAGCTCATGGCTGGCGCGGAGCGAACGCCCTGCGCGAGCCTGCCCAGCTCGTGCTTTATTTCGGCAGTCGGCAGGGGCTGGCCAGCGGAGCGCGCTATCGCGAGCTGCGTGGTCTTTATCCCGATAGTCACATCGTGGGATGCAGCACCGGTGGACAGATCCATGGCGACGACATCAGTGACGATGAAGTGGTCGCTGTGGCCCTGCGTTTCGCGCATACGCAGGTGCGAGTGGTGAACGAAGTCATCGAATCGCGCGAGACGTCGCGGGCTTGCGGCGCCCGCCTCGCCCGCCAGGTGATGGCGGAGGATCTGGCGGGGCTGTTCGTTCTGTCCGACGGATTGAGCGTGAACGGCTCGGAGCTGCTTGCCGGCATGACCGAGTTGCTTGGGCCGAATTTGCCCGTCACCGGCGGCCTTGCCGGCGACGGTGCTCAGTTCGAGCAGACATTGGTGGGGGCTGATGGTGAGCCTTTGCAGAACCGCGTTGCTGCAGTCGGATTCTATGGCAATTCCTTTCGTTTCACGCATGGCTGCGCCGGTGGTTGGGACGTGTTCGGCCCACGGCGCAAGGTGACGAAGTCGAACGGCCCGGTGGTCGAGGAACTCGACGGCAGTCCGCCGCTGGATCTCTACACGCGGTATCTCGGCGAGGAAGAGGTCGCGGCGATGCCCGGCTCGGGCCTTGCGTTTCCGTTGCGTATCCACGACGAGTCCGAGCCCGACCGGCAGATCGTGCGTTCCGTCTTCGCCGTGGACCACAGTGCCCGCACGCTGACGTTTGCGGCCGACATTCCGGAAGGGTGCACCGCACAGCTGATGCGCGCCAATTTCGACAGTCTCGCGGCAGGCGCGGGCGAAGCGGGCCGGCAGGCGCGCCGCGCACTTGCAGACGAGATCGCAGGCGACAAGCTTGCGATCCTGGTGAGCTGCACCGGCCGTCGCAAGGTCATGGGGCAGCGCACGCAGGATGAGCTCGACGCGGTTGCCGCCGAACTCGGCGACGACGTCACCCGTATCGGCTTCTATTCTTACGGCGAGATCGCGCCTCCGGTGGCCTCCGGTCGCTGCGAGCTGCACAACCAGACCATGACGGTCACGATGATCGCGGAGGCGGCGGCGTGACCACGCATCGCCTGTTGGCAAGGCAGATCAGGCAGGCGACGGACGAGACCGGGCAGGTCGACCTGACCAGGCTCGGCGAGCTTGTCAGCGCGGCTTATGAGGAGAGCGACGGCGATCGCCGGCGCACCGACCGCGCAATCAAGCTGATGATCGAGGAGCTCGAGCAGACGCACAAGCGCGCCGAGCAGGACCTGTTGCGCGCGCGCGAATTTCTCGACAGCATCATCGAGAACATCCCGATCGCGGTGTTCGCAAAGGACGCGAAAGATTCGCGGTACATCCTGCTCAACCGGGCCGGCGAAGACTATTACGGCATGCCCCGCGAGGAGATGCTGGGGAGGACTCCGGAGCAGATTTTTCCCGACGACATTGCCCGCGTCGTCAACGAGCAGGACCGACGTGTGGTCGATAGCGGCACCCCGATGTTCCTGGAAGGGCATGTGCTCGAGGTCGGCGTCAAGGGCCACGATCGCGTCGTCAATTCGCGCAAACTGCTGATCAGAGACAGCAACGGCGCAGCACAATATCTGGTCGGCGTGATCGAGGACGTCACCGAGCGGATCACGAACGAAGCGCGGATTAGTCATCTCGCCTACCATGACGCGTTGACCGACCTGCCGAACCGCAGCGCTTTCAACGCGGCGCTGGACGAGCGGCTCGAGCGGGCTCAGGAAGCCTCGACCAGCTTTGCCGTCCTCAGCCTGGATCTCGACCGCTTCAAGGATGTCAACGACGTGTTCGGTCACCCCGTCGGCGACATGATGATGCGGGCGGCCGCCGATCGTCTTGTCGCGGAGGCCGATTGCGCTTTCGTCGCCCGCATCGGCGGCGACGAGTTCATGATCCTGATGCCCGATGACATCAGGCGTGAAGACGTGCTCTCGCTCGCCGAGCGTCTGGTCGAGGCGATCGGCAAAGAGCTCGAGGTCGACGATTATCTTTCCCATGTCGGCCTCAGTGTCGGCATCGCGGTCTATCCGGACGATGGCGTCGATGCGGCGACCCTGCTTGCGAACGCCGATTCGGCGCTCTATCGCGCCAAGCGCGAGGGCCGGGCCAGGGTTTGCTTCTTCGAAACCGCGATGGACCGCGAGCTGCGCGATCGCAGGCTGTTGCAGCACGATCTGCGCCACGCGCTCGAGCAGAACCAGTTTCAGGTCTACTTCCAGCCGCAGGCGCGAATGGACGGAGAAATCATCGGCTTCGAGGCGCTGTTGCGCTGGAACCATCCGATGCGGGGCTTTGTGCCACCCGACCAGTTCATTCCGCTTGCCGAGGAGAACGGGCAGATCATCGAGATCGGTGAATGGGTGTTGCGTGAGGCCTGCCGCGAGGCGGCGTCGTGGCCGCGGCCATTGCAGGTTGCGGTCAACCTGTCTCCGATCCAGTTCCAGGCCGGCGACCTCGAGCGCTCCATCCACCAGATCCTGCTGGAGACGGGGCTCGCGCCGATGCGGCTCGAGGTCGAGATCACCGAGGGCGTGCTGATCGGCGATTTCACGCGCGCGCTCAATCTGCTGCGGCGGCTGAAGGCGCTCGGCATCCGCATCGCGATGGATGATTTCGGGACAGGGTACTCATCGCTGTCCTATCTGCAGTCGTTTCCGTTCGACAAGATCAAGATCGATCGCAGCTTCATTCTGAACCTCGAGGCAACGCCGCAATCGGCCGAGATCGTCCGCGCGGTTCTGAGTCTGGCCCACGCCCTGCACATTCCGGTCGTCGCGGAAGGGGTGGAGACGGAGGCGCAGCGCGCCTTCCTGGAGCGCGAGGCTTGCGAGGAGATGCAGGGCTATCTGATCGGGCGGCCCGAACCAATCGAACAGTATTCGAATTTGATCGGCATCAACGTCGAACGCCGCCGCTACGCATAAAATTGCACTGCAAGTTCCACGATCGGTTCGCCGACAGGAACTATCGCGCATCTGCGCCTTTAAAAAAAGTTAACCTGAGTTGGGCGGCCGTGCGCTCAAAAAATGTTTTGCACAACTGCCATCGGCGTGACGTAAATGAGGGCAATAAGCCCGAGTGAGTACGAGGGAGGGTCTGATGGAAAACGTACGTCGCTACCGCGCGCTGGCGTCCCTCTGTCGTCAGCAGGCGGCCTATCGGCCGCTCCAGAACTGGCAGTTGCTAGGCCAAGCCGAGCATTTCGAATATCTCGCCGAGATGGCGCTGAAAGCGCATTTTGATGCGTGCAATGCACAACGCGAGGACGATGCCGTTGCAGCCGCGGCATGGGAGGCCCCTGCCGCAGCGTAAGGGTGTGACCGTTCCGCCTTCGCTAATGCGACATAAGCGTCGGGATCGTCATGGCTTCCAGCATGGCGCGGGTGACACCGCCGAGAAAGCGCTCCTGCAGGCGGGAGTGGCCGTACCCGCCCATCACCAGCAGATCGAGGTTCTCGTCAGCCGCCAGTGACAGGATGGTCGGCTGGATATCGGCGCGCGTGGCCGACAGGCTGACGGCACGGGTCGACAGGCCGCGCCGTCCGAGATGCTTGGCGAGATTGTTCGCCGAGACGTCGCCGGGGACGGTCTCAGCCTCGTTGATCGCAATGATCACGATTTGCTCGGCGCGCGCCAGAAATGTCGCTGCATCGCGCAACGCGCGCGCCGCGACGCGGCTGCCGTCCCAGCAGATCCCGATCCGGTTTGCCTTGAAGGCTCCGCGGAACGTATAGGGCAGGAACAGGACCGGGCCACCGGCCTGAAACAGGATCTCGCGGGGCACGTCGTTGTCGAACGAGACCTGCTCGGGATCCGGCTGAAGCACGACGCTGAGGTCGTGAAGCCGCGCCATCTCGCCGAGCGAGCCGGCTGCGTCCACCGGAATCGCGCCGAGCGCACGACAGGTGTAGGAAATGTCGGCGCGCGCCGCTTCGCTCTTGAACACCGCAAGCGCCGCCTCGGCCCGCTCAACCGCGCGCTCGCGTTCCATCTCGAACACGGCCGCTACGGCAGCGCCGCCTTCCATCACATAAGCCGCGCTGCTTGCGACATAGCCGATCGCGACAGCATCGACATGGGCATTGAGGTTGGCTGCGAGCGAGATCGAGCCATCGACCACGGCGCGCATCGGCCGCTCGGTCGGGACGTGGACGAGAATGTCTTTGTACATGGCGGCGCCTCCAATGGACATCATTCGATTTGTCCAGCTTTTCACGGCGCGCAGGGCTCGCGTTGAGCTGCATCAAATGCACCGCGAGGATCATGCCTGCGTCCGCTGGACGCACCTTTCTTTGCCAAGATTTAATCGCGTGGACGGGACGCCGTAAGGTGACGACGTCCATGTTGGGTGCAGGGCGACTTACCCAACATGGACATTTCGACATGATCGATCGCGTCAATTCCGACACCACCAAGACCCGTACAATTCTGAAGCCGCGTCGGCTGGCGCTGCTTGGCACCGTGGCCGCGCTTGGCATCGCCGTGCTGGCTGCCTCTCCGGCCTCAACGCCGTTCGGCGTCACCTCCCTGATCTCGCCTGCGCAGGCCGCTGAGGGGACTGCGACGCCGCCGGGCTTCGGCGACCTCGTCAGCAAGGTCAAGCCGGCCGTCATCTCGGTCCGGGTGAAGATCGACCAGGACAACGACAAGAGCGCAATGCTGCAACAGAACCGGATGGATCAGGACGAGAATTCCCCGTTCGACCAGTTCTCGCGGGAGTTCGGGTTCCGCTTTCCGGGTGGCATGAACGGCATGCCGCGCCAGCGTCACCAGATGATCACGGGCGAGGGGTCCGGCTTCTTCATCTCGGCCGACGGTTATGCCGTGACCAACAACCATGTCGTCGACCATGCCGAGTCCGTGCAGGTGACGACAGACGACGGCACGATCTACACCGCGAAAGTGGTCGGTACTGATCCGAAGACCGATCTCGCGCTGATCAAGGTCGACGGCAAGAAGGACTTTCCGTTCGTCAAATTCGCTGACCAGAAGGCGCGGATCGGCGATTGGGTGGTTGCGGTCGGCAATCCCTTCGGCCTCGGCGGCACCGTGACCGCCGGCATTGTCTCGGCGAACGGCCGCGACATCGGCAATGGTCCCTATGACGACTTCATCCAGATTGATGCACCGATCAACAAGGGCAATTCCGGCGGTCCGGCCTTCGACATGAACGGCAACGTAATTGGCGTGAACACCGCGATCTTCTCGCCGTCGGGCGGCTCGGTCGGCATCGGCTTCGACATTCCGGCCTCGACCGCAAAGCTCGTCATCGCGCAGCTGAAGGACAAGGGGGCCGTTACCCGCGGCTGGCTCGGCGTGCAGGTGCAGCCGGTGACTGCGGAGATCGCCGATAGTCTTGGCCTGAAGGCGGCACGCGGCGCGATCGTGGACAACCCGCAGGATGGTAGCCCGGCGGCGAGGGCCGGCATCGAGGCGGGCGACGTCATCACCGCCGTCAACGGCACCGCGATCAAGGACTCCCGCGATCTCGCCCGCACCATCGCCACGCTGGCGCCGGGTACGTCCGTGAAGCTCGACGTCGTCCACAAGGGCGACACCAAGACGGTGACGCTCGCGCTCGGCGAACTGCCGAACGAGCGGCAAGCCAAAGGAGGCGACAAGGCTGACGACGGCAAGACGCAGCAGGCCCCCGGCACGCCGCGCCTCGGCCTCAGCCTGGCGCCGGCTGGCGACGTCCAGGGGGCCGGGCAGAAGGGCGTCGTGGTGACCGAGGTCGACCCGCAGGGGCCGGCGGCGCAGCACGGCATCCAGACCGGCGACGTCATCCTCAATGTCGGCGGCAAGGCGGTCGCCAATGTCGGCGACGTCCGTTCCGAGCTGGCGCAGGCCAAATCGTCCGGCAAGAGCAGCGTGCTGTTGCAGGTGAAGAACGCGGAGGCGACCCGGTTCGTCGCGGTGCCGCTCGCCTGATCGCTCAATCCTGCAGCAAATTCAAAAGGCGGCCCGCGGGCCGCCTTTTTCGTGCGCGACCGCGAGATACCCACAGGGCACCGATAACATTCTCGTTAACGGCAGCAATGATGACAGGTTCGTCCGAAAAAGCCGCGTTCGCTCGTCAGACTTCGGAATCGCTTTGGCGGCAATGACGGCGCCGAGGCAGTTGCAGGAGTGGAACTTCGGACGTCCGGCTGCTTTGTGGAACCGGCCGGTGGTCCGCATTTGATCGGTGCCGACATGGATCGATTGAAGCTCTCGCTGAAGCTTGCGCTGCTCGCGGCGCCGCTCGTGATGTCGACCGGAAGTGCCCTGGGACGCGATGACGGCCGCTTCGCCGACTCACCGCTGAAGCCCTGGTTCGATAGCCTGCGCAGCCATCTCGGTCCGTGCTGCTCGGACGCCGACGGCGTTGCCGTGGCCGATCCTGATTGGGACTCCCATAATGGTCATTATCGGGTCCGTATCGATGGGGAGTGGGTCGATGTCCCCGACGAAGCCGTGATCACTGAGCCGAACCGCGCCGGTCGCACCATGGTCTGGCCGGTCAAGACGGCGTTCGGCGTTTCGATCCGCTGCTTCATGCCCGGCAGCATGATCTGACAGGTCGGCGCTATCGCTTGGTGGATTTGCGCTTCGAGCTCTTTTTCTTGGTGGTCTTTTTCTTGGACGTCTTTCGCTTCGACGACTTCTTCGGGACCTTCTTGCCCTTCTTGCGCGCCTCAGAGAGGCCGATCGCAATCGCCTGCTTGCGGCTCTTCACGGGTCCGCCGCGACCGCCCCGTCCGCTCTTGGCGGTGCCTTTCTTGTAACGCCGCATCTCGCGCTCGACATCATCGCCGGAGCTGCGCGAATAGCGGCGCTTCTTTGCCTTGCGTGCCATCAACTCTCTCCCTTGACCTCGGAAGAGAACAGGAGGGCTGACGCAACGTTCCAAAAGCTGCCGCGCGCCTCAGAATGAGTTCGCGAGCTCGATCTCCGCCTCCAGCACCTGGATGCGGCGCGCGGCTTCGGCAGAGGACAAGCCTCGATCATATTGCGCCGGCTGGTAAGCCTCTTCGCTCAGCCGTTTCAGCCGCAGCCCCTGCGCCCGGGTCATCTGCTCCATGAGAAAAGCCTTGGCGTCGTATTTACCCTGAACCTGCATGTTCGTTCTCCGTCCTGAATTCGTGGCTTGACTATATGTTCTTATTTTGTTCTAACAAGCCATGGACAACAGAATTAATGAAATTCGACGTAAAATCAGCGCCTTGAGGCTGGAGATGGCCGATGTGGAGGCGTCTGTACGCGATCTCATCAACCGTGATCGCGACTGCACCGAACGGGCTCGGGCGCAGATGGATCTGCGCCGGAAAATCAACCTGTTGATCGGCGAATGGAAGGCTGCAGGCGGGGGCGAAGTATTGCCCGATATTCGCGACCGCGTGCGTCTTCGTCCCTTGAAGAACGAGATCGGGCCGGCCGGTGTGGCCGCGCGCCGCTGAGATAGGTCACGCACGCGGCAGAGGGAGGCGGGCGGTGGAGGAAGACCCGGACACCTACCGGATCCTGAAGCTGCGCGCCGAGATCCTTGAATTGGGCTCCGCGATCCGGCAATTGCAGCGTGAGGGTCTCGATGATGCAGCGGCCCAACTGCTGATCGCGCGCAAGCGGGCCCAGCTCGATCAACTCGTGAAGACGGGCTCCGCAGGCAGCGGCCTGAACATCACTGACATCCGACGCAGCTAAAGCGGTCGCGCAACGCGACATGCCGGAGCTCGTCCATGCCGGATGCCGAAATGGCCGCCCTGCTGCGAGCGGTTCTTGATGAAGTCTGCGCGGAAATTCCTCTGTCGGATACGACGACGCGCGAGCGTGTCGCTGCGAGGCTGCGTAAGGCCGCACAGACAAATCGCCACGCCGTGCAAGATCTGCGACAGGTCGCGCGTGACGCTCTGATCCGTGCACCGACGATGTGGCGCTAGAGCTCCGCTGCCGGCGCGACGTGGCTGTCGCAAAAAGCCCCGCGTGGCCGCGGGGCTCCTCATTGCGGTGAACCCGTCCTTACTTGCTCATTCCGTTCTGGGGCTTGGTCATGCTGCCGCCCTGATCGCTGCCGGGGCCGGCTCCGCCCTGTCCGGACGCGTCGGGCGGAACGGTCTTCTTCATGTTGGCGCCCGTCGTGGTCTGCGACATGGAGGCGTGGTGCTTCTTGTGCGACTTTGCTTCAGCCGCGAACGGCGCGGCGGCAAGGCCGGTTGCCAACATCACGGCAAGAGCGAGCTTGATCGTCTTCATGTGGGGAACTCCCTGAGTTGAATTGACGCAGGCAGCCAACCGCCATTTGTCCCAGGAGTTCCGAACAAAGCGTCGGATCGTTTCGCGTGCGATTCAAGATTCCTTGTCTTCGTCGAGGATGAACACGACGCCCGTCAGCGTTGAGCCGATGGCAAACGTCGTCACCATCGTGCCGACAAAAACCAACGCAGCCGCACTGCCGCCGTGGCTCAGCAGTTCTGCGACCGCAGGATTGGCCAGAATGAGCGCGAGTGTGAAGATCAGACCGAGTGCCGCACCCATCATTGCATGCGTCATCATCTTGATGACGCCTGTGGGAGAGATCAGGCCTGGCCACCTATTTGGCGACTTTTTTGCGCGCATGGAACTGCCGATCGATCTGGCATGCAAACGCGCGCGGTGATCGCGGGTTCCATTTCGCCTAAAGGAATTGTCATCAGCCGCTTCATCCGGCGTTCATGCCCAACTTGCGAGGATGAACACCATCAACACGGGAACATTCGCTATGGGTAAGGTGGTCTTTCTCTATCGCTCGCTGGCCTACCGTAATGCGGCGGCCGACATGTTGCGCAAGGCGCGCAAGCTGCCGCGCGGTGTGGAGCGCAGCGCGGCCCGCCGCTACGCGACCGCGTTGCGCGACCTCGCGCAAACGGAAGCCTGGCTCGAAGGGCGTGTCGCTGACGAACCGCGGCCGATGCTACGGCTGAGGGTGGCTGCGTCGCGCTAACCCGATGCGCGCTGGAGTTCGGGAGAGGTGCTGGCCTCGAACTTGTCCTGCGCCGCCGACGTTGCCGCGCTCTTGCGCGTCAGCGGCACCTCGAGACGGCACACCAGGCCCTCTGAACGCCAATCGAATTGCGCCTGTCCGCCGAGCTGGGATTCGACGCTGGCGAGCAGGCTTCTCGTTCCGAAGCCGCGCGACTTTGGTATCCTGACCAGCGGCCCTCCGGTCTCCTCCCAGGTCAGCGTGAGAAGATCGTTCTCGGCCTGCCAGCCGATCGCGAGCCGCCCCGATCTGGTCGAGAGCGCGCCGTACTTCGCCGAATTGGTGAAGAGCTCATGCAACGCCAGAGCGAGCGTCTGGGCGGTCGTGGGCAGCAATTGAACTTCGGGACCCGCCAGCCTGATCTGCCCGCCGGGCGAATAGGGGGCAAGCTCTTCATCGATCAGCTTGGAGAGCTCGGCGCCCTGCCAGCTCGACAACGACAGGATCGTGTGCACGCGCGCGAGGGCATTGATGCGCCCTTCGACTGCATGGACATAGGCCTTCACCTCGTCGGCGCGGGTGAGGCGCACGATCGACTGCGCCAGCGCCAGCGCATTCTTGGCGCGGTGATCGACTTCGCGCGCCAGCAGATTCTGCCGTTCCTCGGCGCGCTTGCGTTCGGTGATGTCGACGGTGACGCCACTCACCCGCACCACGCGGCCGCCCGGATCCACCGTCGCGGCCGCCGTGCCGACGCACCAGCGCACCTCGCCATCGGGCCGGCACACGCGAAACTCTCCTTCATAGGCGTGCGCGCCGGTACTGAACGCGGCAATCGCCTGGCCGAATTGAGCGACGTCATCCGGGTGCAGCAGCGCCTGGATATTGGCCGAGCTGACGTTGAACGTCTCCGGCGTCACGCCGAAAATGCGGTACTGTCCCTCGTCCCACATCCAGTCGCCGTTAACCCAGTCCCAGTCCCACGACCCCATCTTGCCGGCCGCAATCGCCATGCTGCGCCGCTCTTCACTCTCGCGCAGCTTCGCCGTGGAATTCTCCAGCTCTGCCGTGCGGGCGCGAACGCGGTCCTCGAGATCCTGGTTCAGCCGTTCGAGCTCTCGCGTCTTGCGATAGAGCTCGGCAAACACCTTGACCTTGGCGCGCAGCACTTCCGGCACGACGGGCACGGGGACGTAATCGACCGCGCCCATCTCGTAGCCGCGCAGACGGTCGATGTCGCTGACTTGAATCGCCGAGATGAAGATCATCGCGGTCTTCTGGAAGCGCGGATGCTCGCGGATCATCGCTGCGAGCTCGAAGCCGTCGAGCTCGGGCATGCAGACGTCGACGAGGATCACCGCGATTTCCGTCTTGAGCAGCACCTCCAGCGCCTCGCGGCCGGACGAGGCGATCACGAGGTTCTCGCCGAGTTCCTTCAGGATCACCTCGTAGGCAAGCAGCTTCGCCGGCTGGTCGTCGACGAGGAGGATGTTGACCTTTTCGTGGTCCATTCTCGGATCCAAGCTCAACGGTGCAGCCACATGCGGATCGCAAGCAGCAATTGATCGGTGTTGACGGGTTTGGCGAGGTAGTCAGACGCGCCGGCTTCCAGGCATTTTTCGCGGTCGCCCTTCATCGCCTTCGCCGTCAGCGCGATGATCGGCAGGCGCAGGAAGGCCGGGTTCTCCCGGATCACGCCGATGGTCTGGTAGCCATCCATCTGCGGCATCATGATGTCCATCAGCACGATGGCGATTTCCGGGTTGGATTCGACCAGCGTCACCGCCTCGCGGCCGGTGGTTGCCGTCAGCACCTTCATGCCGCGCCGTTCCAGCACGCTCGACAGCGCGAAGATGTTACGGGCGTCGTCGTCGACCAGCAGTGCGGTCTTGCCGATCAGATCCTCATCGGAACTGTTCAGCTTCTCCAGCATGCGCTGTTTCTCGACCGGCAGTTCCGTGATCACGCGATGCAGGAACAGCGCGGTCTCGTCGAGCAGGCGTTCGGGCGATTCCACGCCCTTGACCACGATGCTGCGCGCCATGGTGTGGAGCTCGGCATCCTCCTCCGCCGAGAGCTCGCGCCCGGTGAACACCACCACGGGAACGTTCGACAGCGTGTCGTCGCGGCGGATCTGCTCCAGCACCTCGAAGCCGCTCATGTCGGGCAGCCGGAGGTCGAGCACCACGCAGTCGCACGGTGCCTCGCGCAGGGTCGAAAGCGCGCCGGCGCCGGTGTCGGTGGTCACGATCTCGATGTCGTCGTGATGCAGCAGCTCGCGGATCGACAGCTGCTCGGCTTCGTTGTCCTCGACGATCAGCAGCCGCTTGCGCCGCGGCCGGGCATATTCCTTGATCTGCGTCAGCGCGGCGGCAACGCCCTCGGTCGTCGTCGGCTTGTTGACGAAGGAGAAGGCGCCGCGGGCGAGCGCATGCTGGCGGTCTTCGTCGAGCGTGATGATCTGCACGGGAATGTGGCGCGTCAGCGGATTGTGCTTGAGCTGGCTCAGCACCGTCCAGCCGAGCATGTCGGGCAGGAAGACGTCGAGCGACACCGCGCGCGGCTGATATTGTTTTGCGAGTTCGAGCGCCTCCGCGCCGCGCGCGGCGACCAGGACCTTGAAACCCTTGTCGCGCGCAAGGTCGACCAGGATGCGCGCATAATGCGGATCGTCCTCGACGATCAGCAGGATGCTGTCACCGGGTTCGAGATTGAGCCGGTCGTCGGGCAACTGCTCGATGACACGTTCGGGCGCCGTTGCGGCCGGCTGCAGGGCCAGCGGCTGGTTGAACTGCTGCGGCGTCGATACCGTGCGCGGCGCCAGCGTCGGGCCGGAATATTTCAGCGGCAGATACAGCGTGAAGGTGGAGCCCTTGCCGGGGGAGCTGCGCAAATGGATTTCGCCGCCGAGCAGGCTTGCGAGCTCGCGGCTGATGGCAAGGCCAAGACCGGTGCCGCCATATTTGCGGCTGGTGCCGGCGTCCGCCTGCTGGAATGCCTCGAAGATCAGCTTCTGCTTCTCCAGGGGAATGCCGATGCCGGTATCGGAGACTTCGAAGGCGATCACGGCCGGCGCGGAGTTCAGCACCGGATGATCCGTGCCCCAGCCGCCGAGCGCGCCGGCGACCTGCAGCCGCACTTCGCCTTCGGCGGTGAACTTGAAGGCGTTGGAGAGCAGGTTCTTCAGCACCTGCTGCAGGCGCTTGGAGTCGGTGACGATGCTGCGCGCGAGGTTCGGATCGACGTCGATCTTGAACGACAGATTGCGGTTCTCGGCCTCATGCCGGAACGGCCGCCCGACCGTCTCGAGCAGGTTGGCGGTGAGAATTTCCTCGGCGTCGACCGTCACCGTGCCGGACTCGATCTTGGAGAGATCGAGAATGTCGCTGATGAGGTTGAGGAGGTCGGTGCCGGCGCCATGGATGGTGCGGGCAAATTCGACCTGCTTGGCGGAAAGATTGCCATCCGGATTGTCGGTGAGCTGCTGTCCGAGGATCAGGATCGAGTTTAGTGGCGTGCGCAGCTCGTGGCTCATATTGGCCAGGAATTCCGACTTGTACTTCGAGGTCAGCGCGAGCTCGGTCGCCTTTTCCTCGAGCGCGCGGCGGGCCTGCTCGATTTCCTGGTTCTTGCGCTCGACCTCGACATTGCGTTCGGCCAGCTGCTGGGCCTTCTGCTCGAGCTGGTCGTTGGTCTGCTGCAATTCGCGCTGCTGGGTCTGGAGCTCTCCGGCGAGCTGCTGCGACTGCTTGAGCAGGCCCTCGGTCTGCATCGTGGCTTCGATCGAGTTGAGCACGATGCCGATCGAGTCGGTGAGCTGCTCCAGGAACGTCATCTGCGAGGTCGTGAACGAGGTGAGCGAGGCGAGCTCGATCACCGCCTTGACCTGGCCCTCGAACAGCACCGGCAGCACCACGAGGTTCTTCGGGGCGACGCGGAGCAGCGCCGAGTTGATGGGTACCACGTCGGCCGGAATGTCCGAGACCACGCGCGGGCGCCGGTCGATTGCACACTGTCCGATCAGGCCGTCACCGAATTGCAGCACGCGCTGATAGGGATAAACACCGTCGCCGGCATAGGAGGCAAGCAGCAGGAGCTGCGGATTGTCCTCGTTCTCGACCTGGTAGATCACGCCGGTATGTGCGTTGACCAGCGGCGACAGCTCCGTCAGCAGCAGCCGTCCGACGGTGGCGAGATCGCGCTGGCCCTGCAGCATGTTGGTGAACTTGGCGAGGTTTGTCTTCAGCCAGTCCTGCTCGGTGTTCACGTCCGTCGTCAGACGGAGGTTCGTGATCATCGTGTTGATGTTGTCTTTCAGCTCGGCCACTTCGCCGCGGGCATCGACCTGGATCGACCGCGTCAAATCGCCTTTGGTCACCGCAGTCGCCACTTCCGCGATCGCGCGCACCTGCGAGGTGAGGTTGGCCGCGAGCAGGTTCACGTTGCCGGTGAGGTCCTTCCAGGTGCCGGCGGCGCCGGGCACGTCGGCCTGGCCACCCAGGCGGCCTTCGACGCCGACTTCGCGCGCCACCGACGTCACCTGGTCGGCGAAGGTCGCGAGTGTCTCAGTCATGTTGTTGATGGTGTCGGCAAGCGCCGCGACCTCGCCCTTGGATTTCACGGTGAGATTTTGCTTCAAATCACCATTGGCGACGGCGGTCACCACCTTGACGATGCCGCGGACCTGCTCGGTGAGGTTCGCCGCCATGAAGTTGACGGTGTCGGTGAGGTCCTTCCACGTGCCGGCCACACCGGGCACCTGGGCCTGACCGCCGAGCTCGCCCTCGGTGCCGACCTCGCGCGCGACGCGGGTGACTTCGCCGGCGAAGGCGTTGAGCTGATCCACCATGGTATTGATGGTGTTTTTCAGCTCGAGGATTTCGCCCTTCACGTCCACGGTGATCTTGCGGGACAAGTCGCCGCGCGCGACCGCGGTCGTCACTTCGGCGATGTTGCGGACCTGCGTGGTGAGGTTCGCGGCCAGGAGGTTGACGTTGTCGGTGAGGTCCTTCCAGGTGCCGCCGACGCCGGGCACGACGGCCTGACCGCCGAGCCGGCCTTCGGTGCCGACCTCGCGCGCCACGCGCGTCACTTCGGCCGCGAAGGAGCGAAGCTGCTCCACCATCGTGTTCAGGGTGTCCTTGAGCAGCAGGATCTCGCCGCGCACGTCCACCGTGATCTTCTTCGAGAGGTCGCCGCCGGCGATCGCGGTCGCGACCTCGGCGATGTTGCGGACCTGGGCCGTCAGGTTCGAGGCCATGAAGTTGACGTTGTCGGTGAGGTCCTTCCAGGTGCCGGCAACGCCCGACACTTCGGCCTGGCCGCCGAGCTTGCCCTCGGTGCCGACCTCGCGCGCCACGCGCGTGACTTCGCCGGCAAACGCGTTGAGCTGGTCCACCATGGTGTTGATGGTGTTTTTCAGCTCGAGGATTTCGCCCTTCACGTCCACGGTGATCTTGCGGGACAGATCGCCGCGCGCCACGGCGGTGGTCACTTCGGCGATGTTGCGGACCTGGGCGGTGAGGTTGCCCGCCATCGAGTTCACGGAGTCGGTCAAATCCTTCCAGGTGCCGGCGACGCCGGGCACGTTGGCCTGGCCGCCGAGACGGCCTTCGGTGCCGACCTCGCGCGCCACACGCGTCACCTCACCCGCGAAACGGTTGAGCTGGTCGACCATCGTATTGAGGGTATCCTTGAGCTGGAGGATCTCGCCGCGGACGTCCACCGTGATCTTGCGCGAGAGGTCGCCGCCGGCGATGGCGGTCGCGACCTCGGCGATGTTGCGGACCTGGGCGGTGAGGTTGCCCGCCATCGAGTTGACGGAGTCGGTCAGATCCTTCCAGGTGCCGGCGACGCCGGGCACGTCGGCCTGGCCGCCGAGCTTGCCGTCGGTGCCGACCTCGCGCGCCACGCGCGTCACTTCGCCGGCGAAGGCGTTGAGCTGGTCGACCATGGTGTTGAGCGTTTCCTTCAGCTGAAGGATTTCGCCCGAGACGTTCACCGTGATCTTCTTCGACAAATCGCCCTTGGCGACCGCGGTCGCGACTTCGGCGATGTTGCGGACCTGGCCGGTCAGGTTCGACGCCATCGAGTTGACGGAGTCCGTCAAGTCTTTCCAGGTGCCGCCGACGCCGCGCACCACGGCCTGACCGCCGAGCTTGCCTTCGGTGCCGACCTCGCGCGCGACGCGCGTGACTTCGCCGGCGAACGCATTGAGCTGGTCCACCATGGTGTTGATGGTGTCCTTCAGCTCCAGAATTTCACCGCGCACGTCCACGGTGATCTTCTTCGACAGGTCGCCGCCGGCGACCGCCGTCGTCACCTCGGCGATGTTACGAACCTGTGCGGTCAGGTTCGACGCCATCGAGTTGACGCTTTCCGTCAGGTCCTTCCAGGTGCCGGCAACGCCGAGCACGTTGGCCTGGCCGCCGAGTCGGCCCTCGGTGCCGACCTCGCGCGCCACGCGCGTCACTTCGCCGGCGAAGGCGTTGAGCTGGTCGACCATGGTGTTGAGCGTTTCCTTCAGCTGAAGGATCTCGCCCGACACGTTCACCGTGATCTTCTTCGACAGATCGCCGCCGGCGATGGCGGTCGCGACGTCGGCGATGTTGCGGACCTGCGCGGTCAGATTCGACGCCATGAAGTTGACGTTGTCGGTGAGGTCCTTCCAGGTGCCGGCGACGCCGGGCACCTGCGCCTGGCCGCCGAGCTTGCCTTCGGTGCCGACCTCGCGCGCCACGCGCGTCACTTCGGAGGCGAAGGAGTTGAGCTGGTCCACCATGGTGTTGATGGTGTCTTTCAGCTCGAGGATTTCGCCGCGCACGTCCACCGTGATCTTGCGGGACAAGTCGCCGCGCGCCACGGCGGTCGTCACGTTGGCGATGTTGCGGACCTGTGCGGTGAGGTTGCCGCACATCGCATTGACGGAGTCGGTCAGATCCTTCCAGGTGCCGGCGACGCCGGGCACGATGGCCTGGCCGCCGAGCTTGCCGTCGGTGCCGACCTCGCGTGCCACGCGCGTCACTTCGGAGGCGAACGAGCGCAGCTGGTCCACCATCGTGTTGATGGCTTCCTTGAGCTGAAGGATCTCGCCGCGGACGTCGACCGTGATCTTCTTCGACAAGTCGCCGTTGGCGACCGCGATCGTCACCTCGGCGATGTTGCGAACCTGGTTGGTCAGGTTGTTCGCCATCGAGTTGACGCTCTCGGTCAGGTCTTTCCAGACGCCGGTCACCTCCGGCACCTGGGCCTGGCCGCCGAGCTTGCCCTCGGTGCCGACCTCGCGCGCGACGCGCGTCACCTCGGAGGTGAACACGCCGAGCTGCTTGATCATCGTGTTGACGATGGTCGCCGATTGCAGGAATTCGCCGCGGAGCGGACGACCCTCGACGTCGAGTTTGACGGTTTGCAGCAGGTCGCCTTGCGCCACGGCCGCGACCGCGCGCGTCACCTCGCGCGTCGGCCACAACAGGTCGTCGATCAGCGTATTGACGGAGCCTTCCATGTCGGCCCAGGAGCCGGAGGCGAGGCCAAACTTCACGCGCTGGCGGGTCTTGCCTTCGCGTCCGACCACTTGGCCGACCAGCTCGAGCTGCTGCGCCATGCGCTGGTTGGCCGCGATGATTTCGTTAAAAGTGTCGGCAATCTTGCCGTCGATGCCGAGATAGTCGCCGCTCATCCGCACCGAGAAATCGCCACTGCGCATCGCCTGGAGCGCAAGGAGCAGTTCGGCCCGGGAATCCGGCTCGGACGTGCCGTTGGGTTTTGGCTTTTGGACGCGACGACCGGAGCGTGATGCTGTTCCGGGATCGAGGTCGCTCATACTGATTCCCCCGCAGGCGTCGGCCGAATCTCAAGGCGTGACGCGAGTGATCAAAATAGAGCGTCAGCCAAATTCGAAATCAAGCGCCAAGGTTGCGACGCGAGGAAATGGAACCTGCCGTGCTCAGCCCGAGGAAGCTAACGGCGAGGATTGCCCAGGGTTCCATCCGATTGCAGAAAAACTCCGAGCCGCATGCTCTTCCTGTTCTGAAACCTCGGCGCCCTGCGGCTTAGGAACGCCGGCATAGTCCGCGAGGTTAGCCCGCAAAGACAGGGAGAGCGCATATGAAAGCCGGATTGGCCGTCTTCGTCGCCGCATTGTTCGCCGCCGGATCGGCACTTGCGCAAGGTGCGCCAAGTGGGCGCGGGGCCGTCACGGGCGATCCCGCTGCCAGCTCCGCCGCGCCGCAGGCGGGTTCGCAGACAACGGGGACCGCCAACAGGTCAAACCCCAGCGGCAGCGGCACCTCGACCTCGGGTGGCAAGGATGCCAATGGCGACGCCGGGCGGGACAAGATGCCCGACAGCGATCGTACCGTCCGTCCGATGGACCAGCAGCATCATCCGCAGGACAAGTAAGGCTGCTATTTGTCGGCCATCGTGCGCTCCGCGTCCTTCAACTGCGCACGCAGCACCGGCAGATGCTCGCGCGCGAAGGTGGCGAGCGCGGGATTGTCGGGCGTCCTCAGATAGCGCTCGAGCAAGGTGATTGCGGTTTCATATTCGGGAATTTGGGCGGCATAGAAGTTTCTGACATACGCTGGCCCGTCCGTATCGTCGGGCTTGGCGAGGCTGACGCCAGCTGACGCCGTCTTGCTCACGCGCGGCTCGGCCCCGATGGTGTTCTGAATCTCCTTCAGCCTCCTGTCGCGTTTGGCCGCCTCTTCGGCGCGCAAGGCGGCGAGGTTCTTGACCTCGGCATTGCCTTTCAGGTCGGTGCTCTCCAATAGGGCCTGCTGGAAGCGGCTGAAGGCGTAGAGGCCGCTAATGACCATCGTCGCGTCAGGCGCGCGGTCGCCGCGCATCTGCTCGCCGGTGCTGTCGGCAAGCGCCGCGGTACTGAAGAAAGCCAGAAAAAGCACGACGAATATCCGCATGATTCTCCAATGACCAATGGCGTGCTAAGTTCCGTCTGAAGTTACGATCCCGTAAGGGGCGGTTGCAGGGCAGGGGTTCCATGCCCAAGTGTTGTCCATGAAGCAGTCTGACATCTCATGCCCAAGTGTTGTCCATGAAGCAGTCTGACATCTTCAGGGACAACGCCGAGAACTGCCTGCAACTGGCTGAGCGCTCGGACGGACGACCCGCTTATAATCGCTATTCGCGGATGGCGGACGCCTGGACGGCCCTCGCGAAAGAGCAGGACTGGCTTGATGGCGAAGTCCCGCCCGTCAAGGTCAACGTCCTGCGCAGCCAGGATGCTTGATTGATCTCGTTTTCGTGACTCCGGGTGTGAGACCGCTCACGGAATGAGCGGCATCGATCAGCAATCATACGGGAATAGTCGATCGCGTTGATTTTTCCAGAAGGAGGTTTGCGATGGCTCCACGTCTGGCACTTCTCTCACTCATTCTCGCCTTTGGCGTTTCGGTCGCGTTCGCGACGGTGACGACTGTCCGGCAGGTGCATCAGGAAAATGCATCGGTTGTGGTTCACGCGGCGCACAGCTAGCGCCGCGCGCCCTCGCCCATTTCGGAACATTCGACGCCCCGATGCGTAAGCGCTGCGAGGCATCGGAAGAGGCGAGAGGACAACATGGCACATTCCGACCACGGCATCGTCAGGGACAAGCGCGCGGAAGAGCAGCCGCGCGACAAGCAGCGTGCGCAGACCGCGCACAAGACGGACCAGAAGGGCTCGCCATCGCGCGAAGCGACACGGGATCCCAAGCTCAATGATGACAGCAAGACGCCCGGTTCGGGCATGACGCCGGACGATTCCGGCGCGGCGCCCAGCGGCTAATCGCGCGAGGAACGAAAGGCCTCGCGAAGAGTCGACGGATTGCTTCCGGTGACATGCCCCCGGTGCTCCGGAAGCAATCTCCAAGGACGGCCCTGGCACCCACCGTGCCGGGGCCGTTTTGCCTTGTGGGATGATCAGTCTTCGTTGCCGCTCTCTGGCTCGCCCTGGGTATGGCCGTCAGGGCCGCGGCCGAACACGCCGAAGCTGCTCGACTTCACCCCGGCCCCCGCATCGACGCCCGCGGCAGCCAGTCCAAACTTGAGCAGCTCACGCACCGCGGCCGCTCGCGTCGGCATGCGATGCCTAAACCGGAAATCATCCAAGGCGGCCAGCTCTTCCGGCGAAAGCATGACCTGAAGCCGTTCGGCGCGAAGGTCGTTCATGGTCAATCACGCAAAATGTGCAGGTTGAGTAGTTTACTCAACGAACGAATTTGGAGGGGGTTCCACAAGAGTCGGCAGAATCACCAAATGAGTAAAAATACTCAATAAAATCAATGAGATAATATTGAAACGACTATGCCCTTGGCGCATTCTCTTGGAAAGGGAGAGCCGCCATGACGGATGAAGTCAGGTTACCCCGCAAACTTTCCGAGGAGCCCGAGGCGCCGAAGCCGGTGCGCCCGAGCCACCAGAAGGTCATCGATCAGGTCGAGCGCTGGGCCAACAGCCCCGGCCTGCAACCACCAAGGATGGAAGATGCGAAAACGATCTGAGCCCCACACCTTCGAACAACGCCTCGACGCGCAGAGACTGCGGCTCGAGCATGAGCTGTCGCGCCTGCCGGACGGTCATCAACGGGATTCCGTCGTTGCGCGCATCGATCAGTTGCACACTGCGGCCGAGATGTACGATTTCCTGATGGTGCGGGGAGAGACCGCCGCCTCTCGCTGATCGCCTTCAGCGTTCGGCCTGCGTGGTATGAGACGGGCTGCGCAGCTTCCGCCTTAGCCAACAGGCCGACACCGACACGGCAGCCCATACCAGGATGGCGCCGGCAAATGCCCCGACCACACTCGCCGTAACCAGGGTCCAGAAGGTCGCAGCGAACGCCGCAAGACCAATGCTTCCCAGGCCGGCACCCGCAGCATCGAGAGCTGCAGCCTGCCGTCCGCGTCTTCGTCCCGGCAGACCCGCCTTCTCCTTGGCCCGGCGCTCATGGCTTTCGATCAGCGTCGCGCTGGCGCAGAAGATGGCCGGGAGCGCGAGGAAGAGCCCGCCGATGGCGACGCCGCCACGCGCGCTCACGAACCCTGCGAAAACCGTCGCCGCTCCGCCGAGCAAGAAGCGAACGCCGTACTCGTACCAACGCGTTTGCTTCAGAGCCGACGATGACAGCTTGACCGGCATCACGCGGCACCTCCGAAACCCGCCAGCAGGGCAAACGCAACCGCCAGCCATACGGCGAAGGCAATGACGGTGGCAGGCAGTGCCGTGACACGAAATCTCATCAGGAGATGGCAGACGGCGAGGCTGTAGCAGGCGAGGGCTGCAGCTCCATAGATCATGGTCCAGCTTTCCGCCGCAGCATATTGCGCCCCGTGTTGGACGACCGCGATGCCCAGCGTCGCCAGCGCCACCGATGGAGCCGCTCCGAGGAGGCCACCGAAGCTCTTGGGCCGCAACATGTCGCCGAGGATTGCGAAGGCTGACACGATCACGCCGCCGGCGATGAAGCGGACGATATACTCGGTCATGACCGTGCTCGCCGATCCGCCGGACTCCTGCTGCGTCCTGCGAGTGTCCACGGCCTCAGCATCCGCTCGACGACGATGCCCAGGGTGAAGCCCGCGACGACGTCGCTGGCCCAATGTGCCAGCAGCGCGATGCGCGTCAATGACAGGGCTGCGGCGATGCTGCGCACGAGACGTCGCCGTGTCGGCGGCAGCAGGCCGGCCGCCGATGCCAGCGCGCCCATGTGCACGGCATGGCCGGACGGAAAGGCATCGGCTGCCTGTCCGGAGAATGGGATGCCGCGGCGATGGCCTTGCACGGTCAGCCGGTCCGGCCTGACCTGATCGAACACGGATTTCAGGACGTGAGGAAGTATCGCGGTCACCAGCGAGACCGCGAGGATGTGATTGGCTGCACGGCGCTCGTCGGGTGGCCGAAGCCGGGCGTAGAGCCATCCCGTCGCGGCGAGGGCGAGCAGCACATGCTCGTCCGCGCCCCAAGTCAGCGCCTCGGCAGTCTGCTCGAGCTCCGGGTTGGTGTGATCGGCGATCGCATTGGCGAGCGCGATATCGATCCGTGTGGGTTTGACTGTTACGAGCGCCATCGGTCCAGGCTGGAGTCCAAGTCTGACGACAAGGCTGGCGAAACGGTTTTCACGACGGATTTTTAAAGCTCGGGCGCCGATGATGGTTCCTGAGCAGAGGCGTTTCGGCTGTCCCGATCCGCCCGCGGAGCCATAGACCTGGCCGGGACTTGGCCGGTCGCATCGGTCGCGGCGAGCTGTACGTAGATCGAGGCGAGCTCGGCGGGCTGGCCGGGACGGCCCATCGGGGTCATGCCGCCGAATTTTTCAAGCTTCTCGATCGTAGCGCCACCGGAGACCTGGAGCGGCGTCCAGATCGGACCCGGGGCGACGCCGTTGACGCGAATACCCTTGGAAGCAAGCTGCTTCGCCAGTGACTTCACGTAGTTCATCGTCGCCGCCCTGGTCTGTGCGTAGTCGTAAAGATCGGGCGAGGGATCGTAAGCCTGCTCGGATGCCTGCCGACGATGCAGGATCCCGGCTTGAGATGTGGTAGCGCGGCCTTGATGATCCAGAACGGTGCGTAGACGTTGGTCCTCATGGTCGCGTCGAAATCTTCCGACGAGACCTCGAGGATGGACGCGCCGTGCCTGCTGACCCGCTGGTTTTGGCGTGACCGGTGACCATCTGCACAGCCTCGGGACCGAGGTTCCTAATCTGTCGGATGGCGACCGGTGCGCGGATTGATCGGATCGGTCGGCTTCCGCCGCAACCGTTCGGGCAGGAACGGTTCGGATGGCGAGGCCGATGGTTCGGCACGCACGTCGGCGTGACGCTGCGCGCGCTCATGCGGCGTCTGGTTGGTGTTGATCTGGCGCTTCACGTCGACGCCGTCGACGGGATCGTTGACGCCATGTTGAATGTCACGGAAGTCGCTCATGGTTCACCTCATTCTTTTCCCGGCAGGATTTTTTCCAGCACCTGCCGGGCGGCCCCCTTGATCACGCTGCTTTCGTTGGGGTCGCCCTTCATCAAAGCGAGCGAAAAATTCTTAGCCTGCTGCAGGGTGATGTGCGGCGGCAGCGGCGGCACCTCGGGATCGGTCTTCACCTCGAGCACGACCGGCATCTCGCTCGCCAGCGCCTGCTCCCAGGCCGAGCCGAGCAATTGCGGGCTGTCGACGAAGATGCCGTTGAGGCCGATCATCTCGGCGAAGCGAGAGTAGGGCACGTCGGGGATGCGCTGGGAGCCCTCGAACTTGGGGTCGCCATTGATGATGCGCTGCTCCCAGGTCACTTGATTGAGATCTTCGTTGTTGAAGACACAGACGATGAAGCGCGGATCCTTCCAGGATCGCCAGTATTTCGCCGCGGTGATCAGCTCGGCCATATTGTTCATCTGCATGGCGCCGTCGCCGACCAATGCGATCACCGGCCGGTCCGGATGGGCGTATTTCGCGGCGATCGCATAAGGCACCGCAGCCCCCATCGAGGCGAGACCGCCCGAGAGCGAGGCCGTCATGCCGCGTCGTATTTTCAAGTCGCGCGCAAACCAGTTGGCGCAGGAGCCGGAATCGCTGGTGATGATGGCGCGCTCGGGCAGGCGCGGCGACAGTTCCCAGGCGACAAGCTGCGGATTGATCGGCGCGGCTGGCTGACGCGCACGGTCGTCCAGCGTCTTCCACCATTCGACGACATCATCCGCGATGCCTTCGCGCCAGGCGCCGTCGCTCTTGGGTGCGAGCCGCGGCAGCAAGCTTCGCAAGGTCTCGGCGGCATCGCCGACGAGGCTGACCTCCATGGGGAAACGGATCGACGTCATGCCGGCGTCGAGGTCGATCTGCACGCCGCGTGCGGCGCCTTCCTTCGGAAGGAATTCCGCGTAAGGGAACGCGGAGCCGACCATCAGCAGCGTGTCGCACTCCATCATCATGTTGTAGCTGGGCTCGGTGCCGAGCAGGCCGATTGAGCCCGTCACCCATGGCAGGTCGTCCGGCAGTGCCGCCTTGCCGAGCAGTGCCTTGGCGCAGCCGGCGGACAGGCGGTCGGCCACCGCGATCACTTCGTCGGTGGCCTGCAGCGCGCCGGCACCGACCAGCATCGCAACCTTCTTGCCGGCGTTGAGCACCTCCGCGGCATGATCGAGCTCGGCCTCGCGCGGGATCACGCGCGGGGCACTGTAGCCGACACCGGAGTGCAGAGTGCCGTGTGCGCGAGGCGGCCCTTCGTACGGTTCTTCCTGGAGATCGTTGGGCAGGATGATCGCGGTCGGGGCGCGGCGTGCGAGCGCGATACGCACCGCGCGATCGATCAAATGCCGCACCTGGGCGGGCGAGGATGCCTGCGCGACATAGGCGCCCGCGACGTCCTTGAACATCGAGACGAGATCGAGTTCCTGCTGGTAGCTCCCGCCAAGCGCGTTTCGCGCTTGCTGGCCGACGATCGCCAGCACCGGCTGGTGATCGAGCAGTGCGTCATAGAGTCCCGTAATCAGATGCGAAGCCCCGGGGCCGGATGTCGCGATACAGACGCCGAGCTCGCCGGAAAACTTGGCATAGGCGCTCGCCATGAACGCCGCCATCTCCTCGTGCCTGGCTTGCACGAATCCGATCCTGCCCTCGGCCCGGTTCATCGCGCCGAATACGCCGTTGATGCCATCGCCGGGGTAACCGAAGATGTGACGTACGCCCCACTGATGCAGACGCTCGATGATGAAGTCGGAGACGGTTTGGGCCATTGCGGCGCGGCTCCCGGTTTCCTGATCTGAACCAAGAACAGCGCCCTTCCGTCGATGTTCCTGTCTGGCCGCCGCGCCTTCTGGAACGATCCCGCCGTCACGCAAGTTGGTCCACTCATTGGCTGAGTGGGAGAATCAAAATGTTGAATCAAGGCGAACTGGGCCGCAGCGAGATGGGCCGGCTGATCGGCAGCGACAAGGTCGAGGGAACATCGGTCTACGGCACCGATCGCAACCGGATCGGTTCGATCGAACGCGTGATGATCGACAAGGTCAGCGGCAAGGTATCCTACGCCGTGCTCGGCTTCGGCGGATTTTTGGGCCTCGGCAACGATCACTATCCGTTGCCCTGGCAGTCGCTGAAATACGACACGGAGCTCGGTGGCTACGTCACGGGCATCACGGCCAAGGCCCTCGAGGGCGCGCCGAAGTATGGCGAGCGCAGCGACTGGAACTGGGGCGATGACGCCGCGACGCGCGGCATCAACGCCTATTACGGTGTTCCCTTCGCGTAGAGACATCACGGATAGAGGGAGATTTCATGAGTAAGGAAAAGCCCACCGACGATCCCCGGCAGCAGAACGACTGGGGATCGCATGCCCAGACGGACAAGCCCTGGAAGGGCAACCCGGAGAAGGAGCAGGCGACGGGTGAGAAAAAGCCCGACCTGGAGAAGTGGCACGAGACCAAGACGCACTGACGGTCTGCGCCAGGTCACCAAGCAGCGCGGCACCGACGGTGCCGCGCTCTTCTTTGCGCGATGCATTCACGAATGACTGCGCTGCTCCCGCAGCCGGGAACCATGCCTCAGGCCTGCGGTTAGGCCCCGGCATGTGCGCATCGCCAAGCCGTTCGCCCCAGCCACAATTCCGATCGAGGTGTTCGCAGTGGATGCTCAAACCCGGGAGCGTGGGCCGTCCGCGGAGCTGCCCCAGAAGGTGGAAGCTCCAAAGAATTCGCCTGATGCCAAGCAGCAGACCAGGGATCAGTCCGGGACGCCGGACAAGACCCCGTCGCTGCGCGAGCGGCTTGCCGAGCACTGGCTGCTCGCAACCGTCGGTGCCGTCGTTCTGATCGCCGCGCTGGTCGGCGCTCTGCTCTATTGGCTCGAGGTTCGCCACTATGAATCCACCGACGACGCTTTCGTCGCCGCGCGCAGCTTTTCGGTGGCCTCGAAAGTCGGCGGCTACGTGACCGAAATTGCGGTCACGGACAATCAGCATGTCAATGCGGGCGACCTTCTCGCCAGGATCGACGAGCGCGATTACCGCATCGCCCTCGATCAGGCCAATGCGCAGGTCGAGGTCTCCAAGGCCAACATCGCCAATGTCGAGGCGCAGATCGATTCCCAGAAAGAGCAGATCAAGCAGTCGCAGGCGCAGCTCGAACAGGCGCAGGCGCAGCTCCAATTCTCGCAGGAGGAATCCGCGCGCGCCCAGGATCTGGTCGAAAAGGGCGCCGGCACCGTGCAGCGTCAGCAGCAGACCCGCTCGGATCTTCAGGCCCAGCAAGCCAATACCGAGCGCGCCAAGACCGCGGTGATCGCCGCGCAGGTCGGCATCAAGACGTTGCAGGCGCAACTCGAGGGCGCCAAGGCGCAGCTCGAGCAGTCGCAGGCTCAGCTCGATCAGGCCAGGCTGAACCTGCAATACACGCGCGTCGTCGCCGCGCAATCCGGCCGCGTCGTCAAGCTGTCCGGCGCCAAGGGCACGTTCGTCACGGCAGGGCAGAGCCTGATGATGTTCGTCCCCGACGAGGTCTGGGTCGTCGCCAACTACAAGGAAACCCAGCTCAGCGACATGCGGCCGGGCCAGCCGGTCGAGATCCGCATCGACGCCTATCCCGGGCGCAAGCTGACCGGCCATGTCGATTCCGTGCAGCCGGGCTCGGGCACCGCCTTCAGCCTGCTGCCGGCGGAGAACGCTACCGGCAACTACGTCAAGGTGGTGCAGCGCGTCCCGGTGAAGATCGTGGTCGACGATTGGCCGGCCGATCTGCCTGTCGGTCCCGGCATGTCGGTCGTGCCCTGGACCAGGGTGCGATGACCGACGCCACGCAGGACGGTGCCTACGCCGGAGGCTGGTCGCCGGAACGCTCGGCGGCGGGTGGACACAATCCATACCTCATCGCCTTCGTGGTCTCGATCGCGACCTTCATGGAGGTGCTCGACACCACCATCGCCAATGTCGCGCTGCGCCATATCGCCGGCGGGCTCGCGGTCGGTATCGACGAGAGCACTTACGTCATCACCAGCTATCTCGTCGCCAACGCCATCGTGCTGTCGATCTCGGGTTGGCTGTCGACCGTGATTGGTCGCAAACGCTTCTACATGATGTGCGTGGCGACATTCTCGGTGGCGTCATTGTTGTGCGGCTTCGCCTGGAATCTGCAGTCGCTGGTGCTGTTCCGCATTCTGCAAGGCCTCGGCGGTGGCGGCATGGCGACCAGCGAGCAGGCGATCCTCGCCGACTCCTTTCCGCCGCGGAAGCGGGGGCAGGCCTTTGCCATCTATGGCGTCGCCGTGGTCGTCGCGCCGGTGATCGGGCCGACGCTCGGCGGCTGGATCACCGATACCTACAGCTGGCACTGGGTCTTCCTGATCAACGTGCCGATGGGGCTGCTCTCGCTGTTCCTGGTCGGCACCTTGGTCAAGGAGCCGTCGGGCGCGGAGGAGGAGAGGGAGAGGCTGCTGAGCAAGGGCCTGCGCGTCGACTATGTCGGCTTCGCGCTGGTTGCGATCGGGCTCGGCTCGCTCGAATACGTGCTCGACGAGGGCCAGCGCAATGACTGGTTCGGCTCCAACATGATCATCTTCTTCGCGGTGCTGTCGGGGGCGTCATTGCTCGCGCTGATCCCGTGGGAGCTGACGCGCGAAGAGCCGATCATCGATCTCCGTCTGCTTGGCCGCCGGCAATTCGGCGCCTGCTTCCTGGTCATGCTCGGCACCGGCGCGGTGTTGATCTCGACCACGCAGCTCCTGCCGCAATTGCTTCAGACCGAGCTGAATTACACGGCGCTGCTGGCCGGCCTCGCTCTGTCGCCCGGCGGCATCGCAACGCTGATGCTGATGCCGGTCGTGGGCCGCCTGGTTGGCACGGTGCAGCCCAAATATCTCATCATGTTCGGCGCAACGGCCGTCGCGCTCTCGATGTGGCATCTGACGGGGCTGAACGGCGATATCACCTATGGCTACGCGGCGCTGTCGCGCATCTTCCTCGCAATCGGCCTTCCGTTCCTGTTCCTGCCGGTGACGACGGCCTCCTACGACGGCGTGCCACCGGACAAGACCAACCAGGCCTCCGCGCTGATCAACGTCGCCCGCAATATCGGCGGCTCCATGGGCGTTGCGCTGGCGCAGACGGTTCTGGCGCAGCGCCAGCAATTCCATCAAAGCCGACTGATCGAGCACGCCGCGCCATCCGACCTCGGTTATCAGCAGAGCATCGATACGATGACGCGCTTCTTCCAGGCCCACGGCTCAAATGCGAGCGACGCCGCCTCGCAGGCGGTCGCCTGGGTCGGCCGGACCTTGCAACAGCAGGTCGACCTGCTCGCCTATATCGACGTCTTCTGGACGCTCGCGATCATTGCCGTTCTGATGATCCCGACCGCGGTCGTGTTGCGTCCGATCGATCTCGGCGCGCCGGCGAAGGGGCATTGAGGAGGCCTCAGTGTCATCGCCCGGCTTGAGCCGGGGCATGACAGCTGTATCCGGAGTGGCTTAGGCGATCGCTTCCTTCCGCCCCGGCCCCGGATGCACATGCACCTGCTTCGCGTGCAGCGGCTCGCCGCATTCCGAGCACACCATCACCGGATCGAACTGTTTGCCGCAAGTCTTGTGCTCGTGCAGCAGCGGGCGGCCGCGCTCGTCGCCCATGTGGGTGTCGCCCCAATGCACCATCGCCATGATGATCGGATAGAGATCGAGCCCCTTCTGCGTGAGGATGTATTCGTAGCGCTTCGGCGCCTCGGAATAAGGGACGCGGCGCAGGATGCCGAAGCGCACCAGCTTCTTCAGCCGCTCCGACAGAAGATGCCGCGTGATCTGCAGCGCGGACTGGAACGCCTCGAAGCGGCGCACACGCAGAAAACACTCGCGCAGGATCAGAAGCGTCCAGCGATCGCCGATCACGGCAATGGTGCGGGAGAGCGAGCAGGGCTCCTCGTCCAGCGTGTCCCACTTCATGATTCCCTCTCCGGCCTTGATCTCATAAGTCTGAAAAAGGAACTGACTTGAAAGATCTACAAAATATTAGCGTAATACCTTGGAGTTTGACAGTTCTATTTTAGAACTATAGCCTCCGCTTCAATCCACGATCTCACCGGAGGAGGCGACCTTGCCCAAGCGAAATGCGACCGCAGCCGTGATCGGGGCCGGCGATTTCATCGGCTCGGAGATCGCCAAGAAATTCGCAGCCGAAGGCTTCTCGATCTATGCGGGCCGCCGCAACGGCGACAAGCTCGCGCCGCTCGTGAAGGATATCGAGGCGGCCGGCGGCGAGATCCACGCGCGCTCGCTGGACGCGCGGAAGGAAGAGGAGATCATCTCCTTCCTCACCGATGCCGATAAGCACGCGCCGCTGGAGGTCTGCATCTTCAATGTCGGCGCCAACGTCAATTTCCCGATTCTCGACACCACCGAGCGCGTGTTTCGGAAAGTGTGGGAGATGGCTTGCTATTCCGGCTTCCTCGCAGGGCGCGAGGCAGCACGGCTGATGCTGCCGCGCGGCGGCGGCAACATCTTCTTCACCGGCGCGACTGCCAGCTTGCGCGGTGGCAGCGGCTTTGCCGCGTTTGCGAGTGCCAAGTTCGGACTGCGCGCGGTGGCGCAGGCGATGGCGCGCGAGCTCGGGCCAAAGAACATCCACGTTGCCCATCTCATCATCGATTCCGGCGTCGACACCGAATGGGTGCGGCAGCGCCGGCTCGAGTCGCTCGGGCCGAGCGCGCTGGACAATCCCGATCTGCTGATGCCGCCGTCGGCCGTCGCCGAGTCCTATTGGCAGCTTTATCAGCAGCCGAAGAGCGCCTGGACCTTCGAGATGGAGATCCGCCCGTTCGGCGAGAAATGGTGACGGCGGGACGAGACTACGGTTAGACTGATCTCAACATCAGCGAAATTCCGGGAGGACAACTAAGTGAAGACCGCGATCACCGAACTGTTCGGCATCGAGCACCCCATCATCCAGGGCGGCATGCATTTCGTCGGCTTTGCGGAGCTGGCGGCCGCCGTCTCCAATGCCGGCGGGCTCGGCATCATCACGGGCCTGACGCAAAAGACGCCGGAGCTGCTTGCCAGGGAGATCGCGCGCTGCCGCGACATGACCGACAAGCCGTTCGGCGTGAACCTCACCTTCCTGCCGACCTTCGCGGCGCCGCCTTATCCGGAATACATCGCAGCCATCGTCGAGGGCGGCATCAAGGCGGTGGAGACCGCGGGCCGCAGTCCGGAGCAGTACATGCCGGCGCTGAAGGCCGCAGGCATCAAGGTGATCCACAAATGCACGTCGGTCCGTCATTCGCTGAAAGCCGAACGGATCGGCTGCGACGCGGTCAGCGTCGATGGTTTCGAGTGCGGCGGCCATCCTGGCGAGGACGACATTCCCAACATGATCCTGCTGCCGCGCGCGGCAGAGGAGTTGAAGATCCCGTTCGTGGCCTCCGGCGGCATGGCCGACGGGCGCAGCCTTGTCGCGGCGCTGTCGCTGGGCGCGGCGGGCATGAACATGGGCACGCGCTTCATTGCGACCAAGGAAGCGCCTGTGCATCAGAACGTGAAGGACGCGCTGGTCGCGGCGACCGAGCTCGACACCCGGCTGATCATGCGGGCCCTGCGCAACACCGAGCGCGTGCTGAAGAACGCCAACGTCGATCGCCTGCTCGAGATCGAGCGTGCCAAGGGTGACAAGCTCACGATCGACGACATTCACGACCAGGTCGCGGGCGTCTATCCCAAGATCATGCTGGACGGGCAGATGGACGCCGGTGCCTGGAGCTGCGGCATGGTCGCCGGCCTGATTCACGATATCCCCACCTGCAAGGAGCTCGTCGATCGCATCATGACCGAGGCGGAACAAATCATCCGCAGCCGCCTGATGGGGTTCCTGGACGGGACGGGGGCGACGCGAAAGGTCGCCTGACACCACGAAACTTCTTAACCACGGCGGCAATTGACCGCTGGAATTGCGCGCGACGCCTCCTAAATAGGAGTAAATTACTCCTTAACAATCAATTTCAGGAGGCGTCCGTGGTCCTGAAAAGCGCTCCTTTCGTCGTTGCCTTTGCCCTCGTGCTCGCATGGGGCGGCATCGCGCGCGCTGACGACTACAAGCCTGACGAATATCTCAGCCTCGATCTCCCCAAGGCCGTGCTGTCGCCGAAGCGGCTTGGGCCGGAGACGCAGTTCGCTCCTGTCGCGCTGGAAGCGCGCGGCGGCAAAGAGGCACAAGCGCGCGCCGAACCGGTCGACGTGCCGAAGAAGATTGCGGCCGAACGCGTGAAGGCTTCGGAGCCGAAGGTCGCGCATGCGAGAAGCGCGCAGCCGCGTGGCGCAGCCCGCACCAAGCTCGCGCATCGTCACGGCAATCCCTTGGACGCGCAGGCCATGGACACCCGCATCCAGACCTGGCCGTGCCGCTCAGGCGGAATCTGCAACTGGAAGCATTAGTCCCATCCGAGACCGTCATCCCCGCGTCGCAAAACCGTAGGCTCCGAGTCAAGAAACCGTAAGGCAGCCGACAAACGGCGCAGGCACCTTCCGTCGCGATTCGACGAAGGTCTCCTTGATGGCAACGCAACGCGCCTCGCGCGCATGGACCCGGCGACAGTTTTTGGTCCGCTCCACGTCTTCTCTCGCTGTCGCCGCACTCGCAAAGACCAGTATCAGCCGCGCCGCTGACCGTCCGCAGATCGCTGGAGGTATTCAGTCGGGCGATGTCTCCGATGGCTCGGCCGTGATCTGGGCGCGTGCTGATCGACCTGCGCGGATGCAGGTGGAGTGCTCGACCGTCGAGAGCTTTAAGACCATTGTTGCGTCCGGGGCGCGCGACGCTCTGCCCGACGCAGACTTCACGACCAAACTGCAGCTCGACGATCTGCCGCCCGGGCAGGACATCTTCTATCGCGTGCGCTTCGAGGACATTGCGACCGGAATCGCCGGCGAGAGCCGCATCGGCCATTTTCGCACCGCGCCGGCGGCAAGCCAGTCGATCTCGTTCCTGTGGTCTGGCGACGTCGCGGGGCAGGGCTGGGGTATCGACATCTCGCGCGGCGGCTATCGCTGCTATCGTACCATGCTCGACAACCATCCAGATTTCTTCATCCACTCCGGCGACCATATCTATGCCGACTGCACGATCCCGTCCGAGCAAAAGCTGCCGAACGGGGAGATCTGGCGCAACGTCGTGACCGAGGAGAAGGCGCACGTCGCGCATACGCTGGCGCAGTTCCGCGGAAACTACAAATACAATCATCTCGACGAGCATTTTCGCGCCTTTCACGCGCAAGTGCCGATGTTCGCGCAATGGGACGATCACGAGGTCACCAACGACTGGTCGCCGAGCGGCAGCTATGACGCGGCCGGCTATGAGGACGACGGCACGCCGCGCCTCATCGCGCGTGCCCGCCGCGCCTTCTTCGACTTCATGCCGATCCGCGACATCGGCGTGCGGCAGGGCCGGATCTATCGCAAGATCCCCTATGGCCCGCTGCTCGACGTCTTCATGATCGACATGCGCAGCTATCGCGACGATAGCTGGAACAAGGGCCGCGACCAGCGCGGCTGGATTCTCGGCGCCGAGCAGCTCGCCTGGCTGAAGCGGGAGCTCGCCGCCTCACGTGCGACCTGGAAGGTGATCGCGGCCGATTTGCCGATCGGGCTGATCAGCCTCGATGCCGTCGCGCTCGGTGACGGCCTGCCCGACAGGCGCGAGCACGAGATCGCCGATCTGCTCGCATCCATCAAGCGCGCAGGCGTTCGCAACGTCGTCTGGCTCACCGCCGACATGCACTACACCGCCGCCCATTACTACGATCCGAACAAGGCGCAGTTTAGGGAATTCGAACCGTTCTGGGAGTTCGTCTCCGGCCCCCTCCATGCAGGCACCTGGGGTCCCGGCGAGCTCGACAACACCTTTGGCCCCGTGGCGATGTACCGGAACGGTTGCAGCGAAGCCCAGGGCGAGAACCTCGCGCCCTGCTTCGGCCTGCAGTTCTTCGGCCGCGTCGACATCGACGGCACCAGCGGCGTGATGACCGTGACCTTGAAGGACGTCGACAACCGCGACCTCTGGTCGGTCGACATCGCGCCGCAACCGCAGGCGCGCCCGGCGGTGGTAGCCCAGCATTCGTGACGGACGCAGGCTGGTTCGACCTCTCCCGCTTGCGGGAGAGGTCGGCGCGTCCCGGGCGATGCGAAGCATCGTCCCGCGCGCCGGGTGAGGGCTTTCTCCCCTTGGGGATTGTCCCGTTGCGGATGCACCCTCTCCCCAACCCTCTCCCGCAAGCGGGAGAGGGCGCTCACCGCGCTTGTGGCGATCATCGAACCTAGTCGCTCCTAACCCGATCTTGATTGGCCGCCACGCGCCGGCCGCGCTATGATGCCCGTTCCCGCCATCTCTTTTCCATCACCAAAGAGTCTGCTTACGCGGCATGCCGCGCGTATCAGGCGGGCTGAAATGCCTCAGGAGCCTGTTCAATGGACCATCTGAAAACACAGGGCATCAGCATGCCCAAGCTCGGCCTCGGCACCTTCCGCATGCAGGGCGATGCCTGCCGCGCCGCGGTCGAGAGCGCGCTCTCGATCGGCTATCGCCATATCGACACCGCCGAAATGTACGCCAACGAAGAGGCCATCGGCGCCGCACTTGCGACGGCCTCCGTGCCGCGCGGCGAGCTGCACGTCACGACCAAGGTCTGGCACGAGAATCTTAGCCCCGATGCGATCCGCCGCGCCTGCGACGCCAGCCTGAAGAAGCTCAGGCTCGACCATGTCGATCTCTATCTCGTGCACTGGCCGTCGAAATCTGCGAACTGGGGTGCGGTGTTCGAGACCCTGATGAAGCTGAAGGAGGACGGACGCACGCGCGCGATCGGCGTTGCCAATTTCACCACGGCGCTGCTCAAGATCGCGATCGAGGACGTCAAGGCGCCGATCGCCTGCAACCAGATCGAATATCACGCGATGCTGGATCAATCGAAGGTGCTGGCCTATCTCAACGCCAAATCGATCCCGCTCGTCGCCTATTGCCCGCTCGCGCAGGGACGTTTTGCCTCGGACCCGGTGTTGGCCGAAATCGGTGCCACGCACAACGCGAGCGCCGCACAGGTCGCCTTGAAATGGCTGCTCGACCAGGACGGCGTCGCCGCGATCCCGAAGGCCTCGCGCCGCGAGAGCCAGCAGGCCAATCTCGATGCGCTGAAGATCACGCTTGATGATGCCGACCGCAAGAAGATCGCGGCGCTGCCGAAGGACAAGCGCTGCGTCAATCCCGGCTTCGGGCCGGCCTGGGATTAGAGCGCGTACTCATGAAGGCGCCGATGTCGGCTTTCGGGGGCAAGCAGTAGTCCTATGCTTCATCAGAGCACTTCTGCTTGTGACCCATAGCCGACCAAAGCCCTCATTTTGAGGCGACGTGTTCAGAGGCGGTTAGTCATTGTCCGACACCGCTTGGAAAGCGCGTATTGCTCGATCAAGCAATCCGAGACACTCTGGAGAGATGAAATCCGAAACTGCACGGCTCCCCAAGAGGCAAAGCTACCCGCTTCGTCCATCAACGCTAGAGGATGTGCTTAAGCGCGCCGGTGTTTCAATTGACGTCCATCTCATTCGGAGGCCGGGTGCGCTATTTGACGCGCATTTTTGGCCCCCCAATCCCGATGTGCCCTTTGAACGCCTTTACATTCGCGCGGGTTCGGTACCAGTAGAACAAGTGGGCGCTGTACGTCGCGAGATTGAGGCGAAGACACTCCCTATGCTGGTGAAATGGATTGCAAGCATTCTGGCGCAGGACCCAAAATCACCTATTCGGCGTGAACAGCAGGTGCTCGACCTCCAGGTGCGCTAGTCTAATGCCCCCTTGTGGCCCATAGCCGAAGTAGATCGATGTCCGCTGTCCGGCCGCTATTGGAGGCGGAGCGGACGTGGTGGATTGATGAGTACATGCCCTCGTCGTCTCTGCCGATCTGAACGCAAAGAAATGGCCCCGTGAGGGGCCATTTCCATTTTGCGTTGCGCATTAGTAGTCCATGTGGCGATGACCACGCTTGATCACCACGACGCGGTCGTGATGGCGCCAGCCGTGATGCCAGCCATTGTCGCGATGCTCGCGAAATTCGGCGCGGGCGCCGTACGGGCCGTGATGGCCGTGCTTGACGATTACGGTCTCAGCACTTGCCAGCGTCGGCGCCGCAACCGCGAGCGCACCCAGAGCGGCAACGACATAACCAAGCTTCTTCATGATGTCCTCCTCCAATCGAATGCAAACTTAAACCGCGCATTCGCGTGAACGTTCCGGAGCAACGGGAGGAAAATTCTGAATGGATGTTCAGAATCAAGACGATGGTTAATCGCAGCTGTTAATCGCAGCGTTGCTGTTCAAGCGTCGGCGCGCCGGTCCTGACGTATTTGCCGTCCCTGATCGTGTACTCGCCGCGCTCGCTGCGATTATAGATCGCGCGCAAGCTGCCTTCATTCGTGAGCAGCAATCCGAACTCGCGCGTCTGCTGGAGTGCGGGGAAATACACCATCACATTGAGCTGGCCTTCGGCGTCGACCGCGGCGGACACCACCTCGTTCTCGTCCCTGACGTCGCCGAAATTGCGCCGGTACATCACCCGGCCGTCCTTCTGGATTTCGTAAGTCAGCCGCGCGCCCCGGTCGCGGTCGGGCCGGGCCGCGCAGTCGACCGCCCAGGAGCCGAGCAGGCCCCAATGCTCGACCGTCTCGGCGAGCGTCTCGGCACGCGCCAGCGACGCGAACGCAATCCAAAGCACCGCCGCCCCGGTCCAGCGGCTCAAGCAACGCATCATGTCGAAAAGGGCCCCGCCTCGAAGAATTTCAAAGTGTAGCATCCCCGTTGCGGTCGTCCACGGCAGCGCACCATCGCGCGCGAATTTGATCCGCGTCAATGAGGCCGCATGGTTGCGGGGTAGGATGGCGCTCCCGAAGCGGAACGTGGATAGACCGATGCTGAACCAAGTGATGGATTTCGCGGGCGAGGTGTTGCCGGGGAGCTGTGCCGCGCCGCCTTATTCCGAGACCGCGTTTCTGGCCGAATTGGGCGAGCGCCTGCGATCTTCGCGTGCCCGCTGCGAGCTGTCGCGCCGGGAGCTCGCCCGCCGTTCCGGGATTTCGGAGCGGTATATCGCCCAGATCGAGGCCGGAAAAGGTAACGTTTCGATCGTCCTGCTGCTTCGGCTGGCCTCCGCGATCCATGGCAGTCAGCCACAAGCCGCTTAGGCCCGCTTCTCCACATTGGCACTGCGAGCCGGCACGCCGAACTCCTTGCGGCACACCTCAGCCAGCACGGCGACGCCTTCGCGGATCTGCTGATGCGAAGGGCTCGCAAAACAAAGCCGCAGGCGCGAGCCCGCGTGGCCTTTGTTGGTCGACCATTCCGGCCCCGGATTGATCGAGACCCCGGCGGCCAGCGCAGCCTGATAGAGTTTGAGCGTATCGACCTGGTCGGGCAGCTTCACCCACAGGAAGATGCCGCCCTTGGGCGCCTCGAACTCGGCTGCGGTGCCGAACTGCTCGTTGAGGGCTTCCATCAGCGTGTCGAGCTTGGTGCGGAGTGCCTTGGACAACGCCGGCACGTGGCTGGCGAAATGCGGCTTGCAATAGGTGGCGAGCACCATCTGCTCCAGCGCGCCGGAGCCGGCATCCGTCTTCAGCGCCAGCATTCGTGACATCACATCCCAGGGCGCCACGATGAAGCCGACGCGCAGCGCCGGCGCGATCGATTTCGAGAACGAGCCGACATGGATCACGCCGCCATTCCGGCTCATCGCGTAGATCGCCGGCGGCCGTTGTCCCGACCAGACCAGGTCGGCATAGCAATCGTCCTCGAAGATGGGCACGCCATATTCGGCCGACAGCCGCAGCAATTCGGCGCGGCGGCTCTCGGGCATGATGCTGCCGGTCGGGTTCTGCACGGTCGGAATGGTGTAGATGTATTTCGGCCGGATGCCGCGGCCCTTGAGGTCCGCCAGTGTCGAGGCCAGCGCGTCCATGCGCATGCCGTCGTCGTCGAGGGGAATGCCGACGGTGTTGACGCCCAGCCGCGTCAGCCGCTGGAGCGCGCCCTGATAGGTCTCCTGTTCGACGATCACGGTGTCGCCGCGCGTCAGCAGCGTGGTGTTGACGAGGTCGAGCGCCTGGAGCGAGCCGGACACGATCATGAGATCGTCGACCGTGCAGTTGATGCCGGCATCGCGCTTCAGTTTTGTCACCAGGAATTCGCGCAGCGGCACGTAACCCTGCGGACCGTGCGCCAGCCCGTAGGTGGCGAGCGACCGGCCCTCGCGTTGCAGGGCCTTGCTGGCCGCCTCGATCAGCTCGTCGAGCGGCAGCTGCTCGGAATCGTTATTGCCGCCGACAAAGCTGTATTTGGCAAGGCCCGTCCAGCGCGCAGAAGGGGCCGGCAGCCCTGCGGGAAACAGGGGCGCGAAATCGAAGCTGGACGTCATGGTAGCGTTCCTCGTTTTGTTCTTATTGAGCTTTGTTTTTATTGAGCGGCCGGCCTGGCGCGGAGCGGGCGCCGAGATTTCGATGATGTCATCATGCCAGTGTTTTGCCCGACGCGTCAAACAAAATTCGTAAAATCCGCATCTTCATTGCGGAGGGCCAACAAGGCATTGATTTGACTGTCGCGGCTACTGTGCATGGGGTTGTTTTCGTGTTTTCGATCTGCGGGCGCGATGGCACTCGCTCGAAGCTGCGGCCGACTTTACTTCTTGCCCACCGTCCTGGTCGGGCGACCCGGGCTGATGAAAGCGTAATGTGCATTGGCGACGCCGCCAACCATCAAGGCTTCGACCACCGGCTCGGCGATCTCGCCCGCGGCGGCCCAGTCGACGATGAAATTGGCACCGGTCCCGCCGCGCACGTCGTCGGTTGGAATGAAGATCGAGATGGTGGCGAGCGGCTTCACGGCGACCGGCGCCTTCAGATAGCTCTCGACCTGCTTGCCGGCGGTGTCGAAATAGGCGATGCGCCTGACCACCAGCGATTGCGTCTCGGAGGCGTTGTGGACGCTCAGCGTCACCGAAAAATCGACCCGCAGCTTGCCCTGGCTCATCGCGACGCTGGAATAGGCGGGCACGTAGAAGCCGCCGGACACGGCGAGTTCCTCCTTCGGCAGCGCCGTGAGCGAATCGGAGAAGGTCTGTTCAAGGTTCACTTTCGGCTGCGCCGCCGCCGCGCCAGCAAAGGCGAAGGGACATAGCAGCATTGCGATGGCAAGGCCCGCCCGCATGTGACGAATTGCTCGCTTGCCGCGCTGCACTCGGTCTCTAGGGTGCGGCAAAACGGACCGGTCTGGCATGCACGAGCTCATTCGCGACATCACTCTCTGTATCCTGTTCGCCTGGATGCTGGGCCTGCTCGCCCATTTTTCCCGGCAACCGCTGATCCTGGCCTACCTTATCGCCGGCTTCTGCATTGGTCCATTCGGCGCCGGCTGGGTCAAGTCGCAGGAATCGATCGGCGTCATCTCCGAGCTGGGCCTGATCTTCATGCTGTTCATGATCGGGCTCGAGATCGACCTGAAGAAGATCGTGCGTGCGGGCAAGGTGATCCTGTTCGCGGCCGGTGGCCAGCTGCTCGGCGGTTGCCTGCTCGGCATCCTGTTCTTTGCTAGTCTTGGGTTGTCGCTCGGCGGCGGCCATTTCGACGCGCTCTATCTCTGCATTGCCTGCGCGCTGTCCTCGACCGTCATCATCGTCAAGGTGCTCTACGAGAAGCGCGAGCTCGATACCTTGCCCGGCCGCATCACGCTCGGCGTGCTGGTGCTCCAGGACATCTTCGCCATCCTGTTCCTGGCGGTGCAGCCGAGTCTTGCGAACCTGCATGTCAGCGTCATCCTGCTGTCGATCGGCCGCGTCGCGGTGCTGGTCGCCGCTGCACTGCTGGTCAGCCGCTATGTGCTGCCGCGGCTGTTCCACCAGATCGCCCGCCGGCCCGAGCTGATCCTGCTCGGCGCGCTCGCCTGGTGCTTTCTCGTCGCCGAGACCGCCGAGCAGCTCTCGCTCTCGCGCGAGATGGGCGCCCTGATCGCCGGTGTCTCGCTCTCGACCTTCCCTTACGCGCTCGACGTCACGGCCAAGGTCACGACGCTCCGCGACTTCTTCATCACGCTGTTCTTCGTGGCGCTCGGCATGACCATTCCCGTGCCCGGCCTGTCGGTGATCGGGCTGGCGCTGATGATTGCAGCGTTCACGGTGGTGAGCCGGCTCCTCACCACCTTCACGCCGCTCTATCTGATGAAGCAGGGGCTGCGCGCGAGCCTGCTGCCCGCCATCAACCTGGCGCAGATCTCCGAGTTCTCGCTGGTGGTGATCCAGACCGGCGTCAGCGATAACCATATCGCACCGGAGACGGCGAATGCGGCTTCGTTCGCCTTCGTGGTGCTGGCCGTGCTCTCGACCTTCGTCATGACGCGCAGCGACGAGATCACTCGCTGGGCCATCGGTCCGCTGAAACGGATCGGCTTGCGCGATCTCGACCATGGCAACGGCCATGCCGAGGAGGGACAGGAAGGCGGCCATGGCGAGGCGCGCCGCATCGTCATCCTCGGCTTTTTCCGTGCGGCGAGCGCGCTGCTGGCCGAGATCGAACGGCAGACACCGGTGCTGCTGGAGCAGATCACGGTGATCGACTTCAACCCCAATGTGTACCAGACCCTGCTTTCGCGTGGCCTGCACGTCGTCTATGGCGACATCAGCAACGTCGACACGCTGCTCCACGCCGGGATCGGCAAATCCGAGATGATCATCCTCAGCGTGCCGGACGCGCTGCTGAAGGGTGCCAGCAACGAGAAGCTGGTCCGTCACGTCCGCACGCTCAACCCCAACGCCCTGATCGTCGCCACGGCCGATCTCCTGTCCGACGTCGGCGAACTCTATGCGGCCGGCGCCAGCTACGTCACCGTGACCCGGCTCAGCGACGCCCATGAGTTGTTTACGGTGATCGAGGCGGCCCAGGCTGGGCTTCTGGCCGACAAGCGCGCCGAACTCGACCTGCGGCTCGGCGAGCGGCGCGAAGTGCTGCCCTGAGGACGGTGCGGCCGCCTTCCGCCAGGGCGAGGACCGCCTATATCGCTGGTATCTTCGGTGCAAGCCTGAAAGCCTGGCTTGAAGCGGCCTCCAGGCATATGCGGTTGCATCCAGGACACTAGCGCTTGGGTCCAAGTCCGGCTAAGGCGTCGGTCAAGCCTCAGGCCCATAACCGATAGAGATTGGGAAATGCCCGATACCGTTCAGGAAGTCTTGCAGGCCTTTGCCCGGGGCGAGCTCGTCGTCGTGACCGACGACGAAGATCGCGAGGGCGAGGGCGATCTCATCGTCGCCGCCTCGTTCTGCACGGCGGAAAAAATGGCCTTCATCATCCGCCACACCTCCGGCATCGTCTGCGCGCCGATCACCACCGAGGACGCGCGCCGGCTGCGGCTCGATCCAATGGTCGCCCACAATGATTCCGCCCACACCACGGCGTTCACGGTGTCGATCGACTACAAGCCCGACGGCGGCACCGGCATCTCGGCCGAGGAGCGTGCCTCGTGCTGCCGCGCGCTGTCCAATCCCAATGCCGGCGCTAACGACTTCGCCCGTCCGGGGCACATCTTCCCACTGATCGCCAAGGATGGCGGCGTGCTGCTGCGCTCCGGCCACACCGAGGCCGCGGTCGATCTCTGCAAGCTCTCGGGCCTGCCGCCGGTCGGTGTCATCAGCGAGTTGATGAACGACGATGGCAGCGTGATGAAGGGCGAGCAGGTGGCCCAGTTCGCCGCCAAGCACAAGCTGAAGCACGTCACCATCGCCGACATGATCGCCTACCGACAGGCGCGCGAAAAGCTGATCGAGCGGGTCTCGACCTTCACGACCGACAGTCCGATCGGACCGCTCCAGGGCTATGCCTACCGATCGCCGTTCGATTCCATCGCCCACGTCGCCTTCGTCTACAACGGCGTCGGTGATGGCAAGAACGTGCTGACGCGCTTCCACAAGCCGAACATCGTCAAGGACACTTTTACCGGCCACAAGCGCATGGCAGCGGTGCTCGAGCACTTCAAGAAGTCCGGCCGCGGCGTGCTGGTTTATCTGCGCGACGGCGCGGCCGGCGTTCCCGTGTCGCCGCTGTCGGACGAGACGGCGACGGAGGCGGACCGCAACCGCCAGTGGCGCGAGGTCGGTGTCGGCGCGCAGATCTTGCGCGATCTCGGCGTCACCTCGATCCGCCATCTCACCTCGTCGGTGCACGACTACAAGGGCCTCTCGGGCTTCGGCATCGAGATCGTCGCCAACGAGCAGCTTGAAAGCTGACAGGCAGCGTCATTCCGGGTTCGACGCTGCGCGTCGCCACGGAATGACCGAAGCAGGATGCAATTGCACTTGTTGCCGCGTCGCATTAATTTGTCCGGCAATTTTTCGACGGAACCAGACCCGAAAGGACGTTTCATGAGCGTGCGCCCTCAGACCAAGGACAAGCCGGCTGCGGCTTCCTTCCAGTGGGACGATCCATTCCTGCTCGACGAGCAACTGACTGAAGACGAGCGCATGGTGCGCGACACCGCGCGCGCCTACGCCCAGGACAAGCTGCTGCCGCGCGTCACCAAGGCCTATCTGGAAGAGACGACCGACCGCGAGATCTTCAACGAGATGGGCGAGCTCGGCCTGATCGGCATCACGCTGCCGGAGGAATATGGCTGCGCCAATGCCAGCTATGTGGCCTATGGCCTCGTCGCCCGCGAAATCGAGCGGGTGGATTCCGGCTATCGCTCGATGAACTCGGTGCAGTCCTCGCTGGTCATGTACCCGATCTACGCCTATGGCGACGAGAGCCAGCGCAAGAAGTATCTGCCGAAGCTCGCCAGCGGCGAGTGGGTCGGCTGTTTCGGCCTGACCGAGCCCGATGCCGGCTCCGACCCGGCCGGGATGAAGACCCGCGCGGAAAAGGTCTCAGACGGCTATCGCCTGACTGGCAGTAAGATGTGGATCTCGAACGCGCCGATCGCCGACGTGTTCGTGGTCTGGGCCAAGTCGGCCGAACACGACAACCAGATCCGCGGCTTCGTGCTGGAGAAGGGCATGAAGGGCCTGTCCGCGCCGAAGATCGGTGGCAAGCTCAGCTTGCGCGCCTCGATCACCGGCGAGGTCGTGATGGACGGCGTCGTGGTGCCCGAAAGTGCGCTGCTTCCCAACGTCTCCGGTCTCAAGGGCCCGTTCGGCTGCCTCAACCGCGCCCGCTACGGCATCTCCTGGGGTGCGCTCGGCGCCGCCGAGGACTGCATGCATCGCGCCCGCCAGTACACGCTCGACCGCAAGCAGTTCGGCAAGCCGCTCGCCGCGACGCAGCTGGTTCAGAAGAAGCTCGCCGACATGGAGACCGAGATCGCTCTCGGCCTTCAGGGCTCGCTTCGCGTCGGCCGCCTGATGGACGAAGGCAAGTTCGCGCCCGAGATGATCTCGATCATGAAGCGCAACAATTGCGGCAAGGCCCTCGACATCGCCCGCACCGCGCGTGACATGCATGGCGGCAACGGCATCTCGATCGAGTACCACGTGATGCGTCACGTCCATAACCTCGAGACGGTCAACACCTACGAGGGCACCCACGACGTCCACGCCCTGATCCTGGGCCGCGCGATCACGGGCATTCAGGCGTTTTTCTGATTTGGTCATCCGTCATTCCGGGGCGCGCGAAGCGCGAACCCGGAATCTCGGGCCGCATTATTCCTGTTCCATCGAGATTCCGGGTCTGGCCCTGGCGGGCCATCCCGGAATGACGTCAAAGAACAAAGAAGAAGCCATGTCCGACAACGACGACGTCCCGTTCAACCGCAACTTTCCGCTTAAGTCCGGCGTCGTCGAGGAAGTCCGTCCCGGGGTGCGACGGGTGCTCTGCAACAATCCGAGCCCGTTCACCTTCACCGGTACCGTCAGCTACATCATAGGCACCGGCAACGTCGCGATCATCGATCCCGGTCCGGACGATGGGGCCCACGCGGCCGCGCTGCTCGACGCCGTGCGCGGCGAGACGGTGAGCCACATTTTCGTCACCCACACCCACCGCGACCACTCACCCAACACGGCGCGGATCAAGCAGGCGACCGGCGCCTCGGTATACGCCGAAGGCCCGCACCGCGCCTCGCGCCCGCGTTTCGAGAGCGAGAAGCACAATCCGGAATCGGGCTCCGATCGTGACTTCGTTCCCGACATCAGGATCGCTCATGGTGACGTCGTCGAAGGCGCCGGCTGGCGGCTCGAGGCCGTGGCGACGCCCGGCCATACCGCCAATCACCTTGCCTTTGCCTGGCCGGAGCGAAAATTCAACTTCGTCGGTGATCACGTGATGGGCTGGTCGACCTCGATCGTGGCGCCGCCCGACGGCTCGATGATCGACTACATGGAATCGCTCGACCGGCTCGCTGGGCGCGACGAGGATCTGTATTTCTCCGGTCACGGCCCGGAAATCCCGGAGGGCCAGCGCTTCGTGCGCTTCCTGATCCGCCACCGCAAGGCCCGCGAGGCCTCGATTCTGCACCGCCTCGCCAAGGGCGAGACGGACATCCCGACACTGGTGCGTGCGATCTATATCGGTATCGATCCCAGGCTGACCACGGCCGCCGGCTATTCAGTGCTGGCGCATCTGGAAGACCTCGTCGCGCGCGGCGTTGTCGCGACGGACGGCGATCCCGTGATTGGCGGGACTTACCGGATGGCGAGTTAAGGCGAATGGGGAGTAGCGAATAGATTGTCTTCCACTTGCTATTCGCTACTACTCCCCATTCGCCAATTTCACTTCTTCACCGTCTTCGCCGGCGCTTTCGGCGGCGCCACCGGGGTCTTCTTCGCCGGCTTGAGCGCATCCGCGTCGGCTGCGGTGTTGAGGTCGTCGATGAATTTGGTCACGCGCGCGGCGTTGCTGCCGAGGTCGCTGTCGAAGTAGCGCGAGGCGGAGCGGATATCGACGCGGGAATCATCGCCGTCAGGCACGACCCTGATCGAGATGTCCTCGCGAAAACCCATGATCGGTGTGCGCGCCACTGCCTCGATGCGGCCGATGCGGCGTGGCGGCTGCGGCTCGCGTTCGTCGATGACTGTCCATTTGCGCTTGATGACGAGCTGGCGCGCGATCGCATAGGCGCGGTCGACGGGGATCTCGAGCTCGATCGGCTCGATATCGGGATAGAACTGGCGCTGCTGCTCGGCCGAATAGAGGCCGGCATAGACGGCGGTGTTGGTGCCGTCCCCGGTGCGCAGGCGCGACAGCGCGTCGAAGCGCGGCGGGTCGATCGGATCGGTGGTGATGTCGTAGATATGGGGCAGCTTGCGGTAGAGAAGGCCTTGATACGCGGGATAGGCGAGGATCGCCCCGTCGATCAGGAAGGCGAGCAGGATGCGCGCCATGCCGCGCGAGCCGTTCTGCCAGATCGCGGCAAAGCCGGCGAGGCCGAACAGGATGGACAGCCCGGCAATCGCGAGTCCACCGAAGAACGTGGCGAGCGCCGGCTTCATCTCCAGGAAGTCGAAACGGACGATGATGGTCGACACCACTACCGCCACCACCGCGAACATGGCCAGATTGCGCGCCCAGGTCGCGAGGCTGGACACGGGCTCCGACTGGTAGGGAGCGGAAAACCTGCGGGCCATGCTGTTCCATCACCGATATGAGCCGCCGGTCGAGGGCACGAGCGACGGGAGCAAGCTGACCTAGCGCATTTTCCGCAGGGCTGTGAAGCGGTTTATCCCCGTTCTGAACCGATGAAGGGCCGGGCAGTTGCGATCGAACCAGTGGCGCGCGCCCGGCCACATACATGTGTATCGTGTTTGGCGGGAGGGGTATGGGAATGCAGGGGGAGGTAGGGACGCAAGGCAAGGCGGAGGATGGTGGCGCGGCTCTCGCGCGGCGCCTGCTTCTGCTGCGGTTGACGATCCTTGTCGCATTTTGCATTGGGTTGGCGATGTCGCCGGGGCTATGGATAGGGCCACGGTCTTATCCACAGGTGCCGGTCTGGTCTCTGCTGCCGCCGATCGAGGGCGCTGTGGCGGCAACACTCTATGGCGCGCTGTTCGCGCTGGCGGGGCTTGCCGTGATCGTTCCTCGCGCCCGCTGGCCGATCGCGGGCTTCCTCGCCATCATTGTCGCGTTCTGTGTTGCCGACCAGACGCGATGGCAGCCCTGGGTGTTTCAATACAGCTTCCTGCTTATGGTGGTCGGGCTCGCGGGCGGTGGTAGCGCGGACGTCAATCTCCAGACGCTGAACCTGGCCCGTCTGGTCATTGTTTTCACCTACGTCTTCTCCGGACTCCAGAAGATCAACCTCAACTTCATGGAGAACGAGTTTTCCTGGATCATCACGCCGATCACCGGTCTGCTTCCATCGATGAGCACCCCTCTCGATGCCCTCGGCTTTCTGGTCCCCTTCGTTCAGGTGGCGTTCGGCGTCGGTCTGTTGACCCGGCGCTTCCGTCGCGCCTCGCTCACCGCCGCGGTTGGCATGCACATCTTCATTCTGGCGATGTTCGGTCCGCTGGGGTTGAACTGGAACGACATCGTCTGGCCATGGACTGCGGCCATGGCGGTGTTCGACGTGCTGCTGTTCTCGAGCCCCGATGACTTCACGTGGCGCGATATCGTCTGGAACGTGCGCGGCCTTCGCCATGGCGCGGCGATGGCACTGTTCGTGGTGCTGCCGGCACTGAGCTTCTTCAACCTCTGGGATTCCTACCTGTCGTCGGCGCTCTATTCCGGCAATCTCACCGAGGCGCAGATCTATCTGAGCGACCTCGGCGCGGCTTCGACGCCGGGCGGTGTCCGTCCGTACCTGGTCCACACCTCGGAGAACACCAACGTGCTCAATCTTCAGCGCTGGGCGATCGAGGATCTCAACGTGACGCCCTATGCGGAAACGCGCGTTTTCAAGACCATTGCCGGAAATCTGTGCCACGCCTTGCGCGACCGCAACCAGCTCGTGCTCGTGGTGAAGGAGCAGCGTCTGTTCTTCAGTCGCCCGGAGGTCGGCTTTCGCTGCTCGCAATTGTGAGGGGCCCCGAAAACAATGCGGCCCCTTCGGGGGCCGCATTGCCGGTGCCGTTGTCGTGCCCCGCTTACGCCGCCGCGTTCGGGAAGCGATATTCCTTGAACTGATCGCGTAGCGCCGTCTTCAGGATCTTCCCGGTCGCAGTGTGCGGAATGCCGTCGACGAAGGCGACGTCGTCGGGCATCCACCATTTGGCAATCTTGCCGTCCATGTATTTCAGGATATCCTCGCGCGTAGCCTGCTGGCCCTGCTTGAGTTGCACAATCAACAAGGGACGCTCGTCCCATTTGGGGTGGAAGACGCCGATCACGGCGGCCTCGGCCACGGCTGGATGGCCGACCGCGAGGTTCTCGAGGTCGATCGAGGAAATCCACTCGCCGCCGGACTTGATCACGTCCTTGGAGCGGTCGGTGATCCGCATATAGCCGCCCTCGTCGATGGTCGCGACGTCACCGGTGTCGAAGAAGCCCTCCTCGTCGAGGATGTTGGCGTCGACCCGGTAATAGGCCTTGGCCACCGCGGGGCCCGAGACCTTGAGGCGGCCAAAAGTCTTGCCGTCCCAGGGCAGTTCCGTGCCGGCATCGTCGGTGATCTTCATTTCGACCGCGAAGGGGGCATAGCCCTGCATCTGCAGCACGTCGAGCCGCGTGTCGCCGGTCGCGTTCTGGAACGGCGGCTTCAGCGCCGAGACGCTGCCGATCGGGCTCATTTCGGTCATGCCCCAGGCGTGGCGGACGTTCGAGCCCATGTCGAGGAAGGCCTTGATCATCGAGCGCGGCATCGCCGAGCCGCCGCAGATCACCATCTTCAGGTCGGGCAGCTTCAGATTATTGGCGGTCATATGCTGGAGCAGCATCAGCCACACCGTCGGCACACCGGCGGTGTGCGTCACCTTCTCGGTGGCCAGCAGTTCGTAGACGGAGGCACCGTCGAGCTTGGGTCCGGGCATCACCAGCTTGGTGCCCTGCGACGGCGCGGAGAAGGCGATGCCCCAGCTGTTGGCATGGAACAGCGGAACCACCGGCAGCATTGTCTCGGAGGCGCTGGTGCCGAGCGCGTCGACATTGTTGGCCATCAGCGCGTGCAGCACGTTGGAGCGATGCGAATACAGCACACCCTTTGGATCGCCGGTCGTGCCGGATGTGTAGCACATCGCGGCCGCCGTGTTCTCGTCAAAGTCCTTCCATTTGAATTTGCCGTCGGCCTCGGCGATCCAGTCTTCGTAGGCGACGACGTTCTTCAACGTGGTCTCTGGCATATGCGCCTTGTCGGTGAGGATGACGTACCGTTCGACGCTCGGCAGCTTGTCGGCGAGCTTCTCCAGCACCGGCACGAAGGTGAGGTCGACCATCACGATGCGGTCCTGCGCATGGTTGATGATCCAGGCGATCTGCTCGGGGAAAAGCCGGGGATTGACGGTATGGCAGATGGCGCCGATGCCCATGATGCCGTACCAGACCTCGAGATGGCGCCAGGTGTTCCAGGCGATCGTGGCGATGCGGTCACCGAGCTTGATGCCGTCGCGCTCCAGCATCTGCGAGACCTTGAGCGCGCGCTTGTGGATTTCGGCATAGGTGGTGCGATGGATCGGTCCTTCGACCGAGCGCGTCACGACCTCCTGCTGGCCATGAATCTTGGCGGCGTGTTCGATGATCCGGTGGCAGAGCAGGGGCCAATCTTGCATCAAGCCGAGCATTCAGACGTTCCTCCAAGAAGTCGCTGGGCGCATTGTCGCTCTCAGCGCAGGGCCAAAGAATTGTCATGAGTTTTAGCCTGCCGGACTTTCGCCGCAAATGGCCTTGTCGCGGCAATATGTCCGCTGGCGCGGCAATGGTTACCGCTGGGCTCGGCCTGTCTCTCGTGCTGTTCGAGCCGGCCAATGCGCGAAACTATGCCGCGCCGTTCGATATCTTTGGGCTTGGTACGCCACGGCCGCACCGAAGCGTTCATGCCACCAAGATACCGCTACCAAAACCTCGCCCTGACGAGGCTCCCAAGGCAACGGAGGAGGCCGCGCCGGAGGCTGACGGCAAGCCTTCCCCGGACAAGCCCAGCGCCACCAAGCCGGTCGAGGCTGCGCCACCGCCGGAGAAGCAGCTCTCTGCGTGCCGCGTCGCGCTGACCGAGGAGATTGCGGTTGCGCCGTCCATTCCCGATATCCGCGGCCCCGGCGCCTGCGGCGGAGAGGATCTGGTGCGGCTGGAAGCGATCGTCCTGCCGGACAGGCGCAAGGTTGCGGTGAAGCCGGCGGCGATCCTTCGCTGCACCATGGCATCAGCGATCGCCGATTGGGTGCGCACCGACATGGTGCCGCTGGCCGCGAGCCTCGGCTCGACCATCACCGACCTCGACAATTTCGATAGTTTTGAGTGCCGCGGCCGTAATCGTGTCGTCGGAGCAATGTTGTCGGAGCACGGCAAGGCCAACGCACTCGACGTGCGCTCGCTCAAGCTCGCCAACGGGCAGTCGATCGGCCTCACCGACCGCACCCTGTCCCGCGACGTCCGCGAGCGCGTGCTGCACTCGGTCTGCTCGCGTTTCTCCACTGTGCTCGGCCCGGGGTCGGACTGGTACCACGAGGACCACATCCACCTTGATCTGGCGCAGCGGCGCAACGACTACCGGATTTGTCAGTGGAGCGTCTGGGATTCCTTGCCCCAGGTCGCGCCTCTGCTGCCGGCCGAGCGCCCCGAGGAGGCGCCGCCGCGTGAGGTTGCGGCCAAGTCGGAGGGCGCCAATGATGGGGGCAAGGATCGGAGCAGGGATGGAGCCGACGATCAGGAGAGCGCGAAACCTGGCGCACCGGCAGACAAGCCCGCAGCCGCTCCCGGTAAGAGTAAGCCGGCAACAAAAAAGCGCCGGTGAGACCGGCGCTTTTCAAAATCATCAGGCCAAAGCTTCTTCAGTAAGAAGAGGAGTTGCCGCCGCCCTGGAGCGCGAGGCGCGAATTGTAGGGCGAGTCGCCGTGCTTCGGCTCGAGCACCACGACAATGGTGCCGACCTTGACGCGGCTGTAGAGATCGATCGCGTCCTCGTTGGTCAGGCGGATACAGCCCGACGAAATCGAGGCGCCGATATATTCCGGCTGGTTGGTACCGTGAATCCGGAACAGCGTGTCCTTGCCACCCGAATAGAGGTACATCGCGCGCGAGCCCATCGGATTGTCCGGACCCGGGGCGACATAAGTCGGCACGCCGAGGCGCGAAATCTCGCCAGGGGTGGGGTGCCAGGCCGGCCATTCGGTCATGCTGCCGACCTTGGCGATGCCGGACCAGGCCATGGCTTCTTCGCCGACGGTGATGCCGTAGCGAATCGCCTTGCCGCCATCCATCACGTAATAAAGGTAGTGGTTGTCGGAATCGACCACGATGGAACCCGGTGATTCCTTGCGGTGATAGTCGACGATGGCGCGACGGAACGGCTCTGCCACCGGCGTATTCTCATACCGGATCTTGGCAAGGAGCTCCTTGTCCTTCGGCTTGAAATTCTGGGTGTTGGTGGCTTCGTAATGCGTGGCCTGCATGCAGCCCGACAGCATGAAGCCGGCAGCCAAAACCCCCAACATAACTTTCAGCGACGACATGGTTTGGTTCCAATCAAAACAATACCGCGCAGGTCTTGAGCGTAGCACCCAAGGCCTTCGACTCCGTTGCTTTCATTATCGTTGAAATCCGCCACAATTCCAGCGTTTAGGGGCTTATCCCGCGCTGCGAGACCCAACCTGTGGCTTTTTTGCCGCAAGATTTGCGCGCTTGGGCTGATTCTTTGGCGCGAAAAGCACAGTTGTCGATTCCGCGCCACAGTTAGGCCACGTCGCCGCCACAAATGCAAATGCTCCGTTAATGTGGTTGTCATCATGAACTTGTCAGAATCGCGCTAAGGGCTGTCATTCTGTCGCAGCCCCTTCTTGGAGTTGTTCATGTTTTCTGTGTTCGTTCCCTCCGAGTCCTCCCTGAAGAAGGCCGTTGTCGACGATCTCGCGGCGGTACCGGAGCACGCGATATGGGTCGACCTGGTCAATCCGACCGCGGCGGAGGACAAGGCCGTGGAGCGGCTGTTGGGGATCGCGATCCCGACCCGGGAGGATATGCAGGAGATCGAGATCTCCAGCCGCCTCTATATCGAGAACAGCGCCCGCTACATGACCGCGACGCTGATGTGCCAGTCCGACACCGACATGCCCCGGACGACGGCGGTGACCTTCATCCTCGGCGACCACCGCCTGGTGACGGTGCGCTACGACCAACCCAAGCCGTTCGCCCTGGTCGAAGCCAAGCTGGCCCGTTCCTGCACCCCCGCAATTACCGGCGAGATGGTGCTGATGGAACTCCTGGACGCCGTGATCGACCGCTGCGCCGACATTCTGGAACGCTGTGGCATGGAGATCGACCAGGTCTCGCACGACATTTTCGAGCCCGAGAGCGAGCGCCATGGCCATGCCAAGCAATACTCGCAGATCCTGATCTCGATCGGCCGCAAGGGCGATTTGACCTCCAAGGTTCGCGAGAGCCTGGTGTCGATCGGCCGCGTCGTCACCTTCCTATCGGCGGTGGTGGAGGGCGTGAAATGGTCGAAGGACATGCGCGAGCAGCTCAAGACCATGCAGCGCGACGTCGCCTCCTTGACCGACCACGCCTCCTACCTCTCCAGCAAGATCACCTTCGTGCTGGACGCCATGCTCGGCGTCGTCAATCTCGAGCAGAACAACATCATCAAGCTGTTTTCGGTCATGGCCGTTGTCCTGATGCCGCCGACGCTGATCGCCTCGATCTACGGCATGAACTTCAAGTCAATGCCGGAACTCGAATGGACGCACGGCTATCCGTTTGCGCTGGTGCTGATGGTGATCGCCGCCGTCGTCCCGTACTGGATCTTCAAGTTCAAGAAGTGGCTCTGAAACAGTCGCGCTCGTGGAAGATAGCTACCGAGACCTTACGCTGCTCGCACAGACAAGGCTGATGGTGTCGCAGAATAGATCGCCATTGCGGCTGCGCTGTGATGCGTGTGTCGTGCCCCAATTCCTCCGGTAAAATTTGAGCGGTGGGCTGAACGTTTGCGCGAAACTTGTCTGCGATAAACAACGGGTAAGCCGCGAGGAACAACCATGGTTGAAAAACACATAACGACGCCCCGCAACGTCATCGACCTGACGAGCTATCGTCAGATCGTGGCGAGCGGCAAGGCGCCGTCGTTGTCGGCTCGGATGTGCCGGCACTGTGGTGCTCCGCTGCTCGATGGCGAGAACGATGACGACTGCTCGACTGCATTCAACGCGGCCGCTCCAAGTGCTGCAACGTTGAGGCTGCGCGACCGGTCGCGCCGGATTCGCCTGGATTGAGGAGCGGAAGGAAGGGCGGGCGATCCAGTCTTGCGGCGGCGTTGTCTGGATCGCCTTGCTTTCCGCCTTCCGCGGAACGTCTCCTAGCGCTTCACGATCTGCGCCGTCGAGACGATGGTCTCGACGATCACGCCGTCGCGGCCGAAGGATGCCAGATGGTTCTCGACATCCCGCAGCAACGCCTCGACATCGTCGCCCAACGCTTCCGGGGAGGACGACGAGTAAGTGAGCGTGCGTTGCGCCAGATCCTGCATGTTGACAGTGTGCCTGGTCTCGACCGTGACGAGCTCGGTGGGTGCAAAGGCGCTGCCGCGAAAGAACGCGGAAAGGTCGCGATGAGTCCGCGCGCCTTGACCGGCTTCCTCCCAGAGCTTCGCGGGTGACCAGCGGCGGCGGATCTCGTTGTAGCCGTCGAGCCAGGGGTTGCGGCCGTCGGTGACCGAGAACGAGGCGCAGATCAGAACGACGCCGTCGCGTGCGACCAGCCCGTCGAGCCGCGCGAGCGTCGCATCGCGATCCATCCAATGCAGCGCACGGCCGATCGTGACGATGTCGAACGTACCGATATCGGGAGGAAGCGATTCTGCCTTGCCTTCGATCAGCGTGAGCGCTTGCCTCGCGCGCACGGCCGCCTGTCGCGCGGCCTCGATCATCGCGGTTTCGGGATCGACGCCGACGATACGGCCAACGTAGGGCGCAAAGCCGAGCGCGAGCAGCCCGGGGCCGGTGCCCAGATCGATCAGGGCGCATCGTTCGGTGAGGCCGAGCTTCTGCGCGACGTTGCGAAAGAACACGCCCGGGTAGGGCGGCCGCAAGTGCTCATAAGTTGACGCCGTGCTCGCAAACCGGCCCATGCGTCATCCTCAATGCGTCACCTGGCCCTAGACGTGCTGGCCGCCGTTGATGTGGATCTCGGCGCCGTTGACGTAAGAGCTGGTGTCCGTGCACAGCACATAGATGATCTTGGCCACTTCGTCCGGCGTGCCGAGCCGATGCATCGGAATCTGCTGTTCGACGATCTTCTCGGTACCCGGCGACAAGATCGAGGTGTCGATCTCGCCCGGCGCGATCGCGTTGACGCGCACGCCGACGCGACCGAAATCCGAGGCCATCTCGCGCGTCAGTGATGCGAGCGCGGCCTTCGAGGTGGCGTAGGCGGCGCCCGCGAAGGGATGCACGCGCGAGCCCGCGATCGAGGTGACGTTCACGACCGATCCCTTGGCCGCCTTCAGCTCCGAGATTAAGCCGCGGGCGATCATGATCGGCGCGAAGAAGTTGACGTGGAAGACGTGCGTCCAGGTGTCGAGGTCGGTATCGACCGAGCCGAGCCTGGAGCCACCCGGGCCCTTGGGCGAGATCGCGGCGTTGTTGACCAGCGCGTGCAACGTGCCGCCTTCGAGGCGGTTGCGGATTTCGGAGATTGCCCGCGAAGTGTCCTGGGGATCGCCGAGGTCGACCTGGATGTGATCTTCGGGGCCCGCGTCCCACGGGCAATCCTCCGGGAAGGGATGCCGCGAGCAGGTGATGACGCGCCAGCCGGCCGACGAGAAGCGGATGACGGTGGCGTGGCCGATGCCGCGGCTCGCTCCGGTCAGGAGCAGCGTGCGGCGCGGCGCATTGGACGAATGCGGCATGGACATCTTTCAGGTCGGCCCAAAGATCGAGAGAAGGCTCAGGGGTACATCCGCGTCTTGGACCATGGCTGGCCGGCCGCGTCACGGCGAAATTCGATGCGGTCGTGCAGGCGGAATGGGCGGTCGTGCCAGAACTCGATCCGCGAGGGTGTGATGCGCCAGCCGCTCCAGCCCGGCGGCCGCGGCACGTCGCCGATGACGTGCTTGGCCGCGACCTTTGCGATGGCCTGCTCGAAGGCGAATCGGCTTTCGAGCGGCTGTGACTGCTTGCTGGCCCAGGCGCCGATCTGCGCCTGCTTCGGTCGCGTCGCGAAATAGGCATCAGCCTCGACATCGGTCACCGGCGTCACGTTGCCGCGGACGCGGACCTGACGGCGCAGCGACTTCCAATGAAAAAGTAAAGCCGCCTTAGGATTTGCGGCGAGTTCGCGGCCCTTCTGGCTGGCGATGTGGCTGTAGAAGACAAAACCCTCGGTATCGAAGCCTTTCATCAGCACCATGCGCACGTCGGGCAGGCCTTCCGGATCGACGGTTGCGAGCGCCATGGCGTTGGGATCGTTGGGCTCGCTCTTGATTGCCTCGTTCAGCCAGGCCTCGAACAGCGCAAAAGGCTCGTCGGCTGCAGTGAAATCACCGGATGTTAAGGGTGTCTGGTGTTTCATCGAGGTCGTGTCGGTCATGTCTGGAGTCCGAATTGCGTCCCGCGGCCCAAAGCGCGCTGTTGTCTGCTCTCGCTCTATATAGGGCATGGGGACGCGTTGGCCTATCGGCGATGCGGCCCTCGAGCATTGCCATGACGATGATTTTGATCGGGCTCGGCGCCGGCGGCTGCAGCATGTCCCGCACGGACACCAACGCCTACGCCAAGGCCGACGACAACGACCTCACCGGCTCGATCGCACAGCCGGCAAAGGGCGGACCTCCAACCGAGACCGATCTCGCCTTCGCCCGCAACGCGGCGTCCGACGTGCTGAGCAGGGGCGACAAGGATGCCAGTCAGCACTGGGAGAATCCGGAAACCGGCGCGCGCGGCTCGGTGACGCCGATCGCGCAATCCTACGCCGCCGAGGATGGCCGCAAGTGCCGCGATTTCCTCGCGAGCTACGTCAACGGGACGACCGAAAGCTGGCTCCAGGGCGCCGGCTGCCAAAGCGGCCGTGGCCGTTGGGAGATTCATACGCTAAAGCCGTGGCGGAGCTAGGATTCGGTTAGCCTGGCTAGTTGCAAAAATGCCACGCCGACCCCACATGGATCGCAGGTGGGGCGGGGAGCCCTTTGAACAATTTGAATTCTTGAAGGAGACGTGACGGATGCGCGACCCCTATGAGGTCTTGGGGGTGCCGCGGAGCGCTAACGCTGCCGCGATCAAGAGCGCCTATCGCAAGCTGGCCAAGAAGCATCATCCCGACAGCAACAAGGGTGATCCCAAGGCCGCCGAGCGCTTCTCCGAGATCAATTCGGCCAACGAGATCATCGGCGACGAGGACAAGCGCAAGCAGTTCGATCGCGGCGAGATCGACGCCGAGGGCAAGCCGCGCTTCCAGGGCTTTCCCGGCGGCGGCGGGCCGCGCGGTCGCGCGGGTCCCGGCGGGTTCGAGAGCTACAGCTTTCGTGGCGGTGGCGCAGGCCCCGGCCAGGGCGCGGGCGCATTTGAGGACATTCTCAACAGCATGTTCGGCGGGGCGCGCGGCGCGCGGCCGGGTGCCGGCGGTGCTCAGTTTGAATTCGACACCGGTGGGATCGGGCTCGATCTCGATGTCAACGTCGCCATGTCGGTCTCGCTGGAAGAATCGGTCAAGGGCGGCGAGAAGCGCGTCCGGCTGCCGAATGGCAAGGAGCTCAACGTCAAGATTCCGGCGGGTGTCATCGAAGGCCAGCAGATCCGGCTGCGGGGCCAGGGTGAAACAGCCCAAGGCCATCCGCCTGGGGATCTCCTGATCACCATCAGCATCGCGCCGCATCCCTTCTTCAAGATAGAGGGTGCGGACTTGCGGATCGATCTCCCGGTCACGCTTTATGAGGCTGTGCTCGGCGGCAAGGTTCGCGTGCCCACGCTTGGCAATGCCGTGGAACTCTCGGTCCCGAAAAACACCTCCAGCGGCCGAACCTTCCGCCTCAAAGGTAAGGGCTTGCCAAAATCTGGTGGAACCGGGGATCTCTTCGTCACCATCAGGATTATGCTACCGGACGGGAACGACGCCGAGCTTGAAGCATTGATGCAGAAGTGGCGGGACCAGCACCCCTACAATCCACGTAGCGGGCTCGGTTAGGGCGAGATCGAACTGAAGGGGGTCCTCCTAAAGGCCTAGAGCATCGTCCGGGAGATGATGCTCATCATATGCCTGAGGCGTGGTAGCGCTTCATGGGCTGGACGTGTCGACTGTCCGGCGGGGCAGCCGATAAAAAGGTGCGGCCTCGAGAGGGGGACCAGCGCGGTACCAAAAACCCCAATCGAGGCCGCCCGCGTCGATCGGCGGATCGAACGCTGCTCATATTCGCGTGAGCACCCGGTGCGATAATGAGACGCACACATGTCTTGATTCCAGATTTTCAATGACGGAATCGAGGCACCGCGCTGTTTGAAGGACGCCCAGCAAAGCTTGGGCTATGCGCGGTTGCTTAGCTGCCGTTTTTCTCGGCTTGGTCGTAGACCGCCTGCGCCACCTTGGTCAGGCGATCGCGGTCGGCGCCGCCGCCGCTGACGACGTAGCCGACACCGCGCTCGGCCCAGAACAGCGCCCCGTCCTTCTCCGTGTTTGCGTACCGCATTTGCGTCGCACCACTCTCGGTCTTGGCGGTGTAGATCGTATACCGCTCGCCCGAGGCGCCCTCATACATCAGAAACGAGGCCGGGCCGTTCGGTCCCGGCAAAAGCCGGCCGCCGACCAGCTTCAGCCCACTTCCTTCCAGATTGGGGGCGAACACCGTCCAGCCGCAGCGCCTGGTCAGCCAAGCCTGCAGATGGTCGCGCTCGTTGCCGCCGACCTCGACGGGATGGCGGACCTCGACGACATAGAGGCGGTGGGCGTCGAGCGCATCCGTCGTAAAGTTCTGGAAGGTCGAGGGAGCGTTGGCGGCGCCATGCGCCACCCAACCGGCCGTGCCGCCGGCGATGAAGGCGACCAGCGTAGCCGCAACCGCACCGTAGAGCCATTGCCGCGGACGGCGCTCCAGCCGTTCGAGCTCCAGCCGCGCCGGCACCGGCTCCTGAGCGACGCTGTCGTAGCGGGCGTGCAGCATTTCGGCCATGGCACGCCAGGACCGAACCCGCTCGGCATCGTCAGGGTGGGCTGCAAGCCACGCCTCGACGTCGGCGCCGCGCTCAGCCGGCAGCTCGCCGTCGACATAGGCGTGGAGCTCGTCCTCAGTCACTGAAATTCTCTGGTCGTTCATATCGGTCGTCTCTGGCTCTGCGGCCCAAAATATCGGTTCAAGGGCGTTGCTTCTCGCTCCGTGCGGCGGACGCGGCGTGCGCGCTGCATCAATCCTGCCATCATTTCACCCGCCTGAGCGCAGGGCGCTCACCCTCCAGCGACGCTTTAACGTGTGCGCGGGCGCGCGCCAGGCGGGACATGACGGTGCCGATCGGCACGCCCTGGATATCGGCGACCTCGCGGTAGCTCATGCCTTCCAGCATCACCAGCAGCAGCACCGAGCGTTGCTCCTCGACCAGCGTCGAGAGTGCCCGTTCGATGTCGCGTCCTTCGGCCTCCGTGCCACTGGCATCCGGATTGTTCTCAGTCAGCTGCATGAATTGCGGCCGTCTTGCCAGCGAGCGCCGCCGGTTCTTGTTGAGGTTGGTCAGGATCGTGTAGAGCCAGCTCCTGACGTCGCCTCCCAGAAACAACCGCTCCGAACGCAACGCACGCACCAGCGTGTCCTGCACCAGATCGTCGGCCGCATCCGCATCGCGCGTGAGCGCGCGGGCGTAGCGGCGCAACGCCGGGATCATGGCCTCTACGCTCTGTCGAAACGCATTCATTGCCGTGCTGACGTCCTTCACATCAGGCGCGAGCGCCCATAGCGATCATAACACCCGAATGGAACGGCTATTCCGGCGCAGGAAACAGCGTTAACGCCGCGTATTAGGACTGTACCGCAGGGGAGGGCTGGTGTACCTCCAGACCTTAACGAGAGCTACAGGACGTGAGCAAATGGCGCAGAATTCAGGTCTGATGCAAGGACTGATGCAGGGCAAGCGCGGGGTGATCCTCGGCGTCGCCAACAACCGCTCGATCGCCTGGGGCATCGCCAAGGCATGCCAGGCGGCAGGCGCCGAGATCGCGCTCACCTACCAGGGCGATGCGCTGAAGAAGCGGGTCGAGCCGCTCGCCGCCGAGCTCGGCGCGCTCATGCTCGGCCATTGCGACGTCACCGATGCTTCGACCATCGATGCGGTGTTCGACGTGCTGAAGGAGAAGTGGGGCAAGATCGATTTCGTCGTGCACGCGATCGCGTTTGCCGACAAGGATCAGCTCGAGGGCCGCTACGTCGACACCACTGCGGACAATTTCTCCAAGTCGATGCTGATCTCCTGCTACTCGCTGACTGCGATCGCGCAGCGCGCCGAGAAGCTGATGACCGACGGCGGTTCGATCGTCACGCTGAGCTATTACGGCTCCGAGAAGTGGATGCCGAACTACAACGTCATGGGCGTTGCCAAGGCGGCGCTGGAGGCCAGCGTGCGCTATCTGGCCGCCGATCTCGGCGAGAAGGCAATCCGCGTCAACGCGATCTCGGCGGGACCGATCAAGACGCTGGCATTCGCCGGCATCGCCGATTCACGCCTCCTGCTGAAATACAACGAGCTCAACGCGCCGCTGCGGCGTAACGTGACGATCGAGGAGGTCGGTGACAGCGCACTGTATTTCCTCTCCGACCTGGGGCGTGGCGTCACCGGCGAAGTGCATCACGTCGATGCCGGCTACCACGTGCTCGGCATGAAGCGGCCCGACGCGCCGGATGTCTCGCTCGGCGGGAAAGACTAGTCATCACCTGGAATGCCCGTGCCCACGATCTACTATCTTCGCCACGGCGAGACCGAGTGGAATGCGCTCGGCAGGCTCCAGGGCACCAAGGACATTCCGCTGAACGCGCGCGGCCGCGGCCAGGCGGTGCAGGCAGGCCTCATCCTCGCCGATCTCCTCAAGCGCGACGGGCGCGACAAGGCGGCGCTGCCCTATGTGTCGAGCCCGCTCGGCCGTGCACGCCAGACCATGGAGCTGGCGCGCGGCAAGCTAGAACTGCCGATCGCGGATTATGCGCTGGACGACCGCCTGCGGGAGATCGGCTATGGCGTCTGGGAAGGGCTGACGCTGGCCGAGAGCGAGGCGAAGGATCCCGAGATCTATGCCAGGCGTCTTGCCGACAAATGGTCGGTGGGGCCCGCGGGCGCGGAGACCTATGCCGACGTCCAGGTTCGTGTGCGCGCCTGGTATGACGAGCTTCGGACCGACACCGTCGCGGTCGCCCATGGCGGCACCTGCCGGGCGCTAATGGTCTCGCTCGGCCTGGAGACGCCGCTCAGCGCCGCCGAGCTCTATATCGAGCAGGGCGCGGTTTACGTGTTCCGCGACGGCCGGCTGGACAAGTATAGCTAGGCTCACTCACCGTCATTCCGGGGCGGTGCGCAGCACCGAACCCGGAATCTCGAGATTCCGGGTCTGGTCCCTCGGACCATCCCGGAATGACAGTGCATGGGTTTGACCCCCGGCCCCCCGCGCGTTACCACACGCCGGAACCAAGCCAGCGAGCAGCAATGTCCTTCAACACCTTCGGCCACATGTTCCGCGTCACCACCTTCGGCGAGAGCCACGGCGTGGCGATTGGCTGCGTGGTCGACGGCTGCCCGCCGATGATCCCGCTCACCGAGGCCGACATCCAGCTGGATCTCGACCGCCGCAAGCCGGGCCAGTCGCGCTTCACCACCCAGCGACAGGAGCCGGATCAGGTCAAGATCCTGTCCGGCGTGATGGCGCATCCCGAGACCGGCGTGCAGGTGACGACGGGCACGCCGATCGGGCTCCTGATCGAGAACACCGACCAGCGCTCGAAGGACTATTCCGAGATCAAGGACAAGTTTCGTCCGGGCCATGCCGACTTCACCTATGAGGCAAAGTACGGCCTGCGCGACTATCGCGGTGGCGGCCGCTCCTCGGCGCGCGAGACCGCGATGCGCGTCGCCGCCGGCGCGATCGCACGAAAGGTGCTGCCCGACGTCAAGGTGCGCGGCGCGCTGGTGCAGATCGGCCCGCACAAGATCGACCGCGCGAAGTGGGACTGGGACGAGATTGCGAAAAATCCGTTCTTCTGTCCGGACAAGGACAAGGCCGCGTTCTTCGAGACCTATCTCGACGGCATCCGCAAGAGCGGCTCCTCGATCGGCGCTGTGCTCGAAATCGTCGCCGAGGGCGTGCCGGCCGGACTCGGCGCCCCGATCTACGCCAAACTCGATTCCGATCTGGCCGGCGCCATGATGACTATCAACGCCGTGAAGGGCGTCGAGATCGGCGCCGGTTTCGGCGCGGCGGAGCTCACCGGTGAAGAGAACGCCGACGAGATGCGCACCGGCAATGACGGCACGCGCTTCCTGTCCAACCACGCTGGCGGCGTTCTGGGCGGCATCTCCACGGGACAGCCGATCGTGGTGCGTTTCGCGGTGAAGCCGACCTCGTCGATCCTCCAGCCGCGTCTCACCGTCGATCGCAAGGGCGCCGACACCGAGATCTTCACCAAGGGCCGCCACGATCCCTGCGTCGGCATCCGCGCCGTCCCCGTCGGCGAAGCCATGATGGCCTGTGTGTTGGCCGACCACTTCCTGCGCGACCGCGGACAGGTGGGGCGCTAACCCGACGTCTTCATGTCACGGTACTAGCCCACCGCGCAGCTTGACGATTCCACAACTTCATCGGCAAATGCGGGCATGGACAGCTCCGGGCTCCAACATGTCTTGAATTGGCTGATCGACGGGGCGAGGACCTCGGGGACCTCGGCCGACATGATCGCCGCTGTCTGTGAACAGCTGGTCGACGCCGGCCTGCCGCTGTCGCGCTTCGGTCTCTTCATCCGCACGCTGCATCCGGAAATCTTCGGCCGCAACTTCATCTGGCGGCAGGGCCAGAAGGTCGAGATGGGCACCGTCGATTTCGATATCCTGGATTCACCCGAATTCGCGCAGAGCCCGCTTCGTATCGTGTTCGAACAGGGGACCGAGGTGCGCGGCCGCATGGACGATCCCGACAGCAGGCGGTTTCCGTTCCTCGACGACATGCGCGCCGAAGGCGTGACCGACTACATCGCGGTGCCGATGCCGTTTCTCGATGGCTCGATTCATGCCACGAGTTGGGTCACGCGCCAACCCGGCGGTTTCAGCGACGACGACGTCGCGGCGATCAGGATGATCATGGCGCCGCTCGCGCGCGTCAACGAGATCGTCAGCCTGCGCCGCACCGCCGAGATGCTGCTCGACACCTATGTCGGCAACCGCGCCGGCGCGCGCATCCTCGGCGGCCAGATCCGCCGCGGCCACAACGACACCATGCAGGCCGCGATCTGGCTGTCGGATCTGCGCGGCTTCACCGCGTTGTCGGACCGGCTGCCCGCCGAGACGGTGGTCGAGATCCTCAACCATTATTTCGATTGCCAGGTCACGGCGATCCGCGGCCATGGCGGCGAGGTGCTGAAATTCATGGGCGACGGATTGCTCGCGGTGTTCCCGATCGATGAATATATCGGCGATGCCGCGCATGTCTGCACGCGCGTGCTGGAAGCCGCGCGCGAATCCCGCGCCAGCGTCGAGGCGCTCGCCTTTCCGGTCGGCGACGTCATCGAGCGCTTCCGCTTCGGCGTCGCGCTGCATGTCGGCAATATCCTCTACGGCAATATCGGCGGCGGCAACCGGCTCGACTTCACCTGCATCGGCCCGGCCGTCAATCTCGCAGCCCGGCTGGAGAAGATCGCAGGCCGCCTGGGGCGGACCGTCGTGGTGTCCGAGGGCTTTGCAAATGTCTGCCGCGAGGGCTGGCGCGAACTCGGCGACTTTCCAATCGCGGGATTTTCCAAGGCCCAGCGCGTCTACGGGCTGGCCGAGGAGACGCCAGCGGTAATGGCGTGAAGCAGCGGGCTCACTCATGACCGTCGAATTCCGCCAGATCGGGCTCGCCGACGCAGACGCCTTCCGTGCGGCCGTCGACGTCGTCGCCCGCGAGCGTAAATACATCGCGCTTGTGGAGGCGACGGCATCTGCCACGACGAAATCATCATGGCACGGCTCTAGGATCAACTCGAGGCCGCGCGGCCTATTCCTCCGGCTCCGTCGTGAACAGCAGCGGATAGCCCTTGGTACGGGCGGCGTCGGTGGCACGCGTCGCCTTGGTTTCGGCGACGTCCTTGGTGAAGACGGCGACGACGCAGGCGCCGAGCTTGTGTGCGGTGATCATCACCTTGTAGGCCTGATCCTCGGTCATGCGGAACTCGGCCTTCAGGATCATGGTGACGAACTCACGCGGGGTGTAGTCGTCGTTGATCAGGATGACCTTGTGCAGCTTCGGCCGCTCGACCTTGGTTCTGGTCCTGGTTTTCGGCGTGGTGACGGTGTCGTTCATTCCGCCTCCTGGACACGGCGGGTCGGGTTCCCAGCCGGAGCGATCAGCTCACGGTCTTCGTACCATATTGCAGGACCTGTACCTTCTCCAAGGTGATCAGGCCGCTCGACATCATGCCGTCCAGGATGGGCAGGAATGCGTTGATGTTGTCCTCGCTGTCGACGATTTCGATCAACAGCGGCAGGTCTTCCGAGAGCCGCAGGATCTTCGAGGTGTGCAGCCGGCTCGACTTGCCGAAGCCCATCGGGCCGCGCAGCACGGTGGCCCCTGCAAGGTGCCGTTCGCGTGCCGTCATCACGATTGCTTCGTAGAGCGGCTTGCCGTCGTAATGGTCGCTCTCGCCGATGAAGATCCGCAGCGAAACGGCCTGATTGGGGATCTGCATGGTCAACTCCTGGTCAGACGGTTGTAGCGGCTCGCGATCATATGCCCTGCCCATACCGACGCCAGCCAGCAGGCGACGGACGCCGCGACATAGGCGAGCGCGGTATATTTCATGCCGCCGTGAAACAGGCGGAAAGTCTCCAGGCTAAAGGTCGAGAAGGTGGTGTAGCCGCCGCAGAAGCCGGTCATGACAAACTGCCGGTGCTCTGGGCGCGCCAGTATGCGGCCGTCGGGGCCGGTCAGCGTTGCGTAGAAGCCGATGATCAGCGAGCCCGTCGCATTGATGAATAACGTCGCGAAGGGAAAGCCAGGACCGGTATCGAGGGCGAGTCCGACCAGATAACGCGTCAGCCCGCCGACGATGCTGCCGGCGGCAACCCAGGCATAGAGCATCGCCGTGCGCCAGCGATCCGCAGAGGGGGAGGTCATCTGCCGCTAGCCTCCCAGACGGTCCGCAAGGAGGAAGCCGCAGCTCACAGCGGCGAGGCACAGTCCGACGGAGAACGCGACATTGCCGAGTGCGTGCACCGGCTCACCGTTACGGGCGAGTGTCAGCGTTTGCAGGCTGAACGAGGACACTGTGGTGTAGCAGCCGAGGAAGCCCGTCACCGCGAACAGCCACGGATTGGGCGCGGCGAACGCGGAGCCGGGATGGGTCGCGAGCGCGCCGAAGATGCCGATCAGGAAGGCGCCGGTGACGTTGATGGTCATGGTGCCCCAGGGAAACGTCTCGCCCAGCCGCCGCGCGATCGCGCCGGAGATGAAATAGCGGGCACAGCCTCCCAGCACGCTGCCGACGATGATTGCGATTGCCCCGCTCAGCACGATGAACAGCTCCCCATCATCCCTTGTCCTCCGCCGTCAAGCCGTTGCCGATGGCGAGCAGTCCCACGAGCGCAGCCAGTGCAAAGCCGAGCCCGGCGAGGAACGTTCCCGCCGGACCATAGGCGTCCCACAGGGCGCCGGCGATGACGCTCGCCGCCAGCATCCCAAGGCCCGTGAAGAGATTGAAATAGCCGAACGCGGTGCCGCGCAGGCTTGACGGTGCGGTATCTGCGACCAGGGCCGAGAGCAAGCCTTGGGTCAGTCCCATATGCAGCCCCCACAGCACGACGCCGAGCGCGAGGCCGGACAGACTCGGCAGCAGCGCGAGAGCAAGATCGGCGCCGGCGAGAACGATGAGGCCGAGGGCGAGCAGGGCTGTCCGGTTGATCCGGTCCGACAGCGCGCCGGCCGGATAGGCCGAGAGCGCGTAGATGATGTTCATCAGCACCAGCACCGCCGGCACCCACATCGCATTGAGGCCGATGTTCTGGGCGCGCAGGATCAGAAAGGCCTCGCTGAAACGGGCGAGCGTGAAGACCACGCCGATTGCGACCACGCGCCAGTACACGGAGCCGAGCTGCCGCATCGCGGTGGCGTTGAGCGGGTTCTTCGCACGCGTCCGGTCCGGATCCGGCTCCGGCTCGTGGACTGCGAACGTGATCAGCCCGAAGGACAGGAACGCCGGTACCACGGCGACCCAGAACACGGCGACAAAATGATCCGCCGTCCACCACATCAGGCCGATCGCGACGAGTGGTCCGACGAAGGCGCCGATCGTGTCGAGCGACTGCCGCAGGCCAAAGCTCGCGCCGCGCAAGCCGGCCGGCGAGATGTCGGCGATCAGTGCATCGCGCGGCGCGCCGCGAATGCCCTTGCCGACGCGATCGATGAAGCGCGCCGCGACCAGCCAGCCGACGCTGGGGGCGAGCGGGAACAGCGGCTTGGTCAGGGCGGCGAGGCCATAGCCGAGGGCGGCGAGCAGCTTGCGCCGGCCTAGCCAGTCCGACAATGCGCCGGAGAAGATCTTGGTGATCGCGGCGGTTGCCTCTGCGATGCCTTCGATGAAGCCGACGGTGAGCGTCGAGGCACCGAGCACGGTGACCAGATACACCGGCAGCAGCGCGTGGATCATCTCCGAAGAGACGTCCATCAGCATCGAGACGAAGCCGAGCACCCAGATCCCACTGGGCAGCTTGGTGCGTGCGGCAGCATTCGGTGTGGTCGTCACGTCGTCGCCTTCACGTCCTGGACATCCTCTTGGCTTTCCTCCTGGCCTTCGCTTTCAGGCAACAAAAAACCCGCCATCGGCGGGTTGGTCCATGCTCCCGCCAAAGGCAGAGGCCGAATTGCCTCTCCTCGAGCAGGAGTCATCAGCCCACCACAGTCATTCGACCGCCGGGCGGTTGTCGGGGGACTCCATCCCCATCTGTGCGGTCAACCTAGCATGGAAATCGGCGGGAACAAGTGGGTGGGGCGTGCTGTCCCGCCGCTTGAATGCGTGGGGACGCAAGCGTGGCGACATCGCGGCGGTTTCGCGCTGGCGTACGACAACCCAACTCGCAAACCTTGAACCTGCAAATCTCTACCCTGCAAATCTCTAACCGGAATGTGAAGCGCAAGCGATCTTCGTGCTTTGCGGCAGGGAGTTTGCATGTCACCATCGCGTCATACGACGGGAGGCTGCGATGCGCTTGCTGTTCTCGATCGGGGCTGTGCTGGTGGCCGGCGTGCTTGCCGGAGGGGACGTCGCGGGCATTGCGGCACCAAGTCCTAAATTTGAACCGCCGAAATTTGAACCGTCACGACATCAACCGCAGCGGCTGGCGGCCGACAATGATGCGCAGTCGGTCGATGTCGAGCTGGTCCTCGCGGTCGACGTCTCCTACTCCATGGACATGGACGAGCTCGCGATCCAGCGCGAGGGGTACGCGCAGGCAATCCAGTCAAAGGATTTCTTGCAGGCGCTGAAGGCCGGTCCCAACGGCAGGATCGCGGTGACCTATTTCGAATGGGCTGCGTCCTCCGACCAGAAAATCATCATCCCCTGGCGCCTCATCGACGGACCGGAGACGGCGGACGCGGTCTCGGCCGAGATCATGAAGACGCCGATCCGTCGGGCTTCGCGTACCTCGATCTCCGGTGCGATCGGATTTGCGATGCCGCTGTTCGATGAAAATCCCTATCGCGGGCTTCGTCGCGTCATCGATATTTCCGGCGACGGTCCCAACAACAACGGCGGCCCGGTCACCCTGGCGCGCGATGCCGCGCTCGAGAAGGGCATCGTCATCAACGGCCTGCCGATCATGGTCAAGGAGCCGTCCTATTCGACCATGGATATCGACAATCTCGACTACTACTACGAGGATTGCGTCATTGGCGGTCCCGGCTCCTTCGTGATCCCGATCAAGGATCGCGAGAAGTTCAAGGAGGCGATCCGCACCAAGCTGCTGATGGAAGTCGCCGGCCGCACACCCGAGCGTCCGGTGGTGCGCGTGGCGGACAAGGAGCCGCGTGTGAGCTGCACGATCGGCGAGAAGATCTGGTCGGATCGCTGGGGCCGATGACGGCCAAGCCCGGCGAGACCATTTACCTCATCGTGTCAGGCGCTTGAAATTAACCGCTCGTTAACTGTGGCGTGGTCCTAATCGATATGTGTCTGAATGTGTCTGACGGCGCCTGCCGTTGCGCGAAAGCAGGCGAATTCGCCGGGCCATTCACCGAGCAAGCTCATGGCCATCGTCACGCAAAGCACAAGCCAGATATCCCCCGCCAATGAGCGGATGTATCACCAAAGCGCTCTGCTCGGTGAGTGGAAGGGCAATTGGGCGGGCAACAACCAGCCGGTCGGCTTCAAGGTCGTCAACATCCGTGGCAGCCGCGCCCAGGTGGAGTACACCCACAATGGGCACACCGAACGTGGTTTTGCCCAGGTCAGCGGCGCGCTTATCACGTTCGGTTCTGTCACGGTCGGCACCAAGGACGGCAAGAACCTCGTGCTCTTGTTCTCCGCGGGCGGCGCCGGCAAGCAGACCGCGACGCTCGAGAAGCAGGCGCCGCCAGCCTCCGACAGCCGGCTCATGGGAAGCTGGGGCGGCTATTCCAGCGACAACGGCAAGAGCGCGAGCTTCAAGGTGCTCTCCGTCAACGGCAATGAAGCGCAGGTCAGCGTTACCACCGACGGCACGACCCGGCAGGGCACCGGCATCGTCTACAAGAACGTCATCATGTTCGGACAGGCGCAGATCGCGACGGACGACGGACAGAACGGCAAAGTCATCTACCAGGTTGGCACCAAGTCCTTCATGGTCCCGGTGACGAAATATCCGCCGGCCGACTCGTCGTCCTCGGTGGATAGGACGGCGTAGCCGCTTACACGCGCCTTGCGTTCGACTGCGTCAACGCCCGCAATTCCCAGTCGATCTCCCGCGACTTGTCACAAGCGGACGCAAGGGCGTCGTTGCCGAATAGCCGCCAGATTTCGTCTACCCGCTCGGCCAGATGCGGAAGTGTCAGCGGCAGGTGCGCCGCTTCCTGCAGCGCTCCCTTTTCATTGATGAGATAGCGCTCGTTCAGCGCGAACAGGATCTGCGCGGCGCAGGATCGCGATTGTGGTATGCGCGACTTCGACGCGGTCGATGCTGACGGCAATCAGCTTCGGCATGGGAACGGACGCCGCGACCTGACTTATCGGCCGCGGCGCCCGGTGAAGATCAGATCCGTGCCTCCAGGATGAGGTTGAACGGTGTTTCCGCGGCACGACGGAAGCGCGACAAGCCGCCTTCGCTCGCGACCTTGCGCAGCCTTGCCTCGCCGGCTTGCGCGCCGAGCGCGAGGCCCACCTCCTGATCGAGCGAGGCTGGCGTGCAGATCATGGTCGATGCTGCGTAATAGACGCGTCCAACCGGATTGAGATTATCTTCCAGGCGGTCGCCCGCGAACGGCTCGACCAGCATGCAGGTGCCATCCTTCGCCATGCTCTGACGCACGTGGTTGATGGCGCCGACGGGATCGCCCATGTCGTGCAGACAATCGAAGAAGCAGACAAGATCATAACCCTCGGCCGGATAGGTCTTGGCGGAGTGAACCGCGAAACTCACGCGATCGCCGAGCTTGGCCTCGGCTGCCGCCTTGCGGGCCGCCTCGATAGAGCCCTCGTGATAGTCGAAGCCATAAAAGCGTGAATTCGGGAAGGCCTCCGCCATCAGCCGCGTCGAGACGCCGTGGCCGCAGCCGACGTCGGCGACCTTGGCACCGCGCTTCAGCTTATCGACGACACCGTCGAGCGCAGGCAGCCACTCTTGCACCAGATGATGCATATAGCCCGTGCGGAAGAAACGGGCAGTGCCACAGAACAGGCATTCGCTGCGCCGGTTCCAGCCGACGCCCTTGCCGGACTTGAAGGCGTCCGTGATCTTCGGCTCGTCTAGAAACGCTGCGGCAATGACGTTGCCGACCGCGCCGAGAAAGACCGGGCTGTCCGCATCGGCGAGCGCCATCGCTTGCTCCGGCAGCATCGAGAATTTTCCTGAACCGGCATCGTATTCGACGTAGCCGGATGCCGCCTGGCTCGACAGCCACTCGCGGACATAGCGTTCCGTCGTTCCGGTGGCCTTTGCCAGCTCGGCGGAGTTCATCGGCCCCTTGGCGGCGAGGGCGCGGTAGAGGCCGAGCTTGTCGCCCAGGAGGAGGAGCGATGCGTTCATCGCTGCCCCGACCTCGGTGATCATCTTGCCCATAAAAGCGTTCAACCTGTCGGAATTGACCTCCATGACAGCCTCCATCCAATGTCAGGCATTTTCAAAGGTCTGCGCAGTGTTCGGACCGCGCCAGGCCTTTTGCGGTCAAAAACCGCGGCCTGAACTTGCGCGTCCTCTCAATGGGTCAATCCGCCACGGAGGAGGTTCAACGCGTCAGACGGAGGCGATCTGGGAACCGGATGGCGCGGCCGGCGGCATCGCATCGCTGGTATTGGGGCGAGCTCCGGCGTATGATTTGCGCACTATCCTGACGGTCACCTGAATGCTCAGCCTTCTACGCTCCTGCGGTCTCGCAACTCTCTTGGCGGTGTTTTGCCTCGGCGCAACGCCGGCTCATGCGCAAGTCGCGCCCCTGCGATATTGGATTCCGGGCGGGGCCTTCGGTTATGGCGGGAGCGCCGATAGCTCTGGCAACTTTTCCAGCCTCAATGCCGGCGATGCCAACGGCGGCTACGATTTCCGGCCCGGCTTCTTTGTCGGAAGCCAAAGCGGCAATCTCGGTCTGACCGGTTTCAGCCAGGCAGCATCGGCTGGAAACTTCAGCGCGCTCTCCTATGACAGCACGCAGTTCGGCTACAACATGAAGACTGCGGGCGGCTCGCCCGTGACCTTCTTTGCCGGCTTCGACACGCTGAAATACGGCAACGGCATCGGCAGCTCGGTTGCGCCGCTGACCTCGGCCGCCGGGCCCGGCTACGGCGCGTTTGGGGGCGTCGAATTCAAGCCGACCTCCAACCTCAGCCTGTCGTTCGGGGCCGGGTTCACCCAGCGGGACTCGGGCCGCATGGACAGCGATATCAGGTCGAACATGCTGCCTGGCGAGTCGCCAGCGCTTGGGGCTCTGCGGCGTTAGCGCGTGAGCCGCGCCACCAATTCCACATGCGGCGTGTGGCGGAACTGGTCGACGGGCACAACGCTCTCGATCTTGTAACCGCCATCGATCAGCAGCCGCGCGTCGCGCGCGAAGGTGGCGACGTTGCAAGAGACTGCGATGATGACCGGCACTTTGCTCGCAGCGAGCTTCAGCGCCTGCGCCTGTGCGCCCTGGCGCGGCGGATCGAATACGACCGCGTCGAAGTCGCGCAGTTCCGGCGGCACCAGCGGCCGGCGGAACAGATCGCGCGGCTCGGCCTTGATCGGCTTCAGCCCCGGCGTCCGTGCGGCCTTCGCGAGCGCGGCGATTGCGCCGGCGTCGTTGTCAAAGGCGGTGACGCGCGCCCTTTCGGCCAGCCTGAGCGCGAACGGGCCGACACCGCAGAAGAGGTCGAGAACCTCCTTGGCCTTGCCGACGCGTTCGGCAACGAGTGCGGCCAGCGTCTCCTCGCCGGCGACAGTTGCCTGCAGGAACGAGCCCGGTGGCAGCGTCACGTCCGCACGGCCCATCTTTACCGTCGGCGGCAAGCGTTGCAGCACCAGTTCGCCGTGACGCGTCAGCCGCGCCAGGCGATGCTGCTCGGCAACGCGCGAGAGCGCCGTGACCAGTGGCGTCGGCAGCGGGCCGGAGCCGCGCACGTCGACATCGAGGCCGTTGGTGGTCGCGGTGACCTGGATATCGAGCGGCTTCGTCACCGCCATCTTCGACGTCAGCGGCTCGGCAATCGCCCATGCCGCATCGAGCGCGCCTTCGAGCGCGGGATCGAGGATTGGGCAGCGATCGATCGGAATGACATCGTGCGAGCTGGTTGCCGAGAAGCCGACCTTCAGGATGTCATGTGTGCCGAACCTCCCGTGCAGCGTGACGCGCCGGCGGCCCGCACCATGGGCATCGACCAGCGGCGCGACGTCGCACGCGATGCCGGCCTGCGCCAGCGTCTCGACCACGATGTTGCGTTTCCAGGCATGATAGGGCTCCGCCGCCCAGTGCTGGATCGCGCAGCCGCCGCACACTCCGAAATGCGGGCAGAACGGCGCGACGCGTTCAGGGCTTGCGAGATCGACCGCCAGCAGCTTGCGGCGGTCGGGATGATGGCCGGCGACATGATCGACCTCGACGGTTTCGCCGCCGAGCGTGTAGGGCACGTAGACCGCATCGCCGGTCGTGAGCGAGACGCCGTCGCCGCGATGGCCGACATGATCGATCGTGACGCGCTCAACCACGGTGCGCACCCAGGAAGAATTCGATATTGCCGTCGCCGCCGGCAATCGAGGACGGAAACACCTCGATGTCAGTGCAGCCGAGCGACGCGGCAAAGGCTGCGATGTCGTCGCAGATCTCCTGATGCACGGCAGCGTCGCGGACGATGCCTTTTTTGTTGTGCTTCCGTTCGGCCTCGAACTGCGGCTTGATCAGGGCCAGCAGGCTCATGGGCGCGGCGGCCAGCGACAGCGCCACCGGCAGCACTGTCTTGAGCGAGATGAAGCTGACGTCGATGACGACGACATCGGGCCGCGCCGGCAGCCGCTTGCCCTCGTAGCTGCGGATGTCGGTCTCTTCCATCGACACGATCTTGGGATGACCGCGCAGCGAGGCATGCAGCTGGCTGGTGCCGACATCGATGGCGAACACCAGGCTGGCGCCGTTGGCCAGCAGCACCTCCGTGAACCCGCCGGTGGAAGCGCCGACGTCGAGGCAGACATGATCCTCGATCTCGATCGGGTAGCGCTCCAGCGCGCCGGCGAGCTTGACGCCGCCGCGTGAGACGTAGGGGTGCGCCGGCTCGGCCTGAATCACCGCGTCCTCGGCGATCGTCTCCGAGGGCTTGGCGACCTGCCTGTCGTCAGCCCTGACGAGGCCGGCCTCGATCGCCGCGCGCGCCCGCGCCCGGCTCTCGAACAGGCCGCGCTCGACCAGCAGAACATCCGCGCGCTTGCGGGCAGGGGGCATCAATCTCTCCGGAGCGACTAAAGCGCTATGTAGCGATCAATCGCGCGGCCGCCATCCGGACGCAAGTCTCGAACGCGGCGAGATCGTGCCAGACATCGACCGGCTGCTTTGCCGGCGTCACCAGTGGGCAGCCATGCAGCTCCAGCGCATGGATCATCATGAGATTGTCGACGAGGCCAAAATCCTCGACCGTCAGCCCCTGCGCGTCGACCAGCCGCCCCTCCTCGGAGGTGACATGCATGGAGCGGCCGACACGGTCGGCATAGGTGGTGCCATCGTTGGAATAGGCCAGGCAGAACTTGCGGCGGCCGGCCATGTAGCCCAGTTCGTAGACCGTGCCGGGATCGGCGCCGGCGCCGCGGAACGGCGTGAGATTGGCGATGATGGCGTCGGCCCCGTCCATCATGGCCTCGTTGCCGCAAAAAATCTGGCGCGAGGCGTCGGGCGCGGCGAGGTCGATCGCGTTGTCGAGGGGGTAGAGGCCGGTCAGGCCGTGATCAGCGCAGATCGCGGCCTTGCGCCGGCCGATCTCAACCGCATCCGGCAGGAACACATCGGGGCCTGCCAGATAGATTTTCATGGGACTACCGATCGAGGAGGCAGCGATTTGCTACGGCATCGGCGGTGCGAAACCTCTCCCGAAGGGAGAGGTCGCGCCGAAGGTGCGGGTGAGGGGTTACGCTCTCGCGTGAGACCTGAACCCCTCACCCGGATCGCTGCGCGACATAGCCGAGGCTTCGCCTCGGTGTTCTCAGGTACGGCCGCCGAAGGCGGCCTCTCCCTATGGGAGAGGTGGGGTTCAGTGCCCGTACGACTCTCAGGCGAGCTTGACCGTCTCGGTCTTCACGTCCTTGCCGAGCGCCTCGAACACCTTGGCGACGATGCCCTTGGCGTCGAGACCGGCGCGACCGTACATCGCGGCCGGCGTGTCGTGGTCCTGGAATACGTCGGGCAGGACCATCGTGCGGAACTTGACCATGCCGGTGTCGAGCACGCCCTGGTCGGTCAGGAACTGCGCGACATGCGAGCCGAAGCCGCCGATCGAACCCTCCTCGATCGTGATCAGGATCTCGTGGTCACGGGCAAGCTTGAGTACCAGCTCGGTGTCCAGCGGCTTCATGAAGCGCGCATCTGCGATCGAGGTCGACAGGCCATGGGCTGCGAGCTCGTCGGCGGCCTTCTCGCATTCGGCCAGACGTGTGCCGAAGGAGAGCAGGGCGATCTTGTTGCCCTGGCGGATCATGCGGCCCTTGCCGATCTCGAGGGGGACGCCGACGTCGGGCATCTCGATACCGCGGCCCTCGCCGCGCGGATAGCGCAGCGAGCTCGGACGATCGTCGATCGCGACCTGGGTTGCCACCATGTGGACGAGCTCGGCTTCGTCGGCCGCCGCCATGATCACCATGTTCGGCAGGCAGCCGAGATAGGCATTGTCGAACGAGCCGGCATGCGTCGCGCCGTCGGCGCCGACGAGGCCGGCACGGTCGATGGCGAAGCGCACGGGCAGGTTCTGGATCGCGACGTCATGCACGATCTGGTCGTAGCCGCGCTGCAGGAAGGTCGAGTAGATCGCGCAGAACGGCTTGTAGCCTTCGGTCGCAAGACCTGCGGCAAAGGTCACCGCGTGCTGCTCGGCGATGCCGACGTCGAAGGTGCGGTCCGGGAACGCCTTGTTGAAGATGTCGACGCCGGTGCCCGACGGCATCGCCGCGGTGATGGCGACGATCTTGTCGTCCTTCTGTGCTTCCTTCACGAGGCTCTGGCCGAACACGTTCTGATAGGCCGGCGCGTTCGGCTTGGCCTTGGCCTGGGTGCCGGTTGCGACATCGAACTTCACGACGGCATGGTACTTGTCGGCGGAGGCTTCCGCCGGGCCGTAGCCCTTGCCCTTCTGCGTCACGACGTGGACCAGGATCGGGCCGGTCTCCATGTCGCGCACGTTCTTCAGCACGGGCAGCAGATGGTCGAGGTTATGGCCGTCGATCGGGCCGACGTAGTAGAAGCCGAGCTCCTCGAACAGCGTGCCGCCGTCCATCATGAAACCACGGGAATATTCCTCGACGCGGTTGGCGCGGTTGGCGATGATCTTGGGCAGGCGCTTGTTGATCTGCTTGGCCGCCTCGCGCAGCGTGCGGTAGGTCTTGCCGGAGTAGAGCCGCGACAGATAGGCGCTCATCGCGCCGACCGGCGGAGCGATCGACATGTCGTTGTCGTTGAGGATGACGATCAGGCGGGAGTTCATCGCGCCCGCATTGTTCATCGCCTCATAGGCCATGCCCGCCGACATCGAGCCGTCACCGATGACGGCGATCACGTTGTTCTTGCCGCCGGAAAGGTCGCGCGCCACGGCCATGCCGAGGCCGGCCGAGATCGAGGTCGAGGAGTGTGCCGCGCCGAACGGATCGTAATCGCTCTCGCTGCGCTTGGTGAAGCCGGAGAGGCCGCCGCCGGTGCGCAGCGTGCGGATGCGGTCGCGGCGTCCGGTGAGGATCTTGTGCGGATAGGCCTGATGGCCGACGTCCCAGATCAGCCGGTCGCGCGGCGTGTCGAAGACGTAGTGGATCGCGGTGGTGAGCTCGACCACGCCGAGACCCGCGCCGAAGTGACCGCCGGTGACCGAGACGGCATCGATGGTTTCCTGACGCAACTCGTCGGCGACCTGGCGCACCTGCTCGATCTTGAGCTTGCGCAGGTCTTCCGGCGTCCGGATGGTGTCGAGAAGCGGCGTCTTGCTGTATGCGTTCACGGCGATTTCCAATTTTTCAGCGCCGGAAGGTCATTCCGGTGCGCGATGGGTTTGCACAATATCGGCGCAGCGCGAGTCCTTAAACCGTCGGAGCCACCTGCATGGGGCAATGCCCCGTCTTCAAGCTTAGGTGAGCTTAAGTGCGCTCCGGTTCAGTCTCTGTGATCCCTGTCACGTAGATCGGCTTCGTCCGTCCAAGCCAATTTCATTAGCGATTTGAGGCGCTTGTCGTCGGTATTCGGTCCCCACGTCAAGGCTAACAAAAAGCCACACTCCGCGCAGCTTTACACCAAAGCTTGGGCCAAAGCCAACCCGCCGGACCGATTACGGGTATGCAGATGCAACCGGCGGGCCGATTTGGTTAATCGCGGCGCCGGAGCGGAGGTTCCAATTCTACCCCGGTTCCTTGGCAGGATTCTGGGCGAAAGAACAGATATTTTGGCGGGATTCGCGAGGCCGAAAGGACCCTAGCGAGAAAATTCCCCAATTTTAGCGCCCGCGCCCGCTTCCGGTGGCTGGAGACGGCGGCGTGCGATCTTGAAATAACCCAAGGCGACTACTGCCCGACACGGACAGCCTTGGACGGCGGCCCCTTACTGCACGTCGAGCGGGGCGGTGCCGCTGGCCTGTCCGCTGGCATCGGTCGTGATCTTGTCGACGCGCGCCTCGGCCTGGCGCAAGAGTTCCTCGCACCGGCGCTTCAGGGCTTCACCACGCTCGTAGATCGTAACGGATTCCTCGAGCGGCACCTTGCCGTCCTCGAGCCGCTTCACGATCGTTTCGAGTTCCTCGATCGCGCGCTCGAAGGTGAGCCGGGAGACGTCGATTTGGGTATTTTCGGCCATATCCGTTTCCGATTGCCCGATTCGCTTCATTTCTGAAAAAGCAGAGTTTTGCGGGCGTAATGTGGCAGGGGCATCAGGCGCCCATCAAGGCGCCGACATGCGCCGTAACAGATTCTTTCAGTCCTTGCAGGTCGTAGCCGCCTTCGAGCACAGAAACAACGCGCCCTCCGGCAGACTTGTCGGCGAGATCCATCAGCTTGCGCGTCACCCAGGCATAATCCTCCGCGCGCAAATTCAGCGAGGCCAGCGGATCGCGGTAATGCGCATCGAAGCCTGCCGAGATGATCAGCAGTTCGGGGCTGAACTTTTCAAGCTGCGGCAAGATCAGGTTCTCGAACGCGGAGCGGAATTCCGGCCCGCCGTCCTCGGAGGCGAGTGGCGCATTGACGATGGTGTCGTGGTCGCCGCGCTCGCCCTTGGCTCCGGTGCCCGGAAACAGCGGCATCTGGTGGGTCGAGCAGTACATCACGGTCGGGTCCGACCAGAAGATGTCCTGCGTGCCGTTGCCGTGATGCACGTCGAAATCGACGATGGCGGCGCGCTTGATGCCGTATTTGCGCTGGGCGTGCCGCGCGGCGATCGCGACATTGTCGAAGAAGCAGAAGCCCATCGGCTTGCCGATCTCGGCGTGATGGCCGGGCGGGCGCACCGCGACGAAGGCGTTGCGGTGCTCGCCATTCATCACCGCTTCGGTCGCCGCAACCGCGCCGCCGACGCCGCGCATCACCGCTTCCCACGTGCCAGGGGACATCGAGGTATCGCCGTCGATGTAGACCTGGCCGCTGGTCGGCGCGATGTGGCGCAGCTCGGTGACGTAGTGCTCGTTGTGGCACAGCGTGACGAGATCGAGATCGCCCTCCGGCGCCAGGTCGCGCGCCAGGAACTGGAAACGCTCGTGCGACAACGCTTCCTCGACCGCGCGCAGGCGGTCGGGCCTTTCAGGGTGTCCCGGCGGCGTGACGTGGTCGAGGCAGGCCTTGTGGGAGAGGAGAAGCGTGCTCATCAGGTCGGCCTCACTGGGAACGAACTCTCGACGTCGCTTGGCGCATCCGGCGCCAAAACGCAATGCAAAATGCAATCTATGCGTTCCGCCGCGAATGGCAAAGGGCTGAGCCGTTCCGCCTCGGTTTGATCCGGATCAATTCACACGCAGGATGCGGGTCGGCGGCAACGGGCCGATCGGTCCATGCGCCCTGAAGAAGGCAAACAGCGCATCGGCGTCGTAGCCGCCATATTGTGGCGAAGCGCCTTGCTTGGCGACGGTAAAACCGTCGCCGCCGACCGCGAGGTAATCGTTGAGGGTGACGCGGTAGCCGGTGGCCGGCTCGATCGGTCTGCCGTTGAGCGTCATCTTGTCGGCCATGACGCGTTCGCCGGGCGGCTTTGATGCGTCCCAGGTGTAGCTGAACCCGTTCGATACCTGGAGAATCCGCGGCCGCTTCGGATCGAGCCATTGCTGCTCCAGCATGTCCTTGAGCTGGCGGCCGGTGAGCGTCATGGTGACAAGGCGGTTGCGGAACGGCTGGCTCGCGAACAGTTCGCCGTAGGACACCGTGCCGTTCTCCTTCGGGATGATGTCGGTGCGAATACCGCCGGGATTGGTGATAGCGATGGCGGCGCTGCCATCCTTCTCATCCCTGGTCGCCGCAAGCTGCGCGTCGGCGATGACGTCGCCGAGCGGACTTTCGCCGGCGTCGTTCGGAACGCGCGACAGCGTTTGGGTCACCGATCCGGCCGGCCGGTTGGCGATCGGCGCGGAGAGCTTGTCATAGGCGTCGATCAGCGCGGTCTGCTCGGGATCCCTGGCCAGCGAGGCGTTGGCGACGATGACGTTCTCGCCCCTGGCGCCGACGATGTCGCGTGTTGCCGGATCGAGCTTGAGGTCGATCGCGGTAACGAGCGTGCCGTATTTGTCGCCGCTGGTGACGAGTCTGCCGTCGATCTGGCAAACATAGGCGCGATGGGTGTGGCCGCTGACCACGACGTCGACGGCGGGGTCGAATTTCTTGACGATATCGACGATTGGTCCCGTGATATCAGGGCACTCGTTGTAGTCGCCGGCCGGCTCGCCGCCCTGGTGGATCAGGACCACGATCGCCTCGACGCCCTGCGCCTTCAGTTGCGGCACCAGCGCGTTCACGGTCTCGGCCTCGTCGCGGAATTCGAGCCCGGCAACGCCTGATGGAGAGACGATGCCGGCCGTTTCCTTCAAGGTCAGCCCGATGAAGGCGACGGGGATGCCCTCGAACTCCCTGATCTCATAGGGCGGCAAAATGCTCTTGCCTGTCGCGGTCTCGACGGTGGACGCCGCGAGATAGTGGAATTTTGCTCCAGTGAAGGAATGCGGTCCCTGGCATCCGTCCTCCGGATGACAGCCGCCGTTCTGCATCCTGAGCAGCTCGGTCTTGCCCTCGTCGAACTCGTGATTGCCGACCGAGGTGATCGCAAGCCCCATCATCGACAGCGATTCGACCGACGGCTCGTCGTGAAACATCGCCGACAAAAACGGGCTCGCCCCGATCAGATCGCCGGCAGCAACGAAGATCGTGTTCTTGTGGCCCTCGCTCAATTGCTTGACCAGCGTCGCCATGTACTCGGCGCCACCGGCGGCCACCATCACCTTCCTGCTCTTGTCTTCAGGATCATTGATGCGGATGCCACCCGGCGGCGGGCGGAGATTGCCGTGAAAATCGTTGATCGCGAGAATGCGCAGCTCGACGGGTGCCGCGCTTTGGGCTGCGGCGGGCGGGGCGGCGAGTGCGAGTGAAAGTGCGGCAAGGATGGGCTGGTATCGCATGGAACCAGACTAGACGTTCCAGGCGAGGATTTCACGAAAGTTCTCGCTGTCATTCTGGGCTCGCGGCGCGCGCCCCGGAATGACGGCCTACCGCTTCTTCCGATTCGCGAACGCATTGAACGCGGCAACGGCATCGTCGGATTTCAACCGCTCGCCGAACAGATGGGCCTCCTGGTCGACGCGGCGGGTGAGCTCTTCGGGCGCGGCGCGCAGCAATTTGCGCGAGGTTGCGACCGCTTCGGCCGGCAGCCGGCAGATTTCGCGCGCCACCTTGCGCGCCTCGACCTCGGTATGTCCCGGCGAGACCACGCTGTTGACGAAGCCGGCGGCGTGCGCCTCGGCGGCGGTAAACGTGCGCCCCATCACCAGCATCGCGAAGGCGCGCTGATAGCCCATCGTGTTCGGCATCAACAGGCTGGAGGCCCCGACCGGCACGAGGCCGAGATGGATATAGGGTGCGGAGAAAGTCGCAGCATTCGAGGCGAGCACGTAGTCGCAGTGGAACAGCATCACTGTGCCCATGCCGATCGAGGCGCCGTCCACGGCCGCAATGATCGGCTTGGTGTTGAGAGCGAGCGAATAGAGGAACTTGACTCCGTCCGATAGTGTTTCCGGGCGCGACGTGTCGGCGTGCAGGAAATCGTCGATGTCGTCACCGGCCGTGAACACGCCTGAGCCTCCGGTGACGATCATGCAGCGGATATCGGGATTGTTCTGCGCGGTATCGATCGCGCGGCTCATCTCCCGATACATGACCTGGGTGATCGCGTTTTTCTTGCTCGGGCGGCGCAGGGTGATGATGCGCGTTCCACGCTCTTCGGTGACGACGATATTGCCGTTCGGCATGGAGCACTCCCTGCGGCCGCCGCGGCGCCTGCCATCGGCGAGTCTTGCTGGAGGCAGCCTACATGATCTCACAGAGGAGCCAATGCTGCGGTTCAACCATTTCGGCCGCGACGCAGGTGAGCGGTTGCATGACACCCGCCCCATGGCTGGATTGCCCGGGGAACTGTGACGCGAACGGGCGTCACATCTCCAGCGATGCTCTTTGCGCATTGCAACAATTGGATACAACGTTTCATTTGAAAAACCGGTGGTTGTGCGGCACGATCAGCCGTCTCGTTCCATTAGGCCATACTCGATCGATGATTGCCGCAACGGGCGTTGACGAATCCTCGCTGCACTATCGTGGCTGGCGCGTGGTGCTGGCCTGTTTCCTGATGGCCTTCTTCATGTTCGGCTTCGGCCTCTACGGCCAGGGCGTCTATCTGGCCGAGCTCCAGCGTGCCCATGGCTGGCCGGGCACGCTGGTATCCGCGGCCAGCACATTCTCGTTTCTGCTGAGCTCGGTCCTCGTCGTCTTCACCGATGATCTGCTTGCCCGGATCGGGTTGCGAGCGCTGATCCTGTGCGGACTGTCGGCGCTCGGCGCATCGACCGCGCTGCTGGGAGTGATGCAGGCGCCCTGGCAGCTCTATGTCGCCTATGCGCTGATGTCGGTCGGCTGGACCGGCATGGGCACGGTGGTGATCGCCACCGTTCTGAATTCCTGGTTCGCGCGGCGGCGCGGGCTCGCGCTCAGTCTCGCCTTCAACGGCGCTACTTGCGGCGGCATCATCCTCGTTCCGGTTCTGCTGGCGCTGAGCAGCAGCCTCGGCTTTCGCTCCGCGATGCTGATGGCCACCGTCGTGATGGTGGTCCTGGTGCTGCCGGTGGTCGTCGTCTTCACCGGTTGGCCGGTCGACGCGTCGCTGAATCCGGCCGGAAGTACGTCCCGCGGCGGCGAGGCCGTGCGTCATTCGCGGAAGGAGCTGCTCGCCAACGCGCCGTTCTGGACCATGGTGCTGCCGATCGCGATCGCGCTGTTGGCGCAGATGGGATTCATCATCCACCAGGTGACGTTTCTCGAACCGCTGATCGGCCGCGCCAGCGCAGGCCTCGCGGTAACCCTGATGGCGGCGATGGCGGTGGTCGGACGGCTGTCGCTCGGCCTGTTCGTCGACCGGCTCGATCCGCGGCTTGCTTGCGCCGCGTCGATGACGAGCCAGGCGGCGGCGTTGCTCGTTCTCCTGCAAAGCCACAGCCCGACCGTGCTGCTCATCTGCTGCGCCGTTTACGGCTTCTCGATCGGCAACATGATCACGTTTCCACCCCTGATCATCCAGCGCGAGATCGGCAGTACGGCCTTCGCGGCCGCGATGGGGCTGGGGACCTCGATCAGCGGCATCGTCAGCGCGTTCGGCCCCGGCATCGTCGGCCTCGTGCGCAGCGTGAGCGGCGACTACACCATGGCGTTCGCGATGTGCGTGGTGCTGGATGTCGTCGCCGCCGGCGTCGTGCTGTGGCGGCCGGGCAAACGGGTGAAGGTCGTGGCGTCGTAAGCCCGGATGGATCCAAATATTCGGTGCCGTCCCGGCCTTGCCGGACGACACTGAATGTGCAGCCGGCAACGAGCCCATCTTACCCCAGCAACACCGCGTCCGCCGCTGCGACCGACTCCGCACTTTCCGTCACGGTGCGCCCGAGCGCGCCAGCCTGCACGGTGATGTTTTCCGCAAAGAAGCGCGCGAGCGAGACGTGGCGGGCGGCCTCGGGATTGCCGTCGGCCTTGGCGGCGAGCGCCTCGGAGGCCAGCATGCAGCCGCCGAGCGTGGCGCCGAACTGCTGCAAATACGGTGTCGCGCCGGCGAGTGCCTCGTTCGGAGCGGAGGTGACGCGCTCCAGCAACCACTTGCTGCTGCGCGTCAGCGCTTCCAGCGCCTCGCGCAATTTTGCGCCGGTGGTGCCGAAGGCGGGGTCGTTGGAGGCCTCGACCTGTTTGACGGTAGCCGCGAGCTCCTCGATCAGCGCCCACACCGACGCGCCACCATTGGCCGCCAGCTTGCGTGTGACGAGGTCGATCGCCTGGATGCCGTTGGTGCCCTCATAGATCGCGGTGATGCGGGCATCGCGATAGTGCTGCGCCGCGCCGGTTTCCTCGATGAAGCCCATGCCGCCATGCACCTGCACCCCGAGATAGGCGACCTCGTTGCCGATATCGGTGGAATAGCCTTTGGCCATCGGTGTCAGCAGCGCCGCGCGTGCGGCTGCATCGGCGCGCACCTTCGGGTCCTTTGCGCGTAAGGAGACGTCGAGCGCGACTGCGGTCGCATAGCAGATGGTGCGCGCGGCCGCCGTCTGCGCGCGCATCCGCATCAACATGCGCTTGACGTCGGGATGCACGAAGATCGCGTCCGAGCTGTCGCCCTTCTTGCCGACGGCGCGGCCCTGCCGGCGCTCCTGCGCGTAGGCCAGGGCCTGCTGATAGGCGCGATCGGCTACGCCGACGCCCTCCAGGCCGACGCCGAGGCGGGCCTGGTTCATCATCGTGAACATGCAGCGCATGCCCTGGTTCTCTTCGCCGATCAGGAACCCGATCGCGCCGCCATGATCGCCCATGGTCATGGTGCAGGTCGGCGAAGCATGCATGCCGAGCTTGTGCTCGACGCCCGAGGCAAAGATGTCGTTGCGCGCGCCGAGCGAGCCGTCGGCGTTGACCATGAATTTCGGCACCAGGAACAGCGAGATCCCCTTGGTGCCGGCCGGAGCATCCGGCAGCCGCGCCAGCACGAAATGCACGATGTTGTCGGTCATGTCGTGCTCGCCATAGGTGATGAAGATCTTCGTCCCCTTGATGCGATAGGTGCCGTCGCCCTGCTTTTCGGCGCGGGTGCGCAGCGCCCCGACATCGGAGCCGGCTTGCGGCTCGGTGAGCTGCATCGTGCCGGTCCATTCGCCGGAGACCAGCTTTTCGAGATAGATCGTCTTGAGCTCATCGTTGCCATGCGCGTCCAGCGCCTCGATCGCGGAGGCCGTCAGCAGCGGGCAAAGGCCGAAGGCGACGTTGGCGGCACTCCAGATCTCGGTGCAGGCGGCGTTGATGGCGAGCGGCAGGCCCTGGCCGCCGAAATCCTCAGGTCCCGAGACCGCATTCCAGCCGCCCTCGATCCAGCGCCTGTAGGCATCCGGCCAGCCCGGCGCGGTCGTAACCTTGCCGGCGTCGAGCTTGATGCCGTGCTCGTCGCCGACCTTGTTGAGCGGCGCCAGCACGTCGGTCGCGAACTTGCCGGCTTCCTCCAGCACGGCGGCCGCGATGTCCGCGTCGAAATCGCCATAATGGCCGGCTTCCACGGCGGCCCTGAGGCCGGCACCGTGGTTGAGCGACAGCAGCATGTCAGAGATCGGCGCGCGGTAGGTCATGGCTCACTCCCGAAGACAGGTTTGGCGCCGTATTCCCATGAAACGCCGGAGGTCTCAATGGCCGGGAGGGGCGGGACCGGACCGGGATCTGGCTCATAATAGAGTGGGACCACGCCATATCCCGGCCTGTGGTATTTTGCCCCTCCAGGCGGTTGAAATGCCGCGCCGCTCCCTATAGACCGGCTGCGACTGGAGGGAATCTGCGGTAGTCGGGTCTTCCGCCATTTCTCCCGTCACCTGATGGGGCGTAGCCAAGCGGTAAGGCAGCGGATTTTGATTCCGCCATTCGGAGGTTCGATCCCTCCCGCCCCAGCCAGAGACAACACGCTGATTTTGTTACGAAAACGGCCTTGCCCAAGGCAGAATTTCCCGCGCATTTGGAAATTCCGTTTGCCTCCCATTTGGAAATTCTGTGCTGGTTTCGTTTTTTGCCGGAAGCCAGATGAAAGTCGTCGCGCGTTGAACGTCGCTCAACTTATCAAAATACGAATTGAGCGGATGAACGCCGTCTGCGCGTTGGAAGCTTCCCACCGCAGCCGTTGACGTCGCTTGCGGGATCAACAATCGCAGAACCCCGCCGCCTTTTGCAGCGTTCAACGAAGCGCGAAGTCTATCCTTGAGATCGGACGCCAGTATTCGAAATTGGGGAGGTCTGCGCTTCGTCTCGAGGTGATGCTGCTCCATCAGCATTCTGTTGATCGAGCTCCTTCTGTGCCAAGAGATGTGCATGCCGCTTACGGGTCGCAGCTAACGCTCGCATCATCGTCTCCTTGGCATAGCCGCGATAGGCCTGTGCGGTCTTGTGGCCCGACAGCGCACGACCTTGGCCGTCTGTCAGCTCCGCTTCCTCGAGTTCGGTCATGCCGCCGTGTCGACAGGAATCAAGCGTGAACAGCTTTGACACGCCGTCGATCTTCTTGCGCATCTGCTGCACTACTTTTTCCATGCCAGGATAGGACCACACTTTGGCATCGCCCTTGCGTTCACCCTTTTGGATCCGACGCATGATCATCGGCACGCCAAGCTTTGGTAGATGACTCAAAACGTCCTCCGCTTCGGCATAAAACTTGACGGTCTCTCCATCGAGAGTCTCTTCGAGCGGATGCCAGACCAGCGCCTTATTCTTGTGGTGCTCGATGCGTACCGCGTTTGGCCAGTTCTTGCTGCGGTAGTCCGGCCACGTCAAAAACCCGGCCACTACGTTCTCCGGCCGTTGCAGCCATTCAAAGCAGATCACCGCGACGGCTGCGGGTTCAGGCCGCCCTTCTTTGATGCAGCCCCATGCAAATTTATAAACCTCTTCTCGAGTCACCGCGTGCTTCTTGGTCTTGGTGCGGCTCTTGAGGGTGAAATCGTCCCAGGGGTTCGGATGCTTTTTGTCGAACAACTCCGGGTGTAGACGACGCATGATCCGCCACGCCTTTCGGCAGAGGCCGACGACCTTTTCTCCCTGCCGCAGCCTGATGCCGTTCGGCCCGTTGATGATTTTGTCGTAGATCTTATCGGCAGCTCGTGGCGTAACCTCCATGATCTGCCGTTCACCAATCCGCCGTCCGCTCTTGTCGACCGTGTCGCAGATCATTTGCATGATCCGTTCGTAATCGGGGCGGGACCGAGGTGAGACTTTCTCGGTATAGGCCTTCTCCGTCTTGTATTGCCGGAATAGCCAATCGATCGTGCCATATCGCGCGATCTTTCCCTGTTCACCTTCACCGGGCTCCCCCCTGCGGTGATTGTTCCATTCATCAAAGAGGGCATTGAGCGTGGCAGCGCGTCCGCCTTTCCCCTCTTGACCACATGCGGCTTCGTAGCTCGTCCCAAGTGGCTCATTCGCCATCTCGCAGCCAAGACTGCGGTAATAGGTGGGGATCCGGAAATAGAACGCGACCGAACCGCAGGCAAGCCGACGCACCTCCACAAAGCGTGGAAGCGGCCGTTCCAAGGTCACAAATCCTCGGCGAGGTCGCCCGGCACCATGTCCGGCGCGATAGCCCGGTCCAGATCGTCCTTCAACCACAGCTGACGCCTTCCTTCTTTCACACGTGGTCGAGGATACTCCTTACCGACTCGTTTGAGAAAGGCTTCCACGGTCGATTCTCCGCAATACGCTGCCGCGGTTCCAGCAGACATACGGCGAGGCCAAGAACCCGCTGGAATGATGGCAGGACGTGTCATTGCATATGCGTGAGCTGCTGAAAAATTCGCTCTTTGCTCGTCTTGGCCATCATGATGATCACCAGCAGGATTGAAACTGCGAGGACGACCGGATCGTACAGGAGCGTAGTGCAGCGCCTGAAAAGGACAATTCGGACTTACATGCCTCGGGCGCGAGGGCGCGCCGCGGAAGGCCTTTGCGAAGGAAGTGACTATGACCCAGCAGAGGACGATGCGGATCAATTGGGACGGCGGCTACCACCGAGGTGCGAAGACTCGGCAACGAGGCCAGTGGACCGGAACCTGACGCGGCGGAGACAGTCCGCGCGGTAAGCTGGGACGTAGTCGCTGGCGCAGCTCGCAAACCTCGGACGGACAAGGCACCCGGAGGAGACACACACCACCCGTCGCCTTCATAGTTCCTCTGGTCCTAGCAGGGGTGTAGAGTTTTACGGTTTTTTTAACACGCTTAAATTTGACGCTCCCGCCATTGCGTTATGGTAAATCTTGTGGGGTTCTCATGTTCGATTCCGTGACCACCGCACTTTTGCGCGCGGTCCTAGATGAGGTCTGCGAAAACGTTTCGCGGAGCGAGACGGGCGCCCGTGCCCACGTGGCCTCGAAAATCCTGGAAGCCGCGACCAAGGGGGACACCTCTCCGGATCGCCTCAAGCAGATCGGGCGCCAAGCTCTCTCGCAGGCGCCGACCATGTGGCGCTGACCGGAGGCGGGGGGTGAATTTCCAGGTCACGGTGCTGAAGATCCTCGTGAGCTATCCGGATGGATTTGCCGCGATGGCCGATCTCAAGCGCGACATGGCGATCCTGGCGACCAGCGGCCGGGACTGGGCCGATCGAACAAAGCGGCTGGCTGCGCGTGTACCGGACCTCGACATCTTTTCGCAAGGTCTCGTCGAGCGCGAAAATGGCGGCTGGAAAATCACCCTCAAGGGACGGACAGTGCTGGAGTTCATGGAGGTGCGCCCCGCCGTCGAGCAACCAAGAGAGACGGTGTCAGCCGAGAACAGGGATGCGCCCATACCATCGCTTCCGCAGCCAGCGGAGCGCGCTAGGAGGCGACGCGAACGTCGCGAGCAGCGTCGTGAAGCCCGAGAACGGGCGCGGGCTAACGCTTCCTAATCCTGAGGACGGGAGGCCTCCTTCTAGGTAGGGTGCCAGACGCAGCGCCGCCCTCTGCACCGCATGTGTTTCCTCCGAACCATTAGCTTTCGCGGCCTGTCATCATCAATGCGGCTGCCAGACCGAAGCCGCCTTAAGGAACGCTAGGGTCTCATCGGAAGCAAGCTTGTCGGCTGGCGGAAAATAGCTGAGCTTGACGATTACCGTGCGCGTTGCGGGGTCGACGAAGATGTACTGCCCTTGCAGCCCAATTGCCATGTACGCACCGCCGGTGCCAATCGTCCACCACTGGTACCCGTAGCCCCGTGGCTCGGAGTGCGCCGGATCGGTAGGTCGGATCGACTCCGCAATCCACTCCGAAGACAGAATTCGCTGACCGTTGGCGACTCCCATGTTAAGCATCATGAGGCCCAACCGGGCGAAATCGCGAAGGGTCGCGTTGAAGCCTGCACCGCTGAATTCTCGACCTACGCCCGGCGCTCCATCCATAATGAAGAAGCCATCGGCTTCTGCACCAATCGGCTCCCAGATGTGCTTCGTCATATAGGCGGCCAAATTGCTGCCGCCGCTCACGCGCTCCAAGAGAAGGCCAAGCACCGCCGTATCCAGCGTCTTGTATTGGAAAACCTCGCCCGGCGAATGCTTTCGGCTGATCGTGCGTGCCGCATCCGCAAAGCGAACGACGTTCTTGACAAGTGCTTCGACGAAGCTACTCGCCGCCACCCCCGGGTTTTGGAAATCGTACCGCTCTTCATAGTCAACGCCGGATCGCATTTGCAGGATCTGCCGGATCGTCACGTTTTCGTATCCGCCCCCTTTCAGTTCCGGTAAATAGGTGTCGATCTTCTCATCGAGCGACTTGATCCGACCTTCGGCCAGCGCACAGCCAATCAGGATTGAAGTTATCGACTTCGTCATGGAGAAGCCGATGAAGCGAGTTCGATCGTTCGTATTGTTGAGATACCTCTCGAAGGCAATCTTTCCATCTTTCAAGACGATAAGTGCGTTTGTGTAAGATCGTTCAAGGAACTGATTAGCCTGGAACGTTTTGCCGTCGTACTGATAGTTGAAATCAAGTGCGTGCTCTTCTCGCGGAAGCTGCCAGACTGGACCGGAGCGTGCGACCGTGCGTGTCGTGAACAGTGTATCCATGCTATGGAAAGTAAGCGCGTTGACGCCCGCATCGAGCATCCCGAAGCGAAGGTTCTGTATGCCGATCGGCACATCCGACACCGGATCTTGAGTGATTTGTGGTTTCAGCGCCTGCTCCGCTAGCGCGCGCCCGACGAGCATCAATCCTGTGCAGGCTAGAACCAGAGAGACAGCGATTCGTTTCGACAAGCGTGCTTTCATTTCCGTTCTCCTAGCCGAGTATAGCTGCGCGTTGTGCTCGCGCTTAACCGTTGCGAGCAGATGATAGAGGCCGGGCCGTCACGATGATGGCCGATAGGCCCTTCAGCACGCGCGGTATGGATCTGAGCGACTGGCGCAGGGCTCGGCGGCAGGCTGGTGTGGCTGCTGGTCAAGAGTCTACGGTGGCGTATGGCGTCAGCACTTCGCAAAGCAATCACCTCACGAGAGCCCCGGCCGGCATCACAGTACAACCGATCGCGTTGAGCGCTTCGACTGACGCCAAGCTGCTGCATACGGCAACTGAGCAACTCAGCCGACCGGCTTCATGAAGATTCTGGCTGATCAATGCAGAACCTGCGACAGAAAATCTCGTGCTCTCTGCGTCTTGGGCTGACGAAAGAACTGCTCCGGCGCGCCTTCCTCGACTATAGCGCCCTCATCCATGAAGATTACCCGGTCGGCGACCTGTCTGGCGAAGCCCATTTCATGGGTCACGCAGATCATCGTCATACCATCGCCTGCGAGTTCTATCATCGTGTTCAGCACTTCCTTGACCATTTCCGGGTCGAGCGCCGAAGTAGGCTCATCCAAGAGCATGATCTTCGGTTTCATGCACATCGCCCTCGCGATAGCAACACGTTGCTGCTGACCACCGGAGAGTTGGGAGGGATATTTGGCAGCCTGATCGGCAATCCTTACTCTTCTGAGATAGCTGATTGCGACGTCCTCTGCCTCGGCCGCTTTCAACCCCCTGACAAGCATCGGCGCTAACATACAATTCTCAAGCACGGTCATGTGAGGAAAGAGGTTGAAACTCTGAAACACCATGCCGACTTCTCGTCTGACCTTGTCTATATTCGTCAACCGATGGTCGAGCAGGCATCCCTCTACTACGATCGAGCCGCCATCATGCTTCTCGATACGGTTGATGCATCGAATCAATGTTGATTTTCCAGATCCTGAGGGGCCGCAGATCACGATCTTCTCTCCGCGATCCACACTCAGGCCGATGCCCTTGAGCGCAGCGAATGAGCCGAATCGCTTGGTGACTGCGGACATGACGACCGTGCCGCCCTCGCTTGAGCCGCTTTCCATTACTCGCACGCTCAACTCCATCTCTCTGGCTTTGTATTGGGGATCAACGACAATGACACTTTGAGAGCCCGGCACTACTAATGATCGCGTATGCCCGGCAAAACGGGTTGAAACTCCTTGACGCGCCGCTCCTCATTCCGGTGGCCGGCTGACAGCCGCACCTCAAACCTGCGCAACAGCCAGCTCAAGCTGGTGGTGATACAAAAGTAGATTGCTCCCGCCGTCAGAAAGACCTCGTAGGGCGCAAAGGTATTCGAGACCTCAAGGCGTGCGGCGCCTGTCAGATCGAGGAGGGTAATTGTGCTGGCGAGAGAAGTTGCTTTGATCGTCAGGATTACTTCGTTTTCATAGGCCGGTAGTGCTGCGCGCACAGCGAGTGGAATCGTAACCTTCCGTTGAGTCTGGAACCACGAGAGCCCGAGGGCTTGCGCGGCCTCCACAAGCCCCTTTGGCACCTGCCTCAGCGCACCAGCGATGATTTCGGCCGTATAGGCGGCTGAGTTCAGACCCAGTGCGATGATGACGCACCAGAAGGGGTCGCGAAAAATCGGCCACAAAGCCGAGTTTCGGACGAAGCTGAACTGGCCAAGTCCGTAATAAACGATGAAGACTTGCAGCAGAGAGGGGATCCCGCGAATGACGAGAATGTAGATACTCGCAGGGCCATGGAGCCAAATCGATTGCGCATTGCGAGCATAAGCGAGAGGCACAGCTAACATCATCCCGAGAAGCAGGATGAGTATGGACAGCCGCCCTGTCATTCCCGCTCCCTTAAGCAGGTTCGGAAACGCGTCGGCCATGATTGAGAAATCTAGCATGGCGCTCTCACGCAAAGCCTCGATTGGACCGAATACCGGCGTTGCGAAAGCCCCAGGAGACAATGCTCGTAATAATGAGGTACAGGATCGCTGCCACGGAATAGACGAGGAACGGCTGCCTAGTCGCGCCGGAAATCACGGACGACGCTCGCAGTAGTTCCTCAAGTCCGATCACCGAAATTAAAGACGTCTGCTTAATCAGGATGATGGCAAGATTCCCGAAGCCTGGTAGGGCCAGCCGCCATGCCTGGGGCAGGATTATCCGAAAAAACGCGGCCTGTGGCGATAGTCCAAGTGCATGCGCCGCTTCAGTTTGTCCGCGCGGCACTTGTCCTATGGCGCCTCGAAAAATATCGCCAGCATAGGCGGCAAAAATGAAGGCAAGGGCCGCTACACCTGCAGCGAACCCGTTGATGTCCACATATTGGCCGGTGATCTTGGTCAGCGCTACTGTGCCGCCGAAATAAATCAGGTAGATGACGATGAGGTCGGGCACTCCCCGAACTACAGCGGTGTATGCTTCAGCACTGTAGCGAAGGGGTTTCGCACCATAAATTTTCGCGGTCCCCAATGAGATGCCGAGCACGGTCCCGACAACAAGTGCTACTAGCGCCACCGAGAGCGTAGTGACCGCTCCAAAAATGAGCTGCAGGCCATAACCGGAAAGCCAGTCCATCGTCATAGGGTCGACCTACTGACTTTTAAGGTGTTGTTCTCAACCTTCCGACGGATCAGCTCACGGATAGGTCCTTCATGCCAGGCCTGAAGCTTTCCTCCGGAAGTTCTCTCGTTTGCGTAGACGATCCAGACGTCATCAGGAGAACCGATCACCTGGTCCACTCGCACCCGATCCGGGTATTGTTCTGCATATTCGAGGTAAACGAGACCGGAATCGTATTTTTCCTTAAGAAGATTCTCAAAAATAATGGGCAGCGAAGGCTCGGATACCCGAGTCTGCCACTGACTGGCGTCGATGTAACTCTCGGTCGCCGGAGCCAGCAGGCCGATAGACTTCGGTGTTTCGATATCTGAACGTGTGAGAACTGCTAGGTCTTTGCTGCGACAGATGAAGCTGTCGACGGCGAACATCTTTTGGAAATGCGTACCGAGTGTCGGAGGCGTATCGGGATGAACGGCACACTGAAGGATGAAGTCGTAGTCGCCATTGATCAGCCCCTGCATTGCTACGTTGAAATTTGGGACGAGAACAATGTTGGCCTCCGGAATGTCGTGAAACTTGATGTACTCTTTGGTGACAAACTCATGGTTGGTCCCGGCCGGCCCGAGAGTTGCGAAGGTGATCATCGAATTTAGCCTGCACATCTAAAAGCGTTCAATATCCGTCTTGATCGTCTCGAACGCTGGATTGCTACATGAGTGGGAAGTCAAAGTATTTTCTCACGATCTTGTCGTAAGTCCCGTTCGACAAAATCGTATCGATGGCAGAATTCACTTGCTCTAGAAGTTTTGCGTCATCTTTGCGCAAAGCGATGGCGTTTCCTTCACCGAGAAGACCGCCGGTATATTCCGGGCCGACCAATTCATAGCCAGCCGCTTGCGGGCTCTTGAGGAAGCCAAGCAGCGAAGTCACGCGATTGGCCAGAAGCAAGTCGATACGCCCTGCAATTAGATCCATCTCGACATCAGTAGTCTTGTCATAGCGAACAATCTGGGAATCGGGATAGCTCGCCGACAAATAGGCGTCCTGAATGCTGCCGCGCTGTACGCCGATCACACGGCCCTTCAAAGCGGCGGGGCTCGTGTCTGCAAAAGTACCCTTCCTGGCAACAAACTGGCTGGACGTGTTCTTGTATTTCTTGGAAAAGGCGACCTGTTGCGTGCGTTTTTCGGTCACGCCCATGCTTGCGACAATCATGTCGTATTTTTTGGCATTCAGGCCAGGAATAATTCCATCCCATTCCTGGGCGACAATCTTGCATTTGGCCTTCATGACTTCGCAGAGTGCATTTGCAATATCGACATCCCAGCCGGTCAAAGTACCCTTGGCATCGACATAACTCCACGGCGGATAAGTGCCTTCAGTAGCGATGCGCAAATCCTGAGCAATCGCACTTGACGCAGTGGGCGTCAAAAGAGCAAAGCCGAGAGCAGCGATCCGACGACTCAAAATGTTCATGTTACTCTCGCGTCAAACGTTCAAGGGCAGCCAAGCTGCTCAAATGTCCGCCCCCGGGCTTGAACCGTCAACGCCGCTGAGAATATTTTAACCTGATGCAAATCAGCAGCCTGACTGCCTGACTTCCTGCGGCATGCCGCGGCCGGGTAGAGCGAGGGCAAGGTACGGTGCTTGGTACTAACCTCTTGTTTGGATGCCGAGATCGCATACTGTGATGCTTCCTCTATTAGTCACTGTAGCGAGGGCATCGTTTGGCCGGTGGAAAGCACGATCAGAAGCCGATTGCAGGCAAGCGTATGCGCAGGGGCGCGCTCTCGGTTATGACCAGGCCCGCAGCGAAGACGAACGCGTCGGGCGACACCGACCAATACAACTCCGAGAAAAGCAATGCTCTGGCGCGGGCTGTTGGCAAAGAGATCAAAAGCCTCAGGCTGAGTCTGAATATGGCAGCAAATCAACTTGCCGACGCCGCGGGTCTATCGAACGCTATGCTCTCGAGGATAGAACATGGATCCGCCACGCCGTCATTCACGACGCTGGCTTCGTTGTCGGCCGCGCTGAGGGTGCCGGTGTCGCGACTGTTTGCGGCCTATAATCAGCCCACCGATTTTTCTCTCGTCCGATCGGGTAAGGGCATCAACGTGCGCCGACAGGCTCATCGTTCTGGTCTAAGCTATCAGTTGCTCGGCCATCTATTGTCTGGCGAGAAATATGTCGAACCCTATCTCGTGACGCTGACAAGTGATTGTTCAAACAACCCCGGATTTCAGCATACCGGCATCGAATTCATGTATGTGCTGGAAGGGTCGATGATCTACCGTTATGGTGACGCAGTAATGGAGCTGCATCACGGAGATACGCTTGTATTCGATGCTAACTTTGTCCACGGCCATGAGAAATTGCTGACGCCGACGGTTCGTGTTCTGTCGGTGGTATTCAATTTGCGCACGTGACTCGCGCGATAAATTCACGTGCTCAAGAAGACGAGCCGGGCTTGACGTCCGTAAGGTCTCCATCGCGTGACTCTCCTCACGATTATCGCGAGCGGATCGGCTGTACCCTCTCAAGGCTGAAACAGGGGTTCGATTCCCCTAGGGAGCGCCAGAGATTTCAATGACTTAGCACTTGCATTGAAAAGTCGTCGAATATCCGTTGAATAAGCGCCGACGAACGTTGGCGAACTCCGCCACACTAATTCACGGAGCCGACCACGCGCAGGTTCGCGCGCACGATCCGACAGCTCCGTTCGCAATTTCGAGCGACGGTGATAGCCGTAACGATGCAATCCGCCACAAAGCACACGAAGTGCTCGCACCTACTTGGCTGCGCTCCACGCGTTGAATGCGCGATGTTTACGGTGCGCAAATGCAAATGAAGTCCGCATAAGTCCCGCGCTGACGTGGCTGGCCATGTTGCACTGGCCGGCGGCAAAAAATCCCGGCTTGATGCCCGGCGGAGCGCTCGTTGGGCGCGCCGGTCGCCCGGATTATTTCGGCTTGGACTCCAGATTGAGGCTCACCGTAAGCACGTAGAGCGGGTGTGGACGACGAAGCGCTCGTAGGGGATATCCCGGGGTATAGTGCTGCCTCCGCCAATGCCGAACGGGAAAATCTTGCTAAAGTTAGCTCGCCGAATCAGGTTGCCCCGGCTGAAGCGTCCTAATTTTGCTTTTGTTTATTTGCAGCGGCCAGGAGCGTCGCTGCTTGAATGACCGTCCGAACACCTAGCTTTTCCTTTGCATTATTTAGATACTCGGCGGACCGCTATCCAGCCGAGCAGGCGATGTCGATGGGATTGATCGACGAGATCCACGACGATGCGTCGCTCGCCACAGAACGCTTCCTGACGCGACTGGCGGACAATGCGCCCCTTTCAATCGCGGGTGCGAAGTACATGCTGAACGGGCTTTCGATGGGTGCCGGCGGCCTCGACTTGGCGGTGGCGCAGCAACTCGTCGACGTTGCGTCCGACAGCAACGACTTTAGGGAAGGGCGTCGCGCGTTTGCGGAGAAGAGAGCTCCGCGGTTTCGTGGCGAATAGCGATGGCAAACACCGAAACAGTCTTGGAGGGCAAATACGATGAAGCCTGCCAAGTTTGAGTACGTGGCGCCGACAACGGTGGACGCCGCGGTCGGCCAAGAAGCCATGATCGTTTTCGAGGATGTGTTCATCCCGGCCGAGCACGTGTTCATGGACGGCGAGGTGGAATTTGCATCTGCGCTGGTCGAACGCTTCACCTGCTATCATCGGCGCAGCTACGTCTGCAAAACCGGCGTCGGCGACGTTCTGATCGGCGCAGCGGCGACGATCGCAGACTACAATGGCGTTGAGCGCGCCTCCCATATCCGCGACAAGCTGGTCGAGATGACCCATCTCAACGAAACCATCTATGGGGCTGGCATCGCCGCGAGCCATCAGGGAATCGCGATGAGTTCGGGGGCGTACCTGCCGGACGAGATGCTTGCGAACGTCTGCAAGCACCACGTCACGCGCTTGCCCTACGAGATCGGCCGGCTGGCGCAGGATCTCGCAGGCGGGCTGATGGTGACCTTGCCGTCGGAACGCGAGCTGCGCCATGAGACGATCGGTCCCCTGATCGAAAAATATCTGAAAGGCCGGCCGGAAGTCGCGACGGAGGACAGGATTCGTGTTCTGCGCTTGGTCGAGAACATGACGCTGGGCAGGAACGCGGTCGGATATCTGACGGAATCCATGCATGGAGCGGGTTCGCCGCAGGCGCAACGGATCCTGATCGCGCGGTCGATGCAGATCGACTTCAAGAAGGAGCTGGCCAAGGCGCTTGCCGGCATTTCGTCGACATCGCGGGCGGAGATCGAGAACGATCTTTCGACTTACATGGCCCGGGTATTCGCGCCCGTTCGCGATTGAGGCGCGAAGGCTGGTTCAGCTCGAGCTTTGTGGAGACGACAATGGCTATGACAATGACGGGCGAGATTCAGCTCGCCGCCCCGAGGGAGGTCGTTTGGACCAAACTGAACGACCCCGCGGTTCTGAGAGCCTGTATTCCCGGATGCGAGGAACTGGAGGAGATCGACCGTCAAGGATTTCGCGCCGTCGCAAAGATGAAGGTGGGGCCTGTTTCGGCGCGGTTTAGAGGCAAGGTGACGCTGACCGACCTCGACCCACCGAACAGCTACAATATCGCGGGAGAAGGCGAGGGCGGTGTCGCGGGCTTCGCAAAGGGCGGCGCAAAGGTCAGGCTTCTCGAGCGAGACAATGGCACCCTTTTGACGTATCACGTCGAGGCGCAAATCGGCGGAAAGCTTGCCCAACTGGGGCAACGACTTGTCAACGGCACGGCCAAGAAACTGGCAGATGAGTTCTTTACCAATTTCGCGCGGTCACTTTAATTGACGACCGCTCGTCCAGTTCGCCTGAGCAGTTTACGATGGCTTGCCAGCCGAATGTTCTCTGCGTAGGGGAATTTTGGATGGCGACAAAACACACGTCCGCGCCAGCGGCATTGCGTAAGGCGCAACCGGCGAGGGCGCCAAGGTCTATCCATCGAGACTGTATCAGTTCTCCTACACCTTTGACGCTCCAAGCCGCAAGTCGATACGCGATGGCATCGACACATCAGTGCAGCAGCAATGTTACCGCGAGCGGCACCAACAACGACGTTACAAGCGCATTCAGGCCCATGGCGATGCCAGAAAAAACGCCGGCCACCTCGTCGACCTGAAACGCGCGTGCTGTGCCGATGCCGTGCGCAGCGATGCCGACCGCGAAGCCGCGGGCGCGAAAATCAGTGACGGCGATCCGATTCATGAGTGGAGTGACAATGATGGCGCCCATGATGCCGGTGAGGACGACTGAAACCGCCGTCAGAGACGCGTCGCCATGCAGGGATTCACTGATACCCATGGCGACACCCGCAGTGACCGATTTCGGCGCCAGCGAGAGGATGACCGCCTGTGGCAGGCCAAATGCCTGGGCGAACAGGACGACGGAGACGATGGCCGTGATCGAGCCGGCGACCAGCGAGATCAGCATCGGTCCGATCGCCGCTATGACGCGTTGGCGGTTGTCGTAGAGCGGTACCGCGAGTGCCACTGTCGCTGGCCCGAGCAGGAAGTGCACAAACTGCGCGCCGGAAAAGTACGTCGTGTAAGAGGTGCCCGTCATGATCAGGAATCCGCCGATGATCCAGATCGAGTGAAGGACCGGATTGGCCAACGGATGGCGGTGTGTCGCAAGCGAGACGGTATCTGCGATCGCATAGACAGAGAGCGTTACGGTCAGCCAGAGCAGAGGCGACTGCGAGAGATAAACCCAAAGTGAGAATGAGTTTTCGTTCATCGCTGTGCTTGCTTTCTCGCGAGCAGGCGGCTGACCGCGAGGAATGTGGCGACTGTTACGAGCAAAGTGACGACCACCGACGCCGCCAGCGTCAGCAGGATTCCGACACCGTGCTCGACAACCAGATCGAGCTTCTGCACCACGCCGACGCCGGCAGGAATGAACAACAGCGACAGATGCGCGAGCAAGCCGCGGCCCGTGCCCTCGACGGCATCGTTTTGCAAGGGGCCCCGTTGGAGCGCGAAATAGCGATCGCGCATTAGGAGAAGGAGAAGCAGGAATAGCAGGCCGAGCACCGGACCCGGCATCGGTAAATTCAGGCCGCGCACTATCGCTTCGCCGATGAGCTGGCAGAGCAGGATCAAGCTCAGACTTGCGATCATGGGAGATGTCCGCTGCGTGACAGATGATCCGCGACGAAATCTGCGGGGTCGTCTTGGGGGAGCGATGAATGCGAAGACATCGTTACGTGACGCCGAGCCGTCTTACCGAGAGGAGCGCAAGTGGCCGAAGCGCAACCTGACGCCGCTGGAGGTTAAGCTGCCGGGATCTTCAGAGACGACATGAAGTGCTCCATGTTCGCCTCGACGCTTTCTCGGCTGAGCAAACCTGTCTTCTGATCGCGGATCATGGCGTACATCTTCTCGTGCAGACCAACGGCGCGATAGCGTCCACTGACCTCCAGCGATTTGCGAACCCAGGGGGCAACCATGTTCAGAACGAAGTCAGCGATCACAACGATGAGCTTGTTGCCTGCTGCCGCATAAACCGCGCGATGAAAATCAAGGTCGGCCTCGAGCAGCTTATCGATGGGCGAGTGGGGATCCTCGGAGAGAGCCTTCAGGCGGTCGATGCTTTCTCGCATGATCGCCAGATCACGGTCGGTGCGTCTGATCGAGGCCAGCTCTGCGCAGTTTCGATCGAAAATGTACCGGAGCTCCATCAGCATCTCAGGTGAAGAATCCTGAAGATAGAGCTGGAACATCATCAGTGGCATTACGGCAGTGCCTTCGTCCTTGCGGATGTAGTTGCCGTGCCCATGCCGCGTTTCGATCAGTCCTGAGACCGCAAGCGTCTTCATCGCCTCGCGGATAGGGGTGCGGCTGATGCCGAGCTTTTCTGCAAGCTCCTTCTCGTTGGGTAGCTTGTCACCTGGGTTCAAATTTCCCTTGGCAATTTCGCCGGTGATGTAATTCAGCGCGACTTCGACACGCGTGGGTAGCTTCTTGTTCTCCATTTGCTCCATCGGTCGCTCGTAGCTCTCATTTTCCGCCGCCGTCGCATTGCGATCACATAAGCCGCCGCGCGACCAGATCAAACCAACGAACATCCACAAGGTAGGAGGTATGATCTCTGTTGACAACAGGTATAAGGTATGACCTCATATCTCTAGCGCAGACGCCAAGACGTCCGCTGGAGGAAATCAATGCTTTCGTTGCCCGGGGCAGAACCGGAAGCCCGCGATCACACTGCCATCGGGCTGCACGATCAGCCGCTGCTGGTAGCGGAAGGAATAGCCAAGTCTTTCAACGGAGTTCCGGCGCTGCGTGACGGTCGACTGACCGTCAAACGTGGAACTGTGCACGCCCTCTGCGGTGGCAATGGCGCCGGTAAGTCGACGTTTCTGAACATTGTGATGGGCTTGCTGCACCGCGACGAAGGCAGCATCCGCATCGAGGGAGTCCCCGTCGACTTCAGAAGTGCCGCCGATGCTCTGCGGCATGGCGTGGCGATAATCACACAGGAGCTATCTCCGGTTCCCGAGATGACTGTTGCCGAGAACATCTATCTGGGGCGAGAGCCGAAGATCGGTGGTCTCGTCGTCGACTTCCCGAAGATGCGGCGCGCCGCAAAGCAGCTTCTCGACGACCTTGAGTTCGACGTTCCCGTCGGCGCCTGCATGCGAGATCTGAGCCTGGCCCAGGTTCAGCTCGTCGAGATCGCCAAGGCACTTAGCTACCGCGCGGACATCGTCATCATGGACGAGCCGACCTCGGCCATCGGCGAGCATGAGGTCCACATCCTGTTCAACGCGCTGAAGCGGATAAAGGCGCGTGGATCCGGAATCGTCTACGTGTCGCACAAGCTGACCGAGATATTCGAGATCGCGGATGAATACACTGTCTTCCGCGATGGGCGCTTCATCGAGAGCGGACCCATTTCCTCGATTGACCGGAATCATCTGGTCACGCAGATCGTCGGTCACGAAGTCAAGATGGTCGAAAAGGGGCAGCCGAACGAGGGCGCACCGATCCTGCTCGAAGTGCGTTCGTTGTCGCGCGGGTCTCACTTCAAGAACATCTCCGTCAATGTTGCCGCCGGAGAGATACTGGGCATCTACGGTCTGCTCGGTTCAGGGCGAACGGAGTTTCTGGAAACGGTCTATGGCATCCACGCCCCGAGCGAGGGGGAAGTCCTCCTCGATGGGAAGAAGGTGGATCCAGGCAATCCGAAGAAATGCATCCAGCAGGGCATGGCCATGGTCCCCGAGGATCGGAAGGACGTTGGCCTCGTGCTTTGCGCATCCATCGCGCACAACATCGCGTTGTCGTCGTTGGCACTCCGCGCCGTGAGCGGCTTTGTTCGCCGCAAGGCGGAGGCCGAGGCGACCGATCGGATGATGCGGTTGAACCGGATCAAGGCCGCTTCCCCGCACGTTGCTGTGGAAACGTTGAGCGGCGGAAACCAGCAGAAAGTGGTGTTTGCCCGCTGCCTCCTTACCAACCCGCGCCTGCTGATCTGCGACGAGCCGACACGTGGAATCGACGAGGGATCCAAGCAGGAGATCTATGCCTTTCTCCGCGAGTTTGCGGCGAAGGGCAACGCGGTGCTCGTCGTCTCATCCGAGGCGCCGGAGATTCTCCAGATCAGCGATCGCATCGCCGTCTTTCGGCAAGGGCGACTCGATCACGTCGTCGATGGGCGCGAGACCTCCCAGCAGATGCTGACCGACCTCGCGAGCTAAGGCAGATCGATTAATTCTCGAAAACTGGCACGTGTGCCGTCGAAGCGAGGAGTGGACATGGTGGCCAACACAATGAGCAACATCACAACGGACGTCAGATCCAGAAAGATTGCGGCTGTGGGGCCCTACCTGAAATCATTCAGCATCGTCATCGTGTTCGTGGTGATCTCGGCGTTCTTTGCCGTAGCCAATGAATACTTCATGACCTGGCTGAACTGGGTGAATCTGTTACGGCAGTCGTCGATCAACGGCATTCTGGCGATCGGTGTGACCTTCGTCATTCTCACAAAGGGCATAGACCTTTCAGTCGGCTCGGTAATGGCCCTAGCCGGTATGATCGCTGCCAGCCTTGTGACCTCTACCAACCAACATTTGGTGCTCTGGGCAATCCTGGCAGGAGCGGGGACCGGCGCGGCACTTGGCCTGGTGAACGGGGTGATCGTGACAAGCTTCAACGTGCCCCCATTCGTTGCGACCCTTGGCATGCTGAGCATGGCCCGCGGCATGACGCTCATTTTTTCTGACGGGCGGCCCGTTCCCAACCTTTCCGAGTCGTTCCGCTGGATCGGTGGCGGCAGCGTGGCGGGCGTTCCCGTGCCGGTCTTGATCCTCTTTCTTGTGTTTGCCGTCGGATGGATCGTCCTCTCTTACACGACCTTCGGACGCTACGTGTACGCGGTTGGAGGAAACGAGAAGGCGGCCAAGACGAGCGGCATCTCCACGCGGACCGTGGTCGCATCCACCTACGTCATCTCGGGCCTCCTCGCCGGACTCGCTGGCCTGGTGCTCACGTCCCGCACAACCGCCGCACTTCCGCAGGCTGGCATCGGTTACGAACTCGACGCAATAGCGGCGGTGGTGATCGGCGGGACCAGCCTCGCGGGCGGGCGAGGCTCGCTAGTCGGGACGCTGTTCGGCGCTCTCATCATCGGAACGATCAACAACGGCATGGATCTGATGGGGGTGTCTTCCTACTACCAGCAGCTTCTCAAGGGCGCGATCATCATCGTCGCCGTCATGCTTGACCAATTTCGCAAGTGATACTGCGAAGACGATTACAGACCGTGGAACGCGGCTGTAACGCCCACACGGGCAATTGTTAGCTGACTACATCTCAATCGGAGGAGACGATGAAGGTTACGCGTAGATCGACGTTGGCGGGTTTTGCCGCTGCTGCATTGATTCTGTCGACCGGTACGGCCTTTGCTCAAAGCAAGATTCGGATCGCCGCCTTGTCGTTCGGAGAATCGGGCGAGTACATGAAGGCCTGGTCCAGCGAGATCCAGAACCATCCTGCGGTCAAGGATGGCTCTGTTGCAGTGACGATTTTCGATGGCAAGTACGATCCGCTCGTCCAAGCGAATCAGATCGATACGGCTATCACGCAAAAATTCAATGCCATCATCATGGCGCCATTCGATCTTCAAGCGTCGGCGCCGGCAATCGACAAGGCGATCGCCGCCGGCATTCCGGTGATCGTGTCGGCCCTGAAGACCGCGTCGAAGGGTTATACCGCTTCCATCATTGTCAACGACACCGAGGGAGGGCGTATCATTGGCGAGCAACTTGGCAAGCTGCTGCCCAACGGCGGCAACGTCGTTCTTATGGAGGGTCCGATCGGCCAGTCGGCACAGATCGAACGTAAGGCTGGTGTCGACGCGGGTTTGGCCAAGTTTCCGAAGCTGAAACTGCTCGCCAGTAAGTCTGGAAACTGGAGCAGAGCCGAGGGCCAAGCACTCATGGAGAACTGGTTGCTCGCGCACCCCGGCAAGATCAATGCCGTGCTCGCCGAGAACGACGAGATGGCGCTCGGTGCGATCGAAGCCATGAAGAGTGCGAAGGTTGACTTCAAATCAGTTCCGGTGCTTGCGATCGACGGTATTCCGGATGGCAAGCGCGCCGTGCAGAGAGGCGAGATGACCGTGACACTCTACAAGTACGCTCGCGCGGAAGGCCAGGGCGCGGTCGATCTCGCTCTGCGCGCCATCAAGGGTGACAGCTATAAGCCTCAGTCGGAAATCTGGAACTCGTTGATGGAATGGAAGGGCGGGACCGAGAAGGACTACGTCGTTCCGTGGCTGCTCTTGGATTCGTCGAACGTAGCTAAGTACATGTAGCTTCATTGGCGCGCATGCGGGACGCCGTCGTGCGCGCCAATCCTCAAATAGGGATTCTCGATATGGTGGCTCTGGAGAAGAGAGTGCTTCCGAACGGCCGCGTGAATTTGACCGCGCTTGGGCTCGGAACATCGCCCCTCGGCGGCTGTGGCGTGCCAGTTAGCTTCGAGACGTTCGAGGCTGTGATCTTGAAGGCTTACGCGCTGGGCGTACGGTACTTCGACGTTGCACCGCTCTACGGCCTCGGGAAGTCCGAGCATTTCCTCGGCCATGTGCTACGCGTTCATGGCCTGCGCTCTGAGGTGGTTGTGAGTACCAAAGCCGGACGGCTCCTGAAGCCGGCCAGCCGCTCCGCCCGTGCGGAGAGCCTGTATGGAATCAATTGGGTCGATCCGCTGCCTTTCGTCGATGAATATGACTACAGCTACGACGGCATTATGCGCTCCTTCGAGGACAGCCAGCAGCGCATGGGGCTCGACCATATCGACATCCTCTTCCTGCACGATGTCAGCGGAGTCTGGCACCGCGAGAGCTATCCGACATACCAGAGGCAGCTCCGCGAAACCGGATACCGCGCGTGCGACGAACTCCGTCGCTCGGGAGCGGTCAAGGCCATCGGTCTCGGCGTGAATGAAACGGCTTCGGTGCTTGAAGTGGCTGCGGAGTTCGATCTCGATTGCTCGCTCGTAGCGGGACGTTACACGCTCCTGAACCATGCACCGTTGACCGACTTCTTCCCGGAAGCCCAGCGTCGCGGCATCGGCATCATCGCCGGCGGCGTCTATAACTCGGGTATCCTGGCGGAAGGTAGCCGGGGAAATGCGCTGACACGGACATACGACTACCAGGCCGCTCCTGAATCCATCGTGCGCCGAGTAAAGGCGCTGGAGGTCATTTGCGAGCGCCACGAAGTGAGGCTGGCCGATGCGGCTTCCCAGTTCGTTTATGCGCATCCAGCCGTGACTTCGGTGGTTCAGGGCGCGCTCACCACAGCGCATGTCGAGCAGAACGTGGCTTCGATATCGGCGCCAATTCCTCAAGCGTTTTGGTTGGACCTCAGGAGCGACGGCCTGATTCCCAGCGAAGCTCCACTGCCGAATGGGGCTTCCTCGGTACTGTCCGACTGACATTCTAAGACAAATAGGAGAAGAGCTATGTTTCCGCTCGAAAGGCGAACTCTAGGCAGCACCAAAGTTTCCGTCACGTCCGCGGGGCTCGGGACGGTGCCTCTTTCCGGGTTCAATGTCGGGGTGTCCTATTCCGAATTTGAGGCTGTCATCAAGGCAGCCTTCGACCTTGGTGTGCGCTACTTCGATTGCGCACCGATGTACGGTCTCGGAAAGTCCGAGCATTTCCTCGGCCGCGCTCTCCGCGACCTCGGCATCCGCGATCAGATTGTCGTGAGCACGAAGTGCGGCCGGGTACTCAAGCCAGCCAGCCGAACACCGAAGCTCGACACAGTTTATGGCATCGAATGGGTTGATCCGTTCCCGTTCAGAGACACGTACGACTATACGTACAACGGCGTGATGCGCTCGTTCGAGGACAGTCAGCATCGTTTGGGTCTCGATTATATCGATGTACTTCTGGTCCACGACGTCGGCCGCGCATGGCACGGCGATCAGGCAGAATTCTACTGGAACCAGCTCCGCGAGAGTGGGTACCGTGCGCTCGACGAGCTGAAGAGTTCGGGTGCTATTGGTGCGGTCGGGTTGGGAGTGAACGAGACCGACTCGGTTGTCGGAGTAGCGCGCGAATTTCCAATTGACTGCGCGTTGATCGCAGGTCGATACACGCTGCTCAACCATGCACCACTCGATGGGCATTTTGACGAGCTTCAGTCCCGAAATGTCTCGGTAATTGCGGGTGGCATCTACAATTCGGGCATCTTAGCCGCTGGATCGAAGGCGGCAGCCTCGACCTATGACTACCAGCGGGTCCCCAGCGCTATCCTGGAGCGCGTCCGTTCAATCGAGAAAGTTTGCGAACGACACGGTGTTGATTTGCCGACCGTCGCGACCCAGTTCGTGCAAGCGCATCCCGCCGTCGCCACCGTTGTTCAGGGCGCGAAGTCCACAAGCGAGGTTACCCAGAACGTCCACGCTGTCTCGGCGCGGATACCCGCTGCTCTCTGGCAGGACTTGAAAAATTTCGACCTAATCCCATCGAATGCGCCGGTTCCGGAAGACGGGCGATCCTCGTGAGCGGATTTCTAAGCGCACAGTTCCGTGCCGACGATCCCTTCGAGGGGATTGCACCGGGTTCAGCAGTTGCCGAATACGATGTCGTCATCGGGCCGGTCGTCCACTATCTGCGCGATGTTGTGACTGACCGCTCTGTTCGTCTTCTCGCGAACTTCATTGGGACGTCGCGTCTGGAGGATGAAAGCAAGCCTGACGCCGGCGATTCTGATCAGGTGTACGAGATTCTTGCAGCGGTTCGGGTACCGGTGCAGCGGCAGCACGAGCATCATCATGTGAAGCAAGCGGCGCATCTGCTGCTGCCGCCGCGGGCGGCACCCCTGGCGCCACATCAGCGCTCGTCCGAAGTGAGCTTGCTGTCAGGGGCGTGGGACCATCTGCGTCGGGCGAGTCCGATCGCTTGCGGCGGCTTGATCGACCTGCGGCAGTGCTGCGGCCAACTTAAGCTTGGTGGTGACCTCCTGATTGGAGCCTCCAAATGACGAGATATGCCATCACTGTGCTTGAATACGCAGCGAGCCCCCAACATCCGACAAGTGGGGTGTTGTACGGCCGTCACAACAGCGGAAGCATGAACCTGCCGTTTACCTATGTGCTCCTGCGCAGTAGCGACACGGTCGCTTTGGTTGACACCGGTTACGATCAGTCGGACTTCGGAGGCGAGATCGCCAATTCCATCGGCGTCACCGGCTGGACCCCACCTTCGGAGGTCTTGGGAGCCGTCGGCATTCGTCCCGAGGATGTGCAGCATGTGTTCCTTACACACGCTCATTTCGACCACATGGGTGGGCTGGACTACTTCCCGAACGCCAAGTTCTACATCCAGAAGCGCGAGATCGAGAGCTGGGTCTGGGCCATGTCCAAGGGACGTCGTTTTCGATCCCTCCTCGGCGGCATCAATCCTGCCGATATCTTGAAGCTCGTGAATCTCGGGCTGAAAAATCGGCTGGTCGTGCTGGACGGTGCGTCGCACGACGTCCTGCCGAATGTCGATCTTCTTCCCGCCTTTGACACCCACACGGCAGGTTCGCAGTACGTGGCGGTTCGCAACGGCGGAAGCTTAGAGGACCGATGGGTCCTTACTGGAGACGTTGTCTACACCTACGAAAACCTGCATGGAGGTGATCGGGATGATCCCTGCTTCGTGCCACCAGGACTGGCTACGGGAAGTCAGACAAACCTCATTCTCGCGGCGGAAGAGATGCTCGCCAGCGTCGGCGGCGACATGCTGAGGCTCGTCCCCGTCCACGAGGAAAAGCTCAAGGATCATTTCCCATCTCGGGTGAGTGATCGGGGACTGAGGATCGTTGACATCGCGACACTCTGAAACAGCTCAGGGGCTGGCGAAGCAGCAAAGGTATCGCTCATGGATTACATACGTTTGGGCCGTTCGGGCCTCAAGATTTCGCGGATTGTACTTGGCTGTATGAGTTACGGAGTCGGGGAGAGAGGGAATCATCCCTGGACCCTAGGCGAGGGCGATAGTCGGCCATTCATACGGAAGGCTCTCGATTTCGGGATCAATTGCTTCGATACGGCTAACGTGTACTCGGACGGTACGAGCGAGGAGATCGTCGGCAAGATTCTCAAGGAAATGGTACCGCGAGACGAAATCGTGATCGCTACGAAGGTCTACGGCCGCATGCGCCCGGGACCAAACGGGATCGGCCTTTCGCGAAAGGCAATTCTTGCCGAAGCGGAAGCCAGTCTCCGGAGGCTCGGCACTGACTATATCGATCTGTACCAGATCCATTTCTGGGACAACGACACGCCAATCGATGAGACTCTTGAAGCCTTGAACGACCTCGTACGAAGCGGGAAGGTACGCTACATCGGCGCGAGCAATGTCTATGCGTGGCAATTCGCCAAGGCTTTGTACCGATCTGACGCGAATTCGTGGGCGCGTTTCGTCTCCATGCAGTGTCATTTGAATCTTCTTTACAGAGAAGAGGAGCGAGAAATGCTTCCGCTCTGTCGGGACGAAGGCGTCGGTGTGATTGCGTTCAGTCCGCTTGCCCGGGGCCGGCTCACCCGGCCCTGGACTGAGAGAAGCTCTCGCTCCGATACCGATAATGTAACGGCACAGTTCTACGGCCATGCCGAAGCCGCCGACCGCAGCATCGTCGACGCAGTTACGGATATTGCGACGGAACGACGGGTGGCGCCAGCGCATGTGGCGTTGGCATGGGTCGCTGCGAAGGCTGGAGTGACGGCACCAATTGTTGGTGCGACTAAAACGCAGCACCTTGACGATGCAATTGCAGCGCTCGGCTTGAAGCTTACATCCGATGAAATAGGCAGACTGGAAGAACGCTACGTGCCTCATACCGTGGTTGGATTGAAGTAGAGTGTAGCTCGATCGGACTTCATTAAGGGAGGGTTGAGCCCGCAAGCTGCACCTGCCGCAAAAAAAGTGCCGGGATCTATTGAGATCCCGGCACAGTCAGGGAGAACCTCGGAGATGTACAGAATTCCTGGTATCGTTGGCTGATTTTTACCGAAGGGCGTTATCCGGCGCCGATCGTATCGAGATGCGCCGCATCAGGAGATTTCGAGAATCTCCCGGACGTCATCTGGCGAGGCGATCTCCCGGCCGCATCCTCTCGCGATTATGCAAGTGCGGCGGACGAGTTCCTCGTTAGTCGGACAGCCGAGCTCAATGTACGGGTAGTCTCCAATCCCCGGAGCGATATTGCCGCCACGCCTCGCGACGCCCTCGCACAGATCCAACAAATTTCCGCCGACAATATTGGCAGTCCAGCTGTGCCGGACGCTCTTGGGCAGAAACGGCAAGAACGCGTCCAATCCTTCGAGCGTGCCGGGATGGCCCGTCAGATACGGCCCATCGGTCATGTTGAGCAGGAAGTAGCCGGGCGCGGCCACGAGGCCCATCTCCATGAATGCCAGCGCGCGTCGCACAAAGCCGATCGACCAGCAGGTCATCTTCGGCTTGATGCCGGCATTCTTCAGGGAGCGAAAGTAGTGCTCCACCGCGTTGGTTCGGTTCTCGTAAACGCGATCGGAGTGCGAAAAACTGAGCTTCTCACGGTCGAACACGTCGAGATTGGTGCTGCCGGTATCAATCGGAACGATGTCCGGTTTGGTCGCCGGGTCCTTGGCAAGTTCGAGAATGCAGTTAATCCGCGCATTCGGCTCGGTATCGTTGGCGAAGAAGCCGAGCGTTGGCAGGATCAGCATATCGCATTTCTGCCGAACCTTTCGGATGATCTCAGCGTTCCTTTCGGCGGTATGGAGCGGCGCCCCGTCGTCCGCACGAGCGTGGAAGTGAAGAATTGAAGCTCCAGCTTCGCGGCAGCGAGCTGCCGTCTCGGCGATTTCATCTGCCGTCCAGGGAACGTGAGGGTTTCCATCCCGCATCGCGTATTCGTTCACGCGAGCCTCGACGATCATCTTCCTGTGCGTCATTTTGATGCCTCATGCCAACGACCAGGCAGACTTCAAGGCCGTCGGTAGGGGGTTAGGCCAGCCATGATCGAGCGTTGCGCCACCTTAGGACTCCGGCGCAGAACCCCCAAACGACTTTTAAAGCCGCCCTTGTGATAAAAGCTCACACCCGCTAAATTGTCATTTTGAGGGGACGAATGGCGCGTCCAAAGCCTTCGCTCAACGCGTTACGTGCTTTTGAGGCAACAGCGCGGTTGCGCAGTATGACTGCGGCTTCGCTCGAGCTATCGGTGACTCATGGGGCGATCAGTCGCCATATTCGATCGCTCGAAGAATTGCTTGGCGTTCCGCTCTTGGTGCGAACGTCCTCCTCGACAGACCCGACCCCTGAGGGCAGTCGCCTAGCGGAAGGCCTCACCGCTGCATTCAATCTTATAGATGGTAGTGTCGAGCAGATATTGCCTGGACCGCTGACAGTTTCATGTTCGGCGACCATCATGATGTATTGGCTAATTCCCCGCCTCGCGGCATTTCACGAATCGCATAAGAACATCGATCTTCAGTTCAATATGAACTACGATCAGGTGGATTTCATCCGCGACAAGGTGAGTATCGCGATCCGTTCCAGCACCATCGCGCCACCCAAGGATGTTGTTATAAAAGAGCTTGCGCGGGAGTGGATTTCCCCCGTTTGTGCGACTTCCTATGCGAAGGCGAACAGGCTCCAAAAGCCGGGCGATATCGCGAACTGCCGTCTGTTGGGTACGCGGACGCGTCCGGAGGCCTGGTCGGATTGGCTCGACGAGTTGGGGCTCCGGGAAGATGTCCGCATTCAAGAATCCTACGAACACTTCTATCTGCTTATCCAGGCCGCGCTGTGCGGCCTTGGCTTGGCGCTAGTCCCCACGATGTTTGTCCTTGAGGAAATCAACAGTGGAAGACTGGTCGCGCCATTCGGCAGCATCCCCGGCAAGCGAAGGTTGATGCTTTGGACCGCTCCTCACGTGGCGACCCGTCCTGAAAGTAGGGCGGTTTCCCACTGGCTCACGCGCGAGATGTCCACCACCGCGAAGATGTGTGCAGCTTTGGGCAGCGTGGACGCCTAATCCAATCTTTCGAAGCCCCTAGCGGTGTTGGATCCGTGGATCGCACGATGTGAGTTTTTCTCACACCTTGCTTCATCAATATCGTTTGCTGCCGCGGTGTACTCAAGGTCAGATGTGCCTGTCCATCATACGAACGGGTTCTGTAGGCCGTCCGGATGAAAGAGACGAACTTTCGGAAGAAACGCAGCAAACCTCGACAGGGCGTACCATGCGCAGCGATAGTCCGCGATCCGAGTTTACCGCCCGATATCTCGTCGAGACCGGCGATAGCGTGGCGAGGGCTGCGGAAGTCATTGCCGGGGAGCAATCGAGCGGGACGTTTCTTGCGTTACCCGGCGAAACCGATGAGCTCAAGAAGCGATCGCGAGCCCGGGTGATTAGCGTAACCGAGCTTCCGCCTGTCGATAGCCCGACCCTGCGCAGTTCCTTCTTCGAGAAAAACGATCGTCCAAAAGGGTTTCATCGCGCCGAAATCGAAATCGCATTTCCGATTGACAATGTAGGCTGCAATATCCCGACGCTCTTGGCGACCATTGCGGGCAATCTGTTCGAACTCGGCGAAACGACGGGCCTCCGGCTCCTCGACATCGAGATGCCCGTCAGCTACGCCGCTGGCTTTCCTGGTCCGAAGTTCGGTGTCGACGGGACCCGACGTTTGGCCGGAGTTAATGATCGGCCATTGATCGGTACGATCCTGAAACCCAGTATTGGTATGTCTCCGTCTGAGACCGCCGTGCTCGTCGACAAGATTTGCGAGGCCGGCATAGACTTCCTCAAGGACGACGAACTGATTGCGGATCCGCCGTATGCGCCTTTTGAAGAGCGTTTGAAGGCTGTGTTCCCCGTCATCGAAAAGCATGCCGATCGTTTGGGTCGAAAGCCGATGTACGCAATCAACATCAGTGGCTCGATCGACGACATGCGACGTCGCCACGACCTGGTGCTGGAAGCCGGCGGCACGTGCGTGATGGTGAGTGTCAACTGGTGCGGTTTTTCGGCAATTGAACATCTGCGAACGTACACTGATCTACCGATCCACGGTCACCGCAACGGCTGGGGCCTGTTTACACGTCACCCATGGCTCGGCTTCGACTTTGCCGCGTTTCAAAAGCTATGGCGCCTGACCGGTGTCGATCATCTGCATGTCAACGGCCTGAGGAGCAAATTCTGGGAGCCGGATGATTCGGTCATTGCTTCGGCCAGGTCTTGTCTGGCGGCCTTTTCAAGCGTCAAGCCGATGATGCCAGTCTTCTCGTCGGGGCAATGGGCAGGACAAGCCGGTGACACGTTTGCGCGGCTTGGAAGCATCGATCTGATGCATTTGGCAGGAGGTGGCATCATGGGCCATCCAGGTGGCATTGCTGACGGTGTCATGAGCCTGCGCGAGGCTTGGGAAGCTGCTGTTCAAGGCGTGCCAGTAACAGAATACGCCAAATCCCATCGGCCATTGCAGCTCGCTATCTCCAAGTTCGGAGGCGCGTCGTGACGCAAGGTCGATATCGGCTTGCCTTCTACGGCGACGATTTCACAGGATCGACTGACGCCCTTGAGGCCGTGGCCTTCGCCGGGCTGCGTGCGGCACTGTTTCTACGTCCCCCGACGCCAGACGTCTTGAAGCATTTTGGCGACCTAGAGGTTGTCGGCCTCGCGGGAGTAAGCCGCGGCATGTCTTCCGCGGAGATGACTGAGCACCTGCCGGGAGATTTCCGATACCTTGCATCGCTCGGAGCACCAATTGTGCACTACAAGGTGTGCTCAACTTTCGACAGCTCGCCCGAGATCGGCAGTATCGGCCGGGTGATCGAGATCGCGAAGTCCGTGTTCGGTAACGATCCGATCCCGATCGTCGGCGGAACGCCTTCGCTGCAACGATACTGCCTCTTCGGCAATCTATTTGCCCGATCCGGGACGGATGGGAACATCTACAGGATCGACCGCCACCCGATCATGAGCGTTCATCCCGTGACGCCGATGAACGAAAGCGATCTGGCCGTCCATATCGGGCGGCAGGCAGCACTCAAGATTGAAAAGCTCACGTTGCCCTTCCTTGATGAGGATTATGTGAGGGCCGCCGACCGGTTCGCAGAACTGACGAAATCTTCGCCCGATGCGATATTGCTGGATTCAGCGAATGCGTCGCAACTTACGCAGGTCGGCCGACTGATCGCCGATCGCGCGGCCGGGAATCGAAGCGCATTTGTGGTCGGCCCGTCGGGTGTGGAATATGCTTTGATGCAATGGTGGCGTGAGGCCGGGATCATTCCTCCGCCGTCTGAAAACTATGGTAACCCGTCCCCGGTTGACCAAGTGCTTGCCGTGTCCGGCAGTGCTTCCTCGCTAACGGCCTTGCAGATCGACGCAGCCGTACGGGCCGGTTTTGCCGAAGTTCCTCTTGATGCAGCCGACTTGCTTGATCCCGACAAGCATGGCGCCATAGCGACCCAAGTCGTCCAAAGCGCCACTTCTCTTCTCAAGGAAGGGCGTAGCGTCATATTGCATACGGCCCGCGGTCCGGATGATCCGCGGATCGGAAAGATGATCGAGAAGCTCGTCGGCGGCGGAATGTCTCGCGAGCTCGCCAAGCATGAAGGCGGCCGTAATCTCGGCCGGAAGCTCGGACAGCTCGTCAGTGACATCCTCAATGTGATACCTTTGAAGAGATTGCTGCTGTCGGGCGGTGACACGTCGAGCCAAGTCGCGCAGCTCCTGGACATAGACGCCCTCGAAATTGCGGCCCGCGTAAGTCCGGGCGTTCCGCTCTGCAGAGCCAGAGCGACACGCGGGCAGTTGGACGGACTTCAGATAGCATTCAAAGGCGGTCAACTCGGCGAAGAAAAGTTCTTCGAACACGGGTGGCTAGGCAAAGTCTAACAAAAGCGAAACAGGGAGGATGCCGTGAGTGTCCCATCGATGCCCTCGGGCGGCGTGGTTACGCACGATGGTGCGGGCGACGCCATGTCCTGCGCGGCTCTGCCGAAAGCCATGGAGAACTCAAGCAAGAACGTCGCGCTTGCCGCTGCAGACAGCGTCGACCGGGTGATCGGTCGACTGCTCGAGGTGTGCGTCTCCATATTGCTCGCCGCCGAGATCCTGCTGTTGTTTGCCGGAGTTCTGGCGCGCTACGTATTTCTCAAGCCGATCATTTGGTCGGACGAACTCGCGTCCATGCTGTTTCTCTGGCTCGTGATGCTGGGCTCTGCCATCGCGTTGCGACGGGGCGAGCACATGCGGATGACGGCCCTGTTCGCTTTCGTATCGCCGCGGATGCGAGCGCAACTCGACGCAATCGCATTGGCGGCATCGCTCGGACTGGTCATCCTGCTATTCCCGGCCACGCTCGAGTACGCCATCGAGGAAGCGATCGTCAGAACTCCGGCGATGGACCTCTCCAATGCGTGGCGCGCCACCGCTGCACCCGTTGGCTTCGGGTTGATGGGCATATTTGCACTGCTTCGGCTCGTTCGCCTCGCTGATACGAGACTGATCTTTTCTTCGCTCGGCACCGTCGCGTTCATTGTGGGCCTGTTTTGGTTGCTCCAGCCGCTCTTTGGACCGCTTGGCAACATCAATCTTGTCATCTTCTTCGTCATGGTGGTGGCGTGCGCCGTATTCACCGGCGTGCCGATCGCCTTTTCGTTCGGCCTGGCGACGTTCGGCTATCTCATGCTCACCACGAGGACGCCGCCGCTCATCATCGTGGGCCGCATTGACGAGGGCGTCAGCCATCTGATCCTGCTTTCGGTTCCTCTGTTTGTATTCCTCGGCCAGCTCATCGAAATGACAGGCATGGCGCGGGCCATGGTTGCTTTCCTTGCCAGCCTGTTGGGTCATGTGCGTGGTGGACTATTGTACGTCCTCGTCGGAGCGATGTACCTCGTATCCGGCATCTCGGGATCGAAAGCTGCGGACATGGCGGCGGTTGCGCCTGTTCTTTTCCCCGAGATGAAGCGCCGTGGCGCCAAGGAGGGAGACCTCGTCGCGTTGCTCGCGGCAACGGGCGCCCAGACCGAGACAATTCCCCCCAGCATCGTCCTCATCACGATCGGGTCAGTTACGGGTGTCTCGATCGCGGCCTTGTTCACCGGAGGCCTGCTACCTGGCGTCATCCTGGCGATCACGCTCTGTTGCGTCATCGCGTGGAGGTACCGCAACGAGGACCGCGGCCTCGCCCGTCGTGCCTCCGCCAAGGAGATCGGCAAGACATTCTTGGTCGCCGTGCCGGCAATCGCATTGCCGTTCGTCATTCGCTCTGCCGTCATCGAAGGCGTGGCGACCGCGACGGAGGTGTCCACGATCGGCATATTCTATGCGATCGTCGTCGGAGCTCTGTTCTACAGGCAATTCGACTGGCGGCGGATCAAGCCTATGCTGGTCGAGACCGCCAGCTTGTCCGGCGCAATTCTGTTCATCATCGGCACCGCGACGTCGATGGCATGGAGTTTGACGCAATCGGGATTCTCGCGCTCGCTCGCCGTGGCGATGAAGCAGCTGCCAGGCGGGTCAATGAGTTTCATGGCAGTGTCCGTCGTGGCCTTCGTCGTACTGGGCAGTGTGCTCGAGGGCATTCCCGCGATCGTTCTCTTCGGGCCGCTGCTTTTTCCGATCGCTCAAGCGCTCGGAATCGATCTCGTGCACTATTCGATGGTCGTCATATTGGCGATGGGCGTCGGGTTGTTCGCACCGCCATTCGGCGTTGGCTACTACGCAGCTTGCGCGATCAGCAGGGTAAGCCCGGACGCTGGAATGAGACCCATCGTGGGTTACATGGCGGCCCTGTTGATCGGGCTCGCGATCGTGGCGCTCGTCCCGTGGATATCGACGGGATTCCTGTGAGCGCTGATGCCCAGACGCATAAGAGTACAAACCACGTAGAGAATGGAGGGAAGCGATGAAACGAACTTTCAATCGCAGGACGTTTCTTCAGGGGACCACGGCAGCAGCTCTGGCCACTAGCGTTGGATATCCTATTAAAAGTGCTCGGGCGGCCGCGGAGTTCCGGCTTCGCTGGGGTTTCAATCTCGCCGAGTCTCATCCGATTACGGCGCGCGCCAGAGAGGCGGCTGAACGCGTACTGACGGAAACGAAGGGACGGGTGGAAATCAACGTGTTTCCCAACAACCAGCTCGGCGGCGACACCGACATGCTGTCGCAACTGCGCGCCGGCGGGCTCGATCTGTTCCTCAATTCCGGGATCAATGTTCTCTCGACGATCGTCCCGTCGGCATCGATTTACGGATTGGGGTTCATCTTCCCCGACTATGATGCCGTCTGGAAGGCGATGGACGGAGAGCTCGGTGATGCGTTGCGCCTTGCTATCGGAAAAGCGAACCTCGTACCCGTGGGCAAGATGTGGGATAACGGATTCCGCAACATCACCACAAGCACGAAGCAGATCAACACCCCCGTCGATCTGAAGGGCGTCAAGATCCGCGTGCCGGTCGGCGCGCTCTGGACGTCGATGTTCCAAGCCTTTGGTGCCGCACCGACAACGATCAACTACAGCGAACTGTATTCCGCGCTGCAGACCAAGATCGTCGACGGTCAGGAAAATTCGTTGGCGAATATCTTCACCGCGAATCTGTTCGAAGTGCAGAAATACTGCGCTTTGACCGGCCACATGTGGGACGCCTTCTTCTGCGTCGCAAATAAGCGGAACTGGGAGGCTATTACCGAGGATCTCCGCAAGATCATCGCCACTGCAATCAATGATGCCGCGATGGCTGAGAGAAAGGATATGGCAACGCTCGCGACATCCCTACGTGGAGATCTGTCAAAGAAGGGTCTCATATTCAACGAGCCGGATGTCGCGGCCTTCCGGGAAGCGCTTCGTACTGCGGGTTTCTACAAGGAATGGCGTGCAAAGTACGGCGAGGAACTGTGGACGACGCTTGAGCGGACCACCGGAAAGTTAACCTGAGACGACGAAGCTGGAGTTAGATCGATATGAGATTGAACAATAAGGTGGCGCTCGTCACCGGTGGCGCGCGCGGTATCGGCTTCGCGATCTCCAAGGCGTTGGCGCGAGAAGGGGCTCGCATTGTCATCGCGGACCTCAACGTGGATGGCGCGAAGACATCGGCGTTGATGCTCGAAAACGCAAGTCGCGAGCATCTCGGCTTGAAGGTGGATGTAGCGAACCAGGAGTCTGTGACCGAGTTGTTGGATGAAATCGTCCAGCAGTGCGGCGGATTGGACATTCTGATCAACAATGCCGGCATCGGTGGCAATACGCCGTTCCTCGATATCAAGCTCGAGGATTGGCAACGAATGATCTCGATTAATTTGACGGGTGCATTCATTGTAGCGCAGGCGGTTGCGCGCCAGATGGTCAATCAGGGCTGCGGCGGAAAGATCATCAACATTGCTTCGCTTTCGGGACAGCGCGGCGGAAACGGACGCGGCGCATATGGCGCCGCCAAAGCCGGGCTGGAGTTGCTCACGAAGGTTATGGCGGTCGAGCTCGCGCAGCACCGGATCAATGTCAACAACATTGCTCCAGGAGCGATCGAAACCGAGATGGCCAAGACGGCGCACGACCCGGCGACGCGGAAAGCATATGAATATCTCATCCCAATGAGCCGCTATGGGCTTCCGGAGGAAATTGCGGATGCCGCGGTTTTCCTGTCGTCAGACGAGAGCCGATACGTTCACGGCCACACATTAAACGTCGACGGAGGGTTCCGCGAGGCCGGCTTGATGTTCGGGCCTGACAAGACGCCTCCGCGATAGCCGGAGAGTGACGCACCTTGAGGAACCGCTTCTCCGGGAGCGATCCTGATTTGCCGATGGAGAGATTACTGACGTGCGCCGAAACCGCCGAGCAAAGATCGTAGCAACCGTTGGACCGGCATGCTGCGAACCAGAGATGCTTCGAAAGTTGTTCGAGGCTGGCGTAGATACGTTTCGTCTCAACTTCAGCCACGGTGCGAAGCAGGACCATGCCAAGGTTCACGCCTCGATCCGAGCTCTGGAGATCGAGATGGGCAGGCCGATCGGTATTCTGCTCGACCTCCAGGGACCCAAGATTCGTATCGGTACGTTGCGCGAAGGGAGCCTGACGCTGGTGGCGGGCGAGACCGTCCGGTTCGTTCAGGAAGGCACCGAAGGTGATCGGGATGCGATCCCATTGCCGCATCCGGAGGTGTTTGCGGCGGCAGCGCCGGGGCACGATCTATTGATCGACGATGGACGGCTGCGAGTTCGCGTCAAATCGCTCGACCGCGAGAGCCTTGAAGCCGAGGTGATAATCGGCGGAAAGCTCTCCAACCACAAAGGAGTTAACCTGCCGGGGACGATCCTCGATCTGTCGCCACTTACTCCGAAAGACCGTGGAGACCTCGATTTCGGTCTTCGACTGGGCGTCGATTGGGTGGCGCTATCGTTCGTGCAACGGCCGGGAGATCTCATTGAGGCGAGGGGACTGATCGGGGATCGGGCAGGCCTCGTCGCGAAGATCGAGAAGCCGGCGGCCCTCGATCGAATTGATGACATCATTAGTCTGTCGGACGCGGTCATGGTGGCGCGAGGCGATCTTGGCGTCGAGATTCCTCATCAAGACGTTCCTGGCCGACAAAAGGAATTGGTGCGGGCCTGTCGATTGGCAGTAAAGCCGGTAATCGTGGCCACGCAGATGCTCGACTCCATGGTCGCTTCGCCGACGCCGACCCGCGCGGAGGCGTCGGATGTAGCGACGGCCATCTACGATGGAGCCGACGCGGTAATGCTGTCCGCGGAGTCTGCCGTAGGCCGCTATCCGCGTGAAGCAGTGGAGATGATGGACAGCATTATCCGCAGCACCGAACGTCACAAGATGTATCGTTCTATCGTCGATGCTTTGCGCCCGGAGGAGGAACAGACGGCCCCTCACGCGGTGGCCGCGGCGGCTGCGGGATTAGCATCTGCGATCCATGCCTCTGCGATCGTCGTCTACACATCTGGAGGCACGACCGCAGCTCGCATTGCCCGTCGCCGTCCGGATGTGTCTGTTCTTGCAGTGACTCCAAGTATGGACACTGCGCGCCGGCTTTGTTTGCTCTGGGGTACGCACAGTGTGTCGTCAACCGACGTGAACGACTACGAGGAGATGGTGTCTCGTGCCGTCTCTACCGCGGTCGGCGAGCAGTTCGCTGAAAGCATGGACACGGTAGTGATCGTCGCGGGGATTCCCTTCGCGCAGGCCGGTACCACGAACAACATCCGCGTCATGACGGTGCCTTGAGCTTCTGTAAGCTTAACCCACATCGCCGTTACAACTGGTTGTTGGCAATTGTCCACTCTCATCGCGCCTAGTGGCGGTTTCTACGCTTCGCACAATAAGAGCCATCCAAGGAAAAGGCGTTGGAAGCTGCCGCGCTGCTACGGGTCAATTAGGCAAGTTATGCGTGGTCGCTCGCATCTGACCAGCGCATTTGCTCGCTCTCATGGCGGGTAGTCGCGGAGACGAAGTATGCTACCTAACGTGAAAACCGCGGATCTGGTCTGGCTGGTGGCACAAGGCCCATTCTGCCGGGCGGAGTGAAGGAAGAGCCATGCCGATTGCATTCCCAACACCTGACGAGGCCGTGCTCGGCCGCCGCGGCGAAATTCTGACCGGCCTTGGCCAACTCGTTGCCCCGGAGGCGCTCATCGCCTCCGAAGACGAACGCCGCGCCTTCGAGACCGACGCCCTTACCGCCTATCGGCGCATGCCGCTCGCGGTCGTGCTTCCGTCGACCACCTCGGAAGTGTCGACCGTCCTGAAGTTCTGTGCGCAAAATCAGGTGAAGGTTGTTCCGCGCGGCGCCGGAACGTCGCTCGCGGGCGGTGCGATTCCGCAGGAGGATGCGATCGTTCTCGGCGTATCGAAGATGAACCGGATCTTGGATGTTAATTTCGAGAACCGGACCGCCCGAGTGCAGGCAGGCGTTACCAACCTTGCCGTCAGCCAGGCAGTTGCGCATGAAGGCTTTTTCTATGCGCCCGACCCGTCGAGCCAGCTCGCCTGCACCATCGCCGGCAACATCGGCATGAATTCGGGCGGGGCGCATTGCCTGAAATACGGCGTGACGACGAACAACATCCTTGGCGTGACGCTTGTCTTGCTCGACGGAACGATCGTTGAGATCGGCGGAGAGCACCTCGACAGCCCAGGCTACGATCTTCTTGGTCTTGTCGTTGGATCGGAAGGCCAGCTCGGCGTCGTTACCGAAGCGGTCGTGCGGATTCGTCGTGCCGCGGAGGGCGCCAAGCCCGTCCTATTCGGCTTCGATACGAGCGAGGAAGCGGGGGCCTGTGTCGCGGCAATCATGGGTGCGGGAATCATCCCGGTTGCCATTGAGTTCATGGATAAGCAGACGATCGAGATCGTGGAGGGATTTGCCAAGGCAGGTTATCCGCTCGACGTCGGCGCTCTTCTGATTATCGAGGTGGAGGGCTCCGACCCTGAGATGGAAGCCATGCTCGCGCGGATCGTCGGAATCGCGCGGAAGCACAATGTCCGTCACATCAAGGAGAGCCACTCCGCAGCGGAAGCCGCGGCAATTTGGAAAGGACGCAAGTCCGCGTTCGGAGCAACGGGGCGTGTTGCCGACTACATCTGCATGGACGGTACAGTGCCGCTTGGTCAGCTGTCGAACGTCTTGAAACGGACAGGCGAGATTGTCGCATCCTACGGCCTGCGCGTCGCAAATGTATTTCATGCGGGCGACGGCAACATGCATCCGCTGATTCTTTATAATGTTAACGATCCAGCCGAGCAGGCAAAGGCGGAAGCCGCTGGCGAAGACATCCTGAAATACTGCGTGGAAGTTGGCGGCTGCCTGACCGGCGAACACGGGGTCGGGATCGAGAAACGCGATTTGATGCGCTTTCAGTTCGAGGAACGCGATCTGCGGCAGCAGATGCGCGTGCGAGCTGTCTTCGATCCTGCATGGTTGCTCAATCCCGCAAAAGTGTTCCCGCTCGACAACCGGTTAACGGCGTAGCTACGCCGTGCGACACCGGCATCGGAGGGAGTTGTCCAAATGATCCGCCATAATCCAACGTCTGAGGCTGATGCCTGCGCAATCGTCGCAGAAGCTGCGGCGCAGCGCACTCCACTGGCGATTCAGGGCAGTGGGACGAAGCGCGCGTTCGGCAGGCCGCCGCGATTCGAGTCGACCCTCTCGTCATCGCAAATGACAAAAGTCACGCTCTATGAGCCAGCAGAATTCGTGATTTCCGCCGAGCCTGGCGCCCCTCTCAGTGGGATCGTTCGGCTGCTCGCGGAGCATCGGCAAGAGCTCGCCTTCGAACCTCTCGACTACCGCCCACTGCTGGGCAGCGACGGTGAACCGACGATAGGAGCGGTCGCCGCCATGAACCTTTCAGGACCGCGCCGAATCGCTGGCGGGTCAGCCCGCGATAGTTCTCTCGGGGTGCGGTTCGTCAATGGGCGCGGCGAGGCGATCAAGTCCGGCGGTCGTGTTATGAAGAACGTGACGGGCCTTGACCTCGTCAAGCTCATGGTCGGCGCGCATGGCACCCTCGGCTTCCTCACCGAAGTCACGTTCAAAGTCGTCCCGAGCCCACAGCGTGTAGCAACATTGTGGCTAGTGGGCCTCTCCGACCAGACCGGCATAGCGGCGCTGTCGGCGGCACTCGGCTCGCCGTACGATGTCAGCGGTGCAGCGCACCTGCCGGCGAACATCGGTGACGGCGCGCGCACCTTAATCCGCGTCGAGGGGTTTCCCGATTCGGTAGAATATCGCCTCCGTGAGCTGCGGTCGCTTTTGAGAGCGTTCGGCACGGCCGAGGTACTCGCCGATGACACTGGGAGGGATCTCTGGGGGGCGATCCGCGATGCAACGGTCCTCGCTGAGCCGCGCGATAAGGCGATCTGGCGCATCTCAACGGCACCGACCAAAGGTGTTGATGTCGCGGCACGGATTGCACGGACTATCGATGCGCGGTGGTTCTTTGACTGGGGTGGCGGGTTGATCTGGCTGGCGTGCTCAACGGCCAGTGCCGCCAGTGCGGCAACGATTCGCGCGGCGACCCGTGAGGCCGGTGGACATGCCACCCTCGTGCGAGCACCCGAAGACGTCCGTGCTGCGGTCGATGTATTTGATCCGCCGATCGAAGCGATTGCGCGGCTTCAGACCGGGCTGAAAGCCTCTCTCGATCCGGCTGGGATATTCAATCCTGGCCGGATGTTCCCCGAGCTGTAACGATGCAGACAACGTTTACCGCTGAACAACTGCAGAATCCCGCAACAGAGGCTTCGGAAAAGATCCTTCGAAGCTGCGTTCATTGCGGCTTCTGCACCGCCACCTGTCCGACATATCTGCTGCTTGGTGACGAGCTCGACAGCCCTCGCGGCCGCATCTACCAGATCAAGGACATGCTGGAGGGCAGCAAACCGGCGACCACGCCAGTCGTCAAGCACATCGACCGCTGCCTATCGTGCCTGTCGTGCATGACCACCTGTCCGTCGGGCGTGCACTACATGCACCTAGTGGATCATGCTCGCGCCTATATAGAACAGACGTATCGGCGGCCCTTCCACGACCGGCTCGTCCGGGCCATGCTCGCGATGATTCTTCCCTATCCGAGACGGTTCCGAGCGGCGATCACTGCGGCGCAAATTGGCCGGCCGTTAAAATATGTCTTGGCCGGCTTGCCCCATGTAGGCGATCGGCTTGCGGCAATGCTCGATCTCGCGCCAGCCCGTGTGCCGTTTCGATCGGCCACGCAAAAGCCGGGTGTTTTTCCGGCAATGGGAGAGAAGCGCGGCCGCGTCGCAATTCTCAGCGGTTGTGCCCAGCTTGTACTACGCCCCGACTTCAATGAGGCAGCCGTCCGGCTCCTGACCCGCCACGGCATCGAGGTGGTGCAAGCCAGAGGTGAGGGGTGCTGTGGCGCGCTGGTCCATCATCTCGGACGCGAACGCGATTCACACGAATTCGCAAGGAGAAACATCGACGCATGGATCGCAGAGATGGATGGCGAGGGCCTCGACGCGATCATCATTACGGCGTCTGGATGCGGAACGACGATCAAGGATTATGGCTTCATGCTCCGTGAAGATCCCGCCTATGCCGATAAGGCACGGCGGGTTTCGGCAATCGCGCGAGATATCACCGAATTCCTCTGGCCGATGAAACTGGACTTCTCACCGAGAGCGCGCGATCTCGTCGTCGCCTACCATTCGGCCTGTTCGATGCAGCATGGTCAAAAGATCACAGAGGAGCCGAAAGCGTTGCTTAAACAGGCCGGCTTTGCGGTCAAGGATATACCTGAAGGACACATCTGCTGCGGATCGGCGGGGACTTACAACATTCTTCAGCCGGAAATAGCGAAACAACTGCGTGCGCGAAAGGTGGCAAACATCCGACGCGTGAAAGCAGACCTGATCGCGACGGGAAACATAGGCTGCATCACGCAGATCGGCGATGGCGCCGACATACCGATTGTCCATACGATCCAATTGCTCGATTGGGCGACCGGAGGGCCGGCGCCGAAGTCATTGCGGTCGGGCGCGCGAAGTAACAACTGTGTGTCTGGTTGCGGCGAGTGCGAGATTGCGCGCTGAGAACTCGAGCATGGACGACGCAAAGCCCACCTTAGTTTTAGACGTCGCTGCCGATCATCCAGCGGCATCTGGCATGGCTCTGATTTGAGCGGCGGTTCTCGATTGGGCGGAGTGGGTCGATAGTGCAAGCGCGCCCACGGCAAACAAAAACGATCTTTCAGCATGTCACATCTCCAAAGTGTTGTCGGAAGACGCGGCGTTCTTGCAAAGGGTCCTCCAGAGACGGAGGATGATGTCACCCGCTTGACGCATGTTAAGCGGGGCGGGCGGATGGCTCGCGCCGATCTTCGTTCGAAACTTGCAACGGCGTCGCCGTCATGCATGAATCAGAATCACCTAAATGCCGATCTAATTCTTTTGCTGTAATCGCCCAGACTTATATTGCTGGTGGCAATCGCGGACCGAAGAGCCGCGCGAATCGGAGAAGCGCCCAGATCGAGTGCGCAACGGAAGATCGCCGTATGCCTCATCTCGTTCGCTGTTCGACAGGAGCGCGGGTTTCGCGCGTTCCGCAACAACTAGGATCAGGCGACATGACGGTTCAAGGCCACAACGTCTCACTGCACGAACGAGCTCGCCGCATCAGATGCCATGCGCTCCGAATGGGCGAAGTGCAGGGGCAGGGCTACATCGCCCAAGCCCTGGATATCGCTGACGTATTGGCGGTGGCTTACTTCCATGCCATGCGATATCGGCCGGAAGATCCAGAGTGGGAAGGGCGCGACCGCTTCCTTCTCTCCAATGGTCACTATGCAATTGCACTGTACGCCGCGATGATCGAGGCGGGCATCGTTCCGGAGGCAGAGCTGGAGACCTACGGCTTCGATGATAGCCGTCTGCCGATGTCCGGTATGGCAAGCTACACGCCGGGGATGGAAATGTCGGGCGGTTCGCTGGGGCTCGGTCTTACCATCGCGGTCGGCCGATGCCTTGGATTGAAGCGAAAAGGATCCGACAGCTTCGTCTACACCTTGTTCTCTGACGGGGAGCTCGATGAAGGATCGAAGTGGGAGGCGATGATGTCCGCCGCTCACTTCAAGTTGGACAATCTCATTGCCGTGGTCGACGTCAATAACCAGCAGGCGGATGGCCCTTCGGGCCAAATGATGGGCTTCGAGCCCCTGGTCGACAAAGTGCGATCATTCGGCTGGTTCGTTCAGCGGGTGGACGGTAACGATCTCAATGCCGTCGTTGCGGCATTCGATGCGGCAAAGACGCACGAGGGAGCCGTGCCGCGAATGATTATCGCCGACACGGTCATGGGAAAAGGCGTGCCGTTTCTTGAGGCGCGTGAGCGGAATCATTTCATGCGCGTCGATGCGAACGAGTGGAAGTTGGCGCTTGCAGCGCTGCAGGATGGGAGTCAGCCATGAAGGTGACGTCAAGCACCACTACGTCGAAGCAGCGCCTTACGACATCGGCAATGATCGCTTCGATTGCCGCAGAGGGACAACCAACAAGAGCCGCGCCGTTCGGCCATGCCTTGATCGAACTCGCGCGACGGCGTCCCGAAGTCGTTGGGATGACGGCTGACCTCGGCAAATACACCGATCTCCATGTGTTCGCGAAGGAGTTTCCGGCCCGTTACTATCAGATGGGTATGGCTGAGCAGCTGTTGTTTGGCGGCGCGTCCGGTCTTGCCGCAGAGGGCTTTATGCCGTTTGTGACGACTTACGCTGTGTTCGCTTCTCGGCGCGCCTATGATTTCATTCACCAGACGATTGCCGAGGAAGATCGGAACGTGAAGATCGCATGCGCGCTGCCAGGGCTCACATCCGGATACGGCCCAAGTCATCAGGCGGCGGAAGACCTGGCACTGTTCCGCGCGATGCCGAACATGACGGTTATCGATCCATGCGATGCTCTGGAAATTGAGCAGGTAGTGCCTGCCATGGCGGCGCATCCTGGCCCCGTCTATATGCGTCTGCTGCGAGGGCAGGTGCCGCTCGTGCTTGATGAATACGGCTACAAGTTCGAACTTGGAAGAGCGAAGCACTTGCGAAGCGGGGATGACGTTCTCATCATCTCTTCCGGCCTACTCACGATGCGGGCGTTAGAAGCAGCAAAAAAACTTGAAGCAGATCGTGTTGGCGCGTCAGTGCTCCACGTGCCGACCATCAAGCCGCTTGATGTCGAGACCATTGTGGCCGCTTGTAGAAAACCGGGGCGAGTCGTCGTCGTCGCGGAGAACCATACGATCATTGGTGGGCTAGGCGAAGCAGTCGCCGCTGTTCTGATGAGGGAGCGTGTGCATCCTGCATTCCACATGATCGGCCTGCCGGACGAATTCCTAGCGGCTGGCGCATTGCCTACGCTTCACGATCGATACGGAATTTCGACGGATGCGATCGTTAGCAGCGTCAAGTCCTGGCTGTGACGGTTACGTATCACGACGCGCGGACGCGAGTCTGCTTGTCGACCTTGAACGAGTCGCCCTGGGTCTGCCCATACGGAGCCTCCAAATGAGGAGACGGGCACCTTTGACAGGTTCGCTCGGTACGGGAAGCGTAGGTCCAAACCTGCGCGGCAGGTCGCCCCTTCAGTGGATCCTGGTGCTCGCGGCCATAGGCCCAAGCTAGGGAGCTTTAGCGTTCCCCCGACTGAAGACTTTCGTGCTCATAGCGGACGCGCCTTTCGGCGGCCGCTCAGGCATTTGGCATTCTGCTTGGCGTGGAAACAGACTCCAGGAAGCCAATCAGATATCCTGCGGTTCGCATGTTTCTGTCGAAGCCACCACGAACCTCTCGCAATTTTTTCGACAGCCAGGCATAGCGAGCAAGCTCGGCATTTACCAGGAATCTCGGCACGTCTTATTCGACACTGGCTTTCTTGCAGCCGCGACCGTTTAGCACCCGTTTCTCTGATGCTAGCGCCGGTAAAGACGGTGACGGTCGGCGCGTGGGAGATTGTAGAACGTAACTCCCCTCGATCGAAGTTTGTTCGCCGCTCGAAACTGGCATTTGGATGAGGACAATTCACTCAATGAAGCGCGCAATTCGTTTGATCTGCTGATCCTATTTCTTATCGTCGGAAGAATGAGGGCGGCCGCAATGCACGACGGCGCCGGCACTGGGAGGAATTCATGTCTGCGCACCAGACCGCAACAACAACCGTAAACGATCGACGTCCCGACGCTCACTCAGGGGGAGCCGATAAGAGTGGCGTCCTTGCGGACCTCAAACCCGACGTCTTCTTTCGCTACTTCGAAGAGATCAGCCGCATTCCCCGCGGGTCCTATAACGAGAAGCAGGTGAGCGACTACATCGCAAAGTTCGCGCGGGACCGCGGGCTCGAGTGCTACCAGGACGACATCCACAATATCCTCGTCAAGAAGCCGGGAACGAGCGGATACGAGAACGCGTCGCCGCTCATCTTCCACGGTCATACCGACATCGTGTGCGAGAGCGATGAAGGTGTGGAGCACGATTTCGAGAAGCAGGGCATCAAGCTGCGGATCGACGGCGACTTCATCCATGGCACCGGTACGACGCTCGGCGCCGATAACACGGTGGGTGTGGCGTTGGCGCTATCCGTGCTCGACGCCAAGGACATTCCCCATCCGCCACTCGAGGTCGTACTGACAGTCCAGGAAGAGGTCGGAAAGGGAGGCGCTCAACACTTCGATGCTTCCCGTCTGACGGGCCGGCGGTTGATCGATTTCAACTGGCACGATCCCAAGAGTCTGTTCGCCGGCTGCGCGGGCGACATCTCGGCGCGCTTCCGGATTCCGGTCGAATGGCAGAAAGCGCCGGCCGGCTTGACGGCGATGCGCCTGTTCGTGAAGGGACTGAGCAGCGGCCACTCGGAGTTCGACATTCACCTCGAGCGCGCCAACGCGATCGTCCTTCTCGCTCGGGTCGTCGGTGCGCTCCTCGACGAACTGCCGGTCCGGCTGGCGTCGGTCAGGGGGGGCGTCAATCGGTACGTTATTCCGGGAGACGCCGAAGCACGCCTGCTTGTGCATCAGGCAGATGTGGATCGTGCGAGCGAGATCGTCCGGAACGTCGCCGCAGATATCAAGAAGGAGTTCTTCGTCAGCGACCCGAAGCTCGAGGTCGGTCTGGAGCCGAGCGACGGTCTCGTCGAGCGCGTCCTTTCGGATGTTACCGCCAATTCGGTTGTCCAGGCGATCACGCTGACGCCCAACGGCGTCCAAAGCATGAGCCTCACAATAGCGAATCTGGTGGAGAGTTCGAACACCATTGCCCTGTTGTCGACAAGCGACGAGGAAGTCGAGATCCTCTCGACCATTCCGAGCGCGATCAGCTCGCGGCGCTACGCCATCCTCAAACGTATCGAGCGGCTGGCCGAACTGATGGGGCGTGGGACCAGGGTTACCACCTTCGCCGATTGCCCGGAGTGGCCCTACAACAAGGACTCGAAGCTTCTGGCCGTAGCCAGCCGCGCGTTCGAGGATACCTTCAAGGCAAGGCCGCACGTTGAAGTATCGCACTCGAGCCTCGAGTTGGGTCTCTTCAACAAGAAGATCCCGGGGATCGACATGATCTCAATCGGACCGGAAGCGTTCGATGTGCATACCACCCGAGAGCGTCTCAATCACACTACTGTTGAGCCAATCTGGCGGCTTCTGAAGGAAATACTCCGCAATCTCAGAGATTAGCGCGACATCGCGCATCTCGGCGGAATGATCGTTGGCAGCGTTCCAAACAACTGGTGCGCTGGACGAGGTTGCTTGCGCACGCGCGAGCAGCAGATGTTGCACTAGAACAAACATTTGAGGGGAAACATGAAACGTTCTTTCCGTACGTCATTGGCAGCGGCGCTGGTCGCCGCCGTCGTCGCTCCGACTTCAGTCTTCGCCGCCGACTACGGCGCCGTCTTTCCGGGAATCCTCATGGACAAGGTGATTCCGCCGACCGGCAAAGAGGCAAAACCCCAGGTCAAGACAAACCGTCCCCTGAAGGTTGGTTTCCTGCCGACCGCGATGGATACCTACTATCAGCGCGTGCTGGCCGGAGTGAAGGAAGAGATCGATCGAGCAGGCGGACCCGCGACGATCCAGCTGCTCGTGCAGGCACCGAAGAGCCAGTCCGCGACGGACGATCAGGTCCGCACGATGGAGGCCTGGATCAACGAGCGCGTGGATGCGATCGCGGTCGCGCTCTACAACGAAGGCGCTTTGGAGCCGCTGATCCGGCGTGCGACCGAAGCGGGAATCCCGGTGTTCCTGTTCAATTCACCCGTCGCCGATGACCCCTACTACGTGAGCGATATCGGATACGATCAGAGCGACGGTGGTCGTGCTCAGGCGCAGTGGATTGTCGATCACTACAAGGACAAGGGAGAGGTCAAGATCGCCGTCCTGGAGGGCTTGCCAGGTCCGCACACGGCGCAGCGCATGAAAGGCTTCAATGAAATCCTCTCGAAATACCCGAACCTGAAAATCGTCGCCAAGCAGCCGGCCGGCTGGGTGCGAGCACAAGGTCTCACCGTGACCGAGAACATGCTCACCGCGCATCCCGATGTTGAAATTCTCGTTGCGCTCTACGACGAAATGGCCCTGGGAGGTCTCCAGGCCTTGAAGGCGCGGAAGCTGAACGGGAAGATTGCGATCGTCGGTTACGAGAACATGAAGGAGGCCAACGACGCGATCAAGGTCGGCGATTTTGCGGCCACCGTGGATACCGGGGCCAAGGAGGAAGGCCGCAACATCATCCGCGCGGTCGAGCAATTCGTCATGAAGGGCGAAAGCGTTCCGAAGAAGATCTTCGTCGCCCCGAAGACCTACGACGCCAAGAACATCGGCACGTTCGATCCGGCTGACTACATCTACGTCGCAAAGAACACGAAGTAGATGATCGCGAGGGGGCCACGCCGTTGTGGTATGGCTCCCTCCGTTTGAATGTGGGGGGCGGCATCATGAGCCAGTCAGAACACGCGCTCAAGATCACGGGCGTCGGCAAGAGGTTCGGAGCGACCAACGCGCTGTCGGGCATTTCGATGAATCTGGCCAAGGGTGAGGTGCTGGGACTGGTCGGTGAAAATGGGGCCGGAAAATCGACCCTGATGAAGATCCTGTCCGGAGCCCATGCGCGTGACGAAGGCGACATCGAGATCGAAGGGGTTCGCGTGGACATCCGCGAGCCCCCGGACGCGCAGCGCGCGGGTATAGGCATTATCTATCAGGAACTCAGTCTGTTCCCTGACCTGGATGCGGTTGAAAACATTTTCATTGGCCGGGAGATGTCGGTCGGAAAATATCCAAACATGACGGTGCCGCTTCGAAAGAAGGCCATGCGGGATTGCGCCGCTCGAATCCTGAACGATGTGCTTGGCGTCGAGATCGATCTGGATTGTCCGGTTGGTTCACTTGCCCTTGCTCAACGGCAAATCATCGAAATCGCCAGGGCGTTGAACTCGAATGCAAATATCCTGATCATGGACGAGCCGACCGAGGCTCTCGAAAAAGCCGAGCGAGAACAGCTCGTCAGAATCATCAACGATCTCAAGCAAGCGGGGAAGTCCGTCATATATGTGTCCCACAAGCTTGATGAGGTTCTGAAGATCTGCGACCGCGTGGTCGTATTGCGCGATGGGGCATGCGTCGCGGACTTGCCGGCGTCATCGCTCGACGTGAACAAGGTGATCAGCTTGATGATCGGCGGCTCGCTGGCGAAGCAGTTTCCGACCAAGTCAAGCCCACGCGCTGATCCCGTCCTCAAGGTAGAAGGGATATCCCGACGCGGAGCGTTCGAAAACGTCAGTTTCGAACTGCACGAAGGGGAGATTCTGGGTGTTGCGGGACTCGAAGGATCGGGAAAGAGCCACCTTCTGAGGGCGCTGTTCGGCGATGGTGCGTCGGAGTCCGGTAGAATCGTGCTGAAGGGTCGTTCGACTTCGATCAGTTCGATATCGGACGGGATGAACAACCGGATTGCGTTTCTTCCCGCCGAGCGCAAAACGGAAGGCATCTTCGCTGAACATAGCGTCGGCTGGAATTTGACCGCCTCTAGCCTGTCCAAGTTTGGCAGCGTTCGCCTGGATCGACGAGCTGAACGAATTCAATGCACGAATTATATCCGGAAGATGGGAATCAAGTCGGAAGGACCTCAGCAGTCGATCGGACGGCTGAGCGGCGGCAACCAGCAGAAAGTGCTGTTAGCGAGATGGCTGCTGACCGAGCCGGACGTATTGCTTCTCGAAGAGCCGACGCGCGGGATCGATATCAGGGCGAAGGCCGATGTCTACCAACTGATCGCCAGCAGCGCGCAAGCGGGCAAAGGGATCATCGTCGTCTCATCGGACAGCACCGAGCTGTTGGGGTTGTGCCATCGGATATTGGTCATGTTTGAAGGCGAGGTGGTCGGAATATTGGACGCGGCTTCTGCGAGCGAAGAGGCCATCGCCTCGCTTTCGATTCAGCGGACCTGAGAAAAATAATGGAGAATGGAATGTCGACTCAGGCCTTGGATACAAAGACCCCGGTATCGAAGTTCAGGCTGTCGGGGGGCGCGAGCGGAATCGTGATCGCGTTGATCGTGCTCATTGTGGCACTTGGAGTCGCGTCGCCGCGCTTTCTGAGCGTCGGAAACCTCACAGACATCACGCGCCAGGCTGTCTTCGTCGCCATTATCGCGTTCGGAGCCACCCTCGTTATTGCCATGCGAGGCATTGATCTCTCGGTTGGGTCCACGCTTGCATTCACCGGCCTGATTGCGGCGGACCTGATGAACCGCGGGTTCAATCCATACCTCAGCGTCGGCGCGAGTCTGGCCGTCGGAACTCTGATCGGGATTGTGAACGGCGTACTGGTTGCAAAGGTCAAGATTGCTGACTTCATCGTCACGATGGCGATGATGGTCATCACGCGTGGCCTGATCATGGTCTACACGGAGGGCATTCCGCTCACTGGCTTGTCGAATCCTTCCTTTCAGGTCTTCGGTCAGGGATTTGTTGGGTTTGTGCCGATGCCGGTGTTGGTGACCATACTGACGTTTGCTGCGGTCTACTTCCTGCTTTATCAAACGCGCTTTGGCCGTTACACGCTGTCAATCGGGAGCAATCCGGAAGCGGCGCGGTTGGTCGGAATAAGGATCGACCGCATTAAGATTGCGGTGTACGCGCTGACTGGATTTCTGGCTGCGTTGTCCGGCGTTCTCCTAACTTCTCGCCTCGAAGCAGCTATGCCGGAGGCCGGCGAGGGATATGAACTGGATGTCATCGCGGCGGTCGTCATGGGCGGGACAAGTCTCGCCGGAGGTAGGGCGTCCTTGTTGGGAACTGCTGCCGGCGCGGTCCTCATGGCCGTTGTACGCAACGGCCTCAATATTCTCAACGTCAACACGTTTTGGCATCAAGTTGTGATCGGCGCGATCATTCTGTTGGCCGTGTGCGCCGACAAGTTTGGTGGCCGCTCGCGGGATACCTGAGTGCGGGAGGCAGCTGTGGGTTTTGGCCTTGGTCCAATCGAGAACAGCTTGCGATACCCCGTCGTGGCCGTCGAACCGCTCGATCGTCGGTTCACGTATAAGATCGGAAACGCACCGATCGAGCGTCTTGCGACGGGCTTTGGATGGGTCGAGGGGCCCGTCTACTTCGGAGATAACGGCAGTCTTCTTTTCAGCGATATTCCGAACAATCGGATTTATCGCTGGCTTGAGGCGGATGGACATCTTGGAATATTCCGATGTCCCTCGAACTATGCCAATGGCCATACCCGTGACCAAAGCGGACGCCTTGTCAGCTGCGAGCACCTTCGACGCGTGACCCGCACTGAGCTGGACGGTCGTATCACCGTGCTGGCGGATCGCTATGAAGGCAAACGTCTTAGTTCGCCCAACGACGTGATTGTGGCCTCCGACGGTGCCGTGTGGTTTACCGACCCCGGCTACGGCATCGACAGCGACTATGAGGGTATCAAGCAGGAAGCCGAGCTTCCTCGGGCAGTCTACCGACTGGATCCCACCGGATCCCTCCAGGTGGTTGCGGATGATTTCGTGCGGCCCAACGGCCTCGCCCTATCTCCGGACGAATCGCGTCTCTATGTCGTCGATAGCGGAATAACGGATGGCGGCCCGTCCCATATTCGTGTCTTCGACGTGGTTGATGGGCGTCTGCGGAACGGCGCTGTGTTTGCCGATGATTTCGCTCCGGGGTTTACGGACGGCTTGCGTATCGACGTTCATGGAAATGTCTGGTGCAGCATGGGGTGGGCGGACCCCGCTGAAGATGGGGTGCGGTGCTACTCCGCGGAGGGCGCCTTGATCGGAAAGATTCATCTCCCGGAGACCTGTGCGAACGTTTGCTTTGGCGGGCGTCGCAAGAACCGGCTGTTCATGGCGGCGAGCACCTCGATTTACGCCGTGTGTCTCAACACGACGGGGATTTGACGAGCGCCGGAAGCGCGACTGCACGAGACGAGGAGAGTTGAAGTGCTTGCTGGAAAGATTGCTATCGTCACAGGGGCCGGCAAAGGAATGGGCGAGATCCATGCCCGCGAGTTTGCGGCGCAACATGCGGCAGTGGTCCTCACCGATGTCGACGCAGTGAATGGTCGTCGTGTTGCCGATGAAATATCGGCGTCCGGCGGTCAGGCAATATTCGTCGATCACGACGTCGTCGATGAGGGGTCGTGGAGCAACGTCGTTGTTGAGGCGGAGCGCGCCTTCGGGTGTGTCAACGTACTGGTCAATAATGCGGGAATATTCATCCGCGACACGATCGAGAACCTCTCCGTCGTGGACTTTCGAAGGCTGTACGAGGTGAACGTCACCGGTACGTTCCTCGGATGCAAGCTGGTCGCTCCCAGCATGAAGCGGGCCGGCGGAGGCTCGATCGTTAACGTGTCATCAGTGTCCGGCATTGTCGCGAACATGCCGGGCATGACCGGCTACTCTGCGACAAAAGGGGCTATCCGCATGCTCACCAAGGCTGCCGCCGTCGACCTGTGGCAGCATGGGATCAGAGTGAATTCGATACACCCGGGCACGATCAGGACGCCCCTCAATGAGGATTACTTCTCAGACCCGGAGAAGACGCGGCTCATCCTGGGAAGCACGCTTATGGCAAGACCTGGAGAGTGCTCGGAAGTGTCGGCGGCGCTCATATTCTTGGCGTCCGACGGATCGAGCTACATGACGGGCTCCGAATTGGTGGTTGATGGCGGTATGACTGCGGTTTGACGGGCTGTTTACGTCGCCTCGTCCTGAAAGCGCTTTAGCTTTGAACCCAACCCGGTGCGAGCACTGCCAAGCATGGCAATAGCATGCCCGCGCCGCCTGCGGTCTTCGCCGAGAAAATCGACCGTAAACCACGCGCGGTGGCGAGGCTAGAAGATCGTGCTCGTTCGATCATCGGACTGTTGAGCAAAAATGCACAATGGGTCGGGCGCCGCCTTTCTCGGTGGTGTCCGACGCTTTCCGCTGGGATTTCCGGCAGAAATGGAGCGATTGACTGTCGCTCCGAAAATCATGCGATATCCAATCGCAGGTCGATACGACGCGGCGATCGAAGCCGTGCGACATTGACCGGCACTGGAACGTTGACGGTGCAATTGTGCGTGCGATAACGTATGCATTAAGGGACCAAGAAGATCCCAACGAATTGGCGCAATCGCTTTTGGAGGGATCACGATGTCTAGCCTGACTACAAAACTCACAGTTACGATGGCGGCTATCGCCGCCTGTATGGTCCTGGCTGCAGGTCCGTCGCCGGCGGCAGATATCGCTGCAGCACTGAAGGATATCGAGGAGCATCCGGCATCTGGTCCGCACGGGGAAAAGCCGGTCCTCGCGAGCGACCTGGGGCTAACCCCGGAGGAGATCGCAAAGATCAAGTCGATGAACGCGACTGCGGCTATCGTCATGCACTACACCGCCTCCGATTGGGCGAAGGCGCAGATGGCCGGCCAAAAGGCTGCTCTCGATATGCTCGGGATCAAGATCATCGCTGTCACGGATGCGGGATACAAAGCCGAGCAACAGGTCTCCGACATTGAGACAGTCATGGCCCGCAAACCGAACGTGATGATCAGCGTTCCTGCGGAGCAAAATGGCACGGCTGCCGCGTACAAGCGCGCGGCGGCATCCGGGATCAAGATCGTATTCCTCGATCAGACCGGCGCCGGAATGTCGCCTGGGACCGAGTATGTGAGCCTCGTGTCTTCCGACAATCGAGGCATGGGCAAGGCTGCGGCACTGCTCATGGCGCAGGCGCTGAACGGCAAAGGCAATATCGGATTGATTCCGCACGCTTCCGACCTGTTTGCGACTGTCGAGCGCGTCGTGGGTTTCAAGGAGGCGATCAAAGCCTACCCTGACATCAAGATCGTCGCCGAGCAGGGGGTGGGTGGCCCTGACTTCTCCGGCGAGTCGGAGCGTATCGCCTCGGGAATGCTGACCGCCCATCCTGAATTGAACGGGATTTGGGCTGTCTGGGATGTGCCGACCGAAGGTGTGCTCGCTGCCGCGCGTGCTAGCGGACGCGCACCAAAGGATCTCGTGATCACGACCTGTGATCTTGGTGTGAACATCGCGATCGATATGGCGAAGAATGGTTACGTGAAGGGGACGGGATCGCAGCGGCCGTACGGAGCAGGTTATGCGGAAGGCATTTTGGCGGGCTATGCCCTCATCGGCAAGTCGGCGCCGCCCTATGTCGTGCTTCCCGCGCTGGCTGTGACCAAGCAGAACTTGATTGCCGCCTGGCCCATGTCCAACGGGACGCCGCCGCCCCAGGTGGTGACGGACGCCATGAAGTAGGACGGGTGGGTCCGGGTTTTAGTCCCCGCACGCGAGCTATCGCTCATGATCGAATCCAGCAACGCGGTCGAGATGACCGGCATAAAGAAGTCGTTCGGAGGGCTCCACGTCCTCCGCGGCGTCGACTTCGCGGTCAAGCAGGGAACGGTCCATGCGCTGATGGGTGAGAATGGCGCCGGAAAGTCGACGCTGCTCAAGATACTCCAGGGAATTCTGACGCCGACCGAAGGCTCCATATCCGTCTTCGGTCGGCAGATGAACATCTTTAGCGCCGCGACATCCCGCGCGTTGGGTATCGGGATGATATTTCAAGAACTGAGCCTGATCCCAAGTCTGACCGTCGCCCAGAACATCTTTCTGGCTCGAGAGCCCAGAAAATTCGGGCTGCTCGTGGACGATCGTGCGGCGCGGGATCGATCGAGAGTGATCCTGTCCGAACTGGGCATGGATGTCGATCCGGCGACGCCAGTCGAGAAGCTCAGCACCGGGCAGATGCAGATGGTAGAGATCGCCAAAGCGATCTCCCAAGACGCTCGCGTGCTCATTTTGGATGAGCCGACATCCGCGCTGACCGGCGTTGAAGTCGAGCGTCTCTTTTCACTTCTCAAACGTCTATCCGCGGATGGCGTCGCGATCGTCTACGTGTCGCACCGGATGGACGAGATATTCGAGATCGCCGAGGAGGTGACCATCCTTAGGGATGGTCGCAACGTTGCGACCGCCCTACTGCGGCAGTTGGAGATCCAGGACGTCGTCGAGCATATGATCGGCAAGCGGGTTGGCAGCTTCAGTTGGCGGCCGCGTTCGGTCGACCGGACGGGTTGCCCGGCTCTTGAGGTACGATCGGTATCCGGGCCGAATAAGCCGATAAACGCTTCTTTCGAAGTTCATTCCGGTGAAGTGCTTGGCATCGCGGGGTTGTTGGGCTCCGGCCGCAGCGAACTGGCTCGGGTCTTGTTTGGTATCGATCCGATGACCTCCGGCGAAATCCGAGTGAAAGACCAAGCTGTCAGGATTCGCAGTCCAAGCGACGCGATGGCGGCTGGAGTCGCCCTCATACCTGAAAGCAGGGCTCGCGAAGGCCTGATCGCAGCGCACAGCATACGCACAAATCTCAGTCTGCCTCGGCTAGGCGACCTCGCTCGTGGACCGTTTCTTGACGATGCCAAGGAGGCCGCTTCTGCAACCGGCTTGATCCAACGATTGCGTATCAAAGCGACCTCCAGCTCAGTTCCGGTGCGTACTCTCTCCGGCGGCAATCAGCAGAAGGTTGTGCTGGGGAAATGGTTGGCCATGAATCCCGAGATACTCATCCTGGATGAGCCCACGGCGGGCATCGATATCGGCAGCAAAACGGAAATTGTCGAGCTCATCCGCGAACTGGCCGACGAGGGGCGAGCCATCATCATTATCTCTTCCGAGCTCGCCGAGCTTCTGGCCGTCAGCGATCGAGTGCTCATCTTGAGCGACGGACGCATCGCCCGTGAGGTGTCGAGAGACGAGATTTCCATGGCGACCGGCGAGCCGACCGGAAATGCAGACGACGGGATGCAGATCGCAAAGGCGGAGCACAACCTTCAAGTCCTTATCCAGGAGGTGCGGCTCAATGCTCCGACGTGCTGATGGAAATGGAACTGCAACGACGACGCATCAAGGTCAGCTGGTCATGGTCAAAGGCTCTTCCATTGTCTCGGACTGGCGACAATACGTCGTCTATATCGGGTTCGCGCTGATTTTCGTGATATTCGCGATCACGCTGAGTGATCGCGGCTTCCTGTCAGCCAATAATCTGCTCAACATTACACGACAAACCGCGATCATCGCCATCATGGCGATGGCCATGACCTTCGTGCTGTGCGCCGGCGAGATTGATTTGTCGGTCGGAGCCATCGCAGGCCTGGCCTCCGTGACCTCAGGACTCGCACTCAGCCGTTACGGGCTTGCACCCGCCATTGCGACCGGACTCTGTACCGGCCTCCTGGTTGGAGCCGTAAACGGAAGCTTGACCGCCTGGATCGGCATTCCCTCGTTTCTGGTCTCGTTAGGCATGATGGGCTTTGCACGTGGGCTGGGCATGTGGATGAGCGGAACCTCTCCCGTACCGGTGATCGATGAAACCTTCATCGCGGTCTTCGGATCGGGGAATATCGGCCCGGTCCCAGTCCTTGTATTTTGGGTCGTGATCCTCGGCGCGTTGGCCCACACGGCTTTACGAAAGACGCCCTTCGGACGGAAGATCCTGGCCACCGGAGGCGGCGAGACCGCTGCCCGTTACAGCGGCATCAAGACACGAACCGTCAAGTTCCAGGCGCTTCTCATTACCGCTACTGCGGCCTCCGTCGCAGGGATGCTTTACGCGGGACGCCTGCACTCAGGACGCTTCCAGTTGGGGGAGGGGGATGAACTGTCGGTTATCGCCGCCGTCGTTCTTGGTGGCACCAGCCTGTTCGGCGGAGCCGGAACGGTCATCGGATCAATCGTGGGGGCGCTGCTGATCGGCGTTATCAACAATGGTCTTATTCTGCTTGGGCTCGACTTTAGTCAGCAGCTTATGGCGCGAGGCGTTCTCATAGTTCTGGCGGTGGCCTTGGGCCGCAGCCAGCGCGCGTGACTGAGCAGAAACTCCAAAAAAGAAGGACTATCGCATGACTTTGGTCATCGTCACTGGTGGAAGCGGCAAGCTCGGCCGAGCTTGCGTAAAGGATCTCTTGGATCACGGCTACAACGTGGTCAACGCGGATGTCGCACCTCCTGCCGTGGACCTTTGTCCTTTCGTGCAGGTCAATCTCACGGATCTCGACCGCACGATAGAGCTGCTTTCCGGCATGGAATGGTATCACAATCGAGGGGTGGACGCAGTTGTTCACCTCGCTGCCGTTCCAATGCCCGGAGTTGTGGCTATCAGCGAGGTATTCGGTATCAATACGGCCAGTACCTATAATGTCTTTGAGGCGGCGCGCCGCCTTGGCATACGCAATGTGGTCTGGGCTTCAAGCGAGACCTTGCTCGGTCTGCCATACAAGGATCCGCCGCCATATCTTCCAGTCGACGAAGACTATCCGGCGAGGCCCGAAACGGCTTACTCGCTGTCCAAAGCGGTCGGCGAAGAAATTGCGCGTCAGTTTTGCCGGTGGGATCCCCTGCTGAAGATTGCGTGCCTGCGGTTTTCGAACGTGATGGATCCGGCCGAATACGGTCAATTTCCGTCCTTCGATCCGGAAGATCGAAAGTTCAATCTGTTCGGTTACATCGATGCACGTGATGGGGCTCAGGCGGTTCGACTATCGCTGGAGGCAGATATCAAGGGAGCAGAAGTCTTCGTAATTGCCAATGCCGACACGGTATCGCCGACACCCAGTGTGGAGCTCGCACAGAAATATTTTCCTGGCGTACCATTCAAGAGGAAAATCAGCGGACATGAGACGCTGCTCTCCATAGACAAGGCTCGTCGAGTGCTCGGTTATTCGCCGAAGCATAGTTGGCGGCCGGCTCAAAAATAAGAGTTAGACAAAGAACTTCTCGTTGAAAAAGTCGGGGCGCCGCTTTCGGTTGAGATGAAATGGGGTCACCTATCCACCCAACCATTTCGTTTGTACCCTTGTGCTGGCACGCCGTAGCCTTCCGACGTCCAGCCGAAACTAACAAGACGCGTTCATTGGGAGGAGCAAATGGAGTCAAGAAAGACTCGTTCGCAAATGAGGCGCCGGGATATCGTCAAGGGAGCTGCCTTGGTGGGCGGTGCGGCGTTGACCGAGGTGGTTGCTACGCGCAGCGAAGCCAAGGAACCGAAGTCCGATAAGCAGGTTCCGTCGTATTATCGGTTTGCGTTGGGGGAAGCACAGGTCACTGTCGTATCGGACGGACCGCTGCCCCTTGGAGACCCGAGCGAAAGCTTCCTGGGTGTGCCGAAGGAGGAAGTCGTGCGGATGCTCGACAAGAGCTTCCTTCCGACAAAGGAAGTCGTGCTCGAGCAGAATGCGCCGGTTGTCAACTTTGGAAACAAGCTGGTCCTGTTTGACACTGGAATGGGATCACTCAAGCAGTTCGGGCCCACCACGGGGCGCCTGAAGAGCAGCCTCGCCGCTGCCGGAATTGCTCTTGAGGACATCGACGCGGTCGTCTGTTCGCACGCGCACTGGGATCACATCGGTGGTATCTGGGGGGACGATAACAAGCCGACCTTTCCGAACGCACAGATCTACATCAGCCAGACCGACTACGACTTTTGGACTGACAAGAGCAAGCTAGGCGGTGATCTCGATGGCCTGGTCAAGGCGGCGATCCATAACCTGCCTCCCGTGCGCGATCGCATCGTTTTCTTCAAGGACGGCGAGCAGCTTCTGCCGGGTGTTCATGCGATTGCATCGCCCGGTCACACACTCGGTCATCACTGCTTCATGATCGAGTCGGCGGGGAAGTCGTTTTGCTATGTCGGGGATCTGACACACCATCCCGTGCTGCTTTTCGAAAAACCTCGAATGGAGTTTCTGTTCGACACGGATTCCAAGCTGTCGGTGAAATCACGTGTGAGAGTGCTGGATATGTTGGCCGCGAACAGGACGCCGCTGATGTCATATCACTTCCCTTGGCCCGGCCTTGGCCACGTAGGGAAGGATGGTGACGGCTTCCGCTATTATCCTGAGCCAATGCACATATCGTCTCTTTAGCTTGCGGGGTAGGTCAAGTCGGGCACTGCCAGACATTGACCGGACCTGTCAGCGGAGTTCAGCCGCCGGTCTAATGGCGGCCTGACAAGTTGGTCGGTGACACCGACCAAACAAGCGCGCAAGCGCTCCTCCCGAGACTGGCCCGGCCCTAGAGGTCGGGCCCTTTTTTAGAACGAGCATTGAAATGACCGATCGACGCCTTCTCCTTCGCGCCGTTCTAGATGCTGCGATTGCCGCCGCCCATCCCAACTTTATACTGGTGCCTCATCTTCCGGCAGCTCCGAAGGGCCGTTTGATCTGTCTCGCAGCCGGCAAGGGGGCCGCCGCCATGGCCGCGGCGGCCGAGCGGCACTACCTGGATGTGTTCAAGTTTGATCCGGACCGACTGATCGGGATTGCGACGACCCGGCACGGTCATCGCGTGCCGACGAGATGCGTCGAGGTCGTTGAGGCCGGCCATCCGGTGCCGGACGAGACAGGACTGGAGAGTACCGAAAGGACGCTGCGACTCGCGCAGAGTGCCCGAGAGGAAGACTTGGTCTTGGTGTTGCTGTCCGGTGGCGGCTCCGCCAACTGGATCGCACCTGTTGACGGAATTACTTTCGTCCAGAAGCAGCAACTGACGCGTTCGTTGTTGCGCTCCGGCGCACCGATCGACGAGATCAACATCGTCCGCAAACACCTGTCGCGTATCAAAGGTGGACGCCTCGCGCGTGCTAGCAGGCGGGCTGAGGTCGTGGCGCTTGCAATTTCCGACGTGCCATTCGACGATCCGTCCTCAATTGCGTCCGGACCGACCGTACCGGATCAGACGACGCTTGCGGACGCGCGAGCGGTAATCGAGAAATACGACCTCCTGCCAGATGACGCGATTCGTCACGCCCTCAGTGATCCGCAAAACGAGAGCTGTAAGCCTAATGATCCGTGTTTCGCCAGGACGCGCCTGGAGCTAATCGCAAGGCCACGCGACTCGCTTGCGGCAGCGATTGCTGCCGCAAGAAAAGCTGGCTACGAGATAATCGATCTCGGAGCTGATCTTGAAGGTGAGGCGCGTGATGTCGCGGGCAATCACGCGCGTCTGGCGCTGCAAGCTCGTCTAGAACGAAAGCGCGTCGCCATAGTGTCGGGTGGGGAGCTAACGGTCACCGTTCGCGGCAGTGGGCGTGGCGGACCCAATCAGGAGTATGCACTCGCGTTAGCCCTCGGGCTCAACGGCGAGAGTGGCATCGCAGCTCTTGCTGCAGATACAGATGGTGCAGATGGCGGCAGCGGGGCCGCGTCAGATCCTGCCGGCGCCATCATTGACGAGCGGACCCTTAGTAGGGCCAAATCGCGCGGCCTCGACGCTCGGTCGTATCTCGGCAACAATGACGCAAGCGCCTTTTTCGCAGAGACCGGCGATCTGCTGCAGACGGGTCCAACGTTGACGAATGTCAATGATCTGCGGGTAATCCTGGTGGAGTAGCCGCTGCCGTGGTCTGGCCCATTCGGAGCGGAACGGCATGCGATCGCCCGGGCGTTCGACGTGCCTCTACGTCTCAGTCTCGCGTAAAGCCTGCGACATCCATTTCCGGAACGTGGCGATCTTCGGTACGTTGGTGCGAGACCGGCGGTATACCAGGCTGTGACACAGCATACGAGCGCCATTCGGTCCGAAAGGCATGACCAGGCGACCGCTTTCGAGCTCGCGTTGGACTAGCAGTCGGCTCTCCAAACACACACCGAGGCCGTCAACGGCGGTGCTGATGGCCATGAAGGAGCGGTCAAAACGAGGGCCGCGCTCTAGATCCAGCTCGAGCTTTGCGTCGTCCGCCCAGTGCTTCCATCGGTAGAGGTTGACCTCGGAGTGGATCAAGACGTGCTTCTTTATGTCAGCCGGCGTCCGAATCCGCGATGCGCCTTTCATGAGCTTGGGTGAGCACAATACGACGATCGTCTCGAGCGGAAACGAGTCAACACCCAAATAGGCTGCAGGCACGAAGGTGCCGTATCGAATATCGATGTCGACGGCATCGCCTCCGAGATCGGCAGCGTCGCCCGATGCATTCAATCTCAAATCGATTTCCGGATTGAGCGCGCCGAATCTGGAGAGCCGTGGCATCAGCCACTGGCTCGCAAAACTCGGAACCGAATGTATCGTCAGAATGTCGCTTTTGCCTTTTCGCGCCACAGTCTGGCTTGCGGCTTCAATACGCCCGAGCGCCTCGGATACTTCGTCGGCATACTTTCGACCGACGTCGGTCAGCATGACCGCGCGGTTGATTCGATGAAAGAGCTGTACGCCCAAAGTGGTTTCCAGTGACCTGATCTGGTGGCTCACGGCGGAAGGCGTCACCCTTAATTCGTCCGCAGCGCGAAGAAAGGAGCCAAGACGCGCCGCGGCCTCGAAAATCTGAATGGCGCGCAAGTGGAGCAGGTGGGTCATGGTTCACATGAATAGAGATCATCTAACTTGGACTTTAATTCCTTTGTTGGTGCCGAGCAAGGTTACTAGGCTCAAGCGATAGAGAATGCGGACTGACAACCGCAAGATCCGGAGGTACGTCCACTGTGCTCTCATCGCGAGAGTCCTCCGCTCCTTCTTGCTTGGTCAGCGCTCCTTCGCGGAGGCGAGGGAGGCCGCGCGCTCGAAGCAATACGAAGGGACACTATCGCCATATGAGCATGACGCGGGATAGCAAGAGCACGGATCTATCCAAGGCAATCAACATCGGGTTTATCGGCCTCGGATCCATGGGCTCAAGGATGGCCGCGCATCTCTGCGCTCGCGGCTATCGAGTAAGGGGATACGACGTCAGAGCTGAAGCTCGCGCCGCGTTCGAAAAGGAAGGAGGCATCTGGGCCAATACGGCTAAAGATACCGCGCTAGGCACGGACTTTCTGGTGCTCATGGTAGTGAACGTTGCTCAGGCAGAGCAACTGCTGTTTGAGGCGGGTGTTCTTGATGCTCTGCCAAAAGAAGGCGGCGTTGTGCTCATGGCGACCTGTCCAGCGGCAGACGTTGAAAGAATATCAAAAGCGGTCACCAAGACCGGCCGCAGCTTCGTTGATGCTCCCGTGTCCGGAGGAGTCGCGGGTGCCGCCTCAGCTACGCTCACCATCATGGCGGCTTGCGCGAACGAAACGTTTTCTCGGGTGGAGCCGCTTCTTCAGGCGATGGGAGACAAAGTGCATCAGGTCGGGTCGATTCCTGGGCAGGGGGCACTGGTAAAGACAATCAACCAGCTCCTGTGCGGCGTGCATCTGGCGGCAGCTGCAGAGGCGGTCTCACTCGGCGCGCAGGCGGACATCGATCCCCAGATCCTGATCAACATCTTCTCTGAATCCTCAGCGTCCAGCTGGATGTTGCGCGACAGGGGCTCCCGAATGATTGCGGGCGAACCTCAGGTGACTAGCGCCATCGATATCTTCGTCAAGGATCTCGGAATCGTCTTGGATGCCGGCCAGCGTCTGAAAGCGCCGACCCCGCTCGCGTCAATCGCACAGCAGATGTTTTTGGCGGTTTCGGGCCAAGGCTTTGGTCAGGTCGACGACAGTCAGGTCGTAAGAGCGTATCGCGCAATGACCGGTGTGTCGGGAAGGTGAGATGATGCGCCAGGCCAACAGTCATTTCGCTGATCTGAGCGAGGTTTCGCTGCATTACTTGGCCGCCGGCAAAGGCGATCCGGTAGTTCTCCTGCACGGGATCCCTCAATCCTCGCATGAATGGCGGTTCGTGATGCCACGGCTCGCTGAGCGATACTTCGTGATCGCTCCGGACCTTCGTGGACTGGGAGACTCGACCCGTCCGCAATCGGGATACGACAAGAAGACCGTAGCCGAGGACATCTGGCAGCTTGTCAACGGTCACTTGGGAATCAAGCGATTTCATCTTGTCGGACACGACTGGGGCGGGCCGGTCGCGTTCTCGCTCGCTGCACATCACCCGGAGGCGGTGTCGAAGCTCGCGATTCTGGACGTGACGATTCCGGGCGATGGCGGAGAGATGTCGCAGGGCGGCCGGCGATGGCACCACCCCTTCTATCGCACTCCGGATCTTCCCGAGGCACTCTGCGCGGGGCGTGAAGAACTAGTGCTGAACTGGTTCTTCGAGAACTACGGCCATCGCGCCAATTGTCTCGCGGAGGACGACAAGCAAGAATATTACCGGACCTACAAGAAGCTCGGGGCGTTCCGCGCAATGTTCGGCTACTACCGGGCCTTTGCGCAGGACGTCGCGGACAATCAGGCGATATTGGCATTGCAAGGCAAGCTCAAGATGCCGGTTTTGGCGCTGGGCGGCGAGAAGGCATTTGGACGCGGGCTCGAAACCATCGAGTCGCTAAAGCGTGTCGCTGAAAATGTGCGGGGTGGCACGATCCCGGACAGCGGACATTGGGTGGCCGAAGAGGCGCCGGAATTCATCTCCGAGGCGTTGTTGGGCTTCTTTGCAGAGAAGGAATAGGCGCAGGCGTTCCCCCGCGCAGAAATCGACCAAAGAAAATACCAGTAACATTGTGGAGGAGGAGACGATGAGAAAGTTGTCGCGACGTAGCGTGCTGCACGGGGGAGTTGGTATTGCACTTGGTCTTGCATATCCCTCGATTGTCAAGGCCGAGCCGCAGTTCAAGTTGAAGTTCGCCAATATCATGCCGAAGGATCATCCGCTCAACACGCGGATGACGGAGGCGGCCGAGACGATCTTGAAGCTGACCGACGGACGTGTCGCAATCGAGGTCTTCCCGAACAGTCAGCTTGGCACCGACGCAGATATGCTGAGCCAGCTGCGGTCGGGTGCGATCGAGTTCTTCGCATCGTCGGGCCTAATTGTAGCCACCCTGGTGCCGGTCGCCGCGATCACCGGAATCGGATTTGCCTTCGCGGACTATTCCCAGGTCTGGAACGCCGTCGACGGTCCTCTTGGAAAACACATCATCGCGAGCTTCGCCAAGTCGAATATCGTGGCTTTCGAGAAGATGTGGGACAACGGCTTTCGGCAAACGACCTCGGCCAGGAGCCCGATCAAGACGCCCGATGATCTAAAGGGCTTCAAGATCAGGGTGCCGCCGAGTCCGTTGTGGACGTCGCTTTTCAAATCGCTCGGCGCGGCGCCGACCTCGATTCCGTGGGGCGAGACCTATTCCGCTCTCCAGACCAAGGTGGCGGACGGCCTCGAAAATCCGTTGGCGGGAATTTACTTCGCCAAGATGTACGAGGTCCAGAAGTACCTCTCCGAAACGAACCACATGTGGGACGGCTTCTGGTTCCTGGCAAACAAGCGGGCATTTGACGGTATCCCTGCCTCGGACCGCGATGTCATCGTCAAGGCGGTCAACGAGGCTGCAGTCAAGCAGCGCGCCGACGTCGCGGCGCTCAACAACTCGCTTCAGGGCGAATTGAGCACGAAGGGCCTGGAGTTCGTCAAGGTCGATACGGCCGCGTTCCGCTCCAAGCTGCAGCAGTCGGGCTTCTACGGCGAATGGAAGGGCAAGTACGGGGATGAAGCCTGGGCTCTTCTCGAGGCAGCGAGCGGCAAGCTGAGCTGAGGGCACGATGGCGGTGACTGACGAACCAGTGATGATCGGCGTGCGACCGGGTCTTGGCCCAAGGCTGATAGCTTGGCTGATAGCTCTCACCGAGCTGTTCGCTGGCGCGGTCGTTGCGGTCGAAGTCGGAGTGCTGTCGATCGGCGTGATTGCCCGGTACGTCTTTCAAGCGCCGATCGTCTGGACCGACGAACTCGCTCAGATCTTGTTCGTCTGGCTTTCCATGCTCGGCTCCGCCATCGCGCTGCACCGCGGCCAGCACATGCGCATGACAGCCCTTGTCGATCGGTTCGGCCTTTCGGCGCGGGCAAACTGCGAAACGGTGGCGTTGTTGGCTTGCGTCGCCTTCATGGTCCTCATGCTCTGGCCGGCGATCGACTACGCGCATGAGGAGTCGTTTGTGATCACTCCGGCGCTGGAGTTGCCGGGATCGATGCGCGCAGCGGCGCTGCCCGTGGGCCTCGTCCTCATGGTCGTCTTCGCGCTCGCAAAGGTGGGTTCGATCGCGCGAGCGCGGTTGGTGACCGCCTTTTGCCTTGTGGCCGGCATCACTGCGCTCGTGTGGTTGTCTCGCGGCTTCTTCCTTGGCCTCGGAAACCTTAACCTCGTGCTGTTCTTCGTGGGCCTGGTCGGCGTGGCCGTGTTTCTCGGCGTGCCTATCGCATTTGCGTTCGGAATGGCCGCTCTTGGATACATCGGACTTGCAACGAATTCGCCTGTGCTGACGATCGCCGGGCGGATGGACGAGGGTATGTCGCACCTCATCTTGCTCGCCGTTCCGCTCTTCGTGTTCCTCGGCTACTTGATGGAACTCACAGGGATGGCGAAGGCGATGGTCGACTTCCTCGCAGCGCTGCTCGGGCATGTCAGGGGCGGGTTGAGCTACGTTCTGATCGGCGCCATGTACCTCGTGTCCGGCATCTCTGGTTCGAAAACCGCAGACATGGCCGCAGTAGCCCCCTCGCTGCTTCCGGAAATGAGGAAGCGTGGACAAAAGAGCGGGGAGCTCGTCGCATTGCTCGCCGCGACCGGCGCCCAGACCGAGACCATCCCACCCAGCCTCGTGTTGATTACGATCGGCTCGGTAACCAGCGTGTCGATCGCGGCGCTCTTTACAGGGGGCTTGGTACCGGCGGTCGTCCTCGGTCTCTTCCTGGCGATGGTCGTTTGGTGGAGGAACAGGCGAGAGGATCTCTCGCACATCTCGAAGCCCCCGCGGCGGGATGTTCTCCGCGCGTTTCTCTTCGCGCTCCCGGCGCTCGCGCTTCCGTTCATCATCAGAGCGGCGGTCGTCGAGGGCGTGGCCACGGCCACGGAAGTCTCGACAATCGGTATCGCATACTCGGTCCTCGTCGGACTTTTGATCTATCGCCGGTGCGACTGGTCGAAATTTCCAAAGATGCTGATCGACACTGCCGCGCTGTCGGGCGCCATTCTGTTTATCATCGGCGCCGCGACAACCGTCGCCTGGTGTTTGACGCAGTCGGGGTTTTCGCGCGATCTCGCAAAGGTCATGGCGTCTCTTCCCGGCGGCGGCCCAACCTTCATGGCTGTGTCGATCCTGATGTTTATCGTCCTGGGGAGCGTGCTGGAGGGAATACCGGCGCTCGTGCTTTTCGCTCCTCTTATGTTCCCAATCGCGAAGGCTGTCGGCCTTCACGAAGTGCACTATGCGATGGTGATCATCCTGGCGATGGGAATGGGACTGTTCCTTCCGCCATTCGGCGTCGGCTATTACGCAGCTTGCGCGATCGGTCGCGCCGATCCGGCGGAAGGCATTCGTCCCTTGATGGGATACATGCTGGCGCTGCTTGCCGGCCTCATCGTGGTCGCGTGCATCCCCTGGCTCTCGATCGGCTTTCTCTAGCGCCTCAGCCTCGAACGATTTGATCGGACGGCGAAGAAACAATCACAGACGTGAACACACAAGGGTTAAACATGACTATCGTGCCGCGAACACCCGTATCTCGAGATCAAGACTTGGATCGGGCGATGGCCAATGCAATCAGGATGCTGTCTCTCGACGCCATCGAGAATGCCAGCGACGGTCATCCTGGTGCACCGCTTGGTTGTTCCGAGATCGCCACCGTCCTGTTCACGCGCCATCTCAAGTTCAACCCCGCCGATCCGACCTGGATCGATCGCGACCGCTTTATCCTGAGCAACGGTCATGGATCGATGTTGCTCTATTCGTTGCTGTACCTGAGCGGATACGAGGCGATCGGCATCGAGCAGATCAAGCGCTTCCGTACGCTCGGATCCATCTGTCATGGTCATCCGGAATATGCGGTCGAGCACGGTATCGAAGTCACCACCGGGCCTCTGGGGCAGGGATTCGCCAATGGCGTGGGTATGGCCATCGCCGAAGAATATCTGCGCCAGATGCTCGGCTCCGACCTGCTCGATCACTTCACTTATGTCATCGCGGGTGACGGTTGCCTGATGGAAGGGGTCGCCCAGGAAGCGCTTGCACTGGCTGGCCATCTTCGTCTCGGAAAACTTGTCGTTCTCTGGGACGACAATTCGATGACCGACGACGGCAGCACGGACCTGTCGACCAGCGAAGATATTCGGACGCGCTTCCGGGCGGCGGGTTGGCAGGTCCTGGATGCGAACGGACACGATTTCGAATCGGTCGACGTCGCGATCGCGCACGCGAAATCCGATCCGAGGCCCAGCCTCATTGCATGCGCGACGGTGATCGGCCGCGGGTTCCCGCGGCTCGAGGGAAAGCGGGGCGCGCATGGCGGGCGCGTTTTCAAGGAGGATACGCAAGCCGCTCGCGAACGCCTTGGCTGGACCAGTCCGCCCTTTGTTGTCCCTTCGGAGGTCCTGAACGGCTGGCGGAGCCTGGTCAGCGCGCGCAATACAGAACGGTACGATACCTGGAAATCGCGGGTCTCCGAACTTGCGCCTGAGCGACGTGCGCTTTTGGAACGCCTCGCGGACCGCAAGATGCCGGCGGACTGGCAGGCTCCCTTGCGGCAATACAAGAAGTCCGCGCTTTCCTTGCCGGCCCAACCATCCATCCTGTCGTCCGGCGAGGCGGTGGCGACGTTGTTCGACGTATTTCCGGAATTGCTGAGCGGCGCGCCGGATCTTGAGGGGCCCACGTGCCACAAGCGTGACCTGCAGGCTTTCACCGCGATTGAGCGCGGTGGCCGTTTTGTGCACTACGGCGTCCGCGAACACGCGATGGGATCGATCATGAACGGAATGGCCGCTCACGGCGGAATCATGCCGATCGGGGCGACCTATCTCGCCTTCTCCGATTACTTGCGGCCCGCCATCAGGATGGCAGCCCTGATGGGGTTGCCCGTCGTCTTTATCAACAGTCACGATTCCATTGGTATTGGACAGAATGGCCCGACGCATCAGCCGGTCGAATTTCTGGCCTCACTAAGGGCCATCCCCAATATTCTGGTGCTCCGTCCCGCAGATGCTGTCGAGGTCGCCGAGTGTTGGGAGATGGCGCTGTCGCGGCGCCACGGCCCATCGTCCTTCATCCTGTCCCGCCAGGCTCTCCGGCCCGTGAGGACGACGCACTCGAACGAGAATCTGAGCGCGCGCGGTGGCTATGTTCTGTCCGAAGCGGCGGGCGGAGCACGACGAGTTACGCTGCTCGCGACCGGATCCGAAGTCGCCGTCGCGCTCGACGCAAAGGGACTTCTCGAGAAGCTGAATATTCCGACCGCTGTGGTATCGATGCCGTGCTGGGAGGCATTCGAGCAGCAACAAGAGAGTTATCGACGAAGCGTTCTTGGAGAGGACGTGCTGCGCGTAGGCGTTGAGGCCGCCGTCCGGCTCGGGTGGGAGCGCTATATCGGAGACGACGGCATATTCGTCGGCATGTCCGGCTTTGGAGCGTCGGGACCGGGCGAGGAACTGTTCCGCCATTTCGGGATAACGGCGGAGAACATTGTGACGAAGATCTTGCAACGTCTTGAGTCCGGCAAGCAATCGTGACGGCCGATCCGGCCGCCAGTCGAGCGCGACGCCGATGGCCGGGGATCGAGGCCAGCGCACGATCACGCCCGGCGACGTTTGCCTGACCGATCCTCCCTTTGCCCCGTGTTTGGTCCCTCTGCTGCATGCAGGCTGTCTGGCTATCTACTGACCGGTCGCCCGGAGGGCCTGTAGGGCGCATTCGTCCGGCGGGTTAGGATCGGTTCGCATGGCCAGTTCCAGTCGCGAGGCTTGACAGAAATAATGCATACATTAATAAATGCACAGAGGCGTTTTTTTGCGGACTTGGGACCCTGGCCGCAGCTGAGGAGCCGGTGATGAAGAGTTCGATCCAGCGGGTAAAGGCGATCGTATTCGATACGTTCGGCACGGTGGTGGACTGGCGTGGAAGTATCATTCGCGACCTCTCGGCGTGGGGGGAACGCGAAGGGATCAAGGCGGATTGGGCCGCGTTGGCCGACAGCTGGCGGGGGCGATACGAACCCGAGAAAGATCGGGTCAGGACCGGGGAAATCGCCTGGACCAATCTCGACGAGCTGCACGCTCATGCCCTCGATCAGGTTCTGGCTGAACTTGACCTGGAAGCCCTGTCAGTGGATCAGCGCCGGCACATCAACCGCGTATGGCACAGGCTAGAAGGCTGGCCCGATGCCGTCGAGGGGCTAACTCGCATCAAGCGCCGATACGTCATCGGCCCATTGTCGAACGGGAATGTTGCGCTGCTCGTCAATATGGCGAAGCATGCCGGGCTACCGTGGGACAACGTCTTCTCTTGCGAGCTGTTTCGGCACTACAAGCCACATCCCGAGACCTATCTCGGCGTGTGCAGGCTCATGTATCTCGATCCAGCGGAGATCATGATGTGCGCTGCGCATAATGGCGATCTTGCTGCTGCCCGCGCAGCTGGCCTGAAAACGGCCTTCATCCCGCGTCCGACCGAGCATGGTCCGGGCCAGAAGACCGACCTCCAGCCGACGCATGATTGGGACGTCGTGGCCAACGACATTATCGAGCTTGCCGAGCGCGTCGGCGCGTAGATACACGCCAGTCTGCGGGCCCAGTTGAGAACAGGATATAGCGCAATGCAATCCTACAAGATGTTCGTTGGCGGTGAATGGGTCGAGGCGGTGGGCGGCGAACGCTTCGAGTCTCTCAATCCTTTTACGGGCAAGGCCTGGGCAACGATCCCGCGGGGAAAGCCTGCCGATGTCGACCGCGCCGTGGCGGCGGCCAAGGCGGCATTCAGAACAGGGCCCTGGCCAAAGCTGACTGCGACCGAGCGCGGACATCTGCTCCGACGCCTTGGCGATCTCATCGGCGAACACGCCGAGCAACTCGCCCAAACCGAGGTGACGGACAACGGCAAGCTCATCAACGAGATGGCGTTCCAGCTGAAGTACATTCCGCAGTGGTATTACTATTTCGGCGGCCTTGCGGATAAGGTCCAGGGCGCTGTCATCCCGATCGACAAACCGCAGACATTCAATTTCACACGGCAGGAGGCCCTCGGCGTATGCGTCGGCATCACCGCCTGGAATTCGCCGCTTCTGCTTCTCGCCTACAAGCTCGCTCCGGCGCTCGCCGCGGGAAACACCTTCGTCGCAAAGCCGTCTGAGTTCACGTCCGCCTCAACGCTGGAGTTCGCGAAGCTTGTGGACAAGGCCGGCTTTCCGCCGGGCGTTTTCAACGTGGTTACTGGGTTTGGAGGTGAGATCGGCGATGCCCTGATCTCGCATGCCGATGTTGCAAAAATTGCTTTCACCGGAAGCGAAGCCACCGGGCGCCGAATCGGCGAACTGGCGGCACGCAGCTTCAAGAAGGTGACGCTCGAACTCGGCGGCAAATCGCCTCACATCGTCTTCGACGATGCGGAAATCGACAACGCGGTCAAAGGCGTCATCTCGGGGATTTTCGCTGCGACCGGACAGACATGCATCGCCGGTTCACGTCTCCTCGTTCATCGGAGCATCCACGACCAGTTCGTGGAGCGCGTTGTCGCGTTTGCCGGACGGGCCAAGAAGGGCGATCCGCTCCTGGCCAGCACACAGGTCGGCCCCGTCACGACGCCCCCTCAATATCGGAAGATTCTCGATTACATCGATGTCGCGAAGGGCGAGGGCGCGACTTGCGTGCTGGGTGGTGGGCCGGCGACCGGGCCCGACATCGGAGAAGGCGGTTACTTCGTCGAACCGACGATATTCACGGGGGTGCACAACCGCATGCGCATTGCCCAGGAAGAGGTCTTCGGTCCCGTTCTGGCATGCATTCCCTTCGACGACGACGAGGAAGCGATCGCGATCGCGAACGACACGACGTTCGGCCTTGCTGCAGGATTCTGGACGCAGGACATTCGAAGAGTCCTCCGGGTCTCGGAGCGACTTCAGGCTGGTACGGTGTGGGTCAACACCTATCGCGTGATCAGCTACCTCTCGCCTCTCGGAGGCTACAAGCATTCGGGCATCGGCCGGGAGAATGGACTGGATTCGATCCAGAACTATCTCCAGACCAAGAGCATCATGATTGGGACCGCGGAAGACGTGGTGGATCCCTTCGTGATGCGCTGACAGGCGTTGCGCCTTTCACCCGGCCTGATTGTTTGGCAGCTGTCGACCTTGGATCATGTCGGCAGCCTTTTCTGCGATCATAAGCGTCGTGGCGTACGTGTTCGCAGATGGCATCGTCGGCATGATCGAGGCGTCAACGATCCGCAGGCGGTCAAGTCCGTGGACCCGAAGCTCGTTGTCCACGACAGCATCCCGATCGGTTGCCGGTCCCATGCGCGCAGTTCCGATGAGATGATAGCAGGTGGTCCCGTTTCGATAGCTGTAGTCGAGCAGTTCGTCGTCGGTGGTCACGTCAGGGCCGGGCAGGGTCTCGTTCTGGAGATAATGCGCGAGTTCGGGCGTCGACAGGAGGCGGCGGATCAGGCGGAGGCCGCCGATCGTAGTACGTCGATCCTGGGGGGCGCTGAGATAGTTCGGCTGAACGACTGGGTCCTCGAAGACGTCCGTGGAGCGGGCGTGCACATATCCCGTGCTTTGCGGGCGATGCGGCCAAGCGCCGGCCGACACGCCGGGATAGTCGTCCAGCACATAGACGGCGCCTTGCTTGTAGGAGCCGGGCGTGAACACGCATTGGAGGTCCGGCGCATCGAGGCCTTCGAATGACTTCCAAAAGACATGGACTTGCGACGGGGACGTTGCCAGGATGTTGGGCAAGCCGGCGGCCCAGCGGGCGATCTGTCCTCCAAGACGAAGCCCGCGCGACAGTTCGTTCAATGTGACGACGTCCGGCCTGGCTTTCATCACAATCCGCACCGCATAGTGGTCGCGAAAGTTCGCTCCTACTCCGTTCAGCTCGTGTCTCAAGGGTACACCCAAGGACGCAAGCGCAGGCGCTGGGCCGATGCCGGAAACCTGGAGCAGCCGTGCGGTATTGACGGTACCCGTCGCTAGGATGACTTCGCGTCTCGCGCGAACTTCGTTTGGCGTGGCGCCACGTCGACGCAGATACCGCACCGCGACTGCGCGACGCTGGTCGAGCACAATTTCGCTCGCGCGAACGTTGGTGCGGAGTTCCAGGTTTGAACGCGACAGCGCAGGCTTCAGGAATGCGCGCGCGCTGCTGACTCTCCAGCCCCGGTCGATCGTGCGCTGGAAATATCCCACTCCCGCCTGATGGCCGTTGTTATAGTCCGGGTTTTGCGGAATTCCCGCGTTGATGCAACCGCGAATGAAGGCCTCGGAGACGGGGTGAAGCCAGTCCATTCGACTGACCGGAATTGCTTCGCCGTGCTCGGGCCCCTTCTCGATATCCAACCGCCGCACCGAGCGACGAAAGTAGGGGAGGACGTCGTCCCAAGCCCACCCCCGGTTGCCCCGTTGGGCCCATCCATCGAAGTCAGCCGGTTGTCCGCGGTTGTAGACCATTCCGTTGATGGACGAGCCGCCGCCCAACGTGCGGCCCTGCGTCGTTGCGATCGGTCGGCCGCCGGTTCGCTCGGTCGGATCGGTCTTGAATTGCCAGGTGCAGGTCGGATCGAACAGCGTCTTGATGAAACCGGCGGGCAAGTGGATGAACGGGTTGCGATCGGGCGGTCCCGCCTCGAGCAGGCAAACCGTGGCGACGCCATCGGCCGTAAGCCGGTTCGCGAGGACGCATCCAGCGGCGCCGGCGCCAACGATCACGTAGTCGAATTCCTCGCTCATCGATCCATTCCCCAGGCCTGTTTCGCGTTGTCGACCCATGGTTTCCCGCCCGGGACCAAAGATGATGCGAAAACGGCTTGATTTCCAGCCTTACATTTGTAACGATCGCATTAATGCATGCAGTAATGAATGCTGTAAAGCAAGGAGGAGGGGGCCATGGGTGAGGAAGCGGGGCGATCGAAAACCGGGAGCGATGATGCTATCTACCGGAAAGTCACGCTCTATCTGATGCCGCTGCTGATCACGTGTTACACGGTGTCGTATCTCGACCGGATCAACATCAGTTTTGCCAAGCCCCATATGATGGGCGATCTCGGATTGAACGAAGCCATCTACGGGCTCGGCGCGGGACTCTTCTTCCTCGGATATGCGGCATCGGAAGTCCCCAGCAATCTGTTGATGCATCGTTTCGGCCCGCGGCGATGGCTGAGCCGCATCCTGATGACCTGGGGCCTCATCTCAATGGGGATGATGCTGGTTTGGTCCGAATATTCCTTCTATATCTTCCGCATCGCGCTGGGGATCGGAGAAGCCGGGCTATTTCCTGGTGTCATCTTCTACCTGATGCGATGGTATCCGACCGAGCGTCGCGCCACCGTCACGTCACTCTTCTACCTCGCTGCACCTCTTGCCGGCATCTTCGGCGCGCCGATCTCCGGTCTGATCATCGCCCACATGCACGGAACTGCGTCACTCGCCGGCTGGCAGTGGATGTTCTTGCTAGAGGGTCTCCCGGCCGTCCTGCTGGCATTCGTGGTCTGGTTCAAGCTGAGCGACACCATCGAGGGTGCCTCTTGGTTGTCTTCGTCGGAAAAGGTGCGCCTTCGCGCCAACATCGATGCGGAGAACGTCAGGAAGCCCGAGATGGGCATCCTTGACGTCTTCAAGAACGTCGACGTGCTTCTGCTTGCTGCAATTCTCTTCGGGATCGTGCTCGCCCAATCGGGAATTTTCTTCTACCTCCCGTCCTTGATTAAGGGGGCAGGGGTTACGGACACCGTCCAGCTCGGCATTTATTCGGCGGTGCCTTACGCCGGAGCGGTGATCGTGATGCTCGCAGTCGGTCGCAGCTCCGATCGGAAGCGCGAGCGCTTCCTGCACTTCGTCGGAAGCTGCCTGTTCGGCGTTGCCGGCTTCCTGATCAGCGTCTGGTTCAAGCACAACCTCGTTCTTGTCCTGATCGGGCTGAGCATGGCGCTGGGCGGAGTCATGGCCGTGCTGCCGGTATTCTGGAGCCTGCCGACGGCCGCGCTCAAGGATGTTTCGGCCGCCGCCGGAATCGCCTTCATCAATTCGATCGGATTGACGGCCGGCTTCTTCGCGCCCTTCATCATCGGCTTTCTCACGCAATCGACCAACACGCTGGACCTGGGCATCTACTGTGTGGCCGGAATCTGGACGGCGTGCGTGGCCGTTTCGGTGGTCTACTTCACCCGGCAAAAGTCCCGCAGCGCACCTGCGACAGTTGGGGCTTCTGCCGGTGCGGCTCGTTGAAACGAGGGCAAACAAACTCCAGCGCTGTCCGCGGATAGCGCTGCCAGGCACGAAGTGCGAACTGATCGGCCGCTCAGGGCAGCTTCGAGAGCAGGTCGGTCAGAAGCCTTCCCGCACGTTCGCGGTGCTCTTGGTGCAGGCGCATGGCGGCGTCAGCGTCGCCCTTGGCAATTGCCCGCACCAGAGCGGCGTGCTCCCGGTTCGATTGCGTCGGTTTAGGACGAAGGCGGAGCGTCAGCAGGCGCGCACGATGCGCCTGCGACCAGAACTGATCGACTGTCTGAATGATGCGTCGGTTGCCGCAACTGTTGATCAGTGTCCGATGGAAGGACTCGTCCGCTTGGGCCCACGCCTCCAGGTCATCCCGATCCAATGCGTCGTCCATGTTGGCGACGGCCATATTGAGAGAGACCAAAGCCTCCTTGGCGATTCCACGCCTCGCGACGAGCCCGGCGGCGGTCGCTTCCAGGCTCGTGAGCACCTCGTAGATCTCGCGCATGTCGTCCGCCGACACCGGAAGGACGCGCATTCCGTGGCGCGCGCGGATTTCGACAATGCCTTCGGCGCGCAGCCTCACCATCGCCTCTCGTACAGGTGTTCGGCTCATGCCAAGACGTGCCGCCGCCTCAAGTTCAAGAACGAAGCTGCCGGGGGCGATAGCGCCGCTCAATATCAGCTCGCGCAACCGAGCATAGGCGATATCAGCTTGATTTGGTTTGCCGCTCGGGGACGCAACGGGGGCCAGGCGCGTCCGTGTCGGCACCTTTCGGGGCACAGGCTTGAGGTCTGGCGACTTTTTTCGAGGCTTGGTTGTCATTGCGGTCAGTTCTTCTCTCCCTGGTCTTACCACTATCGCCGTGAGCAACCAATTGCATCGCGACCATCAATCGGAAGGTTCGGTTGTGGAAAGATCCCAGCCAAATCCGTCACTTGTCGAAACCTAGCCCTGGCCCAGGTCGAAAGAGAAGGGGAGGCTCATCGCTTGCTCCAAAAACTCGTGGATGAGGGGCGGTCCCCGCTGATCGCCCCTCGACTAGCCGGGAAAGGATCGTGCTTCAACCTTGCAGCTTTCGTCATATCGGACTAGTGTACAACTAATGCATACGTTATTGAACGCAACAACGACGCCCTTTGTGTACAATGGCGATGCGATCCGCAGCCTAAGCAGAACCGACCTGGAGATGCAGCGTGACAGTCTCTTCCAATCATCTTGATATTGCGGTCCTGCCGGGCGACGGCATCGGGCGTGAAGTCATGGCGGCCTGCCTCGAACTTCTGGCCGCCGTGGAAGCCAAGACCACCGGCGCGCCTTTGCGAATGACCACCTGGCAGGCTGGAGCGCAATTTTATGCCGAGAGCGGTGAAGCACTGCCGGACGCTACTCTCGATGCGTGCCGCGAGGCGGACGCTGTTCTGTTCGGCGCTATGGGGTGGCCGGACATTCGGCATACGGACGGAACAGAGATCATTCCCCAGCTCGATCTTCGGATGGCCTTAGATCTCTACGCCGGGGTTCGCCCGATCCGTTGGTTTCCGGGCCTCCCGCGGATCTTGTCGGACGAGCGCGTGGATGACATCGATTTCGTCCTGGTCCGGGAGCAGACAGAAGGGCTCTTCCACGCGCGGGGTAGGGGCAAGGTCGTCGGTGACGATGAGGCGTACGACACGATGTGCATCACCAGGAACGGAACCGCGCGAGTGAGCGATTTTGCCTTCCGGCTGGCCCAACGTCGCCAATCAAGGCGCGGCCAGGCGCGGGTGACCTGTGTCGACAAGGCGAACGTGTTCACGTCCATGGCGTTCTTTCGCAAGATCTTCGATGAGGTCGCGGCGACGCACCCGACCATCGGGGCCGACCATGCGTATGTCGACGCCATGGCGCTTTTGATGGTCAAGAAGCCGTGGACACTCGACGTCATGGTCACCGAGAATATGTTCGGGGATATCCTGTCCGATCTCGCCGCCGGACTCGTTGGTGGAATGGGCATGGCCCCGTCCGCCGACGTCGGCGATAAGCATGCCTTGTTTCAGCCTGCGCACGGTACAGCCCCTGACATTGCCGGACAGGGAAAAGCGAACCCGTGCGCAATGTTCCTCTCAGCCGCGATGATGCTTGATTGGCTCGCGGAGAAGCATAGCGAGCCTCAGCTGGAGGTTCGTGCTCGTCTGATTGAAGCATCAGTACAAATGGCGCTCTCTTCCGGGGCGGTGCCGATCGAGCTGGGTGGCACGGCGGGATGCGCGGCAGTCACGCGTGAAACCATTGCAGCTCTTCCGCAAGCGATGAAGGCGGTGGCGTGATGGGCGAGTTCGTCGTGACCGTGACCTTTTCGATCAGGGCGGGGCACACGGTCGAGTTTCTCGAGGCGATGCTGGCGAACGCCGCCGATTCGATCGCACTCGAATCAGGTTGTCGGCTCTTCGATGTCTGTGAAGCAGACGACGGCGCTGAGATATTCCTTTACGAAATATATGACGACAAAGCGGCATTTGACGCCCACTTAGCGACCGAGCACTTCCGCCGTTTCGACCGACTGGTCTCGCCCTGGGTGATCGAAAAGCGGATTGCGACCTACGTCCGTCTCGGGGTCACGACAAGATCGCACAAGTCCGGTCATTAGTGACCTGGGGCCGTCGGGCTGGGGAATATCATGAACTCCGATCAACTGAGAATGTTGTTTCCTAGCGCCGATGATAAAGGTCTGCGCGAGTTTGCGATCCAGCCGATCGAGCAGCGTCGCGTCCTCGTCGGTGGTGAAATCCGCGATTGGGCGGGGCCAACCAAGGATGTGCTCTCGCCGGTGATGGTTCGTGACGACAACGGTCGTTTGACGCAAGCGCGGCTCGGCAGTCATCCGTTCGGAAGTGTCGAGTCGGCATTGGTCGCTCTCGATGCTGCTGTGACCGCTTACGACAATGGGCGTGGCGCTTGGCCGACGATGCGCGTCTCCGACCGTATCCTCGCGATGCAGAAATTCTTGGCTCGCATGAGTGCCTGCCGAGGAGATATCTCGCGTCTCATCATGTGGGAGATCGGCAAGACGCTGGCCGATTCCGAAAAGGAGTTCGACCGCACGATCGACTATATTAGGGAAACCATCGAGGCCTTACGCAATCTCGACAATGCGAACTCCCACTTCGAAATCGTGGAGGGGACGGTCGGCCTCATCCGCCGCACTCCGCTCGGAGTCGTGTTGTGCATGGGCCCTTACAACTACCCGCTCAACGAAACTTTCGCGACACTCATTCCTGCCCTGATCATGGGCAATTCCGTCGTGTTCAAGCCGCCGCGTAACGGGGTGCTCCTGTTCGAGCCGTTGCTCAATGCCTTTTGCGAGGCGTTTCCCCCGGGGGTGATCAACTTCGCCTACGGGGAAGGCGCTGAGATTGTCCCAGCGCTTCTCAGCACCGGCAAGGTCAACGTCTTGACGCTTATCGGGTCAAGCCGTGTGGCAGACCATCTCAAGAAGGTGCACCCAAAGACCAATCGTCTGCGTGCCGTGTTAGGGCTCGACGCCAAGAACGCGGCCATCATCATGCCTGACGCAGACATAGGGCTTGCGGCGCGCGAATGTCTGGCGGGAGCTCTCTCGTTCAATGGACAACGCTGTACCGCCCTGAAAATGCTGCTCGTCCATCGTGATGTTGAGCAGGCGTTCACGTCAGAATTTCTGCGGCTTCTCGGCGATTTGAAGATCGGAATGCCATGGGCATCCGGTGTAAGCTTGACCCCCTTGCCTAGTACGGGGAAGGCCAAGCAGATGACCGAACTTCTGGATGACGCCGTCGCAAATGGCGCCGATGTTCTCAACGCCGGTGGCGGTACGGTCGAAGGCACGTTGTTCTATCCGGCGGTGGTATACCCGGTGACGTCAGCAATGCGGCTCTATCGAGAGGAGCAATTTGGTCCGCTCGTCCCGATCATGAGTTTTGACGACCTTGAGGTTGCGCTCGATTACGTTGCCTCATCCGAACACGGTCAGCAGGTGAGCCTGTTTGCCAGCGATCCTGACATGATCGGCCGTATGGCGGACTCGCTGGTCAACCAGGTGTGCCGGGTGAATATTAATTGTCAGTGTCAGCGTGGGCCCGATGTCTTTCCGTTCACCGGAAGGAAGGACTCAGCAGAGGGCACGCTGTCGGTCACGGATGCGCTGCGTTCGTTTTCAATTCGTTCGATGGTGGCGACGAAATACACGCAGCCAGCGCGCGAAATCCTCAATGCCATTGTCGATGGTCATCACTCGAACTTCATCCACACCGGCTTCATTCTATGACCGCAAACGACTCGAGAGCGATCCCGTAGCGACGGTAAGCCGCGATGGATCCTGTTCGGAAAGAGGTCTTTGTTCCAGTCTTCGGTGTGCACGTGAGCGAGACCAAACGTCGAGAAGAGATTTGCCGGTTCGGCCGGTCATTATTCGAACGGGGGCTGACACCAGGCTCGTCGGGTAATATCAGCGTCCGACTCGAGGACGGCGGGTGGTTGGTCACGCCGACCAACGCTTCTCTGGGCTTTCTTGATCCGGCCCGGATATCGAGGATCGACGCGGAGGGGCGCGTTGTTTCCGGTGATCCTCCGACCAAGGAGGTGCCGCTCCATGCTGCGCTCTACGACACCCGCACGAACGCGGGGGCTGTCGTTCACCTTCATTCGACACATTCGGTAGCGCTCTCGATGCTGCCCGAGATCGACGCACGAGCGGCCCTGCCGTCGATGACGCCTTATTATCTGATGAAGTGCGGTCAGACGGCCCTGATCCCGTACTATCGACCAGGAGACCCCGCGGTCGCTTCGGCGATTACGGGGCTCGCGGGGAAATACTCCTCCATCCTGTTGGCCAATCACGGGCCGGTCGTCTCTGCCGAAACGCTCGAGGCAGCCGTGTTTGCGACCGAGGAACTCGAAGAGACCGCCAAACTCTATTTGCTATTGCGTGGCCTCAATCCACGCTTTCTGTCACCAGAGCAGGAGAACGATCTGGTCAAAACATTCGGACTGGCTTTGCCGGGATCGGGGTCCTAGCACGGCAAGCCCGGATGCGGGTCTCACTTAAGGAAGGACAGAGATGAACGCCGACATCATCGCGCGAGGGCGCGTCGCAGTTGTGACTGGTGCGGCGAGCGGAATCGGCGCGGCTGCGGCACGCCGCTTTGCTCGCGAAGGGATGCGCCTCGTGCTGTTCGATAGAGACGAGAAAAGGCTTCGGGTGCTCGCCGGCGCGCTCGATACCGAAGTTGTCGTCATGGCAGGCGACGTATCCCGCGAGGCGGATCTCGAAGCTTTAAGGGAAGCGGCATACGAACAATTCGGTGAAGTTGCCTTGCTGATGAATAATGCCGCAATCATCGAGCGCGCGGGCCCTTACGAGAAAGTCGAAGCATGGCGACATGCGCTCGATGTCAATTTTTTCGGTCCACTCGCGGCCCAGCACCTCTTCGTTCCGCGAATGATGGAAGCAAAAACGCGAAGCGCGATCGTCAATCTCGGGTCCAAGGAAGGTATTACCACCCCTCCTGGAAAAGCGGCATACTCCGTCTCCAAGGCGGCAGTTAAGGTTCTGACCGAACAACTCAGCCACGAGCTTTTGAAAGCGACTGGGGGACGTGTCACGGCGCATTTGCTGGTGCCTGGGTACACATGGACTCCCATGAACTTTCCGGGCCTGAAGCCGTTGCAGGATGTTAAACCGGAGGAGCCCTGGACGGCCGAACAAGTGATCGACCTGTTTGTCGAAAGGTTTCGGCGAGGCGACTTTTACATCATTTGTCCCGACAATTCAGTCACATCCGAAATGGATGCTAGACGAATTCGTTGGGCCGCGGACGATATGGTTCAAAACAGGCCCGCGCTTTCCCGATGGCATCCTGATTGGGGGCCGCGCTTTGCGGCCTGGATGTCAGGACCGCCGGAGGAGGACTGAGATATCGTTGAAATGGCGAAGTTGAGCAATACTCATGTGTTCGACCGTCTTTTTCGTTTTCCCAGCGCGAAGCGTTCTTTCATAACTGCTTGAAGTCGTTTTGCGGAGCGATCTCTCGTCCGTCGTATGCGGGGAGGGAATGTGCGGGTACGACCCGAAGCGAAAGCCACGCTTGGACGGAGTTTCAACATGAGCAAAACCATCACAACCGCAAAGGTCGTGTTTCTCGATAGGAGCACGATGCTGCCTGACGTTGTTTTGCGCCAATTGTCATTTTCACACGAGTGGATTGAGTACGAAGCGACGCGAGCCGAGGAGGTGAGCGATCGGATTGCGGATGCCCATGTTGTGATCACAAACAAGGCGCCGGTAACTGCAAAGGCGATTGCCACAGCACGCAACCTGAAACTGGTGGCAGTCGCTGCGACCGGCACAGATGTGGTGGATGTTGCGGCCTGTGCTGCCAGGAATGTGCTCGTGTCAAATATTCGGGACTACGCGCTCGACACAGTCCCCGAACATACGTTCGCTCTTCTGTTTGCCCTCCGGCGTAGCCTTCTCGCGTATCGGGACTCGGTGCGGGCGGGACGTTGGGTTGAGTCGGGGCAGTTTTGCTATTTCGATTACCCAATCCGGAATATCGCAGGATCTGTACTCGGGATCATTGGAGACGGTGCGCTGGGACGTGCCGTCGCGGACCTCGCGCGAGCCTTTGGGATGCGCGTCCTGTTTTCATCCTACAAAGGTGTGCAGGGAATGGGGCCGCTCTATACGCCGTTCGAAGACGTGCTGCGTCTCAGCGATGCGATCACCATCCACGCTCCGCTGACGCCGGCGACGCGCAACATGATCGGGGCGCCCGAGTTCGCACTCATGGAACGCAAGCCAATACTCATCAATACGGCGAGAGGTGGTCTGGTTGACGAGATCGCTCTGGGTGAGGCGCTTCGTTGCGGTCGCATATCAGGCGCCGGCTTTGATGTGGCTACCGTCGAGCCTCCCTCAGCCGATCATCCACTCATGCAACTGACAGGGCTGCCCAACTTCATCCTGACGCCTCACGTCGCGTGGGCAAGTCAGGAGGCGGTGCAATCGCTTGCGGACCAGCTCATCGATAATATCGAAGCGTTCTGGAATGGCACGGCGAAGAATGTTGTGAGGGGTGCTCACTAGTAGACGGACCGAGAAGTCTCGCTTGACCATAGATAAGCCCGCTAAGCGATGTAAGCGGACCGCGCGTCGCTCAAGCCCCATCGACGGCTTTTAAATCCATAGCAGCCCTTGAGCTGGTGCCAGTGCTTCGACCGCTTGAACCCGGGTACCCTATTCCACCACTCTGTCGGCTATGGAATTTGGAGAGATGGTAGAGCGGTATCTCTCGAGGGTTTGCGCTGCGCAGGATGACGTCAGCGGCTTCGAGCTGGAAGTGGTGAAGGTGCTGCCGGGCTGTACCATCGAGGCGGTGAAAATCCCGCTGTCGGGATCGGTGACAGGCTTCGCCGGCGACATCGGCGCGGTGCTGACGAGGCAAGATATTTCGACTATTCTTCAATGCGGACCATCAAGGGTGGGGCAGGACAGGGCCCCCGAGGGGAGATCGATGAGCACAGTAAAAAGCGCTCTAGCCCAGAAGAAGGGTGCCCTGATCGATGTTCGTTCCGGCGACACGGTCGTCGAAGCCTTGCGCCAGATGCGCGACAATCGGGTCCGGTCGGTGCTGGTCATCGACGACGACGTGCTGGTCGGTATCGTGACCCAGGGTGACTGCGCTATTAAAGTGCTGCTGCCCGGGCTCGATGCGAAGACGACGCCCGTGAGCCAGGTGATGACGAGCAACCCGGTTACGGTTAAGCCGGACGATCGGCTGGAGGGCTGCATGGCAATGATGGCTGCGCGCGGCTTTCGCCATCTGCCGGTGCTGGACGCGGGCAAGGTCGTAGGCGTGATCTCGATCGGAGACGTCGTCAAGAACATCATCCGGGATTTGGAGCACAACGTGGACGACCTAATGGGCTATATCATGAAGGACGGCCCCGGGGGCTGATCTGCTTGTGGCCCATCTGCGACCTCGGAGAATGTCCTTCGGTCGCTGTTGGGGGGCCACCGGACATCAATGGCTAGCCCCTAGTGAGAACGTGCCTTAGCGAGCGATCAGACGACTTCACTTGCTCGACTAGAGTTGTGGAAGTCCCTTGACGAAATCGCGACGCTTGGGGGACGACTTGTAGCGGGCAGAGCGGGAAAACCACCACTAACCTCGAAGATGGTCCAGGAACGCTCGCAGCGCGGAGGGCACTTGACGGTGGGAAGAGTAGTAGGCGTGGAAGCCCGGTCCGGGCGAAATCCACTCGGGCAGCACCGCAACCAGTGAGCCGCTCGACAACTGCGCTTCAACCCTGGCCTTCAGGCAATAGAACAGGCCAACGCCGGCCTCCGCCATTCGGATCGAGAGTTCGGAGTCATCCAGAATGATCGTTCCGGGAACGTCGATGGTGAGACGTTTCTCTTGATGCTCGAATTCCCATTCGTAGATTCGATCGGTGCCCAGGCGGATGCGGATGCACTTATGGCTCGAAAGATCTTCCGGGTGTTTTGGATGGCCATGATCTTTGAGATAACCGGGTGAGCCGACGATGACCCATTCGAGACTGTCGCTCAGTCGCGAGGCAATCATGCCCTCGGGCACGGTCCCGCCATAGCGGATACCCGCGTCAAATCCCTCAGCGACCATGTCGACGAACTTGTCATCGACGGCAATCTCCACCTCGATCTCAGGGAAAGCGGCGAGAAACGCTGGGAGCTTCGGCGCGAGAAGCAGGCGCGCAGCGTCGCGCAATGCGGTGATCCTGACGCGGCCTACAAGGTGACCCCGGAACTCATTCAGGCCCTCGATGGCTTCCTCAATCCCGCGGAAGCGAGGCTCCAGCTCACGCACGAGCATTTCCCCAGCAGCTGTAAGATGCACGCTCCGGCTGGTGCGATGGAGAAGGCGGACGCCAAGCCGTTGCTCGAGGCTTCTCATGGAATGGCTGAGAGCAGAGGCGGAGACACCCCTGATGGTCGCGGCGCGACGGAAGCCGCCTGCACGTACAATCGCTAGGAAAGCTTCCAGCTCAACAAGGTCGGTTCGGTTACTCATATCGAGATCGATGCATACGGCTCAACGGTTAGTCAATTTGCATTCAACAATCTGACCTTCGGTGACCGGCCAGACCTCGCAGTCCGTCCATCCTCCACCAAAGCACGATCTGAGAAAAGGGTTGGTCTTCAACAGTTTCCGATGGGTTCGCCAAGTCACTTGTGGCTAGGCCGGTCAACGTCCAAGCGTCAATGGTCGACGCTGGCCATTCCTCTGCAGCGACGATGCACCCGTCGTCCGGTAAGACGGATTTACCTGACTTTGACCTCTCTCCACTCATGTTCAAATCTGTCTGGGGAAATCCCCGACCGCTGGGTGGGCCAGTGCTAACATGGGGGCGAATGCGGATGGCTGGGCGTATCAAAGGAAAACCGACGCGCAATCTCATTCCGCGCCTGCGATTTCGTGCGAAGATTGTAGCCGGATTCGGGGCGGTTCTCGTCATCCTGGCCATCAGCATGGCGTTCGCCTATTTCGGGTTCGAGCGTGTCTCCGATCGGGTCGGGTCCTTCCGGGCCAGTGTTTCGGAGGCCGATCTCGCACGCAATATCGATCATGAACTCCTGGCCTACCGCTCGGGTGCTCGATACTTCGTGGTCACTGGCAAGGAAGACGATGCGAAGGCAGCGCTGGATGCCGAGGCCAGCTTGAAGAATGCAATCGATCAATCGGTCAAGAACACCAAGGCGCCAGAGCGCCTGGACCGTCTCAACAAGCTGGCAAAAGAGTTCACCGGCTTTTCGGCGACATTTTCCAAAATCCTCGAACTGAAGCGTAGCAGTGCGCTGATCGTGCATGATCAACTCACGCCCAGCGCGAGCCTGCTGAAATACAAGTTGGACGATATCCGTCTTGGTGCGTCCGACACCGAGACCCAGGCTATTGAGTTCGGTACTAAGCAGGTCAACACGCAGTTTCAGGCCGCGAACGCTGCCGCCAGCAATTTCTATCTCAGTTCGGATCAGTCGGTCGCAGCAAGTGCGCTCGGTGGGCTGAAATTGGCTCAGAATTCGTTCAAGGCGATCTATTCGGCGGACGAGAAGGTCGTAGCCGGCCTCAGGGAAGCCAAGGCGTTCCTGAAAGCCTATCGCGAGGCGCTGGAGAAGCTCATAGCGAATGCCAAGTCCGTCGATGAGCTTGTGGCGGAGATGGGCAACTCGGCCGGGACGATCATGCAAGGTTCGGTCGCGATGAAATCCGATCTCCTTACCGAGCAGCGGCGACTGGAAGCGGAGTCGGAACAGGCCATCGGTCGGACCAAGCAACTGATCGTGATTCTCGCCGCCGGCGGAATACTTCTTGGCGCTGTCCTTGCTCTGCTGCTCGGTGCGGGCATCTCTCGCCCAATGATCGCGATGTGCAATGCGATGCGAAAGCTGGCGTCGGGAGATTTTGACGTGGTGTTGCCGGGGCTTGGCCGAGAGGATGAGCTCGGTGAAATGGCCGCGGCGGTGGAAGAGTTCAAGCTGCAGGCGATTGCCAGGGCTGAACGGGACGCCGCAACGGCGGAGACGCAGAATCGGGAGCAGGCGGCCTCTCGACGCGCCGAGCTGATTCGATTCGCCGACCAATTCGAGAGCGCGGTCGGCTCCATCGTATCAACTGTCTCGGCCTCCGCAGCTCAGCTCGAGACCGCTGCGACCACGCTGACGCGGACCGCAGAGACGACACAGGGCTTGTCGAGCCAGGTCGCCAACGTTTCCGAGCAGGCTTCCTCCAATATGCAGTCGGTCGCTACCGCGACGGAAGAGCTCTCTGCGTCGGTCGAGGAGATCGGTCGGCAGGTCCAGGGTTCCAACCGTATCACGGAAGCTGCCGTGGTGCAGGCCAAGGAAACCGATGATCGCATAGCCAAGCTGTCCCGCGCGGCGCAACAGATCGGTGACGTCGTGAAGTTGATTACAGCGATCGCCGAACAGACCAATCTCCTGGCCCTCAACGCCACCATCGAGGCGGCGCGCGCGGGTGAGGCAGGGCGGGGCTTCGCCGTTGTCGCGAGCGAGGTCAAGTCGCTCGCGAGCCAGACAGCAAGCGCGACTGACGAAATCTCGGCCCACATTGCCGCGATGCAGGGCGCCACGAGCGAGTCAGTGGGGGCGATCAAGGAGATTGGGACGACGATCGATCAGATATCGGCGATTGCAGCCTCGATCGCGGGCGCGGTCGAACAGCAGGGTGCCGCTACCCAGGAGATCGCGCGTAGCGTCCAAACCGTCGCGCAGGGCACGCAGGCTGTGGCTGTCGATATTGGACAGGTCAATCGCGCTGCGACCGAGACCGGAACTGCTTCGGACGAGGTGCTGAGTTCGGCCAAGATGCTATCGACCGAGAGTGTGCGTCTGCGGACCGAGCTCGATCGCTTCATGGCCAACATACGGGCGGCTTAGCCCGAAAATGTTCAAAGCAATTGGCTCACCGTTAGACCGCGCCTCATGTGAAAGGTGCTCGGTCGGCGGTTGTAGTGTGGTTGCGCCTCCGCGATTTGAGCCTGCTTGCTTCAGACTTGGCCGATACCGACGCGTGCCGCAACTCGGCTCAAATTGAGCTCGTCGCTCTTCATTTAGAAACAAATGTCAAGCTATTGATTTCGCTACGGCGGAATTGTGCGCGTTTTTCCAAACGCGCGTTGACAAGCAGGTCTTGATTCAGCTGCCGGACGGAAGCTGCCATAGTCAGCTGCGGCGATCGCGGCTCCGGCTGCGTAAAGCACGGCAGTTTGGCTTGTAAATCCTAAGAAGTTCACGCTGCGCTTCTGGCTCGACAGCAGTCTCGATGGGGACTTTCGGAGCTTGTCGGGATGAGCCTTGATGCGATTCGTCTGCTATCGGATCGTCTCCGATGCGATCTGAGCCAAGATCAGGAACGAACGCGTCGTCTAGCGACGCAGGGCGCCCGATCAAGACATGATCAGGCCACCATCGACATTGATGGTCTGGCCCGTGATGTAGGCTGCGTCGGCGGAAGCGAGGAACGAGACAAGCGCTCCCACTTCAGCGGGGGTACCAGCTCTTCCCATTGGAATCCCTTTGATCCATTCGGCCATAAGTGCGCCCGGACCATATTCGCCGAGCATTTGACCCCAGACGCGGTCGTTGTAGTCCCACATTTCGGTGTGGATGATACCAGGGCAAATGGCGTTGACGGTGATGCCTTCGCGGGCGAGTTCTTTGGCGAGGCTCTGCGTTAGCCCGACGACGCCGAACTTCGAGGCGGCGTAGTGCGGAGTGTAGATGAAGCCTTGGCGAGCCTGTCCGGAGGCGGTGTTGATCAGGCGACCCTTAGTGCCGCTGGCGCGGAAGCGGCGGACTGCTTCCTGGCAGCAGAGAAACACGCCCTTCGTGTTCACATCGAGGTTGAGGTCCCATTCGCGCTCCGTGAGGTTCTCGACCTTGGCTATCGTGATCACACCGGCATTCTGTACCGAGATCGAAATTGCACCGATCTTGGCTTCGGTCTCGCCATAGGCTTCCTGGACGGCCTTTCCGTCGGTTACATCCAGCGCGAGCCCGATGACTTGGGCGCCCGTCTCTGTAGCGAGCGCCGCGGCGGCCTCGACAGTGTCTTTCTCGATGGCAGCGATGGCAACTTTCGCTCCCTCTTCGGCAAAGCGCTTCGCTATGCCCCGGCCGATGCCTTTGTTGCCTCCGGTTACGAACACGGTCTGGCCTGCGAAACGATGCATGGTCTTTCCTTCCACAGTGCGCAGCGGGCCGACGGTCCGGATTATGCCGTGAGTCGCGCTGCAGTGAATTTGTCGGTTACAAGGACGTCGATCACCCCAAGTTTCAGGGCGCCAGCGATGGCACGTGTCTTGGATTCGCCGCCCGCGAGGGCCATCACCCGGTCGGTCTTGCGGAGATCCTCCAGCGTGATGCCGATGACACGATCGTTGAGCGGGGTTTCCACGGGCTTCCCGTCTTTGTCGTAGAAGCGGTAGGAGATCTCGCCCACCGCGCCAGCCTCCTGCAGGATTGCCATTTCCTGGCGTGAGAAGACGTTGCCGGACCGGGCGAGGAGTTCGGACGGCTCTACGGCACCAATGCCGACGATGGCCAAGGTGAGGCGCCCGAACAGGTCCATCGTCTCTCGCACCACAGGATCGGCGAGCATAACGAGCTTGGCTTCTCGCGACGAAGTGATGCCCTGCACCAGAAGAAGACGCGGTTCGCCACCCGTGAGCCGCGCGAGACGGGCCGTTAACTGGGTGGCATGGGTCTGAACCGAAGCATCGCCCATGCCACCCAAGATCTGAGCAACATACTTCGCCTTGCCGTTCTTGAGCGGATGAATGTTGTCCACCATGCGCAGGATGGTCTGACTCCAGCTCGACACCCCCACGATCTCGTCCTGCTGGAACGTGATTTCCAAGAAATGTGCCGCGGCCTCGCCAATGCGGGCCATGATCGCCCCGTCTCGATCCTCGGAGCAGTCGACCACAATCGCTTCCGTCAGGCCATATCGCTCGCGTAGCGCTGCCTCGAGCTCTGCGAAGGTACCCGCCGGAGGGATGACGGTCGTTCTGACGATGTCCTCCTGCTCGGCGCGCTTCAACATGCGGGAGACTGTCGTCTGTGACATGCGCATCGTCTCCGCGATCTCGGCCTGACGCTTGCCCTCGACGTGATACATCTGCGCGATACGCGCGATCAGTCGCAGTTCGTTGACGCGTCCCATAACGATCTCCAGCCATGAATTTTATTCGTTCATAGTCGAAGCCCGCTGAGCGGTCGAGCGGTAGATCGCGTCCTGCCATACGAGCAGCCGATCGGCCACATCCGACGGACGGGGCGCAAGCGTCGTCACAGCGCGCGGAAGAGCCGCGATCGCGGCGAGGTCCAGCCAGACCCCAAGCGAGAGACCTGCGAGATAGGCTGCGCCGAGAGCCGAAGCTTCCGGAGCGTCGCACTGGATTATCGCGTGGTTCAAGGTATCGGCGACGCATTGCATGAGGAAGGGATTCTTGCTCGGACCTCCGTCGGCATAGAGACTTCCGAGCCGCGTTGGAGACTGCAAAGACATCGCCTTGAACACGTCGTAGGCCTGGAAGGCGATAGCATCAGTCGCAGCACGCGCCATCTGGGCACGGCTCGTGTTGAAAGTGATTCCGGAAAACAGTGCGCGGGCATCGGAATGCCAGTAGGGCGAGCCGAGGCCGACGAACGCAGGAACAAAGCCGGGGCCACCAGGCTCGGCAGTGGCGGCGAGTTCGATCAGTGACTGAACATTGGGGATGCCGAGCATATCCGCCATCCACGGCAAGGCGGCGGCTGAAACCAGAATGTTACCTTCGAAGGCGTATGTTGGCCTGCCGCCGATCGACCAGGCAATCGTCGTGGTGATGCCCCGTTGGGGCGCAATGAAACGGGGCAGAGTGGTCATGATCGAAGAACCCGTTCCGAAAGTCACCTTGCCGTCGCCAGGATTGAATGCGCCGTGACCGAAGAGAGCGGCATGACTGTCACCAATCGCTGAGGCTATCGGGATGCCGTTCCTGAGGCCTGGAACGTCCTTGGTGACTCCGAAAAGGGAGGAACTGTCTCGAACCTCAGGCAGCACGGACTTGGCAACGCCGAAGAGGTCGCAAAGCTCGTCACTCCAGACCTGACGGTTAATGTCGTAGAGTTGGCTTCGGGCTGCATTGGCTGAATCGCAGGCGTGAACTGCCCCGTCGGTGATGCAATTGATCAGCCAGGTGTCGATGGTGCCGAGGCGGATGGCGCGCCCAGCGGGCGCGCGGTCCAGCAGCCACCTCATCTTCGGGCCGGGAAACATCGGATCAATCGGCAACCCAGTGAGCGCCTGAACACGCGGTGCATGTCCGGAGGAAATCAAATCGGCACACGCGGACGCGGTTCGGCGGCACTGCCAACTCAGGACGGGACCAAGAGGCTCGCCAGTTTCGGCATCCCAGATGGTGACGGATTCGCGCTGGTTGGAAATGGCGATGCCGACGATATCGAGATCGGGACCTGCCTCCAAACAGGCGGCAACCGCTTCAAGAACAGACTCCCAAAGACGAATAGGGTTCTGTTCAACCCAGCCCGGCTGCGGGTGCTCGATGCCAACCGGAGAGGCGCCGCGCGACAGGATCTGTCCGTCGGTCGAGACCAGTACGGCCTTAGAATTCGTGGTGCCTTGGTCAATGGCAAGGATGGCGGTATTCATGATGGCTCCGGAAAGCACAACATCGAGGCGCGATGAAAGGAAAGACTTGCGGCGCCCCACACGAAATCTAAACGCGCACGTTCATGCGCTCGAAGACTTTCGTGCGATAAGCGACAGCGCGACTTCGGCTATGGCGAGGGGAGACATGCCAAACTCGTCGAGCAGGAACTCCGCGGAGCCTGTAGGTGCGAATATGCCCGGAACGCCCAGGATTTTCATCGAGACGGGAGCCTCCGCGACCACGACTTCGGCGATGGCCGAACCCAGGCCGCCGAAGGTCGAATGCTCCTCCGCGGTCAGAATGGCACCAGTGTCGCGCGACGCAGCGACGACGGCCTCGACGTCGATCGGACGCACGGTCGCCATGTTGAGGACACGCGCCTCGATACCCTGTTCAGCGAGAATGGCGGCTGCCTTCATCATGCGATGGGTCAGGGTGCCGTTGGCAATCAGTGTAATTGCGTCGCCGTTGCGCAGCAGATTGGCCTTGGCCAGTTCGAACTTGTGGTCGGCGGGAAGCAGATCCGGAACGCCGACACGGGATAGACGGAGGAATACGGGACCCTGATAGCTGGCGGCCCACTCCACGGCAGCAGCAGTCTCGATCGAATCGCAAGGTGCCACGACGGGCAAGTTTGGCAGGACTCTCGTCCAAGCGAAGTCCTCAACGGAATGATGAGTCGGGCCGAGTTCGCCGTAGGCCATGCCCGACGAGATGCCAATCAGCTTCACGTTCGCATTGGAATAGGCGATGTCCGCCTTGATCTGCTCCAGCGATCTGCCCGTCAGGAAGCAAGCGGCGCCGCAGACGAACGGCAGCAGGCCGCCGTTGGCGAGACCAGCGCCCACCCCAACCATGTTCTGCTCGGCGATCCCGACGTTGACGAGACGCTCGGGCCACTTGGACTTGAAGCCGCCGAGCTTGGACGAGCCGACGGAATCATTGCAGACAGCAACGATCTTCGGATTGTCGGCGCCCAGGCGCTCCAGAACGCCGACAAAGGCGTCGCGGCAGTCATGAAGCTTTGGAGAAATTGTCACGGCATTCATCAAAGGGTCCCCGAAAGCTCGGCCACTGCGATTTTGTACTGTTCGGCGTTGGGCACCTTGTGGTGCCAGTCAACCGTGTCCTGCATAAAGGAGATGCCCTGGCCCTTGTTAGTATGGGCTACGACGCAATGCGGGCGATTGCCACGTTTCTTCAGCGCCGGGACAATCTCGCCCATCGCGTTGCCGTTGATTTCGGTTACATCCCATCCAAAGGCTTCTAGCTTGTTCGGGAAAGGCGCGAGATTGTTTGTGTCTCCGAGCGAGGCCCCCTGCTGGAAGCGATTGTGGTCAATGATCAAAGTCAGATTGTCTAGACGGAATTGTGCCGCGGAGGCGATGGCCTCCCAGTTCGAGCCTTCCTGCATCTCGCCGTCTCCGGTCATGACATAGGTGTGGTAGTTCGCTCCAGTCACCTTCGCCGCCTTCGCCATCCCGACAGCAACCGGAAGACCATGCCCGAGAGGACCAGTGTTTGTTTCTACGCCCGGTACCTTGTTGCAGTTCGGGTGGCCATTGAGGCGCGAGAGCGGCTTCAGGAACGCGGATATCTCCTCCTCCGGAATGAATCCCCGCTTTGCCAACGTGACATACAGCGCAAGGGCGACATGTCCCTTCGAGAGCACGAACCGATCGCGGTGGGGGTGTTTCGGCTGATCCGGCCAGACGCGTAGTACGCGGAAATAGAGCGCGGTCAGGATGTCGATTGCCGACATTTCCCCGCCAATATGGCCGGCGCCGGCCTCGTATACCGCTTTCAGATCGCGAAGGCGTATCTCTTGAGCGATGCGGTCGAGATCGTCTTCGTGCATGTAAACCTCGTACGGAATAAATATTCAAGTTTGATATGATTGGGCATGAGGCTGGATTTGTCAAGTCGGCTCGCTGCTAGCGGCGAGAGCTGACGAGTTCTGAATAATTATTCTTATTGAGCTTAATATTCAAGACAGTTTACATCGCCGCGTCTGCAAAGGGCAGCGGGAGGAGTTTCAAATGGAAAAATTCGGCAACACGCATTTTATTTTTGCTATCGGCGCTGGTGCGGTCACGCGTCGCAAGATGCTGGGACTCGCGGGAACTGCGGTACTGGCAATGACGATGCAGTCGGCTGTGATGGCTGGCGGCCTCGACAAGAGCGACATACAGCTCGTCACAGTCATCCAAACGAATACCAACCCCTATATGCTCCAGTGGGCGGCAGGTTCGCAGGCATTCGCGGACTCGGTTGGTCTTCCACTAAAAACGATCGTTTCCAACGGCGATTCGCAGCAGCAGTTGGCGCAGATCCAGGCGACAATCGCCGCGGGCAAGAAAGTCGTCGTAACCATCAACCCAATCAACAGCGCGGACGTCCCCGCTATCGTCAAGGCGGTCACGCGCTCTGGCGGCTTCATCACGACGCAGTGGAACAAGCCGGAAGGCTACAATCCCTGGGATGTTTCGCCGAATTACGTCGCTCATCTCACCTATGACGGCTATTCGGCTGGCAAATGGACGGGCAAGTCACTCTTTACTGCAATGGGTGGCAAGGGCGGCATTATCGCGTTTAAGGGCGTTCTCGACAGTCCGCCATCCAAGCAGCGCTACGACGGCATGAACGAGGCGCTCAAGGACTTCCCCGACGTCAAGATCCTCGACACGCAAGCGGCTGGCTGGGACCGCCAGAAGGCCTATGACATCACGAAGACGCTGCTGACCAAATATGGCGACCAAATCAAGGGTGTGTGGGCAGCTAGCGACTCCATGACCCTCGGGGCCTATGCCGCATTCCAGGATGCTGGCCGCGTCGGCGAAGTTAAGTTTTCCGGCAACGACAACACTGAAGAAGCCCTCAAGCTGATCGATAGCGGCCCCAACTTCATCGACACTTATTCTTCCGACGGCTACTACAACGGCGCTCTCGGCCTAGCGATGGCCTACGACGCCGCGATCGGCAAGCTCGATGTTTCCAAGCTGACTCACGAGCAGCGCGCTGGCAACTACTCGCAGTTCGGGGTCGATAAATCGAACGTCAAGCAGCAGCTTAAGCCGCCAACCGGAGACGAGATCATGGCCGAAGTCAACAAGGGCCTGTTCGCGCGCTTTGTTGGCCCTGAGCTAAAGTAATTCTCGGCGCCGCACAGAAGTGAAGCGAGAGAGTTATGTTGCATTCCGATAATCTAATTTCCAATGGCCATCGTGCTCTTGTGTCCGCCGGATCGAAGCCCGGCTTGAAGAAGGAATGGCTTGGCCCTCTCGCCGCTCTCGTCGTGGTAGTCCTGATCCTGTCGGTCCTGCGGCCGTCGACCTTCCTTACATGGGAGAACTTCAGGGCGATCACCGACCAGGCATCCATCCCGTTCATTCTCGCCATGGGAGCATCGTTCGTCATCCTGATGGGATGCATCGACCTCTCCATCGAGGGAGTGATGGCGACTGCTGCGCTGATCTTCGTGCTTCTTTCCGCCAACAGCGTGAACTCCGTGGATCTCGGAATCGGAGCGCCCCTGATCGCGCTGTTCGCGGGAACGTTGATGGGCCTGCTGACTGGCGTCATCCATACGGTCTTCCGGGTTCCGTCTTTCATGGTGTCTCTGGGCACTTGGTTCATCGGCCTCGGCATAGCAACCGTTCTCTTCGGTGACTCCGTCCCCCAGCTTTCCGGGCACCTGACGCGCACCTGGGCGAGCGCCTCGCCGCTCGGCGTCTCAAATGCCTTCGTGGTTTCTGTCGTCTTCGTGATGGTCGCCAAGTTCGTCAGTGACAATACATTAATGGGCAGATTCACCTATGCGATCGGCGCGGACGAGAACATCGCGTCTCTAAACGCCGTAGCAGTCAACCGCCACAAGGTCTACGTCTTTGCTCTCGCAGGCTTCTGCAGTGCGCTGGCCGGCGTGATCGGTAGCAGTCGCCTCGGTGTCGGCGTCGTTGACCTCGGCAGTGGCCAACTTTTCCAGACGATTGCTGCCGCCGTGATCGGAGGAACATTGCTTTCCGGAGGCCGGGGGGGTGTTGTCAACTCGATCTGCGGCGTTCTACTCGTGGTCATCATCAACAACGGCCTGATCCTCCTGGGAGTGAGCCCGGTATTTCAACGCGCAGTTTCGGGGCTCGTCATCGTGGTTGCTGTCGTAGCGACAGCTTTCAGCCAGCGCTCGCGTCTGCGTATCGTCAAGTAGGAGATCGGCCATGCAGGAGACAATCCCTCTCTCTCTATGCAACGTGTCGAAGAGCTTCGGCCCCGTAAGGGCGCTCAACAACGTCAGCCTCAGTGTTCGCACCCATGAGGTGCTCGGGCTAATCGGCGAGAACGGCGCTGGCAAGTCCAGCCTCCTCAAGGTCCTCTCGGGGATATACCAGCCTGACACCGGAGACATTCTTGTCTACGGACAAAAGAGGACCTTCAGCAACCCTGCTGCAGCTGCGTCTGCTGGGGTAGGAGTCGTCCACCAAGAGCAGTCCCTGGTCGTCAATCTCTCGGTCGCGGAAAACATCCTGATGTCGACGCGTGCGACGAAGTCGGGCAATAAGGACTGTAAGGTTCGCTTCGGGATCTACAACTGGCGTAAGATCAATGAGGAAGCGGCAGAGATCCTCAAGCGGATTGGCTCCAATATCAATCCGAAATCCAAGGTCGAGGATCTTTCCTTCGCCGATCGGCAGATGGTCGAAATCGCCAAGGCGCTACAGATTAGCCGGCAACCGGGAGTGCAGCCGATCATCGTCCTCGACGAGCCGACTTCGGTGCTGGAGGACAACGATATTCAGCAGCTCGAGCAGGAAGTCCGACGGCTGAAGGAAATCGGTTCCGTGATCTTCGTGTCGCATCGCCTCGACGAGGTGATGAAGTTTTGTGATCGGATCTGTGTTATGCGCAACAGTGAAGTCGTCGGCGAGCATCTGACCAGTGAAGTCAACGCAGATGAACTCTTCCGCTTGATGACTGGACGACAAGCGGCGACCACGTCGCGCGAGCGCAACAAGTCCTTACGCGACAGCGCTGTTGTCCTTGATCTTGAGGGCCTCGGCGCGAAGGGAAAATTCTCTGACATTTCCCTGAAGGTTCGCAGCGGCGAGATCCATGCCCTCGTCGGCACGAACCGTTCCGGCCGGGAGGAGGTCTGTCGCGCCGTCTTCGGCGCGGAAGAGTTCGATTCAGGTGCCGTGCGTTACAACGGAAAGGTCGTTTCGCGCCCGAGCCTGCGGGGAAGTGTTTACGGCGGGGTCGCGTATCTTCCTTCCGAGCGAAAGCTCGAAAGCATGGTGGCGGGCATGAGCGTTGCGGAGAACCTTCAGCTCACCCATCGCGGTGAGCGCGCATCCTCTATTTTCGTGAATCCGACGGCGCGGCGCGACAGGACGAAGGAATGGATTTCGAAGTTGGATATCCGTCCGCCCATTCCGGATGCTGACATCGCTTCCTTGAGTGGGGGCAATCAGCAGAAGGTGGTGCTCGCGAAATGGCTCGAGAATTGTCAACTTTCTCTGCTCATTCTCGACCATCCGACCCGAGGCATCGATCCGGGCGCCCGCGAGGACGTTAGCACGCAGATCTTCGCTGCTTGCGAGGAGGGAGCCGCCGTCTTGCTCATCGCGGACACTCTTGAAGAAGCGATCTCTCTGGCGGACACCATTACTGTCATGCGCGATGGAGAAATAACAGCGACGTTCGACCTCAACTCCGGCGCGATCCCGACCCATGCCGAACTTGTGGCAAAAATGATATGACTATAGAGGCCACTCACGTGAATTCGCCCGCGGACAGGTCGACAGCCAGGTTGGGCTCGGGAGATCTCAAGGTGTTCGCGCCGCTCGCCGTGCTGTTGATCCTTCTCGGTATCATTTCGATTTTCCAGCCGAGCTTTGTCAGTGGCGTCGGTCTCGAAATCCTCGCGTATCAGGCCATCCCGATTCTACTGCTCGGCCTCGGCCAGTTCGGCGTGATCCAGCTCGGTCGCATCGATTTGTCGAGCGCGACCCTCGCTGTGCTCGCCTCCGTGTCGGTTGCCCAGCTTCTTGAGCCTCTTGGTGTGTTCGCCCCTGTCGTTACCATCCTGATCGGCGCGGCGGCCGGATTCGCCAACGGGATGGTCATCAGCTATTTCCAGGTGCCGTCGTTTGCCGTCACACTTGGCGCGATCGGCGTTTGGCAGTCGCTTTCGCTTGTGATCGCGAACGAGACCACAGTGTACGTGTCAGAGAACCGCGAGTTCATCGACTGGCTGGACAGTTTTCAGATCTGCGGATACTCCGCTGCCGTGTTTATCGGGCTCGCGCTCGCCGTCCTGGCATGGGCCGTCATGCGCTGGACCCGCTTCGGCGCCTTCGTGAAGGCTATGGGTCTCAACGAGCGGGCGGCGGTCATGTCCGGGGTTCCGACTGCAGTCGTAACAGTGGCGGTCTTCACCATCTCGGGTGCATTCGCGGCCCTGGCAGGCATCGTTCTAACCGCGCAGCAGGGAACAGCTTCGGCGTCCGGTCTTGGCGTGGGTCTGCTTCTGCCGTCAATCGCGGCAACGATCTGCGGCGGCGTGGCCCTGACGGGTGGGGTGGGCAGTGCGCTTAACGTGATCGTCGGATCGATGATCATCGCTCTCATTCCAGTTGGCAGCTCCGTGGTCGGGGTCGACCCGCGTTATCAGCAGATCGTATATGGGATGGTCATCATCCTCGCAGTCATTCTGACAATCGACCGCGCCAAGCTGAAGTTCGTGAAATAGCGAGCATAGATGGGAGGATTCCGTGACTAACATCGAACAGCTTGAACCCAAGGAAGTGTTCAGCCATTTCGCCGCTCTTTCGTCGATCCCGCGGGGTTCGCAAAACGAGAAGCAGGTCAGCGACTACATCGTCAAGTTCGCCAAGGAACGCGGTCTCGAAGCGCGCCAGGACAAGATGTACAACGTGCTCGTGAAAAAGCCCGGCACGCCAGGCTACGAGAACGCGCCAGCTCTCATCCTTCATGGCCACATGGACATGGTTTGCGAGAAGGACCCCGGCGTAGAGCACGACTTCACGAAGGACGGCATCAAACTGGTGGTTGACGGCGACTACATCCGAGCGGATCGGACGTCTCTCGGCGCGGACAATGGAATTGGATGCTCGTTCATCCTGGCGTTGCTGGACTCCAAAGATATCGCCCATCCGCCCCTGGAAGCAGTGATGACAGTCATGGAGGAGATGGGGAAAGTTGGGGCGTCTGAATTCGACGTCTCGCAGCTCGAGGGCACCCGGATGGTTGACTTCAACTGGGTGACCGACGAGCAGATTCTTGCGGGCTGCGCGGGCGACATCTCCTGCACGATCGATGTCAACGCCGAGTGGGTAAGCACACCACCAAACACCCAGGCACTCACGCTTGCCATCAGTGGTCTTCTCGGCGGGCATTGCGAATTCGACATTCATCTCGAGCGTGCCAACGGCATTGTGGTCCTGGCACGCATGCTCAACTCACTGGCGAAGAAATACGACGTCCGGGTCGCCCGGTTCGCGGGTGGTGCGCAGAACAACGTCATTCCAGCACACGGCGAACTCGTGCTCGTCGTCCAGATGGCGGACGGGGCGGCCGTCGTCAAAGAAGTCATGGAACTCAATACTACGCTTACGAAGGAGTTTTCGGTTGCGGATCCCGGCCTCAGGGTCACCGTGACCGAGGCCGCACTGCCGTCGCGCGTCTACTCTAAGAGTGCGACCCATCGAGTGGGCCGGATTGCCGCACTACTGCCGAATGGGGTCATCAGCATGAGCAGGTCAATCGACGGCCTCGTCGAGAGTTCGAGCAATCTTGGCACAGTCCGCGACACTGATGCCGGACTGACCTTCACGTGCACGATCACGGCGGGTGTGTCCTCACGCAAACACGACATTTTCGAACGCATGCGGCACTTGGCGGAAATGGCGGGTGGCGGTACGGAATTCAAGCAGTTCGGACTGGATGCACCCGAATTTCCACCTACCCCGAATTCGAAGTCCGTACCGGCAGCCGTCGCAGCTTTCGAGGCCGTGCACGGCCGCGTACCGGAGGTCCTCGTATCGTCCTGCAGCCTGGAACTCGGTTTTTTTGTCAACCGCATACCTCGATTGGATACAGTCGGCATTGGTACCGAGCTGCAGCATCTACACTCCACGAAGGAACGCGTAAACCATCGGTCGGTAGCTCGCTCGTGGAAGGTGGTCCGTGACTTTGTTGGTCGTCTGAAAGACTGATGTCCAGACTCGGCTGCGACGGGGTTCGCCGCCAACATCATGCATTCTTTCGAAAATCAACTCACACGAGAAGCAGTGCCGTCACCGCTAAGGGTTTCGTATGTAATTTCCCAGTCCCGAGATTTGACGAGGTGCTCAGGCGGAATATCGTCCCCGGCCGCAGCTGGATAGTAAGTGGAAGATGAACGGCACGGACTGATCGCCGGACGAGCTTGCGCCGACTGCGACGAGATATGCCGGTCTTTCTCCTTTCATCGACACGGTGATATGCCCGCCTCTGACGTTGGTTCGTTCCGCCATTGGCGGCGCCGCGGTTGGAAATCGGCGCACAGGACTGCAGCGATGAAGCGGCAGGCCAGTCACGGACGACGCTTCTGCGGCCATGCTTGCCGATTGCGGAGCGAAGCGGGTGACCGTCGGCCGCTCGGAACCTGGCTGCTGCAATCAGAAACAATCACCAGTTTGTTAAAAGGTCCGAGGAGCGCCTCGCACCGCTGGTCGACCGTGAGGCGACCAGACGCGAGAACAAGCGGCTGGTCGCTCGGTTAAGGTTTGCCGGCCTCCGGCAGAACGCGGTTGTCGAGGATATCGACATGAAGGCGCCGCGCGGGCTCGACAAGCCGCTGTTCGAAAAGCTCGTCGCCGGCGAGTGGATCGACCGACATCAGAACCTGCTCATCATCGTAAGAGCTGGATTGCTTGCGCATTGGGCCACACGGCTTGCCGGGACCAACGCTCGGTGCTCTATCAACGGCTGCCCCGGCTGCTCGGGGCGCTCACTCTCGCGCGGGGGCGACGGCCGCCATGCTCGCCTCCTCAGCAATAGCTGAACGAAGGCCGGGAAAGTCTCGCCGCTTGCAGGCGATGATAAGAGGCGGATCAAAGAAGCATTCTGCCGGGCGCGCTCGCCAACAAGTTCGGGCAGTATGGCTCTGATCTCGGCCAATCAGGAGCGCCGTGCAACGTAGGCACCTGTCGCAATTCCCGCGCAGATCGAACCAAGTCAAGGCACAATTACAGGCGGCATCGACGCGGCCGGGAGCAGCGCCTTGGAGCCAGCTTCTACGCAACTAGTCGCGGAACCGGATTTTCAATCAGTCGCAAGAATTGGGTGTTGCGCCTCCCGGATTTGAACCTACCCGGCGACATCGCCTATCGCTGATGGGTTGCTATCGAACGGTGCCGTGGCTGCTAAATCTGCGCCCGTCTCCGAGCCCATTTGGAAACAACCGCCAACCTATTGATATTGCTGAGGCACAATTCTGTGCTTTTTTCCAAACGCGCTCTGAAATCGTTGAATAATCAAGCAGGTTTTGATTCCGCCATTCGGAGGTTCGATCCCTCCCGCCCCAGCCAGCAGCGCCGCTTGTTCCCCGAAGCGCGGAAAATCTGTGCGGGCAAGGATCTGAGGGACCGTCTCAGGTTATTCGTTCGATATGAGCGCGGATCGCGTGCCGTTCGGCATCGATCCAGCCGTGCTCGCGGGCCTTGTCGACCATCTCGGCAAAACGCTGATCCCAGCTGGCATCATCAGGGCGTCCTGCCAGCGTGGGGACCAGGTCAACCGAGACGAGCGCGTCACGATCGTCGAGCAGCGTGATCCCCGGCCAGGCCAGCGTTCCGGACCCGACATCGGCGTGCAGCACCAGCTTGAACCTGCGGAAGTCGAGCGGCTCGCTGAGCCGGACGATGCCGCCGTCGAAACATTCGATGATCACGCCGCCGCTCCTGTTCTGGCTCCCTGGCGATTCCGGTCCGGCGCCATCGCAGGCCGGCTATGCCTGTGGCAAGGCGCGCAGCGCGCCCTGAAAATTGACAAGAGGATCGCCATTGCCGCCGCGGGTGGCCACGATCCTGCCGATGAAGAGACCGTGTGTGCCGACCATCTGGTGATGATGCAGCACGCATTCCAGCGTGCCGATCGCGGGTTCAAGCAATGGCACGTCGAGAATGCCTTGCTCCCACGCTGCCGTCGCGAAGCGGTCGATGCCTTTGGCGCCGCCGGCGAAACGCAGCGCCAGATCCTCTTGCCCACTGCCGAGGAGACTGATCCCGAAGCAGCCATTGGCGAGAATGGCGGCATGCGTTTCGGAGCTCTTATTGACACCGACGAGCAGACAGGGTGGCTCCATGCACAGCGAGGTGACGGAGCTCACCGTCAGCCCGCGCCGCATCGCCTGCGTCCCCGTCGCCACGATCGCGACGCCGCTCGCCAAGTTGCGCATGGCCAGCCGGAATTCGGCGGCTTCGACTGAGCGGAAATCGGTCATTTGAGACATCTGACATCCCATGACGTACCTCCTGGCTCGGCGGGGCTGCGCTATGCCGAAACCGCTTCGCCAGCAGTCGTGCCGTGTCCGGCTCGGCCGGCCTTCAGCTCTTTCCGGATCGCGGGAATGATCTTGCTGCCCCACAATTCGATCTGGCGCAGCATCGTGCGCTGATCGAAATCGCCGAGCTGGGTCTGAAGCGCGATGTGGGTCGGCTTGAGAATGCTGATTTCTTCCAGCATGCGGTCGATCACCTGGTTGACGCTTCCGACGGGCAGGTTGCTGCGCATCGTCTCCAGGCTCATGTCGTTCGGCCCGGCCTCCTCCTTGATCAGATAGCCGTCGTCGCTCTGGGCGCGCCGGAATTTCAGGCTTTCGGAAAGACGGCGTTGGAAGCGCGCATTGTCCAGATATGACTGGATCTCGCTCTCATTGTCGCTGGCATAGGCGCAGCGCAGGAAGCCGAAACGGGTGTTGTCGATGGAGCGGCCTTCCTTGGCCGCAATCCCCTCGAGCCGTTCGCGCAAGGCCTTGATGGCGTCGAGGCCGTTCAATAGCGCGGTGACGAACAGATTGTGGTTGTCGCGAATGGCGCGGCCGAGCGTCTCGCCGTGGCCCGACGTGACCCAGATTGGCGGCATCGGCGTCTGCACCGTGCGCACCGCGATGGCGGTCGGCGGCATCTTCAGGTGCTGGCCGGAATAGGAGAAGATGTGCTCTTTCATGCCGGCGTGGAGCACATCGTAGAATTCGGCGAACAGCGCGTGCGAATGATCGAGATCGACGCCGAAGCGGTCGAACTCGAACTTCTGGTAGCCGGAGCCGATGCCGAGATCGAGGCGGCCGTTCGAGACCGTATCTGCAAAGCCGATTTCGCCGAGCAGCCGTGCCGGATGATACAGCGGCAGCACGCAAACGGCCGAGCCGAGGCGGATGCGCTTGGTCAGGCCGGCGCAATGCGCGACCATCATCAGCGGTGAGGGACACAGGCTGTAATTGTTGAAATGATGTTCGGCGTACCAGGCCGTATCGAAGCCGGCATGCTCGGCGGCAACCGTCTGCTCGACCGCGTTGTTGATGACTTGCTGCGAGGTTTGATGATAGCCGCGCTGCTGCGCGAGAATGAATACGCCGAATTCCATGGATACGTCCTCCACCACATCGCGGTCGCTCTTGCGATCCCGCGGTCGCTTTTGCGATCCGCCACGGTCGCTCTTGCGACGCGTTCTCATGACGATATGACCTTGAGCTTTTTCGAACAATTGGCGTAATCTGAGTATGTCCTTTGCAGAATATGAAAAGATCGATGAACCGCCTCCAGGCCATGGAATTGTTCGTGAGCGCCGTCCGGGAGGGCAGCTTTTCCGCGGCCGGGCGCCGCGTCGGGCTCTCGCCGGCGTCGGTGTCGCGCTACATCGGCGAGCTCGAGGCACAGCTCGGTGTGCAGCTTCTGAACCGGAGCACGCGCCATCTCGGCTTGACCGATGCCGGCAAGATCTTCTTCCAGCGGACCGAGCAGGTGTTGCACGGCATCGAAGACGCCGAAGCTGCCGCGCTCTCGCTCCAGACCGCGCCACGCGGAACGCTGCGGGTTCACTCGCGGACGCTATTCGGCATCAAGGTGCTCTCGCCGTTGATTCCAGGCTTTCAGAAGTTGTATCCGGAGCTGAAGGTCGAGCTGCGTCTGTCCGAGCGGCGTCCCCAGCTTCGCGAAGATGAATTCGACGTCGACTTCCAGATCCAGACGGCGAAGGACCCGGGCCTGATGCAGCGGCGAATGCTGAGGAGCGAGCGGATCCTCGTGGCGTCGCCGGACTATGTCGGCCGGATGCCGAAATTGCGTGAACCCGATGACATCACTCACCACAACTGCCTGACCTACTGGATGGGCCCCGACGATGTGGTCTGGAAATTCATGCGCAGGAACAGGCTGCGCGAGATCATCGTGCCGTCGTCCCTCAGCAGCAACAACGGCGTGGTGCTGTGCGATCTCGCCGTCAGCGGGCACGGGATCGCGCTGCTCGACGACTACACCGTGGCGGAGGAGTTGAAGAGGGGGCGCCTGACACGCCTGCTGCCGGGCTTCCGGGTGACGAATTCCACCTTCGACGAAGGGATCTACGCGACGTTTCTTCAGAGCAGCTATCTGCCGGAGAAGATCAGGGTTTTCGTGGACTACATGGCGGAGAACGTGCCGAAGCAGATCAAGCGATCAGCGCAGTAATCGAGGAGACGGTCAGTCCGAGGCAAACCTGTGCGCCGGCAATCCGCGAACGCCGAGGCCTTCCACGGCGAACAGGCCGCCGGCATCGGGGTGATCGTCCCTGAGGGCGTGGCTCCGCGAGATCGACGTCACGTAGAGAACATCGAGATCGGCTCCGCCGAACGTCACGCTGGTCGGGTGACGGATCGGCATGTCGATGATGCGCGCGATCGTCCCGTCCGGCGCAAATCGCGCGACCTTGCCGATGCGCACGAGGACGGACCAGAGGTAGCCCTGCGAATCGACCGTTGCGCCGTCGCAGCCCGACTGCAGCGCCTCGGTGTCGACGAAAACGCGTTTGTTCGCGAGAGGGCCGTTCTGGCTGTAGTCATAGGCCCAGATGATCCGTCTGGCGCTGTCCGCGAGGTAGAACGTCTGGCCGTCGGGGCTGAAGCACGGTCCGTTGCTCACGGCGAGATCCGTTTCCAAGAGCTCCACCGCGCCCGTAGCGTCCAGGCGATAGAGACCGCCTTGCGGCGCTTCGTCGGGAGTGCGGTCGCCGTGCATGGTGCCGGCCACGAAGCGTCCTTGGGGATCGGCTTTGCCGTCGTTCAGCCGCACCTTGGGGTGCTCGAGCCCGATCGACGGGTCTTCCGTCAGGACATGCGTGTCGAAATCGTAGCGCGCAAATCCATGGCGCAGCGCGAGCACCGCGCCGCCGTCGTCGCGCAGGGCCAGTGAGCCGATCGGCGCGGGGACGCCGAACTGTTCGGCCGCGCCGGTGACGGGATCGCGCGCGCGGATCAATCCGGCGAGCGCGTCGATCCAGAAGAGGCGTTGCCGGCGCTCGTCCCATACCGGGCTCTCGCCGAGCTGGTCCTTGGTCGTGCCGACCCGTGTGATCAAGGTCGTGCTCATGGCCCCGCGCTTTGGTATCGCCGGGCTTGACCGGTCGGTCGGTGAAAACCTAGTTTCATTCCAAAGACTCGCGGGCTGACGAATGGATTGCGGAGTTCATGACTGAACTGTCAACGATGAGGGACGGCGTTGCGAACCAGGCCGAGGCCTCGGACCGGGTGCTGCAGATTCTCGCCGAGGCCGGGCGACTGTTCGCCAGCAAGGGATTCGAAGGCACCTCGATGCGGGATATCGCGCTCGCCTGCGGTATCTCCAAATCGCTGCTCTATCATCACTTCTCCAACAAGGACGAGATCTACGCGCGCGTGGCGGTCGGCTCCACGCTGGAGCTTTATCTGTTCGTGCGCGATCGCATTCCGGACGGAACGCCCTCGCAGAAGATTCGTGCGTTCATGGTCGCCACGGCCGAGTACTTCCGGCGCTACCGCTGGGCCTGGATCGCCTCTACGACCGCGTTCTGGAACGATCCGGACCGCCAGCGGCAGAAGGAGCGGTTGACGCGCCGCGACCGTTTTGAGAATTTTCTGCGCGGCCTGATCCAGGAAGCGATCGACGCCGGCGAAATCCGCAAGGTCGACGTTCCCATGACCGGGCGGCTGATCCTGTCCTCGCTCAACTGGATGCATCGCTGGTACAATCCCAACAAATCCGCAACCCCCGAGCAGATCGCGGATATTTTCTTCGACATGATTTTCAACGGCTTGCGAAGCGGCGAACTGGTCGCGCTTCCCGGCGCTGCGCCGCCCAAGGAGCCGTCCAAGGAGCCGTCCAAGACCGGCCGGCGCAAGTCACGCTGACCGGCGGGTGGCGGCCCCGCCTTATTCCAGAACGATATTCTGCGCCTTGATGACGGGTCCCCAGAGCGCGGCATCCTTGGTCAACTGAGCATCGAGCCGTTCCGGCGCACCTGTGTCGGTCACCAGGCCGTCGATCTCCAGTTGCTTTGCGATCTCGGGCTTCTGCATCGCCGCGTTGGCTGCTGCGTTCAATCGCGCGATGACGTCGCGGGGCGTGCCCGCGGGCGCGTGCAGCGCGGTCCAGAACGAGGCCGTGAGGTCGGGATAGCCGGACTCGGCCAGCGTCGGTATCTCGGGAAAACTCGCCATGCGCTTCTCCGATGAGAGCGCGAGGATGCGGAGCTGACCGCTGCGGGCGTGCTCAATGACGGCGGCGGGCGTTGCGAAATTGAGGTCGCATTCCCCCGACAGCGTTTCCATGATGGAGGCCGGATTGTTGCGATAGGCAACGTCGGTGACGGCAAATCCCATCGATTTGCTCATCATGATCCCGAACAGATGCGTGACGCTGCCGGGACCGAGCGTGGCGTAAAACAGCGGCTTGTCGCGTCCCTTGGCATACGTGACGAAGCTCTTCACGTCGGTGGCGGGCGTTCGTGCGTTCACCGTCAGCGACAACGGTCCGTTGCAGAGCATGGCGACGGAGGCAAAATCCTCGAGCTTGTAGGGCAGGTTCTTGCGCAACAGCACGTTCAGCGAAATCGGACCGGTGCCGCCGGCCAGGAGGACCGATCCGTCCTTCGGCGCCCGCGCCACATATTGCGATCCGACGATGCCGTTGGCGCCGGGCTTGTTGTCCACCAGGACCGGCTGGTCGAGGTTCTCCGCCATGACCTTCGCGATCGAGCGCATCAGGCTGTCGATCGAGCCGCCCGGGGCGTAGGGCACGATGATGAAGATCTGTGACGAGCGCGCCCTGACGATAGCGGGAGCGCCAAGCGGCGCGGCGAGGGCGCCGGCGATCAGAGTTGTCGCCTGGCGTCGGCTGATCCTGTGCATGCGCGTCCTCCTTGGTGTCGCTCCTTGATTGCGAGCGAACCTATCGACTGACCGATCGGTCAGTCAATAGTCCATCAGCGGGATATTGCCAGCCCCGGCTCTTGGTGCTATCAGCGAGAAGGCTGACCGATCGGTCAGGCGAGACTGGCAGCGCCAGCAAGACAAGCACAAGACAAGCAAAAGCCCAGGAGGAAGCCATGTCAGGAGATATCGTCACTCTCGAAGTGTCCGATCACATCGCGCTGGTGACGCTGAACCGTCCTCCCGTGAACGCGCTCGATCGCGCGATGCGTGACCGCATCGTCAGCGTGTTCGACGAGATCTCCGAGCGCAGCGATGTCAGGGTTGCGATCCTGACCGGAGCCGGGAAGGTGTTTTGCAGCGGCGCGGATCTGAAGGATCGTCCGGACCCGGCGAAGGTCGGCGCGTTTCACAGTCATAACCGGATCACGCGCGAGACCGGCAACTGCATCCGCGAATGTTCAAAGCCGGTCATCGCGGCGATCAACGGTGTTGCGCTCGGCGCGGGTGTGGGCCTGATGGCCTCCTGCGACATCTTCTACGCCTGCGAGGAAGCGGTTTTCGGCATGCCCGAGATCAACGTGGGTCTCGCCGGCGGCGCGGCCATGTTGAACACATTGTTCGGCCGCTCGCTGATGCGCCGCATGTTCTTCACCGGCTATCGCGTGCCGGCCGCCGAGCTCTACCGCCTCGGCATCATCGAGGCCTGCACCACCAAGGAAAATCTGATTCCCGAAGCGATGAAGCTCGCGCAGGAGATCGCCTCGAAGAGCCCGATCGCGATGGAATATGCCAAGAACGCGGCAAACATGGTCGAGTTGATGCCGCCGCGCGATGCCTATCGCTTCGAGCAGAACATCACCATGGCCCTGTCCAAGACCGAAGACGCCAAGGAAGCGCGGATGGCGTTCCTGGAGAAGCGCGCGCCGGTGTTCAAGGGGCGCTGAGATGCGGCCGGGACAAAGTCTCGACGCGCTGATGTCGCCGCGCTCGATCGCGATCATCGGCGCCTCGCAGGAGGCGACCAAGATCGGTGGTCGGCCGGTCGACCTGCTGCGCCGCCACGGCTATGCAGGTCGCATCTATCCGGTCAATCCGAAGGCCGCGACGGTGCAGGGCCTCAAGGCCTATGCATCCGTCGCCGAGGTGCCGGAGGCGCCCGATCTCGCCATCATCGCGGTCGATGCGGAGCGCGCGGGCGAGGCCGTCGAGCAGTGCGCCGCGCGCGGCGTACGCAGCGTCGTCGTGTTCTCATCGGGCTTCGCGGAGCTTGGCGAGCAGGGCCGCGCGATGCAGGACCGGCTGCGCGTGGCCGCGCGAGACAGCGGCATGCGCCTGCTGGGGCCGAACTGTCTCGGCGCGGTCAGCGTCGCCGAGAAGAGCATCGCGACCTTTTCGATCGTGCTCGAACACAGCATGCCGGCGGCTGGCTCGCTCGGCATCGTGTCGCAGAGCGGCAATCTCGGCAGCTACACGATGCGGCTTGCCAGCGAGCGTGGTGTCGGCGTCAGCCGTTTCATCACCACGGGCAACGAGTGCGATGTCGATATCGCGGACGGTATTGCCTGGATGGCGCGCGATCCCGCCACGAAGGTGATCCTGTGCTGCCTCGAGGCTTGCCGCGATGCCGGCCGCCTGATCTCGGCGCTGGAGGAGGCGCGTGATGCCGGCAAGCCCGTCATCGCGATGAAGATCGGGACGTCGGCGGCAGGCCAGGCCGCAGCCGCCTCGCACACCGGCGCGATGGCCGGATCGGACGCGGTGTTCGACGCGCTGTTTGCCCGTTGCGGGGCCGTGCGCGTCCGCAGTATCGACGAGCTGATCGATCTCGGCCATGCCGCATCGATCCTGCTGCCAGACCGGCTGCCGAAAGGCCCTGGCGTGGCGATCCTCACCGCGTCGGGCGGCTTTGGCGTGCTGCTCGCGGATGCGGCGCAGTCGGCCGGGCTGACGTTGCCAGAGCTCGGGCAGGAGACGCAGCGCCAGATTCTGGAGCTGGTGCCGTTTGCATCGGCCCGCAATCCGGTCGACGCGACGGCACAGATGTCGAGCCGCCCCGATCTTCTGGAGAAGATCATGTTCGCCGTCGTCGCGGACGAGCGCGCCGATACGGTGATCCTGCCATTGCCGTTCTCGCTGCACCTGCCGCGGCTGCGCTCCATCTACATGCAGACGCTGCGCAACATCCGCGCGCAGTTTCCGCACCGCCCGGTCATCCTGTGCGTCGACGGTCCGGAGGATGCGCTGGCCGAGCTGCACGCGCTGGGCTTCCCCACGGTGGAAAGCTTCGATGGCTGCTGCGCCTCCATCGCCGCGCTGGTGCGCCTGCAGGCGGCATCGAAGCGTTCGCAGGACGTGCCTGCGGTCGTCGAGCCGGCGCAGCCGCTTGCCGCCGACGCATTCCGCCACGAGCTCGGCGCCAAGCGCGCGCTTGCCGAGGCGGGTGTTCCGGTCCTGGCCGAGCGCCTCGTTCAGGACGCCGATGCGGCGGCGCGTGCTGCTTCTGACATCGGCTACCCCGTGGTGTTGAAGATTGCCTCGCCCGATCTGCCCCACAAGACTGAGGCCGGCGGCGTGGTCGTCGGCCTAGGCTCGGAAGCTGAGGTGCGGCGAGCCTATGCCCAGATGCGCGACAGCGTCGCCACCAAGGCGCCGCATGCGACGATTGACGGCGTGATCGTGGCGCCGATGGCCAGGGGCGTCGCCGAGCTCATCCTCGGCAGCCGCATCGATCCGGTGTTCGGGCCGGTCGTGATGGTCGGCCTCGGCGGCATCTTCGCGGAGATCCTGCAGGACTCCGCCGTGCAGATGGCGCCGGTCAGCGAAACGCAGGCGTTGGTGATGCTGAAATCGCTGAAGGCCTTCGCCGTGCTCGACGGTGCGCGCGGTCGGCCACGCGCCGATCTCGACGCTGCGGCCCGAGCCGTTGCCGCGCTGTCGCGCTTTGCCGCCGCACATGCCGAGACAGTCGCGGAGATCGACGTCAACCCGCTGCTGTTGCGTGCCGAAGGCGAGGGAGCCGTGGCGCTCGATGCGCTGCTGATCCCGCACGGAGCGCAGCCAACTCGCTGAGTCAGACAAGGAGAGCCGGCAGAAGTCGGCCTAAAGGAAACGCGTAAAAGCAGGAGGAAACGGTGAAAAGATCGACGATTGCTGCACTCGGCATGATTGCCTTGCTGCTCCCGAATGCGCCGCTGTCCGCGCAGGGTATCTCCGGTGACGTCATCAAGATCGGCATCATGAACGACCAGAACGGTCCCTATGCCGACAATTGCGGCCTCGGCTCGGTGGCAGCCGCCAAGCTCGCCGTCGCCGATTTCGGCGGAACGGTCGGCGGCAAGAAGATCGAGCTCGTGACCGCCGATGACCAGAACAAGCCCGATGTCGGTGTCGCCATCGCGCTGCGCTGGGTCGACAACGAAGGCGTCGATGCCATCGTCGGCTGCTCGGCCTCGTCGATCGCGCTGGCGGTGCAGGACATCATGAAGAACCGCAAGAAGCCCTACATGCTGGCGGGTACGGCGGGTTCGTTCTTCACCAACGAAAAATGCTCGCCCATGACCACGCAATGGGTGGTCGACACCTATGCCCAGCCGAAGGCCACGGTGAAGGCGCTGCTCGCGCAGGGCATCGACAGCTGGTTCTTCCTGACGGTGGACTACGCCTTCGGCAAGGCGTGGCAGGCGGACGCGACCAAGTTCATCGAGGCGGGCGGCGGCAAGGTGGTGGGCTCGGTGCTGCATCCGCTCAACTCGTCGGATCTGTCTTCATTCCTGCTGACGGCACAGGCCAGTGGTGCCAAGGCAATTGCGCTCGCCAATTCGGGCGCGGACTTCGCCAACGCAATCAAGCAGGCCCAGGAGTTCGGACTGAACAAGTCGCAATTGCTGGTCCCGTTGGGGCTGATGATAAGCCAGACGCACGGCATCGGCCTCAAGGATCTCCAGAACGTCCGGCTCACGACGCCTTTCTACTGGGACATGACGCCGGAGAGCCGGGCCTTTGCCAAGCGTTATGCCGAGGCGACGGGCGGCCAGCTTCTCAACGAGGGCAAGGCGGCCACTTACAGCGCCATCACGCATTATCTGAAGGCGGTCGACGCCGCCGGGTCCGACGACGGCGACGCCGTGATGCGGCAGATGAAGAACACGCCGATCAACGACTTCGAGATGAAGAATGTCAGCATCAGGGCTGACGGCCAGGTCATGCGCCCGCTCTATGTCGCGCGGATCAAGACGCCGGCGGAGTCCAAATACACCTACGATTATTACGAGATCACCGGCACGATCGCGCCGGAGGATGCGTGGCGGCCGGCATCGGAGAGCGCCTGCGCGCTGCTCAAGTCGCACTGATGGACGGCAAGCCGGCAGGACGTGGCGGCACAGATGGCGAAAGCAGGAAAGCAGGCGATGAGTGCACTTGAAGCGGTATCGATCCTTCCGGAAACAGGTGAGAACCTGACCGGCGAAGCCTATCGCGATGTGATGTATCGCTGGCTGCGCGCCAATCTGCCTGCCAGTTTCCGCAGCGACAGCGTCGCGTTCGCGCCGCCCACGCTTGCGCAGTCGGTCGCCTGGGAAGCGGCAATGTACCGCGCCGGGCTGACCGGCATCACCTGGCCGCAAGCCTATGGCGGACATGGACGTTCCCTGCGCGAGCATCTGATCGCCAATCAGGAAATCGGCCGCCTTGCGATGCCGGAGAGCGTCAACTCGATCGGAAAGGAGCTCGCCGGCCCCATCATTCTCGCGGTCGGGACCGAGGAGCAGAAACGGCGCTTCCTGCCCGCGATCCTCGAGATGCGAAACATCTGGTGCCAGGGATTTTCCGAGCCGGAAGCCGGCTCCGATCTTGCCGGCCTTCGCACGCGAGCCACGAGGAACGGGGACGGTTGGCGGATCAACGGCCAGAAGATCTGGACCAGCGGCGCCTATCGCGCGCAGCGCTGCCTGGTGCTCGCCCGCACTGGACCGCTGGAGGACCGCCATCGCGGCCTTGCCATGTTCGCGGTGCCGCTCGATGCCAAGGGCGTGCGCGTGCGCACCATCAAGTCGATCGATGGGCGCGAGAGCTTTTGCGAGGTTTTCTTCGACGAGGTCGAGGTCGCGCAGGCTGACGCGATCGGCGCGCCCGACGAGGGGTGGGCGGCAGCCATCCGCGTGCTGGAGATCGAGCGGGCGACCAACCGCATGTACCGTGCCTGGCGCTTCGAGAACGAGCTGCGCCATCTGATTTCGGCCTGCAAGGCGGACGCGGCGCTGTCCGCGATGGTTGCTGACAGGCATTATGCGGTCCGGCTCGGCGAGGTCGCGGTCGAGATCGAGGTGCTGAAGGCGCATGTCGAGACCGCCGTCGAGGCGCTCGCGAGCGGCGACAAGATCGGCGCGCGGGGCAGTCTCGCAAAGCTCTATTGGAGCGAATCGCATCAGCGCTTTGCCGCGCTCGCCCTCGAGCTGCTCTCGCAGGCCTCGCTGCCGCAGAACCCCGCGATCAAGGTCGCGCGGCAACGCTTCGAGGCGATCTATCTCCAGGCCCGCGCCGAGACGATCTATGCCGGCACGACCGAGATCCAGCTCGGCATCATCGCCGACCGCATTCTCCAGCTCGCGCGGGGCAAGTGATGGTCTCGCTCCAAGGTCAGGGCCCCGGCTTGCTGAAGGATCGTCTCGTCGTGGTGACGGGAGCGGGCCAGGGGATCGGACGCGCCATCGCGCTCGGCGTCGCCACTGCGGGCGCGAGGGTGGTCGTGACCGATCTGAGGCAGGACCAGGCAGAGTCCGCCGCTCGCGAAATAAGGGGCGCAGGCAGGGAGGCGGCCGCCTATTCGCTCGACGTGACCGATGTCGCCGCGTGCAGCGACGTGGCGAGGCGCGTCGACGAGGAGGTTGGCCCCGCCGACGTCGTCGTCAACAACGCCGGCATCATCATTCGCGAGCCGATCGACAGCCCGCGCGCCCACGAGAACTGGCGCCGGGTGTTTGACGTCAACGTCAACGGCACCTTCAACGTGGTTCATGCCTTCATTCCGGCGCTGCGCAAGACGCGAGGGACCATCATCAATGTCGCGTCGGTCGCGGGCTTCGGCGGCATGGGCAATACGCTCGGCTATTCGCCGTCCAAGGGAGCCGTGAGGCTGTTCACGCAGGCACTGGCCCGCGATCTCGCCCCCGATGGCATCCGGGTCAACGCGGTTGCCCCCGGCATCATCGCGACCGAGATGAGCGAGAGCACCCGCGACAATCCGGCGAGGCTCTCCGGCCTGATGGCGCGCACCCCCATGAAGCGCGTGGGACAGCCCGACGAGATCGCGGGGCCCGTGGTCTTCCTCGCCTCGGCGATGGCGTCCTATGTCAACGGCGTCATCTTGCCGGTCGATGGCGGCTATCTCGCCTAGTTAACGATTGTCGTCGCAAGAGTTTCGAAGAGGATAAGGATGAGCATGGCCGAAGCACTTCAGCCCGACGAGTTCGCGGCAACCGCGGCGCGCGCAGTGACCGCATGTGCGGGCCTCGACATCCGCGAGCAGGCGCAAAATCTCGCCGGTGACGGCCTGCTCGGCGTCATCGCTGACGAGGGTGTGGGAGGATTGGCGCTGCCGCTCGGCTTCGCCGTGCCGGTGATTGCCGCCGCGCATTCCGGATTGCTCGCCTTTCCGCTGCTGGAAACCGTTCTCGTCGGCCGTCTGCTGCAGTCATCGCTGACGCGTCTTGCCGCTGCGATCGTGTCCGGCGAGACGCTGGCAACGATCGCCTGGCAGGGCGAGGTTCTCGCCGAACGGGAGGGCGGCCAGCTGCTGCTGAGCGGTTCGCTTGGGCGCGCGCCCTGCGCGGTGCAGGTCGACCACATTCTGGCGCGGACAAACGACGGTGCCGCCGTGCTGATCCCGACCAATGCCGAGGGTGTCGTCGTGGAAGAGGCCGCCGGTCTCGATCTGACGGTGCCGGAGCATGTCGTGCGACTGGAGAAGGTCGAGCTTCCCGTCGGCTCCATCCTGCCGGCAGGCACATGGGATCTGCTGAACTCGGATGCCAACGTGCTCCGCGCCGCAGCCATTCTGGGATCGGCCGAAGCATGCCTGTCGCTTGCGCAGGAACACGCGTCGACGCGCCGCCAGTTCGGCCACGCCCTGTCCTATAACCAGGCCATCCGCCATGCACTGGCGCGGCAGAAGCTCGGGCTCGAAAGCATTCGTCATGCCATCACGCGCAGCCTGTCGAAGGATGGCGGGCCCGTTCAGCGCGATGCCGCGTTCCTCGCAGCCGCGACCTATGGCAGTTCGATCGGCGAAGGCGCGCTGCAGATCCATGGCGGCATGGGCTTCACCTGGGATGTCCCGGTGCATCGCCATCTGCGCCGCATCCGCACGCTGCAGGCACAAGGTGATGCCAGCGGCCTGATCAACTCGTTCGGCCACCGTTACGTATCGGAAGTCGCTCCGTTTGCCGAGGCAGGAGCGTGAGGGAGACAGCCATGACCGAAACCAGGGATCAGACGCTCGCAAGCCGCGTCGCACTCGTCACGGGGGCCGGAAACGGCATCGGCCGCGCGACCGCGCTCAAGCTCGCCGCGCGCGGTGCGATCGTCGGCGTCAATGATTTGAAGCCGGAATTCGTCGACAGCACGGTGGACGCGATCAAGGCGGCAGGCGGCAACGCGGTTGCCGTCTCCCAGGACGTCTCCAGCCGCGACGGTATGCGGCAAGCGGTGCTTGGATTGGCGAAAGCGCAAGGGCGTCTCGACATCCTCGTCAACAACGCGGCGTGGGTCCGTTATCAATCCGTCCCGGACATCGCGCCGGAAACCATCGACCGCATGCTCAACATCGGCTTCAAGGCGGTGATCTGGGGAATCCAGGCCGCTGCAGAGGTTATGGATGCTGAGCGCGGCGGCGCCATCGTCAACGTCGCGTCGGTCGCCGGCCTGATCTCGGCCAAGAACAGCATCGTCTACAGCGGTATCAAGGCCGGCGTCATGGGCATCACGCGCGCGGCTGCAGCGGAGCTGGGTGAGCGTAACATCCGCGTCAATGCGGTGGCGCCGTCGGCGATCCCGACCGAAGGAACGATGCGTAATCGCAATGCCGAGCTCGACGCACGCCGTGTCGCGAGAACCCCTCTGGGCCGGCTCGGCACGGTCGACGACATCGCCAAGGCGATCTGCTTCCTCGCCAGTGACGAGAGCGGCTTCATCACGGCGCAGGTGCTCACCGTCGATGGCGGCATCGTCCTGACCAACATTGCCTGACGGGACAAGCGCGATGTCCGATCTGACGCCGGAACAGCAGGTGCTGAAAGAGGCCTATGTCAGGGCGCGCGGCTATTGGCGGCCCTGGACCGAGGGGTTGCTGCGGCTCGATCCGGCGTTTCTTCAGACCTACGGGAAGTATGCGGGCTACGCCGCGGAGAATGGACCGCTGTCGCCGAAGATGTGCGAGCTGATCTACGTCGCGCTGGACGGATCGGCGACGCACCTGTTCCGCTCGGGGCTTGCGCTGCACCTGCGCCTTGCGCTCCAGGCAGGCGCGACGGCGCGGGAGATCATCGACGTGTTTCGCCTGGCGACGGCTCAGGGGCTGGACGGCTGCAACCTCGGCATCGGCATCCTTGCCGAGGAGCTGGCGAGCGCGGGCGTGGAGGTCGATCATGCCGCGCTCACCAAGGAGCAGCGCGCGCTGCGCGATGCCTACGTGGCGCAATTCGGCGACTGGCCGGATTTCTGCGAGCAATGGCTGCGGTCCGATCCCGGCTATTTCGCGGTGCTGCTGGATCTCCTCGCAGGCGGGGACGCCGGCGACGGTCTCGACCAGCGGTCGCGATGCCTGATCTCGATCGCATTGAACGCCTGCTTCACGGCGCTCGATCCCCATGGACTGCGTGTGCAGATCCGGCGCGCGCTGCGGCTCGGCATCGGCCAGCGGGAGATCCGCCAGGTTCTCCAGATGACTGCGCATCTCGGCGTGCACGCCTGCGCGGTCGGCGTCCCGGTTCTGATGGAAGCCCTTGAAGAGCGCACCGCGAAGGCTGGTGCGGATGAGAACGGGGGAGGCAAATGAAGAGTGTGGCGATCCGCAATCACAGGGCTTTCGCGTCCGGCGTCCTGTTCCTCGCATTTGCAATCTTCTTCTTCGTGACGGCGTTGCAGTACCCTGCAGGTACAGCCGCGAGGATGGGGCCGGGCTATTTTCCGCGCCTGCTTGCGATCGTGCTCGCCGCCGTCGGTCTCATCGTGATCCTCGGTGCGATGAAGCCGACCGCGGAGGCGCAGGGGCTGCGCCAGTGGGATCTCAAGGGGCTCGCCTGGATTGCCGGCTCGGTGATCCTGTTCGGCGCTCTGCTGTTTCCGCTCGGTCTGGTCGGCGCCTTGTTCGTCCTCGTCATGGTGTCGAGCCGCGCCAGTCCCGAATTCACCTGGACGGGCGCGCTGGCGAATGCGGTGGTGCTCACCGCGCTGTGCCTGGCCGTCTTCGTCTACGGGCTCGGGCTGCAACTGCCCGTTTGGCCATCCCTTCTCAACTGAACGAGCCGATCGATGGACCTCTTTCACAATCTGGCAATCGGCTTTGCTACGGCCGCCCAGCCCGCCAATCTGCTCTACGCCTTCTTCGGCTGCCTGCTCGGCACCTTGATCGGTGTGCTGCCGGGCCTCGGTCCGCTCGCGACCATCGCGATGCTGCTGCCGATCACCTATGCGCTGCAGCCGGACGCGGCGCTGATCATGCTCGCCGGGATCTATTACGGCGCGCAATATGGCGGCTCGACCACGGCGATCGTGGTCAACCTGCCCGGCGAGTCCTCGTCCGTCGTCACCACGATCGACGGCTATCAGATGGCGAAGCAGGGCCGCGCCGGCGTGGCGCTCGCCACCGCGGCGATCGGCTCGTTCTTCGCCGGATGCGTGGCGACGCTCGCCCTCGCGGCCCTTGCCGGCCCGTTGACCGCGACTGCGCTGTTGTTCGGCCCCAAGGAATTCTTCGCTCTCATGGTTCTGGGCCTGATCCTGGCGTCGGTGCTTTCGAGCGGTCCGTTCATCGAGGGCATCGGCATGGTCGTGCTCGGCATGCTCTTGAGCCTCGTCGGCACCGACCTCAGCAGCGGCAGCCAGCGCTTCGCCTTCGGCATTCCGCAGTTGTTCGACGGCCTCGATTTCGTGCCGCTGGCGATGGGCATCTTCGGCTTCGCCGAGATCGTCAAAAATCTCGAGCAGGACGACAAGTTGTCGCTTGTCACCCAGAAGATCACCAATCTGTTTCCGACCCGCGACGACGTCCGCCGCATGGTGCCGGCGATGCTGCGCGGCACGGCGCTCGGTACCCTGCTGGGCGTTCTGCCCGGCGGCGGCGCGGTGCTCTCCTCCTTTGCGTCCTATACGCTGGAGAAGAAGCTGTCGCGGTATCCCGAACAATTCGGCAAGGGGGCCATCGAGGGCGTTGCGGGTCCGGAGTCCGCGAACAACGCCGGCGCCCAGACCTCGTTCATTCCGCTGCTGACGCTGGGAGTGCCGTCCAACGTCGTGATGGCCCTGATGGTCGGTGCCATGAACATCCACAACATCCATCCGGGCCCGGAGGTGATGACGAAGAATCCGACCCTGTTCTGGGGCCTGATCGCCTCGATGTGGGTCGGCAATCTGATGCTGCTGATCCTCAACCTTCCGCTGGTCGGGCTGTGGGTGAAGCTGCTCACCATTCCCTACCGCTATCTGTTTCCCGCGATCATGGTGTTCTGCTCGATCGGCGTCTATTCCATCAACAGCGGGACGTTCGAGGTCTACGAGGCCGCGGTGTTCTGCGTGTTCGGCTACGTCCTGATCAAGCTGCAACTGCCGGCGGCGCCGCTGCTGCTGGGCCTGGTTCTGGGCCCCGCCATCGAGGAGAACTTTCGACGCGCCATGGTGCTGTCGCGCGGCGACGCCACCGTGCTGCTGACCTCGCCGCTGTCGGCGAGCCTGTTGGCCGCAGCCGCCATCGCCATCATCCTGATCATGCTTCCCACGATCCGCGCCCGGCGCGAGGAGGCACTTCAGGAATGAGCTCCATCGCAAGGCTGCTGTCATGATCCGCGAACCTGCTGCCTTAGAGGCCTTGCTGGAGCGCGTCCGCGGCTTCGTCCGCGACACCGCCATTCCGGCCGAGGCGCGCGTCGAAAGCTGCGATGACGTGCCCGAGGACATCGTCGCCGTCATGCGCGCCGAAGGTTTCTTCGGCTGGAGCATCCCCGAAGCCTATGGCGGGGCCGGGCTGACCACGGAGGAGCTCGTTCTTGCGGCGTTCGAATTGTCGCAATGCTCGGTCGCCTTCCGCGCCCGCGTCGGCACCAATACCGGCATTGGTTCGGAGGGCATCGTCGCCGACGGGACCGAGCAGCAGAAGCAGGCCTATCTGCCGCGCCTCGCCAGCGGCGAATGGACCGGCTGCCTTGCCGTGACCGAGCCCGACGCTGGTTCAGAAGCCTCGAATGTGCGGACCACCGCCCGCCGCGAAGGCGATCACTACGTTCTCGACGGCGAGAAGTGCTTCATCACCAATGCGCCGGTCGCCGATGTCTTCACCGTCACCGCGCGAACCGATCCGCAGTCGAAGGGCGCGGCCGGCGTCTCGGCCTTCATCGTCGCGCGTGGCAGCGCCGGCCTTGCCACCGGCGTACCCTATCGCAAGATGGGGCAGGCGGGCTCGCCCGTGAGCGCGGTCTATTTCAACCGGTGCCGGGTGCCCGCGGTCAACCTGATCGGCGGCCGCGAAGGCGCGGGCTTCAAGACCATTATGAAGGTGCTGAACAAGCAGCGCATTCATCTGGCCGCCTTGTCCACCGGGCCGGCGATCCGGATGCTCGACATGGCGATCCGCCACACCACCAGCCGCGTTCAGTTCGGCGAGCCGGTTGCGAACTACCAGCTGGTTCAGGCGATGATCGCCGATTGCCGGACGGAGATCTTCGCGGCGCGATCGATGATCCTGGAAACCGCCCGCAAACGCGATCGCGGCGAGGACGTCGCGCTCGAAGCATCGATGTGCAAATATTTCGCGACCGAGATGTGCGGCCGCGTGGCCGATCGCTGCGTGCAGATGTTCGGCGGCGCCGGCTACATCGCCGATCTCTCCTCGATCGAGCGCTGGTACCGGGACGTCCGGCTGTTCCGGCTCTACGAGGGCACCAGCCAGATTCATCAGCTCAACATCGCGCGCCTCCTGCTGCGCGATGCGACCTGAGCCGTCGGACCAATTCAAAATGTTCGAGGAAGTGAAATGAGCGGGCCGCTCGAAGGACTGAAGGTCCTGGACATCGCGACCATCGTCGCTGCGCCTTTCGCGGCGACGCTGCTGGCCGACTACGGCGCCGACGTGCTCAAGATCGAGATGCCGGGGCAGGGCGACGGCGTGCGGGCCTTTCCGCCGTTCAAGGACGGCAAGCCGCTGTGGTGGAAGAGCGTGAACCGCAACAAGAAGTTCGCAACGCTCGATCTGCGCAAGCCGGAAGGCGTCGCGCTGTTCAAGCGGATGCTGCCGCAGTTCGATGTTCTGATCGAGAATTTCCGCCCCGGCACGCTCGACCGCTGGGGGCTCTCGAAGGAGGTGCTGTGGCAGATCCAGCCGCGCCTCGTCATCCTGCGTGCGACCGCGTTCGGACAGGACGGGCCCTATCGGGACAGGCCGGGCTTCGCGCGGATTTTCGAGGCGATGGGCGGGCTTACCTACATCACCGGCGAGGCAGACGGTCAGCCGATGCATCCCGGCTATCCCATGGGTGATGCGATCGGCGGTCTGTTCGGCGCGGTCGGTGCGCTTGCGGCCTTGTGGAAGCGGGCGAAGGATCCTGACGCGCCGGGCGAGGAGATCGATCTCGCGCTGACCGAGGCGGTGTTCAGGCTGCTCGACGTGCTGCCCATCGAGTTCGACCAGCTGGGGGAGGTGCGTAGCCGCATCGGAAACGGCAACGCTTATTCCGCGCCGGCGGCGGTCTACCGGACCCGCGATGATCGCTGGGTCACGCTGGCGGGATCGACCAATGCGCTGTTTGCCGCGAACTGCCGGGCAATTGGCCGACCTGACCTGATCGAGGATCCCCGCTTTTCCAACAACGCGCGCCGCGTCGAACATTCGGCGGAGCTGAACGCGATCTTCTCGCAATGGTGCGGCGGCCATACGCTCGACGATGTGCTAGCCGCCTTTGCGGCCGAGGAGGGCACGCTGGCGCCGATCTACGCGATCGATCAGATCGCCGCCGATCCGCAGTCCCTGGCGCGTGAGATGATCACCCGTGTTCCCGACAAGGATTTCGGCTCGGTTGCAATGTCGAATGTCGTGCCGCGCTTCGCGGTCGACCGCGCGCAGTTGAAGACGTCCGCCGGCGACATCGGCGAGGACAATCGCGAGATCTACCAGCGCTGGCTCGGACTTTCGGATGACGAACTAAGCCTGCTGCAACGGCGGAAGGTCATCTAGCGGTCGGCGCTCGACGACGCATCGGTCCTTCGCGGGCCCTATTGCGACTTGCTGAACACCGACAGGATTTGAAGCAGCTGCTTGTGTCCGCCGGCGCCGACCTTCCTGATCAGGCGCTGCTCATGCTTCGACGGCACCAATCGCAAGGCCGGCCGGCCGCCGGTCAGGCGGATGCCATCGCATTCGCAGCCCGGCAGCGGGAGGCTTTATTTGGCGAGGATGGCAGCTGCTATGTCGTCACTGGATCGGAGTGATCAGCTCTCCGCTCAAGGTGCATTCGATGAAGATGGTGCTGTTCGTGCTCGTGTAGGCCTCTACATACGGATATCTCGACGGGCCCATCAGGAACTCCGGGTCGACATCGACGGTTGTGAAATAAGAGCCGCCTACAGGGCCCGGCGTGTTGAGCGTCAGTTGCACGTAGCGTCCGAGCGTTGCACCGTTTGTCGTTGCCGAAACCTGCAGGTTCGAGACGTACACGGGCACCGTGGTCGTGAACCTGCACGTCGCCCTATGAACCAGTGTCAGCTTGTCCGACGGCAATTGAGAGAAGAGGACCTGGCAGTATGTTGTAGCGAAACAGGAATGAGAGATGGTCTCGTCGTAGTGCGTTCCGTACAAGGTCTGCGTTGCCGGTGCTTGTGTTGCGATGACGAGCGAGCTGGCGATGATTGCGAGCTTAGCCGTGCGTGCAGAATGCATTTCAACCCTCCATTGAAAAAATACAAGTTTGAGAAGGAAAGAAGCAACCTGGTCGGCCCTGCTCCTCTTGCTCGCGAATTGACCAACTCGCCGGCGCGACCGAGTAGAGGCCTAATCTCGCAGCCTATCATGACGCGAAGCCTTGGTAACCAGCTTGGTCCGCGATGATTGCGTCAATGATCCTTTTTCAAGCCAGATACGCTTTTGAATTCGTTGTATAATCAAGCACGCCATGGCTCTCAGCTTCCCGCCATCGCGTGACGGACGATGGCGATGACCTCGTCCGCTTCCGCTTCGGTGCTGTCAAAATGGGTGACGAAGCGGATGACGTCCTGCCCCCATCGTGCGAATGGCAAGCCAGTCGCAGCGAGGGCGCGCTTCTCGGTGCGGTGACCGTCAGTGGTCCCATCGAACGCATCCGTCAGGCCGACCTGAAGGCGTTGGCGTCGCGGTCGACTGATGCCTCGCATCGGCTCTCGCTTGTGCTGGGCGCGCCTTTGCCCTGCGGAGCAGGCAACTCGCGGATCGCCAACCTGCCGTCGACTGATCCCGGCGTTCTCTAACGCCATCCGAACGAAGGATCGAACGAGGTGACCGCCGTCACAGCTTCTCCTGTTGCCTGCTGACATGCTGTCCGCGATTGCGGGATCGGCCCGCAGCGCTAACAGGAGAAGGAACGATGACGGTTTCGACCAAGCATGAGCTTGCGAATTGCGAGCTCTCGATCGACGAGCTCGAGGCCGTCGCCGGCGGCGGTCTGTGGGGTTGGATCAAGCACGAAGCGTCCGACGCCTTGCATTGGATCGAGAAGAACGCAGGCGGCGTGGCCTCGGTCATTGAGAAGGTGCTGGGCGGCCCGATCTACAACTCCCATACCCCGCACAAAATGTCCTGACGACCGCCCAGGTCCACCGCTTGTCCAGCCTGCTTTTCCCGGGCCATCGGCCCGGGAAACTATCTTGAGAGGCCGAATCCTGGCGGGAGCTCCGGCACGTGTTCCTGTGTGACCGACCTCACAGCCTCGACCAACCCTCAAGTCCTATAGCTGTGACCACTGATCGAGAGGGGCGGTCCCTCCTAAGGCAAACAGGAGATGACAATGACCAAGTTTGAGACGTCCGGGAACGAACGACGTGCAGTTCTGCTCGATGATGCGGCGCTGGAGAAGGTGGTGGGCGGTTCCGCCAACAACGACTTCCAGAGCTTCCTGGCGGCGCACTCGGTCGGCGGATGGACGATGCGAGACGTCTTCGCCAAGCCGGTGCTGGGGCGCTACACCCCGCAATAGCCCCGAACCAGGCCAAGTAGAACGCTCGGTGACAATTTGTGCCGGGAGGTCATTCGTTCGGATGACCTCTTCCGATCCGCCACCCGGTAAGCTTCGATGACGATGTGCCGGCGAGGCCGCGCGGCCGCGGGGCGCCTGTCCGGACATCACAGCCCGCGATAAATCCCCTCAAAGTCGAGAGCGAATAGAACTCAAAATTCCGGTCGTCGCGTCGACGACTTGCAAAGCCTGCTGAGCCTTGGCCAAGGCGAGAGGCGACCTCGCGCATTGATCGGGCAGCTGGGCGATCTTCTTACGTTGGCTGGTCAGAATATTGGTCGACTGCTCGACGGCAAATTTCACCACATCGCGGGTCGGGTCATTCTCGCTGACATTGGTCAGCTCTTTCTCGATCGTGATCAGATATTCGAAACTGGACAGCTCTTGAGAAATCTCGACAAGATTCTGGATCGTGGACTTGACGCAATCCGCGTCGACCGCGGAGATGTCGGGCCTCTTCGAGGTTTGCACGAGATCGCCCATCAGGCCCGCGAACATCGGCCTGAGGTCCTCGACCTTCTTCAGGTCCGCCTGGCTCAGGACGCCTGCCAGACACACATTCGTGGCGACCAGCACTCCAAGGCATGGCCACGCCAGCCGAGCGGTCAAGGCGCGGGCCATTGCAACAGGCGTGATGCGATCCGCTTGCCAATTCATCTGATGCGTCCGATGCCCACTGTCTCGACAAATGCAGTTCTCGTAGTAAGCTTAGCTCCGCTCACAATTTCGCTCAATCCCATTCTCGGCGTCGTGCGTGTGGGCGTTGGCGCCGCAAATGTTTTGCGAGGGAGCGCGGCGTGACCGATGGCACCGACAAAATCTTCCGCGCCAGCGCGCTGCAGCGTGCGGCCTCGCCGGAGGAGCTTGATCATCTCGTTGCGATCACCAAGCCGGCCGATTGGATCCTCGCTGCGATCGTGACGATCGCGCTGGTCGCCGCGCTCATCTGGGGCATTTACGGCCGGATCCCGTCGCGCGTGTCGGGGCAGGGAATTCTGGTCGGCAGCGGGCGCGTCGTCGATGCGGTGTCGGCCGCCGAAGGCCGGCTGGCGTCGCTCAGCGTCTCCGTCGGTGACCATGTCGAGCGCGGGCAGGTCATCGCCCAGATCTCGCAGACCGAGATCGAGCAGAAATACGTCAACGCCGTCGAAACCTACAAGGAGCGTCAGCGCGAGCACGACGACATGGCCGCGAAAGTCTCGGCCGAGCTTGCCGTCAAGGCTTCCAACTTCGACAAGCTCGAAGCCGCCTTCAACAAGGTCATCGAGGCGACCGGCCAGCGCGTTCAGGCCCTCGATGTCGACGTGAAGAATCTCGAACAGCTGATGGCCAAGGGCCTGACGACGCGGAAGACGCTCGAGGATCGCCGCCTCGAATTGACCGAGGCGCAGCAGCGTCGCACGGATTCGCAGAACGAGATCCTCAAGCTTCACGCACAGAAGACCGATCTCGAAACCCAGCGCGAGCGCGAATTGCAGCAGGCCGAATTCGCCTCGAACAATGCGCGGCGCGAGATGCAGGCGCTGGCGGGAACGCTGGGGCGCAATTCGCAGGTGCTCAGCCCGATCGCGGGACGGGTGCTGGAAATCAAGACATCGTCCGGCTCGGTTCTCGCCGTGGGCACGCCGGTCGTCCTCATCGAGGACGAGGGCGCACGGCTCGAAGCGGTCGTCTACATCCCCGCCGAGCAGGGCAAGAGCGTCAAGCCGGGCTACCAGGTGCGCGTCGCCCCCAGCACGGTCAAGCGCGAGGAGTTCGGCACCATGATCGGTGTGGTCTCGAGCGTCTCCGAATTTCCCGTGACGCCGCAGGGCATGACCGCCGTGCTGCACAATGACCAGCTCGTGAAAGTGTTTTCCCATGACGGCGCGCCCTATGCGGTGGCGGTGTCGCTGGACCAAGATCCATCGACCGCCAGCGGCTATCGCTGGGCAGTGGGGAAGGGGCCGCAGGTTCATCTCACCAGCGGCACGCTGGCGCAGGCCGAGATCACCACGCGAAGCCGGCGCCCGATCGATCTGGTTGTCCCCCTGCTGCGGAAGTGGACGGGGATCGATGGATAGTCCTGGTTCGACGACCGCAGGCATCAAGCGCACGCCGACCATTTTGCAGATGGAAGCGGCCGAATGCGGCGCTGCGTGCCTTGCAATGGTGCTGGCGCATTATGGGGCGTGGGTTCCGCTCGAGCGGCTTCGCGTCGAATGCGGCGTCTCCCGCGACGGCAGCAAGGCCAGCAACGTCGTCAGGGCGGCGAAGCGTTTCGGGCTGTCGGCGAAAGGATTCCGGCTCGACCTTGCCGCGCTCGGTTCGGCGCCGACGCCTTGCATCATCCATTGGAACTTCAACCATTTCGTCGTCCTGGAAGGCATCAAGGGCAGGTCCGCCTCCATCAACGACCCCGCCTTCGGGCGTCGGCAGGTCGGCGTCGACGAGCTCGACCGAAGCTTTACCGGCGTTGTCCTCACTTTTGAACCGGCGCCCGGATTCGTACCAACCGGCGACAAGCCGGCGGGATTGCGGCTGCTGCTGCGGGAACTGCGCGGATCGAAAGCCGCTGTCGGGCTGCTGATTCTGCTCAGCTTCGTCATGGTCGTTCCCGGCCTCGTGGCCGCGAGCTTCTCGAAGATCTTCATCGACGATATTCTCATTCAGCATCTGAACGGATGGCTGCGCCCGCTGCTGATCGGCATGGCTGCAACCGCGCTGATCCGCACGATCCTGACGCTGCTGCAACAATCCCTGTTGCTGCGGTTGCAGACAAAGCTCTCGGTCGTGATGATCAGCCGCTTTCTCTGGCGGGTGATGGCCTTGCCGATCGAGTTCTTCACCCAGCGCCACGCCGGCGACATTGCGGCGCGAGTGGGGGCCAATGATCAGATTGCGCGCCTGCTGGCGGGCGGCATTGCCGCGAACGCGCTCAGCCTCACCTCGGTGGTCTTCTTCGCCTTCGCGATGATCGTCTACGATCACTGGTTGGCGGCGGTCTGCATCAGCTTGTCGTTGCTCAACGTTCTCACCTTGCGGCTGTCGATGCGGCGCAGGGAAGATCTCAGTCGCGGGCTCTCGCTGGAGCGCGGCAAGCTCCTGGGCGCGGTCGTCAGCATCGTCAGGTCGATCGAGACGATCAAGGCGAGCGGGCTCGAGGACGAGGCCTTCGCGCAATGGTCGGGCGTCCAGGCCAAGGTGCTGAACGCGGAGCGCGACCTGGCGTCCTCGTCGATCCTCCTCGACATGATCCCGACCCTGATCTCCGGCATGACCATGACCGCGATCCTGATCCTCGGCGGCTTGCGGGTGATCGAAGGCTCGCTCACGCTCGGCAGCCTCGTTGCCTTCCAGGCGCTGATGGCGAGCTTTTCCGAGCCGGTGGCGACGCTGGTCAATCAGGCCGGCAGCTTCCAGTTGATCAAAGGCGCACTCGACCGCCTCGAAGATGTCTACAATTATCCGCTCGGCGATAAGCCGCGCGCATCGGACAACGCGTTCCCTGCAAGGCTCGATGGACGTATCGAATTCAAGGACGTGCAGTTCGGCTATTCGCTGCTCGAACCGCCGCTGATCTCCGACCTCTCGATTACCGTGACCCCTGGGTCGCGCGTGGCGCTGGTCGGCGCCTCCGGCAGCGGAAAGTCCACCCTCGGCCGCCTGGTCTGCGGGCTCTACAAGCCCTGGGCCGGCGAGATCCTGATCGATGGGACGAGGCTCGAGGAAGTTCCGCCCGACATCCTCGCCAATTCGATCGCCTATGTGGATCAGGACATCTTCCTGTTCGAGGGCACCATCCGCGACAATCTTACGCTCTGGGACCGCACGACGCCGGACATCGATCTCACCCGCGCGCTCAAGGACGGCGAGATCCAGGACGATATCGCGATCCGAGCCGGCAATTACGATTCCTACGTCAACGAGGGCGGCACCAATTTCAGCGGCGGACAGCGCCAGCGCATCGAGATCGCCCGCGCGCTGGTCGGCCGTCCGTCCATCGTCGTGCTCGACGAGGCGACCGCGGCGCTCGACCCTGTCACGGAGAAGGCCATCGACGACAACCTCCGCCGTTGCGGTTGCACCTGCATCATCATCGCCCATCGCCTCAGCACGATCCGGGATTGCGACGAGATCGTCGTGTTACGGCAAGGCAAGGTCGCCGAGCGCGGCACGCACGAGACCCTTCTCGCCCTGAACGGCGAATATGCCCGGCTGGTGTCGCAGGAATGACGAAGCCGATCGACCATATCGTGTCCGGTGCGGACCTCGTCGCGGCGCTGGAATTGCCGGGCGAGATGGCGCTCGATGGCCGCCGGCCCATCCTGCTCGATCATCGCGGCCATGTGTTCGAGATCGTCGCCGGTCACGCCGACATCTTTGCTGTCGATATCAGGGACGGCAAATCCGGCAGCCGCCATCATCTGTTCCGCATCGAGCGCGGAGACATCATTCCCGATCTCCCGGGCTTTCCAGCGTCATCTCCGGACGGCCTCCGCTTCATCGCGGTGGGCGCACAGGACACGCTTGTGTCCATCGTTCCCCGAGCCGATCGGCCGTCGGAGCTGGCGCTGCGCTGGATCGAGCGGCTTGCACGTTTCGTCGCGGGACCGGCGCCATTGTGGCAGATGCCCGAATTGCCGGAGGGCGAGGTGACGCTGACCGCGGGCGAAGCCCGCCGCGGCCCCATGCGCGGCCTGCTCTGGCTCACCGTCGAGCGGGGTGCGCTCGGCCTGCTCGGGACCGGCGCGCGTTACACGGCGGGAAGTCCGCCGCTGCCGTTGACATCGGGCCTGTGGGTCGAGGCGGGCGCGGACGGCTGCGCCGCAGGTGCGGCCGGCCACGTACCGGCCGACGGGGTGATCTGGCCGGCGATCGATCGGTTTCATTTCAGCTTTGCGGAATGCGTTCAGGACATGCTTGCGCGCGACTCTCTGAATGAGGGCGCGCGCCTGGAAAGCCGAACCGGGCTTGCGGCGTCACAGGCGATCGAAGCTTTCGACCGCCTGTCCGGCATTATCGTGCGGCGCTTCGATCACGATGCGATCGATGCGTCCCGGTCCGACAGGCTGGCCGGCGCCTGCCAGATCGTCGGCACCGCGATGCGAGCCCCGATCGCGATCACCAATCGCATCGAAGGCAGCGGGCAGGATTTTGCGGGCCTCGCCCAGATCGCGCAGGCCGCACGCCTGCGGCTGCGCGAGGTGTTGCTCCGGTCGGACTGGTGGCGGCTGGATGCGGGCCCGCTGGTCGGTTGGTTCGGCGAGGCTCGTGCCGCGATCGCGCTGGTCTACGAGCCGCGTCGCGGCTACATCATGGTCGACCCGCTCACGAAGGCGCGCCGGCCGGTCGATCGGTCCATCGCGGCGCAGATCGCGCCGGAGGCCGCCACGTTCTATCCGCCGCTGCCGTCGCGCGCCCTGAAATTCAAGGACCTCCTGCAATTCTCGCTGCGCTATGCCCGTGGCAGCGGGCTGCGCATCGCATTGTCGGTCGTCATGATCGGCCTGTTGTCGCTGGTGACGCCGTTTGTCACCAACCTCTTGATCAGCTCGATCATCCCGCGATCGGAGCTGGATCAGCTCGCCTTCTGCGCACTCGCGCTGGTTCTCGCCGGGCTGTCGGTCGCCGGCGTCCAGGTCATGCAGGCTCTCGTCATGCTGCGGATGGAGGCGACGATCGACTGGCGGCTGCAGTCGGCGATGATCGATCGTCTGCTCCGGCTGCCGACCGCCATTTTCCGGGAGTACACCGCCGGCGAGCTGGTCGACCGCGCCATGGGCATCGATGCCGCGCGGCGGGCGCTGACCGGTCACGCCTTGCGCGGCATGATCGCCGGCCTGTTCTGCGTCTTCAGCCTCGGCTTGATGCTCTATTACAGCTTCAAGCTGGCGCTGGTCGCGATTGCACTGACATTCGTCCGGGCGGCCGCCATCATCGGCACCAATCTGGTGCGGCTGCATTTCGAGAGCAAGCACTTCAACCAGCAGGGCAAGGTCAGCGGCTTTGTGCTCCAGCTCCTCACCGGCGTCGGCAAATTGCGCGTCTCGGCGGCGACGTCGCGCGCGCTCGCCATCTGGTCGAGGCAATTTGCGAGGCAGAAGCAGTATTTCGTGTCGTCGCAGGTGGCGGGCAACGGTCTTGGCGCGTTCGAGACGGCGTTCCCCACCATCGCGACGCTGATCATCTACGCCTACGCATCGTATTCGAGCAGCGGCCTGCTGACCGACATCGGCACGTTCTTCGCGTTCTTTTCCGCCTTTGGCCAGTCGATGGGATCCGTCGGCTCCTGGGCGGCCGGCGTGAGCGAGGCGCTCATCGCCATCCCGCCGCTGCTTCGGCTGCGGCCTCTGATCGCAAGCCCAACCGAAATTCCCGACGATCGGAAGTCGCCAGGGGAATTGTCCGGATCGGTCGAGCTCGCGCGCGTGTCGTTCCGTTATCTCCAGAACGGGCCGCTGGTGCTGGACAACGTCTCCTTGAAGATCACCCCAGGCGAGTATGTCGCAGTGGTGGGTCCCTCCGGCAGCGGGAAATCGTCGCTGTTCCGGCTGCTGCTGGGATTCGAGCGCGCGGAGTCGGGCGCGGTGTTCTACGACGGCAAGTCGATCGAGACGCTGGATGCGAGCGCGCTGCGGCGCCAGCTCGGCGTGGTCCTGCAGAGCGCCAAGCTCGCGAACGGCAACATCTATGAAAATATCTGCGGCGGAATCCGGCTGCCGCTCGACCAGGCCTGGGAGGCTGCGCGTCTCGCCGGCATCGCAGACGACATCCAGGCGATGCCGATGGGCATGCTCACCCAGGTCTCGGAGGGTGTCAGCACGCTGTCCGGCGGACAACGCCAGCGCATCATGATTGCGCGCGCGATCGCGCGGCGTCCGCGTATTCTCTTGTTCGACGAGGCGACGAGCTCGCTGGACAATCGATCCCAGGCCATCGTCAGCGATGCGCTGGAAAATCTGAACGTCACGAGGATCGTGATCGCACACCGGCTCAGCACGGTGCAGAGGGCCGACCGGATCATCGTGCTGGTCGACGGCAAGATCGTCGAGACCGGGACATTCGCCGAGCTGAACGCTGCATCCGGCATGTTCGCCGCGTTCGCGCGGCGCCAGATGCTCTGAGCGAGACGACGGCCTCCGCACAAACGAAGACCTCCCGGACGTCATTGTCCGGGAGGTTCTCAGGTTAAGGCACTTAGCTTGGCTTGGGACCGAGCTTAGTTCAGCTTCATGTTGGAGCCGCCACCAGCACCGGTGACGATCCCGCCGACCAGGATGATGCCGGCGGCAATCCCCGCCACGACCGGGTTCTTGAAGAAGCTGCCGACGGCATGGCCGATCACGTGCGCTTCGTGGCTGATGAAGTGCCCGATGCTGGAGAAGAAGCCGCCGCCGGCAACGCCGTCGAGCTGCTCCATCGAGAGTTCGCAATTGGTGCTGTTGTTGATCTCACGGGTCATGTTGTCTCTCCTGTCTTGATGCCGCGGGATCATCCCCGCAACCGTGGACAGCATGCCGCATGCAGCCGGTGATTGCCGTGACCGGGGTCACGCTCTCGCGCGCGATCATGATTTCGTCGCGGGAGTCCTATCCCTCGTACTGATCCGGCCCCATCGCCCACGATGCCTGATCGTGGCCGTACGCGAAGTTGCGGTTGTTGACCGAAGGATTGCGGTTGACCATCGGCCGCATGAACATCGGATGCGTCGCGCTGCGTACCTCGTGCTCGACGGTGAAGAGAAGCTTGCCGCTGTCGAGATCGACGATGTCGCAGAAGCGGTACTGGTATTGATTGTCCTCGCGGGAGATCAGGTCGCGCGCCAGCAGCTTGCGGTACGGGCCGGAGAAATCGGTGATGTACATCTGCACATGGTGGCCGTCATAGCCGGGTTGCGGCCGATCGGTCTCCCGGAACAGCAGGTGCTGGTCGCGGCCGGTCTTCACCGCCGCGACCTTGCCGTCGCCGTTGCGCAAGGCCGCCGGCATGCCCATGATCGCGGGATAGAAGGCGCAGATCGCCTGCGCTGATCCGGCCGGCACATCAAACTCGACATAGGGGATGCCGAGCGTGATGCGCCCGAAGCGCGCCGCGTCCGGTTCGTGGACGCGGATGCGGTTGCCCCACGGGCAGGTGGCTTCGACATAGTCGTTGTGCTCGGCATAGGCAAAGGCCGTGCCTTCGAGCTTGCTCTTGACCGAAGCCAATCGCGTCAGCAGGGCCTCGCGGCCCTCGATGACGAGCCCGGTATGGCCGCGCAGCACCTGCGCCTTGCCGCTCGGGAGATGAAACTGGCTTCGTCCGGCATTGATCCACATGTTGGTGTCGGACACCATCAGATAGGGATCGCGGGTCAGCCCGAGGCCGGTGACGTAGAACAGCGTGGCGAGGCGCTGGTCCGGAACCTGGATGTTGACGTGCTCGAAATGAATGGCGTTGCCGAGATCTTCTGCGGATCGATCGAATTGTTGCGGCATGGAGCTGCGCTTCTCGCTGGAGGGACGGACAGGCCCATACTAGAGCAGAATTTCCGCCAGCCGAAACGGTTGGCTGATCACATCTTGCAGGTTGGGCATCGTGTCCCTCGCCACCTTGCCGCGGCACCCATTCCCTGTAATCTGACCGCAAAGACATGAGGGAATGAGGCCGATGGGGGGAGTTCTGGAAGGCGTGCGCGTCCTCGATTTCGGGCGCTATATCGCGGGGCCGTATTGCGCGACATTGCTGGCCGAGTTCGGCGCCGAGGTCATTCGCGTCGAAAAGCGCGACGGCAGCGAGGACCGCTTCGTGGCGCCGGTCGGCGAGGGTGGCGAGGGCGCATTGTTCCTCCAGGTCAACCGCAACAAGAAGTGCATCACGCTCGATCCCATGACGGCGGAGGGGCAGGAGGTGATGCGACGCCTGGTGGCGACGGCAGACGTGGTCGTCGCCAATCTGCCTCCGCAGACCTTGCGCGCGATGAAGCTCGACTACGACTCGTTGAGAGCGATCAAATCAGACATCATCCTGACGACCGCAACCGCGTTCGGCGGGCCGGGGCCCTGGTCCGACCGCGTCGGCTTTGACGGCGTCGGACAGGTCATGTCGGGCTCGGTCTACATGACCGGCGCCGGCGATCCGCCGTACCGCGCGGCCGTGAACTGGGTCGATTTCGGCACCGCGCTGCATTGCGCGTTCGGGACGCTCGCAGCCCTGATCGAGCGCGGCAAATCCGGGCGCGGACAGATCGTCGAGGGCGCATTGCTTGCGACCGCGCTGTCCTTCACCAATGCCACGCTGATCGAGCAGGCGGTCATCAACGTCAACCGCGTTCCGACCGGCAATCTCGGCCAGACTGCGGCGCCGGCGGATATCTACCGCACCAAGGACGGCTGGGTGCTGTGCCAGGTCACGGGCCATCCGCTGTTCAAGCGCTGGGCGAGGCTGATGGGCGAGGAGGAGCAGTGGCTGAACGATCCGCGCTTCGCCGATGACATCAGCCGCGGCAACAACGGCGCCATCATCAGCGAGCGGATGGCGCGCTGGTGCGCGGAGCGTACCACGCAGGAGGCGGTCGACACGCTCGGCAAGGCGATGATCCCGACCGGGCCCGTTTTGAGTCCGCAGCAGGCACTGGATCATCCGCACATCCGCGCCGCCGGCTTCCTTCAGGACGTCGACTATCCCGGCTTGCCGAAACAAGCACCGGTTGCCCGCGCCGCGATCCGGCTGTCGGAAACGCCGGGCGAAATCGCAGCACGTCCGCCGACGCTCGGCGAGCACACGGATACCGTGCTGGCGGAACTTGGCTACGACAAGGCAGCGATTGCGGCGCTTCGGCAGAGCGGCATCATTTAGGCGCAGCGTCGAAACGAGAGTGGAAATGAGCGGGCGCGTCTGCTAGACGACTGGCGGCTTGTCCTCGCGCTTTCTGCGTTGGCCGACGATCTTTGCGTCGTATGAGGTTTTAGGGAGGCGTGCGTTCGCACGCTTCATCCCATCGGCATGGCCGTCCGCGACCGAATCGCCCTCGAGCTCGGCCGCGTGTGCCATTGACGACTGCTTACGGCGAGAAACGGATTCACGTGCGTCATTCCAAGAAAGTGCGGCCAGCCACCAAGAACTCGTCAGTCAAGAGTTCGCCGAAGAAGCGCCTGCCGGCGAAGAGCCCGACAAGCAGGCGCTCGCCAAGCAAGGCGTCACCGAAGCCGGGCAAGGGCCCGCAGCGCGCCACAATCGCCTCGTCGTCGCCCCTCGGCATGATGGCGCTGCATCTGCTGGCGCAATGGAAGGAATCAGGCCGCAGCGGACTCGTTTTCCTTGCCGAGAGCGAGAACCGGGCGGAGCGGCTCGGCAGCGTGATTCACGCGCTGGACCCGTCCTGCGAAGTCCTGGTGTTTCCGCGGCTGAACACCCTGCCGTTCGATCAATTGGAACCATCGCGCGAGATCGCAGGCCGCCGCACCTCGGTGCTGCGGCGCCTGGCGAAAACCAAACAGCCGATCTTTCTCATCTCCACGGCCGAAGCCGTGATGGAGCGCTTGCCGCCGCCGGCGAGCCTGTTGCGCTTGAACACGGGTTTGAAGGTCGGCGGGACATTCTCGGAGAGCGAGCTTCGCGTCCGTCTCGAAGAGCTGGGCTACGATCTCGACGATGAACCGGACTACCCGGGCGGCGTGCTGTTTCACGGCCAGACCTTCGAGATCTTTCCGGCCGGCGCGCTGGGACCGTTCCGGGTCGAGCACTCGGAGCGCGCCATCAGGCGCATCGTGGCGTTCGATCCGCAAGAGCACGAGATCATCTTCGAGACAAAAGAGCTTCTCGTCGATCCCATGTCGGAACGAACAGCCATGTCAGGCGCGCGGGCCAAGCGCGCGACCCTGTTCGACTATTGCGGCAAGGCCAAGTGGATCGCGGACGCCGGCGTGTCGGTGCATGCCGATGCCTGGCTGAGCACGATCGAGGAGGCTGCCGGCCGCGCCGACAGGGAGCGCGAATATCTGGGACGGAGCGACTGGAAGCAGGCGACCCGCGGCATGAAAGTGCTGTCGCGAACCGCCCCGTTCCAGCCGACGCCGGAATTCTCCAAGCTGTCGTCCACCAGGAAAGCGCTGCGCGCTTTCGTCGAGGAGATCAGGCGGGCCGGTTCGCGCCTGATCCTCGTCGCGGCACAGGAAGAAGATCTCCGCGTGATGGAGCGGATGAGCGGCGTCCGGGCGGAACGTGTCGAGAATTGGAATGAGGCCGAGAGCGCGCGCCCTCGCGACGTGGCGCTGCTCGCCGATCTCGACGCCGGCTTCGTCATTCCCGGCAAGAAGGCCGCGGTGGTCCTGACGGCGAGTGACGTGCTCGGCAGCCGCGCGCATCATCCGCAGCCGATGGCGCGCAGCTGGAGCGCGGCCTTCGATCACGCCGACGTGCCGGAGCCGGGCACGGTGGTCGTGCATCTTCAGCGCGGCATCGGCGTGCTCGATGGCTTGCAGACCGTAAACACCGGCGGCGGCGCCATGCGCGAACTCGTCAGGCTGTCCTTCGCTGGCGACAACGCAGTCCTGGTGCCGCCGCCTGATCTCGCGCTGATGTGGCCTTATTCAACCGAGCGCGGCAAGCTCGCGCTCGACAAGGCGGATGGCAGCACATGGTGGGCCCGCCGCAGCGAGGCCGAGCAGGAGATTCAGGCCGCCGGCAAGTTGCTCGCCAAGCACATCAGCCAGCGCAAGCGGCGCAAGGCGGCAAAGCTGGTCCCACCGGGCTCGGCCTACGAAAAATTCGTGGCGCGCTTCCCCTATTTCACGACCATCGATCAGGCCAAGGCCATCCACGACGTGCTGGATGATCTTGCATCCGGCCATCCCATGGACCGGGTGATCTGCGGCGACGTCGGCTTCGGCAAGACCGAGGTGGCGTTGCGCGCGGCGGCGGCCGTGGTGCTATCAGGGAAGCAGGTCGCGATCGCGGTGCCGACGACCGTCTTGGCCCGGCAGCACGTCGCCACCTTCCGCAAGCGCTTCGCGCCGCTCGAGATCGAGGTCGGCAGCCTGTCGCGCGCCATCTCGGGTGCCGAGACGCGGGAGACCAAGGAAGGCTTGCGCAGCGGCCGGATCAAAGTCGTGGTCGGCACGCAGGCGCTGACGTCGAAGGACGTCAAGTTCGACGATCTCGGCCTCGTCATCATCGACGAGGAGCAGCATTTTGGCGCGGCCGAGAAGGCAAAACTCTCGGGGCTTGCCAAGAATGCCCATACGCTCTGGATGAGCGCCACGCCGATCCCGCGCACGCTCGCTGCGGGTCTTGCCGGCTTCAGGGATCTCAGCGTCATTGCGTCGCCGCCCGTTCACCGGCTTCCGGTCGCGACCAAGATCGCGCCGCTGTCGGATGCCGCGATCGCCTCGGCCCTGCTGCGCGAGCAGCGGCGGCACGGCCAGAGTTTTCTGATCTGCCCGCGCATCCAGGATCTCGAGCCGATGCTGGCGCGCGTGCAGGCGGTGGCACCCGATCTCAAGATCGTCTGTCTGCACGGCAAGCTGCCGGCCGATGAGATCGACGATCGCATGATGACCTTCGTCGAGGGCAAGGCCGACGTTCTGCTCGCCACCAACATCGTCGAGAGCGGCCTCGACATCCCGCGCGCCAACACCATCGTGGTGTGCTGGCCCGAAAATTTCGGTCTGGCCCAGCTGCACCAGCTGCGCGGGCGCGTCGGTCGCGGCGGCATCCGGGCCTTTGCGTTTCTCCTGACCGAGTCGGCCTCGGGGCAGTCCGAGAAGCGGCTCGCCGTGCTGGAGGAGTTCAGCCGTCCCGGCGCCGGTTTCGCCATCAGCGAGCGCGACCTCGATCTGCGCGGCGCGGGCGATCTGTTCTCGGAGCAGCAATCCGGCCACGTCCAGGTGTTCGGGCCCGTGCTCTACAGCCATCTCCTGAAAATGGCCTCGGAGAAGGTCGATGACGGCAGGTCCGTGGTGTGGGTGCCCGATCTCAATCTGCCGGTCGCGGACATGCTGCCTCCGGGCTATGTGCAATCCGCCCCCGTGCGGTTGGAGCTCTATGCCCGTGCCGCCCGCTGCGCCAGCGAGGACGAGCTCGACGATCTCGAGGAGGAAACCTCGCGCCGCTTCGGACCCCTGCCGCAGGCCGCCCGCGATTTTTTTGCGGCGGCGCGGCTGAGGCTGGACTGCAAGCGCCGAGGCATCATCCGCCTCGATGTGGGGCAAAGCGCGGTGGCCGCGACGTTCCTGCCGGGGCGGTTGCGGAAGTCAAAAGGAAAGACGCTGCAACGTGACGGCGATCGCGTCGTCTACCACAGCCCGACGCGCGATGCCCCGTTCGACCGGGTCGAGCAATTGTTCGAGCTTCTCGACGAGGCGTGAAAATTCAGAGCGAGCTGCCGCCGCAAATCACGAGCTGCTGCCCGGTGATGGCGGCAGCTTCGCCTGAAAGCAGGAAGGCCACGGCGGCGGCGACTTCCTCCGGTTGAATGAAGCGGCCGATCGGCGGCAGCTTTGGCGTGACATTAGCCCGCGTGGGGTCCTTCAGCATCGGCGTCTCGGTCGCGGCGGGCGAAACCACATTGACAGTGATGCCGCGCGGCGCCAGCTCGCTCGCCCAGGACCGCGCCAGCGCGACCAGCGCCGCTTTCGTCGCGGCATATTGCCCGCGGCCGGCCGCGCCCGAGGCGGTGCGGCTGCCGATGAAGACGATGCGCCCGCCTTTCGGCAGGCGCGGTGCCAGCGCGTCGGCGAGACGCTCGGCGACGTCGACATGCAGCCGCCACATCGCCGCACCGTCATCATGGTCGAGCGATCCGAGCGAGCCGACTTTCAGCAGGCCGGCCGCGTGAACCAGCGCCGTCGGAGCGAGACCGGTGACAGCGGCGGCGATGGAATCGACATCGGCGAGATCGAGCGGCAGATGCGCGAATGCCGGATGATCGAATGGCCCGGGCCGTCGGCTGATTCCGGTGACGCGCCAGCCGTCGCGCAGCAGACGCTCGACGATCGCGGCGCCGATCCCCGAACTGGCGCCCGTGACGAGCGCGTGCGGCCGCTTGTCCATCACCTTAGTCCTGCTGCACCCATGGTTCGGTCACGCGCACATATTTGATGGCGCGGCGATGGAAGGTGAAGGCCATGTGGATCGCGCCGTCCGCGGTCTGCTTGACGGAAGGGTAGGACAGTTCGCGATTGGTCTGGTCGCGCGAATTGTTGGTCATGCAATAGCCGTCGCCGGTCTCGACGTCGCGCTTGGCCCATGTGCGTCCGCCGTCGCGCGAGATCGCCAGCGTCATCGGCGCCCGCGGCGCGCCCCAGAACGCAGTACGTCCGTCGGTTTTGCCGCCGTCGCCGGTGAGCACGGGCGGAAGATCGTCCTCGATCTCGTCATAGAGCGAGAGGCGGCGATCCGTTGCGTTCCGGGCGCTGGAATCGTTGAAGACCAGCGCGAGATGCCCGTTGTCGAGCCGCGTGAGCTGGATCGAGGAATTGTTGTTCGGCAGCGCGGTCGCAACCGGCGCCGACCAGCTGCGGCCGTGATCGGTGGATCGGCTCTGATAGATGTTGTCGGCCCAGCGGCTGCGATACATCGCAACCAGCGAGCCGTCGTCGAGGCGCACGATGCTCATATGCACGCAGCCGCGGCTGCCGGGGACGTCGATGTCGCGCCAGGTGGCTCCCGCGTCGGACGAGATCTTCACCGCGCTGGTGTCCTCGTCGCCGTTCCATTTCCGGCCCGGCATGCTGTGGCAATAGAACACGGGCAGCAGCCAGTCGCCATTGTCGAGCACGACGATCGGCTGGCGGATGAAGGTGCCGCGGCCGCGATGCTCCGGAAACAGCGTCTCGATCGGGCCCCAACTCCTGCCATGGTCGCGCGAGAGGCGGCGGCGGATGATGGCGGTGTCCTGGTTGCCCGCCAGTTGCGCCGTCCACATCAGCCACAGCGTGCCGTCAGGGGCGGGGAACAGCACCGGGTTCTGCTCGGAGCGGCCGGAATCGTCGGACAGCTTTTCGGCCGCCGACCATTGCGCCGCGCCGCGCGGAAGCCGCGAGAAATACACCGAGATGTCCGACATGCCCTCCTGCGTGCCGCCGAACCAGACGCAGGCGAGATCGCCATTGGCGAGCGGCATCAGATTGGCGGCATGGTTCTGCACGCAAGGCGAGGGAATGAAGGCGTCAAACCGGTCGGGATCGCCGGCCGCGGGGCGAACGACCCCATCGGCGGCGATCTCGATGTCGGTGATCGCGACCTCGGCACCGATGGTCATGTCGAAGTCCTTTCAACGAAAGCATTGGATTGCGCCGGCTGCGGCGCGGCGCCCATCACCAGGCGCTCGATCGCCATCACGACCAGCGGCGTCACGGCGGCGATGTACATGTTGTCGATGCCGAAGGGGTTGCCGAGCAGGTACCAGACAGTGGTCGAGACGGCGGCGCCGATCAGGCCGGCGGTGGCGCCGCGGTTGCTGGCGAACAGCGGCAGATAGAAGCCCAGCATCGCGACCATCGTGATCGACAGGCGCAGCGCGCGCGTGAAGAACGACAGTTTCAGGATCTCCGGAATGAAGAACACGAAGACCAGCGGCACGATGGCGATCACGATCGAGAACACGCGGGTCATCTTCAGCTCGCGCTCCGGCGTCGGCTGCCAATACGGCACGTAGAAATCGCGCACCACCAGCGAGGCGATCGCAAGCGCGACGGTGCAGACGCTGACGAAGATCGAGGCGACCAGCGAGGTCGTCACGAAGGCGGAGGCCAGCGGCGGCATCTTCTCCAGGAACACCGGCAGCGCATAGAGGCTGTTCATGTCGGGATAGAGATACTTTGCGGCGACGCCGATCAGCGCCAGCAGGAGGCCGAGCGGAAGGCAGAATGCCGCGGCATAATACGTCGCCTTGCGGGCGTCATCGGCGCTCGGCGTCGAGGAGATCGCCTGCACGATGAACTGTGTCGAGAAGATCGCGCCGACCGTGCCGAAGGTCCAGGCGAAGATGGTCGCAAAGCCGATCTTGCCGTCCCAGCTGAAATAATAAGCCGGAAGCTTGGCCTGCATCGGCGCGATGCCGCCGGTCAGCGACATCGCGACCGCGAAGATGATGACGATGCCGACGACCTTGAAGGCGCTGTGCAGGATCGTCACCCAGGCGACGCCCTTGAGTCCGCCGAACACGTAATAGAAGGTCGAGACCACGGCGATGATGCACATCGCAACCGGCATGCTGACATGCAGCGAGGTGGCAATCGCGGCCGCGCCGCTGACGTAATTGCCGACATTCACCAGCAGCAGCGCGTAGATCATGATCACGGACACCGTGAGCATGGTCGACTTGCCGTATTTCTGCGCGATCGCGGCCGAGATGGTGTATTCGCCGGAATTGTAGAGCTTCTTCACCATCAACATGCCGAACAGCAGGAAGCCGATCGAGGCGCCGAGCACGGCCCATCCCGCAGCCATGCCGGACTGGAACGCCTCCTGCGCCGTGCCGACGGTCGATTTGGCGCCGACGAATTCGCTCATCATCAGCACGCCGACGACCACGGCCGGCATCGCGCGGGACGCGGTCATGAACTGATCGCTGGTCCGGCTGCGCAGCTTCAGCGTGAGCCAGGAGGTGAAGGCGATGTAGGCGACGATCATCGTGACGATGAGCGTGCTTTCGCCGTTGAGGAGAGCTTGCATCGGTGACGTTTCCTCTGGTGGTGCGGGACGCGGTGTTGTGAGCCCGCTTGTGCCCGACGGCTAATGTTCGGAATGCGAACAATTGTTCTTAAAACTCATTAAACCTGCCCGGGCGCCGTGCGTCAAGCGCACGCCGCAAGGCCGCCGGGGAAACCTGGGTTCCAGAGCGCAGGGCGGGAGCCAGCGCACGGCCGCGATCGCGGCCCGGCGGGGCGGTACGCCTAACGCATCTATTCGGCGCTGCGTTTCCAGGCGCCGGTGCCGAGCTTGCCGGTAATCACCGCCAGCGCATCGTGGATCTCGTAGGCGCCGCCGTCGCTGTAGCCTGACAGGCCCCTGATGGCGTGCAGGGTCCAGCGGCCGTTCGCCGCCGTGATGGTGCCTTCGTGCGCACGGGCCGAGCGCTGCGGCTCGGCGTGGAACCGGTAGGTGCCGTCGCCCATGATCTGCCAGATCCAGCGCGACTGCCCTCTGCCGCTCGGCACCATGATCTCCCAGGTGCCGACCAGCGCGGGATCGATCGTTGGCGCCGTCGTCGTCTGCATTGGCGCAGGAGAGACGGCAGCCTGCGTTGGCGTTCCCTCCGCACCGTCCGGTGGCCGGCCCGCGAGGTAGATCGCCTTGCGCGACAGCGAACCGTAGACGAACGGCTGCTGCTCGTTGCGCGTTGCTTCCATCACGTCGTCGCGGACGTTGCGGAACATGAAGGTCACCTCGACGCCCGGCGCCTCGATGTTGCGCAGCAGCGCTGCTGCAAACGGGCTGTTGCGCGCCTCGCCGTCGAGCGCCGTGGTGCCGTCGCGCGCGGCATAGGCGACGAGAACGTTGCCGACGGGCTCGATGCGGCCGAGCCCGCTCGTGGGGGCCGCACGCGTGGCCATCGATCGATTCATCCTGGCGGCAAACGGATTGTTGCGGCAGGCATCGAGGATGACGAGGCCAAGGCTCGTGGTGTTGGACACCTGCAGCATCACGCTTTGCAGGTTGATGGCTTCATTCGCCGCGTCGGTGTCGCGTTTCAGCTCGGCGTCGATCGGGATCAGCCAGTTCTCACCATTGATCTCCATGCCATGGCCGGCGAAGTACACGGCTGCCATGTCGGCGCCGGCGGCGTCGCGCCCGAATGCGATCAACCTGCGGCGCATGTCGTCGAAGCCGGCGTTCGTCGCCAGGGCGACGGTGAAGCCAAGTCGGCTCAGCGCCGCGGCGATGTCGCTGGCGTCGTTCGGCGGATTGGTCAGGGTGGGCACGTTCCTGTAGGCACCGTTGCCGATGACGAGCGCGACCCGCCGGCTCTCCGTGGCTGCGGCCGTCGCAGCCACGCCTGCAAGCGCAGTTGCCGCCGTCAACCCTGAGACGAATTCACGCCGGTTCATCCGGATCCCGCTGGCTCGAACGCGTTGCCATCCTAGCGCAACCGATCCGGGGGAGCCACGGGGCTAGTTCGCCGACAGCGCCGTCTTGGCGACTTCGGCCATCCAGCTCGACGCGACGGGGAGGATGGTATCGTTGAAATCGTAGCGCGGGCCGTGCAACTCGGCGCCGTCGCGCAAGGGCCCGTTGCCGATCCAGACAAACGCGCCGGGGCGGTGCTGGAGATAGAAGGCGAAATCCTCGCCCGCCATGCTCGGCGCCAGATCGCGCCGCAGCGGCGCCCGCACCTTGTCCGCGGCGATGCGCGCGAGGCCAGCTTCCTCCGGCGTGTTGCTGACCACGCCGACGCCCAGGACGATGTCGGGCGTGACCTTGACGTCGAAGCTCGTGGCGATGCCGGCGCAGATGTCGCCGATCCGCGCGAGGATGATGTCCTTCACCTCGTTGCGGTGATGCCGCAGCGTGCCGCGGATCACGACCTTGCCCGCGACCTGGTTCGGCGCGGTGCCGCCCTCGATCGTGCACAGCGAGAGCACGGCGGTGTCGAGCGGATCGACGCTGCGGGACACGATCGACTGCAGCGCCACGATCAGATGGCCGGCCGCCATCACCGGATCGCGCGTCAGATGCGGCATGCCGGCGTGACCGGCGTGGCCCTCGATGGTGATGGTGACGCGGCCGCCGGAAGCCATGACCACGCCGTCATGAACCGCGATGGTGCCGGCATCCAGGCCCGGCCAATTGTGGAAGCCGAACACGCGCTGCATCGGGAAACGCTCGAACAGCCCGGCCGCGACCATCGCGCGCGAGCCGCCAAAACCTTCTTCGGCCGGCTGGAAGATGAAATCGATCGTGCCGCTCCAGCTGGTGTCCGCGGCGAGCAGCGCGGCGGCGCCCAGCAGCGAGGCCGTGTGCCCGTCATGTCCGCAGGCATGCATCACGCCCGGATTTTTCGAGGCGTAGGCAAGCCCGGTATCCTCGGTGATCGGAAGCGCGTCCATATCTGCGCGCAAGCCGACGCGCCCCTCGGCCGCTCCGCGCGTCAGCGTCGCGACCACGCCATGACCGCCGATTCCGGCTTCGAAGGGAATGCCGAGCTCGGTGAGCCGCTCCTGCACGAAGGCGGCGGTCGCCTTCTCCTGCAGGGATACCTCGGGGTGGGCATGCAGATGCTGGCGCCACGCGGTCAGTTTCTTGTGCAGCTCAGGGGGCAAGGCGTGGCTCTCTCGAAAGATGGCGATTGCAGGCAGCATAGCGGATTATCTGGCCGCCGCATCAAGCGCCTCGGAATGCCTCGCGTGCAGAAGCGAGTTCGGTGATTGCTGGGCAGACCGACCGCGCTGCGCGCTCCGCTTCACCTCTCCCGCTTGCGGGAGAGGCCGGGAGAGGGTTCGACCGTCATAGGGAGTCTCACTGTGGAGGCACCCTCTCCCCAACCCTCTCCCGCAAGCGCAGGGCTATCGCATATGACCGAACAGGGCGAGGAGGAAGCTGTTGTCCCACCCCGCGCGCTTGATTTTGCGACGTATGGAGGTGGGGCCGGGGCAAGATTGAAGGATGTTGAGTGCGAGCCTGCGCAGGCGGGCGAGATTCTCCGGAGCATGGTCCAATCTCGCCCGGTTGCCATCCTCGTCGAAGTGGACGTCGAGCACCCAGTGCAATTGGTTCTCGATGGTCCAATTGAACCTCCTCCGAATGAGTGGACACCTGTGGTAGGCTCATTGAGCCCGGAGGTGTCGAATGGAACGTCAACGTCGGTCGTTTACCGAGGAGTACAAGCGCCAGGCGGTCGAGCTGGTGATCTCGAGCGGTCGCTCGGTCACGTCGGTGGCCAAGGAGCTCGGTCTGCGCGACTCGGTGCTGCGGCGCTGGGTCGACCAGTTCCGGCAGCAGCCGGCATCGGCGGCGTGGCGCCCCACCACGCAGGCGACGCCGATGTCGGCGGACCAGGCTTCGGAGATCGCCCGTCTGCGCCAGGAGAACGAACGGCTGCGCATGGAGCGCGACATTTTAAAAAAGTCGATCGCGATCTTCGCCGGAACCCGAACATGAGCTTCCGTTTCATCGAAGACCACCGCGACAGCTATCCGGTACGGCTGATGTGTGCCGTGCTCGAGGTCTCGCCGGCCGGCTATTATGCCTGGCGCGATCGCCCGGTGGGCGAACGGACAAAATCCAATGCCGCGCTCCTGGCCGAGATCCAGCAGGTCCATCGCGACAGCAGCGGACGCTACGGCAGTCCTCGCGTTCATGCCGCTCTGCGGACACAGGGACGCGGTGCCAGCCGCGGCCGGATCGAACGGCTAATGCGTCGATATGGCATTCGAGCGATCATGGCGCGACCCCGTCGGGTTCGCACCACTGACAGCCGTCACGACCTGCCGATCGCGCCGAACCTGATCGCGCGCGACTTCACGGCGGATGCCCCGAACCGGGTCTGGCTCGCTGATATCACCTACATCCCGACCGCGGAGGGCTGGCTGTATCTGGCGGCCGTTATGGATCTGTTCAGCCGAAAGATCGTCGGCTGGGCCATGCGGGATCATATGCAAATCGAACTCGCATCTGCGGCGCTGACGATGGCAATCCGCCAGCAACGCCCGCAGGCCGGATTGATCCACCACTCCGATCGCGGCGTGCAATATGCCTCACACGCCTATCGCAACGCTCTCACCGGCGCCGGCATCACCGCATCGATGAGCCGCAAGGCCGATTGCTACGACAATGCCCCGATGGAAAGCTTCTTTCATACCTTGAAGACCGAGCTGGTCCATCATCGCGACTACAACACCCGCGCCGAGGCCCAGCGCGATATCTTCGCCTTCATCGAGGGCTTCTACAACCGAACCAGGCTCCATTCCGCCATCGGATATATCGCCCCGATCGAAATGGAGCTAAAAGCAGCTTAAGCCCGTCCACTTTTTCGGGGGAAGATCAAATGACTGCGCGTGACCTGCAGCAGCCGCTTGGCGGACATGAACTTGGAGAGCAGATAATAGCGCACGACTGGCGGATCGGCACGATTGCCCTGCAATTGCCTGCGCGAGGTGACGCGGCCGATCGCGACGACGCCCGGGAAGTCGTGGACGGCAGCCAAGCTGGTGTTGCGCATGATGGTTGCCCGGCGTGCTTCGCGCCGATCGTGGGTGGACGGCTCGACCTTCTTGGTTGTGCTGCGCTCGCCGGAGCGGGCAAACTGCGCGACCACGGTCTTGTACAGAGGTCCACGGTTGGCCTTGATCGCCAACACGTAGTCGCCACCGCGCTCGAGCACCGTCTTGGCCATCGCACGATGGCAATGCAGCGCATCGGCCGTGACGATGCTGCCTTTGAGCGACAGCAGTGCCAAGACCTCCAATGCTCCCTTGGTCTCGTTGCGGCCAGGAGCCTTCTGCTGGGCAAGGGACATGCGCGCTTCCACCGCCCAGACGTTGACCAGATGCAAAGGCTCGTAGCGCGAACCACGCTCGAAGGCGCCACGCAGCGCCTTGCCGTCGACCGCAACCACCCCGGTGAGATCGAGCCGGTTGGTCTTGGCAAACGCCGCCATGAAGCGGCGGAATGCCGCCTCGAAGGCCTCCGGGTCGAGCAAACGGAACACGCGGCTGAACGTATCGTGACTGGGAATCCCGTGCTCCAGGCGCAGAAACAGCCGCAGCAGCTCTTCCTTGGCCTGCCCAAACTCCGCCATGTCCGAACAGGTCTCTGCTCCGCAAAGCACAGCAGCCAAGGCGATGACCAATACCTCCAGCAGATCGTGTCGTGCGTTCGCTGCACGCGGGTCCGACAATCGCCGAAATGCCTTCTTGAACTTTCCCATCCGACTCCCTCCGCCTTGTGGGAGTCGTTCTCAGAATCCATCTTACAAAACAACGCAATAGGGGTCGCAAATCCATATGCGATTCCCCTGCCCGCAAGCGGGAGAGGGGGCACACCTCCATCCGTGGCCGCAGACTGTCCTACGCTGCCAGTTTCGCCAGCCCCTTCCAGTCAAAACCGATGCCATGACCCGGCCGGTCCGGCGCCAGCGCCTTGTCGTCCTCGAGCACCAAGGGATGCTCGATATATTTGTCGAGCCCGAAACCGTGCGCCTCCAGATACGATCGGTTCGGGCAGGCCGCGAGCAGGTGCACGGTGATGTCGTGCGCACCGTGGCTGGTGACGGGCAGGTTGAACGCCTCCGCCAGCCGCGCGATCTTCATGAACGCGCTGACGCCGCCGCAATTGGTGACGTCGGGCTCGGGATAGGAGACCGCACCCGACGCGATGTAGTTCTTGAACTCCCACAGCGAGCGCAGATTTTCACCGGCGGCGATCGGCACGCCGCCGGCCTGCATGATGCGCGCATGGCCCGCGACATCGTCGGGGATGATCGGCTCTTCCAGCCAGGTCAGGTCGTAGGGCACGAAGGCGCGGGCGGCGCGGATCGCCTCCTCGACCGTCCATTTCATGTTGGCATCCGCCATCAGCGGAAACCCGTCGCCGAGATGCTGCCGCATCGCTGCAACCCGCGCGACGTCGGATTTGAGATCGGGCCGGCCGACCTTCATCTTGATGGCGCGAAAGCCTTTTGCGAGATTGCCGTCGGTCTGCTTCAGCAGGGCCTCGACCGACAGATCGAGGTCGATGCCGCCGGCGTAGCACGGCACGCGCGCATCGAATCCGCCGAGCAGGCGGAACAGCGGCAATTTGGCCCGCCGCGCCTTCAGGTCCCACAGCGCAATGTCGAGCGCGGACAGCGCCAGCACCGCAGGCCCGCCGCGTCCGCCATAATGCAGGCCCCACCAGACGTGATGCCAGATCGCCTCGGTATCGTCGGCCTCGCGTCCTTCGACCAGCGGCGGAATCTCGCGCTTGAGGATATCGGATGTCGCCCCGCCATTGCGCCCGACCGTATAGGTGTAGCCGACGCCCTCCGCACCATCGGCATCGCTGATACGGCAGGTGATCAGCTCGAACGCCGCGATCTCGCCATGGGTGGAGTCGGACAGTGTGACGGGGAGGGGGATCCGGTAGAGCCCGGATTCGATCGTCGCGATGCGCGCCATGTGGCCTCCCTGCGTTTTTTTCTTGGTTCGTAGCAACCATTAACTGGCGGCTGTGTTTTGCCTTTCGGATCGTCGGCGCCTGCCATGATGACGCCGTGCTCGCATCCGTCAAGGCGTGGCCTGGCGGCAGATCAGGTGAGGTGCGGGCGAGCGACGGCCATCCTTGACGGACGCTGCGCGCGGCGTCGTGAGGGACCGTAGGTCGGGACGAAGAAACACGTCCCGGTCGAACTAAGAAACAGGGAATGATCTCACCGGCGGTTCGCCGCACCATGGCGTGCCGCGAGCCACCACTGTGTTGGCGAAGATGAGCATCTTCCTGGCGCAGGCAACGAGCGCGCGCTTGTGCTCCTTTCCGGCTGCGGTCAGGCGTTGGTAGAGCTGGATGAGCTGCGGGTTCCATCGAAACGATGCAGCCAGTGAGGCGGTATAAAGGGCGCGACGCAGCCGCTTTCGTCCGCCCTCGATATGCCGCACTCCGACCTGGTCGCCGCTGTCGTCGTCATAGGGCGCAAGGCCGGCGAGAGCGACGGCTTGCTCCCGCGTGATCCGGCCGATCTCAGGCAGACGCACCAGGATGGCAACGGCAGTCGGCAGCCCGATGCCGTCGACGCTGTTGATCAGCGCGAGCCGCTTGGCAAGATCAGGGTGCTTGCGGATCGAGGTGACCAGGGCCTTGAGTGCGGCCTTCTCGCGTTGCTCCAGGCGAGCGATATCCTCGTGCCAGATCTTGTTAATCGTCACATTGCGGCAGCTTTCGATCCTGTTCTTGAGGCGCGCGATATCCTCGCCGATCTGATCGATCATGGTCAGCTGCTCGGCGAACCGCAGTAACCGCGGATCGGGCGCAGCATGGATCTTGCGCACCGCTGCGGTGCAGGCGGCAATAAGAGCGGCATCGATCCTATCGTTCTTGGCACGCTGCAAGTGGAATTTGCCATAGGCCCGGACCTGAGCCGGCTGAAACACCACAACCACAAACCGCTTGCGCCGCAGTTCGGCGACGACAGGCTGTTCGTAACCGCCACTCGCCTCGATGCCGATGCGTTTGACGCGATGCTGTCGCAGCCACGCCAACAAAGCCGCGTGACCTTCCGACGTGTTCTTCACTTGCAACGGCTCGCGGCAACCCTCGATCGCCACATCAAGCTTCCGTTTGCCGGTATCGATCCCGGCACAGATCGTGGTAGACTTGGCCATCTTCGTCGATCCCTCCCTTGTGATGCGAACCTTAAGTTCGTTCAACCATTCGGGTCCCGATGAAGTGCCGATCGCGATCTCGCTACGTCAGACAGCCCTCAAGGCTTCGGTGGGTACCGATCCGATCGAACGGCGGCCCAGTTCGGGCGGCCTCCCGGGCTGGGCCATTCCTCACGGAACGGCCCTCAATATAAGCGATCGGGCTAATACAAGGGTGGGTTAGCCCTGCGAACTGTGCGAAGCGCGGATCGCGGGGCGTAACCCACGCATGTTTCCACACTTGCCGAACGAAGTTGGTGGGTTACGCCAGCGGACTGCGCTTCGCGCGGCCGCGGGCTAGCCCACCCTACAAGTCAGCCTACCTCACCGCATCGTCGCGATCTGCACGGCCAGCGCGCAGGCGCGATCGTATTCGTCGAGATTGATCCATTCGTCGATCGTGTGTGCCTCGTTCTGCCCGGCGCCGAACGTCACGGTCGGAATGCCGTGGCGGACCATCCAGTTGGCATCGAGGCCGCCATTGGCGGCGCGGACGTTCGGGGTGCCGCCGACGGCGGATACGGCCTCGATCGCGCGTTTGACGACCGGCAGGTTCTCCTTCATGCGGAACGGAAAATAGTCGGTCTCGGCCTTGAACTTGACCTTGCCGGACTTGCCTTGTGCGTTGGTGACCTTCTTGGCCGCCTTCTCGAACGCGGCCTTGTAGGCCTTGGTGATCTCCTTGAAGAATTTGCCGTCATGGCTGCGACATTCGCCGCGCACATGCACATAGTCGGTGACGACATTGGTGGCATCGCCCGCGGGGCGGCCTTCGCCGCCGGTGACGGGGCCGACATTGCTGGTGCCTTGTCGCGCGCTTGCGCCCTTGCCCTTCACCACCTTGCCGAACCAGCCGCCGGCCTTCACCTCGGCGAGCGCCAGCGCCATAATCATGGTCGAGGAGATGCCGCGCTCCGGCGCGACGCCGGCATGCGAGGCCCGGCCAAAAATCTCGACGGTCCAGCGATCGGCGCCGACCGCGCCGATGATCACGTTGGAGGCCGAGCCGCCGTCATAGTTGAAGGCCATCACCGGAGAGCCGAGCTCGTCGAGCTTGACGTGGCGCGCGCCATAGAGGCCGCTCTCCTCGCGCACGCAGAACAGCAGCGTGATCGGCGGATGATCGAGCTTCTGCTTTTCGAGCTCGGCCGCCAGGGTCACCAGCACCCCGCAGCCGCAGCGATTGTCGCCGCCGAGCGCGGTCTTGGCCTCGTTGACGATTCTGCGGCCGGATTTCTTCGGCTTGGCGCCGGCGCAGAGCGGCACGGTGTCCATGTGGGTCATGAACATGATGCGCGGCTGGTTGTGCAGGGCGCCGCGGCCGGGCAGATCGACGATGAGGTTGCCGGTCTCGGTCGGCACGGGAATGCGGCTGTCGGCGTCGTCGAGCCGGATCGCCTTGGCCGGCACGCCGCTCTCCTTCAGCGCGGCGGTGAGCTCACGCCCGATCGCCGCCTCCTGTCCGGTGACGCCTTCCACGGCGAGGAAGCGCATGAGGCGGTCGGTGGCGGCTTTGGTGTCGACAGGCATGGAGTTCATTCCCTTGGTGCACGAGGTGCCCATCCTACGAATGCGACGAGGTGTAAGTCAAAAAGATCATCGCTCCCACGAGCAGCGCGGCCGCCATGAACAGCAACACCGCCGGTAGCCCCGCGAGCGCTGCCACCGCGCCTGTGACCGACTGCATCAGCGCCGCGCCGAGGAAGAAGGCGAGGTTGATCGCGGCAAGCGCCTTGCCCGCGGTTTGCGCGTCGACCAGCTGCCGGGACATTCCGAACAGCAATGGCTGGGCGGAGGTCGCGATGCCGATGAGCACGAACAGCACGAGATCATAGAGCGGCGGCATCACGGGCACGCCGAACAGCATCGAGACCAGATAGTGCGGCGCGCCGAGCGCCATCAGCGCCAGCAGCAGGCCTCCGACCATATGCGTGCTCGCCACCAGCTCGCGGCGGCGGCCGATCCTGCGGTCGATCATGCCGACGCACAGGGGTCCTGCGATCATCGCGAGCGTGAACGCAGCGAGCTGGTTGCCGGCCTCGACCCGCGACAGGCCCTTGACCTGCATCAGCCATGGCCCGCCCCACAGCCCGCGCAGCACCAGCGAGGTGGCAAGCGACACCAGCGCCAGCGCGATCAGGCCGCGCAGAGGCCGCGAGAATCCGAGCCTGAGCACCTCGATCATCTGCAACAGCGGGGAAGAATCGTCCTTGTGCTCGGCCGGCTGGCTCGGCACCAGCAGGAACACGGCAAGCGCCACCAGCACGCCACCGAGCGCCGAGATCCAGAACCCGGCGCGCCAGCCGTAATGGTCGACCACGAAGGCCAGCGGGCTCGACGACAGCAGCATGCCGATATTGCCGATCGAGAGGATCGCACCCGACCATAGTCCGAAACGCGCAGCCGACAGTTGCTTCGCCGCCAAGGTCATCGGGCACATCAGCATGCCCGACGTGGCGATGCCGAGCAGCACTTGCCCGAGGGCAAAGCTCGATGGCCCCGTCGCAAAGCCCGACGCGATCGCGCCGACCACGGTTCCCATGAGCAGGCTGAGCGACACCGGCCGCACGCCGAAACGATCCATCGCGGCGCCGACCGGGATCTGCGCCGCCGCAAAGGCGAAGGGATAGACCGAGGTGAGGCTCGCCAGCGCCTGCGGTTCGATGCGGAAATCCGCCGCCATCACATCGAGGCTGACCGCCGGAATGGTGCGCAGCAAGGTCGAGAGCATGTGCCCGCAGGCCAGCGCAAGCAGCGCAAAGATCAGCGCGCGGGTGCCCTGTCCCGCCTCATCCGTCGCAACCGCACTCATCAGCGTCCCGTCCCGGCAAGGGTTTTGGCCGGGTTACATGATTGGGGGAGCCGTGCCAATGGCGGGAGAGGGCGCCTTATCGCATGGCCCGCCAGCCATGGCGGCACAACACCTCGCGTCAGCTTCGCCGCCTTGTCAAAGCCGTCACTTGCCCGCGCTGCGATCGCGATGATAGCTTTCCGCACGGCGCCGATTTGACACTCAGCTTGCGGGCGCTTCTCAAAATGCAGCTAAAGCGACCTGCCACTTCTGCATCGTCCCGCAATCGGAGTGTCGTCGGCCGTCCCGCATGGGGAGGGCGAGATGAAATTTGCTGCAATCGCGGACGTCCACGGCAATTGCCCGGCGCTTGAAGCCGTGCTCGCTGACATCGCCGAGCTTGGCATCCGCGAGATCGTGAATCTCGGCGATCACGTCAGCGGCCCGCTCGAGGCGGCCCGGACGGCAGATCTGCTGATCGAACGGGGCTTTCCATCGGTACAGGGCGACCAGGATCGCATTCTCGTCGAGCTCTGGCGGAGAGGGACGTCGGCCAGGAGCGATTTCCGGCAGCTCGCGCGCAAGCATTTCGACTGGATGGCCAGCATGCCGTCGACGCTTCTCTATCGAGAGGACGTGTTTCTGTGCCACGCATCTCCCAGGGACGATGCTGCCTTCTGGCTCGATCACGTCACGGCCGACGGCAGCGTCCGCGCCAGTCCGATCGACATGATCGAGGCCGGCGCCGAAGGCGTCGATGCAGAACTCATTCTCTGCGGGCACACGCATATCCCGCGCGTGGTCCGCCTGCGGGATGGACGCATGGTCGTCAATCCCGGCAGCGTTGGGCTGCCCGGTTACGATGGGCGGTCGCCCGTTCCCTATGTGGTCGAGGTCGGCACGCCCCACGCCTGCTACGCCATTCTGGAGCGCGGCCGCGCAGGCTGGTCCGCGACGATCCGCTACGTGCCCTACGACAGCACGGCCATGGCCGCACTGGCCCGCGACAGAGGCATGCCGACCTGGGCCAGCGCGATTGCAACGGGATGGGTTGAACGGTGAGGGCTTACTGAGGGCTTACGGAGATGCTGCGCAGGATCGGGTCTAACATCTCGCCGCAAAACGCGAACTCATCCTGAGGGCCCGCCGGAGGCGGGCGTCTCGATGGATGGCCGCAGGCGAGCTTCGCCCCACGTGGTTCTGATGTGCGATAGCCCTGCGTGCGTCTACTGTCCCGCTTCCGCCAGCAGCACGGTCGGGTAGACCGGCTTGGTGAAGAACTTTGCACCGGGCGGCAGGGGCCGCGGCAGCGGACGGCCCGAAATCACGATGATCCGCATGTCGGCGTTGTACTGCTGGGCAAAGTGAGCGAGGTCCACGCCGTCCATTTTCCCGACCAGATTGACGTCGGTGACCATCAGGGATGGGTGCCGGACTTTCAGTGCCAGAGCCGCAGTCTCTGCATCCTCGCACTGGAGCACGTCAAAATTGCTTTCTTCGAGCAGCAGCGCGAGCATCTCTCGCTGAATGTCGTCATCCTCGACGACGATGGCGGTCGGCCGGATCGGCTTTGATTGGCCCATGGTTGCACCTCGCTTCCTATCATTTGTTAAGTGCGAGGAGGCTATTCTGTTCCCGGCGTGGTGCATTTGGTTTCGCTCTCGTCCGGGTTGCGGGCCGTTTCCGATCCCGCGGACAATCTGCGCAGCAGAGTCTCTGCCTCGATCAGCACGGTGCGAATTAACTTCCGTTCGTCGATCGCCTCGCTGGTGAAATAGCCGTGTTTGACGGCGTTGCTGTTTCCAAATGGCGCGCCGGATCCCCATGCTCCGCCGTGCATGCGACAGCGGATTTTGCCGCGCAGCGCCGGCGCGCGGCAGGCTTCGCCGTTCCGTGTCTGCGCGCCGCAGCGCGAGCTGGCCTGCATCGGCACGGTGTTGCGGGGGTGGCTCATACGGTGATGGCCGCGGCGTCTACGAGGCCCGGCTGCGCAGCGATCAAGTTTGCGTGTTGCGTGATATGGCCGACCACGGCCTTGCCGCCGTCCTGCACCGACAGATTCTGCACCGTGATCGCACACGCGCCATTGCTGCGATGGCGGCTCAGTGCCTCCATCTGGGCTGCGTAGGTGCGGGCCAGCCGGGTCAGGGCGCGCGTGAGACTTTCCTGCTGCGGCACGTCGTCGGTACAGGCGAGGCGACAGGCGCAACGCATCGAGGCAACGTGGATGCTCACCATCTGTGCCGCCAGCATGGCCTCGAGCGGGTCCTTCGGCGCGATGCTCTTCAGCATCGAGATCATGAAGGACAGATTGCCCTGCTCAGGCTTGCACGCAACCGCGCTGGCTTTCACCAGCTGGCTCAGGAGGCCATGCAGCGCGTCGCGGTCGACGACGCCAAGCGCCTCGGCGAGCAGCTTCTCGCCGGCGCGCGGGTCGGGATGGTCGATCACGATGCGCCTGCGGCGGAGCTTTACATTTGGGCTTGCAATGATCGCGGCGTGATTGCCCGCCGCGATGGGCATCGTCTCGGTGCAGGTCAGGGATGTCGTCATGCGATGGGTCCTTTGCCGGCGCAAGCGCGAGAGGCCGCGACGAGCGGAGCCGGCCGCGCGCCTGCTGTCGCGGCGCTTCAGATTTTCAGATGTCGATGAGGAGTTTTCGCGTCGCCGGGCCGAAGCGCCCGTGATCGGGCATGGTGGGCACGGGCGATTGTCGCGATGATGCCATCGTGCGCCTGTTTTGCCCGACGTGTCAAACGGATTTTCTGGAATTCCGCAAGGCCGCTCCGTGCAAGTGCGCTCGTACCGCCTGGCGCCGGCTACGGTGCATGGGGTTGTTTTCGCGGTTTTTGTCTGGATAAGGGCGCGCACCCGCCGCGCGACGGAATGCCGGACGGAAACGCGGGCCTACAGCCACAGGATCTGCTTGCGATAGCCGAGGTCGTTCAGCAGCGGCGCCGCCGGACCCTGGTGGAACACAGCGCCGCGCTCCAGCGCAAAGACACGGTCCGCGAGCGCCAGCACGAGATCGAGATTGTGCTCGACGATCACGATCGACATGTGCTGCCGGAGTGCATCGAACACCCTGAACAGTTCCAGCGTCACCGCGGGCGCGAGGCCCTCGAACGGCTCGTCGAGCAGCAGCAGGCGGACATTGCCGGACATGGCACGCGCGACCGCAACCATCTGCTGCTCGCCGCCGGAGAGATAGTCGGCCGCGATGTTCATGCGCTCCTTCAGGCGCGGGAAGGTGTGCAGGATCTTCTCCTCGTCCCAGGCCACGCCGTCGCTGCCGTCGGTCTTGCGGGCGAGGCGACCGAGCGCGAGGTTTTCGCGCACGGTCATGCCGGCGAACAGGCCGCGGCCCTGCGGCACATAGCCGATGCCGCGGCGGGCGATGTCGGGCGCGGCGAGGCTTGCGATATCATCGCCTCGATAGACAATGCTGCCCGAGGCCGCCGGCACGAGGCCGGCGATGGTTTTCAGCAGCGTCGACTTGCCCGCGCCGTTGCGACCCAAAAGCGCGACGATCTCGCCCTTGCGGACGTCGAGCGCGGCGTCGTTGAGGATGTGGCTCTTGCCGTAGAACGTGTTGACCCGCTCGAGCCGCAGCGCGGTCTCTTGTGTGCCAGCAGGCTTGTCGTTGCGCCGGTGTTCGACGGCGGGAATGCCCTTGCCAGTATAGATCTCCTGCACCCTATGGTCGGCCCGCACGGCGGCGGGGCAGGCGGACATCAGCACCTCGCCCTGGTTCATCACGGTGACGGTTTGCGAGAAGCCGAGCACGCGGTCGATGTCGTGCTCGACGATCAGCACGGGAATGTTGGCCGCGATGTTCTTGATCAGGTTGGAGACGCGCTCGCGTTCGGCCGCGGCAAGGCCGGCGAGCGGCTCGTCGAGCAGCAGCACCTGCGGTTTTGATCCGAGCGCAATACCGAGATCGACCAACCGCTGCCCGCCATAGGAGAGCTCGCCGCCCGCGATCTCCTCGATGCCTTCGAGCCCGAGAAACTTGACCAGTGCCGCGGTCTCGGCGTGGATGTCCTTGTAGGCGTCGATGTCGTTCCAGATGTTGAAGCGCATCGCGCGCCGCGCCTGCAGCGACAGGCGGAGATTCTCGTAGATCGAGAGCCCGCGAAACAGGTTCGTGATCTGGAACGAGCGCGCCAGCCCCTGGTGGCAGATCGCATTCGCCGGCACGCCCGCGATGTTGCGGCTCTGCAGACGGATCGTCCCTCGGTCCGGCGTGTAGAGACCGGAGACCAGGTTGAACAACGTGGTCTTGCCGGCACCGTTCGGTCCAATCAGGGCGTGGATCTCGCCTGACGCGACTTTGAGGCTCGCATCCTCCACCGCGCGAATGCCACCGAACTTTCGCGACACGCCGCTGACTTCCAGCACCGTGCCCGTCAACGCCTCCGGTCGCAAAAAGTCCGGCAGTGGCAAGCCGTCATAGATCTTGCGCCGGCTCATTGCCGCCGTCTCTTCCGCGGGCGGACGCAGGCGCCGCATGATCAGTGAACCGATGCCGACGAGGCCGCCGGGCGAATACATCACGAAGGCCACGAAGGTGAGGCCGAACCAGAACAGCCAGTCCGACGTCCAGATCGAGAACAGCTCGCGGAACAGGATGAAGAACACCGCACCCAGCGCGGGACCGAGCAGGCTGCGCATGCCGCCGATCACGACCATCGCCAGCAGCTCGCCGGCGAACGGCACCGAGACGGCTTCGGCGGAGACGAGATAGTTCAGAAACGCGATCAGCGCGCCGGCAAGGCCGGTGACGACGGCCGAGATCACGAACACCGCGAGCTTGTAACGCTCGACCGGATAGCCCTGAAAGTTCGCGCGCAGCTGGTTCTCGCGGATCGCGACCAGTACATGCCCGAATGGCGAGCGCACCAGGCGCATCAGCACATAGAGCACAGCCAGTCCGATCGCCGCGACCACGATGTAATAGTTGAGAGCGCTGTCGAAGCTGATGGGGCCGATGCCGCCGCGCTTCAGGCCGCCAAGCCCGTCCTCGCCGCCGGTGAGGCTCGTCCAGCGGAAGGCGGTGGTGTAGACCAGCGCCGCCAGCGCCAGCGTCAGCAGCGAAAAGTAGACGCCACGCCGGCGCAGGATCAGCAGGCCTGTTATGGTCGAGGCGAGCGCGACCACGACCATCGACCCCAATAGCGGCAGCCAGATCGCGCCGGGGAAGAAGCGGAGCTGGATGAGCCCGGCGGCATAGGCGCCGACGCCGAACCAGGTGCTGTGGCCGAACGAGACCAGACCAGTCGTGCCGATGCAGAGGTTGAGCCCCGTCGCCGCGATGGCGAGGCCGAGTATCCAGGTGCCGGTGTTGAGCGACAGGCCCAGCGCGCGCAGCAGGAAGGGCAGTGCGATCACTGCCACAGCCGCGATCAGCACCGGCTTCAGCCTCTCGATGGTCGAGGCGGTCCTCATTCGAACTTCTCGATGCGTTCGCCGAGCAGGCCGCGCGGACGCACCAGCAGCACCAGGAACATCAGGATGTAGATCGAGGCCTCGCCCGCCGCGGGTTCGAAATGAATGGCGATGCCGCGCACGACGCCGACGAGAAGGGCGGCGATGACCACGCCCCAGAAACTGCCGAGCCCGCCGATCACGACCACGACGAAAGCGATGGTCATGATCTCGGCACCCATCGCCGGGTGCACCGTCGTGATCGGGGCAAAGAACGCACCGCCGAGCGCGGCAAGACCGACGCCGAGCATCACGATCGCGGTCATGTAGGGCTGCAGGCGGATGCCGAGCGCTGCGACCATGTCCGGCCGTTGGATGCCGGCGCGCACCACGCGTCCGAACGAGGTTTCTTGCAGGAGCCACCAGACTCCCAACAGAATCGCCGCGACGGCAGCGAGGATCAGCAAGCGATAGCGCGAGAACAGGAAGTCCCCGACGATGACCGAGCCGCGAAAACTCTGCGGGATCTCGGTCGTAACAGGTGCCGCGCCCCAGATCATCCGGATCGCCTGCTCTGCGACCATTGCGAGCCCAAAGGTCACGAGCAGGCTGAGAATCGGATCGGCGGTGTAGAAACGGCGCAGGATGAAGCGTTCGAACAGGATGCCGAGCAGCGCGACGGCGAGCGGCGAGATTACCACCGAGGCCCCGAAGCCGAGACGGCTGCTCAGCTCGACGCAAATGTAGGCGCCGAGCGCGTAGAACGCGCCATGCGCAAGGTTGACGATGCCGCCGACGGAGAAGATCAGCGACAGCCCGAGTGCGATGAGCAGGTAATAGCCTCCGAGCACGAGGCCATTCACCACCTGTTCCAGCAAGAACTCGAACTGCATGTTGCGTCCTTGCCGCGAGGGCGCGCGTCAGGCCTTCATCTCGCAGGGGTTCTGCTCTTTGGTCGGGTAAATCGATTCCAGCGGATCACCGGCCGCCGGTACCGCATCGCCCAGTACGAGCATGTCCCACTGGTCCTTCATCTGGTCCTTTGGCTTGACCGTGAACGGGTAGGCTTCCTGCACCAGCTGGTGATCCCAACATCGGAAATACGCCTTGCGCGCCTTGCCGATGTCGAATTGCGCCTGCTTCTCGAAATAGGCGATCAGTTCGCCGCTGTCGGTCGATTTCGTCGAGTTGATCGCCTCCGCCAGGAGCTTCAGCGTGACGTAGTCGATCCAGGCATGGTTCTCCGGCGTTTTGCCGTACTTCTTGGTGAAGGCGGCGACGAAAGCCTGCGATGTCGGATTGGTCAGCGTGTGATACCACACCGTCGGCCAGGTGCCGCTGAGATTGCCCGCGCCCGCGGCCCAGGCATCGCCGGTGTTGAGGTTGAAGCCGACCAACGGGTAGGGGAAGCCGAACTCGGCATATTGCTTGACGAGGTTCGTCACCTGATTGCCTGCGAGGTTGCAGCAAACCACGTCGGGTTTTGCCTGTCGTACCTTCAACAGATACGGGCTGAAATCGGTGACATCCGTTGCGATCAATTCGTCGCCGATCAGGTTCGCATCATGCGCGCCGAAGAAGGTTTTTGCGGCCTTCAGCAGGTCATGGCCAAAAATGTAGTCGGCCGTAAGCGTGAAGAACTTCTTGCCCTTCACCATGCCCTGCTGCGACAGCGCGGTGCCGACTGCGTTCACCATCACGGTGTTCGGAATGTCGCAGTGGAACGCGTATTTGTTGCAGTTCTTGCCGCGAAGCGCATCCGACCGCGCGCCGGTCGAGAAGAACACCTTCTTGTTGCGCTCGGCGACTTGCATGATGGTGAGCGAGGAGGCCGACGAGATCTCACCGAGCAGCACCGCCGCGCCGTCCTGCTCCAGCATGCGCTGTGCCTTGGTCGCCGCGGTCGCCGGGTTGATCGAGTCTTCCGAGAGCAGATCGATCTGCTTGCCCAAGATGCCGCCGGAGGCGTTGATCTCCTCCGCTGCGAGCTTCACCCCGAGCTGCGCGTAGCTGCCGATCACGCCGAGGAAGCCGGTGAGCGGGGTGAGGTGCCCGATCCGGATCTTCTCGGTCTGCGCCCTGACGATCGCGGGAAATCCGAGCGCGGCCGCGCCAGCAAAGGCTGCGCCCGCCCGTAACAACGTCCGTCGTGGGTAGCGGATCATGTCTGTCTCCTCCCGGGTGCATTGCGTGCCTCCCTTCAAAGCCGGTTATCCGGTATTGTGAGAGAGCTTTTTCTAATGCGGGAGGATAATCCCGAACGTCACTGCCGGTGTCAACCGGCAAAATCGCCGTTTGGGTTGCGGCTCAGGCCTTCTGCATAAAGGCCCTGTGCGCCCGGTCCTTGGCGCCGAACTCGGCCGACAGGCGATCGGCGGCGGCCTGCACGACCTGCGCACCGGCGTGCAGCGCCTGGTTGGACAGGCGCCAGATCGGCCCGGAAATGCCGAGCGCACCGATCACCTGCCCGGTGAAATCGGTGACGGGCACGGCGACGCAACGCACTTCCGGATTGAACTCGCCGTCGTCGAAGGCAACGCCGGTGCGCTGCACTTCGGCGATCTCACGCATAAGAGCGCCGGCATCGCTGATGGATTTCGGCGTCGACGGTTTCAACTCGGCGCGGTCGATAAAGCGCTTGAGCTGCTCGGGGCGCAGCGACGCCAGAATGATCTTGCCGAGCGCGGTGCAATGGGCGGGCCGCACCACGCCGACGCGATCGGTGAGCTGAAACGCGCCGGGACCGCTGGTGCGGGCGATCACAACCACCGCATCGCCCATCCGCACGGCAAAATGGCCGCTTTCGCCGGTCTGGCGCGACAGCTCCTCCAGCACAGGCGTTGCGACATTGACCATCTCGATTTCGTCGAGCGCTGATGCGGCGAGTGCAAACAAGGGACGGCCGATGCGGTACCGTTTGTTGTCCTTCTCCTGGCGGAGGTAGCCGAGCGAAACCAGCGTCTTGGCCAGATGAAACGTCGTCGAGTTGTGCAGGCCGACCAGCTTGCTCAGTTCCGCAAGCCCAATTCCTTCGCGATGGCGCGCCACCTCTTCGAGGATCGAGAAGGCGCGCCCGAGCGATTGAACGCCGCCACCGCGCTGCTTGTCCTCGGCCTCGTCGTCGCCATCCGCCTTGGGTGCAGGGACCAGTTTGGCAATCGCGGCCTTGCGCGGGCTTGCGGGCTTCTCGCCGGTGGTCGGCTTGGTACGCGATCTCAAGGACAAGGCTCCCTCGGGTGAATCGAATTGGCTCCGTTCTTGCGACAGTAGCACGCAACCGGCGCAACCGTGCGGAGCTTCGCGTTCCCTCAAGCCGAAAGACTACCACAATATAAATTGACGTACAGCATTATGAGAAATAGGCTTCCCGCGGCCCCTGATGACCGCGCCGCGTTCTCCGCATCGGTACACAAGAAGTCGATGGGCCGAGAGGGAGACCGGTTGATGTCGAAAAACATGCTCAATGGCGCTCAGGTCATTGTCGATTATCTGATCCAGGAGAAGGTGCCGCAGGTGTTCGGGCTTTGCGGCCACGGCAACATCCAGTTCATCGACGCGCTGTACGAGCGCTCCTCCGACATCAAGACGATCTCCGTCCATCACGAGAGCGTCGCCGGTTTCATGGCGGACGTCTATTACCGCGTCTCCGGTAGGCCGACGGCGACCTTCACCTCTTGCGGGCCGGGTTCGGCGAATCTGCCGATCTCGCTGGCCAACGCGTATCTCGATTCCGTGCCGTTCATGGCAATCACCGGCAACGTGCCGACCAGCCAGTTCAACCGCGGTGCATTCCAGGAAATGTACCGGCACTACCAGGCCGACTTTCCCTCCACGGTGCGCACGATGTGCAAGAAGGTGTTTCAGCCAACGCGCGGCGAGATGGTGCCGCTCGCGGTGCGGCAGGCGTGGAAGACGATGGTCACGGGACGGCCGGGGCCTGTCGTGATCGACGTGCCATTCGACGTCTTCATGGAGTCGGCGGCCGAGGAAGCGCCGAAGGCGGTCGAGTGGAGCGCCAACATCTCCAGCCGCTGCGGCGCCGATCCGGAAGGCGTCGAGAAGGCTGTCGATATGCTGCTCGCGGCTGAGCGGCCGGTGATGCTGGTCGGGCAGGGTGTTCGCTATGGCGGCGCGGCGGAGGAGCTGCGCAAGCTCGCCGAGCGGCTGCAGATTCCGGTTGCGGCATCCGCAAGCGGCCTCGGCGCGCTCGATGTCAATCATCCGCTCGCACTCGGCCTCGTCGCACGAGCCGGACACTATCAGGCCAATCACGCCACGCGGCAGGCCGACGTTCTGCTTGCGCTCGGAGTCCGCTTTGACGACCGCACCTCGAGCTCGTGGATCCCCGGCTATTCCTTCACGATCCCGCCGACGAGATTGATTCACGTCGACATCGACCCCGAGGAAATCGGCCGCAACTATCCGGTCGCGCTCGGCTTGATGGCGGACGTCCGCACCTTCCTGCGGCAGATACATGGCGAACTCGATCGCCGCGACAATCTGTTCAAGAAATCGGATGCTCGCAAGAAGTGGCTGGCGCAGATCGACGGCTATCGCAAGGAGTGGGACGAGTTCGTCGCGCCTGGCTTCTCCGACGATACCACGCCGATCAATCCGCAGCGTGCGGCGGCCGAAATCGACAAGGCGTTGCCGGAGGATGCTATCCTCGTCTCCGACATCGGCGTGCACCACAACTGGCTGCTCGGCTTCTGCAAGCCGAAGCGGCCCGACTCGCTGATCGGCTCCATGGGGTTTGGCCCGATGGGCTTTGGCGTTGCCGGCGTGATGGGCGCAAAATTCGCCGCGCCCGATCGCCCTTGCGTGTCGGTTTGCGGCGACGGCGCCTTCTTCATGCATGCCAACGTGCTGGGCACGGCGGTCGAGTATAATCTGCCCGTGGTCTGGGTGGTCTGGAACAATTACGCCTATGCCTCGATCCGCGGGCTTCAGCGCGGCTATCTCGGCGGCCGCGAGCTTGCCACCGACTTCAAGCATCCGGAGACGGGCGAGCGCTACAACCCGGATTTCGCGGCGATGGCGCGCTCCTGCGGCGTCGAAGGCGTGCGGGTCGATCGTGCCGGCGATCTCGGTGAGGCGATCCGCAAGGGCATCGCTGCCAACAAGCCCTATCTGATCGACGTCGATATCGCCGCGGACGTCAATCCCTCCGGCGCCGGCGTCTGGGAATTGCCGGGCCTCGGCCAGAGCAAGGCCGGCATCGGCACGCGCTTCCAGCCGGGCTGATTCGCGGTTCGCAAAAGCAATCAACAAGAATATCGGGAGATGGGAATGACGCTCGCAGGCAAGAACATCGTCGTGATCGGCGGCTCCTCAGGCATCGGCCTCGCCACTGCGGAGCTCGCAAAATCAGAGGGGGCCGATGTCGTCATCGCCTCGCGCAGTGCCGCGAAGCTCGATCCAATCGCCGCGCGGCTGAAGGTGACGGCGATCCCGACTGACGTCACCAGCGATCAGAGCGTCGCCGAACTGTTCAAGCGCACCGGTGCTGTTGATCATGTCGTGCTGACGGCCGCGCAGCTTCGCACCGGGCCGTTCAAGACCGTCGCAATGGAGGAGGTCCGGGCCACGATGGAGGGAAAATTCTGGGGCGCCTGGCGCGTCGCGCGTGAGGCCGATATCCGGCCCGGCGGCTCGCTGACGCTGGTCACCGGTTTCCTCAGTGTCCGGCCGCGCCCGAACTCGGCGATCATCAGTGCGGCTAATGGTGCGCTGGAGTCGCTCGCCCGCGCGCTGGCGCTCGAGCTTGCGCCGGTGCGTGTCAACGCGGTGTCACCCGGCGTGATCGACACGCCGATCCGGGCTGCGATGCCCGAGGCTGCTCGGAAGGAGATGCTGGCCAGGACGGCGGCGACGCTGCCGGTCGGGCGCGTCGGCATGGCTGAGGACATCGCCCAGCAGATCGCGAGTTTCATGAGGAACGGCTTTGCCACCGGCTCGATCGTCTATGTCGACGGCGGCGCGCTGGTGAATTAGGGAGAACTGGCATGGCTGTGGAAAGCAACGGCGCCTTCATCCGGAACATTGCGGAAGTGCCCTGGCGCGAGTTCCCCAACCATTTTGGTGGTGCGCTATCGAAGCCGCTGGTGATGCCGGAGACAGCGGGCTCGCGTCGCATCGACTACCGCATCTCGATGTACCAGCCGATGGCCTATGTGGCGCGGCATCACCACAAGGTGCAAGAGCAAGTCTATCACGTGCTCGACGGCGAGGGATTGATGGAGATTGCCGGCAAGAACCATGTCGTGCGTAAACACGACGTGATTTTCCTGCCGCCCGGCGTCGAGCATGCGATCTCGAATTCCGGTCTGACCGATCTCGTGTTCCTTGTAGTGACCTCACCGGTCGCCGATGACGAGAAGCCGGTCTAAGCTAGCCCGAGAAGCGCTCGCGCGCCGCGACGCGAATGGCGTGAGCCTTTGCACCCTTTGCGCGGGCCGCGATCATGCTGCGCGCCTTGCCGTGAGTTGTGCCGTTCTTGCGGAGCAGGGACACCAGGTGCTTGCGGGCGCGATTTGCCGCGAGCCGCGCCGCCAGTTGCTCGGCCTTGCGGATGATGGTGGCGGTGGATGGCGTGAGATTGACGGGCACCCAGGCGACGTCCCTGCTCTTGGACAGGCTGCCGACGCCTTCACAAGGCGCCTCGCGCGGCAGGTCGATCCGGATCGCGAGTGCTTGCGAACGCTCGATCCAGTCTTCCGCCTTGGTGCCGGTGATGATGCGGACATAGTCGCGCGTCTCGCGCGGCAGCTCGCTCTCCTTGGCGAGCCACTTCTGGATGCGGCCGGGGCCCGCGTTATAGGCGGCCGCGGCGAGACCAAGATTGCCGAAATCGTCGCGGAGCTTGCGCAGGAACTTTGCCGATGCAGGCAACGCCTTCATGGGATCGAAGGGATCATCAAGCCCGACCTCGGCGGCGGTCTCCGGCATGAATTGCGCGACGCCCTGGGCGCCGGCCTGGCTGATCTCGTTGGATTTGAAGCGGCTCTCCTGCCAGAGCAGGCGAGCGAAGAACGGCACGGGAATGCCGCTCTCCTCGGCCGCTTCCTTCAGGGCGCGGCAGAATTGTTCAGTCGGCGACGCCGGAGCCTGCACGGCGGTTTCCTCCGCGCGCGGGGGCTCGATCGTCTCTTCGTACGATGCGTGTGCATTGGCGAGCTCAATGGCCTGCACGCTTGCAAGGAACATCTCGACCAGAGGAACCAGCGAAGGCGCGCGATCTGCCTTGGGTGTTGCGTTGTCGAAGCTGGAAGCTTGCCAGGTCGGCGGCGTGCTGACGTCGCACATCAGAATCAGGAAAGCAGCGCAAGCCGCGACGAGAAATCGCATCTCGATAAAAGTCCTCGAACTGTGGGGGAACAACCAGCGGCGCGCCAGCGAGAAGGACTTCTTAACCGTAATTGCGGCGAAGCTGCGATTTCACGAAGCTGCCGGTGTTAGTACGGTGTTCCCACCGCATGAACGCGCTGCTCCCGCGGTCTACGGGAACCGCGGGAAGGTTCAAGGCCTGCAAAAGACGGTGCGGGAGGCTGGTGGCGCTTACGCCTTGGGAAAGTCCTTGCGCATCGCGATCTCGGCGGCATCGCCGGGTGACAACACGGTCTGCTCGAAGGCTGCTTGCGGTTTCGTCATGATGTCATAGAGCGAGATGCCTTTGATCGGCTTGCCCATGAGCTCGCGGACGCAGTCGGCGAGCGTGCCGTTATAGACGAGATAGGGCGGACCGCGGTCCTTCTGCCTCTCGCCCTTCAACGACGGCCACTTCTTCAATTCGGCCGGCGCGTCGTACGCGATCGGCGATCCCTCTTTGAACATGAGCGTGGCCCCGGGCGGCTTGGATTAGCAGGGAATCCTAGTGCCGCCCGGTAAACGCGCGTTAAAGAATTAGTTCAAATCAGCCGGCAATGAAGGCGAGCAGGGTGCCGTTGGCTTTGGCCGGCGGCACGACGATCGCGGCTCCACTACGGATTCCCGCCGAACCCAGCGCTTTCTCCGTCGCCGCGAGATCGCCGCTGACGAGAACCAGCGCTGCGCCACCGCGCCCGGAGAGGCCGGCAAGCGGCACACCGGGATAGCGTTTGCCGAGATGGTCGAGCGTCAGATAGACCAAGTCGGCACGGTCGCCGCCGGTGGGCACGGTCACCGCGCCGTCGGCTTGCGTCTTCGCGTCGCGATCGATCAGCCGCGCCAGATGGGCGGCTTCGCTTGTGGGCTCGGGCGTCGCAATCAACACCTGGCTGATCCGCTTCGCCGCATTGGCGTGCATCATTAACTCGGGAATCCACACCGTCTCGCGAGTCTTGTGCTGGCAGGCGAAGATGCGCACGCCGCCGGGCGCCTCCGCGGTCGGCCACATGAAGGTACGGAATTTGGCGGCCGAGACCGTGCCATCAGGCAGCGTCACCGGCCGTTCGAAATCAGTCGGGCCGATCGGCGTGAAGCCGCGCGTGCGGATTTCTTCGGCGCCAGCTGCGGAGTCGATGGCGGTGAAGGCGATGCGCTCGATGCCTTCGCCCTGCCGCTCGACAAAGGCGCGGGCCGGCGCGTTGTGCTCGGTCGGCACCAGCACGCCGAGCAGCTCCATATAATCCGGGTCGAACATGATGGTGTAGTTGCCGGTGCCCATATGTGCGCTGTGGGTGCCGCGCGGAGAGAGGGTGAAGCCGAGTTGCCTGTAGTTTTCGGCCGCCTTGTCGAGGTCCCGCACCATGACGACCGCGTGGTCGATACCGATGACGTTCTTGAGGGCCACTGTGATTTCCCCGAATGCAAAATGACGTTGGACGGCGTGAGCGGCCGCTGTCCCTGTCTACGCCGGATAGGTGCGCGAGTCATTTTCAAATCGGCGAGAGAAGCGGAATTTCATTCCGCGAAATGCGGCGTCGACGCGTCACGGCGTCAGCGATTCTGCTCGCTGATATAGGCAGCGAGCATGGCGCGCTCCTCGCCGGTCATTTCGGTGATGTTGCCCGGCGGCATTGCGTTGGACCATGCCGCGACACGGCCGATCAGGCGGATGTTACGGTGGATGTGCTCGGGCGCGTCGAGCAAAATGCCCTTCGGCGCGGTGACGATGCCGGCCCAGACCGGCTCGGCCGCGTGGCACATGCTGCAGCGTGACATCACGATCTCCTCGACATTGGCGAGTGTCGGCTGCGCTGACAACGCGCTCGTCTTGACCTCGCGCGGGCCGGCCGCGGACAGGAACAGGATTGCGATCGCGCCCGCTGCTGCGACCCCCCATACCCACCACGGCGATTTGCGGCCGGCATGGCCCTCGTTGAAGAAATGGCGGATCACCGGCCCCAGCGCCAGCACGATCGCAACGATGATCCAGTTGAAGCGCGTGGCGTAGAGCAGGGGATAGTGATTACTGATCATCAGCACGACGACCGGGAGCGTCAGATAGTTGTTGTGGACCGAGCGCTCCTTGCTGGTCTTGCCGAGTTTCGGATCAGGCGCCTGGCCGGCGATCAGGCTGGCGACGATCTTCTTCTGGTTCGGAATGATCAACGTGAAAACATTGGCGACCATGATGGTGCCGATGATCGCGGCGATCTGGTTGAAGGCGCCGCGCCCGCTCAGCACATGGGTGAAGGCGTAGGTGAGCGCGACCAGGAACAGATAGCCGCCGATGGCAAAGGGTAGCTCGCGCTGCGCGAGCCCGGTACGGCACGCGGTCTCGTAAAGCAGCCAGGCCAGCGCGAGGCTGCCGAAGCTGAAGAGTCCGGCCTGGACCGGCGTCAGATCGAGGATCGACTTGTCGACCAGGAACAAATCGGCGTCGAGATAGTACACCACCACCATCAGCGCGAAGCCGGACAGCCAGGTGGTGTAGGCCTCCCATTTGAACCAAGTCAGTTCGTCCGGCATCTGGCGAGGTGCCACCAGATATTTCATGATCCGGTAGAAGCCGCCGCCATGGACCTGCCAGGCCTCGCCCTGCACGCCATCGGGCAGATCGCTGCTGGGCTTGAGGCTGAGGTCAAGGGCGATGAAATAGAACGAGCTGCCGATCCAGGCGATCGCGGCCACCACGTGCAGCCAGCGCAGCAGCAGGCTTGCCCATTCCGATACGATCGATCCCCACATGATCACCCCATCAACCGCATCGCCGATGCCGCAGCTTTGATGACCGCAACCGGCGGTCGAACCTCTACAATGTGTTGCACCGATCCGCGCCGTTTTCCAGTACGATGGGTCATACCAAATGCACATCGTGCGGGCATGAGCTGACGTGGGATTTGGCAGAGGAAGTCCGGGAGGAAGGTGACGTGACAATCCGCGTTTCGCACATGATGGCGTCCGCATGGCTGTTGGTCGCCTGCGTCGGCGCGCGGGCTGAGCCCGTGCTGCAGGGCAAGGACGCTTATGGCAGCTGGCAGGCCGACAAGCCCGGCACCGTCAGGCTGATCCGTCCGCAGGATCTGGCCAAACCTGGCGCTTCGCCGTCGGTTTCCAACCCCACGCGCGTGACTGCACGCGGCGCCGCGACGCCGCTCGTGCCGGAGGGATTCAAGATCGAGCTTCTGGCTGATGGCCTGTCCGACGCACGCGTGCTGCGCGTCGCGCCGAATGGCGATATTTTCGTTGCGGAGACCGGACCGGGGCGTATTCGCGTGCTGCGTCTTGCTGAGGGCGGCGCCAAGGTTGCGACAAACGAGGCTTTTGCCAGCGGGCTCAGCCGTCCGTTCGGAATCGCCTTCTTCCCGAACGGTGACAATCCGCAATGGATCTATGTCGCCAATGCCGGCAGCGTCGTTCGCTTCCCCTATCACGCCGGAGACCTGAAGGCGTCCGGCAAGGCTGAAATCGTGGTGGCGAACCTGGCGCAAGGGTCGGGGCATTCTACCCGCGACATCGTGTTCACGCCTAACGGCAAGCGGATGCTGGTGTCGGTCGGCTCCGCCAGCAATGTCGCTGAGGGCATGGGGAGCCCGCCCGGCGGGCTCGATGCCTGGTCGCGCACGCAAGCGACCGGCGCGTCCTGGGGGTATGAGACCGAGCGTGCCGCGGTGCTCTCCTTCGACCCCGAAGGCAAGGACCGCAAGCTTTACGCCACCGGTATCCGCAACTGTGTCGGCCTTGCAATCCAGCGGCAAACTGGCCTCCCCTGGTGCTCGACCAACGAGCGCGACGGTCTCGGCGACGATCTTGTGCCGGACTACGTCACCAGCGTGAAGGAGGGCGCGTTCTACGGCTGGCCGTGGTTCTACATCGGCAACAACGAAGACCCGCGTCACGCCGGCGCCCGGCCAGACCTCAAGGACAAGGTGACGGTGCCTGATGTGCTGATCCAGCCGCATTCCGCCTCGCTCGGCATGACCTTCTATCAGGGCACGCAGTTTCCGATCGAGTATCAAGGCGACGCCTTCGCCGCCGAGCACGGCTCCTGGAACAGGTCGAAGCGCACCGGCTACAAGGTGATCCGCGTCAGGATGAAAGATGGCAAGCCGACTGGCGAGTACGAGGATTTTGTCACGGGCTTTGTCGTGAACGACAGCCAGGTGTGGGGACGGCCGGTGGGGATTGCCGTGGCGAAGGATGGCGCGCTGCTGGTGGCGGAGGATACGGGCGGCACGATCTGGCGAGTGACGAGCGTGCCGCGTTGACCGGTTCTCTTCGCCTCTCCCCGCGTGCGGGGAGAGGGAGAAGCAAGACCTATCCTCGCCGCACGCTCGCCCCGCCGTCCACCGGAAGCGTCACGCCCGTGATGAAATTTGCCTCGTCCGACGCCAGGAACAGTGCAGCATTCGCGACGTCCCAGCCCGTTCCCATCTTCCTGCGCAGGGGCACCTTACTGTCGCGTTCGGCTTCGACTTCGGCGCGGGTCTTGTGCCATTCGCGCGCGCGGGTGTCGACGGCCATCGGCGTGTTCATCAGGCCGGGCAGGATGACGTTGGCGCGGATGCCGTATTCGGCATTCTGGTAGGCGAGCTGTTCGGTGAAGGCGATCATCGCCGATTTCGTCGCCTTGTAGGCGACGTAAGGATAGGTCGTGATCGCGGCCATCGAGGAGATGTTGATGATCGCGCCGCTCTTTTGCGCGCGCATGATCGGGACGACTTCCTTGGCCGCGAGAATGCAGCTCTTCAGATTGATGGCGACGACGCGGTCAAATGCCTCTTCGGTGAGTTGAAGCAGTTCGGCATCGCCGCCGGCCAGGCTGACGCCGACATTGTTGTGCAGCACGTCGATGCGGCCCCAGCGCGATTTCGCGTCCGCGACCATCGCGTTGATGTCGGTGGACCTGGTCACGTCGGCCTTGAAGGCCGCAGCGGTGCCGTGCGACGCCGTAATCAGGTCCACGGTTTCCTGCGCCGATTCCAGATGGTGGTCGACGCACAGCACCTTCGCCCCCTCACGCGCGAAGGTGAGTGCGGTCGCGCGACCATTGCCCATGCCTTCGCCGGGGCTCTGGCCGGCGCCGACCACGATCGCAACCTTGTCCTGCAAGCGCATTCAGTTCACTCCTGGGATCGGGTACTGCTGAAGTACCTCTTTGTAAGTGGGCTCGTTGTCGATCTTCATCTTGAATCGGATGTAGCCGCCGACGCCATTGAAGGCGCGCGCCATCTCCGGCGAGTTGACCAGCAACTTATGTAGATTGGCGTTACGCTTGAGCATGTCGCGATATTCGGGCGCGACCTGGTCGGCCTCGAGATAGGGCAGGCGGGCCATTGCTGTGTTCCATCCCGTTGCTTTTTGCCGACGATAGCAATGGAGGGGCGGGGTGAGAAGGGCCGGCCGCCCGCGCGGATGTCATTGACATCGCACGGAATTGCATGCCCTCGCGCGCTCGACCGGGCGGTTCGAGGAACCGAGTTCACGCGATCGCGTTTGTTGCGGAGCCTTTCCCCGCGTTAGGTTCTGTGCCGGGGCTCCCCAACCGCCAGTGGCTTGCCGATGAATTTGCTCGATCCACAAGGGCCCGTCGCTGCGGCCAACAGCACTATCCTGATCGATTCCGTCTTCATCATGCTGGCGATCGTGGTCCCAACCATCTTCGCGATCCTCGCCTTTGCATTCTGGTTTCGTGCGTCCAATCCGAAGGCGCGCTTCCAACCCGACTTCGTCTATTCCGGCCGTGTCGAGATGGTGGTTTGGGCGATTCCCGCGCTGACCGTGATCCTGCTCGGCGGCGTCGCCTGGATCGGCTCGCACCAGCTCGATCCTGCCGCCCGAGTGCCGGGCACCGGCAGTCCGGTTCGGATTCAGGCGGTTTCGCTGGACTGGAAATGGCTGTTCATTTATCCGGATCAGCGCGTCGCCACGGTCAATGCTTTGACGGTGCCGGCCGGCGCCGAGTTGAACATCCAGCTGACATCGTCGAGCGTGATGAATGTGTTCTTCATCCCGCAGCTCGGCAGCATGATCTACACCATGAACGGCATGGTGACGAAGCTGAACCTGCGCGCTGACAATGAAGGCAAGCTGCAAGGCTTGTCGGCGCATTTCTCCGGCGACGGCTTTCCGGACATGATGTTCGACGTCAACGTGATTTCGCCGCTGTCTTTTCCCGACTGGGTTGCAAACACCGCGAAGACTGGTTCGGTGCTGAACGAGGACAGCTACAAGAAGCTGATGCAACAGGGCGTCGAGAAGGGCAAGCCGACCTATCGGCTCGCCGATCCGCGCCTGTTTGATCTGATTGCGACCCAGCACATTCCGCCGGGGCCAGGGCCGGAGCTCGTCTCCGATGCCGGCCGTCCCCACAGTGGAGGCGTTGATGCTCGGTAAGCTCGACTGGTCGGCCATCCCGTTCGATCAGCCCATTCCGCTGATCGCCGGCGCCGTGGTGCTGGTCGGGATCCTCGCCGTGCTGACGTGGGTCGTCGTAAAGGGCCATCTGCCCTATCTTTGGCACGAATGGATCACCAGCGTCGATCACAAGCGCATCGGGGTCATGTACATCCTGCTGGCCTCGGTGATGCTGCTGCGCGGTGGCAGCGATGCCATCATGATGCGGATCCAGCAGGCGATTGCCTATCAGTCGCAGGGCTATCTTCCGCCCGAGCACTACAACCAGATCTTCTCCGCGCACGGCACCATCATGATCTTCTTCGTGGCGATGCCCTTCGTGATCGGGCTGATGAATCTGGTCGTGCCGCTTCAGCTTGGGGTGCGCGACGTCGCGTTCCCGACGCTGAATTCCGTCGGCTTCTGGCTGACCGCGACCGGCGCGCTGCTGGTCAATCTGTCGCTCGTAATCGGTGAGTTCGCGCGTACCGGCTGGCTCGCTTTTCCGCCGCTGTCGGAGCTGTCCTACTCGCCCGGCGTCGGCGTCGACTATTATGCCTGGTCGCTGCAGATCTCCGGCGTCGGCACGCTGGTCGCGGGCATCAACCTCGTCACGACCGTACTGAAGCTTCGCACCAAGGGCATGAATTATCTGCGCATGCCGATGTTCTGCTGGACCACGCTGGCCTCGAACCTCCTGATCGTCGCGGCTTTCCCGATCCTCACCGCCACGCTCGCGATGCTGCTGCTCGACCGTTATCTCGGCTTCCACTTCTTCACCAATGAAGCCGGCGGCAACGTCATGATGTTCATGAACCTGATCTGGGCCTGGGGACATCCTGAGGTCTACATCCTGGTGCTGCCGGCGTTCGGCATCTTCTCCGAGGTGGTCTCGACGTTCTCCGGCAAGGCGTTGTTCGGCTATCGTTCGATGGTGCTCGCGACCATGGCGATCTGCGTCATCTCCTTCATGGTCTGGCTGCACCACTTTTTCACGATGGGCGCCGGCCCCGACGTCAACGCCATCTTCGGCATCGCCAGCATGATCATCGCAGTACCGACGGGAGTGAAGATCTACAACTGGCTGTTCACGATGTATGGCGGCCGCATTCGCTTCGCGACGCCGATGTTGTGGGCGGTCGGTTTCATGGTCACCTTCATCCTTGGCGGTTTGACCGGCGTGCTGGTCGCGGTGCCGCCGGCCGATTTCATGCTCCACAACAGCATGTTCCTGGTCGCGCACTTCCACAACGTCATCATCGGTGGTGTCCTGTTCGGCGCCTTTGCAGGCTTCGAGTACTGGTTTCCGAAGGCGTTCGGTTTCCGTCTCGACGAACGCTGGGGCAAGCTGGCGTTCTGGTTCACCTTCACGGGCTTCTACATCACCTTCGTGCCGCTCTATGTCGCCGGCATGCTCGGCATGACGCGGCGGATGCAGCACTATGATGTCGCGGAGTGGCGCCCGTGGATGATCGTGGCGGCGGTCGGGATGGCCGTGCTGTCGATCGGCGTGATCTGTCAGATCATGCAGCTCGTGGTCAGCATCCGCAACCGCGAGGCCCTGCGGGACCGCACCGGTGATCCCTGGGACGCCCGCTCGCTGGAATGGGCGACCTCGTCGCCGCCCCCGGTGTTCAATTTCGCCTTCCATCCCGACGTCCGCGGCGAGGATGCCTATTGGGACATGAAGATCCATGCCCGGCAGCAATCGCTCGAGCACGAAGAGCTCGAGTATCACGACATCGAGATGCCCCGGAATTCGCCGACCGGGTTCGTCTGCGCATTCTTCGCCACCATCATGGGCTTTGCGTTGATCTGGCACATCTGGTGGATGGTGATCCTGGGCGGCATCGGTGCGTTCGCGACCTTCGTCGTCTTCGCCTGGCGTGACCATGACGAGTACGTCATTCCGGCTGCCGAGGTCGCCGCGATCGACCGCTTCAATCTCGAGGAGCGGCGCAGCCTCGTCAGCATGGCGGGGGTGATCTGATGTCGATGACCGCAACTGTCGGCCACGCGCATGCCGACCCCCATCACGTCGGCATCGTCGTCGAGCATCCCGGGCCCGCGCCGAAGCGGATTGTCACCGCTTACGGCTTCTGGGTCTTCTTGCTCTCGGACATCGTGATGTTCTCCTGCTTCTTTGCGGCCTATGCGGTACTGGTCAACCAGACCGCCGGCGGGCCAAAAGGCTCGGAGATTTTCGAGCAGCGCAGCGTCGCGATCGAGACGGTTTGTCTGCTGCTTTCGAGTTTTACCTGCGGTATGGCCGGCATCGCGGCCGATGTGCGCAATCGGTTCTGGTTCTATCTCGGCATGACCGTGACCTGCGTGCTCGGACTGATCTTCCTGGCCATCGAGTTCAACGAGTTCGTCGACCTCGTTGCCCGCGGCTATGGCCCGTCGCGCAGCGCGTTCCTGACCGCATTCTTCTCGCTGGTCGGCTGCCACGGCCTGCATGTATCGGCCGGTGTGCTCTGGCTCCTCACCATGATGGCCCAGGTCTTTGCAAAGGGCTTTCGCGCCGACGTCCTGCGCCGGATGATGTGCTTTGCGCTGTTCTGGCACGCGCTCGACATTATCTGGGTCGGGGTGTTTTCCGTCGTCTACCTGCTTGGGAGTGGCGCATGAGCGATCAGACGCACATGCATGTCGATCATGACATCGCACCTGGCGATGAAGAGCAGCACAGCGTCGGCGGGCGGGTGCTTGGCTATGTCGTAGGCCTCGGTCTTGCGCTGCTGCTCACCGCGACCTCATTCTTCATCGCCGGCACCGATCTGGTCTGGCAGCCCTCAATCCCCGTCGCGCTGATCGTGCTGGCGATCGCGCAGATGGGCGTGCACCTGGTCTTCTTCCTGCACATCACCACAGGGCCCGACAACACCAACAACGTGCTGGCACTGGCCTTCGGACTTCTGGTTGTCTTCCTGGTAGTTGGTGGAACTGTCTGGATCATGGCGCATCTCAATCAGAACATGCCGCCGATGGACCAGATCATGCCGATGCGCAGCTAGCGCCACACACAAAAAAGAAGAGCCGCCTGTTTGTGACAAGCGGCCCAAGTCTAGGGAGGAAACGCCCGAGCAAAGCAATCGGACCGAAGCCGGATTGCCACCAAGGAAACGCTCGCGCGAAGCGCTTGCGTACACATATACGTGCCGCAACTCCCCTTTGAGTTCAATTCCGGATCAATACGGTCTCGGACTACTACTCACGGGTGCGTGAACCAAATTGTTCACTTTGGCCGGCGGCAGTTATAGGCCTTGCGGAAGCCCGAGGCCTGCGCGTCGTCCTCCGAGCAGAACCAGCGGTCCGGCTTGGTGGTCGCGGCGTAGCTCGGGCAGCCCCGCAGATGATAGATGCCGATATTGCCGGTGACGCGCGCGCGCACCGCGAGCTTGCCCTTGATGGCGCAGTCCGGCGGCGCCGTCAGCTCCTCCGGAAACAGCACCGCACGAATCTCCTTGTCGCGGTCGGCGCGGCAGGCGGCGCCGAGCAGGGAGCCGTCTTTCTTGCCCGTCCGGAACTCTTGCGGTGCAACAAAGCACCCCTTCCAGATGCCGGCCGAGGCTGTCTTGGCGTCGGCGGCTGCCGGCTTGACGTTGGCCTTGATCGGCTCGCGCGCGATCGCAAAGCCCGCCTTGAGCAACTGCTCGTTCAACGAGACCTTATCGCCCTCGACCGTGCAGATCGCGCGATGGCGTTTGCCGAAGTTCTTCTCTGGACCGACATCGTCGCAGCGCACGGGCTTTCCGCCGATCAGCTTCGTGAGCTGGTCGCGGGCCTCGATGCCGCAGGTCCAGGGATCGGCATGGTCGTCGATGCAGACCTGGTCCAGCTCGGGCGCGTCGACGCCGTCGAGCCGGTAGGTGACGTCGCCGAGCTGGATTGAATTGGCGTCCCGGACCGTCGCGGCGGCAGTTAGCGCGGTGGCAGGGCTGGAAGTCCCCAGAAATCCGGACAGAGCGAGAAATAAAACAAACGCGAAGGCGCGGGCGGCGGCAAATGAATTCTCGAAGGACATAACTTCTCGCTATCGATGGCTCTTGCTCCCCGTTCCTAGCATCCGGGCGAGGCGATACCAATGGTCTGCGCTGCGCGAAGTGCGACATTCGCCCACCAGCCTTTACTCGCCGGCCGGTCTGCCCCTATCGTTTGCGGCCTTGTGAGCCGTGATGGCCGAATCGCCCGGGAAGCGGCGAGGGCGGGAGGAAGGCGTTTCGATGAAAGACCCCGTGGACGTCCTGATCATCGGCGCCGGCGCTTCGGGCGCTGCGGTGGCATGGTCGCTGGCCGAGACCAAGATGCACATCCTCTGCCTGGAGCAGGGCGGCTGGATGAACCCGGCGGAATATCCCAGCACGGGCCGGGACTGGGAGGCCAAGTTTTACGGCGAGTGGTCGTCGAGCCCGAACGTTCGCGGCCGGCCCGAGGACTATCCGATCAACGACGACAATTCACCGATCAAGGTCGTCAACTATAATGCGGTCGGCGGCTCGACGGTGATGTACACCGCGCACTGGCCGCGGCTGCATCCGTCCGATTTCAAGGTGAAGACGCTCGACGGCGTCGCCGACGACTGGCCGATCGACTACGACGCGCTGACGCCGTTCTACGAGGAAAACGACCGGATGATGGGCACGTCCGGTCTGTCGGGCGATCCGCTGTCGCCGCTGACCCATCCGCCGATGCCGCAGCAGCCGCTCGGCCTGTCCGGCGCCATTATCGGCAAGGCCATGAACAAGCTCGGCTGGCACTGGTGGCCGTCGGACACGACGGTCGCGACGATGGACTATGAGGGCCGTGCCCGCTGCATCAATCTCGGCCATTGCACCCCGGCGTGTGCGCAAGGCGCAAAGTCCTCGACCGACATCACCTATTGGCCGCATGCGGTTCGCGCCGGCGTCGAGCTGCGCACGCATTGCCGGGTGCGAGAGATCACCGCCGACGAGAACGGCATGGCCACGGGAGTGGTCTATTTCGACAAGGATGGCGTCGAGCAGTTCCAGCCGGCGCATGTCGTCATCATCGCCTGCAACGGCGTCGGCACACCGCGACTGCTGCTCAACTCGAAATCCGATCGCTTTCCGAACGGCCTCGCCAATTCATCCGGCCTCGTCGGCAAGAACCTGATGTTCCATCCCTACGCGCAGATCTACGGTTACGTGAAGGAGCCGACCGACAGCAACCGCGCGCCGCCGACTTGCCTGTGGAGCAAGGAGTGGTACGACACTGATCTGTCGCGCGGCTTCACGCGCGGCTATGGCGTTCAATTCGTGCGCGGCGCAGGTCCCGTGTTCGAGGCCGTCGTCAGCGAGCAGAAGGGCATTTTGCCCTGGGGCGCGGATCATCACCGTGTCTTCCGCAAGCTCAACGGTCATCGGCTCGGGTTCTCGGCGATCTGCGAGGATCTGCCGGAGGAGCACAACCAGGTCACGCTCGATCCCGTGCTGAAGGACAGCCACGGCATTCCCGCACCGAAGATCGACTACACGATCTCCGAGAACAGCCGGAAGATGATGGACCATGCGCTCGCCCGCGGCCGAGAGGTCCTGGAGATGGCGGGGGCCACCGACATCTGCATCAATTCGCCGATCCCGTGGGGCGGCTGGCATCTGCTCGGCACGGCGCGGATGGGCACCGATCCCAAAAAATCCGTCGTCAACGAATGGGGCCGCACGCACGATGTCAAAAACCTCTTCATCGTCGACGGCAGCATCTTCGTCACCTCGGGCGGCGTAAACCCGACCTCCACCATCCAGGCTCTTGCGCTCTACATCGCCGACCAGATGAAGCAGCGCCTCGCCAACTTGTTCGACTGAGGCCGTCATGTCCGAAAGTCTTCAACTCACGCGCACCCAGCGCGACGACCTCCGCACCATCGCCGGGATGATCGTGCCGGCCAGCGACGAGTACAAGGTGCCCGGCGCCGACGATCCCGCGATCCAGGCCGACATGCTGACGACGCTCGGCCGCGACACCAAACTGGTGACGGCGGCGCTGGATGTTCTGGCGCGGCTGGCAGGTCAGCCGCTGGCGGAGCTCGACGCTACGAAGCGCGATGCGGTGGCGCAGGAATTTCGCAAGTATGGTGGCGCAGCCGCGGCGACGCTCGTTCGCGTCGTCTTGCAATGTTACTACCGCGACGACCGCGTCCTGACTTCGCTCGGGCTCGAGCTGCGCGCGCCATTCCCCAAGGGCCATGTACTCCCGGATGGCGATTGGTCGCTGCTCGACCCCGTCAAGGCCAGATCCGGCACGCTGCGGCGCGCCCCCTAGCCACTTGGGCAGTCCAGCCCCGCGCCCCGGGCGGTCCCTTGCGTGGCAGGGAAAAGGCTACCATCTGTGTGAGCCTCAAGGACTTTCGCCATGCTGGATTTCACTTCAGATATCGTCGATGACGTGCCGTCATCGCGGACGACCGCGTCTGACCCGGTCGATGATCGGGCCCTGCTTGACGCCTATTCCAATGCCGTGATCGATGTGACCGACCGCGTCGGCCCCGCGGTCGTGCGCGTCGAAACCGGGCCAAAGGTGCCGAGCGGCCGCGAGCGCGGCGGTCTCGGCTCCGGAATCGTAATTTCGCCGGACGGGCTCGTGCTCACCAACAGTCACGTGGTCGGCTCCGCCAAGGAGATCCGGCTGCGGGACGTGGAAGGACATGTCGGTGATGCCCGCGTGCTCGGCGTCGATCCCGATACCGATCTTGCACTGCTGCGCGCCAACGGCGTGCGCGATCTGCCCTATGCCGCGCTCGGCAACTCGAAGAGCTTGCGGCGCGGCCAGCTCGTGATCGCAATCGGCAATCCGCTCGGCTTTGAATCGACTGTCACTGCCGGTGTCGTCTCGGCGCTGGGGCGTTCGATCCGCTCGGTGAGCGGCCGCACCATCGAGGACGTGATCCAGACCGATGCTGCGCTCAACCCCGGCAATTCCGGCGGGCCGCTGGTGTCGTCGAATGCCGAGGTGATCGGCATCAACACCGCCATCATCAATGGCGCGCAGGGCATCTGCTTTGCGGTCGCCAGCAATACCGCGCAATTTGTGCTGTCGGAGATCATCCGCCACGGCTACGTCCGCCGCGCCTTTATCGGCGTTGCCGGGCAGACCGCGCCGGTCCCGCGGCGGCATGCGGTATTGGCCGGCGTCGAGAACAAGATGGGCGCGCTGCTGATGCAGATCGAGCAGGACGGCCCCGCGGCGAAGGCGGGCCTGTTGCCCGGTGACGTCGTGATCAGGCTGGACGGCGTCGAGATCAACGGCGTCGACGACCTGATCCGTGTGCTCGACCGCGACCGGATTGGCCGGCGGCTGGCCATGGACGTGCTGCGGCTCGGTCGTCTGCGGGCGATCGACATCGACCCGATCGAGCGCAAGCCGGCCCGCTAGCTGCCCGCCCGCGGGCGGGGTATGACGGTGTCATGCCTCGCCTCTGGAACCCAGCCGCATGATGCCGGCGCATGAGACCTACGACGTCGTTGTCATCGGCGCGGGTGCCGGTGGCATGACGGCCGCGGCGGTCGCCGCCGCCGAAGGCCTGCGCGTGCTGGTGATCGAAAAGACCGCGTTCGTCGGCGGCACCACGGCGTGGTCCGGCGGCATGGTCTGGATCCCCGCCAATCCCAAGATGAAGGAGGCGGGGCTCTCTGACAGCATCACGGATGCCGTCCAATATCTGTCGAGCACGGTGCCGGAGCCCGCCAACGCGGGCTTGCGCGCGGCTTTCCTTGCGCGTGGGCCAGAGGCGGTCGCCTATCTCGAAGCCAACACGGACGTGCGTCTGCAGCCGGTGAAAGCCTATCCGGACTATTACCCGGAACGATTGGGCGCAACATCAGGCGGACGCGTGCTGGAGCCGGTGGCGTTCGACGGCTCGCGGCTGGGCGGAGCTTTCGCGCGATTGCGGGCGCCGCTGCCGGAGTTCACGCTGTTCGGCGGGATGATGGTCAATCGCCTCGACATCCCGCATCTGCGCCGGATCGGGAAGTCGTTGCGCTCGACCCTGCGGGCGGTGCGGCTGGTCTCGGAGTATGCGCTGCAGCGGTTGCGCAGTCCGCGCGGTACGACGCTCCATCTCGGCAATGCGCTGGCCGCGCAACTGTACGCCTCCCTGCTGGCGCGGCAAGTCGAGATCCTGTTCAGCGCCGACGTCGATGATCTGTCGATGCAGGGCGATCGCATCAGCGGCGTGGTCATTCGCCATGGCTCACGCGACCGTTCGATTGCGGCGCGACGCGGGGTGGTGCTGGCGACCGGTGGCTTCTCGCACGATGCGAGTTTGCGCAAGCGCTTCTTCCCCGCGGCGGCCGGCTTCGTCTCGGCCACCAACACAGCAGGCATGGGCGATGGGCTTCGCCTTGCGACCGCTAGCGGCGCCGCGCTCAACGCTGACGCAACGAGCCCGGCCTATTGGGTGCCGGCCTCGTTGTTCCGCCGCGCCGACGGCAGCCGCGGCGTCTTCCCGCATACGGTGACCGACCGCGCCAAGCCCGGCGTGATCGCCGTGAATGCAGCGGGCCGGCGTTTCGTCAATGAGGCGCTGTCGTACCATGAGTTTGTGCTTGCCATGCTGCGCGATGGAAGTGGCGAGCCGGATCGGCCGTTCTATCTGGTGTGTGACCGTCAGTTCCTGTGGAGCTACGGCCTCGGCCGCATCAAGCCGTTTGCGCGCAACGTGCGACGCTATGTGGCCAGCGGCGAATTGATCGAGGCGCCCGATATGGCGCAGCTCGCGACGAAGATCGGCATCAAGCCGTCCGCGCTCATGGCGACGATCGCGAGCTACAATTCCGATGCGAAGGACGGCCGCGATCCTGAATTCGGTCGGGGAAGCACCATCTATCAGCGGCACCTCGGCGATATCGGCCACAAGCCCAACCCATGCGTCGCGCCGATCGTCCGCGCGCCGTTCTTTGCGATGCGGATCTATCCGGCCGATCTCGGCACCGCGATCGGCATGAAAGTCGATGCCCAGGCGCGCGTGCTGCGTGAGGACGGCTCGCCGATCGTGGGCCTCTATGCCTGCGGCAACGACATGGGCTCGATCATGAACGGGAATTATCCGGGGCCCGGAATCACGCTCGGCCCGGCGCTGACGTTCGGGTACATCGCGGGAAGGCATCTGGCGGAGGGGGCTGCGACGGCGGCGACGTCCGCGGCCGCCACGACTTCAGTCTAGCCATCCCCATCACTGTAATGTCCCGCGAAGGCGGGGAATCCAGTACACCGCGGCGGTTGTGGCGAGAGCGAGTTCTCCAACGAGCGTCCCTGGAATACTGGATCGCCCGGTCAAGCCGGGCGATGACACTGAAAGTGTGGTGGCCGCTTGCCCTACTCCGCCGCCGCTGCAAAGCGGCTGTTCTCCAGCTCCGCTTCCAGTCGCGCCTTCTCAGCGGTCGCCAGCTTGACGTTGGCTTCCTTGACGTGGCCGAAGCCGCGGATCGTTTCCGGCACCCTTGCGAGTCTTACCAGCAGAGGAATTTGCTCCGCCTTCAGTCCGACTGTCCGCTGCTCGATCATGCCGAGATAATCCGCGACCAGCTTGCGCTCGGTCCGGCGCTCCTCGGTGCGGCCGAACGGATCGAACGCGCCGCCGCGCAGGAATTTCAGCTTGGCCAGCACGCGGAAGGCATGGACCATCCAGCCGCCGAACTCCTGCTTCTGGAGATGTCCGGTGGTCTTGTCGCGCTTCGCGAAGATCGGCGGTGCCAAGTGGTACTTCAGCGTAAAATCGCCGTCGAACTTTTCGGACACCTTCTTGGCAAAGCTGCCGTCGGTGTAGAGCCGGGCGACCTCGTATTCGTCCTTGTAGGACATCAGCTTGAACAGGTTCTTCGCGACGGCCTCGGTCAGCTCGGCGGACGCGGGGGAGGCGAGATTCTCGGCCTTCCGCACCTTGGCAACAGCCGCGAGATAACGATCGGCATAGGCCTTGTCCTGATAGCCGGTCAGGAACTCTGCACGCGTCGCGATGACATCGTCGAGCGACTTGGTCGGCGCCGACGTCCGGCTCTTGAACTGCAGCACGCTGCGCACGCGCGACATGTCGTGGGCCGCGAGGCGGCCCCAGGTAAAGGCGAGCTTGTTCATCTCGACCGCGGCGCCATTGATCTCGATGGCACGGAGCAGGGCCTCCAGCGACAGCGGGATCGCGCCCTTTTGGAAGGCGAAACCGAGCATGAAGGGGTTGGTCGCGATGCTGTCGCCCATCAGTGCCGCGGCGATGCCGGTGGCGTCGATGATGTCCAGGTTCTTGTCGCCGACGGCGTCGCGCAGCACGGTCTGCATCGTGCCCATTTCGAAATCGATGTCGGGGTTTTGCACGAAGCTGGCGGTCGGCTGAAGGTCGGCGTTGATATAGGCCTTGGTCACGCCGCGCTCGGCCCGGCTCAGCGCAGTCGGGCCAGCCGAGACGATCATGTCACAGCCGAGGATGACATCGGCTCCGCCGGTGGTGATGCGGACTGCCGAAATGTCTTCCGGCCGCTGCGCGATACGAACATGGCTCATCACCGCGCCGTTCTTCTGGGACAGGCCGGTGAAGTCGAGCGCCGAGCAGCCGCGGCCGTCGACATGGGCGGCCATGCCGAGCAGGGCGCCGATGGTGATGACGCCGGTGCCACCGATGCCGGTGACGAGGATGTTGTAGGGGCCGTCGAGCTCACGCGTCGGCGGTAGCGGCAGATCGGCGAACAACTGGCCAGAGTCCACTGCCGAGGTCTTCATACGCTTAAGCGAGCCGCCATGCACGGTGACAAAACTCGGGCAAAAGCCCTCGACGCAGGAAAAGTCCTTGTTGCAGTTCGACTGGTCGATCTGGCGCTTGCGGCCGAACTCGGTCTCCAGCGGTTGCACCGAGACGCAGTTGGAGGCCTGCGAGCAGTCGCCGCAGCCTTCGCAGACGAGCTCGTTGATGAAGGCGCGCTTGGCGGGATCGGGATAGAGCCCGCGCTTGCGGCGGCGTCGCTTTTCGGCAGCGCAGGTCTGATCGTAGATCACGACCGTGAGGCCCTTGATGTCGCGCAGCTCGCGCTGCACGGCATCGAGCTCGCGGCGGTGATGGATGGTCGCGCCTTGCGGGAAGTAGTTGCCCTCAGGGTATTTCGTGGGATCGTCTGAAACGATCGCGAGCCGCTTCACGCCCTCGGCCCAGACCTGGTGCGCGATCTGCGCGACGTTGAAGGCGCCTTCGGCCGGCTGGCCGCCGGTCATCGCGACGGCGTCGTTGTAGAGGATCTTGTACGTGATGTTGATGCCGGCGGCAGATGCCGCACGAAGGGCGAGAAGCCCGGAATGGGTGTAGGTGCCGTCGCCGAGATTCTGGAAAATGTGCTTCTCGGTGGTGAAGGGCGACTGGCCGATCCAGTTCACGCCTTCGGCGCCCATATGCGAGATCAGATCAGTGCGGCGCGTCGGCATGCTCAGGGCCATGCCGTGGCAACCGATGCCGGCCATGGCGCGGCTGCCTTCCGGCACGCGGGTCGAGGAATTGTGCGGGCAGCCCGAGCAGAAGAACGGCGTGCGCGCGAGGGTGATCTGCGTGCTTGTCGTGGCGGGATTGTCAAAGGCCTCGAGCCGGGCGAGGCGTTGCTCCAGCACCGGGCTGTGATGGCCGAGCTTACGCAGCCGCGCCACCAGCGCGCCCGCGACGATGGTCGGTGTCAGCTCGCCCTCGCTCGGCAGCAGCAGTGCGCCGCGCTCGTCGCGCTTGCCGGTGACGGTCGGTCGCCGGGACGCATCGATGTTGTAGAGGATGCGCATCAGCTGGTCTTCAATGAAGCCCCGCTTTTCCTCGACGACGAGGACGTCTTGAAGACCTTCGGCGAAGCGCTTGGCGCCGCTTTCCTCCAGCGGCCAGGTCAGCGCGACCTTGTAGATGCGAAGGCCGAGATCCTGCGCGTCCTTGTCGGTAATGCCGAGGTCGGCGAGCGCCTGGCGTAGATCGAGATAGGCCTTGCCGGTCGCGACGATGCCGAGCCGCGCGGGCTTGGAATCGAGCACGATGCGGTCGAACTGGTTGGCGCGGGCGAAGGCCTGCACTGCGGCCATCTTCGGACCGAACAGGCGCCGCTCTGCCTCCAGCGGCGGATCGGGCCAGCGGATGTTGAGGCCGCCGGGCGGCATCTCGAAATCATCCGGGAGCACGATCTTGATGCGTTCAGGATCGCTGTCAATCGAAGCTGAGCTCTCGACGGTCTCGCTGATTGCCTTGAAGCCGACCCAGCAGCCGGAGAAGCGCGACAGTGCAAAACCGTAGAGGCCGAGATCGAGATAATCCTGAAGCGTCGCCGGATTGATCACCGGGATCAGCGCCGCGGCGAAAACCTGCTCGCTCTGATGCGCCAGCGTCGAGGACTGGCAACCATGGTCGTCGCCGGCGAGCGCGAGCACGCCGCCATTGAGCGAGGTGCCGGCCGCGTTGGCGTGCTTGAGCGCGTCGACCGAGCGGTCGACGCCGGGGCCCTTGCCGTACCAGATGCCGAACACGCCATCGACCTTGGCGCCGGGAAACAAGCCGACCTGCTGGCTGCCCCAAACTGCGGTCGCAGCTAAGTCCTCGTTCAGGCCGGGGACGAAAGCGATGTCGTGTTGCTGAAGGTGCGACTTCGCGCGCCACAGCGCATGGTCGTACATGCCGAGTGGGGAACCGCGATAACCCGAGATGAAGCCGCCGGTGTTGAGGCCTTGGAGTCGGTCACGTTCGCGCTGCAACATGGGCAAACGGACCAGGGCCTGGGTGCCGGACAGGAAGATCCGCTTCGATTCGAGCCGGTATTTGTCATCCAGCTCGACCTGCATCAGCGTCATTTCAGGAGTCCTTGTCGTCGTGCCCGGTGGGAATTTTGCGCCGCGGAAAGAGGGCGACTTGCGAAGCGGATATTGGCAGTCAAAAGCATGGAGCATCGAAGTCAATATCGCTGGCCGCATCCGTGGCGGGCCTGCTAGTCATGGCTGCCTGTGGAGGAGCCAATGACTGCAAGTGCGTTCAAGACTGAGATCACCGAGACGGCCGAAGCCCTGATCGGGCCGTGGCGCCAGCCGCGCCAGATGCTGCATGCGCAGGTTTACGACGCGCACGCCTCCATCCACGATGATGCCACCGCGCAGAAGCTCGGCTTCAAGGGCGGGACCATCGAGGGACCGACGCATTTCAGCCAGTTCGCGCCGCTGGGTGCGCGTCTGTGGGGACAGGCGTGGTTCGAGAGCGGCTGCCTCTCCGCGCATTATCGCAACGCCTGTTTCGAAGGCGAGGAGGTGCAGGCGATCCTGTCGAAGCCTTTGCCCGGAACGAGCCAGTGCCAGATCCAGATGGTGAAGCGCGACGGCACCGAGGTGCTGCGCGGCACGGCCTCCGTCGGCGATCCTCACGCTGCAACGGCGCTGGAGACCCGCCTGACCGAGCTCAAGCCGCTCGCCGATCCCGTGATCCTGCGCGATCTGAAGGTGGCACAGACGAGCAAGCGACAGACGGTGCGGATGGCGTTCGACCAGAACATGGGCGACCTCTATCCGTTCTCGCTGCGGCAGAAGCTTACGGTCATCACCGAGAACTCGCCCTACTATTCCGGCGCCGACAATCCGTGGGGAAGAGCCATCATCCCGATGGAGATGCTGAGCGTGCTGTTTCAATACCGCGCCAAGGACGATCCGCTGCCGGCGAAAGGGCCGGCCGTCGGTCTGTTCGCTGACCAGGAGATCCGACTGGTGAAGGGCCCGCTGTTCGTCGACGAGGAATACGAGGGCGAGCGCGAGGTGGTCGCGCTGTCCGGCAGCCGCCGCACCGAGAGCGCCTGGGTCAGGACGCGCGTGTTCGACAAGGCTGGCGCGATGGTTGCGACCATGCTGCTCAACATGGCGACGTTGAAGGACTCTTACGCGCCGTATGAAGAGGAGCATCGGCGGTTGTATGGGGCGGGGCCTTAGCGCCACGCTCCGTCGTCATTCCGGGGCGACGCGAAGCGTCGAGCTATGATGCGCAATTGCGCATCAGAGAATCCATTTCACCTCATATATTGCGGCCCGATGGATTCCGGGCTCGCGACTTCGTCGCGCCCCGGAATGACAGCGGGCGCCGCTCATCCTTTAAGCAAATGCACGTCGCAAAGCCGTCGCGAAGGGAATATGCAGATGTCGATCGCTGGCGTAACGTTCTGAGTACGCAGCGGTTTCCGTCGCAGCTGGTGCGCCGCCGCAATTGTACACAATGGCACGGCGCTTGCAGAGCTGATGGCAAAGAGAGTTCTCGCGAGGGGCGTCATGTTGAACTCAAGCAAGTCGAGACTGGGTGTCATCAGAGCCGAGCCCGAGCCGATCAAGCTCGACTTGTCGTCGACCGCGCTCGTCATCATCGACATGCAACGCGACTTCATGGAGCCCGGCGGCTTCGGTGAGACGCTCGGCAATGATGTCAGCCAGCTTGCGCGCGCGGTGAAACCGATCGGCGCGGTGCTAGAGGCGGCGCGTGACACCGGCATGTTGGTGATCCACACCCGCGAGGGCCATCTGCCCGATCTCTCCGACGCGCCGCCGGCGAAAGTCGAGCGCGGCGCGCCGTCCCTGCGCATCGGCGATCCCGGCCCGATGGGGCGCATTCTCATCCGTGGTGAGGCCGGTCACGATATCATCCCCGAGCTCTATCCGCTCGACAGCGAGGTTGTGATCGACAAGCCCGGCAAGGGCGCGTTCTATGCCACCGAGCTTAGCGAGGTGCTGGAAAGATACGGCATCGAGAACCTGCTCGTGTGCGGCGTCACCACAGAGGTATGCGTCAACACCACCGTGCGCGAGGCCAATGATCGCGGCTATCGCTGCATCGTCATCTCGGACGGCTGCGCGTCTTACTTCCCCGAGTTTCATGAGATGGGCCTGAAAATGATCAAGGCCCAGGGCGGCATCTTCGGCTGGGTCGCGGATTCAGTTGCCGTCCTGGAGGCAATGAGAGGCTCGGCCGCAGGGGAGTAGTATCGCAAGGCGCATTGACGGGGACGGTTGGCAAGTCGGGGTTCAAGGCGGCCTTTCAACATGGGCGACCGGAGCGCGTTCTTCGGCTTCGGCACCAAGGTCCAGCGTGCCGCACATGTTCATCGTCACCTTCGTCGGTGTCGGCTTTGGCGTTACACTCCCGCAGTGGCATTTGCCTACGCCGTGACTGCGGCCGGCCTGTTCGCGGCGAGCAAGCTCGGCGCCGGCGAGCACTATGCCGCACATCCGGAGATGCACGCCGCGCCGACGGGTCAGCCGAGCCGGCCGATCCATTCACGGAACAACTCAGGGCCGGCTTCGACCGCGGCTGCAAGATCGTGCAGACGAGTATCGCGCGCTACGCGTGGCGAGTAGCCGAAGTGTTGCCGGAAGCTTCGGCTGAAATGCGCCTGGCTCACGAAGCCGAATTCAGCGGCGATCTCCGCATTCCAGCGATCCTCGCTCGCGTCATCAAGCAGCACATGGATCGCCTCGAGCCGGCGCCCGCGGATGTAATCCGCGATGCCCGCGAGCGGTGCGAATACGCGATAGAGCACCGAGCGCGACACACCGATCTCGCGGCAGATGGTCGCCACCGATAGGTCGCTGTGACCCAGGTTCTGATCGATGAAACGACTGGCACGATGAAGGATGCCGATGTCGCGCCGGGCAAGGCCTTGCCCGCGCGGCCGCGCAGCCACACCAAAACACCCGCGCAGCAGGCCGAGTGTCGTCTGGACCGCCTCGGGCGCGCCGGTTTCGTCCATCGCCGGAAGTCTTCTCCGCAACAGCGTCATCTGATCGGCGAGCACCCGGCCGGCGGCACCGTCAAGCACCAGCCCGTGCAGGTCGAGGCCATCGGGCGCAGCGCTGACGATGGGATCGCGCTCCACGTCCAGGCTGATGGTGTCGGTCGCCGTCGCGATGCCGTCGAAGGGCCGGGTGAGATCGAGCACCAGCACCTGGCCAGGGCCGGCCGAGATCGGTTCGCCGTCGACCTCGCCGCGCCAGGCGCCGCGACGGAGCAGCAGCAGCGCGAATGAGTTGCGGCCATCGGCTTTTGCCAGCGCGGCAGAGCGGGTGAAGCGCACCGGCCCCATCCGAGTTGATGCTGCAACCAGGCCACCGAGCAGCCACGCCTCGGCATGGACCTCGAACCCATCCCGGCCGGTGCCGTCGGGGAGCGACACTTCATAGTGCGTGAGAATCGCGCGGTAGCGGTCAAGGCGCTCGGCGGCAGGCAATTCCGCGCTGTCAAAGCGCAGGTACGGAATTTTGGTCATGCCAAGCCGCTCCCTTCGGCAGTTGGTCTGCAAATTGGGACGATCAGGCAAGTTTCCGCGTCGTCGAACCGCAGTCTCCGGACATGAATATTCATATTATCGCGCGCGGGCCAGATGCATGTGTGTGCCGGGCCCACGCAATTTGCGATGACGTGAAGGTGAGCGATGAAAACGCGGGGGATGAGTCTTGCGGCGCGGCCGGCCGAGGGGCGGACCAGCGAGACGGCCGGACGAACGGGGAGGGTGGTGGCGAGGCGGCGAATGCGGCCGGCAACGATGTGTGCAGTGGCGGCTTTCGTGCTTGGCGCCTTGCTCGGCAATCCATCCGCGCGGGCGCAGTTCGTCTGCGTCGACGCCAGCAATAGCACCGGCGGCGCAGGCGCGGGGACCGCCGGAAGTACGGCATGCGGCACCGGAAGCATGGCCGGTGGCGCGTCCAGCTCGGCCTACGGCGCATCCAGCAACGCGTTCGGCAACTTCAGTCTTGCCGCCGGCGCCTTGAGCCAGGCCACCAACGAACAGACCGTCGCGGTGGGCTATGGCGCCAACGCGGCCGGCCGGTACACGTCCGCCACCGGGGCGCAGAGCGTGGCGAATGGCTATGAGAGCTCCGCCTATGGTTACGTGAGCAACGCGAGCGGCGATTTCGCCGTGGCCGTTGGTGCCAACAGCAGTGCCGCCGGCTGGATGTCCACGGCGACGGGGACGAGCTCCCGTGCCTCCGCCGACTACGCGACCGCATCCGGCGGCTGGAGCACCGCGACCGGCATGTCGAGCTCGGCCTACGGCACGAGCAGCTATGCGGCCGGCGACAGCTCGCTGGCGGTCGGTGCCTCGGCGGTTGCCAACGCAGGCAGCACGAATGGGACGGCCGTCGGCTCCAACAGCGTGGTGACCGGCGCCAACAGCACGGCCGTCGGCGCGAGCAACAGCGTCACCGGAAACAACAGCGGCGCGTTCGGCACCGGCCAGATCGTTCGAGGCAATGGAAGCTTCGCCATCGGTGATCCCAATACCCTGAACGGAAATGGCAGCTTCGTGCTGGGCGACAACAACAAGATCAACGGCACCAACCAGACCGGCTGGGGCGACAACGTCAATGCGGTCGGCTCCAACAACGCCGTGGCCGCCACGGCAAGCGCCGCCGGGTCCTCCGTGTTCGGCTCCGGCAATGCCGTCAACGCACCCAATGCCCTGGTGATGTCGAACGCTGCGACAGTGACCGGCTCGGGCGCCATCGCAATCGGCAACACCGTGTCGGTTACTGGCACCAACGCCGTCGCTGTCGGCAACAATACCAGTGCCGGTTTCGCCAACTCGGCCGCCTTCGGCAATGGTGCCACCGTGACGCGCGCCAACCAGCAGACCTTCGGCACGGCAGGCAACACCTACACCATGATCGGCATCACCTCCTCCGCAAGCAAGGCCGCGCAAAGCGGCGCAACGCAACTCGTGACGTCCGACGGCGCCGGCAATCTTGCAACCACCTCCCTCGGCGCACTCGGCATCGCCTCGGTGGGCGATCTCAGCGCCATCAACGGTCAGCTGGCCGCTATGAATCGCCGTCTCGACGATCTCAATAGCCGCACCAGCAAGGCGACCAGTGGCGTCGCGATGGCTTTTGCCATGGCGGGTGTGCCGACGCTGCTGCCGAACGAGAGTTTTGCCATCGCGATGAACTACGGGACCTTCGAGCGAGCCAATGGTCTTGCGTTCAATGCGGCACTACGCCTCAACCGCAATATGCAGTTCAACGGCGGCATCAGCTACGGGCCGGACGAGAAAGTCGCCGGGGGGCGTGTTGGCCTGCGCATGGGGTGGTGAGGACATGATTGCGTTATCCCCACGATTTGCGGTGTGCCTGTTCCTCGTCGCGGCTTGCGTACCCGCGGAAGCGGAGACGCAACCATCGCCCTCCGGCTTCGCCGATCGCTGGGCAGTTCAACCGGCCGCAACCGCGACGAGGCAGGGGCCCCAGATCTCTGTCGAGCAGGCGCTCTATCTGATCCGCTCCGCGCTCCTGACGCTGAATGACGCCAATCGCTCAGGCAATTATTCGGTGTTGCGAGACCTTGCCGCACCCGAATTCCAGGCCAGGAACAGTGCGGCCGACCTCGCACTTGTGTTCGCCGATCTGCGGGCGCGCAAGTTCGATCTGTTTGGCGCCGCGCTTCTTGCGCCGCGATTGTCGACGCCTCCGGCGATCGATCCCGGCGGAATGCTGCGGCTCAGCGGCAACATCCCGACCAGGCCTTTGCAGATCGATTTCGATCTGCTGTTCCGAAATGTCGGCGGCAGCTGGCGGCTTTACGGACTTTCGGTGGCTACCCCTGTTGCTGCGGCTCAACCTGTCGCTCCGCAGGCAGAGGCTGCGAAGCGATAGTCTTCGAAATGCTATGAGGACAGGCGATCAGCCGCCCTTGACGGCACCTGCAGTGAGCCCGGCCACGATCTGCCGCTGGGCGAACACCGTGAGCAGCAGCACCGGGAGGGTGACGATCAGCGCGGCGGCGGCCAGCGGGCCCCAGCTCAACTGATCGAACGAAATCATGTTGTAGACGGCGACAGGCAGGGTGCGCGTCTCGCGTCCCGCCAGTACGATGCCGAACACAAAATTGTTCCAGGAGAAGATCACCGCGAGAATGAAGGCGACCGCAATGCCGGGCTTGGCGATCGGCAGCGCGACATGCCTGAACACCTGCCAGCGTGTGGCGCCGTCGATCAGCGCGGCTTCCTCCAGCTCGAGTGGCGTCGTCTCGAAATAGCCGATCATGATCCAGATCACGATCGGCACAGTCACAACCAGATGGATGATGATCTGCGGCACTAGCGTGCCGAGCAAGCCCAGCCACTGGAACAGCAGGAACAGCGGGATCAAATAGGACAGGCCGGGCGTGATGCGGGCGATCAGGATCACGATCGCCGATTTGTGTGCGGCCATGCGTGCGATGCCGTAGCCGGCAGGGACGCCGACGATCAACGCAAGCGTCGTCGCGCCGCCGGTGACGATCAGGCTGTTGAAGAAATAGGTGACGAAGCGGTTGGAGGCGAGCACGTCCACATAGTTCTTCCAGGCGAAATGCTCGGGGATGAAGACCGGTGGGTAGGCAGCATTGTCGACCTCGAACTTGAGCGAGAGCGAGAGCATCCAGAGAAAGAACAGGATTGCGGGCGACACGATGACGAGCACCGCGAACCACAGGCTGATCTTGCCGACGATTTGCTTCGGGGTCATGCGCCCCTCGCAATCTCGGTCCACAGCATGCGCTGGCGGGCGTAGAGCATCACCGCTGCGAGCAGGACAATCAGCAGGAAGAACACGACCGCGATCGCCGAGCCGTAGCCGAGATCGTAATAAACGAAGGCGACGCTGTAGAGGTAGAGGTTAATGGTCTCCGACGCCGATCCCGGTCCGCCCTGGGTGATCGCAAAGATAACGTCAAAGCTCTTTACCGCGTCGATCATGCGGATCATGCCGGCGATGAACAGGAACGGCATGATCAGCGGCAGGGTGATGAAGCGAAACACCTGCCAGAGGCTGGCGCCGTCGATCTGTGCGCTCTCATAGGGCTCGGTCGGGATCGCGGCGAGGCCGCCGAGCACGATCAGCATGACGAGCGGCGTCCATTGCCAGGTCTCGACCAGCACCAGCGACGGAATGACCGTTGCCGGATGAAACACCCAGAGCTGCGCGGGAATCCCGACCAGCGACAACAGGTAGTTCAACACGCCAAGCTGCGGGTGGAACATCATGGTCCAGACCAGTGCGATCGCGACCGGCGTCGCCATCATCGGCATGATGAAGATGCCGCGCAGAAAACCGCGACCGGCGAATTTCTGGTGAAACACCACGGCGGCGAATGTGCCAAACACCAGCGGCAGCACCACAGACAGCACGGTGTAGACCAGCGTATGTCCGATCGCCTCGATGAAGCGGGGATCGCCGGTCAACCGCAAATAATTGGAGAATCCGACGAAGGTAGTCGGCGAGCCGACCTTCCATTCGTTCAGGCTCATCCAGATCGTGAACACCCATGGGAAAATGATGATCGCGAGCACGACGACCAGCGCCGGCACCACGAACGGCCAATAGGACGGCGGCCGCAGTTCCTTCTCCGGCGCGGCATCAGACTGTGCCGCGCGCGGAGTCGATTGTGTCAACGCACTCACGTCTTTTCGCTACGCTCCAGGATCGGTCGGAACTGGTCGTGGGCCTTCTTCAGCTCCGCCGCGGGATCAGAGCCGGCCAGGGTCGCGGTGACGGCGGCGCCGACGAGATCGCGGAATTCGGCGACCGGGATGATCACCGGCAGGCCGAGCTTGCTGATCTTGGCGGAATCAATCACCGACTGCAGCCACTCCTTGGGCATCTTCACGCCCTTCTGGACCTCAGCATCGTTCAGGATCGAGTTACGGAACGGCACGCCGCCGCCGGCCTGCAACAGCCGCGCGCCCTGCGTCTTCGAGACTGCCCACTGACAGAGCAGATAGGCCGCTTCCTTATTCTTGCTCGCGGCCGGAATGCCGAGGCCGTCACCGTAGGTGGCCGAGTATTGTCCCTTCGGCCCGGCGGGCACGACGGTGTAGCCGACCTTGCCGACGACGCGCGAGGCCGCCGGATCCTCCAGCGGCGGCGCCCAGCCCACGCCGTCGATCCACATCGCTGATTTGCCTTGCGTGAACGAAGCCATCGACTCCATCCAGTTGAAGCCGGCGACGCCGGGCGGGGCCATCTTCGTCAGCAGAGTCTGGTAGAGCTTGGTCGCTGCAACGGCTTCGGGGCCGTCGGTCAGGATGTTGCCCTTGGCGTCGAGGAATTCACCGCCATAGTCGAGGAAGAAGTTGGTCCACAAGGTCATGTTGGCGTTGCGCAGGCCGCGTCCGACGAAGCCGAAGGTGCCGTCCTTGGCATCGGTGAGCTTTTCGGCGGCGGCGACCATCTCGTCCAGCGTTTTGGGCACCGCAACGCCCTTCTTCTGGAACAGCTCCTTGTTGTAGTAGAGGATGAAATAGTCGACCGACCAGGGCAGCGACAGCATCTGGCCCTTATCGTTCTTGGCGTATTGCAGGCCGGCGGCCGAGAAATCGCTCTCGACGAGATCAGGCGCGGTCAGCGCCGGGTCCTTCATGAAGGGCGTCATGTCGGCAAGCCAGCCGGCCTTCTCGAATTGACGCTTCTGGACGTGATAGCTGAGGTGAACGACGTCGAAGCTCGGCCGCCCCGAGGTCAGCTCGATCACGCATTTCTGCCGTTGCTGCTGCTCGGGGATCTGCTCGGATTCAACCTGGATGCCGGTGAGATCGGTAAATTCCTTGATGTACTTTTGCAGGTTGTCGCCGCGCGGGCCCTTGGCGAGGATCACCTCCAGCTTGGTCCCGGCATACTTCTTCCAGTTGACCTCGGCGCGCGCCGGCAACCCCGTCAGGCTGAGCGCGCCAGCCGCGGCAGTGCCGGTCAAAAGCGTACGGCGCGAGATTTTGTGGTTAGCCACTTTAGTCCCTCCCTGTGACTCGGTTTGGGGGGATACTAGCGACCGTTCCACGCCTGCCTAGCCCTAATTTGGGCGTTACGGTCGCACCGCGGGCGTTTCCATCGGCATTCCGCGGGCCCGCGACATCAGATAGAGCTCGAGCGCGACCAATTCGGGGGCGCCGTAATCATAGGCCTGGGCGCGGACACCGGTCATGCAACTGCGCAGCCGCCGCTCCAGCGATCCCAGCGTCTGCCATTCCAGCCGGTAAAGCGGATAGCCGGTCGGCTGCGCCTGCGTGATCGGCGAGCCCGCGAGGCGCCTGTCAAAGTTGTCGTCGTGGCAATTGGTGCAGGCCAGGTTGAGCTGACCTTCGCGCTGCGTGAAAAGGGTGCGGCCCTGGTCGATGAAGGGCTTTGCTTGCGGATCGTCGCTTGCGGCGATCGCGACGCCGCGGGACTGGTGGGCGACGAAGGCGGACAGCGCCAGGATGTCGCGGCTCTCGTAGGGCAGGGGCGTCGCCTGCTGATGATTGGTACGGCAGAGGTTGATGCGCTGGTCAAGCGTGACGGGGCGGGCCAGCGCCCTGTCGAAGGCGGGATAGCGCGCCGCGACGCCTTTCATGCTGTCCCGCGCATCGCCGTGGCAGTCCGCGCAGGCCTTGTCCGCGCTTCCGGCCTTCCTTGTCCACAGCGCTTCGCCGTCGAGCACGAACAGCATACCCGGATTGGACGTGTCGTCATCCTGCATGGCGCGCGTGTCAGGGCCCATGAAGGAATAGCCGGAGCGGCGTGCATCGGACGGGATTTCACCGGCGAGCAGGGCAGGGGTTGCGGCAAACAGCGTTGCCGCCGCTATCGCGCGCCAAAAGATCATTCGACAATGATCGATGCCGAGGCGATGGACGAATAGCCGTTGTCGCCAATCCATTCAAACTCGAACTTGCCGCTCTCTTTGGCGACTGTGAAGAACGACAAATACGGATTGGCGGCGATGGCCGGAAACAGGTCGGCGCGGAAGATCTCGGCGCCGTTGTGGCGGCAGGTGAAGCTCGTGATGATGTCGCGCGGCACCGGCGCGCCGTCCATGGTGTGGCGAAAGCCGGTTTCCATGATGTGCGGGGTCAGCGTGCGGATCTCGATGATGTCGCCGCGTTTGGCTCTGGTGGGAACGTTGACGAGGGCGGCCATCAGTTCACCTCCTCGGTGCAGGCGGCCAGCGTCACGACCACGTCGGCGGCAACCTGCCAGAAGCTGTCGTCGGAGAGGCGGGCGATCGCAACCACCTTCTGGGTGTCGGCAAGGCGGATCCGGGTCGAAACCTGAGCACGACCGGAGGAAGGGTTCAGGTAGAAATTGCCGATGTTCGGCTGCGGGTTCTTCTCGTTGAAGATGTGGATGCTCTTGACGTAGTCGTCCGCCGTCATCGGGCTTGCGACGCTCACCGTCATCGGCACCGTGTTGCCGTTCTCGACCAGCGGCGGAATCTCGAGCTTGACCTTGCCGATGCGAACTGCCGCTTCGCCGACGACGTTGCGGATCGCGGTGTTGAGCATCGTCGGCGTTGCGTCGACCGGCGGCAGCGCCACGATCGGAATGACCGTGACACTGCCGACCAGGCTTAAAAATTGACGTCGCGTCGCTGGCATGACCATTCCTAGTCCCGAAGTGTTGCAAGATAGGCCACGATGTCCTCGATCTCTGCGGCCGAGAGCACCGGTTTGCCGACGAAATTACGTCCGACGCGGACGAGGCCGTCCGCACGATAATAGGACGGCATGATGGTGTCCGGATTGAAGCGCGAGGCGTCAACCAGCCGAAGCCGCAACTGGCTCACCGTCCAGCGGTTCCCCGCGCCGGTGAGATCAGGCGCAAGGTCGCCCTGGAACCGCGTTTCCGGGAAGGGGCCGGAATGGCAGAGGATGCAGGTCGTTGCGCGCGCCAGCACCAGCACGCGTCCGCGCGCGGCGTCGCCGGGGGCCCCTGTCAGCGAATGCGCGATGCCATTACCGGTGATTTCATAGGGCACGAGTCCCTCGGCGCACGCGTCTGAGACGAACGCAAGGCTGGCAACCAGCACTGCGATGAAGGCTATCGATCTAGCCAAAGGTGTCCGCCGTGATCGTTTGAAACCAGTGCTCGGCATCAGCCGCCTCGCGGGCACGCAGTTCGCGCGGCGCATCGACCGGGCTCGTTGCGCCGCCTTCTACCTCCGCGAAGATGTCGCCTTTCGGCTGGTAGTTGCCGGCAAGCGAGAAGCCGTAACCAGGCGCGACGGTGTTATAGCAGACACCGGTGAGCCGCGGCGCCTCCGGCGCGCGACCGGCGAGCAGGCTGACGATGGCCGCTGCGCAAGCCTTGCCTTGCGCGCTCGCGGCCGACGCTGATTTCGGGATGCCGCCGCCGAGGCAGGCGTCGCCGATGACGTGGACGTTTTCGACCAGCTTTGACTCGAAAGTCACAGGATTGATCGGGCACCAGCCGGTGGCATCCACGGCGCCCGCCACTTCGGCAATGTGGCCGGCGCGCTGCGGCGGGATGACGTTGGCGACGTCAGGCGTGTAGGTGCCGAATTCGGTGACGATGGTCTTGGTCGACGGATCCACGGATGTCACGCGGCCGCCTTGTGACAAGCCGATGCGTTCGATCATGTCGCCGTAGAGCTCCTTCCACGCCTTCTCGAACAGCCGCTGCTGCGAGAAATTGTCCTTGGCATCGAGGATCAGGACTTTCGAGCGCGGTTTCCTGGTCTTCAAATAATGCGCGATCAGGCTGGCGCGCTCGTAGGGCGCCGGCGGACAACGAGAGGGATTGGCGGGGATCGCGATGGCGACCGTGCCACCATCGTCCATCGCCTCCAACTGCCTGCGCAGCAGCAGCGTCTGCGCGCCCGCCTTCCAGGCGTGCGGCATCTTTTCCGATGTGGTCTCGTCATAGCCGGGCAAGGCGTCGAAATGGAAATCGATGCCGGGCGAGAGGACGATACGGTCAAAGGGCAGCGCGACGCCATCGGCCGTCAGGACGCTGCGCTGCTCCGGCGCAATCGTGGTCACGGCCTGGCTGATCACGGTGATGCCCTCGGCGGCGAGCTTGTCATGGCCAAATTGCTGCGCTTCGATCTCGCGCAGGCCCGCGATCACCTCGTTGCTGAAGGGGCAGGAGGTGAAGACCGCATTGGGCTCGATCAGGATGACCTGCAGGTCGGCTTGCGCGCGCTTGAGAGCGCGGGCGCAGGCTGCTCCGCCAAAGCCGCCGCCGACCACGACGATGCGGCCCGTCGATTGCGCGCGCACGACGTGTGGCCGCCCCAATGTTGCGGCTGCGGCGGTGATACCGAGCACGGCAGTTCGCCGTGTCACCGGTCGCGTGGTCATCAGGATCATCCAGGCGAAATGCCGCGGCGGCCGTGATGACCGCCGCGGCGTTTGTTAGGCGAAGGTGATGTTCTGGTCGCGCAGCGGCACCGAGCGGATGCGTTTGCCCGTCGCTGCGAAATAGGCATTGAGCACCGCAGGCGCCGCAACGCCGATGGTCGGCTCGCCGACACCGCCCCAGAAGCCGCCGCTCGGCACCATCACCGCCTCCACCTTCGGCATCTCGTTGATGCGCATCGAGTTGAAGGTGTCGAAGTTGGTTTGCTCGATGCGGCCGTCCTTGACGGTGCAGCCGCCGTAAAACAGTGCCGAGAGGCCATAGACGAAGGAGCCCGCGATCTGCCGTTCCACCTGCGCCGGATTGACGACGTAGCCGGGATCGGTGGAGGCGACGATCCGGTGCACCTTGATCTTGCTGCCGTCGGTCACCGAGATTTCGGCGGCGCCGGCGACATAGCTGCCGTAGCCCATGACCTGCGCAATGCCGCGATAGACGCCTTGCGGCGCCGGCTTGTCCCAGCCGATCTTTTCGGCCACGGCATTAAGCACGGCCAGATGCTTGGGGTGATTGCCCATCAGCTTGCGGCGGAAGGCGAGCGGGTCCTGGCCCGCTTCATGGGCGAGCTCGTCCATGAAGCATTCCATGTAGATCGCGTTGTGATTGACGTTCACGCCGCGCCAGAAGCCGGGCGGAACGTGCGGGTTGCGCATGGAATGCTCGATCAGCAGGTTCGGCACCGCGTAGCCGAACGCGGCCTCGCCGGATTGGGCGACGCCCTGGAAGGCCGCCGGATCCATGCCGTTCTGCAATGCCTCGGGGCGCACCGAGAACAGGATGGATTGCCCGGACAGGCGGTAGTGCAGCGCGACCAGATTGTTGTCGGCGTCGAACGCGCCGGTCATCTTGCATTGGGTGACCGGGTGATACCGGCCATGCGTCATGTCCTCTTCGCGCGACCATAACAATTTGATTGGCGTGCCCGGCATCTGCTTCGCGATCGCGACGGCCTGGCGGACATAATCCGTCATGCCGCGCCGGCCGAAGCCGCCGCCGAGCATCACCTTGTGCACGTCGCACTTCTCCGCCGGCAGGCCGGATGCCTCAAGCACGGCCGCGAAAGCCGCTTCGCCGTTCTGTGTGCCGCACCAGACCTCGCATTTGTCCGCCGTATAGAGCGCGGTGGCGTTCATCGGCTCCATCGTGGCGTGGTTCTGATAGGGATAGTTGTAGACGGCCTCGATCTTCTTCGCGGCGCCGGCCATCGCTGTCTTCACGTCACCGTTCTTGTTGCCGACATAGGCCGGCTGCGCGTCGTCAAGGCCCTCGGCCAGCCATTTCGCAATCGTCTCGCTCGAGACCTTTGCGTTGTCGCCTTCGTCCCAGACGATCGGCAGCGCTTCCAGCGCGGTCTTGGCGTGCCACCATGTGTCGGCAACGACCGCGACCGCGGAATCGCCGACCTTGACGATCTTCTGGACGCCTTTCATGCCGGCGACCTTGGCTTCGTCGAAGCTCTTCACCTTGCCGCCGAACACGGGGCAATCCTTGATCGCGGCGTTCAGCATGCCCGGCAGCTTGATGTCGATGCCGTAGACCATCGTGCCGGTGGTCTTGTCGGTGGTGTCGAGCCGCAGCAGGCCTTTGCCTGCGATGGTCCAGTCCTTGGGATCCTTGAGCTTGACGTCCGCCGGCGGCGTCAGCTTCGCAGCGGTTTCGGCGACCTTGCCATAGGTCGTGGTCTTGCCCGATGCTTTGTGAGTGATGACGCCTTTTTCGACGGTGCATTCGGAGGCCGGCACCTTCCACTCGTCGGCGGCGGCCTGGATCAGCATCACGCGTGCGGTGGCACCGCCCTTACGAACATAGTCCTGCGAGGAGCGGATGCCGCGGCTGCCGCCGGTCGAGAAATCGCCCCAGACGCGTTTGCGGGCGACACTCTGGCCGGGTGTCGGGTACTCGGTCGTGACCTTCGACCAGTCGCATTCGAGCTCCTCGGCAACGAGCTGGGCGAGGCCGGTGAGCGAACCCTGACCCATCTCGGAGCGGGCGATGCGGATCACCACGGTGTCGTCCGGCCTGACCACGACCCAAGCGTTGACCTCGGGCGAGCCGTCGGCTGCGCGGACCACCGCGGGGCCGCCGAAGGGGAGGTCGAGGCCGATGGCGAGGCCCGTGCCGACGGCGGCGGTGCCGACCACGAAGGCGCGGCGGTTCAACTTGGCGGAAACGTGCTTGTTCATATGCCGGCTCCTTAGGCGCTAGCGATCGTGTGGATCGCCTCGCGCACCTGCTGGAAGGTGCCGCAGCGGCAGATATTGGTGATGGCCTCATCGATGTCGGCGTCGGTCGGTTTCGGCTTCTCGCTCAGCAGTGCCGCCACCGCCATGATCATGCCGCTCTGGCAATAGCCGCATTGCGGGACGTCCTTGGCGATCCAGGCCTGCTGCACCTTGTGCAGCGTGCTGCCGGAGGCGAGCCCCTCGATCGTGGTGATCTTCTTGCCCTCGGCCTCACTGACCGAGATCCCACAGGAGCGGGTGGCGACGCCGTCGATATGGACGGTGCAGGCGCCGCATTGTGCAATGCCGCAGCCATATTTGGTGCCAGTGAGGCCAGCATTCTCGCGGATCGCCCAAAGCAGCGGGGTGTCCGGCTCGACGTCGAGCGTGAAGTTTTTTCCGTTGATTGTTAGGTTTGCCATTGCAAATCCCCTGATTGGCCCATCCACCGATGGACTCAGCGGCGCAATGTGTCCGGCAAACTGGAACTGTTCAAATCAAGAGTCCGAGGGGCAGCTATCGAAGATTCTCGCGGCTGCGGGAAAATTATGGACCGGGCGGTGTTGTGCGCGTTCTGAGAAGGGCCGGGCCTGTGCCCGGATTGCGCCATCTCCCTGGACGCCGGTGGCTTGGTCTGAGGCGACGTCCGGGCGCGAAGAGAGCGCGACAGCTTGTCCCTTTTGCCTGGGTGCAAGACCACGATGCTTTGCTACACTGACTCAAAGCCTCTAAGAGTTCCATGGGAGTTTCGTGAACGTGCCGCAGCCCTGCAACGTGCTCATGCTCTATCCGCTGTTCACCGCGGAGTCCTTCTGGAGTTTTGGCGAGTCCTGCAAGCTGATGGGGGTGCGGCGCCCTGCCGCGCCGCTGGGCCTGATCACCGTTGCGGCGATGTTGCCGGAGAGCTGGACTGTCCGGCTCATCGATTGCAACACGCAAACCTTCGGCGACGACGATCTCGCCTGGGCCGACGTGGTCTTCACCGGCGGCATGCTGCCGCAGCAGGCCGACACGCTTATTCTGATCGACAAGTGCCACGCCGCGGGCAAGCCGGTGGTGGTCGGCGGGCCAGATCCGACGTCGAGTCCTCACATCTATGCCAGCGCGGACTTCCAGGTGCTAGGTGAGGCCGAGGGCGTCATCCACGAATTCATCGCAGCTTGGGACAGTGGCAAGCGCGCCGGAGTCTTCACCGCGCCCAAATTCCAGGCCGATGTTACCCGGACGCCGGTGCCGCGCTTCGATCTGCTCAAGTTCGAGGACTATCTCTATCTCGGTGTGCAGTATTCGCGCGGTTGTCCGTTCACCTGCGAGTTCTGCGACATCATCGAGCTCTATGGCCGCGTGCCGCGGACCAAGACGACCGAGCAGATGTTCGTCGAACTCGAGCGGCTCTACCAGATGGGCTATCGCGGCCATCTCGACTTCGTCGACGACAATTTCATCGGCAACAAGAAGTCGCTGCGCCAATTCCTTCCCCAACTCGCCGAATGGCAGCGCGCGCACGGCTATCCCTTCGAGCTGTCGACCGAAGCCTCCGTCAATCTGGCCGACGATCCCGAATTGCTGGAGCTGATGGGCGCGGCGAATTTCTTCGGCATCTTCGTCGGCATCGAAAGTCCGGATCCCGCAACGCTGGTCGCGATGCGGAAGAAGCAGAACACGCGGCGCAACATCGCCGAGAGCATCCACAAGATCTACGCCGCCGGCATGCTCGTCACCGCCGGCTTCATCGTCGGCTTCGACAACGAGAAAGTCTCGATGGCGGATGCGATGGTCGATTTCATCGAGGAGGCCGCGATTCCCGTCGCCATGGTTGGCCTGCTCTATGCCTTGCCGAACACGCAGCTCACGCGGCGGCTCGCCAAGGAAGGCCGTCTGCATCCGGACCATGATCTCGCCTCGACGACCGGCGGCGACCAGTGCACCGGCGGCATCAATTTCGATCCGGTGCGGCCGCTACGCGATATCCTGAAGGACTACAGGAACGTGCTGGAGCGGATCTATAGTCCAGCCGCCTATGCGAGGCGTGTCGACAAGCTGATGACGCTGCTCGACCGCTCGAGGCAGCGCCATGAGCTCGCCGAGGGCGACATCCGCGCGCGGGTCGGGGCGATGGAGACGGTGCATCGTGTGGTCACCGCAATCCCCGAAGCACGCGGGCCGCTCTGGCAGACCTTCATGAATTGCGCCAAGCGCGACACCTCGTCGGCACGCATCGCCGTGCAGATGATCGCGGCCTATGCCCATCTCGGACCGTTCTCGCGCAAGGTCATCGATGCCATCGACGCGCGCTTGGCCGCGCTCGACGACGAGCCGGTGATCCCGGCGCCGGCGATTGACGTCACGGCGGCACGACACTTGGCCTGAACGTCTTACTTCACGGCCAATCGCAGGAAGCTCATCACGCTGCCGAGCGCGGCAAAGCCTGCCCCGAGCGCCAGCGCGACGGTGGCGCCGTTGTGGCCGGCGAGCGCGAAGCATGCCGCGGCAAGCGCCGCGCCGGTCGTCTGCCCGGTCAGGCGCGCCGTGGCGACGATGCCGGAGGCACTGCCGCCGCGATGCGGCGGTGCGCTTGACATGATCGCCTTCATGTTCGGCGCCTGGAAGAAGCCAAAGCCCATGCCGCAGATCATGATCCGCCAGACGATATCAGGAATGCCTGGATTCGCCGGCAGCAGCGCGAGCAGCGCCATGCCGAGGCCGAGCAGAATGAGGCCGACGCCGCCGAGGAGACCGACCGGATGGCGATCGGAGAGGCGTCCGGCGATCGGCGCCATGATGCCGACGACCAGCGGCCACGGCGTCATGAAGAACCCGGTCTCGACCTGGGAGCGCCCGAGCACGTCCTCGAAGTAGAACGGCAGCGAGACGAAGGCGAGGCCTTGCACCGCGAAGGAGCAGACCGCCGTCGCCGCCGACAACGCAAACATCGGCCGGCTGAACAAATCGATCGGCAGCATCGGCGCGGGGTGATCGGCGTGCCGCCGCGTCAGGATGAAGCCGAGCGAGAGCGCCGTGACCAGCTCGACGGTCACGACGACCGGCGACAGATTATGCGCGGCGCTGCCGATGCCCGTGATGAACAGGCCGAGGCAGATTGCGGTGAGAAGCGCGCCGAGGAAATCAAAACCGTGATCGGCGCGCGGCGTCTTCGGCAGCATCGCAAAACCGATGCCGGTGGCGACGAGGCCGAAGGGGATGTTGACGGCGAACAGCCACGGCCACGGGCCAACCGCAAGGATCGCAGATGCGATCGAAGGGCCGAAGGTGAAGGCGGTTGCAACCACGAGTGCATTGTGGCCGAAGCCGCGGCCCTGCATCCGGCCGGGGTAGACGAAGCGCACCAGCGCGGTGTTGACGCTCATGATGCCGCTGGCGCCCAGGCCCTGCAGCGTGCGTGCGACCAGCAGGCTGTCCAGCGACCAGGCGACCGCGCAGAGCAGCGAAGCGACGGTGAACAGCACGAGGCCGCCGAGATAGATGCGCTGGTGCCCGACGATCTCGCCGAGCGCGCCGAGCGGCAGCAGGGTCGCGACCAGCGCGATCTGGTAGACGTTGACCACCCAGACCGACTGCTCCGGGCTGACATGCAGATCAGTCGCGATCGCGGGCAGCGCGATGTTGGCGATCGCGGTGTCGAGCGAGGCCATCGCCAGCGCGGTGAAGATCGCGGCGATCGCCCAGCGGCGCTGCTCCGCCGGCAGGCCATCGGCAACTGGACGATCGGGCTCGCGCGCAGCGGCAGGTAACGTGATTGTCATTGCCTTGCGCTTTGCTCCGGCGGCCTGGCTTCGGTGGGGTTTTCGCATGTACTACGCTTGGGGCGGCTTCCACAGGCATATGCTTGCATGCATTGTATGCGCGAAGGTCAGGCGCTCTCACGGGGAATCACCATGCACATCGTCGTTCTGCCGGGGGACGGGATCGGACCGGAGATCACGGCCGCGACATCGGGCGTGCTGCGCGCGGCGTCCGAACGCTTCCAGCTCAATCTGCGGCTGGAGGAGCACGCGGTCGGGCATGCGAGCCTGAAGCTGTCAGGCACCACGGTGCGCCCCGAGCTGCTCGACATCGTCCGCGCCGCCGACGGCCTGATCCTGGGACCGACCGCGACCTTCGACTTCAAGGACGAGGCGCACGGCGAGATCAACCCGTCGCGCCACTTCCGCAAGAACCTCGATCTCTACGCCAATGTCAGGCCTGCGCGCACCTATGCCGGACGGCCCGGCCGCATCGGCGATTTCGACCTCGTCGTGGTGCGTGAGAACACCGAAGGGTTTTACGCCGACCGCAACATGGAGCAGGGTAACGGCGAGATGCTGGTCACGTCCGACGTCGTGATCTCGCTGCGCCGGATCACGCGCCTCTGCTGCGAGCGCATTGCGCATGCCGCTTGCCGGCTGGCGATGAAGCGGCGCAAGCATCTCACCATCGTGCACAAGGCCAACGTGCTCAAGATCGGCGACGGCATGTTTCTGGACATCTGCCGCGCGGTGGCGAGGTCCTATCCCGGCCTTGCGGTCGACGACATCTTGGTCGACGCCATGATGGCGCATGTGGTGCGCAACCCCGAACGCTTCGACGTCATCGTTGCCACCAACATGTTCGGCGACATCCTGTCCGATCTCACGGCGGAGCTCTCGGGCAGCCTCGGCCTCGGCGGCTCGCTCAATGTCGGCGACCGCTACGCGATGGCGCAGGCCGCGCACGGCTCGGCGCCCGACATCGCAGGGCAGGACGTTGCCAACCCGGTCTCGCTGATCCTCTCGACGGCGCTGCTGCTCGGCTGGCACGGCGAGAGAAGCGGCGCGGTCCGCTACGAGGAAGCGGCGCGTGCGATCGAGGCGGCGGTGGCGAAGGCGATTGGCGAGGGCAGGGCGACACGCGACGTCGGCGGCAAGCTCGGCACCGTCGCAGCGGGCGCCGCGATCGCGGAGATCCTGCAGGCGGAATGAGCTTTCGCCCGCTCTTTTCCTTCACATCGAAACAAGAAGCTCGAAAACAACCCCATGCACAGTAGAAGGCCCCTTGAACGGCAAGGGGATTCTTAGACGGCTGCGCAGCACCTCTTGCGCTCTGGCCAGGTTGACACGTCGGGCAAAACACCGGCACGATGTCATCATGGGGTGGTTGCGAAGGCCAAATGTCGATGACGTGCTCGAATGTCGCGGACTGACGGGCCGGCTATGCCTGGCTCTCCCTGAAAAGAATACACACCGGACTTCCCACCTTCACGACGTTGCCGGTCGCCGCGAGAAGCCCATCAGGCGCGCGCGTGAACATGGTCACCATGTCGCTGTCTTCGTTGGCGGCAAACAAAAATCGATCTGACGCGCCGAGTGCGAAAAATCGCGGGGTTTTGCCGCCGCTCGGGGTCCAGCCTCTTGGCGCCAGTCGGCCGCTCGCGGCGTCGATGGCATAGATCGCGAGGCTGTCGTTGCCGCGGTTTGAGGCATAGACGTAGCGGCCGTCGGCCGAGACCGCGATCTCCGCCGCCCGGCTGTTGCCGGTGAAGCTGTCGGGCACGGCTGAGACGACCTGAAACGGCGAGAGCGCGCCGCTGGCCGGGTCGAAACGATACGCCGTCACCGTCGAGTCCAGCTCGTTGACGACATAGGCGAGCTTGCCGGTGGGATGAAACGCGATGTGACGCGGCCCTGCGCCTTCGCGCGCCTGAACCGGCTTCGAAGCGAGAACGAGCTTTCCTTTCTCTGCGTCGATCCGGTACGTGAAAACGAGATCAAGCCCCTTGTCCGGGACGACGATGAAAGTGCCGGACGGATCGAATTCCACCTGGTGCGGCTTTGCAAAAGGCTGCTCCACCCGGTGCGGGCCAATCTTGCCCTCCAGCTTGACAAGGTCGATCACCGCGCCGAGCGCGCCGTCCTCCTGACGCGGCAGCAGCGCCAGCGACGAGGTGATGTGGTTGGCGACCACAACGTAGCGATTGCTGGGATCGATGGCGAGATGCACGGGGTTCTTGCCGTCCGTGCTCCGGCGGTTGATCACCCGCAGCCGGCCGCTACCGGCATCAATCGCCATCGCGGTGATGTCGTTGAGGTCGCCATGCACGGTGTAGAGGAAGCGCCTGCTACGGTCGAACGCAAGGAACGAGGGATTGACGAGGTCGTCGAGCAGCTGGAGGTGGGTCCACGCGCCCGTCGCATTGTCCATGCGATAAACATTGAGACCGTCGCCGCTGGCGTTGCGCTCCTTCGTGGTGCGTGCGCCGACATAGACATACGAAGCGGGTCCTTCGGACATGGTCTGGTTTCCCTGCGCATGGCGCGTTTGTGCGGGCGATCGAGACGGCATGGCGGCGCCAGCCATGGCGAGGGCTCCGCCCATTGTAAGCTGCGCCAGCCGCCGCCGGGACAGCTCCGGCTTCAGCGTTGCATCGGTACGATCAGCGTCCATCGACAAAATCCCCGGTGCCACCGCTCGCCCAAAATTGTCTTTTATTTTTTAAAACACAAATTTACGATGGGCACAATGGCCCGAAGTTCGACTGGCTTGTGCCTGTCGCCGGGGTCAGACAATGCTTTGAGGTCGATCCATCCGAGTCGCGCGCATGCCCCGTCCCAATCTAGCCGCCCAGATGACCGCGCGGATTCTCGAATACATCCGCCTCAACGATCTCCAGGCGGACCAGCATCTGCCGAGCCAGACGCTGGCGGATGCGCTGCGGGTCTCGCGCGCTCCCATCAACGCCGCGCTGCAGATGCTGGAAGACATGAAAGTCGTGCGATCCGAGCCGAACCGCGGCTTCTTCCTGGTCAAGAGCGCGCGCGAGCTGCCCGACGCCGTGGACGAGGGCGAGGTGCAGGAGGATGAATGGTATTTCGCGATCGCAGAGGACCGCCTGTCCGGCAATCTGCCGGAGCGCGTCAGCGAAAGCGAGCTGATGCGCCGGTATGGCCTGTCGCGAAGCCGTCTGCTGAAAGTTCTCAACAAGATCGCCGACGAAGGTTGGATGGAACGTCTCCCGGGCAATGGCTGGGCCTTCGGGCCGCTTCTTACCTCGCGGGAAAGCTACCAGCAGGGCTATCAATTGCGTATCGCGCTCGAGCCCCAGGCGCTGATGCTGCCGAGCTTCGAGGTCGATCACGGAGCTTTCGCGGAGGCGCGCGACAAGCAGCAATGGATGCTCGGCGGCGGCTACAAGCGGGCCTCGCGCGCAGAGATTTTTGCGGCCAACAACGACTTCCACGAAATGCTGATGGTGTGCGGTGGCAATCCTTTCTTCCTCGACGCGGTCAAACGGGTCAATCGGCTGCGTCGTCTCGTCGAATACCGCATCACGGTCGACCGTAGCCGCCTGCCTCAGCAGTGCCGCGAGCATCTCAACATCCTGGATTTGCTGGAGAAAGGGCTGCGCCAGGAGGCGTCCGACTTCCTCAGGGTCCATATCTCGGGCGCGGGGCTAATCAAGATTCCCCGCGCTTGACTCAAGGCTGTCGGATTTGCATTTTATATTTTAAAATGCAATAAGGGCCTGAAGGCGGCTGCCGCAGGCACGGACAAGCGCGCCCACAACCACAAGCCCTGAGGATGCGCCGCCATGTCCACGACGTCAGTCGAGCAGTCCACAATGCGCAAGGTGTTCTGGCGCATCGTGCCCTATTGCTTCGCGCTCTACGTGATCTCCTATCTCGATCGCGCCAATATCGGCTACGCCGCCTTGCAGATGAACAAGGAGCTGGCACTTACCAGCGAAGCCTTTGGCTTCGCGGCCGGCATCTTCTTCATCGGCTATTTCCTGTTCGAGGTGCCGAGCAATGTCGCGCTGAACAAATACGGCGCACGAATCTGGATCTCGCGGATCCTGATCACATGGGGCATCGTCGCGACCGCCACGGCCTTCGTGCAGAGCGCGACGCAGCTTTACTTGCTGCGCTTCCTGCTCGGCGTCGCCGAGGCCGGTTTCTTCCCCGGCATCATCATTTATCTGACCTACTGGTTCCGCGCCAAGGAGCAGGCCACCACCGTCGCACTGTTCACGGCCGCGATCCCGGTCTCTTATCTCTTGGGCGCGCCGCTCAGCACGTGGATCATGGACCACGTCTCCGGCTTTGGCCTCAGCGGCTGGCGTTGGATGCTTCTGCTCGAGGGCGGTCCGGCCATGATTGCGGGTGTCGCCAACTACTTCATCATGACCGATCGACCTGAAGAAGCGCGCTGGCTGACCACTGAGGAGCGCGACTGGCTCACCGGAGAGCTGCGCAAGGACCATGCGGCGCGTCCCAATGTCGAGCATCTCGGCGTCATCGCCGCCATCACCAATCCAAAGGTGCTGTTCCTGTCGGTGATCTATTTCATCTACCAGGTCGGCAATCTCGGCATCGGCCTGTGGATGCCGCAGATCATCAAGGGCATGTCGGGCCAGCTTTCCAATTTCGAGATCGGCCTCATCGCGATGCTGCCTTACGCCTTTGCGACCGTCGCGATGGTGCTGTGGTCGCGCAACTCAGACCGTACCGGTGAACGTCAGAAGCATTCGGCGCTGCCGCTGCTGCTGGGCGCGGTCGCGCTCGCCTGCACCGGTCTCGTCGTACAGCCCGCAGCGGCGATGGCGCTGATCTCGCTGTCGCTTGCCGGCCTCTACGCGTTCAAATCGCCGTTCTGGTCGCTGCCGGGGCTGTTCCTGAGCCGTTCGACCGCGGCCGTCTCGATCGCCGCAATCAACTCCATCGGCAATCTCGGCGGCTTCGCGGGACCCTACGCGATTGGTGCGATCAAGGACGCGACCGGGAGCACCTATGGCGGGCTGCTGTTCCTCAGCGGTTTGTTGTTCGTCTCCTTCCTGATGACCTGGTTCGCGCGGATGGAAAGCCCCGACGCAGCGCACGCCAAACCGGCAGAACAACACGCCTGAGGACAAACTGATATGGCCGATTTCACCACGCTCGATGTCGCCGACAAGACCTATCGCATCGCCGGCATCCGTGCGGTCATCGGCGACGATCTCACGCGCTTGCCGGTGATCCTGCGCATCCTGCTCGAGAACGTGCTGCGCCATGCCGGCGCGGAGAGCGAGGCGGCGGCTGCAGCGATCCGCGACTGGCTCCGGCGTGGCACCAGCGAACGCGAGATCGCCTTCCAGCCCGCGCGCATCTTGATGCACGACACGACCTGCGGACCTGCGTTGGTCGATATCGCGGGGCTGCGCGCGTCGCTTTCGGAGCTCGGCGGCGATCCGGCAAAGCTCAATCCCGTGCTGCCGGTTGACGTCTCGACCGATCACTCGATCGGCGTCGACGTGTTCGGTCGCAGGGATGCGCTGAAGCAGAACATGCAGCATGAGCTGAAGCGCAACGCCGAGCGCTACCGCTTCATGAAGTGGGCGACGTCGGCACTTTCGGGGGTGCGCGTACATCCGCCCGGGACCGGCATCATGCATACGCTGAATCTCGAACGCCTCGCGAGCGTCGTTACTCATGTCGAGCGCAATGGCGTGCACTGGGCGGCCCCGGACACGCTGATCGGCACCGACAGCCATACGCCGATGATCAACGGTATCGGCGTGCTGGCCTGGGGCGTTGGTGGTCTCGAGGCCGAGAGTGTCATGTTCGGCATGCCTGTGATGATGCGCGTGCCCGATGTGATCGGTGTGCGCCTCACCGGGCGCTTGCGCGAAGGCGTGCTCGCGACCGATCTCGCGCTCACGGTCACCGAGCGCCTGCGGCGCATCGATCTCGCCGACCGCTTCGTCGAGTTCTATGGTCCTGGCGTATCGACGCTGTGCGCCGGCGATCGGGCCGTGGTCGCCAACATGACGCCGGAGTTCGGCGCCAATTCCGGTTACTTTCCGATCGACCAGCACACCCTGGACTATCTCGCGCAGACCGGCCGCTCAGCCGAGCAGGTCGCCCTTGTCGAGGCCTATGCCCGCCGGCAGCAGCTCTGGTTCGATCCGGAGGCGCATCCGCGCTATACTGACACCCTCACCATCGATCTCGACGAGGTCGAGGTGAGTCTCGCCGGCCCACACCGTCCACAGGATCGTATTGCCGCGAGCCGTACTGCCGAGGCGCTCGGAGCTGATATCGGTGCGTCGTCGTCAGGTGTGCCAGCCGATGGCTCGGTCGCGATCGCCGCAATCACGAGCTGTACCAATACTTCGGATCCGCGCCTGCTGATCGCCGCTGGCCTCGTCGCCCGCAAGGCCCGGCAGCACGGCCTCACGCCGCCGGCCTGGGTAAAGACATCTCTCGCACCTGGGTCGCCGACCGCGGAAGCCTATCTGCGCCGGGCCGGTCTGATGGATGATCTCGACGCGCTGGGTTTTGGCATTGTCGGCTATGGCTGCACCACCTGCATCGGCAATTCCGGGCCGCTCGCGCCTGCGATGGTCGAGGCCATGACGTTGCAAAAAATCGCGCCGGTTGCCGTGCTCTCGGGTAACAGAAATTTCCCCGGCCGCGTTCATAGCCAGGTCGAGAACGGCTTCCTGGCCTCGCCGCCGCTAGTCGTCGCGTTCGCGCTCGCAGGCGATGCGCGGCGCGACATCCTGAACGATCCGATCGGACGCAATGCTGCCGGGCGCGACGTCCGTCTTGCCGACCTCTGGCCGACCGGCGCCGAGATCGATGGGGCCCTGGCCAAGGCGCGCGATGTCCGTGACTACGCGACTGCCTATGATGCGGCCGAAGCCAGCGCCGATTGGGCCGCGCTCGATGCACCCGGTGCCGCGCTGTTTCCCTGGGACCAGGCCTCCACCTATATCCGTCGTCCGCCCTTCGCGAGCCTCGGCAAGGGCACGCGCCTCGGCCACTATGCGGCGACGCCGCTGCTGGTGCTCGGCGACGACATCACGACCGACCACATTTCGCCGGCCGGTGCGATTCCCGCGGCGGGCGATGCCGGCGACTATCTGATCGCGCGCGGCGAGGTGGCCGATGATCTCAACGTCTTCGCCTCGCGTCGCGGCAATTGGGAGGTGATGCTGCGAGGTCTCTTCACCAACAAGAACGTCCGCAATCATCTGGCCGCAGACCTTCGCCCCGGTACCACGGTTCACGCCCGTTCAGGCGAGCGCCTGTCGCTGTGGCGCGCGGCGGATCGCTATGAGGAGGAGGGCCGCTCCGTCGTCGTGCTCGCTGGCGAGCGCTACGGCATGGGCTCGTCGCGCGACTGGGCCGCCAAGGGCGTGGCCCTGCTTGGCGTGCGGGCCGTGCTGGCGCTCAGCTTCGAGCGCATCCATCGCTCCAACCTGATCGGAATGGGCGTGCTGCCGCTGCGTCTGCCTGGCGATCGCAGACCGCAAGAGCTCGGCCTTCGCCCGACCGATCAGATCGAGGTCAATGCGCCCATGGATGCGATCCGGCCGCGCGGCCGCGTGCCCGTACGCATTCTGCGCGACGGCGGCGAGATAGACGGCTTTGCGGCCATCGCTGCGATCGAAACCAGCCTCGAATGCGACGTCCTCGGAGCGGGCGGCCTGCTGCCGCTGATCTTGCGGCGCGCCTTGTGAGCGCGGGCGGACTTGAGCAGCCCGCCCCCTAGAACTGATACCGTCGCAATCCCCCATCCACCGGGATCACCGTCCCCGTGATGTAGCGCGCCACTGGCGATGCCAGGAACACCGCGAGCGCGGCGAGGTCCTCCGGCTCGCCCCAATAGCCGACCGGAATCTCCTCCTCGGCAAAGCGCTCGCGATAATCCGGCGGATAGTTGCGGCGGATCTGCTCGCTCATGATGCGGCCGGGCGGGATGCAGTTGATGGTGATGCCGTGCTCGCCGATCTCGCGCGACAGGCCCTTGGCCCAGGCGTGGACGGCGGCCTTCGCGGCGAAGGCGGCGTTGAGGCCTTCCGGCTCGGACTTGCCGGTGATGTTGACGATGCGGCCCCATTTGCGGTCGATCATCTGCGGCAGCAGCGCATGGGCGATGCGGCGATAACTGGTGAAATTGAGCGCGATCGCCTCGTCCCATTTGCTGTCGGGCGCATCGACCGGCAAGGGGCGGCTGCCGCCGGCATTGTTGATGAGGATGTCGACATGGCCGAGCTCGCTCACGGCGAAGGCTGCGATCCTCTCGGCGGCGTCCTTGGCCATCACGTCCTGCTCGAGCGGCGTGATCAAGCCGCCGCCGACCTCCTGCACGAGTTCGGCGAGCAGGTCGGTCCGCCGCGCCACGCCGACGACGCGCACGCCTTCGGCAGCCAAGCCCTTGGCAATGGCACGGCCGATGCCGATGCTCGCTCCGGTGACAACAGCGGTTTTCGATTTGAGCCCGAGGTCCATGGTCACACGCTCTCTTGATGGGGTCTTGCTTCTTGGTTTCGTTTCCAGCCCGTCCCGCGGGCTCTACCGAATTGCCTGGGCGGGACGAGCAGTGGTAACCAAGAGGCCTCGCGAAGGAAACACCAAAAAGAAAAGGCTCGACCAATGGTCTGGGATCCGCAGCAATATCTGAAATTCTCCGGCCACAGGCTCCGGCCCGCGGTCGACCTGTTGATGCGCATTCCCGACGTCGGCCCGCGCACGGTCGCGGACCTCGGCGCTGGCGCCGGCAATGTCACCAAGCTGATCAAGGAGCGCTGGCCCTCGGCCGCGGTGACCGGCGTCGAAGGCTCGGCCGAGATGGTTGCAGCGGGGCGCAAGGCCGCGCCTGAGGTGGAATGGTCACATGAAGACCTCGGCCATTGGCACCCCGCCAAGCAATATGACGTCGTCTATTCCAATGCCGCACTGCACTGGCTGCCCAATCACGCGGCACTCTTCCCCTCGGTGATGGAGAAGGTCGCGCCCGGCGGGATACTTGCGGTGCAGATGCCGCGCAACTTCCTGGCGCCGTCGCATGTCCTGATCGGCGAGACCGCCCTGAATGGGCCCTGGCGGTCCAAGGTCGAGCACCTCGTGACGCCGCCGCCGGTGGAGGGGCCGGCCTTTTATCACGATTTGCTCGCGCCGCTGTCCGAGAACATCGATATCTGGGAGACCGAATACCTTCAGGTGCTCGAAGGCGAAAATCCGGTGAAGGAATGGACCAAGGGCACCTGGCTGACGCGGTATCTCGATGTGCTCGAGGGCGACGAGAAGGCAGCGTTCGAAGCGGCCTACGGGACGCGGGTGGCCAAGGCCTATCCCAAGAATGAAGCGGGGCAGACGCTGTTCCCGTTCAGGCGGCTGTTCATGGTCGCCCAGCGCAAAAGTTAATCGTCTTTTCTGCGATGCGACATAAGCGCTCGCTCCCCGGGGCGGAGCGAGCGCCGGGTTGCGCATGCGACCGCCATCAAGATAGCCTCCCTGCGGCATAGCTTCGCTGCGGCAAATTGGGCTTAGGTCTAGTTGTTCGGGGTGCGGATTGCTGCCACTACTGAAACCGTAAAACAAAAAAGAACCCGGTTTCCGAGGTTATTGGGGAGGTCCTTCATGCGCAAACTGCTCTTTGCGGTCGCGGCTGCCGCGTTCGCTTTGGCTCCGGTCCTGTCTTCGGACTTGGCTCAGGCTCAAAGCCCGATCATCATCAAGTTCAGCCACGTCGTGGCCAACGATACGCCGAAGGGCAAGGGCGCGCTCAAGTTCAAGGAGCTCGCCGAGAAGTACACCGACGGCAAGGTCAAGATCGAAGTCTACCCGAACTCCTCGCTCTACAAGGACAAGGAGGAGATCGAGGCGCTGCAGCTCGGTTCGGTGCAGATGCTGGCGCCTTCGACTGCGAAATTCGCCCCGCTCGGCATCAAGGAGTTCGAGGCGCTCGACCTGCCCTGGTTGTTCAAGGACGACGCGACTTATTCCAGCGCGATGAAGGGCACGGTCGGCAAGTGGCTGTTCCAGAAGCTGGAGGCCAAGGGCATCACCGGACTCGCCTATTGGGACAATGGCTTCCACATGGTGTCGTCGAATCGCCCGCTGATGAAGCCGGAGGATTTCAAGGGCCTGAAATTCCGCATCTCCGGATCCAAGATCGCCGATCAGTATTTCCGTCTGATGGGCTCGATCCCGCAGATCATGGCGTTCTCCGAAGTCTATCAGGCGCTGCAGACCGGCGTGGTCGACGGCTGCGAGAACACGGCGTCCAACTATCTGACGCAGAAGTTCTACGAGGTGCAGAAGGACATCACGGTGTCCTATCACGCGCATCTGCAATACGCCGTCATCGTCAACTCGAAATTCTGGTCCGGCCTGCCGCCTGACATCCGCACCCAGCTCGACAAGGCGATGGCGGAGGCGACCGACTATACCAACCAGATCGCACACCAGGAGAACGAGGACGCGCTGGCCGAGATCAAGAAGGCGGGCAAGACCACGCTGCATTATCTGAGCGACGCCGATCGCAAGGCGTGGCAGGAGGCGATGCAGCCGACCTATAAATGGGCGAAGGGCCGGGTTGGACAGGAAGTGCTCGACCTCATCTCCAAGGAACTCGACGTCAAGATGAACTGACGCGTTTCCCGGAAACGCAAATAACAACGGTCGGGAGTGAACGCTCCCGACCGTTTCGTATCGATAGGGGGACTCAATTTGCTGCGCGTGCTCAACCAGGTGCTCAATCATCTCGAAGAATGGTTGATCGCGACGCTCATTGCGGCTGCAACCGGACTGATCTTCATCGCCGTCGTGCACCGCTACGGTGCGGGCGAATCGATCAACCTGTCGCGATGGGCCACCGCGCACGGGATGACCTGGCTGGCATCGCTGTCGATGGCGGTGTTTACCTTCATGTCCGAGCTGGACCTGTCCTGGGCGCAGGAACTCTGCATCTACATGTTCATCTGGATGGCGAAGTTCGGCGCGGCCTATGGCGTGCGCACCGGCATCCATGTCGGCGTCGATCTGCTCGTCAACCGCCTGCCCGAGCACTCGCGCAAGCACGTCATCCTGTTCTCGCTGCTGTGCGGCGCGCTGTTCACCGGCATGATCGCCACCTTCGGTGCCTCCTTTGTCAGCGAGATGTTCAAGACCGGCCAGCAGTCGAACGATCTCGAAGCGCCGATGTGGTTCGTCTATCTGGCGATCCCGCTCGGTTCAGGCCTGATGTGCTTCCGCTTCCTCCAGGTCTCCTGGTCCTATCTCCGGACCGGTGAACTGCCGCATCATGACGAGGCCCATGTCGAGGGCGTGCAGGCCGACGGCTCGCCAGTGCTGCATCCGCAGCCGGCCGGTGCGGCAACGAAGGCTGCCTCGCGAAAGGTGTCGCCGCTCGGCGTCATCCTGATCATGGCGCCGGTCCTGATCTTCGCGCTCTGCCTTGCCGAGAAGACCGGCTTCATCGTGCTGCCGCACTGGATGCGCGCGGCGACCGTATTCGCGCTTCTGATCGCGCTGATGCTGACCGGCATCCCGGTTTCGATCGCGCTCGGTCTCACCGTGATGACGTTCCTGTTCACGCTGACCGCGGTGCCGATCGAAGCCGTCTCGATGAAGCTCTTCACCGGCATCGAGGGCTTCGAGATCATGGCGATCCCGTTCTTCATCCTCGCCGGCAATTTCCTCACCCATGGCGGCGTCGCGCGGCGCATGATCAATTTTGCGACCTCGCTGATCGGGCACTGGCACGGCGGCCTCGGCCTCGCCGGCATCGTCGCCTGCGCGATGTTCGCGCTGGTCTGCGGCTCGAGCGTGGCGACGGTCGCCGCGATCGGCGCCATCGTGCTGCCGGAGATGGTCCGTCACGGCTATCCCATGCGCTTCGGCGCCGGCATCATCACCGTCGCCGGCTCGCTCGGCATCTTGATGCTGCCGTCGATCCCGAAGATCGTCTACGCGGTGTCGACCAACACCTCGATCGGCGCGCTGTTCGTCGCGGGCCTGCTGCCCGGCATCCTCCTGACGACGATGCTCTGCATCGTCACCTGGTGGCTCGCGCGCAAGCGCGACTATCCGCGGCTGCCGAAGGCGACCTGGGGCGAGACCGTCCACGCCTTCCGCGAGAGCATCTGGGGCTTGATGCTGGTCGTCATCATCATCGGCGGCATCTATAGCGGCCTGTTCACCGCGACCGAAGCCGCCGCAATGGCCGCGGTCTATTCCTTCATCATCGCGGTGTTCGTCTACAAGGCGATCAAGATGTCGGACGTGCCGCGGGTGCTGCTGCGCGCCGCCAACACCAGCGCGATGCTGCTCTACATCGTCACCAACGCGGTGCTGTTCTCCTTCGTGCTCTCCAACGAGAACCTGCCGGCGACGCTCGCCGACTGGATCGCGGCGCAAAACCTCGGCTGGGTCGGCTTCCTCCTGGTCGTCAACGTGCTGCTGCTGCTCGCCGGCAACTTCATGGAGCCGAACTCGATCATCCTGATCATGGCGCCGATCCTGGCGCCGGCGGCCAAGAAGCTCGGCATCGACCTCGTCCATTTCGGCATCGTCATGGACGTCAACATGGAGGTCGGCCTCTGCCATCCGCCCGTCGGCTTGAACCTCTACGTCGCATCGATGATCGCGCGAATGCGCATCACGGATCTCGCGGGAGCGGTGATGCCGTGGCTGCTCACCATGCTCGGCTTCCTCGTCATCGTGACCTATTGGCCCGATTTGACGCTGTGGCTGCCGCGGGTGCTCGGGATGCACTGAGGGGCATCTCGCAGCCCGGATGGAGCGAAGCTTAATCCGGGTTTTTGCACGTTTCGATAGATGGCCCCGGATTGCGCTTCGCTCCATCCGGGCTAAACATCAGTCCTCCGCCAGCGATAGCAATCGACCGCGAGATGCGGTTAGATGCCGCGCATCAGGCCGGGAGGACGCAAAATGACTGAATTCAGCAGCGAGCCGAAGGACGCAACGCCGTCCGTCATTGCGCAGCATCAGGCGATGCTGAATGCGCTGCCGTTTTCCGACACGCGGGATTTCGACGACGCTGCGCGCGGCTTTCTCGGCACGATCGAGCACGCGAAGATTACGAATCCGCAAGGGCGAACGGTCTGGAGCCTCGAGCCTTATGGCTTTCTGTCCGCTGCGGAGGCGCCGCCGACGGTCAATCCCAGCCTGTGGCGGCAGTCGCGGCTCAACATGCAGCACGGCCTGTTCGAGGTCGTCCCCGGCGTCTACCAGGTGCGCGGCCTCGACATCGCCAACATGACGCTGATCGAGGGCGACAGCGGCGTCATTGTCGTCGACACCCTGACCTCGATCGAGGGCGCGCGCGCCGCGCTCGATCTCTACTTTCGGCATCGCGGCCTGAAGCCGGTCGCGGCCGTCATCTTCACCCACACCCACACCGATCACTGGGGCGGCGCGCGCGGCGTGCTGGAGGAGGATGCGCTGGCGACCGGGCGCGTGCCGATCATCGCGCCGAACCTGTTCATGGAGCATGCGGTCTCCGAGAACATCATCGCGGGGCCCGCGATGTTGCGCCGGGCGCAATATCAGTTCGGGCCGTTCCTCGCCAAGGGCGTGCGCGGGCAGGTCGACAACGGGCTCGGCAAGTCGATGGCCGCCGGAGGCGTTGCGCTGCTGCGGCCGACCGATCTGATCGTGGCGACCGGCGACAGGCGCGTGATCGACGGCGTCGAGTTCGAATTCCAGATGGCACCGAACAGCGAAGCGCCGGCGGAGATGCACTTCTTCCTTCCGCGCTACAAGCTTCTGAACCTCGCCGAGAATTGCACGCATAATTTCCACAATCTGCTGCCGTTCCGCGGCGCCGACGTGCGCGACGCGCTGGCCTGGTCGAAGTACCTGGGCGAAGCCTTGCATCTGTGGGGCGGCAAGGCGGAAGCGATGTGCGGCCAGCATCACTGGCCGGTGTGGGGACGCGAGCGGATCGACACCATGATCCGCCAGCAGCGCGACCTCTACAAATTCGCGCACGACCAGACCATCCGCCTGATGAACCATGGCCTGAATGCCGCCGAGATCGCCGAGACCATCCAGTTGCCGAAGAGCCTCGAAGGTGCCTGGCACGGCCGCGGCTATTACGGCCACATCCGCCATAACGTGAAGGCGATCTACCAGAAATATCTCGGCTGGTACGACGCCAATCCGGTCAACCTCGATCCGCTGCCGCCGGTGGAGTCGGGCAAGAAGTATGTCGAGTACATGGGCGGCGCGGATGCGATCCTGGCGCGGGCGCGCAAGGACTTTGACAAGGGTGAGTTCCGCTTCGTCGCGCAGGCGCTCGGCCATCTCGTCTTCGCCGAGCCGGACAATCAGGCGGCGCGCGCATTGCTGGCGGATACGCTGGAGCAGCTCGGCTATGCCGCCGAGAGCTCGACCTGGCGCAACGCCTATCTGTTCGGCGCGCAGGAGTTGCGGCAAGGCATGCCGAAGACTCCGCCGCGCCCGCCGATGCCGCGCGAGACGCTGGCGGCGCTGCGCACCTCACAGCTCTGGGACGTGCTCGGGATTCGCCTCAACGGCCCGAAGGCGGAGGGAAAGCACATCGTGCTGAACTGGAGCTTTTCCGACACCGGCGAGACGTTCGTGCTCAACCTCGAAAACTGCGCGCTCACCTATACGGAAGGCGTGCAGGCCGACAACGCGGATGCCAGCTTCACGCTGGCGCGCGCCACGCTGGATGAGGTGATCGCGAAGCTGGCGAGCTTTCCGGAGGCCGTCGCTGCCGGCAAGGTCAAGCTGTCGGGCAACCCGATGAAGCTCGCCGAGCTGATGGGGCTGATGGACGAATTCCCGCGGATGTTCGAGATCGTCGAGCCGAAGCGGACGGTGGTGGTGTAGGGCACCGCTGGCGCGACATATTGAAGTCGTGTGGCGAGACTGGTCACTCCGAGTCTTCGCCAAACTATCGCTGCGGCGTATGGGTCCCGGATCGGCGCGCGCTTTGGACGCGCTTGTCCGGGACGACAGTAGAGGTTGTGGCTGCCTTACTCCGCGCTGCTCACCAGCTTGATCCGTGGCGCGGTGGCCTCGGTCAGGCTGCGATAGGCGGCGAGATAGTCGAGCGCCATCCGCCGCGCCGTAAAGCGCTTCTCGAACTGCTTGCGGATGGCTGTGCGGTCGAGCTGCGCGAGGCGGCCCACCACGCCGGCGGCGCTGAGGATGTCCTCGACCACGAAGCCGGTGAGGCCCTCGTCGATGATCTCGGGCACCGAGCCGCGATTGAAGGCGACGACCGGTGTGCCGCAGGCCATCGCCTCGATCATCACCAGGCCGAACGGCTCCGGCCAGTCGATCGGCAGCAGCAGGCCGAGTGCACCGCTCAGGAAGTCGGACTTCTCGTGATCGCTGATCTCGCCGATGAAATCCACCAGCGGATTGTTCTGGATCATCGGCTTGATCAGTTCGTCATAGTAATCTTGGTCGGCCCGATCGACTTTGGCCGCGATCTTCAGCGGGATGCCGCAATGCATCGCGATCTTGATGGCGCGGTCGACGCCTTTCTCCGGCGCGATACGGCCGAGCACGGCGAGATATTCCTGTTTCGCCGGCTTCGGCCTCAGCAGATTCTCCGGCAGGCCGTGGTGGATCGTCGTCACCCAGTTCGCCTGCGGCACCGGCCGCCGCTGCGCGTTCGAGATCGAGATCACCGGCATCTTGGAGAAGGTGCTGAAGACCGGCTGATGCTCCGGCAGGTCGAGCCGGCCGTGCAGCGTGGTCAGGAACGGCGTCGGCTGCCGGTAGAACAGCGACCACGGATAATAGTCGAGATGGAAGTGGAGGAAGTCGAACTCCTCGTCGTCACATTTCTGCCGCACCCGCTCCAGCAGCACCATGTGCAGCGCGTTGGGATCGCGCACGGAACCGTCGAGACGCAGCGCCCGCGGCCATAGCGCGTCCAGCTTTGCCGACGTCTGGGAATCGCCACTGGCGAACAGCGTCACATCGTGTCCAAGGGCAACCAACTCTTCCGTCAACCAATGCACCACCCGCTCGGTGCCGCCATACAGCTTGGGTGGAACAGCCTCCGTCAACGGAGCTACCTGCGCGATGCGCATCTCACCATCTCCTCTGCGATCATTGAACGTTGAAACCCCCAGCGCGTCGGCACCGGCTATGCCAGCCAAGGGAACGTTTCCGCACTTGCGAAGTTCCCCTCAACAAACGTTACTTATTGGACACATCGCGCGCGTGTCTCGATGCTGCCATCGCATCATCTCAGATCGTCCGCATCCGCATGTCGTGATGACATTGCCCGGGAACCGAGGCGAACTGGTCGATGTTCAATCGGCCAGTAAGAAAAATTGGATCATCATAACGGGGTCAAGTGTCACATGGATCATCTTTCTGGATACGCGCGCAGGCCATTTGCCTTTGTCTTGCGCTATCTTAGGCGGCGGCTCGCGTCGCATCTGGTGATCCTCACCGCCGTCGTTGCGGCGGTTGCCTGCTCCGTGGGCACGCAGTACGGAGTTAAATCCCTCGTCGATAGTTTGTCGGCGGGAACCTCGCATGGTGGCAGCGTATGGCTGGCATTCATCCTGCTCATGTCGCTGATCACCGCCGATAACTTTCTGTGGCGGATCGCGAGCTGGACGGCGAGCTTCACCTTCGTTCGGGTCACGGGCGATTTACGCCGTGACATATTTCGTCATCTGACCGGGCACGCGCCGAGCTATTTCTCGGACCGGATGCCGGGCATGCTGACCAGCCGCATTACGGCCACATCCAATGCCGTGTTCACCGTCGAGAACATGTTCGTCTGGAATGTGTTGCCGCCGTGCATTGCCACGGTTGCGGCCATCATGCTGATTGGAACCGTCAGCCCTTACATGGCCCTCGGCCTGATCGTGATCGCCGGTGGCATGGTAGTCGCGATGTTCCATCTGGCCGCGGCCGGCAAGCCGCTGCATGACGATTTCGCCGACAAGGCGGCCGTGGTCGACGGTGAGATGATCGACGTCATCAGCAATATGCCGCTGGTCCGCGCCTTCTGCGGCATCGGCCACGAGCATGAGCGCTTCGACGCGACGGTGAACCGTGAGCTCACGGCGCGAGGGCGGAGCCTGCGCTATTTGGAGAAGCTGCGGCTCACTCACGCCGGCGTGACCGTCGTCCTGACGGTGGCGCTGATGGCCTGGGCGATCACGCTCTGGCAGCAGGGCGAGGCGACCACCGGCGATGTCGTCCTGGTCTGCACGCTCGGCCTGTCGATCCTCAACGCGACGCGCGATCTCGCGGTGGCGCTCGTGGACGTCACCCAGCACGTCGCGCGCCTGACCGAGGCGATCGCCACGCTCCTGGTGCCGCATGAATTGCGTGATCATCCCGAGGCCGAGCCGCTGGTCAAGAGCGGCGCCGCGATCGCGTACAACAACGTCACCTTCGGCTATCCCGGCGCTGAGAAGATTTTTGAGCGGTTCAGCCTGCGGCTGCAGCCGGGCCAGCGCGTCGGTTTGGTCGGTCAGTCCGGCGGCGGCAAATCGACCTTGTTTACACTGCTGCAGCGCTTCTACGACGTGGACGAAGGCAGCATCACGGTCGACGGCCAGGACATCTCCATGGTGACGCAACAGAGCCTGCGCGAGGCGATCTCCGTCGTGCCGCAGGACATCTCCCTGTTCCATCGCTCCATTCGCGAGAACATCCGCTATGGCCGGCCCAACGCGACCGACGACGAGGTGCTGCGCGCGGCGATCGCGGCGCGCTGCGACTTCATCGACAGCCTGCCCGAAGGTCTCGACACCATGGTCGGCGACCGCGGCGTCAAAATGTCCGGCGGCCAGCGCCAGCGCATCGCGATCGCGCGCGCCTTCCTCAAGGACGCGCCGATCCTGCTGCTCGACGAGGCCACTGCGGCGCTCGACAGCGAATCCGAAGAAGCGATCCGCGAGGCGCTGACGCGGCTGATGCGCGGCCGCACCGTGATCGCGATCGCGCATCGCCTGGCCACGCTGCGCAATTTCGACCGCGTGGTCGTGCTCAGGAACGGCAAGATCATCGAGGATGGCGCGCCCGACCGGCTGATGCAGGGCCACGGTCCGTATCGTGAGCTGGTGACGCAGGAAATGAGCCGGCTCGCGAAGTTTGCCGCGTAAGCCCGATAGTTGCGTTTGCGTTGGTCGCGTTCGCAAAACAAGACGCAGGGGAGCAGCTCATGGCAGCCGAAGCCGCAACCAAGATCATCTCGGTATCGCAGACGGCGGAGGCCGTCGCGGAGCAGGCGTTCTACATTCCGATGACGGGCCCCGCCGCGCGACCGCGGCGGTCTCTCAAGCATGATGACACCTTTATCGTGCTGGACAGCCATGGCGACATCGGCGCTTCGGCCGGCGGGCCGGATGGCCTGTTCAACCATGATACACGTTATCTGGCGCGGCTGGAGCTCGTGCTTGACGATCTCCAGCCCCTGTTGCTCGGCTCGAACCTGCGCGACGACAATTCGGGACTGACGGTCGATCTCACCAATCCCGACATCTACCGGCAGGGCCGTCTCGTCCTGCAAAAGGACCTGCTGCACATCGTGCGCACCATCTTTCTGTGGCGCGGCACGGCGTATCAGCGCATCGGGTTACAGAACCATGGCGAGCAACCGGCCGCCTTCGAGCTGACGCTGCTGTTCGACAACGATTTTGCCGACCTGTTCGAGGTGCGTGGCGAACGGCGACCGCGCCGCGGCACCGGCACCAGCAAGCTGGTCGGACCGACCGACGTGCTGTTCGAATATCGCGGCCTCGACGATGCCGAGCGAACCACCGGCCTGCATTTCGATCCGCGCCCAACCAGGCTTTCGGTCAATGCCGCGACCTGGCAGCTCGAGCTGGAGCCGCATGAGACCAAATCGCTGTTCGTGGCCGTGTCCTGCAACCGGCCGGTGGCGGAGAAGCCGGCGCGGTTCTTCAGGGGGCTGCTCGCCCACCGCCGCGAGATGCGGCGGTCGGCGATCGGGGCGGCGAGCATCGAGACCTCCAACAACATCTTCAACGAGGTGCTGTGCCAGGCCATGGCCGACCTCAACATGCTGACGACGGAGACGCTGCAGGGGCGCTATCCCTATGCCGGTATTCCCTGGTACTCGACGACATTCGGCCGCGACGGCCTGATCACGGCGCTGCAGATGCTGTGGGTCGATCCGCGGGTGGCCAAGGGCGTGCTGCGTCGGCTTGCCCATTTCCAGGCCAAGGCCGTCGATCCGCTCGCCGACGCCGCGCCGGGAAAGATCCTGCACGAGATGCGCGGCGGCGAGATGGCGGCGCTGCGCGAGGTGCCGTTCTCGCAATATTACGGCAGCGTGGATTCCACCGCCTTGTTCGTCCTGCTCGCGGGGCGCTATTTCGAGCGCACCGGCGACGAGAAGACGTTGGTCGAGCTGTGGCCGGCGATCGAGGCGGGGCTCGCCTGGATCGACGGTCCCGGCGACCCCGACCAGGACGGCTTCGTCGAATATCAGCGCGCCACCGAAAAAGGCCTCGCCAATCAGGGCTGGAAGGACTCCTACGACGCCATCTTTCACGCCGACGGCAAGCTCGCGGAAGGCAATATCGCGCTCGCCGAGGTGCAAGGCTATGTCTACGCGGCAAAACAGCTCGCCGCGCGATGTGCGCTGCAGCTTGGCAAGCCCGACCTCGCGAAACGGCTCGAGGCGGAGGCCAGGACGCTCGCCGAGCGCTTCGAGGAGGCATTCTGGTGCGAGGAGCTCGGCACCTATGCACTCGCGCTCGACGGCAACAAGCGGCGATGCGAGGTCCGCACCTCGAATGCCGGGCAGGTGCTGTTCAGCGGCATGATCCGCGAGGACCGCGCCCGTCTCGTTGCTGCCGATCTGATGCGGCCGCACTTCTTCTCGGGCTGGGGCATCCGCACCGTCGCGCGCGGCGAGGTGCGTTACAATCCGATGTCGTATCACGACGGATCGATCTGGCCGCACGACAACGCGCTCATCGCACTCGGGCTCGCGCATTACGGGCTGAAGCACTCGGTCGCGCATGTGTTCAAGGGCCTGTTCGATGCCGCGACCTATATGGATCTGCGGCGGCTGCCGGAATTGTTCTGCGGCTTTCGCCGTGAGAAGCGGCGTGGCCCGACGCTGTATCCGGTCGCCTGCGCCCCGCAGGCCTGGGCCAGTGCGACGCCGTTCACGCTGCTGGAGGCCGCACTCGGCATCGAATTCGATGTCGCGCGCTGCGAGATCCGCCTGCGCAATCCGCATCTGCCGGCGTTCCTGAACGAGGTCATCCTGCGCGATCTGCGGCTTGGCCAATCCAGCGTGGATCTGCGCGTCAGCCGCCACGGCCACGATGTGGCGCTCGAGGTGCTGCGCACGCGCGGCAGGATCCAGGTGTCGATCGTGCTGGCGCATTAGCGGCCTGCGAGGAGGATTTATGCGTACCGCCGGATGGTTGATCTTGAGCATGGCGATTGTTGCGGGATTGACGGTTGCCGTATCGCAGGCTGCGGAGGAGCTGCCCGCGACCACCAATGAGGCGAAGGCGCCGCCGACGGTGCAGCCGCCGGCCTCGGTCGTGCCGGTGACGCCGAAAGATGCCGCGCCGCCGCCATCGGTGACCATCATCGGCGCCAGCGACGCCCACGGCGTGCTCGGCCGCGACGTGCGCAGTGCGGCGGATGAGGACATGGGCCGCATCGTCGACGTCATCGTCGATCGCGAGGGTCATGTCCGCGCCGCCGTGATCGATTTCGGCGGCTTCCTCGGCGTCGGCAGCCGCAAGATCGTGGTGGACTGGAATGCGCTACGCTTCGGCAAGATCGCCAACAAGAAGGACAGCATCACGCTGGAATTGACTAAGGCGCAGGTCGCGGCCGCGCCGGAATACAAGGAAGACACGCCGATGGTCGTGCTCGGCGCGTCCGGCAGTCTTCAACCGCTGCAAGCCATCCAGTGAGGAGGGGGGAGGGCTGACCGCCTGTGCTCTTGTCGAGGAAGCCGAACCATGCAGATCGCGAGGGACGCGTTGAACAGGACAACGTCGCCGCGCCCATCCTTGCGGCCATTCCGGCGCCCTCGCGCCGCAGCCTGCGCGGCCTCGACTGGTTCATCTTCTTCCTCGCCGACGTGCAAACCGGCTTCGGTCCCTTCATCGCGGTTTATCTGACGACGCAGAAATGGACTCAGGTCGAGATCGGCTTCGTGCTGTCGATCGGGGGCATCGTCGCGCTGATCGGCCAGATGCCGGGCGGCGCCATCATCGACGCCGCGAAATCCGAGCGGCTGGTGGCCGCACTTGCGATCGCGACCATCGGCTGCTGCGCGCTCGCCTATGCGGCGATGCCGGTCTTCGCCGTCGTGGTGAGCGCGGCCACGCTGCATGCGGCGGCGAGCTGCGTGCTGGGCCCGGCGATCGCAGCGATCAGCCTTGGTCTCGTCGGTCCGCTCGCGATCGGCGAGCGGCTCGGTCGCAACGCCCGCTTTGCCTCGCTCGGCAACGGTGTCGCCGCCGCGGTGATGGGCACGGCCGGCTATCTGCTGTCGAGCCGCTCGGTGTTTCTGGTCACCTTCCTGCTCGCGATCCCGACCCTGATCGCGCTGTCGCGCATCCGCGAGGAGGAGGTCGACATCGCGCGCTGCCACGGCGAGATGCCGCGCGAGGCGCCGGTTCCCGGCGACACCAATATCTGGCACCTGATCCGGCAGCGGCCGCTCATCGTGTTTGCGCTCAGCGTATTGCTGCTGCAACTGGCTAACGCCTCGATGATGCCGCTGATGGCAAGCGCGGTGACGGCGCGATCGAGCCAGTGGGCGACGGTGCTGGTGGCGGCCTGCATCATCGTCCCCCAGGCGATCGTGGCACTGCTGTCGCCCTCGGTCGGACGCAAGGCGCAAGCGTGGGGCCGTCGGCCGCTGCTCTTGATCGGATTCGGTGCACTGACGATCCGCGGCCTGTTGTTCGCGACTGTGCGCGATCCCTATCTGCTGGTGCTGGTGCAGGTGTTCGACGGTTTCACAGCCGCGGTGTTCGCGGTGATGATTCCGCTGATCGTGGCCGATGTCGCCTTCGGCAGCGGGCACTTCAATCTGGCACAGGGCATCGTCGGCACCGCGACCGGTATCGGCGCGTCGCTGAGCACCGCGCTTGGTGGCTATGTCAGCGACAAATTCGGCAATGCCACCGCATTCTTCGGCCTGGCGAGCATCGCCGCGACCGGGCTGTTGCTGATCCTGTTCGTGATGCCGGAAACCCGGCGCACGGGTATGACGGCCGCAAAAGAATTGGCCGGCTGAACGAATTCAGCCGGCCAAGTTGGTAGGGAGGACGAAAAGATCAGGCGTCGAGATTGTGCAGGCGTTGACGGTTGCGCAGCACGATCTGGCGGGCGCCGGAGAAACCCAGGATGCCCTGGCTGTGGAGCTGCGACAGCGCGCGCGAGACGGTCTCGAGGGTGAGGCCGAGATAGTCGCCGATGTCGCGGCGGCACATCGGCAGCGCCATCATGCCGGCGACGGCGAGGCGGCGATCCATTTCGAGCAGGAAGGTTGCAACCCGCTCCATCGCGGTCTTGCGGCCAAGCAGCAGCATGTGGTCTTCGGCGTGGCGCAACTCGCCCGCCGTCATGGCCCAGAGCTTGCGGGCGACCTGCACGTCGGTGCCGGCGGCCTTCTCCAGGCTCGAGCGCTTCACCAGCCGCACACTGGTGTCGATGATGGCTTCAGCGGCGAGGCGATGGCTGGGGCCGGATTCGAGGCCGAACACGTCGCCGGCAAGATGGAAGGCGCCGATCTGACGGCGGCCGTCGGAGAGGAGCTTGTAGGTGCGGACCGCGCCGGAGACGACCTGATAGACGTATTCGGCCGGCTCGTCTTCGCCGTAGATCTCCTCATCCTTGCGGTAGGAGAACTCGGTGGCGACCAGGCCGACATGGCCGGTGATCGCGCCGAACTGGTCCGAGACGGGATGGGCTGGGGCAATCTTGCCACCGATTTGGGTGTTGATCGCCTGGGTGTTGAGTGTCTGGGTCAGCATCTGCGCCATCTCCGTTGTGATGACGCTTTCCTACGCGGTATCGGATGCTTCGAAAATTTCGCGAGATATCTTAAGGGGGGTTACCTACGTAGAACCCCGTAGGTCAATTCCGGCGCCGATCCTGGATGGCCGCGCGGATGCGCTTGACCAAGTTTTCGTCGAGAAGCGGCTTCAAAATCACATCTTTTACGCCTGCCGCCGCCGCCCGGGCCGAGATATTACCGTCCGGATAGCCGGTGATGAGGATCACCGGGATGTCGCCGTCGGACTGACGCAGCCGGCCGGCGAGCTCGATGCCGTTGATATCGGGCATCTTGTAGTCGATCACATAGCAGTCCGCGTCCGGCAGGCTCGTCGCGTTGAGCAACGCCGTGGCGTTCCGGAAGGTCCGCACGGCAAAGCCGTCGGTTTCCAACAGGAAGCGCAGCGATCCCAGCACGGCGTCATCGTCGTCCACCACGTAGACAACGAGCTGTGCGGGTGATGCCACTGGCAGCCGCTGAGGGTGCGAGCCGATTTCGATCATTCTGACTACGTAGCACAGCGGGAGAGCACCGACTTGACCTGTCTCAATCCCTGAGCATGCCGGCGCGCATGGCCAGCCGCACCAATTCCGAAAGGCTGTTGGCCTGCATCTTGGTCATGACATTGGCCCGGTACACCTCGATGGTGCGCGGGCTGATGTCGTACTCGCGGGCGATCAGCTTGTTGGAGAGCCCCGCGACCAGCCCCTCCATGACCTGACGCTCCCTCGGGCTCAAGGAGGCGACGCGGGCGGCAATGTCCTGGACCACGGCCTCGCTCTTTGCCGCCGGTTCGGCCTGGCGGATGGCGGCCTCGATCATGGCGGTCAAGCGGTCGTCTTCGAACGGCTTTTCCAGGAAGTCGACGGCGCCAAGCTTCATCGCCTCGACTGCGAGCGGCACGTCGCCGTGGCCTGTCATGATCAGGATCGGAAACGGCGAGTGCTGGCTCTTCATCAGCTTCAGGAGCTCGATCCCGTCGAGGCCCGGCATCCTGATGTCGGAGACGACACAACCGAAGGCGAGGCCGGGCAGGGTGTCGAGGAAGTCTTGCGCGTTGTCGAACAACGTGACGCCGAAGCCTGCGGAATCCAGCAGAAAGTTGAGTGAATCCCGCATCGCCTCGTCGTCGTCGATGACGTAAACATGTCCCTTGGTCGTCATTGATCAGTCTCGTCGGCTGCTGGCAGGGTGAAGCGGAATGAAGCGCCGCCCGATGCGTTGTTCTCGGCGACCATGCGGCCGCCGTGAGCCTCGATGATCGAGCGGCTGATCGACAATCCCACGCCCATGCCGGTCTCTTTGGTGGTGAAGAAGGTCTGAAACAGGTTTGGAATGACGTCGTCGCGGAAGCCGGAGCCGGTGTCCGATACCTCCACCTCGATCATGTCGTCCCGGATGTGCCTGTTGGCGATGACGAGCTCGCGCCGCGGCGACTGCGCCATCGCTTCCAGCGCGTTGCGGAACAGATTGACCAGCACCTGCTGGATCTGTACCCGGTCGGCGAGCACGAGATCGGCGTTCGGATCGAGATTGAAGCGGAGCTGAACGTTCTGCTCGCGTGCACCGGCGAGCCCCAGCGCGCCGGCTTCCTCGATCAGTTTCGACAGACTCTCGATTCGCTTCTCGGATTCGCCGCGGGAGACGAAATCGCGCAGCCGCCGGATGATCTGGCCGGCGCGGAGCGCCTGCTCCGACGCGCGATCCAGCGCGCTTTCGACTTTCGGCGTGTTCGGGTCCTGGCTGCCGGCGAGCAATCGCCGCGACCCCTTCATGTAGTTGCTGATCGCAGCCAGCGGCTGGTTGATCTCGTGGGCGAGCGCGGATGCCATCTCGCCCATCGCGGTCAGCCGCGAGACGTGCATGAGCTCGGATTGCAATTCCTGCAGCCGTGCCTGCGTCTGCTGGTGCTCGGTGAGGTCGCGGACGAAGCCGGTGAAATAGGGCTCGCCGCCCGACTGCATCTCGCCGATCGACAGGTGCATCGGGAAGGTGGTCCCGTCGCGGCGCTTGCCGGTCACGATGCGGCCGATGCCGATGATGTGCGGGTCGTTGGTCGAGCGATAGCGTGCGATGTAGCTGTCGTGGCGGGTGCGGTCCGGCTCCGGCATCAGAATGCTGACGTTCTGGCCGATCGCCTCATGCTCGGACCAGCCGAACAGGCGTTCGGCCGCCGTGCTGAACAGCTGCATGATGCCACGGCCGTCGATGACGATCATGGCGTCCGGAATGGTGTGGAGGATGGAGCGGAGGTGGGTCTCGCGCGTCCGCAGGGCTTCCTCGACCTGCTTTTCCTCGTCGATGTCGAGCAAGATGCCGCTGAGATGACGGGCGGTGCCGGCCTCGTCCCTGATCAGGCCGGCGCGGGCCCTGATCCATTTGCCCCGGTCGGACATGCCGGCAATCCTGAAGGAGACGTCGAAGCCGCCGCCATGCCCGGTGACCTGCCTGATCGCAGCCTCGACGCGCTCGCGGTCCCCGGGCTCGAGGCGCGACAGGAAGAGGTCGTAGCTCGCCGGCTGGCCCTGCTCGATACCGAGCAGCATCCGCGCGGTTTCCGACCATTCCAGCTCGCGCGTCGTGAGGTCGAGATCCCAGGTGCCGACGCCGAACCCTTCGATCCGGACCCGGAAATGCTCGCCGCGATGATCGTCCGGCGGGTGCGTTACGCGGGTCGGCGACAAGTCATGGCTCCCATTGTGCAAGCTGCGGCAAGGTGCCGCGAACATGCCGGTAATTTCGCCCAACGCCGCGCCGGAGGCAAGTTCCGATGTCTGATTCCGCTGGTGGATTTCCCGCGGCACGGCCCCGGGGGCGATTTGATCTATCTCATTCTGCCGGGCTGGCGCGGGCTTACACTTTCGTCAAAGCTCACCGCTCCGGAGATTCCCGATGACATACGCGACCGTGATGGTCAGCCTGGCGCTGGATCAGCTCAACACCGCGCGCCTCCAGGTCGCGGGCGAGCTTGCCGAACGATTCGAGGCGGCGATCGTTGGGATCGCCGCAGCGCGATTCGCGCCGCCGCTCTACTTCACCGATGGTGCCGAGGCCCAGCGCCTGATCGATCAGGAGGAGGGCTCCGTCAAGCAGCGCCTTGCCGAACTGGAGGCGCAATTCCGCGCCGCGACCAGGACGCGCAACGGGCGTGCGGAGTGGCGCAGCGCCATGGATTTTCCCGCACGATACGTCCTGGCACAGGCGCGCTGCGCCGACATCATCGTCAGCGGTGGGCAGAGCCCGACCTTCTCCGATGCCTTTTCGATGGCAAGCCCCAGGGATCTGGTGATGCAGACCGGCCGGCCGCTGCTGGTCGTGCCCGACCGAATCAACTGGCTCGATCTGCGCAGCGTGCTGGTGGCCTGGAAGGACACCCCGGAATCGCGGCGCGCGGTGGCCGATGCGCTGCCGATGCTGCGCAAGGCCAAGGATGTCGTCGTGGTCGAGATTCCGGAAGCGGACGATGACCGCTCGGGGGTGATGGCGCATGTCAGCGACGTCGCCGCCTGGCTCGCCCGTCACGGCGTCACCGCGACGGCGCGGGTTCCGGAGGCGGCGAGCGAAACCGCTGCCGTGCAATTGGAGAGGATCGCCAGCGATGTCGGAGCCGGTTTGATCGTCGCCGGTGCCTACGGCCATTCCCGCTTCCGCGAGCTGATTCTCGGCGGCGTCACGGAATATCTGATCACGCAAACCGCCCGCTGCGTGCTGTTGTCGCACTGACGGCCAGATACTGAAGGCAAGTCCTTGAAGGCAAGTCCTTGAAGGTTTGGCCGGCAGAGAACAATCAATGAGGACGCGCCGTGTACAAATTCCTTGAACAGACCGTCGAAAGCTACATGACGCGCAACGTCCGCACGGTGCAGCGTGACCACAATCTGCTCGCACTCAGCGAGATGTTCGAGCAGGACGACTTCAACTCTTATCCGGTCGAGGACGACGGCCAGGTCGTCGGCATCGTCACCAAATTCGACATCCTGAAGTGCTTTGCGTTCACGCCGAGCCAGATGTTGCCGCGCTATCACGACCTGATGAGTCGCAAGGTCGGCGACGTCATGACGCCTGAGTTCATCTATGTCAGCCCCGACACGCGGCTGACGCGCGTGCTCCAGATCATGGTCGAGCACCGGATCCGCAGCATCATCGTGCTCGACGGCACCCAAAAGCTGGTCGGCATCGTTGCGCGCGAAGACGTCATCGCGGCGCTGAAGGCAACCGCGAGCGACTGACGAGACGTCCTCAAATCCTGCGGTTCCAGGCCCCGTGATTTCCCGGAGACGGCAGCGCGCGATGGGCTCGGCGCGATGTCCAGGCGCTTGATATCGTTCGCCAACCTTCAGCGGCCTCACATTAACAGAAATCCATCCATCTTGATTTCAATCAATTCCTCGCGAGGGTGAATGTGTTTTCTGGCTGCGTGTTCTTTCAGAGAGAATCCGCGATGCCCCAGCCCTCCATCTCGAAAACCATGACGACAGGCGAAAGCGGCTTGGCGTTCATATTCGCGGTCACTGCCTTCCTGTGCCTGATCGCCTCGGCCAAGGCGCTCGATGCGCCCTTCGCCTTCCACGCCGCACTGAGCGCGGCGGCGAGCCTGGCCGCGGTGTTCTTCATCATCAACCGCTACTACGACCGCCCGGCGGCGCTGCCGCCCGCGGAGATCAATGGACGGCCCAACTACAACATGGGTCCGATCAAGTTCACCGCATTCATGGCAATGTTCTGGGGCATCGCCGGCTTCCTGGTCGGGCTCATCATCGCCTCGCAGCTGGCCTGGCCCGCGCTGAACTTCGATCTGCCCTGGATCCAATTCGGCCGGCTGCGGCCGCTGCACACCTCCGCCGTGATCTTCGCCTTCGGCGGCAACGTGCTGATCGGCACGTCCTTCTACGTGGTGCAGAAATCCTGCCGCGCGCGCCTCGTCGGCGATCTCGCGCCCTGGTTCGTCGTGCTGGGCTACAACTATTTCATCCTCATCGCCGGCACGGGCTATCTGCTCGGCGTCACTCAGTCGAAGGAATATGCCGAGCCTGAATGGTACGCCGACCTCTGGCTGACCATCGTCTGGGTCGCCTATCTGCTCGTTTTCCTTGGCACCATTATCAAGCGCAAGGAACCGCACATCTTCGTCGCGAACTGGTTCTATCTCGCCTTCATCGTGACGATCGCGGTTCTGCATCTGGGCAACAACCCCGCGCTGCCGGTGTCGTTCTTCGGCTCCAAATCCTACATCGCCTGGGGCGGCATCCAGGATGCCATGTTCCAGTGGTGGTACGGCCATAACGCGGTCGGCTTCTTCCTGACCGCCGGCTTCCTCGCCATCATGTACTACTTCATCCCGAAGCGCGCCGAGCGGCCGGTCTATTCCTACCGGCTCTCGATCATCCACTTCTGGGCGCTGATCTTCCTCTACATCTGGGCCGGCCCGCACCATCTGCACTACACGGCGCTGCCGGATTGGACGCAGACGCTCGGCATGACCTTCTCGATCATGCTGTGGATGCCCTCCTGGGGCGGCATGATCAACGGCCTGATGACGCTGTCGGGCGCCTGGGACAAGCTGCGGACCGACCCCGTGCTGCGCATGCTGGTCGTCTCCGTCGCCTTCTACGGCATGTCGACCTTCGAAGGCCCGATGATGTCGATCAAGGTGGTCAACTCGCTCAGCCACTACACCGATTGGACCATCGGCCACGTGCATTCCGGCGCGCTCGGCTGGGTCGGCTTCGTCTCCTTCGGCGCGCTGTACTGCCTGGTGCCGTGGGTCTGGAATCGCAAGGGCCTCTACAGCCTCAAGCTCGTCAACTGGCACTTCTGGATCGCCACGCTCGGCATCGTTCTCTACATCTCCGCGATGTGGGTGTCCGGCATCCTCCAGGGCCTGATGTGGCGCGCCTACACCTCGCTCGGCTTCCTCGAATATTCCTTCATCGAGACCGTCGAGGCGATGCATCCCTTCTACATCATCCGTGCCGCCGGCGGGGCGCTGTTCCTGATCGGCGCGCTGATCATGGCCTACAATCTCTGGATGACCGTTCGCGTCGGCGAGCAGGAAGTCCAGATGCCCGTCGCTCTTCAGCCGGCGGAATGAGGAGCTTCCCATGTCGTTCTGGACACGCCACCAAGTCTTCGAAAAGAACTCGATCATCCTGGTCGTCGGCATTCTGCTGGTGATCGCGATCGGCGGTCTCGTCGAGATCACGCCGCTGTTCTACCTCAAGAGCACGATCGAGGTGGTCGACGGCGTCAGGCCCTACACGCCGCTGGAGCTCGCCGGCCGCAACGTCTACGTCCGCGAGGGCTGCTATCTCTGCCATTCGCAGATGATCCGGCCTCTGCGCGACGAGGTCGAGCGCTACGGCCACTTCTCGCTAGCCGCCGAGAGCATGTTCGACCATCCGTTCCAGTGGGGCTCGAAGCGTACCGGGCCTGACCTTGCTCGCGTCGGCGCCAAATATTCCGACGACTGGCACGTGACCCATCTGACCAACCCGCGTGCCATCGTGCCGCAGTCGGTGATGCCGGGCTATCCCTTCCTGGCTCAAACGGAGGTCAACACGGACACGATTGCCGACCACATGCGTACGCTGCGGACCGTCGGCGTGCCCTATACCGACGACCAGATCGCCAACGCGGCCGCCGACATGAAGGCCCAGGCCGATCCGGACAATGCCGGCGGCGATGCCTTCACCAAGCGCTACGCCAAGGCCGTCGTGCGCAATTTCGACGGCAAGACCGGAACGCCGACCGAGATGGACGCGCTGATCGCGTACCTGCAGATGCTCGGCACGCTGGTCGACTTCAAGCTCTACAACGAGAAAGCCAATCTTCGCTGAGAAGGCATCACCGATGAAAGCCATCCTGACACTCGACAATCTCGCGTCCGGTCTCGTGACCACGATCTGGACGCCAGTCTTCGTCGCGATCTTTCTCGCGATCATCGCCTACGCGTTTTGGCCTCGCAACAAGGCTGTGTTCGACGAAGCGGCCAGCCTGCCGCTGCGGGAGGAGTGAGAGATCATGACCGACCATAGTGAAATCGATTCCGTCACCGGCAGGGCCACGACCGGGCATGAGTGGGACGGCATCAAGGAGCTCAACACGCCGCTGCCGCGCTGGTGGGTGATCTGCTTCTACCTGACCATCGTTTGGGCGGTCGCCTATTGGGTCGTCTATCCGGCCTGGCCGCTGATATCGAGCAACACGACGGGCCTGTTCGGCTACTCGTCGCGCGCCGACGTCGCGGTCGAGCTTGCCAATCTCGAGAAGATCCGGGGTGACAAGATGGCGGCACTCGGCACTGCCTCGCTCGCCGACATCGAGAAGGACCCGGCCTTGCTGGCGCTCGCTCGCGCCAAGGGCAAGACCGTGTTCGGCGACAATTGCGCGCCGTGCCATGGCTCCGGCGCTGCCGGCGCCAAGGGCTTCCCGAACCTGAACGACGACGACTGGCTGTGGGGCGGCACGCTCGACCAGATCATGCAGACCATCCAGTTCGGCGCACGCTCCGGCCACGCCAAGACGCATGAGGGCCAGATGCTGGCCTTCGGCAAGGACGGCGTGCTGAAGCCAGAAGAGATCGTCACGGTCGCCAATTACGTGCGCTCGCTGTCCGGCCTCTCGACCAGGAAGGGTTATGACGCCGCCAAGGGTGAGAAGATCTTCGTCGACAATTGCGTCGCCTGCCATGGCGATGGCGGCAAGGGCAACCAGGAACTCGGCGCGCCCAATCTGACCGACAAGATCTGGCTCTACGGCTCCGACGAGGCGGTCCTGATCGAGACCATCGGCAATGGCCGCGCCGGCGTCATGCCGGCCTGGGAAGGGCGGCTCGATCCCGCCACCATCAAGGCGATGGCAGTCTACGTCCACTCGCTGGGCGGTGGAAAATAGCCTCATGGCGACAAGCGGGGGCGAACAAAAATGCCCCCGCTTGAGCTGGATCAACTGACCCAGCGGCGTCGGGTCTAGGTTTAATCGCACCTCTTCGAGAGTCCCGAGCGATGAACAAGACCGTAAACCCGAAAGACCTCACACCGGTTGATGACAACGGGCCGCTCTATGCAGCCCGCAAGAAGGTTTATCCCCAGAGCGTCTCCGGCACCTTTCGCCGGATCAAATGGGGCCTGATGGCGTTCTGCCTCGGCGTCTACTACTTCCTGCCCTTCGTGCGCTGGAACCGCGGCCTCGGCGCCCCCAGCCAGGCGGTGCTGATCGATCTCCCCAACAGCCGCTTCTACTTCTTCTTCATCGAGCTGTGGCCGCAGGAGGTCTACTACTTCACCGGCCTCTTGATCGTTGCCGCGGTGGCGCTGTTCCTGATGAACTCGGTCGGCGGCCGCATCTGGTGCGGCTATCTCTGCCCGCAGACGGTCTGGACCGACCTGTTCTACGCGGTCGAGCGCCTCGTCGAGGGCGACCGCCGCGAGCGGATGCGGAAGGATAAATCGGCCGGTACGCTGACGATCAAGCGCGCCTCCGAGATCGGGCTCAAGCACGCGATCTGGCTCATGATCGCCTGGTGGACCGGTGGCGCCTGGGTGCTCTATTTCAACGACGCCCCGACGCTGGTGAAAGAGCTCCTGACCTTCCAGGCGCCGATGATCGCCTATAGCTGGATCGGCATCCTGACGGCCACGACCTACGTGCTGGCCGGTTACATGCGCGAGCAGGTCTGCACCTATATGTGCCCGTGGCCGCGCATCCAGGCTGCGCTCACCGACGAATGGGCGCTCAACGTCACCTATCGCTACGACCGCGGCGAGAAGCGCACCTCGGTCAAGAAGGCCGCGGAGCTGCGCGCGCTCGGCGAGCAGGTCGGCGATTGTGTCGACTGCTACCAATGCGTCGCGGTCTGCCCGACCGGCATCGATATCCGCAACGGACCGCAGCTCGAATGCATCCAGTGCGGGCTCTGCATCGACGCCTGCGACAACGTGATGACCAAGATCGGTCGGCCGAAGCGGCTGATCGGCTATGACAACGACATCAACATCCATCGCCGCCAGGAAGGCAAGCCGCCGGTCTACCGCATCGTCCGGGCCCGCACGGTGGTCTACAGCGCGATCATTGCCGCGGTCGGCGGCATCATGATCTATACGCTCGCGACCCGTAGCCTGCTCGACGTCAACGTGCTGCACGACCGCAACCCGGTCGCGGTCAAGCTCAGCGACGGCTCGATCCGAAATGCCTATACGGTGCGGCTGTTGAACAAGAGCGGCTACGATCGCGTCATCGCGATCGACGCCGATGGCCCGGTCAATTCCACGATTCACGTCGTCGGCGTCGATTCGGTAACGCCCGACAGGCCGATGATTGTGGTCCCGCGCGACTCCACCAGTGAGCTGCGCCTGCTCGTCACCGCGCCGGCCGACAACAATCCGGAGAAGTCGATCCCGGTGCACTTCCACGTCACCGATATCGGGCTTGGCGAGGTCGCCTCCACCACCGACAATTTCGTCGCGCCGTAAGTTCAGGAGATCGCCATGGCCACCAAGCCGCTGACCGGAACCAAGGTGTTCCTGATGCTGGTCGCCTTCTTCGGGGTAGTGATCGGCGTCAACGTCACCATGATGAAGCTCGCGATCGCGACGCTGCCCGGCACCGACGTCGACAGCCCCTATGCCGCGGGTCTCGCCTATGACCGCGAGATCTCGGCGGCGCAGGACCAGGCCGCGCGCAAATGGAAAGTCAATGCGCATATCGAGCGGCGCGCCGATGGCAATGCCGTGCTGCAGGTCGAGGCGCGCGATGCGGCGGGTCAGCCGGTGAGCGGCTTGAAATTCGGTGGGCGCCTGGAGCGGCCGACCGACAAGCGCGCCGACCTTGCGGTCGAGCTCGCGGAAGCCGGCGTCGGCATTTATCGCGGCAACGCGGCCTCGGTTGCGCCGGGCCAGTGGGATCTCGTCATCGAGGGTGACGCCAAGGGTGAGCGCGTGTTCCTGTCGCGCAATCGCGTGATCCTGAACTGAGGTCTTCCCATGCAGGTGACACGCGATTTCTCTCACTACGTCCGCGCCGCGGGCGCAGGCATTCAGCATATCGATCTGGCGGTCGAGGGCGTTCATTGCGCCGGCTGCATGGCCAAGATCGAGCGCGGTCTGCAGGCCATCCCGGATGTCACGATGGCACGGGTGAACCTCACCGACCGGCGCGTCGCGCTGGAATGGAAACAGGGCACGCTCGATCCCGCCCGTTTCATCGATCGGCTCGAAGAGCTCGGCTACAAGGCCTATCCTTACGAAACCGAAAGCGCGGAAGCGACCGAGGTCGCCGAATCGCGCTTCCTGCTGCGTTGCCTCGGTGTCGCCGCGTTTGCCACCATGAACGTGATGATGCTGTCGATCCCGGTATGGTCGGGCAACGTCTCGGACATGCTGCCGGAGCAGCGCGACTTCTTCCACTGGCTGTCGGCGCTGATCGCGCTGCCGGCGGCGGCCTATGCCGGCCAGCCGTTCTTCCGTTCGGCCTGGCGTGCGCTGTCGAACAAGACCACCAACATGGACGTGCCGATTTCGATCGGCGTGTGTCTTGCACTCGGCATGTCCGTGGTCGAGACCGTCAACCATGCCGAGCACGCCTACTTCGACGCGGCGATCATGCTGCTCACGTTCCTGCTGGTCGGTCGCTTCCTCGACCAGAACATGCGGCGGCGAACCCGCGCGGTCGCCGGCAATCTCGCGGCGTTGAAGGCGGAGACCGCGGCGAAGTTCGTCGGGCCTGATGAAATCTCGCAGGTGCCGGTCGTTGCGATCCATCCCGGCGACATCGTGCTGCTGCGACCGGGCGAGCGCTGCGCCGTCGACGGCACCGTGATCGAGGGGCGCTCCGAGATCGACCAGAGCCTGATCACCGGCGAGACGCTCTATGTCATGGCCGAGCACGGCACGCCGGTCTATGCCGGCTCGATGAATATCTCCGGGACGTTGCGGGTGCGGGTCTCGGCCGCGTCGGAAGCAACGCTGCTCGCCGAGATCACGCGCCTGCTCGACAATGCCCTGCAGGCTCGCTCGCGCTACATGCGGCTCGCCGACCGCGCTTCGCGGCTCTATGCGCCGGTGGTGCATGCGACCGCGCTGATCACGATCCTTGGCTGGGTCATCGCGGGAGCGAACTGGCACGATGCGATCGTCACCGGCGTTGCGGTCCTCATCATCACCTGTCCCTGCGCGCTCGGCCTTGCCATTCCGACCGTGCAGACGGTGGCCTCGGGTGCGATGTTCAAGGCAGGCGTGCTGCTCAATTCCGGCGATGCCATCGAGCGGCTTGCCGAAGCCGACCACGTCATCTTCGACAAGACCGGCACGCTGACGCTGCCGGATCTCGACGTGACGAATGCGGCCGATATTCCTGCGGACGTCTTCGATCTCGCCGGCCGCCTCGCGCTGTCGAGCCATCATCCGGTCGCCGCTGCTGTCGCGCAGGCCGCCGGTGCAAAATCGCCGATCGTCGGTGCAGTCGAGGAGGCCGGGCAGGGCGTTCGTGCTGTGGTGGATGGTGTCGAGATCCGCCTTGGTCGGCCGTCCTTCTGCGGTGCCGAAGCTTTGGTCGGCGGCGTCACGCTCGATCCCGAAGCGTCCGTCGTGGCGTTCAGCAAGGGGGCCGACAGGTTCATTCTCTCCGTGCGTCAGGGCCTGCGTCCGGATGCGCAGGCCGTGATCGCAGCGCTGAAGGACCGCAACATTGGCATCGAAATTCTCTCCGGCGACCGCGAGCCCGCCGTGATCGCGGCGGCTCATGCGCTGGGCGTTGCCGAATGGCGCGCGGGCGTCACGCCGGCCGACAAGATCGCGCGGATCGAGGAATTGAAGCGGCGCGGCGCGAAAGTGCTGATGGTCGGCGACGGCATGAACGACGCGCCCTCGCTGGCGGCTGCCCATGTCTCGATGTCGCCGATCTCGGCCGCGCATCTCAGCCAGGCCACCGCCGATCTCGTCTTTCTCGGCCGGCCGCTGGCCCCTGTCGTTGCGGCCATCGATTCCGCGCGCAAGGCGCTGCATCTGATGCGGCAAAATCTCTGGCTCGCGATCGGCTATAATGTGCTGGCCGTGCCGGTGGCGATCAGCGGCGTCGTGACGCCCCTGATTGCGGCGGCTGCCATGAGCGGGTCCTCGATCCTGGTGATGCTGAACTCGCTGCGCGCCCGCAGCGCCTCGCGGGAGTTCGTGTGATGGAGATCCTGGTCTTCCTTGTGCCGCTGGCGCTGATGCTCGGAGGCGCCGGCCTCGTCGCCTTCCTCTGGTCGCTGCGCAGCGGCCAGTACGACGATCTCGACGGCGCCGCCTGGCGCGCCATTGCCGACGACGATCCGCCGCCGCAGGAAGTGCCGGCGAAGCGCTAGCGTTTCAAGGCGAAGGTGAAGAGGGCCGCTGCCGCGAGCGCCACGCCGACACCCGCCACGCACGCGTGCCAGCCGAAGGCGTCGAACAGACGTCCGAGCACGGCCGTGCCGATCAGTCCGCCACCGAAATAACACGCCAGATAGGTGCCGCTGGCAACGCCGCGGTTGTCGGCCGCAGTCTGCCCGACGAAGCCGGTGGCTGCGGCCTGCGCGAAGAATGTGCCAACACCGACCAGAACCATTCCAATCAGCACTTCGCCGAGACGCGCAGAAAGCATCAGCGGCAAGCCGACGCCGGCGACCGCGAGCGCTGCCCATATCGTCACGCGTGTTCCCAGGCGCGATGCGGCCCGGCCAGCCAGCAACGTCGTGACGACCGACGGCAGGAAGACGAAGTAGACCAGGCCGAGGTCCATCATGCCGAGCGACAGCGGCGGCCGGACCAGGACGAAATTGACGAAGGTGAAGGTGCCGATGAAGGCGAACAGGATGCAGAAGCCGATGCCGAAAGCGGCGCGCAATCGCGGATCGCGCCAATGTGCGATCATGGCGGCAAACGGAGCGCCCACCGGCGTGGTCGGTGATACGGGCTGGACGCGTTTGATGGTGAAGTAGACCAGCGCGGCGCCGGCGAGATTGAGGCTTGCGAAGAAATAGAAGTTCCATTGCAATCCGAGGCCATCGGCGACCGCCGCCGAGATCAGCCGGCCGAGCAGATTGCTGGCGACGTTTCCGGTTATGTAGGCGGCAAACGCAGTACCGGCGTCCATGGCGCTGCATTGCTCGCCGAGATGGGCCAGCGTCAGTGCGAAGGCAGACGCCATGCAGAGACCCTGGGCGATGCGCAGAGCGGTGAAGACTGCAAGGTTTGGCGCGACCGCCAGCAGGCTGGTCGGGATCGCGAGAAGCGCCAGGCTGAGGAGGATTCCGGTGCGGCGATCGATATGCGGACTGAGAAAGCCGACGACGAGGCCTGCGATGGCCATGCCGAAGGTGCTGGCATTGACGGCAAAGCCCATCGCCGCGGGCGTGACACCGTAGTGCCGCGTCAGCGAGGGTAGGATCGCCTGCGTCGCGAAGAGGTCGACGACGGTCAGGAAAGCAGTCAGGCCGATGACAAGCGAACGGAGCGCAACTCGCTTGGTGTGCGTATCCGTGATGATCACGTCGGTCCCGGCATGCGCGGAAAGGTCGGCCATGATGCAGCTCCTCCTGTGGTGGGTGCGGCGCCCGGCAGGCTGGAAGGCTTGGGGAGTACCGGGTGCCGCATCCGGTAACGGGTGCGCTGGGGCAGGTGCACGCGTTACATGTTGTGGTCTTGCGGGTCCCTGCGAACGTCGCCGACATAGAGAATGACCGTCTCCTTGCCGCGGTTCTTCCACCAGTGCGAGGTGCCTGATACCTCGGGCCGGATGTCGCCGGCCTTGTGCACGATCGGATCGGCGCAGTTGGAGGCGTATTCGACGATCTCGCCCTGCTGCACGAAGATCAAGGCGGGGCGATCGTCGTGGCTGTGCCAGGGCACGATGCCGCCGGGCTCGATGGTCAGCTTGCGGAAGCGCAGCTCGCGGCCCTCGATATGCGCTGGCTGCTTGCCGAGATCGATGGCGCCGAGCGTGACGTCGGTGACGCCGACGGCCTTGGCGTCGACCATCTGTTGCGCGTTCGGCTTGATCTTGTCGGCCGGGCATTCGCCGGCGAATACCGGCTGCGCCGAGAGTGCCAATGCACCGACGATGGCAAGGCCCGGAAAGATCAGACGCGGTAAGATGTGGCTCTTGGACATGGGAGGTCTCCTGTGCTGGCCGGAACCTTGCTGGTTGCCGGCTATGGCAGGAGCTTCGTCGAGACTGCGTCGAAGCTGAAATGCCGGCTTGCTCTCGATGCGATAGCCTCGTGCTATCTTGATGCGCGGCGGCTATCGAACCGATTGGGCATCGGCATTTCCGCTTCGGGAGCTTCCGGGGTCCGATGGTCGCCAAGCCGCCCCTTGCGGGCAGCCGAACCGGGAAACTAATATTCGCCTCAAGAGTGCCGGAGCGGAAGATGACGTCTCTCTCACCAGCCGACGCCGAACGTCTCAGGTCTGCCTTCCAGCGCTGCCGCGATATGGACGGCACACTGAACGAACAGCTGCGCGCCTATGCCGATGCCAGCCGCAAGGTCTTCCCGGCCTATGGCGAGGCGGTCGATCGCCTCGTGGCGAGATTGGGTGGGAATGGCGGCGGCGAGAGCGCGCCGAGTCCGGGGGATGCGATGCCGCCGTTCATGCTGCCGGATGACAGCGGACGTCTGGTCGCGCTGGCCGCGCTGCTGGAGCGCGGCCCGGTCGCGGTGATGTTCTTCCGTGGTCATTGGTGTCCCTATTGCAGGCTCAATGTCCGCGCGGTGGTCCAGGCGCTTGACCGCATCGAAGCCATGGGCGCGCAGATCGTCGCAATCGTGCCGGAGACCCAGGAGTACACCCGGCAGCTCAAGGCCGATTCGGGTGCGCCATTTCCGATCCTGACGGATCTCGACAATGGTTACGCGCTGTCGTTGAACCTCGCGATCTGGCTCGGCGCCGAGATCAAGAACCTGCTGTCCTATCAGGACATGGCGAAATTTCACGGCAATGACGGCTGGATGCTGCCGATTCCGGCCGTGTTCGTGGTCGGCCGCGACGGCATCGTCAAAGCCCGCTTCGTCGATCCTGATTTTCGCAAGCGCATGGAGATCGACGATCTGCTCGAGGCGCTCGCGGGCGCGAGCGGAAGGCGCTGAAGCCCGCGTCGTCCCGGTGCAGCGAACCTAACCGGCGATCGCCCGCCAGTCGGCACCGCGCAGCATCCGCATCACCGCATTGGCCACCGCCGTGCGTTGCCGGCCGGCCACCCCGTAAAGGCTGACGGTGCGGCGGGCGTCGAGCCCTGCGACCGCAGCGCGCGTCAACTTCTCCGGCACGGGGGAGGAGTGGGGGACCATGGCGACGCCGATATCGGCTTCGACGAGTTCGATCAGATCGTGCTCGCTTGAGACCTCATGGCCATGCTCGACGTCGATGCCGTGCTCCCGCAGGCTCGTGGAGATTCGGCTGGAATGCTCGCAAAATGTCCGGCTTAGCAGTTGCTCCGCCTGCAGATCGTCCAGCTCGATGGAGCTGCGGCCGGCCAGGCGATGTCCCTCGTTGACCACGAGCTCGAAGCTCTCCGTGAACAGCGGCCAGACATCGAGCCGCTCCCAGGATTCGTCGATTTCGGCCGCGATGCCGAGTTCGGCCTCGCCCTCTTTCAGGAATTCGGCGACGTCGCGGCTGGAGCCGCGCAGGAAGCGAAATTCCAGCCGATTGAACTGCCGCTTGATCTGGTTCAGGTGGGGAATGAGCAGCGAAAGATCGATCGAATGCGTCAGCGCGATGCGCAGCGCGCCGATCTCTCCGCTCTTGAACGAGGAGGCGAGCGAGCGTGCGCCGGCAGCGGCATCGTAGCACTGCTTCAGCAGCGGATGCATGCGCTGGCCGAGCTCGGTCAGTTGTGCCGCGGGCCGCTCGCGGCGAAACAGGTCGCCACCGAGCTCGGCCTCGAGCTGCTTGATGGCGCGCGTCAGCGAAGGCTGCGTCACGTTGCACTCCTCGGCGGCGCGGGTGAAATTCAACAGCTGCGCCACCGCGAGGAAATAGCGCACTTGATGCATTTCCATGGATCGGCTCCCCAGCAAGATCGGCCCGAAACCTAGCCGATCGCGACGGGAAATGACATCCCGCCTACGATAGCGCGGACGTATGGACTCGGAAGCCAACCGGCATTTCCGCCAGGTGCGATGATCCCGCACATTTCGGCCCAGCGATGGCGCGTGCGTTGCGCCGGTCGTGGCCCAGAAGAGGTTTGGATCATGAATATTCCCATCACGTCGCAGACGCCGGCTTCGTCAAGGGTGTTGACCGGCAAGGTGGCGCTGGTTACCGGATCGACCAGCGGGATCGGCCTTGGCATTGCGCGGGCGCTGGCCGCCGCGGGCGCCGACATCGTGCTCAACGGCCTGGGTGTCGCCAGCGAGATCAGCCGGACGCGCGAGCAAATCACCGCCGAGTTCGGTGTCAAGGCGAGCTATTCGCCGGCGGACATGACCCGGCCGGAATCGATCGCCGAGATGATCGCGGCGACGGGGGCGCAATTTGGTCGACTCGACATTCTCGTCAACAACGCCGGCATCCAGCATGTCGCACCGCTCGAGCAGTTTCCGGTCGAAAAATGGGACCAGATCCTGGCGATCAACCTGTCGTCGGCTTTCCACACGACACGGCTCGCGCTGCCCGCGATGCGCCAGAACGGCTTTGGCCGGATCATGAACGTCGCATCTGCGCACGGCCTCGTCGGCTCGCCGTTCAAGGCGGCCTATGTCGCAGCCAAGCATGGTATCGTCGGCCTGACCAAGGTGACGGCGCTGGAGACTGCGGAGGAAGGCATTACCTGCAATGCCATCTGCCCGGGTTACGTCTATACGCCGCTGGTCGAGGCGCAGATCGATGGGCAGGCCCAGGCACACGGTATCTCGCGTGATCAGGTCGTCCGCGACGTGCTGCTCGCGCAGCAGCCCAACAAACGCTTCGCCACGGTCGAGCAGCTTGGCGCCCTCACGGTGTTCCTGGCGACCGACGCAGCCGCCTCGATCACCGGCATTGCGCTTCCGGTCGATGGCGGCTGGACTGCGCATTGACATGAAGCGGGATCGCTCGGTCCGGAGTAACAAGTCGCGGCCAACGGCGAATATTCGACCAGTGCAGGCTCATCAGGAGCGAACCATGAACGGCACACAGGATAAAACACAGGGCAAGGGCCTACCGGGCCAGGTCGTGCTGGTACTCCAGGGCGGCGGCGCGCTCGGCTCGTATCAGGCCGGGGTCTACCAGGCGCTGCACGAGGCCGGGATCGAGCCGGATTGGATCATCGGCACCTCGATCGGTGCGATCAATGCGAGCCTCATCGCAGGCAATGAGCCTGGACAGCGGCTGGCGCGACTGAAGGAATTCTGGAAACGGATGGAGCAGAATCCGGTCTGGAATCTGCGCAGCGTGTTTCCCGGGTTCAACGAAAAGCTGGCCTATTGGTCGACAGTGACCAGTGGCATCCCCGGCTTCTTCCGCCCCAATCCGCTGGCGCATGCGGGCGATTCTTACCCGCTGGGGGCCGACCACGCCGGCTTCTATTCGACCGCTCCGCTGGAGAAAACGTTGCGCGAGCTCGTCGATTTCGGCCTCGTCAATCGCTGCGCACCACGGCTGACGGTCGGCGCGGCTCATGTCCGCAGCAGCCAGATGCGCTATTTCGACAGCCGTGACGGCGAGCTGACGGTGAAACACATCATGGCCTCGGGCGCGCTTCCACCGGCGTTTCCGGCAGTGCGCATCGACGGTGAGCTCTATTGGGACGGTGGCATCCTGTCGAACACGCCAACCGAGGCGGTCTTCGACGACAATCCGCGCAGGAATTCGCTGATCTTCGCGGTGCATCTGTGGAATCCCGTCGGTGCCGAGCCGACCACGATGGCGGAGGTGCTGAACCGTCACAAGGACGTGCAGTACTCCAGCCGCATCGCGAGCCACATTGCCCGCCAGCAGCAGGCCCATCGTCTCCGCCACGTCATCAACCAGCTCGCCGGGCATCTGCCCGAAAGCGAGCGCGGCGATCCTGCGGTGAAGGAGTTGATCAGCTACGGCTGCCCGACCCGGATGCATGTGGTGCGGCTGCTCGCACCCCAGCTCGACCACGAGAGCCACACCAAGGACATCGACTTCAGCCCGTCCGGCATCATGCAGCGCTGGGATGCGGGCTATGCCCACACGAGATCGGTGCTCGAGCGAAAGCCGTGGATCGGCGAATTCGATCCGTTGTCGGGCGTGGTGCTGCACGAGCATCTGGACGAGATGCCGCTGGCCGCGGAATAGCGTCGAGAGCCGCCGTCCGCTTCATCGAATTGCCACAGGCTTTGCGGATCGTCGGCCTTAGTCCGACCTCGGGAGGGCCTGCACGTGGTGTCCGGCAACGATCTGGAATTGGCTCTCGATCAGGTCCGCGCCCGCGCGGCGGGACCGGTTGCAGGCGTGTTCGGTCCTGACACGGTGACGTGGCGGATCGATCGGGAGGCCGTCATCTTCCTCGGCGCCGGCCGCGCGCTGCTGCTTCAACTTGCCCACCCCTGGGTCGCCGCCGCCATCGCCGAGCACTCCAAGACCTTTGCCGATCCGATCGGGCGCTTCCACCGCACCTTCGACATCGTCTTTGCCATGGTGTTCGGTTCGCTCGACCGGGCGTTCTTGTCATCCCGGCAATTGCACCGGCGCCATGGCATGATCGTCGGTGAGATGCCGGAGACGGTCGGCCCGTTTGCGGCGGGCTCGCGCTACTGCGCCAACGACATTCCGTCGCTGCGCTGGGTTCATGCGACGCTGGTCGAGACTGCGCTGATGGCGCATGATTTGGTTCTGCCGCCACTCTCGGTGGAGGAGCGCGAGCGGTACTGGACAGAAAGCCGGATGTTCGGCGCGCTGTTCGGATTGACGGCGGATGATCTGCCGGCCGACTGGTCGGGCTTTGCGGCCTACACTGCAGCGATGGTGCAGTCGGACAATCTGACCGTCAGCTCGGCGGCGCGCGAGATCGCCGCGCAGATATTTGATGGTGCGCGTCCTTGGCTGCGGCCGCCGCGATGGTACCGGGCGCTGACCGCGAACCTGCTGCCGGAGCGTCTGCGCGTAGGGTTCGGGTTTGACCTCGATGCGCGCGACGAGAGATCTGCCGACAACGCGGTGCGATGGATCAAGCGCCTCTATCCGAAATTGCCCGACCGGCTGCGCTATGTCGGCCCGTATCAGGAAGCATTGGCCCGGCTCCGCGGCGAGCCGCAACCGGACTGGATGACCCGCTGCCTCAACCGCGCGTGGATCGGCCGGTCGCAAATGGACGCGCGCGGGAAGGGGTGAGGGGCTCTCTGCTCTGCTCTGCTCTTAGTCCGTCATCCTGTGGTGCGAGTGGTGCGGTGCAGGGCATCGCGCCGGGAGCCTCGAAGGACGCACGGCCCCGCTGCTGCAGCCGGGCCGTCGCCCTTCGAGGGCCGCTGAAGGAGCGGCCACCTCAGAGGTGACGGGAGATAGAGGTGTCGTACGCCTCAGCCTCACACAGCCGCCAGCTTCCTGTACAGCTTGCTGTAGCTACTCGCCGAGATGCTCCAGGAGAACGACCTGCCCATCGCGCTGCGGCGCATGGCGTCGAGCTGGTCCTGGGCCATGAAGGCGGAGAAGGCGCGGCGCACGCCACCGAGGAAGGACTCGTGCGAGGGTCTTGGGAACAGGAAGCCGGTCTCGCCGTCGGTGATGGTTTCGGCCAGGCCGCCGGTCTGGTGACCGATCGGCAGCGAGCCGAAGCGTTGCGCGTACATCTGGCTCAGCCCGCATGGCTCGAAGCGCGACGGCATCAAGGTGAAATCGCTGCCGGCGAAGATGCGCCGTGCCTGGGCGTCGTTGAAGCCGATGGTGACGCCGATGGCGTCGGGGCGGCGGCGATGCGCGTCGATCAGCGCCTGCTCGAGCGCCGGCTCGCCGGAGCCGGTGACCACGATCTGCCCGCCGGCATCGACGATCTCGTCGGCCGCCGACAGCACGAGGTCGATGCCCTTCTGGTGCACGAGCCGTGCGACGATCGCGAACATCGGCCCGCGCGAGACGGCAAGCCCGAACTGCTTGCGCACGTAATCTGCATTGGCCTTTTTGCCGACCCAGTCGCCGGCGCCGAATTGTTGCGCGAGCTGGGCGCAGGAGCGCGGGTCCCAGCTCTCGTCGATGCCATTGAGGATGCCGGTGAGTTCGGACGCCTCGGAGCGGACGCGCAGCAGGCCTTCGAGGCCGCAGCCGAATTCCTCCGTCGTGATCTCGCGCGCATAGGTGCCGCTGACGGTGGTGAGGTGCGAGGCATAGACAAGCCCGGCCTTGAGGAAGGAGAGCTGGTCGTAGAACTCGACGCCGTCGATGTGGAAGGAGCTTTCGGGGACGCCGATCCGCCGCAGCGACTCCTTCGGGAAGAGACCCTGATAGGCGAGGTTATGGATGGTCAGGATCGACGGCAGCTTGGCGCCGCGCCAGGCGAGATAGGCCGGTACGAGCGAGGCCTGCCAGTCATTGGCATGGATCAGATCTGCTGCCCAATTCTTGTCCAGCTTGCCCATGGCCAGCTCAGCGGCAGCCGACGCAAAGCGCGCGAAGCGGATGTCGTTGTCCGGCCAGTCGTGGCCGGACTCGTCGCCATAGGGGTTGCCGGGGCGGTCGTAGAGTTGTGAGCACAACAGCACATAGACCGGCAGACCGTCCTTGGTGGCGGCCCGGCCGAGCGAGCAGGCCGGCATCTCCGCAAATGCCGGGCAGCGTCCAACGATCTGAATATGCGTGAGTTGCTCGATGATGTCGCGATAGCCGGGCAGCATGATCCGGATATCGGCGAAGGGGCGGAGGGCTCTGGGGAGGGCAGCAGAAACGGCACCGAGTCCGCCGACGCGGACGAAGTCGTCCATCTCTGTCGTGACGAATAAGACCCTCAAGAAGATCGCCCTCTTCCGATCCCGATTGCTGCTATGCAAGATCGGGTCCAGTTGCCCCTGGAAATCTCGAGCCGCCCACGCGATGTACCGGTTCGGTAAAGACTTTCCTACTCAGCCGCCGCCCTCTAGGGTCGGCGCACCAACATGAGGGAACAACGATAGTTCCTAATTGACTCGCGGACTCGGCAGGGGCGCAGCACGCATGCAACTAGCAGATAAGCATGAGGGGACGACGACAAAGGCCTTTGCAGGCCTCAGGGTCCTGGATTTCTCGACCACCATCGCCGGCCCCCATTGCGCACGAATGCTGGCCGACATGGGCGCCGAGGTCATCAAGATCGAGACCGACGGCGGTGAGACGATGCGAACGCGGCCGCCGCTGCGCAAGGGCTGCAGCACCGTATTCGGCCAGCTCAATGTCGGCAAGAAGAGTGTGGTGCTCGACCTCAAGTCGGAGGACGGACGGGAGGCGGTTCGGCGGCTGGCCGCCACATCAGACATTTTGGTCGAGAATTTTCGCCCCGGCGTGATGCGTCGGCTCCGGCTCGATTACGACAGCCTCCGCCCGGTCAATCCCAGGCTGATCTACTGCTCGATTTCCGGCTATGGCCAGAGCGGCCCTTCGGCCGAGCTGCCGGCCTACGCGCCGGTGATCCACGCGGCCTCCGGCTACGACATGGCGCATCTCGCCTACCAGCCTGGCCGCAACAGGCCGGACTATTGCGGCATCTATCATGCCGACGTCGTGACCGGCACCTACGGCTTTGGCGCGATTGCCTCGGCGCTCTATCAGCGCACCGTGACCGGGCAGGGCCAGCATATCGATGTCTCCATGCTGGAGTCGATGCTGAGCCTGACGGTGGTCGAATTGCAGAGCTCGCAATTCGCAGTGAAGCCGCCGCCGCGTCCGATGTTCGGACCGACCGAGACCGCCAACGGCTATGTCATGATCACGGTCGCCAGTGAGAAGACGTTCCAATGCTTGATGGGCGTAATCGGCCGCCCCGAATGGATCACCGACGCACGCTTCTCCAGCTATGCTCCGCGCCGCGAGAACTGGGCCGACATGATGGATGGCGTCGAGGCCTGGTCGCGGCAGCTCTCGACCGACGCATGCCTCGTCGCGCTTGGCGCGGCCGGCGTGCCTGCTTCGGCCTATCGCACCGTGTCCGAGGCGCTGGCCGATCCGCAACTCGCGCATCGCCAGGCTTTGTCATCGGTGGAGGACGGAGGCGGTTCCTTCCAGGTGCTCAATCTGCCGTTCCGGATGACCGGCGCCGACACCACGCCGGGCGCGACCATGGCCGTGCTCGGCGAGCACACGCGTGCTTTGCGCGAGGAGGTCGGCCTCGGTGAGGCCGCGTCAATTCCGTCAGGCAAAACACAAGCGACGAACTGAGCGCGTTGCGCTGCAAGAGTGCGGCATCGAACCCCGTGTGTTCCTCTTGCCGTGGCGCGCATTTGCCGCCAAGCTTGCCCGAGTCATTCAACGATCCGAAACATCGGACGAGGATCCCGGGAGGAACCATGACGAACATTGCTGCCGCGGCGTGCAAGCGCGCGCCGATTTTCCTTGTTGCGGCATTTGCGCTCCTCCCGTTGGTCGAGCCTGCGCAGGCGCAAAAGTCCGGCGGCAGCATTACCGTCGGCCAGGAGCTGGATATTCCGGGCTTCGATCCGCTCAAAGTCGGCGTCTACGACTCCTCCGGCTACACCGCTGCCGCTGCGATCTTCGACACGCTGGTCACGCTGGACGACAAAGGAGATGCCGCGCCGAAGCTCGCGGAATCCTGGACGCATTCCGACGACTACAAGAGCTGGACCTTCAAGCTGCGCAAGGGCGTGAAATTTCACGACGGCACGCCGTTCAATGCGCAGGCCTTCAAGGAGAACTTTGACCGGCAGAAGGACCCCGCCAACAAGTGCCGCTGCGCCTTCTACATCACCAACGTCAAGGAGGTGCTGGCGCCGGACGAATACACAATCGTCTATAATCTCACCGACCCTTCCGTGAATCTGCCTGCGACGATGAGCATCCAGAGTACCAACAACGCCGTGCATTCGCCGACGGCCTGGAAGACCAAGGGCGACGATTACAATCGCAATCCCGTCGGCACCGGTCCCTACATCCTGAAATCCTGGACCGCCGGCGATCGCATGGTGCTGGAGAAGAACCCGGATTACTGGGACAAGGGCCGTCCCTATCTCGACCGCATCGTCCTGAAGCCGCTGCCCGACGCGCAGTCGCGATTCGCTTCGCTGCAATCGGGCGAAGTCGACATCATCTGGGACGACGAGAACGATGCCGACAACATCCTGAAGGCGCAGAAGGACTCCAAGCTCACCGTGCACACCTACAAGGGCTCGGGTGCGCAGGTCTATGCCTTCAACACCAAGGTAGCGCCGTTCGACGACGTTCGCGTGCGCCAGGCACTGGTGATGTCGATCGACCGTCCAAAGATGTCGCAGGCGATCAGCAATGGCCTCAGCCGGCCCGCGACCAATCCTTACGGCGACGGCTCCTGGGTGAAGTGCAAGGACGACGGCGCCCTGCCTTACGACCTCGAGAAGGCGAAGGCACTGATCAAGGACTACGGCAAGCCGGTCGAGTTCAAGATGCTGGCGACCGCGACGCCGCGCGGCCGCATGATCGGGCAGGTGCTCCAACAGTTCTGGAAGCGCGCCGGCGCGAATATGGAGATCGACCAGGTCGACCAGGCGACGATTCCCTCGCGCGCCTTCTCGCGTCAGTTCCAGCTGACGCCGTGGCGCATTGTCGATCTCGCCGATCCCGATCCGCAGATGTATGCGAATTTCCGCACCGGCAGCCCGGTCGCGCTCGCCGGCTTCTCCGATCCGGAGCTCGACAAGCTGCTCGATCATGCGCGTGTCACTGCCGATGTCGGCCAGCGCACCGAGGATTATTGCGCGATCAGCCGCCTGATCAACAAGGAGGCGATCTGGTTCTGGACCTTCCAGAACACCTACTACGCGCTGTCGAGCGCCAAGCTGAAGGGCTTTCCGAAAATCTACAACGGTGTGATCGACGTTTCGAACACCTGGCTGGAATGACCGCGCGATGCTGAACTTCGTCGCGCGGCGGCTGCTCGGCATGCTGCCGGTGCTGCTTGCGGTCTCGCTGCTCACCTTCCTGATCGCCTCGCTGCTGCCGGGCGATCTCGCTTTCGTTATCCTTGGCGATCAGGCGACGCCTGAGAATGTCGCGGCGCTCAGCCATGATATGGGGCTCGATCAGCCGCTGTGGTGGCGTTACCTGAGCTGGCTCGGCCACGTCCTGCAGGGCGATCTCGGTCGCTCGTTCCGCACCGGGCAGACCGTGCTGCAGGCGGTCTCCGAGCGCATCCCGGTCTCGCTTGAGCTGATGCTGATGGCGGAGTTCATCGGGCTCCTGATCGGCGTGCCGCTCGCGATCGCCTGCGCCGCGCGCGCCGGTGGTGCGTTCGACCGCTTCATGACCGGCAGCGCCTTTGCAATGCTGTCGATGCCGTCCTTCCTGCTGGCGATCCTGCTGATCTACCTGTTCGCGGTCGAGTTGCATTGGCTGCCGGCGACCGGCTATGTGCCGTTTACCGAGGAGCCGCTCGCGAACTTACGCTTCTTCGTGCTGCCGGCGCTGACACTAGCGCTGGCGGAGTGGCCGGGCATCATGCGGGTGCTGCGCTCCGACATGATCGCGACGTTGCAGGAAGATTACATCGCGCTGGCCAAGGCGAAGGGCCTGAAGCCCTCGCGCATCCTGTTCGTGCATGCGCTCAAGCCCTCGTCGCTGACGCTGGTGACGGTCACAGGCATCAATATCGGCCGTCTGCTCGGCGGCACGCTGATCGTGGAATCGATCTTTGCGCTGCCCGGCATCGGCCGGCTGCTGGTCGGCGCGATCTACACCCGCGACCTCGTCATTCTCCAGGGCGTGGTGCTGCTGGTCGCCTGCGGCTTCGTCATCGTGAACTTCATCGTCGACATGCTCTACGCCGTGCTCGATCCGAGGATCCGCCATGGCCACGCTTGAACTCTCGATGCAAGAGGACGTGCCGGCATCGGTCGGGCGCAAGCGCAAGCTCGGGCTGTTGTTCTGGGTCGCAAGCATCTGGCTCGCTGTCATCCTTGCGCTTGCGATCCTGGCGCCTTTACTGCCGCTGCAGAACCCGACCGATATGGACATGCTGGAGCGCCGCGCTGCGTTCTCGAGCGAGCACTGGCTCGGCACCGACGGCCTCGGCCGCGACGAGCTTGCCCGGCTGATTTTCGGCGCACGGGTTTCGCTCACCGTCGGGCTGATTGCTCCGATGATCGGCCTTGGCATCGGCGGTGCGCTGGGCCTGCTCGCCGGCTATTTCCGTGGCCGGTGCGAGACGCTGATGGTCGGCAGCATGGACGTGCTGCTGGCCTTTCCGCCGCTGATCTTCGCGCTCGCGGTGACCGCCTATCTCGGCCAGTCCATACCCAATCTCACCATCATCCTCGGCGTGCTCGGCATTCCCGCCTTCATGCGGGTGGCGCGCGCGGCAACGCTGACCCTGGCGCGGCGCGAATTCGTCATTGCGGCCGAAGCCCTTGGCGCCAGCCATGCGCGCATCCTGCTGCGTGAGCTGTTGCCGAACGTGATCCTGCCGCTGCTGGCCTTCTTCCTGCTCGGTGTCGCCGTCACCATCGTGGTCGAGGGCGCGCTGTCGTTCCTGGGGCTCGGCGTGCCGCCGCCGATGGCGAGCTGGGGCAGCATGATCGGCGAGGGGCGCGACAGCCTCGACGTCGCGCCGCGGCTGGCCTTCCTGCCGGCCGCCGGGTTGTTCCTGACCGTGCTGGCCTTCAACCTTGTCGGCGACACCATGCGGGCGCTGACCGACCCGCGTCAGGGGGCGCTGTGAGCACTCAGCTCCTGACCATCGAGGACGTCGCGGTGGAGCTGCCGACCCCGCGTGGAAACATGCGCGCCGTCGATCATGTCGACCTGTCGCTGGGGGCGGGCCGCACGCTCGGCATCGTCGGCGAGTCCGGTTGCGGCAAGACCATGCTGTCGCGGGCGATCCTTCAACTGCTGCCGAAGAAGGCGAAGCTGTCGGGACGCGTCATGTTCGACGGTCAGGATCTGGTCCGGCTCGCGCCCGAAAGCCTGCGGCGCCTGCGCGCGCGCGATCTCGCGGTCGTGTTCCAGGACCCGATGACCTCGCTCAATCCGGTGCTCACCATCGGCACCCAATTGATGGAGACGATCCAGGAGCATCTCGAGCTCGATGCCCCGGCGGCGCGGAAGCGCAGCATCGAGCTGCTCGCGGCCGTCGGCATTCCGGCGCCGGAGCAGCGGCTGGCGCAATATCCGCATCAATGTTCCGGCGGTATGCGGCAGCGCATCGCGATTGCGATCGCGCTCTCCTGCGAACCGAAGCTCCTGATCGCGGACGAGCCGACGACGGCGCTAGACGTCACCATCCAGGCGCAGATCCTCGATCTGCTGGCGCGCGAGCAGCGCCGCCGCCACATGGCGATGATCATCATCACCCATGATCTCGGTGTGGTCGCCGGTCGTGCCGACGAGGTCGCGGTGATGTATGCGGGCAGGGTGGTGGAGCGTGCGCCGACGCAGGCGTTGTTCAAGCGCATGCATATGCCCTACACCGAGGCGCTGCTCGCGGCGATCCCGAAGCTGGAGACGGCGCCGCATACGCCGCTGCCTGCGATCTCCGGCCGTCCGCCCGATCCGACGCGGCCGCTGAGAGGCTGCTCCTTCGCGCCGCGCTGCCGCTATGCTGCGGGCGGCTGTCGTGAAGCCAAGCCCGAGTTGAAGAGCGCAGAGATGCCTGATCATCTCTATGCCTGCTTCCATCCGATCCAGATGGCGGAAGGGATCGGCGCATGATGCAGTTGGTCGTGCGCGATGAGCCGCTCCTGCACGTCGATAATCTCGTCGTCGAATATGGTCTCGGCAACAAGACCGTGCACGCTGTTTCCGGCGTCAGCCTTCATGTCGCACGCGGCGAGACCCTCGGGCTGGTCGGCGAGTCCGGCTGCGGCAAGTCGACACTGGGGCGCGCGGTGCTGCAATTGCGCCGCGCCAAAAGTGGCCGCGTGCTGTTCGACGGCGAGGACCTCACCGCGATGGAGGGTGAGGCGTTGCGAAGAATGCGCCGTCGCGTGCAGCTGATCTTCCAGGACCCGATCGCCTCGCTCAATCCGCGCCGCCGCATCGGCGATATCGTGGCCGAGCCGTTGATCATCGCCGGGGTCAAGGATGGCACCGAACGCAAGCGTAGGGTTCACGAGGTGCTCGCTGCGGTTGGGCTCGATCCGGATCTCGTGGCGGGTCGTCTGCCGCATGAATTCTCCGGCGGCCAGTGCCAGCGCATCTCGATCGCGCGATCGCTTGTGCTCAATCCCGAATTCATCGTCTGCGACGAGCCGGTCTCGGCGCTCGACGTCTCCATCCGCGCGCAGATCCTCAATCTGCTGGAAGAGATGAAGGCGCGCTTCGGCCTGACGCTGCTGTTCATTGCGCATGACCTCGCCGTGGTCAAAGCGGTCAGCGATCGCGTCGCGGTGATGTATCTTGGCCGGCTCTGTGAGGTCGGACCGTCGGAGCAATTGTTTGCAAAGCCCGCGCATCCCTATACTGGGCTGCTGTTGCAGGCGATCCCGGTACCCGATCCGGATGTGCGTCCCGCCGAAAGCGCGGCGACCGGCGAGCCGCCATCGCCGATTGCGCCGCCATCCGGCTGCCGCTTCCGCACCCGTTGCCCGCGGGCGGACCAGCGATGCAGCGCGGAGATGCCGGAGTTGCGTGAGGTGGCAATCGGCCAGTTCGCGGCTTGCCATCATCCGCTGGCCTAACTAAGACGGCTCCCAGATTTGTCTCGCTCGACCGCCCGTGGCATGGTGCGTGACGATAAGAGTATGCCGGGAGGATTCCGATGAAGAGTTTCAAGGTCGCCGATTTCAAGGCGCCGTTGCAGGAGTTCGACGAGGCCACGCCGCAACCGTCGGGCACGCAGGTGCTGATCAAGGTCAAGGCCGCCGGCGTCTGCCACAGCGATCTCCATATCTGGGAAGGCGGCTATGATCTCGGCCACGGCCGCAAGCCGCTATCGCTGAAGGACCGCGGCATCAATCTGCCGCTGACCATGGGCCACGAGACCGTCGGTGAAGTCCTGGCCTTCGGTCCCGACGTGAAGCCGACCGACCAGGGCGACCTCAAGCTCGGCGATGTCGGTCTCGTCTATCCCTGGATCGGCTGCGGCAAATGCGCCACCTGCCTCGCCGGTGACGAGAACATGTGCCTGACGCCGCGCTCGCTCGGCGTTTACTGCGACGGCGGCTATTCCGACCACATGCTGGTGCCGCATCCGCGCTATCTGCTCAATCTGAAAGGGCTCGATCCTGCGTCGGCCGCACCTTATGCCTGCTCGGGCGTCACCACCTACAGCGCGCTGAAGAAGGTTGAGCAGCACTTTGATACGCCGATCGTGATGTTCGGCGCCGGCGGGCTCGGCCTGATGGCGCTGTCGCTGCTCAAAGCCATGGGCGGCAAGGGCGCGATCATGGTCGATATCGATGCCAGGAAGCGCGAGGCGGCGGAAAAGGCCGGCGCGCTCGCCACTGTCGATCCCAAGGCGCCGGACGCGCTGGAGCAACTCGCGAAGAAAGCGGGCGGTCCGATCCGCGCCGTGATCGATCTCGTCGGCAATGCCGCGACGACGCAACTCGGCTTTGACTGTCTCACCAAGGGCGGCAAGCTCGTCATCGTCGGCCTGTTCGGCGGCGGCGCGACCTGGGCGTTGCCGCTGATTCCCATCAAGGCCGTGACGATCCAGGGCAGCTATGTCGGAAACTTGCGCGAGACGCAGGAATTGCTCGATCTCGTGCGCGCCAAGAACGTGGCTCCGATCCCGGTGACGAAGGCGCCACTCGACAAGGCCAACGATGCGCTGCTGCAATTGCAGCAGGGCGCCGTGGTCGGGCGCACGGTGCTGACGCCGTAGTCTCTTCCGTCATTCCGGGGCGGCCCGCAGGACCGAACCCGGAATCTCGAGATCCTCAGGTGCGCAATTGCGCACCATAGTTCGGCTCTTCGAGCCGCCTCGGAATGACGCCTTCCTCTCAGGAACCCCCAAATGTCCGCAAACAACGCCTTCCACATTGCCGTGCTCGCCGGTGACGGCATCGGTCCCGAAGTCATGGCGCCGGCGCTCGAGGTGCTGCGCAAGATCGAGACGAAGTCGGACTTGCGCTTCCGCTTCACCGAGGCGCCGGCGGGCGCCAACAATTATCTGGCCACCGGCAAGTCGATGCCGGATTCCACCATCAAGCTGTGCGAGGAGGCGGATGCGATCCTGCTCGGGGCCTGCGGCCTGCCCTCGGTGCGCTACCCCGACAACACCGAGATCGCGCCACAGATCGAGCTGCGCTTCATCTTCGACCTCTATGCCGGCGTGCGCCCGGCGCGGCTCATTCCGGGCGTGCCGAGCCCGATCGTCGGCGCCGACAAGCGCGGCATCGATCTCGTCGTGATCCGCGAATCCACAGAAGGCCTGTTCGCTTCGATGGGTAAGGGCGTCGTCACCCACGAGGACGCGCGCGAAACCATGGTGATCACGCGCAAGACCTCCGAGCGCCTGTTCGATTTCTCGTTCCGCCTCGCCGAGCGGCGCAAGGCGCGCGGCAAGCCGGGATCGCTCGCCTGCGTCGACAAGGCGAACGTCTTCAAGGCGTTTGCGTTCTTCCGCGGCATCTTCGACGAGATCGCCAAGAAGCATCCCGGGGTGAAGACCGATCGCCTCTATGTCGACGCCTGCTCGGCGATGCTGGTCAAGCGTCCCTGGGATTTCGACGTGATGGTGATGGAGAACATGTTCGGCGACATCGTGTCCGACATCACCGCGAGCCTGATCGGTGGCCTCGGCATGGCGCCGTCGGCCGACATCGGCGACAAATATGCGGTGTTCCAGCCGTGCCACGGCACCGCGCCCGATATCATGGGGCAGGGCAAGGCCAATCCGACCGGCATGATCCTGTCGGCGGCGATGATGCTGGACTGGCTCGCCGACAAGCACGGACTGGAGAGCGCCACCGAAGCGGGCGAGCAGATCGAGCGCGCGGTCGACCAGGTCTATGCCAACGGCCTCAAGCCGATGGAGTTCGGCGGCAGCAACGGTACGGCCGATATTACCAAAGCGGTGCTCGCCGTGCTGTAGATGCCGCAGGCGGTCGATGTCGGAGGAGCTGGACGTTCATGCGCAAGCAAGTCCCCGAACGGCATCGACAGCTCCGGACCTTTGCTTTCGGCGACAGTCCCGCGCTTGCGGATGAATTGCTCGAGCTCGTCGTCAAGGGCATCAAGACCGCAACCTGCAGCACGGAAGACGAACCAAACACCTCCGCGCCGGGTGAGCGTTGGGTGGTGCTGGACGGACGGGGAGATCCACGCTGCGTCATCGAAACCACCGAGATCACCTATCGGCGGTTCAACGATGTCGACGCCGCCTTTGCGCATGATGAGGGGGAGGGCGATCGCAGCCTCGCCTATTGGCGCAACGCCCATCGCGCCTATTTCGGCCGGCTCGGACGGTTCAGCGAAGACATGATGCTGATGTGCGAGCGCTTTCGCCTGATCGAGGTTTTCGGCGATTGATCGGCGCGAGACTGCGCTGGAAAAGGGGCCTGCGGCCCCTTCATCGTTTTACCAGCGGCGCCAGTGACGGTGGCCATAACCCCACGGGCGCGGGCCGTAGAAGCGTCGCGGGCCGCCATAATAGCCGTAGGCGCCGTAATAGTTCGGACGCCACCAGCAGCGACCCCAGGCGTTGCAGACCATCCGCACCTGGTCGACATTCGCCGCCGGGCCGCTTGCGACCTTGTCGGCTTGCGGAATGCCGTTCGGCATCGCAGCGAGCGCTTGCCCCGACGCCAGCGCCGCGCTGCCCAGCGCAGCCAGACCAAGAACAGCAAATTTGAGTGTCATCGCGATCTCCCTCGTTGGTGGCGGGAGAACTTGCGGCGGATCAATTGGTTGCTACCGCAGCGCAGGACCGCGAGGAATTTAATCTTCCTGAACGAAGGTTCAGCTTATGACGCCGTCACGTCCCCCTGAACTGCGGCTTGCGCTTTTCCATGAAGGCCTGCCGGCCCTCGCGAAAATCGGCGCTGTCCATGCAGGCCGTGCCGATCGCCTTGATCGCATCCATGTCGCGTTTGCTTTCGTCTTTCAGGACCTCCGCGATGGTGATCTTGGCGGCCTTGATCGCGAGCGGCGCGTTCTGCGAAATTGTCGTGGCGATCGCCATGGTCTCGCCCCAGAGCTGGTCGTCCGGGATCACGCGTTCGACGAGACCAATGCGCAGCGCCTCGGTGGAATCGATGCGCATGCCCGTGTACATCAGAAGCCGCGCCCAGGACGGCCCGACCAGCGATACCAGATGCTTCAAGCCGTCATAGCCATAGGCGATGCCGAGTTTTGCCGCGGGAATGCCGAACTGGCTGTCATGCGCGGCGATGCGGATGTCGGCGAGCATCGCGACCTGCATGCCGCCGCCGAGGCAAAAACCCTGGATGCAGGCAATGGTCGGCTTCGGGTAATTGGCGAGCAGTGCACGTTGGGCGGCGCTGCGCTTGCTATATTCCTCTGACGCTGCTGCGTTGTGGCGGGTCTTCTCGAACTGGCTGATGTCGGCGCCGGACACGAACGCCTTGCCGCCGGCGCCGCGCAGGATCACGACGCGCACGGAATCGTCGTCGCGCAAGGCTGTCAGCGCCGCGCCGAATCCCTCCCACATCTCCAGCGACATCGCGTTGCGCTTGTCTGGATTGTTGAAGGTGATCACGCCAACGCCGTCGGTGATCTGTTTGAGGATCTTGCCGTCGGCGTAGGGAGTTTCATTGGAGAGATCAGGCATTGCGCGCTCGCTTGTCGTCAGCCGAGGCGCAATGTGCGACCGGGTCGGGGCCCGGGTCAACCGCGGCAGCGGATGCGGCTTTGCATCCGCCCGTGCCGCGATTGCATGCCTACTGCGCCATGTGCGCGGTCAGCGGGTGGCTGCCGGCATTGCTGAAGAACGCGGCCTCTTCGGCGGTCGCCTCCAGCAACTGCTCGTCCTGATTATAGACGTCGTTGCGGAACTGGATGGTCTGGTCCTTGGTCATCCAGGCCGTGAGATAGATCCAGGCCACCGGCACCTTCCTGGCCATGGGGATCTCGAGGTGCTGCCCGGTGGCGATCTCGGTGTCGATTGCGGCGCGGCTCCACTTCGGTTGGTCCTTGAGCAGCCAGGCGGCGAGATCGCGCACGTTGTCGACGCGCGAGCATCCGTGGGAATCGAAACGGTAGTCGTCGCTGAACAGATTGCGCTGGTTGGTGTCGTGCATGTAGACCGAGTAGGAGTTCGGCATGTCGATCTTCACCGCGCCCAGCGCGTTGAACGTGCCGTTCTGCTGGCGCACGGTGAAGTTCGGCGTGTGCGCGCCCGACCAGTCGACCGAATGCGGATCGATCGGATTGTCGTGGGCATCGAGCACCTCCATGTGCATGCGCGACAGGTAGGTCGGATCCTTGCGCATGTGCGCCGAGATCTCGGTCTTGGCGATCGAGGAGGGGACCGTCCAGGTCGGGTTGAGCACGACGCCGGTGATTTGCGCTGTCAACGTCGGCGAGGGCTTTTCGGTCTTGCCGACAATGACGCGATAGCGCCGTACCACCACGTCGTTCTCGACCGCCTCGGCGAAGGCGGCAGGAATGTTGACCACGACATAGCGCTGGCCAAAGCTGAAATTGGTGTTCTCGAGCCGCTCGAGCGAGGCCTCCAGTTGCCGGATGCGCTTCTGCACCGTGACGTTCATGGCCGCGATCGTGCGTGGCGTCATCGTGCCCGTGGGCGCGAGACCGTGGCGGGCCTGGAAGCGTTTCACGCCATCGGCGAGATCCTGGTCGAATGGGCCGCTCGCCTTCTCGGCGGCGAGGTCACTGGTCAGGATCAGCCGCTTGCGCAGGAGGTTGTCATTGGCGCCCTGAACACCGAGTGCGAACTTGGCGTCTGTGGGGATCGTCGGCCAGCCGCCGCGCACGGCGAGATCGGAATAGCTTAGCGCCGCGTCCTTGATCCGCTGGGCGGTGGCCTCGTCATAGGTGGGCTCATGCGTCAGGGCGAGCGCCGCGGCCGAGCGGCTCTCGGCGGTCGACGCCGGTGCGGCGGCGGCTTTGGGGGCCGGGGCGTGAGCCGGGTTGGCGGCCGCAGGCACCGTGCCCGACGAAGCGGCGGGCGAGGTGCTGGGCGAGCTATTGGGCGAAGTATTGGTCTTGGGGCCGGCCTGGCCCGTGGTCTCGGTCTGCGCCAACGCGGAGGCGCTGGCAAAGAGGCCCATGGCAATGATCACGGCATGGCGTTTCGACATCTGTCTGGTTTTCCCCATGAGGACGAGGCCCGCAACGGGCGCTCGCATCGGCGCATCCCGGCCGCCCTCGCGGCACGCGCCGATTCGCTGAAATCGGCGTCGACGCTAGGGCATCGGGGTTGCGGTCCCATTAAGCGCGGTACATCAAGCCCCCACGCATCCTGCGCCGAGGCTCTCGATTAGGTCGCAGCAAGGTGGGAACGGGTTCGCGAAAACCGCGGGCAATGGCAGCCGTATGCCAGCAAAACCGCAAGGAAAAGGGGCGGCCAGGCCGCCCCGCAAAGCCAGGACCGCGCGCGGATGGCGCGCAGGCCACATCGAATCCGTCAAGTCTCGTCCAATCCGGCCGCGCCCCCGCGACGCGGCGGATTGAACAATCGGCCGTGAAGACCGGACCGCCGACCGGATCAGCTTTCGTTCGCTGCGATCGATTCCATCAGCGAGACGAGCTGACGCTGCACCGTCTGATCCTTGATCTTGCTGTAGGCGCGCAGCAGGCGGAGGCTGAAAGCCGAATCCAGGAACAGGAGGCTTTCGACTTCGCGGGCCTTGTTGTCGCCGTCATAGAAGAAGGTCACCGGCACATCGAGGGCGGAGGCGATCTGCTGAAGCCGAGCCGCGCCGACACGATTGACGCCCTTCTCGTATTTCTGGACCTGCTGGAAGCTGACGCCGAGCTTTTCGCCGAGCTCAGCCTGCGAGATCTTCATCTCGACGCGCCGCAGACGGATCCGTTTGCCAAGCTCAATGTCCGGCTTGCCGGCACTGCGCTGCTTCATCCTTTTCGCCGCTGCTTTCATCTCTGTTTTCACCTTTGTTCTTCGGTTGAAAATCCCCCGAAGAGCTGGGTCAGGGGTTCGCCCATATACGACTCCTTGAACTCGTGCGGATGCACGAACTCCTCCTTAAACCACGGGAAGCGAGCTGGATTGAAAGCCTCGATCAGCCAGTCAATCATGTGCCGCACGCGCGGAATCCGGCCGCTACCGGGATGGTAGGACAACCAGATATCCAGCGGTCGGTTCAACTCGACCTCCAGTGGAATCAACTTCCCGCCAAGCGCGATGGCATAGCTCGGGAATACGCCGATGCCGGCGCCATTCGCGACCGCCCAGTAATTGGCGCTCGAGACGTTGGTCTTCATGACCAGAAGGTCACGCTCCGGAACGCCCGGGAAGAAGCTCTCAAAAGATTCCTTGGCGGCGATCTGATCGGCGAACTGCAGCACCAGGCGGTGCTTGATCAATTCCGCTGCCGAGCGCGGCGCGCCATGTTTCTCGACGTAACTCTTGGAGGCCCAGAACATCAGGTGCATGCGGCCGAGCCGCACCAGCTTGACGTCGAGCGCCGAAGGCCGCGCCAGATGGATGGCGACGTCGGCCTCGTGGCGGGAGACGTCGGCCGAGCGCATCGCGCAGTGCAAATCGACCAGGATTTTCGGATAGGCCTGCTGGAATTCCACTAGTCGCGGAGCGAGCCAGAACGTGCCCAATCCCTCGGTGACGGCGACGCGGACTTCGCCGGTAAGCGCGTTGCCCGTCGAATCGCTGGTGCGCAGTACGTCGAAGGCGGCCGCCTCCATGCGCTCGACGGCGGAGACCACCAGCGCGCCTTCATCAGTGAGATGGGTGCCGTGGACGTCGCGCGTGAACAGAGTGGTGCCGGTCTGGCGCTCGAAATCGTCGATTCGGCGGCGAACGGCGTTGATCGACAGCGACAGGCGTTCGGCCGCCGAGCGGAAACTTCCGCATCGAACGACTTCCAAGAATATGCGGGCCGCATCCCAATCGGAGAGGCCGCTGATGTTTGTCTTTAGGCGTTCCTCCTGCGGAACGCCCCTTTCCGCCAAGGAGTGCATACAAGTCCCTTCGGACCGCTAAACTGGCAGAATCTAGCGCAAACCACAACCACGACGGGTTGGGGAGCGGTGAGTTTTGAACGCCATACTTACCGCGCCCAAAGTGGTATTGGAGTGTGTTTGCGGTTGGGAATCGGGCTGATTTTTGCCCGGAAGAGGGGTAGACGTGCGTTCCGTTGCGAGCCTCGAAATGGCTGCGGGATTGCCGGGTCCATGTAGACCGGAGGGTGGCGCGCGAAATGTCGTGCGCTCCCGTGCGATGGATCCGTCGCGCTGGCTCAAGCGTTTCCCCTCAGAACGTTCCGATTTGCGCCGCCGGACGATGCCGTCCGGAACCGGGGTTTCGACGCGGAAACACATTGAAATCGTCTTCGAGGGCACGGATTCCTCATGCTATCCTTGGCTCACTTTGGGGGCCCAGGGGATTGTTCCAAGCACGTCTCGCAGGCCGAACTAACGGAAAGAACGCCGGTGTCGCATCCAGACGAACAATTGCAGTCGGTGCTCGAGACGCTCGAGGAGTGCCGCAAGGTTCTCAACGAGAGCAACAACCGCGAGTCGGCTGAGCTGCTCTCGATCGTCATCCTCGATGTCAGGATGAAGCTCAAAGGTATCGACAGTGCCGACCTCAAGGCGCTGTGCGACGAAATGCTGCGGAGCGCTGCCAGCGAACCGCTGCCCCCTTCCAAGCAGACGCAGGACCAGCCCCGGCGTCCGCTGCTCCGCGTGGTGAAGTAGCCGCGCCGCCGAAGCTCGCTTTTTGACGAGTTTTGTGCGCGTCCCGATGCCGCATCTGTGATCGCAGACGGCATCGGGAGGAGCCCTGGTTTGATCGCGCCTCTGTTGCGCATTCTCCGGCATCGGCTACATCTGAGCCGGTTCGGCTCCGGTCCCGTGCGCGCTCCCCGCGTCCAGCCCGAGGGCCCGGGATGGCTCCGACTGCATCATGCAAAATGTTTCGATCACGGCGGCGCTGATTGCCGGCCTCGTCAGCTTCCTCTCCCCGTGCGTTCTGCCCCTGGTTCCGCCCTATCTGATCTATCTCACCGGCGCCACGATCGAGCATGTCGAGAGCGACGAGCCGGCCTCGGCCTCCAAGCGTGCCATCATGATGGCGGCGTTGCTGTTCGTGCTCGGCTTCTCCACGGTGTTCGTGGCGCTCGGCGCCAGCGCCTCGCTGGTCGGCGGACTGATCCGCGCCTGGTCGGCAGAACTGTCGATCCTCGCCGGCATCGTCATCATCGTCATGGGCCTGCACTTCCTCGGCTTGACCCGCATCGGCCTGTTGATGCGCGAGGGCCGGCTGCCGATCCCCAAGCCGGTCGGCCTTTGGGGCGCCTACATCATGGGCCTCGCCTTCGCCTTCGGCTGGACGCCCTGCATCGGCCCGATCCTCGCCGCGATCCTCTCGATCGCCGCGGCCGAGGCAACGGTGACGAAGGGGGCGGGCCTGCTCGCGGTCTATTCCGCCGGCCTCGGCATTCCCTTCCTGATCGCGGCGTTGATGGTCGAGCAGTTCTCGACGCTGTTCGCACGCATGAAGGGCCACCTCGTCAATGTCGAGCGGGCCATGGGCGTGTTGATGGTGATCACCGGCATCGGCTTTCTGACCGGCGCGGTCTCCAATGTCAGCATCTGGCTGCTCGAGACGTTCCCGGCGCTGCAGACGATCGGCTAAACGCTCACTGCAAACCGCGCCAGCGCCTCGCGGTCGATCTCGATGCCGAGCCCTGGCCCGTCGGGCACGCGAACGACGCCGTTCGCGTGCGCGATCGGCTCCGTCAAGATCGCTTGCCGGATCGGATGCTCGGTGCGGTCGAATTCGAGCATCGGTTCGAGCGGCGCCAGCGAATTCGGCGTGTGCGAGGGCAGCACGGCGAGGAGCTGGAGCGAGGCCGCGATCGCAATCCCGGTGCCCCAGACATGCGGATTGTAGCGGATGCCGAAGGCCTCGCTCATGTCGGCGATCTTCTTGCACTCGGTGAGGCCGCCAGCTGCGCAGGTGTCGGGCTGGGCGATATCGAGCGCGTGTGAGGCAAACAGGTCGCGGAAGCCGAAGCGCGTGAACTCGCACTCGCCACCGGCGATCGGGATCGTCAGTGCGGCTTTTACCGCGCGATAGCCCGCGACATCCTCCGGCGGCACCGGCTCCTCGAACCATCCGATGTCGTGGCATTCGATCAGCCGTCCGAGCCGGATTGCGGCGACTGCGTCATAGGCGTGGTTGGCGTCGACCATCAGCGCGACATCGCCGCCGATCGCCTCGCGCACGGCGCGCGTGACTGCGACATCGTCCGCGATGCCGAAGCCGACCTTCAGCTTCACGGCGCGAAACCCTTCCGCGGAGTAACCTGCTGCTTCCTCCGGCAGATATTTGAGCGGATCGCCGGATCTGCGCCGGTAGAGCCCGGTCGCATAGGCCTGCACCTCTTTGCGCGCCGCGCCGCCGAGCAGCTGATGCGCGGGCACGCCAAAATGCTTGCCCTTGATGTCCCATAGCGCGATGTCGATGCCGCTCAGGCCCTGGATGACGACGCCCTTCTGGCCGTGATCGCGCAGGCGCGCGTAGATGGTCTGCCACAGCACGTCGGTGTGCAGCGGGTCCTCGCCGATCAGCCAGGGCGCGACGCTTGCAACCACGGCTGCCGTCATCCGCGCCGGCCCGTAGCATTCGCCCCAGCCGGTCAGGCCGTCGTCGGTCTCGATCTCGACCAGCATCGCGGCGCGGGTGTTGTACCAGGCCCGCGAATAAGCGAAGGGCTGCGAGAGTTTTGCTTCGAGAACGTGCGCGCGGACCTGAGTGATCTTCATTGATGATGTCTCCCCTTCACCGCGTTTCGTCCAGAGCGCAGATCACCGTGCAGACCACGCCCCGCGGGAGGAAGTCGACAGTCGCCTCGCCGCCGAGCTGGTCGCGCGCGCTGCGCTCGATCAGGCGCGAGCCGAAGCCGCGCTGCACCGGCGCCGTCACCAATGGGCCGCCGAGCTCGGTCCAGATCAGCCGCAGTCGCGGCTTCGGTGCGTCGGAGATGACTTCCCAGTCCAGCGTCACCCGCCCGGTCTCGTTGGAAAGCGCGCCGTATTTCGCGGCGTTGGTGGCGATCTCGTGCACGATCATCGACAGCACGACCGCAAGCCGCGGCGACAGCGGCACGGCGGGGCCGGCCATCCGGATGCGATCGGGATTTGCGAGCAGGAACGGCTGGAGCGCGCGTGCGATCACGTCCCTCAGCTCCGAGCCTGTCCACTTCTCCTGGCTGAGGAGATTATGCGCTTGGGCCAGCGCACCGAGGCGTCCCTCGAACTTCGTTCGCTCGTCGCGGCTAGCGCTGCGGAAGGTCTGCACCGCGATCGCCTGCATCAGTGCCAGCGTGTTCTTGACGCGGTGGTTGAGCTCCTCGATCAGAAGATTGTGCAGCATCTCGCCGCGCGCGATCGCCGTTGCCATCCTGACCGCAAAGGTGAGGCCGATCAGCAGCAGCACGCCGCCGATCAGGCTGGTGATCGCGATGTTGCGCCAGAGCGGTGCGATCAGCGAGCTCTCGGTGACGCCGGCAGCGACGGTCCAGCCGGTCAATCGCGATCGCGTATAGGCCGAAGCAAGCGGAATGCCGTCGAGCGACACGCTCGACAGAGCCGCCTCGGGCGAGCGGAACATGGCTTCAAAGAGTGATGGCGAAGCCTGCTTGCCGAAAGTCTCACCTGGGTTAGGCGCGCGCGCGAACACAATGCCCTTGCTGTCCAGCAGCGACACGGTCCAGTGCTCGTCCGGGCGCTGCCGCTCGATCAAGTGCTGGAAGATGTCGATCGGCGGGCTGAAGGAGAGCGCGTAGACCACCTCGCCGTCGCGCATCACGGGGACCTCGACCGTGACGATCGGCCGCTTCTTGGTTGATCCGGTGAACAGATCGGAAAACTGCGGCGTCCTGCTCGCAAAGACCCGTTCGACGATCTCGTGGTTGTTGCGTGGCGGCAGATTGGCGATGTCGGTCGTGACCGTCGAGAACAGCTGGCGCCCGGATTTGTCGGCCAGCAGCAGGACGCTGTCTTCGCCATATTGGCTGATGAAGCCGATCGCGAGACGTCGGAAACTGTCGAAGTCCCCGTTGCGCAAGGAATCGCTCAGTGCGAGCACCTGCAAGCCACCCGTCATCCGCTGCACTTCGGAATCGAGCACGAGGCGCATGCTTCGCACCGTTTCGAGCACCCGGCGAGTCGCGTCGCTGCGGTCCTGGCGATAGTTGGAATAAGCGAGGCCGACGGCAAAGACGATCAACGGCAACATCGTTCCCGTGACCAGGAGAGCGAGCCGGACCGGCAAAGTGAGCTTTGACAAACGCGGGCGTCCCGGTTCCTGCGCAATTGCGCCGGATTATGATTTTGTCAAACCATACGGGCAGGACTTGCACCGCGCCACGATTTTGTGCCGCGGCGTAGATCAGGACAGGGAATTTTGCGGTGCAGTTGTCGTTGCCGGCGCCTCAGCTCATGCTGATGGCGGTGAGCAGCAGGCAGACGGCATAGATGGCCGCGAGGCTCAGCCCGGCGATCCGGGCTTCTCGATGCGGTGTCATGGATCAACTCCGAGAGGGGCGGCTGCCTTCCTGGTGGCCGCCCGTCCGGTATGCCTCAATCAACTTCCTGCACGACCGTCCGCGTGCCGGGATCCACCAGCATCACGCGCTCCCCGGAGTAGACGTAGCGATACTGCGTGAGCGACGGACCCCAATCGGCCGGGACCGCCTCGAGCTCGACTTCACTCGGAACCTTCGCGCCGACGATGATCTTCTCCTTGGTCGTCACCGGCCGCAGGTGGTGCTCAGTGACATAGGATTTGATCCGCGTCCTGTATTGCGGCTCGATTTGAATCGTCGCGGCGTGACCGGTTCCGGTCGTGGTCACCACGGTCGATTGCGCGAACGCGCCGGTCGAGATCATCACCACCGCCGCAGACAGCAGGAACAGCTTTTTCATTTTGTCCTCCTCGGGAATAAGCGCTGCACCAACATTCCATGGAAGGTGACGTTCCCCGCTCGCTAGGAACAAATTACTAGTTTTTCCCGTTCATCCCTCGACCGGGCGCGGAACGTCCCGGACATTGGAGGAGGAGAGAATGAAGCTGAGGATCGCAACCGCGGCAGTGATGATTGCTGCGTTTACCCTGCCGGCGTTCGCGGCCGACGAATTCTATGTCGTGCAGGACGTCAAGACCAAGAAGTGCACCGTCGTCGACAAGAAGCCGATGGACGCGAGCATGACCGTCGTCAGTCCCTCAGGCGCGATCTACAAATCGCGCACCGAGGCTGAGAGCGGCATGAAGACCGTCAAGGTCTGCACGTCGAACTGAGGAGGACGAGACAATGCCAGTTCTGATTCTGTGGGCCGTACCGGCCGTGCTGGTGATCGGCGGTGGCATCTATCTGATCGGCCACTTCCACTAGGCAAGAAAGCAAAAGCAACGGGCTCCGCGATCACGCGCGGAGCCCGTTGCAGCAAGTGTTAGGAATCTCAGAGATTGCTCTCTGTGATCGCCGCATAGACCATGCTGCGGAGTTCGCGGCGGAGTGGATAGGCGCTCGACGGCAGCACCTGCGTCATGAAGATGGTGATCAGCTCTTCAGCCGGATCGATCCAGAATGACGTCGTGGCTGCGCCGCCCCAATTATACTCGCCGGGGCTGCCGGCGATCAGCGTTTCCGCCGGGCGCATGGTCACGGCGAAGCCGAGGCCGAAGCCGATGCCGTTATAGCTGGCCTCCGAGAACAGCGAACGCGACACCTCCGGCAGCGCCTGTCCGCCCGGAATGTGATTGCTCGTCATCAGCGCCAGCGTCTTGGGTCCGATCAGGCGGACGCCGCCAAGCTCGCCGCCGTTGAGGAGCGCGCGGCAAAAGGTGAGATAGTCGGCCACCGTCGAGCAGAGCCCGCCGCCGCCGGAGATGAGGGAGGGCGGTGACAGGAACGAGCTCGTGGTCGGGTCGTCCTGAAGTGTGATGCCCTCGCGGCGCTGCCCGGCATGGAAGGTCATGCCGCCGCCCGGATCGGCCGAATAGCAGGCGGCGAAGCGATGCGCCTTGGAGGCCGGCACGTAGAAGTCGGTGTCGATCATGCCGAGCGGATCGAGAATGCGTTGCTTCAGGAACTGCTCGAACGGCATGCCCGAGATCTTGCCGATGAGATAGCCGATCACGTCGGTCGAGACCGAGTAGTTCCAGGATTCGCCCGGCGAGAACTCGAGGGGAATCTTCGCGAGCGCATCGATCATGCCCTGAAGCGTGCCGGACTTCTCAACCTCACCGATCTTTTCGGCCCGATAGGCGGCATCGACGTTGGAGCGCTGCTGGAAGCCGTAGGTGAGACCGGAGGTGTGACGCAGCAGATCGACGATCAGCATCGGCCTGGACGGCGGCCGGGTCAGGAAAGCCGGCGAGGTGCCGGCAACGAACACGCCGAGATTCTTCCATTCGGGAATGTACTTGGCGACGGGCTCGTCGATCGCGACCAGGCCTTCCTCGACCAGCATCATGAAGGCGACGCTGGTGAGCGGCTTGGTCATGGAATAGATGCGGTAGATCGTGTCGTCCTTGACCGGCGCCTTTCGCTCGACGTCGGCAAAGCCCTGCACCGAGCTGTGGGCGATCTTGCCGCGGCGATAGACCAGGAGCTGTGTGCCCGGGAAGCGGCCGGCATCGATGTACCGCTTCTTCAGATGGGCATCGACGCGGTCGAGCGCGGCCTTGGACATGCCGACGGATTCGGGCGAGGCGGGGGTGGGGGCGAGCATCAGTTCCTCCGGGCAGTTTTGTGGGACGTTGATAGCCGAAATGGCGCCCCCATTCCAAGCGGGTCACGCTTAACGCGGGCCCGCCGGTTGGTGTAGGCTCCGCTTGGAACGCCGCCAAGGAGCCTCTCAAGATCCCGAGGGGGCCAACGAGAAAAACCCAGGGCAACGCACCATGACCCAGTTCAACGAGACCGAACTCACCGAAGCCGTCGTCAAGAGCTTCGACAACGCGCCCGATCCGCGTGCGAAATTCCTGCTCCAGGAATTGGTGAAGTCGCTGCACGAATACGTGAGCAAGACCGGTCTCACCTTCGAGGAGTGGGATTATGCCATCGATTTCCTGACCCGTACTGGCCAGAAATGCACCGACACCCGCCAGGAGTTCATTCTGCTGTCCGACGTGCTCGGCGTCTCCATGCTGGTCGATGCGGTCAATCATCGCGATCGCGATGGCGCGACAGAGACCACCGTGCTGGGCCCGTTCTATGTCGGCGAGCACAAGGTCACCGCGCATGGCACCGACATTTCGCCGAACAATCTCACCGGCGAGAGGATGTTCGTGCAGAGCCGCGTTACCGATCTCAAGGGTAAGCCGCTGGCGAATGTTCCAGTCGACGTCTGGCATGCCGACGATGACGGCTTCTACGATTCCCAGAAAGCCAATTATGATGAAGTCGGCGCCTCGGCGCGGGCGCGCTTCATCACGGACGCTGACGGCCGCTTCTCCTTCCGCACCATCCTGCCGTGCAGCTATCCGATCCCGACTGATGGGCCGGTGGGCGAGATGATCGTGCAGACCAAGCGCCATCCGATGCGCCCCGCGCATGTGCATTTCCTGGTCAATGCGAAGGGCTACGAGCCGCTGATCACCCATGTCTTCATGGACGGTGACAAATATCTCGATTCCGACGTGGTGTTCGGCGTCAAGGACGACCTTGTCGCCAAGGTCGAGCCGCGCATCGATCCGACGATGCCCGACGGCACCAAGGCGAGCGGGCAATGGCACCTGATGACCTACGAATTCCACCTGAAGCCCGGCGGTGGTATCGCACCCAAGCCGTTGGGGACCAAGGCGGCTGAGCCGGCCTAAGCACGGCGTCAATCGCGGTTGCCTAGTTTATATGCGGCGCACAAAATTTGAGCGATGCGCAAATTTGGCGAGCGCGCCGAGCGCTGCGACAACCCGGCGCAGGTGGATTAACATACTAATTCTAAAAGACTTTTCTGCCTGATTGGCTTGGCACGAAGCTTGAATTGATCAAGCCGACGCCATTGATGCCGTCCCGCGAGACTTCTCATCCGATTGCTGACGCCACCAGACGGGGGTCCCCCGTCATGCGTCCGCATGCGCCAACGCCGGCGCGACGGACGGACGGGCTGCTCGCGCGCACTGACGCCGACAATTCTGCAACGATGCAAAGGACGACACTGCCTATGACCAAGCGCACCCGCCAGCCCTCGGGCCTGAGCCGCCGTCAATTGTTGAAGGCCACCGGCTCGACCGCCGCACTTCTCGCCGCCGCCAAGCTGAATTTCCCCGCCGGCGCCTTTGCGCAGGACGCAGGTCCCGAGGTCAAGGGTGCCAAGCTCGGCTTCATTGCACTGACCGATGCGACCCCGCTGTTCGTCGCCAAGGAGAAGGGCATCTTCGCCAAATACGGCATGCCCGATGTCGAGGTGCAGAAGCAGGCCTCCTGGGGCACCACGCGCGACAACCTGGTGCTCGGCTCCGAAGGCAACGGCATCGACGGCGCGCATATCCTCACCCCGATGCCGTATCTGATCTCGGCCGGCAAGGTGACGCAGAACAACCAGCCGACGCCGATGTACATCCTGGCGCGCCTGAACCTGAACGGTCAGTGCATCTCGGTCTCCAAGGAATATGCCGACCTCAAGGTCGGAATCGACACCGCGCCCTTCAAGATCGCGCTGGAGAAGAAGAAGGCCGGCGGCAAGGCGGTGAAGGCGGCGATGACCTTCCCCGGCGGCACGCATGATCTCTGGATTCGCTACTGGCTCGCCGCCGGCGGCATCGATCCCGACAAGGACATCGAAACCATCGTGGTGCCGCCGCCGCAGATGGTCGCCAACATGAAGGTTGGCACCATGGACTGCTTCTGCGTCTGCGAGCCCTGGAATCTCCAGCTCATCCATCAGGAGATCGGCTACACCGCAATCACCACCGGCGAGCTCTGGGACAAGCATCCCGAGAAGTCGTTCGGCATGCGCGCGGCCTGGGTCGACAAATATCCGAAGGCGGCGAAGGCGCTGCTGATGGCGGTGATGGAAGCCCAGCAATGGGCCGAGAAGGCGGAGAATCGCGAAGAGGCCGCGGCGATCTGCGCCAAGCGCCAGTGGATCAACTGCCCGGTCGAGGACATCACCGATCGTATGAAGGGCAAGTTCGACTACGGTACCGGCCGCGTCGTCGACAACTCGCCGCAACAGATGCGGTTCTGGAAGGACCAGGCCTCCTATCCGTTCCAGAGCCATGACCTCTGGTTCCTCACCGAGGACATTCGCTGGGGCAAGTACGAGCCCGGCTTCGACACCAAGGCGCTGATTGCCAAGGTGAACCGCGAGGATCTCTGGAAGGACGCAGCGAAGACGCTCGGCGTTGCAAGCGCCGACATCCCGACCTCGACCTCGCGCGGCAAGGAGACCTTCTTCGACGGCAAGGTGTTCGATCCCGAAAATCCGGCAGCCTATCTGAAGTCGCTCGCAATCAAGCGCGTCGAAGTCTGATGGAGCCCTGCGGCCGCCTTCGGGGCGGCCGCATCGTCTTTTGAAGCCGGAGAGGGATTTCGATGAACATGCCTGCCACGAAGATTGAGGTTGAGATTGCGGCACCCGCGCCCATTGCCGCGCCGGTCGTCGCGATGACGCTGAGGCGTCCGCCGCGCACCGAAACCTACGCATGGATGGCGCGCGAGCTCGCCGTGCGCGTCATCCCGCCGCTGGTCGTGATCGCGCTGCTGACGCTGGTGTGGGAGCTGGTCTGCCGCCGCGCAGGTTCTGCGCTGCCACCGCCGTCAAAGGTGTTCAAGGACACCAAGGAACTGATCTTCGATCCGTTCTTCGACCATGGCGGCATCGACAAGGGCCTGTTCTGGCATCTCTCGGCCAGCCTCCAGCGCGTTGCGCTCGGCTACTCGCTCTCGGCGATTGCCGGCATCGCGCTCGGCGTGCTGGTCGGGCAGTCGGTCTGGGCGATGCGTGGGCTCGATCCGCTGTTCCAGGTGTTGCGCACGATTCCGCCGCTGGCCTGGCTGCCGCTCTCGCTTGCCGCGTTTCGCGACGGCCAGCCCTCGGCGATCTTCGTCATCTTCATCACCTCGATCTGGCCGATCATCATCAACACCGCGGTCGGGATCCGCAACATCCCGCAGGACTACCGGAACGTTGCCGCCGTCGTGCAGCTCAATCCGCTGGAGTTCTTCGCCAAGGTCATGATCCCGGCGGCGGCACCCTACATCTTCACCGGCCTGCGCATCGGCATCGGCCTGTCCTGGCTCGCCATCATCGCGGCCGAAATGCTGATCGGCGGCGTCGGCATCGGCTTCTTCATCTGGGACGCCTGGAACTCCTCGCATATCAGCGAGATCATCCTGGCGCTGTTCTATGTCGGCATCGTCGGCTTCGTGCTCGATCGCCTGATCGCGGGCCTCGGCAAGATCGTCACCCGCGGCACGGCGCAGAACTGAAGGAGCAGAGCACATGACCGCCTATCTGAAGCTCGATCATATCGACAAGATCTTCACCCGCGGCGCCGCGACGACCGAGGTGCTCAAGGACATCAACCTGACGATCGAGAAGGGCGAATACGTTTCGATCATCGGCCATTCCGGCTGTGGCAAGTCGACCCTGCTCAACATCATCGCAGGCCTCACCAACGCCACCATCGGCGGCGTGCTGCTGGAGAACCGCGAGGTCAATTCGCCGGGGCCGGATCGCGCCGTGGTGTTCCAGAACCACAGCCTGCTGCCGTGGCTCACCGTGTACGAGAACGTCAAGCTCGGCGTCGACAAGGTCTTTGCCAGGACCAAGTCGAGGGCCGAGCGTGACGCCTGGGTGATGCACAATCTCAACCTGGTGCAGATGGCCCATGCCAGGGACAAGCGGCCCTCCGAAATCTCCGGCGGCATGAAACAGCGCGTCGGCATTGCCCGAGCGCTCGCGATGGAGCCGAAAGTGCTGCTGCTGGACGAGCCTTTCGGTGCGCTCGACGCGCTGACCCGCGCCCATCTCCAGGATTCCGTGATGGCGCTGCATCAGAAGCTCGGCAACACCATCTTGATGATCACCCACGACGTCGACGAAGCCGTGCTGCTCTCCGACCGCATCGTCATGATGACGAATGGCCCTTCCGCACGCATCGGCGAGGTGCTGGAGGTGCCGCTCGCTCGGCCGCGCAAACGGCTCGATCTCGCGACCAACGCCACATACCTGAAGTGCCGCCAGCGCGTGCTCGAATTCCTCTACGAGCGCCATCGCTTTGTCGAAGCCGCGTAACGCATCGTTAACGCGTGAAAACGCTGCGCCTAATTTTGAATCATTAAGCTCAATCCTTGTGCGTCGCACACGGATTGAGCGAATCGCAAAATTTGCGTGCGAAATGGGCCTGCAAATATTTCGGGCAATTCGAATAAGTCGCTGAATTCCCTGTATTTCCCAATCGCGGGCAGTTGGCACGGAAGTTGAATTACCTTGTCCGACGCCAACGACGACGTCCCTCAACATCATCAATCAGCATCGTGAACTCGCCACCGGGGCTTGGCCTCGGCGCGCGCCTCCATGTGGAGGCAGAGCCTGCAACGACGCAGCGGTGAGCCTAGAAGGGATTTGCAATGACGAAGAATCCGACTCTCAGTCAGACCTGGATTTCTGACTGGCGCCCCGAAGATGAGGCGTTCTGGAATGCGACTGGCAAGACTATCGCAAGGCGTAACCTGATCTGGTCGATCGTTGCCGAGCATATCGGCTTTTCGGTCTGGCTGATCTGGAGCATCGTCACCACCAAGCTGCCGCAGGCAGGCTTCCACTACTCGACCGACGAGCTGTTTCAGCTCATCGCGGTGCCGGGGCTGATCGGCGCATTGATACGCTTCCCCTACACCTTCGCGGTCACGACCTTCGGCGGCCGCAATTGGACCATTTTCAGTGCCGCGGTGCTGTTCATCCCAACGCTCTCGCTTGCCTATTTCGTGAGCCAGCCCGATACGCCGTTCTGGCTGATGCTGCTGGTGGCCTCCACCGCCGGTCTTGGCGGCGGCAATTTCGCCTCGAGCATGACCAATATCTCCTTCTTCTTCCCGGACAGGATGAAGGGGTGGGCGCTCGGCCTCAACGCGGCCGGCGGCAATATCGGCGTCTCCAGCGTGCAGCTCTTGACGCCGATCCTGATGACGCTTGCCGCCATCAACCTGTTCCAGGCGACACCGGTCGACGGCATCTTCCTGCAGAACGCCGGCCTGATGTGGGTGCTGCCGATCGCGGTCGCGGTATTCGGTGCGGTGTTCTTCATGAACAACCTCACCTCGGCGAAGTCGTCGATCAGGAACCAGCTCGCGGTGGTCAAGCGCAAGCACACCTGGATCATGGCCTATCTCTATATCGGCACGTTCGGATCCTTCATCGGCTATTCGGCGGCATTCCCGCTGCTGATCAAGACGCAGTTTCCGACGGTGACGATCTCGATCGCCTTCCTCGGGCCGCTGGTCGGCTCGTTGTCGCGACCGATCGGCGGCCTGCTCGCCGACAAGATTGGTGGTTCCATCCTCACTTTCTGGAACTTCATGGCGATGGCTGCTGCAACCGTCGGCGTGCTCTATTTCGTCGGGCAAAAGGACTTCACCGGCTTCCTGGCGATGTTCCTGATCCTGTTCGTCACGACAGGCATCGGCAACGGCTCGACCTACCGCATGATCCCCTCGATCTTCCGCGAACAGAATTTGTTCAAGGTGCGCGGGCAAGGCGATGCGGCGCGCGCGGTCGCGCTGAAGACGGCGAGCATCGAGAGTGGTGCGGCGGTCGGTTTCATCGGTGCCATCGGCGCGGTCGGCGGCTATCTGATCCCGAGTGGCTTCGGCAAGTCGATCGCCTTGACCGGCGGACCGCAGCTCGCGCTTGCGATCTATCTCGGCTTCTACGCCTCCTGCCTCGCTCTCACCTGGTGGTTCTATCTGCGTCGCAGCCCGCAGGGTGAAGGCGCACCGGGCCTCGCCAGGGCACGCGTCTGACACTTGGTACGAAAATCGCTTCTCCCCGTACGCGGGGAGAAGTCTCTCTGGTGACGTTTGACCCATGAACTTTTTCCGCAATGACGCGGACAAAGGCAGACCGAAACAGACAGGAAACCATCATGACGCCTCAGCAGATCGCCCTCGTGCAGCAGAGCTTTTCCAAGGTCGCGCCGATTTCAGAAGCAGCCTCAAAACTGTTCTACGACCGCTTGTTCGAGGTCGCCCCGTCCGTGCGCGCGATGTTTCCCGAGGACATGACCGAGCAGCGCAAGAAGCTGATGGGCATGCTCGCCGCGGTCGTCGGCGGTCTGTCGAATCTCGAAACGATTCTTCCCGCGGCATCGGCGCTCGCCAAGCGTCACGTCGCTTACGGCGCCAAGGCCGAGCACTATCCCGTGGTCGGCGCGACTTTGCTTTGGACCCTGGAGAAGGGCCTCGGCGAGGCCTGGACGCCCGAACTCGCCACCGCCTGGACCGACGCTTACGGCGTGCTGTCCGGCTACATGATTTCCGAGGCCTACGGCCCACAGGCGCAGGCCGCCGAATAGGAGATGTCTTGTGAGTGAACCGCTGGTCATCGTCGGTAACGGTATGGCGGCAGCTCGTCTGGTCGACGAGCTCGCCAAGACCGCGCTCGGCCGCTACGCGGTCGCTGTGATCGGCGAGGAGCCGCGGCTCGCTTACAATCGCGTGCTGCTCTCCTCGGTGCTGGCCGGCGAAACCGGCTCGCACGAGATCGAGCTCCGGCCGGCAGACTGGTGGCGCCATCGCGGCGTCACCGTGCGCTACGGCTATCGCGTCACCGAGATCGACACCGGCCGCCGCGAGCTCAAGATCGAGGGCGAGGAGAGCATGGAATACTCCAAGCTCGTGCTCGCGACCGGATCGACGCCGCTGCGGCTCAACGTGCCGGGCGCCGATCTCGCCGGCGTGCACACCTTCCGCGACAGCCGCGACGTCGACCTGCTGTTGACGCTCGCTGCCGCCAGGAAGCGCGTCGTCGTGGTTGGCGGCGGCTTGCTCGGGTTGGAGGCGGCGTACGGGCTTGCCAAGGCCGGAGCGCCGGTGACGCTGCTGCATCTGATGGACCGGCTGATGGAGCGCCAGCTCGATCTGCCGGCCGCCGACCTGCTCAAGACGCTGGTCGAACGCAAGGGCATTCGAATCCTGCTCAACGCGTCGACTGCGCGGATTCATGGCGAGGGCCATGTCGAGGCCGTCGAGCTCGCCGACGGCAGTCGCATCGAAGCCGACGCCGTGATCTTCGCCGCCGGCATCAGGCCCAACATTGCCCTTGCCAAGGAGGCCGGCATCGCGGTCAACCGCGGCATCGTCGTCAATGATGTGATGCAGACCGCATCATCGGACATCTACGCGCTCGGCGAATGCGCCGAGCATCGCGGCAGCTGCTATGGACTGGTCGAGCCCGCGTATGAGCAGGCGCGGGTGCTGGCGCGGCATCTTGCCGGCCGGCCCGCCGCCTATCAGGGCAGCGTGGTCTCGACCAATCTGAAGGTCTCCGGCGTCAGCGTATTCTCCGCCGGCGACTTCATGGGGGGAGACGGCAGCGAGAGCCTCGTTCTCACCGATCGCAGACGCGGCACCTACAAGAAGCTCGTCATCGCCGATGGCCGGCTCACCGGCGCCGTGCTGATCGGCGATACCGTTGATGCGCTTTGGTACCTCGAGCTGATCCGCAATCGCGAGAAGGTCGCGGCGATCCGCACCGACATGATGTTCGGCCGTGCGCTGGCGCACCCTCCCAAGGCCGCTTGATAAGGCAGCGTAAAATGACGGCAATCGATCCCACGCTGCGCGCAACCCGAACGACCTGTCCCTATTGCGGCGTCGGCTGCGGCGTGCTGGCGACGCCTGACGGCAAGGGCGGGGCGGCGATCGCGGGCGATCCCGATCATCCCGCCAATTTCGGCCGGCTGTGCTCCAAGGGGTCTGCGCTCGGCGAGACCGTCGGCCTGGAAAGCCGTTTGCTGTATCCGATGATCCGCTGCAAGGGCGTGCTCGAACGGGTCGCCTGGAGCGATGCGCTCGATCATGTCGCCCACCGCATGCAGCACATCGTGGCACGCGATGGCGCCGACGCGGTCGCGTTCTATCTCTCGGGGCAGCTGCTCACCGAGGATTATTACGTCGCCAACAAGCTGATGAAAGGTTTCGTCGGCACCGCGAATGTCGACACCAATTCGCGGCTTTGCATGTCGTCCTCGGTCGCCGGCCATCGCCGTGCCTTCGGCGCCGACACGGTGCCCGGCTGTTACGAGGATCTCGACCAGGCCGATCTGCTCGTCTTCGTCGGCTCGAATGCCGCCTGGTGCCATCCGGTGCTGTTCCAGCGCATGATGAAGAACCGGCAGGAGCGCGGCGCGCGCATGATCGTGATCGATCCGCGTCGGACCGACACCGCCAGCGACGTCGATCTGTTTCTGGGCCTCAAGCCCGGGACCGACACCGCGCTGTTCTCGGGCCTGTTCGTCCATCTCGCCGACAGCGGCGCACTCGATCACGACTACATCGCGCAGAACACCTCGGGCTTCGACGATGCGCTCGCACGCGCGCGCAACATCGCCGGTAGCGTCGCCGCGACCGCGCTCGCGACCGGGCTGTCCGAGCAGGACGTCGCCACCTTCTTCAAGATGTTCCGCGACACCGAGAAGGTCGTCACGCTCTATTCGCAGGGCGTCAACCAGTCGGCGCAGGGCACCGACAAGGTCAACGCGATCCTGAACTGCCATCTTGCGACCGGGCGCATCGGCAAGCCCGGTGCGTCGCCGTTCTCGCTCACCGGCCAGCCCAATGCGATGGGCGGCCGCGAGGTCGGCGGCCTCGCCAATATGCTCGCCGCGCATATGGGTTTCACGCCGCCGGACATCGACCGCGTCAAGCGGTTCTGGAAGGCGCCGCGAATCGCCACGCATGAGGGCCTGAAGGCGGTGCAGCTGTTCGAGGCGATCAACCGCGGCGAGGTCAAGGCGCTGTGGGTGATGGGCACCAACCCCGCGGTGTCATTGCCCGATGCGGACATGGTCCGCGATGCCCTAAAGAAGCTCGAGCTGTTCGTGGTCTCCGAGAACGTGCTCTCCAACGACACGGTCGAGGCCGGCCCGCATGTGCTGTTGCCCGCGCTCGCCTGGGGCGAGAAGTCCGGCACCGTGACCAACTCCGAGCGCCGCATCTCCCGCCAGCGCTCGTTTCTGCCGGCACCGGGTGAGGCGCGCCCCGATTGGTGGATCCTCAGCGAGACCGCCAAGCGCCTCGGCTTTGGCGACAGCTTCAACTACAAATCCGCTGCCGAGATCTTCCGCGAGCATGCTGCGCTCTCGGCCTACGAGAACGACGGCAGCCGCGACTTCGACATCGGCGCACTCACTTCGCTGTCCGACGAGGCCTTCGACACCTTGAAGCCGGTGCAGTGGCCGGCACGCGAAGGCGAGGCGCCCGGCGAGCGCTTCTTTGCCAAGGGCGGCTTCTTCACCAATGACGGCAAGGGCCGCTTCGTCGCGCCGGAGGTACCGGCGCTGCGTGGCGAGACCGGCGCGTCGCGTCCCCTGAGGCTCAACACCGGACGCATCCGCGACCAGTGGCACACCATGACGCGCACGGGCCTGAGCCAGCGGCTCGGTGCGCATCTGCCCGAGCCGTTTGTCGAGATCCACCCCGACGACGCGGGCAAATACGGCATCGTCCATGACGGCTACGCCCGCATCACGACCGATTACGGCCAGTGCATCCTGAAGGCCGTCGTCAGCGAAGGCCAGCAGCGCGGCGCGCTGTTCGTGCCGATCCACTGGAGCGCGATGAATGCCTCGCACGGCCGCGTCGGTGCGCTGGTGCAATCGTTCACGGATCCGTTCTCGGGGCAGCCGGAATCCAAGGCGACGCCGGCCGCGATCGCTCCTTACGAATTTGTCTTCCGCGGCTTCGCGCTCTCGCGGGAGCCACTCGATCTGCCGCCCAACCTGTTGTGGACCCGCGTCACGGTCACTGGCGGCTTCGGCTATCTCTTCGCTGACAACGCGGATCTATCACGCTGGCCGGTCTGGCTCGACGGTGTCGGCGGCGAAGACGTCGCCGACTATCGCGATTTCGGCGGCGGGGTTTATCGTGCGGCCTCATTTTCGGGCGACCGCATCGAGACCTGCCTGTTCGTCGGCCCCGCGCATGATGCCGGCGACTGGGAGGTGGTGAAGAGCGCGTTCGCAGCCGATCGCGTCACCGACGATCAGCGCCGCATGCTGCTGTCGGGCAAGTCCAGCGAAGGTGCCGCCTCGACCGGCCCGATCGTCTGCGCCTGCTTCGGCGTCGGCCGTGGTACCATCTGCGAGACCATCGCAAACGGCGCGCGCACCGCCGCCGAGATCGGCGCAAAGCTCAAGGCCGGCACGAACTGCGGTTCCTGCATCCCCGAGCTGAAGCGGCTGATTGCGACCACGGAAGTGGCGCCGGCGAAGCAGGCCAAGGTCGCGAGCGCGGCGGGGTAGGTCAGGCTCTTTCCGTCGTCATTGCGAGCGTAGCGAAGCAATCCAGAATCCCTCCGTGGAAAGACTCTGGATTGCTTCGCTGCGCTCGCAATGACAGTTGGATGCAGCTGGGCGAGATATTTCCCCATCGTCGTCCTGGCGAAAGCCAGGACCCATTACCCCGGTCAGTGTTGTCGAGGCGCACTGCAGCCACCATCTACTGCAACAACATCTCCCTGTGGTAATGGGTCCTGGCTTTCGCCAGGACGACATAAGATCGGAGATAACCATGAACAAACATCCCTTCGGCAAGACCGGCACCAGCGTCTCCGTGATCGGGCAGGGCACCTGGTATCTCGACCATGGCGATCGCAAGCGTGCGATGGCTGCGTTGCAGCGCGGGCTCGATCTCGGCATGAGCCATATCGACACCGCCGAGATGTATGGCGATGCCGAGCTCGTCATTGCCGATGCGATCGCCGGCCGCCGCGACGAGGTGTTCCTCGTCTCCAAGGTGCTGCCGAGCAACGCCTCGCGCCGCGGCACCATTACCGCTTGCGAGCGCTCGCTGAAGCGGCTGAAGACGGATCGGCTCGATTGCTACCTGCTGCACTGGCGCGGGTCGTATGACCTTGAAGACACCGTCGCCGCATTCGAGGAACTGGTCAAATCAGGCAAGATCAAATCCTGGGGCGTCTCCAATTTCGATGCCGACGATCTCGACGAGATCCTCGACGTATCAGGCGAAGGCAAGATTGCCTGCAATCAGGTGCTCTATCATCTCAAGGAGCGCGCCATCGAGCATGCGGTGATCCCGTGGTGCGAGCGGCACGGCGTCGCGGTTGTCGCCTATTCGCCGTTCGGGCACGATGACTTTCCGGATGAGCGCAGCAAGGGCGGCGCCGTGCTGGCGCGCATCGCCGAGGCGCGTCGCGCGACGCTGCGTCAGGTCGCGCTGAGCTTTCTCACCCGTGCGACTACGGTGTTCGCGATCCCGAAGGCGTCGTCCGCGGAACATGCCGGTGAAAATGCGGCCGCCGGCGATCTCGTGCTGACGACAGACGAGATATCGGCGCTGGATGCGGCGTTTCCGCGCGGTCCAAAGCCGCGCAGCCTGCCCATGCTGTAATGCACAAACGTCTATTATTAATGGAGTATTGACGCGCGCGGACCTGAGCGCATATCGGCATCCTGTTTTCGGAAGTTGTGAAAGCGGCGCATTTGTCGTTTTTATGGGCGGTTCTCGATTCGCATTCTTGCCGGGTTCCCACCGTGACACCGCCGCCCGCCGCAGCCGCAAGGCTCGACAGTATTTCTATGCCCATGCCTCAGACGAAGCAGGAGGCTCGCCGCGCGCCTGCGCGCGTCGATCATCCCTTCAAGGGCATCGCGCTGGTGCTGCTGTCGACGGTATTTCTCGGCTGCTCCGACGTCACCGCGAAATATCTCTCGACCAGTCTGCCGTCGATCGAGATTACCTGGATCCGCTTCGTCACCTTCGCGCTGATGTTCACGCCGGTGATGCTACCGGGCTCGCCGCTGCATGCGATGCGCACCGAGCGATTGAGCTTGCAGCTGATGCGGGGTGTCGCGTTGCTCGGCTCCTCGCTGTTCTTCATCACCGGCCTGCGCTTCTTGCCGATCGCGGAAGCCTCCGCCACGGGCTTCGTCTCGCCGCTGTTCGTCACCGCGCTCTCGATCATCTTCCTTAGCGAGAAGGTCGGCATGCGCCGTTGGATCGCAACCGCGATCGGCCTGATCGGCGTGATGATCATCCTGCGTCCGGGGTCGAGCGCGTTCCACGTCGCCGCCTTCTTCCCGATCGTCTCGGCGTTCTGCTGGGCCGCAGCGCTGATCATGACGCGCCTGATGAGCGGGCGCGAGGCCGTGCTCACCACGATGGCGTATTCGGCTCTCACCGGCGTTGCGATCCTCAGCATCATGGTGCCGTTCGTCTGGGTCACGCCGACGTGGACCGGAATCGGGCTCGGCATCGTCGTCGGCCTGGCTTCCACCATCGGCCAGTGGATCATCGTGCTCGCCTATCGTTATGGCGATGCCTCGGTGCTGGCGCCGTTCTCCTACACGCAGTTGCTGTGGGTCAGCATTTTGGGCTTCTTCCTGTTCGGCGAAGTGCCTGACGTCTGGACCGTCACGGGCGCGGCCTTCATCGTCGCCAGCGGCCTCTATATCGCCCATCGCGAACGCATCCGCCGCGCCCAACTGCTGGTGCAGGCCGCGCGTTCTCCGAACCCCTGACGCAAGTCGACCTGCCCTGAGACGTGCTATCAACGGCTCCAACGAGCAGGGAGGAGCCGGATGCGCGCAGCGATTTTCAGAAACGGTGAGATTGTCGTCGACCGGATCGCAGAGCCGAAGCCCGGCCCGGGCCAGGTGCTGGTCAAGACGCTCGCCTGCGGCATCTGCGGCTCCGACCTGCACGCGCGCCAGCACGCCTCGCGGATGGTGGAGATGGCGAAGAAGACCGGACGCGCGCCGATGGATCTGTCGCGCGACGTCGTGTTCGGCCACGAATTCTGCTGCGAGATCGTCGACTACGGCCCCGGTACCACGCGCAAGCTCAAGCCGGGCACGCATGTGTGCTCGCTGCCCGCACTGCTGACGCCTGATGGCATCAAGGGCATCGGTTATTCCAACGAGTTCGTCGGCGGTTATGCCGAGCAGATGCTGCTCAGCGAGCCGCTGCTGCTCGAAGTACCCAACGGCCTTGCGCCGGAACACGCTGCGCTGACTGAGCCGCTCGCGGTCGGTGTTCACGCCGTCGAAAAAGCCAACATCCGCGGCGGCGAAGTGCCATTGGTGATCGGTTGCGGCCCGGTCGGGCTCGCGGTGATCGCCGCGCTGAGGATCAAGGGCCTGCACCCGATCGTCGCTGCCGACTATTCGCCCGCGCGCCGTGCGCTCGCCACAAAGCTCGGCGCCGACATCGTCGTCGATCCCAGGGTGTCGCAGCCCTATGCGACCTGGGCCGAGCACGCGCAGATGTCTGAAGCGGAGAAGGCGGCGCGACCGCCGTTCCAGGCCATGCTGCCGGCGTTGAAGCCGGCGGTCATCTTCGAATGCGTCGGCGTGCCCGGCCTGTTGCAGCAGGTGTTCGAGGGCGCGCCGCGCGATGCCAAGGTTGTCGTTGTCGGCGTCTGCATGGAGAGCGACAGACACGAGCCCATGCTCGGCATCATGAAGGAGCTCAACGTCCAGTACGTGCTCGGCTACACGCCGGAGGAGTTTGCGGCATCGCTGCGCCTGATCGCCGAAGGGCAGGTGGATGCGGCCGCCATGGTGACGGCGGAGATCGGCATCGACGGTGTCGCCAAGGCCTTCGCCGATCTCGCCAATCCAGAGGTGCACACGAAGATCATCGTTCAGCCGTGGCGATAGGACTCTAGACCGGCAGCGCGATTGAGTACTTCACCTGGCTGAGCGCAAAGCTCGACTCGATCGAGGCGATTCCGTCGAGCCGGGTCAGCTTGGTCTTGAGGAAGGTCTCGTAGGAGGCGAGGTCGGCCGCGACGACGCGCAGGAGATAGTCGCGGTTGCCGGTCATCAGATAGCACTCCAGCACCTCGTCCCATTTCGAGATGGCGCGGGCAAAGCGATTGAGGTCCTCCTCCTTCTGCCGCGCCAGCTTGATCGAGATGAAGACGCTGACATGCAGGCCCAGCGCCTTCTGGTCAACGGTGGCGATGTAGCGGCTGATGACGCCGCGCTCCTCCAGCAGTTTGACCCGGCGATGGCACGGCGAGACCGAGAGCCCGACCTTGTCGGCGAGCTCCTGCATGGTCAGCCGGCTGTCGGTCTGGAGGTGGCTGAGGATCTTGCGGTCGATGGCGTCGAGGTCGGGCATTGGGATGAAACCTGCTTTTGGACGGGAGTATTGGTAAAGTATCCTAATAATTGGAGGTATGGCGCGAAAGATTGAGAAGTTTGGCGCCGTCCGCAGGCGTATCATCGTGCCACCTGTTTCCGGGAGCATTGCCATGCCCGTTGATTCCGCCCGCCTCGACACATTGACCGCGCTGGCCCGCAAGGCGCTGTGGCTGTCGTCATGGACCATCCATCACGCCAACCATGTCCGCTCCAATTCGGATGGCCTCAAGGTCGGCGGCCATCAGGCTTCCTCGGCCTCGCTCGCGACCATCATGTCGGCGCTGTATTTTCACGTGCTGCGGCCCGAGGATCGCGTCGCGGTGAAGCCGCATGCGAGCCCGGTGTTCCACGCCATCCAATATCTGTTCGGCCGGCAGAGCCGCGAGAAGCTGGAGAATTTCCGCGGCTTCAAGGGCGCGCAGTCCTATCCCTCGCGCACCAAGGATGTCGACGACGTCGATTTCTCCACCGGCTCGGTCGGCCTCGGCGTCGCGCAGACGCTGTTCGCCTCGCTGGTGCAGGACTACGTCAAGGCGCATGGCTGGATGAAGGATCGCCGCGAAGGGCGGATGATTGCCCTCGTCGGCGATGCCGAGATGGACGAGGGCAACATCTTCGAAGCGCTCGCCGAAGGCTGGAAGCACGGCCTGCGCAACACGTGGTGGGTGGTCGACTATAACCGGCAGTCGCTCGACGCCGTCGTGCGCGAAGGTCTCTGGGAAAAGTTCGAGACCATGTTCCGCAATTTCGGCTGGGACGTGGTGATCGTGAAATACGGCCGGCTGATGCGCGAGGCGTTCGCGGAAGCAGGCGGCGAGGCGCTGAAGCGCTGGATCGACAATTGCCCGAACGCACTCTATGCCGCGCTGTGCTTCCAGGGCGGCGCCGCCTTCCGCAAGCATCTGCATGACGAGATCGGCGACCAGGGACCGATCACGAAACTGATCGACAAGCGGAGTGACGAGGAGCTCTTGGCGCTGATGTCCAATCTCGGCGGCCACGACATGGCGAGCATGCTGGAGGCGTTCGAGTCCGTCGACCACGATCGCCCGGTCTGCTTCATCGCCTACACCATCAAGGGCGTCGGCCTGCCGTTCCAGGGCCACAAGGACAACCACGCCGGCCTGATGACGGTCGCGCAGATGGAGAAATATCGCGAGAGCCAGAACATTCGTCCCGGCCACGAATGGGACAAGTATGAGGGGCTGACGCAAGCTCCGGCCGAGCTCGACGCGTTCCTTTCGCGCGTGCCGTTCAACAAGGATGGCCGCCGGCTGACCGCGCCGGTCGTCGAGGTGCCCGCCCAACTCGCCTTCAAGCCGTCGCCGCAGATGTCGACGCAGCAGGGCTTTGGTCTCGTGCTGAACGAGATCGCGCGCGGCGACAGCGAGCTGGCAAAACGCATCGTCACGACCTCGCCCGACGTCACCGTCTCGACCAATCTCGGTCCGTGGGTGAACCGGCGCGGCCTGTTCGCACGCGGCGAGAAGGCGGACTTATTCCGCAGCGAGAAAATTCCGTCCACGTTCAACTGGGACTTCTCGCCCAAGGGCCAGCATCTCGAGCTCGGCATCGCCGAGATGAACCTGTTCATCATGCTCTCGGCGCTCGGCCTGTCGCATCAGATCAACGGCGAGCGGCTGCTGCCGGTCGGCACGCTCTACGATCCCTTCATCGAGCGCGGCCTCGATGCGCTGAACTATGCCTGCTACCAGGATGCGCGCTTCATGGTAGCGGCGACGCCGTCCGGCATCACGCTCGCGCCCGAGGGCGGCGCGCACCAGTCGATCGCAACGCCCTTGATTGGCATGGCGCAGGACGGGCTCGCCTCGTTCGAGCCGGCCTTCGTCGACGAGCTCGCCGTGATCATGGGCTGGGGTTTTGACCATATGCAGCGCGACCCGGGCGAGGGTGGCTCGGTGTATCTGCGGCTCTCGACGCGCAGCATCGAGCAGGCGCAGCGGATCATGACGCCGGAATTGCAACAGGGCATCACCGATGGCGCCTACTGGCTGCGCAAGCCGGGCCCGAATGCCGAAGTCGTGATCGCCTATACCGGCGCGGTGGCGCCCGAAGCGATCGAGGCCACGGGCTTCATCGGCGAGAGCCGTCGCGACATCGGCCTGCTCGCGATCACGTCAGCCGATCGCCTGCATGCGGGTTGGACCGCCGCGCGGAAATTGCGGCGCGACCGGCGCGGCGTGCAGCATCTCAGCCATATCGAAAAGCTGCTGGCGGAGCTCACCCGCGACTGCGGCATCGTGACCGTGATCGACGGCCATCCCGCCGCACTCGGCTGGCTCGGCAGCGTCCGCGGCCATCGCGTCGAGGCGCTCGGCGTCGAGCAGTTCGGCCAGACCGGCACCATCGCCGACCTCTATCGCCATTATGGCATCGACGCCAACGCCATCATCGATGCGGCGGAAAGCCTCACCACGGGCGCACCGGTGCTGCATCGGAAGATGGCTGTTTAAACTCTCGTCGCCCCGGCGAAGGCCGGGGCCCATACGCCGCAGCGCTGTTGTGGGCCGCAGGTGGGAGACGCCTGAACAAACCAATTCCGTTTCGTGGTTATGGGTCCCGGCCTTCGCCGGGACGACACCTTGAATGCCGGCACCACCTTGCCACCCCACCATCACCGGCTCATATAACCTCCGTCTGCCGCAACGCTGGCCCCGCATATGGCGGGTTCAATTGCTGGCGCTTTCGTGCAAGGATGCCTGCCGAAACGCCCCCTCCAAGCTCCCAAGAAGAGGTTAACGATGGTCAATCGCATGCAATTCTACATCGACGGCGCCTGGGTCGATCCCGCCGTCAAGAAGTCCACCGCCGTGGTGAACCCCGCGACGGAAGAGGCGATGTACGAGGTTGCGCTGGGCTCCAAGGCCGATGTGGATAAGGCGGTTGCCGCTGCCAAGCGCGCCTTTGCAACCTTCTCCCAGACCAGCCGCGAGGAGCGTGTCGCGCTGCTCACCAAGGTCATCGAGATCTACAAGGGCCGCCTCAAGGAGATCGGCGCCGCCGTCTCCGACGAGATGGGCGCGCCGCTGCCGATGGCGGAGAAGCTCCAGGCCGGCGCCGGCCTCGGCCATCTCATGACCACGCTCGACGTGCTCAAGAACTATCATTTCGAGGAGCCTGTCGGCACCGCCATGGTGCTGCGCGAGCCGATCGGCGTGGTCGGCATGATCACGCCCTGGAACTGGCCGCTCAACCAGATCGCCTGCAAGGTTGCGCCCGCGCTCGCCGCCGGCTGCACCATGATCCTGAAGCCGTCGGAATTCACCCCGACCTCGGCGCTGATCTTCGCGGAAATCCTCCATGAAGCCGGCGTGCCGAAGGGCGTGTTCAATCTCGTCAACGGCCTCGGCCCCGAGGTCGGCGCCGCCATGAGCGAGCACCCCGACATCGACATGATCTCCTTCACCGGCTCGACCCGCGCCGGCATCGATGTTGCGAAGCGCGCCGCGCCGACCGTGAAGCGCGTCAGCCAGGAGCTCGGCGGCAAGTCGCCGAACGTCATCCTCGAAGGCGCCGACCTCACGAAGGCGGTGACCGGCGGCGTGATGCACATGTTCAACAACTCAGGCCAGTCCTGCAACGCGCCCTCGCGCATGATCGTGCCGCTGTCCAAGATGAAGGACGTCGCCGCGATCGCGAAGGCCGTCGCCGACAAGACCAAGGCGGGCGATCCGCGCGCCGAAGGCACCACCATCGGCCCGGTCGTCAACCGCGGCCAGTGGGACAAGATCCAGGGCCTGATCAAGAAGGGCATCGACGAGGGCGCAACGCTCGTCGCCGGCGGCCCGGGCCTGCCCGAAGGTGTCAACAAGGGCTTCTATGTCCGCCCGACCATCTTCGCCGACGTCACCCCCGACATGACGATTGCGCGCGAAGAAATCTTCGGACCGGTGCTGACCATCATCGGCGCCAAGGACGAAGCGGAAGCCGTGCAGATCGCCAACGACACGCCGTATGGTCTCGCTGGTTACGTCACCGGCGCTTCGGTCGAGGACGCCAAGCGCGTCGGCCGTCAGATCCGCGCCGGCAACGTCAACCTCCAGGGCGTGCCCAACGACCGCTCTGCGCCGTTCGGCGGCTACAAGCAGTCGGGCAACGGCCGCGAATGGGGCAAGTACGGCCTCGAGGACTTCCTCGAAGTGAAGGCCGTCGCCGGCTTCAACGCAGCGTAAGCGTTAGAGCGCGAACAGAATGGCGCCGGAGCGGGCAACCGCTCCGGCGCTTTTGTTTTTTGCTCCGTCGTCATTCCGGGGCGTCGCGACAGCGCGCGCCCCGGAATGACGATGGAGAGAGGAGCGCCTATCCCCCCAGCGCACCCTGCGTATTCACATACAGCGCGTAGATCGATTGGCTCGCCGCCATGAACAGGCGGTTGCGCTTGACGCCGCCGAAGCAGAGATTGGCGCAGCGTTCGGGCAGCGCAATGCGCCCGATCATGACGCCGTCGGGCGCGAACACGACCACGCCGTCGAGCTCGGGATCGCCCATGCCCCAGCCGCACCAGAGATTGCCGTCGACGTCGCAGCGCATGCCGTCGGGCGTGCCGGGGCCCGCATCGATGTGCACGCGCTTGTTCGAGATCGTGGTGCCGTCAGCCGCAACATCATAGGCGAGGATTTTCCGGTTCGGTTGCCCACGCGATTCCACGACATAGAGGATCTTCTCATCCGGCGAGAAGCACAGTCCGTTCGGGCCGAGCACGCCCTCGGCGACGATCGTCGCCTTGCGGCTCACGGGATCGAGCCGGTAGACGTTCGGATCGATCTCGCTCTCGGCCTTGTAGCCCTCGTAATTGCCGAGCAGGCCGAAGGTCGGATCGGTGAACCAGATCGAGCCGTCTGATTTGACAACGACATCGTTCGGCGAGTTCAACCGCTTGCCATTGAATTGATCCATCAGCACGGTGATCTCGCCGTCATATTCGGTGCGGGTCACGCGGCGGCCGCCGTGCTCGCAGGTGACGAGCCGGCCCTGGCGATCCCTGGTGTTGCCGTTGGCGAAATTGGAGGGCTTTCGGAACACCGAAACCGCGCCGGTCTCTTCCTCCCATTTGACGATGCGCTGGTTCGGGATGTCGCTGCAGAGCAGATAGCGCCCGTCCCCGAACCACACCGGGCCTTCGGCCCAGCGCAGGCCGGTCGCCAGCCGTTCCACGGCGGAGAGCTTCAACCAGTATTTTTCGAAGCGGGGATCGAGGGCGTGAATGGCCGGATCGGGGTAATAGGTCGCCGGCCGCCAGCCTGGCCGCTCCTGGGTGTGGGACGATGCCTCATTCATGTCGGTTCTCTCGTTTCGTTCCCTCTGGACAATCCAGCTACCATCAGTGATCAACGACCGCAAATCGGTCGCCAAAGACGAGGAAAGACATGCCGCGCATCTTGATGACGGGAGCTTCGGGTGGAATCGGAACGCGCCTGCGCAAATTGCTGCCGCCGATCTATCCGGACCTGCTGCTCTCCGACATCCGCCCGCCTGCGGACCTCGGGCCGAACGAGCAGTTCAAGGCGGCTGATCTCTCCGACCTCGCGCAGTGCGAGGCGATCTGCGAGGGCGTCGACGGCATCATCCATTTCGGCGGCTATTCGGTCGAAGGTCCGTGGAACGACATCCTCCAGGCCAACATCATCGGCGGCTACAATCTGTTCGAGGCCGCGTACCGCAAGGGCGTCAAGCGCGTGGTGTTTGCGTCCTCGAACCATGCCGTCGGCTTCTATCCGCGCCACCGCAGGATCGACACCGACGTCACCGCGCGCCCGGACGGCCGCTATGGCGTCAGCAAGGTGTTCGGCGAAGCGCTCGGCGCGCTCTATGCCGACAAGCACGGCTTGAAAGTGACGTGCCTGCGCATCGGCAATTTCGGTGACGTGCCGCTGGACCTTCGCCGCATCTCGATCTGGCTGAAGCCGGAAGATCTGGTGCAGCTCTGCCAGATCGGGCTCGAGCACCCCGACATTCATTTCGAGGTGTTCTACGGCGTGTCCCTGAACGAGCGCGCCTGGTGGGACAACCATCGCGCCTACGAATTCGGCTACCGCCCGACCGGCCGCTCCGAGGATCACGTCGCGCACGCCATGGCCGAGCAGGCCAAGCTGAAGCCCGATCCGATCGGCGATCATTTCCAGGGCGGCGCTTTCTGCAGCAACGAGTTCGACGGCGATAAGAGCCGGATCATTGATTGGAATAAGCGGTAGGGGAGGCGACGAGAGCTGTCTCAAAAGGACAGTGAGAGTTGGGCTCGCAGAGAGATCCTCACCGTCATGGCCGGGCTTGTCCCGCCTGCGCGGCCGAAGCGGCTTCGGCCGCGCAGGCGGGACAAGCCCGGGCATGACGGCCCATTGACATAGATCAATCTCACGCAGGCATCGTCTGGCTCTCGATTGGTGCGATCGCAATTCGAGAACCACGACAATGAAGTTCAAATTGTCAGTCGTCGCAACGCTTGCGATGATCGCTTCAAGACCAGTGCAAGCCGCAGCGCTCAGCGACGCCGAGGCGACATTCCTCGAACAGCTCGTCACCGCATCGGTGGTGCTGGAGCAGCGATGCGTCGGCTTTGAAGCCGATGGCGCCGGCGGCGTTCAACTCGGCGCCCGGCTTCTTGGCGGCCCCAATGCGGCGATGGCGATGATCGACGCTTATTCGGCGGCCATCAAGGCCCGCAATGGCGAGAGCTACGATCCCCGTAAATTCCGTCCCGAGGTCTCCGACGCGGCCAGTAAAACCTTCAAGCGCGTCCGGACGAATTTAATCAGGAGTCCGAAAAGGGCGTGCGCCGATTACGGTGATAGCAGCGTGGATCGCGGTCTGCTGAGGCGTTACTGAACGGGCGACAAGCCCTTGATTGACGAAGGCTGCTTCTAGGCTCCACTCGCAAATCCCACGAAAGTCGTCGCTTCATCGACCGACTTGCGCTCGGATATGACGGCATTGGCAGGAAAGCTGTGATCTGGCCAGCCCAACGCGATGCTTTTCATGATCACTTGATCATCCGCGATCCCGGCATGCTCGCGCACGACGGGGGATTGCATGATGCCCTGGCTGTTGATTACGGCGCCAAGCCCCCGCGACCAGGCCGCGTTGACGAGCGCGGTCGCAACGGCGCCGCAGTCGAAGGCCGAATCGTCGCTGGAGGCCAACTGGCGATCGTATGTGATGATCACGCAGACAGGCGCGTCGAACTGGCGAAAGCCGCGCAGGACCCAGTCTTGGCGCTGCTGCTTGTCATCTCGCGCAATTCCCATGGCACTGAACAGCTGCTTGGCAACGCCAATCTGGCGTTCGCGATGCACGCCCTCGAATGCCTGGCCGGTTCGAAATTCGCGCGAGTGCGGCACGCCCGCCAGATTGCGCTCGGTGTTGCCCTGACGGATACGGTCCAGCGGTGCTCCGGTGATGACGTAGAAATTCCACGGCTGGGTATTCATCGACGAAGGCGCGCGCATGGCCAGCGCCAGGATTTCCTTGATCAATTCCGGCGGGACAGGGTCGGGCTTGTAACCGCGAATGCTTCTCCGGCCAAGAATGACATCATCAAATTCCATGTTGCGGCATCCTGAAATTGGCATGATGCCGCGTTTTCCCTCACAGCTTTGATCATGTCCATAGCTTTCCTGAGAGCAAGAAGCTCGGCCTTTTCCCGTTTGCCGACGTGCTATTCCAAATTCTGACGTCACGGAGGCTGTTTCAGCGGCGCGTCGGAGAATGCTTTGCGAAGTGCGGGCAATCTACCCGACAGCCCCATATTTTCGGCGGCACGTTCCAGATCACGCCAAAATCCGCCGTGAGCGGAGAGGAGATGACCGAGCTCCTCGAGCGTGTCGAGCGCTAGCTCGAGTTCATTGTGTGCGAGGAATTCCTGATATTGCTTCAGCAGCGTAACGCGCGCGTGCTCATGTTGAGCTGGGCTGTCCGGCAGCGCATGTCGCGCCCGTTCGAGCAGCGTCTCGGTGATCTTCCAGCTTTTGATAAGCTGATGGTCCGGCATCAGATCATTTTAGCAGATCTGGATGCCTGGCGGCGATGTCACGCGCGGGCTCAAAGCGTCTCCCCCGCAATCCTCTCCAGATAATCCTTCTTGCTGAACTGCATGTGATCCACACACAGCTGCGCCAGCGCCCAGCTGTCGCGGCCTTTCAACAGCTCGATCATCAGCTCGTGCTGGCGGCGTGATTGCGCAAGCCCCTCGCGGTCGGCGAGGTTTTTTGCGCGCATCGGCAGCGTCAGGCTCATATAGTCCTGCAGCGAGCGCACCAGATAGGGATTGCCGCAGGCCGAAAACAGCGCGAGGTGGAAGGCGTCGTTGGCTTCGTGGATGCCCCGCAGATCCTGCACATCCGCCTTCGCGCAATAGTCGCGTTGCAGGGCGGCGAGCTCGTCGATCAGGCCTTGCGGCGCGGGCAGAGGGATCATCAGTGCCGCCTGCCGCGTCAGCATCTCCCTGACTTCGTAGATCTGCCGGACCTCCTCGGCCGAGTAGAACCGCACGGTGGCGCCGACGTTCTTCCCGCGGCGGACGATGCCGCGGCGCTCGGCATCGACCAGCGCCTGCCGCACGAAGTGGCGCGAGGTGCCGTAGCGCGACATCAGCGCGTCTTCGGTCAGCCGCGCGCCCGGCGCGAAGCGGCCGAAGATGATGTCCTCCTCCAGCCGCGCAACGACGTCATCCGGATCGTCGCGCCTGATAGCCATGGCGTCTGCGGTGCGAATGTCGGACATGCCCTCAGCCTCCCGGCGCCCGCCGGTTCGCCCCTAGGGAGCAGGGCAGGGGCAGATTGTCAATAATCTGGATGATTTGTGGTACGACGGTCCATAAATGATGGGATAGACGCGCGTCTTATTGACAATCGGGGGCCAGGCTGTACCACAATGGGAGCCTAAGGAGTGACGTGATGACGAGTGGTTTGCGCAAGGGTCTGACGAGCTATGGCGATGCCGGCTTCTCGCTGTTCCTGCGCAAGGCGTTCATCAAGGCCATGGGCTATTCCGACGACGCGCTGGAGCGTCCGATCGTCGGCATCACCAACACCTATAGCGACTACAATCCCTGCCACGGCAACGTCCCGCAGATTATCGAGGCCGCCAAGCGCGGCGTGATGCTGTCGGGCGCGATGCCGTTCGTGTTCCCGACCATCTCGATCGCCGAGAGCTTTGCGCATCCGACCTCGATGTACTTACGCAACCTGATGGCGATGGACACCGAGGAGATGATCCGGGCCCAGCCGATGGATTCGGTGATCGTGATCGGCGGCTGCGACAAGACGCTGCCGGCGCAGGTGATGGCGGCGATCAGCGCCGATTTGCCGACGGTGGTCATTCCCGTGGGACCGATGGTCGTCGGCCATCACAAGGGCGAGGTGTTGGGCGCGTGCACGGACTGCCGCCGCCTCTGGGGCAAGTATCGCGCCGGCGAGATGGACGATGCCGAGATCGAAGCCGTCAACGGCCGCCTCGCGCCATCGGTCGGCACCTGCATGGTGATGGGTACGGCCTCGACCATGGCCTGCATGATCGAAGCCATGGGCCTGTCGCTGCCGATGAGCGCAACGATCCCGGCGCCGCATGCCGAGCGTTTCCGCCTCGCCGAGGCGAGCGGCAAGGTCGCGGCCGAGATGGCCAAGACCAAGGGCCCCAAGCCGAGCGAGCTTCTGACGCCGGCCTCTTTCAAAAACGCGCAGGTCGTGCTTCAGGCGGTCGGCGGCTCGACCAACGGCCTGATCCATCTGACCGCGATGGCGCACCGCTCGCCGCACCGGCTCGATCTCAGCGTGTTCGATCAGATCGGTCGCGAGGTGCCGGTGCTGGTCGATCTCAAGCCCTCGGGCGAGCACTATATGGAGCATTTCCATCACGCCGGCGGCGTGCCGAAACTGCTGGCGCAACTCGGCGATCTCGTCGATCTCGATGCCAAGACGATCTCGGGCCAGACGCTGCGCAATGTCGTCGCGAATGCGGAGGATGTGCCCGGCCAGGACGCGATCCGCTCGCGCGACAATCCGATCAAGAAGGAGGGCGGCCTCGCCGTCCTGCACGGCAACCTCGCGCCGCGCGGCGCTGTGATCAAGCAGTCGGCCGCGAGCCCGAAATTGTTGAAGCATACGGGGCGCGCCGTGGTGTTCGAATCCGTCGAGGATATGACGCTGCGCGTCGACGATCCCGATCTCGACGTCACCGCCGATGACGTGCTCGTGCTGCGCAATGCCGGTCCCAAGGGCGCGCCGGGCATGCCCGAGGCGGGCTATCTGCCGATCCCGAAGAAGCTCGCGCGTTCCGGCACCAAGGACATGGTGCGCATTTCGGACGCGCGCATGAGCGGCACCGCATTCGGCACCATCGTTCTCCACATCACGCCGGAATCCGCCGTTGGCGGGCCGCTGGCGCTGGTCAAGAACGGCGACAAGATCAGCCTGGATGTGGCCAGGCGCAGCATCGAGCTGCTGGTCGATGCCGCCGAGCTCGAGCGCCGGCGCGCGGCGTTGAAGCCGACAGCTGCGCCCGATGAAACGCGGCGCGGCTATGCCTGGCTGTTCAATGAGACCATCATGCAGGCCGATGAGGGCTGCGACTTCGACTTCATGCAGAGGACTGGGAAGAAGACCGAAAAGGGCTGATCAACACTCGAACGAGCGCCCAGACCGCTGAAAGCGGCGGGCGATAAAAACAGGGGGAGACGATGATTGCACGATCCTTGCCAGGATTCTTACACGGCTTGGTGGCTGTGGCTGCCATGCTGTTCGTCACGGGCGCCGGAGCACAGGAGGTGAAGCATTATCGCTTCGCCTATGACCAGCCCCGCAACACCGGCTACTCGATCGCCGGCGATCTCTTCGCCGACAAGCTCAAGGAATTGAGCAAAGGCACCATGATCATCGACCAGTACCCCGGCGCGCAGCTCGGGCAGGAGCCGCAGGTGCTTCAGCTCGTGAAGGCCGGCGACGTCGAATTCTCCATCGTCTCGTCGGCCAACACCGCGACGATCTCGCCGCAGGCCGGCGTGATGTCGCTGCACTATCTGTTCCGCGACGAGAACCACGTGATCAAGGGCCTTGCTGATCCGAAGGTGTTCGAAGCCCTCAAGGCTATGATCGAGGAGACCACGCAAGGCCTGCACCTCATCGGCACGGGTTCGCAGGGCGTGCGCCACATGTATTCCAAGAAGGAGATCCATAATGTGGCTGATATCAAGGGTCTGAAGGTCCGCGTGCAGGCGACCGCGACCGAAGACACCATGTTCCCGGCCTATGGCGCCCAGACCGTGCACATGCCGTTCGGCAGTGTCTACACGTCGTTGCAGACCGGCGTCGTCGACGTTGCCGAGAACAGCATCAACGTCTACCTCGTCAACAAGCACTACGAGGTCGCCCCGGTGCTGAACATCACCGAGCATGAGGCCAACAACGCGCTGGTGTTCGTCTCCGACAAGCTCTGGCAGAGCCTGTCGGCCGAGCAGAAGGGCTGGGTGCAGACGGCGGCCAACGAGATCAGCACGAAGGAGCCGGCCAAGGCGTTCGATCTCGAGCGCAGCGCGGCCGAGAAGCTGAAGAAGATGGGCGTCAAGATTGTGGACAACGTCGACAAGAAGAGCTTCACGGCGATCGCCGACCCCTATCTCGACAAGCTCGCCAAGGAGCTCGGCCCGCATGCCGAGAAGATCAAGGATTTGATCCGGTCGATTAATTAGGCCGCGGGCGCCTTACCTCTCCCCATCGGGGAGAGGTCGGATTGCGCAGCAATCCGGGTGAGGGGCCGCGGCGTTCTGTGAGGCTGTAACCCCTCACTCGGGCGGCATCTTGCGATGCGATCCGACCTCTCCCTACGGGAGAGGTGGCCATCGACTCGACTAGCAGCGTTTGCAAAGCTCAATCCGCGTTATGCCGGGACGACGAGGGTAACAATGGCCATCGCCGACAAGCTCGTACTCCAACGCCAGCGTCACCTGAAATGGCGCCGGCTCGATTGGCTCGAGCTCGCGCTCATGATCCTCTGTGGCGTGCTCTGCTTCGGCTTCTCGCTGTCGGTCACCGCCGACATCATCACCCGCACCATCGGCCATCCCTGGCTCTGGCTGCAGGAAGTCACCTCGACGCTGTTCATCTACGCGATCTTCATCGGCGCGGCGGTCGCGACCCGGCGCAACGATCACCTCTATCTCACCGCGATTTCCGAGGCGATGCATGGCACGCCACGCGTCATCGTCGAAGTGATCATCCGCCTCATCGTGCTCGGCGTCGCTATCTGCTTGATCTGGTACGGCTACCAGAATTACCTGCGTGGCTTCGGCAGCTTCCGCCTGCCGTCGGGCACGCCGATCGCCTCGCTCTACGCGATCATACCGCTCTCCGGCATTCTGGTCGGCCTCTTCACCGTCGAGCAGCTCGTCAACGGCCTGCGCAACGGCTTTGACCATCCGGAGCCGCCGGACCAGGATGCCGCGCCGGTCGTGACCGAGACCCAGGTGAGGGCGCAGCCGTGAGCGCACCCATTGTCCTGGCGTTGATGTCGATCTGCTTCCTGTCGTTCGGCTATCTCGGCGTACCCGTGCCGTTCTCGCTGATGGCGGGCGTCTTCATCGGCGCCATCCTGTCCGACGTCTCGCTCGCGGCAATCATCCAGAAGATCTTTGACGGCGTCGATTCCGAGGCGCTGCTGGCGATTCCGTTCTTCCTTTTGGTCGGTGAGCTCATGAGCTCGGCCAATGTGGTGGTGCGAATAGCCAATCTTTCGGTGTCGCTGGTCGGGCATATCAGGGGCGGGCTGTCGCAGGTCGTGGTCGTCTTCAGCATGTTCTTCTCGGAGATGTCGGGTTCGACCACCGCCGATGTCGCCGTGATGAGCCGGGCGCTCGGCGGCCCGATGAAGCGCGAGGGCTATGAGCCCGCCTTCATAGCCGCCATCATCGCCTCCGCCTCGACCATCGCGGCACTGGTGCCGCCGAGCATCACGGCGGTGGTCTATGGCGCGGTCGGCAACGTCTCGATCGCCGGGCTGTTCATGGCGGGCGTGGTGCCCGGCCTGATGATCGGCTTCGGCCTGATGATCTATTGCTATTTCTTCGGCCCGTCCGGCCTGCGCAAGCCGCGCGCGCCGCTGCGGCAGATCGTGTTCGCGGCCGGCGACGCGGCGCTGCCGCTGATGATCCCGGTGATCTTGCTCGGCGGCATCCTGACCGGCTGGTTCACGCCGACGGAAGCCGGCGTCGTCGCCGTGGTCTGGATCATCCTCGTCGTGATCCCCGCGCTCAACCGCGGTCACTTCCGCAAGATCCCTTACGATTTCTGCCTCGCCGGACTGATCTTCTCGCTGCCGCTGATCACGATCGGCGCCGCCAACGCCTTCGGCTGGATGCTCGCTTATTTGCGCGGCGCCAGCTACATCGCCGACATGATCACCTCGATCGCGGGTCACGATCCGCATCTGATCATGCTGCTGATGGTGCTGCTGTTCACCGTGGTCGGCGACTTCATCGAGCCGGTGCCGACCATCATCATCTTCATGCCGCTGGTCAACACGCTGACCGAGGCGGGCGACATCAACGGCGTCCACATGGGCGTGGTGCTGATCGCGACGCTCGCCTTCGGCCTGATCACACCGCCTTATGGTCTGGTGCTGCTGATGGCCTCGAAATTCGTCGGCATCAGTTTCGCGAAAGCGTTGCGCGCGGCGCTACCGATCTATGTGGTGTTCTTCGCCACCATCGCGTTCGCGATCTATTTCCCGAGCGTCGTGCTGTGGCTGCCGCGGCACGTGCTGCCGGAATCGGTCGGCTGCTTCAAGTCGCCGGGGGGGACCGGGTACATCTGCCCGCAATAGAGCGCTACTTGCTCTTGCTGGTGAACTTCTTCACGGCGACGCGGAATTCCTCCGTGTTCATCGCCATGATGATCTTGTGCTCCTCGGCCTCGAGCTGTTGCCTTACCGGCGTCGTCGCCGCCGCATAGACCAGCGATTTGGTGCCTGATATCGCCGCGGGCGGGTTCTGCGCCAACCGTTCGGCGAGCTGCCGCGTCGCGGCCTTCAGCTCGGTTGCCGGTACGGTCTTGACGACGAGGCCCCATTCTTGCGCCTGCTGCGCGGTAAAATTATCCTCGGCGAGGAAGATCTGCAGTGCGCGGCGTGAGCCGACCGTGCCGACGATCCCGACCGTCGAGCCGCCATCCGGCGACACGCCGATTTTGGCGTAAGCCGGGGTGAATTTGGCGTCCTCAGCCGCGATGCAGAGATCGGTGACGAAGGCGAGGCCCATGCCGGCGCCCGCGGCCGAGCCGTGCACGCTGGAGAGCGAGATCTTCGGCATGCGCCGGATGATCTCGATGAAGGAATGATAGTGCTTGAGCAACTCGCCGACGACCGGCGTCACGGTGTTGGCCTCAGCCGCAGCCCCAATCGTCTGCAGATCGCCGCCGGCGGAAAAGGCGCGGCCTTCGCCCTCGAGCACCACGACCCTGATGGCGTCATCGCCTTCGAGATAAGCCGCAAGCTGTTCGAGCTTTTGCGCGATCGCAAGGTTGATCGAGTTGAACGCGGCGGGACGGTTGAGCGTGATGGTCGCGATCGGGCCGTCGACCCGCAGCAGCGCGGGATCATCGGGCTTTGAGACGGGAGCTGGCATTGGAAATCCCCGGCTGGAGGTTGTTGCTGCAACTAAATCGCAGAAGGCGAGGGGAGACAATCCCCGCAAGCCACCTTGCGCATGGCTGAATGATAGGCTCAAATGGGCCGCCTTCGCCAAAGGGACGGACACGAGCGCCGGTTCCTCCTAGGCAAGCCAAGCCAAAACCAGCGAGAGAGGAGACGACATGGCTAACGCTCGTGCCTTGCAGAAATGGGCTGTCCAATGACGGGCCCGGTGATCATTGTCGGCGCCGGCCATGGTGGCTATCAGGTCGCGGCCTCCCTGCGCCAGGCGGGCTTTTCCGAGCGCATCTGCCTGATCAATGACGAGGCGCATCTGCCCTATCAGCGACCGCCGCTGTCCAAGGCTTATATCAAAGGCTCGGCGGGGCCCGAGAGCCTGATGTTCCGCCCCGAGAAATTCTACCACGACCAGACCATCGAGCTGATCGCCGGCCGCGCCGTCTCGATCGATCGCGCCGCGCGCACGGTGCTGCTCGCTTCGGGGGAGACGCTGGCCTACGGCCATCTCGTGCTGGCGACGGGCGCGCGCAATCGGCTTCTGGATTTGCCGAATGCGAATCTGCCCGACGTGAAATATTTGCGCATCCTCGACGAGAGTGAGGCGCTGCGAAAGATCATGCCGTCGAAGACGCGGGTCGTGGTGATCGGCGCCGGATTCATCGGTCTCGAATTCGCCGCCACCGCGCGGATCAAGGGCCTCGAGGTCGACGTGCTCGAGCTCGCGCCACGCGTGATGGCGCGCGCAGTGACCGCGGAGGTCTCGGAATATTTCCAGGCGCGGCACCGCGAGGCCGGCATCCGCATTCACCTCGGCGTGCAGGCGACCTCGATCGAGGCCGAGGGCGGCAAGGTCACCGGCGTGTCCTTGAGCGACGGCCGGCATCTGCCGGCCGACCTCGTCGTGGTCGGCGTCGGCGTGCTGCCGAACATCGAGCTCGCGGCCGAAGCGGGGCTGCCGGTCGCGGCCGGCATCATCGTCGATGAATATCTCGCGACGGCCGATCCGAACATTTCTGCGATCGGCGATTGCGCGCTGTTCGCAAGCCCGCGCTTCGGCGGCTCGCTGCGGCTGGAATCGGTGCAGAACGCCACCGATCACGCCCGCTGCCTCGCGGCGCGGCTGACCGGCGACAAGAAGCCTTATGACGGTCATCCCTGGTTCTGGAGCGACCAGGGCGACGACAAGCTCCAGATCGCCGGCCTCACCACCGGCTACGACCGCGTCGTGCTGCGCGGCGATCCCGTCAAGAAAGCCTTCTCCGCGTTCTGCTACAAGGGCGACAAGCTGCTCGGCATCGAATCGATCAACCGCGCCGGCGATCACATGTTCGGCCGCCGCCTGCAGGCCATGGACCGCTCGATCACACCGGAGCAGGCCGCCGACGAAAGCTTTGACCTGAAGAGCGCGCTGGCGTGAGTCTTCTCCCTCTCCCCGCAAGCGGGGCGAGGTGAGGAAAGCTACAAAATCGCAGCCACCTCGGCGGCCGTCGGCATCGACGGCCCCGCGCCCATGCGCTGCACGCTGATCGAAGCCGCAGCATTGGCGAAGGCGAGGGCTGCGCGCATGGCGGCCCCATCAGCGAGCTGCGAGGCGAGTGAGCCGACGAAGCAATCGCCGGCGCCTGTGGTGTCGACCGCCTTCACCACGCGGCCGGGCACCGCAAATTCCTCGTGTCCGGCGAGCGCGAGCACGCCGCGCTTGCCGAGCGTGATGCAGATGGTCTGGTCCTCGCGCGCCTGAAGTTGCCGGGCGACCGCGATGATCTTTGCGGCCTCGTCATCGTCGGAGAGGTCTGCGCCGGCGAGGAAGCCGAGCTCGGTCTCGTTCAGCACGAGGATGTCGACCAGCGCAAGCAGCTCGCCGGACATCTTTTGCGCCGGGGCGGGATTCAGCAGCGTCGTCGCGCCGGCGTTCCGGGCGCGCTGGAAGAATGCGGCAATGGTCGGCAGCGGGATCTCGAACTGGCTGACGGCGACATCGCCCTTCGCCAGTGGCGCATCCGCGACGTCATCCGCGCTGACCAGCCCATTGCTGCCGGGAATGACGACGATGGTATTGTCGGAGGCGGCGACGGTGATGATGGCGGTGCCGGTGTGCGTATCCGCCTCGCGGACGGAGCCGAGATCGATGCCTTGGGCGCCGAGGAACGTCCTCAGCTCGGCCCCGAACGCATCCTTGCCGAGACGTCCGATCAGCGTCGTCTTCGCGCCGAGCCTGGACGCCGCCACGGCCTGGTTCGCGCCCTTGCCGCCGGGAAAATACAGCACTTGCCGACCCGCGACGGTCTCGCCCACCCTGGGATGGCGATCGGCGGTCGCCACCACATCCATATTGATGCTGCCGGCGACGAAGACGCGGCCCATGAGCAATCCTTTCGAAGTCTAGACCCTGACTTCGAACTCGTGCCTGACTTTGGCGATGTCGACAAGGGTCGGCAGGCCGGCTTCGTTGCCGAGGCGCTGGATCTTGAAGGTCGAGGCCGCCCGGGCAAAGTCGAAATGCTCGCGCCAGCTTTTGCCGGGGTGGGCGAGGTAGGAATAGACATAGGCGCCATGGAAGACGTCGCCGGCGCCGTTGGTGTCGATCACGCGCTCGCGCGGGATCGGCATCGCAGGCATCACCTGGACCGTCCCGGTTTCGTCGTACCAGAGCAGGCCCTTCTCGCCCATGGTGACGCCGCCGATCTTGCAGCCGCGGCTCTTGAGGTAATCGAGCATCTTCTCCGGCGTCAGGTCCATCTGCTCGCACAGGCGTTCGGCGACGATCGCGACGTCGATGAATTCCAGCAGCTCATGCGTGTTGGTGCGCAGGCCGCCGCCGTCGAGCGAGGTCAGGATGCCGGTCTCGCGACAGACTTTTGCGTAGTGGATCGCGGCATCGGGCTGATGGCCGTCGACATGCAGCGCGCGGCAGCCGCCGAGATTGAGCATCGGGAACGGATGGATGTGCTCGTCGTCGCGGCAGCGGACGATGGCGCGCTTGCCGTCCTTGGGCATGATGAAGGACAGCGAGGACTGGTTCACCTTCCGCCCGTGCAGCGAGATCGCGTATTTCGCGCACATGTCCTGGAACATGCGCCCCAGCCAGTCATTGGCCGCGGTGGCGATCAGATCGGGCACGATGCCGAGCTTGGCGCAGCAGAACGCCGCCGTGACCGCGTTGCCGCCGAACGAGACCGCGTAGTCGGAGGCCACGTGCTTTTCGTCGCCGGTCGGCATGTGGTCGGTGATGAAGACGACGTCGATATAGGTCTGTCCGATAAAGAGAGCCTGCATTGCTTGTCCGTGATGCGCGTGGTGGTCCCGGCCGACGGGCTTACTCTAACACCGGTTCCGCTTCGGGGACGCTGAAATTATTCGCAAAACCGCCCCGGAGCGCTTGAGGTCGGTATGAGGCCGGAATACGACCATGTCGGGCCCATGCCAAGCCCGGACAAATGCCGTTTTCCGGCCAGGGTTCCAGGTCGATCAAAAGGGACAAACATGATCACCGGCCTCGATCACATCGTCGTTCTGGTCAGGGATATCGGTGCGGCCAAGGCGGCCTATCAGACGCTGCTCGCCCGCGCGCCGGCCTGGCAGAACTCCGGCGAGGGCGCCGACCGCGTGCTGTTCACCCTCGACAACATGACCATCGAATTGATGGCACCGAGCGGCTTCACCGCGACCGCGGACCGGATGCGCGCGCTGCTCGACGACCAGGAAGGCATGCTCGCCAGCCTGTGCTTTCGTGTCGCAGACATGGGCAAGATGCACCGGCGGCTGGACCGGGTGGCGCTGAAGCCGGATCCCGTCGCCGAGGTCGAGAGCAGCGACGATGCGAGCGGCGCGGCCTTGCACTGGAAGCGCACGCGCGCGGCCACCGAACTGACGCGCGGCGTGCGCATGTTCTTCCTCGAGCTTGCCGAGGAGCGGCCGAAGTCGGTCGCGACCGACTTCGCGCCGATCGACGGGCTCGATCATGTCGTGATCACCACCGAGGATTCCGATCGCGCCGCCGCGCTCTATGGCGCGCGGCTCGGGCTCGATCTCGCGCTCGATCGCTCCCATCATGACTGGGGTCAGCTGATGTTCTTCCGCTGCGGCGATCTCATCGTCGAGGTGGTGCGCCGCCCCGTCGCGGGCGGCGATTCCCGGCACGACCGGCTCTGGGGCCTGAGCTGGCGCGTCGCCGACATCGACGCCACGCGCGCACGCCTGATTGCCGCCGGCCTCGACGTCACCGAGGTCCGCAACGGCCGCAAGCCGGGCACGCGCATCATGACGGTCCGCAACGGCGCCTGCGGCATCCAGACCGTGCTGCTGGAGCGTTCGCCGAAGCCGGTGGAGTAGGGGACGGAGTCATTCCGGGGCGATGCAAAGCATCGAACCCGGAATGACGGAGCTAGCCGGCGTCCCTGCGTTCTCAAACGGGCGTCCGCGTGTTACACGGAATCCTGAAACCACCCAGCGAGCACCCGGTTTGGCGAAGGCAGCGGCAAAACGAACTCTGAAATGGCAGCGCGACCCCGAGGGGATGCGGCTGCGCATTCTGGAAGCCGCCAAGCAGGAGTTTTCCGCCCACGGGCTCGCCGGTGCCCGCGTCGACCGCATCGCCGCCAAGGCCGGCGCCAACAAGCGCATGCTGTATTACCACGTCGGCAACAAGGACGAGCTCTATCTCGCGGTGCTGGAAGGCGCCTATGACAAGATCCGCAGCGAGGAGCGGGGGCTCGATCTCGAACATCTCGATCCGCCCGAGGCCATCAGGCGGCTGATCGAGTTCACCTGGAATTACTTCCTGCGCAATCCCGAATTCCTGTCGCTGCTCCAGACCGAGAACCTCGTCCGCGCAAAGCATCTGAAGCGCTCGACCAAGGTCAAGTCGATGCATTCGCCCTTTGTCGAGATGATCCGCACCGTGGTGCGGCGCGGCGTCGACAGCGGCGATTTCCAGGTCGCGGTCGATCCGGTGCAGCTCTACATCTCGATCGCGGGCCTCTGCTTCTTCTACCTCTCGAACTCGGCGACCTTGAGCGTGATCTTCGGCCGCGACCTGCTCGCCAAGGACGCCAAGGATGAGCGGCTCGCGCACATGGTTGGCCTCGTGCTCGCCGCGCTGACCGGGCGATCGGCCGCGTTGTTCGATGTCACGAAGGCGCCGAAGTCGCGAACGGCTGTGGCGCAGACCGTTTAGGCAAACCATTTCCCCGTCGTCGTTCCGGCGAAGGCTCGGACCCATACCGCGTGATCTATCGATCGCGTGCGGTGCTAATCCCGAACGCCCAGTCTTCGCCAAACTTCGCTTAGTGGCCCGGCCTTCGCCGGGACGGCACCGTTGATTTTGCCGATAGGCAATTTTCTAAGCGACACCGGATCTCCCCGGAACCGGCGCAAAACGTCACAGGGAAAGCTCTGGACAGTATTTATCCAACGGGTTAATTTCTCGCCCGAACAAAGAAGACGACCGGGAGTGAGGCGTGGCTGAGCTGAAGCCGCAAGGCGCGGTGTCCAAGATGCTGAATGCGGCCTGGGTGCGGCCGTTTCTATTCCTGGTTTTTATCGTCGTGGCCTGGGATCTCGCGATCCGGCTGTTCAAGATTCCCGCCTATCAGATCCCGTCGCCGGCCGATGTCGTCGCGGTTCTCCGTACCGACTGGCCGGAACTGCTGCGCCAGTGCTGGCCGACGACCTATGCCACCGTCTGCGGCTTCCTGCTGTCCGCATTGTTCGGCATCCCCGTCGCCATGCTGATCGCGGGCTCGAAGACGGTGGAGAGCTATGTCTATCCGCTGCTGGTGTTCTCCCAATCCGTGCCGAAAATCGCGATCGCGCCGCTGTTCGTGGTGTGGTTCGGCTTCGGCATTATTCCCAAGGTGATTTCGGCGTTCCTGCTCGGCTTCTTCCCCGTCGTGGTCTCGGCCGTGCAGGGCTTCAAGTCGGTCGATCCTGATATGGTGGATCTTGCCCGTGCCATGCAGGGCAGCCGCTTCCAGGTGTTTTGCGCGGTGAACCTGCCGCATGCGCTGCCGGCGATTTTTTCCGGCCTGAAAGTCTCGGTGACGCTCGCCGTGGTCGGCGCCGTCGTCGGTGAATTCGTCGGCTCCAACTCCGGCATCGGCTACGTGATGCAGCGCTCGATCGGCACGTTCGACCTGCCGACCATGTTCGCAGCCCTTGTCATTCTCGCGCTGCTCGGCGTGATCCTGTTCTGGATCGTCGACCGGATCGAGAAGCTGGTCATTCCCTGGCATGTCAGCCAGCGCGAAGACGTGATTTTCGCCTCTTAACTTAAGCAACGGCCGCCAACGGCCGAAACAGAACGACAAGGGAGAGTGACGATGAAGCGGTGGATTGGGGCTGTCTCAGCGGCGTTGTTGGTGTTTGCGGCGATGCCGGCGCAGGCGGCCGACAAGGTCGTGCTGATGCTGAACTGGTACGTCTATGGCGAGCACGCGCCGTTCTATTACGGCAAGGCCAAGGGCATTTATGCCGCCGAAGGCATCGACCTCGAGATCCAGGAAGGCCGCGGCTCGGCTGCAACCACGCAGGCCGTCGCCGCCAAGACCGCCGATTTCGGCTATGTCGACGTGCCTACCATGATGCGCGCCGCGATCAAGGGCGCGCCGGTGATTGCGACCGGCGTGCTGCTCCAGACCTCGCCGATGTCCGCCATGGGCTTTGCCGACAAGAACATCCGGAAGCCCGAGGACATCAGGGGCAAGACGGTGGCAATCACGCCGGCCGACTCCATGACCCAGATCTGGCCGCTGTTCCTGAAGAAGACCGGCCTGAAGGAGAGCGACTTCCAGACCGTTGCCGGCGACGGCCAGACCAAGCTCAACGCCGTCATCAACGGCCAGGCTGATCTCCTGCTCGGCTATGTCATGGACCAGTCGATGAAGATCAAGGACGCCACTGGCAAGGACGTCTATCCGATCAAGTTCGCCGACTACGGCATCAACATGGTTTCGTCAGGCATCATCGCCAATACCGACTATGTGAAGGCCAACGCCGACCTCGTCCGCCGCTTTATGTCGGCGACGACCAAGGCGGTCGAAGCCGCCGAGAAGGAGCCGAAGGCCGCCGCGCAGTCGATCCTCGATGCCAACCCCAAGGGCGGCAAGATCGACACGCTGACGCAGGGCTTCGAGCTGACCATTCCGTTGTACCGGACCGCCGAGACCAAGAGCAAGCGGCCGTTCCAGGTCACCGACCAGAACATGACGGACAGCGTCAACCTGATGGTCGAGTATGGCGGCCTCGACGCCAAGGCCAAGGAGAACCCGAAGGCCTTCTACACCAGCGATTACCTGCCGAAGAGCGGCACGTGAGCGACAAATTTCCGTCGTCGGGACGACGGGCGGAGAGGGCTGCGATGAACCCCGCGACCAAACCGATCGACTTGCAGCCGGCCGCACATCTGAGACTGGTGAGCGACCGGGCTGCCGGCGATACGCCGGGCATCACGCTGTCCGGCGTGTCGAAGACCTACCGGACGCGCGACGGCGATGTGCCGTCGCTGCGGCCGCTCGACTTCCATATCAATGATGGCGAGTTCTTTGTCGTGGTTGGCCCATCCGGCTGCGGCAAGTCCACGCTGCTCAAGCTGATCTCCGGCCTGTTGCCGCCGACCACAGGCGAGGTTCTGGTCGAGGGCGAGACGGTGACGAAGCCGCACGGCAATGTCGGCATCGTCTTCCAGAACGCGCTGCTGCTGCCATGGCGCAACATTCTCTCCAACGTGATGCTGCCGATCGACATGAAGCGGCTGCCGCGGGACGAATATCTCACCCGTGCCAAGGCGCTGCTGAAGCTGGTTGGGCTCGAAGGGTTCGAAAAGAAGCTGCCCTGGCAGCTCTCCGGCGGCATGCAGCAGCGCGCCTCGATCTGCCGCGCCCTGGTGCACGATCCCCGGATCATGCTGATGGACGAGCCGTTCGGCGCGCTCGATGCGCTGACCCGCGAACGCATGAATGTCGAATTGATGCGGATCCAGCGCGAGACGAAGAAGACGGTGCTGCTGATCACGCATTCGATTCCGGAGGCCGTGTTCCTCGCCGACCGCGTGCTGGTCATGACCGAGCGGCCCGGTGCGATCGCTGCGATCTACGATGTGCCGTTGCCGCGCCCGCGCTCGCTGGACGTAATGGCCGATCCGGTGTTCACGGAGCTCGTGCAACGCATCCGCAAGCATTTCTTTTCGCAGGGTTCACTGGATTAGGATCGGCGCGTAATGTGCTTCAGTAGTGACCAAATGCACGGTGCGCTCCCTCCCCCGCATGCGGGGGAGGGCTGGGGAGAGGGTGTCTCCGCTCGCGAGAACCCCGAAGAGGAGAAAACCCTCACCCGGCACTTCGTGCCGGTCTCTCCCGCAAGCGGGAGAGGCGGGTCGCCCGCGGTCCTACCGCTCGTGTCAAATTCATCTCGCGTCGTTGTTAGACCATGCCCCCGCGCCTGAAGCTGCGAGACATCGCCTTCTTCGAACGACCCGTACATTTCGCGCGGCCGTTCCGCTTCGGCGCGATCACGATCAACGCGACGCCGCAGCTGTTCGTGCGGGTCGAGATCGAGGTCGAGGGCAGGGGCGCTGCTGTCGGCGCCAGCGCCGAACTGGTGGTGCCGAAATGGTTCGACAAGCGGCCGGAGCTGTCACCGGCGCAGACGATCGACGGACTGCGACGCTCGCTGGAGATCGCGCGCGGGCTCTATCTGGTGCAGACGGGCTTCCAGACGGCGTTCGATCTGCATGCGTCCTGCATTGGCGCGCAGGTCGCAGCCTGTGCCGGGGAGGACATTCCGCCGCTTGCCGCGGCCTATGGTCCGGCGGAAATCGACAAGGCGATTCTCGATGCGCTGTTGCGTGGCGTCGAGACGAATTTCTTCGACGGGATGGCCGGCAACATCGCCGGCATTGATACGCGATTGTCGCCGGACCTTAATGAGGGCGATATCGAACGATTTCTCATGCTCGGCAACCAATACCGGTCGCGACGCGTCGCGATCCGCCACACTGTCGGTCTCGACGACCAAGTCGAGGGCGATGGCGGCGTGGTCGATCCGAAGGAAAATTCCGGCGCGCGCTATTTCAAGCTGAAGCTTGGTGGCGATCCCGAGGCGGATGCCGCTCGGTTGATCCGTATTGGACGTCAGCTGGCGCCGCTGCCTTTTGACTACAACGTGACGCTGGACGGCAACGAGCAATATGCGGATTTGACGGCGCTTGAGTCGCTGGTCAGTCGGCTGGAGCGCGACAGCGCCCTGGAGCCCATCTTTCGCAAGCTGCTCTATATCGAGCAGCCGATGCCGCGCGATGTCACGCGTCAATCGCCGCTCAGTGAAGCCTTGCGTTGGCGCGATTTCATTATCGACGAAGCGGACGATTCCTATGACGCCTGGCCGACCGCCTACAAACTCGGTTACCGCGGCGTCTCGTCGAAGTCCTGCAAAGGCATCTACAAGTCGATCGTCAACTTCACCCGCATTGCCAAGCTGAACGACGAGGGCGCGGAGTGTTCCGTCACGGGTGAAGATCTGACCTGTCAGCCCGGGCTCGCTCTTCAACAGGATCTGGCGCTCGGTGCGCTGCTTTGCCTCGAACACGCCGAGCGCAACGGCCACCACTATGTCGACGGCTTTTGCGATACGCCCGCAGCAGAAGCTTCGGCCTTCGCCGCTGCGCATCCTGATCTCTATGCCGATGCCGGGCAGGGCATCCGGCTCTCCATTCACAACGGCGATCTGCTGACGGGATCGCTCAACACAGTGGGCTTCGCGACGTCGGTCCATCCGGACTGGTCGGCGCTCCGTCCGCTCGAACAGCCAAGATCACTCCGGGAGCAATTAGCATGACCACCCAACGCCTCGGCCTCATCATGAACGGTGTCACCGGCCGCATGGGGCTCAACCAGCATCTGATCCGTTCCATCGTCGCGATCCGCGACCAGGGCGGTGTCCGCCTGAAGAACGGTGATCGGATCATGCCCGATCCGATCCTGGTCGGCCGCAGTGCCGACAAGATCGAGGCGCTCGCCAAGCGCTACAACATCGCGCGCTGGACCACTGATCTCGACGCGGCACTCGCCGACACGAACGACACCATGTTCTTCGACGCTGCGACCACGCAGGCGCGCCCCGGCCTTCTGACCCAAGCCATCAATGCCGGCAAGCACGTCTATTGCGAGAAGCCGATCGCGACGAACTTCGAGGAGGCGCTTGAAGTCGTCAAGCTCGCCAATTCCAAAGGCGTCAAGCACGGCACGGTGCAGGACAAGCTGTTCCTGCCCGGCCTGAAGAAGATCGCCTTCCTGCGCGATAGCGGATTCTTTGGCCGGATTCTCTCGGTGCGCGGCGAGTTCGGCTATTGGGTGTTCGAGGGCGGCTGGCAGGAGGCGCAGCGTCCGTCCTGGAACTATCGCGACGAGGACGGCGGCGGCATCATCCTGGACATGGTCTGCCACTGGCGCTACGTGCTCGACAATCTCTTCGGCAACGTTCAGAGCGTGGTCTGCATCGGTAACACCGATATCCCCGAGCGGTTTGACGAGCAGGGCAAGAAGTACAAGGCGACTGCTGATGATTCCGCCTACGCGACCTTCCAGCTCGAGGGCGGGGTCATTGCCCACATCAACATGTCCTGGGTCACGCGCGTCTATCGCGACGATCTCGTCACCTTCCAGGTTGACGGCACCCACGGCTCGGCGGTCGCGGGCCTCACCGACTGCGTGATCCAGGCGCGGCAGGCGACGCCACGGCCGGTCTGGAATCCCGACGAGAAGCGGCTGCACGATTTCTACGGCGACTGGCAGAAGCTGCCCGACAACGTCACCTACGACAACGGCTTCAAGGAGCAGTGGGAGATGTTCATTCGCCACGTCTACGAGGATGCGCCCTACAAATTCACGCTGCTCGAAGGCGCCAAGGGCGTGCAGCTCGCCGAATGCGCGCTGAAGAGCTGGAAGGAGCGGCGCTGGATCGACGTCGCCCCGATCAAGGCGTGAGGAGGGACATATGAACAAGCCCGTCCAGCCAATGTCGTCATTGTCGCTGAAGCTGCCGAAGGTCGATCGCTCGATCGAGACCTACCGGCTCGCGGCATCGCGTACCTTCCCTGCAAAGCTCGAAGGCCCCTTGAACCGCATCGCCTTCTCGGCCGTGCATACGGTGGCCGACCCCTTCGCGGACAACGATCCCTGGCTCTCGGTCGCCGTCGACTGGGACAAGACCATCGCCTTCCGCGAGCACGTCTGGGACCTTGGCCTCGGCGTTGCGGAGGCCATGGACACCGCGCAGCGCGGCATGGGGCTGGATTGGCCGACCTCGCTGGAACTGATTACGCGCTCGGTCGGAGCTGCCAAGCGACGTAACGCGCTGGTGTTTTCCGGCGCCGGCACCGACCACCTCGCGGTGGAGGACGCAAAGAGCCTCGACGACGTGATCCGTGCCTATGAGGAGCAGGCATCGGCGGTCGAGAAGGTCGGCGGCCGCATCATTTTGATGGCGTCGCGCGCGCTGGCGAAGCTTGGCCGTAATGCCGATGATTACGCGAAGGTCTATGACCGCGTGCTGTCGCAGGTCCGCGAGCCCGTGATCATCCATTGGCTCGGCGACATGTTCGATCCCGCGCTGGCCGGCTATTGGGGCACAAAAGATCTCGACAAGGCGATGGACACGGCGGTCGCGATCATCAACGGCAATGCCGCCAAGGTCGACGGCGTCAAGGTCTCGCTGCTCGATAAGCAGCGTGAGATCGACATGCGCCGTCGTCTCGACAAGCGCATCAAGATGTATACCGGCGACGATTTCAATTACGCCGAATTGATCGCAGGCGACAGCCAAGGCTTTTCGCACGCGCTGCTCGGCATTTTCGATGCGATCGCGCCGGCGGCGTCCTACGCGCTGTCGCGGCTGGCGACCGGCGATGAGGCCGGCTTCCACGACGTGCTGGGGCCGACGGTGCCGCTGTCGCGCCACATCTTCAAGGCGCCGACGCGGTTCTACAAGACTGGTGTCGTCTTCATGGCCTATCTCAATGGTCACCAGGATCATTTCACCATGGTCGGAGGACAGGAGAGCGCGCGCTCGATGCTGCATCTGGCCGAACTGTTCAGGCTTGCCGATCAAGCCGGGCTTCTTGCCAACCCTGAACTGGCGACGCGGCGGATGAAGACCGTGCTCGCCTCGCACGGACTGGACGCCTGATGCGCGATTTTTCGCCTGACCACCGCTGGCTGTCGCTGAACACGGCGACCGTCCGCAAGCAGGGTGACCTCATCGAAATCATCGACGCCTGTGCCAGGCATCGCATCCGTGCCATCGATCCCTGGCGCGACCAGGTTGCGGCCGTCGGCCTCGATCGCGCCGCGCGCGCCGTGCGCGATGCCGGCCTTGATCTCTCAGGATATTGCCGCGGCGGCATGTTCACCTCGGACGCATCGCGCCGGGGCGAGGTGCGCGACGACAATCGGCGCTGCGTGGATGAAGCCAAGGCACTCGGCGCGCCCTGCGTCGTGCTGGTCGTCGGCGGCCTGCCGCAATATTCGCGGCCGGGCAGCGAGGCGTCGAAGGATATCTTGGCCGCGCGCGGGCAGGTCGAGGAAGCTCTCGCCGAGATGCTCGACTATGCGAGGCAGGCCAATTTGCCGCTGGCGATCGAGCCCCTGCATCCGGCCTATGCGGCGGATCGTGCCTGCGTCAACACCACAAAACATGCGCTCGACATCTGCGACCGGCTCGATCCCGGCCGCAGCGGCATGCTCGGCGTCGCGCTCGACGTCTATCACATCTGGTGGGACCCGGAGCTGATGGACCAGATCGCCCGCGCCGGCAAGGATCGCCTGCTCGCCTTCCATGTCTGTGATTGGCTGGTGCCGACCAGGGACATCCTCAACGACCGAGGCATGATGGGTGATGGCGTCATCGACATCAAATCCGCGCGTGCCGCCGTCGAGGCGCAGGGCTTTACCGGTTATTCCGAGATCGAGATCTTCTCGAATGACTGGTGGGCCAAGCCCATGGACGAGGTGCTGCGAACCTGCATCGCGCGGCACAAGACGGTGGTTTAGTTACCATAAGTGCGCCTGCCCTGCGGGCTTGCGACCTGTTGCAGCGCGCCTTCTGCAGAACTGGTCCGGGGCGGGGCGACCGACTTGGCGGCCGACCGACCCCACTAGCAGACGAAGCGGCTAGCCGGTCGGAGTACCACCAATGATGAGGTGGACGGTCATCAGTTCCCAGGCAGAATATCATCATCTCGATGCCGCAGCCTCGTCACACTCTGTGCCGGATTGGATGTGGTGATCGGTGACATCAATGATCGGCAGGCGCGGCGGATGTACCCATGCCTGTCGATCTCGAATGGCCCCGACGCGCAATCGTCGGGGCCATTGTTGTGATCGGCGTGGCAAGGTCGGCGAGCTCTGCCGAAGGACGAGGCGAGATCTATTTCGGCGATCTTTCGACGACGCGAGGAAAAGTAAGACGATTGCGCTATCAGCGAAAGGCACCGTCAAACACCGGGCTATCGCTCGTCAATTCGATCTGCGAAGCTGTGAAAACACAAATGCGCTTGCAGGCAAGCAAGTGCGAAGGGAGGTCCGCAGTGGAGAAAGTGCGACGCCTGCGTGCGATGAGCTCACTGTGCCGCCAACAGGCCGCATACAACAGCATGAACAAATGGAAGCTGCTCGCAGAAGCGGAATACTGGGATCATCTGGCCGAGTCTGAGCTGTCTTCATACTTCCAGCAATGCAACGCCATTGGCGCGAATGAGGCAGAGCAGCCTCAAGAGATCGCAAACACGAATGATGTTGGGCCGAAGACGATTTCCGCGTGAGGTCAGATACGAGGCAGTCGTTTGCGTTTGCGCCACTGCACTCTCACAGAAGCCGTGGCGGTGACATGCCTCGTCGACTTTTGAGCAGAATAATTGCAATTGCGTCATCCCGCGCCGGTCGACCGCTGCGCTCATCGCGACGAGAGAACGCGACGCCCTCACGGGCTTGCGACCTGTTGCAGCGTGTTGAAACGCGCCTTCTGCTCGCTGCTCAGCGTGGCGAAGAACTCGTCCAGGGCGGGTTCGACCAGCTTGGCGGTCGACAGCATGGCCTCGAGCCGGCGCTGCATCGTCTCCAGCCGTCCGACCGGCGTCAGCGGTGCATCGTTCGGACAGGCCGCCTGTAGTCCCTCAACGCCCTTGGCAGTCGCTTCGCCGAGGCGGTCGAGGGCCTCCTTCTGCTTACCGGCGGGGTGGAGCACTGCCTCGATCCTTTGGATCGGCAACTGGGTCAGGCTGGACTTCGGATCGGCGCAGCCTTCGCTGCTAACTTCCTGCTGCAGCGGCGTGCGGTCGCCGACATTCGGGCCGAGCGTGTTGAAGCGCGCCTGCTGTTCGTCATTGAGCGAGTTGTAGAAATTCTCCAGGGCCGGTCGCACGATCTTGACGGCTTCCAGCGTCGCGTTGATGCGGTTCATCATCGCGCGCAAGCGGCCAGGCGGAGTCAGCGCATAAGTCTCGGCGCAGGAGTCCTTGAACACACCGGCCGCGTTGGCTGCCGCGGTCTTCAGCTCGTCGAGCAGGGTACGTTGCTCCGGCGTCGGCCGCACGGCTCGCGTGATATCGGCAAACGGCCAAGCGGTCACGCCCTTGTCCGGCGTGCCGCACAATTGCTGGAGCGTTTGTGGGTTGACGCTGGCGCGCGGGCGCGCGCGGCCACCGCCGCCGGCTTGCGGATAGTCGTATGGGTTGGTGCTGGCATAGGCCGCATACGGGCCGTCACCGCCCCAGAACACGGTGTCGACGAAGTCGTCATAAGCGTATGCCCAATAGCCGGGTTCGTAAGCATAGGACCAGAACGTGTAGTCAAAGATGTCGGAATAGGCGTAAGGCCAGAACACGGGCCCAAGCCACGCCACGAACACCGCGGGATGGCGGTGTCGCCAGGCCTGCCGGGGGGCCCAGCCGCTCTGGCGAGCCACAAGGGCCGCCTGAGTCTGCGGATTGGGCTGCTCGCGGAAGCGCGCGGCAAACCGTCCGCGCTCGGCGGCCTGCGCGGCCGCCGCAGTAGCTGAGACGCGGCCGGCCGGAGCCTGGAGTCCAAGCCGCTGCTGGCGCGCCAGGTCAAGTTGCTGCGCGCGCTGCTCACGGCCAAGCAAGCGGTTTTGCGTCTGGAGCATCCGTTGCTGCTCGCGTTGCGCCCGCGCGCCGTCCGGCTTCTGCGACTGCAATTGCTGCACGCGCTGCTGGAGCCGATCGATGCGGGTCTTGCGCTCTGTCGTCTGGCGCGACAATATCTCGCGCTGCCGCTGCAGCACCATCTGCTGGTGCTGCTGGATCTGCTGCTGATGCTGTTGCGTGCGCTGTTCAATCTGCTCCCGTCGCGACAGCCGCTCGCTCACGGCCGGCGGTGCGCCTGGGCGTGAGGGGGCGGCGATATGCGGCGTCGGCCGCGGCGCCATGGCCGGGCGTTGCGGCGCCGCGGGCGCTCGATGGAATTCGGGCTGCGGCGCCGCTATGTGCGGCGCCGTCCGCGGCGGCGGGGCAGCGAAATGCGGGGGCGGACGCGGTGGCGGCGAGGCAATATGCGGCGCGGGATGTGGCGCCATGGCCGGCCGCTGCGGCATGGCCGGGGGATGGAATGCTGGCGCGGCGGGACGCGCCATCGGCGGTGGGGCTGCCGGACGGGCCATGGCCGGTGGTGGTGCCGGCCGTGCTGCCGGCGCTGCGGCTGGCCCGCCCCTTCCATGTCCCTGGCCGGGTCCTTGGGCAAACGCGCCGACGCCCGTCGCCAGCATCGAGACACCAACCAAGACGGCCGTCAGGCCAAGGCCACGCGGAAGCATGATCGTCGCTCCCAGCTCGTAATCGCCCACGATTTTCAACGCACAGGCGGCGGAATGGTTCGTTGTCGGCCGCAGCCGGCATTGCGATCTTCCGACGCAGGCAGCCTCAGGAGAAATCCTGCGTCAGGGTCGCGGCGAACCGCTCCAGCGCCCAGTCGACCTGGTCGCTGGTGATCACCAGCGGCGGGGCGATGCGGATCGTGTGCTCATGGGTATCCTTGGCGAGGATGCCCTTGCCCTGGAGCGCCTCGCAGTAGCGGCGGGCGCGCCCGGCCTCGGGATGCAGCTCGACCGCCAGCATCAAGCCGCGCCCGCGCACCTCGCGGATCGTGTTGGCACGAATGTCCTTCAGGCCTTGCAGAAAGCGTGCGCCCTGCCTGGCCGCGTTCTCGATCATGCCGTCCTCGACCAGCACGCGCATCGCCGCGCGCGCCACCGCGCACGCAAGCGGGTTGCCGCCGAAGGTCGAACCATGCTGGCCGGGTCGCAAAGTCCCGAGCACGTCGTTGTTCGAGAGCACGGCCGACACCGGATAGAAGCCGCCGGACAGGGCCTTGCCGAGCAGCGTCACGTCCGCCTCTATGCCTTCGTGTTGTTCGGCCAGCAGCTTGCCGGTGCGGCCGAGCCCGGTCTGGATCTCGTCGAGCACCAGCATCACGTTGTTGGCGGTGCAGAGCTCCCGCACTTTCGTGAAATAGCCGGCTGGAGGAATGATGACACCGGCTTCGCCCTGGATCGGCTCGACCAGAAAGGCGACAGTGTTTGGGGTGATTGCCTCCTCCAGCGCGGTGGCGTCGCCGAACGGGATGATCTTGAAGCCGGGCGCGAACGGCCCGAAATGCATTCGTGTCTCGGGGTCGGTCGAGAAGCCGACGATGCCCAATGTGCGTCCGTGGAAATTGTTGGCGCAGACGATGATTTCGGCTTGGCCGTCCGGCACGCCCTTCACCTCATAGCCCCATTTGCGGACCGATTTGATCGCGCTTTCGACCGCCTCTGCGCCGCTGTTCATTGGCAGCACCTTGTGGGAACCGGTGAGCGCCGCGATCTCCTCGTAGAACAAGGCGAGCTGGTCGTTGTGGAAGGCCCTCGAAGTGAGCGTCAACCTGTGCGCCTGTTCGACCATCGCCGCCAGGATCTTGGGGTGACAGTGACCCTGGCTGACCGCCGAATAGGCCGAGAGGCAATCGAGGTAACGGTTGCCTTCAGTATCCCAGACCCAGACACCTTCGCCGCGCGACAGGACGACCCCGATCGGCTCGTAATTATGGGCGCCAAAGCGTGCTTCCGTTGCGACGAAATCAATGACCGACGAGCTCATCTGTCGTCACTCCATTGCTGCGGCGCGCCGGGGCAAGCGATCGCGGCGGCCGCGCTCAAGCTGATGTGGGTATCCGTCTGCCCGTGCGGAAGCCTTCACGTGCCCGAAGGCGCGGCTCGGCCGGGTGATGGCGCGTTCGGCGCTGATTGCTCCGCCACGTCAAATGGTTCGGCGGGTTCACAAGCGATTGCCCGCCGACCCGTCTTCTACTGTGCATGGGGTTGTTTTCGACTTTTTGGGTCGGCAGGGGTGATTCAGGAGTCCTGCCTGCGATGCTCGATCTCGAGCGTGACCAGGCGCGCCAGCAGCGTCGCGGGATAGAGCTGGCCGAAGATGGCTTCCATATTGCACAGGCTGCGGGCGACGGGATGGAGGGGCGCGACGTCGCCATATCCGGTCGTGGTCATGGTTGCGAAGCTGAAATAGATGACCTCGCTTGCGAGCCTCGGGCTGTCCTCCACCTTCATGCTGACGAAGGCGACCGGATCGAGCGAGCCGATGAAGGTGTAGAGCGCCGCAAAGATCACGGCCACCGTCAGATACAACAGCACGGCACCGATCACGCGATGGTAAGTCACCCGTCCCGGCGCGAAGGTCTGGCGCGCCACCGCCCAGGCCATCGTCGTTCCCACGATGAACCAGGAACCGGCAAACAGATTGAGGTCGAGGATCGACGGCGATTTGAGCCGCAGGATCGCGCCAGTCACGATCATGCCGAGCGCGATCAGCATGCCGATGACCGCGACCGGGCTGCCTGATATCACGAAGATGCCGCAGACCAGCAGCAGCGCCAGCACGAGCTCGGACACCTGAAATGCAAAGAGCCCCAGCGCCTGCAGCGGCGAGATCACGAACATCATGATCACCAGCAGCACCGTCAGCACCGTGAGGGCCGGATCGGCCCAGCGTTCGCGCAGTTGATCGATATTCATGACGCCTCAGCCGATCGAGCAGGGGACGCTCAGGAAGCCGCGAAACCGCACGCGCCCGCCGCGCACCGGCTCGCCGCTCACCGCATAATCCGGGAAGCGCGCCAGGAAACGCGAGATCGCGATCGCGCCCTCGAGCCGCGCCAGCGCCATGCCGGCGCATTGATGCGCGCCCGTGGCAAACGCGAGATGCCGGTTCGGCGTGCGTGCGACGTCGAATTTTTCGGGGTCGGGAAACTGCGCGGGGTCGCGGTTGGCAGCCCCGATGCACAGCGTCACCGACGTGCCGGCTTCGAGCATGACGCCGCCGAGCTCGACCCGCTCCGTGGTCATGCGGTTGCCGAGCTGGTTCGAGCTTTCGTAGCGCAGGATCTCCTCGACGGCAGTCTTGATCAGGTCCGGATTGTCGATGAGCCGCTGCTTCTGGTCGGGGTTTCGATGCAGCGCGACGAGGCCGTTGCCGATCAGATTGGTCGTGGTCTCGTGGCCGGCATTGAGCAGGAAGATGCAATTGTGCAGCAGCTCCTTCTCGGTCAGCCGCTCGCCGTTCTCCTCGCCCTGGATCAGGCGCGTCAGTACATCGCGGTCGGGATTGCCCGGCTTTTCGCGGCGGCGGGCGATCAGCGTCTCGAGATAGGCAAGAAAGTCCGTCACGGCCTTGTTGCCGCGTGCGGCGACATCAGGCGATACGACGGGCTCGAGCGCGCCAAGGATTGCCAGCGACCAGTCGCGTAACGGCCCGCGTTCGTCATGGGGCACGTCGAGCAGATTGCCGATCACCTCGATCGGGATGGAGGCGGCGAAATCCTCGATCAATTCGCAATGGCCCGTGGCGGCGATGGCGTCGAGCAGGCCGTCGACCAGCTTGACGATATCGCCCTCCATGCCCGCGATTGCCCGCGGCGACAGTGCGCCCATGATCAGGCGCCGCACGCGGGTGTGCGCCGGCGGATCGTTGAACACGAGACTCGTGGTGTGGTGTTCATAGAGCGGCGTGTCGCCATATTTCGGCGCGAACTCGCGCTTCTTGTCCGAGCTGAACGATTTCGTGTTCTTGTAGGTGGTGACCAGGTCGTCGTAGCGCGTCAGGAACACGGTGCCGCTCGGCAGGCGCTTGACCGGCTCGTTCTCCCGCAGTGCACGATAGGTGGGGTAGGGATCGTCGTAGAATTCGCTCGTCAGCTTCGCCAGATCGAAATTGGCCGCCAGTTCTTTCGCATCTGCGTTCATGCGCCATACTCACCGGTTGAAACCGATATGCCGTTTTCGCTCTTTCGAGCTTTGCCGGTCACCGTCTACAGTCATGCCCTGATTTGCAAGCCGACCGGACCAGGAAAATGCACGCGCGCGCTGACGCTTCCGATACGGCCCCGAGCTGGCCCGATGATGTTTTCGCCACCTTGCAGCGTTTCGACGTGCGGCAGGTGCCTTACGTGCCCGATGCCGGCCATTCCAAGCTGATCCAGCGCGTGCTGGGTTCATCCACGATGCGCGGCATTCCGCTGACGACGGAGGAAGAGGGCGTGGCGCTTCTTGCCGGCGCCTGGACCGGCGGCCAGCGTGGTGTCTTGCTGATGCAGTCGAGCGGTGTCGGCAATTGCATCAACATGCTGTCGCTGATCCCGATCCTGCGCTTTCCGTTCCTCACGCTCGTGACCATGCGCGGCGAGTGGGGCGAGTTCAATCCGTGGCAGGTGCCGATGGGATCGACCACGCAAGGCGTGCTCGAACTGTCCGGCGTCAAGGCGCTGCGCGCCTCGCATGCGGCCGAAGTGCCGGCGGTGTTGGAGGCGGCTGCGGCACAAGCCTACAACGCGCTTACGCCCACCGCCGTCCTGCTGTCGCAGCGCCTGATCGGCGCCAAGGTTTTCACCAAATGAGCAAGGCCAATCTCCTCGACCGCCGCCAGGTGGTGTCCGCGCTGCTTGCGAACCGCAAGGACGTGGTTGCGATCGGTGGCCTCGGTGCCTCCACCAACGACATCACCGCTGCCGGCGATCATGCCCGCAACTTTTATCTTTGGGGCGGCATGGGCGGCGCTGCCATGATCGGATTGGGCCTCGCGCTGGCGCAGCCCAAATTGCCGGTGCTGGTCATCACCGGTGACGGCGAGATGCTGATGGGCATGGGCAGCCTCGCCACCATCGCCCTCCAGAAGCCCTCCAATCTCTCAATCGTGGTGCTCGACAACGAGGCCTATGGCGAGACCGGCGGCCAGACCAGCCACACCTCGGCTGCCGCCGACCTGGTCGGCATCGCCAAGGCCTGCGGCATCGCGGACAGCCGGGCGATCTCGACCCTGGCCGAGGTCGAGGCCTTCGCCAAGGCCGTCCACGACCTCGCGGAGGGGCCGCGCTTTGCCAATGTGAAGATCGACAGCGCCAGCGTCGAGCGGATTTTGCCAAGCCGGGATGGGACCTACATCGTCAACAGGATCCGGGGCGACCTCGGCTTCCAGCCGATCTGACGCCCACCCTGCTGCGGTTCCCTGGGGGCGTTCGCTCCCAGCGGTAATCTGTGACCAATTTTCAACAGACCCTCGCGCACTTAAGTTGCGTCGCAGCAATCGGCTTGACTTTGGCGTGGGTGAGTGCTTACTCACCAGCATGAGCTCATTGCGTATGACGAGCGACCTGAGGCGTCAGCTGATCCTCGGAGCCGCCAAGCGTTGCTTTGCCCGACATGGCTATAACGGCACCACGACGAAGAGCGTGGCGGCCGCCGCTGCCATTTCCGAAGCGCTGCTGTTCAAGCATTTCCCGTCCAAGGCGGCGCTTTACGCCGAAATTCTCAGCGACGAATGCGAGGCGGACCCGGCGCTCATCGAACTTCTCGAGCGCGAGCCGTCGACGGCCACCCTGGTCGAATTGATCCGCGGCATGGTCGAGCACTTCCTTCAGATTGCTGACGGCCCCGACCAGGAGGAGGCGCAACGCCTGCGACTGATGGCCACCAGTCATCTGGATGACGGCGAATTCGCGCGATTGCTATATGCTAAGATCGAGACGCTGATCGGAGCGATCTTTGTCGCATCACTCGAACGCGCGGTCGCGGCCGGCGATGCGAGGGCTTGTGGCAGTGAACCGCTCAATCTGTTCTGGTTTGCGCATCATACGGTCATGACCGCTGCGCTGACCAGGCTGCCCGCCGTGCCCTGTCTTGCCTACGGCAGGGCGAACGATCTGGAGCGGCAGCTCTGTGAGTTTCTCCTGAGGGGTATCGGACTTAACGACGCCGCAATTGCTTCACATCTGGGCCGCGATCAGGCCGTTTGTGCCGGCAAGACGGCGATTGCAGAAAGCGCATGACAATGAACATCGTAACCGAACACAAGATTTCGGGCGAACCGATCGATAGCAAGGCTCCCAAGCGCCCGGTCCGGCCGGTGCTGTGGTTCATCATCGTCGGCACGCTGCTGGGCGCGCTGGTCGGTGGTCTCGTCTGGTTCAATTTTTTCCGTGGCCAGATGATCAAGCAGTTCTTCGCCAACAACAAGCCGCCGCCGACCGCGGTCAGCGCGGCGGAAGCGAAGTCGGAGGTCGTGCCGAACCTGCTGACCGCAGTCGGCAGCCTCGTCGCCGTGCATCAGGTCGACGTCAGCGCTGATGTTAACGGTCGCGTCACCGAGATCAAATTCGAGCCCGGTGCCCATGTTGAGGCCGGTACGCCGCTGGTGCAGCTGTTCGACGCGCCGGACCAGGGCGATCTCGCCAACTACAAGGCGCAGGCAACGGTTGCGCAGCTGTCGCTCGACCGCGCCAAGCAGCTGGCATCGCGCCAGTTCGGTCCGCAGGCGACCGTCGATTCCGCGCAGGCCGCCTATGACCAGGCGCTGGCCGGCATCGCCAAGACCGAAGCGCTGATCTCGCAGAAGCTGGTACGCGCACCGTTCTCCGGCGATCTCGGCGTCCGCAAGGTCGAGGTCGGACAATATCTCACCGCCGGCACGGCGATCGTCTCGCTGACCGATCTGTCGGAGCTGTGGGCGAACTTCACGGTGACGGAAAAGGACTCGGCCAACCTCAAGGTCGGACAGGTGGTACGGCTGAAGGTCGACGCCTATCCGGGCCGTACTTTCGACGGCAAGATCACCACCATTGAGCCGCAGATCGCGGCCGACACGCGCAACATCCGCGTGCAGGCGACGATTGCGAACCCGGAGAAGATCCTGAAGCCGGGCATGTTCGTGAGCACCACGGTGGTGATGCCGGACAAGCCGGCCGTGATCACCGTTCCGGAGACGGCCGTCGACTACACGCTGTACGGCGACTCGGTGTTCGTGATCACCGAGAAGAAGGGAGAGGACGGCAAGACCAGCCTGAATGCTGTGCGCACGTTCGTGCAGACCGGCAATCGGGTCAATGGTCGTGTCGAAATCATCAAGGGCGTGAAGGTGGGCGACAAGGTCGTCGCCGTCGGCCAGCTCAAGCTGCAGTCGGGCGCTGCTGTCGCGATTTCGACCGACCCGGCTCCGCAGATCCCTGCGCAGCCGCCGCGCTACTGACAAATACACTCACGTGATCCGGCCTGGCCGGATCACGTTTCTTGAGACATAGAAATCGAGATCGCCGCGATGGCCTTTACTGATATTTTCATCAAGCGTCCGGTTCTGTCGGTCGTTGTCAGCCTGCTGATCCTGCTGATCGGGCTGCGCGCGGCGATGGTGCTGCCGATCCGGCAGTATCCGAAGCTGTCGAACACGGTCATCAACATCACGACCGTCTATCCCGGCGCGTCCGCGGACCTGATCCAGGGCTTCATCACGACCCCGATTGAGCAGGCCGTCGCCTCCGCCGAAGGCGTTGACTATATGACCTCGTCCTCGGTGCTCGGCACCTCGACAATCCAGGTCTACATCAAGCTGAACTTCGATCCGAACCAAGCGCTCACCGAGGTGTTGGCCAAGACGAACTCGGTCAAATATCTGATTCCGAAGGAATCGAACGACCCGATCGTGACCAAGACCACAGGGCAGACGACGGCCGTGATGTATCTCGGTTTCTCCTCCGAGGAACTGTCGGGTTCTGCGATCTCCGATTATCTGACACGCGTCGTGCAGCCGGTGCTGTCGACTGTCGACGGCGTAGCCTCGGCCGACATTCTGGGCGGCCAGACCTTTGCTATGCGGCTCTGGCTTGATCCCGTGAAGATGGCCGGCCGCAATGTATCGCCAGCGGACGTCGCGTCTGCGATCACGGCCAACAACTTCCAGTCTGCGGCGGGACAGACCAAGGGATATCTGATCGTTTCCAACATCTCGACGAACACCAGCCTGACCGACGTCAACCAGTTCCGGAAGATGATCGTCAAGGCCAAGGACGGTGGCTTCGTCCGGATGGAGGATATCGCCACGGTCGAACTTGCGGCGCAGAGTACCGACGCGAGCGTCGCCTTCAACGGCGAGCATGCGATCTTCATTGGCGTGAACGCGACGCCGCAAGGCAATCCGCTGACGCTGGTCAAGGGCGTGCGGGCGCTGTTCCCGGAGCTCGAGCGCAATCTGCCGCCGTCGATGAAGATGAAGGTCGCCTACGACTCGACCAAGTTCATCCAGTCCTCGATCGACGAGGTGGAGAAGACGCTGGGCGAAGCCGTAATTATCGTCATCGTGGTGATCTTCCTGTTCCTGGCCTCGCTCCGTTCGGTCATCATTCCGGTCGTCACCATCCCACTGTCGATGATCGGCGTCTGTACCCTGATGCTGGCGCTGGGCTTCAGCTTCAACCTGCTGACCCTGCTCGCGATGGTGCTCGCAATCGGCCTCGTGGTCGACGACGCCATCGTGGTGGTGGAGAACATCCACCGCCATCTGGAGGAGGGTAAAACGCCTGTCCAGGCCGCGCTCCAAGGCGCGCGCGAAATCGTCGGTCCCGTCGTCTCGATGACCATCACGCTCGCGGCGGTGTATGCCCCGATCGGCTTCCTCGGCGGTCTCACCGGTTCGCTGTTCCGCGAATTCGCCTTCACGCTCGCCGGCTCGGTGATTGTATCAGGCGTGATCGCGCTGACGCTGTCGCCGATGATGTGCTCGGTGCTCCTCAAGAACACCGAGGAGGGCCGCTTCGCCAAGCTCGTCAACAGAGTGTTCGGCGCGCTGACGCGCTGGTACGGCCGCAGGCTCGATCGTTCGCTCGACTACAAGGCGATCACCGGCATGTTCGCAGTGACGATCCTCGGGCTTGTCGGCTTCCTCTATATGCACACCTCGAAGGAGCTGGCGCCTGAGGAAGACCAGGGCATTGTGTTCGCGGTGACCAAGGCGCCGAAATACGCCAACATCGACTATGTCGATTTCTACGGCGACAAGCTCGACAAGGAATTCCAGAAGTTCCCCGAGACCGACTTGCGCTTCGTGCTGAACGGCATCAACGGCCCGCAAGGCGGCATCGCCGGCATGCTGCTCAAGCCGTGGGAGGAGCGCAAGCGGTCGTCGATCGCGCTGAAGCCGCTGGTCCAGGCCGAGCTCTCCAAGATCGAGGGCGTGCAGGCCTTTGCATTCAACTTGCCGCCGCTGCCGGGGGGGCCGGGTGGTCTGCCGGTGCAGATGGTCATCAACTCCACCGCGGGTTACCAGACGGTCTTTGAGCAGATGGAGAAGCTGAAGGACGCTGCTCGCAAGAGCGGTATGTTCATCGTCTCCGACAGCGACCTCGCCTACAACCAGCCGAACGTGCAGGTCACGATCGACCGCACCAAGGCGCAGGATCTCGGCGTCAACATGCAGAACCTCGGCAGCACGCTCGCGATTCTGCTCGGCGGCAACTACATCAACCGCTTCAATCTCGAAGGCCGGTCCTACCAGGTGATCCCGCAGGTGCCGCGCAGCGAGCGTCTCTCGCCGGAATCGCTCGGTGGCTACTATGTGACGACCAACACCGGACAGCAACTCCCGCTGTCGACCGTGGTCTCGGTCAAGACCAAGACCGACCCGAACTCGCTGACGCACTACAATCAGCTGAATTCGGCGACGTTCTCGGCCGTGCCGATGCCCGGCGTGACCGTCGGCGCCGCGGTTGACTTCCTCGAAGGTGAGGCCAAGAAGCTGCCGCAGGGCTTCAGCCACGACTATCTCGCGGACTCCAGGCAATACGTGCAGGAAGGCAATCAGCTCGCAATCACCTTCGGGTTCGCGCTGATCATCATCTTCCTGGTGCTGGCCGCGCAGTTCGAGAGCTTGCGTGACCCGTTGGTGATCATGATCTCGGTGCCGATGGCGATCGTGGGAGCGCTGATCCCGCTGTTCTTCGGCGCTGCCACCATGAACATCTACACCCAGGTCGGCCTGCTCACCCTGGTTGGCTTGATCACCAAGCACGGCATCCTGATGGTGGAGTTCGCCAACGAGCTCCAGGTCAACGAGCGGCTCGACCGCCGTTCGGCCATCGAGATGTCAGCCCGCATCCGCCTGCGGCCGATCCTGATGACGACGGCTGCGATGGTCACCGGCCTGATCCCGCTGCTGACGGCGTCCGGCGCCGGTGCAGCCAGCCGCTTCTCGATCGGTCTCGTCGTTGTGGCCGGCATGTCGATCGGCACGCTGTTCACGCTCTTCGTGCTGCCTGCGGTCTATGTCGTGCTGGCGACCGACCATCGTGCGGCCGCCGATTCCGAGCGGAACAAGCAGGTCAACGAGCTCGACCTCGACGCCAAAGTGCTGCGGCCGACCTGACCAAGGATCAATTTGCGTGAGAAGCGGCAACAGTCATCGCTGTTGCCGCTTTTTTTTGTCGTGCGATATCCGGTAGTATGACGGCTGGAGCCGATACGTTTGGGCAGGTCGTCGGATGAAGAGACGCGAATTTCTGGCAGTGCTTGGCGGGGCGGCACTTGTGCGGCCGGACATGGCGTCGGCCGATACGGCAGGCCGCATCTATCGGCTCGGCACGGTGACGCCGATCGCGCCGGTGACGGCCGAGAGCCGGGGCGGCAAGATCTTGATCAAGGTGCTTGAAGAGCGCGGCTTCAGGCTCGGCCAGAACCTCGCCTTTGAGGCGCGGGGCGCGCTCGGCGATGTCGCGATGTTGCCCGCTCTGATCGCGGAGCAGAAGGCCAAGAACGTCGACGTCATCGTGGTCATCGGTTATCCGACGGCGATGGCGGCCAAGGCGGCCGGCATCGCCACCGTCGCAGCCAGCGGCGTCGGCGATCCCGTCGAAACCAGGCTGATCGAGAGCCTCGCGCATCCAGGCGGCAAGATCACCGGAATTTCAGATGTCGCCGCGACACTCAGCGCCAAGCGGCTGTCGTTGCTCAAGGAGGTGTCACCGAAGCTGACCAAGGTCGCGATGCTCTGGAACAAGGACGACCTCGGCATGACCATGCGCTATCAGGCATCCGCCAAGGCGGCGCAGGCGCTCGGCCTGACCGTGCAGGCGCTTGGCGTGCGCGAGCCCGACGATTTCAACGAAGCCTTTTCGGTGATGAACAACGATCCGCCCGACGGCATTCTGATGGTGGCAGATGCGCTGACCATTCTCAATCGCGAGCGTGTCTTCGAGTTCGCGGCCGTCCGAAAGCTGCCTGCGATCTATGAATTTGACCAGTTCGCCCGTGACGGTGGCCTGATGTCCTATGGCGCGGATTCCGCGGAGTCGTTCGAACGGGCGGCTGCGCTGGTCGCCCGCATCTTCAATGGGGCCAATCCCGGCGATCTGCCGTTCGAGTTGCCGACCCGCTATCCCCTGGTGCTCAATCTCAAGACGGCCAAGGCGACAGGGCTGGAAATTCCGCCGACCATGCTGGCGCTTGCCGACGAGGTTATCGAGTAGCCTTGTGCGCTGCGGCGAGAGACAAGGTCCGGCCTTCTTGCTAGGCTTGGGGGAATGAGCATTTCCGTCCATCCTGACACCCCGCAATCCAGGGCCCTGCCGCACGCGGCCGGGGACGGCGTCGTATCCGGCGAGGCGGGCCGGCGGATCAGGACCCGGCTGTTCACCAAATATGTCGCGCTGTTCGTGGCCGTGGTCGCCGTTGCGCTGCTGGCCAATGGGCTGTTTGAAGTCTTCTTCTATTATCGCGAGCACAAGGCCGCGCTGATCCGGGTCCAGCACGAGCAGGCCGAGGCCGCCGCCGCCAAGATCAGCCAGTTCGTCAAGGAGATCGAGAGTCAGCTCGGCTGGACGACCCAACTGCCGTGGTCGGCGGGCTCGATCGAGCCGCGCCGGTTCGACGCGCTGCGGTTGCTGCGTCAGGTGCCCGCGATCACCGAGCTTGCCCAGGTGGATTCGACCGGTCGGGAGCGCCTGCGGGTCTCGCGGCTGGCGATGGACGCGATTGACAGCGGTGTCGACCTGTCAAGCGATCCGAAGTTCACCGAAGCCGTCGCGCACAAGGTCTATTACGGGCCAGTCTATTTTCGTCGCGAGTCGGAACCCTACATGACGCTGGCGCAGGCCGGCGCGCGCAAGGATGCGGGTGTCAGCATTGCGGAGGTCAATCTCAAGCTGATCTGGGATGTCGTGTCCCAGATCAAGGTCGGCGAGCACGGACATGCCTATGTGGTCGGCCCGGAGGGGCGCCTGATCGCGCATCCCGATATCAGTCTGGTCTTGCGTAACACCGATCTTTCGGGACTCGCACAGGTGCGCGCGGCGCTTGCCGGCGGCGGGGCCATGCCGGACGCCTTGCAGGAAGCGACCAACATCCAGGGACAGAAGGTTCTGACGGCGTCCGCGCCGATCACCCCGATCGGCTGGACCATGTTCGTCGAACTGCCGGTCGAGGAAGCTTATGCGGCGCTCTATGCCTCGCTGGAGCGGCTTGCGATCGTGCTGCTCGCGGCTTCCGTCTTCGCGGTGCTCGCTGGAATATTCCTCGCGCGCCGCATGGTCGGCCCGATCCAAGCGCTGCGTAGCGGCGCGATGCGCATCGGCGGCGGCGATTTCGCTCAGCAGATCTCGATCAAGACCGGCGACGAGCTCGAGGAGCTCGCAAACCAGTTCAACCACATGGGCGAGCGCCTGCAGGAATCCTACGCCGACCTCGAAAGCAAGGTCGAGCAGCGGACTGCAGAGTTGCGGGAAGCCCTACAGCAGCAGACTGCAACCGCCGATGTGTTGAAGGTGATCAGCCGCTCGACGTTCGATCTGCAGACCGTGCTCGACACGCTGGTCGGGTCGGCGGCCCGTCTGTGCGACGCGGACGAAGGAACGATCTTCCGGCCCCGCGATGGCGCCTTTTATCTGGCAGCAAGCTGCGGTCTCGATGTGGAGCAAGAGAACAAGCTTCGGACATTTGCTTCGGTACCGGAGCGGGGAAGCGTCGTCGGACGCACCTTGCTCGATTGCAAGACGGTTCATGTTCCGGATGTGCAGGCTGATCCGGAGTATGCACCTTCGTCTGCGCGAAGACGCTCCAATGTGCGTACGATGCTGGGTGTCCCTTTGCTGCGAGAGGGGGCGCCCATCGGCGTCTTCGTCTTGACGCGGCATGTGGTGCGTCCCTTCAGCGAGAAACAGATCGAGCTCGCCACGACCTTTGCGGATCAGGCTCTTATTGCGATTGAGAATGTCCGCTTGTTCGAGGAAGTCCAGGAGCGCACCAGAGAGCTGTCGCGGTCCCTCGACGATCTGCGCGCCGCCCAGGATCGCCTCGTGCAGACCGAGAAGCTTGCCTCGCTCGGCCAGCTCACGGCGGGAATCGCCCACGAGATCAAGAACCCGCTCAACTTCGTCAATAATTTCTCTTCGGTCTCGACCGAGTTGATCGACGAACTCCGGGAGATCCTGCACACGGCTTCTCTCGACGACAAGACGAAGGAAGAGGTCGACGAGCTGGCCGGCATGCTCAAGGGTAATCTCGAGAAGGTCGTGCAGCACGGCAAGCGCGCCGATTCCATCGTCAGGAACATGCTGCTGCACTCGCGCGAGGGCTCCGGCGAGCATCGCCACAGCGATATCAACGGGATCGTGGAGGAGAGCCTCAATCTGGCCTATCACGGCGCACGCGCCGAAAGGCCATCATTCAACGTGACGCTCCAGCGCGACCTCGATCCAACTGCCGGTATGGCCGACGTCTATCCGCAGGAGATCACCCGGGTCTTCCTCAATCTGATCTCGAACGGCTTCTATGCGGCGGCGAAACGCAAGGAGAGTGCCCCGGACGGTTTCGAACCAACCCTGAGCGCCACTACGAAAAATCTCGGCGGCTGGGTCGAAATCCGGATTCGCGACAACGGCACGGGTATTCCACAGGAGGTGAAGGAGAAGATGTTCAATCCCTTCTTCACCACCAAGCCGGCCGGCGAGGGCACCGGGCTCGGCCTCTCCATGAGCCACGACATCGTCGTGAAGCAGCATGGTGGCACGATCGACGTGAACACCGAGCCGGGTGTATTCACCGAATTCATCATCACGCTGCCTCGGACCATGGCGGTGGGACGCACAACCGGAGGCAGCACTTGAACGTTTACATTCTGGTCGTCGACGACGAGCCCGATGTCGAGGCGCTGTTTCGGCAGCAGTTCCGGCGCGATCTGCGCGCCGGCCGGTTCCATATGGAGTTTGCAATCTCGGCGTTTGACGCGCTCAAGCGCGCGGCTGAGGTGCGCGATCCCGCGCTGATCCTGATCCTGTCCGATATCAACATGCCCGGCATGAGCGGGCTCGACATGCTGCCCAAGGTGCGCGCCGACCATCCAAATGTTCCCGTCATCATGATTACGGCCTATGGCGACGTCGAGACGCGCCGGAAGGCGATCGAAGGCGGCGCCACCGGGCTCCTCACCAAGCCGATCGACTTCACGCAACTGCGCCAGGAGATCGATACCAGGCTCGAGCAGGCGGCATGACCCCGACCATTCTTTTCGTGGATGACGAGCCGGATCTGGAAGCGCTGATCCTGCAAAAATTCCGCAGGCAGATCCGCGACGGGCTGGTCAACTTCATCTTCGCCCGCGACGGCGTCGAGGCGCTGGAATCGATCGAGCGGAATCCGCGTGTCGACCTCGTGGTCTCCGACATCAACATGCCGCGGATGGACGGGCTCTCGCTGCTCGCGAAGCTTCAGGAAGCCGAGGACAAGAAGTCGACCATCATCGTCTCCGCCTATGGCGACATGAGTAACATCCGCACCGCCATGAACCGCGGCGCATTCGACTTCCTGACCAAGCCGATCGATTTCATCGACCTGGAAACCACGATCCAGAAGACCGTGCGCCATATCGAGATGCTCCGCGAGGTGCGGCGGCGCCAGATGGAAGCCGAGCGGGCGCATGCCGCGCTGTCGCGTCATTTCTCGCCCGAGCTCGCCAAGCGTCTGGCGGCGAGTGGGGAGGGCGAGGGGATCGCCGTCCAATGGCGCGAGGTCGCCACGATTTTCACCGACATCACCGGCTTCACATCGCTGGTCGAGAGTGCGGCGCCCGAGACTCTGGGAGAGCTGCTCAACGAGTATGTCGGCGGCATGACCGAAGTGGTGTTTGCGCATGAGGGCACGGTCGCCAAGATCATCGGCGATGCAATCCAGGTGCTGTTCAATGCCCCCGGTGATCAGCCCGATTATGCAACGCGCGCGGTCGCCTGCGCTCACGATCTCGATCGCTGGGCGCAGGATTTTTGCGCGCGGCAGAAGGCCAAGGGCGTGAATTTCGGCACCACCCGGATTGGCATTCATGCCGGACCGGCACTGGTCGGCAATTTCGGGGGCAACCGTTTCTTCGACTACACCGCCTATGGGGACACCATCAACACCGCGGCGCGTCTGGAGGCTGCCAACAAGCATCTCGGCACCCGCATTTGTGTCAGTGCTGGCATCGCGGAGCGAGCCGCGAATTTCCAGGGCCGTCCCGTCGGCGAACTGGTGCTGCGCGGACGGAGCGAGCCGCTGCCCGCATTCGAGCCGCTGGTGCAGGAAAAATTCGAGGCGCCTGCAACGACGCAATATTTCGAGGCCTTTGCCAAGATGGAAGCGGGCGATGCTGCCGCCATGCCGGCCTTTGCCGCGCTGGTCGGCATGCACGCCGATGATCCTCTCGCCGGCTTTCACCTGAAGCGCCTGCTGAACGGCGGCAAGGGTATTCGCATGCAATTGGAATAGGAGTCCACATGACGCGCGAATTCTCGGCCGGTAACTACCGTTTTATCCCATCCGTATTCCAGTATTCGGCGGGTGTTGCTGCCGATGACGGCTACGAGATCGAGCGCGTCAGGTTCGACCGCCTCGTGCCGCTTGCGGAGGGATTCGCGCTGGCGGCGAAGTTTATCCAGGAGGCGGGACGTCCGCTGACGGCCTTCTGTGCCTGCGAGCTGCGTTCACCGGCCGCCTTCAGTGAGGAAGGTTTCCGTGCATTCAACCTGCATTACGTCAAGACGCTGTCCGAATGGGGCATCTTCGACGGCACCACCAATCCGGTGGCACGCAGCAATGTCTGTCCGGAGATCGATCCGCCGTCCGAGCCGTCATTCTATGCCTTCTGCTTCACGCGTCCGACGCGCACGAAAGCGCCGTCCTTCGTGATCGCCGGCGGTGCCGAGGCTCGCGAAGGCAGCGGGACCTATGTCGAGCGTACGGTGCGATACCGCGACCTCAGCCCGGAGGGGCTGCGCGAGAAGGTGCGCTTTACGACAACGTCGCAGATGGAGAGCCGGATGGCGGCCTTCGGCTTCGGCTGGAAGGACACGACCGGCGTGCAGGCTTATTCCGTGCACGACTTCCACCACGTGCTGGTCGATGAGCTGGTCCGTCGCGGCGCACTGCGGTCGGGCCTGACCTGGCATTTTGCGCGTCCTCCGGTGGTCGATCTCGAATACGAGATGGATTGCCGCCGCGTGATGCGCGAGGCGGTCATCTAACGCTGGCGCGGGTCCAGCGCGTCGCGCAGGCCATCGCCGAGCAGGTTCAACGACAACACTACGAGGAAGATCGCGAGGCCCGGCCAGATCGCCATCCATGGCGCCTGGGTCAGGAAGCGCTGGGCTGCGTTGAGCATGCTGCCCCAGGACGGCGCCGGCGGCTGCTGGCCGAGGCCGAGGAACGACAGCGCGGCCTCGGCGATGATGGCGGCCGCGATCGACAAGGTCGCCTGGACCAGCAGTGCGGGCAGGATATTGGGCAGGATGTGTGAGACCGCGATCCGCCACGGCGGATTGCCGAGGGCGCGGGCCGCCTCGACATAGTCCTCGGCCTTGACGCTCAGCACCTGTCCGCGAGTGAGACGAATGAAGATCGGCGTTGCCGAGATGCCGATCGCGATCATGGCATTGCCGAGGCTTGGACCGAGAAATGCCGCCAGCGCGATGGCCAGGATCAGGAACGGACAGGCCAGCATCGCATCCGTGATCCGGCTGATCAGCGCATCGACGAATCCGCCGCGATAGCCAGCCAGGAGGCCGAGCGGCACGCCGATGCCGAGCGCGATCGCAACGGAGATGAGGCCTGCCAGCAGGGAGGCGCGCGCGCCATAGACGACACGGCTCAGAATGTCGCGGCCAAGCTCGTCGGTGCCGAACCAGTGCTGCGCGGTCTGCGGCTTGCGTACCAGGCTCCAGCTCGTCGCGACGGGATCGTAGGGCACGATCAGGGGCGCGAGCAGCGCGAGCAGGATGAAGACGGTGAGCACGACAAGGCCCGCGACGGCCGCCTTGCGCTTGAACAGGCGGCGCCGCGCCCGGCGCGCCGGGCTGTCCAGCTCGTCGGCTTGCACAAGAGGGCCGGACAGGGCGGCGTCGGTCATGGCCTAGCCCCTCAGCCTGGGATTGACGAGGATGTAGGCAATGTCGGCGATCAGGTTGAGTGTAATGTAGATCGTCGCCGTCACCAGCACCACGCCCTGCACGACGGCGTAGTCGCGGTTGAAGACCGCATCGACGATCAGTTTGCCGAAACCGGGAATGGAGAAGATCTGCTCGGTCAGCACGGCGCCCGACAGCAGCGTGCCCAGCTCGAGCGCGCCGAGCGTGATGATCGGCGTCAGCGCATTGCGCATGGCGTGCTTGAGGATCACCGAGCGCTCCCAGAGTCCTTTGGCGCGCGCGGTGCGGACATAGTCGCTTTCCAGCACCTGGAGCATGGCGCTGCGCGTGTGCCGCATCAGGACCGCGGCAATCGCGTTGCCGAGCACGAAGGCCGGCATGATGGTGGCGGCCAGGCTCGCGCGCCAATTCTCCGTCGGCGGCACGTAGCCGGAGGCCGGCAGCCAGCCGAGCTCGATCGAAAACAGGAAGATCAGCATGATGCCGAGCCAGAAGTTCGGCGTCGAGATGCCCCACAGCGCGAAGAAATTGGCGCCGTAATCCCAGGCCGTTCCTTTCTTCACAGCCGCGACGATGCCGGCAGGAATGCCGATCAGGAACGCGATGATGATCGCCATTGCGCCGAGCTGGAGCGTCACCGGCAGCTTCTGCGCGATGAGTTCGCGCACCGGCATCTTGTTGCGCAGGGATTCGCCGAAGTCGCCTGAGAGAACGCCCTTGATCCAGTAGGCGTACTGCACGGGGATGGGCTGATCGAGCCGGTACTGGTGCCGGATTTGCTCGATCACGGCCGGATCGCGCTCTTCGCCCGCCATCACCATTGCGGGATCGCCCGGCAGCAATTGCTGTAGCGAGAAGATCAGGACCGACACGAAGAACAGTGTCGGTACGATCTGCGCAAGCCGGCGGGCGAGGAAGTTCAGCATCCCTGCAGCGTCACTTCAGCTTGAGACCGACGACGCGCACGAGGCCGTCGGGCATCTGCTTGTAACCTTCGAGCCTGGTCGTGTGCGCAATGATGATGCGGCGGTGATAGAGATAAAGCAGTGGCTCCTCATCCTGGACCAGCTTCGTCAGCACTTCATAGCTGGCCTTGCGCTTGGCGAAGTCGGTCACGAGCCGGGCGTCCTCCAGCGCCTTGTCGGCCTGCGCATTATTCCAGTCGCCGTAGTTCTGGGGAGCGCGGCTGTGCAGGAAGATGAAGGTGTTGCCATCAGGATCGACGCGGCCGCTCCAGGCCAGCATATAGGCCTGGTAGTCGCCGGCCTCGGCCTGCTTGAGGCCGGTCGCGAATTCAGTCACGCGGATCTTCATGTCGAAGCCGGCTTCTGCCGCCATCGACTGGATCACCTGCGCCGGCGTCTCGGTCTCGGCACCCTTCGGCACCAGGAAATCGACACTGACCGGCGGCGTCACGCCGGCTTCTTTCAGCAGGGCCTTGGCTTTCTCCACGTCACGGGCACGCACCGGCAGGCTCTTCTGATAGTAGGGATGATCGGGGTTGACCCATTGATTGCCGACCTGGAACTCGCCGTTGAACACGACCTGGTTGATCGCTTCGCGGTCGATCGCAAGGTCGAGCGCCTGCCGTACCTTAGCGGACTGGCTCAGCGGCCCCTTGGCCTTGTCCTTGCCGATGTTGAGCGTGATGCCCTGATAACCGAGCTCGATGGCAGTCGCGACCTTCAGCCGTGAATCCGCGCGCACCTCCTTGAGGTCGGTGGCGAGCACGCGCTCGATCAGATCGAGGCCGCCGGATTTGAGGTTCGCCAGCCGCACCGTCGCATCGACGATTGGTTGGAATACGATCCGGTCGATGAAAACGTTGTCCTTGTTCCAGTAGTCCGCGAACTTCTCGAACACGATGCGGTCCTGCTGCACGCGTTCGACGAATTTGTAGGGGCCGGCGCAAACCGGATGCAGGCCGAACTTGTCGCCGGCTGCCTTCGCGGCCTTCGGCGACATCATCATTCCAGCGCGGTCCGTAAGCTGGGCGAGCAGCGGCGAGAACGGCGACTTCAACACGAGCTTGATGGTGAGGGGATCGACGACATCGACGTGGTCGACCGAGGCGAGCTCCGGCTTGCGAAACGAGCCGGGGAGGGTCAGGTGGCGCTCAAGCGAGAATTTGGCGGCTTCCGCATCGAACGGCTCGCCATCGTGGAATTTCACGCCAGGCCGGAGCTTGATGACGAGGCCCTTGCCATCGTCGACCGTTTCGCTCGACAGCGCGAGCTGCGGCACGATGTTGAGCTTCTCGTCGATGTCGAACAGCTTGTCGCAGAACGCAGCGAACACGATGCGGCCGACATAGGTGCGTGCCATCGAGGGATCGAGGATATCGGGATCCTCAGCGAGGCCGATGCGCAGCGTGGTTTGCGCCTGGACGGCCCCAAGCGACAGCAGGAATGCAGCCGCCGTTGCGGCCAGGCGAAACATCTTCATCGAATTATCCCCATTGCTCCGGCTACGTCGTTGTCGGCCTTGCACCCTGTATACCAACCCCGGGCAGGGTCGCGCCTTCCGTCTTTCGGCTGAAAGCTGCGACTAATTTTGCCAGGGCCGGGGTAAATCCGGCCGTTGCGGGCAGGATGGTGTCGGCCGAAGGCAGCTCGTTGACGCGATGGCAGGCAGTGGCGTGTCCGGCGCCGTCGGCCGTCAGCGCCGGCGCTTCGGTGCGGCAGCGGTCGATCACGAAGGGACAGCGGGTGTGAAAACGACAGCCGGCCGGCGGATTGAGCGCGCTCGGGATCTCGCCTTGCAGCACGACCTTCGTCCGCTTGGCGTGAGGCTGCGGCAGCGGGATCGCGGACAGCAGCGCACGGCTATAGGGGTGGCGGGGCTGGGCAAACAGCGCGTCAGCGTCGGCCTCTTCAACGATGCAGCCGAGATTCATCACCGCGACGCGGTCGGCGATGTGCTTGACCACAGCGAGATCGTGCGAAACGAAAATGTAGGCGAGGCCGAGGCGGTCTTGCAGCTCGCGCAGCAGGTTCAATATCTGCGAGCGGATCGAGACGTCGAGCGCCGAGACCGGCTCGTCGCAGATGATCAATTTCGGCTCGACCGCGAGCGCGCGGGCAATGGCGATGCGCTGGCGCTGCCCTCCGGAGAATTCGTGCGGATAGCGCCGTTCGAGGCGCGGCTCAAGCCCGACCAGCCGCAGGATTTCCGCGACCCTGTCGCGCCGTTGTGCCGGTGGCACGAGATCGTGCAGAGTCAGGGGTTCGGTCAGGATCTGGCCGACAGTCATGCGCGGGTTGAGCGAGGCGTAGGGATCTTGGAAGATGATCTGCGCCTCGCGGCGGAATTTCCGGAGCGCACCCGCATCGAGCGAGAGCAGGTCGCGACCGTTGAAGCGCACCGTGCCCGCGTCGGGCTCGATCAGCCGCAGCACCAGGCGGCTGATCGTGGATTTGCCGCAACCGGATTCGCCGACCAGAGCGAGCGTCTTGCCGGCCTCGAGCGAAAATGACACGCCATCGACGGCTTTGACATGCGCCAGCGCGCGGCCGAACGGCGATCGCCGGGCGACGAAATGCTTGACCAGGCCTTCGACCTCGAGCAGCGCCATCAGGACACCAAAAGCTCGAGCGGTGCGCGGATGCAGCGCGAAACATGGCCGGGGCTGATTTTCATCAGCGGCGGCGGCGCCCTGGTGCAGGCTTCCAGCACGAACGGACAGCGCGCGGCGAAGCGGCAGCCGGCGGGCGGCTGCGCCATGTTCGGCACCATGCCTTCGATCGTCGCGAGCTGCTCGGCGCGATGGTCGAGCCGCGGGATCGAGCCGAGCAGGCCGACGGTGTAGGGATGCTGCGGCGCTGAGAACAGTTCGTTGACCGGCGCGCGCTCGACGATCTCGCCGGCATACATCACCGCGACCTCGTCGCAGACTTCGGCGACCACGCCGAGATCGTGGGTGATCAGGATGATCGCGGCGCCGCTCGCCGCCTTCAATTCCCGCATCAGCTCGAGAATCTGCGCCTGCAGGGTGACGTCGAGCGCGGTGGTCGGCTCGTCCGCGATCAGGAGCTGCGGATCGCAAGCCAGCGCCATCGCGATCATGACGCGCTGGCGCATGCCGCCGGAGAGCTTGTGCGGATATTCGTCGATGCGCCGCTCGGGCGACGGGATGTGGACGCGGCGCAGGAGTTCGATCGCCCGCTCGCGCGCGCTGCGGCGGGAGCCGCCGCGATGACGCAAAATGGTCTCGATGATCTGGTCGCCGATGGTGAAGCTCGGGTTGAGCGAGGTCATCGGCTCCTGGAAGATCATCGCGAGCCGGTTGCCGCGCAGGTCTCGCAGGGTCTGGTCGGGCGCTTGCAGCAGGTCGAAACCGTCGAAGCGAATTGCGCCCGATATTTCCGTCGTCTGCTTTGGCAGCAAGCCCATGATCGCCAGCGACGTCACGCTCTTGCCGCAGCCGGATTCGCCGACGAGCCCGAGCGTTGCGCCATTGGCGACGCTGAGATCGACACGATCGACAGCGTGGGTGATACGGCCGTCGTCGCCGTGAAAGCGGATGCGCAAGTCCCTGATCTCGATGAGCGGGCTTGCGCTCATGCTTGTCTTGCCCGAGCCGCGGCTATGCTGGCGTCGATGACGCTGCGATCGGTGTTGCCAGACGGATTCTGTCGGGTCGGCATGGACGGGCGGAAGTGCACCCAGAGCTCCTGGCTGACCCGTTCGAGCCGCTCGAGCTCGCCGAGCGGGTCGGGATGATCGTCGGCGCGGATGTCCAGTGCCGGTCATTCCTCCTCGCCGTGGATCAGCAGTGCGGCAGACTGCTTGCCACGCTTGTCGCCGCCGGCGGCTTCGCCTGCGCGCATCGCAGCGAGCAGCCGGCGCGGGAAGGGCAGGCTGTCATTGGCGATATAGGTCTTTGCCGTCTCGCCGAGCACATCGGCGCCCGCAAGCATGTTGCCGGCAATCGAGAAGCCGTTGCCTTTGATGTGCCCGCACCAGTCGACACAATCGCGCCCTGAATGCGCGGCGATCTCTCCGCTCGCATCCATGATGTGGATCTGGCGGCTTTCGCGGCCGTCGTCGGTCGCGAGCAGGGCTGCGAGCACGTCATGCGCGTTCAGGCCCTCGCGCAACAGCTTGACGCCGTCGATGCCGTAATAGGGATTGACGAAGGCCTGGGTCGCGATGGCGCCGAGGCTGGCAGCGATGTAAGGCACGCGCGCGCCGACGGCGAAGAAGCGGGTCGCAACGGCGATACCGAACTGGCCGGTGGCAGGATCTCGCGCGATGATCGACCAGGTCATGTGCTGCCTTTATCTTCCAGCGGCGTAGCCCTGCATGCCGCGCGGATTGGCGGCGGCACGGCGGCGCACACCGACGCGCGAAGCCGCGGTGAGGCGGCCTTCGGACCAGTCGGGCCCGATCTCGACGATGTGTCCGCGCTCGCGAAGGTTCTCGATCGTCGCCTTGGGCACGCGGTTCTCGACCACGAGCACGCCGGGTCGAGCCGTGCGGGGCCAGAACGAGATCGGGAAGTGCTCGGAATGCCAGGCCGGCGCGTCGATCGATTCCTGGAGGTTGAGATTGCAATGGACGTGACGCAGGAAGAACTGCGTGATCCATTGGTCCTGCTGGTCGCCGCCGGGCGAGCCCCAGGCGAGATAGGGCTCGCCGTCGCGCAGTGCCATGGTCGGCGACAGCGTCGTGCGCGGCCGTTTGCCCGGCGCTAGCGCGGCCGGATGATCTTCCTCCAGCCAGAACATCTGGGCACGGCTGCCGAGGCAGAAGCCGATCTCGGGGATCACCGGTGAGGATTGGAGCCAGCCGCCCGACGGCGTCGAGGACACCATGTTGCCGGCCTTGTCGATGATGTCGAAATGCACGGTGTCGCCGCGCACCTCGCCGAAGCGGCCCACGGTCGGCTCGCCGGCGCCAAGCGCGCCGACGGCCTCGCGCTGGCCTTCGGCACGGCGCAGCTTGACGACGCCGCCAAAGCCTTCGACCGATCCCGGGATGAAATCGAGCGATGCCTTGTCGGTGACGAGCTTGCGACGCTCGTCATTGTAGGCGTCCGACAGCAGCGTCCCGATCGGGATCTCCGTGAACTTGGGATCTCCGTAGAACTTTTCGCGGTCGGCGAAGGCGAGCTTGGCGCATTCGATCTGGAGGTGAATGAATTCCGGCCCGGTCGGGTCGAGCCCATCGAGCGCAAAGCCCTTTAAGAGCGCGAGTTGCTGCAGCGTCACCGGACCCTGGCTCCAGACGCCGGCCTTGCAGACGGTGTAGCGGCCGTAGTCGTAGGTGAGGGGCGCTTCGATCGTCGGTTGCCAGCGCGCCATGTCGTCGGCGGAGAGAACGCCGCGATGCGGCGAGCCGCTGACGTCCATCACCTCCTGCGTCCGGCAGAACTTGTCGATGGCTTCCGCGACAAACCCGTGGGACCAGGCCTTTCGCGCATGCTCGATCTCGGCGTCGCGGCCGCCGCCGCCGCTCTCGGCCTCGTTCAAAATCCGGGTGTAGGTCGCCGCCAGCGTCTTATTGGTGAACATCGTGCCGGGCTTCGGCACTTCGCCGTTCGGCAGGTAGACCGCGGCCGAGGTGGGCCAGTGCTTGCGGAACAATTGCTCGACGGTCTGGATTGTGGCGCAGGCGCGCTCGACCAGCGGATAGCCGTCGCGCGCGTACGAGATCGCAGGCTCCAGCACGTCGCGCACGCGCATTGTGCCGTAGTCACGCAGCAACATCATCCAGGATTCGAAGGTGCCGGGAACGCAGGCCGCCAGCAGGCCAGTGCCGGGCACCATGTCGAGTCCCTCGGTCTTGTAATGTGCGATGGTGGCGCGTGCCGGGGCCGGGCCCTGGCCGCAGATCACCTCGGTGCGGCCCCGCTTGACGTCGTGCACGATGATGGGCACGTCGCCGCCGGGGCCGTTCAGATGCGGCTCGACCACCTGGAGCGTGAAGGCGGTGGCGACGCCGGCATCGAAGGCGTTCCCGCCCTTTTCCAGGATAGCCATGCCGACGGCGGTCGCAATCCAGTGCGTGGTGGCGACGACCCCGAACGTGCCCTCGATCTCGGGGCGCGTGGTGAAGGGATCGGGATTGACATTGCTGGCCATGGGCTACCTCATTTGCGGCGAGCGCAATTGATCACAGGCCATGCCGTGCGGCCAATGCGCAGGCCGCATGGCACGCGCGCGTCACGCCGGGACCGGCGTGGTGTTTACGGCGTGACAGGCGACGCCGTCGACCAGTTCCGGGGCTTCCTTGCGGCAAAGATCAAACGCCAGCGGGCAGCGCGGGTTGAAGGCGCAGCCGGGTGGAGGGTTGATCGGGTTCGGGATCTCACCCTTCACCGGAATACGCTGGCGGCCGCTCATGGCGAGATCGGGCACGGCGCCAAGCAGCATCTTGGTGTAGGGCATGCGCGGACGGGCGAACAGTTCGCGTCCCTCCGCGATCTCGACGATCCGCCCGAGATACATCACGCCAACGCGGCTCGCCATGTGACGGACCACTGCGAGGTTGTGACTGATGAACAAATAGGTCAGGCCGAACTTGTCCTGGAGGTCGCGCATCAAATTCAGGATCTGCGCTTGCACGGAGACGTCGAGGGCGGAGGTCGGCTCGTCGCAGACGATGAATTCGGCATCGGAGGCGAGTGCCCGAGCGATCGCGATGCGCTGGCGCTGGCCGCCGGAGAATTCGTGCGGGAATTTCAGCCGGTCGTCGGGATGCAGGCCGACGAGGCTGAGCAATTCGCCGACGCGGGCTTGGATGTCACGCTCGCCTTGGATCAGGTCGAAGGCCCGGATCGGCTCCGAGATAATGGCATCGACCCGGAAGCGCGGGTTCAGGCTCGCATAGGGATCCTGGAAGATCATCTGAATGCGGCGGCGCAGCTTGCGTCGGGCCGGCGCCTGCCGCGGGTCGGTCATCGAGACGCCGTCGATCCGTACATCGCCGGAGCTGGGCGGCAACAGGCCGACCACCATCCGCGCCACCGTCGTCTTGCCGGAGCCGGACTCGCCGACCAGCGCAAAGGTCTCGCCCTTTCTGATGTCGAAGGTGACGTGATCGACAGCCTTGAGATATTCGAGATGCCCGCCCTCGAGCACGCGATTGAGCCAGGGTTTCGAAACGTCGAAGACGCGGCGCAGATTTGTGGCCTGGACGAAAGACGTGCTCATGCCGCGGTCTCCGCCGGCACGGTGTCATAGAGATGGCAGGCAACTGACTGCGTGCCGCGCGACAGCGGCTCTGGGCGCTCGACCCGGCAGCGATCGAAAGCGAATGCGCAGCGCGGATTGAACGAGCAGCCGCGCGGGATCGCCGAGAGGCGCGGCATGGAGCCGGGGATTTGCACCAGGCGCTTGTCGTCGCCGGCAAGAGTCGGGATCGCGCCCATCAGGCCCTTGGCATAGGGATGCAGCGGGTTCCGCACGACGTCCTGCACCGGGCCGATCTCGGCGACGCGGCCGGCATACATCACCGCGACGCGGTCCGATGTCTCGGCGATCACGCCCATGTCATGCGTCACCAGCATCACGGCGGTGCCGTGGTCACGGCCGAGCCGCTTGATCAGCGAGATGATCTGTGCCTGCACGGAGACGTCGAGCGCGGTGGTGGGCTCGTCGGCGATGATCAGCTCCGGCTCGGCGCAGATCGCGAGCGCAATCACCACGCGCTGACGCATGCCGCCGGAGAATTCGTGCGGATAGCCGTCGATACGCTTTTCCGGCGCGGGGATGCCGACCTCGGCGAGCAGGTCGATGGCGCGGCGGCGGGCGGCCTGTTCGGATAGATCGAGATGGGTCCGGATCGTCTCCACGATCTGGTCGCCGACCTTGTACAACGGATTGAGCGAGGTCAGCGGGTCCTGGAAGATCATCCCGATCCGCTTGCCGCGTATGCGGCGCATCTCCTCCGGCGGCAGATTGTCGATACGCATTCCCCCGAGACGAATCTCGCCGCCAGCGATTCGACCAGGCGGATCAATCAGTCCGATCACCGCAAGACCGGTGACCGATTTGCCGGCGCCGGATTCGCCGACCACGCCCAGCACCTCGCCCTTGGCGATATCGAAGGAGACGCCGTCGATGGCACGCAGCGTGCCGCGGCGCGAGGCGAACTCGACCTGGAGATTACGCACGGAGAGAACGGGTTCGGTCATGAACGCTGCATGCTCATCGGAGTTTGGGGTTGAGGGCATCGCGCAGCCAGTCGCCGAGCAGGTTGATCGACAGGATCAGCGCCGCGAGTGCAATTCCGGGGAAGGCGACGATCCACCATTCGCCCGCGAACAGATAGCCGTTGCCGATGCGGATCAGCGTGCCGAGCGACGGCATGGTTTCGGGCATGCCCGAACCGAGGAACGACAGTGTAGCCTCAGTGATGATCGCGAGCGCGAGGTTGATGGTGGCGATCACGAGGATCGGCCCCGTGGTGTTCGGCAGCACGTGCCGCAGCATGATTACGGGGGCAGGCAGGCCAATCAATTGCGCCGCTGCGACGTAATCCTTGTTCTTCTCGACCAGGACCGAGCCACGCACGGTGCGCGCATACTGCACCCAAAAGCTCAAGCCGATCGCGAAGACCAGGACCGCCAACATGCTCATCTCGTCGAGCTTGTTGCCAAAGACCGATTTGGCGATACCGTTGATCAGCAGTGCGATCAGGATGGCCGGGAAGGAAAGCTGCACGTCGGCGATACGCATGATCAACCCGTCCACGGCGCCGCCGAAATAGCCGGCCGTCAGCCCGAGCAGGATGCCAAGCGCGCCGGAGAGGACGACGCCGAGCACCCCGACGAGAAGCGAGATGCGCAAGCCGTAGAGGATCGCGGACAGCACGTCGCGGCCCTGCTCGTCGGTCCCGAGCAGGAACGGGCTCTGGCCGTCCGCGGTCCACAGCGGCGAGATGCGTGAATTCATCAGCTGAAGCTGCGCCGGGTCGAATGGATTCTGCACCGAGAGCACGGAGGCAAAGATCGCGATCAGGAAGAACAGCAAGGTCACACCCGCCGCGATCATGGTGATCTTGGAGCGGCGGAACGAATAGAACAGGTCACTGTCGAGCGCGCGCTGGAACCAGCCCGGTGCGGCAGCAGTGCGCTTTTCAACCTCGTGCGGAACGACGGCCTCGCTCATATCAGTGTGCCCGGCTGACCGTCGAGCGCAGCCGCGGATCGACGATGGTGTAGAGGATATCAACCACGAGATTGATGGTGACGAAGATCAGGGACACCATCATCAGATAGGCCGCCATGATCGGGATGTCGACGTTCTGGACGGCCTGCACGAACAGGAGCCCCATGCCCGGCCATTGGAACACGGTTTCGGTGATGATTGCGAAAGCAATGACCGAGCCAAATTGCAGACCCGCGACGGTGATGACGGGAACCAGCGTGTTGCGCAGCGCGTGGCCGAAATGGATCGCCCGTGTGGTGAGCCCGCGGGCGCGGGCGAAGCGGATGTAGTCGGTCCGCATCACCTCGAGCATTTCCGCCCGGACGAGCCGCATGATCAGCGTCATCTGGAACAGACCGAGGGTGATCGAGGGCATGATCAGCGCCTTCAGGCCTGACAGCGTCAGGAGACCCGTCGTCCACCAGCCGATGTGCACGACGTCGCCGCGACCGAACGAGGGCAGCCAGCCGAGTGTCACCGAGAACAGGTAGATCATGAGAATGCCGATCAGGAAGGTCGGCAGCGAGATGCCGATCAGCGAGACGGCCTGGAATATGTGCGTGAGCCAGCTGTCACGGCGAAGCGCCGAATAAACGCCCATCAGGATGCCACAGATCATCGCGAAGATGGTGGCACAGATCGCGAGCTCCAGCGTCGCGGGCATCCGCTCCATCAGAAGATTGGTGACAGGCAGGCGGAACTGGTAGGACACGCCGAACTTGAACTGCGCGGCGTTGCCGATATAGCGGCCGAACTGCACGATCACGGGATCGTCGAGGCCGAGGGATTTGCGGATCGCGGCGCGTTCGGCGCCCGACGTATCCATCCCGACCATCTGGTTCACGGGATCGCCGGCGAAGCGGAACATCGAGAACGAGATGATCCCGACGGCGATCATGACACCGATGGCCTGGATGGCCCGGCGCAGTGTGAAAGCGAGCATCTGTTCCTTTCACATCTCTTCAGCACGCATCATCGCGTTAACCCGAAACGGCAAGTCCCGGAAGCCATGGCTTCCGGGACTTCACAACTTGTCGACACCTACTCGTCCTGCTTGGTCGCCCAGTAGAGCATGACCATATTGTCCGCACGCTGGGTCAGCTTCACCTTCTTCGACACGCCCCAGGCGAGCGCCTGCTGATGCAGCGGGACATAGGCCCAGTCCTTCATCGAGAGCTCGAAAGCCTGCTTGATCAGGAGATCGCGCTTGGTCGTATCGGATTCCACCAGAACCTTGTCGGCGAGCTCGTCGAACTGCTTGTTGCAGTAGCCGGCGAGATTGGCTTCGCCACGGTTGGGATCCTTGGGATCATCCCGGCAGCCCATGATGTCGTGCAGCACGTTCTGGGAGTCGAGCGTATCCGGGGTCCAGCCCAGCATGAACAGCGAGGTTTTGTAGCCGCCGGGCTTCAGCACCTTGGCGAAATACTGGGCCTTGGGTTGCGCCAGCAGGTCCACCTTGATGTTGATGCGGGCGAGCATGCCGACGATCGCCTGGCAGATCGCGGCGTCGTTGACGTAGCGATCGTTCGGGCAGTCCATCGTCACCTCGAAACCGTCCGCATAGCCGGCGTCTGCCAGAAGCTTCTTGGCGGCGTCGGGATCGAACTTAGGCCGGGTGAAATCCTTCGAGGCGAAGATCTCTGGCGCGACCATCAATGCGGACGGCGTGGACAGTCCGCGCATCACGCGATTCTTGATCAGGTCGACGTCAATCGCCCGATAGACGGCTTCGCGGACGCGAACGTCCTTGAACGGATTCTTGCCCTTGACGTTGGAGAACAAGAGTTCGTCGCGCGCCTGATCCATGCCGACGAAGATGGTGCGGAGCTCGGGTCCCGTCAGCACGGTGGCGTTGGGGCTCGCTTTGACGCGCTCGATGTCCTGGACCGGAACCGGCTCGATCACGTCGACCTCGCCCGACAGCAGGGCCGCGACACGCGTGGCCGGGTTTGCGATCGGCGTGAAGACGATCTCCTTCAGATTATGCTCCGGCTTGCGCCACCAGTTCGGATTGGCCTTGAAGACGGTCTTCACGCCCGGCTGATGGCTCTCGATGGTAAAGGCGCCGGTGCCGTTTTCGTGGAGCGAGGCATAGCTCGGGGTCGTCGCGGCGGCAGGCGTCGGTGCCACCGCATCGTTCGCCTCTGCCCATTTCTTGTCCATGATGTACCAGGTCGCCCACAGCGCCGTCAGGATGGGGTTGGGCGAGGTCAGGACGAAATCGACGGTGTAATCGTCGACCTTGACGACCTTTGCGTCGGCGGGAACGCGGCTCTGGAAATTCGAGCCTTTCGCTCGCACGCGCTCGGCCGAGAACACCACGTCATCGGCGGTGAAGGGGTCACCGTTGTGGAATTTCACGCCCTTGCGCAGGTGAAAGCGCCAGCGCGTCGGCTCCGGCGTCTCCCAGCTTTCGGCGAGCGCCGGGATGATCTTCAGGTCCTTGCCGCGGGCGACCAGACCTTCATAGACATGGCCGAGATGTGCACTGGTGGTCGACTCGTTCAGCGTGTAGGGGTCGAGCGACTTCAACTCACCCTGGTTGGCGTAGCGCAGCGTCTGGCTCGACGCCGGCGACACCGCCAACGCAAGCGCACCGGCGAGCGTCGCCGCAAATAGACTTCGTCCGACTGACATTCTTGACCCTCTCCACTCGCCCGCACCGTGATTTTTGATTGTTCGGTGGGGCTGATCGATCCATGTTGCCCAGAGTTCTCGACCCGTGCAAGCGCCTTTCCAGCAAGGAACGCGCCAAGTTGCACCGCTGTGCAGCAATGCTGACCAACAATTTAGGGGCGGGAGGCGCGTGGGCGACATTGGACTTTCGGCCACCCGGGTCCCGAGGATGAGGGCGGAAACGGCCCGCCGGCGCCCATTCGCGCCGACAATTTGATTGACCATATCGGCCGATTGCGGAAGCCGGCGTCCGGCTCCCGGCTCAGGTCGCTTGCGTCGCGCACCATGTCGCGGCGATACTGTGTGACGCCACTCGAATCTCATCCGGAGGGGACATGAAAGTTAATATCGAAATCGACTGCACCCCCCTCGAGGCCCGCCAGTTCTTCGGGTTACCTGACGTGGCGCCGATGCAGACCGCGGTGATGGACAAGCTGCAGCAGCAGGTGCTGAGCAACATCGAGAAGGTCTCTCCGGAATCGCTGATCCAAAGCTGGTTTACGTTCGATCCCAAGATCGCGGAGCGGTTTCAGGATATGTTCGTTACCATGGCCGGTCTGGGCAGCCCGCGCAGCGGCGACAAGAAGAAATAATGTCCGACCAGCGCGACGGGGCGCCCGGTTCGGATCGGCTTCGTCCGCCGGCCCTTGGCCTGCTGCTCGCGGAGGCGCGCGGCCTGTTCGAATTCAATGCCAGCGTCCTGCTGTCGCCGCTACTGATGCGGGCGCCCAGGGGCGACGGCCATCCGGTGCTGGCACTGCCGGGCTTTCTCGCCAGCGATCTTTCGATGGCGCCGATGCGGCGCTATCTCGGCGATCTCGGCTATGAGACGCACGCCTGGCGGATGGGCCGCAATCTTGGCGGATTGGCGCGGATGCGGGAAGCCTTGCGCCGCCGCCTCGCTGAAATCCACAGCGCAAGCGGACGCAAGGTCAGCCTGGTCGGATGGAGTCTCGGCGGCGTCTATGCCCGCGACCTTGCGCTCCAGGCGCCCGACATGGTCCGCTATGTCATCACGCTCGGCAGCCCCTTTGCCAACGATGTGCGGGCGACCAATGCGACGGCGCTCTATGAGGCGTTGTCCGGCGAGCGGGTCGAGGATTTCGCCGAACTGCGCGAGGCGATTGCCGGCGATCTCCCGGTGCCCGCGACGTCGATCTATTCGCGCGCCGACGGCGTCGTGAACTGGCGGACCTGCCTGCTGCGCCCGGGGGACCGCGCCGAGAACATCGAGGTGCACCTCGCAAGCCATATCGGGCTTGGCGTGAACCCTGCAGCGTTGTGGGCCGTGGCGGATCGTCTGGCGCAACCGGAGGGGGAATTCTGGCCATTTGACCGGGCAGGGCCGTTTGCCATTGCATATGCCCCGGCGGAGCGGGCAGTATCGGCCTGACGAGAAGCGCCAGTAAAGGCGCCCGTCGAATATGAGCGGAGGGAACTATGGCTGACGGTAAGAAGCTGTCGTCGTTGGACGCATCGTTTTTGTATCTGGAAACCCCGGAAATGCCGATGCATGTCGGCAGCATGGCGATCTTTCGCCTGCCCGACGACTACAAGGGCGACTTCTTCGAAGACTTCAAGGCGATGATCGTCTCGCGGCTGCACATCGCGCCGATTCTGAAGGCGCGCCTGGAGAAAGCGCCGCTCGATATCGATCATCCGACCTGGGTCGAGGACGATCAGTTCGACATCGACCGTCATATCTTCCGCGCCAGCCTGCCGGCGCCGCGCGACCGCGCCACGCTCGAGCGCATCGTCGGCTGGATGCATGCCAAGCTTTTGAACCGCGCCCGCCCGCTCTGGGAGTTCTACGTGTTCGAGGGTATGAAGGACAACGAGGTCGGGCTCTATTCCAAGATGCACCATGCCGCCATCGACGGCGGCGCCGGCGCGGCGCTGACCAACATGATCTATGACGTCTCGCCGATCCCGCGAAAGGTCGAGGCGCCGACGAGCGGGTCGAAGCCAGGACAGGAGCCGCGCGATATCGCTGCCAATCTGCTCGATTCCTATCAGCAGCTCTTTACCCAGCCGCTCGATGCCTCGGCGGCTGCGAAGAACCTGCAGCTGCCGCGCACCGGCAAGAGCGACATCGGCTCGATCCTGTTCGACAATGCGATGTATCAGATCGAGAGCGCGGTGCGCTTCGCGGGCAATATCCCGACCATGGTCAAGAGCGTCTCCGACGTACTCGGCAAGATTTCCGATCCCAAGTCGCGCGAGAGCCTCGCCAGCATGGTGTCGCCGCCGACGATGCTCAACAAGACGATTTCGTCGGAGCGAAGCTTTGCCGGCGTATCTATCTCGCTGTCGCGATCCAAGGCGCTCGCCAAGCAGGCCGGCGGCAAGCTCAACGACGTGGTGCTCGCGCTCGCCTCCGGCGTGGTCCGGCGCTACCTCCTGCAATACGGCACGCTGCCTGCGAAGTCGCTGACCGCCGCCGTGCCGATCTCGCTTCGCGAGGAGGGGAATACCGAGGCCAACAACCAGGTCTTTGGCATGATCTGCTCGATTGCGACCAATATCGAGGATCCCAAGGCGCGGCTCGAAGCCATCATCGCGCAGTCGACCAAGTCCAAGGAGATGTCGCATCCGCTGCGGGCCTTGATGCCGCAGGTCTCCAACATCTCGATGCTGGGCGCGCCGATCATCGTCCAGATCCTGGCGCTGCTCTACAGTCGTTCCGACCTGTCGGATGTGCTGCCGCCGGCTGCTAATATCACCGTCTCGAACGTGCCGGGGCCGCGGCAGACGCTCTACGCCGCAGGCGCCGAGCTCCTGCATATTTTCCCGGTGTCGATCTCGACGCACGGGCAGGCGCTCAACATCACCGTGCAGAGCTACCGCGACCAGCTCGATTTCGGCTTCATCGTCGGAGCCAACATCATTCCGCACGTGCAAGTCATGTGCGACATGCTGCCGGAGGAGTTTGCTGCGCTGGAGGCGGCCTATGCGCCGCCGGCGGCCGACATCAAGGGCGCGGCCGAGTAGGAATTTGCGATGATCGAAATGCCGCCGCTCAAGTTCGCGTCGACGAACGGAATCCGCATGGGCTATTACGAGGCGGGCCCGGTCACGGACAAGCCACCGGTGCTGCTGTGTCACGGCTGGCCCGAGCTCGCCTTCTCCTGGCGTCACCAGATCAAGGCTCTGAGCGAGGCCGGCATCCGGGTGATCGCGCCGGACCAGCGCGGCTATGGCGCGACCGACCGGCCCGAGCCGGTCGAGGCCTATGACATGGAACACCTGACCGGTGATCTCGTTGGGCTGCTCGATCATCTCAACATCGAGAAAGCGATCTTCGTCGGCCACGATTGGGGCGGCTTCGTCGTCTGGCAGATGCCGCTGCGGCATCCCACACGCGTCGCCGGTGTTGTCGGTGTCAACACGCCGCATTGGGATCGGGCGCCGATGGATCCGATCGCGCTGTTCCGTCAGCGCTTCGGCGACCAGATGTACATCGTCCAGTTTCAGGATCCGGCGCGCGAGCCGGACAGGATCTTTGGCAGCCGCGTCGAGCAGACCTTTGATGCCTTCATGCGCAAGCCGCTGGCACGGCCTGCGGAGAAATCAGGCGAGCCGCCGATCGCCGGCGTCGGCGCCTCCTCGAAGACCAATCTGGCGTTTCCGCAGATGATTGCGGCTTACGATGCCAAAGTCGATCCGCGCACGCCAATCCTGTCGGCGGACGAGAAGAAGATGTTCGTCGATACGTTCACGAAGACCGGTTTCACCGGCGGCATCAACTGGTACCGCAATTTCACCCGCAATTGGGAGCGGTCGAAGGGGCTCGACCACCACATCACCGTGCCGTCGCTGATGATCATGGCCGAGAACGACGCGGTGCTGCCGCCGTCGGCGGCCGATGGCATGGAGAGACTGGTGGCTGATCTCGAGAAGTATCTGGTGAAGGACAGCGGCCATTGGACGCAGCAGGAGAAGCCGGAAGAGGTCAGCGCCAAGCTGATCGAATGGCGTAGAAGGCGGTTTGGGTGACGACGAAGTCGTCATCCCGGGGCGATGCGTAGCATCGAGCCCGGGATCTCGAGATTCCGGGTCTGGTCCTTCGGACCATCCCGGAATGACGCAACGGGGGAAGCGCATTTAATGTCATCCAAGAACCGTCTGGATCCGATCCCGCATCCGCCGACCAAGCCGGTGGTTGGCAACATGCTGTCGCTGGACTCGGCCGCGCCCGTGCAGCATTTGACGCGGCTGGCCAAGGAGCTGGGCCCGATCTTCTGGCTCGACATGATGGGCTCGCCGATCGTGGTCGTCTCCGGCCACGATCTCGTCGACGAGCTCTCTGACGAAAAGCGCTTCGACAAGACGGTGCGTGGCGCGCTGCGGCGCGTGCGCGCGGTCGGCGGCGACGGTCTGTTCACCGCGGATACCAAGGAGCCGAACTGGAGCAAGGCACACAACATCCTGCTGCAGCCGTTCGGCAACCGCGCCATGCAGTCCTACCATCCGAGCATGGTCGATATCGCCGAGCAGCTCGTCCACAAATGGGAGCGCCTCAACGCCGACGATGAAATCGACGTCGTCCACGACATGACGGCGCTGACGCTGGACACGATCGGCCTCTGTGGCTTCGACTATCGCTTCAACTCGTTCTACCGGCGCGACTACCATCCCTTCGTCGAGTCGCTGGTGCGCTCGCTCGAAACCATCATGATGACGCGCGGCCTGCCGTTCGAGCAGCTCTGGATGCAGAAGCGGCGCAAGACCCTGGGCGAAGACGTCGCCTTCATGAACAAGATGGTCGACGAGATCATCGCCGAGCGCCGCAAGAGTGCGGAAGGAATCGACGACAAGAAGGACATGCTCGCGGCGATGATGACCGGTGTCGACCGCTCGACCGGCGAGCAGCTCGATGACGTCAACATCCGATACCAAATCAACACATTCCTGATTGCGGGCCACGAGACCACCAGCGGCCTGCTGTCCTATACGCTCTATGCGCTGCTGAAACACCCCGACCTCCTCAAGAAGGCGTATGACGAGGTCGATCGCGTCTTCGGCCCTGACGTCAATGCGAAGCCGACCTACCAGCAGGTGACGCAGCTCACCTACATCACGCAGATCCTGAAAGAGGCGCTGCGGCTGTGGCCGCCGGCGCCGGCTTATGGCATCTCGCCGCTGAATGACGAAACCATCGGTGGCGGCAGGTACAAGCTCAGGAAGGGCACGTTCACCACCATCCTGGTGACGGCGCTGCATCGCGACCCCAGCGTCTGGGGCCCCAATCCTGATGCGTTCGACCCCGAGAACTTCAGCAAGGAAGCCGAAGCGAAGCGGCCGATCAATGCCTGGAAGCCGTTCGGCAACGGCCAGCGCGCCTGCATCGGCCGCGGTTTTGCCATGCACGAGGCTGCACTTGCACTCGGCATGATCCTGCAGCGTTTCAAGCTGATCGACCACCAGCGCTACCAGATGCACTTGAAGGAAACGCTGACGATGAAGCCGGAGGGCTTCAAGATCAAGGTGAGGCCGCGGGCGGATCGCGAGCGAGGTGCCTATGGCGGGCCCTCCACGGCCGCAGTTTCAGCGCCGAGGGCGCCGCGTCAGCCGACCACGCGTCCCGGTCACAACACGCCGATGCTCGTGCTTTATGGCTCCAACCTTGGCACGGCCGAGGAACTCGCGACGCGCATGGCGGACCTTGCGGAGATCAACGGCTTTGCGGTGCATCTCGGGCCGCTCGACGACTACGTCGGCAAGCTTCCGCACGAAGGCGGCGTGCTGATCATCTGCGCCTCCTATAACGGCGCGGCGCCCGACAATGCGACGCAGTTCGTCAAATGGCTCGGCGACGATCTGCCGAAGGACGCCTTTGCCAACGTGCGTTATGCCGTGTTCGGCTGCGGCAACAGCGATTGGGCCGCGACCTATCAATCGGTGCCGCGCTTCATCGACGAGCAATTGTCGAAGCACGGGGCACGCGCCGTCTATCCGCGCGGCGAGGGCGACGCACGCAGTGATCTCGACGGTCAGTTCCAAAAATGGTTCCCGGCCGCCGCTCAGGTCGCGACCAAGGAATTCGGCATCGACTGGAATTTCACGCGCACCGCGGAAGACGATCCGCTCTATGCGATCGAGCCGGTCGCGGTGACCGCAGTCAACACCATCGTTGCCCAGGGTGGTGCTGTCGCGATGAAGGTGCTGGTCAATGACGAGCTCCAGAACAAGTCCGGCGCCAATCCGTCGCCGCGCTCGACGCGCCACATCGAGGTGCAGCTGCCGGCCAACGTCACCTATCGTGTCGGCGATCACCTGAGTGTCGTTCCGCGCAACGATCCGACGCTGGTGGACTCGGTCGCCCGCCGCTTCGGCTTCCTGCCCGCCGATCAGATCAGGCTCCAAGTCGCCGAAGGCCGCCGGGCGCAATTGCCGGTCGGCAACGCCGTATCGGTCGGACGCCTCCTCAGCGAGTTTGTCGAGCTGCAGCAGGTGGCGACGCGCAAGCAGATCCAGACCATGGCCGAGCATACCCGTTGCCCGGTCACCAAGCCGAAGCTGCTGGCCTTTGTCGGCGAGGAGGCCGAAACGCTCGAGCGCTACCGCGGCGAGATTCTGGCCATGCGCAAATCGGTGTTCGACCTGCTGCTCGAATATCCTGCTTGCGAGCTGCCGTTCCACGCCTATCTGGAAATGCTCTCGCTGCTTGCGCCGCGCTACTACTCGATCTCGTCCTCGCCGTCGGTCGATCCAATGCGTTGCAGCGTCACGGTCGGCGTGGTCGAGGGACCGGCCGCTTCGGGGCGCGGTACCTACAAGGGCATCTGCTCGAGCTATCTCGCCAATCGGCGGGCTGGCGATACGATCTACGCCACCGTGCGCGAGACCAAGGCCGGCTTCCGCCTGCCCGACGATCCCTCGGTGCCGATCATCATGATTGGTCCGGGCACGGGGCTCGCGCCGTTCCGCGGCTTCCTCCAGGAACGCGCCGCGCGCAAGGCGAAGGGCGCCAGCCTCGGACCGTCCATGCTGTTTTTCGGCTGCCGCCATCCCGATCAGGATTTTCTCTACGCCGATGAGCTGAAGGCGCTTGCCGCAAGCGGCATCACCGAGCTCTTCACCGCGTTCTCGCGCACGGACGGCCCCAAGACCTATGTCCAGCACGTTCTTGCCGCGCAGAAGGACAAGGTCTGGCCCCTGATCGAGCAGGGCGCGATCATCTATGTCTGCGGCGACGGCAGCAGGATGGAGCCCGACGTGAAGGCGGCGCTGGTTGCGATCCATCGCGAGAAGAGCGGCAGCGATGCCGCTGCGGCTGCGCGCTGGATCGAGGAGATGGGCGCGAAGAACCGGTATGTGCTGGACGTCTGGGCTGGCGGGTGACCGCCAGTCCAATCGTGCTAAACGTCAGGCATGATTCCCTGGGAAAAACTCGACACCGCCAAAATCCCCGGCTCCGACGAGGAGCTCCGCCTCATGCGGCGGGGCAAGGAGTTTTCGATCAAGCTCGGCACCAACGAGCTGATGAACAACCGCCTGTCTGGTTCTGAGGCCGCACTTGCAACGCTTGCAGCGAAGCAGATCGAGGCGGTGACAAAACCCGTCGTTCTCATCGGCGGCCTTGGGATGGGCTTTACGCTGCGCGCGGCGCTCACCGTCCTCGGCAGCAAGGCGAAGATCGTGGTCGCCGAACTCGTGCCAGCGGTGGTGAGCTGGGCGCGCGGGCCGATGGCGGAAGTCTTCGGCGACAGTCTCGATGATGCCAGGGTGAGCATCCGGGAGACCGACGTCGGCGAAATCATCCGGGCGAAGAGTTCGGCCTTCGACGCCATTCTGCTCGACGTCGACAATGGGCCGGAAGGACTGACTCGCAAGGGCAACGATGCGCTCTACAGTGCGAACGGATTGACGGCTGCGAAGGCGGCACTGCGGCCGGGCGGCGTGCTCGCCGTCTGGTCGTCGGGACCGAATCCCGCCTTCACCAAGCGCCTTGGCAGTGCCGGCTTCGGCGTCAACGAGGTCAACGTTCGCGCCACCGGCAGGGGCGGTGGCGCGCGTCACGTGATCTGGATCGCGAGGAAGGGTTAGAACATCGTGTTGTTGTTCGCCGGATTCTCCGGGATCGGCTGAACCACATCCCAATGCTCGACGATCTTGCCGTTCTCCAGCTTGAAGATGTCGACAATCGCGTTGCCTTTGGTGCCGGGCTCGCGGACCGCGTTGACATGCAGGATGACGTAGTCGCCATCCACGAACGCGCGTTTGATCTCGCTGTGTGAGTTCGGAAATTTTTCGCGCAGGAAGCCGATGAACTTTCGGAAGCCCTCCGGTCCATCGGCGGCGTTCGGATTGTGCTGGACGTAACGGTCGCCGACATAGGCGAGCGCTGCATCGACGTCTTTCTGATTGAGACCCTTCTCGTAGAAGGCGAGCACGGCGGCGCGGTTGGCTTCGTCTTGTGCGCTGGCCGCCATCGTGGCGCCGCTGGCGAGGGACAGCATGAGAGCCGAAGCGGCGACCATTGCCGCAGGCCGGACGATGAGATGCATGTGAGCTCCGGGAGGCCGTAGCCTCGGTCTTGCGATTGAGGGAGGCCTCTATAGCTCTCGCGCCGGCTCGGGTTAAGAGAGTAACCGGCGGCTCACATGGTCACCGCGAGGAGACTGGCGGCGTGGGTCTACGCTGCCTGCGCTGCCGCGCCATGCGCATGCTTGTCGATGGCGCCGACGATCTCAGGCCAGAACCGCATCGGCAGCGCGTGGCCCATGCCGTCGATCATCAGCAGCTTTGCGCCCGGAATTGACGCGGCCGTGTCCTTGCCGCCTTCGGGCCGCACCAGCGGATCGACCGTCCCGTGGATCACGAGCGTCGGCGTCTTCACGCTGTGCAGCCGCTCCTTGCGGCTGCCGGAGGCAAGCACCGCGCGGAGCTGCCGGCCGACGCCGGCCGGATTGAGCCCGCGGGCAAAGACGCGTTCGGCGCGACCGGGATCGAGCGCCTCTTCCTCGGGGAAGGAACCGGCACGCAAGATCTTCCAGGTCTGGCCGAAGCGGGTGATGAACTCCTCCTTGCTGCGCGGCGGGGGGGCCATCAGCATGGCGGCGGCCTCTCGCGTCGGAGGCGGCACGCGCGGATTGCCGGTGGTCGACATGATCGAGGTCAGCGAGCGTACGCGCGCGGGGAACGACAGCGTCACCTCCTGCGCGATCATGCCGCCCATGGAGGCACCGACCAGATGTGCCGACTTGATGCCGAGCGCATCCATCAGGCCGACCGTGTCCCTGGCCATGTCGATCAATTTGTAGGGGGCGGCCACTGGAATTCTGAGGAAGCGCAGCTTCATCAATTCCAGTGGAGTCAGGCGATTGCCGCCGGTGAGATGGCTGGACTTGCCGATGTCACGATTGTCGAAACGGATCACGCGAAAGCCGTGTGCGGCGAGCTGTTCGCAGAACGCATCGTCCCAATGGATCATCTGTGCTCCGAGCCCCATGATCAGCAGCAGCGGCTCGGCATTGCCATTGCCGAAAATCTCGTAGCAGATGTCGATGCCGTTGGCACGGACGGTCTGGGGCGGCTGATGGGCGGAGGCGTTCACGGGCGTTCCTCGGGCTTTTGACCATTGCTGTATGGCACGGTTTCCTCGCGCGAAGAAGCCGTGTGCCGGACCGCTGCTTGCCGGTTGACCGACACCCCGCAACGGTGTCGTATGGCAGGAAGAAGGGCACAAGCCCTCCACATCGGGAGGATGCTGATGACCGACAAGATCACCGATCCAGTTGCCTTGTGGCAGCAGATGGTCGGCGAAATGGAGAAGGGATTCAACTCCTTCGCCACCAAGGCGATGGAGACGCCGGAATTCTCGCAGGCGATGAACCGCGCCGGCGGCGCTGCTGCGGGCGCGCAGAAGCAGTTCGGCGATCTCATGGAGAAGTATCTCCTCTCGATGAATTTGCCGAGCCGCGAGCAGATGGCGGGTATCGCCGAGCGGCTGCAGTCGATCGAGGGGCAACTCGGCGAGATCAGGTCGATGCTGAATCAGATGTCGGCCAATTCCGGGGGGGCACCGATCGATTCCGCACCGCGGCCACCGCGCACCAAACGTCCGCCATCCGAAGGCGGAGAGCCAAAATGAACGCGCCGGCGGGACTTGATTTCGCATCTATCCCGGAGCGCATCCAGGCCGAGGTGCAGCGCGCCATCCAGCGTAGCATCAAGGGCGTCGAATATATTTCGACCTCCGGCCCCACCCTCGGCTCGACACCAAAGGACGTGCTGCACTCGCGCGGAACGATGAGTCTCTACCACTACCGGCCGATGTCGGACGAGATTTATCGCGTGCCGGTGCTGATCGTGATGGCGACCACCAATCGCGGCTACATTCTCGACCTCGTCCCTGGCCAGAGTTTCATCGAGTTCCTGCTGAGGCGCGGCTACGACGTCTACATGCTCGACTGGAGTGCACCGCGCCCGGAAGAGAAGAGCCTGCGGATGGAGGACTACGTCCTCGACTTCATCCCGGATTGTGTCCGCCGCGTGCAGGCCGATTCCGGCGAGCAGGACGTCTCCGTCATCGGTTATTGCTTCGGTGGCGTACTGTCACTGCTCTATGGCTCGATCTTCCCGGACGGGCCGATGAAGAATTTGATCTGCTTCACCACGCCGATCGATTTTCGCGAGATGAAGCTGTTCTCGAATTTCTCCGACCGCCGCTATTTCGACGTCGATCGGCTCGTCGACAGTGTCGGCAACGTGCCGCCGGAGATGATCCTGTCCTCGTTCGAGATGCTGCGTCCGGCCTCGCGCACGGTGAGCCAGATCCAGCTCTGGGAAAACATCTGGAACGACGAGTTCGTGAAGTCGTACCGGATGTTCGACCGCTGGGCGACCGACACGCTGCCGCTGGCGGGCGAATATTTCCGCACCATCACCAAGGACCTGATGTGGGACAACAAGCTGTTCAACGACACCATGTCGGTGGGCGGCCGCGCGGCGAAGCTCGAGAACATCAAGGTGCCGATCCTGCATGCAGTCGCCGAGCACGATCACATCGTGCCCTATGACGCCGCAAAACACCTCATCGCCAAGATCGGCTCCGCGGATAAGGAAGAGGTGATGCTGAAGGGCGGTCACGTCTCGCTGGTCGCCGGCGCCAATGCGGTGAAGCGGTTGTGGCCGAAACTGGATTCCTGGCTGGGAAAGAGATCGACATGAGCGAGCAGCGTTCCTATCCGCGTCACGTCAAGACCGACGCCGGCGATATCGAGATCCGCCTGATGTCGCCCGCGGACGAAGCCGCAGTGCTCGCCTTCGGCAAAGGCCTGCCGACCCATGATCTGTTGTTCCTGCCGCGCAACATCAGCGAGCCGAAGGTGCTGTCGGCCTGGGTCAAGGAGATCGAGCGCGGCGCGATCCAGAGCCTGCTGGCGGTCCGGGGCGGCACGGTCGTCGGTTGCGGCACGCTGGTGCGTGATCCGCACTCCTGGTCCCCCCATGTCGGCGAGATCCGGATGGTGGTGTCGCAGGATGTGCGCGGGAAGGGGGTAGGCAAGGCGCTGTCGCAGGAGACCTTTGCGCTCGCGCTCGGGGCTGGGCTGGAGAAGCTCTCGGTCCAGATGACGGTCGACCAGCAGGCCGCGATCGCGCTGTTCGAAAGCCTCGGCTTCAAGGCAGAGGCCTTGTTACGCGACCATGTCCGGGACGTCGGTGGCAAGACCCACGACATCGTCGTGCTCGGGCACAACATCGCGCAGGTCCAGGCCCAGATGGAGGCCTATGGGCTGCCAGGCGCCGTCCAGCACTAAGAGGGCCGTCCAGCACTGAGGCGCCATCCGGCGACCAGAAAACTGGAAATCAACCCCATGCAAAGTAGGCGGCGGGCCAGGGAGGCAGCAGATTGCCTCCAATTAAGGATATTCACGATTTCGTGATATCGCAATGCAACATTATTGTTGCGTCGCACAATTAACTATGCCATATAAGCCGTGCCCCGGGCCAAAACCGGACGGGGTGAGCCCATAGCTCAGACCGATGAGGATGGAGAGAACCCCATGACCACCGAAACCAACACCGCCTTCGAGGGCTTCAAAGACGCTTTCAAGAACATCCAGAACCTGGAAGTTCCCGAGGCCGCCCGCGAGTTCGTCAAGAAGACTGCCAACACCGCCAAGGACCGTGCTGCCGAGGTGTTCGCTGGCTCCGAGCGCGTGACCGCCGCCGTCGAGAACGCGGTGTCCGAGTCCGTCACTGAAGCCGGCAAGATCAGCCGCAACATCCAGCAGGCGATCTACGAGGACGCCGAGGCGTTCTTCTCGGGCATCGACAAGCTCGCATCCGCCAAGTCGGTCAGCGAAGCCGTCGAGATCCAGTCGAGCCTGCTCCGCTCCCGCGGCGAAGTGTTCGTCTCGCGCGCCAAGGCGACCGCCGACTATTTCGGCAAGCTTGCCGCCAATGGTGCCAAGTCCGCTCAGGACAACTTTGCCAAGGTCTACAACAAGACCGCCTGATCCGGCACCCTGAGGACCAACTGAAATTTGAGGCCCGCTTCGGCGGGCCTTTTGTTTTTGTCCCGCCGTCATTGCGAGGAGCGAAGCGACGAAGCAATCCAGAGTCTTTCTGCGGAAAGATTCCGGATTGCTTCGCATCGCTCGCAATGACGGGTACTGTGATGCAGTGATGACTCCATCAGGCAGTTTCTCTTTTGACACCCCCGGCGACGCCGAACGTGCGGCCGAACTGCGCCGCGTCAAGGCGCTGGCGACGCTGGTGCTGGCGTCGACGCTGGCGCTGTTCGTCGCCGCGAAATGGCTGCTGCCGGTGCATCCCGTGTTCGGCTTCATCGCCGCCTTTGCGGAAGCCGCGACCATCGGCGGGCTTGCCGACTGGTATGCCGTGGTCGCGCTGTTCAAACGGCCGCTCGGCCTGCCGATCCCGCATACCGCGATCATCCAGAGCAATCAGGCCCGCATCGCCGACAAGCTCGGCGAGTTTATCCAGGTGCATTTCCTCGAGGCCGGCCCGGTCGAGGCCAAGCTGAACGAAATCGATTTCGGCTCCTTCGTCGCCGACTGGCTGCGCGACCGCAAGCGCAGCGACGACCTTGCGCGCTTCGCGCTGCGCTTGCTGCCGGAAGCCGTCTCTGCGACGGAGAGCTCCGGCTTGATGACCTTCATCATCCGCCGCATGTCCTCGCAGCTCCAGGCCATTGATCTTGCGCCGCTCGCAGCCGGCACGCTGCGCGGATTCGTGGCCGAGGGGCGCCACCAGATCCTGTTCGACGATCTCCTGCGCGTGATGCACGAGACGCTGACTCGAGTCGAGACGATGGCGATGATCCGCGAGAAGGTGCGCGCGGAGCTGCCGACCCTGCTCAAGCTCTATCGCGCCGACAAGTTCCTGGTGAACAAGATCGTGTCGTCCGCCACCGCGTTCTTCAACGAGGTGCGCAGCGATCCCAAGCATCCGTTCCGCGGTGAGTTCGACCGTATGGTGCTGAGCTTCGTCGACCGGCTCGGCACCGACCAAGCCTATATCGACCGCATCGACGGCTTGAAGCGCGATCTCCTGGCGCGGCCCGAGCTTGCCGATCTCGCCCGCACCGTCTGGGCCAACACGCGCTCCTTCATCGAGCGCAGCGCATCAGGCGAGACGCAGGTGCTGCAGCATCATCTCGCCGGCATGTTCGTTTCGGCGGGCGATGCGCTCGCCGGCGATGCCGAGCTTCGCGGCGAGATCAACAAGGGCCTGGTGACCGTGCTGCGCAGCTTCGTGGCCGACCAGAAGAGCGGCGTCTCGACCTTCATCTCCGACCAGGTCAAGGCGTGGGACATGGCGCAGTTGATTTCGCTGATTGAAATCAACATCGGGCGCGACCTGCAGTACATCCGCTTCAACGGCTCGCTGATCGGCGGGCTCGCCGGATTGGCGCTCTACTCCGTAGAATTCTTGCTCCGATTGTTGTGACTTTTGCGTCACGCCCGTTAGCATTAACGCGCAGGCCTATTGTCGCCTCGCGCATCTCCCGCTTGAATGTGTGGAACCGGCCGCCTAGCTGATTCATGTTGCGCTGCGGAACGTTCAAGAAGCCGGCGTATTGGAAGTCGTGCCCATTGCCGGCATCGCGGCCGGCGGGCTCTTCGGGAATTCTTGCCAAGGGGATCCATTGATGACCGCTACTGCCCAGACGCTGCGTCCGCCGTCCCGTGCTCTGATGTTTCTGGAAGGGCGCGCGATCCACGAGTTCGGCGCATTCCTCGGCGCGCTCCCGCTGCTGAGCCTCGCGCCGCGTGGCGATGGGCATCCGGTGCTGGTGCTGCCCGGACTGGTGGCCTCCGACGCGTCCACGCGCGCGCTGCGCAGCTTCTTGACCAACAAGGGCTACGCGGTGAGCGGCTGGCGCCAGGGCCGCAATTACGGCCTGCGCGAGGGCGTGCAGCATGCGATGGTCGATCTGATCGAGGAGCTCAGCGACAAGCATGGCCGCAAGATCAGTCTGGTTGGCTGGAGCCTCGGCGGTCTCTATGCGCGCCAGCTTGCCAAGATGATGCCCGAGCGCGTGCGTCAGGTGATCACGCTGGGCAGCCCTTTCGCCGGCAATCCCCGGTCGACCAATGCCTGGCGCGTCTATGAATGGGCGAGCGGGCGGAAGTCCGACGAGGTTGATCCGAAGTTTGGCGGCGAACTCGCCGTGCCGCCACCGGTGCCGACCACCGCCATCTTCAGCCGCACCGACGGCGTCTGCGCCTGGCAGGGCTGCATGGAGAGATCCGGCGCGCAGACCGAGAGCATCGAGGTCGAGAGCAGCCATTGCGGCATGGGCCACCATCCCGCGGTCGTCTATGCGGTGGCCGATCGCCTCGCGCAGAAGGAAGGCCAGTGGCGCCCGTTCGATCGCAGCGGTTGGCGCAGCCTGGCCTATCCCGATCCGCACAGGTAGTTTCTTCGCCTCTCCCCGCCTGAGGCCCGCCTGAGGGGAGAGGCCGGAATTTGCGGCTAGCAAATTCCGGGTGAGGGGGACTCTCCGCGAGTCCGACTCTCACCGAAGTCGCGGAGAGCGGCCCCTCACCCCAGCCCTCTCCCCGTAAGAACGGGGCGAGGGAGAGCAAGAGCGTCGCTCCCGTCCATTGTCCCGCCCGCACCAAACGCGCTATGCCTCGCGCATGGCGCATCCGCTCTCCCGCATCATCGATCAGCTCAAGCGTGAGCCGTCACGCACCGGCTCCATCGTCATCACCATGTTCGGCGACGCCATCGTTCCGCGCGGCGGCTCCGTGTGGCTCGGCACGCTGCTGGCGTTCTTCGAGCGACTGGACATCGATGGCGGCGTGGTGCGTACGGCGATGTCGCGGCTCGCGGCCGATGGTTGGTTGACGCGCGAAAAGGTCGGTCGCAACAGCTTCTATCGTCTCGCCGAGAAGGGCCGCGAAACGTTCGAGGCCGCGACGCGCCACATCTACGATCCTCCGCCGTCCGACTGGACCGGGCGCTTCGAGCTGCTGTTGATCGGCAATGGCGAGGACCGCGACGTCTCGCGCGAGGCGTTGCGCAATGCCGGCTTCGGCAGCCCGCTGCCGGGCGTCTGGGTCGCGCCGTCAGGCGTGCCGGTGCCGGACGAGGCCGCAAGTGCCATCCGCCTTGAAGTTTCAGCCGAGGATGACAGTGGGCGTCGCCTGCTCAGCGCGAGCTGGCCGCTGGAGCGCACGGCCGACGCCTATCTGAAATTCATGAGAACCTTTGAGCCGCTGCGCGCCGCACTCGCACGGGGCACGGAGCTGTCCGAGGCGGACGCCTTCACGGCGCGCATCCTGCTGATCCACTACTACCGCCGTGTCGTGCTGCGCGATCCGCTGCTGCCGGAAAGCCTTTTGCCGGCGGACTGGCCGGGCAGGGCTGCCCGCGGGCTCTGCGGCGAGATCTATCGGGCGCTGCTTGCGCCGTCGGAACAATGGCTTGATGGCCATGGAACCAATGAAAAGGGCCCGCTGCCGCCGGCGCGGAAGCTTCTGGAGAGGAGGTTCGAGGCTTGATTTATATGTTACAGAATTATCTTGCATTAGGTAATTTCTGTTATATATTGCCTCCCAACAAATCGGGAGGAGTGCGCATGTATACCCAGGCGCTGAACACGGCCGAGACCGACGATCGCGGTCTGGAGGACGCAGGCAGAGCTGCGCAGTTCCAGGCCCGCATCGATGCCGAGGAGCGCATCGAGCCGAACGACTGGATGCCGGCGGCCTACCGCAAGACGCTTACGCGCCAGATCTCCCAGCACGCCCATTCCGAAATCGTCGGCATGCTGCCCGAGGGCAACTGGATCACGCGCGCGCCGACCTTGCGCCGCAAGGCTGCATTGCTCGCCAAGGTGCAGGACGAGTGCGGCCATGGGCTCTATCTCTATGCCGCCGCCGAGACACTCGGCGCCTCGCGCGAAGAGCTGGTCGACGCGATGCTCGCGGGCAAGGCGAAGTATTCCTCGATCTTCAATTATCCCACGCTCACCTGGGCCGACATCGGCACCATCGGCTGGCTGGTCGACGGCGCTGCGATCATGAATCAGATCCCGCTGTGCCGCTGCTCCTACGGCCCTTATGCGCGCGCGATGATCCGTGTCTGCAAGGAGGAATCGTTCCACCAGCGCCAGGGCTACGAGATCATGCTGACGCTATGTCGCGGTTCGGACGAGCAGAAGGCGATGGCGCAGGATGCGCTGAACCGATGGTGGTGGCCGGTGCTGATGATGTTCGGCCCGCCGGATGCGACGAGCCAGCATAGCGACACCTCCACGAAGTGGAAGATCAAGCGCTTCTCCAATGACGAGCTGCGCCAGAAATTCGTCGATGCCACCGTGCCGCAGGCGCAATATCTCGGCCTCACCATTCCAGATCCAGGCATGACTCAGGATGCGGACGGGCACTGGCGCTACAGCGAGATCGACTGGACCGAATTCAAGCAGGTGCTCGCCGGCAACGGTCCGTGCAACCGCGACCGCATGGCCGCGCGCCGCAAGGCGCACAACGAAGGCGCCTGGGTGCGCGAAGCCGCCGCCGCCTATGCCGCCAAGCGCGCGCAGCGCCAGACCGCGCAAGCCGCGGAATAGGGAGATCATTATGGCCACGCCGAACACGCCGCTGTGGGAAGTCTTCATTCGCAGCCGCAATGGGCTCGCGCACAAGCATGTCGGCTCGCTACATGCGAGCGATGCCACCATGGCCCTGCAGGCCGCCCGCGACATCTACACCCGCCGCGGCGAGGGCCTCTCCATTTGGGTCGTGCCATCGACCGCGATCACCGCGAGCGATCCTGCCGAGAAGGGCATGATGTTCGAGCCGGCCGAATCGAAGATCTACCGGCATCCGACCTTCTACGAGGTGCCCGAGGAAGTGGGGCACATGTGATGGCGATCGCCAACATCCAGGTCTGCGAAACGCCGCTGGTGCTTTACACCCTGCGCCGCGCCGACGATGCGCTGATCCTCGGCCACAGGCTGTCGGAGTGGTGCGGACATGCGCCGATGCTGGAAGAGGACATGGCGCTCTCCAACATCGCACTCGACCTGATCGGCCAGGCCCGCGAGCTCTATACGTATGCCGCCAAGGCCGAAGGCAGGGACAACGACGAGGACAAGCTCGCCTACCTGCGGGACGTCAGGCAGTACCGCAATCTGCTGCTGGTCGAGCAGCCCAATGGCGACTTCGCTCAGACCATGGTGCGGCAGTTCTTCTATTCCGCTTTCGCCGACCTTTATTGGCGCGCAATGATGAGTTCGCCCGATACGACGCTCGCGGCAATCGCCGCGAAGTCGGAGAAGGAGAGCGCTTACCATCTGCGTCATGCCTCGGAATGGATCATCCGTCTCGGCGACGGTACGGATGAGAGCCGCGCCCGCGCGCAAGGAGCGATCGATCACCTCTGGGCTTTCACCGGCGAGATGTTCGCCGTCGACGATGGCGAGCGCGCCCTGATTCATGCCGGTATCGCCATCGATCCCGGCACCTTGCGCGGCCGTTGGCTGACGACGCTCTCCGGCGTTGTCAGCGAAGCAACGCTTCACCTGCCGCAGAACGACTGGATGCAGCAGGGCGGCCGAGCCGGCCGGCACAGCGAGCATCTCGGCCACCTCCTGTCCGAACTGCAATCGATGCAGCGCACCTTTCCGGGGCAGGCATGGTGACGGTGTTGGAGCACGATAGCGAGCTGCGTCAGCGCGCCTGGGATGCCGCAGCGAGCGTGGTCGATCCCGAGATTCCGGTGCTGACCATCGCCGATCTCGGCGTGCTGCGCGATGTCACGCTCGACGGCGATCATGTCGAGGTCGCGATCACGCCGACCTATTCGGGCTGCCCGGCCATGAACATGATCGCGCTGGAAATCGAGGTGGCGCTGGAGCGCGCCGGCTTCCATCGCCCAAAAATCCGCACAGTGCTGTCGCCGGCCTGGACCACGGACTGGATGAGCGAGGAGGGCCGCCGCAAGCTGGCCGCCTACGGCATCGCGCCGCCGCAAGCTTCACACTCACGCCGCGCACTGTTCGGCGAGCAGGCGGTCGCGTGCCCGCAATGCGGCTCTGACAAGACCGAGCTCCTGTCCGAGTTCGGCTCGACCTCCTGCAAGGCGCTCTGGCGCTGCAAGTCCTGCCGCGAACCCTTCGACTACTTCAAGTGTCATTGAGGCGCATGATGCCGATCCGATCGTCATTGCGAGCAGCTCTTGCGACGAAGCAATCTGGGCTGTCTCCGCGGAAAGATTCTGGATTGGTTCGCTCCGTTCGCAACGACGACGGAAAGACCGAACGAAGGTGCTCGTAATGTCAACCGTCGCTCCCCGCTTCCATCGCCTGGCCGTCAACGATCTCCGCCGCGAGGCGTCTGACGCGGTCTCGATGACCTTCGCAATCCCGCGCGAACTTGCCGACGACTATGCTTTCAGCCCCGGCCAGTATCTCACGTTGCGCACCACACTGGATGGCGAGGAGGTGCGCCGCTCCTACTCGATCTGCTCCGGCCCCGATGACGGCGAGATCCGCATCGCCGTGAAGAAGGTCGACGGCGGCGCGTTCTCGAGCTGGGCAGCAGACGAGCTGAAACATGGCGACGAGCTCGACGTGATGACGCCGACGGGGCGCTTTGGCGTGATCGCACCGGCCGAAGCCGGGTGCATCCATGTCGGCTTTGCCGCAGGCTCCGGCATCACGCCGATCCTGTCGATCGTCAAGGGCGTGCTGGCGCGCGAGGCGGACAGCCGCTTTTTCTTGTTCTACGGCAACCGCACGACCGACAACATCATGTTCCTGGAGGCGCTCGAGGAGCTCAAGGACCGGTTCATCGATCGCCTCTCGATCTTCCACGTCATCTCCGGCGAGGAGCAGGACATCCCGATCCTGCATGGCCGGCTCGACGGCGACAAGGTGAGGGTGCTGCTGCGCTCGCTGGTGCCGGCCGAGAGTGTCGATCACGTCTTCATCTGCGGGCCATCTGGCATGAGCGAGGACGTCGAGGCGACTTGCCGCGATCTCGGGATCTCCGATGATCGCATCCATGTCGAGCGTTTCGTCTCCGAGTTCGGCGGCAAGCCGCGGCCGAAGAAGGCCGTTGCCGCCGACGCGCCGCCGAAGGCGGTCGCCTCCCTGATCATCGACGGCAAGCGCCGCGACGTCCCGGTCGCCGAGGACGAGGCGATCCTCGATGCCGCGCTGCGCGCCGGCGTCGATCTGCCCTTCGCCTGCAAGGGCGGCATGTGCTCGACCTGTCGCGCAAAACTGGTCGAGGGCGAGGCGCCGATGGACATCAATTATTCGCTGGAGCCCTGGGAGCTGAAGGCCGGGTTCGTCCTGACCTGCCAGGCGAAGCCGTCGTCGGAGCGGGTCGTTGTCGATTACGACCACGTTTGACAGTGTTGGCCGACCAGCAGAACATCATGAACGAGCATTTCGCCGGGAGAAGCGCGTGAACTTCAAAGCCGCCCTGTCGCCTGAGGATGTTGCCCGCGCCTGCACTGAAGCGATGTGGGCGGAGGACGATGCGTCCAAGGGTCTCGGCATGGAGATCGTCGAGGTTGGTCCCGGCTTCGCGACGGTCGCCATGACGGTGCGGCCGGACATGGTCAACGGCCAGCGCATCGCCCATGGCGGCTTCATCTTTACGCTCGCCGATTCAGCCTTTGCCTTTGCCTGCAACTCGCACAATGACCGCGTCGTCGCAGCGCAGGGCCAAATCACCTTCATCAGGCCCGGCAAACTTGGCGACCGGCTCGTGGCCAAGGCACGGGAGATCACCCGCGGTGGCCGCTCCGGCATCTATGACGTGCGCGTGACTGCAGGCGATACCGTCATCGCAGAATTTCGCGGACATTCGCGTGTCATTCCCGGCACGTGGCTGCCGGCGCAAGACCAATAAACAGAAGAACAAATCAATGTGGGGAAACGAGAATGGCTTCGACGAAGCTGAAGGACGGCGGCCGCACCTATCGGGCCGAGATGGACGCGCAGGAGCGCGCCTCACGCGACGAGATCATGGCGTTGCAGAAACAGCGTCTGGCCTGGTCGTTGAAGCACGCCTACGACAACGTCGCGCACTATCGCAAGGCTTTTGACAAGGCAGGGGTGCATCCGTCGGACTTCCGCGAGCTATCGGATCTCGCGAAGTTCCCGTTCACGGTGAAGACGGATCTGCGCGACAACTACCCCTTCAACATGTTCGCGGTGCCGCGCGAGAAGCTGGTCCGCGTGCATGCCTCGTCCGGTACGACGGGCAAGCCGATCGTGGTCGGCTATACCCAGCGCGACATCGAGACCTGGTCCGAGGTGATGGCGCGCTCGATCCGCGCGGCCGGCGGCCGCACCGGCATGATCATCCACAATGCCTATGGCTACGGCCTGTTCACCGGCGGTCTTGGCGTGCACTACGGCGCCGAAAAACTCGGCTGCACGGTGGTGCCGATCTCCGGCGGCATGACCGAGCGGCAGGTGCAGCTCATCAACGACTTCCGTCCTGACATCATCACGGTGACGCCGAGCTACATGCTGGCGATCCTGGACGAGTTCAAGCGCCAGAAGCTCGATCCGCGCCAGTGCTCGCTCAAGGTCGGCATCTTCGGCGCCGAGCCCTGGACCAACGCCATGCGCGGCGAGATCGAGGATGCCTTCGACATGGATGCGACCGACATCTACGGCCTGTCGGAGGTGATCGGCCCCGGCGTCGCGCAGGAGTGCATCGAGACCAAGGATGGCCTGCACATCTGGGAGGATCACTTCTATCCCGAAGTGATCGACCCCGAGACCGGTGCCGTGCTGCCGGATGGCGAGAAGGGGGAGCTCGTCTTCACCTCGCTCACCAAGGAGGGCTTTCCGGTGATCCGCTATCGCACCCGCGACCTGACGCGGCTGTTGCCGGGCACGGCGCGGCCGGGCATGCGGCGGATGGAGAAGGTGACGGGCCGCTCGGACGACATGATCATCCTGCGCGGCGTCAATCTGTTCCCAACCCAGATCGAGGAGATACTGCTCGCGACCGACTGGTGCGGCGGGCACTTCATCCTGGAGCTCACTCGCGAAGGCCGCATGGATGAGCTGACCATCATCGCCGAGGCGCGGGCTGAGAGCTGGGACGGCAGAGGCCTCATCGACCACGCCGACCGGATATCGACCCACATCAAGAACACCATAGGCATCAGCTCCAGGGTGCAGGTGGTTGCGCCGGCCACGCTGGAGCGCTCGCTCGGCAAGGCCAAGCGGCTCTACGACAAGCGGCCCAAGGACTGACTTGACGGATTGACTTGACCGCCCCCAAAGGCGACAAGGCCCGCGAGAAATCGCGGGTCTTCCCATGTCGCCAGCCGTTACCAAAGCCGTGGAGGCGCGTTGCGTCCGCCTCAATGCCAAGGCCGAGAACGCGGCCGCGGTCATGCCGGTCGTCGAGCATCATACGCTCACGCGCGGCCCGAACGATCTCCTGATCGAGGTGAAGGCTGCTGCCGTCAATCCGTCCGACGTCAAGGCCGCGACCGGGCTGATGCCCTATGCGGTGTTCCCGCGCACGCCCGGCCGAGACTACGCGGGCTTGGTGATCGATGGTCCGTCCGGCACCGCCGGCGGCGAAGTGTTCGGCTCCTCCGGCGATCTCGGCATCCGCCGTGATGGCACGCATGCAAGCCATCTCGTGGTCGAAGCTGAGGCGGTTGTGGAGAAGCCGAAGACGGTGTCGTGGGAGGAGGCCGCCGGCATCGGCGTGCCCTTCGTCACGGCGATGGAGGGCTTTCGCCGCGCCGGCATCCCAAAGCCCGGCGAGACGGTGCTGGTGTTCGGCGTCAACGGCAAGGTCGGTCAGGCGGCGGTGCAGATCGCGACCTGGCGGGGCGCGCGCGTCATCGGCGTGGTGCGCAAGGCGGAAGCCTATGAAGGTCACGCCAACGCGCCCATCGAGGTGATCGATGCCTCCGCGACAGATGTCGCCACACGCGTGCGCGAACTGACCGGCGGCACGGGGGCCGACATCGTCTTCAACACGGTCGGCGATCCCTACTTCCAGGCGGCGCACAAGTCGCTCGCCTTGCGCGGCCGCCAGATCCTGATCGCCGCGATCGACCGCATCGTGCAGTTCAACATTCTCGAATTCTATCGGGGACAGCACACTTATGTCGGCATCGATACGCTCGGGCTGTCGTCGGCCGCGACCGGCGCCGTGCTGCGCGAGCTCTGCCCAGGCTTTGCCAGCGGCCAATTGAAGCCGTTTCCGATCCGGACGAACGCGATCTATCCGCTCGAGCGCGCAAAGGAGGCGTATGTTGCGGTCGCCGGCTCGTCGCGGGACCGCGTGATCCTGAAGCCGTAATCATGGAATCGACCCAACTCGTCATCCTCGCCGGCCTCGTCATTGGCCTGGTTTATGGCTCCGTCGGCCTGCTCAGCGGTTTCTGCCTGATGAGCAGCATGCGCGGCTGGCTGACGGAAGGGGACGGTCGGCTGGTGCGCAGCTACGCGCTGGCGATCGCGGTTGCGATTGCCGCGAGCCAGTTCCTTGCCGGTAACGGCATGGCCGATCTCGGCAAGTCGATCTATCTGCAACAGACATTCTCGGCGCCGGTGCTGTTCCTGGGCGGATTGCTGTTCGGCTACGGCATGGTGCTGTCGAACGGCTGCGGCTCGCGTGCGCTGGTGCTGCTCGGGCGCGGCAATCTCCGTTCCTTTGTCGTCGTGATCGTGCTGGCCATCGCCGCGCAAATGACGCTCAAGGGCCTGATCGCACCGGCACGCATCGCGCTGGTTCAGGCATCGCAAGCCACTGTCGCCGTCAATTCGCTGCCCTCGCTGCTGGCGACGCTCGGACCCACCGAAGCCGTTTCGCGTATGCTGGCCGCTGCCTTGATTGCCCTCGCGCTGATCCTGTTTGCTTTCGCGCATCCGGCATTCCGCCGCTCGCCAGGCCAGATCGCGGCAGGAGCCATCATAGGCCTTCTCGTCGCCAGCGGCTGGTATGTGACCGGCTATCTCGGTGCCGACGACTTCAACCCCGTTCCGGTAACCTCGCTCACCTTCATCGCGCCGATCGCTGACAGTCTGCAATACGCGATGCTCTCGACCGGCCTGACGCTCAACTTCGGCATCGCGACTGTTGGCGGAGCCTTTGCCGGCAGTCTGGTGACCGCGATCGCCACGGGCCGCTTCCATCTCGAAGGTTATTCCTCGCCACGCCACATGCTGCGCTCGGCCGCCGGCGCCGCATTGATGGGCATCGGCGGCGTGATGGCGTTCGGCTGCTCGATTGGGCAGGGGCTCACCGGTGTATCGACGCTTGCGGTGGGCTCGTTCATTGCGGTCGCCGGCATTCTGCTTGGCACCACGGCCGGCCTGCGCGGCGCGTTGCGGGTTCAGCCGCTCGCCATGGCCTGACGGCGCAGCAGCCGGTCGCCGAGAGTCGCAAGACCAATGCCTGTGACGATCAGCGCGGCTGCGATGACGAGGCTCATATCGATGGGCTCGCCCAGCAGGATCGCCGCGCTGGCGATGCCGACGAGCGGTGTCCCGGTGGTGCCGAGCGCCGTCGTCAGGGCCGAGATGCTCTTGTTGACCATCGACATCGCCCAATAGGCCAATGCCGTCCCGATCAGGCCGGAATACAGGAACAGCAGCACGAGGCGCCATGACCATTCTGAATGCGGCAGACCATCCGTGATCAGCGCCGATCCCGTCAGCACGATCGTCGCGACGAGCACCTGCCAGATCAGAAGCTGGAGCGGGGATGCGATCCACCGGTGTGCGCGGATATAGATGATGTTCGCGGCCCAGGAGATCGCGGCCAGGATGACCATGCCGGCGCCGAGCACGACGTTGCCGCTGGCCCAGTCGATCGACGCGGGATTCAGGATCACGGCAAGTCCGATCAATCCGAGCAGCGCGCCTGCGAGCTTTGGTGCTGTCAGCGTGTCCTTGCCGAGTAGGGGCGCGGCGATCGCGACCCAGAGCGGCGTGGTGTAGCCGAGCACGACGGCCTTGCTCGCGGGCAGGAAGCGCACGCCGGCCGCGACGAGGACCGAGAACACGGTCATGTGCAGCAGCGCCACGCTGAGGATCACAGGAATGTCGCGCCGCTCGGGGATCACCAGATTTTTGCTGAGTCCGAGAATCACCAGCAAACCCGCCAACGCGATCCAGCTCCGGATTGCCGAGGTCCATAGCGGCGGAAGGAATTGCACGAGCTGCTTCGTCACCGACCAGTTCACGCCCCAGGCCAGCACGACGATGAGGAACAGGCCGATGGCCGCGCGAGGCGACAGGGAAGAGTTCATCGCAAGACCCTTGAAGCAGTTCGAGCCGGTGGATAGCATCCGCCCTGGTACCTGAAAAAGTGCCAGATAGGAGAAGATCAAGGTGCCAGTTTCCGAGGCGATGATTTCGGCCCTGATTGACCTGAAGCGGACCGACGGTGAGGGATTGGCTGTTCAACTGACGAGCCAGCTCCGAAGCCTGATCGCGACCGGCCGTATTGGCAAAGGCCGTGCATTGCCATCGAGCCGGCGGCTCGCGAGCGATCTCAGCGTTTCGCGCAACACCGTGACATATGCATTCGAGCAGCTCGCCGCCGAGGGATATCTCGAGGCGTCGCCCGGACGTCGCCCGGTGGTCACGGTTGACGGCGGCGAATCCAGCGAAGAAGCGGGCGCGGCCACACCGAGAACGCGCTCAGCCAGGCTGCGGCTCTCACCTTGGGCCTCGAAGCTCAAGCAGACGGACTGGCCGATGTCCTATCAGGCCCAGCTCAAGCCGTTGCGTCCGGGGCACGGAGATGCGCGGGAGTTTCCGAACGAGATCTGGGCGCGCTGCCTGCGCCGCAGTGCCGTCAGCGCCGCCAGGCGCGAGCTTGGTCCGGTCAACCGCATCCGCCTGCGCGAGGCGCTGGCGCATTATCTGGCGGCCAGCAGAGGCGTTCGGGCGACTGCCGACCAGATCATGATCCTGCCGAGTGCACAGGCCGCGCTGACCCTGATCGCGGCTGTTCTCATCACGCCGGGCGACGAGGTCCGGGTCGAGGATCCCGGCTATCCCGGCGCCGCAGCCGCCTTTCGTGCCTCCGGCGCGCGTGTGACAGGCATGCGGCTCGACGAGCAGGGCATGCAGCGGATGCCGGGATTGGCCGCGCCGAAGCTCATTTTCATGACGCCGTCGCATCAGCATCCGACCGGACGGGTGATGTCGCTGGCACGCCGCACCGAATTCTTGAGGTCAAGCAGCCCTGGCAAGACCTGGATCGTCGAGGACGATTACGACGGCGAATTCCACTACGATAGCCGGCCGGTGCCGGCCTTGCAGGGGCTCGATGCCCACGGCCGCGTGTTCTATGTCGGGACCTTCTCCAAGGCGATGACGTCGGATATCCGGCTTGGCTATCTCGTCGTGCCGCCGGCGCTGGTCGGCACCCTGGAAATCGCGCAGCGGCACATCGGCTTGATAGCCTCCAGCCACATCCAGGAGGCGCTCGCCGAGTTCATCGCCGACGGGCATTTCCTCGCACATCTGCGCCGGATGCGCCGGCTCTATCACGCGCGGCGGGATCATCTCGTCGAGGGGCTGGAGCGGCAGCTGGGTGAGGTGCTCTCGGTCGAGGTGCCCTCGGGCGGCATCCAGCTCGTCGCGCGCCTCAAGCGCAGTCGCGCCGATCAGGCGGCAGTCAAGCGGCTGGTTGAGGCGGGCGTCGAGACGCGGGCTCTATCCAGCCTTGCGCTGGGCAAACCGCGCGATCACGGTCTGCTGCTCGGCTTTGCGGCCTGGCGCGAGGCCGAGATCAGTGCTGCGGTGCGAACGATGGTGTCGTGCTTCTAGCGCGCTAGCCTACCGCCGTGGTCACGATGCGGATCTCGGAGGTCAGCGTCCGGTGCACCGGGCACTTGTCGGCGATCTCCATCAGCTTCTTGCGTTGCTCGGCATCGAGCGCGCCATCCATCGCGATGTCGCGCTCGATCTGGTCGAGCATGCCGTCGCGCGTCTCGCATTCCGCGCAGTCCTTGGCGTAGATCTTGGAATGTTTCAGCGTGACGGTGACGCGGTCGAGCGGCAGCGACTTGCGGTCGGCATAGAGGCGCATGGTCATCGAGGTGCAGGCCCCTAAGCCCGCGAGCAGGAAGTCGTAGGGGCCGGGACCGGCATCCTCGCCGCCGGCAGCCTTCGGCTCGTCCGCGACCAGACGATGCGGCCCGACCGTGATGATCTGGTTGAATTTGCTCTTGCGGGTCTCCTGCACCACGACCTTGCGCGGCTCTTCGGGGAGGTCCGCGACCTTCGCAGATCTTGCCATGTCGATATAGCGGCTGGCCCAGGCCGCGATCATGTCTGCCGCGTAAAGCGCGTCCGCCGGTTTCGTCAGGAGATGATCGGCCTGGTCGAGCGAGACGAAGCTCTTGGGGTGCTTCGCCGCAACGAAGATCCTGGTCGCATTATCGATGCCGACGGTATCGTCGACAGGTGACTGCATGATCAGCAGCGCCTTATGGAGACCGGTGACGTCCTTCATCAGCTCGTGCTCGACGATATCGTCGAGGAATTCGCGCCTGATCCGGAACGGGCGGCCCGCGAGCGAGACTTCGACTTCGCCCTGGGCGCGGATGTCGTCGAGATGCTTGCTGAACAGACCAGTCACGTGCGCGGGATCGGAAGGCGCAGCGATGGTCACAACCGCCTTGGCCTCCGGAATTTGTGCGGCTGCCGCAAGAATGGCCGCACCGCCGAGGCTGTGGCCAATCAGAAGGGACGGCGCCTTGCGCGTCGTCCGCAGATGATCGGCGGCCCGCACGAGATCGGCGACGTTGGAGGAGAAGGTCGAATTGGCGAATTCACCCTCGCTGGAGCCGAGCCCGGTGAAGTCGAAGCGCAGCACCGCGATGCCCTTGGCGGCGAGTGCGACCGAAATGCGTTTTGCCGCCAGCGTATCCTTGCCGCAGGTGAAGCAATGCGCGAACAGTGCGAAGGCTGCGGGCTCGCCGTCCGGCAGCTCGATCGCGGCCGCAAGCTGATGGCCGCCTTCGCCTGTGAATTGAAAGCGTTCGGTCTGCATGGGCTTTCCCCGTCTTGCTAGAACCTAATCGTCCGAATAGCGCTGCTCGGCCCAGGGATCGCCGCGGTTATGATAGCCGCGGACTTCCCAGAAGCCCGGCGCATCCTCGGTCAGGAATTCGATGGCTTGCAGCCATTTGGCGCTCTTCCAGAAATACAGATGCGGCACGACCATCCGCACCGGGCCGCCATGCTCCTGCGTCAGCGGCTGGCCCGACCAGCTATGGGCGAGCAGCGCGTCTTCGGCGGCGAAATCGTCCAGCGCGAGATTAGTGGTGTAGCCGTCATAGGAATGCAGCACGACGAAGCGCGCATCCTCGCGCGGCCGGCAGGCCGCCAGCAGTTCGCGCGTGGCGAGGCCTTCCCAAAGGTTGTCGTAGCGCGACCAGGTGGTCACGCAATGAATGTCGGAGGTGAACCGGTCCTGCTTCTGCGCGGCGAATTCGGCAAAGGTCCAGAACACGGGGGTCTCGATCGCGCCGTAGACGTCGAGCCGCCAGCGATCGCGCGAGACCGGCGGCATGACCCCGAGATCGAGCACCGGCCAGTCCTGGGTGAGATGCTGGCCGGGCGGCAGGCGCTGATCCTCCGGGCGCGTGATCTTGCCGGTGAGGAAGCGGCCTTCGCGCGCCCATTTCTCCTTGGTGCGTGTCAGCTTGCTGTCGGATGGCGTCTCGTCGGCCATAGCTTACTCGTCAATGAGCTACTCGTGGCGGTGCATCGCGGAGGCATGCTTGGTATCGCGCATGGTGGAATAGATGATCAGCGACAGGCAGATGATTCCGGCGAGATAGTAGTAGAACCAGTCCTCGTGCCCGATGCTTTTGAAATAGAGCGCGATCGCGGGCGCGGTGCCGCCGAAGATCGAGACCGTGATCGCGTAGGGCAGGCCGACGCCGAGGGCGCGGACATTGGTCGGGAATAGCTCGGCCTTCACCACGGCGTTGATCGAGGTGTAGCCGGCGACGAACAGCCAGGCGCAGCAGATCAGGATGAAGGCCATGAAAGGCGACTTGGTCTCCTTCAGCGTCATCAGCAGCGGCACGGTCGCGAGCGTGCCGGCGACGCCGAAGAAGATCAGCAGCGGCTTGCGCCCGATCTTGTCGGAGATGGCGCCATAGATCGGCTGCAGGATGGTTGCGAAGATCAGTGTGCCGAAGATCACGAAGGTGGTCTGGTCCTCGGTCAGGCCCACCGAGAGCTTGACGAAAGTCTGCATGTAGGTGGTGAAGGTATAGAACGCCGCGGTGCCGCCGGCAGTGAGTCCGACCACGAGCAGCAGCTCGCGCGGGTAGCGCAGCAGATTGGTGAGCGAGCCGGTCGGCTTCACGACCTTCTTGGCTTCCTCGAACGCCTCAGTCTCGTGCAGATTGCGCCGCATCACCGCGGCAAAGATCGCGAGTGCCGCGCCGATCGCGAACGGGATGCGCCAGCCCCAGGCCTTGAGCTCGTCGGGCGTGAGGAAGACCTTTTGCAGGAGCAGCAGAACGATGATCGCGGTGAGCTGCCCGCCGATCAGCGTGACGTACTGAAAGCTCGAATAGAAGCCACGATGCTTGGGGTCCGCGACCTCGCTCAGATAGGTGGCGCTGGCGCCGTATTCGCCGCCGAGACTCAACCCCTCGATGACGCGGGCGAGCGCCAGGATCACCGGCGCAGCGAAGCCGATCGTGGCATAGGTCGGCGTCAGCGCGATGATCAGCGAGCCGAAACACATGAAGACAACGGACAGTGTCAGCGAGATGCGCCTGCCGAAATGATCCGCAATGTAGCCGAACAACCAGCCGCCCAGGGGACGCATCAGGAAGGTCGCCGCGAACACCACGGCGACGTTCAACTGCTGCACGACCGGGTCATTACCGGGAAAGAACGCCGGAGCGAAATAGAGCGCGAACGCCGTATAGGCGTAGAAATCGTACCACTCGACGAGATTGCCGATCGAGCCGATGAAGATCGCCTTGATCCGCCGCTGGGCGTCGGCGAGATCGATGTGGTCGGAGGCCGGGTGGGTTGCTTGCTCTGTCACGTCCGGCCTCTCTCCGTCAGTTCCGGAGAGGCCTACATCGCCTTTCCGAGCAGAAATGGCAACTGGCGAGGGCCCCGCACGGTGCCCTGGGACCAGGTCACGGTGCCCGCCGGATCGAGCCGGAAGTCAGGAATCCGCTTCAGCCATTCCTCCAGCGCAACCTGCATCTCCATCCGCGCCAGGTTGGAACCGACGCAGCGGTGGATGCCGAGGCCGAAGGCGGCATGGCGGTTCTCCCGGCGGTCGATCACGACCTTGTCAGCGTCCGGAAACATTTTCGGGTCGCGGTTCGCAGCCGGAAAGGACAGCAGAACCATGTTGCCCGTCTTGACCGGGCAGCCAGAGATGGTCGTCTCCTTGACGACCTCGCGCGCCATCGTTACCGGCGAATAGGCGCGCAGAAGTTCCTCCACGGCGGTCGGGATTAACCCCGGCTCAGCGATCAGACGCTCGCGGTCGGCCGGCGTCCGGGCGAGATGCCAGAGCGAGGAGCCGATCGCGCTCCAGGTCGTGTCGATGCCGGCGATCAGGAGCAGCCGCAACGAACCCAGAACGTGCGACTCTTCCAGCGGCTGGCCTTCCTTGTCCTTGGCATTCATCAAATACGAGATGAGATCGTCGGTTGGCCTCGACCTCCGCTCCTCGATATGCGCCCTGAAGTAATCGCTCATCCCGTGCACGGCCTCGAGCAGCTTGTTTTCGTCCTTGATGCCGAGCTCCAGGATCATGTGGATCCAGTTGATGAAGAGATCGCTGTCGCTCTCGGGAATGCCGAGCATGTGTGCGATCGCCTGAACCGGGATGTATTTGCTGTAACGCGCGGCTGCGTCGACCTTGCCGTCGGCGATGAAGCCGTCGATCAGCTCGTTGCAGATCGCGCGCATCCGCGGTTCGAGCTTTTTCATCGCATCCGGCGTGAACGGCGGCAGCAGCAATTGCTTGGCCGGTTTGTGCACGGGCGGGTCGGAGGTGATCGGCGGGGCCGCGTTCCTGGCGACCTCGGGCCGCACGTCGCGGACGATGATGCGGCGCGAGGAAAAATGCTCGGTGTCGTTGGCGATCTCGCGCACTGCCTCATAGGTCGTCGGCATGTAACAGCCGAGGAAGCGCTCGGTATGCACGACCGGGCTTGCCGCGCGCAGTTCCTCCCAGATCGGAAACGGATCCTCCGTCCATTGCGGATCGGTGTGGTCGAAATCGTTGACCCAGTCGGTCACAGGGGGATGGGCGGCGGGCTGGCTGATATCGGACATGGCAGGAAAATCCCTTGGAACTCGTGTTCGCTGAAGGCACGCAAGGCGCGCGGGCAGGGGCCGCGCTACTCCTCGATCACATCGATCGCGATTTCCGGGCAGTTGGATTTGGCGAGCCAAGCCTTGTCCTCGAGGCCAGGCGGAACCGTGCCGTCACCGGCCTCATGGGCGTTGCCGTATTCATCGAGCTCGAACAGCTCCGGCGCCAGCGCCTTGCAGCGCGCGTGACCCTGGCATTTGTCGGGATCGACGTGAACTCTCAGTCGTTCGGCCATTGCGGCTCCCTCGGTCGTGTGCGCTCAGGCCCAAAAGGGCGGCGCGTTCCTCTTTGTCATTATTGTCAGCGGCACTTGCCGCATATTCTAAGTTATATGCTATTACATTCGCCGCAGGCTTCCCCTGTCAAGCGCAAACTTATAGGCTCCGCCGTAACATGCGTTCACAACTCGCTCGCAAGCCCGAGAACACCTACCACCACGGCGATCTCCGCGACGCCCTGATCAAGGCCGCGCTCCGCGAGGCGGAGCAGGGCGGGGCGGAAGCGATCAGCATCAAGGCGCTGGCGAAGCAGCTCGGTGTTTCGCAGCCCGCGCCGTACCGTCATTTCGCCGACCGTGAGGCGCTGCTTGCCGCGGTGACCGCGGAGGCGTTCCGGCAGTTCAGCGCGATGTTGCGCGAAGCGATGACGAAGCCCTCGAAGCAATCGAAGCTGTCGCGACTGGCGCAAGCGACGCTCGATTTCGGTCTGCGTCGCAACGGCGTCTACCGCCTGATGTTCGCGTCCCGCACCGTCTCCTGCGCGGCCAGGGGCAGCGAGCTGCATGAGGTCACGCGTGAGACGTTTGAACTGGTGATTGAAGCTCTGGAAGCGCCCGCGGTCGGCTATTTGCGCGAACGGCAGGCGCTCAAGATCTGGGCGGCGCTGCACGGCGTTGTGATGCTGGCCGAGCAGGGCCTGTTCACCGGCGAGGCGGCGCACGCCACGCGAGAGGAGCTGGTCGAGGACTTTGTGAACGAAACGAAGGCCGCGCTCGCCGTCGCGATCAAGGACGCGCAGCGTCGAAAGAAGGCGGGCGGTTAGGCCTTCGCTTTCAAAAGCTTCATCAGCTTCTCGACCGCGCTATCAGGTGTAGTCACGACGGGGCGGCCGGTGGCTTCCGCAACGAGCGGCGCGGTCGATGCGATGCTGAACTGCGCCAGTGCGATAACGTCGCAATCACGCAGATCCCTAGATGCCTCCACGATCAGCCGGTCGTGCGTGGCGCGGTCACCGCGGTCGAGTGCGGCCAGCGCACCCTCGGCAAGCTTTGGCACGATCTGGACGGATGCGGGAAACTCCGGCGGCATCGACGCCAGCGTCGGCGGAAAGGTCGAGAGCAGGCCGATCCTGTTGCCCATGGTCACCGCCTGCTCGATCATCGCCTCGTTCGGCTTGAGCACCGGCATCGGCGCATGTGCCCGCGCGACCGCCTCGATGCAGGGGCCAAAGGCCGAGCAGGTGAACAGGATGCCGTTTGCGCCGGTGGTCGCCGCATAATCGCCGAGGGCGAGAAAGCGCTCGGTCATGGCGTCGTTGAGCTTACCGTCACGCGCCAGATCCGCCGACAGGCTGTCGTCGAGCAGGTTCATCAGCCGTGCCTCCGGCCACGCCCGCGCGAACGCCGCCTCGATCGGGGCGATGGAGTGTTTCAGGGCGTGGATCAGCGCGATGCGCATGGGCTCGGTGCTTCTTCTCCCTCTCCCCGCTTTTACGGGGAGAGGGTTGGGGTGAGGGGCTCTATCCGCGCAAAACGTGAGAGGTGGACGCGTGGAGAGTCCCCCTCACCCGGATTGCCCCGGACGATGCTTTGCATCGCCGGTCGCAATCCGACCTCTCCCCGCAAGCGGGGAAAGGTGAGCTCCTTACTTGAACGGAATCGCGTACATCAAGCCGCCCTTGCTCCAGAGGCCGTTGAGGCCGCGCTCGAGCTTGAGCGGGCTCGCCTTGCCGACATTGCGCTCGTAGATCTCGCCATAATTACCTGTGGCCTTGATCGCCGTGACCAGCCATTTGTTGTCGAGACCAAGCCGCGAGCCGAGATCGCCGGAGGCGCCCAACAAGCGCTGGATCGCCGGTGTCTGCGACTTCGTCATCTCGTCGACATTGGTCTGCGTCACGCCGAGCTCCTCGGCTTCGATCAGCCCGTAATGCAGCCAGGTGATGATGTCGCTCCAGACCTCGTCGCCGTTGCGGGTGAACGGCCCGAGCGGCTCCTTGCTGATGGTCTGCGGCAGCACGACATAATCGGCCGGGTTCGGAGCCGCGGTGGTGACGGCACCGGCGAGCGCGGAGGCGTCCTGGGTCATGGCGTCACAGCGGCCGCCGAAGAAGGTCTGGTACATGGTGTCGACGCGGTCGAACACCAGCGGCTTCCAGTCGATGCCGTTGGCGCGGCCGTAATCGCCGAGCGTGACTTCATGGGTGGTGCCCTGCGCGACGCAAACGGTGGCGCCTTTGAGGTCCTTCAGCTCCTTCACGCCGAGGTCCTTCTTCACGACGAAGCCCTGGCCATCGTAGAAGTTGATCGGACCCTGGCGCAAGCCCAGCGTCACGCCGCGCAAATAGGTCTCCGTCGAGTTGCGGTAGAGCACGTCGATCTCGCCGGACTGAAGCGCCGTGAAGCGGTTCTGCGCGGTCAGTGAGACGTATCGCACCTTGCTGGGATCACCTAACACGCCGGCGGCGAGCGCGCGGCAATAGTCGACGTCGAGGCCCTTGTAATTGCCTTGCGAGTCGGGTGCCGAGAAGCCGGCAAAGCCGGCGCTGACGCCGCACACCAGCGTTCCGCGGCTTTTCACCGTGTCGAGCGTCGCCGCCGACGCAACGACTGTCGATGCTGCGAGCACGCCCGCTGCGATAACCACTTTCCTCATCATGCTACTCTCCCCTCAGTGATTGACACTACGCAACACGTTGTCGACGGCCGTGCCGAGCTTGTCGACGATCTGGTCGATCTCATCTGCCGAAGCGATATAGGGCGGCGCCAGCAGTACGTGGTCGCCGCGGATGCCTTCCACGGTGCCGCCGCCGGGATAGCAGCCGAGCCCGTTGGCGAAGGCTTCCGCCTTGATCTTCTGGTTCAGCTTGAGTGCAGGATCGAACGAGGTGCGGCTGGCGCGATCAGCGACGAGCTCGATCGCCCAAAACAGGCCGCGGCCCCTGATATCGCCGACATGTTGGTGATTGCCGAAGCGTTCGGTCAGCCGCTGCTCGAGCTGCCTCCCGCGCTGCTTGACCTGCTCGAGCAGATTGTCCTCGCGGATCACATCTTGCACCGCGAGCGCCGCTGCGCAGGCGAGCGGATGGGCAAGATAGGTGTGACCGTGCTGGAAGGCGCCGGAGCCTGAGCGGATGGTGTCGATGATTTTGCCGCTCGCCAGCATCGCGCCGATCGGTTGGTAGCCGCCGCCGAGCCCCTTGGCGATCGCCTGGATATCAGGGGAGATGCCTTCTTGCTGCCACGCGTGCGTGGTGCCGGTGCGGCCCATGCCGCACATCACTTCGTCGAGGATAAGCAGGGCACCGTAGCGGTCGCAGATCTCGCGCACCGCCTTGAAGTAGCCGTCTGGCGCGGTCACCGCGCCGGCGGTGGCGCCGACGACCGGCTCGGCGAGGAACGCGGCGACGGTGTTGGGGCCAAGCCGCACAAACTCTGCTTCGAGCTCAGCCGCGAGCCGCGCCACGAACTGCGCATCGGATTCACCGTCGTGCTTCTCGTGATAAGCGAAGGCCGGCGTCACGTGGCTGAAGGCGGCGGAGAGCAGCGGCGCATAGGGCGCGCGGCGCCACGCGTTGCCGCCGGCGGCGAGCGCGCCGAGCGTGTTGCCGTGATAGCTCTGCCGCCGCGCAATGAAATGCTGCCGCTGCGGCTCGCCGCGCTCGATGAAATATTGCCGCGCGAGCTTGATGCTGGCCTCGATCGCTTCCGACCCGCCGCTGACGAAATAGGCGTAGGCGAGGCCGCCCGGCTCGTGGCCGACCAGAGTCTCGGCGAGCGCCTCGGCCGGCTCGGACGAGAAGAAGGCGGTGTGGGCATAGGCCAGCGTCGAAGCCTGCTTCGCCATCGCCGCGATCACGCGCGGATGCTGATGGCCGAGGCAGGAGACGGCCGCGCCGCCGGAGGCGTCGATCACACGTCGTCCGTCCTCGGCAAAGAGATAGACGCCTTCGCCGCCGATCGCCTTGGGTGGCGTCTCTCGCAGCGAGCGGTGCAGCACGCGGCTGGTGCGGGTGCCCATGGATCAACCTTTCTCTGAGACGTAAGTGGAGGCCGCGGCGAGCCGGGCCTCGGTGTTCTGAAGGCGCTTCTTCGCGGTCGTGCCGCCGAGCGAAAACGTCACCGCGGCCAGGGACTGCGCAATTGCGAGCGCTCCGGTGAGGCTCGGGAAGAAGCCGGGCGAGGAAGCCGCTTCGAACAGCAGCACATGGTCGGCGCCCTCGGCCATCGGAGCGGCCGCGCTGTCCGCGATCGCGACCAGCGTCGCGCCAGCGTGATGAGCGGCCTGGGCGACGCGGACGCTCGCATGCGTATAGGGCGAGAAACCGAAGACGATGACGGCTTCGCCGGGGCGGAAGGCGCCGAGATCGAGATCGTCCGGGCCGGACGCGCCGACGAGTTGAACTTGCTCGGCACGAAACAACCGTAATTCGTAGTTCAGCAGTTCGGCAACGCTGCGGCAGCTGCGATAACCGGAGATCCAGATCCGTTTGGCGTCATGCAGTGCGCGGGCCGCCTCTGCGATGGCGTGGGCGGAGATGCGCGGCAGGCCGGCGGCCTCAGCCTCGAGCTTGTCGGTGATGAGCGCGACGTCCGCGTCCGGGCCGTGGCGGCGGCTTTTGGCGCGAGCCGAGAAGGGCGAGGTCTGCGACGGCCGCCGCGCCTCCGTCAACGCGGCGCGCAATTCGTCCCAGCCGGAATAGCCGATGGCTTTGGCAAGCCGCGTGAATGCGGCGGGATCGGCGCCGGCCTCTGCCGCGAGGTCGCGCATCGAACGGGTGGTGGCGTCGTAATCATTGGCCGCGACGAAACGCCCGACCTCCTGCAAGCGCAGGGGGAGCGATGGCAACGCAATGCGGAGGTCGCTCAAAGGCGAGGATCTTGCGGGCTCGGCCATGAAACATTTGTTGCATGGATCAGAGTTTGGTGCAACAGTTGACGTGCGCCGCCGGAAATCGCTGCTCTCTGGAAGGATTTTTGTGCCGTGACCTCTGATGCCCCCAGGCCACCGCCGCGCCGCAGCTTTTTCGGCGCGCTCGGGCCGAACGAATTAAAGGGCTTGTTCTGGCAGGTGCTGGTGGTCGGCATCGCGGTCGCCGTCATCGTCTTCCTCTGGTCCAACACCGTCACCAACCTCTCGGCCCGCCGTATCACCACCGGCTTTGCCTTTCTCGGCCGCGAGGCCGGGATGCCAATCGCCGACAGCCTGCTCGCGTACAATCCGAGAGACAGCTACCTCTGGGCCTTCGTCGTCGGTGTCGCCAATACGCTACGCGTCGCGGTGATCGGCATCGTGCTCGCGACCATCCTGGGGACGCTGATCGGCATCTCTCGGCTTTCGGCGAACTGGCTGCTGTCGCGGCTCGCCGCCGTCTATGTCGAGGTCCTGCGCGACATCCCGCTGCTGCTTCAGCTCTTGTTCTGGTACGTTCTGATGCAGGCGCTGCCGGCCGCACGTGCCGCGTGGCGGCCGGTCGAGGGTATTTTTCTTTCCAACCGCGGCCTGATCCTGCCGGCGATTCCGGTTGGCTCACCGCAGCTCTGGGTGCTCGGCACGGCCGTGCTGGGCTGTGCCGCATTCTACATCATTCAGCAGCGGCTGGTCGCCCAGCAGATGCGTGACGGCAAGCCGCGGCGGGCGTGGCCTCTTGCGGTTGGTCTTATTGTCGTGCTGCCGGCGGCGGTGTCGGTGCTGCTCGGCGTGTCCTGGAAGATCGAGTGGCCGGAATTGCGCGGCTTCAACTTCGTCGGCGGGCTGACGCTCGCGCCGGAATATTTTGCGTTGTTGATCGCGCTTGTCACCTACACTTCGGCCTTCATCGCCGAGATCGTGCGCAGTGGCATCCAGTCGGTGCCGCGCGGGCAGTGGGACGCCGCCAGCGCGCTCGGCCTGCGCCGCAGCTTCATGCTGCGACAGATCATCCTGCCGCAGGCGCTGCGCGTGATCGTGCCGCCGATGACGAGCCAATATCTCAACCTGACCAAGAACTCCTCGCTCGCGGTCGCGATCGGTTACCAGGACGTGGTCTCGATCGCCAACACGACGCTGAACCAGACCGGGCAGGCGATCGAGGCGATCGCGCTGATCATGGCGGTGTTCCTGACCATCAGCCTCGGCATCAGCTTCTTCATGAACTGGTACAATGCGCGCATCGCGCTGGCGGAGCGCTGAGCATGACCGCGATTACCGACATGCCGGACGTGCCGCGCGCCGCCCGCCGCCCGCAAATCGGCAATCCGGTGCTGCGCTGGCTGCGCACCAACCTGTTCTCGTCGATCCCGAACGGCATTCTTACAGTCGTCCTGCTGGCGGTGCTGGCGAAAGGCGTGATCAGCTTCGTGCTATGGGGCATTGCCAATGCGGTGTGGATCACGCCGGCCAATGATTCCAGCGCCTGCAAGGCGGTGCGCGGTCTTGGCGCCTGCTGGGCCATCATTCCCGAGAAGTACCGCTTCATCCTGTTCGGCACCTATCCGTTCGACGAGCAGTGGCGGCCGGCGCTGTCCGTCGTGCTGTTCATCGCCCTGTTCTATCTCTCCACCCGCCGCGCCCTGTGGCGGCGCGAGCTGGCCTATCTCTGGATTGGCGCGCTGGCGCTGATCAGCGCGCTGATGTGGGGCGGGGTGTTCGGGCTCTCCTTCGTCTCGCAGGACCGGTGGGGTGGCTTGCCGGTCACGTTGATCCTGGCGACGTTCGGATTGGCGTTCGGTTTTCCGCTCGGCATCCTGGTTGCGCTCGGCCGTCGCTCAAAGCTGCCGGCGATCCGGTCGCTTTCGGTGCTCTATGTCGAACTGATCCGCGGCGTGCCGCTGGTCAGCCTTCTGTTCATGGCGAGCGTGATGTTTCCGCTGTTCATGCCCAGCGGATTCAACATCGACAAGCTATTGCGGGCACAGATCGCGATCATTTTGTTCGCGGGCGCGTATCTTGCTGAGGTGATCCGCGGTGGTCTCCAGGCCGTGCCGCGCGGGCAATACGAGGCTGCCGACGCGCTGGGGCTGTCCTATTGGCGGAAGCACCGGCTCGTTGTCCTGCCGCAGGCGATCCGCCACGTCATTCCGCCGCTGGTCAACACCTTTATCGCGTTCTTCAAGGACACCAGCCTGGTGCTGATCATCGGCATCTTCGACCTGCTGACGACGGCCAAGACCGCGATCATCGATCCGGCCTGGCAGCAGTTTTCAGTCGAGGTCTATATTTTCGTCGCCGCGATCTATTTCGCCTTCTGCTTCGCGATGTCGCGCTATAGCCGGAGCCTGGAGGCGACGGGCGGGAGGTGATCTTCCTTCTCCCCTTCTGGGAGAAGGTGGCGTGAAGCGCCGGATGAGGGGTTCTATCGTCAAATTCAGGCGGTGAGAGTCCCTTGTGGAGAGATACCCCTCACCCGTCTCGCCGCTTCGCGGCGAGCTACCCTCTCCCACAAGGGCAAGGGGGAGGGTGCGGCGGAGCGCGCGGTGGAGAGCGATTACTTCTTCACCCGCGGATCGATCGGCGTCTGCCCCCGCAGGCCAAGAATGTCCTCGAGCAGCTTCGCACCCGCGATCACCTGCGCATCCGCGCGCGGCGCGCCGACGACCTGCACGCCGACCGGAAGACCCGAATTCGTGAAGCCGCAGGGCAGCGACAGCGACGGGCAGCAGGCGAGCGTGATGGCGTAGACGATGCCGAGCCATTCGATGTAGTTCTCGAACTTCTTGCCCGCGCATTCGGCGACATAGCGGTTCTCGATCGGGAAGGGCGGGACGATCGTGGTCGGCGTCAGCAACAGATCGTAGGTCTTGAAGAATTCGACCGCGCGCGCAGTCATGCCGACGCGCTGCGCCTCGGCGCGCGCGAGCTGCTCGACGGTGAGCTTGAGGCCCTCTTCGATGTTCCAGATCACTTCGGGCTTGAGCAGATCGCGCTTGGTACGCAGCAGATTGGCCTTGGTGATGGCGAAATCGAAGGCACGCAGCACGTGGAAGCATTCATGCGCCTCGCGCCAGTCCGGATGCGCCTCCTCGACGATCGCACCGGCCTCTGCAAATCGTTCGGCCGCCTTGCGGGTGATCGCTTTGACCTCCGGGTCGACAGGGGTGATGCCGAGATCTGGCGAATAGGCGATGCGCTTCGGCTTCTTGCCCGATTGAGCCGCTGACAGGAAGGAGGTCGCAGGCGCCGGCAGCGACAACGGATCGTCCGCATAGTCACCGCTCATGGCGTCGAGCAGCAGCGCCAGGTCCTCGACGTTGCGGGCCATCGGCCCGGCGACGCCGAGATTGCGATCGACGCCCGACTTGGGGGTATGGGCAACGCGGCCGATGCTCGGCCGCATGCCGACGATACCGCAGAAGGCTGCGGGGCTGCGCAAGGAGCCGCCCATGTCGGAGCCTTGTGCGAGCCAAGCCATGCCGGTCGCAAGCGCCACCGCTGCGCCGCCGGAGGAGCCAGCGGCCGATTTGGACGTATCCCAGGGATTGAGCGTCGCGCCGAATACTTCATTGAAGGTGTTGGCGCCGGCGCCGAATTCCGGCGTGTTGGATTTGGCGTAGACGACCGCGCCGTTGGCCTCGAGATTCTCGACCATGAGGTCGGACGTGGCGGAGATGTTGTCCTTGAAGATCGGCGAGCCCTGCGTGTTCGGCACGCCCGCGACATCGGTCAGGTCCTTGATTGGCACCGGCAGGCCCGCCAGCAGCCCGCGGGCGCCGGCCGGCTTCTGCATCAGCGCCTTGGCGTTGTCGCGCGCCCGATCAAAGCAAAGCGTCGGCAGCGCGTTGACCTTGCCGTCGACCTCCTTGACGCGCTTTTCCACCGCGTCCAGCAGCTCGAGCGGAGAGACGTCGCCGGAGCGCAGCTTGTCGACGACGACGCAGGCGGTTTCGCGGATCAGGTCTTCAGACAATTATTTTACTCCTACCTCTGGATTGTCATTCCAGGGCGCCCAAAGGGCGACCCTGGAATCTCGCGGTTCTCAGGTGCGCAATTGCGCACCGTAGTTCGATGCGTTGCATCGCCCCGGAACGGCGATGCTTAAGAACTTTGGAGCAGTTAGCCCCATCCCGCGCTGATGCCGCCGTCCACCGTGTAGATGACGCCCGACGTATAGCCCGCGCGATCCGAGGCCAGGAACGCCATGAGGTCGCCGATCTCGCGCGCATGCGCGGGGCGGCCAAGCGGCAGACTCTTCTGGAATTCCTTGTAACGGGTCTCGTCGCCGAACTGGTGCTTTGCCCGCGTCTTCAGCAGCGTGACGTGGCGGTCGGTGCCGACCGGTCCAGGATTGATGCCGACCACACGGATGTTGTCGGCGAGGCTTTTGCCTCCGAGCGCGCGGGTGAAAGCCATCAGCGCGGCATTGCCGGCGCTGCCGCAGATGTAGTTGGCGTCGAATTTCTCGCCGGCGGCACCAATGTCGTTGACGATGACCCCGCCGCCCTTGGCCTTCATCTGGGCATAGATCTGCCGCGTGAGGTTGATGTAGCCGAACACCTTCAATTCCCAGGCGTGGCGCCAGGTGGCCTCGTCGATCTTGTCGATGGAGCCGCCGGGAATGTCGCCGGCATTGTTGACGAGCACGTCGATGTCAGCGGCCTCCTTGGCGAGCCGCACGACATCCTCGGCCTTGCGCAAATCCACGACGCTCGTCGCGGCATCGATCTGGTGCGCCGAGCGCAAGCGATCGGCCAGCGCCTCGAGCTGATCGCCGCTGCGGGCGGCGAGCAGGAGATGGGCGCCTTCCTCGGCAAACGCCTCGGCAGCAGCTGCGCCAATGCCCCTGGACGCGCCTGTGATCAGGACGCGCTTGCCACGCAAATGCAGATCCATCTGAGGTACTCGCAGGAGAGGAACACGGATGAAATCAGTAGGCGCTTGCCCGCGCCATGGTCAACATTGCAGTGCAGCGTTGCACTGCCGCCGTGTTTGGTCCATTGCAGAGCCATCAGAAGGCGGCGGCTGCCGGACCCAACAAGGACGTTCTCGATGAGCAAGAAACAATACCGGATCGCAGTCATTCCCGGTGACGGCATCGGCAAGGAAGTGATGCCCGAGGGCATGCGCGTCTTGGAGGCTGCGGCGAAGAAGCACGGCGTGTCGCTGCAATTCGATCATTTCGACTTCTCGTCCTGGGACTATTACGAGAAGCACGGCCAGATGATGCCGGATGACTGGAAGGAGAAGATCGGCAAGCACGACGCGATCTATTTTGGCGCGGTCGGCTGGCCGGCCAAGATTCCGGATCACGTCTCGTTGTGGGGATCGCTGATCAAGTTCCGTCGCGAGTTCGACCAGTACGTGAATTTGCGCCCGGTGCGGCTGATGCCCGGCGTGCCGTCGCCGCTGGCGGGCCGCAAGCCCGGCGATATCGATTTCTGGGTGGTGCGCGAGAACACCGAAGGCGAATATTCCTCGGTCGGCGGCCGCATGTTCCCGGACACCGACCGTGAGTTCGTGACGCAGCAGACGGTGATGACCCGCACCGGCGTCGACCGCATTCTGAAATTTGCTTTCGAGCTGGCGCAGTCGCGGCCGAAAAAGCATCTGACCTCGGCGACGAAGTCGAACGGCATCTCCATCACCATGCCCTATTGGGACGAGCGCGTGGAGGCGATGGCGAAGAAGTTTCCGGGCGTGAAGTGGGACAAGTACCACATCGACATTCTGACCGCGAACTTCGTGCTGCATCCGGATTGGTTCGACGTCGTCGTCGGATCCAACCTGTTCGGTGACATCCTGTCCGACCTCGGTCCGGCCTGCACCGGCACCATCGGCATCGCGCCGTCGGGCAATATCAACCCCGAGGGCGATTTCCCGTCGGTGTTCGAGCCGGTCCATGGTTCTGCGCCGGATATCGCGGGGCAGGGCATTGCCAACCCGATCGGTATGATCTGGTCGGGCGCGATGATGTTGGAGCATCTCGGCGAGAAGGAAGCTGGCAAGTCGATCGTCGAGGCGATCGAACGCACGCTGGCGGAGCGTACGCTGCGCACCAAGGACCTCGGCGGCAACGCCGATACGACGGCGTGCGGCAAGGCCGTTGCCGATATGGTGGATTAAAGCGCGCTGCTAGCCAAATGGTCGTCCCGGCCTTCGCCGGGACGACATCGACGATTTCGTTCAGCCCGCGATCTTCTCGATCGCGACCTGGTCCAGCCCGAACTTCTTCCCGGCCTCAAGAATCTCCTGCCAGGTGGTCGGGTCGACCGGAATGCCTTCAGCGAGGCGCTTCCTCTTGGTCTCGCGTTCGGGCTCGCCGGCGATCCTGACCTTGTCGACGCCGGGGCCGGGAGGCGAGCCGGTGTGCCAGGCGACGAAACTCTCGACTTCGCGCGCCAGGTTTTCGCCCGTGCCGAGCTTCTCCGGATCGATGACGATCGAGAGCATGCCGTTCAGGACGTTGTACTTGCCGTCAGACGGGCCCTTGACCACCTGTCCGCCGGAGAGCGCGCCGCCGAGGATTTCGCACACCAGCGCGAGCCCCGAACCCTTGTGCTCGCCGAACGGCAGGATGGCGCCGTGCGGCGGGATCACGGTGTAGCGCGGATTGACGGTGGGCTTGCCTTCATTGTCGATGATGGTGCCGGGCTCGAGCTCGACGCCCTTGTTGTGGGCGACGCGGGTCTTGCCCTGCGCGATCCGGCTGGTGGCGAAGTCGAGCACGATGGGGTCCTTGCCCCTGCGCGGGATGCCGACGCAGAACGGGTTGGTGCCGTGGCGCGCATCGCTGCCGCCCCAGGGCGCCACGATCGGGCGCGAGATCACGTTGACGAAGTGGATCGAGACCAGCCCATGCTCGATGCACTGCTCGGCCCAGTGGCCGATGCGGCCGATATGGTGCGAGTTGGAGAGGCCGACGAGGCATACGCCGTTACGCTTGGCGCGCTCTGCCGCCAGCTCCATCGCTTCGTGACCGATCACCTGGCCGTAGCCGGTGAGGCCATCGAGGGTGAGAAGCGGACCCGTATCGAGCACGATCTTGACGTGCTGGTTCACGGCAAGGCCGCCGTTGGTGACGCTCTGGACATAGCGCGGGATCATGCCGACGCCGTGGGAGTCGTGGCCCTTGAGGTTCGCTTCCACGAGGTTCGTGGAGACGAGCTCGGCTTCACGGTCGGTAGATCCACCGGCCTTGACGATGGCGCTGATGGCGTTGAGGAGCGATTCTGCCTTGATCGTGCGGTAGTCGGCCATTGTTGTTGCTCTTATCCTTTGACGATCCGGCGGCAATGGACCCATGCCGCTTCAATCAGGTTCTCACTCGCCTCCGGCGTGCGGAAGGCGGAATGTGCCGACAGTGTCACGTTCGGAATCTTCGTGAGCGGATGGTCTGCCGGCAGCGGCTCGATATTGAAGACGTCGAGACCGGCATGGCGGATGTGGCCCGACTTCAGCGCGTCGATCATCGCCTGCTCGTCGACGATGGCGCCCCGCGCGGTGTTGATGAAGACGACGCCGGGCTTCATCTTGGCGATCTTTTCGCGCGTGATCATGCCGCGCGTCTCATCGTTCAGCAGCAGGTGCAGCGACACGACGTCGCTTCTCGCCAGCAGTGTCTCGAGATCGGTGAACTCCACGCCGGGATGAGTCTTCGGCGATCGATTCCAGGCGATGACCTTCATGCCGCTGCCGGAGGCGATGCGTGCCACCTCGGCAGCAACACCGCCGAAGCCGATCAGGCCCAGCGTCTTGCCGGTGAGCTGCATGCCATCCTCGCGCAGCCAGTGACCGGCGCGCATCTCGCGGTCCATCCTCGCGATGACGCGGGCTGAGGCCCACATCAGTGCGATCGCGGATTCCGCGACGGCCGTGTCGCCGTAGCCCTTGATCAGATGCACGGAAATGCCGAGCTCGGCGAGTTCTTCCGGGTTCATGTAGCTCCGCGCACCGGTGCCGAGGAATACGACGTGCTTGAGCCCCGTGCACTTCTTTGCAACGTCGGTCGGCAACGCGGTGTGATCGACGATCGCAATCTCGGCGCCATCGAGAACGTCCGGATATTGCTCGGGCTTGATGTCGGGGTCCCTGTGAATCCGCACCTTGGGATCGCCGGGCTTCTCCAACCGCTCCATGATCGCAGCGAGGACTTCATTGGCGTCGACGAAAACTCCACGCATGTCTGTCTCCGATCAGGATGCAACGCCGGCGATCGCCAGCACGGTGTGCATCAGCACGTTGGTGCCCGCGGCGCAGTCGGGCTGCGTGGCATCTTCCAGCTCATTGTGGCTGATGCCGTCCTTGCAGGGCACGAACACCATGGCCGCCGGCATGACGGTGTTGAGGTTGCAGGCGTCGTGACCGGCGCCGGAAGTGATGCGGCGAGAAGAATAGCCGAGCGTCTTTGCGGCGTTCTCGACCGCTGCGATGAGCTTGGGGTCGAAATGCGTCGGCGGTTTGCGCCAGACCAGGTCGATCCCGACCTCGACCTTGCGGCGCGCGGCAATCTCGGCAATGGCGGCACGAAGGTCGCGATCGAGTGCATCCATGATGGCGCCGTCCGCGCTGCGGCAGTCCATCGTGAAAGCGATTTCGCCGGGAATGACGTTGCGCGAGGGGTTCGCGATCACGGCCTCGCCAATGGTGCCGACCGCGTTTGGTCCGTGTTTCCTGGCGATGGCTTCCATCGCCAGCACGATTTCGGACAGCGTCGCCAACGCATCACGCCGCAGCGGCATCGGTGTCGAGCCTGCATGGCTCTCGAAGCCGGAAATCTTGCCGTCGTACCAGAGCACGCCCTGGCCGGAATCGACCACGCCGATGGTCTTGCCCTCGGCTTCGAGGATCGGACCCTGCTCGATGTGGAGTTCGACAAAGCAGCCGAGCTTCTGGAAACCAACGGGCTTGTCGCCGCGATAGCCGATGCTGTCGAGCGCCTGGCCGACGGTGGTGCCGTCGATATCCTTGCGTGAGAGAATGTCGTCGGTGGTGAAATCGCCGACGTAAGCCGCGGACGCCATCATCGCCGGCGCAAAACGCGAGCCTTCCTCGTTGGTCCAGTTGACGACGCAGATCGGCGCCTCGGTCTCGATGCCGGCGTCGTTCAGCGTGCGGATCACTTCGAGCGCGCCGAGCGTTCCCAGAATGCCGTCATACTTGCCGCCGGTCGGCTGGGTGTCGAGATGCGAGCCGATGCCCACGGGCAGCTTCGACATGTCGCGGCCCTTGCGCAGGCCGAACTGCGAGCCGAGCGCATCGACATGAACTTCCAGGCCGGCTTCCTCACAGGCCTTCCGGAACCAGTCACGCACCTGCTTGTCTTCGCTGCTGAGTGTCAGCCGCCGTACACCGCCCTTGGCCGTCGCGCCGAATTGCGCGGTCTCATGGATGGAGCCCCAGAGGCGGGCGGAATCGATTTGCAGGTTGGTCGCGGCTCGGCTCATGCGTCGTTTCCATTTGTCGCTGTCATTCCGGGGCGCCCGTAGGGCGAACCCGGAATCTCGTTGAAGTTGTCCGGCGCCTTTTTCAATGACGCGCCGGCGCGGGCGCGTCAACCGCGAGGCTGCTCTGCGCAATCTGACAGGCAAGCTCGGCGACGCGCTGCACCGCGACGACGTCCGGCGAAGCGAGCCAGCTTGCCGTGAATGTCAGTGGTGCGATTTCCAGATCGGTGTCGAGCAATTGCAGCCGGCCGTCGGCGAGCTCGTTCTCGACGATGGCGTCGGGGATCACGGCGATGCCGAGGCCTTCCACCGCCATGTGGATGACGGTTGCGAGCGAAGCCGACGCATGGAGACGGATCGGCGGCAATTCCGGCCGATCGAACACCTCGCGCACGACCTCGTAGGGCCTGGTCTTGCGCGGGAAGGTGATGATCGGAAACCGCGCGATATCGGCGGGTGTGACCGGGCCATGGCCGAGCCCGAGTGATGGGCTCGCGAGAAAGCCGATCGGGTAATCGGCGAGCGCGCGGTTGTGTACGCCCGAGGCCGATAGCGGTCCGACCACGAACGCAAGTTCGATCTCCTGCGCGAGCAATCGCGCGGTGAGGTTCGGCGTGATGTCGACCTCGATTTCCAGCGACAGGTTTGGGTAGAGCTCGTTGACGCTCTTCACCAGCCGCGGCAGCCAAGTATGCACGATCGTCTCGGCAACGCCGAGCCGCATCACGCCGCGCATCGCCGAACGATCGCCGATTTCGGCCATCATTGCAGCGCGTAGGCCGATCAGCTTTTCGGCGTAGACCATCATCTGCCGGCCGCTCGGGGTGGGCGAGGCCACGCGATGATCGCGGTTCAGAAGCTTGACGCCCATCTCGCGTTCGAGCTGGGCGATGCGCTGGGAGATTGCCGGCTGGGTCGTATTGAGCCGGGCCGCGGCGCCTCGGAAGCTGCCGAGCTTGACAACCCAGAGGAAGGTTTCGATCGACCTGAAGTCCAACATTGGAAGGATTTCCCCAATCGATAAAATAGATTTATCGATATCGATTAGAAAGGAAGATTAGACTTTATAGCACGCTTGGTGTTGGCTGTCTTTGTCGAGTTTATAGGCAGGTCGATCGCATGACTGTTTTGGTGGCAACGCAGCAAACTGAAACGCCCGACACGCTCCCGAGCCGTCAGGCCCGGCTCGCCTATCGCAGCGGCCAGGTCGGCTCCACTGCGGGCGTTGCTCCCGGCTTCGTCCAGGGCAATCTGGCGATCCTGCCGGCGGAATATGCCGGCGCCTTTCACCGCTTCTGCCAGCTCAATCCGAAGCCGTGCCCGATCATCGGCATGTCCGACGTCGGCAGCCCGCATATCCCCGCGCTCGGCGCCGACCTCGACATCCGCACCGATGTGCCGCGCTACCGCGTCTGGCGCGACGGCGAAGTCGTCGATGAGCCCACCGACGTGACCAAGCATTGGCGCGACGATCTCGTGACCTTCGTGCTCGGCTGCTCGTTCTCGTTCGAGGAGGCGCTGCTCGACGAGGGCATGCCGATCCGTCACATCGAGGAGAATGTGCGGGTGCCGATGTATCGCACCAATATCGCGTGCGGCGAGGCCGGCCCGTTCGCAGGCCCGATGGTCGTCTCCATGCGTCCGTTCAAGCCGGCCGATGCGATCCGCGCGGTGCAGATCACCTCGCGCTATCCCGCCGTGCACGGTGCGCCCGTGCATCTCGGCCATCCGCACCTGATCGGCATCACGGATATCGCCAAGCCTGACTATGGTGATCCCGTCCCTGTCGCCGACGACGAGATCCCGGTGTTCTGGGCCTGCGGCGTGACGCCGCAATCGGTGATCAACGCCGCCAAGGTACCATTCGCAATCACGCATTCGCCCGGCTTGATGCTGGTGACGGATCTGAAGAACAGGAACATGGCCGTGATTTAGTAGGCAGCGTTTGCTGCTTCTTCGGGCTTTACGCAGTTTGCCAATCGTTTCATTCGATACGCGCGAATAAAAGGGGACTTTGCCAATGACCATCACTCGCCGCGACGTTCTGCTCGGAGCCACCGCCGCTGCCGCGCTGCTGCCGCTAGCCGCGCGCGCGCAAACTTCCGAGGTGCTGATCGGCGCGACCTATCCCCTGTCGGGTGCCGGCGCGCAAGTCGGCGTCGATGCGCAGCGCGCATTCGAGACCGCAATCGACATCATCAACAACGATCAGGATTTCGATCTTCCGCTGGCAAAGGGCGTCGGCTTGCCGGGCCTCGGCGGCGCCAAGATCCGCATGGTGTACGCCGACCACCAGGGCGACCCGCAAAAGGGACGCGCCGAAGCCGAGCGGCTGATCACCCAGGAGAAGGTCTGCGCGGTGCTCGGCTCCTATCAGAGCGCGGTCGCGGTCACGGTCAGCCAGATCTGCGAGCGTTACCAGGTCCCGTTCCTGTCGGCGGACAATTCCTCGCCGAGCCTGCATCGCCGCGGACTGAAGTACTATTTCCGCGCTTCGCCGCATGACGAGATGTTCTCGGCCGCGATGTTCGATTTCCTCGACTCGATGAAGAAGAAGGGCGTCAAGGCCGACACGCTGGCGCTGTTCCACGAAGACACGATCTTCGGCACCGACTCCGCCAACGCCCAGACCAAGCTCGCAACCGAGCGCGGCTACAAGATCGTCGCCGACATCAAGTACCGCGCCAACTCGCCGTCTTTGTCTGCCGAAGTCCAGCAGCTCAAGGCCGCCAACGCCGATGTGCTGCTGCCCTCGAGCTACACCACGGACGGCATCCTGCTGGTCAAGACGATGGCGGAGCTTGGCTACAAGCCGAACGCGATCCTGGCCCAGGCAGCCGGCTTCTCCGAAAAGGCGCTGTACGACGCCGTCGGCGACAAGCTCGAAGGCGCGATCACGCGCGGCAGTTTCTCGCTCGATCTTGCCGCCAAGCGGCCGATGGTCGGCAAGATCAACGATCTGTTCAAGGCGAAGTCGGGCAAGGACCTCAACGACAACACGTCGCGGCAGTTCATGGCGATGATCGTGATTGCGGACGCCATCAACCGCGCCAAGTCGACCGACGGCGAGAAGATCCGCGATGCGATGGCTGCAACCGACATTCCGGGCGAACAGACCATCATGCCCTGGAAGCGGGTCAAGTTCGACGACATGGGTCAGAACAACGACGCCGATCCGGTGCTGCTGCAGTATATCGGCGGCAAGTTTGTCACCATCTTCCCGTCGCAGGCGGCGGTTGCCGAAGCTGTCTGGCCGATGAAGTGAGGATGGATCGGGAGCTCGGACGATAGCTCCCGATCCTGGTCCTGCGGAGGAAGACGGAGCCCACGTCGGGAGAGGCGAGGGCGGCCCGTCCTTTGCGATGCGCGTTCGATGACGCCCCTCGGGGTGAGAGCTTTTCTGGGGGGACAAGTTGCTGACAGTCGAAACAATTGTCCAAAGTCTCGCGAGCGGCCTCTTGATGGGCCTGCTCTACGGACTGATCGCCGTGGGCCTCGCGCTGATCTTCGGCCTGATGGACGTCACGAACTTCGCCCATGGCGAGTTCCTGATGATCGCGATGTACGCGTCCTTCTTCCTGTTCACGTTCTTCGCCATCGATCCCTTGCTCTCGGCGCCGCTGGTCGCGGCGGCGATGTTCGTGTTCGGAGCGGTGGTCTACCTGTTGATTGTACGCTTCGCCATGCGGGCCAAGGCCAATGCCGGCATGGTGCAGATCTTCACTACCTTCGGCCTGGCCATCGTGATGCGCGGACTGGCCCAGCTGTTCTTCACGCCGGACTATCGCAGCATTCCGCAATCATGGCTCGGCGGCAAAACCGTCTCCGTTGCAGGTATTTTCCTGCCGGAGCCGCAGCTGGTCGGCGCGCTGGTCTCGATCGCGGCCTTTGCCGGCCTCTACTTCTTCATCCACCGCACCGATTTCGGCCGTGCGCTGGAAGCCACGCGTGAAGATCCCGGTGCGGTCGCGCTCGTCGGTATCGACAAGAATCGCGTGTTCGCGTTCGGTTGGGGCCTTGGCGCTGCGCTTGTCGGTCTCGCCGGTGCGATCATGGCGGTGTTTTTCTACATTTATCCCGACGTTGGCGCGTCCTTTGCGCTGATTGCCTATGTCACGGTGGCGCTCGGCGGCTTTGGCAGTGTGTTCGGCGCTTTTGCCGGCGGCATCATCGTCGGGCTGGTTGAAGCGATGACTGCCCTGATACTGCCGCCCTCACTGAAGTCGGTCGGCATCTATGCGGTCTACCTGCTCGTTGTCTTCATTCGGCCGCGTGGCCTGTTCGGGTCGATGTGATGGACAAGAATTATGCCGCGCGGCGTCGCCGCGATCTCGTCATTGCCGCGGTGCTGGCCGCGCTGGCCGCGCTCGCGCCGCTGTTCGTCAAGAACGTCTATATCCAGAACATCCTGGTCCTGACCTTGATGTATGCGGCGCTGTCGCAGAGCTGGAACATCCTCTCCGGCTATTGCGGGCAGATCTCACTGGGCCACGCTCTCTATTTCGGCATCGGCGCCTACACCACTGAGCTCCTGTTCACGAAGTTCGGCGTGCTACCCTGGTTCGGCATGCTTGCGGGAGGCATGATCGCGGCTGTCATCGCGATGGGGCTCGGCTATCCCTTCTTCCGCCTGCGCGGCCATTACTTCGTGATTGCCACCATCGTCATCGCCGAGATCGGCCTGCTGCTGTTCCAGAACTGGGAATGGGCGGGAGCTGCGATGGGGATCACCATTCCGGTGCGCGGCGACAGCTGGCTGAAATTCCAGTTCATGCGCAGCAAGCTGCCGTATTTCTATTTCGCGCTGGCGCTGTGCTGCCTCGCCTGGTTCGTCACCTGGTGGCTGGAGGACTCCAAATGGGGCTTTTGGTGGCGCGCGGTGAAGGACAATCCGGAAGCGGCCGAGAGCCTTGGCGTCGTCGTGTTCAACTCCAAGATGGGCGCGGCCGCAGTCTCCGCTTTCCTCGTCGCCGTCGGCGGTGCGTTCTATGCGCAGTTCCTCGCCTATATCGATCCTGAGAGCGTGATGGGCTTCCAGTTCTCGCTGCTGATGGCGCTCCCGGCCGTGCTCGGCGGTATCGGCACCCTCTGGGGTCCCGTGTTAGGGGCGGCCATCTTGATTCCGATGACGGAGCTGACGCGCTCCTATATCGGAGGTTCAGGCCGCGGTGTCGATCTCATCGTTTATGGCGCGTTGATCGTAGCGATCTCGCTGGCTTTGCCGCAGGGGCTGGTGAGCCTGTTCTCCCGTTCAAAAGCAAAAGGAGCGACGCGATGACCGCGCTTCTTGAAACCCGCGGCGTGTGGCAACGCTTTGGCGGCCTCGTTGCCAACAGCGACGTCTCGATTTCGGTCGGCCGTGGCGAGATCGTCGGCCTGATCGGTCCGAATGGCGCCGGTAAGTCGACGCTGTTCAATCTCATCGCCGGCGTGCTGCCGCCGACGCAGGGCTCGATCTGGTTCGACGGTGAGGATGTGACGGCGATGCCCGCAGCCGAGCGCTGCCAGCGCGGCGTAGGGCGCACCTTCCAGGTCGTCAAGAGCTTCGAGACCATGACGGTCATCGACAACGTCATCGTCGGTGCGCTGGTGCGCAACACCGTGATGCGGGTGGCCCGCCGCAAGGCGCATGAGGTGCTGGAGTTCACCGGGCTAGCCGCGCGTGCCGACGTGCTCGCAAGCGACCTGGTGCCGGCCGAGAAGCGCCGCCTTGAAGTCGCCCGCGCGCTTGCGACCGAGCCAAAATTGTTGCTGCTCGACGAAGTCCTCACCGGCCTCACGCCGACCGAGGCGCAGACCGGTGTCGCGCTGGTGCGCAAGGTGCGCGATGCCGGCATCACCGTGCTGATGGTCGAGCATGTCATGGAGATCGTGATGCCGCTGGTCGACCGCGCCATCGTGCTCGACCTCGGCAAGGTTCTGGTCGAGGGCAAGCCCGCCGACGTCGTCCGCGATCCCAAGGTGATCAAGGCATATTTGGGAGATCGTCATGCTGTCGGTGCATGAAGTCACGACGGCCTATCAGGGCCTGGTCGCGATCTCGGCGGTCAGTATCGAGGTTACCAAGGGCGAGATCGTCTGTGTCGCCGGTGCCAACGGCGCCGGCAAGTCGACGCTGCTCAAATCGATCGCCGGTGCCGAGCGCCCGCGCTCGGGCACCGTGACCTTCGACGGCAAGCGGCTCAACGGCATGGCGCAGCACCACATCACGGCCGCCGGCATCGCCTATGTGCCGGAGAACCGCCGCCTGTTTCCGCGCCTGTCGGTGCGCGACAATCTTCGCCTCGGCAGCTATCTCTACCGCGGCGAGGCCGATCGCGAGGCGCCGCTCGATCTCGTCTTCAAGCTGTTTCCGCGCCTGTCGGAACGCCTCGAGCAGCGCGCCGAGACGCTCTCCGGCGGCGAGCAGCAGATGCTCGCGATCGGCCGCGCGCTGATGACGCGCCCGCGGCTGTTGATGCTGGACGAGCCCTCGCAGGGCATCATGCCGAAGCTGGTCGACGAGATCTTTCAGGCGGTGAAGCTGATCCGGGATTCCGGCATGACCGTGCTGATCGTGGAGCAGCGCATGGCCGAGTGCCTCGAGATCGCCGACCGCGCCTACATCCTGCAAACCGGCCGCGTGCTGATGCAGGGCCCGGCGGCGGAGATCAGGGGCAATCCGGACGTGCGGAAGGCGTATCTGGGATTGTAGGCGCAACGAGTGGAGCAAGCTTCGCCGACGCACTCGGTTTCATCGCCCGACCTTGATCGGGCGATCCAGTATTCCAGAGACGTCAGAGCGGTACGGATAAGCTGCGGCGTACTGGATTCCGCGCTTTCGCGGGGAATGACAGCGGTGGGTGAGGCGGCGCTGGTGCGTTCATGACACCACGGTACCTAATGCCCGTGCCCATGCTCCGGCAACGTCACCCCGAACACCTTCACCAGATCGTTCACCTGTTCCGGTGACAGATACCGCGGGTTCAACCCGCGCAGCAGGAGATACAGCTTCGCCGTCTCCTCCAGCTCCTCCGTCGCGAACACCGCGGCTTCGAGCGTGTCGCCAGCGACCACCGGGCCGTGATTGGCGAGCAGCACGGATGAATATTTTCCGGCGAGCCCCTTGATTGCGTCTGCGACTGCGGGATCGCCGGGGCGATAATAGGGCACGAGCGCGGTGGCGCCGCACTTCATCAGATAATAGGCCGTCATCGGCGGCAGCGCGGCGCGCGGGTCGATCTCGGGCAGCATCGAGAGCGCGACCGAATGGGTGGAATGCAGATGCACGATCGCCCGCGCATTTCCGCGCGTATCGTAAAGTGCGGTGTGCAGCGGAACTTCCTTGGTCGGGGCGTCGCCCGAAACCAGCCGGCTCTGATTGTCCAGCCGTGACAGCTTTGCGGGGTCGAGGAAACCGAGCGAGGCGTTGGTCGGCGTCACCAGCCAGCCGCCGCCATCCAGCCTGACGCTGATATTGCCGGAGGACCCGGGCGTCAGCCCGCGCTCGAACAGGGACCGTCCGAACCGGCAGATATCCTCACGCAGCCTTGTCTCGTTGCTCGTTTCAGTTCTCATGGCCGTCATGTCCGCTTGTCTCACGCTTTGGCACCGCGGCCAAGCCGTGTTATTCGGGTTCGCGAGCCGCCGCGAAGGCCGGCCGTCCAGGAAACGTACGCAAGGGTTAGTTGCATGTCTGCCTCCATCTCGCAAAACCAGCACATCGCCGTCATCGGGCTTGGCTCGATGGGATATGGCATGGCGACATCGCTAAAGCGGGCCGGCCACGCCGTTACCGGCTGCGACGTTTCGGCCGATGCTGTCGCGCGTTTCGTGAAGGACGGCGGCGCTGGCGCCGCGACGCCGGCCGAGGCGGCCAAGGCGGCCGACATCGTCGTCAGCGTCGTCGTGAATGCCGTGCAGACCGAAGCGATCCTGTTCGGCAAGGACGGCGTCGCCGAGACCCTGCCGAAGGATGGCGTCTTCATCTCCTCCGCGACCATGGATCCCGACGTGGCCCGGCGCCTCGCCAAGCAGCTGGAGGCGACCGGCCGGCATTACCTGGATGCGCCGATCTCCGGCGGTGCGCAGCGCGCGGCGCAGGGCGAGCTGACGATCCTCGCTTCGGGCAGCCCGGCTGCCTTCGCCAAGGCGCGCCCGGCGCTCGATGCGATGGCGGCAAAGCTCTATGAGCTCGGCGATGCTGCGGGGCAGGGTGCCGCCTTCAAGATGATCAACCAGCTGTTGGCCGGCGTGCACATCGCTGCCGCCAGCGAAGCGATGGCGTTCGCGGCCAAGCAGGGTCTCGATATCCGCAAGGTCTACGAGGTGATCACGGCCTCCGCCGGCAATTCCTGGATGTTCGAGAACCGCATGCCGCACGTGCTCGACGGCGACTACACGCCCCGCAGTGCGGTCGACATCTTCGTCAAGGACCTCGGCATCATCCAGGACATGGCACGCACGGCGAAATTCCCGGTGCCGGTTTCCGCCGCAGCCCTCCAGATGTTCCTGATGACATCGGCGGCCGGCATGGGCCGAGACGACGATGCGTCGGTGGCGCGCATGTATGCGCAGGTCACCGGCGTCAAGCTTCCCGGCGACAAGTAAAAGAGGATTTCCAATGCCCCGTTTTGCCGCCAATCTCTCGATGATGTTCACCGAGGTGCCGTTCCTCGATCGCTTCGATGCGGCCGCGAAGGCCGGATTCAGCGCCGTCGAGTTTCTCTTTCCCTATGAGCATCCGGTCGAAGCGGTCGGCGAGCGGCTCAAGCGCAACGGTCTGACCCAGGCGCTGTTCAACCTGCCGCCCGGCGACTGGAACGCCGGCGAGAGGGGTTTTGCGGCGCTGCCTGCGCGCTTCAATGATCTCAAGGCGAGCCTGGAGACGGCACTGCCTTATGCCAAAGCCACCGGCGTCAAGCGCCTGCATTTGATGGCCGGCATCGCCAACCGCGGCGAGCGTGTCGCAATCGAGGCGTTCTATAAATCGGTGGCCTGGGCTGCGGAATTCTTCGCGCCGCACGGCATCGATATCGTGCTCGAGCCGATCAACGCGCGCAACGTGCCCGGCTACTTCCTCAACGATTTCGGTTTCGCACGCGACCTGATCCAGGAGTTGCGCCTTCCGAACCTGAAGCTGCAGTTCGACATCTATCACTGCCAGATCATCCATGGCGACGTCACCATGCGGCTGCGCGAGATGATGCCGATCATCGGCCACATCCAGATCGCCAGCATCCCCTCGCGCAACGAGCCCGACGGCGAGGAGCTGAACTATCCGTTCCTGTTCGAGGAGCTCGACCGTCTCGGCTATGCCGGCTTCGTCGGCTGCGAATATAATCCGCGCGGCAAGACCAATGATGGGCTCGCCTGGTTCAAGCCCTATGCTGGAGTGAAGCCGTGAGTCTCGCAGCGAAAATTTCTCTTGGCTGCATCGCCGACGACTATACCGGCGCCTCCGATCTCGCCAATACGCTGACGCGCGCGGGCCTGCGCACGGTGCAGACCATCGGCGTGCCCGCTGACGATCTCGCGCTGCCCGAGGTCGATGCCGTCGTGGTGTCCCTGAAGAGCCGTTCGATCGAGGCGGGTCTTGCGGTGTCGCGCTCGCGGGCGGCCGAGAAATGGCTGCGCGGGCGCGGCGCGGGCCACGTGCTGTTCAAGATCTGCTCGACCTTCGATTCCACAGATGCCGGCAATATCGGGCCGGTGATGGACGCGTTGCGCGCCGATGGCGGCGAGGCTGTCGTTCTGGTGACGCCGGCTTTCCCGGAGACCGGCCGCACCGTCTACCAGGGCAATCTGTTCGTCGGCGCCGTGCCGCTGAACGAGAGCCCGCTCAAGGATCATCCGCTCAACCCGATGCACGATTCCAACCTGGTGCGGGTGCTGGCGCGCCAGAGCGGGACGCCCATCGGCCTCGTCGATCTCGCAACGGTCACGCGCGGCGCGGACGCCGTACGGGCGCGCCTGGCCGAGCTCGCGGGCAAGGGCATTGGCGCTGCGATCATCGACGCCGTGTTCGACCGCGATCTCGAGACCATCGGCCTCGTTGCTGCCGGATATGGATTATCGGTCGGTGCTTCCGGCATCGGCTTGGGGCTGGCGCGGGCGCTGGTATCGACCGGAAAAGTGCGATCGGCCGCGGCGGCGGCAGAGGCGAGTGCCGCAGTCGGCGGCCCGGCGGCATGCCTTGCCGGAAGCTGCTCGCAGGCCACGCTTGCGCAGATCGCGAACGCTGAACGTGTCATGCCGGTGTTGCGCCTCGATTCTGCGCAAATTGTCGCAGGCGCAAGCGAGGCCCAGCGCGCGCTCGCCTGGGCCAGACCGCGGCTGGCCGAAGGTCCGGTTCTGATCGCCTCGAGTGCGACGCCGGATCAGGTCTCAGCACTTCAGGCGCGCCACGGCCGCGACGCAGCCGGTCATGCGATCGAGCAGGCCATGGCCGACATCGCCGAAGGCCTGGTGCAGGCGGGCGTCCGGCGCCTGATCGTTGCGGGAGGCGAGACGTCCGGCGCCGTGGTCGACCGATTGAGGATTCCCGGCTTTCTCGTGGGGGTGGAAATCGCGGCGGGCGTGCCGGTGTTACGCGCGGTCGGCGCAGCCGCAGGAGAGATGTTGCTCGCGCTGAAGTCCGGAAATTTCGGCGGGGCGGAGTTTTTCACGGACGCGCTTAGGCTCATGCGCTGAGCGCAGGGCATTCTTAGCTGCCTGTTCATCTCTTTCGGGCTCCGTACTCGTACGGAGTCGTAGTCGACGTCTGCCCAGATGCCTGACGTCGGTGCTGCTCCCTTTGGTTGATTCGTAAACTCCCGGACGCGAGCCGCGCCAGCACAACGAGACCCGATTATGTTCGCCAAGATCTCCATCCGCGCCAAGATCATCAGTGTCGTGGCGTTCCTGCTGGTTGCCATGGCCGGCATGGGCCTGCTCGCCGTTATGAAGATGCGGTCGATGAATGCCAACACCACCGACATCACCACGAGCTGGATGCCGAGCGTGCGGGTGCTGGGCGAGCTTCGGGCCGCGGTCATCACCTATCGCAACGTCGTTCGCGAGCACATGCTGTCCGAGACGCTGGATGACAAGCTCGCGGCAGAGAAAACCGCGGCAACGGTGACGGAGGCCTTGGCCAAGAGCCGAAAGACCTACGAGACGATGATCACCTCGCCCGAAGAGAGGGCGCTCTATGAGGAGTGGTCGAAATTGTGGGCCGAGTATCAGAAGGGTGCCGAAGACGTCATGGAATTGTCGCGCATGGAGGCGGGCAAGGTCCCGCACGGATCCCATGAGCTGAATACCAAGACGGTCAACAAGATCGGTCTGAGATCCGACGAGGTCCTGGCGAAAGACATCGAGCTCAACACCAGAGGAGGCGACCAGGCAGCCAAGGACGCCGCCGACAGCTACTACTATGCCTTCATGTTGGTCTCGATCATCCTCGGCGCCGCCGTCATCGTCGGCATCGGCGTCGGCTTCTATCTGGTTCACGACGTTTCCAGCGGCATCAACTCCATCATCGAGCCGATGCAGGCGCTGGGTAAGGGTGACCTTTCCGCCGAGGTCCCGCATCGCGGCGAGAAGACCGAGATCGGCGCCATGGCCGACGTGCTCCAGATATTCAAGGAGGCGCTGATCGCCAAGAAAGCCGCCGATGAGGCCGCGGCCGCGGATGCCGAAGCCAAGATCGAGCGCGGCCACCGCGTCGACAACATTACTCGCGAGTTCGAAACGATGATTGGCGAGATCGTCCAGACCGTGTCGTCGGCTTCCACCCAGCTCGAAGCCTCGGCCTCGACGCTGACGTCGACTGCCGATCGCTCGCAGAGGCTGGCGACCACGGTTGCCGGTGCTTCGGAGGAAGCCTCGACCAACGTGCAGTCGGTGGCTTCGGCCACCGAGGAAATGGCTTCGTCGGTTGGCGAGATCAGCCGTCAGGTGCAGGAATCGGCGCGGATGGCTGGTGACGCCGTCGGCCAGGCGCGCGCGACCACCGATCGCGTCAGCGAATTGTCCAAGGCAGCTTCGCGCATCGGCGATGTCGTCGAGCTGATCAATACCATTGCCGGCCAGACCAACCTGTTGGCGCTGAATGCCACCATCGAGGCGGCCCGCGCCGGCGAAGCCGGCCGCGGCTTTGCGGTGGTCGCCTCCGAAGTGAAGGCGCTCGCCGAGCAGACCGCGAAGGCGACCGGCGAGATTGGCCAGCAGATCTCCGGCATCCAGGCGGCGACAAATGACTCGGTTGGCGCGATCAAGGAGATCTCCTCGACGATCGAGCGTCTGTCGGAAATCTCGTCGGCGATCGCTGCGGCAGTCGAGGAGCAGGGCGCAGCCACCCAGGAAATCGCCCGCAACGTGCAGCAGGCCGCGCAAGGCACCCAGCAGGTCTCCTCCAACATCACCGACGTGCAGCGCGGTGCGACCGAGACCGGCACGGCCTCCTCGCAAGTACTGTCGGCGGCGCAGATGCTGTCGAATGACTCGAGCCGGCTCAAGACCGAAGTCAGCAAGTTCCTGACCAACGTGCGCGCCGCATAAGGCCGCACCTTCCGGTATCCATTTACGCAAAGGGCGGCGCCATCGGCGCCGCCCTTTGCTTTTTGGGCAAGCGTCCGGGCATGCGGACATATTTTTCACGTGGGTCCTACGGTTCCAAATCTTTACGGGTTCCGAACCCTGCGAATCCTAACTGATCGCAATGTTTCGGAGACTCAATCGTGAAGCTGCTTTCGTTTTCTGCCATTCGCTCCATCCAATTGAAGATCGCTCTGATCGCCGGACTCTGCCTCGCGGTCACCTGTGTCGTTCTGATCGGCTACGGCCTGTTCTCGACACAGAGCATGAACCAGTACGTGACCCGCGAGGTCATGCAACTGGTCGACCAGCAGACCAAGGAGAGCCTGATGAACCGGGCCTCCACGGAAGCGAACGCCATCAAGGCCGAGCTGGAGGTCGGGTTCGACGCGGCGCGGACCACGGCGCATGCCTTCGCGACGTTGGCAGACGAGAAGACAGGCACTCCCATTGCGGCGCGGCGGGCCCAATTCAACGCGCTGCTCCGCCACGTGCTCGAGCTCAATCCTGCCTTCAACGGCACCTACTCGGCCTGGGAGCCCGGTGCGCTGGATGACGACGACGTGTCGTTCAAGGGACGCAAGGAGGTTGGATCGGACAATACCGGCCGCTTCCTGCCGTACTGGACCCGCAATGCCAACGGCGATATCGCGGTCCAGCCGCTGGTCGAGTACGACAGCAGCGAGCGGCATTCCAACGGTCTCGTGAAGGGGGCCTGGTACATCAATCCGAACACGACGGGTAAGGAGAATATCCTCGGTCCGCTGCCTTACATCGTTCAGGGTAAGGCCGTCTTCCTGGCCACCATGTCGGTTCCGGTCGTGATCGGCGGCAAGTTCCGCGGCGTTGCCGGCGCCGACTACAATCTCGACTTCGTCCAGAAGCTCGCCGTGAAGATCAACGGCTCGCTGTTCGAGGGCAAGGGCAAGGTCGCGATCCTCAACGATACCGGTCTGATCGTCGCCAACAGCGCCAACCAGGACGTGATCGGCAAGAACGCGCTGGAAGCCGACGCGCGCTGGAGCGAGAGTCTCGCCATCATCAAGGCCGGCAAGAGCACGGTGCAGGACGATCCCAAGTTCGCCAATATCGACATCTATGCGCCTATCCGCTTCGGGTTCACCGAGAATGCCTGGTCGGTCGTGATCTCGATCCCGCGCGACGTCGTGCTGGCGTCCGCGCGCCAGCTGGATGCTTCGCTGAGCGCCCGCGCGACGTCGAGCACGTTCTGGCAGCTCGGCGTCGGCCTCGTGATCGTGCTGGCGGCGATCTTCCTGATCTCGTTCGCCGCGCGCAAGATCGCGCGGCCGATCCAGGATTGCGCCAATTTCGCCGACGGCATCGCCAAGGGCGATTTCAATCAGCAGCTCGAGATCGATCAGGCCGATGAAGTCGGTCGGCTCGCGACGTCGCTGAGCTCGATGCAGGGCGACATCAAGCGCAGCATCGAGCAGCGCGCCCAGGACCAGGCTGCAGCCGATCGTGAGCGCAAGCGGACCATGAACGAGCTGGCCGACAGCTTTGAAGCGCAGGTCGGCGGCATCGTCGAGACGGTGTCGGCGGCATCCGGTGCGCTGGAGAGCTCGGCCGGAACGCTCAGCTCGACCGCCGAGCGGGCGCAACAACTCACCAAGGTGGTTGCCGCCGCGTCCGATCAGGCGTCGGGCAACGTGCAGTCGGTGGCTTCGGCGACCGAGGAGATGGCTTCGTCGGTCGGCGAGATCAGCCGTCAGGTCCAGGAATCGGCGCGGATGGCGAGCGACGCGGTCGGCCAGGCACGCGCTACCACCGAGCGTGTCAGCGAATTGTCCAAGGCGGCTGCCCGCATCGGCGACGTCGTCGAGCTCATCAACACCATCGCGGGCCAGACCAATCTGCTGGCGTTGAACGCCACCATCGAGGCGGCCCGCGCCGGAGAGGCCGGCCGCGGCTTCGCGGTGGTCGCCTCCGAAGTGAAGGCGCTCGCCGAGCAGACCGCGAAGGCAACCGGCGAAATCGGCCAGCAGATTTCCGGCATTCAAGTGGCGACCAACGACTCCGTCGGCGCTATCAAGGAAATCTCCTCAACCATCGAGCGCCTCTCTGAGATCTCGTCGGCGATTGCCGCCGCGGTGGAAGAGCAGGGCGCCGCGACCCAGGAGATCGCCCGCAACGTGCAGCAGGCGGCGCAGGGTACGCAGCAGGTCTCGTCCAACATCACCGACGTACAACACGGCGCGACCGAGACCGGAACGGCCTCCTCGCAGGTGCTGTCGGCGGCGCAAATGCTGTCGACCGACAGCGCCCGGCTCAAGAACGAAGTCAGCAAGTTTCTGACCAACGTCCGCGTGGCCTAGCACTTCACACGACAGGCCGATCAACCGACGAGCGGCGCAGAAGGCGCCGCTCGATTCGTTGTGCCGGTCCCGGCGCAGATGTTGTCGCGTGACAGCAACCGCCTCAAGCTCGAGGTCGGCAAGTTCCTGAACTCCGTCGCGCCGCCTGAGCGGAAACGTAAGCAGGCGGATTGCGACTTTGGCGTCATCGGCGGGCAACGATTTGATAAGCATATGAAGGGACGCCCTAAGCCGGGCGACCGTACTTTGACGTGAGACAACGTCGCGTTGCCGGTGTCAGCTATTTCTTCCCAGGGTCGACCCTTCCGTTTGGAGGAAGCGGCGCTCCGAGAGAAGGAAGCCAGCGGTGCATCTCAGAATAGGCAGGGTACTACCGGTCATCATTTCGGCACTTGCCTTGATGGGGGTGGCGGCGACCGGCTACACGGCCGTTCGCGCCTACCACGACCGGCACGAAGCCGAGGTCTTTGTCGGCCTTAACGGCATTTCGCAGTCGTTGTTGCGAAGCGCCGGGCAATGGGCCCAGGAGCGCGGCATGACCAATGCGGCGCTGAATTCTCCCGAGGTGATTTCCGGTGATCGACGCACGGAAATCGATCGCGTGCGCGCGACTTCAGATCAGGCGTTTCGGGATGCCGTGCAAGGTTTGCGCGGCGTGGCGGCGATGAAGGTCGCTGAACAGCGCATCGCTGAGGCGGAGCGGGCGCTTCAGGATTTCGAGCGCCTGCGTCGCAAGATCGATGCGGCTCTTGCGAAGCCCGGGCCGGAGCGGGATCCCGAGGTGGTCAAGGCCGTGGTCCCCTCCATCACCGAGTTGATCGAGGTCTCCGCCAACAGATTGCGCCTCACGTTGGAGACGCTGACCAGTTCGCCCTCGGCGGCCATGGCGCGCCTCGTCGGCCTTCGCCACCTGACCGCAGAAATGGCTGAGAATGCCGGTCGCGAGCGTGCGCTGCTCGGAGGCTTGATCAGTTCGCGCACCAAGCTTGCCGCGGACGGCATTGGTCGGATCGCGACCTTCCGGGGCCACGTCGAGCTTGCCTGGGGAACGGTTGCTCCGATCGCCGATCGCTCCGACGTTGCGTCGAAAATCGCATCCGCCATCAAGGCCGTGAACGAAGATTACTTTCAAACCTATGGTGCGCTGCGCTCCGACGTTCTCGCGACCGCTGCGAGTGGGGACTACAAGATCGGTGGCCGCGACTATATGAGCCGCGCGACGACAGCGATCAATTCCATCCTGGGGCTGGCGGATGCGATCGGCGCAGCCGCGGACGCGGAGGCTGCCGAACAGGAGAAGGCAAGCGCCTCGAATCTGGCCGTTAGTGCTGCGATCCTGTTCGCAAGCCTCGGCCTCGCAGTGCTGAGCTTCTGGGTCGCGGTTTCGCGGATCGTGCGTCCGCTCTCGGCGCTGACGGGGGCGATGGGCGAACTGGCGAGCGGAAATTTTGCGGTGGTTCTTCCCGGGCTTGGCCGCAAGGACGAAGTGGGTGACATGGCCCATGCGGTCGAGGTGTTCAAGGTCAAGGCCGAGGAGAAGGCGCACGAGGCTGCGGCCGCCAAGATCAGGCAGGATCAGGTCGCGGCGGAACAACGCCGCGCCGACATGCATAGGCTTGCCAGTCAGTTCGAGGCGGCCGTCGGCGAGATCGTCGATGCCGTAAGTTCGGCTTCGACCGAGTTGGAGGCCTCCGCCGGCGCAATGAACGTGACGGCCGCACGGGCACAGCAGCTTGCTGTCACCGTTGCCGATGGTTCGCAGGAGGCTTCTGCGAACGTCCAGTCCGTTGCGTCGGCGACCGAGCAACTGTCGTCCTCCGTCAACGAGATCGGCCGCCGGGTGCAGGATTCGGCGCGGATGGCCAACGAAGCGGTCGACCAGGTACGACTGACAAGTGGACAGATCGGCGAGTTGTCGAAGGTGGCCGCCAAGATTGGCGACGTCGTAGAACTGATCGATGAGATCGCGGGGCAGACCAATCTGCTGGCTCTCAACGCCACGATCGAGGCGGCGAGGGCGGGCGAGGCCGGCCGCGGCTTCGCCGTGGTGGCCTCCGAGGTCAAGGCTCTTGCCGAGCAGACCGCGAAGGCGACCGGCGAGATCGGCCAGCAGATCACTGGCATCCAGTCGGCCACCCGGGAATCCGTCACGGCGATCCGCGACATCGGCGACACCATCTCCCGGCTGTCCGAGATCGCTGCGGCCATTGCTGCGGCCGTGGAGCAGCAGGGCGCGGCGACGCAGGAGATCGCACGAAACGTGCAGCAGGCGGCAAAGGGGGCGCAGCAGGCCTCATCCAATGTGGGCGAGGTCGAGCGCGGCGCCGCCGAGACCGGCGCGTCTTCGTCGCAAGTGCTGTCGGCGGCGCAGATGCTGTCGCGTGACTCCAATCGGCTCAAGCTTGAAGTCGGAAAGTTCCTGAACGTGGTGCGCGCCGCCTGAAATAGGCGGTCGCATGGCTGCGATGACGTTTTCGCAGTGCGGTAGCAGGGAAGTGAATGCAGGAAAGCCGCCGGAGGTTAGCGTTTCCGGCGGTGCTCGGGTAAAGGGGAATGGGGATCGCCGTGGGGGCGGATTCCGAATTCTCGTTTGACCTGGATTTGCCTGGCGCATGATTGCTCTGGTCCGTATCGCCCTGAGCCGGCCCTACACGTTCGTCGTGCTCGCGCTTCTGCTGCTGATCATCGGACCGCTGGCGGCGCTGCGGACGCCGACCGACATCTTTCCGGACATTCGCATCCCCGTGATCGGCGTGGTCTGGCAGTATACCGGCCTGCCGCCCGACCAGATGTCAGGCCGCATCACCACGCCGTTCCAGCGCGCGCTGACGACGACGGTCAATGACATCGAGCACATCACCGCCAATTCCTATAACGGCTTTGGCATCATCAAGATCTTCTTCCAGCCCAATGTCGACATCCGCACCGCCAACGCGCAGGTCACGGCGATCTCGCAGACGCTGATCAAGCAGATGCCGCCGGGCGCGACGCCACCCCTGATCCTGAACTACTCCGCCTCGACCGTGCCGATCATCCAGGTCGCGCTGTCGGGCGATGGCCTGACCGAGCAAAACCTCGCCGACATCGGCATCAACCAACTGCGCACGCCGCTGGTGACCGTGCCGGGCGCCGCGATCCCGTATCCCTTCGGCGGCAAGCAGCGCCAGATCCAGATCGACCTCGATCCGACCGCGCTGCAGGCCCGAGGCCTGTCCGGCCAGGACGTCGCCAATGCGCTGGCCGCGCAAAACCTGATCACGCCGGTCGGCACCCAGAAAATCGGGACCTTCGAGTACAACATCCAGCTGAACAACTCGCCGCTGAAGATCGACGAGCTCGGCAACCTGCCGATCAGGACCGTCAACGGCGCCATGGTCTATGTCCGCGACGTCGCAACCGTGCGCGACGGCAATCCGCCGCAGACCAACATCGTCCATGTCGACGGCAACCGCTCGGTGCTGATGATGGTGCTGAAGGCGGGCGCGACCTCGACGCTCGACATCATCGCCGGCATCAAGCAGAAGGTGATCGACGTCAAGGATCAGCTGCCGGATGCCTTGAAGATCGGCTTCATCGGCGACCAGTCGGTGTTCGTTCGCGGCGCGATCGAGGGTGTTGCCTTCGAAGGCGTGATCGCCGCGCTGCTCACCAGCGTCATGATCCTGTTGTTCCTCGGCAGCTGGCGCTCGACGATCATCATCGCGGTCTCGATCCCGCTGTCGGTGCTAGGTGCCATCGTCATGCTGTCGGCGATCGGCGAGACGCTCAACATCATGACGCTCGGCGGGTTGGCGCTCGCCGTCGGCATCCTCGTCGACGACGCCACGGTGACCATCGAGAACATCAATTATCATCTCGAGCAGGGCAAGCCGGTCGAGCAGTCGATCCTCGACGGCGCCAACCAGATCGTGACGCCCGCCTTCGTCTCGTTGCTCTGTATCTGCATCGTGTTCGTGCCGATGTTCTTTCTCACCGGCGTCGCGCGATTCCTCTTCGTGCCGATGGCCGAAGCGGTGATGTTCGCGATGATGTGGTCATTCATCCTGTCGCGCACACTGGTGCCGACCATGGCGAATTACCTGCTACACCCGCACGTGCATCACGAGGGCGAGCCGCCGAAGTCGCGCAATCCGCTGGTCTGGTTCCAGCGCGGTTTCGAGAGGCGATTCGAACGCATTCGTGGCGGATACCACGATTTGCTGGGGCTCGCGATGGCGCACCGGATGGTATTCGTCGCCGGCTTCCTCTGCGTGGTCGGCGCGTCCTTCGCGCTGGTGCCGTTCCTGGGGCGCAACTTCTTCCCCGCCGTCGATGCCGGCAACATCCTGATGCACGTCCGCACTCAGGTCGGCACCCGCGTCGAGGAGACCGCCAACCAGCTCGCCGACGTGCAGAAGGCGGTCCGCAAGCTGATCCCGGGCGAGATCGAGACCATGACCGACAACATCGGCATGCCGATCTCCGGCATCAACATGACCTATAACAACACCGGCGTGATCGGTCCGCAGGACGGCGACATCCAGATCAAGCTCAGGGAGGGCCACAAGCCGACCGAGGAGCATGTGAAGGTGCTGCGCGAGCAGCTGCCGCGGCTGTTTCCGGGCGTCAGCTTCGCGTTCCTGCCGGCCGACATCGTCAGCCAGATCCTGAATTTCGGCGCGCCGGCGCCGATCGACCTGCAGATCCGCGGCGCCAATCTCGGCGCCAATTTCGCTTATGCCAACAATCTGCTGGCCAAGATCCGCAGGATTCCCGGCGTTGCCGATGCGCGCATCCAGCAGTCTCCGAACGGTCCGACCTTCAACATCGATGTCGACCGGACCCGCGCGCAATATGTCGGCCTGACCGAACGGGACGTCACCAACAGCCTCGTGGTCAATCTCGCCGGCTCTTCGCAGGTCGCACCGACCTACTATCTCAACCCCGACAACGGCGTGTCCTATTCCATCGTGATGCAGACGCCGCAATACCAGATTGATTCGCTCAGCGCGCTGCAGACGCTGCCGATCACCGCAGCCGGGAATTCGCAGTCGCCGATCCTCGGCGGTATCGCCGACATCAAGCGTTCGGTGTCGAGCGCGGTGGTGTCGCAATACGACATCCAGTCGATGGTGCAGATCTTTGCCACGACCTCGGGGCGCGATCTCGGCGCGGTGTCCAACGACATCCGCCAAGTGATCGCCGACACCGCCAAGGAGGTGCCGAAGGGCTCGTCCGTGGTGCTGCTCGGCCAGGTGCAGACCATGAACAGCGCCTTCACCGGCCTGTTGTTCGGCCTGCTCGGCGCCGTCGTGCTGATCTACTTCCTGATCGTCGTGAACTTCCAGTCCTGGTCCGATCCGTTCGTGATCATCACCGCATTGCCGGCCGCGCTCGCCGGCATCGTCTGGATGCTGTTCACGACCCAGACCACGCTGTCGGTGCCGGCGCTCACCGGCGCCATCATGTGCATGGGCGTTGCGACCGCCAACAGCGTGCTTGTGATCTCCTTCGCCCGCGAGCGCTATCAGGAGCTCGGCGATCCCATCGCCGCGGCGCTCGAAGCCGGCTTCGTCCGGTTCCGGCCGGTGCTGATGACTGCGCTTGCCATGATCATCGGCATGGCGCCGATGGCGCTGGGGCTGGGTGAGGGCGGCGAGCAGAACGCGCCACTTGGCCGCGCCGTGATCGGCGGCCTGATCTTTGCGACTTTCGCCACGCTGATGTTTGTTCCCGTGGTGTTCAGCATGGTACACAAGAAACAAGGCGCCAAAGCCGCCGCCTCATTGGAGACTGCGCATGTCACCCACTGAACCCCGCTCCCCGGTATCGCGCCGGAAACTGGGTATTTTCAGCGTTGTGGCGCTGATCGTGGCTGGTCTCGTGGTTGGCACCGGCATCCGTGCGCGCGAGGATCAGGGCTCCAAGCTGAAGGAGTGGACCGACGACCAAGCCGTTCCCAGCGTTGCGGTGACCCTGCCGAACGCCAAGGCGCTCAATTCCACGATCGATCTGCCGGGCCGGCTCGAGGCCTATTATCGCGCTCCGATCTTCGCACGTGTCTCCGGCTATCTCAAAAGCTGGAGCGCGGACATCGGCGCCCGGGTCAAGGCAGGTCAGGTGATCGCCGAGATCGAGGCGCCCGACCTCGACCAGCAGCTCTTGCAAGCACGCGCCGACCTCGCCAGCCAGCAGGCCAGCGCCAGGTTATCGGAGGCAACCCTGAACCGGCGCAAGACGCTGGTCGCCTCCAACTTCGTCTCCGCGCAGGAGATCGACGAGCGCACCGCGGATCTCTCCAACAAGAATGCGGCGGTTAATTCCGGAAAGGCCAACGTCGAGCGGCTCGAGGCGCTCGCCGGCTACAAGAAGATCACCGCGCCGTTCGACGGCGTAGTCACGGCGCGCGATACCGACGTCGGTGCGCTGATTAATGCCGGCGGCGGCGCGGGGCCGGCGATGTTCGTGGTCTCCGACATCACCAAGCTGCGCGTCTACGTCAACGTGCCCCAGAACTACGTACCGGCGATCAAGATCGGCGCCAAGGCCACGATCGCGCTGCCGGAGTATCCCAACCGGAATTTCCAGGCGACCGTGGAAGCGTCCTCGCAGGCCGTGGACGTCGCGTCAGGCACCACGCGTATGCAGCTTGGCCTCGACAATTCCAGCGGCGAGCTGATGCCCGGCGGCTATGCCAGCGTGAAGCTCGGCCTGCAGCGCGACTCCGCGCCGTTGAGCATTCCCGCCAGCGCGTTGATCTTCAACGGCAGCGGCCTGCGCGTCGCGACGGTGGGCACCGACGACAAGGTGCTGTTCAAGCCGGTGACCATCGCCCGCGACCTCGGCCGCGAGATCGAGCTTGCCTCGGGCATCGCGCCCGACGACCGTGTCATCACCGCGCCGCCGGACGGCCTGTCCGACGGCGATGCGGTTCGCGTCGTCGGCGCCGGCGGGAAACCGGCCACCGCGTCCGAGAAGCAGCCGCCGAAGAGCTAGCGCAGGTGTCGTAGCTTCGTAGGGTGGTTTAGCGAAGCGTAACCCACTATTGGTGTCTCCGTGGACGCAACAGAGGTGGGTTACGCCTTCGGCTAACCCACCCTACGAAATCACGCCACGCGCCACTCCGGCACGCCATCCGCGGCCATCCGGATCTCGCCGAGTGAACCTACCGGCGTACGATCCATGCTCAATAAGTGCCTCAGCGTCGCATGATCGCTCGCCGGAATCCGCGCCAGTGTGCGCCGATCATCCTCTGTGCGCAGCATCACCACACCGTGCTCGGCCTCGCCGCCACGGCCATAGAGCACCGTAAAGCTCTCGACCTTGCCTTTTCCGCTCGCCTCCGTGACGAACTCCGGCACAGCGCGCTTGTTGCGGTCGGCCTCGCCTTGTACGCTGGTCTCCTGCGCCAGCGCCTCGCGCGGCGGCGCCTTCGCCACCACCAGCGCGTGATGCTTGGTGACGAAGCCGCCCTGACCATAGAGCAGGCCGAGCTTGTCGCCCTCGCGCACACGCCGCACCATCGCGCAGGCGGCATGCGTCATGTAAGTGTTGAGCGGCGCACCGAAAAAGGTGAGCCCGCCGGTCACGGTGGGCTGCACGTCGGCGGAAAGGCCCAGCGTCCGCCGCGCCATCTTCGGCACGCAGGGGAAGCAGCTATAGAGCTCGATCGCGCCGAACGTTCTCCCGTCGCCGCCGGCGAGATCCATTGCGGCCGTCAGCACGGCATTCTGCGGATGGCTCTCGTAAAACTGGTCGCGCAGCAGATAATCGGGCGGCTCCTCGGCTGAGGCGCCGCCGAGCGGATAGACCAGTTTGTCTTCGGGAATCCCGGCCGCACGCGCCTTGGCAAGGCTGGTCAGCAGCAGCGCACCGCCCATGTTGACGCTTGGGTTGGCGACCATGAGTTTGTTGTACGGCCAGGCGATGAGACGGTTGTCCGCGGTCGGTGTCGTGATCTCGTCCGGCGCATAGCGGCGCTTCAGCCAGGCATTGGGATTTTGCGCGGCGGCCTCCGAATAACGCGACCACAGCATTCCTGATTCCGTCATCGCCTCGCGCGGCGTTTGGCCCCAATGCGCGGAGGAGGCGGCTTCATAAAATGGATAGACCGTGACGGGCCTGAATACGCCGAGCTTCACGGCGAGAGGCTTCTGGAATGCGGCGCCACGCTTTGGCTCGGGGGCGTCGTGGGCAAACGGCGTCCATGGCAGCTTGACGCCGGCACGATCGGCTTCGGTCGCGGTCGATTGCGCCTCCGCGCCGCAGACCGCCGCGACGGCGCATTCGCCGCGCGCGATGCGCTTTGCGGCCTCGTGGATGTAGCGGATCGGAGTCTCACCGCCGACCGGGCCGTAATAGCAATGCGCAGGTTGGATCCCGAGGCGTTGCGCCAAGAGCTTTTCCGGATCGCGATAACGCCAGCTCAGGAAGTTGACGACGTCGAGCGACTGCACCTCGCCGAGCAGCTTTGCACCGGCATCGGCTTCCGCGCGTCGCAAGGCCCGCTCGAGCAGGTCGAGCGGCTCAAGGCCTTCGGTGATCTCCTTGGGGCGGTCGACGATCTCGCCGATGCCGACGATGACGGGAATGCGGTTTTCGGGGGAAGTGGTCTTATCAGTCATAATCTCGTTTCGCGATGTTGGATTATTTTCGTCATTGCGAGGAGCGAAGCGACGAAGCAATCCAGGAATCTTTCCGCTGAGGCGGTCTGGATTGCTTCGCTTCGCTCGCAATGACGATGTGGTTGCTACTCCGCCACCAGCGCATTCATGTGCTCGACGGCTTCGGCAAACTCTTCCTTGAATTCCTGCACCACGGCGCCGGCTGATTTCACGCTGTCGATCAGGCCGACGCCCTGGCCGACGAAATAGCTGACGAGATCGCGCGCCTTGGCGTTGCCGCTCGCGGCCGCCCGATCGATCGAGTTGAAGGCGTCGCGGCTGATGATGCTCTGCAGCGGCATCGGTAGCGCGCCCGGGCTTTCCGGCGCGCGGTCCCAGGCATCGGTCCAGACCGAGCGAAGCTGCCGCGCCGGCTTGCCGGTGCGCCCCTTCGAGCGGACCGCATCGCGCGAAGAGGCCGCGATCATCTTCTCGCGGAAGATCTCAGAGGTCTCGGACTCGACGGTGGCCAGCCACACCGAGCCGGTCCAGGCGCCGGCTGCGCCCATGGCCATGCAGGCCGCCATCTGCCGCCCCGTCATGATGCCGCCGGCCGCCAGCACCGGCACGTCGCGGATCTTTTTGACCGCCTTGATCACCTCCGGCACCAGAACCAGGGTCGACACCTCGCCGCAATGGCCGCCGGCCTCGGTGCCTTGCACCACGAGGATGTCGACGCCGGCGGCGACCTGGCGCAGCGCGTGCTCCTTGGCGCCGACGAGCGCGGCCACCGGCACGTTGTGCTTCTTGCCCATCTCCATCATCGCTTTCGGCGGCACGCCGAGCGCATTGGCGATCAGCCGGATCGGATGATTGAAGGAGACGTCGAGCAGCTCCAGCGCGGTCTTGGCGTCGAACGGCTGCGGCTGATTGTCGGCCACTTCGGTGGCAGTGAGCTCAATGTCGTACTTCTTCAGGAGGTCGCGCGTGTAGGTGCGATGCTCCTGCGGCACGCGCGCTTCCAGGCTCTTCCAGGTGACGTCCTTCTCGCCTGACGTCGAGATATTTTCGGGGATCAGCACGTCGATGCCGTAGGGCTTGCCGTCGACGTGATCGTCGATCCATTTCAGCTCGCGTTCGAGCGTATCCGGCGTATGCACGGTGGCGCCGAGCACGCCGAAGCCGCCGGCGCGGCTCACGGCTGCAACGACGTCGCGGCAATGGCTGAAGGCGAGCAGCGGGAACTCGATGCCCAGCATGTCGCAGATCGGCGATTTCATGATCCTCTCCCGGCGGCCCTGGGGTTGCTCTTCTTGCTTGGTCTTGTGAGGGCCGTTCGACGCTAACCCTTCGCTGCCAGTGATGCCACGCCGGATTTGAGGGAGCTTCTTGCGCGCAGGCGTCGTCGCGGGCGTCCATTCCGCGCCACAAAATAAGTCGTGAGAGCATCCACAGATGTCGCCAAGCGCGGCCAGACCGTCAGCCCGTAGAGTGGTGACGGGTTAGCTCGAATGCATGACGCCGGCCTGAGGCCCGCGCCGGACGCAGAGCGGGCAGGGCTTGCCATCGGCTGTTTGCGGGCTAATTAATGCAGGCGCATCTTTCTGCCGGAGCCCATCGCATGCCTGACGCCCCCGCCTACGTGCCGCCAAGAGTCTGGACCTGGAACAAGGAGAATGGCGGTCAGTTCGCCAGCATCAACCGGCCGATCGCCGGCGCGACCCACGACAAGGAGCTGCCGGTCGGCAAGCATCCCCTCCAGCTCTATTCGCTGGCGACGCCGAACGGGGTGAAAGTCACGGTGATGCTGGAAGAACTGCTGGCGCTCGGTCACAAGGGTGCCGAGTACGATGCCTGGCTGATCAAGATCGGCAATGGCGACCAGTTCGGCAGCGGCTTTGTCGACATCAACCCGAACTCGAAAATCCCGGCGCTGATGGACCGCTCCGGCCCCGAGCCTGTCAGGATCTTCGAGTCCGGATCGATCCTGTTTTACCTCGCCGAGAAGTTCGGTGCCTTTCTGCCCAAGGAGATCAAGGCCCGCACCGGGGCGATGTCCTGGCTGTTCTGGCAGATGGGCAGCGCGCCCTATCTCGGCGGCGGCTTCGGCCATTTCTACGCCTATGCGCCGTTCAAGATCGAATACGCCATCGATCGCTTCGCGATGGAGGTCAAGCGTCAGCTCGACGTGCTCGACCGGCGTCTCGCGGACAACGAATATCTGGCGGGCAAGGAGTACACCATCGCCGACATGGCCGTGTGGCCGTGGTACGGCGCACTCGCCAAGGGGCTGGTCTATGGTGCCGGCGAATTCTTGTCGGTGCAGGACTACAAGAACGTGCAGCGCTGGACCGATGAGATCGCCAAGCGCCCAGCCGTCAAGCGCGGCCGCATGGTCAACCGGGTGTCCGGCGATCCGGCCAGCCAGCTCCACGAGCGCCACGACGCCAGCGATTTCGAGACCAAGACGCAGGACAAGCTCGCTCCGGCAACGTAGCTCTGTTTCTTCCCCTCGCCCCGCTTGCGGGGAGAGGGGAAAGAGAGGGCGGCTTACGCCATGCTCAGCTCGTGGCGGCCGACCACCATCCAATGCACCTCGTCCGGACCATCGGCAAAGCGCAGGTGGCGCACGTCCTGATACATCTCGGCGAGCGGAGTCCAGTGCGAGATGCCGGTGGCACCGTGCATCTGAATCGACTGATCGATGATCTTGCAGGCACGCTCCGGCACCATGGCCTTGACCATGGAGACCCAGACGCGGGCTTCCTTGTTGCCGAGCACGTCCATGGCCTTGGCGGCCTTCAGCACCATCAGCCGCATCGCCTCGATCTCGCAGCGCGCCTGCGCGATGATCTGCATGTTGCCGCCGAGATGAGCGATCTTCTTGCCGAAAGCCTCGCGGGTGAGGCCGCGCTGCACCATCAGATCGAGCGCCTTCTCGGCTTTGCCGATGGTGCGCATGCAGTGATGAATGCGGCCCGGTCCGAGGCGGAGCTGCGAGATCTCGAAGCCGCGGCCCTCGCCGAGCAGCATGTTCTCCTTCGGCACGCGCACATTGTTGAAGCGCATGTGCATGTGGCCGCGCGGGGCGTGGTCCTGGCCGAACACGTACATCGGGCCGAGCACCTCGACGCCGGGCGTATCGCGCGGCACCAGGATCTGCGACTGCTGCTTGCTCGGCGCCGCGTCCGGATTGGTCTTGACCATCACGATGAGGATCTTGCAGCGGGGATCGCCCACGCCCGAGATGTAGTACTTCTCGCCGTTGATGACCCATTCGTCGCCGACGAGCTTTGCGGTGGTGGAGATGTTCTTGGCGTCGGAGGAAGCGACGTTCGGCTCGGTCATGACATAGGCTGAGCGAATCTCGCCGTTGAGCAGCGGCTTCAGCCACTTCTCCTTCTGCTCCTTGGTGCCGACGCGCTCCAGCACCTCCATGTTGCCGGTGTCGGGCGCCGAGCAGTTCATGGTCTCCGAGGCGAGCGGGCTCTTGCCGAGCTCGGAGGCGATATAGGCGTAGTCGAGATTCTTCAGGCCCTGGCCGGTCTCGTCGTCGGGCAGGAAGAAGTTCCAGAGACCTTCCTTCTTGGCCTTGTTCTTGGCGACCTCGAGCACCTCGAGCTGCTTCGGCGTAAAGCTCCAGCGATCCTGTTTGCCTTCGCCGGCCTTGGCGAATTCGATCGACATCGGCTCGACGGTTTCGCGGATGAATTTCCTGACGTGATCGTAAAGCGGCCGGACCTGGTCCGGCATGCGCAGGTCGTTGAGCTCATCGCCGGGATTGAGCGTGTAGTTGGTGGTGCGGGGTATGTAGGCGTGCTTTGTCATTGTTCCTCCCGGAGGTCACTGAGATCGTGTTGGCCGGGAGAATAGTCGCAGCGCGGCCAAAGCGCGAGCGCGTATTTTCTCACGCAAGCCATGCCATGCGATGGAATTTCGCGGCGGCGTTTGAAATGTTGTTTGAATGGAGGGGCGAACTCTATCCCACGTCGTCCCGGACAAGCGAAGCGCAGATCCGGGACCCATAACCACAGGGAGAAGTTTGACGAAGACTCGCGGTCACCGGCTCGCGCCGCAACTCCTCCCTGGGGTAATGGGTCCCGGCCTTCGCCGGGACGACACCGAGTATAGCCGACTCAGTTAGGCATCCGATGCATCGCGCAGATCTTGTTGCCGTCGAGATCGCGCAAATAGGCGAGATAAAGCTTATTCCCCGCGCCTTCACGAATGCCAGGTGGATTTTCGATTGGCGTTCCGCCGGCGGCGATTCCCGCGGCGTGCCACTTGTCGACCTGCTCAGGCGAGTTGGCAGCAAAGCCGATGGTGCCGCCGTTCGCGCAAGTTGCCGGCTCGCCGTTGATCGGCTTTGTCACCGAGAAAACGCCGGTCTTGGTGATGTAGAAGATGCGGTGGCCGTCGACCCGCGCGGGCCGCACCTCGAGCGTGCTCAGCAGGCTGTCATAGAACGTCTTGGCCTTGTCGAGGTCGTTGGTGCCGATCATGACGTGTGAAAACATTTGCCCGTTCCCCTCGGAGTTTGTAGCCCGGATGGAGCGTCGCGAAATCCGGGTCTTGCTTGCTTTTCAGAATCCCGGATTACGCTTCGCTCCATCCGGGCTACGAAGTCAAAACGCCGTATAGCCGCCGTCGATCACGAACGTGTCGGCCGTGTGATACGACGAGGCCTTGCTCATCAGATACACGGCGATGCCGCCGAAATCGGATGCCTCGCCGAAGCGCCGCATCGGAATCCGCGGCATCACATTGGCAACGAACTTTTCGTTGGCCATGAGACCCGATGTCATGTCGCTCTTGATCCAGCCGGGGAGGATTGCGTTTGCGGTGATGCCGTGGCGGGCGAGCTCGACACCGAGCGCGCGCACCAGTGCATTGATTGCGGCCTTGGTCGCGGCATAGTGCTCGTTGCGTGCGGTGCCGAAGATGGAAGCGAGGCTCGAGGTCGCAACCAGCCGGCCGAACGGGTCGCCGGCATTGGCGCGGTCGGTCATGTGCCTTGCGGCCACTTGAAAGGCATGGAACACACCGTCGAGATTGGTCGCAAACATCGTGCGCCATTCCTCCTCGGTGCGCTCGATGAAGGACCTGCGGCCTCCGCCGCCGATGCCGGCGTTCGCGAAGCAGCCGTCAACCCGGCCGAACGTGTCGAGCGTCGCCTTCATCGCGGCATTCACGGAAGCCGGATCGGTGACGTCGCAGACGCGGGCGTCGACCTTGCCGGAGAGGCCCGCCATGCTCGCGGCAGCAGCCTTGTTCTTGTCGGCATTGCGGCCCCAGATCGAGACATTGCAGCCCTGGCCGGCCAGTGCCTGCGCGATGCCGAGACCGATACCACCGTTGCCGCCGGTGATCACGGCGACGCGGCCGGTGAGATCGAAAAGGTTCATGGCGCGCTTCCTGTTTTTGGCGCGACCGGCATCAGCCGGTGCGCGCAAGATCATGCGATATGACGGTGGGGTATGCTCTCGCCACCATGGACAAGACCGCGCCAAAAATCAAATATGCGCCCCGGCAAAAGTAATTCCGGCCTGCGAAACATCGCGGGGGCCGCAACTGACGAGGAAACGATGCAGTTCAAACACGTCACGCTCGAGTTCGACGGTTCGGTGGCGATCCTCAAGCTCGACCATCAGGAGGTGATGAACGCGGTCTCCATGGACATGCTGGGCGGTCTCGCCGAGGCGCTCGATAGCATTGAGGAGAAGAGGGACGAAGTGCGTTGCGTGGTGCTGACCGGCGCAGGTCGGGCGTTCTGCACCGGCGCTAACCTGCAGGGCCGCAACAACCAGTCGAAGAAGACCAAGGCCGGCCTGACGCTGGAGACCGGGTTTCATCCGTTCCTGCGCCGCATCCGAAGCCTTCACTGCCCCATCATCACGGCGGTCAACGGGCCGGCGGCGGGCGCCGGCATGAGCTTCGCGCTGCTCGGCGACATGGTGCTGTGTGCGCGCTCGTCCTACTTCCTGCAGGCCTTCCGCCGCATTGGCCTGGTGCCGGATTGCGGCTCGACCTGGTTGCTGCCGCGCCTGATCGGCAAGGCGCGTTCGGTCGAATTGTCGCTGATGGGCGAGCGCCTGCCGGCCGAGAAGGCGCTGGAATGGGGGCTCGTCAATCGCGTCTATGACGATGCCGTGCTGATGGAAGAAGCGATGAAGCTCGCGCGCGACCTCGCCAGTGGACCGACGGTCGCGCTGTCGCTGATCCGAAAGCTCTATTGGGACAGCCCGGAAAATTCCTTCGAGGACCAGCTCAATCTCGAATTCCAGTCCCAGCTGCGCGCCGGCGATACGCAGGACTTTCGCGAGGGTGTCGGCGCGTTTCTGGAGAAGCGGCCTGCGCAGTTCAAGGGCAAATGATCGAAGCCGAACTCTCCCGCAGCGTCGCGCGCTGGTGCAAAGGGGCCACCGGCGTCACCGGCGCAGCAAAGCTTTCGGGTGGCGCCAGCCAGGAAACCTGGCGCTTCGACATCGCGCATCCCGACGGGCCGATCGGCGCGATCCTGCGCCGTTCGCCGAAAGGCTATGGCGCCGCGCCGACACGTGCAGCAGGTCTCGCCGCTGAAGCGCAACTGATGCAGCTTGCCTACGAGGCAGGCGTACCGTCGCCGCGCGTGATGCATGTGCTGACCCCGGATGAAGATCTCGGCACCGGCTTCATCATGCAGCGGGTCGAGGGCGAGACCATCGCCCGCAAGATTCTGCGTGATGATGAATTCGCGGCGGCGCGGCCACTGCTTGCGCGGCAGATCGGCGGCGTGCTCGCGGGCCTGCACCGGTTGCCGCAGGACAAATTGCCCGCGCTGCGCAGCCGCTCCGCGAGCCAGGAAATCTCCGAGCTCGAGCGCGACTATCGCAGCCTGAACTGGCCGAAGCCGGTGTTTGAGCTGGCGCTGCGCTGGCTGCGCGCCCACGATCCCGGCCCCTCGGCCGAGACCACGCTGGTGCATGGCGACTTCCGCAACGGCAATCTCATCATCGGCGCCGACGGGTTGCGCGCGGTGCTGGACTGGGAGCTCGCCCATCTCGGCGATCCCATGGAGGATCTCGGCTGGGTCTGCGTCAACTCCTGGCGTTTCGGCGAGATCGACAAGCCCGTCGGCGGCTTTGGCTCGCGCGAAGAGCTGTTCGCCGGCTATGAGGCAGCCGGCCGCAAGGTGGATGCAGCGCGTGTGAAGTTCTGGGAAGTGATGGGCACGCTGCGCTGGGGCATCATGTGCGGCGGCATGATGCAGCGATTTCGCGAAGGGCCTGACCATTCCATGGAGCGCGCCATGATCGGCCGTCGCGCGTCGGAGACCGAGATCGATCTGTTGCGGCTGCTCGCGCCGCGCGGAGGTTAGACATGCAGGACGAGCCGACCCCGATCGAGCTGACCAAGGCGGTCGCCGATTTCCTCCGCAGCGACATCACGCCGCTGATCACCGGCCATCAGGCTTTCAAGCTGCGCGTCGCCGTCAACATCCTCGACCTCGTCACGCGACAACTGACGCAGGAGGAGGGGAGCGACGCAAGCGAGGTCGAACGCCTGCGCGCGCTGCTCGGCATGGACGGCTCGGTGACCGAGCTCAACCGTGCCCTTGCGGAGCGCATCGCAAAGGGAGAGGTCGATCTCGCAACGCCGGGCCTCGCCGAGCATCTGTGGGCAACCACGATGGACAAGCTTGCGGTCGATCAGCCGAGCTACGCGTCCTACAGGTGGGAGCTATCGCGGGGCGAGTGAGCACGGTCTTTCCTCATAGTCGTCCCGGCGAAGGTCGGGACCCATACCGCGTGATTTATCGATGACGCGAAGTCGTCGTTCCGAACAACGAGTCTTCGCCAAACGCCTCCCCGTGGTTATGGGTCCCGGCCTTCGCCGGGACGACTCGGGAGAGAGTTGTTGCAGCCGTCCGCGGGAAGTGATGCCCTACTTCCCCACCCATTTCGGCGGTCGCTTCTCCGAGAAGGCCTTCGGGCCCTCGATGTAATCCTGCGAGGCCGCCATCGCCTTCACCGCGGGATATTCGCGCTGCTCCTCGATCGCCTGCTCCAGCGACACGGCAAGCCCCTTCTGAATCGCCTGCTTCGAGGCGCGGATCGACATCGGCGAATTCTTGGTGATCATCTCGGCCCAGCGCAGCGCGCCGGCGAGCGCCTCACCCTGCGGCACCACCTCGTTGACGAAGCCGAGCTCTTGTCCCTCCTTGGCGCTGACATGGCGCGCCGTGAGGATCATGCCCATCGCGCGCTTCAGCCCGATCTGGCGCGGCAGGCGGTGCAGGCCGCCGGCAAGCGCGGCGAGCCCGACGCGCGGCTCGGGCAGAGCGAAGGTCGCATTCTCCGCCGCAATGATCAGGTCGCAGGCCAGCGCGATCTCGAAACCACCGCCCATGGCGACGCCGTTCACCGCCGCGATGATCGGCTTGTCGCAGTCGAACCGCGCCGTGAGGCCGGCAAAGCCGCCCTTGTCCCAGCCGCGTTTTCCTCCCGCCGCCTGCCACTTCAGATCGTTGCCGGCGCAGAACGCTTTGTCGCCGGCGCCGGTGACGATCGCCACCCACTGTTCTGGATCGGCGGAGAAATCGTCAAACACCTTTTGCAGCTCGAAATGTGCGTCGGTATGCAGCGCGTTGTAGACCTCGGGCCGCGACAGCGTCACGATCGTGATCGGTCCCTTGCGTTCCACCTTTGAGAATTTCAGCTCCATCGCGCGCTCCCGCTTTTTCTTCGAAGGAATATTGGCGTCAAACTACCGCCGCACCGGCGTCACGGCACCATCGAATTGCGCGGGCGCGCCTTGCGCTCCCACACGTCTCGCATTGCTTGACTTGCGCGCGCTCTTCTCACCTTAATCGTGCGAAGCAAAGCGCGCCTAGCGCCTTAACGCAAAACGATAAAATCAATCCGGGAGAGAACCGTGGATTTCTCATTGCCTGCAGATCTCGTCGCCTACCTCGGAGAGCTCGATCGTTTCATAGAGCGCGAGATCAAGCCGCTGGAAGAGGCCGACGACAACATCCGCTTCTTCGATCACCGCCGCGAATGGGCGCGCACCGACTTCGAGAATGGCGGTCTGCCGCGGCACGAATGGGAAGCCTTGTTGCGCAAGGCGAAGGATCTCGCCGACGCTGCCGGTCATCTGCGCTTTCCGGTGTCCAAACAATATGGCGGCAAGGACGGCTCCAACCTCTGGATGGCCGTGATCCGCGAGCACTTTGCCGCGAAGGGGCTCGGCCTGCACAACGATCTTCAGAACGAGCACTCCATCGTCGGCAATTTCCCCGTCGTCACCATGCTCGACCGTTACGGCCGCGACGACCAGAAGGCGATGATCGACGGTTCGATCAAGGGCAAGTACCGCATCACGTTTGGCTTGACGGAGCCGCATCATGGCTCGGACGCCACCCACATGGAGACGCGTGCGGTGCCGGCGACCCGCGACAACGTCAAGGGCTGGATCATCAACGGCGAGAAGATGTGGACGACCGGCATGCACGTCGCCACGCATTGCGCGCTGTTCGCACGCACGTCAGGCAATGACGGCGACGCCCGTGGCATCACCTGCTTCCTGGTGCCGGCCAAGAGTCCCGGCGTCAGGATCGAGGAGTACATGTGGACCTTCAACATGCCGACCGACCATCCCCGCGTCAGCTTCACCGATGTGTTCGTGCCGGAGGATGCGCAGTTCGGCGAGGTCGGCCGCGGCCTGTCGCTGGCGCAATGTTTTGTGCACCAGAACCGCATCCGCCAGGCCGCGAGTTCGCTGGGCGCCGCGGTCTACTGCATCAACGAGAGCGTGAAATACGCGCGTGAGCGAAAGCCGTTCGGCAAGGCGCTCGCCGAGAACCAGGCGATCCAGTTCCCGCTGGTCGAACTTGCGACGCAAGCCGAGATGCTGCGCCTGTTGATCCGTAAGACCGCCTGGGAGATGGACCAGCTCACCGAGGAACAGATCGAACGTACGCTCTCCGACCGCGTCTCGATGTGCAATTACTGGGCAAACCGCCTCTGCTGCGAATCCGCCGACCGCGCCATGCAGGTCCACGGCGGCATGGGCTATTCACGTCACAAGCCGTTCGAGCACATCTACCGCCACCATCGCCGCTATCGCATCACCGAGGGCAGTGAGGAAATCCAGATGCGGAAAGTGGCGGGGTTCCTGTTTGGGTATATGGGGCCGGGGAAGCATTGAGCGCGTCGAGCCCCGATTTCTCTCCCCAATGTCGTCCTGGCGAAAGCCAGGACCCATTACCCCAGGGAGGAGTTGTGGCGCGAGCTAGTGGTTATCAATCTTCGCCAAACCCTCCCTGGGGTAATGGGTCCTGGATCAGCGCTCCGCTGCGCGTCGCTTGTCCAGGACGACGCGGGGCTAATTCACCCGTCGATCCTTCCCCGCCCAGTATGGTTCGCGCAATTGCCGCCGCAGAATCTTCCCTGACGGATTCCTTGGCAACGCCGGCAAAAACTCCACGGTCTTCGGCGTCTTGAAGCCGGCGATGCGTTCGCGGGTGAAGCTGATGATGTCGGTGGCGGTCGCCTCTTTGCCGGGCTTCATCACCACGACGGCTTTCACCGCCTCGCCCCATTTGTCGTCGGGCACGCCGATCACGGCGGCTTCCGCGACGTCGGGGTGATCGCAGAGCGCGCTCTCGACCTCGGCCGGGTAGATGTTCTCGCCGCCGGAGATGATCATGTCCTTGATGCGATCGTGGATGTAGAGATAGCCGTCCTCATCCATGAAGCCGGCATCGCCCGTGCGCAACCAGCCGTCGCTGCGCAGTGTCGACGCGGTCGCCTCCGGTAGATTCCAATAGCCGGCCATGTTCGAGCCCGAGCGCGTCGCGATCTCGCCGACCTCGCGTGGCGGCAGCGGCTTGCCATCGGCATCGAGGATGGCGATCTCGACGCCCGGCAGCGCCTTGCCGGCCGAGCGCATCCGCTCGAGGCCCTCGACATGGTCCTCCGGCGGCAGTGCGACGATGGTGCCTGTGGTCTCGGTCATGCCGTACATCTGCACGAAGCCGCATTTGAAGATATCGATGCACTCCTTCAGCAGCGCTGCCGGAATCGGGGAGGCGCCGTAGAGCATGTATTTCAGTCGGGAGAAATCAACCTTCCTCGCGCGCGGCTGCCGCACCACGAATTGCATCGCCGCCGGCACCATGAACAGTTTGGTAATGCCTGACTGCTCGAAGAAATCCAGAACCTTGGTCGGATCGAACTCGCGCGCGATGACGCCGCGGGCGCCGTGATAGAGTCCCATCACGCCCCAGCCGGAGCCGCCGATGTGGAAGATCGGCATCGCGACCAGCGAGACATCGTCGGTCGACCACCGGTTCCACTCCGGTTTGTCCTCGGCATTGCCGGTCTGCACGAGGTTGAGGAAGTTGGCATGCGACAGCATCGCGCCCTTCGGCTTGCCCGTCGTGCCCGACGTGTAGAGCTGGATCGCGATATCCCTGGTGTCGATCGGCACCTTGGGATCATTGCCGCTCTGCGCATCGCGCCAGGCTGCAAAATCCTGCCATTCCGGCGCGCCGCCTTCGGTGGTGATGATGGTGCGGACGCCCGGCAACTGATCCTTGATCTGGCGGACCTGCGTGATGAACTCCGGCCCGACGAACAGCACCGGCGCCTTGCAATCGCTAACGATGAAGGCGACCTCGGGTCCCGCGAGCCGCCAGTTCACCGGCGCCATCACCACACCGGCCTTCATCGCGCCCATCAGCAGTTCGAAATAGACATCGCTGTTCTTGCCGAGATAGGCGATGCGATCGCCTTTCTTCACACCGATGGCGAGAAGCGCATTGGCGACCTTGTTGGTCTTGATGTCGAACTCGGCGAAGCTGGTGACGCGGCCCTCGAACTCATAGGCGATGGCGTTACCGCGGCTCGTCGCGCGCTCGCGCACCATGTCGGCGAGGTTCGCCAGTTTGGGTGATGCGGACATGTCTCTCCCATCGGTGCCTTGTTTTTATAGCGCGGAGTGTGGCGTCATCCGCGAACAAAGACAATACGGGGGAGGGAAGAGCACGACTGGTTCAACATCGTCGTCCTGGCGAAAGCCAGGACCCATAGCCACAAGACGCAATTTGGCGAAGACGGATCATGGCCAATCTTCACCAACCAGCATTCGGTGGTAATGGGTCCTGGCTTTCGCCAGGACGACTACGGAGAGATCACCCCCGCTTCGCCCGGTCCTTCTCGTTCTGCGCCATGATGCTGTCGCGCGCAGTCTTCCAGTCGTCGTCGCTCCAGTCGCGGAGCTGGTAGAAATTGCCGCCCATGGCGAGCGCCTGCGCGCCGTCCATCGCGATGGTCTCGCCGTTGATCCAGTCGCAGCCGCCGGAGATCAGAAACACCGCGAGGTTCTGCAACTCCTCCATGGTGCCGACGCGGCCCATCGGGTTCATCGCCTTGGTGCGCGCGCCGGCCTCATCGCCGGGCTTGATGCGCTTGCTCATGCCCTCGGTCGGAATCTCGCCCGGCGCGATGGTGTTGAGACGGATGCCGTAGCGGCCCCATTCGGTCGCGAGCGACATCGTCATGGCGTGGATTGCCGACTTGCTCATCGCCGACGGCACCACGTAAGGCGAGCCGTTGCGCACCCAGGTCACGGTGATCGAGACGACGTTGCCGGGCTGCCTCAGCGCGATCCAGCGCTTGCCGACCGCATGCGTCACATAGAACGTGCCGTGCATGACGATGTTGGCGACCGCATCGAAGCCGCGCGGCGAGAGTTCCTCGGTACGTGAGATGAAATTGCCGGCGGCGTTGTTGATGAGATCGGTGAGAGGCGCGTCGCGAAAGATGGTTTCAACCATCTCCTCGACCGCGAGCGCATTGCGGATATCGACGCCGTGACTGGTGACGCGGCCGCCATACTGATCCATCAGCTCGATCGCGGTCTCGTCGCAGACGATCTTGCGCCGGCCGCAGATATGCACCTCGGCGCCGAGCTGGAGGAAGCGCGCCGCCATTGACTTGCCGAGCCCGGTGCCGCCACCGGTCACGAGAATGCGGCGCCCAGCCAGAAGATTTTCCTTGAACATGGCTGTTTCTCCCGTACGGATTGTCAGTTAATTGGTCGATTGACTAAATCTGGCCGTCAGCTTTCTGTAAAGCGGCACCGAACAAGAACAGGGGAGAATTCATCCATGGAAGAGCGCGTCTCGATCTCGATCTCGGAAGGCGTCGCCGACGTGCGCCTGGTGCGTGCGGACAAGATGAATGCGCTCGATCAGGCCATGTTCGAGGCCCTTGTTGCGGCAACGGAGCGCCTTTCGAAGGAAAAAGGCGTGCGCGTTGTCGTGCTGTCCGGGGAGGGCCGCGCGTTCTGCGCCGGTCTCGACATGGGGCGTTTTGCCGCCATGAAGGAGAAGGGTGGCAACGGAATTCCGGGTGGCGAAAATCGCGATCTCACCAAGCGCACGCATGGCCAGGTGAACTTTCCGCAAGCCGCGGTATGGGGATGGCGCCAGCTTCCGGTTCCCGTGATCGCAGCCGTACATGGCGTCGCCTTTGGCGGTGGCTTCCAGCTCTCGCTCGGCGCCGACATGCGCTTTCTTGCACCGGATGCGCGCATGTCGATCATGGAAATCAAATGGGGCCTCGTCCCCGACATGGCGGGCACGCCGATACTGGCATCGCTCGTGCGCGACGACATCTTGCGCGACCTTACCTACACGGGTCGCATCTTCTCCGCGCAGGAGGCGATGACCTACGGCCTCGCCACGCGCATCTGTGATGATCCGCGCGCCGCAGCGCTCGAAGTCGCGCGCGAGATCGCCGGTAAAAGCCCCGATGCGGTCCGCGCCGCGAAGCGTTTGCTGAACAATCTCTCGGTCGATCCAGGTCCCGCGTTGCTCGCGGAGTCGGTCGAGCAGCAGAAGCTGATCGGCAGTCCGAACCAGACGGAAGCGGTGCGCTCCAACCTGGAGAAGCGCGCGGCGAAGTACGCGGATTAGCGTTCTCCGTCATGGCCGGTGATGACGACAAGCTAACACCCGTCGCTGAAGAACAAAGAAAAACAAAAATGAGCGAAACGTCCAACTTCCTCGGTATCGTCTCCGGCGATCGCCGTCGTGCCCATGCTGAGGTCGCCCATCGCGCCGATCGCATCGCCTCGGGCCTCGACAGGATCGGCGTCAAGCAGGGCGATTGCGTCTGCATGCTGATGCGCAACGACGTTGCCTTCCTGGAGGCCGCCTACGCCGCGATGCGGCTCGGTGCCTATGGCGTGCCGATCAACTGGCACTTCAAGCCGGAGGAGATCAACTATATCCTCAACGACACCGGCACGTCCGTGCTGATCGGACATGCCGACATGCTGCACGCCTTGCGCGACGCGGTTCCTGAAGGCGTCACCGTGTTCAGCGTGCCGACGCCGCCGGAGATCCTCAATAACTACAAGATCGATCCCGATCATCTGAAGACACCGGACTTCGCGATCGATCTCGAATCCTGGCTCGCGCCGTACCAGCCCTATGACGGTCCGGTCGTGCCGCAGCCGATGAACATGATCTATACCTCGGGCACGACAGGCCATCCCAAGGGCGTGCGGCGCAATGCGCCGACGCCGCAGCAGCAGGCCGCCGGCGAGCGTATGCGCGCCATGATCTACGGGCTGAAGCCCGGTGCCCGCGCGATCCTGCCCGGTCCGCTCTATCATTCCGCGCCGAATTCGTTCGGCATTCGCGCAGGCAAGCTCGGCGGCGCGTTGGTGCTGATGCCGCGCTTCGAGCCGGAAGAATTTCTGGAGTTGATCGAGCGCTTTGGAATCGACACCATCTTCATGGTGCCGACCATGTTCATCCGCCTGATGAAGCTGCCTGAGGAGGTGCGCAGGAAGTACGACGTCTCCTCGCTGCGCCACATCATCCACGCCGCAGCGCCGTGCCCGGCCGACGTCAAGCGCGCCATGATCGAATGGTGGGGGCCGGTGATCTACGAATTCTACGGCTCGACCGAATCCAGCGCCGTCACCTTCGCAACGTCGGAAGACGCGCTGAAGAAGCCGGGCACGGTCGGCAAGATCACGCCCGGCGCCGAGCTGCGCTTCATCGGCGATGACGGTCGCGTGCTCGGCGTCGGCGAAATCGGCGAGATCTACTCCCGGATGGCCGAAATGGCCGACTTCACCTACCACAACAAGCCCGAGAAGCGCGCCGAGATCGACCGCAACGGTTTCATCACCTCCGGCGATGTCGGCTATATCGACGAGGATGGCTACGTCTTCATCTGCGACCGCAAGCGCGACATGGTCATTTCTGGCGGCGTCAACATCTATCCGGCCGAGATCGAATCCGTGCTGCACGCCGTGCCGGGCGTGCATGACTGCGCGGTGTTCGGCATCCCCGATGCCGAGTTCGGCGAGGCCCTGATGGCCGTGGTCGAGCCGCAGCCAGGCGTCACGCTGGATGCAGCTGATATTCGAGCCCGGTTGAAAGCCTCGCTCGCCGACTACAAGGTGCCCAAGCACATCGAGATCCGCGCCGGGCTGCCGCGCGAAGACTCCGGAAAAATCTTCAAGCGCCGCCTGCGCGATCCCTATTGGGAGCAGGCCGGACGAAAAATCTGAGCGGCTTGGCTCGGATGGAGCGAAGCGCAATCCGGGGCGGTGCTTGCGTCCAAACCCCGGATTTCGCTCCACTCCATCCGGGCTACGAACGCAGGGTGAGAAGGCGTTCATGGCGAAGCGCGCGCCGAAATTCGAGGGACGGTAGGCCGCTCAGGTTGATGCACGCTGGAGTAGCAATCGGTAACCGGCTCGGCTAGGTTGGCGTTCCCATTTCCTGCCGCTAGCGATCGCAAATGCCCTCATACCGCGCCAGCTCCAGCTTCTTCGAAGTCCCTCATGCCGCCGTCTATGCCCTGATGACGCTGACGGTCCTCGCGTCGGGGTTCTGCTTCATTCAGGCGGGCGGTCCAGAGGCGTCGGGCGAGTTGCTCTATCGCTACGGCGGCATGTATTCGGGCGCAATCGCGCGGCATGAGTACTGGCGTCTGATCGCCTATGGCTTCCTGCACGTCAACTTCGTCCACCTCACGATGAACATGTTGTGCCTCGTGCTCTGGGGTGGACATCTCGAGCGGCGGATCGGACCGGCCTATTTCCTCATCATCTATCTCTGCGCGATGGTGTTCGGCGCCGTCATCGGCAACGGCATCCATTCCACGCCCTATTTGACGGTCGGCGCGTCGGGTGCCACATCGGGCATTCTGGGCGCGCTATTCTGCCTGTGGATCCTCGGCAAACTTGACGTCAGGTTCGACTTCTTCGCAATCAACATCGGATTGAACATCGCGTTTGCGCTCGGCAATTCGCGGATCGACTGGGGCGTCCATCTCGGCGGGTTTGCCGCCGGGCTGATCGCCTGTGCGGTGCTGGACCTGGTCGAGAAAGCGATTCCTTACGTGCTTCGTTGCAAGTTTCCGGAAGCCGTCAAGGTCAGCCTGACCTTGCTTGCCTGTGTTGCTGCACTATGGGCCTGGAGCGGCCAGGCTCAGGCCGTCGCCGCCGGGGTTGCCGGATGCGGCCCGGCCATCATCGTCCTGGTCGCATCTTGTGCCGTCGTGAAGATAGTTGATCTCGTCCTCTCCATGAAAAAGGGCCTCGCGATCGTTGTGACGGCGTTGGCCGGTGCAAACGCTACCGCCGTGATGCTCATCGGTTGGGCTCTGGCATCGTCTTGCAGGCCGCGCTGGCCAACGGGATCCGTTCCGCTCGATAATTTTCTCGTCACATTCTGTCTCAATCCTGTTCTCATCTCGGGGCTGTCAGCAATTGGCGTCGCGGCGGTGACGCTTTGGCTCTGTGCGAAGGAGATTTCGCGCGGAATCGAGGATGTCGGATTCGTCGGCACATCGCTGCGTGCCGAACGCAGCCGGCGTCATGGACTATGACCTCGGAGGTCGTGCTATAAGAGGGCTCATCGACCTCCGGATGAGCCCAAGGTTCCTAAATCCCATGTCTCCAGTTTCCATCCTGCTCAACCTGATCTGGATTCTCATCGGCGGTGCCTGGATGGCATTCGGCTGGCTGGTGGCCTCCGTCATCATGGCCATCACCATCATTGGCCTGCCCTGGGCACGGGCGGCGTTCAACATCGCCATTTACACGCTCCTGCCGTTCGGCTCTCGCGCAGTCAACCGCGACGAGGTCACCGGCATGAGCGATATTGGCACGGGCGCCCTCGGGGTGATCGGCAACATCATCTGGTTGGTGCTGGCCGGCTGGTGGCTGGCGTTGGGCCACGTCCTCACGGCCGTGATCTTCGCCATCACCATCATCGGCATTCCCTTCGCCTGGGCTCATTTGAAGCTCGCAGGCATCGCGCTTTGGCCGATCGGCAAGGTGATCGTGCCGGCCTGACCTTGTCGGCGCGATTCCAGCCCGCCGCGCGGCGTGTGTGCGCCGCCCCCAACTTCATCTTGCGCTGCGGCAAAAAACTTGCACACTCGGCCCCGCCGGGAGCCATTGGGAGCTCTACAAGGGGAGCGAGCCATGTCCCTCCAGACCGTACCATCCGACGCCACTGAGCAGCGCTCCAACCGGCCTGAGGACGTTCAGGCGCTGGAAGCCGATGTGCGCCTGCGCGACGACATCCGCCTGCTCGGGCGTATCCTCGGTGACACGGTGCGCGACCAGGAGGGGGAGGATGTGTTCGACCTGGTCGAGCGTATCCGGCAGACCTCGATCCGGTTCCACCGCGACGAGGACCGGCTCGCCCGCCGCGAGCTCGAACAGATCCTCGACAGCATGTCGACCTCCGAGACGGTACGGATCGTCCGCGCCTTCAGTTATTTTTCCCACCTCGCCAATATCGCCGAGGACCAGAACAACATTCGTCAGATGCGCGCCGGCAAGGGCGGCGGCTCCGGCGTTCTGGTGGCGACGCTCGCCAAGGCCAAGGGCGCGGGAATTGGTGCCGACGCGCTGCGCAATTTCTTCAAGAGCGCGCTCGTCAGTCCGGTGCTGACCGCGCACCCCACCGAAGTCCGCCGCAAGAGCACCATGGACCGCGAGATGGAGGTCGCTGGCCTGCTCGACCGCCGCGAGCGGGTCGCTTTGACCCCGGACGAGGCCGCTGCCAGCGACGAGCAGCTGCGCCGCGAGGTGCTGACGCTGTGGCAGACCAATCTGCTGCGCCGGACCAAGCTCACCGTGCTCGACGAGGTCGCCAACGGCCTGTCGTTCTACGATTACACGTTCCTGCGCGAGGTGCCGCGGCTGGTCAACGCGCTGGAGGATCGGCTGGAGGAGGGCGGCGAGCAGGCCGCCGGCGAGCTCGCCTCGTTCCTGAGGATGGGAAGCTGGATCGGCGGCGACCGCGACGGCAATCCCTTCGTCACCGCCGACGTGATGCGCGGCACGCTGCGGCTGCAGTCGAGCCGCGTGATGCAATTTTATCTGAACGAGCTGCACGTGCTCGGCTCGGAACTGTCGATCGCGGCGCATCTCGCCGACGTCTCCGAGGAACTGCGCACGCTGGCCGAGCGCTCGCCGGACACCTCGCCGCACCGGAGCGGCGAGCCCTATCGTCTCGCGGTCTCAGGCATCTATGCGCGCCTGACGGCGACGGCCGAAAAACTCAAGGTCGAGATCACCCGCCGTCCGGTCGGCAAGGGCGCGCCTTATGCGAGCGTCAAGGAGTTGCAGGCCGATCTCGACGTGCTGCACCGCTCGCTGATCTCCAACAACGCTCGCGTCATCGCCCGAGGCCGGCTGCGGCTGCTCAGGCGTGCGGTGGATTGCTTCGGCTTCCATCTGGCGCGGCTCGACATTCGCCAGAATTCTGCCGTGCACGAACGCACCATCGCGGAGCTGATGGATGCCGCCAACCCCGGCATGTCCTATCTCGCGCTCGGCGAGGACGCGCGCATTTCGTTGCTGACCAACGAACTCCGCTCGACGCGCGCGCTGGTGTCGCCGTTCGTCAAGTACAGCGACGAGACCATGGGTGAGCTCAACGTCTTCCATGCCGCCGCGGAAGCGCATGCGATGTTCGGCTCGGATGCCATCCCCCAATGCATCATCTCGATGTGCAAGGGCATGTCGGACATGCTCGAAGTCGCGGTGCTGCTGAAGGAGGTGGGCCTCGTCCATCCGTCCGGGCGCAGCGCCATCAACATCGTGCCGCTGTTCGAGACCATCGAGGATTTGCAGGCGTCAAGCGGCATCATGGATCGCATGCTGTCGCTGCACGACTACCGCCGTCTCGTCGACAGCCGCGGCAGCGTGCAGGAAGTGATGCTCGGCTATTCCGACTCGAACAAGGACGGCGGCTTCGTCACCTCGGGCTGGGAGCTCTACAAGGCCGAGATCGGGCTCGTCGACGTGTTCGAGCGTCACCACGTGCGCTTGCGCCTGTTCCACGGCCGCGGCGGCTCGGTGGGCCGCGGCGGCGGTCCGAGCTATGACGCCATCGTCGCGCAGCCGGGCGGGGCGGTGAACGGTCAGATCCGCATCACCGAGCAGGGCGAGATCATCTCGTCGAAATATTCCAATGCCGAAGTCGGCCGCAACAATCTGGAGATCCTGGCGGCTGCGACGCTGGATGCGAGCCTGTTGCAGCCGAGCCAGAGTGCGCCCCGCCGTGAATATCTCACCGCGATGGACGAACTCTCAAATCTCGCTTTCAAGGCGTATCGCGGCCTGGTCTACGAGACCGATGGCTTCGTCGACTATTTCTGGTCGTCGACGGTGATCAACGAGATCGCGACACTCAACATCGGCAGCCGTCCGGCCTCGCGCAAGAAGACCCGCGCGATCGAGGATTTGCGCGCGATCCCCTGGGTGTTCTCCTGGGCGCAATGCCGCCTGATGCTGCCGGGCTGGTACGGCTTTGGCAGCGCTGTCGAGCAATGGATTGCGGAGCATCCGCAACAGGGCATGCCGTTCCTGAAGGAGCTCTACAAGGAATGGCCGTTCTTCCGCATGCTGCTGTCGAACATGGACATGGTGCTGGCGAAAAGCTCGATCGCAATTGCCTCGCGTTATGCCGAACTGGTGCCGGACGAAGCGTTGCGCGAAAAGATCTTCGGCCGCATCCGCCGCGAATGGCATTCCTGCATCGAGACGTTGCTCGACATCATGGGACAGGACCGGCTGCTGCAAGGCAACCCGCTGCTGGAGCGCTCGGTGCGCCACCGTTTCCCCTATCTCGATCCGCTCAATCACGTGCAGGTCGAGCTGTTGAGGGAGCACCGCGCGCAGAACCCGGACGAGCAGGTGCTGCGCGGGATTCAGCTGACGATCAACGGTATCTCGGCGGGATTGCGGAATACGGGCTAGGTGGCGAATAGCGAACGGCGAGTAGCGAATGAAATGCCATTCGCTGCTCGCTATTGGCGAAACCTCACACCGGATCCCACGGGAAGATGTCGGCGGAGCGGTCGAGCTTGTAGAACGAGCCCTTCAGCGCCGGCATGGCGTGTTCCGCGATCGACTGCGGCGTCCAACCTTCGCTGCGATGGACCGAGCGCAGCGGACGGTTCTGGCTGAACAGGAACAGCTCGTTCATGCGTGCGCCAAAGATCTGGCCGGTGACGTCCTTGGCGGCATCGGAGAGCAGATAGGCGCAGATCGGCGCGATCTTCTCCGGACCCATCTGCTTGATCTTCTCGACGCGCGCCTTCTCGGCTTCGGTCTCGGTCGGGATGGTGCCGATCATGCGGGTCCAGGCGAACGGCGAGACGCAGTTCGAGCGGACGTTGAAGCGGCCCATGTCGAGCGCGATCGATTTGGAGAGTCCGATGATGCCGAGCTTGGCGGCAGCGTAGTTGGCCTGACCAAAATTGCCGATCAGGCCGGAGGTCGAGGTGAAGTGCACGAACGAGCCCGACTCCTGCTCGCGGAAGATGCGCGCAGCGGCGTGGCTGACGTAGAACGAGCCCATCAGATGAACCTTGATGACGGCCTCGAACGCTTCCACGCTCATCTTGTGAAAGATCATGTCGCGCAAGATGCCGGCGTTGTTGACGACGCCATCGAGCCGGCCGAAATGATCGGTTGCGGTCTTGACGATCTTGCTGGCGGGAACGGCTTCCGCGACCGACTCGAAATTGGGGACCGCGACGCCGCCGCGCTTCTTGATCTCCTCGACCACCTCCTCAGCCGGCGTGGCACTGGTGCCAGCGCCGTCGGCGGCTCCGCCGGGATCGTTGACGACGACCTTGGCGCCTTCCGCCGCACAGAGCAGCGCGATCTCGCGCCCGATGCCGCGGCCTGCGCCGGTGACGATGATGACCTTGTCCTGCAGTGATTTTGTCATGTGGATTCTCCGCTAGCCGTTCCAATTTCCGCCGTCATTCCGGGATGGTGCGTAGCACCAGACCCGGAATCTCGAGATTCCGGGGTCGCGCGCTGCGCGCCCCGGAATGACGGCGTATTACCTCTCGTTCGTAAACACGATCGTGCCTGACGCCGCGAACATGCCGCCGACGCCGTGGCACACTGAAATCTTCGCATTCGGCACCTGTGCCGGCGCGATGCCGCGCATCTGGCGCACGCTCTCCTGCAGCGCGTACATGCCGTACATGCCCGAATGCATGTAGGAAAGGCCGCCGCCATTGGTGTTGAGCGGCAGCTTAGCCCCGGGCCGCGTGTTGCCGTCGGCGATGAACTTTCCGGTTTCTTCGTGCGGCATGAAACCGAGATCGCCGAGGCCGAACAGCGGTAGATGCGCAAAGGCGTCGTAGATCATGAGGTGATCGACGTCCTTGTGCGCGATGCCGGCCTCCTTGAATGCCAGCGGACCCGCGGTCTTGAACGCGCGCGAGGAGTTGAACGTTTCCATCTGGCTGACCATCGGGGTTTCGACGCTCTCGCCGGTGCCCATGATGTAGACGGGCTTGCGCGGAAAATCCCTGGCGCGGTCGGCCGAGGTCAGGATCAGCGCGCCGCCGCCGTCGGTGACGAGGCAGCACTGCAGAAGCCGGAACGGATAGGCGATCATGCGCGAGTTGAGGACGTCGGCAACCGTGATCGGGTCCTTCATCATCGCCCGCGGATTCTTCGCCGCCCATTCGCGCTGCACCACCGCGACCGCGGCGAGCTGCTCGTGCGTGATGCCGTAGGTCTTCATGAACCGCAGCACGGGGATCGGGAACATGCTGGGCGGGCCGTACACGCCATAGGGCGCCTCGAACTGGCCCTGCAGGCTGTCGGCGGGGATCGAGCGCGGCGCCTTGCCGATCATCGACTTGCCGCTTTCGGCATGCGTGATCAGCACGGTCCTGCACAGGCCGGCCTCGATCGCCGCCGCGGCGTGGCGGACGTGCAGCATGAAGGAGCAGCCGCCGACCGAGGTGCCGTCGACCCAGGTCGGCCTGATGCCGAGATAGTGGCAGACCTGCTGCGGCGTTTCGACCGCGGTGGCAAAGCCGTCAATGTCGGAGAGCCTGAGCCCGGCGTCCGCGATGGCGTTGAGCGCCGCATCGGCGTGAAGCTGGAGCTGCGACATGGTGGGGATGACACCGAGCTCGGTGGTCTCGGCCGCGCCGACGACAGCAACCTGGTTCCTGCGCATGATCTACCCCTTCGCCGGACGGAAGACGGGGAGCGTGATCTTGTCGTCGAGTGCCTCGAACGCGACCTCGAGCTTCATATCGAGCTCGAGCGCTTCCGGTGTCTGCGGGCAGTCGATGATGTTGCTCATCATCCGCGGCCCCTCGGCGAGCTCGACCACCGCGATCGCGTAAGGCGGCGTGAAGCCCGGCGCGGCAGGGCGGTGGTTGATCACGTAGCTGTAAAGGAAACCCTTGCCGCTGGCCTTGAACACGGAGACCCTGCGCGAAGCGCAGGACGGGCAGAACGGACGCGGCGGGAAATAGACATGCGCGCAGGCGTCGCAGCGCTGCAGGCGCAATTCGCCTGCTTTCGTGCCGTCCCAGAAATGCTGGGTTTCCGGCGTCGGTTTCGGTCGCGCGCGCTGCGGTTCGGCCATCTCGGAACGCCCTCCCATGGGACGGGCTTAGCGCCCGCCCGTTTCGATCTTGATGCGACAATCGGCTATGGTGCGTCAACAATCCAGCAGGCAGCATGCATGCCATCATGCGCACAATGCTTGTGTCGAACTGAGCCGGCGCTGTAGATTGCGCGCGCAATATTCCGTGAGACAGACATGCCCGATTTTCCGACACTGGCGAAGCTTGCCGACGACCTCGAAAGTGGCCGCACCACCGCCCGCAAGCTGGTGGAGGCGTGTCTCGCCAAAATCGCCGATCCCTCGGGCGAGGGCCAGCGCACCTTCATCCATGTCGACAAGGACGCCGCGCTGGCGGCCGCTGACGCAATGGACGGCCTTCGCAAGGTCAAGGCTGCGCCGTCGCGCTATGCCGGCATTCCGGTCTCGATCAAGGATCTCTTCGACATCAAGGGCCAGGTGACACGTGCCGGCTCCCGCGCGCTGGACGATTCCTCGCCTGCCGAACAGGATGCGGCGACGGTGGCGCGGCTCCGCAGGGCCGGCTTCGTCGTGATCGGTCGCACCAACATGACCGAGTTCGCCTATTCGGGCATCGGCATCAATCCGCATTACGGCACGCCGAAGGGCGCCTGGAACCGCGCCGAGGGCCATGTGCCCGGTGGCTCGTCGTCGGGCGCGGCCGTCTCCGTGCTGGACGGCATGGCGCACGGCGCGCTCGGCACCGACACCGGCGGATCCTGCCGCATTCCCGCCGCCTATAACGGCATCGTCGGCTACAAACCGACGCAGCGCCGCGTGCCGCTCGATGGCTCCGTGCCGCTGTCCTTCTCGCTCGACAGCATCGGGCCGCTGGCGCGATCGGTCAGCTGTTGTGCCATACTCGACGCGGTGCTCGCCAACGAGCCGATCACCGCGGTCCGACCGCGTCCCGTGAAGGGCATGCGGCTTGCGGTGCCGACCGCGATCGCGCTCGATGACCTCGATGCGCCGGTAGCGGGAACGTTTGAACGTGCGCTGAAGTCGCTGGCCGATCACGGCGCCATCATCGAGCGGATCGAGATGGCGGAATTCCACGACATCGGTCCGATGAACGCCAAGGGCGGTTTTGCCGCGTCCGAAAGCTATGCCTGGCATCGCTACCTCATCACCTCCAAGGGCGATGTCTACGATCCCCGCGTGTCGGTGCGGATCATGCGCGGCGAGGCGCAGAGCGCGGCCGACTACATCGATCTCCTCAACGAGCGCCGCTCGCTGATCGCCCGCGTCAATGCGCGCATCGCGCCCTATGATGCGCTGGTGTTGCCGACCACCGCCAACACGCCGCCGAAGATCGCTGACCTCGCCGACGACAAGGCGTTCACCACGCAGAATCTGCGCGCGCTGCGCAACTGCACCTTGATCAACATGATCGACGGCTGTGCCATCTCGCTGCCGGCGCACCGTGAAGACGACGTTCCCGTCGGGCTGATGCTCGCGGGCGCCGGCGGGTCAGACCGCCGCATCTTTGAACTTGCCGCCGGCATGGAGGCCGTCATTCGTGTTTGACCTCACTTTCACCGTTGACGCCCAGGGCACCACCACGCCGCTGACGCTGGCGATCGACCAGATGGTCATCGCCGGTTGGACCGGCCGCGATCCCGTCGCCCGCGACAAGCATATCGCCGAGCTGCAAGAGATGGGCATCGCCCCGCCGGCCTCGACGCCGATCTATTATCGCGCCTCGGCGCGGCGGCTGACCCAGGAGGACAGCATCGAATGCTGTGGCGAGGACTCGTCCGGTGAGGTCGAGTTCGTGCTGATCGGCTGGCAGGGCCGCATCTTCGTCGGCTGCGGTTCCGACCACACCGACCGCAAGGTCGAGGCCTATAACGTCACCGTGTCCAAGCAGATGTGCGACAAGCCGATCGCCTCCACGATGTGGGAGCTCGAAGACGTCATCGGCCATTGGGACAAGATGATCCTGCGCTCCTACGCCACGATCAAGGGCGAGCGCGTGCTCTACCAGGAAGGCACGCTCGACGCGATGCTGCCGGTCAATGACCTCATCGCGCGCGGCTTTGCGGGTGGCAAGTTCCCCGACGGCTGTGCCATGTTCGGCGGCACGTTCGCCGCCAAGGGCGGCATCCGCCCCGCCGAGCGCTTCGAGTTCGAGCTTGAGGATCCTGTGCTGAAACGCACGATCAGACACGGGTATGACGTGGCGACGCTGCCGGTGAGGGGCTGAGGCGCCTTTGCCGTTTTGGCGGGTGCGGCTCTCTCCGCGTCATTGCGAGGAGCCCTTGCGACGAAGCAATCCAGACTGGTTCCGCGGAGGATCCTGGATTGCTTCGCTACGCTCGCAATGACGGGGCGGAGAGGTCGGAAAACGGGTGGCGGCGGGCTGATTGGTTTTGCGAAGGTCGAAGTCATGACAGCAACAGCCCGCAAATCACCCCATACGCCTTCCGCCGACCTCGCCGCCCATGTCGACACCCTCGGCTGGCCGCACATCACCGCTGAGCTCGACACCCAGGGTTGTGCCATCCTGAATGGCCTGCTCACGCCCGACCAGTGCCGCGCCGTCGCCACCCTCTATCCCGACGATACGCACTTCCGCAGCCGCATCGTCATGGGCCGTCATGGCTTTGGCCGCGGCGAGTACAAATATTTCTCCTATCCGCTGCCCGATCTGATCGCGCAGCTGCGTCCGGCGCTCTATGCGCATCTGCAAGGCGTCGCCAACCGCTGGAACGAGACGATGGGGATCGATATCCGCTATCCGACGGCGCACGCGGCGTTCCTTAAACGCTGCCACGAGGCGGGGCAGGCGCGGCCGACGCCGCTGCTGCTGCAATATGAGGCCGGCGACTACAACTGCCTGCATCAGGACCTCTATGGCGAGCACGTGTTCCCGCTGCAGGTCGCAATCCTGCTGTCTGAGCCGGGCCGCGACTTCAGCGGCGGCGAGTTCGTGCTGACGGAACAACGCCCGCGCATGCAATCGCGCGCCGAAGTGGTGCCGCTGGCGCAAGGTGACGCCGTCGCCTTTGCTGTGCATCACCGCCCGGTGCAGGGGACACGCGGCACCTACCGCGTTAACCTGCGCCATGGCGTGAGCCGTATCAGATCCGGCCAACGCCACACGCTGGGTGTGATCTTTCATGATGCCAAATGAGTGGGACGATTGACGGCTGATTTGTTCGACAGCGTTGCCGAGGCGCAGCCGTCGCGCGAGGAGATCGCTGACGGTGCCGTGCTGTTGCGCGGCTTCGTCAAGCCGATCGAGCGAGAGCTGATCGACGCGGTGCGTGCCATCGTCGCACAATCGCCGTTCCGCCGCATGACCACGCCGGGCGGTCATCTGATGTCGGTCGCCATGACCAATTGCGGCGAGCGCGGCTGGATCACCGATCACACCGGCTATCGCTACGATCCGATTGACCCCCGCACCGGCGCGCCATGGCCGGCGATGCCGCCCGTGCTCCGTGATCTTGCACGCCGCGCGGCGGAGCAGGGCGGTTTCGCCGGCTTCGCGCCAGACGCGTGCCTCGTCAATCGCTACGAGCCCGGCACGCGGCTGTCGCTGCATCAGGACAAGGACGAGCTGGATTATTCGGCGCCGATTGTCTCGGTCTCGCTCGGCCTGCCCGCGACCTTCCTGTTCGGCGGCCTGGCGCGCGCCGACAAGCCGCGCCGCTTCCGCCTCGTGCACGGCGATGTCGTGGTCTGGGGCGGCCCGTCCCGGCTAGCCTATCACGGTGTCGCGCCGCTCGCGGACGGCGAGCATCCGCTGCTCGGCCGCAAGCGGGTCAATTTGACGTTCCGCAGGACACGCTAGTGGCCCGTCATTCCGGGGCGCGCGCTAGCGCGAACCCGGACTCTCGAGGTTCCGGGTTCGGCTCTGCGAGCCGCCCCGGAACGACACTACGGCTTCGGCGGGTGAATGAACGCCCACGGGCTGACTTCGGAATCCCTGGTCACCTCGACCGAGATCAGATACGGCCCGTTGTGGCTAAGCGCCTTCTCCATCGCCGCCTTGAACTGATCCGGCGCCGTCACGCGCACAGATGCGACGCCGAAGGACTCCGCCAGCTTGACGAAATCCGGATTGACGAGGTCGGACGCCACCACGCGGCCGTCAAAACGTTCGCGCTGGTCGCGGCGGACGTTGCCGTAGGCGTTGTTGTTGAACACCAGCGTCACCACGCCGATGTTGAACTGTACGGCGGTGGCAAGCTCCTGCACGCCGAACATGAAGCCGCCATCGCCGGTGATGGCGACCACGGGCTTGTCGGGGTTTGCGACCTTGGCGCCGAGCGCGGTCGGGAAGCCCGAGCCCAGCGTGCCCTGATAGCCCGAAGTGATGAAGGTGCGCGGCTCGTAGATCGGAAAACCGTACCAGGATGCGAAGCCGAATTGCGAGAGCTCGTCGGTCACGATCGCATTCGCCGGCAGCACCTCGCGCAGGATGTTCAGATAGGCCATCTGCGGCTGGACGCGCTGGATCTCCGCCAGCGCGGTCGCACTGGCCTCGCGGATCGCGGCGCGGCGGCCGGCGGTCTTGCTGTAACCGGACTTGCTGACGGCCGCAGTGAGATCGGCGGTTGCGGCCTTGGCATCGGCGACGATCGCTGTGTTCGGCGGATAACGCCGCATCTCGACGGGATCGATGTCGATGCGGATGCTCTTGAGGCCGTCGGGCTGGTACGGCCAGCGCGACATCGTCGGCAGCTCCAGCCGCGTGCCGATGCCGATCATCAGATCGGTCTTGGCCCACAGCTTGTAGGCGGCGGCCATGGTCAGCCCAAGCTCATGCGCATTGGAGACGATGCCCCGGCCGCTGCGGAAGGCGACGACCGGTGCGTCGATCATCTCGGCGAGCGCGAGGATCTCCTCGCGGGCCTCGATCGCGCCGCTGCCGACGAAGATCATCGGCGCCTTGCTGGCCTTGATCAGCGCTGCCGCCTGCTTGATCATATCAGGGTCGGGCTGCGGCGCGGGCAGAGGCTCCAGCACCGGTGCAGCGGCGGTATCGCCGCGCTGGGTGAAGATATCCCAGGGCATTTCGACCGAGGCGGGGCCGCGGCGGCCGGATGTCATTTCCTGAAAAGCGCGCGCGACGACCGTCGGTGCGTTGCCGGGATATTCGATGCGGTCGGCCCACTTCACATAGCTGCGCAGGGTGGCGAGCTGATCCGGCATCTCGTGCAGGTGACCGCGGCCTTTGCCGAGAAACTGCGTCGGCACCTGGCCGGTGACGCACAATACCGGTTCGTTGCAGCCGAAGGCGGTGAGCAGCGCCGCGCTGGCATTGAGCACGCCGGGGCCGGGCACCACGCTGAACACGCCGGGCCTGCCGCTGGAGCGTGCATAGCCGAACGCCATGTAGCCGCAGGCCTGCTCGTGCCGCGCGCCGATCACCTTGAGCTGAGCCTGGTGGAAGGCGTCGAACAGGCCGTAGATCTGCGCGCCGGGCAGGCCGAACACGGTGTCGACGCCGTGGGCGACGAGCCCGCTTACGATCGCTTCGCCGCCGGTAAGGGTGGTCATTGCATCATTCCACTTCGATTGTTGTCTCAGGCTTCGTCGACGACGCCGTTGCGCAAAGTGCCGATGCCCTCGGCCGCGACCTCGATGACGTCGCCGGGCTTCAGATAGCGCGGCGGATCGAACCGTGCGCCGGCGCCGGTCGGCGTGCCCGTGACGATGACGTCGCCGGGCACGAGCGTTGCGAAGGTCGAGATATAGCTGATGAGATAGCGGAACGGGAACATCAGTCGGCTGGTACGATCGTCCTGCCGCAACTCGCCGTTGACATGCGTGGTCAGCCTGACGTCGGCGATCTGCGCTTCCCTGGTGTAGGGCACCAGCCACGGCCCAAGGCTGCCGCTGGAATCGAAATTCTTGCCTTGGGTGACGTTGAATTTGGCATGGCGCAACCAGTCACGCACCGAGCCCTCGTTGCACAGCGTGAGCGCAGCGATGTGGTCCAGCGCCGAGCTTTCCGGAATATGGCGGCCGGCCTTGCCGATCACCAGCACGATCTCGCCTTCATAATCGAGCTGCTCCGACGCGCGGGGCCGCACCAGCGGCGTATCATGGCCGACGAACGAGCGTGGGCTTCGCATGAACATGCTCGGATATTTCGGCGCGTCCTGGCCGTCCTTGTACTCGGCGTTGCGGTCGGGATAGTTGACGCCGATGCAGATGATTTTTTCCGGCGCCGGTACCGGCGGCAGCCATGCGATCTCGCCGAGCGCGTGAACCGGCGTGCGGCCCGCGGCCTCTTCGGCAAGGCTCACCAGCTTGCCGGCCGCGATCACCTCGCGCAGCGTCGGATAGTCTTTTGCGTAGCGCACGGAGAGATCGACGATGCCGCCCTCCAGGACGGCGCCGTAGCGGATTTCACCTTTGACGGAATAGGTGGCGAGACGAGGCAGCTTCATTGGTGGCTCTTTATTCCCTGTCGTCCCGGCGAAGGCCGGGACCCATAGCGCGTGATCCCTCGATAATGCGCGATGACAATCCCGAACGACCAGCCTTCGCCAAACTTCTCCCAGTGGTTATGGGTCCCGGCCTTCGCCGGGACGACAGGGGGAGAGAGGCTCGGCCGGTCCTCCGCATCAATCCGCCACCAGCACGTCGGCGACAAACTTCGGCTCGCGCACGGCCTGGCCCGTGAACGGCGAGCCCTGCTCGAACCAGGAGCGCGGCGCCGGTGCGCCCCACAGCGTCTGGCGGCGCGGATCGCGCAGCGACCAGCGCAGCGGCTCGTGGTCGTGATCGCCGGTGAAGTAGTCGCTGGTGTAGAGCTCGAGGCGGTGTCCGTCGGGATCGCGGACGTAGAGGAAGAACGCGTTCGAGATGCCGTGTCGTCCCGGGCCGCGCTCGATGTTCTTCACGAAACCCTGTGAGGCCATGACATCGCAGAGGTGGATGATGTTCATCGCCGTCGGCGTCCAGTAGGCGAAATGGTGCAGGCGAGGGCCCTTGCCGTTGGTGATGGCAAAGTCATGGACGTTGCCCTTGCGATGCATCCAGGCGGCCGCGATGCGACCGTTCGGTCCGTCTTCCTCGGCGTATTCGGTGAGGCGGAAGCCGAGCCGCGCGTAGAAATCGACGGTGTCCTGCACCTCGGCGGCGAAGACGTTGAAATGGTCGAGCCGCTGCGGGTGGCACCCCCTGTAGAGGTCGTAACGGCGGAGCAGATGCGGCCGTCGCTCCATCGACGCGTAGAGCTCGATCTGGAAACCGAAGGGGTCGGTGAACTGCAGCGTGCGGCCTTGGAACGGCTGATCGGCGAAGGCGTAGTCGAGGCCGTTCTCGGAGAGAAATCTTGCCGCCTTGTCGAGATCGCCGTCATTACCCACCTTGAAGCCGAGCCTGTTACAGGCGGGCACGGCTGCTTTGCGCAGCACCAGCGAGTGATGCTGATGCTCTTCGGCGGCGCGCAGGTAGACGACCTTGTCGTCGGCATCCTCGACATGCAGGCCGACAGTGGTCTCGTAGAACTCGCGGCTCAGTTTCAGATCGGTCACGTCGAGCACGACGTGGCTGGAGCGGATGATGTTGAACGGCGGCTCGAAGATGTGTTGCGGTACGGGCATGTGCGTTTCCCCTCGGTCCTGTCATTCCGGGCGGCCCGCAGAGCCGAGTCCGGAATCCATCGCGCAGCAGTGTCGTTGGATGAATGGATTCCGGGCTCGTGCTGCGCACGTCCCGGAATGACCGTTTCCTAAATTCCCAGTTTCTGAATCTTGTGCGTGCCCCGCGCCAGCGAGACGTGTTTGGTTTCCATGTAGAAGTCGAACGAATAGTCGCCGCCGTCGCGGCCGATGCCCGAGGCCTTCATGCCGCCGAATGGCGTCGGCAGATGGCGGACGTTCTCCGAATTCAGCCAGATCATGCCGGCCTCCAGCGCGTCGGCAACGCGTAGCGCGCGGCCGACGTCGTTGGTCCAGACATAGCCGGTGAGGCCATAGCGGATGTCGTTGGCGATCTCGACAGCGTCGTTTTCGTCCTTGAAGGGCAGCACCGTGAGGAATGGGCCGAACACTTCTTCCTGCGCCACGCGCATCTTGCCGTGTGCGCCGGTCACCAGCGTCGGCTCGACATAATGTCCGCCGCCCGGGCCGTCATAGGCCTTGCCGCCGACCGCGATCGTGGCGCCGTCCTGCCGCGCGACGTCGAAATAGGAGCAGACTTTTGCGAGATGGCGTTCGTGGATCAGCGGCCCGATCTCGGTGGAGGGATCGAGGGGATGGCCGACCTTCAGCGCCTTCACGCGCGCGGTCAGCTTCTCCACGAACTTTTCAGCGATGTTCTGCTGGACCAGCAGGCGGCTGGACGAGGTGCAACGCTCGCCGTTGAGCGAGTAGATCATGAACACGACGGCGTCGAGCGCGCGGTCGAGATCGGCGTCGTCGAATACGATCACCGGGTTCTTGCCGCCGAGCTCGAAATGCACGCGCTTCAGGGTTGGTGCGCCCTGAACCATGATCGCCGAACCCGTCGCGCTTTCGCCGACGAAGCCGATCGCCTTGATGGCGGGATGCTCGGTCAGCGCCTTGCCGGCCTCTTCACCGAACCCATGGACGGTGTTGAGCACGCCGTCGGGCACGCCGGCTTCCTTGACGAGCCTTGCGAGAATGGCGGCCGTCACCGGCGACCATTCGGCCGGCTTGTGCACGACGGTGCAGCCGGCGGCCAGCGCGGGGGCTATTTTCCATGTCGACAGCATGAACGGCGTGTTCCACGGCGTGATCACGCCGACGGGACCGATCGGCACGCGCGTCGAGATGTTCCAATGCTCGTCGCTCGGCGTGTTGAGGCCGTCACGCGCCTCGGCGCATTTGTCGGCGAAGAAGCGGAAGTTCTCGGCGGCGCGAATCGCAGCCTTGGCCATGAAGCGATAGGCCTGGCCAGTGTCGATGCATTCGAGCACGGCGATGTCGTCGGCATTGTCCTCGATGGCGTCGGCGACGCGATGCAGCAGCTTGCGCCGCATCGCAGGCCCCATGTCACGCCAGGACTTGAAGGCGAGGGCGGCAGCGGTCGCCGCGGCGTCGATGTCCTCGGCGTTGCCGCGGGCGACGGTTGCGAGCGTTGCGCCGTCGACCGGCGATTTCGTCTCAAAGGTCTGGCCGGAGATCGACGGCACGATCTTGCCGCCGATCATGTGACCGATGCCGTCCGCTTGCAGCTTCTTCAGCAGAGGTGCCGCGCGGTCGCGATTAGCCTGGAACACGTCGGCTTTCGACGTGGGCTTATCCATTTGCAGCCTCCACTTTCAGGGCGTCGTGGATGTTGTTGCGCTTCCAGCTCGTGTCCTTGTCGTTGATCTGCATGTCGAACGACAGAGCGAACTTGCTGGCGGCGAAGACGGGATCGAGGTGTTTTGAGAGGGTCTGGAACACATGCTCGCCGGCCTTCTGGCGTGTCGGCAGGTCGCGGCCCTCGCCGATGCGCAGGACCATGTCGAGAAAGCCGTAGTCGTCTCTCGCATCCGCAATCGCATAATGCTCGCACCTGACGGCGCGGACACGAATGCCGCCAAGCGGGAAGATGCCGGTCTCGACGGCCGCCTTGCGCACGACCTCGCAGACGGCGGCGATGTCGAGCCGGCTGTCGAGATTGGCCGAATATTCGATCGTGAAATGCGGCATGGCGGTTCACTCCCCGTGTCGTCTTATTGCTTTAGGCGAAGTAGCAGCTGACCGAGCCGTAGGCGCCATAATCGGCTTGAATTGTGTCGCCCTTGCGGGTCTCGATCGGACGGATGAAGGATCCCGCCAGCACGACCTGTCCGGGCTCCAGCGCAAGACCAAGCGGCGCGATCTTGTTGGCGAGCCAGGCGACCGCAGTCGCGGGATGATTGAGCACGCCGGCGGCAAGCCCGGTCTCTTCCAGCTGGCCGTTCTTGAAGCACAGCGCGCCGATCCAGCGCAGATCGGCGTCGAGCGGACGGATCGGACGGCCCCCGAGCACGATGCCGGCATTCGCGGCATTGTCGGCGATGGTATCGTAGATCTTTCGTGTCGCCTTGGTGTTGGGATCGACGCGCTCGATGCGCGTATCCAGGATCTCCAGTGCCGGCACGACGAAGTCGGTGGCGTTGAGCACGTCGAACATCGTGCAGTCGGGTCCTTCGAGCCGCTTGCTCATGACGAAGGCAAGCTCGGCCTCGACGCGGGTCGCGATGAAGCGTTCGGTCGGAATGATCCCGCCGTCGGCGAAAAACATGTCATCGAGCAGCACGCCGGAATCCGGCTCGTCGATGGCAAGCGCGCTCTGCATCGCCTTCGAGGTCAGGCCGATCTTGTGGCCTTTGACGAGGCGCCCCTCGGCGATCTTGATGTCGACCCATGCCTTCTGAATCGCGTAGGCGTTAGTGATGGTGATGTCGGGGAGATCCTGCGAGAGCTGCCGGATCTGCACGCGGGTCTTCTCCGCCTGGTGCAGACGCCTCGCGCAAGCTTGGATATCGTCGTTGGAAAGCGCCATTGGTGGTCTACCAAAATCGTGGTGCCGGGAAATACTTAACATGTTAAATGAATGCGTCAAACGGAAATTGGCTTGCTGCACTGCAAACGTTTTGCGGTCTGAAAGGGCGTCATGACGAAGAGACCGGCCGATCCCGCCAGCGGAAACGCGCCTGCCGCGCGCCAGGTGCCGATGCGCGACTTCTCGCGCTCGCTGCCGATGTCGCTGTTGAGGGCACGCGAAGCCGTGATGCGGCAATTTCGTCCCAATCTGCGCGAGCACGGGTTGACGGAACAGCAATGGCGCATCCTGCGCGCGCTCGCCGCTATCGAGGCCGCCGAGGTCACGGAACTCGCGCGCACGGCCTTTCTCCTCGGACCGAGCCTGTCGCGTATCCTGCGTGATCTGGAGGCGCGCAACCTGATCGAGCGAAAGACGGCAAAGACGGACCAGCGCCGCAGCATGGTCTCGATCTCCAGGGAGGGCCTGAAGCTGATGGCCTCCGTCGCGCCGTCCTCGGAGGCGATCTATGCCGAGATCACGCAGCGGTTTGGCGCGCGCAAGCTCGCCGAGTTGCAGGAGATGCTCGGTGAGCTCGAACAGAGTCTCGCAGGGCTCGGTGCGGGCAACGCGGCAGGTGCCGAGGAGTGAAAGCAGATATGCGCGAGCGCGCGGCAACGGCCACGGACATCTCCGGCCTTTTTCGCTCAAAGGCGCTGATTCCCGGCGATACCGAGTGAAAAATCCGGCCTGAGCGCGCGAAAATGGCATCCCCTTGCCGGATGACATCCGGGCGGCGATAGTGACTGTCGCCCGTGAGGCAGGCGTCAGCAAACCACTATCCAGTGGGTGACCGCATAGGTCTTGCGCCATTGCAAGCATAGCGCGGCGCTCCGGTTCGGGGTAACAGCGAGGCCGAACTGTCGCGGCGCGCGGCGCGATGGCGAAGGTCCAACAACACGGTCCAAACAACAAAGAAGGAAGGCAACGTGGCGAACAAGGTCAAGGAAATCTGGAAGTCGGGCAAGGCCGTGGTCAACGCGTGGCTGGCGATCCCCTCCGGCTTCTCGGCAGAGATGATCGCACAATGCGGCTTCGACAGCGTCACCGTCGACATGCAGCACGGCGTCCAGGACTATCTGTCGATGGTGCAGTGCTTCCAGGCCATGGACAAGCATCCGGTGACCCCGATGGTCCGCGTGCCCTGGAACGAGCCCGGCATTATCGGCAAGGTGCTCGACGGCGGCGCCTATGGCGTGATCTGCCCGATGGTCAATACGCCGGAGGAAGCCAGGAACCTCGTTTCCTATTCGAAATATCCGCCGCAGGGCGTCCGCTCCAACGGCCCGATCCGCGCCGGCATGTACGGCACCGCGGGCTCCTACCAGAAGACCGCGAATGCCGATACCATCCTGCTGCCGATGATGGAGACGAGGACCGCGGTCGAGAACATGGAAGCGATCCTCGACGTTGAGGGCATCGACGGCGTCTATGTCGGCCCGTCCGACCTCGGCTTCTCTTATGGCCTCGAGCCGAAGCTCGACCGCTCGGAGCCCGAGATCCTCGCGATCTACGAGAAGATCATCAAGGAGTGCGGCAAGCGCGGCCTCAACCCAGGCATCCATTGCAGCGGCGCCGAAGGCGCTGCGCGCGCCATCAACATGGGCTTCAAGCTGGTGACCCTCTCGAACGAGGTCGGCCTGATGACGACCTATGCCAAGATGCAGGTGAATGCGACCCGCAAGGACGCGGGCGGCAAGGCCTGAGCTCTCTCCTAACCCTCTCCCCGTTCTTACGGGGAGAGGGTTAGGGTGAGGGGCTTCTCTCAACACGAACAAATCTAACGATCGAGCGCGCGGCTCGCCCCTCACCCGGATCGCTGCGCGATCCGACCTCTCCCCGTAAGAACGGGGAGAGGTGAAGTAAGACCCAAGGAGATACCCATGACCATCAGCCCCGTCATCCGCCTGCATCCCGCCGACGGCGTGCTGATCGCGCGCGCGAGCCTGCCGCCAGGAACGGTGGTGGCCGACGGCGTGACCACGATCGAGCGCATTCCCTCCGGCCACAAGGTCGCGATCAAGCCGTTTGCCGTGGGCGAACCCGTCATCCGCTACGGCCAGATCATCGGCTTTGCGACCCAAGCCATCGCGCCGGGCCAGCACGTGCACGTGCAGAACATCGGCATGGGCGATTTCGCCAAGGACTACGCCTATTGCGCCGACGTCAAGCCGACGCCGAATTTCGATCTGCCGGCAACCTTCGAAGGCATCCGCCGTCCCGACGGCCGCGTCGCCACGCGCAACTATATCGGCATCCTCACCTCGGTGAATTGCAGCGCGCATGTCGCAAGCCTCGTCGCCGACGTCTTCAAGAAGAACCCGTTCACCGGCGACAATCCGCTGGCCGAATTCCCGAACGTCGATGGCGTGGTTGCGCTGACCCACAAGACCGGCTGCGGCATGACGCAGAATGAGCCGCTCGCGCTGCTTCGCCGCACCCTTGGCGGCTATGCGCGGCACGTCAATTTCTCCCACGTCATCGTGCTTGGGCTGGGCTGCGAGGTGAACCAGATCGGCGGGCTCATGGAAGAGCAGAAGCTCGCCGGCCGGCTGCGCGCGATGGACATCCAGGAGGTCGGCGGCACCCGCAAGACGGTGGAAGCCGGCATTGCCTTCGTGCGCGAGGCGCTGGCTGACGCCAACAAGGTCAAGCGCGAGAGCGTGCCCGCGAGCGAGCTCACCGTGGCGCTGCAATGCGGCGGCTCGGACGGCTATTCCGGCGTGTCGGCCAATCCGGCGCTGGGGGCGGCGAGCGATCTGATCGTCCGTCACGGCGGCACCGTGATCCTGTCGGAGACGCCCGAGACCTACGGCGCCGAGCATCTCTTGACGCGCCGCGCCGTCAGCCGCGAGGTCGGCGAGAAGCTCGTCGATCTCATGCGCTGGTGGGACGAGTACACCGAGCGCGAGGGTGCCGAGATGAACGCCAATCCGAGCCCTGGCAACAAGGCCGGCGGCCTCACCACCATTCTGGAAAAGTCGCTCGGCGCGATGGCCAAGGCCGGCACCACCAACCTTGTCGAGGTGCTGCGCTATGCCGAGCCGATCACCAAGAAGGGTTTTGTCTTCATGGACACGCCCGGCTACGACCCCGTCGCCGCAACGGGGCAGGTCGCCGGCGGCGCCAATTTGGTCTGCTTCACCACCGGCCGCGGCAGCGTGTTCGGCTGCAAGCCAGCGCCCTCGATCAAGCTCGCCACCAACACGCCCATGTACAAGCGCATGGAAGAGGACATGGACGTCAATTGCGGCACCATCCTCGAAGGCGAGGAGAGCGTCCAGCAATGCGGCGAGCGCATCTTCGATCTCATCCTGAAGACCGCCTCGGGACAGCCGACCAAGAGCGAGAGCTTCGATTTCGGCGGCGCTGAGTTCGCGCCCTGGGTGCTCGGCGCGACGATGTGATCGCGCCTGGCGCCGAGGTTTACGAGCAGAATCGCAAATGCGTCCGATTGGCGCTGATGTGCCGATCGTTCGTTACGTAATGATACGGAGGCGAAGGCCTCTCGCAAGGAAGCCTCGGATTACACCTGGTTAACACTGTTGCCGTAGACAGGAGAGTGATGCGGTCCGCAACGGCGCGGACCGGCCTTTATCCGAGGACCGAACCGATGCAAGCGATACGTCCCACTGGGGTGGAAAATCTCCTCGGTGAGGAGGAGCTGATCGTATCGAAGACCGATCTCAAAGGCCGCATCACCTACGCCAACGACATTTTCCTGCGCATGGCGAAGTACTCCCGGAAGGAGCTGATGGGCGCGCCCCACAGCCTGATCCGCCATCCCGACATGCCGCGCGCCGTCTTCAAGCTGCTGTGGGACACGCTCCAGTCCAAGCAGGAGATCTTCGCCTACGTCGTCAATCTGGCGAAGGACGGCAGCCATTACTGGGTGTTTGCCCACGTCACGCCGACCTTCGACGAGCGCGGCAACATCGTCGGCTATCACTCCAACCGTCGCAAGCCGGATCCCGTGCAGATCGAGCGCATCAAGCCGATCTACAAGACGCTGTGCGCCGAAGAGGCGCGGCACGCCAATGCCAAAGAGGGCATGCACGCAAGCTTCGACGCGATGGTCGGACTATTGAAGCAACAAGGTGTCGGTTACGATGAATTTGTGCTCTCTCTCTAAGGCGCAGGGAGCGACCGCGCTCGCGTGCGGTCTTGCCGTCGTTGCGTTCGTCCTCTCGCTTCTCGGTGTGGCCGGAGTCCCCGCTGCGGCATTGCTTGGCGCGACCGTCATGCTGCTCGGCTACGCCGTCTGGTGCCAGCATCGCACCGCGGTGGCCGTCGATGAGGTCGCCGACACCTGCCGCAAGGCAGCACGCGGCGATCTCGAGGCGCGCATCCTGAGCGAGCGGCAGGCCGGGCGGATCGGGGCGATCCAGAAGTCCGTCAACGACATGCTCGACATCACCGACGCATATTTGCGCGAGGCCTCGGCGTCGATGGACTATGCCAGCCGCGGCAAGTATTTCCGCAAGATCCTCGCGCGCGGATTGCCAGGCTCGTTCCGCCGTTCGGCTGTCGTCATCAATTCCGGCACCGACAGTCTCGGCCGTCGCGTGGTCGAAATCGCGGATCTCGCAAAACAGTTCGGCACGCATCTCGACGGAGTTGCTGGCACGCTGATGGGCGCGGCGACCGATCTCGAATCCGATGCCGGCCAGATGGCGGCGGCGGCCGAAAAGACCAGCCGCCAGACCTCTGGCGTGCTCAGCGCCTCTGACCAGGCCTCGCGCAACGTCGCGACCGTCGCCAGCGCCGCGGAGCAGCTCGCATCCTCGATTGCCGAGATCAACCGTCAGGTCGCCGGCTCGACCACGAGCACCGGCCGCGCCGTGAACGAAGCCAATCGCGCCGGCAGCGAGATCCGCACGCTGGCGGAGGCGGCGATGCAGATCGGTGACGTCGTCAAGCTGATCAGCGAGATCGCCTCGCAGACCAACCTGCTGGCGCTCAACGCCACCATCGAGGCGGCGCGGGCAGGGGAGGCCGGCCGCGGCTTCGCGGTCGTGGCCTCCGAGGTCAAGAGCCTCGCCAACCAGACCGCGAAGGCGACCGAGGAGATCAGCGCCAAGGTCGGCGAGATGCAGCAATCGACCACCAACTCGGTCGCGGCAGTCGAGGCGATCGCGCAGACCATCGCCGAGATCAACGGCATCACGGCCTCGATCGCGACGTCGATCGAGCAGCAGGGCCTTGCCACCCGCGAGATCGCCCGCAGCGTCCAGGAAGCCTCGGCCGGCACTTTGCAGGTGTCCTCCAACGTCACCGGCATCAGCGAGGCCGCCGCCGACACGGGCCGCGTCGCCGGCCGGGTCAACAGCGCTTCCGAGCGCGTGCATGGCGAGGTCGAGACGCTCCGCCGCGAGGTGACGCAATTTTTGCAGCGGCTGACCTCGGCGGCGTAGGGCTCGCCCACCGCTGTCGTCCCGGACAAGCGTGCCCTAAAGCGCGCGCCGATCCGGGCAACGCTGCGCGTCGCCCAGAGCTCTGCTTGTCCGGGACGACGAGCGTGGGACGAGCACGGCGTAACCACACTCTCAGTCATTGTCCCGACAAAGCTGGGACGACCGGGATACTTCCTAGGCACGGTCTGCCCGTTGTTAGTGCTTGATCGCGCTGACATCAGGTGTTCTGCTCAAAAAAGCTGCTGGAGCACCGTACCCCGTGTCGATCTACGTCGCATTACACCACGTCACGCACTACAAATACGACCGCCCGATCGACCTGGGTCCGCAAACCATCCGCCTGCGGCCGGCGCCGCATACGCGGACGCCGATCCTGAGCTACTCGCTCAAGGTCACGCCGGCGAACCATTTCGTGAACTGGCAGCAGGACCCGCAGGGCAACTGGCTCGCCCGCTACGTCTTTCCGGAGAAGACCACCGAGCTGAAATTCGAGGTCGACTTCACGACGCAGATGACCGTGGTCAACCCGTTCGACTTCTTCGTCGAACCCTATGCCGACAGCTTTCCGTTCGAATATCCGAGGGATCTCAAGACCGAGCTGGCGCCATATCTCGAGACCATCAAGCCCGATCCCGCCTTCGCGAAATATCTGGCCTCGATCCCGCGCGAGGCCCCGAACACGGTCAACTTCCTGGTCGATCTCAATCGCGAGCTCCAGAAGAAGATCAACTACATCATCCGCATGGAGCCCGGCGTGCAGACGCCGGAGGAGACGCTGACCTCCTGCGCCGGTTCATGCCGCGACTCCGCCTGGCTGCTGATCCAGACCTTTCGTCATCTCGGCCTCGCCGCACGTTTCGTCTCCGGCTATCTGATCCAGATCCGTCCCGACATCGATCCGATCGAGGGACCGCCGGAAGTCGAGAACGACTTTACCGATCTGCATGCTTGGGCCGAAGTCTATCTGCCGGGCGCGGGCTGGATCGGCTTCGATGCGACATCCGGGATGCTCGCGGGCGAGGGGCACATCCCCGTTGCCGCCACGCCGCATTATCGCTCGGCCGCGCCGATCTCCGGCGGCGCCGGCTTTGCCGAGGTCGAGTTTGCCTTCGACATGAGCGTCCGGCGCATTCGTGAAGCGCCGCGCATCACAAAGCCGTTCTCCGACGAATCTTGGGCACGGCTGAACGATCTCGGCGAGCAGGTCGACGGCGATCTCGCCGCGCAAGACGTGCGGCTCACCATGGGTGGCGAGCCCACTTTCGTGTCCGTGGATGATCTCGAGGCGGCGGAGTGGAATACGGAGGCCGTCGGCCCGACCAAGCGCGCGCTCGGCGACGATCTGATCCGCCGTTTGCGCACGCGCTTCGCAGCCGGAGGCCTGCTGCATTACGGCCAGGGCAAATGGTATCCGGGCGAGAGCCTGCCGCGCTGGGCTTTCGGCCTCTACTGGCGCAAGGACGGCGTGCCGATCTGGAAGAACGCGGACCTCATTGCAAAAATCGAAAATCCCACGCGTGCCCAGACCGAGGACGCCGAGGATTTCATGGAAGGCACGGCGGCGCGGCTCGGGCTCGATCCCGGCTACATCATTCCGGCCTATGAGGACACCGTCTACTGGCTGCAGAAGGAGGCCGAGCTTCCGATCAACGTCGATCCATCCAACTCGCAATTGTCCGATCCCGAGGCGCGCGCGCGCATGGCGCGAGTGTTCAATCAGGGCCTCCGCGCGCCGCGCGGCTTCGTGCTGCCGGTGCAGCGCTGGAATGCGCCGCCGCGCTGGCGCAGCGAGCGCTGGCAGCTCCGGCGCGGCCATCTGTTCCTGTCGCCGGGCGATTCACCGCTCGGCCTGCGCCTGCCGATAGGCTCGCTCGGCTACGTCCCCCCCAATCAATATCCCTACATCGTCGAGCGGGATCCGCTGGAGGCGCGCGACAAGCTGCCGGTGTTCACGCCCCCGGCGCGGCCAAAAGCACCGCCGCGCGTCGCGCCCGAGCAGCTCAACACGTCCATCCCCGTCCGCACGGCGCTGTCGATCGAGGTTCGTGACGGCGTGATCTGTGCCTTCATGCCGCCGGTCGAGCGTATCGAAGATTATCTCGAGCTGGTCGCAGCGGTTGAGGCCACCGCCGAGGAGATGCAGCTTCAGGTCCATGTCGAGGGCTATGCGCCCCCGTTCGATCCGCGCATCGAGGTCATCAAGGTGACGCCCGACCCCGGCGTGATCGAGGTCAATATCCAGCCGGCGCAGAGCTGGCGCGATGCGGTCGAGATCACCTCCGGCCTCTATGAGGATGCCGGCAAGGTGCGCCTCGGCGCCAACCGCTTTCTGGTCGATGGCCGCCACACCGGCACCGGTGGCGGCAACCACGTCGTGATCGGCGGCTCTTCACCGCAGGACTCACCGTTCCTGCGGCGCCCCGATCTCTTGAAGAGCCTCGTGCTGTATTGGCAGCGGCATCCGTCGCTGTCCTATTTCTTCTCCGGCCTGTTCATCGGTCCGACCAGCCAGGCGCCGCGTATCGACGAGGCGCGCCACGACAGTATCTACGAGCTCGAGATCGCGCTTTCGCATGTGCCGCCGCCGGGCTACCAGACGCCGCTGTGGCTGGTTGATCGCTTGTTCCGGCATCTGCTCGTCGATATCACCGGCAACACCCATCGCGCCGAGATCTGCATCGACAAGCTCTATTCGCCCGACGGGCCCACCGGCCGCCTCGGCCTCGTCGAATTCCGCGCGCTCGAAATGCCGCCGGACCCGCGCATGTCGCTGGCGCAGCAGCTCCTGATCCGCGCGCTGATCGCAAAGTTCTGGCGCGAGCCGCAGGCAGGCAAGTTCGTGCGCTGGGGCACCGCGCTGCATGATCGATTCATGCTGCCGCATTTCATCTGGGAAGATTTTCTCGACGTGCTCACCGAACTGAAGGAGTTCGGCTATCCGTTCGAGCCGGAATGGTATCTGGCCCAGCTCGAGTTCCGCTTCCCCGCCTTCGGCCGCGTCCATCATGGCGGCGTGACGCTGGAGCTGCGCCAGGCGCTGGAGCCCTGGCATGTGCTCGGCGAGGAGGGTTCGGCCGGCGGCACAGTGCGCTATGTCGACTCGTCGGTCGAGCGGCTCCAGGTCAAGGCCGAGGGCTTCGTCGAGGGCCGCCATGTCATGACCTGCAACGGCCGCCGCCTGCCGATGACATCGACAGGCCGCTCCGGAGAGGCCGTTGCCGGCGTCCGTTTCAAGGCCTGGCAGCCGGCCTCCGGCCTGCAGCCGACCATCCCTGTCCATGCGCCCCTGACCTTTGACCTCATCGACACCTGGAACGGCCGCTCGCTCGGCGGCTGCGTCTATCACGTCGCCCATCCCGGTGGCCGCAACTACGATACCAAGCCGGTCAACACCTATGAGGCCGAGGCGCGGCGGCTGGCACGCTTCCAGGACCACGGCCATACGCCCGGGCCCATGCAGCCGCCGCCCGAGGAACGCACAAATGAATTTCCGCTGACCCTCGACTTGCGGACCCCGCTCCTGCAATGAGTATGATGGTGGGGCAGGGAGAGGCGCATGGGCGAAGGCGCAGCCGAAGAGGACAGAGCGGGCAAGGCGCAGGGACAGCGTGAGGGGCAGCGCCGCCTCGCGCAATGGGTCCGCGACTATCGCCGCCTGCCCGGCATTCCCGATGAGTTCCTGGGGCCCGACGGCGCCCCGCGCGCGGTCTGGAGCCGCTTCTTCGATGCCTTCGGCGCGCTCGCACCTGACGAGGTCGAGCGGCGCTTCGGAATGGCCGACCGCCACCTGCGCGAGGCCGGCGTCACCTACCGTGCGCCGGGCGACAGCGCCGACCGGCCGTGGTCGCTCAGCCATCTGCCGCTGCTGATCGACGAGGCCGACTGGAAGCAGCTCTCCGGCGGCATCACCCAGCGCGCCGAGCTCTTGGAGCTCGTGCTGCGCGACATCTATGGCGAAGGCCGGCTGGTCGCGGAAGGCGCGCTGCCGGCCGGTGCGATTGCCGGCAGCCCTGAATATCTCCGCGCCGTCTGTGGCGTGCCGCCGCCGGGCGGGCGCTACCTCTCGCTCTATGCCGCCGATGTCGGCCGCGGACCCGACGGCCGCTGGTGGGTGCTCGGCGACCGCACCCAGGCCCCGTCGGGCGCGGGCTACGCGCTGGAGAACCGCCTGGTGCTCTCGCGCGCCTTCTCCGATCTCTACAAGTCGATGAACGTGCCGCGCGTCGCGCCGTTCTTCGAGGCGTTCCGCGACTCGCTTCGTGCGCGCGCCGATCGTGACGAGCCGCGCATCGGCGTGCTCACGCCCGGCAGTTTCAGCGAGACCTATTTCGAGCATGCGACGCTGGCGCGCTACCTCGGCTTCCTCTTGGTCGAGGGCGATGATCTCGCCGTCAGCGACAACCGCATCCACATCCGCACGGTTGCCGGGCTGAAGCGGCTCGACGTGCTGCTTCGTCGCGTCGATTCCAACTCGCTCGATCCGCTCGAGCTCGATGCCTCCTCGCATCTCGGCGTGCCCGGCCTGATCGACGTGCTGCGCAAGGACGGCGTCGTCGTCGCCAACATGCCGGGCTCGGGCGTGCCGGAGGCGCGGGCGCTGCTCGGTTTCCTGCCGGCGCTCAGCCGCCGCCTGCTCGGCGAAGAGCTGAAGATGCCGCACATCGCGACCTGGTGGTGCGGCCAGAAATCGGCGCGCGACGAGGTGTTGTCGCGGCTCGACGAGGTCGCGATCGAAGGTGCTTATCAGCGCGGCGTTCCCGGCTTCGAAAGCAACGGACCCGTGCTGGCGAGCGAGCTCGACATCGCCGGGCGTCAGCGCCTGGTTGATGCCATCAGCGCGCGTGGCATGGACTACGTTGGCCAGGAGGTGGTGCGTCTGTCCACCATGCCGGTGTGGGAGCACGGTCAGCTGACGCCGCGTCCGTTCGTGTTGCGCGTGTTCGCAGCCGCAACGCCGGACGGCTGGGCCATCATGCCCGGCGGCTTCTGCCGGATCGCAGAGCAGCCGGACGCGCGCGCGGTGTCGATGGGTGACGGCGCCCGTGCCGCCGACGTCTGGGTGGTTTCGGAGAAGAAGGTCTCGACCGCATCGCTGCTGCCGGCGACCGACAAGGTGCGGATCCGCCGCATCGCCGGCGTGCTGCCGAGCCGCGCCGCGGACAACCTGTTCTGGCTCGGCCGCTATCTCGAACGCGCCGAAGCGACGCTGCGGCTGGTCCGTGCGCTGGGCTCGCCGAGCGGGCCCAACAAGGGCACCGCGGCCTCGTTGCAATCCGCCGAACGGATCCAGCGCCTGCTGGTGACCTGGGGCGCGATCTCGCAGACCTCACGTGCGGCGCCGGGGCGTATCGTTGCCGAAGCGTTGCAGAGCGAGGCGCGCTTCGGCTCGGCGCTGTCGCTGGTGCGCGCGGCGCAACGCACGGCGACCTCCTTGCGCGAGCGGTTGTCGCCCGATGCCTGGCAGGTCATCATCGAAATGGCCGAGCGGCTCTCTTATGAGGTCGAGGACGACGACAGCGTGTTGAGCGCGGCCGAGCTGACCTTGCAGGAGCTTGCGAGCTTCGCAGGCCTGGCGCAGGAGAACATGAACCGCGCCGCCGGCTGGCGCTTCCTCGACATCGGCCGCCGCACCGAGCGTGCGATCAACACGGCCCGTTTCGCCCGACAGTTTGCCTATGACGAGGCCGGCGACGAAGACCTCGATATCCTGCTGACGTTGGTGGATTCCCAGATCACCTATCGCTCGCGCTACCTGCTGGCGCCGATCCTGGCGCCGGTGCGCGACCTCGCGGTGCTCGACAGCTACAATCCGCGCTCGGTGGCGTTCCAGGTGGCAACCCTGAACGAGCATATCGCGGCGCTGCCAAGCCTGAAGGAGCACGGTCTGATCGAGCGGCCGCAGCGGCTTGCGATAGCGGTGCAGTCCATGCTGGCCACGGCCGAGGCCGAGAAGCTCGAGGTCAAGACGTTGTTCGCGCTGGAGCAGGATCTGCTCAGTCTCGCCGAAGCCATTGGGCTGCACTACTTCCCCCATGGTCCGAATGCGAGCCGGCCGGAAAAGCTGACGGGGCTGGCGTGATCTACGACATCCGTCACGTCACCACCTACGAATACGAGAGCCCGGTCAGCTTCGCCCGCTGTACGCTTCGGCTCGAGCCGAAGGACGGCAACGGTCAGGAGCTGATCTCGCACAAGGTCGAGATCCGGCCGCGTCCGTCCGAGCGCCATGTCCGCCGTGACTTCTTCGGCACGCTGACCGAGAGTGTGGTGATCGACGCCGCGCATCGCAATTTGCGCATCGATTCCCGTTCGCGTGTCTCGGTGTCGCGCCAGCCGCCGGCGCGCGATGCTACCAGCCCGTCCTGGGAGAGCATCCGCGACATCGCGTTTGAAGCGACGAGCCTCGGGCCGTCCTCGCCGGTTGGTTATGTCTTCGCGAGCCCCTTGGTGCCGGTGTTGCGTCCCGTCAGTGCCTATGCGGCTTCGAGCTTTGCGTCAGGCGCGGGCATCCTCGCTGGCGCGGTCGATTTGATGCATCGCATCCGCACCGAGTTTCGCTACGACCCCAAGGCCACCGCGATCTCGACGCCGCTGAACGAGGTCTTCGACAAGCGCCACGGCGTCTGCCAGGATTTTGCTCATGTGATGATCGCAGGCCTGCGTGGGCTCGGTCTGCCTGCCGCCTATGTCAGCGGTTACTTGCGCACGATCCCGCCGGCGGGCCAGCCGCGCTTGCAGGGCGCCGATGCGACGCATGCCTGGGTGTCGCTGTGGTGTGGGGCCGAGCTCGGCTGGATCGATTTCGACCCGACCAATGATCTGCTGGTCGCCAACGATCACATCGTGCTGGCGGTTGGCCGCGACTTCTCCGATGTCTCGCCGGTCGATGGCATCATCGTCGGCTCGCCGAAGCAGAAGCTCGGCGTCGCCGTCGACGTGTTGCTGGTGGAGTGACCGCAGTCTCACCGCTTGGCGTGGTGAACGGATGCATCCGAGTGCGCGAAAATTTGTTTCCGCGTGTTTCCCGGCGGCCGCGGGCGATCGTCCATTAATGCGCTGTTAACCATGCCCCCGCGACATATTGGCACACCGTTCCTTGTTGAAGCCGAATCCATGGTCGAGGACCCCGTGTTGCTGACGGACACCGCCGAACAGGTGGCGATCGCGTGGACCTTGCATGGCGTCACCTTCACGGCGACGTTTCCGGAGACCGCATGACGTCACTATCGATGGCCTTCCCGACGGCGGAGACCGATCCGCCGAGCGTTTCCGAATTGTTGCGCGCGGGTCGTGAGCACTACCGGAGCGGGGAGATCAAGCGGGCGATCGCGATCTTTCAGGCCGGGCTCGCGCTTGCAGCCACGGCGTCGATCGGTGTGGTGGTCGACGGCGTTGCCGATCTTCACGCCGCTCTTGCCAATGCGTTCATGCTCTCCGACGACATCGCCGCAGCGGCCGCAAACTACAAGGCTGCCTTGCGGATCGCGCCGCATCTCGTCGCCTGCTGGTGCAATCTCGGCATCGTTCATCAGCGCAGCGGCCAGGCCCAGGACGCGATTTCGCTTTACCTCGAGGCGCTCCGGCGTAATCCGGGCCACCGGCCCTCGCGCACGAATCTGGTCCAGGCGCTGGTGGCGACGCGGCAGTTCGCGATCGCAAGAACGCTGTTGCTCGAATTGCTCGAGGAGACCCCCGAGGATGCCGCGCTTCGCAGCCAGCTCGGCAAGGTCTGCTTCGAGCTTGGCGAGACGGACGAGGCGCTCGTGCAGTTCGAGCGGGCGGTGTCGCTGGCTCCAGAGCAGGCCGAGAATTTCTACTGGGTTGGAGCCATCCGTCAGGCGCGGGGCGAGTTGGAGGTGGCGCAGGCCGCCTACGCCCGTGCCGCACAAGTGCATCCGATCCTGCGCAGGCCCGCCGCCAAATCGCGGCCGGCGTTTCGGGCGCTGGCGCTGTTTGCGCCCTTCGTCGGCAACACGCCGGTCGAATTTCTCTTCAGGGATTGTGCGTACCAGACCAGCATTCTGTCGCTGCTGCCAGGTAGCCAGCCGGATGTCGCCCTGCTGGCGCACGAGGCCGACGTCGTCGTCAACCTCGTCTCCGACGCAGATCAAGGCGCGGAGGTGCTTCCTGTCGCCACCGCGATCGCACGAGGCCTCGGCAAGCCGGTCGTCAACGATCCCGCAAAGATTGAGAACACCACGCGCGACGCCACCGCGTTGGCACTCGCCGACGTCGCGGGCTGCCGCGTGCCGCGCACGTTGCGCATTGTGGCCGGGGAGGGACTTCCCGACGGCCTCGACCTCGCCTTTCCCGTGCTGGCGCGCCAGGCCGGCATGCACGGCGGCGACGTCTTCGAGAAGCTCGACGATATCGCGGCGCTGACCGCGTTCCTCACGGCTCACGCGGGCCATGATCGCTATTTGATCGACTATATCGACTATCGCTCCGCCGACGGCTTTTACCGCAAATACAGGTTCTTGTTCATCGGCGAGGAAATCCTGCCCTACCATCTGGCGATCGGAGACGACTGGAAGCTCCATCGCGACGCGACCGACATGGCGCATCACGCCTGGATGCAGAGCGAGGAGGAGGGCTTCCTGCGCGCGCCCGGGCAGGTCTTCGGCCCGTCCCATGACGCGGCGTTGCGAGTCATTCGCGATCGCATCGGCCTCGACTATTTCGGCATCGACTGCGCCCTCGACCTTGACGGCCAACTGGTCGTGTTCGAGGTCAACGCCTCCATGCTGGTGCACGACCAGAATCCGGAATTTCCTTACAAGGATCCTTATATCCGCAGGATCAAAGTCGCGTTCGAGGGAATGCTCGCGCGCTTTGCGCGGGGGAATTGACGCCACCGTCCGCTTCGCGGTGCAGGTTCCCTGATCCGGCTGCGCACACATCCATCGCAAGATGAACGGTCGGCCAATGGCCGGGCTGGCGAAGCGTCGCTCGGCCCAGCCTGTGGATGCATCGAGCCATCACCGCAACCGTGATGCTGCGCGGCGGGACAGGATCATATTTACGTATTTTTGCTCCAGGATTTGGCCCATCGCCCCGGATTGGGCTATGCTGACATCGAACACGAGAATGAGGCGTCGGGAGTTACCGTGGGACACCACCGACAGACGGGGCTGCATCCATGATGACGTTACCGCGACTGGCGGCTGAATCCCTGGAGAAGCTGCTGGGCACGTTCATGCGGCGTCGGTACGGCGAGACCTCGGCAAGCATCGTCGAGAGCGCAACCCGCACAGCGATGGAATGCATCGGCAACAGCGATGCGCTTTACCATAACGTCGAGCATACGATGCTGGTGACGCTGGCGGGCCATTCCATCCTGAGTGGCCGAAGTCTCCATGTTCACCTGACGGCCGAGGATTACGTCCACGTCCTGATCGCCTGCCTTGCCCACGATATCGGCTATGTTCGCGGCCTGTTCGAGGAGGACGACGTCGACGGCTTCGTGATCGATGCCGCCGACACCAAGGTCTCGTTGCCGCGCGGTGCGTCGGACGCGAGCCTGATGATGTATCACGTCGACCGCTCCAAACTCTACGTGACGCGGCGGCTGCGACATATTCCGGGGCTCGACCCGGAACGCATCGCCCGCGCCATCGAGGGGACGCGTTTTCCGGCTCGGGAAGGCCAGGAGTATGACGACGACGCCTCGATCCTGCGCGCGGCCGATTTCATCGGGCAACTCGGCGACCCCAACTATCTGCGCAAGGCCAATGCGCTCTATTACGAGTTCGAGGAAGTCGGCATGAACCGCCAACTCGGCTACGACTCGCCTGCCGACATCGTGAACCGCTATCCACAGTTCTATTGGAACAGCGTCGCACCGCATATCCAGACCGAGATCGGCTATCTCAACAAGACCGAGATCGGCCGGCAGTGGATCGCCAATCTCTACAGCAACGTCTTCCGCGCCGAGCGCGACATCTCGCTGTCCGGACCGCAGAGGTAGCGGTACTCTTGTAGCCCGGAAGGAGCCAACGGGCTTCGGCCGCCGAATCCGTGAGCTAATCATGCAGCAAAAAACAATCCTCACGGATGTCCTCGACATCGCCTATCTCGACTACGGCGCGCCGGATGGCTGGCCCTGCATCATGGGCCACGGCTTCCCCTATGATGTGAACGCCTATGCCGAGACCGCGCCGCTCCTCGCGCAGGCAGGCGCGCGGGTGCTGGTGCCCTGGCTGCGCGGATATGGGCCAACGCGCTTTCGCTCCGCGGCGACGCTGCGCTCGGGCGAGCAGGCGGCGCTCGGCGCCGATCTCCTGGCCTTCATGGATGCACTTGGCATCGCGCGGGCCGTCGTCGGCGGTTATGATTGGGGCGGTCGCGCGGCCTGCGTGGTCTCGGTGCTGCACCCCGAGCGTGTGGTCGGGCTCGTCTCCGGCAACTCCTACAACATCCAGAACATCGCGCGCGCGATGGAGCCGGCCTCGCCGCCGGAAGAGGCCGCGCTGTGGTACCAATATTTCTTCCACAACGAACGCGGCCGCCGCGCGCTGGAGCGCAATCGCCGCGGCTTTGCCCGCCAGCTCTGGGCGATGTGGTCACCGAGATGGCAGTTCGACGACGACACCTTCGAGAGAAGCGCTGTGTCGTTCGACAATCCTGATTTCGTCGACGTCGTGATCCATTCCTATCGCCACCGCTTCGCGCTGGTCGAGGGCGATCCCGCTTATGCGGCTATCGAGGCGAAGCTCGCCCAACAGCCGCCGGTCCGCGTCGCCACGATCGCGATCGACGGGGACAGCGACGGCGTCAATACCGGCACCGCCCATCACGCGCGCAAGTTCGAGGGCTTTTTCGAGCGGCGGGTGTTCGCCGGCGCCGGTCACAATCTGCCGCAGGAGCGGCCGGCGGAATGGGCGCAGGCCGTGCTCGACGTCCGGAAGGCGGCCTCGTAGAGCCGCCTTTCCTGCGCTCTTCCGATTTTTCCTGATCCCGGGAACCTTTTCCGATCGCAGCCGTCCAAGCTGTGGGGCCGGTCTGTAGGCGGCTCGTTGCAGGAGAGGTTTCCGATGAAGTCACAGGCACGCAGGCTGGAACGTGTCGCGGTCGCAGAGGCGCCGAGCGAGCGGCCTGATAGGGCGGAGGTCGAGCAGGCGATCCGCACCATGATCCGCTGGGCTGGCGATGATCCCGCGCGCGATGGCTTGCGCGACACGCCGGATCGCGTCGCGCGTGCCTTTGAAGAATATTTCTCCGGCTATGCGCAGGATCCGACCGAAATCCTGCAAAAGACCTTTGAGGAGATCGAAGGCTACGACGAGATGATCGTGCTGCGCGGCGTCCGCTTCGAGAGCCATTGCGAGCACCACATGGCGCCGATCGTCGGACGGGCCTGGGTCGCCTATATCCCGGAAGGGCGCGTCGTCGGCATCTCCAAGCTCGCGCGTCTCGTCGACATCTACGCCAAGCGCCTCCAGATCCAGGAGAAGATGACCGCGCAGATCGCCAACACGATCAACGACGTGCTCAAACCCCAGGGCGTCGGCGTCATCATCAAGGCGACGCATCACTGCATGACCACGCGCGGCGCGCACAAGCCGGGGACCGATCTCGTGACCAGCCGCATGCTCGGCGTGTTCCGTGACAATGCGCTGACGCGGCAGGAATTGCTGGGGCTGGCCAATTCGGACGATTGATCCGCAAGGAGACGATGCAAGGAGACAACCATGACCGAAGACAAAAAGCCGAGCGGCCCGGACCTGACCAAAGGCGTTGCGCTCGGCGCGTTCAAGGACGGCAAATTGCTCGGTCATGTCGGTGAGGAGGATGTCCTGCTGGTGCAGGCCGGCAGCGAGATCTTTGCGATCGAGCCGTCTTGCAGCCATTACCATGGCCCGCTCGCCGAGGGCCTCGTGGTCGGCGACACCATCCGCTGCCCCTGGCATCACGCCTGCTTCTCCTTGCGGTCGGGCGAGGCAACGCGTCCGCCAGCGCTGAACGCGCTGGCGGTGTGGGATATCACGCGCGACCGGGACAGGATCATCGTTGCGCGCAAGCGCGAGGCACCCAAACCTTCAATGGCTCATCGCAGCGCGCCGACAGCGGAAAAATTCGTCATTGTCGGCGGCGGTGCGGCGGGCTTCGCGGCCGCCGAGACGCTTCGCCGCGAGGGTTTTGCCGGCGCCATCACCATGCTCAGCAGTGACGGCGCGATGCCGGTCGACCGGCCCAACCTCTCCAAGGATTACCTCGCCGGCAATGCGCCGGAGGACTGGCTGCCGCTGCGCGGCGAGGACTATTATCAGGACGCGGGCATCGATCTCCGGCTGAACACGAACGTCGCGGCGATCGATCCGAAGACGCGCAGCGTCACGCTGGGCAATGGCGACAAGCTGTCGTTTGATCGGCTGCTGCTCGCGACCGGCGCGGAGCCGATCAAGCTCCAGATCCCCGGCGCCGACCAGCCGCATGTCCACACCCTGCGCTCTGTGGCCGACAGCCGCGCCATCATCAAGGCCGCCGGCAGCGCGAAGCGCGCACTGGTGATCGGCGCGAGTTTCATCGGCCTCGAGGTCGCGGCGTCCTTGCGGGCGCGCAAGATCGAGGTGCACGTGGTCGCGCCGGAAGAGCGGCCGATGCAGAAGGTGCTCGGGCCCGAGATGGGCGACTTCGTGCGCGCGCTTCACGAAGAGAACGGCGTGGTCTTCCACCTCAAGGACACCGTGGAAAAGTTCGATGGCGCGCGCGCCAAGCTGAAGAGCGGCGCCGTGATCGATGCCGACCTCGTCGTGGTCGGCATCGGCGTCAAGCCGCGCCTAGCGCTTGCGGAGCAGGCGGGGCTTGCGGCCGACCGCGGCGTCAGCGTGAGCGAATATCTCGAGACCAGCATCGCCGGCATCTTCGCGGCCGGCGACATCGCCCGCTGGCCCGATCCGCATTCGCGGCAAACCATCCGCGTCGAGCACTGGGTGGTCGCGGAACGGCAGGGCCAGACCGCGGCGCGGAACATGCTCGGCAAGCGCGAGCGCTTCGATGCCGTGCCGTTCTTCTGGAGCCAGCATTACGATGTGCCGATCAACTATGTCGGCCACGCCGAGAGCTTTGACGACATCGCCATCGACGGCAGCATCAGGGATAAGGATTGCCTACTGAAGTACCGCAAGGACGGCCGCGTGCTCGCAGTCGCCTCAATTTACCGCGATCTCGACAATCTCAAGGCCGAGCTCGAGATGGAGCAGTCGCACGCTTGATCTGCGTCAACGCTGGTGGCGGCGGGGCTGATCTGCTGGCTGTCGTCCCGGCGCCATGCTATCCTGGGATGCGCTCTGGGGCATCACATGCAGGAGTAGCGTCATGACAAGTGTGTCGGATACGTCTCAAAGCCGTGATTCAAGTCTAGGCTCCGGCATCGCAGCGCTGCACGCCAAATGGGGCTGGATCGTCGCCCTCGGCGTCGTCTACCTCATCACCGGTTTCGTCGCGCTCGGTAGCGTGGTGATGGCGACCGTAGCGAGCGTCCTCGTGGTCGGCGCCATGATGATCGTCGCGGGGGCGGCCGAGATCATCGGTGCCTTCCAGATGAAGAGCTGGGGCAAGTTCCTGATCTGGGTGCTGCTCGGCGTGCTCTATGTCATCGCCGGCTTCCTTACCTTCGACAACCCGCTGTTTGCGGCGGTTCTGCTGACGCTGTTTCTGGGCGCATCGCTGATTGCATCCGGCGCCGTCAGGCTGTTCCTCGCCTTCAGTATGAAGCGCGAGAGCCCGTGGGTGTGGGTGGCGCTGTCCGGAGCCATTACGCTGCTGCTCGGCTTGTTGATCGTGGCGCGCTGGCCGGTCAACAGCGTCTACATTCTCGGCCTGTTCCTCGGTATCGATCTTATCATGGCGGGCGCGGGCTGGATCAGCCTGGGCTTCGGCTTGAAGCAGCGGCACTAGCGCATCAGCAACTCGACGCAAGACCATCTTGCGGAACTCCGCTGAGCCGGCGCGCTGGCAAAAGGGCACGCCGCGTGATCGTTTCGCGCGGACGATCATCACCGGGGAGAAACCATGAAAGCCGCTTTGGCCCTGGCCGCTGCGCTGGCGCCTGTCTGTCCGCGCCCGCCTTCGCACAAGAATCCTAAAGGTGTCACCGACACCGAGATCAAGATCGGCAACACCATCCGATCAAGGACGGCTATATGCTCCAGTTCGACGGCGACGACTGGATCGTGGCGAGCGAGCAGATGCGCGGGACGTGAGGGGTTTCTCACCACTCGTTCGGTACCGTAGGGCGGGCAAAGGCGCACGTGCGCTGTACCCATCATCTAACAATGATTCGAAAGAAACGGTGGGCACGCTCCGCTTTGCACACCCTACGAGACCGACGCATGGTCGGCGAATAGGAGACCACCATGAACTTTCAACACTCTGCCCGTTCGCTCGAGCTGCAGGAGCGCGTCCGCCAGTTCATGCGGGTGCATGTCGAGCCAGTCGAGGAGCTCTACTACGAGCAGGTCAAGCCGGAAGCCGCGCGCTACAGAACGCCGCCTGTGCTCCAGGACCTGAAGCGGCTCGCGCGGGAGCAGGGGCTCTGGAATCTGTTCCTCTCCGGCGAGCATGGCCCGGATCTTACAAAATCTGGCCTCACCAATCTCGAATACGCGCCGGTGAAGGAGATCATGGGCCGCATCCTCTGGGCGCCCGAGGTGTTCAACTGCTCGGCGCCGGATGTCGGCAACATGGAGGTGCTCGCCAATTATGGCACCAAGGCGCAGCAAGAGCGCTGGCTGAAGCCGCTGCTGGAAGGCCGCATCCGCTCCGGCTTCTCGATGACGGAGCCGCAGGTTGCCTCCAGCGATGCCACCAACATCCAATGCGCAATCACGCGCGACGGCGACGATTACGTCATCAACGGCCGCAAATGGTTCACGTCAGGCGCGATGAACGAGGATTGCGAGATCCTGATCGTGATGGGCAAGACCGCGCCCGACCATCCCGACCGCCATCGCCAGCAATCCATGATCCTGGTGCCCCGGAATACGCCCGGCGTGCGCATCGTTCGCGACATGCTCACTTACGGTTATGACGATGCGCCGGTCGGCCACCCCGAGATCGTCTACGAGAACGTCCGCGTGCCCGCCGAGAACATGCTGCTCGGCGAAGGCCGCGGCTTCGAGATCGCGCAAGGCAGGCTCGGCCCCGGCCGCATCCACCATTGCATGCGGCTGATCGGCTGCGCCCAGCGCGCGCTGGAATTGATGTGCCAGCGGTCGGTGTCGCGCACGGCGTTCGGCAAGCCGCTCGCCGAGCAGGGCTCGGTGCGCGAGGACATCGCGCACTCCTTCTGCGAGATTGCGCAGGCGCGGCTCCTGACGTTGCAAGCCGCCGACAAGATGGACCGCGAGGGCAACAAGGCCGCGCGCGACCTGATCGCCGCCGCCAAGATCGTGGTGCCCAGCATGGCGGCCCGTGTCATCGACCGCGCCATCCAGATCCATGGTGCCGCCGGCGTGTCGCAGGACACGTTCCTCGCGCGCGCCTATGTCTACGCCCGCTTCATCCGCATCGGCGACGGCCCGGATCAGGTGCATCTCGCCGCCGTCGGCAAGGAGCTGATCAAGCGCGGCGGCGTCATCGGAGGCTAAAGCATGATCCGGAAAAGTGCGCAGCGCTTTTCCGGAAAGATCATGCTCAAACTACGGCCCTCAAGCGCGATGACGCTTCATCCCAATTTCATCGCGCTTTAGCGCTTCCTGTTGCAAGACAATGATATGCACATCGATGTGCACATCGCCCAAAGTTCCGCGCGATTGCGGTTCTCACGGGTGTTGCGCAATGGATCTTCATTTGCTGGGTGCAGTAAGACTGCGGGGATCGAGGTCCATGGCCGCCGGGGCCATGTTGCTGACTCATTCCCTGTCTTAGACAGCGACAACGAAAACACGCGGGGACCGCTCAGGTTCTCGCAACGGTTCCACGGCCAGGGGTTGGCCCAAATTCGCAAGAGACTGGCGCAAGTTCAGAAACGCTGACGCGTTCGCTTGGCCATGTTCTGCGGCATCGGGAACCGCACGAAAATCAAAGGAGATATGATGGTGTTCCGCTCGAGCGCCGCAATTTGCGGCGCCCTGGTTGCGCTTGGCGTTTCTGTGACTGTTGCCCGTAGTGAAGCAAGTGGGGTTCATGCAAGCGCCGTCGTCGATGCCGCCTGCGGAGATGTGATCGTCGGCGCAGCGTCCACGTATAATCCGTTCAAACCCGGCAAGGAGGAGGGCGGCCCGAGCACGGCTTCCGGCGAGCGGTACGATCCCTCGGTCTGGACCGCTGCCATCAAGACGAGCCTGCGTCGGAAATTTGGCGGAGTCCAATTCGGGGCGAGGCCGAAATTTGCGCTCGTTGAGGCCGTCGGCAAGAAGGTCATCGTCAAGATCAACGACGTGGGACCGCTCAAGCCCGGCCGCATCATCGATCTCAATGAGCGAACGATGCGCCATTTCGATCCAAGCATGGAGCTCGGAGTCATTCCCGACGTCACCGTGAGGCCGTTGGCCGGCGACGATTGGACTCCGGGACCGGTCGGCTAAACGCTCATCGCTGACAACGGCACAGCCCTTCGGTCCATCGACAGGCCGCAGACGACGGCAAGGCGGTGGACCGGCGCCGCGCGAATCCGTCTTGCAAGCCAGGCGGCGGAAGGGCTGCCGCCGCCTCCCATAGGGCCCCCGCTGCCGTTTTGGCACAAACTGCACAGGCGTTCAGCCCTGTCATAGGTTAACTTTGGGCATGGACGGCGAACTGGTCATACGTGTCGTTGTCGTTGCGGCTGGTGCTTTCACCGTGGCTGCCGTTTCCGCGCTCCTATTCAGCTATTGATCTATCTCAACGTGCGCACCGCGCCTGGGGCATTCCCTGTCATGAGCAGGACATGCGCTGGGTGCAACGATGCGACCGTGGGCTTTGCATGCGCTGGTTTGGGGGCTGACCGCGATCGGCCTGATGGCCATCGCCTCCATGATGCTCTGAGACCATGGGGCTGCGCGGCCCATTGCAGGCACCCGCGTGCCAATGGATGATGGGGCATGAGAAGTCGGCACCCCATTCTCATCGTCTTCGGCGGCCTTCCCGGTACTGGAAAGACGACGCTCTCGCGCGAACTGACACAGCGGCTCGCGGCAACCTATGTCCGGGTCGATGCGATCGAACAGGCATTGCGCACTGCGGGCCATGATGTCGGTCCGATGGGTTACGTCGTCGCCAACGCGCTGGCGGCTGAAAATCTGAGGCTCGGCCGCGTGGTTGTCGCTGATAGCGTCAATCCGGTGCCGGCCAGCCGCGACGGCTGGCGGCGGACGGCCCTGCAGATGTCAGCACGGATCGCCGAGATCGAGGTGATTTGCAGCGATGCGGCTTTGCACCGGCAGCGGGCGGAAGCCCGCAGGTCCGACATCACTGGCCTCGAATTGCCGACCTGGAATGACATCCTGTGCCGGCACTATGAACCCTGGGATCGAGACCACCTGGTGCTCGATACCGCCAATGAGTCGATTGATCGTCTGCTCGAACGTGCAGAGGCCTATCTCCGCGACGAGATCGGGTGATCCGGTTCCAACCTCCCGCGACATCTTGTCGGCGCCAAAACTTCGTCATCATCTGTTCAAGATTCGCAGCTAGTCTTTCACGTGACGATTGGTTCGCCGGATGTACGCGGACTGCATCGCAAGCCTCGGCCTTCGTGCCGGGGCTTTTCGTTGTCGAAGCACACCTGAGAACCGTTAGCTGCGTTTTCTTCGCGTGTCGTGATGCCGGAGCGCGTCGACGATCACCTTGAATGCAGCCGAATTCTGCCGCGAGCTTGGATAATAGAGGTAATAGCCGTCGAAGGTCGGTGACCAGTCGTCGAGCACGATGACGAGCTCGCCGGACCGGACGTGCCGCGTCACCATGTCTTCGGGGACATAGGCAATGCCGAAGCCCTTGATGGCAGCCTCGATCATCGCGTGGGAATCGTTGAACGTCACTTGTCCTTCGACGCGGACCCTGAGATCCTGGCCGTTCCTGCCGAACTCCCACACATAATGACCGCCGGCCGCCGCGCGTCGCTTGATGCAGACATGCTTCAGGAGGTCCTGCGGGTGCTTCGGCTTCGAATGCTCCTTCAGATATGCCGGCGAGGCGATCGCAACGAGCCGCCAATCCGGGCCGATGCGGACCGCGATCATGTCTTTTTCGACACTCTCTCCGAGGCGGATGCCGGCATCGAATCCGTCCTCGACGATGTTGCGGAAAGCCGTCTCGATGTCGAACTCGACCTTGATGTCCGGGTACGTCCTCAGGATCCCGACCAGTTTCGGCCAGACGGCCTTTTTCAGGGCGTGCTCCGAGAGCGTGATCCGGATGGTGCCGGACGGCTTGTCACGCAGTGACATCAACGCGGCAATATCGCGCTCGATCTCGTCGATGCGAGGGGCAACGGATTGCTGAAGCCGTTCGCCGGCCTCCGTCAGGCCGACGCTTCGGGTCGTGCGCGTGAGAAGCCGCAGGCCCATCTGCGATTCCAGACGCTTGATCGTATGGCTGAGCGTCGATTGCACGACGCCGAGTTTCGCGGCCGCCTTCGTGAAGCTGCGCTCGCGGGCGACGGCCAGGAAGGCCAGCAGGTCGTTGAAATCCTGGTTAGCCATGGCCGTCACTATTCATGGCCTGCATCGATTAATGCAAGCAAATTATATCGACTAATCGGGCGTTGCCCGGGCCGCTATGTGTGTTTCCGTGGAAGCGAGCGCGAGTCCTCGGTGATCGACGCAAACGGGGCCGTTCGCATCAAGGAGACAACAGGTGCAAATTCGGCAAGCAGGCTCGCAACCGTCGGTCCGGGCTCCGGCCGAGTATTTCACCGGCGTGGTCCGTATCGATCCCCTGTTCCCGGCCGTCGACCCTTCGCGCGTCGCCGGCAATCACGTCACCTTCGAGCCCGGCGCGCGCACGGCGTGGCACACGCATCCGTTTGGCCAGACGCTGATCGTGACCTCCGGCCTTGGCCGTGTGCAGCGTTGGGGCGGACCGGTCGAATGCATCCGTCCGGGCGACGTCGTCTCGTTCGAACCCGGCGAGAAGCACTGGCATGGCGCGTCTGCGACGTCTGCCATGAGCCATATCGCGATTCAGGAATCGCTCGACGGCAACCCGGTCACATGGATGGAGCGGGTGACGGACGAGCAGTATGGCGCCCCGCCGCCAAAGGAGCATGACAATGAAAGCAACCGTCCTCCACGGACCCGGCGATATCCGTTACGAAAGCGTCAACGATCCGAAGCTCATTCATCCGACTGACGCCATCATCAAGCTGTCGGCGACCTGCATCTGCGGCTCCGATCTCTGGCCCTATCGCGGTCTGCAACCGCAGGACGGGCCAGCGCATATGGGTCACGAATATTGCGGCGTGGTCGTCGAAGTCGGCAGCGCGGTGCGGACCATCAAGCCCGGCCAGTTCGTCGTCGGCTCGTTCTGCCTGTCGGACAACACCTGTCCGCATTGCAAATTCGGCTTCCAGTCGTCGTGCGAGCAGCGTGAGTTCATGTCGGGCGCGCAGGCGCCTTACGCGCGCGTTGCGCTCGCTGACGGCACGCTGGTCGCAACTCCGGAGATGCCGGGGCGCGATCTCATCCCGCATCTGCTTGCGACCTCCGACGTGCTCGGTACCGGCTGGTATGCCGCAGATGCTGCGAATGTGAAGCAAGGCTCCGTGGTCGCGGTGGTCGGTGACGGCGCGGTCGGCCTGATGGGCGTGCTTGCGGCGAAAGAGATGGGCGCGGAGCGCATTATCGCCATGAGCCGTCACAAGACGCGGCAGGATCTGGCCCGCGCGTTCGGCGCGACCGATATCGTCGTCGAGCGCGGCGCGGAGGGTATCGCGCGGGTCAAGGAGCTGACCCGGGGCGTCGGCGCCGACTCGGTGCTCGAATGCGTCGGCACGCAGGAAGCGATGTCGCAAGCGCTCGAATGCACGCGGCCCGGCGGCACCATTGGCTACGTCGGCGTTCCCCATGGCGTGACCTTCGATGGCCGGGCGTTGTTCTTCGCCCAGCGCCGCATGATGGGCGGTCCTGCGCCGGTGCGGCGGTTCCTGCCCGATCTGATGGACCGCGTGCTTAATGGACGGATCCAGCCGGGCAGGGTGTTCGATCTCACGCTGCCGATCGATCAGGTCGCCGAAGGCTACAAGGCGATGGATGAGCGCCGCGCGATCAAGACACTGCTGACGGTGTAAGCGCGGGGCTGGGCGCCGTCTATCGGGAGTGGCGTTGCAGGCTCCCGATCAGCCGCCCGACGAGCTCATCGATCTTGCCCAGCGCCGCCTGCGGATCGAGGAACTCGATATCGTCCACGTTCCAATATTCGACGCGATGGGCGACGCCGGCAAAGCGTTGCTCGATCATCGGGCGATGCTCGGCGTCCTTCAGCGCGACCACATGGTCCGCGCCCGCAAAGTCGGCGACCGTGCAGAGCTCAGGATATCGCGCAGCGCCGCCCGCCGCGATGCCTTTCGCGCGCAGGGCGTCCAGCGTGTAGGGCGACATCGGCCCGACGTTTTCAGGGAAGAGGTTTTCGGCGACGCCGCGCGAAAATGCCTGCCAATCCAGTCCTACGAGCCCGGCTTGATGGTTGAAGAGTTCCTCGGCGTAGCGGCTTCGGTAGTAGTTGCCCGTGCAGAGGAACAGCACGCGGTTGGTCTTGTTCATCGGCAATGGGTCCGTGATCGATTTTCAGGCCGGGGCGCCTTGCGCGGTCATCGCATCTGCGGGCTTGCGCATCAAGCGCATCGGCTCCTCGATATCGCGATCGCCCACCTTTAAATATCGATTCGACGATCCGATCGCGTGCCCTGTCGACTGCTTCGCTCTACCCATCCTACTCGCGACGCGCTTCACAATGAGTGCACGGCATCGAGGAGCGCTGAGATCTTGCCCGGATCTTTGATCCCCGGTTCACTCTCAAGGCCCGACGAGACATCGATCATCCTTGCACCGGTGAGATTGATTGCCTTGGCTACATTGGCGGGATCAAGTTCACCTCCAAGCGCCCACGGCAAGGGATGCTTGATCCCGCGGAGCAGTTCCCAATTACCCGACGTCGCGGAGGCTGGTTCGGGCTCTGCACCATCTGGCGGCTTGAACTCATAAAGGACGCGATCGGCCACGCCCTCCCACATTGTGACCGCGCGCAGGTCCCTGGCAGTTCGGACCGGTACGACGCCCCAAACAGCCGTTCCGGCAATCCCCGATGGTCGCTCGATTCCATTGAATTGCAGGATGTGCAACTTCGCAGCACTGATCGCCGCCATGAAGAAAATGCTGTCCTGCTCGAAGAAGACGCCAACTTTCCGGACATGACGGGGAACGCGCGCCGCCAATTCGGCGGCTTGTTCGGGGGTCACACGGCCAGCAGAGGGCTTTCGGGAGAACGCGAACCCAACATGAGTTGCACCGCCTTTCACCGCAGCGTCAACGGCCTCCGGCGTGGTCAGCCCGCAGATTTTGACTTTGACCTTCATCTGTTGTTGCGGCCGGCTGCCAGCTACTGCGCGCACGATGACATCATGCCGGTGTTTTGCCCGACGAGTCAAATAGATTTCGTAAAATCGGTAGTTGTTGCGCTTTGGCGGTCGAGCCATCGATTTGGCTCACCTCGCCTACGGTGCATGGGGTTGTTTTCCCGTTTCTTGTCCGCTCGGCCCACCGCCGGCCTTGCGGACGGCATCACCCCACCTTGGCGATGCGGCTGTCCGACCTCAGGTTCTGGAAGAACTTCTCCACCTCGCGCGACAGCGTGTCCGCCGTGGCGGTCAGGCTGCTTGCCGCCGTCAGCACGGACGATGCCGCCGTGTCGGTTTCGCCGATGGCGTCGCGCAGCGAGGTGATGTTGGCGACCAGTGTCTCGTTGCCTTGGGCCGCCAATTGCGCGTTGGAGGAGATCTCGCGCGTCGCCTGGTCCTGCTGGCCGACGGCGCCGGCAATTGCCGAGGTGACCTCGTTGATCTCGCGCACCGCGCCGCCGATCTCGCGCACCGCATCGACCGCATTGCGGGTGGAGGACTGGATCATCGCGACGTTCTCGCTGATGTCGGCGGTCGCCTTCGCGGTCTGGCCTGCGAGCGCCTTGACCTCGTGGGCGACGACGGCAAAGCCGCGGCCGGCATCACCGGCGCGGGCGGCCTCGATGGTGGCGTTGAGCGCGAGCAGGTTGGTCTGCTCGGCGATCGTCTGAATGAGGGTCAGCACGCCGTCGATGCGCTGGGTGGCCGCGGCGAGGCTCTCGATCTCGGCGATCGATTTCTCGGTGCGCTGGCCGGTCTGCTCGACTGCGCCTGCGCTGTGGCGCACCTGGCGGCCGATCTCTTCGACGGAGGCCGACAGCTCCTCGGCCGCCCCAGCGACCGCAGTGACGCTGTGCGAGGCCTGCTCGGTCGCGTTCGCCACCGTGCCGGCGCGGCTGTTCGCGTCTGCGGTGACGCGGGTGATGGTCTGCGCGGTCTCGCGCATGACGGATGCGTTGTCGCTGAGGCCGTGCATGATCGCGCCGATCGCTTCGCGAAACGCGTCGACCGATTGCTCGATGTGGTGGGCGCGTTCTTCGCGTGCAGCCGAATCCTGCGATACCTGCGAAGCGAGCTTGCGGTTGCGCCCCATCGCGTCCTGGAACACTTCGATGGCGCGGGCGAGCGCCCCGATCTCGTCGGCACGGCCTGAGTGCGGCACCACGACATTCTCGGCACCGTCGGCGACCTGCTTGATGGTCGCGGTGATCGCGGCCAGCGGCCGGGCGATCGAGCGGGCGATGATGATGACGCCGATCACGACCAGTGCCAGCGCCACGCCGCCGAGGCAGGTCAGGATGAAGGACAGCGTGCGGTTGGTTTCGGTCTCGCGCGCGATCTGCTTGGCCCGCTCGGCGTAGACCTTGGAGAGCGCCTCGAGATCCTTGTTCAGCGCCGAGCGCACAGCGCGGTTGGCGTCGTTGTCGCCCCATTCGCGGCCCGCGGCAGCATTGATCTCGACGCCGCGGCGCACCAGCTCCTTGCGAAACTCGACGAACTGCTCGATGCGCTTCTTGAAGGTGGCGAACTGCTCGGCATCATCGGACTTGACGATGCTCTCCCAACCCTTCACCACGCCCAGGATCTTCTCGTTGAACTTGAGCAGGCCGTCGCCGTATTTCTTCACCACCGCCGGCTCGGTCGACATGTAGACGCCGCGCGATTCCATCACGACCGCGTAGACCAGCGAGTTGACGCGTTCGACGTTCAGCGCGGCCGCGTTCGCCGTCTCGATCGCGCTGGTCAGCTCGGCGCTGCGGCGGCTGTTGTAGTCGGACAGCATCGCGATCGCCGCGGTGAGCAGGGCGAACAACGCGAAGATCGCGTAGAGCTTGGTGGCAAGCGTGAAACGCCCAGCCAGGCTGGCGGCATTCCCGGATCGGTCTGATGTCATGATGTTTCAGGGCCTGGAACGGCCAGCAGCGGCCGGTGAGCACGGGTCGTTTAAATTTGATGCAAAACTATGCAGAACGAAGATGGATGTGGCGTTAACGCGGCCGTTCGCCCCCTTCGCCCTTGGTCGAAGGAAAGGTAAGATATTTCAGCGTCTTGATCCAAAGGCATGGTCTCAAGATCGCTGTACTCGGCCACTGGCCGACGAAACCCGGAGGGGCCTTTGGTCTACCGCCACACCATCGATGCCACGACCTACGCTTTTCCCGACCTGCGCGACCTCCTCGCCAAGGCGACGCCGCCGCGCTCCGGCGACCGGCTGGCCGGCATTGCCGCAGGCAGCGCCGAGCAGATGATCGCCGCGCGGATGGCGCTGGCGGACGTCCCCTTAAGTCAATTCCTGAACGAAGCGGTCATCCCCTACGAAGCCGACGAGGTCACCCGCCTCGTCATCGATAGCCATGACGCCACGGCCTTTGCGCCGGTGGCCTCGCTGACGGTCGGCAGCTTTCGCGACTGGCTGCTGTCGGACGCCGCCACGCCGGAAGCCGTGCGCAAGCTTGCGCCCGGCATCACGCCGGAGATGGCGGCCGCAGTCTCGAAGCTGATGCGCAACCAGGACCTGATTCTGGCGGCGAGGAAATGCGAGGTCGTCACCGCCTTCCGCAACACCATCGGCCTGAAGGGCCGGATGAGCACGCGGCTCCAGCCCAACCATCCCTTCGACGATAGCAGGGGCATCACGGCCTCGATCCTCGACGGCCTGCTGCTCGGGGCGGGCGATGCCTGCATCGGCATCAATCCGGCGAGCGATGATCCCGCCGTGATTGCCCAATTGCTTCGGCTCCTGGACGAGATCATCGCCCGGCTGAAGATCCCGACGCAGGGCTGCGTGCTGACCCATGTCACGACGACGCTGTCGCTGATCGGGCAGGGCGTACCGGTCGACCTCGTCTTCCAGTCGGTCGCCGGCACCGAGGCCGCCAACCGCAGCTTCGGCATCGACCTCGCTTTGCTGAAGGAGGCACAGGCAGCCGGGCTGTCGCAGAAGCGCGGCACGGTCGGTCAGAACGTCATGTACTTCGAAACCGGGCAGGGCTCGGCGCTGTCGGCCAACGCCCATCACGGTGTCGACCAGCAGACCTGCGAGGCGCGCGCCTATGCCGTCGCACGTGCCTTTGCGCCATTGCTGGTCAACAGCGTGGTCGGCTTCATCGGACCGGAATATCTCTACGACGGCAAGGAGATCATCCGGGCAGGGCTGGAAGACCATTTTTGCGGCAAGCTGCTCGGCCTGCCGCTCGGGATCGACATCTGCTACACCAACCATGCCGAGGCGGACCAGGACGACATGGATAATCTCCTGACGCTGCTTGCCGCCGCCGGCGTCACCTTCATCATGGGCGTCCCCGGCGCCGACGACGTCATGCTGAATTACCAGTCCACCTCCTTCCACGATGCGCTTTATGTCCGGGATGTCTTCGGTGCGGCCCGCGCCCCGGAGTTCGACGACTGGCTGGTGCAGTCGGGTATTGTAGGCGCCGATTTCCGCCTTGCGGGCGATGCAGGCCTGTTGCCCGATTTTGCCTCCCGGCTGATCGCCTAACGCGAAAAAACTTCCACCCTTCGGCGTGAACCGGGGAAACCATTGGCGCGTCTCACGAATTAGTTCGGTGCCACAATATTGAGGAAATCCGGCCGCAGCGTTACGCTATGTGTCTGGAGACCTCGTCAGTACCGTTCGTAGAACGTGGTTGGGGGAAGTTCGATGCGCGCTGAAAGCAACGGAACGAGCCGGCACATTCTCTGCGTCTTCCCGCGCTACACGTCGTCGTTCGGGACCTTCGAGCACGCCTATCCGCTGACGGACGGTGTCCGAGCCTTCATGCCGCCGCAGGGACTCCTGCTGCTCGCGGCCTATCTGCCCAGGGAATGGCAGGTCAAATTCGTCGACGAGAATCTCCGCCGCACGACCAGAGAAGAGTTCGAGTGGGCGGAAGCCGTGTTCGTCAGCGGCATGCACATCCAGCGCCAGCAGATGAACGACATCTGCCGCCGTGCCCATGAATTCGACCTGCCGGTCGCGCTTGGCGGCCCCTCGGTCAGCGCCTGTCCGGACTATTATCCGTCGTTCGACTATCTCCATGTCGGCGAGCTCGGCGACGCCACCAACCAGCTGCTTGAAATCCTGTCGCGCGATACGTCTCGTCCCGAGCAGCAGGTGGTGCTGACCACCAAGGATCGGGTGCCGATGACGGAGTTTCCGATCCCGGCCTATGAGCTTGCCGACGTGAAACGGTATTTCCTCGGCAGCATCCAGTATTCCAGCGGCTGTCCCTACCAGTGCGAGTTCTGCGACATTCCCGGCCTCTACGGCCGCAACCCGCGCATCAAGACGCCGGAGCAGATCATCGCCGAGCTCGATCGCCTGCGCGAATGCGGCATGACCGACACGGTCTATTTCGTCGACGACAATTTCATCGGCAACCGCAAGGCCGCGATGGACCTGCTGCCGCATCTGATCGAATGGCAGAAGAAGACCGGCTATGTGATGCGGCTCGCCTGCGAGGCGACGCTGAACATCGCAAAACGCCCGGAAATCCTCGAGAAGATGCGCGAGGCCTATTTCATCACCATCTTCTGCGGCATCGAGACGCCGGATCCCGACGCGCTGAAGGCGATGCACAAGGACCACAACATGATGGTCCCGATCCTGGAGGGCGTGCGCACCATCAACTCCTACGGCATGGAGGTGGTGTCCGGCATCATCATGGGCCTCGACACCGACAAGCCGAACACCTCGGAGGCGCTGCTCGCCTTTGTCGAGGAGTCCCGGATTCCGCTGCTCACCATCAACCTGCTCCAGGCGTTGCCGAAGACGCCGCTATGGGACCGGCTGGAGCGGGAAGGGCGCCTGATCGATGATGAGGGGCGCGATTCCAACGTCAACTTCCTGCTGCCGTATGACGAGGTCGTCGCGTCCTGGAAGCACGCCATGGGCGTGGCTTACGAGCCCGAGAAGGTCTATGCGCGCTTCCAGTATCAATGCGACCACGTCTATGTGCACCGTCTCAAGATGCCGGTGCCGGAAGAGATGAAGACCTGGCCAAACATCCGGCGCGGGCTCGTCATGCTGCGCAATATCTTCTGGAAGGTCGGCGTGCTCGGCGACTACAAGCGCGTGTTCTGGAAGTTTGCGCTGGGGCGCATCAAGCGCGGCGACATCGAGGGGCTGATTGGCTGCACCATGATCGCGCATCATCTCATCACCTTCGCGCGGGCGGCTTCAACCGGCCAGCAGAACGCTTCGAATTATTCGATCCGGCTGCGTGAAGCGTCCGTTCCCGCCGAATGAGCGACGAGCCCGTTCCGGCGCGCCCGACCGTCGATCTCAGAGCGTTCACGCCTGCGCGCGTCGCGCTCGGGCGCAGCGGTGCGAGCCTGCCGACCAAGCCGCTGCTCGACTTCACGCTGGCTCACGCCCGCGCCCGTGACGCCGTACATGCCGTCTTCGACGCCCCGCGTCTCGTGGCCGGGATCAGTGCGCTCGGCCTTGCCGCCACCGAGGTCAGGAGCCGGGCTGCTGATCGCAGCGATTATCTGCGCCGGCCGGATCTCGGCCGGCAGCTCGATGCCGGCTCTGCCGCGGCGCTGGCCGATCGTGCCGTCGCGCCATGCCAGCTCGCGATCGTCATCGGCGATGGATTGTCGGCGGCCGCGGTCCATGCCCATGCGGTCGCGCTGTCGAACAGCCTGCTTGGGATGCTTGCGCAGGGCGACGCTGTCGCGATCGGTCATGTCGTCGTCGCCTCAGGCGCGCGGGTTGCACTCGGCTTCGAGATCGGGGCCATTCTCGGCGCCCGCATGGTCTTGATGCTGATCGGCGAGCGGCCGGGCCTGTCCGCGCCAGACAGCCTCGGCGCATATCTGACCTTCGCGCCGATGCCCGGCCTGACCGATGCAGAGCGCAACTGCGTGTCGAACATCCACAAGGCCGGGTTGAGCTATGAAGAGGCGGCCCTCAAGATCGCCTGGCTCGTCCGCGAAGGATTGGCACGGGAGGTCACCGGCGTAGCGCTCAAGGACGAGAGTGCCGACCGCGCGCCGCGTCGAATTGGCACGGCTTTGCCCGAATGACGGGCATTCCGGCAAAATCGCCGCATCTTGATCGATTCGGAGCCCGTTGGCGTGCTTGCGAGTCGGGCCATTGACCTGCTAAACCGCTGCCGGCGATTTTCCGCGCATTTTCAAAGGGCAAGCCTCCCATTGGTATGGCGTTTTCAAGCCGTTCGCGGGGCGCAACAAGCTCACAGCTAGAGCCGATTTAGGAACTGGACAAGGCATGCTCGAAAAGCACCGCGAGAATGAGGTTCATGTCGACAAGGTCGAGCAGGGGCCTGCGTCCTCAATTGCCTTCGGGCTGGAGCGTCTCGGGCTGATTGCGGTCCGGGCACCGATCGTCTCCTGCATCATTCTGCTCGCGCTGATCGTCGGCGCCGTGTTCGGCATTGAGCGGATCAAGATTGACGATTCGCTGTCGCAGCTGTTCCGCTCCAACACGCCGGAATTCCGCCAGTATGAAGCGGTGACCAAGAAGTTCCCCGCCGAGGAATTCGACGTTCTCGTTGTGGTCGAGGGCCAGAAACTCCTGGCGCGAAACAACCTTGAGAAGCTGCGCGACTTCGTCACCGACATGCAGCTGGTCGAGGGCACGCGCGGCCTGGTCTCGCTGTTCTCGGCGCGCCAGGCGCCGGCGCCGGGCAAGCTGCCGGCCGCGTTGTTCCCCTCCGAACTGCCGGAGGGCGCGGCCTATGACAAGTTCATCGAGACCGTCAAGAACAACGAGATCATCCGCGGCAAGCTGTTGTCCGAGGATGGCACGCTCGCGCTGATCGTGCTGTCGCTCGATCCGGAGGTGGTTGCCTCCAGCAAGCTCACCAAGACGGTCGGCGACATCCGCGCGCTGATGAAGGAAGATCTCGGCGACACCGGGCTCAGCGTGCAGCTCTCCGGCGTGCCGGTGATGCAGCTCGAGATCCGCAACGCGGTCGAGCGCGACGGCCTCACCTACAACATCCTCGGCATCCTCGCCGGCTGCGTCATCGCCATTATCTTCTTCCGCAAGATCTCGTTCATGGTGGTGGCGGCATTCCCGCCGATGATCGCGATCCTGATCGCGCTCGGCGCGCTCGGCTGGGCCAATTTCAATCTCAACATGTTCCTCAACGTGATGACGCCGCTCATCATGGTGATCTCATTCTCGGACTCGATGCAGCTCACCTTCGCCGCGCGCGACCGGCTGATCGCGGGCCAGGACAAGTTCACCGCTTTCAAGAACGCGGTGCTGGTGGTGGGCCCGGCCTGCGTGCTGACGCACGGCACCGCCGGCATTTCCTTCATCGCGCTGCAGTTCTCCGACTCCGACCTGATCCGCAAATTCGGCGAGGCGGGCCTCGCCGCGACCATCATCGCACTGGTCACGGTGCTGTCGCTGGTGCCGGTGTTCGGCGTGCTGTTCGTGCGCAACGAGAAGATCTTTGCGGTCAAGTTCCAGAGCGCCGATGCCGGCGTGCAGGCGCTGCGCAATTTCTGCTACTGGATCGCCGTGCGCATGGTCGGCCGGCCCGGCCTGTTCAGCCTGATCGCGCTGCTGTTCGTCGCCAGCCTCGGCGTCATCTACGCCAATCTTCAGCCGCGCTACCGGCTCGCCGACCAGGTGCCGGACAAGCGCCAGGCGGTTGCCGCCAGCAACCGGCTCGATGCCAAGCTGACCGGCGCCAATCCGGTCAACGTGCTGATTCAGCTCCCCAAGGGTGAAACGCTCTACTCGCCGGAGACGCTGCAGACCATTGCGGACGTCCACGCGACCGTCGAGAAAGCGGCCGGCGTCGGCAATGTCTGGTCGCTGGAGACGCTGCGCCGCTGGCTGGCGGAAAAGGCCGGCAGCAGCGACGTCGCAACGCTCCAGGAATATGTCAACGTCATCCCCGAGCATCTGGTGCGGCGGTTCATCGACGCGCAGCAGGATGCGGTGGTCGTGGCCGGCCGCGTGCCGGACAAGGACTCCAGCCAGCTCTTGCCGATCGTCGACAAGCTCGATTCCGAGCTCGACGCCGTCCGCAAGAAGCATCCCGGCTACGAGGTTGCCGTCACCGGTCTTGCCGCCATCGCCGCCCGCAACTCGGCCGGCATGATCGAGAAGCTGAATCGCGGTCTCACCGTCGAATTCGCGCTGGTCGCGATCTTCATCGGTCTCGCCTTCCGCTCCTGGGTGGTGATGTTTGCCTGCATCCTGCCCGGCATCTTCCCGGTGGTGATGTCGGGAACGGTGCTGTGGGCGATGGGGGAGGGGCTGCAATTTGCTAGCGTGGTGGCGCTCACCGTCTCGTTCGGCCTGGGCCTCTCCGCAACCATCCACTTCCTCAACCGTCTGCGGCTGGAGAGCAAGCCCGGCGTCGGTTCGGCGCTCGCGGTGGAACGTGCGACCGTGCTGGTCGGTCCGGCGCTGATCCTGACCACGGTGGTCCTGGCCTGCGGCCTCGTCGTCACCGTGTTCTCGGACTTGCCGTCGCTGCGGCTGTTCGGCTGGCTCAGCGCCTTCTCGATGGTGGCGGCGCTGGTCGCCGACCTCTTCATCCTGCGGCCGACCGCGATGTGGCTGATCAATTTGCACGCCAAGCTTCAGGGGCCCGACAAGCCGGCGATCTGAGCGGGGTCATCTCGCCGCCACCGAATCGCAGCACACTAGCTGCAGTTCGGAGGCTCGATGCGCGATACGAAGCACGACAGCTCGATCACGGCGTTTCAGCAGAAGCGGGGTGGCGAGGCGGCCGCGTTCTTCGTCCCGTTCCTGACGCCGGCCATGAGGCTGCTCGACGTCGGCTGCGGACCGGGAACGATCACGGCCGCGCTTGCGGGGATCGTCGGCGCCGCCATCGGCGTCGACATCGAGCCGAACGCGATCATGGTGGCCCGTCAGCTTTCCGCGCATTCGGGCGCGACCAATCTGTCCTTTGTCGAAGCCGACATGACCACGCTTCCGTTCGAGGACGATGCGTTCGACGCGGTATTCTTTCATGCAGTGCTCTATCATCAGAGCCAGGCGACGCTGGCGCAAACGCTGGCGGAGGCGCGGCGGGTGCTGAAGCCAGGCGGGGTGCTGGGTACGCGAGATGCCGATGCCGGCGGCAACATTCTTTATCCCGAGCTGGACGGGGTGCGCCTCGCGCTCGAGCTCTGGCAGCGCTGGTACGAGCACGACGATCCCGACGCGCTTCGCTTCGGCCGCCGGCAGAGTGCCATTCTTCGCGCGCACGGCTTTACGCCGGTGTGGACCGGCGCAAGCTACGTCAATCACAGCGCTGATGCTGCGCGCCGCGCGGAGGCCGTCACGGATGCGAGGCGGAGCCTCCTTGGCCTCGGGCCGCAACTCCTGAACAAGGCGCTGGCGACCGACGAGGAGATCGAGGCCGCGCTAGCCGGTTGGCAGGCCTGGGGCCGCGATCCGGATGCGGTCTATTTCAGGTGCCGATGCGAATGCGTCGCGCAAAAGGATTGAACGGGGCACTTGCACGGCGGTCCATCTCAGCAAAAAGCCCCCGGCTCGCGAGAACCGGGGGCTTGTTCCGATCGAAGCGGGAAGGGCGATCAGCCCTTTGTCATCGTGATGTTGACGCCGCGGATCTCGCCCTTGGACGAGATCTGCACTGTCTGCTTGGAGCCGTTGGTGCGCAGCGACAGATTGGCAGCAAAACCGTTGGCCTCGACGAACACGTCGATCTGGCCGCCGCCGGCGGTACCTTGCAGATTGCCGAAGATGTTGCGGTTGGATTCGCTCCAGTTGCCGGAGATCCGCTCGCCCTGGCTGGTCACGTCGCTGGTGAGGTCGAACTTGTAGCTGTCGGATGCGCAATGCAGCGCCTGCTTGAGCGCGAGGCCGGTGCCGGCGACCTTGTAGTCCGCCTTGCAGCGGATGCGCTCGGTCGAGCCGTCGGACAGCGACACCGTGCCGGTGCCGGTCCACGCCCCGTCGAAGCCGGCGAACGGCCCGGACGACTGAGCATGGCTTGCCGCAACTGAGAAGAGCAGCGCCGCACCAATGCCGGCCGCCTTGATCGCCAGTTCAGATCGCCCAAAGAATTTCATCATCAATATCCCGTTTTGGAACGACGCCCGCTCATCACAGAACGTCTCGCCACATCGAAAGTTTAGTGTTGCGAGCCTGTGTCAGGTTCAAGAGCGTCCACCGGGTTCAAGACCTGACCGCCTGCGATAGCAGGCTCGCGAAGCGCTCTTGCCATGGTCCGGACCCGGATTCCCTCTGTTTCCATGTGTTTCCAGCCGAAATGGCCGATCGGACAGATGCAGGCCTGCAACAGGTATGCAGTAAAACGCCGCTTGCCAGAATTATGACGTAGTATCAAACCCTTACATCTGCCAATGAAGGACCAGGGAAGACCTGATTTGGTGACGCGGCGCCAATTTGGCCGCATTTGCCAGCGCTTGTGGCCTTCTCCGGTGCCGCCCTTTCCGCGGCAACTTGCCATCAGAGCAATCCGTTCCCGTCGTCCGCCCTGTGCTGTCCGGGATTGGTGCGATTCTGCCGTCAGAATGAAGGAATACTATGCGTAAGCTTCTCGTCGCTCTCACCGTGCTGTCGGCAACCCTGTCCACGGCTGCGTTTGCCCAGCAGGGGCGCGGCACGGACGCCGAGCAGAAGGCCTGCACGCGCGATGTGCAGAAGTTCTGCCGTCCGGTCATCGATCAGGGCGATTTCACCGTCCTGGCCTGCCTCAAGGAGAACCGGGCCAAGATCTCGCAGGCCTGCGACCAGGTCCTGAAGAACCACAACCAGTAAGCTCGGCCACTGGCCCACGAAGGCGGCCTCGGGCCGCCTTTTCAGGCCGGATCCGGCAGGGCTGCCATCGAGAGACAGGATTGGTTTTGCGGCCGTATTCCCCTATATGGGGGCCGCGGCGGCGTCGCCGGCACGAGCCCGCGAGCGCAAAAGCCTTTTCTGTCCAAACGATTGTTGATCAGCCCTCGATGACCTCTGCGAGCGAATTGCGATCCGGCAAGGGTGACCGCGACGAGAATTTTCCCGTCGCGTCCTGGATCATTCATCCGCGTCATCGCGCGCTGATCCTGGCGTATTACAATTTCGTCCGGACTGCCGACGACATCGCCGATCACGCCTCCCTGCCGGCGGACGAAAAGCTCCGTTATCTCGACCTGCTCGAGGCGGAACTGCTCGGCAAGGGCGACACCCAGGCCGAGGCCGTTGCGCTGCGGCGTGCGCTGGCCGAGCGCGGCATGGCGCCGCGTCACGCGCTCGACGTGCTCATCGCGTTCCGCATGGACGTGACCAAGCTGCGCTACGAGACCTGGGACGAGGTCATCCATTATTGCCGCTATTCGGCGATGCCGGTCGGTCGCTTCATGCTCGACGTCCATGGCGAGAGCACCTCGACTTGGGCCGCGTCGGATGCGCTTTGCGCCGGCCTCCAGATCAACAACCACCTCCAGGATTGCGGCAAGGATTTCCGCGAGCTCAACCGGGTCTACCTGCCGCGCGATGCGCTGGCCGCAAGCGGCGCCTCGGTCGAGCAGCTCGGCTTGACGCAGTCGCCGCCGGCGATGCTGTCCTGTCTTCAGGGCCTCGCGGCGCGCAACGAAGCGTTGCTGGGCGAGGGCAGGTCGCTCAGCGCCGAGATCAGGGATTTCCGCCTCGGCGTCGACGTCGCGGTGATCCAGGCCTACGCCGACCGCATCGTGCGCCTGTTGAAGGTGCGTGATCCCTTGCGCGAACGTGTGCATCTGAACAAGTTCGAACTTCTCACCTTCAGCCTTGCCGGCATGATCGGCGAAGTCGGCCGCCGTGCGGTCGGCCGCAAGGCCCTCTCGAATCCGGGGACTGCCCATGACGCTTGAGGCGACCGCGCCCGGCGCCGATTATGGCTCGTCCGCATCGAACAGCTCCTTCTACGCTGCGATGCGCATCCTGCCGCGCGACCAGCGCGAGGCGATGTTCCAGATCTACAGCTTCTGCCGCCAGGTCGACGACATCGCCGATTCCGACGGCCCGCGCGACGAGCGGCTCGCAGCGCTGCAGGAATGGCGCAACGACATCGACGCGCTCTACCAGGGCAATCCGCCGCCGCGGTTGAGGGACTACGTTGCCTCCGTCAAAACCTTCGGGCTGAAGCGCGAGGATTTCCTCGCCATCGTCGACGGCATGGAGATGGACGTGCCGCAGGACATCCGCGCGCCCGACATGGCGACGCTCGATCTCTATTGCGACCGTGTCGCGAGCGCCGTCGGGCGGCTGTCGGTGCGGGTATTCGGCCTGCCGGAAGAGGATGGCATCCTGCTCGCCTACCACCTCGGCCGCGCGCTGCAGCTCACCAATATTCTGCGCGACATCGACGAGGATGCCGGCCTCGGCCGGCTCTATCTGCCGCGCGAGGCGCTGCTGCATGCCGGCATCACCTCCAACGATCCGAACCGCGTGATCGCCGAGCGGGCGCTGCCGAAAGTCTGCCTGCCGCTGACGCAGCGCGCGAAAGCGCATTTCGAGAAGTCGGACGAGATCATGAACCGCAACAAGCGTCGCGCGGTGCGGGCGCCGCGGATCATGTCGAAGTACTATCACGCCATTCTGGACCTCCTGATCGCGCGCGGATTCAACGCGCCGCGCGAGCCGGTGCGTGTGTCGAAGATCACACGCTTCGCGATCCTGTTCCGCTACGCTTTCATCTGATGCAAAACACAGCTCACATCATAGGCGCTGGAATTTCCGGCCTCTCCGCCGCCGTGCGGCTCGCCAATGCCGGCTACAAGGTCGCCGTGCACGAGGCGACGCACCAGGCCGGCGGCCGCTGCCGTTCTTATTTCGACGGCGCCACCAACCTCACCATCGACAACGGCAATCATCTGCTGCTGTCCGGCAACAGCCACGCGCGCGCCTATGCGCGCTCGATCGGCACCGAGGCGGGCCTGGTGGGGCCTGAAAGCGCGCAGTTTCCCTTCGTCGACATCAAGTCCGGCCAGCGCTGGCAGATTGATCTCGGTTCGGGCCGGCTGCCGACCTGGGTGCTCGACGAGGGCCGTCGCGTGCCCGACACCGGACTCACCGATTATCTCAAGCTGGCGCCGCTGATCTGGGCGTCGGAACAGACACTGGTCGGCAAGTCCATTCCTTGCGAAGGCACGCTCTATCATCGCCTGGTGCAACCGCTGCTGCTCGCGGCGCTCAACGTCGATCCGCCCGAAGGCTCGGCCGGGCTTGCCGGCGCGATCGTGCGCGAGACGTTGCTTGCGGGCGGGCAGGCCTGCCGTCCGCTGATCGCGCGCGACGGCCTCAGTGCCGTGCTGATCGAGCCGGCCGTGAAGTTTCTGCAGGAGCGCGGCCACACCGTTCAGCTCGGCCATGAGCTGCGCTCCTTCGTCACCACTGACGGCAAAGTGAGTGCGCTGAACTTTGGCGGCGAGGACGTGGTCCAGCTTGCCGCGGGTGACGTGATCGTGATGGCGGTGCCGCCGCGCGCGGCGACGAGCCTGCTGCCCGGCCTGACCGCGCCGACCGAATTCCGCGCCATCGTGAACGCGCATTTCCGCTTTGAGCCGCCGCCGGGTTCGGCGCCGATCCTGGGTGTGATCGGCGGCGTCGTGGAATGGCTGTTCGCCTTCCCGAACCGGCTGTCCGTCACCATCAGCAATGGCGACCGCCTGGTCGAGATGCCGCGCGAGGAACTGGCGCAGGCGATCTGGGACGACGTCTGCAAGGCGGGCGGTGTCTCCGGCGAGCTACCTCCTTGGCAGATCGTGCGCGAGCGCCGCGCCACATTTGCGGCAACCCCGGCCCAGAATGCCCTGCGCCCGGGGCCGGTCACTGCGCTGAAAAACCTGTTCCTTGCCGGTGATTGGACTGCTACGGGATTGCCTGCAACGATCGAGGGATCGGTCCGGTCAGGTGATCGCGCTGCCGATCTGGTTTTGGCCGCCAAAGGATCCTGAAAAGCGGCCCTGACGGGCAATGTCCCGGTCATTTTCAATCGACACTCGGAGCAATCGAGCGACATGGATTCCGTGAACGCGACCAGCCGCGAAGCCCAGGAATCGAGGATCTTGGAATCGAAGGTCTTGGAATCCAAGGTCCTGGAATCGAGCATTGCGTCGGCGACGCAAGGCGTGATCGGCCTCCAGCAATCCGATGGCCATTGGGTCTTCGAGCTCGAGGCCGACTGCACCATCCCGGCCGAATACGTCCTGCTGCGCCATTATCTCGCCGAGCCCGTCGACACCGCGCTCGAGGCCAAGATCGGCAATTATCTGCGCCGCATCCAGGGGGCCCACGGCGGCTGGCCGCTGGTGCATGACGGCGAGTTCGACATGAGCGCCAGCGTGAAGGCCTACTTCGCGCTGAAGATGATCGGCGATTCCGTGGATGCGCCGCACATGGTGCGCGCGCGCGAGGCGATCCATGCACGCGGCGGCGCGATCAACAGCAACGTCTTCACCCGTTTCCTGCTCGCAACCTTCGGCGTCGTGACCTGGCGCGCGGTGCCGGTGTTGCCGATCGAGATCGTGCTGCTGCCGTTCTGGTCGCCGTTCCATCTCAACAAGATCTCCTACTGGGCGCGCACCACCATGGTGCCGCTGATGGTCATCGCTGCCCTTAAGCCGCTGGCGCGGAATCCGAAGGGCGTCGGCATCGACGAGCTGTTTCTGCAGGATCCGCGCTCGATCGGCATGACCGCGAAGGCGCCGCACCAGAGCATGGCCTGGTTCATGCTATTTCGCGCGCTCGACGGCATCTTGCGCGTGATCGAGCCGATGTTTCCGAAGAGCCTGCGCAAGCGCGCGATCGATGCCGCGCTCGCCTTCACCGAGGAGCGGCTCAACGGTGAGGACGGCATGGGCGCGATCTATCCGCCCATGGCCAATATCGTCATGATGTACGACGCGCTCGGCAAGGACGAGAGCTTCCCGCCGCGCGCGATCACGCGCCGGGGCATCGACAAGCTGCTCGTGATCAATGACGACGAGGCCTATTGCCAGCCCTGCGTCTCGCCGGTGTGGGACACGACGCTGACGGCGCACGCGCTGCTGGAGGCCGGCGGTGACAAGGCAGTGCCTGCGGCCAAGCAGGGCCTCGACTGGCTGATCCCGAGGCAGGAGCTCGAGGTGAAGGGCGACTGGGCGGTGAAGCGGCCCGACGTGCGTCCGGGCGGCTGGGCGTTCCAGTACAACAATGCCCATTATCCCGACCTCGACGACACGGCCGTGGTCGTGATGTCGATGGACCGCATGCGCCGGGAGCACGGTGCGACCGGTTATGACGCCGCCATCGACCGCGGCCGCGAGTGGATCGAGGGCATGCAGAGCGACGACGGCGGCTGGGCCGCCTTCGACGTCAACAACCTCGAATATTACCTGAACAACATCCCGTTCTCCGACCACGGCGCACTGCTTGATCCGCCGACCGAGGACGTCACCGCGCGCTGCATCTCGATGCTGGCCCAGCTCGGCGAGACCGAGAAGACCAGCAAGCACGTCGCCGACGGGATCGCCTATCTCAGGAAGACCCAGCACCCCGAGGGGTCCTGGTACGGCCGCTGGGGCATGAACTTCATCTATGGGACCTGGTCGGTGCTCTGCGCCCTCAACATGGCCGGAATCCGCCATGACGACCCCATGATCCGGAAGGCCGCCGCCTGGCTGGCTTCGATCCAGAACAAGGACGGCGGCTGGGGCGAGGACGCCGTCAGCTACCGGCTGGACTACAAGGGCTGGGAACCCGCCCCCTCGACCGCCTCGCAAACGGCATGGGCCTTGCTTGCCCTGATGGCTGCTGGCGAGGTTGATCACCCGGCCGTCGCCCGCGGGGTGGAGTACCTGATTGCAACACAGAACGGAAAAGGACTGTGGGACGAGAGCCGCTACACCGCCACAGGCTTCCCCCGCGTGTTCTATCTGCGGTATCATGGTTACCCGAAGTTCTTTCCGCTGTGGGCGCTGGCTCGGTATCGGAACTTGCGGAGCACCAACAGCAGGGTGGTAGGGGTCGGAATGTGACTTTGGGGACGGGGGAGTATTTTACCGCGGGCAATGCCATTGATCCGCGGCCGATCTTGATCGTGACCGGACTGGTTCAGGAAGCCCGCATTGCTGCTGGGCCCGGGATGGCTGTCATTTGCTCGTCGAGCAGCCCGAGCCAGTTGCGGGCGCTGCTGACGGTGGTGGACCCTGAGACAATTCGCGGTGTGATCTCGTTCGGCGTGGCCGGCGGGCTCGACCCGACCCTGCGCTCCGGCGACGTCGTGGTGGCAACCGAGGTGCTCGCGGGCGATGCCCGCTGGGGGGCCGGCCTGTCGCTCAGCGACGACCTCATCGATCGTCTGACCTCGGGCCGCCGCCGCGTCGTGCGCGGTAGCCTCGCGGGCGCCGAGGAAGTGGTCACGGGCCGCTCCTGCAAGGCAGCGCTGCATTCGGAGACCGGCGCCTCCGCCGTCGACATGGAAAGCCACATCGCGGCCGCCTACGCCGCCGAGGCCGGCTTGCCGTTCGCAGCGGTCCGCGTCATCAGTGACCCCGCCCACCGCGCGCTGCCGGCGCTCGCCCGCGCCGCCATCAAGCCGAACGGCCAGATCGACCTCGCCGCCGTGCTGCGCGGCATCGTCCGCAATCCGGCCACCCTGCATGCGCTGGTCTCGACCGGCATCGACTTCAACCGCGCACTGCGGTCCTTGCGCGGCTGCCGCGATTTCCTGATCGGCACGGAGCTCGTCGACAGCGAGGCGTTGGTGGCGGAGACGATCTGAGCTGCGTCTTCGAGCTGACAAGAGAAAAGGCCCGGTCGCTATTGGCGGCCGGGCCTTTTCTCTTGTGATTGCTGCTCGCGCGCTTACGCGGCGGTCGACGCCTTCCGTGCAGCCTTCGCCGCAGCGGCATCGGCTTCGTCCTTGCGGATCTCGGAGAGCTTCTTCTGGACCTGCTCCGAGAAGATGTACTGCGCCGGGCGCTGCTTCGACATGTCGATCTCCGGCGCCATCGGGCCCGAGGTCTTGATGCCGCGAAGCGACACCCACATCGCCTTGATCGGGTTGTTGAGGGCTGCGGTCGCCGCCGTCGGCTCGTAGCCGCAATGGGCCATACAGTCGGCGCACTTCTCGTACTTGCCGGTGCCGTAGGTCTCCCAGTCGGTGGTGTCCATCAGCTCCTTGAAGGTCTTTGCGTAGCCTTCACCGAGCAGGTAGCAGGGCTTCTGCCAGCCGAAGATGTTGCGCGCGGGCATGCCCCACGGCGTGCACTCGTATTCCTGGTTGCCGGCGAGGAAGTCGAGGAACAGGCCGGAATGCATGAAATTCCACTTCTTGCCCTTGCCCATCGCAAAGACGTCGCGGAACAGCTTCTTGGTCTTGGTGCGGTTGAGGAAGTGCTCCTGGTCGGGCGCGCGCTCATAGGCGTAGCCGGGCGACATCGAGACGCCGACGCCGAGCTCGACGGTGAGGTCGAGGAATTTCGCGATCTCCTCGGCCGGGTGGCCGTCGAAGATGGTAGCGTTGACGTTGACGGTGAAGCCGCGCGCCTTCGCCGCCTTGATCGCGGACACGGCGCGGTCGAACACGCCCTGCTGCGACACGGCCTTGTCGTGGTGGTCGCGCAGGCCGTCGAGATGGACGGAGAAGAACAGGTAGGGCGAGGGCTCGAACAGGTCGAGCTTCTTCTCGAGCAGCAGCGCGTTGGTGCAGAGCGAGACGAACTTCTTGCGCGCGACGAGGCCGCGCACGATCTCGCCGATCTCCTTGTGGATCAGCGGCTCGCCGCCGGGGATAGCCACCATCGGCGCGCCGCACTCGTCGGCCGCGTCCCAGCACTCCTGCGCCGTCATGCGGCGGTTGAGGATCGCATCGGGATAATCGATCTTGCCGCAGCCGACGCAGGCGAGGTTGCAGCGGAACAGCGGCTCCAGCATCAGCACGAGCGGATAGCGCTTGCGGCCAAGCAGTTTCTGCTTGAGCAAATAGCCGCCGATACGCATTTCCTTGAAGAAGGGGATTGCCATTACACGTTTCTTTCTGGGCTTGAAATTCGGGTAGGTCAGCTTGCAGCCAATTGGGCCGGAAGCCTGAATTCGATGTTTTCCTCGCGGCCGGGGAGCACCGAGACCGTCACCGGTCCGATCCGCCGCAACGCTTCGATCACGTCATCCACCAGCACCTCGGGCGCCGAGGCGCCGGCCGTGAGGCCGACGGTTCTGGCACCCTTCAACCACTCCGGATTGAGCTCGCGGCCATCGGCGATCAAATAACTCGCGACGCCGGCCTCAGTGCCGATTTCGCGGAGCCGGTTCGAGTTCGAGCTATTGGCGGCGCCCACCACCAAGATCACGTCGACCAGCTTGCTCAAGTCCCTTACCGCAGATTGGCGGTTCTGTGTCGCATAGCAGATATCCCGGATGTCTGGGCCTTGAATATCTGTAAATTTGGCTTGAAGCACCCCGATAATGTCCCTGGTGTCGTCGACCGACAGGGTGGTCTGGGTGATGTAGGCCACTGGCGTATCTGCCGGCAGCGCCAGGGCTTTGGCCTCTTTGACACTCTGGACCAGCAGAACCGGCCCCGGAACCTGGCCCATCGTGCCCTCGACCTCGGGGTGTCCAGCATGGCCGATCAGGACCAGGGTACGGCCCTTGGTGATGTAGCGCTTCCCCTGATTGTGAACTTTCGTGACCAGCGGGCAGGTGGCATTCAGCACCGGAAGGTCGCGCGCGGCGGCCTCTTCCTCGACGCTGCGGGCGACGCCATGGGCGCTGAAAACGGTCACCGCCTTCGGTGGAACCTCGGACAGCTCCTCGACGAAGATCGCGCCCTTGTTCTTGAGGCTTTCGACGACGTATTTGTTGTGCACGATCTCATGGCGCACGTAGACGGGCGGGCCGTATTTCTCCAGGGCCCGTTCCACGATCTCGATCGCGCGCACCACGCCTGCGCAAAAGCCGCGCGGCTGCGCTAGATAAACTTCCATTGGACGTCCATCACGCAAGTTGCACCAATCCGCTCACTTGTCTCCGGCGGCACCCGCCGCGTTGCAATATCCGCACCATTGGTTCGGGGGCGCGGTAACCGCCCACCCATCTGGGCTCCGGCGCATGCAGGCACAGCACTTTGTGTCAAAAAATCGGCAATGGGGAAAGGCGGGAATGAGTCAGGCGTTCCAGGAAAGTCGCTTCCAGGTATTATATTACTGTATTTCGGGCAGGCAAGACGACGCCGTTTCTGCTCACCCCTTCGTCACTTTACCGCCTCAACTCCGCGGCTATACCGGCCGCCCCGCATGATTTTGCCATGGTCTTTCGCCGTTTACTTCGAACCTTGTTCCGGTGAGAACGACCCAAAACGGCAATAGGTTTCGCCCGGGAACTCCGCTAAACAGCGGGCGTTTTCGGCAAGCTGTTAACCGCAGAAAGAAAAGAAGTGCTGCAAAGCGTAGTCGTTGCCATCGTCAGGGCCTGCACCCGGTTTGCCTCCCTCGTCGTCGTTCTCGGGCTCCTGCTGGCGGTGGGGGCGGGCTATTACGCGTCCCGGCACTTCGCCATCAACACCGACATCAATTCGCTGATCTCGCAGAATCTCGATTGGCGTCAGCGCGACCAGCAGTTCGACCGAGCCTTCGACCGCGATGCGACGATCCTGGCGGTCGTCGAGGGAGCGACGCCGGAGCTGACGACCGCGGCGGCGGATGCGCTTTATGCCAAGCTGAAGGATGACAAGACCAATTTCGTCTCGATCCAGCAGCTCGGCACCGGCGAGTTCTTCGAGAAGAACGGCCTGTTGTTTCTTCCGACCGAGGAGGTCGGCAAGATCACCAGCCAGTTCGAATCCGCGGCGCCCCTGATCGAGATCATGGCCGGCGATCCCTCGATCCGCGGCCTCACCGGTGCGCTTGAAACGGGGCTCGCGGGCGTCAAGCGCGGGCAGGTCAAGCTCGACAGCACCGAGCGGCCGTTCAACCAGATCTCGCAGACGGTCGAGACCGTGCTCAACAAGGGCAACGCGACCTTCTCCTGGCGTGAGCTCGTCAGCGACCAGCCGCTGCAGGACTCGGACAAGCGCGCCTTCATCGAATTCAAGCCGATCCTTGACTACAATGCGCTCGAGCCTGGCAAGGACGCCACTGATGCGATCCGCAAGGCGGCTGCGGACCTCGATTTTCCGACCAAATACCAGGCGCGCGTGCGGCTGACCGGTCCGGTCCCGATCGCCAACGAAGAATACGCCACCGTCCAGGAAGGAGCCGTCGTCAACGGCGTCGGCACGGTGCTCGTCGTGCTCGTGATCCTGTGGCTGGCGCTGCATTCGTCGAAGATCATCTTCGCGGTGTTCGTCAACCTCTTCGTCGGCCTGGCGATCACGACGGCCGCCGGCCTGCTGATGGTCGGATCGTTCAACTTGCTCTCGATCGCGTTCGCGGTGCTGTTCGTCGGCCTCGGTGTCGATTTCGGCATCCAGTACAGCGTCCGCTATCGCTCGGAGCGCTACAAGCACAACGACCTCCCGGGCGCTCTGGTGCTCGCCGCCAAGCGCTCGGCAGTGCCTCTGTCGCTCGCGGCGATGGCGACTGCGGCCGGCTTCCTCTGCTTCATGCCGACCGATTACAAAGGCATCGCGGAGCTCGGCCAGATCGCCGGCGTCGGCATGCTGGTGGCGTTTATCTCCTCGATCACCGTCCTGCCGGCGATGCTCAAGCTGCTCAATCCGCCGGGCGAGGAGGAGCCGGTCGGCTACGCCTTCCTGGCGCCGCTCGATCATTTCCTGGAGAAGTACCGTGTGCTGGTCGTCGGCGGCACGCTGCTGCTCGCGGTCGCCGGTCTGCCGCTGCTCTACTTCATGAAGTTCGACTTCAATCCGATGAACCTGCGCAATCCGAAGGCCGAATCGATCGCGACCTTCCTCGACCTGCGCAAGGATCCCAACACCGGCGCCAATGCCATCAACGTGATGACGACATCGGAAGAGCAGGCCAAGCAGGTCGAGGCGAAGCTCGAGAAGGTGCCGGAGGTGCTGCGCGTGATGTCGCTCGACAGTTTCGTGCCGCAGGACCAGCAGCCGAAGCTGAAGCTGATCGCGCAGGGCGCCAAGATTCTGAACCCCGCGCTTAATCCGGATCAGATCGACGCGGCGCCGTCGGATCAGGAGAATGTCGAGTCGTTGAAATCCTCGGTCGAAAATCTGCGGCGCACTGCAGGCGACGCCAAGGGTCCAGGCGCGGTCGCTTCGCGCCGCCTCGCGGACGCGCTGGAAAAGCTCGCCAACTCGGATGAGGCGACCCGCAACAAGGCGCAGGACGTGTTCGTAACGCCGATGAAGATCGTGTTCGACCAGCTCAAGAACGCGATGCAGGCCGAACCGGTGACCCTGAAGTCACTGCCGCCCGATCTCGTCAACGCCTGGAAGAGCAAGGATGGCATCATCCGCGTCGAGGCTCAGCCGAAGGGCGATCCCAACGACAATGATACGTTGCGCAAGTTCGCCGCCGCCGTGCTCGAGGCCGAGCCGACCGCAATCGGCGGTCCGGTTTCGATCCTGAAATCCGGCGACACCGTTGTGAGGGCCTTCATCCATGCCGGCATTTATGCGCTGCTGGTGATCGGCCTGCTGTTGTGGATCACCCTGCGCCGCATCATCGACGTGCTGATGACGCTGGTGCCGCTGCTGGTCGCGGGCGCGGTGACGCTCGAGATCTGCGTATTGATCGGCCTGCCGCTCAACTTCGCCAACATCGTCGCGTTCCCGCTGCTGCTCGGGGTCGGCGTCGCGTTCAAGATCTATTACGTCGTGGCGTGGCGCTCCGGCAGGACAAACCTGCTTCAGACCAGCTTGACGCGCGCAATCTTTTTCAGCGCGCTGACGACGGCAACCGCGTTCGGCAGCCTGTGGCTGTCGAGCCATCCGGGCACATCCAGCATGGGCAAGCTGCTCGCACTCTCACTGGTGACGACGCTTGCCGCAGTGCTGTTGTTTCAGCCCGCCCTAATGGGCAAGCCCCGCAATCTCAGGGAGTAGGCAGATGTCGCCGACGGGATCGGCGGCACCTTTTTGACCGGGCTTGGCCGCGGCAGCGCTCTTCGGAGTCGCAGGCGCAGGTGCTGCGGCGGCAGCTGGCGCCGGCGCGGTCTTCGGCGCCGCTCCGGTGGTTTTTGGCGCGCTCTTGGCCATGGCGTTGGCGGTGCTCAGGGGGATTGGCGGACCGACTCGGGTCCAGGTCTCTCCGCCGCACAGGAAGCCCAGCACGCAGCCCTTGATCTCGAGTTGGTCCGTGCCGGCAGGCGTGATGGTCGCACTATACATCTGACCATCCTTGGCGTTGTAGACTTGGCCTTCCCACTGTTCGGCGCCGGCGGTCTTCTTCATGTTGATCAGGGTCGCCATGCCCAGTGTCGGCCTGTTCTTTTTTGAGACATCCGGGTTGTTCTCGTCGCGGCCGCCGGGCTGCTTTTCCCAGGAAACTGCGCCCCACATGCTCCCATTGCATTGGGCGACACGAATATTGGCGACGCCATCGGCGACCCGCCAGTCGCCGGTAGGATCGGCGGCAAGCGCCGGTGTCAGGCCGACGTAACCGCCTGCCAGTATTATTCCGGTGTAAATGGCCAAACGCATGAGTGTTCCTTGGCAGTGCAACATGGTCTAAAGCTGTGCTTGCGAAGATGGTCCGAAAAAGGGCAAAAGGCCGCACAGACCCTTTTCCGTTTGCTGACCGTTTTCAGTTGACGAAGCGGCCCTCAATCGAAGTATGTAGCGGATGCACAGTCCAAATCCAGACATGTCCCAGTTGTTCGCGGACCGTCAGGCCCAGCGCAGCACCCTGCATAATCGGTACCTGAACGAGCAGTTCGTCCGGGTTCTCAAGACCATCGGCTACGATGTCGGCTTCCAGAAGGGGCAAGGGCAGTACCTCTACGATCGCGAAGGGGCACGCTATCTCGATCTCCTGTCCGGCTTTGGCGTGTTCGCGATCGGGCGCAATCATCCGGTGATGCGCGATGCGCTGAAAAGCGTGCTCGACGCCGATCTGCCCAATCTCGTCCAATTCGACGTCTCGGTGCTGGCCGGCGTGCTCGCCGAGCGGCTGTTGAAGTACGTTCCTTATCTCGACAAGGCGTTCTTTGCCAATTCCGGCGCCGAATGCGTCGAGGCCGCGATCAAGTTCGCGCGTGGCGCCACCGGCCGCCCCGGCATCGTCTATTGTGCCCACGGCTATCATGGCCTGACCTACGGTGCGCTCTCGCTGACCGGTGATTCGAACTTCCGCACCGGTTTCGAGCCGTTGCTGCCGGGCTGCACCTCGGTTCCGTTCAACGATCTCGCCGCGCTGGAGAAGGCGCTGGCCTCGCGTGAGGTCGCGGCCTTCGTCGTCGAGCCGATTCAGGGCAAGGGTGTCAACATGCCCTCGGACGACTTCCTGCCGGGCGCGGCTGCGCTCTGCAAGAAGTACGGCACGCTGTTCGTCGCCGACGAGATCCAGACCGGCATGGGCCGCACCGGCCGCTTCCTCGCGGTCGAGCACTGGAACGTCGAGCCCGACATGGTGCTGCTGTCGAAGTCGCTCTCGGGCGGCCACGTGCCGGTCGGCGCCGTGCTGACGCGCAAGAACATCTTCGACAAAATCTTCAACCAGATGGACCGCGCCGTGGTGCACGGTTCGACCTTCTCCAAGAACGATCTCGCGATGGCCGCGGGCATCGCCACGCTCGACGTGATGGAATCGGAGAAGCTGATCGAGTCCGCCGCCAAGCGCGGCGCCGAGCTTCGCCTCGCGCTCACCCGCATGGTGCCCGGCTACGAGCTGATGAAAGAAGTGCGCGGCAAGGGCCTGATGATCGGCATCGAGTTCGGACCGCCGAAATCGCTGCGGTTGCGGGCGTCCTGGAACGTGCTGGAGGCCGCCAACAAGGGCCTGTTCTGCCAGCTCATCACTGTGCCGTTGTTCAAGGATCACAAGATCCTGACGCAGGTCGCCGGTCACGGCAGCCACACCATCAAGCTGCTGCCGCCGCTCACCATCACCGAAGAAGACTGCAGCTGGATCGAGAAGGCGTTCGACGACGTCATCGCCGGCAGCCACAAGGTCCCCGGCGCGATCTGGTCGCTCGGCAAGACGCTGGTGGACAACGCGGTGAGAAGGTCGGCCTGATCTTCCGCCGGCTGCGTGGATCAGCAACGCCCGGCGTAGTCCCAGATATGAAGCATGTTCAGCGTGATCAGGCCGGCAAAGCCGGCAATGATGGACAGGAGCGCGAACCAGATCCATTGCTTGCGCTCCTTGAAGGCCAGCAATGCAGCGCAGCCCGCCGCGAACATCGACGGGAACGTGGCGCAGATAATCAGTGACGGAACCATGTCTGTCCTCCTCGTGGAGCTGCAATCTGCCGAATTGCGCTCGCGAGGACTGTGAGGGGCGTCACCTCTCTGAACCATGGCGCGGAGCTTCGCCCGCTGCCGGCGCTACCCCTCCACATTCGCCTTCATCGCCGCCTCGAACTTGTCGACGAACTCGGTGAGCTCATCGCCGCCAATATCGCTGACGGCCCAGAAGTTCAGGCCGCGCTCGCCCCAGCGGCGGCAGTTGAAGCCCTGCATGGTCTGCGTCTTCGGCAGCCGGTGCTCGGTGCTCGCGGTCTGCGCCACGAACAGGTTGATGATGTGCTGCCGTCGCCGGTAGACGACGGCACCGATGGCGCGCGCATCGACATAGTCGAGCCGGCCGCCGACCAGCGTAAAACCTTGCGCGGTGAGGTCGATCACGGGCGGGGCGACGTCGAGCTTGCCGTTGAACCAGGGCTTGACGGTGTGCTGGTCGGTCGAGACGACGTCGATGAGGTGGCCGGCCTGGAGCGAGCGCAGATGCGCCGAGACGACCTCCGAGAGGATGCGCTGCTGATCGTCCTGGCGCAGCACGACGGCGACGACGCCGGAGGCGGCGAGTGCTGAGACTGCTGATCCCATCGCGAAGCCGCGCAGCACGGAGCGACGGCTCGGTTGCGGCCTCGCTTGCGGCATCGACGCTTCGATACGGGCACGCAAGGCTGCCGGCGCGCTGTAGCGCAGCTTGGTGTCGGCCAGCACGCGCTTCATCTCGCGTTGCGCCGCGAGTTCGGCTGCGCAGGCCGGGCAGCTGGCGATATGGGCTTCGACCTCGCGCGCGTGGCCGGCATCGAGCTCGTTGTCGAGCAGCGCATGAAGCAGGATTTTTGCTTCGTCGCAGGTCATTTCGAATGCTCCTCTTCCGCCGTCCAGGCCGCGCGCAGCATGGCGCGGGCGCGGGCGAGGCGGGACATCACGGTGCCGACGGGGGCGCCGACGGCTTCTGCAATTTCACGATAGGACAGGTTGTTGATTTCCCGCAGCACGAAGGTTTCCTTGAACGGCTCGGCAAGCGCGTCGATCATCCTGCGAATGGCGCCGGCGTCGCGGCTGCGCAGCACTTCGGTCTCCGGGCTCGCCTCGTTCTCCTGCCACATCGGCGTCTGGTCGGCGGCACCGGGCGTGTCCTCGATCGCGGCGTGCGAATGTGCGCGTCTGGCATATTCGGCGTTGCAGACATTGCGCAGGATCGCGAACAGCCAGGGCTTCATGGCCGGTCCGCGATAGCTGTCGAAATGCTTCAGTGCGCGCAGATAGCATTCCTGCACCGCGTCCTCCGCGTCGGAGGCGTCGCGCAGCAAATAACGTGCGAGCGTGTAGACGTCGTCGAGATAGGGCAGTGCCGCCTCGCGGAAGCGCTGCGCCTTCTGGAAATCGTCACTGACCGGCATCGCCTCTCGCTTTGCCTCTTGCTGCGGTTCGTACGTCGTTGCGTGCTTTGGGTCGGTCTGGGGCCTGACTGAAGGCACGCGAGCCCGGCCGGCGTGGGACCACCGACCGGGCAAGACAGAGATGCCTTGGTTGGAGACGTTACTCAACCTTGATCATCCCGGTCATGTGCGGGTGCAACGAACAAAAATACTTGTAGTCGCCCGCATTGGTGAAGGTGAACGTGAACTTGTCGTCGGTGTCCAGGGTCTTGGACCTGAACTTGCCGGCCGACACCACGGTGTGGGGGATGTCGTCCCGGTTGGTCCAGGTCACGGTCGTGCCGACCTTGATCTTGAGCTCCGGCGGCTGGAAGACGAAATTGTCGATATGCACCTCCATGGCGGTGTCGTCGGCACGGGCGGTCGTAACCGGTAACAGGATGGCCGCGGCCACAGCGACGGAGAAGTCGCGGCGATTGAGTGTCTTCATGGTCAGCTTCTCTTCAGCCCTGATCAACCCTGGAGCGGCGTGTCGATGATCGCGAGCCGCTGCTCGTTCTGCTTGAAGTTGACGCTGGCGACCCCGAGCATCGAGCGGAGCTTGGCGTCCTCGACCTTCATCGGTCCGGGCGAGGGGGCGGCGCCCGGCGCCGGCTGCGGGAAGGCGGTCGAGCGCGCGGTATGGAAGGTGACGTTGCCCTCGACCTTCTGCATCACCTGGTGAATGTGCCCGTTGAGCACGGTGACCGAGCCAAAACCCTTGACGTATTCGAGCGCGCGGCCGCCGTCCTCGGTGCCCCAGCCCCATTCCGGATAGACGGTCCAGAGCGGAATATGCGCGAACAAAACGACAGGCGTGGATTTCGACTTGCCGCGGAGGTCGTCCTCGAGCCAGGCGAGCTGTTCGGCGCCGAGATTGCCGAGACCGCCGGCCTTGAGGTCGACGACGTTGACGAGACCGATGAAGTGCACGCCGCCGGCGTCGAAGGAGTACCAGCCCTGACCCTTGGTGCCGCGGCCGTAACGCTCGCGATAGAACTTCACCTCTTCGTCGAGGAAATCATGCTCGCCGGGCACGTAGTGCACGTCCAGCTTGGACTGCGAGATGATGCGATCGGCGTTGTCGAACTCGGAAGCCTTGGACAGATGGGTGATGTCGCCGGTGTGGATCATGAACGACGGCTTGACCGGCATCGCATTGATCTTGTTGACGGCTTCCTCCAGCGTGCCCAGCGCATTGGGGTTGGCCGGCTTGTCGAAGCCGACATGGCTATCGCTGATCTGGAGGAAGGTCATGCCCGGTGCCGCGGCGGTTGCGGCTTGCGCGGAATCGATGATGCCGAGCGAGCGCGGCACGCCGCCCGTGATGGTCCAGAGCACCCCGGTGCCGGCCCATGTCATGCATTCCAGCACCTTGCGGCGGCTGACGCCGTCGTCCCCGTGATCGTGTCCGCTCATCGCACGTCTCCTTTGGCCCGGAATTGGGCGTCGGGGAGGTGATCGGGGGAGGGACGGGTTTATTCGCGGAGGTCGATGACGTTTTCGTGAGGTGGGGTCACATACGCCGTTTGAGCCCTTGGCCCGGCGCACTCTGCTGCGCTGCATCCGGGGCTCGGGAAATGACCGAGGATCTACGCCGAAAATTCCCGGACCGCCCGCAGCACAAGGGCGGGTGCTTCCTGTGCCACACAGTGGCCGACGCCTTCGAAGGCGAGGGCGCGGGCGTGCGGGATGAGCGCCATCGCGCGCGAAGCCATCTCCTTGTAGATCGGCCCCGACGTCTCCGCTGTCGTCATCATCACGGGGCACGCGATCTCGCTGAACCAGGTGAACGGATTACCGCGCGCGTCGCCGGCATAGACCTGCTCCATCGCCTCGTAGATCGGATGCAGCATCGCGGACTCGATCTCAGGCGTGCAGTAGAGCCGCACCCGGCCATTGTCGAGTGGCGTAAAGCCGTGCTGCACATAGGCCCAGAGCGAAGCTTCGGTCCAATCGGCAAAAGCGGGCGCAGCACGATAGCGTTTGAAGACGGCCTCGTGACTGTCGAACTCCGCCTGCCGGCGCAGCGCGCCCTGCACGCGGGACAGCGATTGTTCGCTTAATCCGGCCGACGGCTCGCGCGCTGCATGCGGGTTCATCACGGTTGGCTCCATCACGAACAGGCGTGTGAAACATCCCGGTCTCATCTTGGCCGCCAGCAACAGATCGGTTGCGCCCGCGCTGTGGCCGATGCCGTAGACCTCGCCCAAGCCCAGCGCGTCGATCACGCGGCAGATATCCTCGGCATAGTCAGCAAAGTGATAGACGCGAGGCTTGTAGCTTGCGCCGTGGCCGCGGCGATCGAGCCCATAGACGGTGTGGGTCGATGCGAGATCGCACGCGACCTCATCCCAGACGCCGGCGACGAAGCCGGTACCATGCACGAGCAGGGCGGGCGGTTTGCCGCTCTCGCCCCATTGCACCATGGCAATCTCTGCGTCGGCGGGACCGATGGAAAAGCGGTGACGGATCATGCTGATTGGATGCTATCTCGCATCCTCCAGGATCATCGTTGCGCCCTTCTCGGCGATCATCGCGGTCGGCGTGTTGGTATTGCCCGAGGTGATCGTCGGCATGATCGAGGCGTCGACAACGCGCAGGCCGGCGAGGCCATGGAAGCGCAGGCGTTCGTCGACCACGGCCATGGGATCGCTCGCCGATCCCATCTTCGCCGTGCCGACGGGATGGAAGATCGTGGTGCCGATGTCGCCGGCGGCTTTGGCGAGCGAGGCATCGTCGTCGCCGACGGTGGGGCCGGGCAGATATTCGCTCGGCCGATATCTTGCCAGCGCCTTCTGCTGCATCAGGCGGCGCGTGGTGCGGATGGCGTCGGCACCGACCTGGCGGTCGTCATCGGTCGACAGATAGTTCGGCGCGATGATCGGCTTCTCGTCAGGCGTCGCCGAGCGTAGCCGCACGGTGCCGCGAGAGGTCGGCTGCAGATTGCAGGCGCTCACGGTGATCGCAGGGAAGCGATGCAGGGGATCGCCGAATTTGTCGAGCGACAGCGGCTGCACGTGGAATTGGATGTTGGCGCGCGCACGCGTTGCGTCGGAGCGCGTGAAGATACCGAGCTGCGATGGCGCCATGGTCAGTGGACCGCGGCGGCGGAAAGCATAGTCGAGGCCCATCAGGCCGCGACGGAACAGATTGTAATAGGTCTCGTTCAGCGTCCGCACGCCTTCGACCTTGTAGATCGCGCGCTGCTGCAGATGGTCCTGCAGATTGCGCCCCACACCGGGCTTGTCCATCACGACGTCGATGCCGAGCGGAGACAGCCAGTCGGCAGGGCCGATGCCGGAGCGATGCAGCACCTGCACCGAGCCGATCGAGCCCGCCGAGAGGATCACCTCGCGCTTGGCACGCGCCTCGACGATCTCGCCGTTCTGGATGAAGCGCACACCGACGGCGCGGCCCTGCTCGATGATCAGGCGATCGACCAGTACATGCTTCTCGAGCCGCAGATTGGGGCGGTTTAGCGCCGGCTTGAGGAAGCCGCGCGCCGACGACCAGCGCCGGCCGCGCTTCTGGTTGACGTGGAAATAGCTCGTGCCTTCGTTGTCGCCGGTGTTGAAATCGGGGATCCGCTTGATGCCCATTTCTTCTGCGGCGTCGCCGACGGCATCGAGAACGTCCCAGGACAGCCGCGGCGCCTCGATGCGCCAGCCGCCGCCGGCGCCGTGAATTGCGCTTGCGCCGAGGAAGTGGTCTTCCAGCCGCTTGAACAGTGGCAGCACGTCATCATAGCCCCAGCCGGTCATGCCGAGCTGGCGCCAGTGATCGTAATCGGCGGCCTGGCCGCGCATCGAGATCATGGCGTTGATCGCCGAGCAGCCGCCGATCACCTTGCCGCGGGGATAGGCGAGCGCGCGGCCGTTCAGCCCCGGCTCGGCCTCGGTCTTGAACATCCAGTCCGAGCGCGGATTGCCGATCGCAAAGAGATAGCCGACGGGGATGTGGAACCAGATCCAGTTGTCGTCGCCGCCGGCCTCGAGAATGAGGACGCGGTTCTTGGGTTCGGCCGACAGCCGGTTGGCAATGATGCAGCCGGCCGTGCCGGCGCCGACGACAATGTAGTCAAACTCACCTTCGAGCCGTCTTGGCATTCTGCTTCCACCCGGATGGTCTCTAAACGTTCTGTCCTAATAGGCAGACGGAGCTGGCCGGGACAAGCCCGGCCATGCCGCGCGGGCAGGGCTAGGCCCCAGCCAGAGGCAGTTGGGTGGACTGCCGCTTGCATGGTAGACAGGCCGGCAATTTCAACAAAGCTCGAGACCCCTCCATGCCCATCGTGAACCGTGTCGCCGACCTCCAACCCGATATCCAGGCCTGGCGGCGGGACATCCATGAGCATCCCGAGCTGCTGTATGATGTCCACCGCACTGCAGCATTCGTCGCGGACCGCCTGCGTGAGTTCGGCTGCGACGAGGTCGTGACCGGCGTCGGCCAGACCGGCGTGGTCGGCGTGATCAAGGGCAGCAAGCCGGCCGGCGAGGGGCTCAAGGTGATCGGCATGCGGGCCGACATGGACGCGCTGCCTGTCGAGGAACAGACCAACCTGCCTTACGCCTCCAAGACTCCGGGCAAGATGCACGCCTGTGGCCATGACGGCCACACTGCGATGCTGCTCGGCGCCGCGCGCTACCTCGCCGAGACCCGTAACTTCGCAGGCGATGCCGTGGTGATCTTCCAGCCGGCCGAAGAGGGCGGCGCCGGCGGCGCGGCCATGGTCAAGGACGGCATGATGGAGCGCTTCGGGATCGAGCAGGTGTACGGCATGCATAACGGTCCCGGCATCCCGATCGGCTCGTTCGCGATCCGGCCGGGCCCGATCATGGCGGCGACCGACGAGGTCGATATCATGATCGAGGGCCTCGGCGGCCACGCCGCGCGTCCACACAAATGCATCGACCCCGTCCTGGTCGGTGCTCAGGTGATCACCGCGCTGCAGTCGATCGTCGCGCGCAGCGTCGATCCCTTGGAATCGGCCGTGATCTCTATCTGCGAATTCCACGCCGGCAACGCCCGCAACGTCATTCCGCAAACCGCGACGCTGAGGGGCACCATCCGCACGCTGACGCCGGAGGTGCGCAAGCTGGTCGAGAAGCGTGTCCGCGAAGTGGTGGCGGGCGTGGCACAGATCACCGGCGCGAAGATCGATCTGCACTACAAGCGCAACTATCCCGTCGTGAACAACTACGCCGCTGAGACCGAGGTCGCGGCGCGCATTGCCAAGCAGGTCGCGGGCGAGGCCAATGTGCTCGAGATGCCGCCGCTGATGGGCGGCGAGGACTTTGCCTATATGCTGGAAGCGCGTCCCGGCGCTTTCATCTTCTGCGGCAACGGCGACAGCGCCGGCCTGCATCACCCCGCCTACAATTTCGACGACGAGGCCATCGTGTTTGGCACGTCATTTTGGGTCAAGCTGGTCGAGGAACAGCTCGCAGCGTCTTGATGCGCCGAGCGAGAGCTCAAACGAAAAGGGCCCGTGCATCGCACGGGCCCTCTTTGCTTCTGTGCCGTGTCGCGGCTCAGAACACGTGGGAGAACAGATAATAGAGCACGCCCGAGATCAGCATCGCGGCCGGCAGGGTCAGCACCCAGGCCATCGCGATGTTGCGGATCGTGGCCCATTGCAGGCCCGAGCCGTTGGCGGCCATCGTGCCTGCGATGCCGGACGACAGCACGTGGGTGGTCGAGACCGGCAGGCCGTAGACGTCGGCGGCGGCGATGGTGGCGGCCGCGGTGATCTCGGCGCAGGCGCCCTGCGCGTAGGTCAGGTGGGTCTTGCCGATCTTCTCGCCGACCGTGACGACGATGCGCTTCCAGCCGACCATGGTGCCGAGGCCAAGCGCGATGGCGACCGCGATCTTCACCCAGCCGGGGATGAACTTCGTGGCGTTGTCGAGCGAGCCCTTGTAGGCATTGAGCACGGTCACGTCAGCGGAGCTGAGCTCGGCTTCCTTGTCCTTCATCAGGAAACGCAGCGCTTCCGAGGCGAGGTACATGTCGTTGCGGGTGTTGCCGACGAGGTCGGCAGGCACCTTGGCGAGTGAGCCGTAGGTGGTCACCTGCTTGGAGATGTCGCGCACGAGCACGGCGAGCGACGGGAACGTGCCGCCGTTGACCTCGTGTTGCGCGACATAGTTGGTCACGGCGGGGCGCGGGTTGCCGATCACGCTGTAACCGGCGGCCTTGCCTTCGATAATCTTGCTGGCGGCCTCCGAGTTCTGGCTAAACGCGGCGATCTGGCTCTCCGGCAGCGCGCGGTTGAGCGCGTAGGCGGTCGGCACGGTGCCGATCAGGATCAGCATGATCAGGCCCATGCCCTTCTGACCGTCATTGGAGCCATGGAAGAAGCTCACCAGCGTGCAGGTGAGGATCAGGATGCCGCGGATCCACCACGGCGGCGGCTGGTCGCCCTTCGGCTCGCCGAACAGAGCGGGCGTGGCGCGCAGCAGCACGGTGCGCAGGATCAGGAGGAGGCCGGCGGCGAGCGCGAAACCGAACAGCGGCGACAGCAGCAGCGCCTTGCCGATATTGGTGGCCTGGGTCCAGTCGACGCCGGAGGTGCCGCTGCGGCCGTGCAGGATGGCGTTCATGATGCCGACGCCCATGATCGAGCCGATCAGGGTATGCGAGCTCGAGGCCGGCAGGCCGAAATACCAGGTGCCGACGTTCCAGATGATGGCGGCGATCAACAGCGCGAACACCATGGCGAAGCCGGCGCTGGAGCCGACCTGGAGGATCAACTCGACCGGCAGCAGCGAGACGATGCCGAACGCGACCGCGCCCGAGGACAGCAGCACGCCGAACAGGTTGAACATGCCGGACCACACCACGGCGACATGGGCAGGCAGCGAGCGGGTATAGATCACGGTGGCAACCGCGTTGGCGGTGTCGTGGAAGCCGTTCACGAACTCGAAGCCGAGTGCGATCAGAAGCGCGACGAAGAGCAGGAGGAAAGGAGCTAAGGTCTTGACCTGCGCGCCGGCCGCGTCGACGTCGATCCAGATGCTGTAGGCGACGAAGAGCAGTGCGGCGGCGATCACCCCCATATAGATCACGCCGGTGAGCGGATGGAATCCGCGATTGAGGTCTGGCCCCTTACTCAAGGCCGGCTCGATGGAGCCCGGCAAAGCAACGTCACTCATTGAAAATTCTCCTGTCCCAAGGCCCGCAACTTTGCGCGCGGCATGTGACAGGCGGTTGAAATGACGGGCAGACACTTGAAATGGCGCGAGTTCTCCCCCGGCTTGTGACATGCATCCGGGTTGCGTCAGGCGGCGCGCGGAGCCTTTTTCAGCAAGCCGGCGGCGATCTTCAGGTCTTCGACAAAGCGCTGATATTCCAGCACCTTGGCGTCCGGATCAGGCAGGCGCAGCAGATAAGATGGATGCACCGTCACCAGAGTCTTGCGTCCGTCGGGGAGGTCTATGAGCCGTCCGCGGGTCTTGCCGATGGGCGTGATCTTGCCGAACACGCTCTGTGCGGCGGTTGCGCCCATCGCCACGATCAGCTCGGGCTGAATTGCCGAAACCTCCCGCTCATACCATTGTCGGCATGCCTTGATCTCCGGCGTTGCCGGCTTCTGGTGCAGGCGGATCTTTCCGCGCGGCACGAATTTGAAATGCTTCACCGCGTTGGTGACATAAACCTTCGTGCGGTCGACGCCGGCTTCCGCGAGTGCGCGGTCCAGCATCTGGCCGGCCGGGCCGACGAAGGGATGGCCGGCGAGGTCTTCCTTGTCGCCTGGCTGCTCGCCGACCAGCATGATGGTGGCGTCTTTCGGGCCTTCGCCGAACACGGTCTGGGTCGCGTCCTTGTAGAGCGGGCAGGCGCGGCAATGCGCGGCTTCCTCGCGGAGCGCTTCGAGATCGTCGGCGGCAGGTTTACGTTTCATCGGAGCCTCCGGCCGCTTTTGAGGCTTGTGCGGATCGGTTGCGGCGTTGGCGATCATGGCGCCGGTCATGCGCTCGGCGTCCTCGATCAGGGGTTTAATGATCGAGGCCTCGGGCAGGTTCCTCCAGTATTTTTTCGGCATCTCGGCCTGCATCGCCTTCACCTTCAAACGTGCCGGATTGAAGATGCTGGCGTAGTAACGCCGCCAGGTTTCCTCGAGCCGGTCTTCGCTTGGCGCCTCGCTCTTGCTCACGCCCGGCGTGAACGAGAGCGCGTGACCGTCCCAATGTGCGCAGAGGTCCGGCGTCAGGATCGACCAGGGCATGTCGGCAAAACGTTTGGCGAAAAACGGCGCGGCAAGCTCGACGATGTGATGTTCCGGTTCGAACCAGGCGACGTAATGTGCCGCGCGTTCGCGTCCGATCTCACGGAAGCGGACGAAGGCATGCATCTTGTGCTCGTCGCGATGAACCGCGCGTGCCATCGCGATAGCTAACGCGACATCGGGATCGGTCGCGACCTCGATGAGATCGTGATTGTCCCTCAAGCGCCAGAGCAGGCGATAGAGGATCGCAAAGCGCTCGCTATCGCGATGCAGGATTGCGGCCTGGGCGAGGTCGACGAATTTTGCCGACACGCTGAAGGTGCCCTCGTTCACCTCGAGGATTGGAGACGGGGCGGATGGTGCGAACAGCTCCGCTTGGCCGCCCTGCACGGTCCAGGTGACCTCATTAGGATTCACATGACGAAGTACGAGCGTCCGCGCGGCTTTACGCCAGCCGTCGAAATCGGTTTCGGTGTCGAGGATGATGTACTGCATCAGAAGCCAAACCCCAATTGTGTTGCCTTCGGCTTGAAACGCTCGATCAGCCGCGCCTCGTCGAGGCGGTGCGGCGAGGGGCGGTGATCGCTGAGGACGATGAACGGCAGCGCCTTGCTGCGGGGCACGTGCAGCCGCGCGAGATCGGACAAGCGGATCGTGGTCGTGCGTCGCGTCGCGATGATGCGTTCGACCGCCTTGGTGCCGAAGCCCGGCACGCGCAGCAGCTCCTCGCGGCTGGCGCGGTTGACGTCGAGCGGGAAGCGGTCGCGATGGCGCAGCGCCCAGGCGAGCTTTGGATCGATGTCGAGCGGCAGCATCGCGCTGTCGTCGACGATCTCCGCAACGTCAAAGCCGTAGAACCGCATCAGCCAGTCGGCCTGGTAGAGCCGGTGCTCGCGCAGCAAAGGCGGCTGTACCAGAGGCAACGCGCGGCTCGCGTCGGGGATCGGGCTGAAGGCGGAGTAATAGACGCGCCTCAACCGGTATGAACCATAGAGATTGGCGCTGGTGTGGAGAATGGTGTGATCGTTCGCGCCATCGGCACCGACGATCATCTGTGTGCTTTGCCCGGCAGGTGCGAAACGCTGCGGCTTTGCCTTCGTCTTGGTGCTGCTGATATCCTCGGCTTCGTCGAGCTTCAGCCGCAGCCGGCCCATGGTGCGGCGGATCGCGCGCACGTCTTTTTCGGGCGCGAATTGCTGCAGGCTGGTCTCCTGGGGCATCTCGATATTGATGGAGAGACGGTCGGCATATTTGCCGGCTTCCGTGATCAGCGCGTCGTCGGCTTCCGGAATGGTCTTGAGATGGATGTAGCCGCGGAAGTGATGCTCCTCGCGCAGCTTTCGCGCGACGCTGACCACTTGCTCCATTGTGTAGTCGGGGCTGCGGATGATGCCGGAGGAGAGGAACAGTCCTTCGATGTAATTGCGCCGGTAGAAGTCGAGCGTGAGCTTGACCACTTCGTCGATGGTGAAGCGGGCGCGCGGCACGTTGGAGGAGGCGCGGTTGACGCAATAGAGGCAATCGTAGTTGCAGGCATTGGTCAGCAGCACCTTGAGCAGCGAGATGCAGCGGCCGTCCGGCGCGTAGGAATGGCAGATGCCCATGCCCGGCGCGGTCGAGCCCATGCCCTTGCCGTCGCTGGAATCCCGCTTCTCGGTGCCGCTGGAGGCACAGGAGGCGTCGTACTTGGCGGCATCCGCCAGGATCTCCAGCTTACGTTGTACGTCCATCCCGGAATCCCTTTGATTCAACTCATGAATCCGATAGGGCGCAATTCGATTGACTCTTCGCGCGCCGTTAGCTTTATATTAGAACATATCATGAACAAATGAGCCAGCCGCTGGTTCTCTTTTTGAGAGGCATCGGCAATCACCTCTGAAGGAGCGGCGAGCATGAGCGGCGCACGCATGAGCGCGCTTGCGACCTTGCGCAGCCAGATCGAGCGGATCGAGACGGCGGAAGTCGGGCATCATCACGACCGCGTTGCGCTCGGTCACAGCGAAGTGGACCACGCCTTGAAAGGCGGACTCGCACGCGCGGCGATCCACGAGGTGTTTTGCGAAGGGCGTCAGGGCGCGGTTGCGACCGGCTTTGTCACCGGGCTTGCGGGCCGCGTCACGACGCAGCGGCCGCTTTTGTGGGTGCGGCAGGATTTTTCGGAGCTCGAGGCCGGCGCGCTGTCGATGAGCGGGCTCGCCGAGCTCGGCCTCGATCCGCGCCGCGTGGTGATGGTGCGGGCGGCTGACGTCGAGAGCGCGCTGCGCACCTCGGCCGATGCGCTCGCCTGCGATGCGCTCGGCGCCGTCGTGCTCGAGCTCTGGGGCGAGACCAGGCAGTTCGATCTGGTGGCGAGCCGCAAACTGACGCTGGCCGCGCAATCGTCCGGCGTCACCGGCTTGCTGTTGCGGATGGCGGCGCAGCCGCTGCCCTCGACTGCGGAAACGCGGTGGATGCTGCGCGCCGCGCATTCGCCGCCGGGTTCAGCTTCAATGCCTGCGGCGCCTTGGAGTGCCTGGGGCGCGCCGCGTTTCGATGTCGAGCTGTTGCGTAACCGTCATGGCCCGTGTGGCCGGTGGATCATGGAATGGAAATGTGATGAGTGCCAGTTCTCTGAACCGTCGGCGTATCCTCAGCCTGTGGCTGCCGCGCCTGCCCATCGACCGGATCCAGCGGTTCTTCAACAGCGCCGGGCTGGGTAAAACCAATGATCCCAGCATTGTCGTCATCAAGGACACCAATGCGCTGGTGATCCATGCGCTCGATGAAGCCGCCGAGCGCCTCGGCCTGCACATTGGCCAGCCGCTGGCCAATGCCCGGGCGATGTGCCCGGACTTAAAGGTGTTCGACGCCGATGTCGTGGCCGATGCCAAGATGCTGAGCGACATCGCCGACTGGTGCGATCGCTTCACGCCGCTGGTGGCGCTCGATCCGCCGCACGGGCTGTTCCTCGACATCACCGGCTGCGCGCATCTGTTCGGCGGCGAGGCCGCGCTGTTGCAGACGCTGGTTCGCGCGCTGGCGCGCCAGGGCTTTGCCGTCGGCGCAGCCATTGCCGGCACCTCGGTCTGCGCGCGCACGCTGACACGGCAGACGCCTGGCGTTATTGTTGCCGATGGCGGGGAGGCGGCGGCGATCGACCGCTTTCCGGTGTCCGCGCTTGGTGCCGACGAGACGATTACGACTGGCCTGCGCCGGGCTGGCTTGAAGACCATCGGCGATGTCGCCTCGCGCAATCCGAGTGAAATCACGGCGCGGTTCGGTGCACGGTTCTCCACGCTGCTCGCGCATGCGCTGGGGCAGGGCGATGCGCCGATCAATCCGCGAAAACCCCTGCCCGACTACATCGTGGAGAAACGCTTCGCCGAGCCGATCGCGACCGACACCATGATCGCGATGACGCTGTCGCGGCTGGCGGATACGCTGATTACGTCCATGGAGAAGCAGGGCAAGGGCGCGCGCCGTCTGGAGGCCGCGTTCTTCCGCACCGACGGCGTGGTACGTGCGATCATGGTCGAGACCGGACGTCCCGTGACGCGAAGTGCCGTGATCGACCGGCTGTTCCGCGAACGGCTCGATGCGCTCGCCGATCCGCTCGATCCCGGTTTCGGTTTCGACATGGTGCGGCTGTCGGCAAGCCGCACCGAGATCGTGGTGCAGGAGCAGCGCGATCTCGATGCCCACGTCCATGACAATGACGAACTTGCCGCGCTGATCGACCGCATCGCCGCGCGGATCGGCGGAAAACGCGTCGTCGTGCATCTGCCGCAGGACACCCATATCCCCGAGCAGGCGGTGCTGGCCGCGCCGGCGCAGCATCATCTCGCCGTCGCCATGCAGGCCGAATGGCCGGCGCGCGCCGAGAGCGAACCGCCGCTGCGTCCCCTGCGGCTGTTCGACAAGCCGGAGCCGGTCACCGTGCCGTTTGCGACCGTGCCGGACGGTCCGCCGCATCAATTCACCTGGCGGCGCGCGAAACACGCGGTGGTGCGGGTGGAAGGGCCCGAGCGCATCGCGATGGAATGGTGGCGGCAGGACGGCAAGCAGCTGACGCGGGATTATTTCCGCATCGAGGATGCCGAGGGCCTGCGCTTCTGGATCTTCCGCGATGGTCTTTACGAGGGCGAGGTGTTCGACGCCGACGGCAAGCCCGCGCCGCCCAACTGGTATGTGCACGGTCTCTTCGCATGAATACGCTTGCTTATGCCGAGATCGGCATCACCACCAATTTCTCCTTCCTGCGTGGCGGCTCGGATCCGCGCGCCTATGTGCACCAGGCCAGCAAGCTCGGCATTCCCGTGATCGGCATTGCCGATCACAACACGCTCGCCGGCGTGGTGCGGGCCTACAGCGAGCTCGACAATGACAAGGTGCTGCACAAGCCAAAGCTGCTGATCGGCGCGCGGATCGTCTTCATCGACGGCACGCCCGACATTCTCGTCTACCCGCGCGACCGCGCCGCCTATGGCCGGCTCTGCCAGCTTCTGACCCGGGGCAAGCGCGGCGACGACATCACGCGGATCGAGAAGGGCGAATGCCATCTCACCTTCGCCGATTTGCTGGAGTTTTCTGAAGGCCAGCTCCTGGTCCTGACGCTGCCGCATCGGTTCGATGATGCGCAGGCACTGGATGTGCTTTCAAAACTTAAGGCAAGTCGCGCCGAAGGTGTGTGGCTGGCGGCGAGCCTGATCTATCGCGGCGACGACCGCCGCCGCCTGGCGCGGCTCGACGATCTCGCCGCCAAAGCAAAAGTGCCGCTGCTCGCGACCAACGAGGTGCTCTATCACGATCCCGGACGCCGCCCGCTGCAGGATGTGCTCACCTGCATCCGGGAAAAGACCACGATCGAGGCGGTCGGACGTAAGCTGGAAGCTAATGCCGAGCGCTTTCTGAAGACGCCCCGCGAGATGTCCCGGCTGTTCCGCGATTTTCCCGAGGCGGTCGCGGAGACCATGCGCTTTGCGGACACAATCGAGTTCTCGCTCGATCAGCTCAAATACCAGTATCCGGACGAGCCGGTGCCGCCGGGCAAGACCGCGCAAGGGCATCTGGAGGACCTGACCTGGGCGGGCGTCGATAAATATTTTGGCGGCAACATCGACGACAAGCTGCGCGCGACCCTCAAAAAGGAGCTCGCGCTGATCGCCGAGCTGAAATACGCGCATTACTTCCTGACCGTGCACGACATCGTCCATTACGCACGCAGCCAGAACATTCTGTGCCAGGGTCGCGGCTCGGCGGCGAATTCGGCCGTCTGCTACGTGCTCGGCATCACCTCGGTTGATCCAACCAAGGTCGATCTCTTGTTCGAGCGCTTCATCTCCAAGGAGCGGCTGGAGCCGCCCGACATTGACGTCGATTTCGAGCATTCGCGCCGCGAGGAGGTGATGCAATATGTCTATCGCCGCTACGGCCGCCACCGCGCCGCGATCATCGCCACCATCATCCACTATCGTCCGCGCAGCGCCATCCGCGATGTCGGCAAGGCGCTGGGGCTGACCGAGGACGTCACCGCCGCGCTCGCCGACACCGTCTGGGGTAGCTGGGGCAAGGGTCTCAACGACATGCAGGTCAGGCAGGCCGGGCTCGATCCGCAAAACCCCATGATCAACCTCGCGGTCGAGCTTGCGACCGAATTGATCGAATTCCCGCGCCATCTGTCCCAGCATGTCGGCGGCTATGTGCTAACGCAGGACCGGCTCGACACCTATGTGCCGATCGGCAACGCCGCGATGGACGACCGCACTTTTATTGAGTGGGACAAGGACGATGTCGACGCGCTCAACATGATGAAGGTCGACGTGCTCGCGCTGGGCATGCTGACCTGCATCCGCAAGTGTTTTGATCTGATCGATCAGCACAAGGGCAAGCGCTGGGTTCTGGCGACCGTCCCGCAGGACGATCCCAAGGTTTACGACATGCTGTGTGAGGGAGAATCGCTCGGCGTGTTCCAGGTCGAGAGCCGCGCGCAGATGAACATGCTGCCGCGCCTGAAGCCGCGGACCTTCTACGATCTCGTCATCGAGGTCGCGATCGTGCGTCCGGGGCCGATCCAGGGCGACATGGTGCATCCTTATCTGCGCCGGCGAAACGGTCTGGAGAAGGTGACCTATCCCTCGCCATCGCCCGAGCATGGTCCCGCGGATGAGCTCTACAAGGTGCTGCACAAGACGAAGGGCGTGCCCCTGTTCCAGGAGCAGGCAATGCGTATTGCGATCGAGGCAGCAAAGTTCACCTCTGAGGAAGCCAACGGCCTGCGCCGCTCGATGGCGACCTTCCGCAATGTCGGCACCATCGGCCAATACGAGGAAAAGCTGATCGGCAACATGGTCGCGCGCGGTTACGATGCCAATTTCGCCAGAAGCTGCTTTGACCAGATCAAGGGCTTCGGCTCCTACGGCTTCCCGGAGAGCCATGCCGCAAGCTTCGCCCAGCTCGTCTACATCTCGTCATGGTTGAAATATCATCATCCCGACGCCTTCTGCTGCGGCCTCCTGAACTCGCAGCCGATGGGCTTCTACGCGCCGGCGCAGATCGTCGGCGATGCCCGCAAGAACGGCGTCGAGGTGCGCGAGATCGACGTGTCCTACAGCTTTGCGCAGAACACGCTGGAGAACACTGACGACAGATATTGCGCCGTCCGCCTGGGTTTTCGCCAGATCGACGGGTTTCACTGGCTCAATCCCGATGAGGAGTTCCTCAAGGCGGAGCAAGCGAAGCGGCAGGACAAGGTCCATGTCACTCAGGAGGACTGGGCCGATCGCATCATCAAGGCTCGCGACCGCCAGCGGTTCACTTCTCTCGAAGACTTCGCCCGCGACACCGGCCTGCCCAAGCGCGCGCTGATCCTGCTGGCGGACGCTGATGCATTCGGCTCGCTCGGGCTCGATCGCCGCGAGGCGCTGTGGCAGGTGCGGCGGCTGCCTGACGATGTGGCGCTGCCGCTGTTCGAGGCGGCGACCGCGCGCGAGCAGCCGGACGAGCATGCCAAGCCACTCCCCGTGATGCCGCGGCCCGAACAGGTCGTCGCCGACTACCAGACCATCCGGTTGTCACTCAAAGGCCACCCGATGGAATTCTTGCGCGAGACGTTTTCGCGCGAGCGGATCGTCGCCTGCAAGGAGATCAGTCACGAGAACGAGCGGCGGCGCGTCCGCTGCGCCGGCGTGGTGCTGGTGCGGCAGCGGCCGGGCAGCGCCAGCGGCGTCGTGTTCATGACGCTGGAGGACGAAACCGGCATCGCCAATGTCGTGGTGTGGCCCAAGGTCATGGAGCAGTACCGCAAAGAGGTGATGGGTGCGCGCCTCATCGAGGTCCAGGGCTATATCCAGAGCAGCCCCGAGAAGGTCACGCATCTGATCGCCCAGCGCATGATCGACCGCTCGCGCGATCTGGTCGGTCTCGCCAACGACGCCCTGAGCCGCAAGCCTCCGGTGCCGGCAGGTGCCACCGTGGTCGAGCCGCTTAACGACGACCGCCGCGACCACGCGGACATGCCGGCCCAAAAAATCCGCCACCCCCGCAACGTCCGCATCCTGCCGCCGTCGCGGGATTTCCATTGAGGCTGTGAGTGCGGAATGTTGCCTCACCCGTCATTGCGAGCTTCGCGGGCAATGACGAGTCTGTTGAAGCGATCGCGCACCTCACCCTCAGTCGTCATGGCCGGGCTTGTCCCACGGCTGTCCGGTTTAGGTTTGAGGAAGACTTAGGCACATCTGCCGCTGATCTTGGACGGTCGGCGGCGGGGCGAGCAAGTTGTCGATACGGCGGCGTTGCATGAGATTAGCGCGAACCAGCCTTGCGAAGACGAGCGGACTTCGAATGGCTTGCTGCGTGGCCTGAGCGAGGCGCAGCAGCAGGAAGGCGATCAGGGCAACGGCAATCTGGATTCGCACGGCGTTTTCTGAGGTGCCAACGAAGCGAGTGATCTTGAGGGTCTGCTTGACCCAGCGGAAGAACAGCTCGATGGCCCAGCGGCGGCGGTAAAGATCGGCGATGTCCTCGGCGCTGGCATCGAGATCGTTCGACAGCAGGCGCAGCACCTTTCCTGTCTCGGTGGTGATGCGCACCTCGCGCACCGCATCCTGCATCGGGTTGCGGCGGCATCTGGCTTGGCGTGCCGGGAGGAAGCCGATGCGATCGGACAGGATGTTGCTGCCCGGGGTGACCGGCAGCTCCTTGACCACATCGATCGGGGTGTTGGATTTGAACCGGCTGACAATGCGGCAGCCGACGGCATCAAGCTCGGCCCACCAGGCATAATCGTAATATCCGAGGTCGAAGACATAGGTCGCACCCGGCGTGATCGGCATCTGATGGGCTGCAGTGATGTCGTTGACGTTAGCAGCACTGACCGCGGCATAGATCGGACGATCGGCGTCGGCATCGTAGATCACGTGCACCTTGGCGCCGCAGACCCCGGACGAGAACCGGGCCCAGCCGGAGCTGTGCTCGTTCAAACGCACACTCGTGGAATCAATTAGATAGGTCGTCTCGGCGAGCTTGCGGCGCAGCCCGCGATGGGCCTGCTTCATCATGACTTCCAGCAGTTCGCCGAACACCGCAACAGGCCGCTTGGCATTGGCATCCGACATCGTCGACCGGCGGACCGGATCCGCGCCCAGATGATAGAGCCGGGCCGCGTGGCTCGAAAGCCCGGTCACGATCTCGCGCAAGCCCGAGGCGCCCGACAGCTGGCCGTAGAGCAGTGCCACAAACTGGCCCTTGGTCGAGAGCCGGCGAACCCGCGCGTCGGCATCATGATCGTCCACAAGCGCCTCGAACCGATGCCACGGCACAAGCTTCAGCAGATCGCGAAATACTGTATTGTGGTGCGGCATGGCGCTGATCTCCATTCGTGTCCCGGAACGCTTGCAGACGTCCAGGATCGAGTAGAATCAACGCCATGCGCTTCGTCCAATAAATTTAAACCGGACAGCCGTGGGCTTGACCCGGGCATCCACGTCTCTAAGCGGGTGCGGCTGCGCGTGGATGGCCGGAACAAGCCCGGCCATGACGGCGGAACGAGCGCCTCAAAAATTCACCCGGTTCGAGATCGCGCCGTCGACGACGAGATTGGCGCCCGTCGTGAACGATGACGCCGGGCTTGCCAGAAACACCGCGGCGTTTGCGATCTCCTGTGGCGTCGCCATGCGTCCCATCGGATTGCGCTTCATCGCGTCGCTGTAGCGCTCGGGCATGTTCTTCTCGATCATGTTCCAGACGCCGCCCTCGAAGTAGACGGTACCGGGCGAGACCACGTTCACGCGGATCTTCTTCTTGGCGTATTGCCGCGCCAGCCCCTTGGCCATGTGGATCAGCGCCGCCTTGATCGGGCCGTAGGAGCTGGCGTGATCGGCCTGCGCCGCCGAGATCGAGGAGATGATGACGAAGGCGGCATCGCCGCGCGTCTCGCCGCTTGTCTCGAGGAACGGTCGCGCCGCGTCGAACGCCTGTACGGCGCCGAGCACGTCGAGCCGGAAATTCTGCTCCCACGATGCGGGGTCGTGGCCTTGCGCCATGGCGCCGGCATTGGAAAACAGCATGTCGATGCCGCCGAGTTCCTTGGCAGCGCCCTCGACCCACGCCTTCAGCGCAGCACCGTCGGAAACGTCAACCGCGCCGCCGGTGGCGCGGATGCCGCTTGCCTTCAGCTCAGCGACGGTGGCGGCAACCTGCTCCGCATTGCGCGCGCACACCGCGACATGCGTGCCTTCCCCGGCCAGCGTCGCCGCGATCGACCGACCGATACCGCGCGTGCCGCCGAGAACGATGGCGTTTTTGCCCTTGAGACCGAGATCCATTGTTTGATTTTCCTTCTTGTTGATCGCGCGCGGATGGACGGTGTGCCTTCCCGACGTCGTCCTGGCGAAAGCCAGGACCCATTACCACAAATCCGTGTTGTTACGTGATGCCGTAGCCAAAGTGCATTTCCACAACATGCGACCGGGGTGATAAGTCCTGGCCTCCGCCAGGATGACACCGAATATGCGTGCCCTCACTCCGGCGCCGCCCCCACCGGCGGGCCGCCGGGCGGACGGTGCAGGAAGGTCAGCGACGCGTAGGCGCCGACCCAGGAGCCGATCGCGGCGAATGCGACGTAGAAAGCGTTTTCGGTGTAGCTGATCACGGCGTAGGACGAGAGCAGATACCAGATGGCGCTCCAGCTCGCCGCCGGCACGCGCTTGCGTGCAACGACGGCGGAGGTGAACATCACATAGACCGCGTCGGTGGCCGCGGTTGCGACGAACACGGCGCCTGCGGTGAGGGGATCGATGGCGGCCATTGCATTTCCTCATATGCTCATGAATGCTCGCAAAAAACTAAGGGAGAGAAGCGGCCATGCAAAGCCCCGCCGACATTCTGAGGGATATCTGGACCTCCGCCGGAGGCGATGCGGCCGCGCTTCAACATGTGCGGCTGACCGGCGAAGAGCCACAGGTCCCGTCCTCGTTTCGCGTCGCCGTCGCGGGGCAAACGACGATCGCAGCCGCCGGCCTTGCCGCTGCCGAGATCTGGAGGCTGCGCAGCGGCGAGGCGCAGGACGTCACCGTCGATCTCCGCCATGCCGTCGTCGAATGTCGTTCCGAGCGTTATCTGCGCCTCGACGACAAGCGGCCGCCTCCGGCCTGGGACGCCATCGCCGGCGTCTACAAGACCGGCGACAACCGCTTCGTCCGCTGCCACACCAACTTTCCGCATCACCGCGACGCCGTCTGCAAGGTGCTCGGCTGCGAGGCGGAGCGCGAGAAGGTGCAGGCCGCACTGATGCAGTGGAAGGGCGCGGATTTCGAGACCGCGGCCTATGCCGCCGGCGGCGTCGTTGCGCTGATGCGCTCTTACGACGAATGGTCCGCGCTGCCGCAGGCGCGCGCGCTCGCCGAATTGCCGCTGCTCTCGGTCGAGAAGATCGGTGACGCCCCGCCAAAGCCGTGGCCTGAAGGCGATCGTCCGCTCGCAGGTCTGCGCGTGCTCGATCTCTCCCGCGTCATCGCAGGCCCAGTCGCGGGCCGCACGCTCGCCGCGCACGGTGCGGATGTGCTGCTGGTCTCCGGGCCCGATCTGCCGGCGATTCCCTGGCTCACCATCGACACCGGCCGTGGCAAGCTCACCACCTTCATCGAGCTGAAGAGCGAAGCGGGCAGGGCGCAGATGCGCGCATTGTTGAAGGACGCCGACTTTGTCTCGCAAGGCTATCGTCCGCGCGCGCTCGCCAGCCTCGGCTTCTCGCCGGAGCAAGCAGTGGAGATCAATCCCGGCATCGTCTACGTCACGCTGTCGGCATATGGCCATGCCGGTCCCTGGGCCGAGCGGCGCGGCTTCGATTCACTGGTGCAGACCACGACAGGTTTCAACGATGCGGAAGGCAAAGCCGCCGGCATCGACGGTCCCAAGGAATTGCCGGCGCAGATGCTCGACCACGCCACCGGCTATCTGATGGCGTTCGGCGCGATGTTGGCGAAGGCGCGCCAGGCCCGCGAAGGCGGCAGCTGGCATGTGCGCGTATCGCTCGCCCAGACCGGACGCTGGCTGTGGAATCTCGGCCGGCTCGACAGCGGCCTCAGCACCCCGGATCTTACGGGCGAGGCCGTACATGCTGCGTTCATGGAAACGGTGTCATCTGGCTTCGGCACGCTGAAGGCGGTGCGCCATTCGGCCGTGCTGTCGAGGACGCCGGCGCAATGGAGCCGTCCGGCGATGCCGCTCGGCAGCCATCCGCCGCAATGGCCGCGCTGAAGCTGACGTGAAGCTGACGTGACGCAAAATTTTAACGCAAACCGACGGACACCCCGCGTTTTTTAGGTTGTTTGAAATCGCAATTCGGCACTATTAGCGCGACCGATGAGGCAGTCGTTTGCCGAGATCGTCGCAGACATGACCGGGCCCCATGGCAGCTGAAAATACCAAGAGATTGCAGGTGCTTACAAAACGACGGGCCATCACCTCCGTAGTTTTACTGGCACTTGCCGGGGCTGGTGCCTACGGCTTCCTGTTCGCGGACGCCAAGGAGAAGAAGCACTCCGAAGTCTCCAGCCAGTCGCGCAAGAACGCCCAGAATTTCACGCCGACGCCGTCCGAGTGGGCGACACTGACGATCGAGCCGGTCAAAGCCAAAACCTTCCGCGCCGAGTACGTCACCGAAGGCAAGGTCGCGGTCGATGAAGACCGCTCGACGCCGGTGTTCTCGCCCTATGCAGGCCGGGTGACCAAGCTGCTCGCCAAGCCCGGCGAGAGCGTGACCCAGGGTCAACCGCTGTTCACAATCGAGGCCGCCGATACCGTGCAGGCCCAGAACGATTACATCGCGGCGATGACGTCGCAGAACAAGGCAAAGTCGGCGCTCGAGCTTGCCGACATCCAGTATCGGCGCGCCAAGGACCTCTACGAAGGCCGCGCCATTCCGCTCAAGGATTTCCAGCAGGCGGAAGCGACCCAGGTCCAGGCGCAGAACGACATGCGCTCCTCGGTGACGGCGCTGGAAGCCGCAAACAACAAGCTGCGCATTCTCGGTTTCACCGACGAGACGATCAAGGCGTTCCAGAGCAAGAGCACGATCAATCCGGAGATCACGATCTACGCGCCGATCGCGGGTACGGTCGTGCAGCGCAAGATCGGCCCCGGCCAATACGTAAATTCCGGTGCCAGCGATCCGGTCTTCGTGATCGGCGACCTGTCCTCGGTCTGGCTCACTGCCTTTGTGCGCGAGAGCGATGCCGCCTCCGTCGCCGTCGGGCAGGATATCGCGGTCAATGTGATGGCGCTGCCGGGCCGTCCGCTGACTGCCAAGATCAATTACGTCGCCGCCGCGATCGATCCCAACACCCGTCGTCTGCTGGTTCGCGCCACCATCGACAACAAGGACGGCCTGCTCAAGCCGGAGATGTTCGCCAACGTCACGATCTATTCGGCCGGCGATCGCGCGGCGCCTGCGGTGCCGAAGCAGTCGCTGATCTACGAAGGCAATCAGGTCCGGATCTGGGTCGCGCGTGAGGACAAGTCGGTCGAGCTCCGTCAGATCAAGATCGGCCTTATCAATGGCAACCTCGTCGAGGTGACCAGCAACCTGAAGCCCGGCGAACAGATCGTCGTCAAAGGCAGCCTGTTCATCGACCGCGCGGCGTCCGGTAGCTGATCGACGAGCCCCAAGAAACTGCGAAGAAACTGAATGGACCGTCTCGTCGCCCTTGCCGTCAACCGGCGCTTCCTGATGGTCGGCATGTTCGTCGCCGTGTTCATCGGCGGCCTCATCGCGTTCAATCAGCTCAACATCGAGGCCTATCCCGATCCGACCCCGCCGATGGTCGACATCGTCACGCAGAGCCCCGGCCTGTCGGCGGAAGAGATCGAGCGCTACATCACGATCCCGATCGAGACCCAGGTCGCGGGCCTGAAGAACCTCACGACCATCCGCACCATCTCGCTCTACGGCCTCTCCGACGTCAAACTGCAGTTCTCCTTCGCCTACACCTATGACGAGGCGCTGCAGCAGGTCTTGAACCGCCTGGCCCAGCTCGCGCCGCTGCCGGGCAACGTGCAGCCGCAGATCTCGCCGCTGAGCCCGATCGGTGAAATCTTCCGCTATCGCCTGGTCGGCCCGCCGAACTACAGCGTGCTCGACCTCAAGACCATCCAGGACTGGATCCTCCAGCGCCGTTTCCGCGCCGTGCCGGGCGTGATCGACGTCACCGGGTGGGGCGGCAAGAGCAGGACCTACGAGCTCCAGGTCGACAACAACAAGCTGGTCGCCAACGGCCTGACGCTGCCGCAACTGCTCCAGGCGGTCAGCAATTCCAACGTCAATGTCGGCGGCAACACCGTCAATATCGGCCAGCAATCGGCCGTGGTGCGCGGCGTCGGCTTGATCCGGTCAATCGACGACCTTGCCAACACCATGGTCGCGCAGACCAACGGCAATCCGGTGCTGGTGAAGGACGTCGCCACCGTCACCGTCGGCCAGAAGCCGCGTCTCGGCATCGCGGGCCTCGACGATTCCGACGACATCGTGCAGGGCATCGTGCTGATGCGCCGCGGCGAGCAGAGCACGCCGACCATCAATCGCGTCGAGCAGCTTGTCGCCCAGATCAACAATTCCACCATCCTGCCGCCGGGCGTGCGCATCGAGCGCATCTACGACCGCAAGGATCTGATCGACCTCACCACCCACACCGTGCTGCACAACATGGTGGTGGGCATCCTGCTGATCGTGCTGCTGCAATGGATCTTCCTCGGCGATCTCCGAAGCGCGCTGATCGTCGGCGCCACGATTCCGTTCGCGCTGTTCTTCGCCGTGATCATCCTGGTGCTGCGCGGGGAATCGGCCAACCTGCTGTCGGTCGGTGCCATCGATTTCGGCCTGATCGTGGACGCCACCGTCATCATGGTGGAGGCGATCTTCCGCCGCCTGACGCAGACCACGCCGACGACGGAATCCGAGCAGATGTCGCCGGAGACGCTGTTCGGCATGAAGAGCCACGCCATCCTCAGCGCCGCGGCTGACGTCTCGCGCTCGATCTTCTTTGCCGCGGCGATCATCATCGCGGCCTTCCTGCCGCTGTTCACGCTGTCCGGCGTCGAGGGCAACATCTTCGGGCCGATGGCGCGCACCTATGCCTACGCGCTCGCCGGCGGCCTGCTCGCGACCTTCACCGTCACGCCGGCGCTGTCCGCAATCATTTTGCCGGCGCATGTCGAGGAGACCGAGACCAGGGTGATGCTGATCCTGCACCGGCTCTACATGCCGGTTCTGAATTGGGCTGTCGCCAACCGCAACATCATGCTTGGCGCCTCGGTCGGCCTCGTGCTGATGACGGTTGCGCTCGGCCGGCTGCTCGGCCTCGAATTCCTGCCCAAGCTCGAAGAGGGCAATCTCTGGATTCGCGCCACGCTGCCGCCGACCATCTCGCTCCAGGAGGGCAACTCCTACGTCAACGAGATGCGCAAGCTGATCCGCGCCCGGCCCGAAGTCGAGTCCGTGGTGTCGCAGCATGGCCGTCCCGATGACGGCACCGACGCCGCCGGCTTCTTCAACGCCGAGTTCTTCGCGCCGCTGAAGCCGGCGAGCCAGTGGCCTGGCACGCATGACAAGGAAGTGCTGACTGCGGAATTGCTCAAGCAGCTCGACGACCGCTTCCCCGGCGTCGAGTTCAACTTCTCGCAATATCTCCAGGACAACGTGTCCGAAGCGGTCTCCGGCGTGAAGGGTGAGAACTCGATCAAGCTGTTCGGCAGTGATCTGCAGGCGCTGACCGACACCGCCAACAAGATCAAGTCGGTGCTGTCGACGGTGCAGGGCGTCACCGACCTCGCGGTCTTCACCTCGCTCGGGCAGCCGACCGTGCAGATCGACATCGATCGCGCCAAGGCCGCGCGCTACGGGCTCGCCCCCGGCGACATCAACGCCACCATCAAGGTCGCGATCGGTGGCGATACCGCCGGTGATCTCTACGAGCCGGGCTCCGACCGCCACTTCCCGATCATCGTTCGCCTTGCGCCGGAATATCGCCGCAGTGCCGAGGCGATCCAGAACATACGGATCGGCGCGCCAGGGCCGAACGGTTCCGTGACCCAGATTCCGCTCAGCGAAGTCGCCACCATCAGCCTCGTCTCCGGCGCCGCCTACATCTATCGCGAGCAGCAGGAACGCTATCTGCCGATCAAGTTCTCGGTGCGCGAGCGCGATCTCGGCAGCGCCATCCGCGAGGCGCAGCAGAAGATCGCCGACCAGGTGCAGCTGCCGCCCGGCTCGCACATGGAATGGGTCGGCGAGTTCGGCAACCTCCAGGATGCGATCCGGCGGTTGTCGATCGTGGTGCCGATCTCGCTGGCGCTGATCGGCATCCTGCTCTGGTTCAATTTCGGCTCGATGACCGACACGCTGCTCGCCATGAGCGTGATCCCGATGGCGATCTTCGGCGGCGTGCTGGGCCTGCTGATCTCCGGCACCGCCTTCAGCGTCTCGGCGGCGATCGGCTTCATCGCGCTGTTCGGCATTGCCGTGATGGACGGGATCATCATTCTCTCGCAGTTCAACCAGCTGATCGAAGAGGGCATGGATCGCATGAGCGCGGTGATCCGCACCGGCGAATTGCAGCTCCGGCCCGTGCTGATGACCTGCGTGGTCGCCGGCGTCGGCCTGCTGCCGGCCGCACTGTCGGAAGGCATCGGCTCGCAGGTGCAGAAGCCGCTCGCGGTCGTCGTCGTCACCGGCATGATGCTGGCGCCGGTCGTGATCCTGGTGACGCTGCCGGTGCTGATCTCCTTCTTCTCCCGCCGCGCGCGCTGACGACCGCCGATCACAACATCCGCTGCGCGATCCGCAGCAGCATCGAAGTGCCGAGCCCAAGCAGCATCAGGCTGGTGAAGCGGCTGCTCAGCGACAGCATCCGTGGCGTCAGTCGTGACCGCGCGGTCGCGACGATCGTGCTGAGCATCATCCACCAGACCGCAGAACCGACGAAGACGCCCGCGATCAGCGGTGCCGCCGCGGCCTGCGTGGAGAACGCGTGCAGCGCCGCCAGAAACAGGATGACCGTCAACGGATTGGTGAGCCCGAGCGCGATGGCGCTGAGATAGGCGCGCGCGAGACGCACGCGGTCGATCTCACCGGCATCCCCAAGCACGATGGAGCAGCGATGCGTGCGGATCGCGAACCACAGGAGCGTGAGCGCAGAAGCGATGCCGAAGACGACGGCGTTCGCCTCGACCCAGGGCTGCGCCAGCGCACCCAATCCCAGGACTGCGAGCGCGCTATAGGTGAGATGCACGGTCGCTGCACCGAAGCCGGTGGCGAGACCCGTGGCCATGCCCGACGCCAAGGTGCGCTGAATGCACAGCATCCCCATTGGTCCGATTGGAGCCGCGACGGTGAAACCAATTCCAATGCCGGAGACCAGCGCGGCAAGATAATGCGATAAAGGCATGCATCCGCACGTACAAATGAAATCTGTGCGTGTGCGTAGCTGCGAAATCGCAAGCTCGCCTCAACCGGAAGGCTGAAAAACGAACGAGAGCGCAAACACGAACGTGTGAGACACTTTTTCCGTTCTGCCCTCGCGACCAGAAATGTGCTTCCGCTGCAACGGTTCCATTGCGTGAGGTGGATTCAAGTTCCATGACAAGCAAGCCGATCCGGCGAGATGCGTTGCGCGATACGAATCAGAATCCGTAGAGCCGTGCCGGGTTGTCGACCAGGATCTTCTTGCGCACGTCCGCATCCGGCGCCCAGGCCGGCAGCTGATTCAGCAGGCGTCCGTCATCGATCGCATGGAACGGTGCGATGTCGGTGGCTTTCCGCCCCTCGACGTGACCCGAATCCGGATGCGGCCAGTCGGTTCCCCAGACGATGCGGTCTGTGTTCGCCGCGATGAGCGCTCGGGCATAGGGCACCATGTCCAGATAGTCGGGGGCGAGCTTCGACGAGCGGTAGGCGCCGGATATCTTCACATAGGCCTTGCCGGATCTGACGAGCGCGACGAGGTCGGCAAAGCCGGGCTGCTCCAGTCCGAGCGCGGCCTCGAGGCCGCCGAAATGGTCGAACACGGCGGGGACCGGTGAGGCCAGCACGAGGTCCTTGATCGCGGAGATCATCGACAACGTCGTGTAGAGCTGCACGTGCCATCCGCGCGCCTTCATGCGCTCGACCGCAGCTGTGAAGCGGGCGCGGCCGACATCGGGATTGTTGACGCCGTCGGTTGCAAGATTGATGCGGATGCCACGAAAGCCGTCCGCATGCATCGCGTCGAGGTGAGCTTCCGTGGTGTTGTCGTCGATCACGGCCACGCCGCGCGCGGTGGCGCCGCGGGCCTTGATCCCGAACAGGCTGGAGGAATTGTCGGTGCCATAGACGCTCGGCGTGACGATGACGACGCGGTCGACATGCAGCGCCTTATGCAACGCCGCCATTTCTTCCGGGCTTGCCGGCCCGGGCGTATAGACACGCCCCGTGAAGAACGGAAATTTCTCGACATCGCCATGGATATGCGTGTGACAGTCGCAGGCATCCGCTGGCACGTCGAAATTGACCGGCGTCGCGGGCTGCGCTGCGCGCGCATAAACTTTGTCGGTCATGGCGGCTCCGGCGGCGTGGAAGGTGCCGAACGATATCACATCAGCCGGGCAGTCCCGCCACGTCGCTGCATAGCTGCTCGACGAGCTCCGCAAGCGGACGTGCGCCGTCGACGCGGACAACCGGGCAGGGCAGACTGGCAAGCCACGCATCGTCTTTCGGAAGACTGCGGCCTTCGCGATCCCCGGCTTCGTAGTGCGAAGCCCACTCGACGAACGACTCCGTCTCCTCATGACGCCAGCCGCCGGGCGCGACGGCATCGGCGCCGAAATGAGCAGCTTCGCGGGCGCGCAGGCGCTGCAAGCGAAGCTTACTCGGCGTTGACACGAAGACGACGAGATCGAACAACGTGACGAGTTCGTCGCCCCAGCCGGTGACGGTTCCGCTCAGGATCCAATCGAGACGCGGCAGGAACATCTCGCGCATCAGGCGCAGCCGATCGGCGGCAGGGCGCGTCGTCTGGTAGGGCGGAACGGTCGGCAGCCAGAAATAATCGTCGGTGTCGTGATGCGGCAGCGCCAGCCGGCCCGCGAGCGCGCGGCCGAGCGTCGTCACGCCGGAGCCCGAAGCTCCCATCAGATGGATGCGGTGGCTCTTCATCGGTGTTGCCGGAAGATCTGAAATTACTGCCCCGACGGCGTGCGCAGGCCGTGCCAGGCGTCGCGCACCTGGTGGTAATGCACCTCGGGCAGATAGTCTGGGGTGTTCAGGCTCAGCGTCTTGACGTCGAGATGGCCGACGGCGCTGAGCAGCGTGTAGGAGGCGATGACGCGGTCGCGCAACGCGCCGATCAGACGGGCCCGGGCCTGGATCAGATCGGCCTGCGAGTTCAGCACGTCGACCGTGGTGCGCTGGCCGCCGGCGGCCTCGCGCTGCACGCCCTGGAGCGCGACGGTCGCGGCCTTCACCTCGGACTCCGAGGCCGAGACCGCGATCTTGGCGCCTTCATTGGCGACCCAGGCGCTCACCGCGGCCGTGCGGGCCTGATTGCGCACCTGATCGAGTACGAGCCGGCTCTGCGCCGTGACTTCCTTGGCCTGCCGGGTTTGTGACGCGGCCTGGCCGCCGTCATAGATCGGCGCGGTGACGTTGGCGACGATCGAGGCCTGGTCGGTGCCGAAAGTACCGAGCGTCTGGTCGCTGTCGCGGCTGCGGCTGACGCTGCCCTGGAGGCTGGCGCTCGGCAGCAGCGCGCCTTCGGCGACGCGGATATTGGTCGAGGCGACGTCGACGTCGAAGCCGGCTGCCATCACCGCCGGGTGCTCGCGGATCGCCATCGCGATCGAATCCTCGCGGTTTTTCGGCAAATAGCGATCGACCACTTCGGCGGGGCGAAGCGCGGAGGGCGCATTGCCGATCACCTGGGAATAGGTCGCCTGGCTCACTGCGAGCGCGACTTCGGCGGCGTTGAGATCGGCAAGGCCGCGATTGAGGCGCGCCTCGGCCTGGGCGCTATCGGTCGGGGTGACGTCGCCGGCGTTGAGGCGGCGTTGGGTGATGGCGAGCGTCTCGCGCAGGAAGGCGACGTTGGAGCGCTGCGCCTCGACCAGCGACTGGTTCGCGAGCACGTTGGTGTAGGCGGTGACGGCGTCAAGCAGGACGCCCTGGCCGACATTGCGCAGCGCCTCGCGGCCGGACTGCACCTGGAGTTCCGCGACCCGCACGCTGTTGGCGGTGCGGAAGCCGTTGAACAGGGTTTGCGACACCGTGACCCCGATCGTCCAGGGTTTCAGCGTTGCGGTCTGGATGGTGTTGTCCGGCAGCAGGTTGCGCACGGCCTGCAGGCCGGCGCTGAGGCTCGCCACGATTTGCGGCCGGTAACCGGCGAGCGCCTGCGGCACGTTCTCGTCGGTGGCGCGCTGCCTTGCGCGTTCGGCGTTGAGTTGCGGATTGGTCTGGTAGGCCTTGACCAGCGCCTCCGGCAGGGCCTCCGCAGAGGCCGCAGCAGGCAGTGCGCAACATAGCGCCAGCGTGGTCCATGTCGCCAGGACAGGACCCACGCCCGATTGACGCCGCGTCATCGCGCGCCCAGCTCTGGCGGTACGCCCAATCATGTAATCCCGCAAAACCCCGGCTGTCCGCCCCCGCCGACGGCGGCTCTCTTAACTGTTTACCCAGCGCCGGTCGCGCAGGCAAACTGCCGCGGAGGAAACCCCCATGAAATCCGTGCTTGTTGCAGGTGCGTCACAGGGGGCTGCGGGAATGGGGAGTAATCTTACACCAGCCTTACCCGTCCGTCGGCTTTACCGGTTCTTGTTCACCGGCTTGCGCTTCTCGATGAACGCGGCCATGCCCTCGGAACGGTCTTCGAGCGCGAAGGTCGCGTGGAACAGGTTGCGCTCGACGCTCATGCCCTCAGCGAGCGTCGTTTCGAAGGCACGGTTGACCGCTTCCTTGGCCATCGCCACCGCTGGTCGCGACATCGCGGCGATCTTCTCGGCGGCCGCCAACGTCTCGTCCATCAGCTTTTCGGCGGGCACGATGCGGCTGACGAGGCCACTGCGCTCGGCTTCCGCGGCGTCCATCATGCGGCCGGTGAGGCAGAGGTCCATCGCCTTGGACTTGCCGATCGCGCGGGTCAGGCGCTGGGTACCGCCGATGCCGGGAATGGTGCCGAGGGTGATTTCGGGCTGGCCGAACTTGGCGGTGTCGGCGGCGATGATGAAATCGCACATCATGGCGAGCTCGCAGCCGCCGCCGAGCGCGTAGCCGGCGACTGCGGCAATGGTCGGCTTGCGGCAGCGCGCGACGCGGTCGCCGCCGATCGCGGCGAAATCCTCGGAGAACATGTCGATGAAGCCCTTCGGCTGCATCTCCTTGATGTCGGCGCCGGCGGCAAAGGCCTTCTCGCTGCCGGTCACGACGATGCAACCGATGGCGTCATCGGCCTCGAGATCCTCGACGGCGGCGGCAATCTCGCGAAATACGCCGAAGGAGAGCGCGTTGAGCATCTTCGGCCGGTTCAGCTTGATGATGCCGACCGCGCCTTTGCTTTCGACGATGATGTGTTCGAACGTGCTCATGCTCCACCCACGCGTTTGATTGGGCGGGCAATGTGCCCGCTGGCGGGGTGGGCTTCAAGAGGGCCAAAAGCCACCAGGACGCGCGCAGGGCGCACGCCCCGACAAGGGGCCGGCAGGCCAAGAATTAGGTCAAGCTTCAGGCCATGAACATGCGCGCGGCGGAGGCCAGTGTCAGCAGCGTACCGACCCCGATGAAGATCTTGCCGATCAGGGAGCTCTGGTCCCAGGCCGAGCTCGGCTGGCTGCTCGCCATCACCGGTGCGGGACGCGGCTGTGCGTCGGTTGCGGCGATCACCGCTTTCTGCGCGGGCGGGTTGTCCTGCTGTAGGGCGCGGTCGAGGTCGTTGAGCTGGTCGGGCGCGACCACCTGGTTCTCGGCATTGGGAGCAGCGGTATTATCGGCTGCGGCCTGAACGTTGTCGTTGGCGCGGCCTGTCATTGCGGAAGCTGCAGCCGCAGGCGGCGGATCGGCGGGAGCGAGCTGCGCATTGGCATTGGCGACGTCCGGCGGCATCTGGTTCGAGGCCGGCACGTCGGTGCTGGCTTCTTTGCCAGCCTTGGTGCCAGTTTTGGCCTCGTCGGCCTGCGCCGTTGCGTCCGTCTGATCAGACTTTTTGGTCTTGTCGTCGGATTTCTGCGCCGTCTTGCTGTCGGTGTGGCGGCGAGACGAATGGCTCCGCGGCTTGGCCGGCTTGCTTGCTTCGGCCTGTTTGCTGTCGCTCGTGCTTGCGGCAGAATTCTGCGCGGCCTGCGCCGTCGCTCCAAACAGCAGCAATGATCCGGCCAGAATGACCAATGCCGCGCGTTCGCTGGCTTTCATCATGTTGACGATCTCCCCAATGCGCCCGTCCCGGGAGCGAACAGAGACCCTGGGGCATGACGACAGCGGGGCAAAAAATGGGAATCTTCGGGCCACACCGGGCAAAACCGGGGCAAACCGGTCGAGCGCGCCAGCCTGCCGGGTGCGGCAGGGACCGAACGGTGTTATGAGCCTGACGAAATTTCATGCGGTTGCTCCTGGCCGGGTTCAGAGGCGATCACGACTTCGTGATCGCTTTGGTCGTGGCGTAACAAATTGAAAGAGCGGCCGAATTGCAATGGTGAGGGGCGCGCGTGCGCGGACGTGAGGACGAGTGGACCGGCCTGATGCGGTCGGCCATGGCGGGCGATGATGCGGCGTATCATCGCCTGTTGAAGGCGGTCACCCCGGTGTTGCGCGCTGCAGCGAGGCGCGGCTTGGCGCGTGCCGGGCAGCCTCCCGACCAGGCCGAGGATATCGTGCAGGAGATTTTGTTGGCGGTGCATCTGAAGCGGCACACCTGGGACAGCGAAGCCCCCTTCGCGCCCTGGCTGTTCGCGATCGCGCGCAACAAGCTGATCGACGCGCTCAGACGCCGCGGCCGGCGCGTCTTCGTCAACATCGACGATTTCGTCGAAACGCTGCCCGGTGAGATGCCACAGGAGACGGCTTCGGCGAGTGAAGTCACGGCGCAGCTCAACACCTTGCCGCAGCGCCAGCGCGACGTGTTGCAGTCGATCGCGGTCGACAGCGCCTCGATCAAGGATACGGCGGCGAAATTCTCGATGAGCGAAGGTGCCGTGCGGGTCGCACTGCATCGGGGGCTTGCGGCCCTGACCGCCAAACTACGGGACCACTAGTCATGGATACCGATCAACTCATTCGCACGCTCGCCGCCGACAACACCCATCGCTCTTCGCGTGTCGGCGCGCTGCTGACCACGGGCCTCCTGGTGGCTGCACCGTTCTCGATCCTGATTTTTGCGACCTTCCTGGGCGTGCGGCCGGACGTGATGACGGCGATGCATAACCCGTTCTTCGACACGAAGTTCGCGGTCACTTTGTCGCTCGCGATCCCCGCGATCATCATCAGCCTGCATCTGTCGCGACCCGAAGCCCTGATGCGCGGCTGGGGCTGGCTCCTGCTGCTGCCCGTCGGGCTGCTCGCGGTCGCGATTGGCAGCGAGGCGATGATGGCGCCGGCCATGCCGATGACGATGCGACTCGTCGGCAAGAACTCGCGATGGTGCATGTTGGCGATCCCCGCGATGTCGCTGCCGCTGCTCGCGGGCGCATTGTTCGGCCTGCGCCATGGCGCACCGTCGCGCCCGGCGCTTGCCGGCGCGCTCGCCGGCCTGCTGTCGGCCGGACTCGCCGCCACGCTCTACGCCTCGCATTGCACCGACGACTCGCCGTTGTTCGTGGCGACCTGGTACACGATCGCGACCGCGGTCGTCACCGCGATCGGCGCGGCGGTGGGGTCGAGGGTGCTGAGGTATTAAGCCGCCGACGTCGTGTTCTGCATCCGCTGGAAGCGCAGCACTTGCTGTGCGGTGGAGCTGCGCAGGGCCTCGTAGGTATCGCGCAGCGTCAGCATGTCGGTCTGCGATCCGCCGGACAGCTTTTCGCGCATGGCGATGATTGCGCGCACGCTCGACCATTGCATGCCGGCGACCTTGGCGAGGATCATGACGCCCTCGGTGCGGCTCTCGATCATCATGTTCTCGGCGGTCTCGACCGTGACGCCGGCGAGCGCCGCGAGCCCCGCGTTCGTCTCGTCGAACTTGCCTTGCTCGGCGAAGGTCGCGATCTGGAATTCGGTAAGGCGGCCGTCATCGTGAAGTGACTTCACCAGTGCGCGCGCCATTTCGGTCTGCCGGGTCATGGCGGCGGCACGGACCCGCTGCGCCGCCTCCTGGACCACGCTCGACACCTCGTCTGCGAGTTCCGGATGGGCGGCCTCCAGCTTCCTACGCACGCTCAAGGAGGCCCTAGCGACCAGCTTCAGATAGTGATGTCGCGGCAGGTCGGGCCGCAGGCCGATGCAGGCGGCAAGATCGTCGTCGCGCTCGGCGCGGGTGACGAGGTCGGTGAGGCTACTCTCGGAGAGCTTTGCACCGGGATTGCTGACGGTCGACTGCACCACGTCTTCGTTGCCGCGCGTCACCAGCACGTCGGTCAGCGCCTCCGACAGCACCCGCCGCAGCGAGATCGCCTTGAGATGGGCCTGGCTCTTGTTGCGCGCGATCTCGATCAGGGTGGTATCGTCCAGCCGCTCCGACTTCGTCAGCACGGGGCCGGCGACCTCGATGAGCTCATCGAGCGCGAGCGTACGGATAATTTGCGGTGGCGCGGCCGCGATCGGTGCGAGGCGATCGGCGAGCAGCGCCTTGGCCGAGGTCTCGATCTGCCCGATCAGGCACTGGAAGACGTCGTCGAAAACCCGGACGTGGTCGTCGGAATAGTCCACGGCGTTGTTGATGAAGAGGTCGGTGACGCGGCGGAGCGTCTCGACCCGGCGCGCGACGGTGCCGTGCGCGAGCGCGGTCTGCAATTCCTCGAGCAAATTCTCGGATGACTTGACGGATGATCTCATAGCCCTGTCCTGGAGCGTTCGGTCCGGCAGCGTCGTCTCGCTGGCCGGCAGCAAATGAATTGGTCAGCTTGTGGCAATGCGGTTGCGCCCTTGCGCCTTGGCGGAATAGAGCGCGCTGTCGGCGCGCGCGAGAAACGTGTCGGCAGTATCAAGGTCGCGCAGCGTCACGACGCCGGCGGAAATCGTCACGTGCATGCCGGGCGAAAATGCGCTCCAGTCGAGCTCGGCGACGATGCTGCGCAGCCGGTCGAGCATGCGCGATGCGGCCTCGCTCGCGGTGCCGGGCAGCAGCAGCAGAAACTCCTCGCCGCCGTAGCGGCCGAAGCGGTCGTCGGGCCGGATGTTGGCGAAGATGGTGATGGCGAAGGTCCGCAGCACCTCGTCGCCGACGGGATGGCCGTAGGCGTCGTTGATGCGCTTGAACCAGTCGAGGTCGATCAGCGCAATGGCGCAAGGTGCGGACGACTGCCGCGACTTTTCGATCTCGGCGTCGAGAAGCCGCATGATGCAGCGGCGGTTGTAGGAGCCGGTGAGCTCGTCGAGCTCGGCGAGTTCCTCGATGCGGCGATAGGCGGCCTTCAACTCGATGCTGCGCCGGTACAGGATCTTTCGCAGCGTTGCGCCGAACAGGCCGAGAAAGGCGCACTGGCCGATCACCAGCACGAAGCACAGCATCGAGGCGATCCGCTGCAGCCGCGTCGCAACCGGCATGCCGATCGGCAGGTCGGAGCCGAGGAACACGGCCGCGAGCGCGACGGTCGCGAGCGCCCAGGTCAGCATCGCCTGGGCCGAGGTCATGCGCAGCGTGCCGAAGGCGAAGATCAGGAACAGCACGCTGATGAAGGCAATCCCGATCGTTGGCACCGACACCAGGAACATGAATTGCAGCGCCATATGCGCCGAGATCTGGAAGACGGTGAGATAATGGTCGTTGTGCCTGTCGCCAACGCCGGCCTCCGACATCACCGCGAAGATGCCGATGATCAGGAGGCCGCCGACCCAGAACAACGATGGAACGTTGATGTGAACGGCGCCATCATAGGCGTATAGCAACAGCACGAAGGCGCCGAGCGAGTAGCTCGCGACCTGGCCGATATACATCTGCCGGCGCTGCCGGACACGGCGCGCCAGCACCTCGGGCGCGGCCGCCTCGGGCGTGAGGACGATATCCGCGACCTCTGCGGCATTCCTCTCCGGAAAGGACGTCGCGGCCGTGCTCATGGTCCCGCCATTGGTGGATGTCAGCCGAAAAAATCTACGTGGCAAGCCTTTAGGTTTGGTATCCTTTTTGAACCGAATCCGAGGGGGACACTGCGCGGGGAGGGCTTCTGGCGGCGCGGAATTTTGCAGCCAGTTAGGCATCGCAGGCGATTATCGCGGACCAAAGCCGCCGCCGCGCGACATAAGGTGCACAGGGCCGTGTTATGAACCGGGCTCGGTCGGGCCGTCTGTGCCGGCCGCGGCAAGTCCGAAGAGAGTATTTCCGTATTATGTTACCGTTCTGGAGCGAAGCAGCCAACCGCCACGGGTGGGACGAGGAAATCGCGCGTATGTGGGGTAGATCACACAGGTCCCCGTATGACTGCGGTAGGTTGAACAATTTTGCACCTCCCGTCGAACCCTCCGCCGTATCGACCCGACCAACTTTGCGAGACGGCCATTGAGCGTGACACAGGCGGCTACGGACGAGGTCCTGATCGCCAGGATCGCCCAAGGCGACCGGCTCGCCATGCAGGTGCTGTACGGGCGGCACCATGTCAGGGTTTACAGGTTCGGGCTCAGGCTCGTGCGGGACGAGCAGACGGCGGAAGACCTCATCAGCGAGGTATTTCTCGATGTCTGGCGTCAGGCCGGCAAATTCGAGGGCCGGTCCGCTGTTTCCACCTGGCTCTTGGCAATTACCCGATTCAAGGCCCTGTCTGCGCTCCGGCGCCGCAAGGATTTTGAATTGGACGACGAAGCCGCCAACGCGATCGAGGATTCATCCGACGATCCCGAAACGGTGGTGCAGAAGAAGGATACCAGTGAAGCGTTGCGGGAGTGTCTGACGGGCCTCTCGCCGGACCATCGGGAAATCGTCGACCTCGTCTACTACCACGAGAAGTCCGTGGAAGAGGTGGCGGAGATCGTCGGGATCCCGGAGAACACGGTAAAGACGCGCCTCTTCTATGCGCGCAAGAAATTGGCCGAACTGCTGAAGGCAGCCGGCATTGAGCGAGGCTGGCCATGATGGCATTGAGCAAGAAGATGCTGGAGCGAGAGCCCGGTGAGATCGAGATGCTGCTGCCGTGGCATGCCGCCGGCACGCTGAATGCGCGCGATGCCCGCCGCGTCGAGGACGCGCTCGCCAGCGATCCGGAGCTCGCAAAACAATATGCGGCGATCCGCGGTGAATATGAAGAGACCATCCATCTGAACGAGAGCCTGGGTGCTCCGTCCGCCCGCGCCATGCAGAAGCTGTTTGCTGCGATCGACGCCGAGCCGGCGCGGGCGACCGGTTCGCTGCCGCTGCCGGCACGTGTTGCCACGTTCTTTGCCGGCCTGTCGCCGCGCACGCTGGCCTGGTCGGCGAGCTTGGGGGCCGTCGCGCTGGTGCTCCAGGCTGGCATCATCGGCGCCGTGCTGATGAAGACCCAGCCCTCGACCTTCCAGACCGCATCGCTCTCGACCGGCGCGCCGATCACGCGCGAGCTGGGCGCGGCTGCGCCTTCGCGGGCGCTGGTGCGCTTCACGCCCGAAGCGCGCGTCGCCGATATCACCGCGCTGCTCGACAGCTACCAGGCCTCGATCATCGGCGATGCCAAGGGCGGCATGTTCCGCCTCCAGTTCGACAAGGCGATGAGCCAGGACGAGCTCGCCGCGCTGCTCGGCAGGATGCAGCGCGAGAAGTTCGTCAATCTCGCCGTGGCGGCGCCTTAAACGCGCCCCTGCACCAATGACGCGCAAGTTCGAGAGTCAGTTGCGAGCCGGGGCCTACGCTTCGTCGGTCGGGGCGGCGCTCCTGCTCGCCTCCTGCCTCGGTATCGAGGTGGCGCACGCCCAGGCGATCATGCGCACGCCCACGATCAGCGTTCCCTCGCGCACGCCGACCATCTCTCCCACCGTCGCTGCGCGGGCGGTGAGCGTTGATCGCGGTCCACGCACCATCACCACGACGACGGTCGCACGGGTTCCTTCGGCCCGGATGGGGCCGATGCCGGTGCTGCCCTACGCGCACTATTCGCCGAACCTCTACCCCTCATGCACGGCAGCCTATCGCGACGCCGACGGCGAATGCCTCGGGCAGCCGAACACGGGCGGTGACGGCGCCGGCAAGTCAGGCAAGAAGAGCGCCGGCAAAGGACGAGGTAACAAAACGCCTGTCGCCGTTGGCTCGCGTAGCTTCGCCAACGAATTCGTAGCCGAGATCGATGCGGCGCTGTCCGTGACCGAGGCCGACGAGCTGGCGCGCCGCCACGGCTTGACCCGCGTCTCTTCGGAGAATTTCCCGTTGATCGGGGCCACGGTTGGGCTGTTCCGCGTCGCGGACGGGCGGCCGTACGAGACGGTGCGGCGTGAATTTGCCGCCGACGGCAGCGTGCGCTCGCTTCAGCCGAACTTCCGCTACCTGCTTCAGGACCAGAAGCCGGCCATGCCGACCGAAGGCGATCCGGCCCAATATGCGTTGTCAAAGCTGCGCCTGCCACAGGCGCACACCCTGGCGCACGGCGCCAACGTCACGGTTGCCGTGATTGATTCCGGCATCGACGCCAAGCATCCCGAGCTCGCCAATTCCATCTCCGACAATTTCGACGCGCTCGGCAGCACCGAGGGCGCCCATGTTCATGGCACCGGCATCGCGGGCGCCATCGTGGCACATGCCAAGCTGATGGGCAGCGCGCCGGAAGCGCGCATCATCGCCATTCGTGCCTTCGGCGGCACCACCGGCAGCGCCGAGAGCTCGTCCTACATAATCCTGCGCTCGCTCAATTATGCCGCCGAGCACGGCGCCCAGATCGTCAATATGAGTTTTGCCGGTCCGAAGGACGCGGTGATCGAGCGCGCGATCGCGGCAACCGCTGCGCGCGGCCTGGTGCTGATCGCAGCCGCCGGCAATGCCGGCGCCAAGTCGCCGCCGCTCTATCCCGCTGCCAATCCCAATGTGATCGCGGTCAGCGCGACCGACCAGCAGGACAAGCTGTTCGCGGCGTCGAACCGCGGCAACTACATCGCGCTCGCCGCACCCGGGGTCGACATCTTCCTGCCGGCGCCGGACGGCAAATACCAGATGACGTCCGGTACCTCGTTCTCGGCGGCCTATGTCTCCGGCGTCGCGGCACTGCTGCTCGAGCGCAATTACACCCTGAAGCCTGAAGCCTTGCGCATGACGTTGGCGAAGACCGCGCGTGACCTCGGTTCACCCGGGCGTGATGATCTCTACGGCGACGGCGAGGCCGATGCGTTTGCCGCGGTGACGGCTGTTCCCGCCGACAGCGCGACGCCGGTCGCATCTGCCTCCGGTACAACTAAACGTGAAGATGCCGAGAAGCGCCGTGACGACCCCGGCGTCCGCGCGATCGCGCAGCCCTCGCTGTCAAGCGCGGACGATAAACCTGCGATTTCTCAGGCGGATAGGCCGGCGGCGCGATAGCGCCTGCGACAAGATTGCACGCAGGCCAAGGGTTAAAAATTCGGACGCCGCTTTTGAACGTTCAGCCAGCTGCCACGACCAAATTATGTGGGAGCGGTCATCCCTCCCCATCAGTCATATCAGGCGCGAGCGCCCATCCACCCCAAGCGCCCATATGGCTCGACCCGTCCGGTTGTCCCCCCGGACGGGTCTTTTCTTTTTGGGCGTCCGATTTCTTGAAGCGTGGTGCGGGATCAGCCTGCGGTTGAGCCCGCGTGTGGGATCGCTGTCAGGACTCGGCGTCAGCGCACGACAAGCCCGCTATGCTTGTGTGAAGCTTGACTCGCAAACCCCTGAAAACTCCGCACGACTACGGTATTTCATGACGAGAGCCGTGTCGTTGCTGGACAAGTCAAAACTTTTCCACAAAATATTCATGTCGCTTCTAAATTGATTCGTGTGCGTTGCGTCGCGTCCGTATTTTTCTCCTGACGGGCTGGTTCATGACACATCGCCAAGAGTCGGTTCGCGCCGCGGCTGCGGGCCGCGACGTTGCGGCACGTTGGTGCGCTCTCGCCGAGCAGCGGCTGGAGCATCTCTCCGAGATGTTCGAGACCGGACGCTGGCGCCGCTATCATTCCGAGCTCGCATTCCTCGAAAACATCCAGGAAGCCAAACGCGCGGTCCAGACCTGGCGCGCACTGGCGAATGGTGAGGACGTCGCCGCGGCCGCCGCGAGCGTGACTTCTGCATTCGGCTGGTCGCCGGCGACGATGCCGCGTGTGTTTCCGCGCGAGCAGGCCCAGACCGTGCAGCCGAAGGCGGTGCACATCGCGCCCGAGACCTCCGTTCCGGTCAGGCTCGAGCCCAAGGTAGACGTGCTCGCCGAAATCGTCGAGGCGCCGACTGCACCGGTCGCGCCGGCGGCTCCAATGATGCCGGCGGCTTCGACCGCGCCTGTGGCGTCGATCGCGTCTTTCTTGCAGACCTTCTCGCCGCCGGCCGATGAAATCGTCGCCGCCCCCGAGCGCGTCGTCGAATTCACCTTCAGCCTCGACGGTATCGAGGCAAAATACCCGCTGCTGCGGAATACGTTTTAGGGGCGGTGCCCGGCGGCCCGCCTACTGCCGCACCGCATTCCCGCCGACCACCACCTGCGCAAACCGTTGCGCACCCTCCACCGACAAGTCGGCCGTCACGGCACGGACGTGATCGAGGCCGACCACGGCGCCGCGCGGGGTTTCCGAGATCATGTTGTTGTTGACGAGCGCGGTGCCGGCGCCTGATACGACGGAGACGCCGACGCCCGCGAGCGCCTTGCGGATCACATTGCCCGAGATCACGACATCGCGCAGATATTTGCCCCAGCCGGCGACGATGCCGTAGGACGGCGCATTTTCGATCACATTGCCGGTCACCGACGTGTCAGCCTCGACATAGATGCCGATGCCGGCGTCGTCGTCCGGTGCGGTGCCGATCGGCCGCTTCGGGATCAGATTGCGGATGATGTTGCCCTGGACCACCGCGATGCGGCCGCCTTCGTTGAAATTGCAGACCGAGACACCGACGGCGGCGCCGTCCACGGTGTTGTTGGCGATCACCGCGGCCTCGAACGCGAACTCGGAATAGAGCGCGACCTCGCGGACGTCGCTGACGCTGTTGCCGGTGATGTGGATGTTGGAGGCCGAGTTGCCGCGCACCGCGGAGTAGTCGCAATTCCTGATACGGTTGCCGCGCACGATCACGTTGCCCGCGCGGAAGGCGTTGATGGCGTTGCCATACTGGCCGGAGCCGCCGGGACCAGCCTTGATGTCCTCGATGCGGTTGTCTGCCACCAGCGTGCCGTCATCGCCGATGGCGGTGCGCAGGATCTCGATGCCGTTGTCGTTGGTGCCGACAATGGTGTTGCGGGACACGCTGAGCCCCTTCGCGTCGAACGACACCACCGCCGTCACGGCGATGTTGGTGAAGATGTTGCCGGAGATGTCGCCGGAGACCTGCTCGAGCCAGATGCCGCTGCCGCCGGAGCCGGTGATCTCGCAATCGGCGATGCGGACGTCGCGGCCGGCAAGGATGTGGATCAGTCCGCGCCGCGTCGGCAGCGGAAAGCCGCCGCCGTCGAAGGTGAGGCCGCTGAGGCCGATCGCGTCAGAGCCGTCGCACTGGATCGCTGAGGCTCCGCCGGTGAAGACGAGTTTCGTCGCGCCGCGAACGCCGATCAGTTGCGCGCCATGCGGCAGCCGCAGCAGCCCGGTCCGGTAGATTCCGGGCGGCAGCGCCAGCGGCATCTGCGCGCGTGACGCTTCGTCGATGGCGCGCTGGAGCGCGCGCGTCTGATCTTCGCTGCTGCCGGGCCGCACGCCATATTGGGTTGCATCGCGGCCGAGCAGCGACGTCAGCGGCGCCGCGCGCGCGGCGTCGGCAGGCATGGCGAGTGCACCCGCGATGCCGGCGGTCGAAGCCCCGATGAGATGTCGGCGGTTGAGGTTCATGACGCGTCCTTCGGCGGACGCGGGAGGTGTCCGCGAAGGTTAGGTAGCGCAGGGCGGCCGGGCTCGTCGGGATTATTCGCAGTAGGGTTAAATGTTTACCCCGGCGCAGTGTGTGTTCCGCGCTTTCCTCGTCAATCTCGCCATCTCCATCAGCATGGCCTCGCCAGCATCCACCAGCTCCTCAAGCGTGATCCGCGGCGCGCCCTTGCGCCGCACCGCACCGCTGCGCGCGAGCAGGGGAATGTGGATAAATGCCGCAAGCCGCGGCCCGCCCGCCCTGACGTTCTCGATCGCACGCCAGCTCAGATAGTTGCAGAGATAGGCCCCGGCATCGCGTGAAGGCCGGGCATCGATGCCGGTGAGGCGCGCGGCGCGCAGCAGCCTCGCCGTGTGCGGCCCGAACGTCATGGCGTCGGCACGACCGGCGATGCCGCGCTTGCTCGAGCGGGTGTTGGCGGCATCGGGCCAGAGCATCGTAACGGCGTTGCGTGCGCGGCTCTCAATGCGCAGATACGGCGTGCGCGCAGCGAGGCCGAACATCAGCAGCGCATCCGGCCTCACTTTCGCGAGCACCTCCGGCAATTGCCGGTCGACCGCGGCGTAGGTCACCGGAAAGATGTGGCGCGATAGCTCGACATCATCGAGCGCGGGACGGCGCAGTTGCGCCAGCCGCGCGACCAGCGGCTGGGTCGGATTATGCGGCGCCCCGGGAAACGGGCCGAAGCCGGTGAGGAGAATGCGAAGCCTATCGCTCATTGCAGCAACTCCAATATCTGCTCGGCAGCGAGTGCCGGCGTGAGGTGGCCGTCGGCCACTTCAGCCTCGATCTTCCGCACCTTCGAGCGCACCGACGCCTCGCTGCGCAGTCGCGCCAGCATGCGCTGCTCCAGCATCGACCACATCCATTTCACCTGTTGCTCGCGCCGCCGCGCGGCGAACTCGCCGGATGCGTTCATCGCCTTGCGATGCTCCAGAATCTTCTGCCACAGCTCGGCGATGCCGGTGCCGGCCAGTGCCGAATAGGTGACGACGGGTGGATGCCAATGCTCGGACCTCGGCGCCAGGATGTGCAGCGCGCCGCGATAGTCGGCAGCGGTGATGTTGGCGCGCTTGAGATTGTCGCCATCGGCCTTGTTGATCGCGATCATGTCGGCGAGCTCGACCAGGCCCTTCTTGATGCCCTGCAGCTCATCGCCACCGCCCGGCAGCATCAGCGCGAGGAAGAAATCGGTCATGTCACAGACCGCCGTCTCCGACTGGCCGATGCCGACGGTCTCGACCAGCACGACGTTGAAGCCGGCCGCCTCGCAGAGCAGCATCGCCTCGCGCGTCTTGGCCGCGACGCCCCCGAGCGTGCCTGACGACGGCGAGGGGCGGATGAAGGCATCGTCGGACGCCGACAATCGAGCCATCCGCGTCTTGTCGCCGAGGATCGAGCCGCCGCTGCGTGCCGAGGACGGATCGACCGCGAGCACCGCGACCTTGTTGCCGTGCTCGATCAGATAGGTCCCGAGCGCATCGATGGTGGTGGATTTACCGACGCCGGGCGAGCCGGTGATGCCGACGCGCACCGCCTTGCCGGTGTCGGGCAGCAGCATCTGCACCAGCTCACGCGCCTGTGCCTGATGGTCGCTGCGCCGGCTCTCGACCAGCGTGATGGCACGCGCCAGCGCCGCGCGATGGCCCGCGCGCAGGTCGCGGGCGAGGGAGGTGATGTCCAGCAGAGTCTTCTTCTCAACCATGCCCTGCTTTACAACGGCGAGAGCAGGCAGGCGAGGGCCCGTCAGGCCTTGGTAAAACCGGCCGCCCTCATGGCCTGGCCCATCTGGCGATCCGCCTGGTCCATGAAGGTTTCGAACTGGCCGGCATCACGCCACACCGTGCCAAAACCGCGTCCTGTCATGAAATCCTTGAAGGCGGAGGAATCGTACACCTTCCTCAAGGCCGCCGTCAGCCTGGCGGCGATGTCCGGGGTGAGGCCCCTGGGTGCGCCGATGCCGCGCCATGAGCTGGTGGAGTAGTCGACGCCGAGCGTTTCCTTCAGCGTCGGGACGTCGGGGAAAATCGGATTGCGCGCGTGCGCCATGATCGCGAGGCTGCGCGCCTGGCCGGCTTCGATGGTGGCGCGCGCCTCCGGCACCGAGCATGTGGTGAGATCGAGGCTGCCCGCGACGAGGTCCTGCATCGCCGGTGCTGCGCCATTCGATGCCGACCATGCGACCTGGTTTGCCGGCAATCCCATCGCCTGCATCCAGCCCACGAGCGCGAGATGCCAGATGCCGCCTTGCCCAGTACCCGATGCCTTGAAGCGTCCCGGCGATGCGAGCTTGATGGCATCCATCAGCTCCTTCGCCGTCTTGTACGGCGAGGACGCGGAGACCTGGATGCCCGGCGGGTCCTCGTTCATCAACGCGAGCGGTGTGAAGTTCCGCGGCGTCAGATGCGTCAGGGCCTGCCAATGCAGCATCGCGATTTCCACCGTCAGCATGCCGATGGTGTAGCCGTCCGGCGGTGCGGCTGCGATCTCGGCATGGCCAACGGCGCCGGATCCTCCGGTGCGATTGACGACGTTGAACGGCTGGCCGAGCTCCTTTTCCAGCAGCGTCGCCACGATGCGCGCGGTCGCATCCGAGCCGCCGCCGGCGCCCCAGGGCACGACCAAGGTCACCGGCCGCGCCGGATAGGCTTGCGCGCGTGCCGGCGTGAGAAGAGCGGATGTGGCGGCGGCCACAGAAGAGGCCGCGAAATTGCGGCGCGTGATCCCTGGCATCAAAAATCCCGGCGGCGCCCTCGGGAATCGGGCTGGTATCGAGGCGGCATGCTATGCAGCTTTGCGCCGATGTCGCAAGCGGCAGCCCCTGTGACGCCGTGCGCAACGGGTTCCGTCGGAACTCATGGCTGCTCCTCAGCGTCGCCCTTTGGCCGCGCCCCGCCGAAAATGCGTGCGCCCTCCGGCGTGAGATAGGGCTTCAATGTCTCCCACGGAACGAATGCAACATATTGGCCCTCGGCGTAGGGGCCGACCGCATAGGGCGGGTAATGAAAGGTGAGGCCGGAGCTCTTGCCTGTTTCGGTCGACGGCGCGAGCGTCACGGCGCCGATCTTGGTGAGGCTCGGCTCGACACCCTTGAACCATTCGTCGGTCGCGGTCTCGCTGCTGTCGCGCTTCCTTTTCTCAGTTTTCAGCGAGGCGATGACGGCTTTCACCATCGCCTTCATTGTCGGCCCCTTGTCAGCGGTCTCGGTGAAGAACGGGCGGATCGAGATGCGCTTGCTCTCGGCCTTGTCCCACAGCACCGTGTTCACGTCCGAGTTGGGATGGGCGCCATGGGTATCCATGTAGTCGTCGCGCAGGACGCTGACGTAGCGATCGGCAACGACGGAGCGGATCGAATATTTGCGCTCGAAGTCCCAGCCGCCGTCCTTGAAGAATTGCGGATCCTGCTTGCGCGCGGCGGCGGCGTCGGCCGCGTTCTTGTCGAGCCACTTCTTGCCTTCGGCCAGACAATCGGCGGCGAGTGGCGCATCGGCTTTGATCTTGTCGTCGAGGAAGACACGGGCCTCGATGCTCTTGGTCTTGACGATTGCGTCAGGCTTAGGGACGGCGGCGAGGGAAGGCGAGACCAAGGCGATCGTCGCCACGGCAGAAAAGATCGCGAGTAATCCTGCCCGCATATTTGCACGATGATATGCCACTTCAATATCCATCAATTTTGTATACGGCAGCCGTCGAGACGTTCGAACATCTGCATGAGCGTAGTGACCGCAAGATGAACCGGCGCAGAACGCGCGGCGAGAATGACCGGATAGTGAAGGTTGGTCGCCGTCGCGCGCCTGCCGGTTTGATGCCGGGAGCCCGAGGGCGGCGGAATTACTCCGCCGCCTCGCTGTGCCCAAGCCGGGCATTCAGCTTGCGGATCAGCTCCTCGGCGGCGTCCGCGATCACCGTGCCGGGCGGGAAGATCGCCTCGGCGCCGGCCGCATAGAGCGCATCGTAATCCTGCGGCGGCACCACGCCGCCGACGATGATCATGATGTCCTCGCGGCCCTGCTTCTTCAGTGCGGCCTTCAGCTCCGGCACGGCGGTGAGATGCGCGGCGGCGAGCGAGGAGACGCCGAGAATGTGGACGTCGTTCTCGACCGCCTGTCGCGCCGCCTCGTCGGCGGTGGCAAACAGCGGCCCGATGTCGACGTCGAAGCCGATATCGGCGAAGGCAGACGCAATCACCTTCTGGCCGCGGTCGTGGCCATCCTGGCCGATCTTGGCGACCAGGATGCGCGGGCGACGGCCCTCGGCTTCCTCAAAGGCGTCGACCAACGCCTGCACCTTCTCGACCTGGTTGCCCATGCTGGACGCCTCCCGCTTGTAGACGCCGGTGATGGACTTGATCTCGGCGCGGTGGCGGCCGAACACCTTTTCCATCGCGTCCGAAATCTCGCCGACGGTCGCCTTGGCGCGCGCGGCGTCGATCGCGAGCGCGAGCAGATTGCCGTTGCCTTCGCCGGCCGAGCGCGTCAGCGCGGCGAGCGCGGCGTCGACGTCCTTCTGATTGCGCTCGGATTTGAGCCGCGTCAGCTTGTCGATCTGCAGCCGGCGCACATTGGTGTTGTCGACCTTCAAGATCTCGATCGGAACCTCGTCGGCCGGCTTGTATTTGTTGACGCCGATCACCGCCTGCTTGCCGGCATCGATGCGGGCCTGCGTCTTGGCCGAGGCCTCCTCGATGCGCAGCTTGGGTACGCCGGCTTCGATGGCTTTCGCCATGCCGCCGAGTTCCTCGACCTCCTGGATGTGGCCCCACGCCTTCGCGGCGAGGTCGCGCGTAAGCCGCTCGACGTAATAGGAGCCGCCCCAGGGATCGATGATGCGGGTGGTGCCGCTCTCCTGTTGCAGGAACAGCTGGGTGTTGCGGGCAATGCGCGCCGAAAAATCGGTCGGTAGCGCCAGGGCCTCGTCGAGCGCGTTGGTGTGCAGCGACTGGGTGTGGCCTTGCGTCGCCGCCATTGCCTCGACGGTGGTGCGCATCACGTTGTTGAACACGTCCTGCGCGGTCAGCGACCAGCCCGAGGTCTGAGAATGCGTGCGCAGCGACAGCGAGCGCGGGTCTTTCGGATTGAAGGGCTTCAACAGCTTCGCCCAGAGCAGCCGCGCGGCGCGCAGCTTGGCGACCTCCATGAAGAAGTTCATGCCGATCGCCCAGAAGAACGACAGGCGCGGCGCGAAGCGGTCGACGTCGAGGCCTGCGGCAAGGCCGGCGCGCAAGTATTCGACGCCGTCGGCGAGCGTATAGGCAAGCTCGAGATCCTGCGTCGCGCCGGCCTCCTGCATGTGATAGCCGGAGATCGAGATCGAATTATATTTCGGCATCTTTTGCGACGTGTAGGCGAAGATGTCCGAGATGATCCGCATCGAGGGCGCAGGCGGATAGATATAGGTGTTGCGCACCATGAACTCTTTCAGAATGTCGTTCTGAATGGTGCCTGAGAGCTTCTCCGGCGGAACGCCTTGCTCCTCGGCCGCTGCGACATAGAGCGCGAGGATCGGCAGCACCGCGCCGTTCATGGTCATGGATACGCTCATCTGGTCGAGGGGAATACCCGCAAACAGCGTGCGCATGTCGTAGATGGAATCGATGGCGACGCCCGCCATGCCGACGTCGCCGCCGACGCGCGGATGATCGCTGTCATAGCCGCGATGGGTGGCGAGGTCGAAGGCGACCGAAAGGCCCTTCTGTCCCGCCGCGAGGTTGCGGCGGTAGAACGCGTTGGAATCCTCCGCCGTGGAGAAGCCGGCATATTGCCTGACGGTCCAGGGCTGGTTGACATACATGGTCGGGTAGGGGCCGCGCAGGAACGGCGCGATGCCCGGATAGGTCTCGAGGAAATCGAGCCCGGCCACATCGGCCTCGCCATAAGCGGGCTTCACCGGAATGCCCTCGGGCGTCAGCCAGGGCTCGGCGCTGCCCGACGGCGCGGCGGTTGCGGTTCGCTCGAAGGCGACGTCGGCAAAGTTTGGAATGCGGCTCATGGCTTCAACCATATCATGGACGCTCAATCGTGATCCGGATGCTGATGGCTGACGATGGTCGCCATCTTCTCCGGCCCGTAATTCTGTTGCGTGGTCTGGCTCGGCAGGTTGGAGATGCCGACCACCCAGCCGAGACGGGATTCGGTTCCGTACTGCCGCGTCGGCACCAGCCGGTCGGGGCGATCGAAGGCGCCGGTCATGATCTCGATCCGGTCACCATCGATGCGGCCAAAACTCAGCGGCGTGCCGCAGGCCGCGCAATAGCCGCGATCGGCGATCGAGGACGAGCGGAAGAACGACGGTTGTCCCTTGGTCCAGGCGAAATCGGTGCGGTTGACGTCGGCGAACGATGCGAACGGCGCCCCGCTCGCCTTCTGGCACATGCGGCAGTGGCAGATCGAAATCCGGTTCGGTGTCGCCGAGATTGCAAAGCGCACCGCGCCGCATTGGCAGCCGCCGGTGAGAACGGGTTTGCTGGTTTCGGTCATGCCGGCTCCATCCGCAAATAGGTGTCTTGCAACGTTGCAAGAGCGTCGCTGCCGGCAAAAACAAAGCCAGTGACACCGGCCGTGCGCTGGGCCGCCTCGGCCTCGGCGGGACGGCCTGCCAGATAGATAAGTCGCGCGCCCGTGGTTTGCAGGGCCTTGGCTGCGGTCTCAGCGTGTTCCGCATAGACCTTGTCGCTGGAACAAAGGCAGGCGAGAGCTGCACCGGAAGCCCTGAAGGCGGCAGCGAGCTTGGCGGGATCGTCAAAACCCTCGCTGTCGATGGCCTCGATGCCGCCGGCCTCGAAGAAGCTTTTTGCAAAGGTCGCACGCGCGGTGAAGTCCGCAGGCGTGCCGAGATTGGCCAGGAACACGCTCGGCCGTTTGCCGCGCGCCTTCAACGCCGCATCGGATGTATCGCGCAACGCCTCGAACGGCGCGGCGAGGCGCATCGGTGCCAGCGCCTCGAACTTGCATTTCGGCTCGGCCGCGGGCGGCAGCGCGACCGGCTTCACGTCGAGCACGGTGGCATCGGCCTCGTGCAGATTGGGAAACTCGCTGGCGCCGGTCAGCACGTCGCGGCGCTTTGCGATGTTGGCCTCGCGCGCCTTGCGCGTTGCCGCGACCTTGCTTTGGAACAGGCCCTGTTGAAGCGCGGCGAAGGCGCCGCCGGCCTTTTCAGCCTCCTGGAACAGCGCCCAGGCCGCATCGGAGAGCTGCGCCGTCAACGTCTCGATGCCGCCGGATCCCGCCGCGGGATCGCTGACCTTGGCGAGGTTGCTTTCTTCCAGCAGCAGGGCTTGCGTGTTGCGCGCCACGCGCCGTGCAAAGGGATCGGGCAGTCCGCGCGCCAGCGTGTGCGGCAGCACGGTGATCGCATTGGCGCCGGCGAGGCCCGCTGCGAAGGTCGCGATCGTCGCGCGCAGCATGTTCACGTAAGGGTCGCGCTGCGTCAGCATGCGCCAGGCGGTTTCCGCGGCGATGAAAGCCGGCCGAGGCGCGAGGCCGCAGGCCTGCTCGACGCGGGCCCAGAGCTGCCGCAACGCGCGGAACTTGGCCATGGTCAGGAATTGATCGGCGTCGGCGCAGAGACGGAATGAAACTGCTTGTCGCGCGACGTCGAGATCGATGCCGCCGCGCTCGAGCATGCGCAAGTAAGCCACGCCGAGCGACAGCGCGAACGCGAGCTCCTGGGCCTCGGAACCGCCGGCATCGTGCACGGGCCGGCCGTCGGCGAGCACGAACGAACCTTTGAAGCCGCGTCCGATCAAGCCCGACACGATGCGCGCGAAGGGCGCTTCGTACTCCGACCATGGCGCGAGCGCGGCGCCGCGCACGGCGAACGTGCTTAGGGCCTGGTAGTTGAAGCGCACGTCGATCTTGGCGGGATCGAGCTTTTTGGCCTCGACCATATCGGCGAACAGCGTGCCGGCATCCTGCCGGCCGGCCACTGGGTTGAGCGAGACTGCGACACCGGCCTCGAGGAACACACCATCGAACAGCCGTGCCAGCGTCGCCGGCTCGGCGTCGACGACACCGAAGCCGCGCGCGCCAGGCCCCCCCGCGAATTCGATCTCAAGGCCCGTGGCCCCGTTCTCCAGATCCTGCAGCGCCTGCGCATTCGCCATGGCTGCATCGGGATGGTCGATCCGCTGCATGATCTGCCAGGGCGCGGCTGCGGTCCGTCCCACCACCGGCGCAGCACCCTTGGCGCGCGGATAGAGTGGCTCGATCTTGATGCCGTCATAGGTCTTGCCGACCAGCTTCTCGAACGGGGCGCCCTTCAGCACGCCGTCGACCAGCTTGCGCCAGTCCGCGTCCGTCGCCTTGGGAAAATCGGCCGCCAGCGGCAGATCGTCAGTCACGGAGGTCATACGGCCAAGGACTCCCAAACGCTTGTTATTCGCAGGCGAAATTGCCACGGCGGACCGCCCCTGCAAACGGTTGTTTTTGGTTAACCGGTATCCGGAAGCCGCTCAATGCCTTGCGTCGAGACGCTGGCGAGGCCGTCGCGCACACGAATGCCTGATATCACGCGATCCGGCGCGATTTCGGCCAGCGGCACCAGCACGAAAGCTCGCTCGAACAGGCGCGGATGCGGCAAGGTCAGGTCGGGCTTCTGAAACGACAAATCGTCATAGGCGATCATGTCGAGATCGAGCGTGCGTGGGCCCCAGCGCCTCGTTTTGTCGCGTGTGCGGCCGAATTTCCGCTCGACTTTCTGCATCACGAACAATAGTGCGTGCGGATCGAGGTCGGTCTCGATCTCGACACAGGCGTTGATGAAGGGATCCTGATCCTCGTCACCCCAGGGCGGCGTCGCATAGTCGGACGAACGCGCGATCACCGCCGCTTGCGCCATGCCGCAGATGCAGGCGATCGCCTTGGCGAATGTCGCGCGGACGTCGCCGACATTGCCGCCGAGTGCGATCAGCACGCTCGCCATGTCAAGGATGCCGCGAGCGCGTCAGCATGATGCCGACATCGTCGAAGATCGCGGCGATCGGCGCGTGCGGCTTGTGCACGGTGATCTTGACGGCGCGGATGCGCGGGAAGTGCGACAGGATGGCGTCGGCAACGGCGCCCGCCGCGCGCTCCAAGAGCTTGTAATTGGTGTTCTTGAACGCCGCCGTCGTGGTCGCCACCACATCGGCATAGGAGACGGTATCGACGAGGCGGTCGCTGCGCGAGGGCTCCGACAGATCGGTGTAGAGCTCGAGATCGATCACGAAGCGCTGGCCGACTTGGGTTTCGTGATCCATCACGCCATGGCGTGCATGGATCGACAGGCCGGTAACGAAGATCGTATCCGTCATTGCTTGCTCTCGATTGCGTTGGCGACCCGCAGGGCCTGCAAGGTCTCGGCGACGTCATGGGTCCGGATGATCTTTGCCCCCTTCTGGGTGGCGATCAGATGCGCGGCGATCGAGCCGGCGAGCCGCTCTTTCGGCTCCGACGGTGACACCGAGGCGATGAAACGCTTGCGCGAGGCGCCGACCAGGACCGGCAGGCCGAACATGTCGAGCTCGCGCAGTCGCGCCAGCGCGATCATGCTCTGCTCGGCGGTCTTGCCGAAGCCGATGCCCGGATCCAGCACGATTTTTTCGCGTGCGATGCCGGCCTTTGCGGCGATGTCCAGCGAGCGCAGGAAGAATGCCTTCATGTCCGCGACGATGTCGATGGCGGAATCGACGCTGTCGCGGTTGTGCATGACGATGACGGGAACGCCTCGCGCGGCCACCAGCGGCGCCATGCCGGCATCGCGTTGCAATCCCCAGACGTCGTTGGCGATCGCCGCGCCCTGGTCGAGCGCGTAGGCCACGACCTCCGCCTTCATGCTGTCGATCGAAACGGGCACGCCGAGCGCGACGATATCAGCCAGCACCGGCTTCAGCCGGGCCAGTTCGTCCGCCGCTGTCACCGGCCGGGCGCCCTTGTAGGGCCGGGTGGATTCGGCGCCGATATCGATGATGTCGACGCCATCAGCAATCATCGCCCGCGCCCGCGCAAGCGCCTGGTCCGGTGCAATGAAATCGCCGCCATCGGAAAAGGAGTCCGGCGTCACGTTCAGCACGCCCATCACCGCCGGCAGAGGCCGTTCCAGCAGCCTCCGCAGCGCATCTAGCCCGGCCGAGCCGGCCGGCGGGACGGATGGGGAGGGCGAGGCATTCATGGCCGTGGCTTTGCGCGGTCGGGGAGGGGGAGTCAAGACCACCTTCCTGTCATTGCCCGCGAAGGCGGGCAATCCAGGACTCCGAGACCATGCCTGCGGAGGAGCCGCTGAGTACTGGATACGCCTTCGCGGGGTATGACACCGAGAGCTAACGCGGCAGGGCGTTTGCCGAGACAGAAACCTAATACGTAATCTTCGGCGGCAGCTTCTTGGCCTTGGCGATGATGTCGCCGACCGACTTCTCGGAAGGGAGGATGCGGACGAGCTTCTTGCGGTCGTTCGCTTCGCGCATGCTCTGCGTCAGTCTTGCCGGATTCCGATAGGCAAGCTCGCGCACCGTGGTCACGCCGGCGGCGCGGACCAGGCCGACCTTGGCCCGGCCCATGCCGGGAATGCGCATGTAGTCGGAGACGTTGGCCCACTCCAGCAGCAGCTGCTCGCTGATGCCGGTCTTGGCGGAGAGCGCCTTGCGGCCCTTCACGGTCGAGGCCGCCTCGAGCAGCGCGTCGGTCGTGCGGATTCTCTGCGCCTTCAACTTGTTGGCGGCAAAGGCGGGCAGGCCCTCAATCTCAGAGATCGGATATGTCATGATACTCGGTATGAAAAGCGTCGCTCAGGCGAACTGGCTGAGGCCCGGCGTCCCCGCGATGATCTTGCCCATCTGATCCGCTCCGATTTTGTCTCGGCCGTAGCGAAAAAGTTCACGGGCCACGTTCTGGATCTCGGACATGCCGAGCCCCAGGCCCATCAGGCGCGTGCCGACGGCCATCAGGCCGCCGCCCATCAGTCGCGACAGCCCGCCGCCGCTCTTGGATGCTTCGATCGCCCCTTCTGCGCCCGGGATCTGGTCGATCAGGGCCTGCACGCTGTCGGACGGACCTTCACTGCGGAGGAATCCCAGGATAATGCCGACGGTCTTTTCAGCGACAGCACTATCTATGCTGGCGCTTGTCGCCAGCCGCCCGATCAGCTCGTCCATGTTGACCCGCCCCTCAGCCGGTTTGCACGCCGGAGTATTATTTCGAAAAATGATCTTGAGCCGGTGTGATGTGAAATACAAGCGATGAACGCACGCAACGTTCCGATTCATTCCCGAAGGCGCGAAAAGTGTTGCAGCGATGCAAGAGCGGAGAAGAAATTCATGAATAATTGCCGCGGTGCGAATGTACGCTTCCGACTTTTGGCGCATGCCGCGCGCGTAGTCTCCGACAATGTCGCATGTCGCCGGCGCCTTGAACGGTTTCATTCGGCTTGCGACATGCGCTAAACTGCGGAACTGGCAGGCTCGAGCTTTCAATACGCGAAACGAACGATAGAGAGAATGATGACGGCGCAGGACAACAAGCTCGGCGATACCGACGACAAGATCTTCGTCGGCAAGGGAGACGAGCAGGCCTGGCTGACGCTGGCGCTCGCCAATCGCCACGGCCTCGTCACGGGAGCGACCGGGACAGGCAAGACGGTTACGCTGCAAGTGATGGCGGAAGGATTTGCGCGGGCCGGTGTTCCGGTGTTCGCCGCCGACATCAAGGGCGATCTCTCCGGCATCTCCGAGGTCGGTGAGGCAAAGGATTTCATCGTCAAGCGCGCGACCGAGATGGGACTGACGTTCCAGCCCGACCAGTTCTCGACGGTGTTCTGGGATGTGTTCGGCGAGCAAGGCCATCCGGTGCGGGCCACGGTCACGGAGATGGGGCCTCTGCTGCTGGCGCGCATGCTCGACCTCAACGATGTGCAGGAGGGCGTGCTCAACGTCGCGTTCCGCGTTGCCGACGACAACGGCCTGACGTTGATCGACATGAAGGACCTACGGGCGTTGCTCGACGCCATCGTCCCCGACAGTGGCAAGAAGGGGCCGGACGCCGGGGAGGATCCGCTTGCGCCGATCCGCAAAGCAGCCCAGGGTTTTGGCAACGTCACCAAGGCCACGGTCGGCACCATCCAGCGCCAGCTCCTGGTGCTGGAAAACCAGGGCGGCACTAAATTCTTCGGCGAGCCGGCATTGACCTTGAAGGATTTCATGAAGACCGACCGCGATGGGCGCGGCATGGTCAACATCCTGGTCGCCGACAAGCTGATGCAGAGCCCGCGGCTCTACGCGACATTCCTGCTGTGGATGCTGTCAGAGCTGTTCGAGGAATTGCCCGAGGCCGGCGACCTGCCCAAGCCCAAGCTGGTGTTCTTCTTCGACGAGGCGCATCTGTTGTTCAACGACGCGCCGAAGGCGCTGATGGACAAGATCGAGCAGGTGGTCCGTCTGATCCGCTCCAAGGGCATCGGCGTCTATTTCGTCACGCAAAATCCGATCGATGTGCCCGACCGTGTGCTCGGGCAGATGGGCAACCGGGTGCAGCACGCGTTGCGCGCCTTCACCCCGCGCGACCAGAAGGCGGTCGCCGCTGCGGCCCAGACCTTCCGGCCGAACCCGAAGCTCGACACCGCCAAGGTGATCATGGAGCTCGGCAAGGGCGAGGCGCTGGTGTCGTTCCTCGAAGGCAACGGCACACCGGCGATGGTCGAGCGGGTGCTGATCCGGCCGCCATCGGCCCGCATCGGGCCGATCACGCCGGAGGAGCGCAAGGCGATCATGGATGCGAGCCCGGTGAAGGGCAAATACGACACCGCGATCGATTCCGAATCCGCCTATGAGATCCTGCAGAAGCGCATCGCCGGCACTGCGGCGCCGGCCGACGGCCAGGTCGGGACAAGCGGTGGCGGCGTCCTTGGCCAGATCGGCTCGATCGTCGGCACCATCTTCGGCACCAATACCGGACGAAACCGGCTGACGACAGGACAGCGCATCGCGCGCGACGTCACGCGCACGGTCACCGACAAGGTAGTCGGCGGCGTCGTGGCCGATCTCGGCAAATCGGTCGGCGGCCAGCTCGGCGGCTCGGTCGGCCGCGCGCTTGTCCGCGGCGCGCTCGGCGGATTGCTGCGAAGGTAGGCAGAACGACCGGCCGCAGGCCAGTGGTCGGTAGCGCCGCCCCGCTGATGCCGGAAGCGTCATTTTTGCCAGGTACAAATTCGGGTGAGGGGGACTCTCCAAGCGTCCGTCGGTCTGCTACGTGCTATATGTTTCCGACTGGACATCATGTGACACCACCGAATCCAACCGACAAAGCCGGCGCACTCCGAACTCTCTCGCTGCGTGCGCCGCTCGACCTGCTCTTCTTGTTTTGCTGCCTGATCCTGACCGCGGATGTCCTCGGCCCGGAGATCTTCGGCCGTGGCAAGACCAAGGACTATGCGCTGTGGTACTGGGCCGGGCAGCAGGTGCTGCATGGCGGCGCGCTCTATCCCAGCGCGATGGATCACCCGTTCGAGTTCATCTACCCGCCGCTGCCGGCGATCCTGCTGGCGATCCCGAGCTGGTTCGGCAAGATCCCGCTCTACATCGTGCTGTCGATCCTCAATGGGGTCGCATGGTGGTACACGAGCATCCTTTCCAATGCCATGACTGGCTCGGGTCGCGAGCCGGGCCCGTGGCTCGAGGCGCTGCCGGCGGTCGTCACCGTCTCCTTCGTGTTCGACATGTTCGATCTCGGTCAGCCGAACCTCGTTCTGCTGGCGATGATGCTGTACGGCTTCTGGAGCCTTCAGCATCGGCGATCCTGGTTCGCGGGCTTCATGTTCGCGCTCGCCACCGCCATTAAGGTGTTTCCGATCGCGGTGCTGCCTTATCTGGTTTGGCGGAGGCAGTGGGCCGCCGTCGTCAGCATGCTCGCTTTCATTGGCGTCCTGCTCTATCTCGTGCCGGCGCCGATCCGCGGCTTCGAGCGCAACGCGGCCGAGCTCAGCACCTGGTACCAGGGCATGGTCGGCTCGAGCTCGGAAAAGGGTTTTGGACAGCGCGACGAGCAGAACTGGTCGTGGGTCAACCAGTCCATCATCGCGGTAACGCACCGGCTGGTCCGGCCGATCAACTACAATCTGGACGATCCCCGCAAGCCGGCGCGCACGATGAATGTCATCGACGTCGACTACAAGACGGCGAACTGGATCGTGCTCGCGGTATCGGCATTGCTCGGGCTCGGCTTCATCGCGGTCATACCGTCACAACGGAAAAGGACGGCGCGATCCGACGCCGAGGAACTCGGCATCCTGTTCTGCCTGATGACGGTCGCCTCGCCGCTGGCGCGACAATATTACTTCATGTGGCTGTTCCTGCCGCTGACGGTGCTGATACATCGGACGGCGTTCGATGCGCGGCCGAAGGTGCGGCTGGGAACCGGGCTCGCGCTTGGCGCCGCCGGCATTCTCATGCTGTTGTCGCTGCCGCCGATTCCCCTCGCCGTCCAGGCTTGGGGCAACAACCTCCTGGCGACGGCGATCCTCGCAGTTGTGCTTGCCTGGCACATCCGGCATCCGCCGGCTGCGGCTAGCTCGGACGCCGCGGCGGGGCTAAAACCACAACCATCTTGAGACTTGAAAAGTGGGACATCCGACCATGGCCAACGCGCAGCTTCAATCCGTGCTCGACCACATCGACAAGGACTTCGACAACAGCCTCGAGCGCCTGTTCTCGCTGCTGCGGATCAAGTCGATCTCCGCTGATCCGGCTTTTGCCGCGGATTGCAGGGCGGCGGCCGAGCATCTGGCCAAGGACATCGCGAGCCTCGGCGTCGCGACCGAGGTGAGGTCGACCGCCGGCCATCCTGCCGTCGTCGGCAAGGTCAAATCGGGCGGACGGCCGCATGTGATCTTCTACGGCCATTACGACGTGCAGCCGGTCGATCCGCTCGAGCTCTGGCACCGTCCGCCGTTCGAGCCGGTCGTGGCCGATCATGCCGACGGCCGCAAGATCATCGTTGCGCGCGGCGCCGAGGATGACAAGGGTCAGGTGATGACCTTCGTTGAAGCCTGCCGCGCCTGGAAGAAAGTCACGGGCTCGCTGCCGATCGACGTCACATTCCTGATCGAAGGCGAGGAGGAGGTCGGCTCCAAGAACTTCGTGCCGTTCGTCGAGGCCAACAAGGACGAGTTCAAGGCCGACTACGTGCTTGTCTGCGACACCGGCATGTGGGATCCGGAGACGCCGGCGATCACCACGGCGCTGCGCGGCCTGCTGTATGAAGAGGTGAAGATCACCGCCGCGAGCCGCGATCTGCATTCCGGCGTGTTCGGCGGCACGGCGATGAACCCGATCCGGCTGCTGACCAAGATTCTCGGCGGATTGTTCGACGACGACAACCGTATCACCATTCCCGGCTTCTATGACGGCGTAAAGGATACGCCGCCGGACATTCTGGAACAGTGGAAGAAGCTCAACTTCACGCCGGAGTCGTTCCTTAAGCCGGTCGGCCTGTCGATCCCGGCCGGCGAGAAGGGGCGGCTGATGGTCGAGCAGGCCTCCACGCGCCCGACCTGCGACGTCAACGGCATCTGGGGCGGCTATATCGGCGAAGGCTCCAAGACGGTGATCCCTTCGCATGCCTCGGCAAAAGTCTCGTTCCGCCTTGTCCAGGGGCAGGACCCCCTGAAGATCCGCAAGGCGTTCCGCGACTACGTGACTGCCCGGATTCCGGGCGACTGCAAGGTCGAGTTCGGCGACCATTCCGCCGCGCCGGCCGTCGCGCTCGACTGGAGCATGAAGCCGCTCGCGGCGGCGAGGCAAGCGCTGACCGAGGAATGGGGCAAGGAGACCGTGCTCATGGGTTCCGGCGCCTCGATCCCGATCGTTGCCGATTTCAAGCGCGCGCTTGGGCTTGACTCGCTGCTGGTCGGCTTCGGCCTCGACGATGACAACATCCACTCGCCGAACGAGAAGTACGATCTGCGCAGCTTCCAGAAAGGCATCCGCTCCTGGGCCCGGATTCTCGCGGCGTTGGCGGACGTGAAGTAGCGCACGGAAACTCTATCCTCGTCATTGCGAGCGAAGCGACTTGTCCGCCGAAGCCTTCGGCGAAGGCGGAAGCAATTCAGAATCCATCCGAGGAAACAGTCTGGCTTGCTTCGTCGCACCAGCGCAAAATTGCTTCGCAATTTTGTCGCGGGCTCCTCGCAATGACGGCGGGGCCCAAAATAAAAACGCCGCCCGGAATTGGGCGGCGTTTCATTCCAAAACATGTAGAGGTAGGTGACAACTAACCTACACCAAATCCGCGAAATCTCAAGAGCGGTAGCCCGGGAGCTCGCGGTCGAGCTTGCGCAGCAGCGGCGGCCACACGAGAGTGGTGGAACGCAGCTCGGCGCGGTCGCGGTTGGCGAGCAGCTCGGTGTTCTTCTCGATCGCGATCTCCTCGACCGGATAGACCGGCGTGCCCAGCGCACGGGTGCGCACCTGCATCGAGCAGGCGCGCTCGAGGTGGTACATGCGCTCGAAAGCGGAGGCGACCGAGCGGCCGACGGTCAGTGTGCCGTGGTTGCGCAGGAGCATGTGGTTGTGATCGCCGAGGTCCTTCTGCAGCCGCGGCCGCTCGTCGTGATCGAGCGCGATGCCTTCATAGTCGTGATAGGCGAGGTCATGGGTGACGAGCTGCGCGGTCTGGTTCAGCGGCAGCAGGCCTTCGGCGCTGCTCGACACCGCGGTGCCGTCCAGCGTGTGGAGGTGCAGCACGCAGATTGCGTCCTCGCGCACCTCGTGGATCGCCGAATGGATGGTGAAGCCTGCCGGATTGATGCTGTACTCGCTCTCGCTGAGCTGGTTGCCGTGCAGATCGACCTTGACCAGGCTCGAGGCCGTAATCTCGTCGAACATCAGCCCGTAGGGATTGATCAGGAAGTGATGGTCGGGGCCGGGCACGCGCGCGGAAATGTGGGTGTCGACCAGATCGTCCCAGCCATACAGCGAGACGAGGCGATAGCAGGCGGCGAGATTGATCCGTTGCTGCCACTCGGCCTCCGTCATATCAGACGGCACTTCCTTCAGGCGCGCTTCCGCTGGTGACATGGTAAATTTCTCCGAACCTCGTTGTTGCGGAGGAGGAGCCTAGTCTTGCAAACAGCTGGCAGCAAGGCGTGCAGAGCGCGGCAGTTCAGCGTAGCCCGCATGAACCCGGCGGATCCGGAGAAAAATCTTACGGCGCCGGGATCGACAGCAGGCTGGAAATGCTGCGGCCGCGGATGTCGTAGACACGCGCGAACACGACGTCGTCGCGCTTGATCTCGACCATCACGGGCGCCGTCAGGCCCTTGCAGTAGAACTCGCCGAGCGTCATGGCGAAATCGGCCGCGTTGGAATCCCAGCCGATGGTGAAGTCCGGGCCGAGCGCGACCTGGGCCGGGCGCTGCGGACCACACACCGCAACCTTCCATTTGCGATTGCGCGGCGGCACTTCCTGGCGCTCGACGAGCTGCTCGCGCAGTTCGTCGGAGGCCTGCTTCAGCGCAAGGCCCCAATAGTCCAGCATGAAGCGGTCGTCTGCGGCGCGTACCGTTCCGGCGATGTGGTTGAAGTGGGTGTACTGATAGGGATGCAGCCGGATCATCTCGGCGAGCGGCAAGGCAAGGCCGAAGCAGAACACGGCGAGCACCGCCGGTTGCCAGGCGCGCTGGTTGGCGCGCAGGCGCTCCATGGCCCAGCCGAAGGCAATGCCACCGAGCACCGCCATCGGCGGGATCACGAAGACGAAATGGCGGATCCCGTTGTAGAGCGCCGGCCGCTTCACCATTGCGATCGCGAGCGGCAGCGTCGCTGCCAGCGTCAGCATCAGCATGATGGTCTTGCGGCGCGCCGGAGTCTCGCGGCGCGGCAGCATGGCGAAGGTGCCGATCACCGCGCCGGCCATCAGCACCAGCATCACTTCGGGCAGCTGCAGCGCGAACAGAGTCGGCAGATACGACCAGGGCATGTCGGGCACGGAGACGATCGCGCCGTCGAACATCTCCTTCCAGGGCTTCTCGAAGAAGTGCGAGAAATAGGTCAAGGCCTCGAAGGGATTGCCGGGCTCGATGATCGACCACGGCCAGATCAGGCCCATCACGAGGTAGCCGAGCACGAGGCCGGGCAACAACACGTAGATGACATGGACGAAACGACGCACCGCTTCGCGAGCGCCCTCGGCGTGCAGTTCCTCCAGGAACAGCGGGACGAAGCCGATCATCGCATAGACCAGCGCCAGCCCGCCGAGAACGCGCGTGCCAAGTGAGAGGCCTGCACCCAGGCCGACGATCAGGATCGTGCGCGGCGAGGGATTTGGATATTCCTCGGCAAGGCGGACCAGGCCGAGCATCAGGACGATCATCGCCACCGCGAAGGGCGCATCCTTCGGGTTCATGAACATGTGGCCGTAGAAGATCGGGCAGAGCGCCAGCAGCAGCAGCGCGCCGAGGCCGGCAAGAGGTCCGCCGACGCGGCGGCCGAGCCGCCAGGTCACCGCAAGCCCGATCACGCCGACGGTCGCGCCGACCAGGCGTCGCGTCTCGAACAGCTCGAGCGGGAGGATCTTGTGGAGCAGCGCTGCGGCCATGTCGAAGCCGCCGCCGTACATATAGAGGTTGGCGAAGGAGAGCGCGGCCGTGTCCCTGAAGCCGGAGCCGTACATGCGCAGCAGCAGGTCGGCATATTCGGCATGGGTATAGTCGTCCCAGCCGAGCCCGTAATCGCGGAAGGTCAGGCCTGCAATGACGGCGACGGCAGCCAGCACCAGCATGGCGACGTCGTCGCAAGTCCGTTCAACCGAGCGCCCGAGAGGCGTTTCGATCGCCGAGGTCGTGATGGATGTCATGGCTATTGGTGACCCGGAATCCCCTCTTGGCCCTGCTGGTGCGCGCGGGCCTGTTCCCCGGAATCCCTATAGCGCAGTTCCATTACCAAGTAATTGGGCATTATGGCTAAATTCCTGATGCGACGCAGCAATTTCCGGCCAACTTGGAGCACATGAGAGCTAGCGGACCGTTGCTGAAGGGAATGTGAATAAGTCCCTGATATCCTTCCCTTTAGGAACGGCGGCGGCAATTGGTCGTTGGCGAGGAACGCTGTAAGACGGTATCGTGGCGTAGCGGGTGCCGCGTGTGGACGCGTGGCCGGGGGTTTGTTCGATGAGCGTGGCTTTGTTGATCGCAGGGATTTTCGCCGTCGTGGCGGGCCTCCTTACGGTCGCGTATGGCTTCGGCTACAGGGAATTCAGCGTCGGCAGCACGCTCATAACGAGCGGGACGATTGGCGTCTGCTCCGGAATGTTACTGGTCGGCCTCTACGTCGTCCTGCTCGAGCTGCAAGCGATCGGCCGCCGTCTGGCCGGAGCCGCAGCGTCGGAGGTTCGCGTGAGGCCGGTGCTGCCGCCGGGTCTCGCCGGGCCAAATGGCCTGGGTGCGCCTGCGCCGGAGCCTGCCGCGGCGGTGCGGGGTGATCCGCAGTCACCGCCGACTGCGCCGCCATGGCAGGCCGAAGTGCCCACGCCGGCGCGCCCGCGCGCGGAGGCACCGGCCGAGCCCGAAGCGCCTCCGCCTCCACTTCCGCCCCCCTCCGCAGCTCCGGAAGCGCCGCGAAGGCGCAATTTGCTGTTCGCCTCGAGCTCGCGCAAGGAGCGCGAGCGCGCCGAGGCCAAGGAGACCAAGGCTGCCGAGAACCCGCCGCTGCAGGCTCACGCCGAGCAGGCGGAAGCGGCTGCGCCCGAAACTCCGCCCGCTAGCTTCGAGGACGCGTGGCCGAAGCCGGATCGCGCGCGGCCGCCGGAGCCGCCCGCGGCGCGTCGGCCGCCGCGCCCGTCGTCGGCCTTCGAGCCTGCTGCACCTGTCGCACCTCCGCCTGCACCCGAGCCGCCACCGGTCGAACCGGCGTCGGTGACGGTGCTCAAATCCGGCATCGTCGACGGCATGGCCTATTCGCTCTATTCCGATGGCTCGATCGAGGCGCAGATGCCGGAGGGCATGATGCGCTTTGCCTCCATTGACGAGCTGCGTGCGCATCTCGACCAGCGCGGCTGAAGACCTCCAGCCTTGAAGTAAAGCCTCGTGGCTGTTGTCGCGAGATCAGTAATAGGCTCACATTCGCCAGTCGTCGTATTTCAGCCAAACGTATTGTTGACAGAGAATACTTCACCGCCGCCAATGCAGCGACGGAGCCAGATTGGAGAGAGGGCGCCCATGTCTGATGCCGGGGCCAAGAACTTCATCGAGCTGACGGCGAGCATCGTGTCGGCCTATGTCGGCAACAACCCGACGCCGGCCGCCGAGATTCCGAACCTGATCAGCCAGGTGCACGGCGCTTTGACGCGGGTGTCGTCGGGCCGCGCCGAAGCACCGCTCGAGCCGGCAAGGCCTGCGGTCTCGCTGAAGAAGTCGATCGCGCCGGACTATCTGGTGTGTCTCGAAGACGGCAAGCGCTTCAAGTCGCTGAAGCGCCACCTGCGCACCCAGTACAACATGACGCCCGAGCAATATCGCGAGAAATGGGGCCTGCCGGCCGACTATCCCATGGTCGCGCCGAACTACGCGGTGGCGCGTTCGCAACTGGCGAAGAAGATGGGTCTGGGACAGCAGCAGCGGAAGAAGGGGAAGTAGAGCGGCGTGCTCGGTTTCGTAGGTTGGGCAAAGGCGCGAAGCGCCGTGCCCACGCACTCGAGATGGTGGGTACGCTTGCGCTTTGCCCACCCTTCGAAGCTTCTTACGACGCTTCCGCCAGCGCCTCTTTCGCGTCGGTCTTGATGCGCTCGACCATCGAACGCAGGCCGTTGGAGCGCTGCGGCGTCAGGTGGTCGCGGAAGCCGAACTCGTTGAACACGGAAATCGCGTCGGTATCGAGAATCTCCTGCGGCGTGCGGCCGGAGTACAGCGCAAGCACGATCGCGACCAGCCCGCGCACGATATGTGCGTCGCTGTCGCCGCGATATTTCAGGATCGGCGCACCGCCGTCGCGGTCGACCAGCTTCTGGAGCCAGACCTGGCTGACGCAGCCCTGCACCTTGTTCTCGGCCGAGTGCTCGTCCTCGGGCATCGGTTCCAGGGTGCGGCCGAGCTCGATGACGTACCGGTAGCGGTCGTCCCAGTCGTCCAGAAGCTCGAAATTGTCCCTGATGTCGTCAATCGAAGTCATTGATGGCCCGTGGTTCCTGTTCAGGCCAATATAGGGACGCAGGCCGCCGAAATCGATAGGATTTGGCGCCTAATTCCCCGTTTCGGGGCCGCGCCATTCCAGCGCGAGATCGTCCTGGGTCAGCGTGTCGCGCGGCGCTTCGGTCGCAGCCGTATCGCCTTCACCGGCGATCGTGATCGAGCCGGTGTGGTCGGGCGCCTTCTTGTCAGTCTTCTCGTTCTTCTCGTTGGTGATCTGGTCTTTCTTGTCGTTGATGATCTGGTAGATCTTCTTCGCGCCGTCCTGCGCCCGCTGGCCGATGATGGTGGCGGCCTGTCCGCCGACCTCGCAGGCCGCGGGCTGACGCTTGCAGAACTGGGTCATGTCGGAGACGGCCGCGGTCGCAGCCTGCACCGCGTCGGCTGCGCCGATTTGCGGCAGCTTGCCCGATTCGGGCGTCTTGTCCCGCGGCAGGAGCACCAGCACCAGCCCGAGCCAGAATGTGATGCGAAGCAGAAAGCGCATCTTGCGACCTGTATGTTAGATCCCGCGACGGCGATTTCCGCGCGCGTTTCGACCTAGCAACTCTCGATAAATCGCAAGTCATTGCCTTGAGCTTAATTCGCGGAAAATTTACGCAAGAATCTTCGCGGATAGAGGTCTCGTAAATTTTCGATTGATGCGGGCAACCGTGGTGGCCCGGACCCGCGCATCCACCAATTCGAAACCATGATCCGGCTCGCGAAACCCTGTGTTCACCATCTGCGATGATGACATCGTCAAATCGCCTAAAAATCTCCGCGATATCGCGGTGTCCGGTCGCACGCCGACCCGCCTTAGCACTCGTTTAAGGTCACTCTGACACGGTGGCTCAACGATAAGGAGGCGTTCCGGCGCGTCTTCTCGAGACGATTGAGCCGAAGCGCGAGACCCGTGACAGTTTTGAGTATCATCCGCGATTGTCTCGATGCACTGCTGCATCCCTCCGCGCGTTACGACGCGCTGACGCGTGCGCGCCATCGGGCTTTCATGGCGCCGCGGCTTCTCGGAAGCCTGGCTGCCTTTGCCGCATTCCCCGTTTATCTCGTCCTGCGTGGCGCGCCGAGCGCGATCGAGGTCGCGGCCTTCGCCTGGCTGATCGCGCCGATCCTGTTGTCCTGGTTCCTGTCGCGCACCGGCCGCTATGAAGGCGCCCACGTGCTGTCGTCGCTGGCGCTCGCCGGCCTGATCATGGCCATCGCGGCCACGACCGGCGGCATCGAATCGTTTGCCGCGATCTGGCTGGTCGTGGTTCCCCTCGAGGCCGCGCTGTCGGCCTCGCGCCGCGTCGCGGCTTTTGCCTCCTTGCTCGCGCTGTCCTGCGTGGGACTGTTGATCCTGCTGAGCCAGCTCGGCTGGCTGCCGGCCGGCGACCTCAACGGCGCAGAACGCGGCGTGATGATGGCGTTCGGCGTCGCTTCCGCGACGCTCTATGCCGCAGGCCTCGCCTTCGGCGCCGAGTCGCTTGCCCGCACCAGCGTCGCACTGCTGTCGCGCGAGGAGGAGCGCTATCGCATGCTGGCGCGCAACATGAGCGACGTGATCTCGCGGCATCAGCGCAACGGCGCGGTGCAGTTCATCTCGCCGGCGGTGGAAGCCCTGCTCGGCATGCCGGTCGCGCAGCTGCTTGGCCACGGCCTGTTCGATCGCGTCCATGTCGCCGATCGTCCGGCCTACCTCACCGCGCTCTCCGATGCCGCGCGCGGCGACGTGCGCAGCGTCGAATTCCGGCTGCGGCGGGAGCCTGCCGGCTCCGAGCGCGGTCAGATCGATTTCATCTGGGTCGAGATGCGGTGCCGGCCGCTCGAGGATCAGCGCCGCGAAGCCACTGCCGAGCTCGAAGTCGTCGCCGTGATGCGCGACGTCACCGATCGCAAGCTGTCCGAGCAGGCGCTCGATCAGGCGCGCAGCGCGGCGGAGGCCGCCGATGCCGCCAAGACGCGCTTCCTCGCCACCATGAGCCATGAGCTGCGCACGCCGCTCAACGCCATCATCGGCTTCTCCGAGATGATCGCGCAGGAGCAGGCCCTGATGCTGGCAGCCAGCCAGCGCAAGGAATACGCCGAGCTGATCAACGCGTCCGGCCAGCATCTGCTGTCGGTCGTCAACGGCATCCTCGACATGTCGAAGATGGAATCGGGAAATTTCGAGATTGCGTCGGAGCCTTTCGCGCCGCGCGCCTCGCTGATGCATTGCTGCAATCTGCTGGCGCTGAAGGCGCGCGAGAACGGCATCGACCTCATCACCGATGCGCCGCAGGATCTGCCCATGATGACCGGCGATCCCAGGGCGTTCAAGCAGATCGTGCTCAATCTCGTCGCCAATGCCGTCAAGTTCACCGAGCGCGGCGGCCAGGTCACGGTGTCTGCATCGGCATCCGCTTCGCAGCTCACGCTGCGGATCAGCGATACCGGTGTCGGCATCGCGCCCGATGACCTCAAGCGCATCGGTGCGCCGTTCTTCCAGTGCGACAAGACCTATGAGCGCCGTCACGAAGGCACGGGCCTCGGTCTTTCGATCGTGAAGAGCCTGGTGGCGTTGCATCTCGGCGAATTGACGGTACAAAGCAAAGTCGGCGAGGGTACCGCCGTCACCGTCAAGCTGCCGCTCGTCTACACGCCGCCGCAAGCCAAGCCTTCCGATAAAGTGGCGGCCGAGAGCAAAATCGCGACGCTGACGCCGGTGCCCCGTCATGAAGTTCAGGACCAACCTGCCCTGGTGAAGAAAAGTGCCTAGAAAGTCTGCCAACGACGAAGCTGCTCCGCGCCGCCGTGGCGCCAAGGGTGGTGCCAAGGCCGCGGTCGTGGATGTCGAGACCGAGCGCAATCTCGTGCTGCGCGTGCTTCTGCACAGCCCCAAGGATACGCTGGCCGGTTTCGTCGCCGCCGCCGCGATCAGCGCCATCGTTGCGAACGCGCTGTTCCTGCAGACCGGCCGGCATCCGGCGCCGATGTTCGGCACCGTGATCAATCTTCCTGCGCCATCCTCCACGTCGCTGGCGAATCCCTTGCCGCGCCCGCGGCCCGTCGGCGCCGACACGTCGCCGCTGGAGCCGAAGGCAACCGAGTTTCGCGTGGAGCCGAAGCCGGCCGAGAAAGTGCCGGAGAAGCCTGCCGAGACGACGGCCTCGACGCCGCGCTCCGGCGATCCCATGACCAATCTGGTGATCAAGGCCACGACACCGACGCCGGCACCGTCCGCGGTGGCCGTCGCGCGGCCGCCGGCGCCCATCCCGGCGCAGCAAAGCCCGGCGGCGCGTCGTCTCGCCGGCGTGCAGCGCGCGCTGTCCGAATACGGCTATGGGAATTTGAAGATCACGGGCACGATGAGCGGCGAGACCCAGTCGGCGATCCAGACGTTCGAGCGCCAGCGCAAGATGCCCGTCACCGGCCAGGTGTCGGACCGCCTGCTGCGCGAACTCGCCGCCGCAATCGGCCATCCCGTCGAATAGCCGCGATTCCTTCCGTCATTGATGCCGATCAATTCGCAGCGCTGCTCCGACAAAATCGGGGCCAGATTCGCACCATCGAGATTTGCCCGGGATCAATGACCGCCGTCGCCGTCAGGGAAGATGATGCCTCATTCTCACCAGAGAGTGGAGGTCGTCATGTTCAAGGTTTCGGTTCTGATTTGGATGATGCTGGGGACCACGTTGGCGGGCATCAGCCTTATCGTGGTGCTGATGGTGCCGAATTTTGCGGCCAACGCCATCAAGAACATTCCCTATGCCGTTGCCGTGGGATTCACGCTCGCCATGCCGCTGTCGTACTTCGTCGCGAGCAAGATCCGCGGCGGTCAGGAGGGCACACGCAAGGCGTGAGGCGCAGGCGCCGAGACTGGCGTCACGTCTCTTGCTGGCTTATCGTGCGTCCATGCGTTTGAAGTCAAATATCTGGGTCTCAGCTTATCTGCGCCGGTGTCAGACCGAGGGCGTGTTCGGCGCGGTGCGGCGTCGCGGCGCCGAGGAGGCGGGCGCGGTATTCGTGAAAGTGTCGCTGCTCGACGGCAATGCGATGCTCTACGTGCCGGCGCCGCAGACGTCCTATGACGACGGCCGGCCCGTCGATCGCTTCTTCGTGCCGATTGCGCCGCAGCCGGTGCCGGAGTCAGCGGTGGAAGAGCGGTTGACCAAGGAACTGCGCTTCGATCCGGACGCCTGGATCGTGGAGACCGAAGACCGTGCGGGACGGCACTTCCTCGATCTGGCCAAGACCTGACTAGCGCTCCGACGACCCGCTGCTGCCCGTGCGCACGGCCGGGCTCGAGCCGGGCTGCACGTTCGGCCGTGTCTGGCTGGCGCTGCTCCGTGCGCGCTGGCGGTCGCTGTCATGCAGCGACGGCTGATATTTTGCGCGCGTGACCGCAAGCGTCGAGCCGCGCCACGCGGCCAGCATCACCAGGGCGGAGCGGTCGCTGAGACGGTCATAGAGCCGCGACAGGCGGTAGACCTCGTTCACGGAATTGCCGATCGCGGGCTTGAAGAACAGCAGGATGCGCTGGAAGTTCGGGCTCGGCATGTCGAGCGCGCGTGCGGCAACCGCGAGCGCTTCGCCGCCGGGATCGTCGACGATCTCTGCGGCGACGCGCGAGGGCAGGATCAGGGTGTCGCCGAGCTCGTGGATGAAACTGTCGACGTCGCCGGCAATCGCGGCCATCTCAAGGATCTGGATGGCGCGCTTGGCGTGCACCGTCGGAATCCGCGGCGCGGCCTTCAGCGGCGTCTGCGCCAGATTGTGCAGGATCAGCGCGCGCTGGCTCGCATCGGCGCGGAAAAACATGTCGTGGATCTCGGCCGCTTCCTTCGGCTGCATAGCCATGCTGGCGGCCATGCGCTGCTCGGCCTCGGTCGGCGTGCGGGCCGGCGAAGGGGCGGGTGCAGCACGCGGGATCTCGCGCGCGAGCGGAATCCTGCGGCCTTCCTGCGCGGCGACCAGCCCGAGCTTCTGCAAGACCGGGACGGGCGTCTGCGGATAGATCGCAAGCTTCGCCTTGACGGAAGCGCGCGTCGCGTCGTCGACCTGGTCGATCAGCCGCGTCGCAAGCTCGATGAACTGCCGCTGCTCGTCCTCGCTGTGGGTGCTGGCTTGGACATACAGATCGGTCAGCACGCGCAGCAGGGTGGGGCGAACATCCACGCCCTCGCGGCGGGAGAGGGTCATCAGCCCGTCGAATCCGGGAAACAGCGACTTGGTCATGGAGGGTACGCAACTCGGAAGAACTGTTCCCGCAAGCCTATCAGGGGTCCTTTAAAGGCTCGTTAAGGAAAACGAGGTGTGAAGCAAACCCGCGCATTTCAAGCGGTCTCGTCTCGTTGCGGGACGGCCCGTGCGGTTACGGTCAAAAGACCATGTTTACACCCCGTTAACCATAAACTGATCCTAATGATCTCCATGTTGCCGGGGCGCGTTTGGTCGCGCGGCAGTTGAGAGAGCTGACATGGGGACCATCATCGAATTTCCGGCCGCTCGCCGGGTGGGCTCGTCGGGGGATGTCACACCGCGCGCGGACATGGGAACGATCCTGATTCTTCCCGTCATCCGGATCGAGCGCGAGGCAGACGAAACCAGCGGCGACCGCGGGCCCGAAGCAGGCACCGCGCCGGGGCGCCGTCGTCGGCGCCGCTGACGCGATCGTCGTTTGCAATGCCGGACTCCATCCGCCAGATCCGCACCATCGTATCAGCCATCCTGCTCGCAGCTGTCGGCGCGTCGCTCGCCGCCTGCAGTGGCGGTGATTTCGGCCGCACCCGCGCCGACATGCGCAGCGACGACATGCATCGCTGGCTTGGCATCGAGGCCACCGGCAGCCTCGGCCTGAAGCCCTCCCAATTCCAGCTCACCGACGAAGAGCGCCAGCTTCGCGACCTCGCCTATCCCATGATCGAGCCGCCGCTGTCGCGGCCGGCCTGGAAGAGCGTGTTCGGCGACTACAAGGCCCTGCCGTCACCGTGGCGCCAGAAGGTCGTGTTCGACCGCACCATGTACGGCCGAACGCTGATCGACGAGCCGCACCGCTCGCATGCCTCGCGCTATGCGCAGCTGATCGAGGACGTGCGCAACGACATCACCCGGTTCGAGCCGTTCTTCGCCAGCGCGATCCGCGTCATCGATCTCGACAAGAAGCGCGAGGCCAGCATGGCGCGCGTCTCCGCGCTCTCGCCGCAGGAGAAGACCGATGCGGTCGAACGCATGCGGGAGAACGCGCTGATCATCCAGTGGGTGCAGCTGTCGCTCGAGCAGCGCGTCTCGTCCTATCGCTTTGCGCTGGAGCGGCTGGTGATCCAGGCTCCCGACGGCATGGCCGCCGACGCCGATCGCCTGATCGGCGAGCTCGCGGCCCAGACCGCCAATCCCCCGGTTCAGTCGCAGCCGGCCTACGGCCGCGCGGTAGTGTCGAAGGGCTAGGACCGCGTCGAGCGAGGCCGTCGCCCGCTGCGCTCCGGTTTGCGGCGCTGCTTCCGGAGTTTTCCGACAAAATCCTTCAACACGTCCGCCAGCGGCACTGAGGCGCGATAGGCGAGGCCGACCTCGCGTTTGACCTTCACCTCGATCTCCCGGATGGCGACATCCGGATGGCCCTTCGCCACGCCTTCGGGGACGATGGCGACGCCGACGCCGGCCGCGACCAGCGCCATGGCCCAGTCCTCAGATTGCGCGATCGCCGCGGACGGGCGTCGCTGCGCCGCGCGGCCGAAGAACGCGCTCTGCTCGCAATGGCAGCGGTCGATCAGGGGAACGTCGGCGAGGTCGGCCGCCCGCAGCCGTTCCTTTAGCGTCAACGGATGCGACGGCGGCAGCGCCGCGACGTAGCGCTCGCTCCAGAGCGGGACGAAATGCTCGTCATCGCGCAACATGCTCTTCGAGATGATCCTGGCATCCGCGCGCTCGTCGCTGCCGACGAGCCGGAGCGCGACGTCGCTGCGCGCCGTCAGCGGCTTCAGCAGCGCGATCGTCCGGGGCAGGTCGAGCGTACGCATCAGGCCGAGCGTCAGATTGGTTTTCGTGCTGGGTTTGCGGAACAGGCTGCGCGCGGCATCGGCCTCGTCGATGATGCGGCGGGCCAGTGCATGAAACTGCTCGGCCGAAGCGGTCGGCGCGACGCCCTTCTTGTGCCGGATGAAGAGCGTGGTGCCGAGCTCGGCCTCCAGATTGGTGATCGCGGTCGAGATCGACGGCTGCGACACGAAGCACGTGCGCGCTGCAGCCGTGAGGTTGCGTTCGCGGTAGACGGCGGCGAAATAGCGGAGCTCGCGGATATCCATAGGTTAATCCTAGAGATACTATCAATATTTGATATTTTACCTATGGATTTGAGGATGACAAGAAGTCCCTGTTCGAAACAGGCAGGGAAGCTCGATGAAAATCCATCATCTCAACACCGGCACCATGTGTCCCATGGGCCGCCGGCTCGTGAACGGCACAGGAAGCCTGTTCCAGCGCGCCCGCATGGTTTGTCATTGCCTGTTGATCGAAACCAAAAGCGGCCTCGCTCTGGTCGACACCGGCATCGGGCTCGGCGATATCGCGGCGCCCGACCGGCTCGGACGACGGTGGCTGCGCCAGACCGCGCCAAAGCTCGATCCGTCAGAGACGGCCGTGCAGCAGGTGAAGGCGCTCGGCTATTCGCCTGGCGACGTGCGCCACGTGCTGCTGACGCATCTCGATCGCGATCACGCCGGCGGCGTGCCCGACTTTCCCCGCGCCGCGATCCACGTCCATCGCACTGAATACGATATGGCTGTGCTACGCAAACCCGCGCCGCCGGAAGGGCGCTATGTCACGGGGCAATGGAGCCACGGGCCGAGCTGGACATTCTACGGCGAGGCCGGCGAGGGCTGGTTCGGCTTCACTGGCGTGCGCGCGCTCGGCGATCGCGAAGCGGATATCCTGATGATCCCGCTGGCCGGTCACACACTCGGTCATTGCGGCATCGCGGTCCGCACCGGCGGCAAATGGCTGCTGCATGCCGGCGACAGTTATTTCCATCATGCCCAGCTCGACGCATCGCCGCGCGCGCCGCTGGTGCTCCGCTATTTCCAGCGCCGCGTCGACATGGATCGCAACGCCCGCATCGCCAACCAGGCGCGGCTGCGCGAGCTGAAGCTCAGCCACGGCGGCAGCGTGACGATCGTCAACAGTCACGATCCCGTGGACTACGAGAACTGCCGCTGCGGCGGCACTAGTTAAGCGCGCGAACGCGAGGCGTTGGTCCCGCGCGACGTCAACCATCGCGGCCCATCCGAGAGAAGCGGAAATTGCAGTGGCTTGCACCGCCGGCGAGCGTCTGTGTCCGGTCCAGATGGATGCCGCGCGTTGCATAGGCGTCGAAATCGAGCCCGCATATGTTCGGCAATATCTCTTTGTCGCCATGGCGGCCCGCGAATTTGCAGAAGCCGCAGGCGCGGTAGTTGATGCCGAATTCAAAATTGTCACCGGGACCCGGCTCGATGAAATCATAGACGAAATCCTCCGGAAATTCGGCCTGATGGCTCGCTGTCGTGCTTTTGGCCGCCTGCTCGCGTAGCAGGGTCTGGTTCTCCGGCGACATGAACTGATCCCCCGCGGCGAGACGTTCGGCCTCCGGCACGGTGAGCAATTGCGCCTTATGGGTCTCTCGCTCGATCTCGCGGATCAATGGCAGCGGCACGCCGTGTCGCCGCAGCACGCGGCTGGTGGCCATGAATCCGGTGAGACGCATGAAGACATCGCTCATGCGGCTCGCCGCGCCGCCGACATAGGGCATCTGGGTGAGCACGATCGCGAATTCGTCCATCACCTCCCGCCTGATCCTGTCGATCTCGGTGAGATGCGCGCGCTCGCGCAACATCGACTCGGCAAGGTCGAGTCGTTGGTGCATCGCGGCTTCCATCGCGCCGCGATACTGCTCGTAGAAGGGATGGATCTCAGCCATGGCAGCCTCGCATCATTGGCCTGTTGGACAATCGGTAAAAACTTCATTCCGCGGCAATCGCCTCGATCTCGAGCAGCCATTTGCTGTCGACGGTCTCGGCGACGACGACCGTCAGCGCGGGCTGATGCTCCCCGAGCATCGCATGGCGAATGGTGCGGTTGGTCACGAGTTGAGCCCGGTCAGTCAGGAACGTGTTGACCTTGACCAGATGCTCGACGCCAAGACCGGCGGCGGCGAGCACCTCCTTGACGTTGCGCCAGGCTTGTTCGCATTGCGCCTCAAAACCTTCAGGCACGGTGCCGTCGGGTCTCTCGGGCACCTGGCCGCTGATGAACAGCAGGCGGCGATGCTGCTTCAGTTCAAGTCCCATGCAGTAGCCGCCGGCGGGCGGATGGACCGTTGTGGGATTGTGGCTGACGATGTGGGCTGCGGGCATGAGGTTTCTCCGGATTGCGGGCTGACCGTATCCGGCGGCATCGCGGCGGCGCAAAGCATCATTCCTGCGGTTCAGCGCAAGAAAATCTATTGCAAGGCTGCGGTCCATCGGTGTCAAACTGCGGCGCGATGACCTACGCCCTTCCGCCACTCAACGCGCTTCGCGCCTTCGAGGCCGCCGCGCGCCATCTCAGCTTCAAGCTGGCCGCGCACGAGCTGCACGTGACGCCGGCTGCCGTGGGGCAGCAGGTGAAAGCGCTGGAGGCGCGCCTCGGCGTGCAGCTGTTCGAGCGGCTGCACAAGCAGCTGATCCTGACCGGGGCAGGTCAAGCCTATCTGCCCGGGGTATCCGAAGGCTTTCGCCACATTGCGGATGCGACTGCGCAATTGAAGCCGGCCGGTGCGGTGCTGCTGCAGTTGGGTGTCCATGCCAGCTTCGACCTGCGTCGCCTCGATCTGTCGGCATTTCGCGAGCAGCATGCAGAGATCGGCTTGCGCGTGCTGCAGCCCGCCGGCCTGCACGAGCTGGTCGAGGGCAAGGTCGATCTGCTGATCGCCCGCGGCCTCGGCCGTCATCCCGGCTATCGCTGCGATCGGATCAACGAGGGGACGGGGCTGGGCGACTGGCTGATTGCGCCCGAAGGCACCGCGGATTGTCCGGAGATCGTCGGTTTTCGCGCCTGGCTGCTTGCCGTCGCAGCCGAGAACCCGCGCGCCAATCGCCCGCGATTGGTCGGTGGTGTCGGAAGTTAATGCGGATGCAGGACAGGTGAGGCGGATCGGTCACGAATGCTTGACCGTGGTCAATGACTGTTTTCCCGGCCCGAGTATGATACTCAGGCCGTGTTCCGGTCTGACAAGGTAAGTCGCTATTGATGCGGTTCGTCCGTACCATCCTGGCCCTCGCAATCGCCATATCCCTGGCGATGCTGCCCGTTGGCGCGTCCGCAGCCCAACCTGCAATGTCGTCTGACATGCAGACGACCATGCACATGGGCGGCGAGCCCGAGATGTCGATGGACGATTGTTGTCCCGACATGAAGGGAACGGCCTCCCACGCGGCTTACAAGTGCGGGATGGGCTTCTGCTGCGTCGGCGGCATCATCGCACTCGGCGATGTCAGGCCGGTCGCGTTCGAATATCTCGCGGTCGCTGCGAGCAAGATCGCCCTTCCTGCCGATCAGGTCGTCTCCTTCCGCAGCGGCAGTCCTCCCTTCCGACCTCCTCGAATCTGATCTCGCGAGCTCGCGACGCGAACGGCACGCCCGTTCGCGACGATGACTGACGTGCGCGCCATGCGCCACGGCGGAAGATCAATTCATGAGGACTGGACAATGCTTTCCAAATTCAGCACAGCGGCTCTGGCCGCCACCCTTTCGCTTGCCGTTTCCGCCGCCATGGCGGGCGCCGGCGACTATGCTTTCGAGCCCGTCAATCCGCAGATGAAGAAGGGCGACGACGTCACGCTCGCCGTTCGCTTGACCAACAAGCGAACCGGCAAGCCGGTGCCGGACGCGATCGTCTTCAAGACACGCGTCGACATGGCCCCCGACGGCATGGCCGAAATGGAATCGGCGGTCGCACCGCTACCGTCGAAGGAGCCTGGCGTGTACGCCTTCAAAACGGACCTGCCGATGGCCGGCCGCTACCAGATGACGTTGTCTGTGAAGGTGCAGGGCGAACCGGAGACTGTCGTCGGCGAGGTGATCGTCACGGCGACCAAGTGAACATTCGGGCGCTGCCTCGCCGCGCCCGACATTTCCCTCTTCATTCACACGGACGCGCGCTCCCGGCTGCGCGGATACACGCCATGAAAACGTTGCCTCTCCTCACGACTGTTGCGCTGGGCTGCGGCCTCGCCCTGGTCGGCTACGGCTCCTTGAACGGAACGTTTGCCCCGCGCGCATCAGCGGCCGACCGAACACCGCTCTACTACCGTGATCCCAGCGGCGCACCACTCTGGTCGGCGGCCCCAAAGAAGGACGACCGCGGACGGGATTATCTGCCGGTCTACGACGATGACCAGGCAACCCCGGCGCGGGCAAAGCCACAGCAGCAGGCGGGATCCCCGCGGAAGATTCTGTACTACCGCAATCCCATGGGGCTGCCCGACACCTCGCCAGTGCCCAAGAAGGATTCGATGGGGATGGATTACATCCCCGTCTATGAAGGCGATGACACCGACGACGGCACGGTGAGGCTTTCACCCGGCAAGATCCAGCGCACCGGTGTGAAATCCGAGCCGGTTAAACGGCGTGCGATCCGCGTCTTGGTGAAGGCGCCCGGCACGATCCAGCTGGACGAGCGCCGCGTGTCGGTGATCGCGATGCGCGCGGAAAGCTTTGTGCAGAAGGTCGCTGACGTCACCACCGGCGCCCGCGTCAAGGCCGGCCAGCCGCTGATGGAGATCTACAGTTCGGCGGTCGCTTCCGCCGCGGCGGAATATCTCGCGACGATCACCTCCAAGGTGGTAGGCGGCGTGGAGACTTATGGCCGCGGTTCGCGTCAGCGTCTGGTCAATCTCGATGTGCCGGAGCCTGTTATCGCGGAGATGGAGAAGACGCGGGTTGCGCCTGTCACCATCAGCTGGTCGACGCCGCGCGACGGGATTGTCCTGGAGCGCAACGCGATCGAAGGCATGCGGGCCAATCCCGGCGATGTGCTGTTTCGCATCGCCGACACATCGGTGGTCTGGGCGCTGGTCGACGTGGCCGAGCGCGATCTCGGCACCGTCGCGGTCGGGCAGTCGGTGGCGGTTCGGGCCCGCAGCTTTCCCGGCCGGACCTTCACCGGCAAGATCGCAATCGTCTATCCGCAGGTGAACCGCGATACCCGAACCGTTCGTGTCCGGATCGAGCTCGCCAATGCCGATGCGATGCTGCTGCCGGACATGTATGTCGATGCCGAGATCGACACGGCCGATGCCGCGCTTGTCCTGACGGTACCCGACAGTTCAGTGCTCGACACCGGCAGCCGGCAGGCCGTTCTCGTCGACAAGGGTGACGGGCGCTTCGAACCGCGAGAGGTCAAGCTCGGCCGGCGCGGCGGTGGCTATATCGAGGTGCGGGAAGGGCTTGCGGATGGCGAAGCGGTGGTCACTTCCGCCAACTTTCTGATCGATGCGGAAAGCAATTTGAAGGCCGCCCTGAAGGGATTTGCGGAAAGTGCGCCGCGGGCCGCCGACGCCGGCCCCGGCCACGCAATGGGAGATCACAAATGATCGCCCGCATCATCGCCTGGTCGGCGCGCAACCTGCTGCTGGTCCTGTTCGGGACCGGCTTCGCCGCTGCGGCCGGCCTCTATGCGCTGATCCATCTTCCGCTGGATGCAATTCCGGACCTCTCGGATACGCAGGTGATCGTCTACACCGAGTATCCCGGCCAGGCGCCGCAGGTGATCGAGGATCAGGTCACCTATCCCTTGACGACGGCAATGCTGACCGTGCCGAAATCGAAGGTCGTGCGCGGCTTCTCCTTCTTCGGCGTGTCGTTCGTCTACGTCATCTTCGAGGATGGCACCGACATCTATTGGGCGCGCTCCCGCGTGCTGGAGTTTCTCAATGGCGCGTCGTCCAGGCTTCCGGCCGGCGTCACCCCGACCATCGGGCCCGACGCGACCGGCGTTGGTTGGGTCTACCAGTATGCCGTCATGTCCAGGGAATTGAATCTTGCGGACACCCGCACGATCCAGGACTGGAGCTTGAAGTTCGCGCTGGCCAAGGCCGAAGGCGTCGCCGAGGTCGCCAGCATCGGCGGCTTCGTCAAGCAGTACAACGTCGTCCTAGATCCGCAGCGGATGCGGGACCGTGGCATCGGCATGCAGAAGATCCGGGACGCGATCCGTGCCAGCAACGCCGACGTCGGCGGCCGCACCGTCGAGCTCTCCGAGTTCGAGTACGTCATCCGCGGCAGGGGCTACATCCGGAGCATCAATGATCTCGGCAACATCGTCCTGAAGACGAGCAACGGCACGCCGGTGTTGCTGCGCGACGTCGCCAGCGTCGAGCTCGGGCCCGACGAGCGGCGCGGGATCGCGGAGCTGAACGGTGAGGGCGAGGTCGCAAGTGGCATCGTGCTGCAGCGCTTCGGCGTCAACGCCCTCGACGTCATCGAGAACGTCAAGAAGCGCTTCAAGGAGATCGCGAGTAGCTTGCCGAAGTCGGTCGAGATCGTCCCGGTCTACGATCGTTCCAACCTGATCTATGCGGCGATCGATACGCTCAAGCACACCCTGTTCGAGGAGAGCGTCGTCGTCGCACTCGTCTGCATCGTGTTCCTGCTGCACGTCCGCAGCGCGCTCGTTGCGATCCTGATGCTGCCGGTGGGCGTGCTGATGGCGTTCGGCGCCATGAAGCTGCTCGGGCTCGGTTCCAACATCATGAGCCTCGGCGGCATCGCGATTGCGATCGGCGCCATGGTCGACGCCGCCATCGTCATGATCGAGAACGCCCACAAGCACCTCGAGCGGGCAAAGCCCGATCAGTCGCGCGTCCAGATCCTGGTCGATGCCGCATCCGAGGTTGGCCCTGCGCTGTTCTTCAGCCTGCTGATCATCACGGTGTCGTTCATGCCGATCTTCACGCTGGAATCCCAGGAAGGGAGGCTGTTCAGCCCGCTCGCGTTCACGAAGACTTTTTCGATGGCCGCCGCCGCGCTTCTGTCCGTGACGCTGGTGCCGGCGCTGATGGTGATCTTCGTCCGTGGCAGGATCGTCCCGGAGAGCAAGAACGTCGTCAATCGCGCCCTGATCTGGGTTTACCGTCCCGTGATCAGGGCCGTGCTGCGGGCCAAGACGCTGGTGATCCTGGCCGCGATCGTCATTCTTGCCGTGACGATCTGGCCTGCGCGCCAGCTGGGCACCGAGTTCATGCCGGCTCTGAACGAGGGAACGCTGCTTTACATGCCGACGACGTTGCCTGGGATCTCGGTGACCAAGGCCGCCGAGCTGATGCAGACTCAGGACCGGATCATCAAATCGTTTCCGGAAGTCGCTTCGGTCTATGGCAAGGCGGGCCGAGCTGCTACGGCGACCGACCCGGCGCCGACCGAGATGTTCGAAACGATCGTCAATTTGAAACCGAAGGAGCAATGGCGCCCCGGCGTCACCGTCGACAGCCTGATTGCGGAGATGGACAAGGCGCTCCAGTTCCCGGGCGTCTCGAACGCTTGGACCATGCCGATCAAGGCGCGCATCGACATGCTCTCCACCGGTATCCGCACCCCGGTCGGCGTCAAGGTCATGGGCACGGATCTCGTCGAGATCGACCGGCTGGCGAAGCAGATCGAGCGCGTCATCAAGGCCGTTCCGGGCACCTCGTCGGCCTACGCCGAGCGCGGCATCGGCGGCTACTATCTCGAGATCGTGCCGGATCGCGAGGCGCTCGCCCGCTACGGCATCTTGATCCAGGACGTCCAGGACACCATCGCAGCCGCGCTTGGCGGGCAGACGGTGACGACGACCGTGGAAGGCCGGCAGCGCTTCACCGTGAACATGCGTTATCCGCGCGACCTCAGGGACAATCCCAAGGCCATTGCCAGCGACGTCCTGGTGCCGATGCCGTCGGGCGGGGCCGTGCCGCTCGGCGAAGTGGCGAAGATCGAGCTGGCGCGCGGGCCGACTTCGATCCGGACCGAGAATGGCCAGCTTGCGACCTACATCTACGTCGACATCCGGGATCGCGACATCGGCAGCTACGTCGTCGACGCGCAGCGCGCGGTGACGGAGGGCATCCAGTTCCCGCCCGGATACTACGTGGTCTGGAGCGGCCAGTACGAATATCTGCAGCGCGCTGCCGCCCGCCTGAAGATCGTTGTCCCCGTGACGCTCACGATCATCTTCCTGCTGCTGTACTTGAACTTCCGCGCCATGACCGAGACCCTGATCGTGATGCTGTCGCTGCCGTTCGCGCTGGTTGGCGGCATCTGGATGATGTGGTGGCTCGGCTTCAACCTGTCGGTTGCCGTCGCCGTAGGCTTCATTGCATTAGCCGGCGTCGCCGCCGAGACCGGCGTCGTGATGCTGATCTACCTCGATCATGCGCTGGCAGAGGTGAAAGCCGGACGCCGCGACGAGGGAAGGCCGCTCACACGACGGGATCTTCACGATGCCATCATGGTGGGCGCGGTCGAGCGTGTGCGGCCCAAGATGATGACGGTGGTCGCTATCATGGCCGGTCTCCTGCCGATCATGTGGAGCACGGGGGCAGGATCGGAAATCATGCAGCGGATTGCAGTGCCGATGATCGGCGGCATGATGTCGTCGACATTGCTGACGCTTGTCGTGATCCCCGCCATTTTCGGCCTGGTGAAGGGGTGGGGGCTGCCTGCGGGCGACGAGGAAGCCGGTGAAATAGCGAGCCGCGCTTCGCCGGACATGCCCGAGGCGGCCTGAATGGGCCGGTGATGGAGCTGCAGCGATGAGCGGGCGTCAGGCACTGCTTCAGCCCAAGCAGCCAGTCTTGATGTGTATCAAACAGTCGGGGGGCGAAGCGGCTAGTAGTAGGGTTCCGCCAGCCAGCGTCGGAGCGCGACATGGTAAGATGTGCTGCAAAATATCTGATGATTGCCGGTCTTGCCGCTGGTTTCGCCGCTACGGCCCAGGCTGAAGACCTCGACATCGGCAAGTCGGAATTTCAGTCTTCGTGCGCGAGTTGTCACGGTGCGGATGCGCGGGGCAAAGGGCCGGTCAGCGACCAGCTTAAGAGGCCGCCTGCCGATTTGACGGTGTTGGCCAAGAACAACAACGGCGTGTTTCCCACGAACGCTGTCTATGAAACCATAGAGGGATCGAAAACAATTCCCGCTCACGGCACGCGTGAAATGCCGATTTGGGGAGAGCGATTCAACCCCATTGTCAACTTGCCCCACTATGTAGATCCGTCTTATTGGAAGCTGGCCGGGCCGGAGCAAAGCCCGGAAGTCGTCGTGCGCAAACGCATCCTCGCGGTTATCGATTATCTGAATCGTATTCAGCAAAAGTAGCAACCGACAAGCATTGAGATAACGAGCCTCTTCCCCTGAAGCCTCCTCCGGGGCGAAGGGCAAAGAGTTGCTCGCGCCATGGCCGGCTCAGCCTGCGTGCTGACGCGATCCTGCCTCACCGAAAGCCTCAGCTTGATGGAACAGGCGCTCAGGAGCCGCCCGTTTGCCTGCGTGATGCGCATCACAGTCTGAAAAAACCGTCTGAGATACTCCTGCGACCACTGGATGCGAGGGGATGGCACCCTCCTTCGACAGCGGGAGACACAAATGACTGAGCACAGCAATCGGAAGCGTAAAGAGCTGGACGATCGTGAACTGGACGCCGTCAACGGTGGCTTCATCAATGACGGCGGCTGCATCGGCCCGTGGATTGTGAATGGCAAGATCACGACCCATCAGCCCGCCGGCCCGAATCCCTGGCTGCCCGGTGGCATCTTCCACGGCTGAGCACCACACACCTGAACATTTCTGACTCACACAATCTGAACAGGAGCGACCACCATGCTGAACCCCGAAACTGCAAAACTGGAAATGATCGAACTCACTGATGCGGAGCTCGAAACGATCGTCGGCGGCAACTGGCTCGGCGACGCCTTCCGCGCCATCGGCGGCGCCATCAAGGACGCCGTCACGTGGGTCGGCGGCCTGATCTTTGGCGGCCTGCAGGGCCCGGGCAACCAGCGCGGCCCGTTCGGTCCGGGCTCGGGCCCCGGAACGCCGCCCTTCTGATCTCGTTCTTTCAAACTCGCTCGCGAAATGAGAGGCCGCCTCGATTGGCGGCCTCTTTCATGTTCCGGCCTGACCGCGACCTTCGGAGGCTCTGCGCTTTCTCTTGTTTGCGTTCCGCTCGGCCAGACACGATTTACGGCGTCGGAACGGCCGGTTCGCCAGCGCGTTGCCTCCAATATTGAAGGAGGACATCATGAGTGTTGAAGGCAAGATCAAGGAAGGCGCCGGCTACATCAAAGAAGAGATGAACGAGCACGGCAAGGATCCCGAGAGCCGGCGCAAGGCCCAGGAGGGCCGTGATCTTCGCAACGAGGGTCGTATGGAAGACGGCAAGCCGCCGAAGACCACCAAGCCAGGCACCGGTCACTAATCCGGCCTAACCTGGAAAACCGTCCTTGACCCACGTCGGGGGCGGTTTTGCATGAGGTCTGTCGAAGGCTTATCGGGGCGCAGAGACGTCCGTCGAATGCGCTCGCAAGAAGCCCTTGGCGAGGGCATGGTAGATGCCCTCCGGGCACAGGAGGCGCGACGTTGCTTGCGCGATTAACGCGGAAGCCATCAATGGCACCACCATGGCGTGGTTGTTGGTCATCTCGGTCACGATAACGAAGGCCGTGATGGGAGCCTGCACGACCCCGGCAAAGTAGGAGACCATTCCGAGCAACATGAATGCTCCGAGAGGGGCGCCCGAAAACAGATGTGCGATGTTCGTGCCGATACCGGCACCGACAGCAAGCGAAGGCGCGAAGATCCCGCCCGGAATGCCGCTGATCGCGGAAAGCGCGGTCGCAGCGAGCTTCAGCAAGCCGAAATCCCAAGGAAGCGGGATGTCGCTCTCCAGAGCCGCCTTCACCTGCGCGTACCCGGTGCCGTAGATCATGTCTCCGGAGGCTAAGCCGCAGAGGGCAACGCCGAGGCCGCATGTCGCGGCAAATGGGAGGGGATATTGCTTGGTTGCCGGTCCCAGCCGACCAGGCAGTCCGCGCGCGACCTCGATCAGCAGCCTGCTGAACGCTCCACCGGCCAATCCACCGGCGATACCGCACAACGGTACGGCAAGCCAGTCGGTGCCGCTCCGGAGCATGGTCGAGCTGGTTCCAAAATAATCGTAGTTTCCAACCAGGGCCAACGAGGTCAGGCCTGCCGCTATCACGGCGCCAATGACCAGGCTGCTTGTCCTGGTTTCATAGGCCCTGCTCATCTCCTCGATACCGAACACGATACCTGCCAGCGGCGTGTTGAATGCTGCTGCCACACCGGCTGCTGCCCCTGCCAGGATCAGGCCCGGCTGACGGCGTGGCGACATTCGGCCGAGGGCGAACATGACTGAAGCTCCGACCTGAACGGTCGGGCCCTCGCGGCCAGCCGAAGCACCGCAAAGCAGTCCGAGAAGCGTCAGCAACATCTTGCCGACCGCAATGCGGATCGAGACAAGCTTCTCGCGTGCGGTGTGTTCGGTGAGCTGGCGTGCCGCGATCGCTTGCGGGATGCCGCTTCCTTGCGAATTGGGAAAGAAGCGGTTGGTGAGGTAGACGGACAGCGCAAACCCGGCTGGCGTCGCCACCAGTGCAGCGTACCGCGATTCCGACAGCAGGTGGGCAAACGCGATTTGTGCCCAATCCGCCATCTTGGCCAGAGCCACGGCTGAGGCCCCTACGGCGATGCCGCCGATCAAGAAAATCAGTCGTCTCCGCCAGCGGACCGAAACAACCCGAATGAAGCGACGACGACGATCGGTCAGGAGCTTATTCATGCATCAGCTGAGATTTCGTAGCTCACGACGCAGCGTGAGCGGATCAATTTCTATAAGCTGCCCGGGCGGGTGGCGCCAAGAAAATTGAACCTCGACGGAGACCTTTGTCGTCTCGATCTCCTGGCCATCAGGAAATCTATCCGCGACCTGTCCATTGGGATCAACGCCGCTGCTTCGCCATGGAATTCACAACGTCAGTTGTCCACACCCACGACCCGCAGTATCGAATTGCGGATCCGACCTACCAGCAATCGATAATTTGCCAAGCGCGCCGGCGTGGTTTTGATGGCGGCATGAGCACCAAATCACGCGAGGTCATCTGGAGCGGCCGCATCATGGGGGCGGAGATTTCCGCCAAGCACGCCCGCGAAGAGGCGAAGAAGGCGGTGCGTGAGGCCGATCGGGCCGAGGCCGAAGCCTGGTCGGTACGCATGGAAGGCTACGGCGGTCCCTCGCAGCCGTCGCCGACAATCGCGCAATGTCTCAACGGCGGCCTCTCCTGGCTCGAGGTCGAGTGTATCAGGTGCAAGACACGCGCGAGCCTGCCGCTCGATGCGATCCGTCGCCCGCGCGATACGCCGATCTGGAAGCTGGAAGCGTCGCTGAAGTGCCGGTCATGCCGGAACGGACGGTCCGCGCCGCCGGTTCACATGATCAAGCTGACGGAAACGCGAAGCATCACGCCCTACAAATGGGTGCACCCGACCGAGGAGCGGTAGGTCTAAGGGGTGCCTATCGCGCTTCGATCACCTCTCCATCTTCCTTCACGAACCGGCCGACGGGATTGTCGAGGAGATCGACGACGGCTTCCGAGGGGCGGCACAAGCGCGTGCCCTTTGGCGTCACCACGATCGGACGGTTGATCAGAATCGGATGCGCGAGCATCTGATCGAGCAGCTCGTCATCGGACCATTTGGAATCGGCAAGGCCGAGCTCCTTGTAGGGCGTACCCTTCTCGCGTAGCAACGCGCGGACGGATATTCCCATCGCCGCAATCAGTTGCTTGAGCGTTTCGCGGGACGGCGGAGTCTTCAGGTACTCAATGACGTCGGGCTCGACGCCGCTCTGACGGATCATCGCCAGCGTGTTGCGCGAGGTGCCGCAGTCGGGATTGTGGTAGATCGTGACGCTCATGATCGGGGCTCCGCGACAATAGCCTGGCCGGACTCGTCGGCAAGGTCCTCATTGGCCGGTCTTCAGGGCCGTTGGGAGCTCGGCCGTGCCGCCTTCGTACCAGCCCCGGGTCGCCTTGACGATGCGGACGACGGACAGCATCACCGGCACCTCGACGAGGACACCGACCACAGTCGCCAGCGCGGCACCGGAGTCGAGGCCGAACAGGCTGATGGCGGCGGCGACCGCCAATTCGAAGAAGTTGCTTGCCCCGATAAGGGCGGCGGGGGCGGCGACGCACCAAGCCACGCCAAACCGTCGGCTCAGCCAGTACGCCAGGCCCGCATTGAAATAGACCTGGACGAGAATCGGCACGGCGAGGATGGCGATGACGCCGGGCTGTCGGACGATCTGCTCTCCCTGGAAGCCGAAGAGCAACACCAGGGTTGCAAGCAGAGCAATCAGCGAAAGCGGTTGCAGCACTCGCATGACGCGGCCGAAACCTTCCTTGCCTGTTCGCAAGAGCGCCTTGCGCCACAACTGTGCGACGATCACCGGCACCACGATGTAAAGCAGAACCGAGAGCAACAGGGTGCCCCATGGGACGCTGATCGAGGCAACCCCAAGCAGCAGTCCCACAAGAGGGGCGAACAGGAAAACCATGATCACGTCGTTCAGCGCGACCTGACTCAGGGTATAGTGAGGCTCCCCCTCGCACAGGTTGGACCACACGAACACCATCGCGGTGCAAGGCGCAGCCGCCAAGAGAATCAAGCCGGCAATGTAGGACGGAATCTGGCCAGCGGGTAACCACGGCGCGAACAGGTGACCGATGAAGAACGAGCCCAGCAACGCCATCGAGAATGGCTTTACCGCCCAGTTGATGAAAAGGGTAATGCCGACACCGCGCCAGTGCTGCCGCACCTCGCCCAACGAGCCGAAATCGATCTTCAGCAACATTGGCACAATCATCAGCCAGATCAGCATTGCGACCGGCAAGTTGACCTTGGCGATCTCAGCGGCTGCGACCGCACCGAAGAAACCGGGCATGACGTGCCCCAGGGCCACGCCGACGATGATGCAAAGCGCAACCCAAAGGGTCAGGTACCGTTCGAAGATGCCCATCGCTATGCCACGTCGTTTCTGTTGGACGTTGTCCCTTCGGAGCGGCCGATCTCGCGCAGCCTGGTGCCGAGCGAGAGCCTATCGATGCTTCTCAGCGGGAGATTCACAAAGGTATCGATCCGGTTCTTGAGGTAGCGGAACGCCGTGACGAACGCCGCCTGCCTCTCCAGGTCGCTTCCTTCGGCAGAGGCGGGGTCTTCGATGCCCCAATGTGCGGTCATCGGCTGTCCCGGCCAGATCGGGCAGGCCTCACCGGCCGCATTGTCACAAACGGTGAAGACGAAATCCATCACCGGTGCATCTGGCGCGGCGAACTCCAGCCAGCTCTTCGAGCGCATCCCGTCAGCGGGATAGTCCATGCGTTCCAGCGTGCGCAGAGCCAGTGGATGCACCGCGCCTTTCGGCGTGCTGCCGGCGGAGAAGGACTGGAAGCGGCCGGCACCATCCTTGCGAAGAATGGACTCGGCGAGGATCGAGCGCGCCGAATTGCCGGTGCATAGGAACAGCACGTTGTACATCTGATCAGGCACGGACTTTTCCCTTTCGCTTCGGAGAGCAGCAGGCTTGCAGACTGTCGACGACGGGCTCGCAGACCTCCGGCCGTCCGCCGCAGCAATCGCGCAGCAGGAAAACAGTGACATCGCGGAATTCCGCGAGGCTGGCGCGGTAGACGATTGATCGGCTGTGCCGCTCGGAGGTCACGAGGCGCGCGCGGCTCAGGATAGCCAGATGCGCCGATAGCGTGTTCTGAGGCACCTCCAACAGCCGGGCGAGATCACCGGCCGCGAGACCGTCGGGCTCGTGCCGAACAAGTGTCCGGAATGCTTCCAGACGGGTCGACTGCGACAGGGCGGCGAGCGCGAGGGTGGCTTCTTCGATTTCCATATATCCAGATTTACAGAATTATTGGCGGGGCGTCAATCCGGAAATCCGGAGAGCCGTTTCGCGTCGGAAGGACCTATTCGGCAGGATTGGCCCGAAGCGCCCTGGATCGGTCCGTGCGTCGTAAATTACCGCGTCAAATGAAAATCATGGCGGGCCGGCGCCAGCGGCGGCCATAGAAGTGCGCGGACGATCAGCGGAATACCAATGGCCAAGGGGATGAGCCAGTAAAAGAAGTGAGGCAGGTCTCGCCAAATCGGAAGCTGCTTTCCGTTGTCGACGTAGAAGGCAACCAGCATCAGCAGGTACGACAGGCCCATCCCGGCGATATGGAGCCTGACGCAGTAACGCCAGCGGCGCCGGAGCGCTGTGCGCCCGATCCATGCGCAAGCAAATGACAACGCGCCGAGAGCGAACAAATGATAATTTTCGGCCCAGCGCATCAGCGACAGCAACGTCGCAGACGCGAGGAGCGCCAGCAGGAACCAGAAATAGGTCGTTCCAAATCTCGAATGACGCCCGCGGCGCTTTCGACTCAACATCGCGATTGCGCCAATCGCAACGCACGCAAGGCCCAGGGGGATATGCACCCCGAGGACCACCGCTACAAAGAAGGGATCGGTCGAAGGAATTTCGATGCCCGCCACGATGGTCGTCTCTCCGCCGGTCATGGCGTCGCTCCCATCTCGCGATTCAGCGTCGGCCTAGCTAGCCGGCGAGGGCGATCGGTTGACGGCGAATGCCCCGACGCCGCTGACGGGATCGAAGAAAACCGAAACGGCGTGCTCTCGTCAATATGACGTTTCCGGTCTGGCCGCGTTTGCGCCGAATTGTTAGAATGGCCGTGTTTGGTGATCGCGGAAGCCGTCATGCAAGTGCAGTCCATCATTACCTGCCCAGCCTGCGGTCATGCGGCGGTCGAGACTATGCCGACTGACGCCTGCCAGTTCTTCTACGATTGCAAGGGATGTGGGACCCGGCTCAAGCCCAAGAGCGGCGATTGCTGCGTGTACTGCTCTTATGGATCTGTCCCTTGTCCTCCAATCCAGCAAAACGGAAAGTGCTGCCAAAGTGCCGCCAAGGCAAACTTGGGCTAGCTGGATATTTCGAACATTCTAGAAATAGCGTTGACAAGCCGGTCGGAACGGGCCCATGATGCGCGATCATGAAAATCGACGACGCAGCAGCGCGGCTTGAAGCGTTGGGTAACCGGACCCGGCTCCAGATTTACCGTGCCCTGGTTCGGGCCGGACACTCCGGCATGCCTGTCGGCCGCTTGCAGGACAAGCTGAAGATCCCGGCATCGACGCTGTCTCATCACATCAAGTCTCTGGTCGCGGTCGGGCTCGTCAGCCAGGTCCGCGAATCCACGACCCTCGTTTGTCACGCGAACTTCGACGCGATGCGGGGGCTGGTGGACTTCCTGGCGGCGGAATGCTGCGCGGACGAAGTCGGATGCAGGGGGGCTCAATCGGCGGCCTAATTTTTTTGCCGAATTATTCGATGATTCTAGAATGATGGGAGTAATGGAATGAGCGATGCGAAGTCGGTAGCCATCATCGGGGCAGGGCCTGTCGGCCTTGCAGCAGCTGCGCATGTGCTGGAGCGTGGCATGTCACCCATCGTTTTGGAGTCCGGGCCGGAGGCGGGACATGCGATCCGCCAGTGGCAGCACGTCCAGTTGTTCTCGCCATGGGAATACAATGTCGACAAGGCTGCCGCGCGTCTGCTCGCGCCGACCGGCTGGAATTCGCCGGACCCTCAGGCCTATCCGACCGGCGGTGAATTGCTCGAAGGATATCTCAAGCCGCTCGCGACGCGGACGCCGCTTCGCGAGGTGATCCGCACCGCCTGCCGTGTCTCGGCCATCAGCCGCGTCGGCTTCGACAAGGCGAAGACGCGGGGGCGAGAGAAGGCGCCTTTCGAAATCCGCTATCAGAACGGCAAGGGGCCCGAGGTTCTGCGCGCTGATGCCGTGATCGATACGTCAGGGACATGGTTCTCCCCCAATCCGGCCGGCAGTAACGGCCTGCCGGCAATCGGCGAGGCGGAGTGCGCCGACCGCGTCGCCTATGGCATGCCCGACGTGCGGGGTGCTCATCGTTCCAGATATGCCGGCAAGACCGTTGCTGTGCTCGGCTCCGGCCATTCCGCGGTCGGCACCTTGATCGATCTCGCGCGTCTGGCCGACGAGGTGCCGGGGACGCAGCCGGTCTGGCTTGTGCGCGGCGCTGATCCGGCAAAAGCTTTTGGCGGCGGCCGCAACGATAAGCTTGCGGCACGCGGCGAGCTTGGCAACGCCTTTGCCGCGCTCGTGACCTCCGGAAAAATCAGGGTCGAGACCGAGTTCGGCGTCACGCATCTTTCGGACTCCGAAGGCCGCCTGAAGGTCTCGGCCGGCGGCGGCGCGCGCAGCGTGGTCGTGGACGAGTTGATCGTGTCGACGGGCTTCCGTCCCGACTTTTCGTTTCTGTCCGAGCTGCGCCTGCGGCTCGATCCGGCCATCGAGGCGCCGGTCGCGCTGGCGCCGCTGATCGATCCCAACGAGCACAGCTGCGGCACCGTGCGCCCGCACGGCGCACGTGAGCTCTCCCATGATGAGCCGGGCTTCTATTTGGCCGGCATGAAGTCGTACGGCCGCGCGCCGACCTTCCTGATGATGACGGGCTACGAGCAGGTCCGCTCGATCGCAGCCGACATCGCAGGCGACAAGAAGGCTGCGGCGCGGGTCGAGCTCGTGCTGCCGGAAACCGGCGTCTGCACGCGCGGCGGTCTCGAGTCAGCCGCAGCGGGATGTTGTGGCGGTCAGGCAAAGGAAGACGCATCGGCCTGCTGTGCCGCCGACGAAACGGCGAAGAAGGCTGGCAGCGCGGGGTGTGGTTGTTCGTAAGCCCCGGCCTTTCGCGGAACTCATGCTCAGGAGGTGAAGCTATTCATAGCCTGAACAATCGGTCTCTGATTGCGGTGATGTGCATCGGGCAAGTCGGCAATTTGCTGCCGCATGTGACGTTGTCGGCAAATCTCGCGCAGCACCTGATGCCGGCATGGGGGCTTTCCGCCGCCGAAGGTGGATTGATGGCGAGCGGTTACGCATTCGGCTACATGCTCGCGGTGCCCTTGCTGACGACATTGACCGACCGCATCGATGCGCGGCTTGTGCTGCTCTGGGGCTCGATCGTCAGCGGACTTGCGACCGTGGCCTTTGGCATCTTCGCGCAAGGTTTCTGGTCGGCGACCGCGATCTGGTCCCTTGCAGGCCTCGGATTTGCCGGCGCCTACATGCCGGGATTGAAGGCGCTGACAGACCGGCTCCCGGCCGGCGACACCTCGCGGGCCGTCACGTTGTACACGTCGAGCTTTTCAGTGGGCGTCGGCCTCTCGTTCCTGGTGGCGCAGGTCATCGCCGATCGTTGGGGATGGCGAACTGCTTTCGTTGTGACCGGCTTCGGTCCCATCGCCATGGTCGTCGCGTGCCTCCTGATGCAGGCGCAGCGACCTGCGCCGAAAGCGGGGCGCCTTCTCAATTTCGCTCCGGTCTTCGCCAATCGCGAGGCGCTCGGTTACATCCTCGGCTACGGCGCGCATTGCTTCGAGCTCTATGGTATCCGCACCTGGCTGGTCGGCTTCTGGACGTTCGTCATCGTGCATCAGGGCGCGCCGTCCTGGCTCAGCCCCGTCGTGATGAGCTTCTGCTTCGCGGTGATCTCGATGCCTGCCAGCATCCTCGGCAACGAGGCCGCACTGAAGTTCGGCCGCCATCGCGCCATCACGGTCGTGATGATGGCGTCAGCCTGCGTTGCGATCGTCATAGGCCTCAACGCAACCGCGCCTGCGTGGGCGCTTGCGTTGTTGCTGATGCTCTATGGCCTGACGGTGCCGGCGGATTCCGGCGCGTTGACGGCCGGTATGTCCGCTGCGGCCGTCTCCGAGCATCGTGGCGCGACACTGGCCCTGCATTCCACCGTCGGCTTCGGACTCTCGGCCCTCGGTGCCTGGGGCACCGGCATCGCGCTCGACGCTGCCGGCGGCCCGCAAAGTGCGCGCGGCTGGCTGCTGGTCTTCATCGTTCTTGCGACCGGAATCCTGCTCGGACCATTGGCGCTGCTCTGGGCGCGGATGGCCCATTTGAAAAAGCGACCTTCGTGAGCGCAGTTGCGCACCGGCGTCCGTCTATCGCATCCGGCGGCGTCATCGATCTTTGACGATGTCCTGAAGAGTCACGAAGCTGCGCCGGCGACACGTCGCGCAGGGCTATTCAGCGTCTCGATTTTTGGATGATGGCCGTGCACCTGTTTTGCCCGACGTGTCAAAGGGACGTCGTAGAGCGCGCGATCATTCGCTTTAAGTCGCTCTGGGGCTAGTATAAGATCACGGAACTTGAAACGCGGGTCCGATATCCGGTTTCAGGAGTTACTGGCGGAATCGTAGACCTGACGGCGTCTGTCGATCGGCTCAGTTGGTGACGCACATGACGAAGGCGAGATACTTCGAGATCGGGGTGGACTGCCTCGAAATCGTCGCCGTGCTGCTTGCACTCCTTGTGGCGATATTCGTCTCTGTTTGGATGGGCCTTCTCCTGCTCGGTGTGCTCCTCCTGGGACTGGTCTCGCTGATCTGCAACTATGATGCCTGGGTCGTGCGACGGCTTTCGACGCGAGACGACCCGCTGATATTGCCGCTGTGCAAGACTGGCTTCGTTGGCAGGCACCGGCGAATGCTGAGGCTGCTGCCGTCGGACCCGCGATGCAGGTTCTGCATGGTGCCGTTCGGCGGCGCCGGCAAAATGTTCGGCATTAAACCGTCGGCGGCGAACCCAAACTACTGCCGGAGCTGCTTCGAGGCCATGCCGACAACAACTCATGAGCAGGAGGTTGGAGTGCTTTTCGCGGACCTGCGTGGGTTCACCTCGTGGTCCGAGGCCCACAGCTCGAGTGACGCAGCCGAGCTAGTAAGCCGATTCTATGCGAGTGCTAATCGGGTGCTGACTTCCGATGACGCCTTCGTTGATTTCATCGGGGACCAAGTGATGGCCATCTACCTCGTTGATATGCCCTCGCTCGGCGCGCGAACGGCGGACATCATGCTCGCAGCGACGAGACGGCTGGTCGATGCGGTGCGGCAGGACGCGAAGTCGCTGCCGGTCGGTGCCGGAATGCACCTGGGCAAGGCGCAAGTCGGCTCGCTGGCCACTGGAGGGTCGAAGAATTTTACTGCTATCGGGGACGTCGTGAACACGGCTGCGCGCCTGCAGAGTGCGGCTGGAGCCAACGAGATTTTGGTTTCGGAGACGGTTTACGGCGCGCTTTCCGGGAAGAAGCCGCAGGCGGATCGTACCGCCCTCGATCTGAAGGGAAAAGCCGAGCTACTGACCGCCTTCATCTTGCGCTAGCCATTTGGCACAGGCCTGGCTGGCCTCGCGTGCCTGCGGCAGACCTATAGGTCAGAAGCGCTGATCCAGGATCGTAGCAATGTGTCCGCTTCGCCAGCAATGGCGAACCTCAGCGAGCCGCCGAACAACGTCGGCCGACCGCCAGCAGCAAACGAGTGAGTCGGAAAGACTAATACGTTTATTCAATCACCTTATCCGCTCGGGCAAGCAACGTTGGTGGTATGACGATGTTCAAGGCATTAGCCGTCTTGACATTGATCACCAACTCGAACTTTGCCGGCTGTTGAATCGGAAGCTCGGCAGGTTTGACGCCCTTGATGATCTTATCGACGTACGATGCGCCTCTCTTGAAGAGATCGACGAGGTCGGGGCCGTAGCTCATCAGCGCTCCCATTTCGGCCGCATCACGATAACCAAAAATCGTCGCTAGTTGAGCCTCCCGCGCAGCATCAACGATATTATGCCGATACGTCCAGAGCAGCCCTTCTGGAAAAACAATGAGCCCCTCAACGTTTCCGCGTAGTGAACGGAATACAGTGTCGATCTCTTCCGCTCGGCGCACATCGTAAGCGTTGAGAGTAAGCTTTTGCGATTGTGCTGCTTGTTTCACCGCATCAAGATAGAAACGGCTGCCAGGGTTGCCAGAATTCCAAAGCGCGCCGATTCGAGCGAGTTTAGGCGCTGCTTCGTGCAGAAGCTCGAGCATTTTTGCGTTTGTTTCCGGCGTGACCTCCAAAGAGAAGCCAGTCAAGTTGCCGCCGGGATGTGAGATGCTGGCAGCTAGGCCTCCTCCTACGGGATTGACGACGGCAAGCGCCACGATTGGTATCTGTGTTGTAGCTTTCTTGATGGCAACAGCCGGCGGATGGCCAGCTGTGACAATCACATCCGGTTCACTCTGGGCCAACTCGCGCGCTACGTCGTCGTATTGGCTCTCATGCCCGGCCATCCAGCGGTACTGGATGGAAATGTCTCGCCCCTCACTATAACCCAACTCCTTCAATCCTTGCGTGAAGGACTCAGCAAGAGGGTTCGGACCAGCCGCAACTGAGAAGAAAACAACTCGCGATACTTTTTTTGATCTCTGCGCACTGACTGATCGCGACGCAAGTACCGTGATAATCCCGCTCGCAACGAGGCTTCGTCTATCAATCATGCGACGCTCCTCCTGAAGGTGCGTTAGGGCTTTGTAGCCGCAGGATACACGCGTGTGCCGACCGCGACCCACGAAACAGGGGCGCAGCGAGGAGAAGGTACCCGTGGTGTCTGCTCCGGGTCAAAACGCGAAGAACTGAACTTGAGCAAGCTGGTCCGCGCCTGCCATACTAAGCGGACCTCAATGAACCGCTGCACTACGCGGCTGATAGGCCAGAAGCGATCCGATCGGATATTAGGGCTTAGCCCATTCCGGATCCGTACCGGTAAGGCGGCACCCACGGACCCCCGAACTCGTTCTTCACGCACTTTGCGGACTAGAGTACCGACGCGCGTTGGTTCAGGCCCAGCACATCATCACAACCTCCGTGCGGGCATGAAAAAACCCGCGACGGAATTTTCCGTTGCGGGTGCGGCGAGCTTTTTGATGATGCTATCATGCCGGTGTTTTGCCCGACGTGTCAAATTGTCCGCTTCCGCGTCGCCGATCCACATGATCGAGCTGACCGCGACGCGCAGCACCACGCCGTGCAAATAGGTGCATCCGACCGCACAGCGTTAGCCTAATGATTTCAATGCCCCCGCTACTGTGCATGGGGTTGTTTTTCAGCTTTTGTTTTGAGGGCGTCCCAACGCCGCGCGTCAGCGCCGGCCGCGCGGCGCCTCGGATTTCGCCGGCGCTTCGGTCTGCGGCGCGCAACTCGCGGCTTGCAGCGTGGCCTGGGCCTGCGGCATCAGGCCGGGCTCGGCGGCCAGCGCCTTCATCACGATCAGGCCCGTCGTGCTCGGGGAATCGATGATGAGGCGGTCGGCCGCGGTGATCTCTTCGTCCTCGGGCAGGGCGTTGTGCTGCGCTTCCGTCATCAGGTCGAGCTCGATCACCTTCTTGCCGGCCGAGCGGTCGTTGATGGCGTAATAGGCGATCTCGTTGCGGGTGTAGAACGACACCGACGTATAGGCCTGGCTCACCGGCACCGTGAGCTTGATCGGGCCGCCCGCGAGGTCGTAGCGGCAGATCGCGAGTGCAAAGGCCGGATCCATGAACGGCATCGGCGAGGTCTGCGGATCGGCGAGCGGAAGCTGGGTCACGCCGTTGAGCTTGGTCATCGGCGTCAGCCGTGAATAGGCGTCCTGGGTCGCGATGCGTGGCAGCGCCAGCACGCTGACGAGATGGACCACGAGCCCCAGGACCACACCGGCGACGATGGTGAACAGCAGGCGGATCATGAGCAGCCCGCCGTCGAAATCGTCGGCATCGGCGCATCACGCTGGGTACGCGTCGCCACGCCGACGGGCGTGTCGTAGAGGCGGAACATCAGCGCATAGCGCTCGATGCCGCCGGTCGGCAGCCAGTTGCCGGCACGCGAGCGCGCGGCGATGTGGATCTCGAACGAGCCGTCGGACTGGCGCACGATCTCCTGGCTGGTGAAGCCGTAGCGCTGGAGCGCGTTGGCGACGAGGTGGCCCTTGCGGTCATACAGCGTCAGCGTCCAGAACCGCGCCGGTGGCGTCACGCCGGAGACGACGACGTCGCAGCGGCCGTCGAGCGCCTTCTTCTTGTCATCGCTGGTTGCGGTGAAGGCGACGCCGTCGCCGGTGCCGATCGGCAGCTCGCCGTTGCGCACGATGGTGGCGCGCGAATAGGGATCGACGTCGGCGGTGCCGGTGCGGGGGCGGGCGGTCCAGGCGCCGATGGTCAGCGCACCGATCTCGGTGCCGCGCGTCGTCGTCATCCAGGTGGCGCCGACGCCGACCACGGTCGCGAGCAGGAGGGTCGTCAATGTGATCAGGATCAGCCGCACGGGATCAGATCAGTTCTTGCGCGGAGTGGATGCGTTGGCGTTCTCCTCCGCCGCATAATTCTGCGGGAAGGCGAGCGCGCTCGTCGACGACGCCGGCTTGGCCGGCTGGCTGTCGTTGGCTGTCGATTTGGTCGCGGTCTTCGCTGCGTCGTCGAGCATCTTCTCGACGCGCACCAGGATATCGGCGCCGCGCTTGGTCAGCACCGGCGGCGGACCGGGCTTGGTCTCCAGCACTTTCGGCGCCGCATTGGCTTGCGCATTGGCAATCTGCTGTGGCGGCAGCTTCTGGCCCATGCCGATGCCGGGAATCTCCCGGACCTCGACGCCCTGATGTGCCGCGACCATGATGTCGTGCCAGGTCTGCGCCGGCAGCGAGCCGCCGGTCATGCGGTTGGTCGGCGAATAATCGTCATTGCCGTACCAGACCGCGCAGGTGAAATTGCCGGTGTAGCCCACGAACCAGGCATCGCGATACGCGTTCGTCGTGCCGGTCTTGCCGGCAGTCGGAATGCCGTCGAGCGCTGCACGGCGCGCGGTGCCTTCGCTGACGACGTGGCTCATCATGCCGGCCATGTCGGCGGCGATGTTCGGCGGAATCGCCTGCTTCGGCTTCGGACCGTCGCGGTCCCAGCGCCAGACCAGATCGCCGGCGCCGGTGCGCACTTCCAGCACCGAATGCGGCGTGACGGCCTTGCCCCGGTTCGGGAAGGTCGCATAGGCCACGGCGTGCTCGAGCACGGTGACTTCGTCGGAGCCGATCGGCAGCGACGGCGTGTCCGGCAGCGGCGCCTTGAGGCCGAAGCGGCGCGCGACCTCGACGATCTTGGCGCGGCCGATCTTGGCCGGGTTCGGCGCCTTCGGCTGCTCCTTCTGTCCGATCGCGATCGACAGCTTGACCGGCACGACGTTGATCGAGCGCGTGATCGCCTGCGTCAGCGTCACCGCGCCGGAATAGGAATGACCATAGTTCTGCGGACACCAATTGCCGATGCAGACCGGGCCGTCGACCACGATCGAGTTCGGCGTGAAGCCGTTCAGCAGCGCCGTGGTGTAGACGTAAGGCTTGAACGACGAGCCGGGCTGGCGATAGGCGTCGGTGGCGCGGTTGAACTGGCTTGCGCCGTAATCGCGGCCGCCGACCATGGCACGGATGCCGCCGTCGAGATCGGACACGACGGTCGCGGCTTGCGTGGCGTGATAGTCGCGGCCGAACTGACGCAGCTGGTTCTCGATCGCGTCTTCGGCAGCCTTCTGCACGTTGGTGTCGATGGCGAGGCGAACGACGAAGACGCGCTCGGTGTAGGATTTCGGGAAGGTGTCGACCAGCTTGCGCATCTCGTCGAAGGCGTAGTCGAGATAGTAGTTCGGCGAAGCCTCGTCGCGGCGGTCGACGGCGAAGGCGGGGTTGCGGCGGGCGCCGAACACCTGGCCTTCGGTCATGAAGCCGGCATCGACGAGGTTGTCGAGCACGACATTGGCGCGGGCACGCGCGGCCGGCAGGTTGATGTGGGGAGCGTATTTCGTCGGCGCCTTGAACAGGCCGGCGAGCATTGCGGCCTCGGCGAGCGTCACGTCGCGGGCAGACTTGTTGAAGTAGAAATGCGCGGCGCCGTCGACGCCGAACGTGCCGCCGCCCATATAGGCGCGGTCGAGATAGAGCTTGAGGATCTCGTTCTTGGTCAGGCGCCATTCCAGCCAGACCGCGAGGAACGCCTCGTTGATCTTGCGCTCGATGGTGCGCTCGTTGCTCAGGAACAGGTTCTTGGCGAGCTGCTGGGTGATCGAGGAGCCGCCCTGGCGCACGCCGCCGGCCTGGGCGTTGGTCACGAGCGCGCGCGCGGTACCGGCGATGTCGATGCCGAAATGCTCATAGAAGCGGCGGTCTTCGGTCGCGAGCGTCGCCTTGATCAGCACGTCAGGAAAATCTTCCAGCGGGATCGAGTCGTTGTGCTTGATGCCGCGGCTGCCGATCGGGTTGCCGTAGCGGTCGAGGAACGTCACCGCCAGGTCGGACTTCTTCAGCCAGTCCTCGTCCGCGGTCTCGCGGAAGGCGGGGATGGCGAGGATCAGCATCAGCACCATGCCGCCAAGGCCAAGGGTCGCGGCCTCCGACAGCGGCTCGATGAACACCCAGCGCTTCCACCGCCCGACATAGAAGCGGTCCATGAAGGTCGAGTAGCGCTCGTAAAGCTCGCGGATGCCCTTGGCCGAGGAGAACAGCGAGGAGTCGATGCGCGCATCGAGGTCCAGGAAGAAGTTCCTGATACGACTCTTCCAGTTGGATGGCGTGTTCTGGACCACCTAGAACCCTTGAGGCTCGCTTCGAAAGCGTTCAAGCACCCGGCCGGGGCGGCATCGAGACGTCTTGCGGGATTGTTGCGGCAAACCCAAGGCGCCCGTTTCGCGCACCTTAGGCGGACTTGCTGTTCTTCTAGCCGAGCGGGGCCTATAAACCAATGGTCAGGCTCGCAATTTTGAACAACAGGCCTAATTGAACCCCGGTTCATTACGGGCCTTGCGGGAGCATTGCTTGCAGCTTTGTGGCCGCACCCTCTAGATGGTGCCGGCCGCAGCTCTTTGGAGTCGTATCAAGCGCATGACCGCAGCTCCCAAACGCCCTTCAAGTCAGGATGGATTCTTCTGGAAAACCAAGAAGATGGAGGACATGTCGACGGCCGAATGGGAGAGCCTGTGTGACGGCTGCGGCCGCTGCTGCCTGAACAAGCTCGAAGACGAGGATACCGGCGAGATCTATTTCACCGATGTCAGCTGCAAGATGCTCGATTCCTGCACGGCCGGCTGCAAGGACTACACGAATCGCTTCGACTACGTTCCCGACTGCGTTGTCATGACCCCCGCGAGTGTCCGGGTCCTGAAATGGCTGCCGCCGAGCTGCGGCTACAAGCTGGTCGCGGAAGGGCGCGATCTCTATTGGTGGCACCCGCTGGTCTCCGGTGATCCCAATACGGTGCACGAGGCCGGCGTTTCCGTGCGTGACCGAGTCGCTGGCACGGAGGAGGAGATCCCCGACGACCAGCTCGAGCACTATTTGGTGCAATGGCCGGGGCAGGTGCCGAAGCGGGCGCGCCTGAAGCGACGTCCCAAAGACTGATCTCGGACTGATCTGCCGCCGTTTCAGATCACATATTCGGGATGGCCGCAGTGCGGGATGCACCCATGCGCCGCGGTGCCTGCCTGAGAAGAACTTTGCTGTCTAGATTGGCTTCATAGAACGAATCCTTCGCGGCTTTTGCGCCGCAACACGCTCGATCTGACAGCCCGAGATGAACCAGTTCGCACGGCAGAGCAGCCAATCTGCCGACATCCAAAGATTGCCCGACGATATCGCCGAGGAACTGACCCGTCTTCCGGGCGAGGTCATCAGCGTCAGCGATGCTCCCCCGATCTCGCCGCCTGCGCCGCTATCGTCGGATGAAGTGCGAACCATCGTCATCAGCCTGATGCTGACGATGTTTTTGGCCGCCCTCGACCAGACCATCGTTGCCACGGCGCTGCCGACCATCGGCCGCCAGTTCCAGGACGTTTCGAACCTGTCCTGGGTGATCACCGCCTATCTGCTCGCCTCGACCGCCGTTGCACCGGTGTTCGGGACGCTGAGCGATATCTATGGCCGCAAGGCCATGCTCATCGTTTCGCTCAGCCTGTTCATCGCCGGCTCGATCCTGTGCGCGATCGCGCCGAGCATGCCGATGCTGATTTTGGCGCGCGGCCTGCAGGGACTCGGCGGCGGCGGCATCATGCCGGTGGTGCAGACCGTGATCTCCGACGTGGTCTCCCCACGCGAGCGCGGGCAGTACCAGGCCTATTTCTCCAGCGTCTGGATGGTCGGCGGCATTCTCGGCCCCGTCATCGGCGGCGTGTTCGCCGAGCATCTGCACTGGTCGATGATCTTCTGGATCAACCTGCCGCTCGCCGCCGCCGCGCTCGCGCTGCTGCTGCCGAAGATGAAAAAGATCCCGGTGTTCCACCGCAAGCGCAAGGTCGACTGGCTCGGCGGCGTTTTGCTGATGGCTTCCGCCGTCGTCTTCATGCTGGTGCTGACGTGGGGCGGCACCCGCTATCTCTGGCTTTCGCCGACGGTGCTCTCGATGGTGGGCGGCGCCGTCGCGCTCGCGCTCACCTTCGTCTGGCACGCGCGCCGCGCCGACGAGCCGTTCCTGCCGCTGCCGCTGCTCTCGGGATCGGTCGCACCGTTCGCACTGACGGCCGGCGGCTGCGGGTTAGGAGCCATCACCGGCCTCACGGTCCAGCTCCCGCTCTATTACGAGTCGGTCTATCACCTCAGCGCCAGCGAGGCGGGGCTTGCGCTGATCCCGCTCGCGGCAGTCTCGACCTGTGGTGCGGCGATCGCCGGCCGCACCATGGCGCGCGCCAAGCATTACAAGCGTGTCGCCATCGTCGGCACCTCCTGGGCAGCGATCTGCGCCCTCGGCCTGACCGTCACCACGCTGCCGCTGTGGGGATTGCTGACGCTGATGGCCGCGTTTGCACTCGGCCTCGGCACGACGTTTCCGGTCTGCGTGGTCTCGCTGCAGAATTCGGTCGCCCGCCCGCAGGTCGGCACCATCACCGGCGCGATGAACTTCTTCCGTTCGCTGATGTCCTCGTTCACGGTCGCTGCGTTCGCCGCGATTTTGCTGATCGCGCTCGGCGCCGACATCCCGCTGGCAGGCGAGCATCACGCTGCAGGCAGCATCCCAGCGATCCCCGTTGAAGATATGCGGCACGCCTTCCGCTACGTCTTCGCGGCCGCGACCGTGCTGATGACCACCGCTTCGCTCTGCCTGATCATGATGGAGGAGCGGCCGCTGGCCGGTCCATCGACGCAACCCGTCGAGATGGCGGAGTAGGGAGCGCTAGCCGCTGTTCACGAAGCTGCTCTTGCGCGGCAGTAGGATCGTGAACTCGGTGAACTTGCCCGGCTCCGTCGCGACGTCGATGGTGCCGCCGTGCTGCTTCACCACGATGTCGTGGCTCATTGACAGCCCGAGGCCGGTGCCTTCGCCGGCCGGCTTGGTGGTGAAGAATGGATTGAACATCTTCGCCTTCACCTTGTCGGGAATGCCGGTGCCGTTGTCTCGGATGCGGATCTCGATGCGATCGCCGCGGTCGCGGGTGGTTGCTGTCACCACCGGCTCGTAACCGGCGCCGCCAGTGTCCGCCTTGCGCCTCGTCACCGCGTAAAATCCGTTCGAGACCAGGTTCAGCAGCACCCGCGTGATCTCCTGCGGAAACAATTCGGCTGAGCCTGCTGCCGGATCGAGCTCACGCTTCAGCGTCACGTCGAAATGCGGCTTCTCGGCGCGTGCGCCGTGATAGGCGAGGTTGAGGCTTTCCTCGACCAGCGCGTTGATGTCGCTTAAGCCATACTCGCCGCCGCCTTCACGCGAATGCAGCAGCATGTTCTTGACGATGGAATCGGCGCGCCGGCCGTGCTGCACGACCTTTTGCAGATTGTCCTTCAGCATTCCCGTCAGCGCGTCGACCTCGCTGCGGACATCGTTGCCGAGCGAGACGGGTGCAAGCACCTCGTTCAGTTCGTCCGTCAGCTCGGCGGACAGCGCGGCAAAATTGTTGACGAAGTTGAGCGGGTTCTTGATCTCGTGCGCGATGCCGGCGGTGAGCTGGCCGAGCGAGGCCAGCTTCTCGGTCTGGATCAGCCGGTCCTGCGCCGCGCGCAGGTCGTCGAGCGATTTCGCAAGCTCGATCGTGCGAGCCTGGACTTGGTTGAACAGGCTGACATTCTTGACCGCGATCACCGCCTGGTCGGCGAAGGTCTGCAACAGTCGCACATGATGCTCGGCGAACGCGCCGGTCGTGCGCCGCGTGGCGATGATGACGCCCTTGGCTTCGTCCTCGCTCATCAGCGGCGTGAACAGCATGCTGCGAAAGCCGCGGGCGCGCGCGATGTCGCGTGCGGCCGGCTCGAGCTCGGTATCGGGCAGCTGCGCCGATTCACCATTGGCCGTGAGCTGGTAAGCCGGAAACTGCGCGAACGACACCGGGAACGATGCCCGCAGCACGCGATCGCCCTCCGGGTCACCCGGCGTGAAGGCCGCCAGATGAGCCGCGCCGTCGATATAGCGCAGCACCGCCGTGGAGAAGCCGCCGATCAGCCGGTTGGCGTTGGCGGCGATGGCATCGAACACCGGCTGCACGTCGGAGGGCGAAGCTGCCATCACCCTCAAAATGTCCGCCGTCGCGGTCTGACGTTCCAGCGTCTCGCGCGTCGCGTTGAACAGCCGCGCATTTTCGATCGCAATCACGGCCTGGTCGGCAAAGGTCTGGAGCAGCTGCACCAGGTCGGGCGCGAACGCGCCGGTCTCGGTGCGGGTGACGCTGATCATGCCGACCGCCGTGCCGCGGTTCATCAACGGCATGAACAGCACACTGCGGAAGCCGCGCAGACGCGCCAGATTCCTGTTCAACTCGGGGACGTCCTCAGCTTCAGCGTCGGGAAACTGAATCGTCTCGCCGCCGCGAACGAGCGCAAACGTCGGAAAATCCTCGATCCGCCGCGGAAACGACGCCTTCAGCCCTTCGTCCGCCTCCGGGCTGGTCGGCGTAAACGCCACGAGATGCAATTCGTCGCCGATGAATTGAAGTACGGTGGCGGAAAAGCCGCCGAGCAGGCGCTTTGAGCTGGACGCGATTGCCGCGAAGACGGGCCGGGCGTCGGACGGGGAGGCCGCGATGATCCGCAAAATCTCGGCGGTGGCGTTTTGTCGATCGCGCAGCCTCGTATTCTCGGCTGCGGTCGCCTGCAATTGCCGTTCGATCTCGTTGGAAGGGGTGGTCATTTGCAATCCGGCCTGATGCCGCGACAGGCGCGGCACAGGGCCGGATTATCACATCTCCTGCGGCCGGAGCCAGCGTCCGCAGCCCGGCGGTCGCCTCAAGTACCGGGCCGTGACACCTCGGTCTCCTTGCTGGTGATGAATTCCAGCAGCACGGGCACGCCTTCCTTCGTCTTCTGGATGCCGCGCTTGATCGCGGGGATGATGTCCTCCGGCCGGGTCACCCGCTCGCCATAGCCGCCGAAGGCGCGCGCCATCGCGGCGTAGTCGCCGGAAATGTCGGTCGAGCGATATTTCTCGGTCGAGATCGGCATCACCTTCAACTCGATCGCCATCGAGAAATTGTTGAGCAGGATCGACATGATCGGGATGCGCTCGCGCACCGCGGTCTCGAAATCCATGCCAGTGAAACCGATCGCCGCATCACCCCAGACATTGATGCAGAGCTTGTCGGGCTTCGCGAGCTTGGCGCCCATGGCGAGCCCAAGGCCGTAGCCGAGCTGCGTCGTCTTGCCCCAGCCCAGATAGGAGAGGGGGGCGACCGCTTTCCAGAACGGCGAAAGCTGATCGCGCGGGCTGCCGGCATCATGGGTGATGATGGTGTTGTCGATGTCGACGGTGTGCTGGAGATCCCAGAGCACGCGGTAGGGGCTGAGCGGCGCATCATGGCTGGTGAGCTTCGGCATCCATTTCGCCAGCCACTCCTTGTGCGAGGCCGCAATCTCGGCCGCGACCGCCGAGGCATCGCGATCCGCAGAGACTGTCTTGCCGATCTCCTCCAGCAGTGCGTCGAGCACGAGACCGGCATCGCCGACGAGGCCAACTTTCGCTTCCACATCCTTGTTGAGATGGTTCGGATCAAGTGTGGAGTGGATGATCGTCTTGCCCTTGGGCATTGCGATGCCGAAACTGGTCTCGGTAAAGGAGCAGCCGATCCCGAAGATGACGTCGGCTTCGCCGAGGAATTTCGGCACCGCGCGCGGCACGGCGAGACCACCGGAGCCGAGCGAGAGCGGATGGGTTTCCGGGAATGACGATTTGCCGCCGAGGCTGGTGGTGACGGGAATGGCGAGCCGCTCCGCCAGCCGCTTCAATTGCGGCCACGCCCGCGCGTAATGCACGCCCTGGCCGGCATAGATCACCGGGCGCTTGGCATTGACGAGGAGGCTTGCTGCTTCCCTCACATGCACGGGATCGGCGCCGTAGCGGGTGCGCAGCACCGGCGTGTAGTTCAGCGGCTCCGGGACCTCCTCGTTCCACATGTCGGCGGGGATTTCGACGATCACCGGGCCGCCGCGCCCATTCTTCAATTTGGTAAAGGCGCGTCGAAAGATGTTGGTCACCTCGGCGGCGAGAATGATCGGCTCGGACGATTTCGCAAACGGCTTCATCGCCTCGCTGGAATTGAAGTTCGGCTCGATATGCGCAAGCCTGCGCTGATAACCCATCGGCAGCACCAGCACGGGCACGGATTCGCCAAAGCATTGCGCGACGCCGCCCATCGCGTTCTCCGCGCCGGGCCCATGCTGCATGCAGAACGCGCCGATCGTGCGTCCCGACGTCACGCGCGAGATCGCATCCGCCATGTGCACGCCGACGCGCTCCTGCCGAACCATCACGGGCCGGATCTCGGCCTTCGCCGCGTGCTCGATCAGATGATTGACGGGATAGCCGCAGAGGATCTCGATCCCCTCGCGCCGCATGATTTCCGCAATGGCGGTGCCGAGCTTCATGGCGTCTCTCTCCCTGAGGCAGGCCGGTTGATCCGGCCGATTGGGGAGAGAGGATCAGGAAAAGCAGGGAGCGTAAAGCGCAGGTGGCAAGCGCTGCGGTAGGTCAGCCATGCAGCGAGATGCCAGCCTTCCTATTTGCAGTTCCTGCAAATCGTCAGCTTGCGCTTCAACGCTTCGTCTTCCTGATCAATCGATGACTGTGCGTCGAGGCCATCCGCGTCCCGACTGGAGCCCTTCGCGGCGCGTGACCTGACAGGCGGCGTCACCTGGCTGGGTGCGTCGTTGTCGTCGGTGCCGGCACTGAAGCCGTCGTAATCGGCCGCTGGGTTCGGCAATGCCGCAGGCCCGCCGATGACAGGCGGCGCAGGCTCTCTACCGGACGTCGCTGGCGTGCGGCTATCGTTCGTCACCAAGCCCGGCTGCTTCCTGGGCTTGGCGTTTTTGGCGCCTGCATGCGCCGGCGATGCATTGGGCGGGGTGAGCGAAACGGGCGGCGCGGCCGAGTTCTGCCCTCTGGCGCCGTCCTGGGACCAGGTGCTGACCAAGATGAGGCCAAGAGCCAGGAGCATCGTGCGTCTCATTGGCATCCTTCAAATCGCCTCGGTTCAACCATTGACAGCATGGCTCATCGAGCCGCGCCGGGAAGAATATCAGCACTGACGTGGCCGTCAAAATTGACAGAAATGGGAGTGAGCCGGACGGGATGTCGCTTTGTCGCGTGGAAGGTTTGACCCACGTCAAGCCGACGGCAGGTTGCGGCATGGCATGATGGCGGCGGTGACGAGATGACGCGCTCTCATCGTGCAAGCACTCTTAGGGAACTCGATGAAGTCGTCGGCGATGCAGGGGCTGACCGCATCCGAAGCACAGGTCCGGCTGAAGGCCGAAGGCTTCAACGAGCTGCCCCACACGGGCCGCCGGACGATCGTGCGCCTCGTCATCGAGGTGCTGCGCGAGCCCATGCTGCTGTTGCTGCTAGCCGGCGGCCTGATCTATTTCGTTCTGGGTGATCTCGGCGAGGCGCTGCTTCTGCTGGCGTTCGCAACGATCTCTATCGTCATCACGATCGTGCAGGAAGCGCGCACCGAGCGCGTGCTGGACTCGCTGCGCGATCTGACCAGTCCGCGCGCGCTGGTGATCCGCGGCGGCGAGCGCATCCGCATTCCCGGTCGCGAGGTCGTGCGCGGCGACCTGATCGTACTCTCCGAGGGAGATCGCGTGGCCGCCGACGCCACGGTCCTACGTTCCATCGATCTGCTACTGGACGAGTCGTTGCTGACGGGGGAATCGGTTCCGGTCAGAAAACAGGCCCGGTCGTCGCTCGAAGAATCGATGGCGCCGCATGCCGGCGGCGAGGATCAACCATTCGTGTTCTCCGGCACGTTGGTGGTTCGCGGCAGTGGGCTGGCCGAAGTGACCTCGACCGGCGTCTTGAGCGAGATCGGCAAGATCGGACAGTCGCTGCATTCGCTGCCGACGGAGGCGCCCCGCCTGCAGCAGCAGACGACGCGACTGGTGGCCATATTCGCCGTCGTCAGTGCCTTCGTGATCGCGTTGACAGTTCTCCTGTATGGGCTCTATCGCGGCGGCTGGCTGGAGGGCGTGCTCGCCGGCATCGCGCTCGGCATGTCGATGCTTCCGGAGGAAATTCCGGTCGTTCTGACGGTGTTTCTCGCCATGGGCGCCTGGCGCATCTCACAGGCGCGCGTGTTGACGCGGCGCGCTTCGGCGATCGAATCGCTGGGCGCCGCGACCGTGCTATGCACGGACAAGACCGGCACGCTGACGGAAAACCGCATGACGGTTGCGCGCCTGATGCTGCCCGACGGCGCGCAATATACGCCGGCGGCCGCAGGCCGCGCTGAGCCTGCGTTCAACCCGTTGATCGAAACCGGCGTGCTGGCCTGTGCTCGGGAGCCGTTCGATCCCATGGAGAAGGCGCTGCACTCGCTCGCCTCCGACGCCGGCACGGGCCGGCAGCTCGTGCAGAGCTACGGCTTGCGTCCCGACCTCCTTGCCATGTCGAACGTGTGGCGCGGAAGCGGTGATGATTGCGTCGTGGCGGCGAAGGGTGCGCCTGAAACGATCGCGATGCTTTGCGGAGTGGGTGCGGCAGAGCTGGCTGAACTGCGGGCGCGGGTTGACGTGCTTGCACGCGAAGGGCTCCGTGTGCTCGGTGTGGCGCGAGCGAATTGGGCGGAGACGAATCTTCCCGAGACGCAACGCGGCTTTGCTTTCCGCTTTTGCGGCCTGATCGGCTTTGCCGACCCGCTGCGGCCTCAAGTCAAGGACGCCATTGCCGAATGCCGCTCCGCTGGCATTCACGTGGTCATGATCACGGGCGACTATCCCGCGACCGCATCGGCGATCGCGACGCAGGCCGGCCTCGATCCCGAACGCGTTCTGACAGGGACGGATGTCGAAGGCATGGCCGATGCCGAACTCGCCGGCGCGGCGCGGGGACAAACGGCCTTCGCGCGAATTGCGCCGGCCCAGAAGCTGCGCATCGTCAATGCGCTCAAGGGCGCGGGCGAGATCGTCGCCATGACGGGCGACGGCGTCAACGATTCACCCTCGCTGAAGGCCGCCCATATCGGCATCGCCATGGGCGGTCGCGGCACCGACGTGGCGCGCGAAGCTTCCTCGATCGTTCTGCTCGACGACGATTTCGGCTCGATCGTGAAGGCGATCCGGCTCGGCCGCCGGATCTACGACAATCTGCGCAAGGCGATGAGCTTCATCCTCGCGGTCCACGTTCCGATCGCCGGACTTGCGCTGTTGCCGCTGGTCACGGGGATGCCGCTGCTGTTCGGCCCGGTTCACATCGCGTTTCTCGAGATGATCATCGATCCCGTCTGTTCCCTGGTCTTCGAAGCCGAGACCGAGGAGAGCGACGTGATGCAGCGGCCGCCGCGTTCACCGGACGAGCCGCTGCTGCCGAGGTCCCTGCTGGTCTGGTCCGCGCTGCAGGGCGGCCTGGCGCTGGCCCTGACCGGTGGCGTGATGGTGACGGCGAACCGATACGGCATGCCGGCGAGCGAAGTCCGAGCGTTGACGTTCTTCTCGCTGGTGCTGGTGATCGTGAGCCTGATCTTCGTCAACCGCTCGTTCTCGACCTCGCTGGTCGAAGCCTTTACCCGGCCGAACCGCACGCTCGTCATCATTGTCATGTTCGTGACGTCAGTGCTTGCCCTGAGCCTGGTGTGGCCCGTGGCGGCGGACCTGTTTCGCTTTGGTCCCCTGCATGCGGATGATCTCGCCATCACGGTGGTGGTCGCGCTCGTCTCCCTGGTGTTGCTGGAGCTATCGAAAGTCCCGTTGCGTCGGCGCGTGCCGACTCCAGGGGCGGCTTGAGCCGCGCAACCGGGATGAGACCCGGGGCAATTCTGGGTCGCCAGGTCCGCCGGCGCTCCGCCGGATGTCACGGCACGATCTCTGTATTGCCCGGCAGGCAAAACACGCCAGCGCTGGGCGACCCCTCGGCGTTCGAAATATTCGTACTGACGGAATTTCTGTCTCAGTGCCGAGCTATCCGTCCAACTCGATCTACGCCTTCTCCAGCAACGCCCGTCGCAGCCTTCGGATGATGACCCCGCGGGCGCGGTCGTCGGCGGCGGCGCCAACCGTGTCATTGATGTCGAGGATCAGCTCCGACATCTCATTGTGCCAGTCGAGACGGGTCACGGCCTCGGGCGCGAGACGCCGACGATGATCGACGTCGATCAGACGCGGTTCGGCAGCCGCGAGTTCATAGATGTCGTCGAGCATCGGCTGGTAGACCTTGGCCGCGGGAATGATTCGTTCGGCGACGCGCTCGGCCAGCCCGGAGATGGCGCCTTCCTCGCCGTGGGCCAGGAACAGCCCGCGGGCGATGGGCCGGCGCGCCGCGATCCACCCGGCCATGCCGGCGCCGTCGGCGTGACCGGAATATTCGTCGATCATGCGGATCCGCGCCGCGACCCGGATTTCCTCGCCCTGGATCCGGACGGCCTTGGCACCGTTCTGCAGGAAACGGCCGAGCGTGCCGTTGGCCTGGAAGCCGGCGAGCAGCACGGTCGCACGCTCGTTCCAGAGCCAGCGTTTCAGATGATGGCGGATGCGGCCGGCATCGCACATGCCGCTGGCTGCGATGATGATGTGAAATCCGCTGAGACGCATGGTCGCCTTGCTCTCGTCAGCGGTCTCGGTGAACTTGAGATGCGGCGAGTTGAGCAGGCGTTCGGCGTCGACGGTCGGGTCGAGGCTCGCGGCGTGCCGGCGGAACACTTCGGTGGCGCGGATCGCCAGCGGGGAATCGAGGAAGATCGGCGCGTTCGGGATCTCGCCGCGCTCCATCAGCTCGACGAGATCGACGATCAGCTCCTGCGTGCGTTCGACCGCAAAGGCCGGCAGCAGCAGCGCGCCTCCCGCCGCCGCCGCATCGCGTACCTCGGCTGCGAGGTGCTGCCGGCGGAGAGCCGGCGTCGTCGCGGCGCGCACGCGGTCGCCATAGGTGGATTCGGAGATCACATAGTCGAGGTCGGATGGCGCCTCGGGATCGGGCTGGAGCAGCTTTGCCTCGGGGCCGACGTCGCCGGAGAGCAATACGCGGAGCGGACGGGGCGAACCTTGCTCGGCGATCTCGAGCTCGATCGAGGCAGAACCGAGCAGATGGCCGGCGTTCCAGTAGCGCGCGCGGACGCCCGGGATCACGTCGGTCCAGTGTTCATAATCGACCGCGCGAAACGATTGGAGCGATGCAACCGCGTCGGCCTGCGTGTAGATCGGCTGCACTTCCTTGCGGCCGCGGGCCTTGTTGCGCCGGTTGAGCTGCGCGACCTCGGACTCCTGGATGCTGCCTGCGTCCGGCAGCATGTAGGAGCAGAGGTCGATCGTGCCCCGCGTCGCCAGGACCGGGCCCGCAAATCCTTCGCGGACGAGTTTCGGCAGCAACCCGCTGTGGTCGATATGGGCGTGCGTGAGCAGGACCGCGCGGACGTGAGCGGGGCGGAACGGGAAGGCGCCGTAATTGAGCTCCTTGAGCGTCTTCGGCCCCTGGAACAGGCCGCAATCGACCAGGAAAGCGCCGGCGGCAGTCCGGAACAGATAGCTGGAGCCGGTCACGGTGCGGGCGGCCCCGCAAAAGCGAACGGTGATGCTCATCTTGGTGTCTCCAGCGAATGTGTCGCGCTGCGCTCGGACCACAAGGCAGCCGCGAGCGTCTCTTCGAGCGTGATCGCGTTGGTCGGATGCGGCACGCTGTCGGTCGAACGGATCGAACGAATGCCGGCGTCGATGAATGCGGCAACCATCGCGGCAGGAAACAGCGCGTGCGTCACGATTGCATCGACGGCCGTTGCGCCGATCGCCCGCAATGCCCTCGCCGCAACCATCAGCGTCGTCCCGGAGGATACGATGTCGTCGACCATCAACGCCGGCCGCCCCGAGAGCAGGGCAGGATCGGCAAAATCGATCTCCACGGAGCGATCGCCATGCCGTGTCTTGCGTGCGACGGTGTGCTGCAATCCCAATCGTGCCGCGAGGTCCCTGACCCAGGGCTCGGACTCTGCGTCGGGACCGATCACGACGGTGGCGGGATCGACGCCGCCCGCGGCAAGCGCATCCGCGATCGCCGGCATCGCGGACAGGTTCTCCGCCTCGATACCTGCAAACACGGACTTGATGTCGGGGGTGCGGTGCAAGTGAGCGTCCACCGTGATGACGCGGTCCACCAGCGTCGCAAGCAGGGTGCCCATGGCGCGCTGGCTGATGGCTTCGCCTGGACGAAACGCGATGTCCTGCCGCATGTAGCAGAGATAGGGGGCAACCAGCACCAACCGCCTGGCGCCGCCGCGCCGCAGCGCCTCCGCGGCGAAGAGCAGGGCGATCAGCTTGTCATTGGGTTGATCGAGCGGCGCATAGAGGATGGTGGTGTCGGCCGCCGGCGCGACAGTAACGCGCAGCTCGCCGTCCGGAAAGCGGTGCAGGGCGATCTCGTCACAGGCGAGTTCAAGCCGCGCCGCGAGGCGCTTCGCCGCGCCGGCGCCGGAAGGCAGGGTTTGAAGCGCGATCGTTTTCACGGTTGCGTCCTGTCCTGGAGTGCTTCGTGACCGTTGAGGACGTAACCCGTCGCCTGCTGGGCGGCAGACGCGGCCAGATCATGCTCGGGCCCGTCGAATGCGTAGACCCGGTAGAGCGGCTCGCCCTGGTCGACGCGATCGCCAATCTTCTTGAAAAGGCGGATGCCGGCGCCCTTGTCGAGCGGCGCGCCGGCGGTGCGGGCGAGGCGGTTGAGGCGCAGGCAGTCGATCGCGGACACCACGCCGTCATGTTCCGCCTTGACGTCGAAGCTGCTGGGTCCGAGATCGGTGCTGCATTTCGACGGGCCCTGGGCGTCGATGATCTTCTGCATCTGTTTCAGGGCGGCGCCGCTATCGAGCAGCTCACGCGCGCGCGCGTAGCCGGCTCCGCCGCGCAGCTTCGGATCATATTCCAGCAAATGGGCAGCGAGCCGCAGCGATTTCTCGCGCAGATCGCGCGGCGCATCCGCCTCGTTGCCGAGCACAGCCATCACGTCGTTGGCCTCGAGCACCGGCCCGATGCCGTTGCCGATCGGCTGACGGCCGTCGGTCGTGATCACCTCGACCGTGCGGCCGAACCGGTCGCCGACGAATTCGAACAGCTTTCGCAGCCGCATCGCCTCGATGGCGGTGGTGACTTTCGCGGTCGGTCCAACCGGAATGTCGATCAACAGGTGGGTCGATCCCGCGGCGATCTTCTTGGACATGATGGAGGCGACCATCTGCTCGCGTGTGTCGAGGCTGAGCGGGCGTTCGACCGAGATCAGCACGTCGTCGGCCGGCGACAGGTTCACATGCCCGCCCCAGATCAGGCATCCGTTGCAGGACGAGACGATCGACTTCATCTCCTCGACGCCGACATTCACCCGCGCCAGCACCTCCATCGTGTCGGCCGTTCCGGCCGGCGATGTAATGGCGCGCGACGAGGTCTTCGGGATCGGCAGGCCGTGAGCGGCGACAATCGGCACCACGACCATCGAGGTGCGGTTGCCGGGAATGCCGCCGATGCAGTGCTTGTCGACCACGATCGGGTCCGGCCACACCAGCTGCGTGCCGGCCTGCGCCATGGCGCCCGTGAGCGCCAAGAGCTCATCACTGGTGATGAAGCTCGCCGAGCCGATCAGGAACGCGGCGATCTCCATGTCGGAATAGCGAAAATGCGCGAGGTCGTTGATGATCGCGCCAATCTCCGCCTTATCGAGCGTTCGACCGCGAATCTTGGCGCGGACCGCTTCGAGGCTTTCCGGAGGCGCGGCCGGTGCGACCGTCACCAGCGTACCGACCGGTTTGGCGAAGCGCCGGAACGCAGGCTCGGAGAGGCCGATCTCGTCCTGGGCCGCCAATGCGTCATCATCGGTGATCAGGAGCGTCGCCAGCAGCGTCTTGTCGTCAAGGCGCAGCTCGACGCGACTGAAGCCGCGAAAGATGTCCGCACGCAGCGCCTTCGACCGCCTGGATACGACGACGACGTTCTCGCGGCCCGTATCGAGATGGACGCGGCGTATTTTGAGCTGGGAGCGTGAGAGGTCTGGGTGCATGGACGGACCGCAGAAAGCTGGATCCGTTATGCTTAGCCGCCGCCGTCCGGGCGGGCTTGACTCAGATCATGGTCCGCGGGATCGGCGTCGCAATGCCGTGACGGCGCTACTTCGTGGCCGCGCTGATCGAGTTGAACTTGTTGCTGAGGAGGACGCTGCCGGTGTTGGTCACAACGGTGATGATGGCGAGCGCGATGCCGGCGGCGATCAGGCCATACTCGATCGCGGTGGTGGCACTTTCATCGGCAAGAAAAGACCTGAGCAAAGTCATCGCCAACTCCTGTTCATCCGGTCCAATGTAGGCGCACGGCGTTATCAAACTGGTAAAGTGATCGACGAGGCGCTTGCGCGCATCAAAAAAGGCAGGCTCGGCCGATCCTGCCTGTCGTGTCTTAACGTAACAGCCGTTAAACGAAGGTTTCATTATCCGATTGAAATGAGCGGAAGCAGGCGTACCTCAACTGGTGGTGGTGCGTCCTGGGACACCCTTGCGCGGGCGTCCCAGCATGGCGGCGAGGCGTCCGACCAGATAGCTTACGACATGCCCCTGCGATCGCACCAACGCGTCGGCGATGCGCTCGTCCTCGGTCGCGTCGCTCACGAGGCCGATGTAGTTCTTTCTAGCGTTCTGCTGCGGCACGGTGGTGCGCACCCCGGTTCTTCGGTGGGGCGGACCATGGTGCGCGCAAGGGGAATCAACCGTTAATTTTGGTTACCGTACGAATACCCGGGTGCGGCAGGATGGCATCGTGGTGCCGAAAGTCACCGGGCCGCTTAAGGGATTGTTGAGGCTGTTCGTCAACCGATCGGCAAGCATGCCAAGCGTGGCTCATCGACGCCGGGGCTCCGCGTTCAATGCGCGCAGCATGCCGATGCGGGCGAACGTGAGCCAGCCGCCGCCGGTCTCCGCCGCGTTGATCAGCATCTCGATCGCGGTCTGCCAGCGCGGCTCCTGCTGCTCGGCCTCGGGCAGTTGCATGATGAAGTCGGCGGCTTCTTGCAACGTGCGCAGCTTGGCGCCGCCGCGCAAGCCGATTGGATCGTCGAACGGCGTCGACCAGGGCATGTCAGGCGGCCCGATCGGTGAGGGGAGACGTCACGACGCGATCGGCGATGCGATGCCGTCAGCCGGCCTTCTTCGCTCGCGTTGCCGCACGTACCGGCTTGTCGGCCTTCTTGGGCGCTGCTTCCTTGGCAGCAGCGTCCTTGCCGCCCTTGCCGGAGATCGGCAGCAGCATCTCGCGCTGGCCCTCGGCGCGCTTCTTCGGCTTCTTGGCCTTGACGGTCTCCTTGGCGACCTTCGCCGCGGGCGTGGCGTCCTTCTCGCTCGCAAGGCTCTTCTTCAGCGCGTCCATCAGATTGATGACGTTGCCGCCGCTCTTCGGCGTGGACTTGGCGGCGATCGGCGCGCCCGAGCGCTTCTTGTTGATGAGATCGATCAGCGCGGTCTCGTAGTGATCCTCGAACAGCTCGGGCTCGAATGCACCGGACTTCTTCTCGACGATGTGCTTGGCGAGGTCGAGCATGTCCTTCGTCAGCTTCACGTCCTGGATGTCGTCGAAATATTCGCTTTCGCTGCGCACCTCGTAGGGGTAGCGCAGCAGCGTGCCCATCAGGCCGCTCTCGAGCGGCTCCAGCGCGATGATGTGCTCGCGATTGGTCAGCACCACGCGGCCAATCGCGACCTTGTTCATGCTGCGGATGGTCTCGCGGATGACCGCATAGGCGTCATGGCCGACCTTGCCGTCGGGCACGAGATAATAGGGGCGGATCAGATAGCGGTTGTCGATGTCGGCCTTCGGCACGAACTCGTCGATCTCGATCGTGTGCGTGGAGTCGAGCGCAATGTCGTCGAGCTCGTCCTTGGTGACCTCGATGTAGGTGTCGGTGTCGACCTTGTAGCCCTTGACGATGTCCTCGGAGGTCACCTCGTCACCGGTCTCGGCGTCGACCTTTAGATACTTGATCCGGTGGCCGGTCTTGCGGTTGATCTGGTTGAACGAAACCTTCTCCGTATCCGAAGTGGCCGGATACAGCGCGACCGGGCAGGTCACGAGCGAAAGACGCAGAAAACCCTTCCAATTGGCGCGGGGGGCCATGGGCTACTCCAAACGCAACAGGGACAGACCTATGAGGATACCATCGGGGAACACCGAATCATACACAGGTTGGGTCGGAATCCTGCAATTGCGTTAACCAGTCGCTGACCGTGCGGGGTAGGCCCGATGTGGGGGCAAAAACCGGAACATCAAATCGGATCGGGCGTTGGCCCAGGACACGGGCTGCGAGGAGGTCGCAGCCTTTGGAGGCGACATCTAGAGATTGAGGCCACCATGGCAACCACGCGCGAGGACCATCAGATCGTCGAGACGGCAACCGAGGCGCGCCAGGGCGAGCCTGGGCCGTCGGTGGCAGCTCTCCTCGCCATCTCGACCGGACTTGCGATCCTGATCCTTGCCGTCATCTGGTTCGTGTTCTTCCGGACCTGACGGCCGAATCGACGGGAAGGACGGACCTTCCGACTCGCCGCGGTACGCGGCACGCTGCGCCCGCCATGCCGCCGGTTCCTCCGGGGGTGTGGCGGGTGCAGTCGCGTTGGCTGCGAACACGTCGTATATGACCAAAAAGTAACAAAGGCAGTTCCCCGCGTTCATATTCAGTTCACGCCGGAATTGCTCATCTGGTGCGGTGTTCATGCGGCCTATTTCTGGAGAGAAGCGTGCGCCTGCTCGTTGTTGAGGACGACCCCGATCTCAATCGCCAGCTCACCAAGGCGCTGACGGACGCCGGCTATGTCGTCGACCGCGCCTTCGACGGAGAGGAGGGGCACTATCTCGGCGACAACGAACCATATGACGCCGTGGTGCTCGACATCGGCCTGCCGAAGAAGGACGGCATCTCGGTGCTGGAGGCCTGGCGCCGCAACGGCCGCACCATGCCGGTGCTGATCCTCACTGCGCGCGACCGCTGGAGCGACAAGGTCCAGGGGTTTGACGCGGGTGCCGACGATTACGTCGCAAAGCCGTTCCATCTGGAGGAGGTGCTGGCGCGGATCCGCGCGCTGCTGCGTCGCTCCACCGGCCACGCCCAGAGCGAGCTGAGCTGCGGCCCCGTGACGCTCGACACGCGCACCGGCCGGGTCAGCGTGTCGGGCAATCCCGTGAAGATGACCTCGCACGAATATCGGCTTCTGGCCTACCTCATGCACCATTCCGGGCGCGTCGTGTCGCGCACCGAGCTGGTCGAGCACCTCTACGACCAGGATTTCGACCGCGACTCCAACACGATTGAAGTCTTCGTCGGCCGCATCCGCAAGAAGCTCGACGTCGACATCATCCAGACCGTCCGCGGCCTCGGTTATCTCCTGACCCCGCCGGCCGCCGGCGCCTGAGGGGTTTCTGCAAGGATCCAGGTTCTTGGCTTGACGGGCGGCCCGACACGGGCCTTGGTCCGGTCATGACCGCCGCCGCCATGCCACCACCTCGCGCCCCCGGGATCATTCCGATGCCCGCCAGCTCGCTTGCGAACCGCCTGTTCCTGTCGGCGACCGCCTGGCTCGTTGTCATCCTGGCCATCACCGGCGTGGTGCTGTCGTCGGTTTACAAGAACGCGACCGAGCGCGCCTTCGACCGCCGGCTCAACCTCTATCTCCGCACCCTGATCGCCGAGGTCGCTACCCCCGACGAGCCGCCGGACCGTCAGTTCCAGTCGCTCGGGGAGCCCCTGTTCGAGCTGCCGCTGTCCGGCTGGTACTGGCAGATCACGCGCACCGACACCGAGAAGCCGGAGGTGCGCTCCTCGCGCTCGCTCTGGGACAAGAAGCTGCCGAAGCTGGAGGACCAGGGCGCCGAGCTCACTGCCGCCGGCATCCGGCTGGCTTATGTCGACGGGCCGGAGGGCCAGAACCTGCGCATGGTCGAGCGTCCCGTCGATCTCGGCGCCGACGGCAAGTATCTCGTCAGCGTCGCCGGCGACGACACCGAAATTTTCGATGAGACGCGCAGCTTCGACTACTATCTCGGCGGCACCTTCACCGCGCTCGGCATCGTGCTGCTGCTGACGACCGTGTTCCAGGTCCGCTTCGGCCTCGCGCCGCTCAAGCGCATCTCGGAATCCATCGCTGATATCCGCTCCGGGCGGGCCGAGCGGCTCGAGGGCGAATTCCCGGTCGAGATCGCGCCCTTGGCGCGCGAGACCAACGCGCTGATCGATGCCAATCGCGAGATCGTCGAGCGCGCGCGCACCCATGTCGGCAATCTCGCCCATGCGATCAAGACGCCGCTCTCGGTGATCGTGAATGAGGCGGGTTCGCATGCGGCCGATCCGTTCGCGGCCAAGGTGATGGAGCAGGCGGACGTGATGCGTAACCAGCTCGCCCATCATCTGGAGCGCGCCCGCATCGCGGCCCGGGTCTCGATCGTCGGCACTGTAACGGAGGTTGCGCCGGCCATCGAAGCGTTGCGGAGGACCATGGAAAAGATCCACCGCGGCCGCGGCATCGCCGTCGAAGCCAAGGCCGATCCCTCGGCAAAATTCCGGGGCGAGCGACAGGACCTGGAGGAGATGGTCGGCAATCTCGTCGACAACGCCTGCAAATGGGCGGCCTCGCGGGTCTTCATCGAGGTCGTGGTCGAGGCCCCGCAGCAGGCCGGGGCAGGGCCCAAGCTGCGGCTGATCGTCGATGACGACGGCCGCGGTCTCTCGGAGGCCGAGCGCGCCCAGGTCTCCCGGCGCGGCCAGCGGCTCGACGAATCCAAGCCGGGCTCGGGGCTCGGGCTATCCATCGTGACCGATCTTGCCGCGCTTTATGGCGGCAGCCTCTCGCTCGGCCGCGCGCCGATCGGGGGGCTGCGGGCCGAGCTGGTGCTGCCGGGAATATAATCCTCTGATCCCAAACGATTATTTTGGCTTCCGGACGAAACCGGAGGTTTTCGGAGGGACTTCCTCAACGGCTTCTTAAGGCGCACCCACCTATGATCGGGGAGGACGCATCCCACGTCCGCCATTTTACCGTGCATTACCCGGGCGCATGAGCCAGACATCGATCGAGCGGCTGAGGGAATATCTCGCGCAGCTCCCGCCGCAGGCGCAGGCGCTGCTGATGCGGGAGTTCGAGCGCGCGCTCGAGCGCGGCCAGGACACGGCCGTGGCGACCCTCGTGCTCGAGCAGCTGCGCAAGATCGTCCGCAAGACCGAGTCCGAGGACGCCCCGCCGCCGCGAACCGACGATCTGTCGCGGTTGCTGTTCCAGGTGCTGGAACCGTTCCTGGTCGAGGCCGGCGCCCCAATCCGGGTCGGCCAGATCCGCCGCTCCTCGCTTAATCCGATCTGGCAATGGCTCGGCCGCGATGGTGCCCCGGACAAGGTCGCTGAATTCGAGGCCGCGCTGGCGCGCATGCCGGCTTCCGACAGCGCGGGGCAGGTCGAGGCGCTGGCGCTCAAGCTCCAGGCCGTGGCGGCGGACGCCATCTTCGCGCTGACGGGGCCGGGCGGCGGTGACAAGTCGCGCGCGCTGGCCCGGGTTGGCCCGCCCAATGTGATCGAGGACCTCTATTCGATCGGCGCGGTGCTCTCCGTTCGCGAGGCCCTCGGCACGCTCAATGAAAAGCTGCCGCGTTTCCTGCGCGCGTTCGGCGATCCCCAGATCGCCTCGGTGACCGCTGCGCTCAATATTCCCGTGCTCCAGACCCCGCAGATGCTGCCCTTTGCGTTGTCGGTGGTGATCCAGCGCATGACCGCGCCGTGGCAGATCATTCGCCTCGCGATCAAGATCGCCGCGTCCGATGATGAGATCCGCGTCGCGGCAACGCCTTATGGCGTTGCCGTCACGATCGCCCTGCACGATCTGTCCCGTGTCGCCGCCAATTTGCGCATGGACATCAAGCGCGGCCATTTCGACACCGTTGCCGACAATCTCAAGGCACTCCATGATGGCGTGCGCGGCCTGCGCACGGAACTCGATCTGCGCAACGATTCCGCCTGGGGCAAGCAGCTGACCTCGATCCGGGCCGACATCTCCAACGCGCTGCAATCGGAGATCGACAGCGTTCCCGGCCGCGTCCGCCGCATCCTGCGCCAGCGTCCCGAGAAGGATATTCCGCCCGGAGCGCGGATCGACAGTACCGAGGTCGAGGAAACCGTCGCCCTGATCGACTTCGTCGCGACATGCCGCAACTACGCCAGCGAGCTCGCGATCAACGAGGTGACGCTGCGCACCTATTCCGACCTCCAGCAATATGTCGAACGGTCGACCGAGCAGCTGGTGCAGTCGCTGCGCGCCGCCGATCACAAGGTCCGCACCTACCGGCAGCAGCAGGTGCAGGCTGCGATCCGCTTCTGCCAGGTGCTGTTCGGCGACGATTACGCCTCGCTGATGAGCCGGGCTGCGGAGAACGCGGCGACAGGCGAGCGCAAATCGACGCGTGCGAGCTGATTCAGGCGCATCTTTTCGTTATCACAATTTATAGTTGACCGCGCCGATTGTGGGCCTTACGGTCCCCGCGCAAGCTTTTGGAATTTCTATCTGTGGGCGCATGAAACCCGTTATCAGCTCCATTGAAATTGAAAACCGCATCATTGTTGCCAAATATCAAAGGCTGATGGTCGGTGCGAAGGTGGTGCTGGTTGAGAAGGCAAGCGGTCGACAGCTGCCTGAGACCGTCACCAGGGTTGCATCGCGTGTCCCCGTCGGGGCGTTGCGCATCAGATTGCCGACGTCATCGAGCCGGGAACCTACTTCTTGAGGGCTCTCAACGGGCACGGCGAGGACGCCGCTCAAAGCGTGGACTTCGAGATCGGCTAAGCCGTTGGTTCTTCACCATTTCGGACGGTGCGCGCTCGCGCCGAATTGACAATTGTCAATTGCCGCATCGTCCGGCCGTGGTGTAAAGCCACCTATGGGCGCGGCTCTCGCGCTGCCGGAAGCTTGCCAGATGACGCTATGGTTCGTGTTCGCGCTGATGACGGTCGCGGCGATATTCGCCGTGCTCTGGCCGCTCGGCCGTAACGGGCGCGATCAAAATCAAGGCAGCGAGGTCGTGGTCTACAAGGACCAATTGGCCGAGATCGAGCGTGATCTCGCTGCCGGACTGGTCGCGCGACCTGAAGCCGAGGCGGCGCGCGTCGAGATCAGCCGCAGGCTGCTCGCCGCAGCCGGCAGCGAAGCCGCGCTCATGCCGGCGCCCAGTCTCAAATGGCGCCGTGCGGCGGCGGTGCTGGCGCTGGTCGGCCTGCCTCTGGTCGCGGCTGCGATCTATGTTCCGCTCGGTTCGCCCGCGCTTCGCGACTTTCCGCTGGCGCAGCGGGAGCGCGAGTCGGGGTCCGGCATGGCGCAGTCGCTCGAGAACCTCGTCGCGCAAGTCCAGCAGCATCTGGAGAAAAATCCGACCGACGGCCGCGGCTGGAACGTGCTTGCTCCGGTGCTGGAGCGGCTCGGCCGCTTCGACGAGGCCGTGCGCGCCTACCGCAATTCGATCACCTATAATGGCGAGAGCGCGGAGCGCCGCTCCGATCTCGGCGAAGCGATCGCGGCTGCGGCCGGCGGCGTGGTGACGGCGGAAGCCAAGACCGAGTTCGAGCGTGCCCACGCCCTGAATGCCGACGATCCCAAGGCGAACTACTTCCTCGGGCTCGTCGCCGAGCAGGACGGCCGCAAGGATGACGCGGCCAACATCTGGCGCGCGCTGCTTGCGAAAGCGCCCTCGGATGCTCCGTGGCGGCCGCTGGTGCAGTCCTCACTCGCGCGGGTCGGCGGCGGCAGCTCGATGCCGGCGTTGTCGGACGAGACGATCGCGGCCTCCAAGGATATGAACGACGGCGATCGCAACGCGATGATCCGCAGCATGGTGGAGCGCCTCGCCACGCGCCTCAAGCAGAACGGCGACGACGTCGACGGGTGGCTGCGTCTGGTGCGCGCCTATCTGGTGATGGGCGACCGCGACAAGGCCCGTGGCGCCTCGACCGATGCCCGTCAGGCGGTCGCCAACGATTCCGAGCGGCTACGCCAGCTAAACCAAGGCCTCAAGACTCTCGGGCTCGACGGATGACAGTCGCAGCACGAGACGAGCGGAGAACGGACACGCCATGACGCGCAAGCAGCGACGTATGACCATCATCGGCGGCTCGCTCGCCGTGCTCGCGCTCGCGGCCGCGCTGGTGCTCAATGCCTTGCGCGACTCCATCGTGTTCTTCTCGACCCCGACCATGGTGGCCGAGAAGCACGTTCAGCCCGGCAAGCGCTTTCGCCTCGGTGGCCTGGTTCAGCCGGGCTCGCTCCAGCGCGGCGATAATCTCGCGGTGACGTTCGAGGTTGCCGACGGCAGCGCCAAGCTTCCCGTCGCCTACAAGGGCATTCTGCCGGATCTGTTCCGTGAAGGGCAGGGCGTCGTCGCCGAGGGTGCGCTCGATGCCAATGGCGTGTTCAAGGCCGACACGGTGCTTGCCAAGCACGACGAGACCTACATGCCCAAGGACGTTGCCGATGCCCTGAAGAAGCAGGGGCACTGGAAGGATGACTACGGCGCCCAAGCTTCCGGTGGCGCCAAGCCGGCCGCAACGACGGCGCAGGGTAATTCGCAGGGAGCGGTGCGGTGATCGCAGAAGCCGGACATTATGCGCTGGTGCTGGCGCTCGCGCTGGCGCTGATCCAGTCCTTCGTGCCGATGATCGGCGCACGCTTGCGCGATCCCGCGTTGATGAACGTGGCGCGCTCCACCGCGCTGGCGCAGCTCCTGTTCGTCGGCGCATCGTTCATTGCGCTCGTGACGTTGCACGTAAACTCGGATTTCTCCGTCGCCAATGTCTACGAGAATTCGCACTCCATGAAGCCGCTGATCTACAAGATCACCGGCGTGTGGGGAAACCATGAAGGATCGATGCTGCTGTGGGTGTCGATCCTGGCGCTGTTCGGTGGGCTGGTTGCGGCCTTCGGCAACAATCTGCCGCTGTCGCTGCGTGCTCATGTGCTGAGCGTGCAGGCCTGGATTGCGAGCGCCTTCTATCTCTTCATCCTGATCACCTCGAACCCGTTCCTGCGCATCGTCAATCCGCCGATCGAGGGGCGTGATCTCAATCCCGTGCTTCAGGACATCGGCCTCGCCGTGCACCCGCCGATGCTCTATCTCGGCTATGTCGGCTTCTCCATCTCGTTCTCCTTCGCGATCGCGGCGCTGATCGAGGGGCGGATCGACGCGGCCTGGGCGCGCTGGGTGCGGCCCTGGACGCTGGTCGCCTGGATATTCCTGACGCTCGGCATCGCGATGGGATCCTACTGGGCCTATTACGAGCTCGGCTGGGGCGGCTGGTGGTTTTGGGACCCGGTGGAGAACGCTTCGCTGATGCCGTGGCTCGCCGGCACCGCGCTGTTGCACTCGGCGCTGGTGATGGAGAAACGCAACGCACTGAAGGTCTGGACCATCCTTCTCTCGATCCTGACCTTCTCGCTGTCGCTGCTCGGCACCTTCCTGGTGCGTTCGGGCGTCATCACTTCGGTGCACGCTTTCGCCAATGATCCAACCCGTGGCGTGTTCATCCTCCTGATCCTCTGCCTGTTCATCGGCGGCAGCCTCTCGCTGTTCGCGGGGCGTGCGACCGCGTTGAAGCAGGGCGGGCTGTTCGCGCCGATCTCGCGCGAGGGCGCGCTGGTTCTGAACAATCTGCTGCTGACCGTCGCCTGTGCGGTCGTGCTGTTCGGAACGCTCTATCCGCTCGCGATGGAAGTGCTCGCCGACTTCAAGATGTCGGTCGGCGCTCCCTTCTACAATCTCACCTTCGTCCCGCTGTTCGCGCTGCTGCTGCTCGCGGTGCCGTTCGGGCCCATGCTGGCGTGGAAACGCGGCGACCTGCTCGGTGTCACGCAGCGCCTGCTTGCGGCCGGCGTCGCAGGCCTCGTCGTGATCGCCATCGTCTGGGCCTGGACGCGTGGCGGCAGCGCGCTGGCGCCGTTGGCCATCGGGCTTGGCGTTTTCGTCATTGCCGGCGCTGTGACCGATATCGCCGAACGAACCGGCCTGCTTCGTCTTCCGTTCGCGACCACGCTGCACCGCGCCAGGGGCCTGCCGCGTTCGGCCTGGGGGACGGCGTTCGCCCATGCCGGCCTCGGGGTCGCGCTGATCGGGATCGTCTGCGAGACCACCTGGAACAGCGAATATATCGCGACGATGAAGCCGAACGACGTCGCACAGGTCGCCGGATATGATTTGAAGCTCGACGGTCTGCTCGAGCGCCAGGGGCCGAACTACCGCGAGATGATTGCTCAGTTCAACGTCAGCCGGGGCGGCGACGCGCTCAGCGTCATGACGCCGTCGAAGCGCAGCTTCACCACGCGCGGCTCTTCGACCACCGAGGCCGCGCTGCTGACCCGCGGTGCCAGCCAGCTCTACATCTCGCTTGGCGACGTCACCGCCGAGGGCGCGATTGCCGTGCGCATCTATCACAAGCCGATGGTGCTGATGATCTGGTGGGGCCCGGTACTGATGGCGTTCGGCGGCGTGCTGTCGCTGACCGACCGGCGTCTGCGGGTCGGAGCGCCGAAGCCGGCGCGGGCCAAGCAGCGCCTGCAGCCGGCGGAGTGATCCGATGCGCCGGATGATGGCCGTGATCGTCGCGCTGATGCTGCTGGCTGTGCCTGCAGTGCACGCGGTGCAGCCCGACGAGATCATGTCGGATCCGGCGAAGGAAGCGCGCGCGCGCGAATTGTCGCGTGAGCTGCGCTGCATGGTCTGTCAGAACCAGTCGATCGACGATTCCGACGCGCCGCTCGCGCGTGATCTGCGGCTTCTGGTTCGCGAGCGTATCGCCGCCGGCGACAGCAATTCGCAGGTGCTCGACTTCCTGGTCGCGCGGTATGGCGAGTTCGTGCTTTTGAAGCCGCGCTTCGAGCGGCAGACCTTGCTGTTGTGGCTGCTCGCGCCGCTATTGCTGGCCGGTGGCGGCTTTGCGCTCTGGCGGCAAAATCGTCGGCGCTCCCGAAGTGGTGTAGATGTACCGGTGTCGCCGCTGACGCCGGACGAAGAGGCCCGGCTCGCCGCGTTGATGTCGGATGACGCCAAATCTTCCTGACCACTTCAAGTCTTCCTGGCCGCTTCAAGTCATTCCAGCCTACGTAATGATACGTAAGCTGCCGGCCGCGGCCGTCCATTTCATGCTATGTTGACCTTTGTCTGGAAGCTTGTCGCAAGATTTGATTCCAGCCTCTGAGCCTTTCATGTTCACGAACAGCAATCTGACGATCCGCTTTCTGGTCGGCGCCGTCGTCGCTGCATTATTGTTCCTGCTGGGTATCGGGGGCGGCACCGGTTTCGTTGCCGTGCTCTATCTCAACAACGAGATCACCAGCCTTTCGTCCGACTTCGCCGCGCTGAGCGGTCCCGCGCGCGACCACGCGATGCAGATCTACCAGCAGGCCCAGGCCGCGTTCTCCTATTTCCTGGTGGCCTGCGGCGTGATCGCGATCGTCGCCGTCGCAATCTGTCTCACCACCTGGTTCGCCGTGCGCAACGGCATCCTTCATCCCCTGGCGGCGATTGTGCATGCCATGCGCGAGGTCGCAGACCAGAAGTTCGAGACACCGGTCCCGGGCCTCGGCGGTACCAACGAGATCGGTCTGCTCGCCGGCGCGCTGGAAGTATTCAAGACCAGCGGGATCGAGCGCCGCCGTCTGACCGAGCGGCAGCTGCACGAAGCGCAGCACCAGGCCGAGCGGTCCAAATATCTCGATGCCCGGATCAGGGGGTTCAACGAGCTTGTCGCCAGCGTCGTCGACAGCGTGGCGTCGTCGGCCGTGCATCTGAAGCGCAACGCCGAGACGCTGTCGCAAACCGCCAACGATACCAGCACCAAGGCCAATGCCGTGGCGAGCGCCGCGAGCCAGGCCAGCGCCAGCGTGCAGACGGTCGCCGGCTCGGCTGAGGAGATGACGAATTCGATCGGCACGATCAGCCGCCGCGTCACGGACGCGACCCAGCGTGCCGAGGGTGCGGCGACGCAAGCCGAGAAGAGCCGCGACACCATCCACACGTTGTCGAATGCCGCTGACAAGATCGGCGAGGTCGTGCAGCTCGTGCAGGCGATCGCATCGCAGACCAACCTTCTGGCGCTCAACGCCACCATCGAAGCGGCGCGGGCTGGAGAGGCAGGCAAGGGTTTTGCGGTGGTCGCCTCCGAGGTGAAGAGCCTTGCGCATCAGACCAGCAAAGCGACGGAAGAAATCACCTCGCACGTCGCCAGCATTCAGGGCATCACCGCGGAGACGCGTGGAGCAATCGATGCCATCTCGAAGACGCTGTCGGAGATCTCGTCGATCATGTCGGGCATCGAGGTCGACACCGCTCAGCAGCGTAACGCGACGCAGGACATCAGCCGGAGCGTCCAGGACGCCGCGCGCGGCACGCTCGACGTTTCCAACCACATCGTCCAGATCACCTCGACCTCGGCCGAGACCGGCCGTATGGCGGCTGAAGCCCGGGATTCCGCCGTCGACCTGTCGCAGCAGGCCGAGACCCTGAAGCGCGAAGTCGACGAATTCATCGTCAGCGTCAGGGCAAGCTGAGAGCTTCGAAAGTGCACTTTGAAGCCGGTCGCCGGAACCCTCTTAAGTTCCTGTAAGACCGCGTCTTTTGGCCTGCGATAAACTGCCGCATCGCAGATCCTCCTTCATTACAAAAGTTTAACCCCGCAGCCAGCGCGCGGTAAGGCGGAAGCCCCCATCTTGAGGTCCGTAAGGTGCCGCTATCGGGCGCCAAATGGATTTCAAGGCCCTGGAGACCTCTGCATGACCGATCGTCCCGATCTCACGAACCTGCCGTCCTACCGCCAGCCCCGCCGTTCCCTGTTTTCCGCCCGCAGAATCGCGCTGATGGCCTCGGTCGCCGCCGGTCTCGGCATTGCGGTTCACGGCTTCAGCCCGTCGACGTCGCCTGCTGACCTGTTCTCCAGCCCGGCGCACGCGCAGGTCAACAATGAGGTCAAGAAGGTCGAGCGTCCGATCGGCTTTGCCGACATCGTCGAGCGGGTGAAGCCCTCAGTGATCTCGGTGAAGGTCAACATCAAGGAGAAGACCGCGAGCAACGACGACGGCGATGATTCCGCCTCGCCGTTCCAGCCGGGCTCGCCGATGGAGCGCTTCTTCCGCCGCTTCGGTGGTCCGGACGGCATTCCTGGTCTGAAGGGTGGTGGTCGTGGCCGCGTCGTGCAGGGCCAGGGCTCCGGCTTCTTCATCTCGGCTGACGGCTTTGCCGTGACCAACAACCACGTGGTCGACGGCGCCGACAAGGTCGAGGTCACCACCGACGACGGCAAGACCTACAGCGCCAAGGTGATCGGCACCGACCAGCGCACCGACCTCGCTCTGATCAAGGTCGAGGGCAGCTCGAACTTCCCCTTCGCCAAGCTCGCCGACAGCAAGCCGCGGATCGGCGACTGGGTGCTCGCGGTCGGCAACCCCTTCGGTCTCGGCGGCACCGTGACGGCCGGCATCGTGTCGGCCAGCGGCCGCGACATCGGCAACGGCCCCTATGACGATTTCATCCAGATCGACGCGCCCGTGAACAAGGGCAATTCCGGCGGCCCGGCGTTCGACACCAACGGCGAGGTGATGGGCGTCAACACCGCGATCTACTCGCCCTCCGGCGGCAGCGTCGGCATCGCGTTCTCGATTCCCGCCAACACCGTGAAGAGCGTGGTCGCCCAGCTCAAGGACAAGGGCTCGGTCAGCCGCGGCTGGATCGGCGTGCAGATCCAGCCTGTAACCTCCGACATCGCTGACAGCCTCGGCATGAAGAAGGCCGAAGGTGCGCTGGTGGCGGAGCCGCAGGCGAACGGTCCGGCTGCGAAAGCCGGCATCGAATCCGGCGACGTGATCACCTCGGTCAACGGCGATTCCGTCAAGGACGCGCGCGAGCTCGCCCGCACCATCGGCGGCATGGCCCCCGGCGCCACCGTGAAGCTCAACGTGCTGCACAAGGGGCAGGACAAGGTCGTGAACCTTACCCTGGGTCAGCTGCCGAACACGGTCGAGGCCAAGGCCGACACCGATAACGACAGCGGCAAGGGCGCGAGCAAGGGCACCGATGTGCCGAAGCTCGGCATGACCGTTGCGCCCGCCAACTCCGTGGCCGGCGCCGGCAAGGACGGCGTCGTCGTCACCGAAGTCGATCCGAAGAGCGCCGCGGCAGAGCGCGGTTTCAAGGAAGGCGATGTGATTCTCGAAGTCGGCGGCAAGAGCGTGAGCACCGCCGGCGACGTTCGCGATGCCATCAACACGGCGCGGACCGACAACAAGAACAGCGTTCTGATGCGCGTGAAGAGCGGCGGCCAGTCGCGCTTCGTCGCCGTGCCCATCGCCAAGGGCTGACAAGGCTACAGCCTCAGGCGGCTGACAAGATGAAGGGTGTCGCCGGCATCAGTCGCCCCCGCCGCCGGCACTCTTCCGGGGAGCAGCGCAACGCTCGCTCCCCACGCCTACCTTCCGGTGGAAATACGCCCCCCTCCGTCGGAAGGCCTAGGGCGGTGAGGTCCCCCCAGCTTCACCGCCCGCCTTTTTGCCTACCCGGGTCTCGTTCGCTTGGCTTGCATGCGATTGTCGCTCGCGCCATTGTTTAGAGAAGGTTGACCTCCTTGACCGCCGCTGAACGCACGATGCGCCTCCTCATCATCGAAGACGACCGCGAATCCGCCGACTATCTCGTGAAGGCGTTTCGCGAGGTCGGACACATTGCCGACCACGCCGGTGACGGTGAGGAGGGCCTCGCTATGGCCGAGAACGGCGAATACGACGTGCTGGTGGTCGATCGCATGCTGCCCAAGCGCGACGGGCTGTCGCTGATCGGCGCGCTGCGCGACAAGGGTGACACGACGCCGGTGCTGATTCTCTCCGCGCTCGGCCAGGTCGACGACCGCATCAAGGGTCTGCGTGCCGGCGGCGACGACTATCTGCCCAAACCTTATTCCTTCGCCGAGCTGCTGGCCCGGGTCGAGGTGTTGTCGCGCCGCCGCGGGGGACCTGCCGAGGACACCCTCTATCGCGTCGGCGATCTCGAGCTCGACCGGTTGTCCCATCGCGTGGCCCGCGGCAAGGACGAGCTCACGCTGCAGCCACGCGAATTCCGCCTGCTCGAATATCTCATGAAGCATGCCGGACAGGTGGTGACCCGCACCATGCTGCTCGAGAATGTCTGGGACTATCATTTCGATCCGCAGACCAACGTGATCGACGTGCACATTTCGCGGCTGCGCTCCAAGATCGACAAGGGTTTCGAGCGGCCGCTGCTGCACACGATCCGCGGCGCCGGGTACATGATCCGTGACGGCATTCGCTGATCGCCTATAAATATAGAGATTTTCCGCTAAAATGCTTCAAACAGACTACCGTTTTTCTACCAATCTGAGGAAAGCAAAATGGGCCAGTCATACGATGGGAAAACAATTAATTTGACGGTGGAGCCGCACAACGGCGGCTATGTTTGGGTTCTTGAACTCTCCGGCCAGAGCTCTGACGGGCAAGCAAAGCTCGGATACCGAGCGCAGGGTTCGGCGCACGATTTCGACCAAGAAAAATTCCTTATCCAAGTCCACGACAAGGATCGCGCGGTTTGGACGGCCATGCCATTGGATCATCGCAAGGACATTCGAAAAACGATGTCTCAGCTTGTACAGGCCGCATTACTGTCTTTAAGCGAACTCAAGCACGCGTAACTTCGAATTGAGACACCGCCCGCTCGACAGAGGGGGAAACGCGCCAAAAGAAAACCCCGCCGAAGCGGGGTTTTTGTCTTTACGGCCGAGCTTCTTGCCCTGTGATCGTCGGCAAGGTCTTGAGCCACGCCCTGAGTTCGTTGGGCAAGATGACGGTGCGCGTTCCATGCTTACGTGCGACCAAGTCGCCGCTCGCCGCCGCGCGACGGATTGAGGTCAGGCCGATGCCGGTGAGGGCGCTGGCCTCTTCGGGCGCCAGCGCAAACCGTTCTGTGAGCGGCACGACGCCCTTTTGTCCGAACTCTTTCATGTCAACGGGCTTCCGGCTGTTGCGTGCGCTGCTTGCGCGCGTTGCGCTCGCGCGCCTTACACTCGCGCCATTCCTTCATGCGCTGCTTGACTAGCTCCTGCGCTTCTGGCGTCACGAACCACGCGTCCCATTCCTCCGCATCCTTGAAAGTGATGCGGGGCTCGTCACCGACGTGAATTTCCTTCGGGCCAAGTCCGATCGCTTTCAGGATGCGATAGAAGCTCTCGCTCATGTTGTGATACGTCGGGCAGAACTGCGAGATGGTCATGCTTTTGGGCGGCAGGTTGGCCGCAGCAGCAGCGGCGGCGTTTTGAGCTTTGGTCTTACTGGCCATGGATTGAAATCTCCTCATCGAGCGGTGCTACGCAATTTGTGAAGCTGCATGCGGCGTCGGGAGCAGAGGTTTCTACAAGCGCGTGATCTTTACTAGGGGGGTCTATACCGGCACGTAAGGCTTTGGACTGGAAAATAAGGCGCAATGCTGCGGCGACGTAGCCAAACTATACGTTGCCGAGTGCGATATCGCCACGGTTGTAAAAACACCTTAGATGAATTGCGATCTAAATAGGGTCCGAGCGCAAGCGCGCCCCGCATTGAGCCGAGATCACAGTACCTTTAAGTTGCGTGCGATAATCGCTACTTGAGGTTCGTGTTTGCCTCTAGGCGCCCTCTGAGTGAGGTTTGCGCCTGTAACCCTGCACAAGCTCTGTCCCGACCTCCTGGAAGAAATGGACAAGCTGCGGATCTGCATTGGGAAATTGATTGGCATACATAACGGCCGTAGGGCCGAGCCGCAGGACCATTTCCTCCAGCCACGCGATCAGAAACTGTCCATCGATAAACGGCCCGAGCTCGGCGAATTGGCCTCGGCTCGTCAAGCGGAAGCCGCCGTAATTTGCATGAGACGCCAATTCAGAAAGCTTGTTATATTCCTCCGCCCGCTTCTTCGTTGCGTCGCCATCTCGCGAATCGAGCGCAATCCTGATCTTTACGGGATCGAATTTCTCCCTGCGTTCCTTCCGGTCTGCTTTCTTCCACACGCCTCGCTCGGCCGGTGACGTGCGGAAATAGTCCATCAGATAGCCGACCTCCAGGATGTCACGCGCCTGATGAAATGCCGTCTGGTAGTAGCCGGAGAGGGCAAGCTTGATACCGGATGAGGCCGCATTGAACAGCCGCACACCCAGCATCTGCATTGTATTCTCGTCTTCGGACTGAGATTTGTGGTCGATAGTGTAGACAAAAATCAGCGACATGAGCTTTTCTATCATTTCCAGTCGTCGCGCCATTTCTGGGGCCGCGCGCACCAAGGCCATACTCTCCTCGCGCAACCTTTCCTCGTGGCCGTGCGTCGTCTCAATGTCCTCGAATTGCCCCTTCGTCATCGACTTTCTCCGAAATGGCTGCTTCAAGCTTGCTTTGGCAAGCCGGAGTTTATCAGTAACCCACGCCCACATCATCAGACCACCTCATCCGTTGCCAGCTCCACCAACTCCGGCGGCCAAGCTATTGGGGCTTAGTCTTTGTTGTTGGCCTAGACCGGCGCGAGCGGGAAATGATGCGGCTGACGGGGGGCTCCGTCACGTGCTTTCACTTTTCAGGCGACGCACGATCGAAACCTCCGCCAAGTAACGGAGTTCGACGATGAATTCGCTCTCGTCCGGCGCGCCGCCAGCGTCAGGCACGCTGCACAGGATCGCCTTTGGGTCAGCCATCGTCTCAAAAACCACGCCGTCTCTACCACTCTCTGCGTGCTGGCGAGCAAAGATTTCGGCGATCTCCATGTTCGCGGTCCACGAGGTCACGCCGACACGACGGCGACGCCTTCGATGCGCCGTTCCCCTGTATAAGCGTACAGCAGGCCCGTGGTAAGGCGGCAAGAGAACGCGCGCTGCGGCATACATCGTCACATTATCGCGAACCAAGTTCGGCATGTTTTTGTGCCCGATCCAGACACCCAGGAAAGCCAAGCGCATGTCAGGACTGACCGATGACACTTCGCGCGCGACCTTGCGAATTGTCGTGCGCCAAGCCGTTGGACTGGCGCATTGACTAACCTTTTGGCCGGCCGCGAGTAGGTCGTGCGGGTCACCGCCATTGCAAACGTCGACGAATGCCGCCGCCGCTGCTAATTCCTCATGCCGGTCGGTTGCCAATCTAGATTTCTGCGAATTTTGGGGGATTGTCCACTACCTGTGGTTAGCACGCATGAATTTCTGCGGTAAAATCAGCGAAAATGGGGACCGTTCGGATGCATATAAGTCTCGCAGAAGGGATTTTGATCGTTATTGCGGTCGGTCAACTTTTGTATGCCGCGCTCACTTACCACCAAGATCAAGGTGCATCCAAGATTGAGAGCGGCTCGCGGAAACGACCGCTTCGGTTGATTGCATCAATGATGCTGCTGACATGGGCAGGTGTAGCCCTCGTCTTTTACACTAGGCCATCACTACCCGCTGCGGTTTTGGTCTATTACGGCGTCGCTCCTCCGAAGCAATTTCATGCTGTTGCCCAACTGACAAATTGGGAGGATTACAAGGGCAAGAAGGCTGTTCTGATTACTCGAACCAACTTTGCTGACCGAGATCGCTTGGCCGATGATTGGATAGCAAAGAGCATCCCGTACTCGATAGAGGGGCCAATCGTAACCACCGTCGCGATCACGGAAAACCAAATGCACTTCACCCCAGGAGTTTTGAATTTCATCGAGTACAATTTCGCTGTGCTGCCGCCGGGCATCGATCCCAGCCAGATTAGAACCCTGGGGGACGTTGAAAAATTGGGTGGCAAAATTCTTGCGACCGCGTCCCAAGGCATTCCGATGGATCATCCTGTGCCTACAACTCAACCTAAGTGATCTCTCGTGAGCCGTCGCCGAGCCGACCGGACCATTGCTGCTCGCCGCAGCGAGCACGCAGCGCCGTCCTGCCTGGGGTCTACCATCATGTGTTTATCTTCATTGGTTTCGACAGCCCCATCTGCTCCACCTTCGTTTCGACGATTTCGACCTGCTCCGCTCCACCCTGCTCCCTAACAAGGGGGAGCAGGTGGAGCAGATCAGTCGCACCAACCTTGTTCCACTCTGCTCCACTCAGGTGGAGCAGGTGGAGCAGACCAGTTGCGCCACCTGCTCCACCTGAGTGGAGCAGAGGTGGAGCAGTGGCGCACTGCGCTCAATCATGGTCGCTGGCGACCTCGATGAACTTCTTGACCTTGCGACTGACGTCGGTCTTCTCGACCTCCACCAGCGCGCCGCTCTTGATCCACACCTTGATCAGGCCGGCGACCTTCGCGCGCTCCGACTTCACGACGAGGTTGAGACCGAGCGCCCTGGCGACCGGCAAGCCAACCCAGTCTTTGGCCTGACTGTTGGCGCGCCATTGGCCCGCCTTGATCGCTGCTGCGGCGCGCTCGAAGTCGCCGCCAGTGATGCCGTCGAGCGGGTCGGGCCATTCCCAGGACGTTGCCACGCCGACACTGTCGCCACCAACTGCGCCCATTGGATTGTTGCCAAGGTCGACCGAAGCAAGTTTGATCCAGTCGCGCTTGTCGGCAGGCGGGGCCATGTTCGGCTTGTCGTCGAGCACGGAGAAATACGAACGCCGGTTCTCGACGCCGCAATTCTTGGCCTCCTGTTCGGTCATGCGATTGAGCACGCGGGCGGAGCGGACGGCATCGCCGAAAGCGCCGCCGCCGCGCGCGCTTTGCACGGTGACCTCCTGATCGCCTTTTCGGACGTGATGAATGAGATCGACGGCACAATCCGCGCGGTCGGCGATCCTCGCCCATTCCTTGACTACCATATCGATCGCGCCGTTCAGGTTCTCCGGGACCCTATGGCAGCTCACGAACGGATCGATGATCACAACATCGATGGCCTTCTCCTGGATTTCCTCGACCAGGGCTTCGACGATGGGCCAGCGGATTTCGGCTTCGCCATCTTCCATCTCGGCGATGACCAGCGGCTGATCTCGGCCACAAGTTAGGAAGAGCCGATCGCCGATATCGTCGGGCGTGAGGCCATAGTGCAGAGCCGTCGCCTGGATACGGCGCATGGTTTCTTCGGCCGGGTCCTCCAAATTGAAATACCAAATCCGCAACTGCTCGCTTTGGGTTCCGAGCAGCGGCTTGCCCGAGACCATCGCCAGCATCTCAGCGATGAGAAGCGAGGACTTGCCAAGCGCACCCGGCGCGATCGTGGCACTGACGAATTGCCTGATGAGGTGGCGACCATAGAGCCAATCGCGCATCGGGATGCTCGCCGGGTCGGTCCACAAATAGGGCATGGCCCGCATGTTGACGCCCAGCGACCCCATGCCGTGCCCAGGATCGGTGATCTTGAGCTTCTTGCGCGCAAGCTCGATCAGGTTCTTGAAATCGGGACTTAAGGATTGAGTGCCACAATACAGCCCGATGATGTGATCGGACTTGAATTCGGCGACAAGTTCCTCGATCACCTGCGACATCGAGGAGGCCCATTGCCCTGGAATTTTGCTTTTTTCCAGCAGCGTGCGACGCCGATCGATGACGGCGATCAGTTCTTCATTGCTCGGCGGTTTGATGATTTTCATGGTCATGCCCACTTCTTCAAACGCTCGATGTCGCGATAATTGATGCCGATGTAGGCGCTGACCGGCTGGAAGCCCTCGTCGGCGGGATAGCGCTCATCAAAAATCGGCACAACCGCGATGTTCATCTCGAACGCAGCAACGAGGACGGCGCCACGCGAGATATATCCACTGCGGGGCATCAGCCGCTCAACGTCATGCTTGAGACAGCCAATCGTCAGCCTATTGTCAGGCATCACCTTGGTGGTGTGCCGACACTGCGCAAAGATCGCCTTGACGGCTTCGACTTGGTCGCGCTGGACGGGGTTGCGCGGCTCGAAGTCGGCCGTGAAGCCGGCTGAGCAAATCAAGTATTCGCCAATCTGCGTCGGCCCTTCCACGTATTCAGTAGACACTTCGATATGTGTGGTAGTATCGATGTGCATCTCAGCTATCCTTTCATTTGCCTGCCGCCGGTTTGCCGACCGGACGGCGGGTTTTTTGGTGACCTCACGAGCCTTGTCTGAGCTTCGCCGAGCCTTGCCGAACCTCTCCAGGTCGTACTAACATATTGATATCATTACATAATTAGCCTTGACTTCGTACGGCGGATCGTCTCTCTCTGCAAGAGGCAACCACGTCTCCGCCGAAGCATTTGGGAACTCCGAGCCATGTTCTGCCTCACTCCGATCTCGCCCGCGTCCTTCGATCTGCTGATCGGCAAGAACGTGCATGTGCGCAAAGCCATGAAGAAACGCGGCCAGTTGCAGCCGCTCATCGTGCCGAGCCCGGAGCAGCGCGCCGATGGTTTGTGGCGCGAACAGATTTTCATCGCGGCCGATGCCGTGATCGTCAGCACGATCGATCTGCTCATCGAAGCTGGCGCCGCGCGCTCTGTGATCGATCACGTCATCAGCGATTTGCAGTTGGAGATCATTTCCCGCCTCAACGATCTCGACAACGGTCAGCCGGTGCATCTCGTCCTCGCTCACGATGGCCGGCGTTGGGTCATCATCAGCGCGACCACGGCGGGAGAAGCGCTCAAGGCGGTTGCCGAGCACTTCGCGATCGGTCACGGCCCCGAGCCGGCGAAAGTGGCCGTCTATGGCGTGCCGCTGCATGAAGCGCTGGCCATCGTGCGCGCCCGCGCCGAAGAGCACGGCATCGATTTTCCCGATTTCATCTGGTTGACGCCGGAAGAACTCGACAAGGGCGCCGATCTGTTTGCGGCTGCGATTGCGCCGCGCACGTCGCGGGTCATCGATCAATGGCAGGCGATGCGGATGCGCGAGGCATCGCCGGTTGTGAACGTGCAATGAGCATCATCACCCGCACGCGCGCAGCATTTCGCGCCTTCGCCAGAGCGTTCAGCGGCTTTGACGTGGCCGGCGGCTCCGGCCGCTGGCCGATCTCTTACACTCTCAACGCGCCGATCACACAGCAGCTTGCGGCTTCGCGCTTGGCCTCGCGACGGATCAGTCATCAGGCGGAAAACAACGCCTTGGTGGCTGCGATTGTGCAGAACGGCGTCACTGCCATCGTCGGCGACGGGCCGACCGTGCGCTCCGCGCATCCTGATGCGGCAACTAACGAGCATTTGCAGCGCGCCTGGAATGCCTTCTATGCCGACTGCGCCATCGAAGGAAACATGAGCCTTGGGGGCTATTTGAGCCGCGTGGTGCGCGGCTATTTCGTCGATGGCGAAAGCTTCTCGAAATTGATCGTTGATCCGCAGATGATGACGCTGCGGTTACAACTGTTGACAGCCGAACAGGTCGATAGTTCCAAAACCATGCCGTCACTCGGCATGACCGGCGACATGCCGCTGATCGTTGCCGGCGTTCAGTTCGATGGTGACGGTCGGATCGTGGCCTATTGGGTATTCAAGAGCCCGCCCGATAGTCCGTGGGCCTCAATTGAACCGGCTGCGCCCGTGTCGGCGCTCGACATTTGCCACGTGTTCGAGCCGCGTTTCCCAGGGGGGCCGCGCGGCATGTCGCCGCTGACGCCGGTTGCGCCGCTCGCGTTGTCGCTTGATAGCGCGATCGATGCGGCGATCATGAAGCTCAAGACGACTTGCTTGGTGGGTATGGTCGTGCGCGATCCAAACGGGGAAATGGCATTTGACGAGAATACCGATCCGGCCTCCCTCTATCTTGAGCCGGGCGCGACCTTGCGGCTCCCGGCGGGAGCCGATGTCAGTTTTCCGCCGACAAGCGAGATGAATACCGTCGCCGAAGTTCTGGGTCATATCGAGCGGTTGATTTGCGGCGGGAGTGGCGTGCCGCATTTCCTGGCGGCGGGCGATCTCGCCTCTGTCAATTTCTCCGCCGGCAAGCTCGGAATGGCGAGCTTTCAGCGCCGGGTCAGGGCGATCCAGCAAAATCATTTAGTCGCGCAGCTCTTGAACCCGATTTGGGATCGCATCGTCTTGCTTGAGGTGTTGTCCGGTCGCCTGCGCGCGCCCGATTACGAAACCAATCCCGAACGCTATAGCGCCGCCTTCTTGTTTCCCGGCTGGCCTGCCATCGACGAATTGAAAGCCGCCAAGGCGAACGTGCTCGCGGTTCAAGCCAAGCTGCGATCCCGTCAAGAGATCATCAGCGAAGGTGGGCGCGATCCCGCCGACGTTGACGCCGAAATCGAAGCCGATCCGTTTGCGAAGGACGATTTGTCCGCGAGCGCCGGCAACATTGCCAATCAACCCGATACGGAGACTGCCTGAAATGCGTGCTGCACTGCTCTTGCGCGAGAGCGCCACTCAACTTGAACGCCGCGACGCGATCCCGCGTCCGGCCACGTTCGACGGCGAGGCGATGACCGTCGAAGCCGTCATCGCATCGACCACGCCGGTTCGGCGTCGTGATGCGCGTGGCGACTTCCTAGAAATCCTCGATCCTTCGGGGCTCGACCTCGCCGTCACCCGTGGCGCGTCGGTTCTGGACAGCCATCAACAAGGCGGCATCGAGAATGTCCTGGGCACGATCGACGACGTGCGTATCGAGGGTAACGAAGTCATCGCCCGCATTCGGTTCAGCTCGCGTCCGGAGATTGCTGCGATCGTGCAGGATGTACGTGACGGCATCTTGCGCAGTCTCAGCGTCGGATACGAAGTCGGCGAGTGGAAGGCCGGCAAGGATAGCGCCGGCACCCGCACCATGACAGCCGTGCGCTGGTCTGTGCGCGAGGTGAGCTTCGTGCCGGTGCCTGCCGATCCGACCGCGCGAACCCGTGCAGCAAATGACGATCGCGCGATCCGTGAACTCGGTCGCCGCGCCGGCGTCCCGACCGCGCGCATCGACACTCTCATTGAACTCGGCGCCAGCGTCGACGATGCGCGCCGGGCTTTCCTCAGCCACATGCTCGACCGTTCTGTCACGGTGCAGAGCGGGAGAACTGACATGCATAACGCGACTACCCTCGACAACCCGGAAATCTTCCAGCGCGCGACGGCCGAAGCGCTGTATAATCGCATCGCGCCCGGCTTTGCTCCGATGCCCCAGGCGCGGCAGTACGTCGGCATGAGCTGCGCCGACATCGCCCGCGAATGCTTGCATCGTGCCGGCGTTTCCACGCTCGGCATGGCCGCGCCGAGCCTCATCACACGAGCTTTGCAGACGACTTCGGACTATCCGGCGTTGCTTGCGAACCTCCTGAACAAGAGCTTGCGGGAAGCCTACCAGATCGCGCCGAGCGGCATCCGTCGCGTCGCGCGAGAGACCAGCGCGGTCGACTTCCGTGCGAAGTCGCGTATCCAGCTTGACCATTCCGGTTTCAAGCTGGAACAGGTCAACCAAGGCGGCGAGTTTCCCTTCGGGAGCTTCATCGACACCGCCGAGAGCTATGCGGTCGCGACCTATGGCAAAATCTTCGCGATCTCCCGGCAAGCATTGGTCAATGACGATCTCGGCGGCCTGGGCGATGTTACCCAGCGGCTTGGTCTCGCTGCGGCGGAATTCGAGCGCCAGAAACTGGTCGATTTGATTGTCGCGAATTCTGGCCTTGGCCCGACCATGAGCGATAGCCTGACGCTGTTCCACGCGAGCCATGGCAACGTCGGTACGGGCGGCGTGCCAAGCGAAACGACGCTGTCGGAAGCGCGGCTCTTGATGCGTAGTCAGACTGGACCGGGCGGCGGCATCATCTCCGTCGTGCCGAAATATCTGATCGTGCCGGCTGCATTGGAAACGGCCGGCGAAAAGCTGATTACGTCGGTGCAGGCGACGCAGACTGCGAACGTCAATCCGTTTGCGTTCCTCGATTTGATCGTCGAGCCGCGCCTGACCGATGGCGCACGCTGGTATCTCGCCTGCGATCCCGCGCTGATGGCTTGCATCGAGTTTGCGTATCTGGCTGGTGCTCCTGGCCCGCAGACGGAAACTCGGGCCGGCTTCCACGTCGACGGCGTCGAGAGCAAGGTGCGGTTGGACTATGGGTGCGGCGCTGTCGAATGGCGCGGGCTCGTCACCAACGCCGGGCAGTGATCCATGACCGACATCACGACGCTGCAAGCCCAGCTCGACGCTTTGAAGCGCGCATACCGGAGCGGTACGCGTTCGCTGACCTATGAGGGCCGCAGCATCGTTTACGCTGACGGCGAGGAGATGCGAGCGGCAATCGCGAGCCTGGAAACTGAGCTGGGCTTGTCGCGGCCGGCGATTGGCGTCGTGCGGTCGTCGAAAGGTTACTGAGTAGGGGGCACGCGTTCATTGAGGGCGAGCGGCCCCGTCCAACAACGATAGCTGACCTCCCTGCGTGCTCTTCCGCAGTGACATTCAGAGGGACAAGGTCAGCGAGGGTCGCAACTATCCGGCAATCGCGTCCACCGGTTTCACGAGACGAAGCTGCGGCTTGCGCTGGGGCAATACGTAATCAGCCCAAGCCTGCAAGGCGATCCGGCGCCGTTCGATCATCTCGCTATTCCAATAAGCAAGTTCCGCCTCATCGCCCAGGCGATGGGAGAGACAGAATTCCAAAACCTCACGGCGAAAATTATGCTCGACGTTGTCAGCACCCCAATTGCGGAAGCTGGTGCGGTTGCCGTGCATCGTCCCACGGAAGCCGGCGCGCGCGATGGCGCCGACCAGCGCGTTCGGCCGAAATGGCTGATGCCCCTCCGCGTGATTGGACGGGAATACATACCTGCCGACGCGCGGCATCGTCTTGATGATGTCGATTGCCTGATCCGACAGCGGAACTAGATGGCGCTTCGGCGTGGTTTCGCCCTTGATCTTCATTTTCTCGGCTGGGATCAGCCACGTCTTTTTCTTGAGGTCGATTTCGTCCCACTCCATCAGCCGGATTTCCTGGCTGCGCGCGACGGTGAGAATACCGACCTCGACGCAACGCGCCACAACGCCGGCATCAAAACGCAACTCGACCATGAGAGCCGGCGTCCTGTCATAGGGGACGGAAGCGTGACCGCCTTTGCTCTTCTTGCGGTTCAGCTTGCGAGGGCTGGGCAGGAGATGTTTCAGATTGCCGCGCCACATGGCCGGGTTCTCGCCGACGCGCAGCTTTAGCGCCTTGGCGGCGTCCAGTAATCGTTCAATGCGTTGACGCGTGCGCATGGCCGTGATCGGCTTGGCGCTCCAGATCGGCTTGAGCGCGGCAAGCACATGTTCCGTCGTGATCTCGTGCAGCTTCCGCTTGTGCAGGGTGGGGACGTCGGCGATCGAGCGCGCCCATTGCTTCTCTTCCTCGCTGGACAGGCCCTCGCACCACGTCGGATATTGCTCGTCGGCAAATTCCTTGAAGGTCTTGTCGCCGTTGAGCGCGAGCTGCTTCTTGTGGCGGGGGTCTATGCCGTCTTTCTTGAGCGACAGCCGATAGCTGCGCGCTTGGTCGCGCGCTTCGGTCAGGGTCAGCTCGCCCTCTTTGTCGCCAACCCGCGCGAATTCCATGATAGCGCGTTTACCGTCCGGTGCCGTGAAACGGAACGCCCACGCGCGCTCCCCGGTCTCGCGGACGATCAGATAGAGCCCACCGCCATCGGCATGGGAACCGGCTTTCAGCGATTTAACTTGGTTGGAATTCAGCTTCACTTTAGGCTCTCCGCCTACCGTTTTGCCGTCTCGGACAATCGTGCAAAATGTACGACCGTCACGGATCGTTTGGAAGGGTGAAAGGTGATGATCTACCAATTTTCTACCACTTTTACCCTTCGTGAGGTGGGCTTCCGTGAGGGCTGGTGTGGCTTTGTGTGGTGTAACATATTGAATAAGAAGCGTAATCTTTAATGGGATGATAGGCTATGGTTTCTGATGCGACGCCGGAAGTAGGTACATGATCCGTGACGGCATTCGGTAAACTCGTCCGCACCACGGCGTTCCGGCTGACGCTGGTCTACCTGCTGCTGTTTGCGATTTTCGCAGCATCGCTGCTTGGCTATTTCGCCTGGAACACGCGCCGGCTGATCACCGAAGAGATCACGCAGACGGTGAATGCCGAGACCTCGGAGTTCAACGAGATCTACGGCCGTCGCGGTCTGTTCTTCGTCGCGCGTGCAATCGAGTACCGGTCGTTGCGGCCGGGCGCCAATCTCTACCTCCTGACCTCGCCCACCGGCCAGGCGATCGCCGGCAATGTCGGCTCGTTGGCGCCGGGTGTGATGGCGACCATCGGCTGGTCCGAGACCGCTTACCGGCGGATCGAGGATGCGGATGACCGCGACCATCGCGCGCTCGTGCGCGTCACCGTATTGGAAAATGGCTTCCGCCTTTTGATCGGCCGCGACCTCGCCGAGCGGCGGCGCTTGTTCGGCATCGTCGCCAAGGCCGCGCAATGGTCGATCCTCATCGTCGTTGTGCTCGGACTTGGCGGTGGCGTCTTCGTCGCGCGCAGGGTGCTAAGGCGCATCGATGCGATGTCCGGCACCGCGCATCGCATCATGATCGGCGATCTCAGCGAGCGGCTGCCGGTCGGGCGCAGCGGCGATGAGCTCGACCGTCTCGCCGAGAACCTCAACGCCATGCTGGAGCGGATCGAGGCGCTGATGTCGGGGCTGAAGGAGGTCTCCGACAACATCGCACACGACCTCAAGACGCCGCTGACGCGCCTGCGCAACCGCGCCGAGGAGGCGCTGGCGAAATCGGGCTGCGAGGCCGATTACCGCGCGGCGCTGGAGCGGACCATCGAGGAATCCGACGGGCTGATCCGCACCTTCAACGCGCTGCTGATGATCGCGCGCGCGGAGTCCGGACAGGCGCGCGGCAACATGGATGATTTCGATGCCGCCGAGGTCGCGGGCGGCATCCACGAGCTCTACGAGCCGCTCGCCGAAGATGACGGCATGATCCTGAAGGTCAAGACCGAGGCGACGCCCATTCACGGCAATCGCGAATTGATCAGCCAGGCGCTCGCCAATCTGGTCGAGAATGCGATCAAATACGGCAAGCCGGTCGCACAGACGGGTGGAACCGTGGTCAGCATGGACAGCAGGCAGATCACGATCGAGGCGAAGCGCGGGGGCGATCAGGTGATGCTCAGCGTCACCGATCGCGGTCCCGGCATTCCCGAGGCCGATCGCAAGCATGCCATCGAACGATTCGTACGGTTGGAAGCCAGCCGCACGCTGCCGGGCTCAGGCCTCGGCCTCAGCCTCGCCTCGGCGGTTGCTACATTGCATGGTGGCGAATTGCGGCTGGGCGATGCCCAGCCCGGTCTTGTCGCCACGCTGGTGCTGCCGGCGCGCGCCGGGGCAGGCGACAGGGTTGCTCCGCCAATACCGGATGTGCCACAGAAGGTGGCATGAACCACTCCGCGCCGGGAAACGCGGACAAGCATGGTGAGAGCCTGGCCACGCGCTTCGCGGAGGCTCCCCATATTGCCGCTTCCGCCATCGACGAACGACGTTTTGAAAGCTGGCTGGCCGAGCTCGAGCCGGCACAGTCGGCGCGACTCGAGGCGCTGCTGATCCATCCCTGTGTGCGGGAAATCCTGGCCGGAATCGCGGAATTCTCGCCCTATTTGTTCGAGCTCGTGCGCGCCGATGCGTCGCGCCTGGCCCGGCTGCTCGAATGCGATCCGGATCGGCATCTGACGGCGCTGATCGCGGAGGCGAGGGAGGCGGTTCTCGCGGCCACCGACGAGGCCGAGGTGATGCGTCTGCTTCGGCGCATGAAGGCGGAGACCGCGCTCCTGACCGCGTTGTGCGACATCGGCGGCGTCTGGCCGGTGATGCGGGTGACAGCAGCGCTGACCGATGTCGCAGTGTCCTCGGTGCAGGCGGCGCTCCAGTACCAGCTGCGGCAGGAAGCCGCACGTGGGAAGATCCTGCCACCCAATCCTGAGGCGCCCGAAGAAGGCTGCGGCCTGATTGTGCTCGCAATGGGCAAGATGGGCGCGGGCGAGCTCAATTATTCCAGCGACATCGATCTCATCGTGTTCTTCGATCCCGATGCGACGACACTCGCGCCCGATATCGAACCACAGCCGTTCTTCGTCCGCGTGACGCAGGGCCTGGCGCGTGTCCTCCAGCAGCGTACCTATGACGGCTACGTCTTCCGGGTCGATCTGCGCCTGCGTCCGGATCCGTCCTCGACGCAAGTGGCGATCTCGCGAGATGCCGCGCTGAACTATTATGAGCGGGAAGGGCGCACTTGGGAGCGCGCCGCGATGATCAAGGCGCGCGCCTGCGCCGGCGATGCCAAAGCGGGCGAGGCGCTGCTCGCCGAAATCGCGCCCTTCGTCTGGCGCAAGCATCTCGATTTTGCCGCGCTCGCCGACGTGCACGACATGAAGCGGCAGATGCAGACCTATCGCGGCCAGAGCGAGATCGCGGTCGAGGGCCACAACGTCAAGGTCGGCCGGGGCGGCATCCGCGAAATCGAATTCTTCGCTCAGACCCAGCAGCTGATCGCGGGCGGCCGCCATCCGGAATTGCGGGTACGGCCGACGCTCGCCGCACTCGACATCCTCGCTTCCAGCAACTGGATCACGTCTGCGGCGCGCGACGAACTGACCACGGCGTATGAGTTCCTGCGCCGGGTCGAGCACCGCCTTCAGATGATCGCCGACGAGCAGACCCATGCGCTGCCGGAAGACAAGGAGGCGGTCGAACGCTTCGCCTGGTTCTTCGGCTATGACAGCCGCGAGACGTTTGCGCGCGACCTGCTGCGCCAGCTCGAGATCGTCCAGGGCCATTACGAAAAGCTGTTCGAGGGCGACGATCCGACCGGCACGGCAAGCCTGCCTGCGATCGACTATCGCGCCGGTCCCGACGATCCGCGCCTGCTTCAGCACCTGACGACGCTCGGCTTCAAGAAGCCCGCCGCCGTGGCGCAGACTGTCCGCGACTGGCTGACGGGCGACTACCGCGTGTTCCGCAACGAGCAGACGCGGAACGCCTTCGTCGAGTTCGTGCCGGCCCTGATCGACGGCCTCGCGCGCGCCGAGGAGCCGGATCGCGCGGTCGTGGCGTTCGACCAATTCCTTGGGGCGCTCCAGCGCGGCGGCCGGCTGATCACGCTGCTCGGCCAGAACCGCGATCTCGTTGCGCTCGTTGCGCTCGTGCTTGGCGCGGCGCCCCGGCTTGGCGAGATGCTGGCGCGGCAGCCGCAGCTGATGGATGGTTTGATCGATCCGCGCTTCTTCGGCGCCATGCCCGACAGGCAGGAATTGTCGGCGCGGCTTGCGGTCACGGTGCAGGACGCGGGCTCCTACGAGGAGTTTCTGGACCGCCTGCGCCTGTTCGGGCAGGAGAGCCTGTTCCTGATCGGCACGCGCATCCTCTCGGGCACCGTCTCCGCCCAGCAGGCGAGCACGGCCTTTGCCGACGTCGCCGAAGGCATCGTTCACACCGTTCACGGCCTCGTCGCCGATCGCTTCGTCGCCCAGCACGGCCGGATCAAGGACCAGGAGACCGCGATCATCGCGATGGGCCGGCTCGGCAGCCGTGAGATGACGGCGTCCTCCGATCTCGATCTGATCCTGCTCTACGATTTCGACGGCGACAATCCGGACTCCGACGGTCAGAAATCGCTCCAGGGCGCGCATTACTTCGCCCGCTTCACCCAGCGCCTGATCAGTGCCTTCACGACCCGCACCAATTACGGCGTGCTCTACGAGATCGACATGCGGCTGCGGCCGTCGGGGCGCGCCGGTCCAGTGGCATCGAGCCTCGTCTCCTTCGCGGACTACCAGGCCGTTGAGGCCTGGACCTGGGAGCACATGGCGTTGACCCGTGCGCGCGTGGTGTCGGCATCGCCCGAATTCGCGGCGCGGATCCAACGCGTCATCCGCGAGGTCCTGACCCGCCGCCGCGACACGGCGATCATCGCCAACGACGTCGCCGATATGCGCCGTGCGATCGCGCAGGAGAAGGGCGAGACCGATTACTGGGACCTGAAATACGCCTCCGGCGGCATGGTCGACATCGATTTCATCGCACAATATCTCCAGCTCGTTCATGCCCATGACAAGCCCGATATTCTCGACGTCAGCACGATGCAGGTGCTGGAGAATGCCGCGAGACTCGGCGTGCTTCCGCCGTCACAGGCGGAGATTCTGCGCGCGGCGGCGCGGCTCTATCACGACCTGACGCAAATCCTGCGGCTCTGCGTCAGCGAACGCTTCAAGCCGGAAACGGCGGGCACCGACCTTCAGCGCGTCATGGCGCGCGCCGGCGACGCACCGGATTTCTCGTCGCTGGAGGCGCGGGTGAAGGAGACGCAGGCCGAGGTGAGGAGAGTATTTCAGGGGATCGTAGCCGGGAGCATTTCGTAGGCGACAGCTTGCATGTGCTGGTTATCGCCATGCAACAGCAAATCGACGCGTCCGCTGCTGCGGCGTCTCAGGGGCCGTTTTTTGCTTCGACATTGAGGCTCAAGGGATGGTCGGCGGAGGATGCGCCGATGGATATCTTGTAAATTCCCGGGTCGACGACCCAGGCATTGGCCCGCTCGCTGAAGTTCGAGAACGCGCGCTGGTCGAGGATGAAGGTGACGACCTTGGTTTCTCCTGGCGCGAGGTCGACTTTGTCGAGGGCACGAAGCAGGGCCGTTGGCTCCGCCGAGGCCTCGGGATAGGTGACGTAGAGTTGGGGAACGGTTGCGCCTTTGACCCGGCTCGTATTCGTGACCTTGACGCTGACGGAAACGCCCGGGCTTCCCTTGAAGGTCGCATCCTTCCCGGGAGCGCCAATCCTGAAATCGGCGCGGTCGCCAACGATGTCGCTGAAAGCAAACGTCGAATAGGACAGGCCATAGCCGAAGGGAAACAGTGGTCGCGGGGCATTCGCGCCGTTGAAATAGCGATATCCGCTTTCGAGACCTTCGCGATAGACCGTCACACGATCGACACCGGGAAATTGCGTCCTGTCCGCCGTCGGCAGGTTCTCGTCCCTGACCGGAAAGGTGACCGGCAGCCGGCCGCTCGGATTGACGTCGCCGAACAGGACTGCGGCCAGGGCTGCAGCGCCTCTGGTTCCGCCATACCAGGCTTCCACGACCGCCGGCGCGCGTTCCAGCCAGGGCATGGTGACGGCGCTTCCCGTCGCCAGCACCACGATCGTGCGCCGATTGGCGCGAAGCACGGCTTCGATGAGACGGTCCTGGTCATTCGGAAGGCTGAGAGTTGGGCGGTCAAGCTCCTCCGATTCCAGATCCCTGGCAAAGACGATCGCGACATCTGCTGCCGACGCGGCACGGGCAGCATCGGCGATGTCGGCATCGATCGATTGTGCGGGAGGACGCCAGCCGACTTTGAGATTGCCGGCGCCCGCATAGCGAACCTCGATATCATGCGGCCCGGCGGTCAGGTCGAGGCCTCCCTCAGCGGCGGCCTCTTCCTTGTCCTTGGACAGGACGCGTACCCCGTCAATCGAAAGCGTGACGGTCCCGTCGGCCACCGCATCGAATTGATGGCGGCCGGGCACATCGGCCGCCAGTTTCGCGCGCCAGACTGCCGAGGCCGTCCCTTTCGGGGCTGCCTGTGACGTGGTGACCGTGGATGAAAACTGGCTGCCCTGGCTCACGCACAGACAGCTGTCGATGCGGGACTCGATCGTCTTTCCGTCGCGGTCGTAATAGGTGGCTTGCGCTCCCCTCGTCGCATCGTCCAACGTCCGCAACGCAGCTGAGGGCAGTTGAGGGAAACCTCTCGCGGCCGCAATGCCGTAAATCGGATCGACGCCGGCTTTGAAGACGATCTGCGCATTGGCGATCCGCGTCTTGATGGCATCAAGAAAGCTCGTCTTTCCCGCGGGAGATGAATTCGTCGGCCCGCCATGAATGCGTAGATCCGTGGCAGCCGCGCCGATAATTGCGATCGAGCGCAATGACGGATCCAGCGGCAGGATGCCGTTGTCATTCTTCAGCAAGACGATCGACTGCGCCGCGATGTCCTGCGCCTGTCGCCCGCTTTCGGCGAGGTCGGCTCCGACGCGCTGCGGCGGGTCGTCGAAGATCCCATATCTGATCATCGATGCGATGATCCGCACGACGGCCGCATCGACGTCTCGTTCCGGAAAATCCCCCTTGGTGACCGCAGCGATCAAATCCTTGCCGTAATGCTTCTCGGACCGGAATTCCTGATCGACACCGAGCGACAGTGACCGCAACGAATGTTCGGCGCCGGCATCGGTGCGGACGATCCCGTCAAATCCCAACCGCTTGCGCAGCACATCCTGAAGCAGGTCCGCGTTGTTGCAGGCGGGCACGCTATTGATTTTGGTGTACGCGCACATGACCATCGCGACGTTGGCTTCCTGAACCGCGTCCTGAAACGGGAAGAGGTAAAGCTCCTCGAGAACTTTGCGCGACAGCCGCGCGTCGGTCGTTCTGCGATCCTGCTCGACGGTATTGACTGCGAAGTGCTTGGCGTCCGCCATCACGGCATTTTCCTGGACGCCCAGCACGTATTGCGTACCGATGGCGCTTGTCAGCCACGGATCCTCGCCGAACGTCTCATGGGCGCGGCCGTGCCGCGGGTCTCTCTGAACATCGATGTTGGGACCGTGGATGACGCCGTATCCCAGTGCCCTGGTCTCACGCCCCAATATGCGTCCATAAGATCGCGCGGCATCGCGCGAGAACGTGGCCGCCAGCGCGACGGAAGCGGGCAGTTGCGTGACGTCGTTGCTGCCTTGCCAAATGCCCGCGGGAGAATCGCCCTGGACCATGTCCGGGATTCCGAGGCGCGGGATTCCCTTGACGTAGACCTGCCATTTTTGGCCTCCGACTTCACGCGTCCCGTAGCCGTAGAGCAGCCCGGATTTCTCCTCCAGGGTCATCTGCCTGACCAGCAGTTGCGCGCGCTCGCCGGCGGTCCGGCTGCGATCGAGCCATGGCCGGTCGTCCGCAAGCGCCATGCCACCGGTCCAGTTCAGTCCGAGCGCGAGCCACGTCGCAGCCGTCAGGCGTAGAACGATCGGACGAAGGCGGGTGTTCCCTGACATGAAAATCTCTCCTCCTGGCGGGCACCAAAGGATAGGATTTTCAGCCGAAAGACCATAGCCATGATTGCCCGGCGGGCGCGGCCCGCGACGCGCCGGACCTCTCCTCACCGGAAGGCGCGGGCGACGGAGGCGCAGAACGAGCTGCGACGCCTGCTCAGCGCGCTTCTGGAAGGGACGTCGTCAGCTTGAGCGAGGTGAGAGCCTCGAGCACGTTCGGCTCGAGTCCGGTGCCACCCGCATCGAGATGCGCGAAGATCGCGCGCTTCATCCGCGGATCCCAGAACTTCCTGATATGGTCGGCGATCCCCGGCACGGCCTTGTCGTGGCCCTGGCTGCGGAAGAACGTGCCGATCTGGTTGGCCATGTAAACGAGGCGGTCAGGCGACGACATCGATGATCTCCTGGGCACGAAGAGCCGTGATGCGGCCCTGGTGCGTGAACACTTCAAACCCGTCGCTGCGGGCAATTGCAATCAGCGTGATGCCGGCCGCAGCGGCGGTGCGGACCGCAAGCGCAGTGGGTGCGGAGACCGCGACCAGCACGGGCGCGCCGATGGCGGCCGTCTTCTGTACCATCTCGACCGAGACGCGGCTCGTCAGCAGCACCACGCCGGCGCTTGCGTCCGTGCGGCTGCGCGCCAGCGCGCCGGCGAGCTTGTCGAGGGCATTATGACGGCCGACGTCTTCGCGCAAGGCGGCAGTGCCGCTCGATGGCGACCAGAAGGCCGCGGCGTGGACCGCCCGGGTCTGCATGTTGATCGATTGAAGGGGAGCGATCGCCTGCATCGCCGTCATGATCTGCTGCGGCGTGAAGGCCTGTCCCTGCGGCACGATAGAAGCGGGCCGCACGGCTTCGGCAATGGAATCGACGCCGCAGATGCCGCAGCCGGTGGGGCCTGCAATGTGGCGCCGCCGTTCGCTGATGCGCGCGGCATCCTCTGACGCCAACCATATGCGCAGTTCGATGCCGTCATCGAGGCGGACCACATCGAGCGACTTGATGTCGTCGACGGATGTGATGATGCCTTCGTCCAGGCTGAAGCCGACCGCAAAATCTTCCAGGTTCTGCGGCGTCCCCATCATGACGGCGTAGGTGCCGCCATTGTAGGTCAGCGCCAGCGGTGTCTCCTCGGGGATCAGCCGCGCGCCCTCCGACGCGACACCGTCGCGCCAGATTTCGCGGTCGATCGCCTGGACCGGCACGTGCATGCGGCTACTCCGCGGCCTCGGCTGGCGCGATGCGGCGGGAGTGCCGCGCCTGCTCGTCGTAGCTCTTCTGCCAGTCGGACGGACCGTTCGAGGGCGAGATCTGCACCGCCGTGACCTTGTATTCCGGACAATTGGTCGCCCAGTCCGAATAGTCGGTCGTGATGACGTTGGCCTGCGTGTCCGGATGGTGGAAGGTGGTGTAGACGACGCCCGGCGACACGCGATCGGTGATCTCTGCGCGGAGCGTGGTCTCGCCGGCGCGGCTCGCCAGCCGCACCCAGTCGCCGTCGCGCACGCCGCGCTGCTCGGCGTCATGCGGATGGATCTCCAGCCGGTCCTCGGCATGCCAGACCACGTTCTCGGTGCGTCTTGTCTGCGCGCCGACATTGTACTGGCTGAGGATGCGGCCCGTGGTGAGCAGCAGCGGGAAGCGCGGACCAGTGCGTTCGTCGGTCGCGACATATTCGGTGACGATAAACTTGCCCTTGCCGCGGACGAAGCCGCCGATATGCATCACCGGCGTGCCCTCCGGCGCCCTCTCGTTGCAGGGCCACTGCACCGAGCCGAGCTCGTCCAGCTTGGCGTAGGAGACGCCGGAGAAGGTCGGCGTCAGTGCCGCGATCTCGTCCATGATTTCGGACGGATGGCTGTAGTTCATTTCGAAGCCCATCGCCTTGGCGAGCGCAATCGTGACTTCCCAGTCCGCCATGCCGTTCTTCGGCGACATCACCTTGCGGACGCGCTGGATGCGGCGTTCGGCATTGGTGAAGGTGCCGTCCTTCTCGAGGAAGCTCGAGCCGGGGAGGAAGACGTGGGCGTAGTTCGCGGTCTCGTTCAGGAAGAGGTCGTGGACGATGACGCACTCCATCGCCGACAGTGCCGACACCACATGCTTGGTGTTGGGATCGGACTGCAGGATGTCTTCGCCCTGCACATAGAGCCCCATGAACGTGCCTTCGATCGCGGCGTCGAACATGTTGGGAATGCGCAGACCCGGCTCCGGGTTGAGCTTGACGTTCCACAGCGCCTCGAACTGGTCGCGCACGGCATCGCCCGAGATGTGACGGTAGCCCGGCAGTTCGTGCGGGAACGAGCCCATGTCGCAGGAGCCTTGCACGTTGTTCTGGCCGCGCAGCGGGTTCACGCCGACGCCGGGACGGCCGATATTGCCGGTCGCCATCGCGAGGTTGGCAATCGCGATCACCGTGGTCGAACCCTGGCTGTGCTCGGTGACGCCGAGCCCGTAATAGATCGCGCCGTTACCGCCGGTGGCGTAGATCCGGGCCGCTTCGCGCAACGTCTTCGGATCGACACCGGTGAGGATGGCGGTTGCTTCCGGGCTGTGCTTGGGCTGGGCGACGAATGTCGCCCATTCCTCGAACTCGCTCCAGTCGCAGCGCTCGCGCACGAAGGCTTCGTTGACGAGCCCCTCGGTGACGATGACATGCGCCAGCGCCGTCACGACGGCAACGTTGGTGCCCGGCATCAACGGCAGGTGCAGCGCCTTCACATGCGGCGATTCCACCATCTCGGTGCGACGCGGATCGATCACGATCAGCTTGGCGCCCTGGCGCAGCCGCTTCTTCAGGCGCGATGCGAACACCGGGTGAGCCGAGGCCGGATTGGCGCCGATGATCATGGCGACATCGGTCTCCTCGACCGAGTCGAAATCCTGCGTGCCGGCGGAGGTCCCGAAGGTGACCGAAAGGCCGTAACCGGTCGGGGAGTGGCAGACGCGGGCGCAGGTGTCGACATTGTTGTTGCCGAAGCCGGCGCGGATCAGCTTCTGCACCAGATAAGTTTCTTCATTGGTACAGCGGGACGAGGTGATGCCGCCGATGGCGTCGCGGCCGTATTTCTTCTGGATGCCACGCATCTTGGCCGCGGCGAACGAGAACGCTTCGTCCCAGGACACTTCCTTCCAGGGATCCTCGATCCGTTCACGGATCATCGGATTGAGGATACGCTCCTTGTGGTTGGTATAACCCCAGGCGAAGCGGCCCTTGACGCAGGAATGGCCGCGATTGGCCTTGCCGTCCTTGTAGGGCACCATACGGACGACTTCCTCGCCGCGCATCTCGGCCTTGAAGGTGCAGCCGACGCCGCAATAGGCGCAGGTGGTGACGACGGAGTGCTCGGGCTGGCCGATCTCGATGACGGACTTCTCCGTCAGCGTCGCGGTCGGGCAAGCCTGCACGCAGGCGCCGCAGGATACGCATTCGGAGCCGAGAAAACTCTCGCTCATGCCCGGCGAGACGCGGCTGTCGAAGCCACGGCCGGAGATCGTCAGTGCGAAGGTACCTTGCACCTCCTCGCAGGCGCGGACGCAGCGCGAGCAGACGATGCACTTGGAGGGATCGTAGGTGAAGTAGGGGTTGGACTCGTCCTTCGGCATCCAGGCGGCGTTGATCTCGCCATGGGACTTGCCAGGTGTCTTCGCGAAGACGTGGTTCTCGCCCTCATAGCCGTAGCGCACCTCGCGCAGGCCCACCGCGCCGGCCATGTCCTGCAATTCGCAATCGCCATTGGCGCCGCAGGTGAGGCAGTCGAGCGGGTGGTCGGAGATGTAGAGCTCCATCACGCCCTTGCGCAGCTGTTTCAGCCGCTCGCTCTGGGTGTGGACGACGAGGCCGTTCATGACCGGCGTGGTGCAGGAGGCCGGCGTGCCGGCGCGACCCTCGATCTCGACGACACAGAGGCGGCAGGAGCCGAATGCGTCGACCATGTCGGTCGCGCAAAGCTTTGGGATCTGATGGCCGGCGTCCATCGCGGCCCGCATGATCGAGGTGCCTTCGGGCACTGTAACCTGGTTGCCGTCAATGGTCAGCGTGACCATCGTTTCCGATTTGGAGCGTGGCGTGCCGAAGTCGATTTCTTCGATCAGAGACATTGTCGTTCTCCTATTCCGCGGCCTGAAGCGTGGTCGGGGCCGGGACAAAATCTTCCCGGAAGTGCTTCAATGCGCTGAGCACGGGGTAGGGCGTGAAGCCGCCGAGTGCGCAGAGCGAGCCGAATTTCATGGTGTTGCAGAGGTCTTCGACGAGGGCGAGGTTTTCGCTGACACGCTCGCCGTTGATGATCTTCTCGATGGTCTCGACGCCGCGGGTCGAGCCGATCCGGCAAGGGGTGCACTTGCCGCAGGATTCGACGGCGCAGAACTCCATGGCGAAGCGCGCCTGCTTGCGCATGTCGACGCTGTCGTCGAACACGACGATACCGCCATGTCCGATCAGGCCGTCGCGCGCCGCGAAGGCTTCGTAGTCGAACGGGGTATCGAACAGCGCGCGGGGGAAATAGGCGCCGAGCGGGCCGCCGACCTGCACGGCGCGAACCGGCCGGCCAGTGAACGTGCCGCCGCCGATGTCGTCGACGAGCTCGCCGAGCGTCACGCCGAACGCCGTTTCGAACAGTCCACCCCGGCGGATGTTGCCGGCGAGCTGGATCGGCATGGTGCCGCGCGAGCGGCCCATGCCGAAATCGGCGTAGGCTTTGGCGCCTTCGGCGAGGATGAAGGGGATGGCCGCAAACGACAGCACATTGTTGATGACGGTCGGCTTGCCGAACAGGCCGTGATGCGCCGGCAGCGGCGGCTTGGCGCGCACCAGGCCGCGGCGGCCCTCGAGGCTCTCCAGCAGCGAGGTTTCCTCGCCGCAGACATAAGCGCCGGCGCCGACGCGTACTTCCATATCGAAGCTGGTGGTCGAGCCGCCGATCTTGTCGCCGAGATAGCCGCCGCGCCGCGCCGCGACGATGGCAGCATTCATCGCCTCGACTGCATGCGGATATTCGCTGCGGATGTAGATATAGCCCTTGGTGGCGCCCACGGTGATGCCGGCGGTGGTCATGCCCTCGATGACCAGGAAGGGATCGCCTTCCATGATCATGCGGTCGGCGAAGGTGCCGCTATCGCCTTCGTCGGCATTGCAGACGATGAACTTGCGATCGGCCTTGGCTTGCGCCACCGTCTTCCACTTGATGCCGGTCGGAAAGCCGGCGCCGCCGCGGCCGCGCAGGCCCGATGCGGTGACTTCGCTGAGGATCGCATCCGAGCCGAGCGAGAGCGCGCGCTCCAGGCCCTTGTAGCCGCCATGGGCGCGATAGTCGTCGAGCGAGCGTGGATCGATCACGCCACAGCGGGCGAAGGTGAGGCGGGTCTGGCGCTTCAGCCAGGGCATTTCGTCTGCGATGCCGAGGCGCAGCTTGTGCGGTCCATTGCTTGCCATGGACTCGAACACAGAGGCGACGTCCTCCGGGCTGACCGGGCCATACGCGACCCGACCCTCGGGGGTCGCCACCTCGACCATCGGCTCCAGCCAGCAGAGCCCGCGCGAGCCGGTCCTGACGATCTCGACTGGCAGGCCACGCTTCGTCGCGACCTGCTCGAAGGCGACCGCGATGTCATCGGCGCCGACGGCAACCGCTGCCGCATCACGGGGAACGAAGATCCGCATGTTCATCGCTGCGCCTCCGCAACCAGCGCGTCGATACGCTTTTCGTCGAGTCGGCCGACGAGGCGGCCATCGAGCATCGCGGACGGCGCGGTCGCGCACAGCCCGAGGCAGTAAATCGGCTCCAGCGTGACGCGATCGTCCGCCGTCGTGTTGCCGAGCGAGACGCCAAGCTTCGCCTCGGCGCGCGCCGCCAGTGCATCGCCGCCCGCGGCCTGGCAGGCCTCCGCACGGCACAGCTTCAACACGTGGCGGCCGGCCGGCTCGTGGCGGAAGTCATGGTAGAAGGTGAAGACGCCGTGCACTTCGGCGCGCGACAGATTGAGCGCCTGCGCCACCATGGGAATCGCCGCCTCCGGCACATAGCCAAACGCCTCCTGGAGAGCGTGCAGAATGACCAGCGTCGCGCCTTCCTGGCTGGCATGTTCGGCGATGATTTCAGTGCCGCGCGTGTCGTCCCAAGGCTCGTAACAAGGCTCAAAAGCAGCTGTCATTCTTCATTCTCAAGTTGAGCGTCCCTTCCGCGCAAACTATTTGGAATCATTCGAAGATCAATAAAGCTGTCTCATGCTGCGATTGCGAATTCGGATCGATCTGGAAGCGCGATCGGTCGATACGAAATGGTAATGAAACTTGTATCGAGTGCCGGTTTTTGCGTGTTGGTGCAGCCTCAGCGTGATAGCTTGCATGCCACGACAGAATCCGAGGGGACGGCCGGTTGATCGACAAGCTTGAACTGCTGCTGGCGCTGGCCAAGGAGCGGCATTTTGGACGGGCGGCAGAAGCCTGCGGCGTCACCCAGCCGACCATGTCGACGGGGCTGAAGCAGCTCGAGGAGATTCTGGGTGTGATGCTGGTCCAGCGCGGGTCCCGATTTCAGGGCTTCACCCCCGAGGGCGAGCGGGCGCTGGACTGGGCGCGGCGGATCGTGGGCGATGCCCGCGCGATGCGCGACGAGATCAACGGGCTGAAGCATCAGCTCTCGGGGGAGATCCGCATCGCGGCGATCCCGACCGCGCTCGGCATGGTGGCATCGCTGACCACGCCGTACCGGGCTCGGCATCCCGAGGTGCGTTTCAGCATCCGCTCGACGACCTCGTCGGAGGTGCTGGGGCTGCTCGAAAATCTCGAGGTCGATGCGGGGCTGACCTATATCGAGAACGAGCCGATCGGCAAGGTGCGCACCATTCCGCTCTACAATGAGAGCTATCGCTTGCTCACCGCGCCCGATGGGATGTTCGGGGACCGCGAGACGGTGACCTGGAAGGAGGTCGGGCAGGTGCCGTTATGCCTGCTGACGCCCGATATGCAGAACCGCCGGATCATCGATCGCGCGCTGCGCTCGGTCGGCGCGGAGGCGACGCCGACGCTGACCTCGAACTCGCTGCTGGTGCTGTTCACCCACGTCAAGACGGGGCGATGGGCGAGCGTGATGCCGGCCAAGCTCGCCGAGACGCTCGGCCTGTCCGACAAGGTCCGTACGATCCCGATCACCGACCCCGAGGTCAATTACAGCATTGGCCTCGTGATCCCGCAGCGCGATCCCATGACGCCGCTGATCGCGGCGCTGGTCAATGTCGCGCGTGAAGTGGCGCCGACGCTGCAATCGTAAGGGGCAATGCGGGACGGCCCGAGCAAGCGCCTCGTCCTTCCTAAGCCGCGGCGGAAATCCCGGACGCCGCCTTGATGGCATCGCGCGGCAGCGTCACGCGGACGACGGTGCCGACTTCGAGCCTCGAGCGCAGCCGCATCGAGCCGCCGTGGAGCTGCGCCAGCGAGCGGGCGATCGCCAGCCCGAGCCCGGAGCCGTGATAGGTCTTGGTGAGCTGGCTTTCGACCTGCTCGAACGGACGCCCGAGCCGCGCCAGCGAGTGCGGCGCGATGCCGATGCCGGTGTCGGCGATCATCAGCACGATCCTGTCCTCGAGCTGCCGGCTGCGCACCACGATGCGTCCGCCGTCGGGCGTGAACTTCACCGCGTTGGACAGCAGGTTGACGACGATCTGCTTGGTGGCGCGGCGGTCGGCGACGACAGAGATCGATTTCTCGATGTCGGCATCGAGCGTCAGGTGCTTGTCCTGGGCGCGGCCGGAGACGACGCGCAAGGATTCAGCCAGCGTCCGCGACAGGTCGAGCTCTTCCATGTCGAGCTTCATGCGGCCGGCCTCGATCTTGGACATGTCGAGGATGTCGTTGATGACCTCGAGCAGATAATGGCCGCTGGTCAGGATGTCGTGGCAGTATTCCTGGTACTTCTCGCTGCCCAGCTCGCCGAACATGCCCGAGCCCATGATCTCGGAGAAGCCGATGATCGCGTTGAGCGGCGTGCGCAGCTCGTGGCTCATATTGGCGAGGAATTTCGACTTGGTCTGGTTGGCTTCCTCGGCCCGGGTCTTCTCGCGCTGGTACTTCTCGGCGAGGTCGGCGAGCTCGATGGTCTGGCGTTCCAGCGCCGCCTGCGAGCGCTTGAGGTCGATGACGGTGGCGCGCAGGCGCAGATCGTTGTCGACGAGCTTCTGCTCGTGCTCCTTGATGCGGGTGATGTCGGTGCCGACCGAGACGTAGCCGCCGTCCTTGGTCCGCCGCTCGCTGATGTGCAGCCAGCTGCCGTCGTCGAGCTGCGCTTCGAAGGTGCGCGCGCGCGGGCCCTGGACGCCGGTCTCGTTGTGGCGGGTGCGCACCTCCGGCATGCGGCCGACTTCCAGCACGGTCTCGTAGGAGGTGCCGGGGATCACGGCCGTGTCGGGCAGCTTGTGCAGGCGCTGGAAGTGCGAGTTGCAGAGCACCAGGCGGTCGCTGGCGTCCCACAGCACGAAGGCTTCCGGAATGGTCTCGATCGCGTCGCGTAGGCGAAGGTCGGCTTCCACGGTGCGCTCGGCAAGGCTCTTCTGCTCGGTGATGTCCACCGCAATGCCGATCAGGTGCATGCCGGAATCGCTGGCGCCGCGGGTCCGCTCGCAGCGGACGCGCAGCCAGATCCAGTGGCCGTCCACATGCTGCATGCGGAAGGTCTGGTCGATGTGGTCGATCTTCTCGGAGATGAGCTGATCGGCGATCGCGAACAGGTCGATGTCGTCGGACTTCACCAGCGCGTTGACCTCGCCGAAGGTGAGGAGCTCGTTGCGGCCGTCGAGGCCGAGCATCGAGAACATCGATTGCGACCAGAAGATCCGGCCGCGCGACAGGTCCCAGTCCCACAGGCCGCAGCGGCCGCGGTTGAGCGCGGTGTCGATCCGGCCGCGCACGGCGTCGTTGATGAGGTCGCCTTCGCGGGCGCGGGTCGACTGCCAGTGGAAGGCGAAGCCGAGGATCAGCACGACGAAGCCGGTGGTCGCCGACAGGGTCACCGAGAGCGCCGCGTCCGAACCCCAGATCGGCTCGTTGCGCTCCTGGATCACGGTCACGAGGCCGGGCAGCGACTTGATCGCCCGCGAGGTCGCCAGCGCCGCGTTGCCGTTCGGCAGCGTCATGCTGGAGACATCATTGTCGCGCGGCGGCGCGGCGAGCAGCTGCGCGGTGGTGATCGAGTCGAGCAGGCGATCGTTGCCGGCGGGATCGTTGTCGATCGGAATGCGGGCGAGGATGCGGCGGTCGATGCCGGCCGAGGTGACGACGACATGGCGGCCGGAGACCCTGGCCTTGGACGGGATCATGTCGGGCAGCAGCGTCGGCAGGTTCTCGATGTTCTTCAGCCGCTCCTGCCGAACCGAGGTGACGCGGTCGATGCGCTCGGCGAGCAGTTCGGCGAGCATCGAGATCTCGTTCTGGATCACCAGGCGCTTCTGGCGGGTCTGGTCGACGACCTGGACGAAGGCACCGAGGCAGATCGTGATAAGAAAGGCGATGATGAGCGTCGGCACGGCGCGTCGCAGCGCCGGCTCTGCAATCAAGAGCCGATGATAGGCAGGTTTCGCGATCGATTGCGCCAATCCCTTGATCGAATCGGATTGGACGCACGCGTTCGCGGCGTCTGCGCGCGCCATGCCTTCGGCCCCCTGAAACCTGCTTGCAACTGCGTTCGAAAGCAGCCCCACGTCGCTTTCGAATCACAGCGATTTGAATCCAGTTTGCGCAGGCTGTCGAGAGTCAACGAAACGTTAACGCGAAAAATTTCTTATCCAATGGAGAGTTTGCGCGCAGTGAGCCCGCAAAGTCACGTGCGTGATGAGTCCGAAACGAGAACGTGGGACTCGTGCGTTCAGCGTCACGCGCGCGGCGGCTCGGCGTGACTGATGACGCGCTTCACGCTCGGGAACGCGCGGCGGAGCCGGCGCTCGATCGCGTCGACATGCTCGTGCACCCTGATCACACTCATCGACGGCGTGGCGCGGCAATGGAAGTTGACGATCTCGCCGGCGTCGGTGTTGCGGACGCGCACGTTATGGATGTCGTGGATCTCGCCACCGGCGGCATATTCCGTCAGCGCCGCCGCAATGGCCTGCACCCGCTCCGGTGCCGCATCGACGCCGAACGGCAGTTCCGGTTCCAGCGGCTCGATATGGACGTCGACCTCGACGTCCTCGCCGAACTCTTCCTGGATGTTCCGCTCCAGCGTGTTGGCGACGTCATGGGCCGCCTCGAGCTGCATCTCGGCGTCGACCTCGAGGTCGATGCTGACGATCAGCTTGGCTCCGAGGTCATGCACCGTGACGTGGTGGATGGCGAGGCTCGAATTGCGCGCGATCACCATGATGCGGTCGCGCACGGTCTCATTGTTGCGCGCGACCGGGACCGGGGTGAAGGTGAGGTCAGCATCACCGAACGCCTTGTCGACGGCGGCCTGCGCCTTGCGCTTGATCTCCTCGACGCGGTCGATCGGATAGGTCCGCGGCACCTTTGCGATGGTGTCGATGAAGGTGGTTGCCCCGACCATGCGCACGCGCAGCCGCTCGACGTCGATCACGCCGGGCACGCTGCGGATCGCGGCCGTGGCCTTTTCCTGCGCTCCTTCCGGTGCGCGGTCGACCAGCGTCTGCACCGTCGATCCCGCCATGCGCAGACCGAGCAGGGCGATCATCACGGCGACCGCGGCGGCCGCCGCCGCGTCGCCCCACCAGAAGCCGAGGGCAGCCAGGACTAGGCCGATGATCACGGCAAATGAGCCCATGACGTCGGACGCAAAATGCAGCGCATCGGCTGCGAGCGCCTGGCTCCTTGTCTCGCGTGCAGCCCGATGCAGGGCGCGGGCGCGCCAGAGATTGACGGCGATGTCGGCCACCAGCACGACGAACGGCACGGCTGAGATGGTCGGCGGCGGAGTTCCCTCGCGCAGCCGGCTATAGGACTCGACCAGGATGCCGCCGGCCAGCACGTAGAGCAGCGCGGTGACGCCGAGCGCCGAAATGCTCTCGAGCTTGCCGTGGCCGTAATGATGCTCGTCGTCCGCCGGCTTGTCCGAGACCCGCACCACCGCCCAGGTGATGATGGTCGCCACCAGGTCGATCGAGGAATGGAGCGCCTCGGAGATCAGCGCCAGCGATCCGATCGCGATGCCGACCACGAATTTGGCCGCCGCCATGCCGCCGCTGGCGAGGATCGAGATTGCCGCGACCGAGGTCTTGTCGTGTTGTCCGCTCATGGCGGGGATTTAGCAGGGCGCTCGCGAACATCAAGCGATGATCCACAGAAGTCGTCGCAAGTGAGTTGCAGGAGCGAAGCTGTTGCGAATGCTTCCGAATTGAATGGTAGCTGATGCCGCTCGCTCCGTCATGCCCGGGCAGAAGCGCGAAGCGCGTCTTCGCGCTAGATGTCCCGGGCATCCACGTTCTTTGTGCCAGGCCGCCAAGACGTGGACAGCCGTGGGACAAGCCCGGCCATGACGAGCGGAGAAAGCTGCGCGTTACAGGTCGGGTCCCCTGCCGGCGCTACACCGTCACGACGATCTTCCCCAAATGCTTGTTCGCCTCCATGTGGTCGAACGCCTGGTCGATCTGGTCGAACGGATAGACCTTGTCGATCGGCAATTGCAGCTTGCGCGACTCCACCGCGCCCCAGATGTCCTTCCTGACCTCGTCGAAGATCGTGCGGACCTCGTCGATGGTGCGGGTGCGGAAGGTGACGCCGATGTAGCTGATGCGGCGGGCGGCATGCAGGTCGAAGTTGAAGTCGGCATGGGTGCCGCCGAGCCGGCCGACATTGACGATGCGGCCCAGGATCTTGGCCGCCGCGAGGTTCTGGTTGGCGACCTTGCCCGAGACCTGGTCGACGATGAGGTCGACGCCCTCGCCGCCGGTCGCCTTCAGCACCTCGTCGACCCATGTGGGATCGGAGGAATCGACCGCGAGGTCGGCGCCGTATTCCTTCAGCCGGCCGCGGCGATAGGCATCGGTCGAGGAGCCGATCACCAGTTTTGCGCCCTTGAGTTTGGCAATCTGCATCGCCATCAGGCCGACGCCGGAGCTTGCGCCCTGGATCAGCACGGCCTGCCCCGGCTGCACGCCGCCGACGGTGACGACGGCGTTGTGCATGGTCGCGAGCGCGACGGGGAGCGTGGCGGCCTCCTCGAAGTTCATGTTCGAGGGCGCGCGAAACAGCCGGCCGTGATCGGCGAGCGTATACTCCGCGAAGGCCGCGCCGCCCGATCCCATGATGCGATCGCCGACCTTGACGCCCTTCGCGTCCGGTCCGAGCTCGGCGACTTCGCCGGCCCATTCCATTCCGAGCACGGTGCCGACGCCGCCGGCGGCGCCGTGGGCGTGACCCCTGCGCATGCCGGTATCGGCGCGATTGAGTCCACAGGCGCGGACGCGCACCAGCACCTGAGTGCCCTTCGGCTTTGGTTGAGCGACGTCGGAAATCCGAGCGCCATCAGGACCGTAGACGTAAGCCTTCATGAATTGCTCTCGCTTCTTGAAGTGATTATTCAGCGGCTTGCGCGCTTGGCTGAGCGATCATGCCTTCGAGCCGGCTGCGAATGATGGCTTCCGCCTCACGCACGATCCGCGAGATCAGCTCGCCGCAGCTCGGGATGTCCTGGATCAGGCCCTGCACCTGACCGGCCGACCAGATGCCTTCGTCGGAATTGCCTGTCGCATAGACCATCTTGCCGCGGGCACCCGCAACGAGCTCGCGGATATCCTCGAACTTGGCGCCTTCCTTCTCCATGGCGACGACCTTGGTCGAGATCTCGTTCTTGGCGACGCGCGAGGTGTTGCGCATGGTGCGGAAGATCAGCTCGGTCTCGCGCTCATCATTGGCGACGATCTTCTCCTTGATGAGCTGGTGGATCGGGCTCTCCTTGGTCGCCATGAAGCGGGTGCCCATGTTGATGCCCTCGGCACCCAACGCGAGCGCCGCGACGAGGCCGCGGGCATCGGCAAAGCCGCCGGAGGCGATCATCGGGATCTTGACCTTGTTGGCGGCGGCCGGGATCAGGATCAGGCCGGGGGTGTCGTCCTCGCCGGGGTGGCCTGCGCATTCGAACCCGTCGATCGAAATGGCGTCGACACCCATCCGCTCGGCCGACAGCGCGTGGCGGACGCTGGTGCATTTGTGCACGACCTTGACGCTGTGCTTCCTGAACTCGTCGACATGCTCCTGCGGCTTGTTGCCGGCGGTCTCGACTACGGTGATGCCGGCTTCGATGATGGCGGCGCGGTATTCGGCGTAGGGCGGCGGCTTGATCGCCGGCAGGATGGTCAGGTTGACGCCGAACGGCCTGTCGGTGAGGTCGCGGCAGCGCGCGATCTCCTTGGTCAGGTCCTCCGGCGTCGGCTGCGTCAGCGCCGTGATGAAACCGAGCGCGCCGGCATTGGCGACCGCCGCGACCAACTCGGCCCGTCCGACCCATTGCATGCCGCCCTGGACGATCGGGTGCTGGACGCCGACGAGTTTTGTGAAGCGTGTCTGCAGCATGATGTTTCCCCCTGGGTGGCCCGCAGGCTCTGTTATCGATTGATGGCAGGAGGATGCCGCCCGGGTCAGGAAAAGTCTATTGCGCCGGCCTGCGGTGAGGGCGGGGCGTCATGCGGGGCGCGAGGGTGATTCCGCAGGGCGGATAATTGGGGTGACGCTTGCCACATCCACCGCAGTCGTCCTGGCGAAAGCCAGGACCGATAGCCACAGGGAGATATTGTCTTTGCGCGATGGTGGCCACGGCGCGCCTCGACAACGCCGACCGGGGTAATGGGTCCTGGCTTTCGCCAGGACGACGTTGGAGAGTTTGCCCCGCCGCGCTAGCAATGACGGCTGCGTTGCTACTCCGCCGACAGCCGCACCATCTGGCGGCCGCCGTTGATCTCTTTCAGGCTGTTGACGAAGTTTTCCGGGCGCTGCCAGCGATAGGGGACCTTCAGGCCCATGTACTCGGCGATATCGCCGATGAAGCCGGTGCAGTTGGTGGTCTCGGCGTTCCAGACCGGGGAGCTCGCCTGCAGTTTCTTGATGTAGGCGAAGACGCGCTTGGCGTCGGCTTCGTTCAGATAGACCCGGTAGCTCGCCGTCAGATATTCCGGATCGAGATCGCCGTAGCTGGCGCCGGTCTCGGACGGCACCCAGGTGAGGTGACCGAGCACGTAGCTCAAGGTGTCGCCCTTGGGCGTGAGGCCCGCGACCTCGACGGCGCGCTCGCTGGTCTTGCCGTACCAGACGAAGGCGTGGCCCCAACTCGCCGCGGTCCGCGCGCGGAAGTCGACGTAATAGGGACCCTTCTCCGCGCGCGCGGTGGAGCGCCGCGTGGCTTGCGGTGCGGCGTCGGTCGCAACAAGCGCACTGGCGTCGGCCATGCGCTTGTTCGTTTCGTGTTTCGTTTGTTGGGCCGAGGCCGAGGACATCAAGCATGCGAGCATGGTCGCAAGCGCGAGTCCTGCGAGGATGCAGGATCCCGATCGATTAGGTCTGTTCGTCACGTTGTGCCCCTCGACTGTCGGCCGCTTACGCAAATCCAGCGCGTAGTCTGTCGCGCCTCAGTAGCGCGCGGCGACCGGGCCCGGCGCCTTGCCGATCGGGGCCTTGCCAATCGGGCCCTTGCCAATCGGCATCTTGCCGATCGGGGCCTGCTCGGCCGGATAGACCGGCACGGGCTGGCGGCGCGGCAGATCCGCGGCGTTCGCAACCGTCACCAGAGCAAGCGTCGAACCCAGAACAATTACAAGTTTCTTCACAGTCATACCCCTAAGCAGGTTTGGTCCAAACACGGCTGAGCCGTGCCCCCAGACACGCCTTCCACAAGGGCGGCCGAATGCGACCACAGTGCGGCACCCCCGCGACATGTTGGCGGCATTGATCGGGCGCGCGCAGATGTGATGTGTGTCGGAATGTTTCGGCGTTCCGCACGCTCTTCAGCGGTCGGCGCTGAGCCGAAAATGCATCTCGATCTTTGCCTGTGAGCCTTCGCTCGCAACGCGCCACGGTGAAAAACCGGGCGTGGGATCCGGATCGGAGGGGAGATCAATCGACCAGCGCTGCGTCGGCACACCCGGCAGCGTCAGGCTGACGGCGCGGTGGCGCGTCTTGTACATCAGCGACGCCGTGGAGATGATCGCCTTGCGGTCACCGTCATGCGCACGCCAGTTCGGAGGCAGCATGGCGTTGGCATATCCCGAAGCTTCCTCGACCTCGATATGTACGTCCTCCTCGTTGTCCGGCAGGGTCATGCCGGCGGGCAGGCGAAACTCGACCTGGAGCGTCATGAAGCCGTGACTGAGATCGGGCGAGCGAATGAATTCGTACCATCCCCAATAACCAAGGATGGCCACGACAAGCAGAACGGTGACGGTAAAGGGGAAGGAGAGCTGCGTGGCGTGGGGAGGCGCGGCATCAGCGACTTCCGCGGGCGGCTGTGACGCCGCGTGCCGGACCAGGCCGAAGCGCAGAAACAGCCAGATGCCGGCGATCAGGCCGACCACGCCACCGATCGGGCCGATGTCGAAGAAGGCCCCCATGGCGATGCCGCCATCGCGGTCCGGCCCCGCCAGCATGACCACCAGTGCGGCCAATGCCGACCAGCCGGCAAGAGCGCCGAGCAGACCAGACAAGAAGCCGAGGATGAAGCGCATGGGCGATTGGTCGCGCGCAGGTCGATTTCGGTTCGAACCGGTCTGTATTTCCCGCCGACCCCCTCCGCCGTCATTCCGGGGCGCGCGTAGCGCGATTTCCTAACCCAACTCGCGCTCGTGATTATGGATTCCGGGCTCGGCGCTTTGCGCCGCCCCGGAATGACGGAGAGAGAGAGGAGGGACGGCCCTGCCGCAGGCTACAGCCGAAACTCGTTCGTGAGTTCGCCGATGCCGTCGATCGCAATGGTCACGGTATTCACCGGCTCCTTCATTACGCCGACGCCGACCGAGGTGCCGACGGCGATGAGGTCGCCGGGGAGCAGGGTCATGTCGTGCGAGATCTTGCTGACGAGGGCTTGCGCACTGAAGATCATGTCGGAGATCGGATAGTTCTGCCGCTCGGCGCCGTTGAGGATGGTGCGGACGGTGAGCTTGGCCGGATCGAGGCCGGTCGCGATGACCGGACCGAACGGGCCGTAATCGTCGATGCCCTTGGCGCGGGCCCATTGCGGGAAGGTGGGGTCGCTGGTCAGGATATCGTTGGCGGTGATGTCGTTGACGCAGGTGTAGCCGAAGATGAAGCCGTCGGCCTCATCAGGCGAGACGTGCGCGCAAGTCTTGCCGATGACGATGCCGAGCTCGCCCTCATAGGTGGTCTTGCCGTCGTAATAAGAGGGGCGGCGGATTACGGCCCCCGGCGTCGTGATGGTGGTGGTCGCCTTGAGCAGATAGAGCGGCTCCGGCGGCTCGGGCTGATTGAGTTTCGCCGCGAGCGCGTGAAAATTGTTCCAGAGCGCGACGATCTTGCTGGGCGCGCAGGGCGCCAGAAGCTCGACCTCCGACAACGCCAGAATCTTGCCGGTGGCCGCGTTGCGTCCGAACATCTCGCCTTCATGCACGCTGATGCCTGATGCGATCAGCGTGCCGAAGCCCGTGGTGCCGGCGTGACGGAAGCGGAGCCACTGTTTCATCTCGCCCGCCATCATGCCACCGCCAATGCACGGGGATCGGCCGGCGAGGAGACGCCATCATAGAGCCCGGCGATACGGGCGCGCTGGGTCACCATCGCCAGCACGGAATCGAGCGCAGGCGTCGGGATCCTGGTCAGGCGCCCCATCTCCTGCACCACGGTGACGAGCGGGTCGATCTCCATTGGGCGGCCGCGCTCGAGATCCTGCAGCATCGAGGTCTTGTGTGCGCCGACCTTGCGGGCGCCTTCGATGCGGCGCTCGACGTCGACGCGGAACTTGACGCCGAAGGTCTCGGCGATCGCCTGCGTCTCCACCATGATCGCGCGCGACAGCGCCCGCGTGGACGGATCGGTGCAGATCACGTCGAGGGTTGCGTGGGTGAGGGCGCTGATCGGATTGAAGCAGACATTGCCCCATAGCTTGAGCCAGATCTCGTCGCGGATGCGGTCGAGCACCGGTGCCTTCAGCCCGGCTGCGACGAAGAGATCGGCAAGGCGCTGCACGTCGCTCGTGATCTCACCGGAGGGCTCGCCGAGCGGAAAATTGTTGCCATAGACGTGGCGGATCACGCCGGGCGCCTCGATCTCGGTGGCGGGGTAGACGATGCAGCCGATGGCGCGTTCGGCGCCAAGCTCGCGCCATTGCCGTCCGCCGGGATCGATGCTCTCCAGTGTCGAGTTCTCGTGCTCGCCGCCGTGCTTGTGGAAGTACCAATAGGGGATGCCGTTGACCGCGGTGACGATGCGGGTGTGGGGCCCGAGCAGCGGCTGCATCTTCTCGATCACGCCGGTGATTGAATGCGCCTTCAGCGTGACGATGACGTAGTCCTGCACGCCCAGCTCTGCCGCGTTGTCGGTGCAGCGCGGATGGACGGTGTGCTCCTCCTCGCCGGCCAGCAGCGTGAGGCCGCGCTCGCGCATGGCGGCGAGGTGGGCGCCGCGTGCGACCAGGCTGACGTCAGCGCCTGCGCGCGCCAGCTGCACGCCGAGATATCCGCCGATCGCGCCGGCGCCATAGATGCAGATCTTCATGAAATCCTCGCGGGACTAAGTTGGCAACTGGTTCGATTGATCGGGCCACAGGTTCTCTGCACCTCTCCCGCTTGCGGGAGAGGTCGGCGCGCTCGAAGAGCGCGGCGGGTGAGGGGTTCTATCCTCTTGGGGAGTCTCCCTAGCGGAGACTCCCTCTCCCCAACCCTCTCCCGCAAGCGGGAGAGGGGGCCAGGAAGAGCGTCGCTTTAAGCGGCTGCTTGCGGCGAGCCGTTGAGCGCCTCGTCGACGGCAGCCGCGATGTCGCGCATGCTGATGACGGAGACGAGGCTGTAGTCGTCGATCACGGGCAGGTGCCGGATGTGATTCCGGTTCATCAGATGCCTGACGTGCTCGATCGTGTCTGAGGAGGTGCAGGAGACGAGCTGCTGCACCGAGACGAGTTGCGAGACCTTGACGTTGACGGCGCCCGCACCGTGCTCGGCAACCGCGCGCACCACGTCGCGCTCGGTGAACATGCCGACCGCGGTGTTGCCTTCGGAGCGGACCACGTCCTTCACCACCAGCGCGCTGATGTTGTTGGCCCGCATCAGCTTGGCGGCGATACCCACCGTTTCGTTCATTCGCACCGTGACAACGCGCGGCGTCTTCTTGCGCAGAATGTCTCCGACCAGCATTGCAACCTCCCTGGGTGAATGATGAGGGAAGTGTGGTATACATAATGCCAATCGTCAAGCGTTGGATTTGGCTGATCCGAAAAATCTTGCGGCAGCATTGCTGACGTTTGTCATCGCAAAGCCAAAGCAGAAGACAAAGAAAAAGGGGCGCATCGCTGCGCCCCTCTCGATCGACGTGGAAGGTGTGTGGCGGCTCAAGCCGTCTCGGTCTTTGCACCCGCCGTTGCGGTGTTGGCGCTCTCGGCTTCCTTGCCCAGGATGAAGGAGCGGCGCAGCGGCTTGATTACGAACAGCGCCATCAGCGCGGCCGTCGCGTTCAGCGCCACAGCCACCACGAACACGGCCTTCCAGCCATAGGCGGCCGAGATCACGCTTGCGAGCGGGACGAGCAGGGAGGCGGTGCCCTTCGCGGTGTAGAGCATGCCGTTGTTGGTGGTCGCGAATTTCGAGCCGAAAGTGTCGCCGCAGGTCGCGGGGAACAGCGAGTAGATCTCGCCGAACACGCCGAAATACACCGCAGTGGCCAGCACGAACACGACCGGGACATGGCCATAGGCCGACAGCGTCAGCAGCATCAAAGCGGCGGTGCCGAAGGCGATGAACATGGTGTTCTCGCGGCCGATCGTGTCAGACACGAAGCCGAAGAACGGGCGGCCGAAGCCGTCGAAGATGCGGTCGAGCGAGATTGCGAAGGTCAACGCCGCCATCTGGAAGCCGGCGAGCGAGACCGGCGTGTCGGCGATCTTGAAGTCGTGAGCGATCGGCGCGATCTGCGCTGCGGTCATCAGACCGCCGGAGGCGACCATGACGAAGACGAGATACATCACCCAGAAAATCGGGGCGCGCAGCACTTGCGGCGGAGTGAAGTCGATCTTGGTCTGCGGCAGATTGAGCTGCTTCTTCTTCGGCGGGATCGAGATCCGTGGCGGCTGGATGAAGAAGGCGAGCACGAAGACGATCACGCCCTGGCCGATGCCGAAGGTGAGGAACGCGTGCTGGTAGCCGCTCGAGACGATCATGGCCGCGATCGGTACCACGGTGAGGGCCGCGCCCGCGCCGAAGCCGGCAGCCGTCGCGCCGGCGGCGAGGCCGCGGCGGTCGGGAAACCATTTCAGCGCGTTGCCGACGCAAGTGCCGTATACCGCGCCCGCGCCCATGCCACCGATGACGGCCGCCGTGTAGAGCAGGGGAAGCGAGTCAGCGAAGGAGTTGAGCACCCAGGACAGCGCGATCATCACGCCGCCGAACATGATGACGACGCGTGGGCCGTATTTGTCGACGAACCACGCCTCGACCGGCACCAGCCAGGTCTCGGTGACGACGAAGACGGTGAAAGCGAGCTGGATCGCGGCGCGACCCCAATGATGTGCGTGATCGATCGGATCGACGAACAGCGTCCAGCCGTATTGCAAGTTGGCAATCATCGCCATGCAGACGATGCCCATCGCGAGTTGGAGCCAACGGAAACCTGTGCGAAGCGGCGCGGCCGTGACGGCGCCATCCGTGCTGGAAATCATCAACAACCTCCCAAGCGCCTGTCTGGTCACGACCCGCTCGGCCAATATGACGGAGTGTCGCAAATATTGTGGCTTATCGTCGCAAGCGCGGCAGGCAGCTTGGTATACCATATTCCAGAATGCAAGCCCTATCTTGGGGGAGGGCTCAGGAAATGTGCAGGGTTCCTTCGGGTTTACGGTATCAAGGTATATTCTGGTAAAACGAAAACGCCCGGCCGTGAGGCTGGGCGTCGTCCGCCGGATGGTTTCCAAGCGCGATGTCAGATGGTCGATTGCGCGACCACGACCTTGCGCCAGGGCTTGAGCACCACGAGCGCCAGCAGCGAGGCCAGGATGTTGGCGCCGGCTGCGAGGATGAACACGTTGTCCCAATGGCCGGAGGTCTGCTGCACGTAGTTCGCAAGCGGCACCAGCAGCGCGGCGGTGCCCTTCGCGGTGTAGAGCAAGCCGGCATTTGTGGTCGCGAACTTCGCGCCGAACGTGTCGGTGCAGGTCGAAGGGAACAGCGAGTAGATCTCGCCCCAGGCGAAGAACACGAAGCCGGACAGGATCACGAACCAGATCGGATCATGGCCCCAGAGATAGAGCATCCAGATGCCGACGCCTTCCATGCCGAAGGCGACGAACATCGTGTTCTCGCGGCCGATCATGTCGGAGATCCAGCCGAAGAAGGGACGGGTCAGGCCGTTGAGCACGCGATCGATGGTCGCGGCGAACGTCACCGCAGTCATGGTCATGCCGATCAGCGTGACCGGCACCGCGTCGACCTTCCAGTCGACCGCGATCGGCTTCAGGTTCGCCGTCACCATCAAGCCGCCGGCGCCGACGATCACGAACATGAAGTACATCAACCAGAAGATCGGCTGACGCAGGACTTCCGTCGGCTGGTAGTTGCGCCGCGTCTGCAACAGCGCGGCATTCGCCACCACGTTCGGCACCTGGCCTGCTTTCGGCGCCAGCAGGAAGAAGGCGAGAATGCAGATGATGATGCCTTGTCCGAGGCCGAAATAGAGGAAGGTGGTCTGGAAGCCGCTATCCTTGATCATGGCCTGGATCGGCGCGACGGTGAGCGCAGAGCCCGCACCGAAGCCGGCAGCGGTGATGCCGGCTGCGAGACCGCGCTTGTCGGGAAACCATTTCAGCGCGTTGCCGACGCAGGTGCCGTAGACGCCGCCGGCGCCGATGCCCGCGACGATCATGCCGAGATAGTAGCCGTTGAGCGTGGTCGCCTGCGCGTTGATCGCCCAGCCGATCGCGCAGAGCACGCCGCCGACGAGCACGACGATGCGCGGACCGTATTTATCGACAAACCATCCTTCGACCGGCACGAGCCAGGTCTCGAACAAAACAAAGAGAGTAAAGGCCCACTGGATCGACGCGCGATCCCAGCCGAATTTCTTCTGGATGTCGGGGACGAAGAACGTCCAGCCATATTGGTAATTGGCGATCATCACCATGGCCGCTACGCCGATCGCCAGTTGCGCCCAGCGATACGTGTCGCTGACGCGTGCGGCCGTAGGAGCCGTTGTTGTCTGCACCATGTCCGTCATGAATCCTCCAATAGCGCTTCTGTTTTTTTGAGCGAGCGTTGGCGGCATTGTTGTATTCATTATGCCAAGCTTCAAGCGCGCGTCGGCCCATTGTGCGCTTATGACGCAACCCCGTTTGCGAGACCGCGCGAATGTGCCGATTCCCAAATAGAAATGGCCCCGCAGAGCGGAGCCATTCTTCAAAAGTAGGAGTTCGCTGGTTTTACAACCGGCGCGACAATTCGACGCGCCGCGGTCTCGCGTGGGACCTTAGAGGCCGAAGCGCGGCAGATCGCCGTTGTGGTTGGAGATCTCGGCGCTCGCCATCAGGAAGCGGTCAACGGCGGCCATGAAGCGGGCGAACAGCGAGGCGGAGGGCGCGAACGCAACGGAAGCGGTCTTGGACATTGGAATTCCCTTTCTTGAGACAGACAGTCTTGCTGTCTCACTTCGAGGGTTGTTCTATGTATACCAGATGCCAATGTCCATGCATGCCATTGCATAGCAGCATAGGGATTGCCGCATTGCAGCATAATGCTTCGTTAAAATGGGTCGTTTGGGGCCCAAAACGTGTCATTTCGGGCTCCAGGGACCAGAACACTGGCTCCGGGCCACTACGGAACGGTCCTAACCCGGCTCTTGACCGGCTCTTGGCACCGCAGTGCAAAACGGCTAGTGGTTCGCCCCCTTCTCCAATCATCTGTCAGAGTGGTTCATGTCGAGCGCCTCGCCCGCCGTCTCGATCGGCATCGATTTTGGGACCAGCAACACCGTCGTCGCGCTGGCGGCGGACGACCGCCGGGTCGAAGCCATCCGGTTCGACCATGGCGGCCAGCGCCACAGCGTCTATGTCTCGGCCTTGTGCTTCTGGGAGGACCGGCCGGGCGCCGGCGCCCAGGCTGAAGGCGGCCCGTGGGCGATCGAGCAGTTTCTCGAAGGCCGCCACGTCTACCGCTTTCTGCAGTCGTTCAAGACCTTCGCGGCGAGTTCCAGCTTCAACACCACCCAGGTGTTCCGGCAGCGCTTCAAGTTCGAGGATATTTTGGCGGCGTTCCTGCGGACGCTGGCGCGCCATGGCGGCGAGAAGTTCGGCTTCGAGGCGGCCAACATCACGGTCGGCCGCCCCGTGCGCTTTGCCGGCGGCAATCCCGACGATGATCTCGCCATGCAGCGCTACCGCGCCGCGTTCGAGCGCTTGGGCGCCGGCCATGCCCGCTATGTCTACGAGCCCGTGGGCGCGGCGTTCTCCTTTGCCCGCCGTCTCGAGCGCGATGCCACCGTGCTGGTCGCGGATTTCGGCGGCGGCACCAGCGATTTCTCGGTGATGCGCTTCTCGCGCGCCGGCGGTCATTTGCGCGCCGAGCCGCTTGGTCACGCCGGCATCGGGGTTGCGGGCGACACGTTCGACTATCGCATCGTCGATCATGTCGTCTCGCCACGGCTGGGCAAGGGCTCGAGCTTCCGTTCGTTCGACAAGGTGCTGCCGATCCCGAACAGCCACTACACCAACCTCGCGCGCTGGCATCAGCTCGCGCTGATGAAGAGCAACGGCGATCTGCGCGAGCTCAGGGAGCTTGCGCGCACTGCGCTGAGTCCTGACCTGCTCGAGGATTTCATCACCATCGTCGATCTCGATCTCGGCTTTTCGCTGTATCGCGCGGTGTCGGACGCCAAGGTCGCGCTGTCGGCCAGGGACGAGGTCGACTTCCGCTTCAAGGGCGGCGGCGTTGACATCGGCTCGACCATCACGCGGAAAAACTTCGATGCCTGGATTGCCGACGACATCGCGCGGCTCGGCGCCACGGTCGACAAGGTGCTAGGCGAAGCCCGCATCACCGCGCGCGAGGTCGAGAAGGTGTTCTTGACCGGCGGCACCTCGTTCGTGCCCGCGGTGCGGAAACTGTTCGCCGACCGGTTCGGCAACGAGCGGCTGATGTCGGGCGACCAGTTCGAGTCGATCGCCTATGGCCTGGCGTTGATCGGGCACAGCGCCGAGCCGGATCGCTGGACAGCGGACGGCGGACTGAAGAAGGCGGGCGCATAGCCCGCGTTCGCGACGCCCGGCAAGTTCGAAGCAGCGCTATGCAGCGCCGATCGAGAGCGGGCGCTGCAGATGACGCGTCATCAGCGCAGCCGCCTCCGCGTACCGGCCCGTCTCCAGAACGTCCAATAGCCGCAGATGCTCCGCAATGTGGCGGCGCATGCCGTTCCGATCGGCGAAGCTGCGATAAGCGAACAGGCGCCGGATCGAATTCACGCGCCGCAGCGATTCCACGAAAAAGGGGTTGCCGGCGCCGCGTGCGATCTCCTCGTGAAACTCGCAGCCGAACTGATAGACCTCGCCGATCGTCATCTTCTCGAGCTCACCGGCAAGAATCCGCTCCTGGCGCTGGCGCAGGCGATCGATCACGTCGGACGCCAATTGATAACCGGGCTGCAGGATCGCGGCCGGCTCGATCACGGCGCGGAAGGCTGCGACCTGGGCCTGTGCTTCAGGGCTCAAGACCGTCTCGCTGAAGCGCCAGCCATAGCCGGGCAGGCGGGCGATCCAGCCTTCGACCGCGATGCGATCGAGCAGACGCTGCAATTCGGTGCGGCTGAGCGCGTAGCGACGCATCAACTCGGCCTCGGTGACGTCGGTGGGCAGGCGGCGGGCGAGCAAATCGGCTGCGACAGCGGCGTAGGATTTTTCCGCGCGGTTGACCGCTGCAATCGCGGATCGCGCGGCGTCGGTGCCGGGGCTTCTGGTCAACACAAAGCCGCGATTCGGCTCGCCGCGGGCAAATCCCGCGGCCTCGAGCGCCTTTAGGCCCTGACGGATCGGGGCGCGGGATACGTCGAGCGCATCGGCGAGCTTCTGCTCGATCAGCCGATCGCCAGCCTTCATGCCGTCCCGTCTCGCGAGCGCCAGGATCAGGCCCGCCAGATGCTCGCCGCGATCCGGTCCATTGCCGGCCGGACGGTTTCGAAAGGATTCGGAAGCGGACATGGCGGCGACCTGAAATTTCCAGCTTGACAGATCGTATCGCAGATTGTTCTTTTAGGCAACAATATACAATCTTGGGAGGGAAGCCGGATGGCCCGTGCGCCCGATGTTCACATCTGCGAAGTCGCCGCGCGCGACGGTTTGCAAAATCTGGACGTCTTCGTTCCGACCGCGGCGAAGTGCGAGCTCATCGATGCGATTGCCGTCGCCGGCGTCAGCGAGATCGATGCAGGCTCCTTTGTGCCGCCGAAGGTGGTGCCGCAATTTGCCGACGTGGATACGGTGATGGCGCACGCGTTGCAGCACGCGCACACCGCAACGATCGGTGCGCTGGTGCCGAATTTCAAAGGCGCCGAGCGGGCGATGGCCGCCGGCGTCGGCGCGATCTACTTCGTGATCTCCGCCAGCGAGAGCCACAATCTTGCCAATGTGCGGCGCACGATCGAGGAGCAGCTGGATGGCTTTCGGGCCGTGCGCGCTGCGCTGGATGCGCTTCCGGCAAGCCGGCGGCCGAAGTTGATGGGAGCCATCGCAACGGCGTTCGGCTGCTCCATTGAGGGCGAGATCAAGCAAGCCGCAGTCGGCCGGTTGGCACGGGGGTTCGCTGAAGCGGGCGCCGACGAGATCGGCCTCGCCGACACCGTCGGCTACGGGACGCCGGACTTGATCAAAGACATCGTTCGCGTTGCGCGGGACGAAGTCGGTCCGCAGATGCCGCTCAGGCTGCATCTCCACGACACGCTCGGCATGGGTCTCGCCAATGCCGTCGCAGGCCTCGATGCCGGCATTCGCCGGTTCGATGCCGCCGTATCGGGCCTCGGTGGATGTCCGTTTGCGCCGGGGGCGCGTGGCAATGTCGTCACCGAGGACCTCGTCTTCATGCTCGAGCGCATGGGGCTTTCCACCGGCATCGATCTCGACCGGCTGATGCAGACCCGCGACATTCTCGCCCGTCACATCGCGCCACGGCACCTGACCGGACATCTGCATGAGGCGGGCATCCCGAAGGCCTTGCGGAGTGCCGCATGAGCGCCGTGCCTGCCGATGCACCACTTCGTCCGCTCGAAGGCGTGCGCGTCGTCGAGTTCAGCCAGATGGTCATGGGCCCGAGCTGCGGGCTGATCCTTGCCGATCTCGGCGCCGACGTGATCAAGGTCGAACCACCGAAGGGCGATCGCACGCGCTCGTTCAAGGGTCCGGCCTCGGGCTTCTTCAACACCTATTGCCGCAACAAGCGCAGCATCGCGCTCGACACTTCGACGTCGCGGGGCCAGCAAGTTGCGCGGCGGCTGATCGAGGGTTGTGATGTCTTCATCGAGAACTTCCGGCCCGGCCTCTTGAAACGTATCGGGCTCGACTACGAGTCCGTTGCGAGCTTCGCGCCGCGGGTGATCTACTGCTCGCTCAAGGGGTATCTGCCCGGTCCCTACGAGAACCGCCTTGCGCTGGACGAGGTGGTCCAGATGATGGGCGGGCTGGCCTATATGACCGGTCTGCCTGACCGGCCGATGCGCGCGGGCGCGTCCGTCAATGACATCATGGGCGGCATGTTTGGCGCGATCGCGATCCAGGCCGCTCTTACCGAGCGGCAACGCACCGGCCGCGGCCGCTACATCCAGAGCGCCTTGTACGAGAACAACGTGTTCCTGATGGCGCAGGCCATGATGTACGAAACCGTCACGGGCGAACCGTCGACGCCATACTCCGTCAAGCAGAGCCCGTGGCCCGTCTATGACCTGTTCGACACGCGCGACGGCTCGAAGCTGTTCGTCACCATCGTCGGCGAGGAGCAATGGGCAGCCTTCTGCCGCGCGTTCGATCGCGAGGCCTGGTTGAACGATCCGCGCTTCGTCACCAGCCAGGACCGGGTCGATCACCGGGATTGGCTGATTCCCGAGATCGCCAAGATATTTGCGCAGTGGGACAAGTCCGCTCTCGCGCAAAAGCTCGATCAGCTCGATCTGCCCTATGCGCCGGTGAACAAGCCCGGCGACCTCTTCGACGATCCTCATCTCAACGCATCCGGTGGATTGATCGACATCGCGCTGCCGGATGGTGGTCGCGCCAGAACGCCGCTGCTGCCGGTGTCGATGGACGGGCAGCGGCTGCCGAACCGCTACGATCCGCCAAGAGTGGGCGAGCATACCAACGACGTGCTGACGGAAATCGGCTGCTCGCCGCAGGAGATCGCAGAGCTGACGGCGAGCGGAATTGTCACGGCTAAGCCTGCAGCTGCCTGACAACGGCAGCAATCAAAAACAATAGTCGCGAGGAGGAATGCATGAGGATCACGCGTCGCGAAGCGCTCATCGCCGGCTCGGCCTTCGCCGCCACGGCCTTTCCCCGCATAGCGAGCGCGGAAGGGAAGCCGGCGACGCTCGCCTTCGGGCCGATCTCGCCGGTCTACGCGATCGGCATGATCGCCGAGTTGAAGGGCTACTTCAGGGATGAGGGGCTCGACCCCAAGCTCGTGACCGGCAATTCCGGCACGTTCGGACGCCAGACGCTTGCCGCAGAGCAGGCGATGTTCGCGCATGGTGACGCCAGCCATCCGCTCCAGCTGTCCGCGCGAGGCAAGCCCTGCAAGATATTGTTGGCGACCGAAATGGTGTGCTCCTACGCCAACATCGTCGTCCGCAAGGATCTCTACGACAGCGGCATCAATTCCGTCGAGAAACTGGCGGCCTACAAGCGTGAAAACGGCGCCAAGCCGATCGTTGCCGCGACCGCCATCGGATCGGGCACCTGGGTCTACGGCACCTATGTGTTCGAGGCGCGCGGGCTCGGTGACAAGGTGAACTGGGTGGCCGGCGGCGGCCCCAACACCATGTTCCCGTCGCTGGAGACCAGGCAGTTCGATGCCATCATGGCGCCTCCCAGCTGGATCGTCGAAGTCGAGAAGAAGGGGTTCGGCAAGCTGATCTACGACACTGCGAAGCCCGGAGAGTTCGCGAAGGATTTCGGCGGCACGGTGCCTGTGCTGGTGATCTATGCGCTCAGCGACACGGTCACGCAGGACAAGGCGATGGTGCAGGGCTTCGTCAACGCCATCTACCGGGCCATGAAATGGGTGAAAACCTCGCCGCTTGCGGAGGTGCAGGCGCTGGTGGCGCCCAAATATTTCGCTGGCGTGGATACGGACGCGGTCACGGCCGAGCTTGGATTCGACACGTCAACCTGGGCCTATGACGGGACCATCGACAAGGCCTCGTTCGAGCGCGGCGCAAAACCCTGGTACCGCAAGGGGACCGATATCCCGGAGACCAAATACGAGGACGTCGTCGACATGAGCTTCCTCGATGCCGCAAAGGCGAAGTTCAAGTGATGTTATCCTCTGGCCCCGGCCTTGCCCTTGCTGCGCAAGCGGAGAGCCCGGTCGTTCCGGGCCGGCGCATCGCCGTGCAAGGCCTGATGAAGAGCTTCAGCTCCGGCAGCGGACAATTCACTGCGGTGGACAACGTGTCCTTTGATGTCCGCCAGGGTGAGTTCGTCGCGCTTCTTGGACCTTCCGGCTGCGGCAAGAGCACAATTCTGAACATGGTCGCAGGCCTGCTGCCGCGCTCTGGCGGAGACATCCTGATCGATGACGACCACGTCGAGCCGGGCCGGGTGAACCGGAAGGTCGGCTACGTCTTCCAGCGCGATACGCTGTTTCCCTGGCGTACGGTCGAACAGAACATCGGCTATGGCCTCGAGATCGCAGGCGTCGCGAAGGCGGAGCGTGCCGACCGTGTCGCCAAGGCGGTCGACCGGGCCGGATTGACCGGATTTGCCCGGACATTTCCGCGCATGTTGTCCGGCGGCATGCGCCAGCGCGTCGCCCTGATGCGGACGCTGATCCTGGAGCCGGAAATCCTGCTGATGGACGAGCCGTTCGGCGCGCTCGACACGCATACCAAGCTCGAGATGCACAAGACGCTGCTCGAGATCTGGGAACGCGAGCGGCAGACCGTCCTCTTCGTCACCCACGATCTGGGCGAGGCGCTGACGCTTGCTAGCCGGATCATCCTATTGTCGGCGCGGCCCGGACGGTTGAAAGAGGATTTCGACGTCTCTTTCCCGCGTCCACGCGACCCGGTTGGCCTGCGCGAGACCGCCGAGTTCGGCCGCCTCTATTCCCATATCTGGCATTCGCTTGGCGAAGAGTTTCGCCGAACCAAGGCGGACTGATCATGGCCCATCGCCGCTCTGTCATCCTGTTCTGGCAGCTCGCGATCCTCGCTTTGACGCTCGTTGTCTGGCAGTGGGGGTTCGAGTGGAGCAAGACGCTGCTGCCCAAGGCCTATGTTCCGAAGATCCTTGATCCGTATTTCGTGGCGAAGCCGTCGCTGATCTGGAACAGCTTCCTGCGCCTCGGCTGTTTCAGCGATGCCGGCGGCTTTCTCGCCTGTGTCCGAAACAACGACAACAACCTTTGGATCGCGACCCTCGTCACGCTGAAGAACACGTGGTGGGGATTCCTGTTTGGCAGTGCCAGCGGCATTGCAGCCGGCCTCGTTCTCGGGCGCTCTGATTTTCTCGCACGCGTGTTCGGTCCCTATGTCGTGGCGCTCAACTCGATTCCGCGCATCGCCCTGGTGCCGCTCGTCATCCTGATCTTCGGGCTCGGCGATCTGTCCAAGATCGCGACCGCGTGGCTCGTGGTGTTCTTCGTGGTCTTCTTCAATACCTTCGAGGGCACCCGCGCCGTCGACCGCGATCAGATCGCTGCGGCCCGCCTGATGGGGGCGAGCGAATTCGCCGTTCTGCGAACCGTCGTGGTTCCGTCCGCCCTGGCATGGGTGTTCGCATCCCTGCTGCCGGCCGTATCGTTTGCGCTGGTTGGCGTCATCGTCGGCGAATTCATCGGTGCAGAGCGAGGTCTCGGCAAGCTCATCATCGAGGCGGAGGCGCGGGCCAACGCCAGTGAGATGATGGTGGCGATCTTCATCATGATGATCGTCGGCATCCTGCTGGCCATGCTGGTGCAGGCGCTGCAATCATACCTGCTGCGCTGGCAGCCGCAGTTCGAGGGGACGGGATAGGGCGACGCGCCGGCAGGGTGGGCACCTGCGCTTTGCCCACCCTGTGATGCTGACGTCCTTGCTATTGATTGATCTCGGGCTCGACGAGCTTCGCCAGGTTTCGCAGCGATTCCTGCCAGCCGAGATAGCAGGCTTCCGGCGGGATCGCGTCGGGAATGCCGGCCTGGGTGATCTCGAGCTCGGTGCCGACCATGACCTTCTTCAAGGTGACCGTCACCTGGATTTCCCCGGGCAGGTTCGGATCGTCGAACCTGTCGGTGTAGCGGAGCCGTTCGCCGGGAACGAGCTCGAGATATTCGCCGCCAAACGAATGGCCGTTGCCCGTGGTGAAATTCCGGAACGACATCTTGAACGTACCACCGACCTTGGGCTCGAAATGCTGCACGGTGCAGGTGAAGCCGTTCGGCGGAAGCCATTTCGCCAGCGCATCCGCCTCGAGGAACGCGCGATAGATTTTCTGCGGGGTGGTCGTGAGAACGCGATGCAGGCGTACGGTGCTGGGCATGGTGGTCCTTTCTTCATCGATTGCTGGGCGCGACGGCGACGTCTATGCCCCAATCATGGCCCAAGGACGAAGCCCGCCGCGCCGATCCGACATGAGGGGCCAGATTTTTCTTCGCCCGAGCCGCCCGTTGATGGCACTGCAAAACGGGACAGCTCAAACAATAGATCTACTCTCAGAGTTACACTTCGAAACACTCAGGCCGGATTTTAGCCCCTAGTCTCAGCGATGAGATCGTCGCGGGCCTCGTCGCGCGACGCGGCGACCGCACGACGAGCCTATCGCACGGGGGAATTTGCGACATGAAGCAAACGACGCTGGGTTACCGGGCCTTGCGCCGGGTCCGCAGCCTGCCGGCCGAGACCGCTTCGCGGCTGCTCGGGATGCCAGCTATCAGCCGACGATTGAACAAGGCTTACGAAAAGGCGCGGGCGTCGCATCGGCCGCGCCTGCCGAGACTCTCCCCGCGCGACGTGGAGATCGTCGCCGGGCTGGAGAAGAACGGCGTCCACATCACCTCGCTTGCGGAGTTGGATCTGCCCGGCACGGAAAGACTTTGGATGTCGGCGACCGATATCGCGAATGCCTATTCCGCTCGTGCCAAAGCGGGTGAGTTCGCCGGCCAATATACGGTGCAGGTCGGCGCTGAGGATATGATGCGCCATCCGCATATCGTCCATTGGCCCCTCAACGACCGCATCCTCGACATCGTCGAGACTTATCTCGGTCTGCCCGCGGCCTGCGACACCCTGAATTTCTTCTATACGTTGGCCGATGGCCGGCAGGTCGCCGCGCGCCGATGGCATCGCGACGTCGAGGACCGGCGGATGGTCAAGGTGATCGTCTATCTGCATGATGTCGACGAAGAGGGCGGCCCGCTTGAAATCCTGCATCGCGCCTTTCCCGGCAGCGACCGGCTCGACGGCGCCAATTTCCCGGTCCTGACCCAGGAAATGCTGGAGCAGCGGCTGGGCGGGACGCTTTGGGACGGCGATGTGACGACCTGCACCGGCAAGGCCGGCACCGTAATCTTCGCGGATGTCGCAAGCCGCTACCATCGCGGGCGTCCGGCGATCGCGCGCGATCGCTGTGCGCTGTTCTACAATTTCTTCTCGCGCTCGCCGCTTCGGCCGTTCTTCTGCGAGCGGCATGTGTTCTCACGGGCGCAGCTTGCCGAGCTTGCCGCCGGTCGGAGCGCACGGGCGCGCGATTGCATGCTGTGGCACGCAAACGTGCCTTTGCTCGCCCGGATGGTGCCATGCGCGCGGGTCTAGAAGGATCGAAGCCATAATTCCGCTATCGTTCTCCGCTCAACTTCCGCGCGAAATCAGGGGGGCTTCCGTTGCGTAAGGCAGTCTGGGCTTTCGCCGTCGCACTCTGCTGTCTTGGCGCGCCGGCCAAGGCTGCGGGCATTCAGCTTCTCCAGTCCGATCCCGCGCTGTCGGGCGCGATCTGGTATCCCTGCGCGGCAGAGCCGACGCATGTGGCGCTTGGAAGTCTTTCGGTTGGCGCCGAGTTCGATCTGAATGGTGTCAAGGATTGCCCCGTTAGCGGCGCAAAGCTGCCGCTCGTGATCTTCTCGCATGGCCGGGGCGGGTGGTTTGGTGCGAACCATGACACCGAGGAGGCGCTGGCCGATGCCGGCTTCATCGTTGCCGCAATCAATCACCCCGGTGACACCACAAACGACTCGTCGCGGCGCGATACGCTTCCGGTGTGGGGATCGCGCCCCGCGGACATGGTGCGTCTGCTCGACTTCATGCTGAAGGATTGGAAGGACAGGGCGGTGATCGATCCGGCCAAGGTCGGCTTCTTCGGCTTCTCGCTTGGCGGTTATACCGGACTGGCGCTGATGGGACTCAAGCCGGATTTCACCTGGCTTGCCGAAAACTGCAAGGAGGCGACAGGTGTATGCGCGCAGCTCCACAACGGAGAAAGGCTACCTGACCCGCCGCAGGATGCTCGGATCCGCACGGCGCTGATCGTCGATCCTGCACCGGCGGTTCTGACCCGGAAGAACCTCGCCGCAATCAAAATCCCTTTCCAGTTCTGGCGGTCGCAGTTCGGCGGCCCTGGCGTGGGCGACGGTTCGCCCGTGGCGCGCGTCGCGGGGTGGCTGCAGGGCAAGCCCGAGATGCACGTCGTTCCGGCCGGCCACTTCGCCTTCCTCGCACCTTGTACGCCGGAGCAGGCTGCGGCCGTGCCGCGCATCTGCACCGATGTGCCGGCGGAGTTCGACAGGGCAGGCTTTCACCGCGACTTCAACGCGGCGGTGGTGAAGTATTTTCATGAACAGCTTGCTGGTGGAGATCAGTGAGCATCGCGTTCGTGAGGAGGTGAGCATGGCGCGACTTGGCTGCGTGATCAGCCTGCTTCTGCTTCTTGTGTCTTCAGCCGCGGCCGATCCCGCCCTGCCGGGCCTCGTTCGGCAGGATCGAATGGTGCCGGTCACGCTCGCCGACGGTCGCCAGGTCAGGCTCGAGTCCATGATCCTCCGCCCGGACCGGCCCGGGCGCTTTCCATTGGTTCTTCTGGTCCACGGTACGAATCCCGCCGCCGGACAAGCGTTTCGCGTCGCGGCGGAGCGACAATCACCGGCCGATCTTCTCAATTCTGCCGTCGCATTTGCACAGCGTGGTTACGCCGTCGCATCGATCATGCGCCGGGGCTTTGGTCATTCAGATGGACCATTTGCCGAGACGCTGTCCGGGCCTTGCGACGATCGCGACTATCTCGCCGTCGCACGGATTGCGGCTGAGGACATCAACGGCGCACTTGCCACGCTCCGCGGCGAGCCCTGGGTCGATCCCGATCGGATCCTGCTGATGGGGCATTCCACCGGCGGCTTTGCCGTCACGGCCGTGGCGGCGGACAATCCTGCCGGCGTCGTCGGCGTTCTCAACTTCGAGGCGGCTCACGGTTCTGTCCCGGGCCGCACCTGCAGCCCCGATCATCTCGTGGCGGACGCCGCCATCTTTGGCCGCACGGCGCGGATTCCGGCGCTCTGGGTTTACGCGGAGAACGATCGCAGTGCCCCGCCGGCATTGGGCCGTCGCATGTTCGATGCTTACGTCGCCTCCGGCGCGCCGGCGCAGTTTCAGATCTTGCCGCCCTTTGGCGTCGATGGGCATGCCATGGTGCCGATGGCGCCCGCCGAGGTCTGGTGGCCGGCCGTCGAGAGTTTCCTGAACCGATTGCGCCTGCCGACGTCAGTGCTGGTCGGATTACCTCCGCCTGCACCCATTCCGCCGCCGGCGCCGCTCAACGCAGCGTGCGCGGGCTACTTCGATGCCTATGTGAAGGCCTGGACCGACGCCAAGGCCTATGCCTGGAATCGCGACGGCCATTGCAGCTCAGTCACCGCGGCCCAGCGAACGGCCGACGATGCGAAGAGCGAAGCGATGCGCCAATGCGTGGCCGCCTGGAAGGAATGCTCGCTCTATGCGGTTGGGCAGGCGCTGGCGCCCGGCTAGATCTCTCGCGCAACCAAGGTGCGTACTCGTAAAACCTGCCGCTAGGAATACGCGCACCTGATGTCTGCTTCTCTCCCAACAGCGGCAAAATAGCGGACATTCGACCGCTTCGCCTTGGGGCCCAAAGCCGACTAAGCGTTCATCGCGAGCGACGGTGCGCCAACCAATGGTCAATCTGCCAGCCCTTGTAGCCAAGCAATTCGCAAGAGCGCCGTTCGTGATCTTCGGACCATGCTTCGAGTTCGTTTAGGAGCGCAATCATGGCATCTATCCGCCACCCGTGGCCCGGTAAGGCGTAGAATAGCCTCCGGTATTTGAGGTGCGGCAGGCCAGGGCAGGGTTCGACTACCTCGCGCCTTATCAGGCGCCCCAGATCAACATGCCTATCGAACATGCGCCAATACCGTAAACAGACGTCTGGCTCACGACTGATGCTGTCCAAAAAATACGCGAGGGGCTTTGCACCCCTCAGCATCAGGCCGAGTTCTCTGTTGGTGTGGACCAAATAGGGCAGTTGATGAAGCCATTCGGAGGGCATGTCGCCATCTTGATCGCACAACGTTAATTTCCGCTACGGGTCATAAGCTGAAATCGGTCCGGCTGCCGTCAGACGTCAGCAACGGGCCAAAACCAGACGTCGATACGCTCGGTATCCCCGATGATGCGGCAAGCTCGGGCCGTCGGCGAGCATCAACCAGAGGGGGCATTGTCATCGGTAGGAACTCGGTACACCCCGTTGCGAAGAAATCTCGCCCGACGTCTGTATTCGTCGAAGGTTGCATTGAGTGGCAGCCCTTTCCGCCACAAAAGAACGGCTGAAATGAATATCGAAAAATAGGTCGCTTCCAGTAGCGTCAGGGTAATATCGCAAGTGGATTTCCCTTGGAAAAGCAGGGCCGGAACGAGGCCAAGATGAACTACAAAAACAGCGTACAGAAGAAGCGGCAAACGACCCATCCAGCGGCTCCATCTTGATGGTTGCGCGACGAATGTAGCTCAATCTTGAGCCGAGTGTCCATCCTCCGGCTTGCGACGCTCGTTCTCAGCCCGCAGTCAGCCTTGGGTCAATCGTGTCGTCTCTGTAGTCGGTCAGCTACGTCCGGTCTAACCTCGACTTCGGACATGTCGCAGCACTGCGCCAACTGACGCGATGGGCCATGCGGCGACATCGACGACTTAGTCTGATATGCTTTGCTTTCAGATTGTGGCATTGCATTTCGAGCAAGAGAAGAATGTCAATACTTTGGAAGCTGTATCTCGGCTTGATGGGCCTTTCCATCGTGGGCAGCGTTGGCATTACACTCGTTAGCGGACCACATCCAGTTTATCCTGTGGCGGACTACCTCATTCAGGCACTGAGCCTTCTTCAACTCGTCGGTTTGTACGGCTACGCCTTCAAGCGTCCAATACTGTCTGAGCGGTTCTGGCGATTAGTTTACCCGGTATTTGTGCTTAATCTAATCGCAACGCTCGTGATTGGCGCGGTAAGATTTGCGGCGGATCGCGGCCACGTCGGAGTTCCTGGGGTTGCTGCGGCTGCACTTTTCACTTCCCCTTTTGGAATAGCATTTTTTCTGCCACTCCTCCTCGCTGATCGCCGGTACGCATTTCGCTCTACGTCAACGATTTGGAAATCGTCAGCGTATGATTCCCTTGTCGCCTAAGGGTCACTTGCGGACGTTGGCCGAGCACCGCAGGAGGTCCGCCAAGGGCCAGAAGCGGACGCGACCAGCCGCAGCGCCCAACCAACGGCCACGCGCCTCACGCTCTGGCCAAGAATGATCGGCACTCATCGGCTATTTTCTCGCCTTGAAGCATAACGGCCCGAGCAATCAACATGAGCTGTCCCTTTTCGACGGGGCTGTCCGACCAATACGCCTGGTCGATACGCAATAACGCCGACAGTAGATCGCCTGGATAGAAGTCCACTTCCAGCAGCGGCTCGTTCGAAATCAGTTTAAGTGCTATCGGAACCAGCCTTTTCAAGCCGATATTTTGGCTAATCAGCAGGCGCAAATCGCTCACGGTGAACTCGCTCAACGGTGTACGACGCAAACGTAGACACCTCGCCACCATTCCTGTCGGAGCCGCCTCTGGACTTCCCCAATCCTGCCCATCAATTTGCTCAAGCGTTCGAGGGTCATCAAGCATCGGCGTCTCCACGATTCCAATGATCGTAGATTAGCTCTGCAGCGATGTGCAGTCATGCCTCGGAAAGCGGCGACTTCCGCTATGGGCCACAAGCAGAACTCGGCAGCCAGCATGACCCAGGTCGGTTTGCCCTCGGCAAGCCGACATTACTGCGAACTGAGCGCAGGTCAGCAGCGGGCCAAAACCAGACCTAGGCTGTTGAAACACAGTCTCGCGAGGCAAGCTGCAGCGTCGCGGACAGCGCTAGATGTCAGTGCCAATTGATCCGCAAGGTTGGAAGGTTTGGAGCGAGCGCCCGCGCAAGCACCCTTCATGTTTCTGGGCATAAGCAAGCACGCCCATGATAATCAAAGCTATTACGACAAATCCGGCTATGAGATTCTGCACCATGGCTGCCACTCCACGGGGTTAGTTCGCTACGAAGTAAGCGACCGCGCGGCCAAAGATAAAGTCAGTCCTGAATTAAGAGCACGACAGCTTGGCTCCGGCTAGAGCAAACTTCCGGTCACAAGCAAAACTCGGCACCAGCATGACCAAGGTCGGTTTGCCTCGGCAAGCAGACATTACTGCGAACTGGGCGCAGGTCAGCAACGAGCCAGCAACGGACATTGGCCGCGACATAAGCCAACAATAGACATCGCAGGCGAGACACGGCTACAGTTGCTCGAAAGGCATCGCGGGTTTTGAGTACGGTCTACTTTCGAGGAGGACAACATGGGGCGTCTCCTTGCCTTGGTTCTTGCTGCCTATTGCTATCTGCAGCCTTCGTTGGTGCTCGCGGACGATGCAGCGAGGCAACTCACGGGTAGCTGGAAACTGACAGCTTGGACCATTCAGATTACCGGTGGCGAGCTCACGGAACCGATGGGCCACGATCCGAAAGGGCGGGCAGTGTTTACGCCAGACGGGCACGTGGCGTTCATCATTACCGCGGCAAATCGCAAGCCGGCAGCCAACGATGCGGAGTCGGCAGCCCTGCTCAAGAGCCTTCTCGCCTACACCGGGAAGTTCAAAATCGAGGGCGACAAGTTTACGACCAAGGTCGATATTTCGTGGAATGAGCTTCTAACGGGCCAAGACCAAGTAAGATTCTTCAAACTCGAAGGGGACAAGCTGAGCATCAGAACGGCCGAACAATTCAGCGCCGTCTATCCGGGCAAGAAAGTCGTTGGAACCCTAGACTGGGAACGTGAGCGCTAAGGCGGAGAAGATCCCAAAGTTGCGAGTCTGCTTTGGCTGTAAGGCGACATAGCGTGTTCCGAATGCTTGGCGCGTCCGAACTCGCCCCAAGAAGCCAAACACGCTCAATCGAGGCTTCCGAGAAACGCGCTGATCGCTCGGCCTCAAGCACCAACCAATCTCCAAAGGAGCATCAAATGTTCCATTGAAGCCGGGCGCAATTAAATCCGGCCAAGCCTTGCTAATGCCCATGGTGAGGTATAGCTTGAACTTGTTCGTTCAGCCGCTGTGCCTTGTTGAATGCGCCCGCGGGCTCCTTTTCCAGAGACATCGACGAATTGAATTGATTCTGCGTGAGCATGCGCGGAACGCGCGCGTGTGCGCTTTGGAGAAGAGAAATGACGACAGGTACTGTGAAGTGGTTCAACGGCCAGAAGGGCTTTGGATTCATTCAGCCCGACGATGGCGGCAACGATGTGTTCGTTCACATCAGTGCAGTCGAGCGGGCGGGTCTTGCGGGTCTCGCCGAGGGCCAAAAGGTCAACTTCGAGGCCAAGACCGACAAGATGCGGGGCAAGGTCAGCGCTGAGAATCTCTCGCTGGCTTAAGTCCTCTAGTGCCGTTTCACGGATGTACTGAAACGGCCATGCGACCCGCTCGATCGTAAGGATTGAGCGGGTTTTGTCTGTTGTCGATAGGGTGATGAGATGAGCGCCAGAAAATCGGCCGAACCGTCACCCGAAGGTATCGCGCGCTTAAACCGCAAACGCCTGGCCGCTGAAGAAGGCGCGCGCGCGATGGCCGATGCCGAACGGCAGGCCGTCGATGTTCGCAAGAACATGGCGCGGCTTCGCGAGTTGCGTGAAACCCGGGAAGCCGCCGATACCATCGTTCAAGCATTGCCGACACCGAGCATCACCAGGCGCAAGAAGAAGCCGCCGCAATAGCTGCCTCAACATCGCTGACGAATGACGAGAAAGGGCCGGTCACATGCCAGGGAGTGCGGATCGTGCCTAGAGTCAAACCGGACGGCGGCGGTACCATCACTTTCTTCCTCGCGCTCGGCGCGGGTCGACAAATGTGCCGGCTAGCGACCACCTTCGAAACGCAGAAGCAGGCCTTCAGCTATCTTCAGAAATACCGGACGGAGTTCGAGCGCATCGCGCGAGCACGGATGGATTCGGGGCAACTCGAAGACGGCGTCGTCGTTTTGTCGATGCTTTAGAGCGGGCCGTCCTATTCCTTGCGGCCTTTCGACTGGGCCTCGCGGGCCAATCGCTCCGCTTTCAGTCGCTCGCGGTTCTCGTGCAGAGAGTGCTGGGCCTTCGCATAGTCGCTCATCGGCTTCTGCGTTTTGGCAGGCTTGAACGCCTTGTCGGCTTCGCGCCTGGCGCGATCAGAGGATTGATCTCTCAACATGTCGATCTCGATTTGGTTGAACGTACGTGGTCCGCAAAGACGCCGACGTCCGGTCCGCGTCTGCGGGCTGGTGAAACAGCGCGTTTTCCTGGGAGTGGAGAAGTCGGGTCTAGATGAACAACTGACGGACGCCGCGTCGGTTCCTCGAAAGACTGTCCGACGTAAATAAAAAAGGGGCTGGCGGGTCGCCCTTCGACCAGACGCCGGCGCGCGGCTGTGGCGAGCGCCGGCGTCGAGAGGCCCTTCGATGGGCTGACGTTCGCTTCTCGAATAATGACATCCTACCCCTGTTTTGCCCGACGGGTCAAGAAAAATTCGTAAAATGCGAAATTTCTCGTGCGACCGAGGAGATGGCTACTGTGCATGGGGTTGTTTTTGAGTTTTTGGTTTGGGTGCGTATCCGTACAGCCTTTCCGACGCAAAAAGGGCCGCCTCGATGGGCGGCCCTTTTGTCTCACGCGTTGTGGTGTCGCTTACTCGGCGGCCTGCTTCTGCGGCGGGTCGAGCGCGCCGGACTTGTGGATGTCGGCGACCTGGTGGTCGCTGAAGCCGAGCACCGCGCGCAGGATCTCGTCGGTGTGCTCGCCGAGCAGCGGAGAGCGGGTCACCTCGGCCGGGCTATCCGACAGCTTGATCGGGTTGCCGACCGAGATGTACTTGCCGCGGGTCGGGTGATCGACCTCGACCACGGTGCCGGTCGCGCGCAGCGACTGGTCTTCCGCGATCTCCTTCATCGACAGGATCGGGCCGCAGGGGATGTCGTCCTTGTTGAGGATCTCCATCGCCTCGAACTTGCTCTTCGTCATCGTCCACTGCTCGATGCGGGCGAAGATCTCGTTCAGGCGCGGCAGGCGGGCCGCCGGCTTGGCGTAGTTCGGATCGGTCTTCCAGGTCGGCTCGCCGATCACGTCGCAGATCTTCTCCCAGACCGGGGCCTGGGTGATGAAGTAGATGTAGGCGTTGGGATCGGTCTCCCAGCCCTTGCACTTCAGGATGCGGCCGGGCTGGCCACCGCCGGAATCGTTGCCCGCGCGCGGCACGGCATCGCCGAACGGAATGCCTTCGCCGAACTGGCTGTATTCCTTCATCGGACCGTGGGCGAGGCGCTGCTGGTCGCGCAGCTTGACGCGGCAGAGGTTGAGCACGCCGTCCTGCATCGCAGCCGTGACGCGCTGGCCCTTGCCCGAATGGGTGCGCTGATAGAGCGCGGTGACGATGCCGAGCGCGAGGTGCAGGCCGGTGCCGGAATCGCCGATCTGCGCGCCGGTGACGAGCGGAAGACCATCGCGGAAGCCGGTGGTGGAGGCGGCGCCGCCGGTGCACTGCGCAACGTTCTCATAGACCTTGCAGTCTTCGTACGGTCCGGGGCCAAAGCCCTTGATCGAGGCGACGATCATCTTCGGGTTGATCGCCTGGATCTTCTCCCAGGGGAAGCCCATGCGGTCGAGCACGCCGGGGCCGAAGTTCTCGACCAGCACGTCGCACTTCTTGATCAGCTCGGTGAGGACTTCCTTGCCCTTGGGGTTCTTGGTGTCCAGCGTGATCGAGCGCTTGTTGTGGTTGAGCATGGTGAAATACAGGCTGTCCACGTTCGGGATGTCCTGCAACTGGCCGCGGGTGATGTCACCCACGCCCGGGCGTTCCACCTTGATCACGTCGGCGCCGAACCATGCGAGCAGCTGCGTGCAGGTCGGTCCGGACTGGACGTGGGTGAAGTCGAGAATGCGAACGCCCTCGAGCGCTTTGGTCATTGTATTGCTCCGTACTCTGTCTGCCCCTGCGAACCACAGGGAATAAAGGGTTGAAGGGGGACTTACTTCTTCTTCTGCAGAACGCTCTGCGGATTGAGGTTGCCGATACGGCCGCTCTCGGAACCTGCAGCCGGATCGATCACCGCGTTGATGAGCGTCGGCTTGCGCGAAGCCATCGCCTCGACGACGGCGCGCTTCAGTTCATCCGGCGAGGTCGCGTTCACGCCGACGCCGCCAAAGGCCTCCATCATCTTGTCGTAGCGCGCGCCCTTGACGAACACGGTGGTCGCGGGATCATCGTTGGCGCCGTTGACGTCGGTGCCGCGATAGATGCCGTCATTGTTGAAGATGACGACGCAGATCGGAAGGTTGTAGCGGCAGATGGTCTCGACCTCCATGCCGGAGAAGCCGAAAGCCGAGTCGCCTTCGACCGCAAGCACGGGGTGGCCGGTCTCGAGCGCAGCGGCGATCGCCTGGCCCATGCCGATACCCATCACGCCCCAGGTGCCGACGTCGAGACGCTTGCGCGGGCGGTACATGTCGATGACGCCGCGGGCGAGGTCGAGCGTGTTGGCGCCTTCGTTGACGAGGATCGCCTCGGGGTGATCCTTGATCACGTTCTTCAAGACGCCGAGCGCGCCGTGATAATCCATCGGCGATTTGTTGTTCATGAGCTTCGGTGCCATCTTGGCGACGTTCTCGTCGCGCTTGGTCACGATGGCCTTGGTCCATTCGGCGGGCGGGGCAGTCCAGCCCGCTCCCATCGCCTGGTTGAAGGCGGAGACGACCGAGCCGATGTCGCCAACGACGGGCGCGACGATCTCGACGTTGGAGTCCATTTCCTTCGGCTCGATGTCGACCTGGATGAACTTCTTGGGCGCTTCGCCCCAGCTCTTGCCCTTGCCGTGCGACAGCAGCCAGTTCAGCCGGGCGCCGATCAGCATGACGACGTCGGAATCCTTTAGCACCGTCGAACGCGCTGCACCTGCGCATTGCGGATGGGAGTCGGGAAGGAGGCCCTTGGCCATGCTCATGGGGAGGAACGGCACGCCGCTCTTCTCGACGAAGCTTTTGATCTCTTCATCGGCCTGCGCGTAGGCCGCGCCCTTGCCGAGGATGATGAGCGGGCGCTTCGCGCTCTTCAGCACGTCGAGCGCGCGCTTGACCGAAGCGGGCGAGGGGATCTGCGCAGGCGCTGCATCGATCACCTTGACCAGCGACTTCTGGCCGGCGTCGGCGTTCATCACCTGGCCGAACAGCTTTGCCGGCAGGTCGAGATAGACGCCGCCCGGACGGCCGGAGACCGCGGCGCGGATGGCGCGGGCGAAACCGATGCCGATGTCCTGGGCGTGCAGCACGCGATAGGCCGCCTTGCACAGCGGCTTTGCGATCGCGAGCTGATCCATTTCCTCGTAGTCGCCCTGCTGGAGGTCGACGATCTCGCGCTCGGAGGAGCCCGAGATCAGGATCATCGGGTAGCAGTTGGTGGTGGCGTGCGCGAGCGCGGTGAGACCGTTGAGGAAGCCGGGCGCGGAGACCGTGAGGCAGACGCCGGGCTTCTTGGTGAGATAGCCGGCGATGCCCGCGGCGTAGCCGGCGTTCTGCTCGTGGCGGAAGGAGATCACGCGAATGCCGGCGGCCTGCGCCATGCGGCCCAAATCCGTGATCGGGATGCCCGGCACATTATAGATGGTGTTGATGCCGTTCAGCTTGAGCGCGTCGATGACGAGATGGAAGCCATCCGTCAGTTCCTGCTCGGTGCCCGGTGCTTCGGACTTGGTCGCGGTGTTCAGCATGGGCCTTGTCTCCCTGGTCTCAATACTGGGGCGAATTTTTCGCCCTTCTGGTGAAGGTTGCTAGGTGAACAGTTCCTGACCGTGCGCTTCGACGTAAGCGGCAAGGCCAAGGGTGTGGTCGCGGGCGCGCTTCTCGGCGAGCTCGGTGTCGCGCGCTTCCAGCGCTTCGATCATGGCGAGATGCTCGGGCAGGGACGTCGCGGTGCGGTCCTTGCGGCCGATCGTCAGTTGCCGGTAGCCGCGCACATGCAGCAGCAGATCGTTGGTGAGATCGACCAGAACCGGAGATTCCGACAGCGAGATCAGCGCCTGGTGGAAGGCGATGTTGGCCTTCGAATATTCCTCGACGTGATCCTCGGGCAGCCGGTCCTTGCCGAAGTCCTTGAAATAGTCGCGTAGCGCCGAAATGTCCTTCTTGCGCGCAGTGGTGGTGATGAGGCGCGCGGCCATGCTCTCCAGCGCGGCCCAGGCGCGGATCATGTCGACGATCTCGCTCTTGGTCCGGCGCACCACCATGATGCCGCGGCGCGGAACAGTCTTCACGAAGCCGTCCTGCTCGAGCATCGCGATGGCTTCGCGGATCGGCGTGCGGCTGACACCCAGGCGTTCGGACAGCGCGCGCTCGTCCAGCATCACCGGCTCGGGTGTCGAGTAGATGTCCATCTTGAGGATGGCTTCCTTCAAGGCGTCATACGCCTTGTTCTTGAAGCTGCTCTCCGGGGCAATACGAACGATTGCGATGTCTGCCTCGGCCATGTTCGGCAACGCCTTGGTTGGTTTCCGCAGTGACACGACGATTCTCCTCTGATGGGAGTCGTCTTTTACAGGAATATTTACTGGAAAGTTTTTGGCATACCAAATGCCAGAATGTCAAGCTGGCTATTTTTTGCGGCGTTCCGAGCGGTGGTTCGACTTGACAAGTTGGCTTCTGGCATACCAAATGCCATCGCCAGCCATTTCTGATCCAAGCTGGCGGAGTAATCAAGGCCTTTCGCCGCTCCGTTCCGCCAGATGGAACAGAGCGCGGCGATGGCAAGTGTCACGGCAGCCGCATCACGCGCGCTTTGCAAAGCAAGAACTGAAGGTCAAGGGAGAAGCTATATGTCCAATTCCAAAGACGTCGTCCGCAAGGTCCTTGACCAGGTCAAGGCGGACAACCGCACCAGCCTGACCGCCCCCGAAGGTAAGGTGGTCTGCGACGCCTACGGCATTCCGGTGCCGAAGGAGGGCGTGGCGAAGTCGGCGGGCGAGGCCGGCAAGATGGCCTCCGCGATGGGATTCCCGGTTGTGATGAAGATCGTCTCGCCGGACATTCTCCACAAGACCGAGGCCGGCGGCGTCATCGTCGGCGTCAAGACGGCGCAGGACGCCGAAAAGGCCTACGAGACCATTCTCGGCAACGCCAAGAAGTACAAGGCCGATGCCAAGATCGAGGGCATCCAGGTGCAGCAGATGCTGGCCGGCGGCACCGAAGTCATCGTAGGCTCGATCACAGACGGCTCGTTCGGCAAACTGGTCGCCTTCGGCCTCGGCGGCGTGCTGGTCGAAGTGCTGAAGGACATCACCTTCCGCCTCGCACCCGCGACGAAGGAGGACGCGCTCTCCATGCTCGACGGCATCCAGGCGCATGAGATTCTGAAGGGCGTGCGTGGCGGCGAGCCGGTGAACCGCACGGCGCTCGCCGACGTCATCGTCAAGGTCTCGCAGCTCGTCACCGACTTCCCTGAGATCGTCGAGCTCGACCTCAACCCTGTCTTCGCCACCGCAAAGGATGCGATTGCCGCCGACGTGCGCATCGTTGTCGACTTCGCCTACAAGCCGAAGCCCAAGCCGCGCCCGACCGAAGAGATCGTTGCGGCCATGAGCCGCATCATGCAGCCGAAGGCGGTCGCAGTGGTCGGCGCCTCCGCGGAGGACGGCAAGATCGGCAATTCCGTGATGAAGAACCTCATCAACGGCGGCTACAAGGGCGAGATCTATCCGATCCACCCCAAGGCGGCCGAGATTCTCGGCTACAAGGCCTACAAGAGCGTCAAGGACGTTCCGGGCGTCATCGACACCGCCGTATTCGCGATCCCCGCGAAGTTCGTCGCCGCGGCGCTCACCGAATGCGGTGAGAAGAAGATCCCCGGCGCGGTGCTGATCCCGTCGGGCTTTGCTGAAGCCGGCGCGCCGGAGCTGCAGGCCGAGATCGTCGAGGTCGGCAAGAAGTACGACATCCGCCTGATGGGACCGAACATCTACGGCTTCTATTATACGCCGGCCAATCTCTGCGCGACCTTCTGCACGGCTTACGACGTCAAGGGCCACGCGGCGCTGTCGTCGCAGTCGGGCGGCATCGGCATGGCCATCATCGGCTTCTCGCGCTCGGCGAAAATGGGCGTGTCGGCCATCGTCGGCCTCGGCAACAAGTCCGACATCGACGAGGACGATCTGCTCGCCTTCTTCGAGCAAGATCCGAACACCAACCTGATCGCGCAGCACTGCGAGGACCTCAAGGACGGCCGCGCCTTTGCGGAAGCCGCCAAGCGCGTCTCCAAGAAGAAGCCGGTCGTCGTGCTCAAGGCCGGCCGCACCTCGGCCGGCGCCAAGGCGGCCTCGTCACACACCGGCGCGCTCGCCGGCAACGACAAGATCTACGAGGATGTGCTGGCGCAGTCGGGTGTGATTCGCGCCCGCAGCCTGCGGCAGCTGCTCGAATTCGCCCGTGGCGTGCCAGTGCTGCCGACGCCGAAGGGTGAGAACGTGCTGATCATCACCGGTGCGGGCGGCTCGGGCGTGCTGCTGTCGGACTCCTGCGTCGACAACGGCCTGTCGCTGATGTCGATGCCGCCGGATCTCGACGCGGCCTTCCGCAAGTTCATCCCGCCGTTCGGTGCAGCCGGAAATCCTGTGGATATCACCGGTGGCGAGCCCCCGATCACCTACGTCAACACGGTGAAGCTCGGCCTCTCGGACGAGCGCATCCACTCGCTGATCCTCGGCTATTGGCACACCATCGTCACGCCGCCGATGGTGTTCGCTCGCAACATGGTCGAGGTGAAGAAGGAGATGGAGGCCAAGGGCTTCGTCAAGCCGATCGTGGCCTCGCTCGCCGGCGACGTCGAGGTCGAGGAAGCCGCCGAATATCTCTACCAGAACGGCATCCCGGCCTACGCTTATTCGACCGAGCTTCCGGTCGAGGTGCTCGGTGCCAAGTACAAGTGGGCCCGCGGCGCGGGTCTGCTCTAAGAGTGTGTGTTCGCCTCTCCCCGCTTGCGGGGAGAGGCCGAATTCGATCGCAGATCGAATTCGGGTGCGGGGCAGCTTCCGCAAGTCCGACTGTAATAGTTCTGCCGGAGGCTCTCCCCACCCTGACCCTCATAGAGCGAGCGAAGCTCGTCTCGGCCCCGCAAGCGGGGAGAGGGAATAGGAACGAATGCAGGTCGCGATGGGCAAGAACGTGATCAGGCGCAAATCGCTCGAACCACGATCGGCATCGGAGGCCGACCGCGACGGCGGCGTGCAGTCGGTCGACCGCGCGCTGTCGATCCTCGAGACGCTGGCCGAGGACGACGAAGGCTATCGCCTCAGCGACCTCGCCGTCCGCACCGGCCTCTCAGCCTCGACCGTGCACCGCCTGCTGGCGACGCTGGAAAGCCGCCGCTTCGTGCAGTTCGACCGTGCCGAATCCAAATGGCATGTTGGCGTGCGCAGCTTTACCGTGGGCGCGAGCTTTGCGCGGCGGCGCAATTTTACCGCACAGGCGATTCCCTATTTGCGCAAGCTGCGCGATCTCACCCGCGAGACGGCCAATCTCGCGGTCGTCGACGACGAGTTCATTATTGTGCTGACCCGCATGGAGAGCCGCGAGATCATGCGCTCGCTGACCAAGGTCGGCGGCCGCGTCGCGATGGTGACCTCAGGCGTCGGCAAGGCCGTGCTTGCGACCTATTCCGACGAGGATGTCGGCGCCGTCATCCGCCATCACGGCATGCCCAGGTTGACGGAAAAATCCATCGTGCGGCCGGGCGACCTGTTCAAGGAGCTGGCGGAGGTCCGCAAGCAGGGCTTTGCGATCGACGACGAGGAGGCGCAGATGGGCCTGCGCTGCGTGGCCGCGGTGGTCTACAACGCGCTCGCCGAGCCGCTCGCCGCGATTTCCGTATCCGGCATGACCAGCCGCATCACAGATGAGCGATTGCCGGAGGTCGGCCGCATTGTGCGGGAGGTGGCCGCGGAACTCACGGCCGCGCTCGGCGGTGTGACGCCGGCAGTGAAACAGGATTGAGCCAGAAGACGGAACTCGTGCAGATCTGCAAGATCGGGAACGGTGGGCGGTATGGCGCCTAAGGTCTAAGCAGGCGTGCCGCTATATTTGAGCTTGCCCGCTTTGGCGTAGAGCGTAACCATCGTTGGGTCGTAACGCCACGCGAGGGTTCTGATGACCAAGCTCACCCGTTTTGCCGTCGCGCCACTCCACGCAATCACGCGCCGTCTTGCCGATGTCACCTCGGCACGCGTTGCGCCCGACCTCGTCATATCAGGCGCGCGGGTGCTCTCGACCTATTCAGAGCGGATCCATCCGGGACGGGAAGTCTGGATCACGGGCGGCCGCATCGCCGCGGTGAAGCCGGCTGGCGCGGCGAAAAAGGCGTGGCGCGACGCGCCTGTGTACGACGCCGCCGGCGGCATCGTCGCGCCGGGACTGGTCGATCCGCACATCCACATCGAATCCTCGATGGTGACGGCCTGCGCCTATGCCGAGGCCGCGCTGCTCAATGGCACCACCACGATCTTCTGCGACAGCCACGAGATCGGCAATGTCATGGACGTCGCCGGTGTCGAGGCGATGTTGGAGGATGCGCGCGAGGCGCCGCTCTCGATCTTCTTGACTGTGCCGAGCACGGTACCGGCGACCTCGGCCGAGCTGGAGACGGCCGGCGGCGATCTCACGCCCGACAAGATCGCCGGCCTGTTCGACCGCTGGCCCGAAGCCGTCGCGCTCGGCGAGAAGATGGACTTCGTGCCTGTCACGATGGGCGACGAGCGCAGCCATGCGATCCTCGCCGCGGCCTTGAAGCGGGGGCGGCCGGTCTCCGGTCATGTCTATGGTCGCGAATTCGTCGCAGCCTATGCGGCGAGCGGCGTCACCGATACCCATGAAGCGATCGACCGCGACATCGCCGACGATCTGCTCGATGCCGGCGTCTGGATCTTCCTGCGTGGCGGGCCGCCGACCACGCCCTGGCATTCGCTGCCGCAGGCAATCCGGACGATCACCGAGCTCGGTGCGTCGCACAAGCGCACCGCGGTGTGCACTGATGATCGCGATGCCGACGATCTGCTGTTGTTCGGCCTCGACTGGGTGGTGCGCGAAGCCGTGAAGGCGGGCATGTCGCCGGAGCAGGCCTGGTCGATGGGCTCGCTGCATGGCGCCACGCGCTTCGGCATGGAAGGCGATATCGGCGGTCTCGGCGGCGGCCGCCGCGCCGATCTCGTGCTGATGGACGATCAGCTCAAGCCGCAATGCACCTGGTATGGCGGCGAGCTCGTGGTCGAGCACGGCAAGATCACGCCGCTTCTCGATCAGGCATTGTCACAGCGCTACCAATATCCCAAGGCGGCTTACGTGACCGTGAAGCTGCCGGAGACGATGAAGCTGACACCGGAGTTGCCGGCGAAAGCCTGCACCGTCAACGCGATCAAGACTGCGCTGCCCGGCATCACGCTGATCCATGAGAAGGTCAGGATCGAGCCGGCAAAGGATTGGCCATCGTTGTTTGAGCGTTACGGCCTTTGCTTTGTCGCGGTGGTCGAGCGCCACGGCAAGTCGGCCGGCAACGTTGCCCATGGCCTGCTCAAGGATTTTGGCCTGAAGCGGGGCGCGGTCGCCTCCAGCGTCGGGCATGATAGCCACAACATCATCGTCGCCGGAACCAATGAGCCGGATATGCTGGTCGCGATCTCGGCGATCAAGGAGCAGCAGGGGGGCGTCTGCGTCGTCGCAGACGGTAAGGTGAGGGCGCTGGTCCCGCTGCCCATCGCAGGCCTGCTCTCCGACAAGCGCGTCACCGAGGTGGCCGAGGAGGTCAAGGCACTGAAGAAGGAATGGGCCGAGGCCGGCTGCACCATCCCCTACATGGGTTTCAATTTGATTCCGCTATCGGTCATTCCGGAAATTCGCATCACCGACAAGGGCCTCGTGCTGGTCCCGCAGATGGAGCTGGCGCCGCTGTTCGAGTGAGGCGGCTTTCACGTTTTCCGCGATCTAACCGATTGAGACGACCACGGTTTTTCAACAGTTGCCGCATCGTGGAAAATAAAATCTGCTTCGTTGAGATCGGTCTCTGCGCACCCGATGATCTCGCTCGCTGATTTAACCAAGCGAGGTCCGATATGGCGAAGATGCGAGCTGTCGATGCAGCCGCGCGTATCCTGGAGAAGGAAGGCATCTCGACGGCCTTCGGCGTTCCCGGGGCGGCGATCAATCCGCTTTACTCGGCGCTGAAGAAGCGCGGCTCGATCCGTCACATCCTGGCGCGCCATGTCGAGGGTGCCTCGCACATGGCCGAGGGCTATACGCGGGCCAGGGCCGGCAATATCGGCGTCTGCATCGGCACCTCGGGGCCGGCCGGCACCGACATGATCACCGGGCTCTATTCGGCAATCGCCGATTCCATTCCGATCCTCTGCATCACCGGGCAGGCGCCGCGGGCGCGGCTCTACAAGGAGGATTTCCAGGCCGTCGACATCGAGTCGATTGCAAAGCCCGTAACCAAATGGGCGGTGACGGTGCGTGAGCCGGCGCTGGTGCCACGCGTGTTCAGCCAGGCTTTTCATCTGATGCGCTCGGGCCGGCCGGGGCCGGTCCTGATCGACATGCCGCTCGACGTGCAGCTCGCCGAGATCGAGTTCGACGACGAGACCTACGAGCCGCTGCCGGTCTACAAGCCGACCGCGACGCGCAAGCAAGTCGAGAGGGCGCTGGAGATGCTCAATGCCGCCGAGCGGCCGCTGATCGTGGCGGGCGGCGGAATTATCAACGCCGACGCTTCGGATCTGCTGGTGGAATTTGCCGAGATCGCCAACGTGCCGGTCGTGCCGACGCTGATGGGATGGGGCGCGATCCCCGACGATCACGTGTTGATGGCCGGCATGGTCGGACTTCAAACGAGCCATCGCTACGGCAACGCCACGCTGCTGGAGTCCGACTTCGTGCTCGGCATCGGCAATCGCTGGGCCAACAGGCACACCGGGTCGGTCGAGACCTACACCAAGGGCCGCACCTTCGTGCATGTCGATATCGAGCCGACCCAGATCGGCCGCGTGTTCAATCCCGATCTCGGCATCGTCTCGGACGCCAAGGCCGCGCTCGAGCTTTTCGTCACCGTCGCCAGGGAGTGGCGCCGTTCCGGCAGGCTCCGCGAGCGCCAGGCGTGGCCCGCGGCCTGCCGCGACCGCAAGAAGACCATGTTGCGCAAGAGTCATTTCGACAACGTTCCGATCAAGCCGCAGCGCGTCTATGAGGAGATGAACAAGGCGTTCGGCCGCGACACCACCTACGTCACCGTGATCGGCCTGTCGCAGATCGCCGGCGCGCAGTTTCTCGGCGTCTACAAGCCGCGCAACTGGATCAATGCCGGGCAGGCGGGGCCGCTCGGCTGGACACTGCCGGCGGCGCTCGGTGTGCGCGCCGCGTGTCCGGACCGCGACATCGTCGCGCTCTCAGGAGATTACGACTTCCAGTTCCTGATCGAGGAACTCGCGGTCGGCGCGCAGTTCAATCTGCCCTACATCCACGTCGTCGTGAACAATTCCTATCTTGGCCTGATCCGCCAGGCCCAGCGTGGTTTCGAGATGGACTATCACGTCCAGCTCTCGTTCGAGAACATCAACGCTCCGGAGATCGGCGTCTACGGCGTCGACCATGTCGCGGTCGCCGAAGGCCTCGGCTGCAAGGCGATCCGCGTCACCGATCCGAAGGATACCCAGGCTGCATTCGCGACGGCGCGCGAATTGATGAAGAAGCACCGCGTGCCCGTGGTGGTCGAGTTCATCCTCGAGCGCGTCACCAACATCGCGATGGGCACGGAGATCGACAACATCGTCGAGTTCGAGGAGGTGCTGGACCTGCCGCTCGACGAGGTCGGAACCGCGCGGCCCGGCGTGTTGCAGCCGGCAGAATAGGGGACCACATCATGCCGAAATTCGCCGCCAATCTCACCATGCTCTTCAACGAGATGCCGTTCATCGACCGCTTCGCTGCGGCGAAGGCGGCGGGCTTTGCCGGGGTCGAATATCTCTTTCCCTATGATTTCGACAAGGCGCAGTTGCGGGAGCAGCTGGAGGCCCACGGCCTGAAGCAGGTGCTGCATAATCTGCCGGCCGGAAACTGGGCCGGCGGCGAGCGCGGCATCGCGATCCTGCCCGATCGCACCACCGAATTCCGCGACGGAGTGTTCCGCGCCATCGACTATGCCAAGGCGCTCGATTGCGAGCAGCTCAATTGCCTCGTCGGCATCGCGCCTGTTGATGCCGATCCGCGGGAACTGCAGGAGACGCTGGTTGGAAACCTGCGCTTCGCGGCCTCGACGCTGGCGCGCGAGAACATCAAGCTGCTGGTCGAGCCGATCAACACGCTCGACATTCCCGGCTTTTTCCTCAACGGCACCGAGCAGGCGGTGCAACTGATCTCCGAGGTGCGGTCGAACAATCTGTTCGTCCAGTACGACATCTATCACATGCAGATCATGGAGGGCGATCTCGCCCGCACTATGCAGGAATACCTGCCGCAGATCGCGCACATCCAGCTCGCCGACAATCCCGGCCGCCACGAGCCGGGTACGGGTGAGATCAACTATCCGTTCCTGTTCCGCCATCTCGATGCGATCGGCTATCGCGGCTGGATCGGTTGCGAATACAAGCCGCGGACCACGACGCTGGAAGGCCTGTCCTGGCACGCCGCGCAGACTTTTGAGACCTGAGAAATCAGCCACGACGACGGCGCGCTCCCTCTCCCGCTTGCGGAGAGGGGTTGGGGAGAGGGTGTCTCCGCGACAGGATTCGGGAGATGCGGTGAAAATCCCTGGACGGATGAAGCCCTCACCCGGTGCTTCGCACCGACCTCTCCCGCAAGCGGGAGAGGCGCGCCGAGCGCGTGGATGAAACTTCGCCAACGCAACTGAGAGAAAATCAGACATGATCGACATCGGCTTCATCGGACTTGGCACCATGGGACGGCCGATGGCCGGCCATCTCTTGGCCGCGGGCCATCGCGTTCTCCTGCATGACGTCGCGCCGGTCCCGCCGGATCTGGTCACGGCGGGCGGCGTTGCCTGCAAGTCGGCCAAGGAGGTCGCGGAGGAGGCGGATGCCGTCATCATCATGGTGCCGGATACGCCGCATGTGGAAGCCGTGCTGTTCGGCAAGGATGGTGTCGCGAGCGGCATCTCCAAGGGCAAGATCGTCGTCGACATGAGCTCGATCTCGCCGCTTGCGACCAAGGAGTTCGCGAAGAAGATCGAGGCGCTGGGCGCGGACTATCTCGATGCGCCGGTGTCGGGTGGCGAGGTCGGCGCCAAGGCGGCGAGCCTCACCATCATGGTCGGCGGTCCCGAGCGGGCCTTCAACACCATGAAGCCGATCTTCGACAGGATGGGCAAGAACATCACCCATGTCGGCGCCAATGGCGACGGTCAGACGACGAAAGTCGCCAACCAGATCATCGTCGCGCTGACGATCGAGGCGGTGAGCGAGGCGCTGTTGTTCGCTTCCAAAGCGGGTGCCGATCCAGCGCTGGTGCGCAAGGCGCTGATGGGCGGCTTTGCCTCGTCGCGGATCCTCGAAGTGCATGGCGAGCGCATGGTGAAGCGCAATTTCGATCCCGGTTTCCGCATCGAGCTGCACCAGAAGGATCTCAACCTCGCGCTCGAAGGTGCGCGTTCGCTCGGCCTGTCGCTGCCGAGTACGGCGGTGGCGCAGCAATTGTTCTCGTCCTGCACTGCGCATGGCGGCAAAGGCTGGGATCATTCGGCGATGGTGCGTGCGCTGGAACTGATGGCCGGCCACGAGATCGCCGCGGCCTGAACTGTTACGCGGTAACAGTCCCCAGTGTTGATATGCGTTTCATCATGCGGAACCGGAACAATGCTCCCGCTCCGCGGTTGATGGCGCATAACAACACTGGAGAGTGTGGATATGAAGACTCGTCTTGTGATTTCGTTCGCTGCGGCGTCGCTGCTGGCGTCGAGCGCGGCCTTTGCCCAGTCGACAACCGAAGAGGGGGCGCGGAACGGCGCGCGTGCGGGCGGCGACATCGGTGGTCCTGTTGGCGCGATGGTCGGCGGCACGGTCGGTGCAGCCGTCGGCGCCGGGCTGGAGATTCCGAACGCTATTCTGGGTGGGATCCCGCGCGATGATTCCGTCGTGATCCATGAGCGTGTCGTCGTCGGCGAGCCGCTTCCTCCGACAGTGGTGCTGCGGCCTGTACCGAACTACACCGAGTACCGCTATGCGGTCGTGAACGATCGTCGCGTGATCGTCGAGCCGCGCACGCGTCGCGTCGTGAAGATCATCGACTGATCGGCGTACGAAAGCGACTGGAAACAAATGGCCCCGCGGAGCGACTCTCTGCGGGGCCATTGTCGTCAGTGACGGAGTTCAGAGTGGCTCGCGCACGCCGAGGCCGTGCATGAAGCGCTCGCGGATCTGCACGGGATCCCGGCGCGTGGTGCCGACCCCGGGCTTGTCGTCGATGCGCAGCGCGATCAGGCTGGGCTCGTCCGCTGCCATGGCTTGGTCGACCAGCCGCTCGAAATCCTCCTCGTCCGCAGCCCAGGCGCTGTTGGAGAGTCCCGAGCCCAAGGCAATCGCGACCAGATCGGCGACGCCAGATGCCGGCGTCGGCTGCGCGCCGGTGATCTGGTAGATGCCGTTGTCCATCACGATCATGATGAGGTTCTTCGGCTTCAACGCCGCAATCGTCGAGAGTGCGCCGAGCTGCATCAGCAGCGAGCCGTCGCCCTCCAGCGCGATGACGCGGCGGTCGGGCTGCGCCAGGGCGACGCCGAGCGCGATCGGGAAGGCCAGGCCCATGCTGCCGAGCATGTAAAAGTTCTGCGGGCGGTGGCCGGCGGCCCAGAGATCGAAATTGGTGTTGCCGATGCCGCCGATCACCGCTTCCTCGCGCTTGAGCTTGGCGATCAGGCGCGAGGTGACATCGAACCGGTTCATGACCTTGGTGTTACGGGCACTCATGGCGGGGCTCACTTGTCGAAGACCTTGCCGCCCGTGAGCAGCGGATTGAGGATCAGCGCCACCGGCGCCTGCGTCGTGACGGCCTGCTTGATCGAGCGGTCGGTGATGAATTCGAGTTCGTCGAGCCGGGTGATGGTGTGATGCTCGATCGCGAGCGAATCCAGCACCGGGCGCATGGTGCGGCAGACCAGCGACTGGCCATAGTTGAACTCGCCGAGCGTGCCGCGTTCGGAGACGAACATGATCAGCGGGATCTGATACGGCACCGCGAGCGAGGCGAGCGTGTTGGCGAGCGTTGCAAAGCCGGAAGTCTGCATCAGCACTGCGCCGCGTCGTCCGCCCATCCAGGCGCCCGAGATGATGCCGACAGCTTCTTCCTCGCGGGCGGTTGCAAAAGTCGTGAAGAAGGGATCTGCGTGCAAGCTCTTGATCAGCGGCGTGAGCACGCGGTCAGGCACGTAAGGGATGAGGCTGATCTCGTTCCGCTTCAGGGTTTGCAGTACGATGCTATGCCAGCTTCTGTCGCCCGACCCCGGTCCCGCCTGGGACGAGGTCTGCTGTTCCGCAATCGCCATCGCGTTCTCCCTTTGCCGCGCATGCTTCTTCTTTGTCCGTCGCGGCAGTCTGCCGAACTTGACGGAGCGGGCGGGATTGTCAACATGTCCCGGCCGGTGCCGTGATCTGCGCCAGACGGCCTGCCGTGGCCGGCACCGCCATGTCATAAGCGGGATAACGAGAAACGGGAGGGACGCTAGGTGTGGAGCGCGCATTGCGCTGACCTTGCGGGCCTCCGCGAGAGAGCCGGAAGGGTCCTGATGTCGGTCAACAGCAAGCGCGTCTTCTACGTCAAGTACCTGGCCAATCCGATCTATATCGATATCCTGAAGGCGCGGCCCGACGTCCGGCTCGACCGCATCGAGAACGAGAGTCCCGAGGATTTCTACGCGCCGATCCTGAGCGCAGCCCATGTCTACCAGATCGGCGCCGCCCGCGACGAGCTGGCACCGCATTTCCATGTCGATGCCGCCTTCCTGAAGCGCACGTCGAACCTGCTGCTGGTCTCCAGCAACGGCGCAGGCTTCGACCCCGTCGACGTCGAGGCGTGCACCGATGCGGGCGTGCTGGTCGTCAACCAGTCCGGCGGTAATGCCCATTCCGTCGCTGAGCACGCTCTCGCGATGATGCTGACGCTGTCCAAGCGCATCATCCAGTCTGACCGCCGCCTGCGCCGTGAGCCCAACGTCAACCGCAACGAGCCCGTCGGTAACGAGGTCGAGCACAAGACCGTCGGCATCGTTGGGCTCGGCAATGTCGGCCGCCGCATCGCCGCGCTGTGCAAGGGCCTGCTCGGCATGAAGGTGCTGGCCTACGATCCCTACCTCACAGCCGAGGTGATGGCCGAGCGGGGCGGCGAGAAGGTCGAGCTCGACGAGTTGCTGCGCCGTTCTGATTTCGTCTCGATCTCCTGCCCGCTCAACAAGGGCAGCCGCAACATGATCAGCATGCGCGAGTTCGGCGTGATGCAGCCGCACGCCTACTTCATCACCACGGCGCGCGGCTTCATCCACAATGAGGACGCGTTGCTCCAGGCCTTGCGCGACAAGCGCATCGCCGGTGCGGGCCTCGATGTCTGGTCCAAGGAGCCGCCGCTGCCCGAGCATCCGCTGCTGCAATTCGACAACGTGCTGGCGAGCCCGCACACCGCCGGCGTCACGATCGAGGCGCGCCAGAACATGGGCCGCATCGCCGCTGAGCAGGTGCTGGAGACGCTCGACGGCAAACGGCCACCGCGCATCATCAATCCCGAGGTCTGGCCTGTTTATGCCGAGCGCTTCAAGCAGGCTTTTGGCGTCACGCCGGGGTAGGGGTGTGCGAAGCCCTGATCGCGCGCCGATCGCTGGTTACGAGGATGAAAACAGAAAGCGGCGGATTTTACCGATGACGTGAGTGAACGCGTATCACTTGTCCTGTAGATGACGGCCCATGAGCATATATTCGATTGCGACGTCGGGACTTTCTGCGGCGAGTTTGCGCGTGAACGTGGCCGCGAGCAACATCGCCAATGTTCGCACGACCGGCCCGCTACCTGCGTCGGGCGGATCGGGCACATCGGCTGCTGCGGGCAGCTCGAGCATTGCTCCGACGTTTCCCGCGGCTTACGTGCCATTGCGGGTCGATCAGGTCGACCAATCGGGCGGGACGACGCCAGGTGGTACGATCGCGACCGTGTCGACAGTCTCGCCGAGCTATTCCGCGCAATCCGACCCAACCGCTCCCTTCGCGAACCAGGACGGCCTTGTCGCGGCGCCGAACGTCGATCTCGCCAGCGAATTCGCTGAATTGGCGACCGCAAAGTACAGCTTCATCGCCAACGCCAAGGTCATTCAAGCTTACTCCGAGACGGAAAAGTAGCTCCTCGACATAACGACGTGAAGGCGAGCCGCCGCCTGAATGGGCGGCGGGAACCTCGCCGGGCTTTGATCCGCGTCAAAATCTCCCTCCCTCGTCAGGCCTAAATGGGACTAGAGTGCTGCCGGCGCAGGAGAAGGTCCCATGTCAACTTATGTCGTCAGGTTCATGAAGGACGTGCTCGGCCAGTACGGCCGGCAGAGCGAGATCTGCCAGAGCACGCTTGAGATCGACGCCGCCGACGAGGACGAAGCGAGGGAACGGGCGAAGGCGAGGTTTTGCCAGGACCAGGCGTTGCATCACTGGTCGCTGCATGCCGACCGCATTCAGGTCAGACCGGCTGACTTTCCCTCCTAAGGCTTAACGTCCGGGTGCCGTGAGTAATGGCGGCGCGGTGACGCCGGCGCCGAGCGAACGCTGCACCATGGCGGTATCCGACCAGCGGCCGTGCCGATAGGCGACACCGCAGAGCAGGCCGACCCGCGAAAATCCAAACTTCTCGTGCAATGCTAGCGAGGGCGCGTTGTCGGCATCGATATAACCGATCATCTGGCGGAAGCCGGCCGCCGCACAGGCGTCGATCAACTCCTGGAGTAGCAGCTGTCCTATGCCGCGGCTGAGATGCTCGTGGTGGACGTAAATCGAGTGCTTGGCCGTATAGCGATAGGCCGGGCGCTTGCGAAACAGCACTGCATAGGCATAGCCGACGACCTCGCCGCGATAGGTCGCGACCAGATGCGGCAGGCGGGTTTGCTTCAAGTTCTTGCGCCGGTCGCGCAGATCGTCGGGCTCCGGTGCACCAGTTCCCTCGACATCGCGTGGCACGCCATTGCGGACGTGATGGCGGTAGATCGCCAGCATCGCCTCGATGTCGCTCTCGCGTGACGGCCGGACCAGGACCGGTTCGTCATCGGTGCGCGCAATCGCTGTTTCGGTCATCGGAGCTACTCGGCAACGACGTAGGTGTAGAGCCCGATGCGACCCTGTGCATCGACCTCTTTGTAGACGCCCTGGATTTCCACATCGAAGCCCGGGAACGTGTTGAAGCAGGTCTCGAACATCTTGAGATAGTCCACCATGGGCTTGGCCCGTTCTGTCAGCCGCTCACCCGGCACGATGGTGGCGATCCCTGGCGGATAGACCACGAAGGGCGTGGTGGCGATGCGACCGGCGATCGCCTCAATCGGCAGATAGTCGACGTCGTTCTTGAACAGGAAGCGCGCGGCATCGCGCGGCGACATCGCGATCTCAGGCATGTGCTCGGGCATGAACTGGCGGGCCTGGAGTGCTCTGACATCGGCGGCGCGGAAGAAGCGGTGCATCTCGCCGCAGAGATCGCGCAGCCGCACGCCGGCATAGCGCGCCTGCCGCCGTTGATAGAATTCCGGGATGGCGTCGGCGAGCAGCGCATTGTCGTCATGCAGTCTCTTGAAGGCGACGAGACCCGAGATCAGCGTGCCGGCCTTGCTCGCCTCCACCCCCGGCGTGAGCAGGAAGAGCAGGGAGTTGAGGTCGTTCTTTTCGGGCACGATTCGGTTTTCGCGTAAGTATTGCGCGACGACCGGGGCAGGGATGCCGTGCTCGGCGTAGCTGCCGGTGGCACGGTCGAAACCGGGGGTGAGCAGCGTCAACTTGTTTGGATCCGTCATGGCAAAGCCCTCGGCCATGCCGGGGAAGCCGTGCCAGTTGCTGTCGGGCCCGAGCTGCCAGAGCGCCGGATTGGTCGCGAGCTCGTCGGTCGACAGCGTCTCCCAAGCGACATTGTGCGCGGCGCCGGGGCGGCTGACGTCGGGGATGGCGACGCGATCGGGAACGAAGGGCTCGAAGAACCAGCGGCGGTCGGAGTTCTGTTCCTTCTCCTCGAATTCCCGGCGCATCGCGCGGATTTTCTTGCGCAACTCGATGCCGAGCCGGATCGTGTCATCCCACAGCACTTCTCCAGAGCGGCCTTTCATCATCTGTGCGCCAACGTCGAGTGAGGCGAACAACGGATAGAAAGGAGAGGTCGAGGCATGCTGCATGAAGCTCTCGTTGAAGCGACGGTGCTCGACGCGTCGCTTCTGGCCGCGGATGTGGCGGTCCTTGATGTGGATTTGGGATGCTTGCGAGAAGCTCGCGAGTTGCTTGTGGGTGGACTGCGTCGCGATGATGCCCGGCGCTTCCGGCGGAAGATTGGCGAGCCCCATCGCGAAACGGCCGGCATAGAGCGGGTGGAACTTCATGAAGCCGGCCCAGGCCTCATCGAACAGGATGTACTCGCAGAGATGGCCGATGCGCTTCAGGATCATCTCGGCATTGTGGATCGTGCCGTCATAGGTGCACTGCTCGACCACGGCGACGCGGAACGGCCGCTCCTTGCGCCAGGCGTCCTTGTCGGTGACCAGCGGATGGTTACGGATCGCCTCGCGCAGGGCCTTTTCGTCGAGGACGTCCCAGCGCATCGGGCCGATCAGCCCCCAGGCATTGCGGATCGTCGGCACGTAGACCGGGATGCCGCCATTGATCATCAGCGCGCCATGATGGGCGGCCTTGTGGTTGTTGCGGTCGAACAGCACGAGGTCGCCATCGGTGACGAGCGCGCCGAGCGCGACCTTGTTCGAGGTCGAGGTGCCGTTCAGCACGAAATAGGTCTTTTCCGCGCCGAAGATCTGCGCGGCTTCCTTCTGCGCCTTCAGCGCCGGGCCCTCGTGGGTGAGGAGGTCGCCGAGATCGAGCACGGAATTGTCGAGGTCGTCGCGGAACACGGATTCGCCGAGATGCTCGACGAAGACCCGGCCGATCGGGCTGCGGTTGTAGAATACGCCGCCATTGTGACCCGGGCAGGTCCAGAGCTGATTACCTTCCTCGGCATAATCGACCAGCGCACCGAAGAACGGCGTCTTCAGCGTCTCGGCATATTGCTTGAGCCGGCTGATCAAATTCTTGGCGATGAAGGTCGGCGTTTCCTCGGACAGGAAGACATAGCCGTCGATGAAGTCGAGCACCTCGACGGGCAAATCCTCGAAGCGCTTGCGCCGGATCAGCAGGATGATCGGGAAGTCGAGACCCCGGCGCCGCATCAGATTGATCAGCGCGGAGGTCTTTCCCTCGAGCCCCTTCTTGCCCCAGTCCACCACCATGCAACCGATCGCCGCATCGGTCTGCACCGCGATTTCGGCGTCCTCCAGCTTGCGAGCCCGGACCACCTCGAAGCCGGAGCGCTGGATCTCCTCGATGATCTGGTTGAAGCGGACGCCCTCGAGGTCGTCGGCGTCGAACACAGGTGCGGCGAACAGGAAGTTGAAGCGCTTGAAATAATCCATGGCGTGTCCCGAATATGCAGAGACGGACAGGTCTCTGCACATTCGATGACAGTTCTATGACGGCACGTCGTGCCTGACGGAGCGCTCAGCTTGCGCTGGCGATGACCATCCGTTTCCGCCCGAAATTCGCCACCGCGGCCTCTGGGACACCAAAATTGTTGGCCAGCAGGTGCCGCGGCGCCTTGGCCAGCCAGTCGCCGAGGCTGCTTTCGTGATAGGCGCCGCTGTCGAGCACACCGATCACCTCGGCGTCCTCCTTGCCGATGTTCTGGATGGAATGTCCGCAATTGGCGGGAATGTAGGCGCATTCTCCGGCCGAGAGCTCTGCGACCGCGACCCGCTTGTCGAATGCGAACAGGGTCACGCGGGTGCGCCCCTTCAGCACGTAGTGCCACTCGTTGGCGTCGGTGTGCCAATGCGGCTCATGCATCGCGCCAGGTTTGAGCTTGAGCACCGTTCCGGTCATGGTGCTCGAAACCGGAAACTCCTTGGCGGAGGCGACGTAGAGCTGCCCGCCCGCCGTGCTTACGCGCGGTTTCTGCGCCATCAGCGCGAACCGGTGGGTGCGGTCGCGATCCAGCGCGCGAGCGACCTTTGCCTGTGGACCGTCGAGCGCAAGCACCTCGCCCTGCATGATGTAAGTTTCGGCTTTCGGGTTCGGGCTGAAGGTCTCCGTGGATACGCCCAACGCTTGCGATAAGGTCGGCGCGTCGTAGCGGCTCATCCAGTCGCTGATGCCGAACGTGCCGTGCTCGGAGTAGAGACCGTCGTCGAAGGCGAGGATGGCGTGGCAGGGCGCGGGCCCCAGCGTCTGGATGGCGTGGCTGTGGCCCTTCGGGAAGAACCAGAGATCGCCCGGACCGAGATTGACGACTTCAAGCTGGCCCTCGGGATCGACCACCGTCACCTGGCAATGGCCGTCGACGACATAGGCCCATTCGGCCGAATTATGCCAATGCATTTCCCGGGCGCCGCCGGCGTTGACGAAGAGATGCGCGCCGGCAATTCCGGTTGCGAGCGGGAGGGTGCGGGTCGTGACCTCGCGCGCCCAGCCGCCGGATGTGGCCTTGATAGGTCCCTTGTCGAGGGAAGTCGTGAACACCACGGGATCTCCGGACTTCCGCGGGATCGTCTTCAGGAACTCGGATGCGGGGGCAACGTCGTAGCCGGCGGCATGTCCGTCGGGCGCTGCGAGCGCAGACTTGGCGGCGCCGAGGACGCCGGCACTGAATGCAACGGATTGAATGAAGAGACGGCGGCTGGATTTGAACATCGAGAACCCCAAGAGCCAGAAGGTTGAATGAATTGGTTGCGTGAAACGGATCGCGGTCACGTCGCGGCCTATCAATTGGGTCTGATGAACAGGTCCAAAGTGCCTCAACCGTTCGGCTGAAAGGGCAGTTCAACTTTCTTTGATGGTGGAATGAAACCGCCGGTGAAGCGGTGTGCTTGACAGCTCGGCTCGCGGAGCCGCCGACTCGGCTACCGCTTCGCCTCGCCGAACACCACTGTCGGCACCGCGCGGTTGACCACTTCGCGCAGCGCGAAGCTTGATTGTACCCGCGCCACGCGCGGCAGCCGCGACAATTCGGTGCGATGGATGCGCTCAAAATCCTGGATGTCGCGGGCGAGCACGATCAGGATGTAGTCGTCGGTGCCCGACATCAGGAAGCAGCGCACGACGGAGGGGCACTTCACCACCTCCGCCTCGAACGCCTTCAGCGCCTCGTCGCTCTGGCTCTCCAGCGCAATGCGCACCAGCACCGTCGTGGTGAGGCCGAACTGCGCCAGATCGAGCGCGGCCTGGTAGGCCTGGATGTAGCCGTCATCCTCCAGCGCCTTTTGTCGCCTCGCCAGTGCCGTGCTGGAGAGGCCGACCTTGTTGGCGAGCTCGGTGTGGCTGGCGCGCGCATTGGTCGTGAGTTCCGCGAGAATGGCGAGATCTTTCCGGTCGAGGGCCAAGGTTTCGTTTCCAGCGTGAAAGGGCATTTCCGCGCCGGAAACCGGCGCGACGAGCGCGAAACTAGCGGATATTTGCACGAAACCAAACTGGCTGCGCCGCTACGATCACCCAAGTGAATCAAAAGGAGCCCAGGATGCGCGTCGGTGTGCCCAAGGAGATCAAGGTCCAGGAATATCGCGTCGGGCTCACCCCGGGCGCCGTCCGCGAATATGTTGCGGCCGGGCATCAGGTGATGGTCGAAACCGGCGCGGGCGACGGCATCGGCGCCTCGGACGAGGTATACGGGCGGGCAGGGGCCTCCATTGCGGCGAGCGCGCGCGACATCTTCGCCAAGTCCGACATGATTGTGAAGGTGAAGGAGCCGCAGAAGAGCGAATGGGCCCAGCTCCGCGAAAGCCAGATCCTATTTACTTACCTCCATCTTGCGCCGGATCCCGAACAGGCCAAGGGCCTGCTTGCGTCCGGCTGCACCGCGATTGCCTATGAAACCGTCACCGACGCGGCTGGCCACCTCCCCCTGCTTGCGCCGATGAGCGAAGTCGCCGGCCGCCTCGCCATCGAGGCCGCCGGCGCCGCGCTCAAGAGGTCTGCTGGTGGTCGCGGACTGTTGCTGGGCGGTGTTCCAGGCGTGCAGCCGGCACGCGTTGTCGTGCTCGGCGGCGGCGTCGTGGGAACGCAGGCCGCGCGCATGGCCGCGGGCCTTGGCGCCGAGGTTACCGTGATCGACCGCTCGCTTCCGCGCCTGCGCGAACTCGACGATCTCTTCGTCGGACGCATTCGCACGCGCTTCTCGACCATCGAGTCGGTCGAGGAGGAGGTGTTTGCCGCTGACGTCGTGATCGGCGCGGTTCTGGTGCCCGGCGCCAGCGCACCGAAGCTCGTCACGCGCGCGATGCTCAAATCGATGCGGCCGGGAGCCGTGCTGGTCGACGTCGCGATCGACCAGGGCGGCTGCTTTGAGACCTCGCATGCGACGACGCATGCGGAGCCGACCTATGAGATCGATCGTGTCGTGCATTATTGCGTGGCCAACATGCCCGGCGCGGTGCCGGTGACATCCAGCGAGGCGCTGAACAATGCGACGCTGCCATTCGGCCTGATGCTCGCCAACAAGGGCTTTGCCGCAGTGCTGGAGAATCCACATCTGCGCAACGGGCTGAACGTCCATCGCGGCCGCATCACCAACAAGGCGGTGGCCGAGAGCCTCGGACTGGAATTCGCGCCGGTCGAGAGCGGGTTGGCGGCGTAGAATCGTCAGCCCTACGCTTTCGTCAGCCTGTACTGTCGCAGATCCGGATCGTGCGTCATGCGCCAATAGTCCACGAACCGCCACGGCATCGCTGAAAACACGCGGCCGCTGGCGTTGCGGTAGTAGGTGCTCATGCCCGGATGGGTCCAGATCATCGCCTCGTGCTCGGCGTCGACCTTGCGGACGTAATCGTCGAGCACCTCGCGGCGGACGTCGATGGCGGCGACGTCGTGCTCGATCATGCTGACGAGGCAAGCGGAGATGTAGCGGCTCTGGCATTCCGATTGGAAGATGACGCTGCCGCCATGCGCCGGGCCGGAATTCGGCCCGAGCATACAGAAGAAGTTGGGAAAATCGGGCACAGTGAGGCCGAGGAACGCGGTAGGATTATCGTTGGCCCAGGCCGCGCGCAAATTCTTGCCGTCGCGTCCGCTGATGTTGAGGCGGGCGGCCATCTCCGTGACCTTGAAACCGGTCGCGACCACGATGACGTCCGCGAGGCGGTGCTTGCCGTCGGTGGTGACGATGCCGCTCTGGTCAAAATGGTCGATCGCCTCGGTGACGAGCTCGACGTTGTCGCGCGTCAGCGTCTTGAACCAGTTGTTGTCGAGCAGGATGCGCTTGCCATAAGGCGGATAAGTCGGCACGCATTTTTCGATCAGGTCGGGCCGGTCCTTCAACTCGGTGAGGATGAAGTCGGTCAGCTCCTGGCGATGCCGGTCATTGCCCTTGTTGACGGCGCGCTCGGGATGCGGCCAGGCCGGGTCCTTGCGCAGGAAAGGAAGTAGTCCGTCGCCATAACGCCAGAACATGTTGAAGCGATACCACTGCGCATAGAACGGCAAATGTGCGAGCAGCCAGCGCGCGCCCTCGCTGATCGGATCCGCATAGCCCTGCACCGGCCGCGCCCATTGCGCGCTACGCTGATAGACCGTGACGGAGGCAACGCGACCGGCGATTGCCGGTACCAGCTGCATCGACGTCGCACCGGTGCCGATCACGGCGACGTGCTTGCCGTCGAACTTGATGTCGTCTGACCACAAGGCCGAATGCAGAATCGTGCCTTTGAAGTCTTCTTCACCCTTGAAGTGTGCGCGTGAGGGGTCATTGAGCTGGCCGATGGCCGACACCAGCGCGGTGGATTCGAAGATCTCTTCGCCCGCCTGCGTCTTCAGCGTGGAGATCCAGCGCCGCTTGCCCTCGTCCCAGCGCGATGACATGAGTTCGGTGTCGACACGCAAATGCTTGCGAATACCGTGTTCGTCGGCAACTTTCAGGAGATATCCGAGCAGCTCCTCGCGTTGGCAGAAATAGCGCGTCCACGCGTTGCCGGAGCCGAACGAGTACGAATAGGAATGGTTCGGCGTGTCGACCCCGCAGCCGGGATAGCGGTTGATCCACCAGGTGCCGCCGAGCTCGGCGTTCTTCTCGACGATCGTGTAGGGGATGCCGAGGTGACCGAGCGCGACGGCAAGCGCGATGGCGCAGACGCCGGCGCCGACAATGAGTACGTGTTGCTCAGCGAGCTTGTCGTCCGCAGGACGCACTGTCCAGCGCACCTCGCGCGACACAAAGCCCATCTCCTCGCGCATCAGCGGCGCATATTCCGGCGCGACGTTCTCGCCAAGGCAGGCTCGCATCATCTTGAGGAGCAGCTCTTCGCCGGGATCGGTGATGACTGGTTTGGGCGTGCCGTCGGCAAACAGCTTGACGACCGCGGCCCGGATCTCGTCCTGGATACCGCGGGGCACACCGGCTTCGGGATCGGGGATGAGGCGAATGTCGCGCTTGGGCAGGTAGGGCGGTTCGAGCCAGCGCGCGTCGCCGGTCATGTGCACCAGCACCATGAGCAGGCAGCGGATGTCGGCCTCCGCAATCGCGGAGGCAAGGTCGAGCCGCTGGTGGGGAGATGCGATGTTCATCGTCTTCTTCTGATCTCCGGCAATCCCATGCGTTCGATCTTCGAGGGAGCGAACGGAGGCCTTGCGGCATGGCACGGTAGTCGAGGAGCCCTGGATCGTCTACGCGGCCGGCATACGGCCGCCTTCCGGTGCCCGAATAGGGCGGAAGAAGAAAACTATTGCCCCGGGACCGTCCCACGGAAGGAGTTTCCCCTCCGGAGGGCAAAAACGCCAATCGCTTCCATTGCCGTTTGGGTCCGAAACGACGACATTCCATCCACAATTTGATGGAATTGACGGCCATGGAACGCACTGGATTTGAGCCCTTCGGCGAGCAGCTGGTGTCCGCAACGGACACCCAGCCGACGTCGCGTGCCTCAAAGCTCCTGCTGCGGGCCGGCACCATGCTGTTCTGGTCGCTGGTCGCAGGTATCGTGCTCGCGCGCGCGGCGTTCTTCGAGCCGGGCGTCTATGACGGCTTCAGCCGCGTCGCTTCGCTCGCCAAAAGCCTGATCTTCTGAGGCCGATTATTCCGGACCGAGGACAGAACTTCCCTCGGCCCTGATATGCCGAAAACTTATTCCCCAATCGGATCGTCGTGCGTATAAATCTTTCTCCTCTGGGAGAGATTTGTGTCGCAGAATCAAGCATCCAGCCCCGCCGACGCCAGGCCCACCACTGCCGTTAGCCGCGTCCTTGCGCTGATTCCCGGCATTCTCCTTTGCGTCCTCGTTGCCGGCGTCTCGGCCCTGCTCGAGCGGGCGGAACTCGGCGTTTTCGAGCATCCCTATGTCGAGGCACTGGTGATGGCGATCCTGCTGGGCATGGCGCTGCGCAGCTTCTGGAAACCGGCGCCCCGCTGGCAGGCTGGCATCGCCTTCAGCGCCAAGCAACTCCTCGAGGTCGCGGTCATGCTGCTCGGGGCCTCTATCAGCTTTGCCGCCATCGCAGCCTCGGGCATCGCACTGCTGGCCTCGATCGCCGCTGTGGTCGTGGTGGCCCTTTGCGTCTCCTTCGGTCTCAGCCGGATGCTCGGATTATCGACCCGGCTCTCGATCCTGATCGCCTGCGGCAACTCCATCTGCGGCAATTCCGCGATTGCGGCGGTCGCGCCGATCATCGGCGCCAACAGCGACGAGATCGCATCCTCGATCTCGTTTACGGCGATCCTCGGCGTGATGATGGTGCTGGGCCTGCCGCTGCTGATCCCGCTGTTGCAACTGTCGGCCACGCAATACGGCATCCTCGCAGGCCTCACCGTCTATGCGGTGCCGCAGGTGCTGGCGGCGACGGTGCCGGCGGGCCTGATCTCCACGCAGATCGGCACGCTGGTCAAGCTGATGCGCGTGCTGATGCTGGGGCCCGTGGTCGTCGGCCTCTCCCTGGTCGCCTCGCGCTGGCAGACCGGTGGCAAGAAGACCAATGTCGGCTTCTTCCGCCTGGTGCCGTGGTTCATCCTCGGCTTCCTCGCGCTGGCGACGTTGCGTTCGCTGGAGATCGTGCCGGGCACGGTGGTGGGGCCCGTGACGAAGATCACGAGCTTCCTCACGGTGGTGTCGATGGCCGCGCTCGGCCTCGGTGTCGACGTGCGCGTGCTAGCCAATGTTGGCGGCCGGGTGACGGCGGCGGTGACGCTGTCGCTGATGCTTCTGCTGGGGATCAGCATCGCGCTGGTGCACTGGTTCAAGTAAGGGACGCGAAGCGGCCGTAAGGGGCAAAGGCGCGAAAGCGCCGTGCCCACCAGTTCGGCTTGTAGTTAAGGTGGTGGGCACGCTTCCGCCTTCGCTCTTCGAGCTACGGCGGACAAGTCGCTTTGCCCACCCTGCGAGACCGTCATCAGCGTGAGCGGGACGGCTAGATCAGATCACATCCGCCAGCGAATGGCCGTGCAACTCGATGTTCAGCCCCTGCATGCCCATGTCGTTGATCTCGCCGCCCATCGCCTTCAGGCTTTCCTCGCGGATCAGCGACATCAGCCCGCGGCGCAGCGCCAGAAACTCCGACGACATCATCATCGCTTGCTGCCGTGGCCGTTCCAGCGGGATCGGGATCTCCGCCTTGATCGAGCCGGGACGCGCGGTCATGCAGTAGACCCGATCGGAGAGGAAGATCGCCTCGTCAATGTCATGGGTGACGAACAGCACCGAGATTTTCAGCCGTTGCCACATGTTGGTGAGGATCTGCTGCATGATGACGCGGGTCTGTGCGTCGAGCGCGCCGAACGGCTCGTCGAGTAGCAGTACCTTCGGCCCGGTCGCGAGCGCGCGGACGATGCCGACACGCTGCTTCATGCCGCCCGAGAGCTTTTCCGGATAATGCTTTTCGAATGCCTCCAGGCCAGCGAGGCCGAGCAGCGTACGCGCGGCGCGCTCGCGCTGCGAGCGCGGCATGCCGCGCATCTTCAGGCCGAACTCGACGTTCTCCCGCACCGTCTTCCAGGGAAACAGCGAATATTGCTGGAACACCATGCCGCGCTCGGCGCTCGGGCCGCTCACGCGCTCGCCGTCGACGGTGACGATGCCCGTGGTGGGTTTCAGGAAGCCCGCGACCGCGTTGAGCAGCGTCGACTTTCCGCAGCCGGACGGGCCGACGATCGAGACGAACTCTCCGGGCTTGACGTGGATCTGCGTGTCGGTGACGGCCTGAACCGGCCCCTCGATGCTGTCATAGCTCAGCGAGAAATTGCTGACCTCGATATGGCCTTTCGGCTCGCTCGCCAGACTTTCACTCATCTCGTCGACCTCCACGGCATTACCAGATGTCCCGCACCCCTGATCAGCAGGCTCGATCCGAGACCGAGGACGCCGATCGCGATCATGCCGAGCGCGATGTCGGCATACTGGACCAGCGAATAGGCTTCCCAGGTGAAGTAGCCGATGCCGTATTGGCCTGAGATCATTTCGGCCGCAATCAGCGACACCCAGGCGACGCCCATGCCGATGGTGAGGCCGGTGAAGATATGCGGCAGCGAGGCCGGAAAATACACTTCGCGGAAGATCGAGCGCTCGCGTGCGCCGAGGCATTGCGCGGCACGCACCAGCACGGGATCGACCAGCGACATGCCGTGCAGCGTATTGACCAGGATCGGGAAGAATGAGCCGAGGAAGGTAATGAAGACGATGCTCTGCTCGTTGGTTGGCCACAGCATGATCGCCATCGGCACCCAGGCGATCGCCGGAATCGGCCGCAGTACCTCCGCGACCGGGAAGATGATCTCGTGCACCAGCTTGAAGCGGCCCATGATCAGGCCGAGCGGCACGCCGACGATCGCGGCAAGCGAGAAGCCGATGAAGATGCGCCGGGAGCTCAGCACAATGTGCATCAGGAACTTGGGATCATGAATCGCCTTGGTGAAGCTCGCATAGACCGCAAGCGGCGAGGGCACGTTGGTGAAGCGCACGAAGAATACGACGCGGTAGCTCGTGAGCAGGTGCCAGACCAGCAGGAAGGCGAGCAGCGAGATGATGCCGATCGCAGTCGCGCGCAACCGGCCCTGGTTCAGGCGATACCAGCGCAGCGCGAGCGTTCCGAAGGAGGGTGGTGTTGCTGGCGGCGTGGCGGCGGGCACCGGGCCCGCTTCTGCAATTGCCGGCATGCTGTCCTCGGGATGTCTGAGGATGGCGGGACTGCTCACGTTTTGCCTCCGTTGACCGCCGCCTTCACCGCGTCGTCGAATCCGAGCACCTTGCCGCTGATCTTGGCGGCATAGGCCTCCGCGTCCTTCTTCAGCAGGAACGGTGCGACGTCGCCATTGCCGACCGCGAAGAAGGCCTGGTCGGCGAACAGCTTGATGCCGCGCGTGGTGTCGAAGACATAGGCGACGTTGATCTTCCTGCCCTTGGCCTTGAAGTCGGCGTAGGCGCCGAGGGTGCAGGCGGCCGACGAGAACGGCATGATGCCGGCATCATCGACCCAGACCTCGCCGGCCTTGCGCGGCTCGGTGATCGGCTTCTTGCAGAAGGCGTCTTCGCCCGAGATCTCGTAGTTCTTCGTGCTCGCAAGCTGCGCGTCATAGTCGAGCTTCATCTCGGCGTAGGCCTTGCGGATGTAGCTGTCGTCGACCCATTTCTTCGGATCGAACTCCTTCATGCGACCAAGATTTTGCAGCACCTTGACGTCGGCGGTAGCGGCATCGATCAGCGCCTGCTTGACGGTTGGATCGGTGGTCATGTTGCCGCTCGGGCCGAGGAAGATGTAGACGACCTCCTTGTTGATGCCGGTCCATTCCTGGATCTTCTCGGCCGCAAGCTTGGGATCGTCGCGCAGCCACTGGTTGGCGGCGATCAGCGCCTTCATGTAGGCGATGACAACCTCAGGATATTTCTCGGCGAAGTCGGTACGGACGACGATGCCGTGGAAAGTCGGTAGACCGGTTTCGACGCCGTCGAAGATCTTTCGAGCGAAGCCGCGGAAGGGCAGCAACTCGGCAAAGGGGACGAAGTCGGCGTGCGCGTCGATCTTTTTCTCCTGAAGATTGGTCGAGCCGACCTCAGGGCTCTGGCTGACGAGCTGGAAGAAATCGGATGCGTAGCCGCGGTCCTGCATCGCCTTCAGCACCATGCCGTGCGCGGCTGAGCCGAATGGCACGCTGACGAGTTTGCCCTTGAGATCGGCCAGATCGTAATAGGGTGAATCCTTATGGACGACGAGGCCGTTGCCAGAGCCGGACAGGCTGTAGGCGGCGATGCCGATCAGCCGGCTCTTGCTTTCGGGATTGCTGTCGAAGGTGAAGCCGTTCACGATCAGCGGGTAGTCGCCCATCATGCCGATCTGCAGCTTGTTCGCCATCATCGCGTTGGTGACGGGCGGGCCGGACGTGAAATTCTGCCACTCCAGCTCGAACTTGATGTTGGAATATTTGCCATCCTTTGGCAGGTATTTTTCGAGCAGATGCAACTGGCGGATGACGACGCCCGCGGTCACCGTGTTGGTCGTGGTGTCCTGCGTTCCGATGCCGAGCGTGACGGTTTCCGCCCAGGCTGGCTGCGCGAGGCTTAGCGCCAGTGACGTCACCGACATCGCGATGGAGAGCGTGGAAAGATGGCGGACCATTCTCATCCTCATTCGGTTGGATGTGCTGTGGTTGCCATGATTGGTGGAGGGCCCGGACAGGGCAAATCCGGAATGAGCGCCGCAGTCGATTAGTTGCCGGGAAAAGCTGATTGCATACTCCTTGGGCAGTCCTGCACTATAAAGCCGCTTGCCTGTGCACCGGCCTTACACGCAAATTCTCTCAGTCAGACGCGTGGCCACGCATCTCCTCCAGCACGTCGCTCCGGCAGACCACGATCTGCGAGCGCTTGGTCAGGACGATTCCCTTTTCCTGCATCCGCTTCAGGCTGATCGTGACCCATTGCCTGGTAGCGCCGACCATGTGGGCGATGTCGGCATGGGTGAAGGCTGCGGCAATCACGCGCCCGTCGGCGTCCTCGACGCCGTAGAGTTCGACGAGATGCAGGAGCAGATGCGCGAGGCGCTGCGTGATCGAGCGTGTTCCCAGCATTTGCGCCAGCGCCGAATAGCATTTGCCCTTGAAGGTGAGGCCTTCAATGAGGCCGATCGCGAGGTTCGGGATCTCTGCGGCAAGCGACCGCAATTCCTTTCCGGGCAGGTGCACGACGCTGCAATTGCTGGATGCTACACCGGACCATTGATGCACGGTGCCTTCGAACACTTCCGGTCCGCCGACGAAATTGCCGACATGCCAATAGGCCAGGGTGATCTCACGCCCGAGTGGCGAGGTGTAAAACACGCGGATGCGGCCGCTCTCGATCAGCCAGATGCCGTCATGCTTGCCGCCCTGGCTGAACAGCGTCTGGCCGCGGTTAAGCACTTTTCGCCGGCCCTGCTTCAGCACCAGCTCCCGCTCGCGCGGTGAAAGCTTATCCATCAACGGCGGTGGGCCGCCGATCCATTGCTGGTTCTCGGTGAGAAGCAGCGAGGAGCCGCCCGCAGGCCGCACTGCCGGGGGAACAGTCCCGCGAACCGCACTCGCCGCCTGCAACATCGTCTGCCTCCGGAACGTTCAAATCGTTCTAAAGAGGAGCAATGTCCGTGCCAGATGGGTAGGCAAGCGGGCGCTTTACCGTCCCGCCAAGCTCAACAAATACGGTTTCGGATAAATCCCCCTGTTATGCCCGTCCGAAAACGAGATGTTCAGCCCATAGCCGAGATCGCCGATCTCGGTGATGGCGATGCCCGGAAACCGTTCGGGAAAGCGGTCGTCGAAGCGGGCGCGGGTGCAGTGGGCGCATTTGCAGGAGAGGCGGAGTGTTTCCGCAGGGACGCTGAGCGCGTCGCCATCCGTGGTGCGGATGCGGAGCGTCGCGAGATCGGCGCTGGCTTCGCAAGCGGTCACGGTCGGTATCACCAAGGTCATGGTCATGACGAACCTCCAGCTCCTTTCTAGGTCGGCGCCGACGGGCGCGGATAGCAACTAATTGCCAGCGCGGGCGTGCAGCCGACGTGGCGATGTGCCTGCTCGTCAATCACAGCCCGCGAAATGTGAAACTAATCGACCGGGAATGTCACTTCCGCGTTGCCGGACTCTGCTCTCTCCGAAACCTTGTGCGCCATCGAGGGCCAAGGAGAGACCATGAGCGCATTTCAGAAGGAAACGGTTTTGTCGGTCAGGCACTGGACCGACTCCCTGTTCAGCTTCACCGCGACGCGCGATCCGGGCTTCCGCTTCCAGAATGGTCAATTCGCCATGATCGGGCTCGAAGTCGAAGGCAAGCCGCTGATGCGGGCCTACAGCATGGCGAGCGCCAATCATGAGGAAGCGCTCGAATTCTTCTCGATCAAGGTGCAGGACGGCCCGCTGACCACGCGGCTGCAGACGATCAGGGAAGGCGACATCATTCTGGTCGGCCGCAAGGCGACGGGCACGCTGATCACCGGTAACCTCATCCCGGGCAAGCGCCTGCTGCTGCTCTCGACTGGCACGGGCCTCGCGCCGTTCGCAAGCCTGATCAAGGATCCCGACGTCTACGAGAATTACGAGACCATCGTGCTCGCCCATGGCTGCCGCCAGGTCTCGGAGCTCGCCTATGGCGAGCACGTCGTCGACGGCCTGCGCAATCACGACCTCTTCGGCCCGCTGATCTGCGACAAGCTCATCTACTATCCGACCGTTACCCGCGAGCCATTCCGGAATCGCGGCCGCATCACCGATCTGATCGCGTCCAACCAGCTGTTCGACGACATCGGGCAACCGAGTCTCGATATCGAGACCGACCGCATCATGCTGTGCGGCAGCCCGGCGATGCTGGAGGAGCTGCACGCGATGTTACGCGCGCGCGGCTTCATCGAGGGTAACCACAGCCAGCCCGGCCATTTCGTCATCGAAAAGGCCTTCGTCGAGCGCTGAGGCGCAAATCGCGTTCCGGCGACAACTAATTGCTATCGCCGGAAGGTCACCTGAACAAATTTGATGCAAAGGCGCCGGGGATCGGCGAACCAGGAGCAAGCGATGGCACTAGATCAGATCGTCGACGGACTTTCGGAGGTTTCCTGCGATGTGCTGGTGATCGGCGGCGGCACGGCAGGCCCGATGGCGGCACTGAAAGCGAAGCTGAAGAACCCGAAGGCCAATGTCGTCCTGCTCGAAAAGGCCAACGTCAAGCGCTCCGGCGCGATCTCGATGGGCATGGACGGGCTGAACAACGCCGTCATCCCCGGTTACGCCACGCCGGAGCAGTACACCAAGGAAATTACCATCGCCAATGACGGCATCGTCGATCAGAAGGCCGTCTATAAATACGCCCAGAACTGCTACAAGATCATCGAGGAGCTCGACAGTTTTGGCATCCGCTTCCTGAAGAACGAGAACGGCGATTACGCCGTCAAGAAGGTGCACCATATCGGCACCTATGTGTTGCCGATGCCGAACGGCGAAACCGTGAAGAAGGCGCTGTACCGCCAGCTCCGCCGCGCCCGCATCCTGATCTCCAACCGCTACATGGCAACGCGGCTGCTGAAATCGTCCGACGGCCGTATCGCCGGCGCGATCAGCGTCAACACCCGCACGGCCGAGGTCCTGGTGATCAGGGCCAAGGCCGTGATCCTTTGCATGGGCGCCGCCGGCCGCCTCGGCCTGCCGACCTCAGGCTATATGTTCGGCACCTATGAGAACGCCGCCAATTCCGGCGACGGCTATGCAATGGCCTATCACGCCGGTGCCGCGCTCGCGAACCTCGAATGCTATCAGATCAATCCGCTGATCAAGGACTATAACGGCCCGGCCTGCGCCTATGTCGCCGGGCCCTTCGGCGCCTTCACGGCGAACAACGAAGGCTCGCGCTTCATCGAATGCGACTATTGGTCCGGTCAGATGATGCTGGAGTTCTACAATGAGCTTCTCTCCGGCAAGGGCCCGGTATTCCTCCAGCTCAAGCATCTGCATCCCGACACGATCTCGGAGATCGAGTCCACGCTCCACAAGGTGGAGCGGCCGACGCGCGGCTTGTTCCAGCAGGGACGCGGGGTCGACTACCGCAACGACTCGATCGAGATGCACATCTCCGAGATCGGCTTCTGCTCCGGCCACAGCGCTTCCGGTGTGTTCGTCGATGACAACGCACGCACCACCGTGCCAGGCCTCTACGCCGCCGGCGACATGGCGAGCGTGCCGCACAATTACATGCTCGGCGCCTTCACCAACGGCTCCGTTGCCGGCATCGATGCGATGGAATTTGCCGACAGCCACGATTTTGCGGAGTTCGATGCGCATGATGTGGCCAAGGAGCGCGACCGCGTGCTGGCGCCGACCAAGCGAGAGGACGGTATTCCGCCCAACCAGGTCGAGTACAAGACGCGCCGCCTCGTCAACGACTACCTTCAGCCACCGAAGGTCACGCGCAAATACGAGCTGGGCATGCGCCGTCTCGCCGAGGCGCGCGAGGACATGCAGGAGCGCATGATCGCCCGCAATGCGCACGAGCTGCTGCGCGCGCTCGAGGTGCAGTCGATCATGGACTGCGCCGACATGGCGGTGCACGCCTCGCTCTACCGCGAGGAAAGCCGCTGGGGCCTCTATCACTGGCGCACGGATTTCCCGGAGAAGGACAACGAGAACTGGTTCTGCCACACGCTGCTGTCCGAGCAGAACGGCAAGATGACCAGCGAGAAGCGCGCCGTCGAACCCTACGTCGTGCCGATCGCCGACGACGAGAAGGACCTCTACGACAAGCAGCGTATCCGCGCTTCCGCCTGATCCATCGCAACAGGAGACATCAAATGCCTCTCGCTTCCTATCAGACATCGGTTCCGGTGGTCGTCGACGACGCCAAGTGCATCGCGGACAAGGGCTGCACCGTTTGCGTCGACGTCTGCCCGCTCGACGTGCTCCGCATCAGCGACATGACCAACAAGGCCTACATGGCCTATGATGAATGCTGGTACTGCATGCCTTGCGAGGCCGATTGCCCGACCGGCGCCGTCACCGTCAACATTCCCTATCTGTTGAGGTGATCATGTCGAGCCCGTTCGAATCCTACGACGATCTCGAAGATGCCGACGAGCGGCTGCAGGCCGCCGATCCCGCCGAGCGCCGCGTTGCGATCATCGCACTCGGCCATTCCGGCGATCCGGCTGCTGTCGCGCATCTTGCCAACATGGTGGCCGACCCCGACGCCGGCGTACGCCAGCAGGTCGCGATGGCACTCGGCGAATTCGATGGGCTGGAAGCTGCGAGCGCGCTCGTGAAGCTCCTGGTCGATCCGGAGCGGATCGTGGCGGCGGCTGCGGCCGACAGCATGGCGGAGTTCAAGGATCCCGCCTGCGCCGGGATCATCCTGCCGCTGGTCAAGCATGCTCACGCCTTCGTCCGCATGGGGGCATTGCGTGCACTGAAGGAATTGCGTTGCAAGGACACGCTCAAGCCGGCGCTGGAGGCGTTGCAGGATCCCGATGCCGCCGTACGCGTGCAGGCGATCGGCGTGATCGGTTTTTTGAAGCTGGAGGAATCCATCCCGGCGCTGACCGCACTGATCAACGATCCCGATGCCCATGTGCGCCGGGCGGCGGTGAGTGCGCTAGCGTTCTCGCAGATGAAGCCTGCGGCCGAGACGATCATCCGCGCGCTGAAAGACAGCGACTGGATGGTTCGCGAGATGGCCGCGGAGACGCTCGGTCTCAACGTCAACGGCTTGCTCGCGGCTGACCAGCTCGTCAGCGCGCTCGGCGATGAGTTCTGGCAAGTACGGCTGAAGGCGATCCGCAGCCTGGGCAGGATGAAGATCGAGCGCGCGGTGCGGCCGATCGGCAATTGCGTCAATCATGATCAGGCGAACTTGAGGAAAGAGGCGGCTGCCGCCCTCGGCGAGATCGCCCATCCTGACGGCGAAGCGTTCTTGGCCGTCATCGCTGATGATGCCGATCCCGACGTCCGCAAGAACGCACGCTGGGCGCTGCAGCAGATCGCGGCCCGGAAGGCGCGGGCAGGGGCATAGAAGCGGGGCAACCTGCCGCTCTGGACTTCCCCCACCAGACGTTTATTGGTCTTCGCCAATGGGATCGGCCTCGCCAAGCGGCCGATCCGAGAACAAGCGAGGACGCCGCCATGACGACACTGACCGTGAAGGACCTTCTCCCCGAAGATGGAACGAAGGGGACGCTGGTCGGCCGGGTCTGGCTGCCGCAGGCGAACGGTCCGGCCGTCGTCGCCGTGCGCGCTGAAGGCGTCTTCGATGTCACCGCAAAGTTTCCGACCGTCAGCGCGCTTTGCGAAGAGGACAATCCGGCCAAGGCGCTTGGCTCGACCAAGGGCGAGCGTATCGGCGATCTCGAGGCCATCGTCGCCAATACGGCGCCGGATGGGCGTGATTCCGAGAAGCCATGGCTGCTGGCACCCGTCGATCTCCAGACCCTGAAGGCTGCGGGCGTCACCTTCGCGATCTCGATGCTGGAACGCGTGATCGAAGAGCGGGCCAAGGGCAATCCGGCGTCGGCCGAAGCGATCCGAAAGGAAGTCACGCGTCTGATTGGCGACGACCTGTCAAAGCTCAAGCCGGGTTCGGATCAGGCGATGCATCTGAAGCAGGTGCTGATCGACCAGAATGCCTGGAGCCAGTATCTCGAGGTCGGTATCGGGCCCGACGCCGAGGTCTTCACCAAGGCGCCGACCTTGTCTTCGGTCGGCACTGGCATGGACGCCGGCCTGCATCCGAAGTCGACCTGGAACAACCCCGAGCCTGAGCTCGTGCTATTCGTGTCGAGCCGCGGCAATATCGTCGGCGGCGCGCTCGGAAACGACGTCAACTTGCGCGACTTCGAGGGGCGCTCGGCGCTGCTGTTGTCGAAAGCCAAGGACAACAATGCGTCATGCGCGATCGGACCGCTGCTGCGGTTGTTCGACGAAACCTTCACGCTCGACGACGCGCGCAAACTCGATATCAGCCTGAACGTGAAGGGCGCCGATGGTTTTGTTCTCGACGGTCATTCCTCGATCAGCATGATCAGCCGCGATCCAACCGATCTTGTGGCGCAGACGATCGGGAAAGTGCATCAATACCCCGACGGTTTTGTGCTGTTTCTCGGCACGATGTTCGCACCCGTGAAGGATCGCGATGCGCCGGGGCAGGGGTTCACCCACAAGCGCGACGACATCGTCACGATCGCCGCACCTCAGCTGGGCAAGCTCGTCAACCGTATGCGCACCAGTGACGAGTGCGAGCCCTGGACGTTCGGCATCGGCGCGCTGATGAAGAACCTGGCGCAGCGAAAGCTGATCTAGTTTTTCTTCGCCCCTCGCCTCGTACGAAGAGATGCCTGCACCCGAGGCGTAGCGGGTGAGGTGGACTTTCCGCGAGTCCCGTTGTCATCGTCTCTGTCGACAGAGCCCTCTCACCCCAACGCTCTTCCCGCGAATAGCGGGGCGAGGGAGCGCGCCTGCGCTTGGCGGTCGTTGGCATCCGCAAAAAAAAATTCATCTAAAAATTGGATATGATAATACTATCTATCTATACGTGCCGTTTGCGCGGACGCCCTACGTGCCCCGATTTTTCGTCTGAATAGTCAAATAATATGACTATACAGCCCAGAACTTCCGTGAAATAGTCCCTCCCGCCGCCCAAAAGGCCGGCCTGAGGGTGCGATGATACCAATCGGCGCCCCGGATAACATCTTGGGAGACACGCCTGATGATCCTCAAAGCCCTTTTTGCGGCCAGTGCCACGGCCGCCTTGCTGCTCTCGCTCCCGGCCAATGCCGCCGAGCTGACGATCGGTTTCTCGCAGATCGGATCGGAATCCGGCTGGCGCGCAGCCGAAACTTCGGTCTCCAAGCAGGAAGCCGCCAAGCGTAAGGTCAATCTCAAGATCGCCGACGCGCAGCAGAAGCAGGAGAACCAGATCAAGGCGATCCGCTCCTTCATTGCGCAGAATGTCGATGCGATCTTCCTCGCGCCTGTCGTCTCGACCGGCTGGGATGCCGTGCTGAAGGAAGCCAAGGAAGCCAAGATCCCGGTGGTGCTGCTCGATCGCGACATCGACCCGTCGGGCAAAGACCTCTATCTCACCGCAGTGACGTCAGACAGCGTGCACGAAGGCGAAGTTGCCGGCGACTGGCTGGCCAAGACCGTCGGCGACAAGGCCTGCAACATCGTCGAATTGCAAGGCACGGTCGGCGCCAGCGTCGCCGCCAACCGCAAGAAAGGCTTTGATACAGCCGTCGCCAAGCACGCCAATCTGAAGGTGGTGCGCAGCCAGACCGGTGACTTCACCCGCGCCAAGGGCAAGGAAGTGATGGAGAGCTTCATCAAGGCCGAAGGCGGCGGCAAGACGATCTGCGCGGTCTATGCGCACAACGACGACATGATGGTCGGTGCGATCCAGGCGATGAAGGAAGCCGGCCTCAAGCCGGGCAAGGACATCCTCACGGTCTCCATCGACGCGGTTCCCGATATCTTCAAGGCGATGGCGGCGGGCGAGGCCAATGCGACGGTCGAGCTGACGCCGAACATGGCGGGTCCGGCTTTCGATGCCGTCGCGGCCTTCAAGAGCAAGGGTACCGTTCCGCCGAAATGGATCCAGACCGAATCCAAGCTCTACACCGCTGCCGACGATCCGCAGAAGATCTACGACAGCAAGAAGGGCCTAGGTTACTGAGGCGGGCGCATCGCCGGACCGCTTGCTGTGGTCCGGCGATTTCCCCTTCGAATCCGCCGCGCGAACGAATAGGCTGGGTGTCCGCGTCATAAGCGGGCACCGGTGGGAGTGACGTTGTCATGGAGAACGGCCTTGATCCTGCTCCTTTCCTGCTGGAGGTGCGCGGGATCAGCAAGAGCTTCGGTGCAGTGCGCGCGTTGCAGGAAGTCGACTTCACGCTTCGCGCCGGCGAGATCCATGCGCTGCTTGGCGAGAACGGCGCCGGCAAGTCGACGCTGATCAAGGTCGTCACCGGCGTGTTCCCGCGCGATGCCGGTGTTGTCCGTCTGGGCGGCGAGGAGGTCGAGCCGCGCTCGGCCAAGGCGGCGCTGCAGGCCGGCATTGCCACCGTCTACCAGGAGGTCAATCTGCTGCCGAACCTGTCGGTGGCACAAAACCTGTTCCTCGATCGCCAGCCGATGCGCTTCGGCATCGTGCGCGAAGGCGAGATGCGCCGCCGCGCCAAGGCGCTGCTCACGGAGTTCGGTCTCGATATCGACGTTGCCGCGCCGCTCGGCAATTATTCGGTGGCGATACAGCACGTTACCGCGATCGCGCGCGCCGTCGACCTGTCCGCTCGCGTGCTGATTCTGGACGAGCCGACCGCGAGCCTCGACCGTCACGAGGTCGAGATCCTCTTCGGCATCATGCGCCAGCTTGCCAAGCGCGGCATCGGCATCGTCTTCGTCAGCCATTTCCTCGACCAGGTCTACGAGATCTCCGACCGCATCACGGTCTTGCGCAATGGCCGTCTGGTCGGCGAGCGCGAGATCGCCTCGCTGCCGCGGCTCGAACTGATCCGGATGATGCTCGGGCGCGAGCTGGCCGAGACCACCAGCGCGCGGGCGGCGGCAAGCGAGCCCAGGGCGCGCGAGGTCTGCGCCAGTTTCGAGAATTACGGCAAGGCCGGCTATGTCGCGCCGTTCAATCTCGAGCTGCGCCATGGCGAGGTCGTCGGCCTCGCCGGATTGCTCGGCTCGGGTCGCACCGAGACGGCGCGGCTGGTGTTCGGCGCGGAGCGTGCCGATGGCGGGCAGGCGAAGGTGGAGGGCGCATCCGTGCGGCTCCAATCGCCGCGTGACGGCGTGCGCCACGGCTTTGGCTATTGTCCAGAGGAGCGCAAGACCGACGGCATCGTTGCCGAGCTCACCGTGCGCGAGAATATCGTGCTGGCACTTCAGGCCAAGCGCGGACTGCATCGGCCGCTGTCGCGCCGCGAGCAGGACGAGCTTGCAAGCCGTTACATCAAGATGCTCGACATCCGTCCGCCCGATCCGGAGCGGCCAGTCGGGCTGCTGTCCGGCGGCAATCAGCAAAAAGTGCTGCTGGCGCGCTGGCTCGCGACCTCGCCGCGGCTGCTGGTGCTGGACGAGCCGACCCGTGGCATCGACGTCGGTGCACATGCCGAAATCATTCGCCTGATCCGCGAGCTCTGCGACGACGGGTTGGCTTTGCTCGTGATCTCTTCGGAGCTCGATGAGATCGTGACCTATTCCGATCGGGTGGTCGTGCTCCGCGACCGCGCTCATGTCGAGGAGCTCGCGGGCGAAGCGATCGACGTCACCAACATTCTCGCGGCCATCGCCGCCGATGGTGCAGCGATGCAAGAGGCACGGGCATGACAGCGCTGTTGCCGCGCCGCGGCCTGGCCCAGATCCTTGCTTTGATCGTCATCCTCGCGGTCGACCGCGTGGTGTCGCCGCAATTCTTCGACCTGCGCCTCCAGGACGGCCGGCTGTTCGGTAGCATGATCGATGTGCTCAACCGCGGCACACCGGTGGCGCTGCTGTCACTCGGCATGGTGCTGGTGATCGCGACGCGCGGCATCGATCTCTCAGTCGGCGCGGTGATGGCGATCTGCGGCGCGATTGCCGCGAGCCTCGCCGACAGCCACGGCCTTCCGGTGGTGCTGGCGGCCGCGCTCGGCGCGGGGCTTGTCTGTGGGTTGTGGAACGGCTTCCTCGTCGCCGTTCTCGGCATGCAGCCGATCGTGGCGACGCTGATCCTGATGGTGGCGGGGCGGGGCATCGCCCAGCTCATCACGGAGGGGCGCATCGTGACCTTCACCTCGCCGGACCTGGTCTGGCTCGGTAACGGTGCCATTCTCGGCGTGCCGGTGCCGGTTGCGATTGCGCTCGGCATGCTGATCCTGACCGGCGCCGTCGTGCGTGGCTCGGCGCTTGGGCTCCTGATCGAGGCGACCGGTGGCAATGCGCGGGCAAGCGAGCTTGCCGGCGTCGGCACGCGCGCGATGATATTGGCGGTCTATGTCTGGTGCGGTGTCTGCGCCGCGCTCGCCGGCGTGATCGCCGCGGCCGACATCATGGGGGCGGATGCCAACAATTCCGGCCTCTGGCTCGAGCTCGACGCCATCCTTGCGGTGGTGATCGGCGGCACCTCGTTGTTCGGCGGGCGCTTCAGCCTGGTGCTCGCCGTGCTCGGTGCGTTGATCATCCAGACCATGAACACCGGCATTTTGCTGTCAGGCTATCCGCCGGAGTTCAACCTGCTGGTCAAGGCCGTGGTGGTGCTTGCGGTGCTGCTGCTGCAGTCGCCGAAACTATCCGGCTTTGCCGGAATCATGGCGCGGCTGCGGAGGACGAAACCATGAAAGGCCTGCCGCCGGTCCTGATCACGGCCATCGTTCTGGTCGCCGGCTTCGCGCTGTGCGCCATGCAATTTCCCAACATTGCATCCACCCGCGTGGTCGGCAACCTGCTGACCGACAACGCGTTCCTCGGCATCGTCGCAACCGGCATGACCTTCGTCATCATCTCCGGCGGCATTGATCTGTCGGTCGGCTCGGTGATCGGCTTCACAACCGTGTTCGTCGCGCTGGCCATCGAGCGTTGGGGCGTGCCGCCTCTGGTCGCCTTCGTCGCCATCCTCGCGCTATCGGCGGCTTTTGGCGCCGCGATGGGCGCCGTCATCCACGTCTTCGACCTGCCGCCTTTCATCGTCACGCTCGCCGGCATGTTCCTCGCGCGCGGCGCCGGCTTCCTGCTCTCGACGGAATCGGTGCCGATCACCGCGCCGGTCTATTCGACCGTGTCCGATTTTGCGCTGCGCATGCCCGGCGGCGGGAGGCTGACCGCGATCGCCATCATCATGCTCGTCATCGTGATCGGCGGTGCGTTGCTGCTGCAACTCACCCGGTTTGGCGCCAATGTCTATGCGCTCGGCGGCAGCCGGGCGACCGCGAGCCTGATGGGTGTCGCCGTCGGCAAGATGACGGTGAAGATCTACATGCTGTCGAGCCTGCTCGCGGGCATCGCCGGCATCGTGTTCTCGTTTTACACCAGCGCCGGCTATTCGCTCTCCGCCGTCGGCGTCGAGCTCGATAGTATCGCCGCCGTCGTGATCGGCGGCACGCTGCTCACGGGCGGGCAGGGCTCGGTGATCGGTACCTTCCTGGGCGTGCTGATCCAGGGCCTGATCCAGACCTACATCAATTTCGACGGCACGCTGTCGAGCTGGTGGACCAAGATCGCGACCGGCGTCTTGCTGTTCGCCTTCATCGCCCTGCAACAAGGGCTGGTCGCGCTGGCGCGACGGCCGGTGGCGAAGCGCGCGGGAGCTGTCTCATGACCTCGCGGATCGTCGTCATCCCGACACGTCGGGCCCATTCCAACCATGCGGAAGTGTCCCGCTCGATCGGCGTCGACATCATCGCAGGCCGCTATGCGGAAGGGGCACGGCTGCCGGGCGATGCCGAGCTGACGGCGACGTTCGGCGTGTCGCGACCGGTGCTGCGCGAGAGCGTGAAGACGCTGGTCGCCAAGGGGCTTTTGACCACCAAGGCGCGGGTCGGCACCGTCGTGCGCGAGCGTGCTGCCTGGAACATGTTCGACGCCGACGTGCTGGCCTGGCATCTCGACGCCGGCATCGACAGGCGCTTTCTCAACGACCTCGCAGAGATACGACTTGCGGTCGAGCCGCGTGCGGCGGCGCTCGCTGCCAAGCGCCGTTCGGATGAGGACATCGCCGAGCTTCAGCGCGGCATGGACCGCATGCGGCGCGAGGCGTCCGAATCCGCCGACTTTGCCGAAGCCGACCTCGCTGTGCACCTTGCGGTGGCGCGAGCGTCCGGCAATCCGTTCATGCGCTCCATCGGTCACGTGATCGAGGCCGCCTTGCGCACGGCTTTCATGATCAGTGCGCCGGCCGGGTCGGAAGACCGCGAAACGACTTTGCTCTGGCACCAGAAGATCGCCGATTCGATCGCTGCCGGTGATGCCGACGCAGCGGCCGAGGCCATGGCCTTCGTCATCAACAACGGCATGCGCCGCCACAAGGGAATGGCGGCCGAAGCAGCGCCGGCGGCACCTACAGAATTTGGAGAAAGTTCGTGACAGCCCTTCGTATCGCCATCGTCGGCTTCGGCAAGATCGCGCGCGACCAGCATGTCGGCGCGATCGCCGCGACGCCGGGCGCGGTGCTCGCCGCCGTCGCCAGCCGCAACGCGTCGCTGCCGGGCCTGCCACATTTTGCGACCATCGAGGAATTGCTGGAGAAGGGCCCGGAGATCGATGCGGTGTCGCTCTGCACGCCGCCGCAGGTACGGCGTTCCCAGGCCGTTGCGGCGCTCGCCGCCGGCAAGCACGTCATGCTGGAGAAGCCGCCCGGCATCGGCGTGGCCGAGCTCGATCCCCTGGCAGCGATGGCGGCCGATGCAAAGCGCACTCTATTTGCAACCTGGCATTCACGCCATGCACCGGCAGTCGAGCCGGCCCGCGCATGGCTGGCGACGCGCCGGATCAAGTCGGTGCACATCAACTGGAAGGAAGACGTCCGCGTCTGGCATCCCGGTCAGGCCTGGATATGGGAACCGGGCGGGCTCGGCGTGTTCGATCCCGGCATCAACGCGCTCTCGATCCTGACCCGCATCTTGCCGCGTCAGGTGTTCGTCACGGCGGCGGAATTGGCATTTCCGGCCAATTGCCAGTCGCCGATCGCCGCCAAATTGACCTTGACCGATATCGACGGCCTGCCGGTCACAGCAGAATTTGACTTTCGCCAGACCGGGCCGCAGAGCTGGGATATTCTCGTCGAAACCGACGGGGGGCGGATGACATTGTCCAAAGGTGGCCGGATCATGGAGGTCGACGGCAAGGTTGTTGCGGACGCGCCCGATGAGGAATATCGCGAGCTGTACCGGCGCTTCGTCAAGCTCGCGGCGACCGGCGCGAGCGATGTCGACCTAGCGCCGCTTCGTCTTGTCGCCGACGCTTTCCTGCTCGGTAAGCGCAACATCGTCGAACCGTTTGTGGACTAGACATGGTCGGCTCTACAATAACGAAAGACGTTTTCGGAACGCTGCCTGACGGACGCGATGTCGAGCGTATCGCGCTGCGCGGGGAGGGCGGGTTTGAGGCCCGTATCATCACCCATGGCGCGGTGATCCAGGCGCTGGTCGCACCGGACGCCAAGGGGAGTTGCGACGACGTCGTGCTCGGCCATGACAGCTTTGCCGGCTATCTCGCCGAACGGAAGTTCTTTGGTGCGACTGTCGGCCGCTACGCCAACCGCATCGCCAACGGGCAGTTCTCGCTTGATGGCGAGACCTTCCAGCTCCCCGTCAACAATGGTCCGAATGCGCTGCATGGCGGGCTCGACGGCTTCGATCGCAAGCTCTGGGACATTGCCGAGATCGACGACGGTGCCAAGCCCGCAGTCACGCTGACTTACACGAGTCCGCATGGTGAGGAGAATTATCCCGGCAAGCTCGAGGTCCGTCTGACCTACCGCGTCACCGGCCCGGCCGAGCTGTCGCTGACGATGGAGGCGCGGACCGATCGTCCGACCATCGTCAACCTGACCAACCACAGTTTCTTCAATCTGGAAGGCGCCACGTCCGGCACGCCCACCCTCGACCACAAGCTGACGGTCGCGGCCGAGCATTTCCTGGCCATCGACCCCACCGCCATTCCGCTGCCTGAACCGCCGCGTGCGGTGGCCGGCACGCCGTTCGACTTCCGCGAGGCCCATGCCGTCGGTGCGCGCATCCGCGAAGGCGATCAGCAATTGCACAACGGCAGGGGCTACGATCACACCTATTGCCTCGCGCGGGACGGTAAGCTCGCGCTTGCGGCCCGGCTGGAGGCGCCGCGCTCGGGCCGGATCATGGAGCTGTTCACCAATCAGCCCGGCCTTCAGGTCTATTCCGGCAATTATCTTGACGGCACGATTTCGGGGAAGGGCGGCAAGCTGATCCGGCAGTCGGACGCCATATGCCTGGAGCCGCACATCTGGCCGGACGCGCCGAACCGGCCGGACTTTCCGAGCCCGCGCCTCGATCCGGGCGGAATTTATCGCCATCACACCGTCTATCGCTTCGCTGCGAGGGCGCTATGATGGAAGTGGTGCCGACCTCCGTTCTCTCCACCGAGCAATGTCACCTCGGCGAAGGCCCGACCTATGACGTCTCGACCGACACCGCCTGGTGGTTTGACATTCGCGAAGCGCGCCTGTTCGAGGCGCATCTCGGCAGCGGCGCGATCCGCATCCACACGCTCGGGCGGATGGCGAGCGCGCTCGGGCGGATCGATGCCGAGCGCCAGTTGGTCGTCGCGGAGGACGGTTGTTACATCCGCACAGTCGCCGATGGCGCAATGACGCTATTCTGCCCGCTCGAAGCGGATAATCCGGCCACACGTTCCAATGATTGCCGCGTGCATCAATCCGGCACGTTCTGGATCGGCACCATGGGGCGAAAGGCCGAGCGGGGGCTGGGGGCGATCTACGCGCTCCACCGCGGCAAGATTTCGACGTTATTTCCCGGCATCAGCATTCCCAACTCGATCTGTTTCTCGCCGGATGCCGCGACAGGCTATTTCACCGACACCGCGTGCGCCGTGCTCTATGCGGTGCCGCTCAATCCGGCCACCGGCCTGCCGCGCGGCGAGCCCGAGGTGCTGTTGCGCCATACCGGCATTGGCGGGCTCGACGGTTCGGTGTGCGATGCCGACGGGCGGATCTGGAACGCCTGCTGGGGCGCCGGCCGGGTCGATGTCTATTCTCCGCAAGGCGAGCGCGTGCGCTCGTTGCGCGTGCCGGCCAGGCAGGCGAGCTGCCCGGCTTTTGTCGGCCCGGATCTGTCGCGCCTGCTCGTTACTTCTGCCTGGCAGGATATGGACGCTGAGGCGCGTGCCGCCGATCCGCAGGCCGGCTGCACTTTTCTGTTGGAGGCATCCGCACGTGGGCGTGCGGAGCCTGATGTCAAGCTTGCATAGGAGATCCGAAACCGACCTCTACTCTACCTCTGTACTCGACGACACGAAGAAACAGTCTGACACCCAAAGGGAGTGAAGCATGTTGAAATTGAAGACGACATTTCTCGCATTGGCGCTGGCCGGTGCCGCAACGATGGCTACGGGAGTCGCCGCCTCCGCGCAGGAGAAGGCCACTGTCGGCATCGCGATGCCGACGAAATCCTCGGCGCGCTGGATCGACGACGGCAACAACATGGTGAAGGTGCTGAAGGATCGCGGCTACAACACCGACCTGCAATATGCCGAGGACGACATTCCTAACCAGCTCTCGCAGGTCGAGAACATGGTGACCAAGGGCGCGAAGGCGCTGGTGATCGCCGCGATCGACGGCACCACGCTGTCCGACGTGCTCAAGCAGGCGAAAGCAAAAGGCATCACCGTGATCGCCTATGACCGCCTGATTCGCGGCACGCCGAACGTCGACTATTACGCGACCTTCGACAATTTCCAGGTCGGCGTGCTGCAGGCGGAATCGATCGAGAAGGGGCTTGGCCTGAAGGAGGGCAAGGGTCCGTTCAACATCGAGCTGTTCGGCGGTTCGCCCGACGACAACAATGCCTATTTCTTCTACAACGGCGCGATGAGCGTGCTGAAGCCGTATATCGACAGCGGCAAGCTCGTCGTCGTCTCCGGCCAGATGGGTATGGACAAGGTCGCGACCTTGCGCTGGGACGGCGCCACCGCCCAGGCCCGCATGGACAACCTGCTCAGCGCCTACTACGGCAACAAGAAGGTCAACGCGGTGCTGTCGCCCTATGACGGCCTCTCGATCGGCATCATCTCCTCGCTGAAGGGCGTGGGCTACGGCAGCGCCGACCAGCCGATGCCGATCATCTCCGGTCAGGACGCAGAAGTGCCCTCGATCAAGGCCATGCTGCGCGGCGATCAGTACTCGACCATTTTCAAGGACACCCGCGATCTCGCCAAGGTGACCGCCGACATGGTCGACGCTGCGCTTGCCGGCAAGCAGGTCACCGTCAACGACACCAAGACCTACGAGAACGGCGCCAAGACCGTGCCGTCCTACCTCCTGAAGCCGGTTGTGGTGTACAAGGACAATTGGGAGAAGGTCCTGGTTGAGAGCGGCTATTACAAGAAGTCGCAGTTCCAGTAGGACTCTCTCTATCCTTTCCCTCTCCCCGTTCTTGCGGGGGGAGGGTCGGGGTTCCCACACGGGCACTAGAGGACGTAACGACGATGACCGCCATGCTCGAGATGCGCAACGTCAGCAAGAGCTTTGCCGGTGTGCAGGCGCTGCGCGACGTCAATTTTTCAGTCGAGGCCGGTCAGATTCACGCCCTGGTCGGCGAGAACGGCGCCGGCAAGTCGACGCTGATGAAGGTGCTGAGCGGCGTCTACCCTGCAGGCAGCTACGAGGGCACCATTGTTTTTGATGGCGAGGAGCGCCGCTTCCGCGACATCAACGATTCCGAGGCGCTGGGCATCATCATCATCCACCAGGAACTGGCGCTGATCCCGCTGATGTCGATCGCGGAGAACATCTTTCTGTCGCACCCGCCGTCAAAATTCGGCGTGATCGATCGCGATGAGGTCTATCGGCGCACCCGCGAACTGCTGGCGCAGGTCGGCCTGAAGGAATCGCCGGATACGCTGATTACCGATATCGGCGTCGGCAAGCAGCAGCTGGTCGAGATTGCCAAGGCGCTCTCGAAGCGAGTCCGGATGCTGATCCTGGACGAGCCGACCGCGAGCCTGAACGAGGCCGACAGCGCCGCCTTGCTGGAACGGCTGATGGCGTTCCGCGAGCAGGGCATCGGCTCGATCCTGATCTCGCACAAGCTCAACGAGGTCGCCCGTGTCGCCGACCACATCACCGTGCTGCGCGACGGCCGCACCGTCGACGGCATCGACTGCCGCGCCGAACCGATCCAGGAAGACCGCATCATCCGCAGCATGGTCAACCGCGATCTCGCCCATCGCTTCCCCGAGCGCACCGCGAAGATTGGCGGATCCGTGCTCGAGGTCACGAACTGGTCGGTCTATCACCCTATCCATCCCGAGCGGCAGGTGATCAAGAACGTCAATTTCGGCGTCAAGCGCGGCGAGGTCGTCGGCATCGCCGGACTGATGGGCGCCGGCCGTACCGAATTCGCCATGAGCCTGTTCGGCCGGTCCTGGGGCACCAATATCAGTGGCCGCATCGCCCTGGAGGGCCATGAGATCGCTCTGCCGAGCGTCGCGGCCGCGATCGATGCCGGCCTTGCCTATGTCACCGAGGACCGCAAGCAGCTTGGCCTGATCCTGGCCGACGACGTCCGCAAGAACATTACCCTGGCAAGCCTCGACCAGGTTGCGCCGGGGCGGGTGATCGACGACATTGCCGAGCTGAAGGTCGCCAGCGACTACCGCAACCGCATGCGCATCCGCTGTTCCGACGTCTATCAGGAGACCGGCCAGCTCTCCGGCGGGAACCAGCAGAAGGTCGTGCTGTCGAAATGGCTGATGACCGACCCCAAGGTCCTGATCCTGGATGAGCCGACAAGGGGCATCGATGTCGGTGCCAAATACGAGATTTACTGTATCATCAACGAGCTTGCGGAGGCCGGCCGCGGTGTGGTGGTGATCTCCTCGGAGATGCCCGAACTGCTCGGTATCTGCGACCGCATCTGCGTCATGAACGACGGCGCCTTCGTGGGCGAGTTCCCGGGCGCTGAGGCGACACAGGAAAAGATCATGCGCGCCATCATGCGCAACGAACGAAGCAACGGAAACGGCGCGGGTGAGGCCGCGGAGATGGGAGGATCGCAGCCATGACCGACAAGACGGTGTCGCTGCCCGAGGAGCGCCGGCACGGCAGCTTCATCAAGAACAATCTGCGCAACTACGGCATGCTGATGTCGCTGATCGCGATCATGCTGTTCTTCCAGGTCATGACCGGCGGCACGCTGCTGCAGCCGCTCAATCTGACCAATCTGGTGCTCCAGAACAGCTACATCGTCATCATGGCGCTGGGCATGCTGCTGGTGATCGTCACCGGCCATATCGACCTCTCCGTCGGGTCGGTCGCGGGCTTCGTGGGCGCCGTCGCGGCTCTCCTCATGGTGACCTACAAGGTCGATTACACGCTCGCCTTCATCGCCTGCCTCGCGGTCGGCGCGGCCATCGGCGCTGCGCAGGGCTATTGGGTCGCTTATTTCAAGATTCCGTCCTTCATCGTGACGCTGGCCGGCATGCTCGTGTTCAAGGGCCTAGCGCTCGCAGTGTTGCAGGGCCAGTCGCTCGGGCCGTTCCCATCGACGTTCCAGAAGCTATCGTCGGGCTTCATTCCGGAGCTGTTGCCCGAATCCGGCACGCTACATCCGACGTCCATGCTGATCGGCGCGGTGCTGGCGCTGGGGCTGGTCTATGCCAGCGCCAGAGGCCGCGCGCGTGAGGTGTCGCACGGCATCGAGGTTGAGCCCTACGCGTTCTTCCTCGGCAAGAGCGTCGTGCTTGCCTGTGCTGTGCTCTACTTCACCTATCTGATCGCGACTTATCGCGGCCTGCCGAATGTGCTGGTGATCATGAGCGCCCTGATCGCGCTCTACGGCTTCGTCACCCGCCGCACCGTGATCGGCCGGCAGATCTATGCCGTTGGCGGCAACGCCAAGGCGGCGGGCTTGTCGGGCATCAAGACCGAACGGCTGACCTTCTTCACGTTCGTCAACATGGGCGTGCTCGCCGCGCTCGCGGGTCTCGTCTTTGCCGCGCGCCTCAATACCGCAACCCCGAAGGCGGGTCTCGGCTTCGAGCTTGACGTCATCGCGGCCTGCTTCATTGGCGGCGCCTCGGCCTATGGCGGCGTCGGGCGCGTCGGCGGCGCCGTGGTCGGCGCCATGATCATGGGCGTAATGAACAACGGCATGTCCATCCTCGGCATCGGCATCGACTATCAGCAGGTCATCAAGGGCTTGGTGCTGCTCGGCGCGGTGTGCATCGACGTGTACAATCAGCGGCGCTAGCCGCATCGGCAGTGCCGTAAGATGGGCAAAGGCGCGAAGCGCCGTGCCCACCTTGTTTCCACGATCATGATAGAGATGGTGGGCACGCGTCCGCTTGCGGCGGTCGCTTTGCCCCCTACGAATTACTGGGTCGTGAACAGCACCGTCGCGATGGCGACGGAGAGGCTGACCGCTGATACGGTCGCTACTGTCGACAGCACGCCCATGCGCCGCAGCGCGATGGCGAAGACGATGATGATTGGCGTGGCAGTCATCAGCCCGAGTTGTGCTTCGCTCATGTCGTCATTTGCCGTTGTCTGGAGCCGTTGGAATTGATCCACGGTATTGCGGAGAGGCCCGCGGGACGTTGCGTTAGCGCAAACGCCGCTCTGTCCGGTTGCACTATTTGTGCGGCGACAAAGTCGGAACCGCGCCGGTGAGATATCGATTCGGCGTCTTGATGCGGGAATCAGATGTCGGCGACGGATTGCGAGCAAGGAGAGACCGGCTGGGGCATCTTGGAAGATCTTCCCGGAGATCCCATGATCTGGGTGCTGATCTTCAGCGAGCTCGCCGCCTTCGGCCTGTTTCTTGGCGCCTTCATGGTTGCCCGGGCGATCCATCCCGCGGTGTTCGCGTCAGGGCAGGCTACTCTTGATTCGCATCTTGCCGGGCTCAACACTCTTGTTCTGGTGACCAGCGGCTGGGCCGCGGCGCGCGCCACGGCCTCCGCGCGCGCTTCCCAAAGGCAGACTGCGCGCCGTTGGCTGTTCGGAGCGATGGCGCTCGGCACTCTCTTCATCGCGATCAAGCTGTTCGAATATGCCGGCGAGATCGCTCTAGGAAATGGTCTCGAGACCAGCCCGTTCTTCACGCTGTATTTTCTCCTGACCGGCTTCCATCTTCTGCATGTCGGCCTCGGCATCGTGATTTTGGCGGTAGTTTCCCGGGGTGCCAACGTGACCGGTGTGGAGACGGGAGCCGCCTTCTGGCACATGGTCGATCTGCTGTGGGTCGTCATGTTCCCGATCATTTATCTGGTGCAGCAGTGATTCCGGATCGCATCGATATTACCTGGATCGCGCTGATCGGCCTCGCACTCGCAACCCTTCTGGTTCCACCTCTCGTCGCACGTCCATTGCTCGGGAATGCTCTTCTGCTGACCTTCGCTGCGCTCAAGGGCCGCCGTATCGTGCTCGACTTCCTCGATCTTCGCGCGGCACCGGCGCTCTGGCGCGGTCTCGTCAGCGCCTGGGTTCTCGTCGTCGTGCTGTTCGCCTGGCTCGCATCCGCGATCGTCGCGCTGGTTTGACGGCGGCGCTGCGCATCGTCGCTTTCCTTGCGCTTCGTCAAAGAGCGCCCCACGCCAATCGGCAATAAATCACAGCATCGTATTTCTCCACGGCTCAAACGGAAAGGACTGGCAATGGCTGAACGCCTGACCAAGTCGGCGGCTCGAAACGTCTTCTACGGCGGCTCGGCCTTCTTCTTCGCCATCTTCATCGGACTGACGGCGCACAGCCATTACTACATGGCCACGACCTCCACGGACGCGACGACGCTGACGTCGTCGGTCGCCCGTGGCAAGCATGTCTGGGAGCGCAACTCCTGCATCAACTGTCACACGCTGCTGGGCGAGGGCGCTTATTTCGCGCCTGAAGTCGGCAACGTCTGGGATCGTTGGGGTGGCAAGGAGGATCCGGCCGCTGCACGCGAGACGCTGAAGGCCTGGATGCAATCGCAGCCCTCGGGCGCGCCGGGCCGGCGGCAGATGCCGCAGTTCAACCTCACCGACCAGGAGCTCAATGATCTCGCCGACTTCCTACAATGGACCAGCACGATCAAGCGTCAGAGCTGGCCGCCGAACCAGGCCGGCTGAGCGCGCTGCTTTCTTCTTTCAAGACAGAGAGAACCCGAGATGAAATATCAGACCCAGAAAGTCGCGATGCTGTACTTCTACGGCGCGCTGACCTTGTTCATGGCCCAGGTCCTGTTCGGCCTGCTCGCCGGGACCATCTACGTCCTGCCCAACACGTTGTCGGTGCTGCTGCCGTTCAACATCGTCAGGATGATTCACACCAACGCGCTGATCGTGTGGTCGTTGATCGGCTTCATGGGCGCGACCTACTATCTGCTGCCGGAGGAGACCGAGACGGAGCTGTACAGCCCGCTGCTCGCAAAAATCCAGTTCTGGATGTTCTTCGGAGCCGCAGGCGTGGCGGTGGTCGGCTATCTCTTCCACTATCACGAGGGCCGCGAATTCCTCGAACAGCCTTTCATCATCAAGGTCGGCATCGTCGTCGTCTGCCTGATGTTCCTGTTCAACGTGACCATGACGGCGCTCAAGGGCCGCAAGACCACGGTGACCAACATCCTGCTGTTCGGTTTGTGGGGCGTCGCCATCTTCTTCCTGTTCGCCTTCTACAATCCGGCGAATCTCGCGGTCGACAAGATGTACTGGTGGTACGTCGTCCATCTCTGGGTCGAAGGCGTGTGGGAGCTGATCATGGCCTCCGTGCTCGCCTATCTGATGATCAAGCTCAACGGCATCGACCGCGAAGTCGTGGAGAAGTGGCTCTATGTCATCATCGGTCTTGCGCTGTTCTCCGGCATCCTCGGCACCGGCCATCACTTCTACTGGATCGGCGCACCCGGCTACTGGCAGTGGATCGGCTCGCTGTTCTCCACGCTTGAGGTCGCACCGTTCTTCACCATGGTGATCTTCACCGTGCAGATGACCTGGAAGGCCGGCCGCAAGCATCCGAACCGCGCTGCGCTATTGTGGTCGGTCGGCTGTTCGGTGATGGCGTTCCTGGGTGCGGGCGTCTGGGGTTTCCTGCACACGCTGTCGTCGGTGAACTACTACACCCACGGCACCCAGGTGACCGCCGCGCACGGGCATCTCGCTTTCTTCGGCGCCTATGTGATGCTGAACCTGTCGGTGATGGCGTACGCAATTCCCCAGATCAAGGGGCGTGCGCCCTATAACCAGTGGCTGTCCATGACGAGCTTCTGGATTATGTGCACGGCCATGATGGTGATGACGTTCGCGCTGACCTTCGCAGGAGTGGTCCAGGTCCACCTGCAGCGCGTGCTCGGCCAGGGCTATATGGACGTGCAGGACCAGCTCGCGATGTTCTATTGGGTCCGGCTCGGCTCCGGTGCGTTCGTCGCCATCTCCGCGCTGATGTTCGTCTGGGCGGTGCTCGTGCCCGGCCGCGAGAAGCAGGCGGTCATTCCGGCTGCGCTGCAACCGGCTGAGTAAACAAGAAATGGCGGCCGCGGTTCGCCGCGGCCGCCTGCTTCCTGGAACGTCCGGAGAGACATCATGAAACCTGCCCTTCACACCGTGACCTCGGCGCCCGCGCTCCCGGCCTATGTCGCAAGCGGCAACGAATGCGCGCTGTTCGAGCATGCGTGGCGGAATCAGCTTCCGGTGCTGCTGAAGGGGCCGACCGGCTGCGGCAAGACGCGGTTCGTCGCGCATATGGCCGCGCGGCTGGGCTTGCCGCTTCACACCGTCGCCTGCCACGACGACCTCACCGCGGCCGATCTCACCGGCCGCTACCTGCTGCGGGGCGGCGACACCGTATGGACCGACGGTCCGCTGACCCGCGCCGTGCGCGAGGGCGGTATCTGCTATCTCGACGAAGTCGTGGAGGCGCGCAAGGACGTCACCGTCGTGCTGCATCCGCTCACCGACGACCGTCGCATCCTGCCGCTGGAGCGCACCGGCGAGGAGCTCGTTGCGCCCAAGAGCTTCATGCTCGTGGTCTCCTACAATCCCGGCTATCAGACCTTGCTGAAAGCGCTGAAGCCGTCGACGCGGCAGCGTTTCGTCGCCATTGAGTTCGGCTTCCTGCCTGCCGAGCAGGAGATTGCTGTGGTATCCGCCGAGAGCGGGCTGCCGTTGGATCGCGTGCGGCCATTGGTCATGCTGGCCGGCCGGTTGCGTGCGCTCAAGGGGCACGATCTGGAGGAGGGCGTCTCGACCCGGCTCGTGGTCTATTGTGCGACCCTGATCGCCGCGGGTACGCCAATCGCCGACGCGGTCCTTGCCGGCATGATCGAGCCTTTGACCGATGACGCCGACGTCAAGACGGCGCTGCTGGATGTCGCGCACGCCGTGATCGGGTGAACCATGCTCGACTTCCTCGAACTGGAGGAGACGGTCGGCCGCGCCTGGCACCGGATGGTCGGCGGCACCGCGAGTTATCCGGTTCACGATGATCACGCGGTCTCGCTCACCGAGGTAAGGGGCCGGATTGCTGTCATGTTCCGCGCGCTCGGCGGTGAGACAGGCGTGCAGATCGCGAGCGCAGGCGCACGCAAGTCGGGCCACCGGCTCGGCTGGCGGCAACGCATCGGCCTCGGCGATGAGCGTCTCGAGCAGCCGGGCCGCGACGCCGCAAGCATCTTCCTGCCCGACCGCATCGCGATTTTCCCCGACCGCGCGCTGAACGCCGCGCTCTATCGCTGGCTCGCCGCGTGGTTTGCCGCCGCGCCGGTCGAGGCGATCACGGAAGACGACCCGCTGCGGCGGGATCTTCTTGTGCTGCGCCGGGCGAGCGAGACGGCGGTCTGGGTGCTCACGCAATTTCCCGGGCTCGTTACCGACTATGCGCAACTCGCCGCGGCAACCGCAGGAGCCCGGCCGCAACGCCCCTTGCCGCGCGTCGAGCAGGAGGTCGAGCAGATCGTGTTGGCCCTGCTCGGAGCCGGAAAGGCCCCCGCAGGCCGACTGTGGCCGGCGATGATGGGTACAGGCCCGCTGCCGGACAAGGCGCCACCGGGCTATCGTTCGATTCTGCCGTGTCCGCTCTGGGGCGATTGCTGGACGCGTGAGCTGTCGCCCGTGCATTCCGGAGACGACGAGTGCGCAGCCGGCTCGGAGGCTGTGGCCCAGGACAATCGCAAGCGCTTTGCCGTGCGCGAACGTGAAGACAACGCCAACCGCCGCGATCCCTTCGTGCTCAACCGTTTCGAGAAGATCCTGGCGATGGCCGAGATGGTCAATGTCGACCGCCCGGCCGACGACAGCGACGACGAGGACGCGCAGAAAGCCGCCGACGATCTCGAGGAAATCACGCTCAGCCGCCGTAGCGGCAAGCCGGCGAGCCGCTTCAAATTCGATCTCGACCTGCCGCCGGAAGCGCTCGATGCGTCACGATTGAACGCGGATCTGACCTATCCCGAATGGGATTATCGCAGCGGATCCTATCTGCCCGATCATTGCCGCGTGCTCGCGGGGGAGGCTTCCGAGCGAGGTGAAAGCTGGACGCCTGATGATGCCATGCGCCGTCGCATTCGCCAGGTGCGTCGGCGCTTCGAGGTGTTACGGCCACGTCATGAATTGTTGCGCGCCCAGGCCGACGGACACGACCTCGATCTCGATGCACTCGTGCGCGCGCGGTGCGATTTGCGCGCCGGTAGCAGCAATGGAGGCATGGATCGCGTCCACATGGCGATGCGGCCGCAGGGCCATGATCTGGCCGTCACGCTGCTTGTCGACGTCTCGCTCTCGACGGACGCCTGGGTCGATGGCTATCGCGTGCTCGACGTCGAGAAGGAGGCGCTGCTCGTGCTTGCGCACGGCCTTTCCGCCTGCGGCGACCACCACAACATTCTCACCTTCACCTCGCGCCGCCGAAACTGGGTGCGGCTCGAGACGGTCAAGGCGTTCGGTGAGCCGATGGGTGGAGCGGTGGAGCGTCGCATCGGCGCACTCAAGCCGGGCTATTACACCCGGATCGGCGCCGCGGTGCGACATGCCTCGGCTGAGCTTGCCCGCCAGCCGCAGCGCAAGAAGCTGCTGCTCGTTCTCACCGACGGCAAGCCGAACGATGTCGATCACTACGAGGGGCGCTTTGCGCTCGAGGACACCCGCAAATCCGTGCAGGAAGCGCGCCGGCTCGGCGTCGCCGTGTTCGGCGTGACGGTCGATGCCACCGCGCAGTCCTATTTCCCGACGCTGTTCGGCCGCGGCGGCTACGCCATCGTCGGCAATATCCAGCGGCTGCCGGCTGCGTTACCGGCGATCTATCGGCAGGTGGCCCATTGAACGAGCGGGCTAAAATCCCTTGGGGGCCGCGCCCCTTGTGAACTATTGCCCATCAGGTGGGTATATGATCGAATGACCGGATGGACCAGGGCCGGCCAAAACCCGATCTGATCATCTTTGATTGCGACGGCGTGCTCGTCGATAGCGAGCTGTTGAGCTGTCGTTGCCTGTCCGATGTGCTGGCGGAGTTCGGCTTTCAGCTCAGTGTGGTGCAAGCGCTCGAGCTTTTCCTCGGACGCAGTACGAAGGCGATCGAGCAGCATTATCGTGACCACGGGCAGGTACTGCCCGACGATTTCATTCCGCGCCTGAAGGGGCGCGTGCTGGAGACGTTTTCCGGAGCGCTCCAGCCGATTCCCGGCGTCGACACAGTGCTGTCCGAATTGAAGGCGCCGTGCTGCGTCGCATCGTCGAGCGACCTCGACCGCGTCTCGTTGTCACTTGATGTCACCGGCCTCGCACGGCATTTCGGTGACCGGCTCTACACCGCGCAGATGGTCCGGCATGGCAAGCCGGCGCCGGATCTCTTCCTCCACGCGGCTGAGAAGATGGGCGCCAAACCTGCGCGCACCCTGGTGATCGAGGACAGCGTCAGCGGCGTGCAGGCCGCCAGGGCGGCAGGGATGATGGTCTGGGGATTTGTCGGAGGTGGCCATTACCGTAGCCGCGATGGCCGCGCTATATTGTCCGCCGCCGGGGCCGATCGGGTCTTCGCGCAGATGAGCGATTTCTGGGGGGCGTGAGGCCGCATGGCCGCCGAGAACGAAAAATCGAGACTCGACGACGCCGCGCGTGCCGGCTGGCTCTATTTCATTGCTGGCCACACCCAGGACGAGATCGCAAAGATGCTCCAGGTGTCGCGCGCCTCGGCGCAGCGGCTGGTGTCGCTATGCCTTGCCGAGCGTCTCATCACCTTCCGGCTCGAACACCCGATCGCCGCCTGCATGGAACTGGCGGCGCAGTTGAAGGAGCGGTTTGACCTTAGCCATTGCGAGGTGGTCCCGGCCGATCCTGCAGCACCGCAGGCCACCGCCGGCATCGCCGAACGTTGCGCCAATCTGCTCGACGCGACGCTGCGCTCGGAGACGCCCGTGATCGTAGCGCTCGGCACGGGGCGCGCGGTGCGCGCCGCGGTCGAGCGCGTCACGCCGATCGACCGGCCGAACCATCAGATCGTCTCGTTGGTCGGCAACATCTCCGCGGACGGCTCGGCGAGCTTCTACGACACCGTCGGCCGGCTCGCCGACCGCACCGGCGCGCGGCATTATCCGATGCCGCTGCCGTTCCTGATGTCTTCGGAGGACGAGCGCAACAAGATGGTGCGGATCGAGCCGATCGCCAAGGTGAAGGCCGTGGCTGCCAAGGCCGATTTGCGCCTCGTCGGCATCGGGCAGATGGACCAGAAGGCGCAGATCCACGTCGACGGCTTCGTCACGCGCGATGAATTGTTCGAGATGATGCGGCAGGGCGCCATCGGCGAGATCACCGGCTGGGCCTATGATTCCAAGGGGCGCCTACTCAAGGCCGGCACCAACAAGCGCCTCACCAGCATTCCGCCGGAAGTGCCGGCGAGGACCACGACGATCGGTGCGGCCGTCGGCGCGGCCAAGGTGCCGGCGATCGCGGCGGCGCTGAACGGGGCGCTGATCAACGGCCTGATCACCGACGAGACGACCGCGCGGGCGATCCTGGAGCGCTGAGGCAGGCGGCCGTCCCTCGCCTACGACTGTCATCGTCCGCCTTGTGCGCAGCTGCGCACTGGGGCGAACGATCCAGTACGCCGCAGCCAAGCTTGGGGCAAACCAATAGACGACACGGAGTCCTGGATGCCCCGCTTTCGCGGAGCATGACAGTCGCGAGTGGGGCACGATCTCCCGCACCGCAGCACTCATAAGTTGCTGGAACGCTTGCGAGCCTGCTTGACAAGCGCTGGGCCTCGTCCGAACATACGCTCAACGCGTGGGCATATGCTCAAGAGCGCGGGCTAGGGAGGTCACCGTGAAACACGTTCTGGGCGCCGTCTGCGGCGCGTCCGTATTGCTTGCCGTCCCCGCGATGGCCGAAACGACCCTGACGATCGCCACCGTCAACAACGGCGACATGATCCGCATGCAGGGCCTGACCAGCGAATTCACCAAGGCGAATCCCGACATTTCGGTGAAATGGGTGACGCTCGAGGAGAACGTGCTGCGCCAGCGCGTTACCACCGACATCGCCACCAAAGGTGGCCAGTTCGACGTGCTGACCATCGGCACCTACGAGGTTCCGATCTGGGCCAAGAAGGGCTGGCTGGTGCCGCTCGCCAATCTCGGCGCCGATTACGACGTCGCCGACCTGCTGCCGAAGATCAGGGATGCGGTCTCGGCCGACGGCAAGCTCTATGCCGCGCCGTTCTACGGCGAGAGCTCGATGGTAATGTACCGCACCGATCTGTTCGACAAGGCCGGCCTGAAGATGCCGGAAAAGCCGACCTGGGATTTCGTCATCGACGCCGCCAAGAAGGTGACCGACAAGAGCACCGGCGTCTACGGCATCTGTCTGCGCGGCAAGGCCGGCTGGGGCGAGAACATGGCGTTCCTCTCGGCGATGGCCAATTCTTACGGCGCGCGCTGGTTTGACGAGAAATGGGAGCCGCAATTCAACACACCGGAATGGAAGACGACGCTCACCACCTACGTCAATCTGATGAAGGAGGCCGGACCTCCCGGCGCGAGCTCGAACGGCTTCAACGAGAATCTCGCGCTGTTCAACGCCGGCAAGTGCGGGATGTGGATCGACGCGACGGTCGCGGCTTCCTTTGTCACCAATCCGAAGGATTCCAAGGTCGCCGACAAGGTCGGCTTTGCGCTCGCGCCCAACACCGGGCTCGGCAAGAACGCCAACTGGCTGTGGGCCTGGAGTCTTGCGATCCCTGCCGGCTCGAAGAAAACCGAAGCGGCCGAGAAGTTCGTCGCCTGGGCAACCGGCAAGGATTACACCAAGCTCGTCGCGTCGAAGGAGGGTTGGGCCAACGTGCCGCCGGGCACGCGCACCTCGCTCTACCAGAACCCTGAGTATCTGAAGGCCGCGCCCTTCGCCAAGATGACGCTGGCCTCGATCGACGCGGCCGATCCGAACAAGCCGACCGTGAAGCCGGTGCCTTACGTCGGCGTGCAATATGCTGCGATCCCCGAATTCCAGGGCATCGGCACGCAGGTGGGGCAGCAATTCTCCGCAGCGCTTGCGGGCTCGATGACGGTCGATGCGGCGCTCGCCGCCGCGCAAACGGCGACCGAACGCGAAATGAAGCGCGCCGGTTACATCAAGTAGACCCGAGCTCTCCCTGAGCTCACACTTGCGGCCATCCTCCAACCCCGGATGGATGGCCGCCTTCTTCCTCCAAGCGGAGACGCCAAAGATGGCAACCCGGCAGACGCAATTCCTTGCGCGGTCGCTTCTGACCCCGGCCGTCGGGCTGCTGTTCATCTGGATGATCGTCCCGCTCGCGCTGACGCTCTATTTTTCGACGCTGCACTACAGCCTGCTCGATCCTGGATCGGAATCGTTCGTTGGTCTTGAGAATTTCCGCTACTTCCTCACCGATCCCGCCTTCCTCGCTTCACTCCAGAACACGCTGGTGCTGGTCGGCTCGGTGCTGGGGCTCACGATTCTGCTCGGCATTCCCCTGGCGCTGTTGCTCGATCAGCCCGTGATCGGCCGCAACTTCGTCCGGCTGATGGTGATCGCACCGTTCTTCGTGATGCCGACCGTGAGCGCGCTGGTCTGGAAGAACCTGCTGATGCACCCGGTGTCCGGACTGTTCGCCTGGCTCGCCAAGGTGGTCGGGTTGACGCCGGTCGACTGGTTCAACGACGTGCCACTATTCTCGGTGATCCTGATCGTGGCCTGGCAATGGCTGCCGTTCGCGACGCTGATTCTCCTCACCGCCCTGCAGTCCCTCGACGAGGAGCAGAAGGAGGCGGCCGAAATGGATGGCGCGAGCGCCGTCTCGACCTTCATTTACATCACGCTGCCGCACCTGGCGCGCCCGATCACCGTGGTGATCCTGATCGAGACCATCTTCCTGCTGACGGTGTTCGCGGAGATCTTCGTCACCACCGGCGGCGGGCCGGGCCTGCAAACCACCAACATCGCCTTCCTGATCTATTCACAGGCGCTGATCCAGTTCGACGTCGGCAGCGCTTCCGCAGGTGGTCTCGTCGCTGTGGTGATCGCCAACATCGTCGCCTTCTTCCTCGTCCGCATCGTCGGCCGCAACCTGGAAGCCTGAAATCATGGCGCGCAAGTCAACGACGCAGCGTGTGGTGGTCTCGACGATCGGAGCTTGGTTCTTCGGCTTCCTGATCTTCTTTCCGATCCTCTGGATGGTGCTGGCAAGCTTCAAGACCGAGCTCGAGGCCTTCGCCATTCCGCCATCGTTCCTGTTCTTCCATTGGACCACGGAGAACTACGCCACGGTGCAGGAGCGCAGCGATTACCTGCTGCATGCCATGAACTCGATCATCATCGCCGGCGGCTCAACGCTGATTGCGCTGCTGATTGCAATCCCTGCGGCCTGGTCGATGGCGTTCTCGCCGACCAAGCGCACCAAGGACATCCTGCTCTGGATGCTCTCGACCAAGATGATGCCGCCGGTCGGCGTGCTGGTGCCGATCTACCTGATCTACAAGACCTTCGGTCTGCTCGATTCCCGCATCGGGCTTGTCTTCATTCTCTGCCTCGGCAATCTGCCGATCGTGATCTGGATGCTCTTCACCTATTTCAAGGAGATCCCGCGCGACATCCTGGAAGCCGCGCGTATGGACGGCGCCACCATCGGCCGCGAGCTCGTCTATGTGCTGACGCCGATGGCGATCCCGGGCCTTGCGTCGACCTTGCTGCTCAATCTGATCCTGGCCTGGAACGAGGCGTTCTGGACGCTCAATTTGTCGACCTCGAATGCCGCGCCGCTCACCACTTTCATCGCGTCCTATTCCAGTCCGGAAGGACTGTTCTGGGCCAAGCTATCGGCGGCCTCGACGCTGGCGATCGCGCCCATTCTCGTCCTCGGTTGGTTCAGCCAGAAGCAGCTCGTGCGTGGGCTGACCTTCGGCGCGGTGAAGTAAAAGGGGCTGCCGGATCATGGGTCAGATCACACTTCAGGGCGTACAAAAATCCTTCGGCCCCGTGCACATCATCAAGGGCGCCGATCTCGAAATTGCCGACGGCTCCTTCGTCGTCTTCGTCGGTCCCTCCGGCTGCGGCAAGACCACGCTGCTACGATTGATCGCGGGGCTCGAGGACGTCACCGGCGGCAGCATCCTGATCGATGGCAAGAACGTCGTCGACACGCCGCCTGCCAAGCGCGGGCTGTCGATGGTGTTCCAGTCTTACGCGCTCTATCCGCATATGAGCGTGCGCGGCAATATCGGCTTCGGCCTGAAGATGGCGGGATTGCGCAAGGACGAGATCAACCGCAAGGTCGAGGCCGCCGCTGCAACGCTCAACCTCACGCCCTATCTCGAGCGCAAGCCACGCGAGCTCTCCGGCGGCCAGCGCCAGCGCGTCGCCATCGGCCGCGCCATCGTGCGCGAACCCAAGGCGTTCCTGTTCGACGAGCCGCTGTCCAATCTCGACGCTGCGCTGCGCGTGCAGATGCGCATCGAGGTGACACGGCTGCAGAAGCAGCTCGGCACCACCGCGATCTACGTCACCCATGACCAGGTCGAGGCCATGACCATGGCCGACAAGATCGTCGTGCTCAACGGCGGCAAGATCGAGCAATACGGTTCGCCGCTGGAGCTGTATGAGCGGCCCGCCAATCTCTTCGTCGCCGGCTTCATCGGCTCGCCCAAGATGAATCTCGTCACCGGCGACAGCGCTGCGCAGAAGGGTGCGGCCACGATCGGCGTGCGGCCGGAGCATCTCAAGATCGATCGTGACGGCACCGGCGGCTGGCAAGGCACGATCGCGGTTGCCGAGCATCTCGGTAGCGACACCTTTCTCTACGTCGATGCCGGGCCGCTCGGGATGCTGACCGCACGCTACATCGGCGAATTGAGCCTGCATGCCGGCGATCGTGTGTCGCTGGTGCCGGACCCCGCCCGCATTCACCGCTTTGACGCGAGCGGCAACGCGCTTCGGAACTAACAAGAAACGGCAAGACAACGGAAAGACGACCATGTACCTGGAAAAGTTCAAGCTGAGCGGCAAGACCGCGTTCATCACCGGCGGTGGCCAGGGCATTGGCCTGGCCTGCGCCGAAGCGCTGGCCGAAGCCGGTGCCAAGGTCATCATCGGCGACCGCGACAGCAAGGTCGCCGGCGATGCCAAGGCCAGCCTGAAGGCAAAGGGTTTTGACATCGAGACCGCGATCATGGACGTCACTGACACCAAGCGCGTGGGGGAGGTCGCGAACGACCTCATCGCCCGCCACGGCAAGGTCGATATCCTCGTCAACAATGCCGGCATTGCGCGCAGCGAGACGCCGGCCGAGACCGTCACCGACGAGCACTGGCTCAACGTCATCGACGTCAACCTCAACGGCACCTTCTGGTGCTGCCGCGAGTTCGGCAAGCACATGCTGAAGGCCAAGAGCGGCGCCATCGTCAATGTCGGCTCGATGTCCGGCTTCATCGTCAACAAGCCGCAGGAACAGTGCTTCTACAATGCCTCCAAGGCCGGCGTGCACCATCTGACCAAGTCGCTCGCCGCCGAATGGGGCGCGCGCGGCATCCGCGTCAATGCGGTAGCCCCGACTTATATCGAGACGCCGCTCAACGCATTCGTGAAGAGCAACGCCAAGATGTACGACGCCTGGATCGGTGGAACTCCGATGGCGCGGATGGGGCAGGTCGAGGAAATCGCCTCGGTGGTGCTGTTTCTGGCTTCCGAGGCCGCCAGCCTGATGACCGGCAGCATCGTGCTGGTGGATGGCGGCTACACTTGCTGGTAGGCTTGCGTCGAAATTGACGGAAGCGACCGGGAGCGACAATGCCGCGAGCGTATATCGGCGTCGACGTGGGGACCACGAGCACGCGGGCAGGGGTGTTTGACGGGGCGGGCACGCTGCTTGCGACCGCCAAGCATCCGATCCGGATCTGGCAGGAGGCCGGCGACATCGTCGAGCAGTCGTCGCAGGACATCTGGGAGGCCTGTGTCAAATCGGTGCGGGCAGCGATGGCCGAGGCGGCGATTGCGCCGGACAGCGTCGGCGGCATCGGCTTCGATGCGACCTGTTCCCTGGTGGTGCTCGATATCAAGGGTGAGCCGGTCACGGTCAGCGCCTCCGGCGACAAGCAGCGCAACGTCATCGTCTGGATGGATCATCGCGCCGTCGCGGAGGCCCGTCTCATCAACGAAACTTCCGACATTGTGCTGCGCTATGTCGGCGGTTCGATCTCGCCCGAGATGGAGATGCCAAAACTGTTGTGGCTGAAGCGGCATCTGCGCGCGAGCTTCGACGCGGCCGGACACTTTTTCGATCTGGCGGATTATCTGACCTGGCGCGCCACCGGCTCGCTCCAGCGCTCGACCTGCACCGTCACCTGCAAATGGAACTATCTCGCGCATGATGGCGGCGGCTGGAGTGCCCCGTTCTTCAAGCGCATCGGCCTGTCCGACTTCGTCAACGAGAACTACGCCCGCATCGGCACCAAGATCGTCGCGCCCGGCACGCGGCTCGGCTCGGGTCTCATCCGCACGGCCGCCGCCGATCTCGGTCTCTCTCCGGGAACGCCGGTGGGTGCGTCCTTGATCGACGCTCATGCCGGCGGCATCGGCGCGATCGGGGGGCGAGACGGATCGGGCGGAGCCGCCGATGTCAGCGATCGGCTCGCTTATATCATGGGTACGTCGGCCTGCATCATGGCGACGACGAAGGAGCCCTGCTTCGTGCCTGGCGTCTGGGGTCCCTATTATTCCGGCATGGTGCCGGACTTCTGGCTCAACGAGGGCGGCCAGTCAGCCGCGGGCGCGGCGATCGACCATCTCCTCAAGTCGCATCCCGGCCATGCGGAAGCGAGTGCCGCGGCGCGCAGCGAGGGCGTCGACCTCATCGAGTTTCTCGAGCGCCGCATCATCGCACGCGCCGGCGATGCCAGCCGCGCTGCGCTGCTGGCGCGCGATGTCCACGTGCTCCCTGAGTTCATCGGCAACCGCTCGCCCTATGCCGACCCCGATACCCGTGCGGTGATCGCGGGCCTCGATCTCGATACGGACGTCAGCTCGATGGAGCGGCTGTTCGTCGCGGGTCTGTGCGGGCTCGCCTATGGCCTCGCCGAGGTGATCGAAGCCTTTGCCGCACATGATGTGCATGCTGGCATCATGATCATGGGCGGCGGCGCGAGCCGTAGTCCCTTGGTGCGGCAGATCATGGCTGACACCACAGGCCTCACCGTCGCGCTGCCGCAGACCAAGGAGCCGGTACTGCTGGGGGGCGCGATGCTTGGCGCAGTCGCGGGCGGCGCCTATGCCTCGATCGGCGAGACCATGGCCAAGATGTCGGCGCTCGGACGCAAGAGCGAGCCGACCGCGCCCGACATGGCGGAATTTCACACCAGGAAGCGCGAGGTCTATAAGTTGTTGCGCGAGGTCGATCGCGGCAGTCGCGCGGCGATGCGCGACATCGTCAAGGGCTAAGAGATATGCTGATTTCCTGCGGCGATGCGCTGATCGATTTCGTGCCGACGAAGAACGTTGATGGACGCGAAGCCGTGATGCCGGCGGTCGGCGGCTCTTGTCTCAACGTCGCCATCGGCATCGCGCGGCTCGGCGCCCCGACCGGGTTTGTCGGCGGGATCTCGACCGACCTGTTCGGGCGCATGATCGCCGACCATGCCGCTGCCTCGAACGTCCAGCTGGGCCTCGCCACCCGCAGCGACTATCAGACCACGCTCGCCTTCGTCCGCATTGTCGCCGGCGAGTCACATTACGCCTTCTATGACGCCGAGACCGCGACGCGGAATTGGACTTTTCGGCGCGGCACCATCCCGTTCGGTGCAGTCGAAGCTGTCCATGTCGGCTCGACCACGCTGGTCAATGACCAGGGCGCCGCCGAAACAACGGCGCTGATCGCGGACGCGAAGGCCTCGTCTACGATATCCTTCGACCCGAACTGCCGCCCCAATCTCGTCAAGGACAAGCCGGCTTATCTCGCGCGCATGGCCGAATTCGCCGCCGGCGCCGATCTCATCAAGATGTCGGATGTCGACTTCGCTTATCTCTTCGGCGAGGAGCCGTATCAGCAGCGCGCAAGGGCGCTGCTGGGGCAGGGCACAAGTCTTGTCGTCATCACCCGCGGCAACGACGGCGCCATCGCTTGGCATCCAAAGGCAGGGCAGATCGAGGTTGAGGCGCCGAAAATAGAGGTCGCCGACACCATCGGCGCCGGTGACAGCTTTCAGGCGGCGTTGCTGTTTGCTCTGCACAAGCAGGGGCGTCTCGCCCGGCAGCAACTCAAGGACATCGGTACTGATGAACTCCGCCGCGCGCTGTCCTTTGCCGCCAATTGCGCTGGTCTGACCTGCACGCGACCGGGTGCTGATCCGCCCTGGAGCCGCGAGATCAGCTGGAGCTGGTAGGCGGCCTCACAGCCGCGCGACGACTTTCTCGGCGCATTTCAGAAATTTGGGGATCAGCGGGCTTTGGGAGTCCCGCCGCCAGCACACTGCGATGTCGATGCGATCGGCGGCCTCCCGCAGCGGCCGGAACACGATGCCGCGCGGGGCCCCGAGCTTGGCGCAGGCTGGCAGGATCGCAAGCCCTTCGCCGGCGAGAACCAAGCTCATCGCCGAATGCGCCGTCTCCACGCGGCTTGCGATCGGCATCACGATCTGATGCCGTCGCAGCAGGGCCGCGACGGCGGAAGAGGCTGGGTCCCGCTCCGGTGGCGGCAGCGCAATTAGCGGACGTCCCTGCAACCGTGTCATCGGCACGGCGCCGAGACGCGCGAGCGGCGAACGGTTCGGCATCGCCAGCATGAAGCGTTGCGCGCCGATCAGGGCCACCTGGATTTCAGGGTGGTGGATCGCCGGCATGCATAGCGCGACCGTGACGCTGCGGTCGAGCAGCCGCGCCTCGCGCGTCGATGCGCTGAGATCGACGAAATCGATATCGACGCCGGGAATGGATCGCCGCAGTTCGGGGATCAATCGCGGCAGCACGGCGTTCGCCAACACGAACATGTAGCCGACCGAGATCCGACCGCGCCGCCCGGCTGCGACCGCACGCGCGGCCTCGATGCCGTCGGCCGCCAGCGCCAGCGCCTCGCCGGCACGCGCCAACAGCGCCTGGCCCGCGTCCGTAAGCTCCATGCCGCGTGTGCCGCGGTGGAACAGCGGCGCGCCGACTTCGGCCTCGAGCTTGCGGATCTGGACCGAGAGCGGCGGTTGCGCCATCCGCAGCCGCTCGGCAGCCTTGCCGACGCTGCGAGCCTCGGCCACTGCGGCGAAATAGCGGAGACGGCGAAGATCTATAGGCATACCGAAACCGTATGGGTTTACGACCAAAATCGTATTGGACGGCGAGTTAACAAAACTGTCATTCTCGCTGTCAATGCATGAGGCCAATGAGGGCCGCTTCGGAGCACGATCTGACGATGAATGGCGATCCCTGCCTGCTGTCCGCGACCGAATTGCGTCCTCTGATTGCGAATAAGCAGATTTCCCCCGTCGAAATCACCCGCGCCGTGCTCGCGCGCGCCGAGGCGCTCCAGCCCGAGCTGAATTGCTTCATCACTCTCTGTGGCGACGAGGCGATGGAAGCGGCGCGCTCGGCCGAGCGCAAGGTGATGACGGGCGAGCCGCTCGGCCTGCTGCATGGGCTTCCCGTTACCGTCAAGGACATCGTCAACACCAAGGGTGTGAAGACCACATTCGGGGCCGTTCCCTACAAGGACAACGTCCCCACCGAGGACGCCGTCGCGGTCGCCAAACTGCGCAGCGAGGGCGCAATCCTGATCGGCAAGACCACGACGCCGGAATTTGGCAGCAAGTGCCTGACCGACTCGCCCTTGTTCGGCCGGACTCGTAATGCCTGGAGCGCAGAGCGTTCGTCCGGCGGCTCCAGCGGCGGAGCGGCGGTGGCCGTGGCGAGCGGCATCGCGCCGCTGGCGATCGCGACTGATGGTGGCGGCTCCACGCGCATTCCCGCTGCCTGCAACGGCGTGGTCGGGCTGAAGCAGAGCAGCGGCGTGATCGCGCACAGCCAGGCGCTGGACGCGTTCGGCAACCAGACCTATGTCACCCCGATGACGCGCACCGTCGCCGATACCGCCTTGATGATGCAGGCAATGGCCGGCGAGGATGCCTGCGATCCCTGGTCGATCGGCGTGCCCGTGCCCGATTTTATCGGCACTGCAGCTGCGCGCGGCGACCTGCGCGGGCAGAAAATCCTGTTCTGTGCTTCGCCGCCGGGACGCCCGGTGTCGTCAGACGTTGCCGCGGCCTTCAAGGCGAGTCTCGATCGGCTCGCCAATCTCGGCGCCGAGCTCGAAGAGTTCTCCGGCGAGGGCTACGATGTCGAGCCGATCTGGCGCGCCATCAACCATACCGTCTGGCGCTCGCGCTTTTCGAAGTTGGTGGCCGAACATGGCAGCGCCCTCAGCGAAGCCTTCGTCAAGCAGATCGCGCTGGCGACCAATGTCAGCGGCGTTGACTATCAGGAGGCGATGTTCGCGCGCACGGCGTTGTTCCGTCGCGTGCAATCCCTGCTTGTGCGCGGGCATCTGTTGGCGATGCCGACCATCACCCGCACCGCGCTGCCGGTCGACCAGGACCTGTTCGGCAAAATCGAGATCGATGGCCGGCAGTTCGACAGCGTCCGGCCGCATTGGTTCCCCTGGACCATGCCGTTCAACATGACCGGCCACCCCGCGATCAGTCTGCCCTGCGGCTTCGGCCGCGACGGTCTGCCGATCGGGCTCCAACTCGTCGGGCGCTTTCGCCGTGATGCGGAATTGCTGCGTGCCAGCGCGCTGTTCGAGGCCTCGCACGACCTTCTCGCCCGCCGGCCGGCTTGAGGGGATGACGATGGTCTGCAAAGGACTTGCGTCCGGCGTCCGGACATGTTGATCGTGCCGCTGATGAGCCCTGGGCCCGACCGCGCATGAGCGTATTTGTCCTCCGACGTGTCCTGACATTGCTGGCGACGCTGGTCGGCGCGTCGGTGATCATTTTCCTCGTGCTGGATGCGCTGCCGGGCAATGCTGCGCAGATGCTGATGGGTGCCGATGCGTCGGCCGACGCGGTTCGCGCGCTCACCGTCAAGCTCGGGCTCGATCAGCCGCTCGCGGTCCGCTACCTGCAATGGATCAAGGGCTTCGTGATCGGCGATCTCGGCAATTCCTATGTCTATGGCACGCCGGTCGCGAGTTTGATCGCGGAGCGGCTGGTGTTGACCATTCCGCTCGCGATCATGTCGATGCTGCTCACGGTGGTGCTGGCGCTCTCGGCCGGCATCTACACCGCGGCCAATCACAATAAGCTCGGCGACGTCGGCGTGATGTCGCTAACCCAGATTGGCATCGCACTGCCGAACTTCTGGTTCGCGATCCTGCTGGTCCTGCTGTTCGCCGTGCGGTTGCAGTGGCTCTCCGCCGGCGGCTTTGCCGGCTGGGACGACGGCATCTGGCCCGGCGTCAAATCGCTGCTGCTGCCATCGATTTCGCTCGCCGTGGTGCAGGCCGCGATTCTGGCCCGCGTCACTCGCTCGGCGGTCCTCGAGGTGCTGCGCGAAGACTTCGTCCGTACCGCGCGCGCAAAGGGGCTCGGCAAGCGAGAGGTGCTGTGGAGCCATGTGCTGCGCAACGCCATGATCCCCGTGATGACGGTCATGGGCCTGCAATTCGCCAATCTGCTCGCCGGCACCATCGTGATCGAGAACGTGTTTTATCTGCCGGGGCTCGGGCGGCTGATCTTCCAGTCGATTGCCAACCGCGACCTGATCGTGGTGCGCAATTGCGTGATGCTGCTCGCGGCCATGGTCGTCATCGTCAATTTCGTGGTCGACGTGCTCTATGCTTTCATCGATCCCCGCATCAAGGTGCACGACCTGTGAGCGCGCAGCTTTCCACTCCGGTTGACGCGCCGGCCGCAACGCGTCTCTTGCCGGCTCGGACCTTCTGGGGCCGCGCGCTGCGCCATCGCAGCTTCGTGTTGGGCGGCGCGCTCAGCCTGCTGGTGGTCGCCTCGGCGCTGCTGTCGCTGGTGTGGACGCCGTGGCCGCCTACCGAGATTGACATCGCATCGAAACTCAGGCCCCCCTCGGCGGCGCACTGGCTCGGCACTGACTCTTTCGGCCGCGACATCGTCTCGCTGCTGCTGGCGGGCGCGCGATCGACCATCCTGGTCGGCATCATCGCGGTCAGCATCGGGCTTACCTTCGGCGTCTGCCTCGGCCTGATCGCGTCGGCCAAGCGCGGCTGGACCGAAGAGATCATCATGCGCTTCTCCGATTTCACCTTCGCCTTTCCGGCGGTGCTCTCGGCGATCATGCTGGCCGCGGTCGCAGGGCCGGGCATGGTGACTTCGATCATCGCGATCGGCATTTTCCAGATCCCGACCTTGACGCGCCTGACGCGCGGCTCGGCCAATGCGATCTGGGCGCGCGAATTCGTGCTGGCTGCGCGGGCCTCGGGCAAGGGCGCCTTCCGCATCACCATCGAGCACGTCCTGCCGAACATCCTGTCGATCCTGATCGTGCAGGCGACCATCCAGTTCGCGCTCGCGATCCTCGCCGAAGCTGCGCTTTCTTATCTTGGCCTCGGCACGCAACCGCCGCAGCCGTCCTGGGGCCGCATGCTGAATGACGCGCAGACCATGCTGTTCCAGTCGCCGATGCTCGCGGTCTATCCGGGTGCGGCGATCGCGATCGCCGTACTCGGCCTCAATTTGCTCGGCGACGGACTGCGCGATTTGCTCGATCCCCGACTGGCGCGGGAGCGATGACGATGGTTGATGCCGTCCCCCTGATCGCTGTCGACAATCTCGGCATCCGCCTCAACACCAGCCGCGGCCCGGCGCACGCCGTGCGCGGCGTCAGCTTTGCGCTGAAGCGCGGCGAGACGCTCGGGCTCGTCGGCGAGTCCGGCTGCGGCAAGTCGATCACGGCGCTGTCGCTGATGGGATTGCTGCCGGACAGCGCGGTCGTCACCGGCAGCATCAAGCTCGATGGCAACGAGCTCGCGCGGCTGTCGGATGCGGACTATTGCAAGCTGCGCGGCAATCGCATCAGCATGATCTTCCAGGAGCCGATGACGGCGCTCAACCCGATGCACACGATCGGCCATCAGGTCGCCGAGCCGCTGCGGCGCCACAAGAAATACTCCGCCGCGCAGGCGCGCAGAGAAGCGATCGCCTTGCTCGACCGCGTCGGGTTGCCTGATCCGGCCAAGCGCATCGACGCCTATCCGCACCAGTTCTCCGGCGGCCAGCGCCAGCGCGTCACGATCGCGATGGCGCTTGCCTGTGAGCCGGATCTCTTGATCGCGGACGAGCCGACCACCGCACTCGACGTCACCATTCAGGGCCAGATCCTCGATCTCATCGCTGATCTCGTCGAGGAGCGCGGCATGTCGATGATTTTGATCTCGCATGATCTCGGCGTCATCGCCGAAAACGTGCAGCGCATGATGGTGATGTATGGCGGCACCGTCGTCGAAAGCGGGCCGACCGACGAGGTATTCCGCCGCATGGGCCATCCCTACACGCAAGGCCTGTTCCGCGCCCGTCCGCGGCTCGGCGCGCGCAAGGGGACGCGGCTGAAGACGATCTCGGGCACGGTGCCGGAGCTCGCCGATCTGCCGGCGGGCTGCGCCTTCGGCGATCGCTGTCCGCTGGTCCTGGAAAAATGCCGCGCGGCGCTGCCGCCGATGGTCGAAGTCGGCCCCGGTCATGTCGTGCGCTGCGTGCGCACCGATGTCTCGATCGCCGCGAATGTCGGGGCGCTGTCCGCATGAGCATGGCACCCCTTCTCGACGTCAAAGATCTCGAGCAGCGCTACACGCTGCCGCGCGAGAGCCTGTTTCGTCCGCCCGGTCAGGTACGCGCGCTCAACGGCGTCAGTGTGCAAGTTGCTGCCGGCAAGAGCCTCGGCATCGTCGGCGAATCCGGCTCAGGCAAGTCGACCTTTGCGCGAGTGGTGATGGCGCTGGAGCGGCCGACCGCGGGGCAGGTCACGCTGCTCGGCCGCGACCTCAACCGCATCTCCCCCGATGAATTGCGCCGCGCGCGGCGGGATTTCCAGATGGTCTTTCAGGACCCTTACGGATCGCTCGACCCGCGCCAGACCATCGAGCGGATCGTCGCCGAGCCGCTCACTGTGCTTGACGATGCCGACCGCAATACGTTCCGCGCCCGCGTCGCCGCGGTACTGAAGCAGGTCGGATTGCGCGAAGCGGACATGGACAAATATCCGCATGAGTTCTCGGGCGGCCAGCGCCAGCGCATCGCGATCGCGCGGGCGTTGATCACACAGCCGAAACTGATCGTCGCGGACGAACCGGTCTCCGCACTCGATGTCTCTGTGCAGGCCCAGGTGCTGAACCTGATGCAGGACCTGCAGGAGCAGTTCGGTCTCAGCTACATCCTGATCAGTCACGACCTCGCCGTGGTCGATTATCTCTGCGACGAGGTCGCGGTGATGTATCTCGGTCGTGTCGTCGAGCAGGGGCGTCCCCAAGATCTGTTCGAGCGCTGCGCCCATCCTTATACGCGCGCCCTGCTCGACGCGGTGCCGCGGGCCCGCGCCGGTGGCGGCCGGCGGCGGCGCGGGGCTCAGGCGATCGCCTCGCAATCGGCGGCCGCGACCGGATGCCCCTATGTGGCGCGTTGCCCGCTTGCCGACCAGCATTGCCGCGAGGTTCCGCCCTTGCTACGCAGGGTAGGCGAGGGGCACCTTGCCGCCTGCCACAAGGCGGAGGCCGTGATGGCATTGCCGCAGGTGGCCATGGAAGGTTAGTGTCGGCTGCAGAATTGGCGTAGTCTCAAGAAGACAGAAGAAGGCCGGGGAGTTGGGCATGTTGAAGAAGCTAACGATCGTCGCTTTCGCCGCAGCATTGGCCGCGGCGCCGCTGCCAGTGCTGGCGCAAAGCAAAAAGGACAGCGTCGTCATGGGCATGACGCTGGAGCCGCCGGGGCTCGATCCCACCAACGCCGCGGCTGCCGCGATCGCCGAGGTCACGCTCTACAACATCTACGAGACCCTGACCAAGATCAACGAGGACGGTTCGGTCTCGCCGCTGCTCGCCGAGAGCTGGACCGCCTCGCCCGACTTGAAGACCTATACGTTCAAGCTGCGCAAGGGCGTCAAATTCCAGAACGGCGAAGCCTTCGATTCCGCCGCGGTGAAGTTCTCGTTCGAGCGCAACGCGGCCGCGAACAGCACCAACAAGGACAAGAGCCTGTTCCAGGCCTTCGAGAAGGTCGATGCGCCCGACGCCGGCACGATCGTGATCAGCCTGAAATATCCCGAGCCGAACCTGCCGTTCCTGCTGGGGCAGGCGAGCGGCTCGATCGTGGAGCCGAAGAGCGCAGCGACCAATGTGACGCAGCCGGTCGGCACCGGGCCGTATCAGTTAGGGGCCTGGGTCAAGGGCTCCTCGCTCACGCTCAACAAATGGGCCGACTATCGCAACGCTTCCGCGATCAAGCTGTCCAGGGTGACGATCCGCTTCATCGGCGATCCCGCCGCGCAGATCGCCGCCCTGCTGTCCGGTGACGTCGATGCGTTCCCGCGCGTCACCACCCGCGGCGTTGCGCAGTTCAAGAACGATCCGCGCTTCACGGTGCTGGTCGGCGGCTCCAAGGCCAAGACCATCGTCGCCATCAACGAGAAGAAGAAGCCGCTCGACGACGTGCGGGTGCGCCGCGCGATCCTCGCCGCCATCGACCGCAAGGCATTGATCGACGGCGCGGTCGAAGGTTTTGGCACGCCGATCGGCAGCTTCTACACGCCGGGTTCGCTCGGCTATGTCGACACCACCGGCATCAACCCTTACGATCCCGAGAAGGCCAAGAAGCTGCTCGCCGAGGCCGGCGTTACCACGCCGCTCGAACTCAGCCTGAAGCTGCCGCCGCCCCCCTACGCGCGGCAGGGCGGCGAGATCGTCGCGGCCCAGCTCGCCAAGGTCGGCATCAACGCCAAGATCGAGAACGTCGAATGGGCGCAGTGGCTGTCGCAGGTGTTCGCTCCCAACGGGCCGCACAATTACGACCTCACCATCGTCAGCCATGTCGAGCCGTTCGACCTCGTCAAGGTGACTGAGCCGGACTACTACCTCGGCTACAACAATGAGGCGTTCAACGCGCTCTACAAGCAGATCGTGTCGACGCCTGATGAGGCCGGCCGCGCAAAGCTGCTTGGCGATGCCCAGCGCATGCTGGCCACCGACGCCGTCTCCGCCTACCTGTTCCAGCCGCAATGGCCGACCGTGATCAACAAGAAGCTGAAGGGCGTCTGGAAGGAAGTCCCGCAGTTCGAGAACGACTTCTCGGCCTGGTCCTGGGAATAGGGATCGCTCGATCAAGTCGACCTGGCGCTTCAAGATGGGCCTCTCTCCGTCGGAGAGAGGCCCGTTTTCTTGGGCAGGCCAAAACAAAAACCAGAAAACAACCCCATGCACAGTAGCCGGGGCCAGGTTTTTCAATGGCTTGCGCGATCCGCTCCAATGGCTTGCGCAAGTTCGCGGCGGCGTTGACCCGTCGGGCAAAACACCGGCATGATGCGATCGTTGCGGTCTCGTGGTTCAGGACGTGCCGTCAGGCAGTGCACGCCATGACGAAGCCATCCCGAGACGTCGATGGTTGGCCATACGCTTCGTCAAACGAAATTCACGCTCACAGGCCGAGATGAATCAGGACTGCCGGTCCGCGGCGCTGGCCAATCCGAACGCCGCTTTGGTCGTGATGGGCGGCATGGACTGGGTCTTGGTCCCGTTGCCGCCGGCGAGCCGATGGCGAAGTCGCTCCAGCGGCCTTTCTAGACCAACGACGATGAGACAAGACAGCAACAGGCTCATCGCGACCACGGCGGCATAATTGTCGCTGAGAAACTGAATGATCGGGACATGCACGAGGTAGACGGGATAGGAGAGCTCTCCGACAAACCGATCGATGGTGGCGTCCTTGAAGGCCGCGAAGGCAATCGGAACGACCGCCGCCGCCATGGTCGCCGCAACGAAGCTGTATTGTTCGGGAACGTTCAAGACAAAGCACTGTCCGAGCACGATCAAGCCTGCGATGGCGATCAGCGCCACGGGCCTTGATTTCGAGAGTGGTTGCATTTCGATTTGGTTGAATAAGCGGAAGCTCAGCATTCCCAACACAAAGAAAGGAAGCTCGAACGGGAAGAAGCGATAGAACCAGGGATCGTGATCCAGTCCGGCGCCATAGGCTGCGAGCCTTGCTCCGGTCAGGATGAGGGCGAGCGCACCCAATTGGAAGCTGCGAAGCCGCGCCAGAAAAGGCGCCAGCAGGTAAAAATACAGCTCCAGTGCCAGCGTCCACGACGGGCGCACGAGCAGATATGACGAAAGCTGAGGGGCAGTGGAATGAAAATTTGCGGTCAAGAATAGCTCGCCGCGATCCACTCCGAGGAACAGCAACGTGTCCTGAAAAAAGATCAGGGTGTTGGATGCGAACAGCAGAATGGCCGGCTGCCATCCCAGATTGGCGATGTCGTGGAAGCCGTTCGCGGGCCACAGCGCGAAAGCAAGACCAGCCACGAGCCAATAGGTCGGGAAAATTCGAAAGGCCCGGCTGAGGTAGAACGCTCCTGGCGACGCGTATCGCTGCGACAGGACCATCTGCATGTAGAAGCCGGAAACAACGAAGAAGACTTCAACTGCCATGATCCCCGTCGTGAGACGAAGCCAGGGGAATGGCGGCAGCACATGGTCGCCGACGACAGCCAGCGCCAGGAGCAATCGCAAGAGTCCCATCAGTTCACACGATCAGACGCAGCACAGCGTCAAGCGTGATGGACGAGTTGCGACTAGCCATTTGCGGCCACTCCCTGCATTGCGGGAATGTTCGTGCCACAACAACTCTTAATGGAATCACAACAAGGGCGTGTGTTCCTGGATTGGAACACGCCGATTGATACAGGTTATTGTGGAACTTTAGCCCGCTGGCGCACCGTTCGGAAACGATGCGCCGCCTGTTGGCTCATGCCGCTTTCGCCTCGACATTGCTGATCCAGTCACGAGCCAACGTCACGTCGGCCTGCGACAATTGGTGTCCTGCCGGCAGCACCTTGTGCTCGACACGCGCGCCTGCTTCCGACAACAGCTCCGCAAGCTTTGCCGAATTGCTCGCCGGCACGATCGGGTCAGCTTGCCCGGACAGCAGCAGCACCGGCTTGCCGTCGAGCTCAGCTTTGGGCGGATCCGACAGCGGCACCATGGCACGCAGCAGGATCGCGCCTGCGAGCACGTCCGGCTTCAGCAGCAACAGCGCGGCCGCGATGTTGGCGCCGTTGGAGAAGCCGACCGCGATTGGCGCGGCGATGCCGTAGCGCTGCCGTGAATCCGCGACAAAATCGCCGAGCTCGAGCGCGCGCCGTCGCACGTCCTGCTCGTCGAACACGCCTTCTGCAAGACGGCGGAAAAAGCGCGGCATGCCATGTTCGAGCACGCGGCCGCGCGGCGAGAGCAGGGCGGAGCCGGGCGAGACCATCTTGCCGAGCCCGAGCAGGTCGTTCTCGTCGCCGCCGGTGCCGTGCAAAAGCAGGAGCGGAGGGGAGCCCGCGCTGGTCGCGGGCTCGAAACGATGAATGAACGAATTCTCGATCATGATGCGGTCTCTTCCAGGCTCGGCAGCACGCTTTCGATCTGCTTGCGATGCTGTTCGAGGAAAACAGGCAGCTTCAGGTCGCGTCCGAGTGTCGCAACGGGCTCGTCCACGGCGAAGCCGGGGATGTCGGTCGCGATCTCGAACAGCACGCCGCCGGGCTCGCGGAAGTAGATCGAGCGGAAGTAGTTGCGATCCCTCTGCTCGGTCGGATGCAGGCCGTGATTGCTCACGAGCTTTTGCGCCATCTGGCCCTGCTCGGCATCGTCAGCCGCGCGGAAGGCGATGTGATGGACGGAGCCGCCACCCTGATGGCCGCGCAGAAAGCCCTTGGCCTCGTAGATGTCGACGACGCTGCCTTGGACATCCCCCGGCGCCTTGAAGCGGATCACCGAGCCCTCGCGCCCGGTCTCCTTGAAGCCGAACACGTCGGTGAGAACGGCAGCCGTCTTTGCCGCGCTGTCGAGCAGCAAGGTCACGCCGTGGAAGCCGCGGATCGCATGCTCGGCCGGCACGTCGCCATTGCTCCAGCCGGGCTCGTTCTCGGCGCCGGGAATGCCGACGAGCGCAAGCGCCATACCGTCCGGGTCGGTGAACGGCAGCACGGACTCGCCGAAGCGCTTTTCCAGCGCTTCGTAAGGAATGCCCTTCTCGGTGAAGCGCTGGGTCCAGTAGCCGAGCGAGCGCTGTGGCACGCGGAAGGCAGTCTGATGGGTTTCGCCGACGCCGCGGCGCCCGGGGGACACGCCGGCCCAGGGGAAGAAGGTGAGGATGGTGCCGGGGCGGCCGGTCTCGTCGCCATAATAGAAGTGATAGGTGCCGGGATCGTCGAAATTGACCGTCTTCTTGACGAAGCGCAGGCCGAGATCCCTGGTGTAAAGGCCGAAATTGCGGATGGGGTCGCCGGCAATCGCGGTGACATGGTGCAGTCCAGACATTGTCGTCCTCCAGAATTCGGGGAGCGGTCTTGCTCTGGCCGGAAATATTGTTCCGCTTTGGATTGGAGACAATCCATGCAAATATGACGGCTATGTCTACGATTTGGAAACAATCGACGAGGCGGGCTCTTGGATAAGGTCGCCAGCCTCCGGGCCTTCGTGAAAGTGGTCGAAAGCGGCAGCTTTGCCGAAGCGGGGCGGCAGCTGCGGCTGTCGCGCTCGGCGATCAGCAAATACGTCGCCGACCTCGAAGAGAGCCTCGGCGTCCAGCTTTTGAACCGGACCACCCGCCATGCCAGCCCGACCGAGAACGGCCAACGCTATTTCGAGCGGGCAGTCGTGATCCTCTCGGAGATCGAGGCCGCCGATCAGGCGGTGACGCAGGCCCAGTCGGCGCCGCGCGGACTGTTGCGCGTCAATGCGCCGATGTCGTTCGGCACGATGCGGCTCGGGCCCGTGCTCGCAGACTTCATGGAAGCGTACCCGGAGCTTCAGCTCCAGATGGTGCTCAGCGACGATCTGCTCGATCCCGTCCAGGACGGATTTGACGTGACGCTGCGGATTGCCGAGCTGGAATCCTCCAGCCTGATCGCGCGGAAGATCGTGCCGGTCCCGCGCATGATCTGCGTTGCGCCCGATTACCTCGCGCGCCACGGCACGCCAAAGCATCCGCAGGACCTGCGCGAGCATGCCTCGCTCACTTACGGCTTTTTGCTCACCGGCAATCAGTGGAAGCTCACCGGCCGCGACGGCGATCACTGGATCCAGCCGGCCTGGTCGCTCTGCGTCAACAATGCCGAGGTGCTGCGCGATGTCGCGATCAAGGGCAGGGGGCTCGCGCTGCTGCCCGAGTTCATCGCCGCGGAGGCTCTCCGGAAAGGCGAGTTGCGGACGGTGCTGGACGACTATTCGGCGCCGCCGCTCGCGCTCTATGCGGTCTATCCGCCGACGCGGCACCTGTCGGTGAAGGTGCGGCTGTTCATTGATTTTCTGGTCGAGCGGTTTGGGCGTGAGGAGGAGACGCGCGTGGGGACACGCCGAGACCAGGGCGTGGACTCGTCACACGGAAGCTCTGTCTGACTGCTCCGAACGGCCACCAAGAAGTGAGTTGCGGCAGGCAACGTCCATACGGTGTGAAGGTGATCGGGCAACACCACGATTGCGTCGATCGTGAATGGATGGCGTTGGCGTGTCTCACGAAACGCCGCACGCAACATCTCCACATGCTCTGTCAGCAACGATAGCTTCCGCTCCGCCAGATTGACGGTGAAGAAGAAGGATCCACCCGGAACGAAGTTGCGGCGGTACGCAGTCATGGCGCGACGTTATCACGAAACAAGTGCGATGGGTTTCGCAAGGGCTCAACCCATCCTACAGACTCGGGTTCGGAGGGGCGCCCCTGACAGGGAAGCCGTGAGGCGCGTTGCGCCAGCCCGGCTTGTCGTCTTATTTCTTCCCGTCGAGAAACTCGCGCACCGCCTTGATGGTCGCTGCCGGATCCTCTTCCATCAGCCAGTGCCCGGCACCCGGAATCACGACCTCGGTGACATCGCTCGCCGCGTTTCGCATCACGACCGCTTCCATCTTGCCGAACGACTTCTCACCGCCGATGGCCAGCACAGGCATGGCTAGTTTGGTCGCGATCGCTTTCTTGTTGTCCTCAGCGTCGGTGCGGATTGCCCTGAACTGGGCGAAGGCCGCATGCATCGCGCCCGGCCGCGCATAGAGCTCTGCGTAATGACGGCGCGTTGCTTCGGTGACTTTTGAGGGCGTGCCGGCAAATTCATTCCAGAAGCGATCGAGGTAGATGCGCTCGCGACCTTTGACCAGCCGTTCCATGTCAGGGCCGCCGAAATCGAAATGCCAGAGCTGCGGGCTGCGGACGACCTCATCCCACGGCGGGACCCCGGGCACCGGGGCATCCATGACCACCAGCTTTTCGGTCAGGTCGCGATACCGGGCCGCGTAAGCGTAGGCCACCATGGTGCCGATGTCGTGTCCGACGACGACGGCCTTCTCGATGCCGAGCGACTGCAGAACGGCGCGCATATCGGCGGCCTGGCTCCATTTGTCGTAGCCGTTCTCGGGCTTGCCTGAGAGACCCATGCCGCGCAGGTCAGGCACGACCACGGTGTGATCGCGCGAAAGGTCAGCCCCGAGCCTGGCCCACATATCGCCGGTATCGCCAAAGCCGTGGATCAGGATCACGGCGGGCCCCTTGCCGCCGACGCGCACATGAATTTGCGTGCCGTTGGCCGGGATCGTCCTGGTCTGGAAGGTGGAAGGGAAGTGTTCGACCTCGGCGTGGGCGGCGGGGGCGAGGAGCATGAGGAGAATGGCGAGATGTCGTGCGCGCACGGGCGCCCCCTATGATTCCAGATTTCAGTGCGTAACCGTACGTTCCTGGGCTGACGCGAGCATATTGTCCAGCGCGCTCATCGACACCTCGCGAAGCGCGGCCAGATCGCGGGCTGCCTCTTGGTGCTCGGCTGATGACATCGAGGCCGCTCCAGCTCGATCTCGCGGCTGCGCTCGGACATGCGGGTGAAACGCACTACGGTTTGTCGAGGCGCCACGTGATGAGTCTGCTGATGCCTGGCGGGCCATCGAACAGCCACCAAGAAGCGCAAAAGCGGCCGAGGCGCTGCATCAGGCCTTTATAATTGGGGTCGCGTCGTTGCGTGTATTCGGCTGCAGTCGCGATTGGTGCCGTCTCTGGCCGTCTTTCAAATCAGGAGGTCGTGGGATGAATGCGCCGTAGCATGATGCGAAGTATTATTGTCGTGGCCCGTTGCGTGATCCTGCAAGGCAGGTAGGCCCGCGTTGAGAATTGCCCCCGATTCGACGTCAAGGTTGAGCAGCGCGGGCGGAACGTTGGTCGCCGTCAGCTCAACGACCGCAGTGAGAGGAGAAGGGGAAGCCGGACTATCGAAGTTGAATACCAGTTCTTGGACAGCTCCGGTCTCGGACGTCGCTGCAGCGGGAGGGGCCGGGGCATTCGTTTCGATCGGATTGGCCGCTACCGTGGAGCTTGCAGAACCGGGGTCTAAGGGCTGCACCGTGACGCTTGGTTCGGTCGGCCCGTTGGCTGCGGCTGTTTCCGAACCCGCGTCGGGAGCGTGCGGCGAATTGCCGTGCTCTGCGCTCTTGCCAGGTGCGGCGTCTGGTTCGGTCGGCCCGTTGGCTGTAACTGTGTCCGAGGCCGTGTCGGCGGCGTGCGGTGAATTCCCATTCGCGGCGCTATTGCCAGATGCGGCCTCTGGTTCAGTCGACCCGCTGGCTACAACTGTGTCCGAGGCCGTGTCGGCGGCGAGCGGCGAATTGCCATGCTCTGCGCTGTTGCCAGGCGCGGTGTCTGGTTCGGTCGACCCGTTGGCTACAACCGTGTCCGAGGCCGTGTCGGCGGCGAGCGGCGAATTGCCATGCTCTGCGCTCTTGCCAGATGCGGCCTCTGGTTCAGTCGACCCGCTGGCTACAACTGTGTCCGAGGCCACGTCGGGAGCGTGCTGCGAATTGCCATGCTCTGCGCTGTTGCCAGGCGCGGTGTCTGGTTCGGTCGGCCCGTTGGCTACAACCGTGTCCGAGGCCGCGTCGGGAGCGTGCGGTGAATTGCTGTGCTCTGCGCTTTTGCCGGGCGTGGTGTCCGGTTCGGCCGTTCCGCCGGCTGCGGCTGCGTCCGCGGCCGTCGCGGCAGCGTGCTGCGAATGACCGTTGTCTGCGCTGTTGCCGGGCGCGGCGTCAGCTTCGGTCGGCCCACTGGCTGCGGCTGTGTCCGAGATCGCCGCGGCAGCGTGCTGCGAATGACCGTTGTCTGCGCTCTTGCCGGGTGTGGCGTCCGGTTCGGCCGTTCCGCTGGCTGCGGCTGTGTCCGAGATCGCCGCGGCAGCGTGCTGTGAATGACCGTTCTCTGCACTCTTGCCGGGTGTGGTGTCCGGTTCGGCCGTTCCGCTGGCTGCGGCTGTGTCCGCGGCCGCCGCGGCAGCGTGCTGTGAATGACCGTTCTCTGCACTCTTGCCGGGTGTGGCGTCCGGTTCGGCCGTTCCGCTGGCTGCGGCTGCGTCCGAGGCCGCCGCGGCAGCGTGCTGCGAATGACCGTTCGCTGCGCTCTTGCCGGGTGTGGTGTCCGGTTCGGCCGTTCCGCTGGCTGCGGCTGTGTCCGAGATCGCCGAGGCAGCGTGCTGCGAATGACCGTTGTCTGCGCTCTTGCCGGGTGTGGTGTCCGGTTCGGCCGTTCCGCTGGCTGCGGCTGCGTCCGAGGCCGCCGCGGCAGCGTGCTGTGAATGACCGTTGTCTGCGCTCTTGCCGGGCGCGGCGTCCGGTTCGGCCGTTCCGCTGGCTGCGGTTGTGTCCGCGGCCGTCGCGGCAGCGTGCTGCGAATGACCGTTGTCTGCGCTCTTGCCGGGCGTGGTGTCAGCTTCGGTCGGCCCACTGGCTGCGGCTGCGTCCGCGGCCGCCGCGGCAGCGTGCTGCGAATGACCGTTCGCTGCGCTCTTGCCGGGTGTGGTGTCCGGTTCGGCCGTTCCGCTGGCTGCGGCGGTGTCCGCGGCCGCTTCGGTAGCGTGCTGCGAATGACCGTTCTCTGCGCTCTTGCCGGGTGTGGTGTCTGGTTCGGCCGTTCCGCTGACTGCGGCTATATCTGAGGCCGCCGCGGCAGCGTGCTGCGAATGACCATTCTCCGCGCTCTTGCCGGGTGTGGTGTCCGGTTCGGCCGTTCCGCTGGCTGCGGCTGTGTCCGAGATCGCCGAGGCAGCGTGCTGCGAATGACCGTTCTCTGCGCTCTTGCCGGGTGTGGGGTCTGGTTCGGCCGGTTCGTTGGTTGCGGCTGGGTCCGAGGCCGCCGCGGCGGCGTGCTGCGAATGACCGTTCTCCGCGCTCTTGCCGGGTGTGGTGTCCGGTTCGGCCGTTCCGCCGGTTGGGTCTGTGACTAAGGCCGCCGCGGCAGCGTGCTGCGAATGACCATTCTCTGCGCTCTTGCCGGGTGCTGTGCCTGCTTCAGTCGATCCGCTGGCTGCGGCTGCGTCCGAGGCGGTCTCGGAAGCGTGCTCTGAATTGCGATGCTCTTCGCTCTTGCCGGGTGTGGGGTCTGGTTCGGCCGCTCCGCTGGCTGCGGCGGTGTCCGCGGCCGTCTCGTCAGCGTGTTGCGAATGACCATTCTCTGCGCTCTTGCCAGGTGCGGCGCTAGATTGGGCCGGCGCGGCAACTGCCGCTGCCGGGGCAAACGCCAAAACTGCAGGTTCAGCGGATGCCTGCGCTTTGCCATGATCCGTCGACGAACCGCTGTTGTTGGTATTGAGAGCTTCCTTCTTCGATGTGAGACTGTCTTCGAAAAGGCTTGTTATCTTGGTACCAGCAAGTCCGGTCGATGAAACGGGAACTGGGGCGCCAGCTGGGTCGTCGATGTCTTGCTGGGCCGCAGCAGAATCGTCACTTGAACTTATGCGCTTCGCCGAAACGTCGGAATCGCTGCGGTCGCGCCCGAAGTGAAATCTCAAGTCGTCGTCGGCAGGCATGCTCCAGACACCAGCCGCCCCGTCTGCGCTCTCGCTTGCCCCGGCTTGAATAGAGGCATGGGCGGTGTTCGTCGTCAGAAAGTCTGCGTCGCTTGCGATCGACGTGGCATCGATACCATGCAAGGCCGCAGCAACAGCCGTGGCTTGCGAACCGAAGATGGAATCCAAGTCTGCGGCGGAAACAAAACCCTGAATATGAACTTCCTGCAGGCCGGCATCCCCGATGTTCAGGCTGCGATCGGTTGAATTCACATACACGATGGTTTCGTTACGCGCGGGATCGTAAATCCACGCCAGGGTATGGGGCGGCACTGACTGGTTTGCTGACGTCAAGTGCAGGACCGCCAGAGGGCCAAAGGCTGCCAGGTTGATCGTGTTCGCCCACGACGTCGCTTTCGCGGCGCCATCTCTGGCCGCGACCATCGCAGTGTCGGCCAGCACTTCGCTCGAACCAGATGCGTGTGCCGCAGCGTGGGCGCTCTCCAGTCCATAGATCCACGCGCCGGCCAGCATCGTGAAAATACCAAAGCCGGCCTGGCCTTTTGTGGGATTGGAGCCGGGCGGCAGCAGAGCGGATTGCTGCTGCGCTGCGGGGCCTGCGATCGGGCCATTATCGATCGCTCGCAAGGATGGAGAAATAGAAGGTGGGGGAGTGCTGGATCCAATCGGACCGTCGCTTCTTTGGAGAATGGACGGGACGCTCTGCTGAGCCGCCCCAAACGTTTCCGCTGTTGCTGCCGAGGATGCCCCTTGGCCCGTCTCATCGGCAGGGCCTCTCGGGGAAGCCAGGATCTTCTCGCCGGCATCGGCGGTGTGCTGGACGATTGCTTGCTTCAGTTTGGACTCAGCGTGCTCGAGCCCAGCGTCGGCATTCCATGCGGTGCTGTCGTCATCCCCCGAGGAGTCCTTCCTGCTCGCTGCCTCGGCGTCGTCCAAGATTGCGAAGGCAAGTGCGGCGAGGAAGAGCGCGCCGAAGCCGGCCGATCGTTGCAACAACGCAATCGTCGCGAGCACGGTCCTGTTATTGACCGCAAGCTTCTGGAATATGTTGTGGAGGTGGACCTTTACCGTGCCGTGGGAAAGGTGCAGTTGCCGCGCAATCTCCTTGTTCGACAGGCCATCGGATACAAGTCGTACAATTTCGCGCTCCCGCTGAGTTAGCAATCCCAGCATCTTTTCCAGCTTGGCGCTGTCGGATTCCTTTCCGGTTGGCGATCGATCCGGGTGCGGTTCCGGCGCCGCAACACGCGCCGCTATCATCCTCAGAGATCCCAGCACGGCACCGGGATTCTCGGACTTGGAAATTGCACTGCAGGCGCCGGCTGCAACAGCCGATGCGAGCTCGTCGTCGTTTTCGTAATCGGTGAAGAACACCAGCCGCGTGGCCAGGCTTTCGGTTTTCGCAACTGCGAGGATTTCGGCGACGGTCAGGCGGGGCAGGGAGTCGGAAAGAAGCGCGACGTCCGGCGCGAAATTCCGAACTGCCTCGAGGAAACTTGTCCCATCGCTGCAGGACGCGACGATCTCGAAGTCATGCTGCGTCGCAAATAAAGATATGAGCCCCTGCAGGACGATCGGCTGCCGATCAGCGATCACTATCCGGATACAGTGCCGGAATGATCCTTCATCTTTGAACCGCTTGAGCATGAGCTAAACCTCGTCTCGGGGTTCTATGTCCTCCGGCATATGGCTGGGGCCGGGGCGTTCAATTAATATCTTTATAATGGATTAAAATAGAGGCCTTTTGGCCAATCCTTTTTAACCATTAACCGGGGAGCCGCCTAGTCCTCCATTAGTCATCGCAGGAGTATTATGATGATTTTCAATCGGGCCTTAGTTGCAGGTACGATCTTCGCAGGGGCCGTCTTTTTTGCTGGATGCGCCAACGCAGCGCCCATCGTCAATGTCACAGGCAATCTCGACGTTCAAATCGGCCCGAGCAGTGCGTTGACCGAGCAAAAGATCTATTTCGACGCCGCCCTCTCCACGGACATCACAGGCCATGTCGGTAGTCAGACCGGAACACCGTTGGTGTCCTTCACCAGTCCGTCCGTCGTCGACGCCAAGAACGGCTTCGCCTCCATTGATTTCTCCCAATCGCTGTACCACGATCTCACGATTACGATCGCGAAGGGCTTCACGTTTACCGATGTTGTTTTCGACATTCTGAGCCCTGACCCGTTCACGATCACTGCTTCGAACGGCGGCACTGCCAGCCTTAGCAACCTCAAGAATGGCCTGAACGAATTTACGGCATTCTCGATCAACGGCACCAACCTGACCTTCGTCACTCTTCACTCAACTACCGGCTTCTCGCAGATCAAGCAGTTCGAGCTGTCGGGCGTGAGTGCCGTTACCGCAGTTCCCGAGCCGACGACTTGGGCGATGATGATCCTGGGCTTCGCCGGCGTGGGCTTCCTGGCGTATCGCCGGCGCTCGGACGGAGCAACACTTCGCATCGTCTGAACGCAGTCCGGCAAGTTTTGGTCATCGGGAAGGCCGCCCTCAGGCGGCTTTCCATGCCAAGAACAGCGAGGGCGCACCGTGGATGAACGAAGCCTGATGGAAATGGCTGTCGATGAGCTTTGGGATCTGCATCAGAGCATCGTGGCCATACTAGCATCGAAACTGGAAAGTCAGAGAACCGAGCTCGACAGGCGGCTGGCTCAGTTGCAGGCAAATGCCGTGCGGGTCCAGGGAAGCGAATATTCCCGGCGTCCCTATCCTGCAGTGACACCAAAGTTCCGCAATCCGGCTCGACCCGACCAAACCTGGAGTGGCCGAGGCAAACGACCACGCTGGGTCACCGAGCTCTTGGATGCAGGCATGAGCATTCGCGATTTTCAGATCCGCGAAGTGGAAGTGACTGCGCCTCACGTCTAAACGGTCGACGTCGAATGGACGCAGGGGAATGGATCAAGATAATCGATCGCAGGAACTGGACCAAATCAGGCTGGCGCTGGCGGTGTTGTCCGTGCAGTTGGACGCATTGGCCGCTCGAAAAGACCGCAACGCCATCGCACCATCTGATGGAGCTGCTGAGGCTGATGAAGTTGCCGGGAAGGTCGACCAAAGCTTTGCTTTGCGAGCCGTGCTTGCCATGAGGCACTGCAGCACGCTGCAGAACGAATACTGATACTTCTGAAATGGCAAAGTCGTGGCGCTCGTCCTGTCTGGCGATGACGACATGTCGGTGAAGATCATGTCCTTCGACCCGTTGGCCGCCGCGGTCGATTGGCTCGATGCCTATCGCGCTGGCGATGTTGAAGCAATTCTGGAGATGTGCGCGGAAAATGCCGTGGTTCATTGTGACTGCGGCGGCGCGAAGACCTTGACCGGCAAGGAAGCCCTCCGCGCACATTGGGTTGACCGTCTCCGGGAAGATCCCGCCTCGGGTCTCGACGATCTTCGACCCTCGCACGACGGAGCAGCGATCTCGTACGTCACGAGCACCGGTGTCATAAGTGCGGTCCTCGTGTTCGACCATGCCGGCAAGATCAAGACCTTCAATTGCGGCCCTTCGCACTAGCGCTCGGGACAACCCAAGCCAAAGCGCTCGCGGCGTCTCGGGGGCTAGCTGACCGGGCGCGGCTCGGTGGGCGCAAGCAGTTCGTCCAGCGCGCCCATCGAGGCCTCGCGAAGCGCGGCGAGCTCGCGCGCTGCATCCTGGCATTCGTGGGGTGACATCGTCGGTGCCGTCAGCTCGATGTCACGGCAGCGTTCGAACAGCCGGACCAGGCCGAGCGCGCTCGCGGCGCTGCCGAGCTGGTGCGCGGATCGCGCAACCTGCTTGTGATCGCCGCTCGAGGCCGCCGCAGTGATGTCGGCGATCAGCCATTGGCCGGTCTGGTCCAGCAGATCATGAAGCTTGGTGATTTGCGCGGCGCCGAGCAACTCCTTCTGGTCGTCGAGGAAGTAGCGGTCGATCAACGCGCCGGTTTCGAGCGGCGCGTCGGCGGCGCCGTGTTCGGGCTCGTCCTCGATCGCCTCGCGAAGGGCACCGATCAGGATCGGCTTGCCGACGACCTTGGTGATGCCCGCGGCCGTGAGCCGTTCGCGGGTGCCGCGCGACACGTCGGCAGTCACGACGATGATCCGCGGCATCGGCTGCAGCGGGAGCCGTCGAATGCGCGCGGCCGCCTCCACACCATCCATGTCGGGCATGTGCAGATCCATCAGGATGATTTCGAACGCCTGGTCGCGGGCAAGCGCGACCGCCTCCGCGCCGTTCCTTGCGATCACGGCGCGGTGGCCGAGCCGTTGCAGGATCGCTTCGCCGACCTCGCAATTGATCGGATCGTCGTCGACCAGCAGCACGCGAAGCTGCCGCGATGGCAGCGGCAGCGCTCCTTGCGCGATGCCGTTGGCCGCTTGACCGAGCGGAACGAGCAGCGTGAACACGCTGCCTGCGCCCGGCGTGCTCTCCACCGTGAGCTCGCCGCGCATCAGCCGGGTGAGGCGGCGTGCGATCGCAAGTCCGAGGCCGGTGCCGCCGAACCGCCGCGCGATGCTGTCGTCGGCCTGCACGAAGTCCTCAAAAATCCGCTCGTGCATGTCGGGCGCGATGCCGATGCCGGTGTCACGCACGGTGATGCCGAGGCGCAAATGGTCGCCGTGCCGCTCGGCCGTCGCCTTCAGCGCGATCCCGCCGCTCGGCGTGAACTTGATGGCGTTGCCGATCAGGTTGAGCAGGATGCGATTGAGCCGCACGGGATCGCCGTGCACGGAGATGTTGACCGTCGCGTCGCGGTCGAGGTCGAAGGTCAGTCCCTTGCCGAAGGCCTGTGGACGCATCAGATCGGCAGCCGTCTCGATCAGCTGGCCGAGGCGGAAGTCGCGCGTCTCCAGCGCCTCAGTGCTGGCTTCCAGGCGCGCATATTCGAGAATGGCGTCGACCAGCGCGATCAGCGTTTCCCCCGACGCCGCCGCGGTCGCGAGGTGGCGGCGCTGCAGCTCACTGAGCTTGCCGTCGTCAAGCAGCTGCAGCACCCCCATGACGCCGTTGAGTGGCGTGCGCAGCTCGTGGCTGACGACGGCAAGGAAGCGCGATTTGGTTTCGTTGGCCGCAACTGCTGCGCTGCGCGCGCGCTCGGCGGCATCGTGCTCGGCAAAGGCGTGATCGCGCGCCTTCTCGAGCTCGGAGGTGCGCTCGATCACCTTGCGCTCGAGTGTCGCGTAGGATTCGCGCAAATGAGCGGCCATCCGGTTGAACTGGTCGCCGAGCGCTTCCAGCTCGTCGCCGGTCCGGATCGAAAGCCGCAATTCGAGGTCGCCGCTGCCGATCCGCCGTGCGCCCTGGCTCAACATCTGGATCGGCACCGTCATCCGGCGGCTGATCCAGAGCGACACCAGGGCAGCGAAAGCCAGGAGAAGGATCAGCAGCAGCGTCGACCGTCCGATCGAAGCGTAGATCGGTGCGTAGGCTTCGCTGAGCGGAAGCTCGACGAAGACCAGCCAGCCGAGCGAGGGAACCGTCGCATAGGTCGATAGCACCCGCTGACCCGAAAAATCCTCCTTGACGAGGCCGCCGGAGGGCGGCCCGACGCCGTCGAGCGCGGCGCGCACGTCCGGATGCCCGGAGAGATCGCTCCGTTGCAGCGCCGGCCACAAATCGGGATGCGCGATCAGCACGCCCATGCGATCGACCACATAGGCCTTGCCGGTGTTGCCGACCCTGATCCCGGCGACGAGGTCCCAGATGAACCGCAGATTGACCTCGGCAACGATCACGTTGGGCTCGCGGCCGGCCCCGCGGGTCGCGAGCGTCATGAAGGGCTCGGTGTCGCCGAAGAAGTAGACCGGTCCGTAATAGGCCCGGCTTTCATTGGCGCCGCGGAAGGCAGGCGAGGCGGACAGATCGGCGTTGCTGCCGATCCTGTCCGCGACGCGGCGCGACACGCGCACTCGCTCGCGGCCCTGTGCATCGAGCTCGGTCAGCTCGGCGATCGCGGGCGAGAGGCGCAGCAGGCGGATGGCGTTGAGACGATCGTCTTCGTTGGTCGACAGCTCCGCGGGCAGGCGCGAGAGCCATCTGATCTGGTTTTCGATCTGACCGATGAACTGGCCGATCTGAATGGCTGCGCTCGCGGCCTGCTCGCGCTGGGTCGCCGCGAGAAGCTGCTTCTGCTCGCGATAGGAGAACCAGACGTCGAAGGCAGTGTTGATCGCCAGCGCCGCGAAGGCGAGGGCGACGATCGAGTAGAGATACTTGCGGAACAGCCTGCCCGGAGGCGTCCGCAAATCTCCCTGGTCGGTCGTCTCGTTCACTCGCGGATCTCGTCGGCGCGGGCGAGCAGCGTGAACGGGATCGTCAATCCAAGCGCCTTGGCGACGGTGCGGTTGATCAACAGCTCGTATTTGCGCGGCGATTGCACCGGGAGATCGCCGGCCCTGGTGCCGCGCAGGATGAGATCGACGTAATCGGCCGATCTGACCTCCAACGTCGGCCCGTAGCTCATCAGCCCGCCCGCGTCGATGAAGTAGTGGAACGGATAGATCATGGGCACGCGATACTTCGCCGTTGCCGCGATGATCGCCTGGCGGTTCGCCACCAGGAAGCTGTCGACGAGCGAGATCATCGCCGCCTTGGGGGGCTTGGCGAAGCGGCCGATCGTGCCGTCGATTTCGGCGGCCGTGCCGACCGGCGCCTGGACGACGGTCAGGCCCGAAACGCCTGCCTCCTGCTCGATGGAGTCGAGGTAGTAGCGCCCGCCACGAGGGGTGCTCACCGGATTGAACAGGACGCCGATGCGTTCGATATCCGGCACGGCCTCCTTGATCAGCTGGAGCCATTTGCCGCCCATCTCGGCGGTGCTGCTGGTGAAGCCGGTGACGTTGCCGCCGGGGTGCGCGAGGCTTTGAACGAAGCCGTTGCCAATCGGATCGTTGGATGTCGCGAAAACGATCGGGATGGTCTTGGTGGCCGCTATGACGGCCGCAGTTTCGACAGTCGAGCCGGTCAGGATGACGTCCGGCTTGAGATCGATGAGCTCCTGCACCGCGATCTTTATCTTGTCCGGTCCGCCGAAACTGGAGCGGATCTCGAAACGGTAGTTCACCCCTTCGACCCAGCCGCGCTGCCGCAAGCCCGCGATGAGCCCGCCGAGCCGCGTGGTTGCAGCTTCGGTCATGCTCCGCTTGGTCAGCTCGTCGTCGAGCGAGAGGCTGGTGATCGTGGCGACGATTCGCATGCGATCCGGCGTTGAGCCCAGCGCAAGAAATCCCGCGGCGGTTGCGCCCGCAAGGCGAATGAAATCGCGGCGGGCGACCGCCGGCACAACGCGGGCAGAAGCTGGCCGTTCAATCATGAAATGTTTCGCAAAAATTGCCTCTGTCCCTGTGCATAACGCGAAAGCCTGGCGACCACAATTGAGGAAAAAACCCGGCCTGTGAATGTTCATTCGCAGCCATGCGCAGCCCGATACCGTATTGCTACGAGAATCGCTGTTTCGATCGATGTCTGCTCCGAGACGCTTTGCATGGCCTTCCGGCATCGCAACATTTTCCGTCTCGGTTGCGGTGACGGATCGGGGAGGCCGATCCAGTAACTGCCGATTTTTGAGCCGTTGTTTCAGGTTTGTTTCGAAGGTCTACGATGCGCAAAATCTACCTCGTCCCGGCCCTTGTCGGCCTTCTCACCAACGTTGCGGCCGGGCCGCTGGCGGCACAAGGCACCCAGCAGGGTGTAGCGCCCAAGCAGAAGGCCGCGCCGGCGCCGAAGGCGGTCGCGGCAGGGCCGTCGCCGGCCGCCGCCGCTCCGGCTGCTGCGGCACCCGCAGCAGCGGGCGAAGCAACCGCCGCTGACGACAAGACCAAGGCAATCGACGGCTTCCGCTCCGCCAGGTTCGGCATGAACGAGACCGACGTGCGCGCGGCGATCACCAAGGACTTCAACCCGAAGGCCGACGCGGTCAAGTCGCAGGACAACCCGTCCGAGCTGACCCACAGCGTGCTGCTCTCTGTTCCGGAACTGCTGCCGAACGGCGGCACCGCCGAGCTCTCCTATGTGTTCGGCTACAAGTCCAAGTCGCTGATCCAGATCGGCGCAGTCTGGTCCAAAGGCACGGATCCGGCACTGACGGCGGAGAAGCTGTTCTCCAACGCCAATATCCTGCGCGCGCACTTCCTCAGCGAAGGGTTCAAGCCCGACTCCATCGCGGTCAACATGCCCGTCAACGGCGGCATCGTGATGTTCCGTGGCAGCGACGCCAAGGATCGTTCGGTGATCCTGTTGCTCCAGGGCACGTTCGAGAACAAGGAGAACAACCAGCGCGTGCTCACGCCGACGAGCCTGCTGCTGTTCTACGTGGCCGATGCCAAGAGCCCCGACGTCTTCAAGCTTCCGCCGGGCCAGTTCTGATCACGGACGATCTCACGCCATTCTCCCACCCGGTTGTGGATCGGCGTCAATGCCGATGAAGAGGATCTGAAATGCGCGGACCATCTGCGAAGCGAGCCAACAACGAGCGGATGCTGCAGGGACTTGCAGGCTTCCGCTCGATGTCGCTGCTCTGCGCCATGCAGATGGTCTTCCTGCCGGTGTTCAGCGTCCGCCTTCAGGCGCAGACGACGAACGTCATCGTTCCTGACGGACGGACCGGTACGTCGTTGCAGACCTCGGGCAGCGTCACCAACGTTACGACGTCGACGGTCTCGGGCGTCAACGCTTTCAACTCGTTCTCGCAGTTCAGCGTCGGGCAGGGCAACACCGTCAATCTGCAACTGCCGACCGGCACGCAAAACCTCGTCAACATCGTTCGCGATGCGCCGGTCTACGTCAACGGCACGCTGAATTCCTACGTGAACGGCGCCATCGGCGGTAACGTCTATTTCGCCGATCCCAAGGGCTTCGTCGTCGGCCGTTCCGGCACGGTGAATGTCGGCAGCCTCAACGTCTCGACGCCGACGCGCGAGTTCACCGACAGCCTGATCGGCCCGGGCGGGGCGATCAACGGCACGGCGGTCGGCAATCTGATGGCGGGCTCATTCCCGGTCTCGCCGGACGGCAATGTCAGGATCTACGGCCGGATCAACGCCATCGACGGCGTCCGCCTCACCGGGCAGAACGTCCTCGTCGGCGGCGCGAGCCAGCGCGACATCGCCAATCTCGACCACGCTGCGAAGTTCGCCGCCTCCGTCAATTCGAAGGGCCTGCGCAGCGCCAGCGCCATCACCGTGAGCAACGGCTCGATCCATATCGGCGCCGTCAACAACGCCACGGTCAACGGACGTCTGACGGCGCGCAGCAAGACCACGACGCCGAGCACGATTGCGGTCGTGGCCGGCAACAACGCTGAGATCGGCAAGAATGCGAAACTGACGACTGCGAGCAGGACGGGTGATGCGGGTGGCATCCTCGTCAAGGCCGGCAACGACCTGACCGTGAAGAGCGGTGCGGCGATCAGTGCCAGCTCGAAGGCGGGCAATGCGGGCCTGGTCGAGCTCAGCGGAAACGGCGTCATCGATATCGGCAGCGGCGTCTCCATTAATCTCAGCGCGCCGATCGGCAAGGCGGGCACGCTGCTGATCGACCCGACCGATGTGGTCATCGGCGATGCGGGGCAGGGCGACACCGGCGTGACCCTGTCGAACACGTCCGTCGCCAACGCGATCGCGGCGCTGAGCGCCGGTGCGACCTATGTCGTGCAGGCGGACAATTCGATCACGCTCGCCGCGCACGCGCTGATCGATGCCCGCCGTCTCGACGTCAACGGTCATTCGACCGGTAACGCCAACAATGTCGAGCTTGACGCGAAAACGATCAACATCGTCAGCGGCGCGAAAATTCTGGCCCAGGCGGTCAATTCCGGAACAAGCTACACCGACGGCAGCGTCACCCTCGCTGCGACGGCAAGTCAGACCCTGGTGTCCGGCCACGCCTATGCGACCACCGGCATCACGGTTGACGGCATCATCACCGGCGGAAACATCAACATCGGCGCGACCTCGACGGCCGTGTCGAACATGTTGAGCTCGGTGGCCGGAGATTTCGCGATGCTCGGCGAGTCCGTTGCGGGGCTGAACCTCGGCGTCAATGCCGGCTATGTCGCCGCGAGCGCGACGGCCAACGTTGCCATCAACGGTCATGCCAACATTTCCGCGAGCGGTAACGTCCTGATCACCGCGACCGGGTCGGAAACGGCAGCGGATCCGGTGCTTGCCTCCACGATTGGCGGTGGTCTTCCGTTCGGCGCTTCGGCCGTGGTCGGCAACGTCATCGGTAACGTCTCCGCCAACGTCGCAAACGGTGCGACGATCAACGCCGGCGGGTACTTGAACATCACCTCCACCAACAACGCCACGGTGAACGTCGCTGCAATCGCAGCAACCACCAGCGCGGCCGTGGTGGCAACGTTCGCCTATTCCAACGCCTCGGTGACGACCAACGCCAATGTCGAGACCGGCGCCCATCTGAGTGCGGGAACGGCGAGCGGTTCGGCCGGCGGCCTCGCCATCTACGCGACCAACAACAACAGCTTCTCGACATCTGCGACATCTGTCGCGCTGGATAATCCCGCGCTCAACGGCAATGTCGGCGGCGCGATGGCGATGAGCAACATCAACACCTCGGCCAACGCCACGCTGGGATCATCGCTGGGAACCAGCGCCAATCCGATGACCGGTCCGGTGACGGTCAATGCCGTCTCGAACACCACGTCGAACTCGACCATGGCATCGACCATCACCGGCACGCCCACGCTGATCGCGGGCCTGCAGGGTGTCGCGGCCGTCGGCTCTGCACCGACCAGTATCATCGTGTCGCAGATGACCAGCACGTTGATCACGGCCGATTTGAACCTCAAGGCCTCCGGCGCCCTTACACTCGCCAACAGCACCGAAAACGCCACCGCGGCGATCGCGACCAATCCGAGCGGCGGCGCGCCCTCGATCTACACGACCGGCAACGTCGCCGTTGTCTCCGACGTGACCGATATCGGCGTGCGCAACAATTCGACGACGGCGGCGATCACCTCGAGCCCGATCAACGGCCAGTCCTACGCGATCAGCGCCGCCGTTGCGTGGGGCACCTACACCCACAATTCCAATGCCTATATCGGCGACGGCGTCACGATCAGCGCGCCGAACATCGGCGTCGCCGCAAACACGTCGATGCCGATCACCAACACCTGGACCCAATGGGCCGGGCTCACCGACGTGATCAGCCATCTCAACGGCAGCCTTGGCGTCAGCGGCAACATCATCACCAGCTACGCGAACGCAGGCGCGGATGCTGGCGATACGCTCGGAATTTCCGGTTCGCTGAACAATTTCATCGTCCACAACAACACCACGGCGTGGGTCGCGACCGCCGCAAACCTGACTGCGACCTGCACCGTCGCGTCGTGCGGCAGTGGCGCGTGGACGGCAAATCTCAACAACGGCACCCAGGCCTTCGACGCAACGCTCGCCGTCACGGCGAGCTCCTATACCGCCTCGATCGACGTCGCCGGCAACATCGGCACGTTCGGCTGGATCGGCAATACGTCCGGAGGCTCGTCGTTCGGCGGCTCGCTCAATCTGGTCCAGCTCTCCAACAACACGATCGCCGGTGTTGCCGCCAATGCGACGGTCTCAGCGAGCGACAACATCTCCGTCGAAGCGCTCACCACCGACCAGTTCTTCGGTGTCGCGCCGACGTCGGGCAAGGCGCAGGGTTCGCTGGCACTGAATGGCATTACGTCGATGGCGCTGGTCGACAACACGACCCATGCGTCGATCGGGGCGGGGGCCACGGTTTCGGCGCCGACCGTCAACGTCTATGCCGCGCAGGACCTGTCGATGTTGTCGATTGCCGGCGCGGTCTCGATCGGCGCCAATTCGGCGGTCGGTCTCGCCGTCGCCTATCTCGGCGCGACCGCCGACACGGCGGCCTATATCGGCGACAACAGCAACGATATCCGCGGCGGCGCGTTCAACGTCGATGATCCGTTCTCCGGAACCGGCGGGGGCACCGGCTCGGTCCATGCCGACAATCTGATCATTTCCGCGACGACGTCGGGGCGCATCACGGCGGCCTCGGTCGCGGCTGCGATCTCGGAGCCGGGCGTGTCCAGCTTCGCGACCAAGGCGCAGGCAGTCACGACGGCCGCAACCGGGGGGACTGCCGGCATTACAGCCGGTGCAAGCCAGGTCTCAGGGAAGTCCGGATCGAGCACCAGCGGTTTCAGCATCGATCTCGCCGGCAGTTCGTCGGTGAGCGACGTCTCGCTCGGCACCAGCGCTTACATCAAGAACGCCGGGACGATCGACAAATACACCACGACGAGCCTGGTCAGCACCAAGACCCTCGTCCAGGCGCTCAACGACACCATTCTTGACAACGGCTCCGGCTCGGCTGCGGCCAACATGGCCGGAAGCGAGGGATCGACCAGCGTGGCCGTCGGCGGCGCCATCGCGTCGGCGATGTCCAGCAACAACACGCTCGCTTACATCTACAACACCGCGCTGAACAATCAGGATACAGTGAAGGTTATGGCGCTCAACGGCGGCTCGGAGACCGTCGTCGCGCTCGGCATCTCGGGATCGAAGGCCAATTCCGCCTCGTTGTCGGCCTCGGTTGGCATCATCACCGACAGCGCCAATGCCTATATCGAGAACTCGACCGTCACGGGCCGGACAGGCGTTGTAAACCGCACCCTCGAGGTCGACGCCTACCAGACCACGAATATCGCGATCGGCGGCGGCGTCCTCTATTTCTCGGGTGGCAAGGCGGGTGTCGGTATCGCGCTGACCTATGCTTCGATCTCTGATCCCACGAGCGGGAAGGCAACCGACGCCCACATCCTCTCGAGCTCGATCTCCAATTACGACACGCTGCAGGTGCTCGCCGACAATGCCAGCGTGATCGCGGCCGGCGCGGCATCGGGCGGCGCATCGACGAACGGCAATTCGCTGACCGGTGCCATCGTGGTCGACGAGATCTCGCCGACCACGACGGCCTATATCGACAGCGGCGCGACGGTCAGCATCAATGTCGGGGGCGTCAGCGTTATCGCCGACAGCGGCGACGTGTCGGCGTTGGACACTGCACTCGGAAATCTGGTCAAGACGTCGAACAACGGGCTCCTCGCGTCGGACACCTGTACGACCCACGGCGGCACCGGAGGGCAGAACTGCGTCGACTTCAGCGGGGCTGCGCTCAATGGAGGTATTGGTCGCGGACCTGGCGGAGGAATCATCTCCGTTGCCGGCGTCATCGAGGCCGCCAAGAACGATATCGGCGCTTCGCTGGTCTACGATACCATCGCGACGACGCATTCGGCCTACATCGCCAACGTGCAGATGACGACGATCGGCCGCGTCAACGTGAGCGCAACTGACTCCTCGTCGATCCAGTCGGTCGCTCTCGGCATCGGCGGAGCCAGCGGGCAGTTCGCCGGTACTGCCTCCCTGACGATCAGCTCGATCACGAACACTGTCTCGGCCAACATCGGCAACAGCCTGTCGAATTCAGTGAATTCGACGGTGTCGGGCGGCAACGTGACGGTCAGCGCTGCCGACAATTCCAGCATCACCGGCTCGGCCGCGGTCGCCGCGATTGCGCCGAGCGGTGGCTCCGCTGCGGGCCTGTCGCTGGTCAACAGCAACATCGCAAACAATGTCAACGCCGGCATCACCGGCACGAAAGTGGCCTCGACCGGCACCGTTGCCGTCGACGCGAGCTCGAACGCCACCATCTCGACGGTTGCGGTCGGTATTGCTATCTCGTCGCAGGTCGGGCTTGCGGGTTCGGTTGCCACCAATTTGATGGGCACCAACGTCACCGCCAGCATCACCGGCAGCGCTGCGCTGGGCATCACCAGCGGCGCTGACGTCAAGGCGAACAACAACGTAGCGGTGATCGCTGGCAATAACGACAACGTGGTCGTGTCCGCCGGTGCGCTCTCGATCTCCAAGGGCCCGGCGGGCGGCGCCGGCTCGATGGTGACGAACCAGATCACCGGCAGCACCTCGGCCTATATCAGCGGACCCAACACCAAGGTCGATGCGCTCGGAACCAGCACCACCGACACGCTGTCGGTCAACAGCGGCACGCTGGCGCATGCGAGCGATCTCAGCGGCTTCCAGGCACCGACCGACAATACGCCCGACCTGAGCGAGACCCAGGATATTGTGAAGGGCCTCGCCGTGGTCGCGAGCTCGCACCAGGCGGTCGTCACCAACGTCATGACGGTTGCTGCGGGCACCGGCATCTCCATCATGATCAACCCGATCACTTCGGTGCTGAGCGGGTCGACCAAGGCCTACATCGACGGCGCCAGCATCGATACGCGCCTGACCAGTGCCGGTCTGTTGCCGCAGATCGACGTCGCGGCCTCGAGCTTCTCCTATTCCGGCGCGTTCGGCGCCGGCATCGTGCCGCCGACCGGCACCGGCGGCGGCGGCGCGACCGTCATCTCGACGACGATGTCGCGCACCACGATGGCCACAATCACCAACGCGACCGTGGGCAGCCTGTCGTCGACGACGACCGCAACGGCCGGCGCGGTCACGGTGAAGGCCAATGCCGAGCAGGATGCGTCCTCGATCGGCGTCGGCTTTAACACGGGCTCGGTCGCCCTGAACGTCTTCACGGCGACCACCGAGGCCTATGTCGACGGCGGAGGGATGACGGCGTCGTCGCTCACCGTGAATGCCTATGACACCACCGCGATCTACTCGGCCGGCGGCTCGGCGGCCTATGGCAGCCAGGCCGCGGTCTCCGCAGCCTTCCTGGTCCAGGTCTCGGCGAACCGGACCGAGGCTTATGTCGGCGACGAATTTGCCTATCACGGCGGCAGCTCGACCCACACGACCGCGCTCAATCTCAGCGGCGCGCTCGACGTCGAGGCCAACACGGTCGACCGTTTCCAGGCCTATTCGGTCGGGGGCTCGCTCGCGACCGGCTCGGCCGCGATCGCCGGCATGGCGAACATCGAGATCGCCAACAACACCACCATCGCCGGTGTCTACGACACCACGCTGCGCTCGCCGGCGGGTGGTTCGGCCGGCGCGGTTACCGTCGGCGCGAATGAGGACGTCGAGATCAAGGAGATCGCCGGCGCGATCGCGATCGGCGCCAGCGGCTCCGGCGTCGGTATCGGCGCGGCCGCCAACGTGCTCGTCTTCAAGAGCCAGACCACTGCGGAAATCAACAACAGCGACCTGAACTCCTCCGGCGCGATCAATGTCGGCGCGCTCAGCACCAAGGAAGTGTTGTCTTACGCGGTCACCGCGGGCGTTGGCGGCAGCGTCGGCATCGGCGCTGCGGTCGGCGTCATCATCATCGGCGCCAACACGGCCGATGCAGATACGCAGCAGCAGGAAACCGGGCAGCTCGACCAGCGCGACAGCAACGGCCACAACAACGGCACCATCACGGCCGTCAACAACAGCACCAGCAATTCGCACGGCGGCGATGCGGTCGCGAGCGGCACCGCCGGCGATCCGAACAACGCCCACGTCACGTCGACCTACGATGTCAGCACCGTGCTGGCCGGCGGCTCCGACGGTGTCACCGCGCAGATCGCGGGCGGCAGCGTCGCGACCACGCAGCAGGTCAATGTCGCCGCCACCAGCGCCAACGCGACCAAGATGTACCTGCTCGGCGCCGGTTTCGGCAAGAATGTCGGCATCGGTGCCGGCATCGGCTACACCAGTGTCAGCAGCAATGTGACGGCCAATCTGAGTTCGGCGGTCGCCGCGCCGTCCATCATGGTGGCGGCGGTGGTCAAGGACGCCAGCGGCGGTGCCTACGGCGGCCAGACCATCAACACCGAGGCGATCGCGGGCGGAGCCGGACTTTACTTCGGCGCGGATGCCGCGGTGGCGGTCGGCAATGTCTCCAATCACGTGAAGGCCGAGCTCGGCGGCTCCGTGACCGGAACGGGCGGCGCCGGCGTCGCCGTGATGGCGCAGGATTCCACGACCCAGATCGTCTTCACCGGCGGTGTCACCGCCGGCGCCGCGGCGGTCGGCGCCTCGGTCTCGACGGCAAGCCGGTCTAGCACGGTCTCGGCAGATGTGCTGCAGGGGGCCAACATCAACACCTCGACGCTCGGGGTCGGTGCGCAAGGTGCGGGCACCTTGACGACGACGGCAACGGCGCTCGGCGGCGGTATCGTCGCAGGCGTCGGTGCGGACGCCGAGGCCCACGAGAATTCGAGCGTGACCGCCGAGATCGGCGCGGGCGCCACGATCGCGACATCCGCGACCGGGGTTGGCACGCTGGTGTCGGCGTCGATCACGCCCAATTTGTCGAGCAGCGCGATCGGCGTTTCGGTCGGCGGCGGTGCGGTCGGCGTCGCCGTCGCTCAGTCGACGGTCGGGGCCCAGGTCACGGCCGATATCGGCAACGACACCATCTTCTCAGGCGGCGCGGTCTCCGTGGCCGCCATGGCGCTGGTCCCGACAGGCGGCACGACGACCTACGCCTGGGCACTCGCAGGCGGCGGCGGATCGCTGATCGGTGCCCAGGGCAGCTACGCCAAGGCTTCGGAGAACGCGACAGTCAATGCCTATGGCGGGACCGGAATTACGCTTCCCAACGCAAACGTGACCATTGCAGCCGAAAACGACAGCGCCCAGTACGCGGAGGCGACCGGCCTTTCGTCCGGCTTCCTGGCCTTGGGCGCGAGCGTCGCGCAGGTCTCGTCCAGCGCGCACACCTACGCCTATCTCGGGGCGGGCGCGATCACGTCGGCGACCAACACCGGTGTTCTCCGGATCGCCGCGACCGGCGTCGATGTCAACGCCGCAAATGCTGTCGTCGGCGCAGGCGGCACCTATGCTGGTGCCGCGGCGGTGGCGACCACCAGCTCGACTGCGACCACCCAGGCGCGGATGGATGGCAACGGGACAGACAACACGCTCTTTTTTGGTGGTCTCAACATCAGCGCCAAGCACACCGCGAATTATGGCGCCAGCGGCGATGCCTATCAGGCCTCCACCGCCGGCGTCTCCGGCGGCAGCGCGCAAAACACCGTCACCACGGATACGACCGCCGAGGTCGGTACGCACCTGATCATCAACTCCGCCGGCGGCAACATGGATGTCATCTCCAATGACATCGTCAATCAGGCCGGCGGCGGCGCGCGGTCGGGCTCAGGCGGCATGTTCGCGGGTGCCGCGGCGCTCAGCAATTCGACCGTCACCCAGACCGTCACCACCAATATCGACGCCGGGACCGTCCTGAGCCTCAACGACGATCCGCGGACATCGAGCGCGGTGATCAACATTGAGGCCTACAACACGCTGAATACGAACGACACGGTGAGCCTGGCTACGGCGAGCTTCTTTGCCGGCGGCGGCGCCGAGTCCGACATGATCGCGAACGCCACACTTCAGGTCAACATCAATGCCCGCGAGCTCTTCAGCGCCGGCAAGATCTATGTCGGCACGGCTGCGAAGATGGCGGCGGCCAACAATGCCAACGCCAGCCTCTACGGCGCGATCGCCGGCGTCGGCGCCAGCACCAACACCTGGGTCCACGCCACCCAGGCGGTCAACGTCGGCAACAACGCGAAGGTCGAGGCCTGGGGCGACATCACCATCTACGCCGGTCTCGCGGGCGACGGCAGCGCCTTCAGCAGCGTGCAGGCGACGGCGACCACCGTCGTCTACAACAACACCGTCGTTCCGATCTCCACGCTCTACCGCGGCACGGCCAATGCCGACGACACCACGAGCTTGACGCTCGCCAACACCTCGAGCGTGCTCGGCGTGCAGAACATTTACCTCGGTGCGACACAGGGGCAGGTCACGGCCGCCGGCAACGGCAGCAATTACAATCCGTATCTGGACATCTTCAGCGCCAAGAACAGCGACAACCACAGCCACACCAGCGGAACCGGTGATGTCGCACTCAATGGTCTGGTGGTGGCGGGCATCAACAACGACCTGACCGTCACGATCGAGCTCGGCGCGAGCGCGCCGACCCTGAGCACGACCAGCCCTTACTCCGAGCTGACCCTCGAGTCCGTTTCCGACGTCAATCACTTGAGCCCGGTGATGAGCTGGAACCACCAGGCGGTCCAGTACACCATCGTCGGCAACTTCAATCCCTACCAGCTGGTGGTCAACCAGCTGGCGACGCTGACCGGCCTGACCGCGGCGCAAGTTCGCTCCCAGCTCGCGGCGGCGACGCCCGCGGCGCCTGCCAGCATGTCGCCGTCCGGCACCGATCCGACCGGCGACATCCAGCGCCAGATCGACACGTTGATCAAGCAGGCGCCGTTCACCTCCGACGCGCCCGGCAACGCCTTCGCGTTCGGCGACATGCTGGTGTCCGCCGGCAACGTCTCGATCCTGGCGCAGAAGCTGACCGGAAACAGCGGCTCGAATCCCGCAGCGCCCGCCGTCATCGCGCGCAGCTCGCCCTTGATCAAGATCGAGAACAAGGGCCTCGATTTCATGAGCCTGGGCAACCTTACGGTCACCGATGTGACCGGAGGAAATATCACCTACCGCCAGATCGACCATGTCGACCCGGACTCGCATTCCAATGTGACCTTCACCGCGATGCCGAGCGCGACGCCGGTCATCGACGTCTCGGCCACCTACAACCGTTTGGATCCCGACAGCGGTCAAGGCATCGACCAGAACGGCAACGTGCTGACCCGCACGCCCGACATCTATTTCAACGGCGCCGTCAACAACGCGAACGGCCTGCTCAAGATCATCAATAATCTCGGCAGCGTCGTCGCGTCGGAGTCGCTCAGCGCGGCAACCGTCCAGATCGTGGTGCCCAAAGGCACGTTCACCTTCCTCGGGGGTATCGGGAGCTTCTACGACAGCAGCAGCGCGGTCACCTCGCAATGGGAAACGACCGAGGACCGTCCGACAGACGCGCTGACGGCGGTGATGACGGCGGCGACCTATCTCGGCGCCTACGGCGATTACGCGTCCGCTCCGCATATCGCCTCGGGCGGGGATCATCCGTATTTCTATTATTGCTGCGCCGACGGCGTCCACGGCGTGTATCAGCCGGTCGCCAACGCCGACGCCAGCACGATCTTCACCGCGCGCATGCTGATGACGTACTACGACGGCACCTCGCTCTATTCGTCGATCTTCCTGCCGGTGGGCCATGGCGCGCCCGGCAACGGCAATGAGAACGCCGGCAGCGTTCCTGACATCAATACGCTCAAGATCATCGAGGGGCAGTCGTCGACCTCGACCAATGTCGTGCTCGCGCAGTGGAAGAAAACGACTTATGACGGCCGCAACGTTTACACGGATAGCGGTCCCTACAAGACGCCGTTCAATTGTGCGTCAGCCTGCGACAGCTCGGGCTTCTTCCAGGTCATCAACATCCAGCCGGATGCGATCACGCCGAAGACCGCGGATGCGCCGGCCACCGCGACAGCCACCCGGACCATCACCGGCCAGGCGGTCATCATCTCGGCGTCGGTGATCAACATCAACGGCACCATCCAGGCCGGCTCGAGCAGCAATTACTCGGTCGACATCGGCGCCGCGGCGTATGATGCCATCTATGGCGCCAACGGCCTCAAGAACCGCAATAACGGAGCGGACTTTGCCGCGGCCCAGGCCAATGCGCGGAACGGCGTCTTTTACGACGTATCGGGCTCTGTGACGACGCAGGTCGGCGGCGACACCAAGATCGGGGTGAAGTACAACGCTCTCACTGACCAGCTCGTCATGAACAGCGTGGTGCAGGGCGCGGGCGGCTACGTCTATCTGAACGGCAAGATCATCTCGACCTCGACCGACAACACCCAGACCCAGGGCAACATCGAGATCAAGGGCGGCGCCGGCACGATCAAGGTCAACAACACCAGCGGACTCCAGCTCGTCACCAACACCATCAACACCGGCGCCAGCGCCCAGAGCGTGGTCGAGATCGTCGATCAGCTCCAGAGCAAGACGACGTGGTGGGTCTACGATCCCAAGGCTGCGAGCAACCAGCAAGTGTCGAAGTACGAGGTCAACAGCGTCACCGCGAACGCGTTCGACGCCTCGATGCTTGCAGCTCGGACCGGTACGGCAGGCATCCAGTACGCGACGCAGCAGAACATGCTCTATCAGTGGGTCGACACCGCGACAGTGGAGCGTTCGCCGACCAGCACGCAGTTCGACTACGGCTGGGCGTTCACGCCGGCGGGCTGGACCCGCGCGACCAGCCTGGTTTCGGGCACGCAGAGCAGCAACTACCAGAAGGTGACGACCGCCACCGGCAGCTATCACTGGGCGGCCGGCGTGGACGCGCAGGGCAACATCATTCCGCTCAACACCCACGCCGACAAGTGCTGCGGCGCGGACGCCCAGTTCAACTGGTACCAGGCGATCTATGATCACCTGACGCTCACGCTGACCAACACGGTCAAGGCGTCGAACCCGATCAACATCAAGTTCACCGGTGGCGGGAGCAGCGACGTCGTGGTCAATTCGACCTCCGGCATCGTCATCAACGGGTCGATCAACAACCTTCAGGGCACGACGACGTTCAACGCCACCGGCGCCAACTCGTCCATCACGGTCGCCGCGAACGCCAACAACCCGGTGATCTCGGGCACGAGCGTGACGCTGTCGGCCGATGGCGGCATCGGCACGCTCGGCACCAACAAGGCTCCCGTCCAGGTGCAGATCTATGGCGGCAGCCTGACGGCCAGTTCGATCGACCGCGACATCGCGATCTCTGCGATCGGCTCGCTGTCGATCAACCAGGTGAAGGTGAATTCGGCAGGTGCCACGCCGCAGGGCAGCGTCTTCCTGTCGGCGACCGGCGACATCAATTCGGCCTCCGCCTACAACGTCGCCAACCCCGTCGTGATCGGCAAGAACATCGAGATCAACTCCACCGCCGGGGCGATCGGCGCAACGAGCGCCGTCGTCAACGGCGCCTCCACCCTGACCAACATCAATCCGCTGGTGATCCAGGCGACGGGCACGGTGCAGGCGAGCGGCGCCGTCGACGGCGGCGTTCTCGACAGCAGTTCGGCGACCGGCACCTACATCGTCCAGTCGAAGGGTGATCTTCGCCTCGGCACGGTGCAGTCGACCGGCGGCCCGGTGTTCCTGGAGGCGGCCGGCTCCGACGGCAACCAGGCCAGCATCCTGAACGGCCGGGCGGCCGCCGGTATCACCGCGGCGGAGAGCGCGCATCTCCAGTCGGTCTGGGCCAATCTCGATCTGCTCAACGGCAACCCTGCCACCGCCGCCGTCAACAGCTACCAGTCGATGGTCACGTCGGCCTACAACGACTATTTCCAGCTCAAGAACATCGCCTTCGCGAACGGCAGCACCTACAACCCGACCTCGGTCGGCCTGACGGTGCTGCGGGCGCAGGTGGCGGCCAAGCTCGGCATCGATCCCGCCAACGTCACGACGACGCAGATGCAGGTCGAGGCGACGACGCGGTTCCTGCGGGACCAGTTCCTGCTCGGAAAGATCAACACCGACCAGCTCAAGAGCTCGCTGACGACCTTGCTCGGCACCGCGCCCGCGGATCCGCTGGCGACCGTGTTCGGCAGTTCGCTGTCGTCGACCCTGTTCGCAAAACTGTTCGACGGCGTGGCGACCTCCGATCAGCGCCTGCCGACCAATACGGCGCTGCAGACGGCGCTTGATGCCTACAACGCGCACTACAGCTACACGCTTGCGAGCACCGAGCGGGTCTACGGCGTCATCACCGCGGGCGCGCAGTGGACGCAGAGCCAGCTTGCCTACACGGTCTCGTCGTCGGCCGTCGGTGCGGCACCGCCGCCGATCGATCCGAACGTCGCCGCCAACATCAGCGCGAACCAGATCATGCTCTACGCGCCGCATGGTTCGGTCGGCAATTCGGCTGCACCGCAGACGTTCACCTTCACCAGCGTCGATTCCTCGCAGCTGACGACGGACCAGCGGGCATTGCTCTCATCGGCCGGTCCCGGCCAGCTCACCGTCGGCGCGGTCACGGACCCGACGACCCACGTCGTGACTTATACGGTCAGTCTGTCGCAGCAGAACCTCGTCGTGCTCGACAACCCGACCGCGATCTCGGCCAACGCGCTATCGAACGTCTATCTTGGCAGCAAGAACAGCCTCACGCTCGGCGGCGTCACCGCGAGCTATGGCCCGATCACGGCGGCGCAGGCCAACGGCATCCAGGTGACCGGCCGCGGCGACGTCAAGCTCGACGCGGTGACCGGCATCACCGCTGCCGCCGGCGTGACCGGCGTGCCCGTGATCTCGGGCGATATCGCCAACCTGACCCTCATTGCTGAGCACGGCAATATCGGCGCACCCGGTACCGCCGGCAGCAATCCTGCCAACAACGCGAATGCAATCCAGATCGCCTTTGCCAACCCGGGCAACGACCAACTCGACCAGGTCTCGTCCGGACAAGGCATCTATGTGAAGCAGACCACCGGCGACCTCATCCTCGGCAACATCTCGGCCGGCAACGAGATCCAGCTGGCCGCGACCGGCAGCATCTATGGCGAGGCCGGCTTTGCCGACCGCAGCGCGATCCACATTCTGGGCACCGACCTCGATCTGCGCGCCGCCGGCAACATCGGCTTCAACGGCTCGACCTTCCAGCCGCTGCAGGTGAATATCTCCGGCGCCGTCACCGGCTCCGCGGGCGGTGACTTCAGCCTTCTCGCCGTCACCGGCGATCTCGCGGTCGGCACCAGCGGTCCCTATGGCGCGCTGACGGCCGGCGGCGCGATGACGCTGAACGTGGCGCGCGGCGCGCTCACCATCAATGCCGATCTCACCAGCGGCGGCTTGATGCAACTCCTCGCCAACCGCGGCATGACCTTTGCGGCCGGCACCAGCGCGGCGCCTGTGGTTGCGACCAGCGCGTCTGACGGGGTGACCCTGGTGGCCGGGACGCTGTCGATGGGCGCCTATTCGGCTATCAACGCGGCCGGCGTGATTTCGGCGACTACCACAGGCGATGCGACGATCGGCCAGCTCAACTCGTCGCTGTCCTACGCCGCGGCCGGCAGCGCGCCGTCGATCATCGTCACCGCCGGTGGCGTCGCTTCGCTCGGCGCGATCATCGACAATGGTGACGGCCAGACCAAGTTCGTCGCGTCCGGCTCGGGCGCCGAAGTCTCGCTGAACGCATCGAACGGCATCGGCAGCACGACGAACCGGCTCGCCCTCAGCGCCGCGCGGCTGTCGGCAAGCACCGCCGACGGCGCAATCTACCTGAAGGCTCTCACCGACATCGAGGCGAGCCTGCTGTCGGCGGCGAAAGGCAACGTCGACATTCTCGGCACCGGCAACCTGACGCTCGACCAGGTGGTGGCGGGCACGGCGACGGGCGCGAGCGGCGGCTTCAGCGCCGTCACCGCCAATGGCGGCATCGTGATCGGGACGGCCAGCACCAGCGGCTCGCAGATGGTCCACGCGAGCCAAAACGTGACGTTCAACGCGCTCGCCGCCACCGGCAATGCCGGCGACGTCGGCAACATCAACGTCACCGCCGATAACGGCTTCATTCTGGCGCAAACGCTCTCGGCCAACGGCTCAGCGACGCTGCTTGCCGCCACGACCATCACCGGCAACACGCTTGCCGCGGCGACCGGCTCGGGCCTGCTGACCGCTGGCGGCCCGATCAACTGGAACGTCCTCAACGTCGCGACGACGCTGGGGATGACTGCGGGCCAGGGCAGCATCACCTTCCAGACCGCACAGAGCGGCGGCACGCAGACCATCCATGCCCACGACAACGTGATCTTCAACGCGCTGACGGCGACGGGCATCAATGGCGATGCCGGCAACATCAACGTCAATGCCGACAACGGCTTCATCCTGGCGCAAACGCTCTCGGCCAACGGCTCAGCGACGCTGCTTGCCGCCACGACCATCACCGGCAACACGCTTGCCGCGGCGACCGGCTCGGGCCTGCTGACCGCCGGCGGCCCGGTCAACTGGAACGTCCTCAACGTCGCGACGACGCTGGGGATGACTGCGGGCCAGGGCAGCATCACCTTCCAGACCGCACAGAGCGGCGGCACGCAGACCATCCATGCCCACGACAACGTGATCTTCAACGCGCTGACGGCGACGGGCATCAATGGCGATGCCGGCAACATCAACGTCAATGCCGACAACGGCTTCATCCTGGCGCAAACGCTCTCGGCCAACGGCTCAGCGACGCTGCTTGCCGCCACGACCATCACCGGCAACACGCTTGCCGCGGCGACCGGCTCGGGCCTGCTGACCGCCGGCGGCCCGGTCAACTGGAACGTCCTCAACGTCGCGACGACGCTGGGGATGACTGCGGGCCAGGGCAGCATCACCTTCCAGACCGCACAGAGCGGCGGCACGCAGACCATCCATGCCCACGACAACGTGACCTTCAACGTGCTGACGGCGACTGGCATCAATGGCGATGTCGGCAACATCAACGTCAATGCGGATAACGGTTTCATCCTCGCGCAGACCGTGATGGCCGGCGGCGTGGCGACGCTGGGCTCTGTCTCGGCCAATGGCTCGGCGAGCCTGATCGCCGCGGGCACCAACATGGGGCACAGCCTCACGGCCTCGACCGGCAATGCGCTTCTGAAGGGCACCGTCGTCACGTGGGACAATCTCAATGCCGGCGGCACGCTCGATATCACTGCGACGGCCGGAGGGATCACCCTCGGTACCGCCATCAGCGGCGGCACGCAGACCCTGCATGCGGTCAACGACATCGTCTTCAGCCAGCTCACCACGACCGGTATCCCGGGCGATGCGGGCAACCTGATCGTCAAGTCCGACACCGGCTCGCTTCGCGGCGGATCAATCTCGGCCAGTGGCGACACCCGTTTCGACGTGGCCGGACCGGTCTCGTTCGACCGGATCAGCGGCGACGTCGTCAGGATGACCTCGTCGGGCGACCTGACCATCAATTGGGTCAGCGTGGTCAGGGAGCTCGACCTCGCTGCCGACACCATCACCGTCCACGGCGAGCAAGTCCGCTCGAATCCGCAGATTCCGCTGGTCCTGAACATTACCGGCTACAATGGCGGTGTCGCGAAGTACGCCAATATCTCGATCGATCCGGACGCCATCATCGTCAACCAGTTCAAGGTGGTCGACGCGAACTTCCTGACCGACGCGCACTCCGTGACGATCCTGAACGGCTACGTGCCGGGCCAGCTCCTACTCACCACGGCGACCGAGCAGGTGCTGCTGAATAACCGCACGCCGGCGCCGAGCAATGGGCCGACGCTCCAGCTCTACCAGCCGGACGGCGTGTTCACGATGAGCCAGGTCGGCAACGCCAATGTCACCAACGCCTATGTGGTGTTCTACACCGGTGATATCTCGGCGAGCGTCACCAATTACGGTTCGAGCCACGACTGCTGCAGCGGCTACACCGGTGCCAGCATGACGCGCAACGTGGCCGTCGATGGCGAAGGCTATGAGAGGATCGACACCTGGCTGGCGCAGAAGAGCGGGGCAGGAACGTTCTACCAGCTCGGTCTCTCCGGCCACGCACGGCTCGACGCATTGCTGTCGCCGCGTCCGGTCGAGACTGTCGGGTCTGGTCCTGCCGTGAACGTTGAAGGGCTCAGCGACATCCGCAAGCTGCGCCGCCAGGGACAGCGCGCGGGTCGCCCGGGCTGGAAGGATGCGGCAATTGGCGCCATGACGAATCCGGCGATGAGTCGCCTCGCGGAGGCGTGGTAGGTCGAGATGCGTGTTCTAGGCGTAGCATTGACGATCGGGCTTGTTGCGTCGAGCATCGTAACCGCGCGCGCGCAGGTGCCCTCGATCAATCCCGGCGCGATCCAGAACGACGTCGACCGGCAGCGCCGCCAGTTCGAACAGCAGAGCGCGCCGCCCAAGCTGAACGGCCCGGCCGTGATCGGCGGAGCACGTGAGAAGTCGCCGCTCATGAAGCCGGGCGGGCCGAAATTTCACCTGCGCAAGCTCGAATTCGACTCATCCAAATTCATCACGCCGGCGGAGCTCGACGAGATCGCGAAGAAATATGTCGGCAAGAATGTCGACATCGCGGCACTGTTGCAGATCGTCGCCGACATCAATGCGATCTACACCGAGCGCGGCATCGTCACGGGCATTGCGACCCTGCCGGATCAGGATCCCAAGGACGGGACGGTCAAGATCAAGCTGACCGAGGGCCGGCTGCAGAAGACGACCGTCGAGGGTAACCAGCAGACGCGCACCGACTACATCCTCCAGCGCGTCAAGGAGCCGGAAGGCGAGGTTCTCGACGTTCCAAAGCTCAATCGCGACGTGACCTGGTTCAACCGGACCAACGACGTGCAGATCAAGGCGCTGCTCCAGCCCGGCGCGAGCTTCGGCCTGACCGACCTCCAGTTCGCGGTGATCGAGCCGCCGGTCGACACCTGGCAGCTCTTTGTCGACAATCAGGCTTCCGAAAACACCGGCCGCTGGGAAGGCGGCACTTTCTACAAGCGTCACGGCCTGTTCGGCGTTGACGACCGTCTGACTTTCTATGGCGTCCGCTCCGACGGCAATCTCAACGGCAACGTCGCCTACAGCATCCCGGTCAACCCCTGGGGTGGGCGCGCGGGCGTCAGCTATACCGAGGGCAAGATCAAGATCATCGACGGGCCGTTCGCTGCGCTCGACGTCACGGGGCGGTCGAGCCAGGCCGCTGTCAATTTCAGCCAGCCGGTCTGGGTGACGCAGAACTGGCTGATACTGCTCAACGCCGCGGAGACCGAAGGCAAGACGGTGAGCCGCTTCGCGACCGTCGCGGTGACCGACGACCATTACGACAAGGCCACGGCCGGCGTCTCCGTGACCAATTCCGGCAATACCTATTCGATCACGGTCTCGCCGGCGGTGAACTACATCGCGTGGCAAGACCACGTGCTCGGCAACAACCGTGCGTTCAACACCTATACCGGCACGCTGATCGCGAACAGTGCCGCGGGGCCGGCCAATTTCAGCGCCAACGTGCTGGCGAGCTGGCAGTACACGCAGGAGAAGCTGCTGCCGGGCGACCAGATATTCACGATCGGCGGCCCCAGCACCGTACGCGGCTACCCGACCAACGCAGCGTCCGGCGACAGCGGCTATTATTTCAACGCCGAGCTGCACTACAACTGGTCGCAATGGCTGAGGGGATTTGACACCTACGTCTTCACCGACTGGGGCGCGGTGTATTCGACATTCCCCGGCGTGACCGAAATGGCCTCGGTCGGCGTCGGGTTCTCCTGGACTTATGCGCAGTTCATGACATTGGAAGCCAATTATGCGACGCCGCTGAAGACGGCGGTCTCGACCCAGCATCATTACGAAGCCTATGGCCGTGTCATCGTCCGCCCGCTGCTGATGTTCGAGAAGCAGCCGACCACCACGCCTGTGGCGGCCGTTGCAGGCAAGACCAAGTCGTAGGCCGGCGGGCTTCTTCCTCTCCGTCATGGCCGGGCTTGGGGCTAGCGCCGCAACGTGAATTCCTCCGCACCACGCCGGTGTTCCCACTTCGCGCGTTCGAGCTCGGGCTGGTCGCACTCCGCCTCGGGGTAGCCGATGCAGAGATAGGCGATGAATTTCCAGGAGGTGGGCACGTCGAGCGTGCCATGGATACGGTCCGGATTGAGGATCGAGACCCAGCCGAGCCCGATCCCCTCGGCGCGCGCGGCGAGCCACATCGCGGTGATCGCTGCGACCACGGAATACTCCGTTGTCTCGGGCATCGTCGCGCGGCCGAGGCCATGGCCGATGTCGCTGGCTTTGTCGGCGAATATTGCGAGGTGGGCTGGCGCCTGTTCGAGGCCCGAGAGCTTGAGTGCGGCGTAGCGGCCGGCGCGCTCGCCGGAATAGCAATTCAGGGCATCGGCGTTGCAAGCTTTGAAATCATCGATCACGGCGCGCCGCCGTGCAGCATCATCGACGACGACGAAGCGCCACGGCTGACTCAGGCCGACCGACGGTGACAGACAGGCGGTCTCGATCAGCCGCTCCACGGCACCGTCGGGCAGCGCATCGGTGCGAAAGCGACGCACGTCGCGGCGCCATACGAACAGATCGCGCAGTTGCCGGCGGAAGGCGTCGTCGAATTCCACCATTGTCATCCTCCCGCGTGAAGGAAGGCTGCGGCGACCAGCATGATCAGGATTTCACCGACCTGCTCGAACGCGCCGAGGATATCGCCGGTCTGGCCGCCGATCTGACGGATGGCGAGCCGCGCCATGATCAGCCCGGCGAGTGACAGCAGGATCAGTCCGGCGAGGGCCTTGCCCGGTCCTAACGCAAGAGTGAGAACGAGCGTTCCAAGCGCGAAGGCCGCGGCCACGCTGCGTCCAGGCGGCGTTCCGGCGCTCGCCGACAGCCCGTCCGGCCGCGCCGGTGGGACCAGCGACATGAAAGCCGGCACGCCCGCGCGTGCGGCGGCATGCGCGGCGCACAGCGCGAGCGCGACGGCCCACGGATTGGCGATCGCGGCCAACGCGCTCCAGCGCAGGCCGAACGACAGGATCAGCGCGCAGACGCCATAGCTGCCGATCCGGCTGTCGCGCATGATCGCGAGCTTTCGCTCGCGCGTGCGCCCGCCGCCGAGCCCGTCGGCGGTGTCGGCAAGGCCGTCCTCATGCAGCGCGCCGGTGATGAGGGTGGTTGTGACGAGAGCGAGTAGCGCAGCCGTACCTGGCGCCAGTCCCAGTTTGCTCGCGAGCGCATGGGATGCTGCGCCAGCGAGGCCCACCAGCAATCCCGCGACCGGCAGCGCCCAGGTCGCGCGCGCGATGGCGCCGTCGCCGGCCGGTTTCGACGATGCCACCGGCACAATCGTGACGAAGGACGCTGCGATTCTGAAATCGGCGACGACGTCTTTCAGAATCTCGGTACGCGGCATCATTTCAGCTTCATCGGCAGGCCGGCGACGACGAACTCGACCTCGTCGGCGACATCAGCAATGATCTGGTTCATGATCCCCGCGGCATCGCGATAACTGCGCGCCAGCGCGTTGTCGGGGACGATGCCGAGACCGACCTCGTTGGTGACGAAGACGACGGGGCTTTTCAGGCGGGGCAGTGCGCCGGCGAGCTCGCTCACCTCGCGTTCCCAGTTGCGCTCGGCGTGCATCAGATTGGAGAGCCACAGCGTCAGGCAGTCCACCAGTCTCGCGCCGCCGCCATCGCTTGCGACCAGCGCGGGCACGAGGTCGAGCGGCACCTCGCGTTCGATCCAGTCGGTTCCGCGCCGCGCGCGGTGCTTTGCGATTCGTGCTTCCATTTCGGCATCGAGCGCCTCGGCCGTCGCGACATAGACGGGCTGCCCGGGAAAGGCGCGCGTACGTAGTTCTGCACGCTTGCTCTTGCCCGATCGCGCTCCACCCGTGATCAAGATGACGGCCATCAAAGTCTCCTATGAGCCTGACTAATCACCAAACGAGGCCAAAGACAAAGCCGAAATCAGGCGGGTAGGGGCTTGCGCTCGCCCCCGCTTTGCGCAACAGGGGCGGGACAGGAGGCGGGTGTGGGTTTTGCGGGCGCGATGGTGGTGGCAATGGCGGTGGATGCCCTCTCGGGCTGGCCGTCACCGCTGTTTGCCCGGATCGGCCACCCCGTGACCTGGCTCGGCCGGCTGATCGGCGCCATCGATGCCGGCTGGAATCGCGAGTCTGACGCGCCGGCGCTGCGCCGCGGCGCCGGCGTCGCCGGCGCGATTCTGGTGATTGCGCTCGCGGCTGCGCTTGGTTGGCTGCTGCAGTCCCTGCTTCAGTTCTTGCTTCCTTGGAGCTGGATCCAGATCACGCTGATCGGCGTCCTGGCCTGGCCGCTGGTCGCGCTACGCTCGTTGCATGATCATGTCGCGGCCGTCGCAAATCCTCTGCTGGGCGGCGACATCGCGGCTGCGCGCGTGGCGGTCTCGCGCATCGTCGGCCGCGATCCCACAGCGCTCGACGAATCCGGGATCGCGCGTGCCGCAATCGAGAGCCTCGCGGAGAACGCGTCCGACGGCATCGTCGCGCCGGTGTTCTGGGGCGCGCTGTTCGGTCTGCCCGGCATCCTCGGTTATAAGGCGATCAACACGCTGGACTCCATGATCGGCCATCGCAGCGAACGGCATGAAGCGTTTGGCTGGGCGGCTGCCCGCATCGATGATGTCGCAAACTTCATTCCGGCGCGCCTGACCGGATTTTTGTTCGTGCTGCTCGCGCCGCGGCAATCCCAAGCATTGTCGTGCATGACGCGCGATGCGCGCCGTCATCGCTCGCCCAATGCCGGCTGGCCGGAAGCGGCGATGGCCGGCGCGCTTGGCGTGCGGCTCAGCGGCCCCCGCATCTATCACGGCAGCGCGACCGACGAGCCTTGGCTCAACGAGGGCGCGCGCGATCCGCTCGCCGTGGACATTGTCGAGGGACTGACGATCTACCGCCGCGCCATGCTGTTGCTTGCCGGCCTGCTTGCGATCCTGGCTTTCGCGTGAAAGAACAGGGTATGCGCGAGCACGGTGGAAATCTCGATCTGGCCCAGCAGCGTTTCGGCGGACGCGCGGCGGACTGGATCGATCTGTCGACCGGCATCAACCGGCTGCCTTATCCCGTGGGCGAGATCGGCGCGCATCATTGGCAGGCGCTGCCATCGCGATCCGAGATCGAGGCGTTGCGTCAGGCCGCGCGGCACGCCTATGCGACAAGCGCACCGATCGTCGCGATGGGCGGCGCGCAGGCCGCCATTCAACTGTTGCCACAGCTCGCGCCGTGCGGCCGGGCGCGCATTTTGGCGCCGACCTACAATGAATATGCCGGCGTTCTCTCGGCTGCGGGCTGGGATGCAAAGGAGGTCCGCGAGCTCGATGCGCTGGCAGGCGCGGATCTTGCTGTGATCGTCAATCCTAACAATCCCGATGGCCGGAGTTTTCCGCCAAAGGATCTGCTCGCGCTGTTGCCGCGCGTCGGTCGTCTCGTCGTTGACGAGAGTTTTGCAGACGCGGTTCCACAGCTGTCGCTTGCGCCGGAGGCGGATCGGCCCGGGTTGCTGATCTTGCGCTCCTTCGGGAAGTTTTACGGTCTGGCCGGCCTGCGGCTCGGATTTGCGATCGGCAATGCGGCGGATATCGCCGGGCTCGCTGCGATGTCGGGTCCGTGGCCGGTCTCGGGAGCAGCGATCGCCATCGGCTGCCGCGCCTTGCGAGACGAGGCTTGGTCTGAGGCGACATCAGCACGGCTGGCGCGTGACGGGGCTCGTCTCGATGAAATGGCGCGGGGGCAGCGCTGGCGGCTCGTCGGCGGCGCTTCGCTGTTCCGTCTCTATGAGACGCCACATGCACTCGCTGCGCAAGAAAAGCTCGCGCGTGACCATATCTGGTCGCGCGTCTTCGTACAAAATCCAACTTGGCTCCGGCTCGGGCTTCCCGGCAGCGAAGCCGAATGGACGCGCCTCGCCGCGGTCCTAGCGCGCTAGCGCGAGCAGGCCGTCGACGTCGAGATGCTTCTCGATGTGATCGGCGAGCGCATCCAGTGCGCTCTCGACCCTGGCATGATAGGGCTCGTCGCCTGCGGCAATGTCGAGCTTTGCCAAAAACGCCTTGCGGAAATCATCCGACGTGAACAGGCCGTGCAAATAGCTGCCTTGCACGCGTCCGTCTGCTGAGATCGCGCCTTCCGGCTCGCCATCGAGCTTCGCAAACGGTCGCGCGCGATCGGGTCCGTCGGTACGGCCGATGTGGATCTCGTAGGCGGCGATCGGCTGATCCGTCGCCGCATGCACAGCCACAACACGCGTCAACGTTTTCTGCGGACTCATCACGGTCGTCACATCCAGCAGCCCGAGGCCCGGCGCGTCACCCGCGGGACCTTCGATGCCGTCGGGATCGGCGACGCTGCGCCCCAGCATCTGATAGCCGCCGCACAAGCCGAGCACATGGCCACCTCTGCGATGGTGCGCGAGCAGATCAATGTCCCAGCCCTGCGCGCGCAGAAAGGCGAGGTCGCCGCGGGTGGATTTTGAACCGGGGATGATGACGAGGCGCACATCGCCAGGGATCGCTTCGCCCGGGCGCACCATCACCAGATCGACGCCCGGTTCGAGCTTGAGCGGATCGAGATCGTCGAAATTGGCGATCCGCGACAGCGCAAGGCAGGCGATCTTGCACTGGCCGGGCCTACGCGCATCGCTGAGGCCCAGAGCGTCCTCGGCCGGCAACTCGCCGGCGCGCGAAAACCAGGGCAGCACGCCAAGGCCGCGCCAAGCTGTTTTTTGCGCGATCAGCCTGTAGCCGTCATCGAACAGCGTGGGGTCACCACGGAATTTGTTGATGACAAATCCCTGGATCATCGCGGCATCGTCAGGGTCGATCACCGTCTTGATGCCGACCAGCTGGGCGATGACGCCGCCGCGATCGATGTCACCCACCAGGACCACCGGCACGTCGGCCTTGCGGGCAAAACCCATATTGGCGATGTCGGCCTTGCGCAGATTTACCTCGGCCGGGCTGCCGGCGCCTTCCACCAGGACCAGATCGGCGCGCACCTTCAGCCGCTCAAAACTCTCCAGCACCGCGCCCATCAATGAGGGCTTCATCACCGCATAGTCGCGCGCCCGCGCGGTCGCGATGCGCCTGCCTTGCACGATCACCTGCGCACCGATATCGGTCTCGGGTTTCAGCAGCACCGGGTTCATATCGGTGTGCGGCTCGACGCCGGCGGCGAGCGCCTGCAACGCCTGGGCGCGGCCGATCTCGCCGCCGTCGACGGTGACGGCGGCATTGTTCGACATGTTCTGCGGCTTGAACGGAAGCACGCGCAAGGCCCGCCGCGTGAAGGCGCGCGCGAGGCCGGCGACGATGAGCGACTTGCCCACGTCCGAGCCGGCGCCCTGGATCATCAATGCGCGCGCCATCGTGTCTTCAGAACTCGACGCCGGCCTGCGCCTTGATACCGGAGCGGAACGGATGCTTCACCAGCGTCATCTCGGTGACGAGATCGGCGATCTCGATCAGCTCATCCTTGGCGTTGCGCCCGGTGAGCACGACATGCGTCATCGGCGGCTTCGAGGTCTTCAGGAAATCGACGACCTCCGCAATGTCGAGATAGTCGTAGCGCAGCGCGATGTTGATCTCGTCGAGCACGACCATGCGCAGGCTTTCATCTGCTATCAGCTCCTTCGCCTTCTCCCAGCCGGCGCGCGCGGCGGCGATGTCGCGGGCGCGGTCCTGCGTCTCCCAGGTGAAGCCTTCGCCCATCGCGTGGAACTGGCAGAGCTCGCCGAAATGGCCGGTGAGCAGGCGCCGCTCGCCGGTATCCCAGGCGCCCTTGATGAACTGCACCACGGCGCAGGGAAAGCCATGGGCGACGCAGCGCACGATCATGCCGAAGGCGGAAGACGACTTGCCCTTGCCGGCGCCGGTGTGGACGATGATGAGGCCCTTTTCGCCGCTCTTGGTCGTCATGATCTTGTCGCGGGCGACCTTGATCTTAGCCATTTTCGCGGCGTGCTTGGCGTCGGTCTTGGCGTCGGTTTCTTGGGCCGTTTGGGTATCCGGTTCAGGCGTCATCGGATGGGGTCCTTCGGCTTGACAAGAGGCGGCCGGGGGCAAATGGTGGCCCGGCGTTGGTTCCTGTCCTATGACAGGCGAAGAGGGAATGCGATAGGGTCCGAATCGGCAAGATTTGGGTCCAAAATGCAGCCGCCCCCGCGACCGTGACCGGAGAGATGCCCGAAGCCACTGATCCATCTTGCGGATCGGGAAGGCGGGGATCGAAGGGGAAACCCTGCTCCGCAAGCCGGGAGACCTGCCAACGCGGACGATTTTTGGACCGGCGGACGGGGTGTTCCGCGACGGGGAAACGGGCCTTCGCAAGAACGGTCCGTGGGCCTCTTCGCCTCCCGCTCAATATTCTGGAAGAGGCGATGACCGTCACACTGCACGTCTGCATCACCTGCCGCGCCGGCCAGACGCTCGGCGAGGGCGAGACGACGCCCGGCAAGCGCCTGCATGGGGCGATCCTCGAGGCCGGCGTACCCGACGGCGTTACTGTGGTTCCCGTGGAATGCCTGTCCGCATGCAACCAGGGCTGCTCGGTCGCCCTCAGTGCGCCCGGCCGCTGGTCCTACGTCTATGGCCGCCTCTCGGATGCCAACGCGCAGGACGTCGTCGCCGGCGCCGCCGCCTATGCCGCCGCGCCCGATGGCCTCGTGCCCTGGCGCAGTCGTCCCGAAATCTTCCGCAAGCAATCGCTTGCCCGCATTCCCCCCATTGCCACGTTGCCGGAGGCCGCTGAATGAACTCGCTCGCAAAAGTCCCGGTGACGGTGGTCACCGGCTTTCTCGGCTCCGGCAAGACGACGCTGATCCAGCACCTGCTCAGCAATGCGGGCGGCAAGAAGCTCGCCGTGCTCGTCAACGAGTTCGGCAGCGAGGGTGTCGACGGCGAGATCCTGAAATCGTGCGCAGACGCGAACTGCCCGGAGGAGAACATCGTCGAGCTCGCCAATGGCTGCATCTGCTGCACCGTCGCCGACGATTTCATTCCGACCATGGAGAAGCTTTTGGCGCGTCCGGTGCGGCCCGATCACATCCTGATCGAGACCTCGGGCCTCGCGCTGCCGAAGCCTTTGCTGAAGGCGTTCGACTGGCCGGAGATCCGCTCGCGCATCACGGTGGACGGCGTGATCGCGCTCGCCGATGCCGAGGCCGTCGCCGCCGGCCGCTTCGCGCCGGATCCGGATGCGGTGGAAGCACAGCGCGCGGCGGACGAGAATCTCGATCACGAGACGCCGCTGTCCGAAGTGTTCGAGGACCAGATCGCCTGCGCCGATATCGTGCTGCTGACCAAGGCCGATCTCGCCGGCGCCGCCGGCATCGAAGCCGCCAAGACCGCGATCAGCGCCGAGATGCCGCGCCGCGTGCCGATGCTGCCCATCACCGACGGCGCGATCGATGCGCGCGTCATCCTCGGCCTCGGCGCCGCCGCGGAGAATGATCTCGCCGCGCGTCCCTCGCATCATGATGGGGAGGAGGAGCACGAGCATGATGATTTCGCCTCCGTCGTGATCGATCTTCCTGAGGTCACCAATATCGATGCGCTGGTCGCATCGGTCCAGAAGCTGGCGCGCGAGCAGAACGTGCTGCGTGCCAAGGGCTATCTCGCGGTCGCGGGCAAGCCGATGCGCCTGTTGCTTCAGGCTGTCGGCGAACGCGTGCGCCACCAGTTCGACAAGCCGTGGGGTGCAGGCGGCAGGCAGTCGAAGCTCGTCGTGATCGGCGAGCACGGCGATATCGACGAGGCCGCGATCCGAGCGGGATTGGGAGTCTGATGCACGTCGTCTTCCGCGAGAGCCGCGGTCTGGAGGAGACCGCGACGCCAAGAGACATCGGCCAGGATCCGGCCGATCTCGTGGTGCTCTCGTTCTCGGACTCCGATCTCGCGGCGTTTGCCGCCGGCTGGCGGCGTGGCCGCGACAGTCTGCCGTCGCTGCGGCTCGCCAATCTTGCGGAGCTGCGTCATCCGCTGTCGGTCGATACCTATGTCGAACGCACGCTGACGCAGGCACGCGGCATTCTGGTGCGCCTGATCGGCGGAGAGTCCTATTGGCCTTACGGCCTCGCGGCGCTCCAGCAGCTCGCGAAGGATCGCGGCATCGTGCTCGCCGTCCTGCCGGCCGATGGCCGCGACGACATCAGGCTCGATGCGTACTCGACCCTGCCGGTCTCGACGCTGCGCCGGCTCAAGGTGCTGTGCGACACCGGCGGCCCGGTCGCCGCGCAAGCCGCGATCGCGCAGCTCGCGCTGGCCTCCGGTCTTTATGCAGGCCCGGTCGTTGGCGAGATGAACGTGCCCGAGATGGGCTTTTACGATCCGGCGCGTGGCGTCATTGCTGCGCCGGCGGCGAGCGAGGAGAAGCCGCGCGCTCTGGTGGCGTTCTATCGCTCCTATCTCACCGCCGCGGACACGAGGCCGGTCGATGCGTTGATCGCCGCGCTACGCGAGAAAGGCTTTGACGCGTATGGCGTGTTCGTGACGTCGCTGAAAGCCGCAGGCGTCGGGGATTGGTTGCGGGCACATCTCGTAGAGAAGCCTCCGGCCGCAATCGTCAACGCGACGGCGTTCTCTGCGATGGGCGAGGACGGCACCACACCGTTCGATGTCGCATCGTGTCCCGTGTTCCAGGTCGCGCTGTCGTCGGCGCGGCGCGAGGACTGGGCGGACTCGCTGCGCGGCCTGTCGCCCGGCGATCTCGCGATGCATGTGGTGCTGCCCGAGGTCGACGGCCGCCTGTTCGCGGGCGTGGTGAGTTTCAAGTCAGCGGCGGAGCGTGATCCCGATCTCCAGTTCTCGCACCTGGCGCATCGGCCGGATCAGGAGCGTGTGGAGGCCGTCGCTGCACGCGTTGCGGCCTGGCTTCGTATCGCTGAGACACCGGTCGCCGAGAAACGGCTGGCCATCGTGCTCTCGAACTATCCCGGCCGTCTGCACCAGATCGCGCATGCCGTTGGTCTCGATGCACTCGCTTCGGTCGAAGCATTGGTATCCGACCTCGGGGATGCCGGCTTCAATGTTGAACCAGTTGGGGCGCTCGGCGAGACGCTGCTCAAGCAGAACCTGACCTGGAGCGTCGCCGACTATGGTGCCGCACTCCCGCGTCTTCCGCAAAGTTTGCAAGACGATCTCGCGCAAGCCTGGGGCACGCCTGAGAGCGATCCGAACTGCCGTGATGGTGTGTTCCACTTCGCTGCGATCCAGTCCGGCCAGTCGATCATCGCAGTTCAGCCCGAGCGCGGCGACGCGATGACGCGCGATTCCGATTATCACGATCTCGCCCGCACGCCGCGCCACGCCTATGTCGCGTTCTATCTCTGGCTCCGCGAGCAGGGGATTGATGCCGTCGTCCACATGGGCGCGCATGGCACGCTGGAATGGCTGCCGGGGAAATCCGTCGCGCTGTCCTCGCAATGCTGGCCGGAAGCGCTGATCGGCGATTTACCCGTGGTCTATCCCTTCATCGTCAATGATCCCGGCGAGGCCGCACAGGCCAAGCGGCGCACCGGCGCCGTCACGATCGGCCATCTGCCGCCGCCGCTCGAACAATCCGCGGTGCCCGAAGGCCTCCGCCGGCTCGAACGCCTGCTTGACGAATATTCGACTGCCGACGGTCTCGACCCCGCCCGCCGCCAGCGCCTGATCGCCGCGATCCGCGACGAGGCGCGCGCTGCGGGCCTCGAAGACGATCTCGGCCTCGACGCGTCGGCGGCGCCCGCCGAAGCGATCCCGCGCATCGATCGCTTCGTCTGCGATCTCAAGGAAAGCCAGTTCGGCGACGGCCTGCACGTGTTCGGCCGTGGCGCTTGTGGCGAAGCGGAGCGGGATGCGCTGCGGGCCGGGCTTGCGGGCTTGCGCGTTGCGCCGGGGCCATCGGGCTCGCCCTATCGCGGGCGGCAAGACGTGCTGCCGACGGGACGCAACCTTTTCGCCGTCGATCCGCGTGCGGTGCCGACGCCGTCGGCGCATGCGCAAGGGATAAAACTCGCCGAAGAGCTGCTGCGTCGTCATTTGCAGGATCACGGCGACTGGCCGAAAGGCCTCATCGTCGATCTCTGGGGCTCGGCGACGATGCGCACCGCAGGCGAGGAGTTTGCGATGGCGCTGCATCTCGCCGGACTTTCGCCACGCTGGGATCACGCCTCCGGCCGCGTTACCGGCTATGACATCATCGCACCGGCCGAGCTTGGTCGTCCCCGCATCGACGTCACGCTGCGCGTGTCGGGCCTGTTCCGCGATGTCTTCGCAGGACTTGCGCAATTGTTCGAAGCCGCCACGGAAGCGCTTGCATCGTGCGACGATGAAGGCGACGAGAATCCTTATCGTCACCGTGCCTCGCGCGTGTTCGCACCGCGCCCCGGACAATATGGTGTTGGCCTCTCGGCGATCCCCGATGCTTTCACGCCAGAGACGCGCCATGCGGCCGGCGAGGCCTGGCTGTCGGCGTCGTCCTGGGCATTCTCCGCCGATGGCGCCATCAAGCCCGATCGCGCCGGGATCGAGCAGCGGCTCGCGTCGGCCGATGCTTTCGTCCACCTCCAGGATCTGCCGGAAACCGATCTTCTGCTCGCCGCCGACTATGCCGCGCATGAAGCCGGCGTCGCGGCGGCGGCCGCGCATCTCGGCGCGTCGGAGCCGTCGCTTTATCACCTCGACACGACGCGGCCCGACGAGCCGCATGCGCGTACGCTCACCGAAGAAATCGCGCGTGTCGTCCGTGCCCGCGCGGCCAACCCGGCCTGGATCGCCGGCATGATGCGCCACGGCTTTCGCGGGGCTGCCGAGATCACCGCGACGCTGGAGCACATGGCCGCCTTTGCGCATCTCGCCGGTGCGGTGCCGCCGCATCTGTTCGATCTCTATTATGACGCAACCCTCGGCGATGCCGACGTCCGCGCTTTCATGGCCCGCGAAAATCCGGCGGCGCTTGCCGCAATGGAGGCCAGTTTTGCGCGTCTGCACGAAGCCTCGCTCTGGCGAACGCGCCGCAATTCGATCGCGGCTGCGTTGAAGGAGGCATCATGAGCGCGTCCAAGGTCAAGGGCTGGTGCCCCGGCGCGTTGCGACCGATGCAATCGGGCGACGGGCTCGTGGTTCGAGTGCGTCCGTTCGGAGGCCGGCTCGATGCGGCGCAGGCCGCCGGGCTCGCGCATCTCGCCGAGCGCCATGGCAATGGTCTGATTGACGTGACCAGCCGCGCCAATTTTCAGATCAGGGGCGTCAGCGAGAGCAGCCACCGGCTGTTGCTTGACGGTCTTGCGCAACTGACGTTGCTCGATCCGGATGCCGACACCGAATCCCGGCGCAACATCCTGGTCACGCCGTTTTGGCGCGATGGCGACGAAACCCAGGCGCTTGCCGCCGAGCTAGAGGAGGCGCTGGCGGACTGCATGCTCGAGCTGCCCGCGAAGTTCGGCTTCGCCATTGACGACGGCAAGTCACGCGTGCTTGCCGGCAATTCCGCCGATGTGCGGATCGAGCGAGATGCTGCTGGCGGCCTTCTGGTGCGTGCGGACGGGGCCAGGCTCGGCCGCAGCGTCGCGCGCGGCGAGGCCGTGGCGACCGCACTTGCTGTCGCTCGCTGGTTCGTCGGGTCCGGCGTCAGGGATGGGCGAGGGCGGATGGCAACGCATCTTGCGGCCGGCGCGGAATTGCCGGCGGCCCTGCGCGGCGATGCAGAGCCTGCGCCCATCATGGCCGCCGCGCGTCCCGGTCTTTATCCACAAGGTGCCATGATCGGTGTCGCCTTCGGACAGATGCCACATGCGACACTCAATCAGCTCTCCGGTTACGGACATGCGCTGCGGACGACGCCGTGGCGGATGGTTTTGAGCGAGGGGAAGCGGACGATGCCGTCCGCATCCGACCTGATCACCGAGGCCTTCGATCCCGCGTTGCGCGTCATTGCCTGTAGCGGCGCGCCGCGCTGCCGCGAGGCCCATGCCGATACCCGCGCCCTGGCCGCGACGCTTGCGCCGAACATCGGCTCAGCGGCGCGGCTTCACGTCTCGGGCTGTGCCAAGGGGTGTGCCCATTCCGGCGCTGCCGCAATCACACTGGTCGCGACGGCTTCGGGCTTCGATCTCGTGCGCGGCGGATCGACGCGCGACGAGCCCGTCCTGCGCGGCCTGGATCGCGACGACATCGTCAAGAATCCCTCCATCCTGATGGGAGGGCACTGATGCCGCACACTTACGAGACCAATGGCGCGAAGATCTATCGCCAATCCTTTGCGACCATCCGCGCCGAGGCCGATCTGGTGCGTTTCACGCCCGACGAGGAGCCGGTCGTGGTGCGCATGATCCACGCCGCTGGCATGGTCGGTCTCGAAGCGCATATCCGCTTCACATCGGGCATGGCGACCGCCGCGCGGGCCGCGCTGCAGAAGGGCGCGCCCATCCTGTGCGACGCCCGCATGGTCTCGGAAGGGATTACGCGCGCGCGGCTGCCCGCGGCCAATGCCGTGATCTGCACGCTCGGCGACGAGGCCGTTCCCGCGCTGGCGCAATCCATGCACAACACGCGCTCGGCCGCGGCACTGGAATTGTGGCGGCCGCATCTCAATGGCGCGATCGTTGCAATCGGCAATGCGCCGACCGCGCTGTTTCATCTGCTTAACATGCTGGAGGATCGCGACTGTCCGCGGCCCGCGGCAATCATCGGCTGTCCCGTCGGCTTTGTCGGTGCCGCCGAATCCAAGGCCGCGCTGATGGCCGATCCGCCGACGCCGGCGTTGACGGTCGAAGGCCGCCTCGGCGGCTCCGCGATCACGGTTGCCGCCGTGAACGCGCTGGCGAGCCGGAGCGAGTAGCCATGGGGCACATCATCTGCTGCGGTCTCGGCCCCGGCGATCCTGACCTGATGAGTGTGCGCGCCGATCGCACGGTGCGCGGTGCGAAGCACGTAGCCTTTTTCCGCAAGAAGGGCAGGCCCGGCCAGGCACGTCGCATCGTCGAGGGCATGCTGGCGGCCGACGTCATCGAATACCCCATGGAATATCCGGTTACGACCGAGATTGCGTTCGACAGCGCTGAATACGTCGAGCTGCTGGCCGGCTTCTACGACGAATGGGCGGAGCGCCTGGCGCGACTGGCGCGCGCTGTCGATGTGGTCGTGCTCTGCGAAGGTGATCCTTATTTTTACGGCTCCTTCATGCATCTGCACACGCGCTTGCAAGGCCGTGTCGAGATCGAGGTGATCGCGGGAATTCCCGGCATGGTCGGCTGCTGGAATGGCGTCGGCCAGCCGATCGCGCTTGGCGACGACGTGACGACGGTGCTGATGGGCACGCTTCCCGAAGCCGAGCTCGAGCGCCGCATGCGCGATTCCGATGCACTCGTCATCATGAAGACCGGCCGCAATCTCGCAAAGGTGCGCCGTGCGCTTGCGTCCGCAGGCAGGCTCGACGATGCCTGGCTGGTCGAGCGCGGCACCATGCCGGGCGAACGCGTGGCGCGGCTTGCCGAGATCGACGCCGCCGACTGTCCTTACTTTGCGATCGTGCTCGTCCATGGCAAGGGCCGGCTTCCGGACGCCGCCGAATGACGGGCACGCTGACCATCGCAGGCCTCGGCCCCGGCAGTGAGACGCTGGTGACGCCGGAGGTTTCCGCCGCGCTCGCCGCCGCGACCGACGTTCTCGGCTATACGCCCTATGTCGCGCGCATCCCACAGCGATCGGGACTCACGCTGCATCCTTCGGACAATCGCGAAGAGCTGCAGCGCGCAGCCAAGGCCTTGCGGCTTGCTGCGGAGGGTGGGCAAGTGGTGGTCGTCTCATCCGGCGATCCCGGGGTCTTCGCGATGGCCTCGGCCGTGTTCGAGGCGCTCGAACAGGCGCCGCAATGGCAGGACCTGCCGATCCGCGTGCTGCCCGGCATCACCGCGATGCTGGCGGCGGCTGCGCGCGCCGGTGCGCCGCTCGGTCATGATTTCTGCGCGATCAATCTCTCGGATAATCTCAAGCCCTGGGCGGTGATCGAGAAGCGCTTGCGGCTCGCTGCGGAGGCTGATTTTTCGATTGCGATGTACAATCCGCGCTCGGCAAGCCGGCCGGAGGGATTTGGCCGCGCGCTCGCGGTGCTGAAAGAAGCGGGCTGCGGTGAGCGCCTGGTGATCCTTGCGCGCGCCGTCAGCGGGCCCGACGAGAAGATCGTGACCGTGACGCTGAACGACGCGACGCCCGAGATGGCCGACATGCGCACGCTGGTGATCGTCGGCAACTCGCAGACGCGCCGCGTCGGCCGCTGGGTTTATGCACCGAGGCAGGTCCGATGACCGAGCCACTGCATCACCTCCGTGACGCTTTCAACCCGCTTTCGCGCGGGCAATTGCGGCCGGGAGATCATGATCACGGGCAGGCCGAGCATGCGCGCGGCGTCGATCTTGGCGTGCGCGCCGTCACCGCCGGAATTGCGGGCGACGATCCAATTGATGCCGCGTGTGCGCATCATCGCCAACTCGCCATCAAGCGTGAATGGCCCGCGCGACACGATCAATTCGGCTGCGAAAGGCAGGGACGCCTCGGGCGGATCGACGAACCGCAGCGTGTAGGCGTGCTGCGGCCGCTTCACGAACGGTGCGATGTGCTGGCGGCCGATGGCCAGGAACACGTTGGCCGGCGCTTCCGGCAGTGCGTCGACCGCTGTGTGGACATCGGTCACTTCGATCCACTTGTCGCCGGGCACCTTGGCCCAGGGCGCGCGCTCGAGCGCAATCAGTGGCGTCGCAGTTTCCGCGCAGGCTTTGACCGCGTTGCGGCTCATCTCGGCCGCGAAGGGATGCGTCGCGTCGATCACATGCGTGATGCCTTCGCGCCTGATGGTATCGGCAAGTCCGCTCGCGCCACCAAAGCCGCCGATGCGGGTCGGCAGCGGCTGATCGGCGGGCGCGCGCGTGCGGCCGCCATAGGAATAGACGGCATCGATCCCAGCGCGCGCGATCTCCGCGGCGAGCAGGCTCGCATCGGCAATTCCGCCCAGAATAAGGGCGCGCATCATGGCTGATTCCTTGGCTGATCCCTGGCTGACCATCATCGGTATCGGCGAAGATGGCCTTGCGGGGCTGTCCGACGCAAGCCGAAAGGCGCTTGGTCGCGCGGAAACCGTGTTCGGGGGTGTGCGTCACCTTGCGCTCGCGGATGTGGGAAGCCGCGGCCGCGCGTGGCCGGTGCCTTTCGATGCGAGTGTCGTGCTGGGCTGCCGCGGCCGGCCGACGGTGGTGCTGGCCTCCGGCGATCCATTCTGGCACGGCGCCGGCGCGGGCCTTACCGAGAGGCTCGGTGGCGACGAGTGGATCGCGCATCCGGGACCCTCGACCTTCTCGCTCGCGGCGGCGCGGTTGGGTTGGCGGCTCGAATCCATTGCCTGCCTCGGGCTTCATGCCGCGCCATTCGAGCGTCTCGTCCAGCATCTCGCGCCAAGCGCGCGGATCGTTTGTCTCGTCCGCGACGGCAAGGCCGCCGGCGATCTTGCGAAATGGCTGAGCGAGCGCGGATGGGGCGCGTCGGCGTTCTGGACACTCAACGCGCTTGGTGGACCGCGGGAAGACATCGCGAAACATCGCGCCGACAGCTTTGGGGGCGATCTCGCTTGTCGCTTGGTCGCGGTCGCTGTCGAGGCAAGGGGTGGGCGGGGCCTTCCCCGCAGCTCGGGACTCTCGGACGATCTCTTCGTTCATGACGGCCAGATCACCAAGCGGCCGGTGCGCGCTTTGGCTCTCTCCGCGCTGGCGCCGCGCCCCGGCGAGCGGCTGTGGGATATCGGCGCCGGCTCGGGCTCGATTTCGGTGGAGTGGGCGCTGTGCGGCGGGACGGCGACCGCGATTGAAGCGCGCGAGGACCGCGCCGCGAACATCCGGAACAATGCGGCTACGTTTGGGGTGGCGCATAGGATCACTGTCGTCTCGGGGATGGCACCCGAAGCTCTCGCTGCACTGGACCCGCCGGATGCCGTCTTCATTGGTGGTGGCCTCGATCGCGCGATGTTCGACGCGGTGTGGTCGCGGCTCAAGCCGGGTGCGCGATTGGTCGCGCATTCGGTGACGCTGGAGACGGAAGCGCTGCTTGGCGAACTGCACCGGCAGCATGGCGGCGAATTGATGCGGGTCGAGATCGCGCATTGCGCTCCGCTCGGCCGTTACCGTTCGTGGGAGGCAGCGCGGCCGGTGGTGCAGTGGAGTGCGGTCCGATGAAGGTCGCGGGGCTCGGGTTCAGGCAGGATGTCACGCTGGCCTCATTGCGAGAGGCGCTGCTGGTAGCCGGCGGCCCTGAAGGCCTTGCGGCGCTGGCGACCGTCAGCGACAAGGCCGACGCGGAGGCGTTGAAATTGCTCGCGCGCGAATGCGGTTTGCCGATCAAGGCGGTTCCGGCAGATGTGCTTGCGAGCGTTGACACGGCGACGCAGTCGAAATTCGTCGCCGAAAAATTCGGCACGGGATCCGTCGCCGAAGCTGCCGCCCTCGCGGTTGCCGGCCCGCGCGCGCGGCTGATCACGACGCGGGTGGTCTCGCAGGATCGCTCCGCGACCGCGGCGATCGCCGAAGGAGATGGCGCATGACCGTGCATTTCATCGGCGCCGGCCCCGGCGCGCCTGACTTGCTGACGCTGCGTGGCCGCGATCTGATCGCGGCGTGCCCGGTTTGCCTCTATGCCGGCTCGCTCGTGCCCGAAGGCGTGCTCGCGCATTGCCCGCCCGGCGCGCGCATCGTCAACACGGCTCCGCTGTCGCTCGATGAGATCATCGCGGAGATTGCTGCTGCGCATGCCGACGGCAAGGATGTGGCGCGGCTGCATTCCGGCGACCTCTCGATCTGGTCGGCGATGGGAGAGCAGCTTCGCCGTCTGCGCGCGCTCGGCATTCCCTTCACCGTCACGCCCGGCGTGCCGTCGTTCTCGGCCGCCGCGGCCGCGTTGGAAGCCGAACTGACACTGCCAGGTCTTGCGCAGAGCGTGGTGTTGACGCGTACGCCGGGCCGCGCCAGCGCGATGCCCGAGGGCGAGAAGCTTGCCGCATTCGCCGCGACGGGCGCCGTGCTCGCCATTCACCTGTCGATCCATCTGCTGGACAAGGTCATCGCCGAGCTGGCGCCGCATTATGGCGAAAACTGCCCGGCCGCGATCGTCTGGCGCGCGAGCTGGCCGGACCAGCGCATCGTCCGCGCGACGCTGGCAACGCTCGATGCCGCCATCGGCAGCGAGATGGAACGCACTGCGCTGATCCTGGTCGGCAAGACGCTTGGGGCTGCGGATTTTGATGAGAGCCGCCTCTATGCGGCCGACTATGATCGCCGCTATCGGCCGGTGGGCGCCGAGCCGCGCTTTCCGGAGGCTTCGTGATGCCGGCAGGCCTCGTCATCTCCGCGCCTGCCTCCGGCGTCGGCAAGACCACGCTGACGCTGGCGCTCGCGCGCGCCTGGCGAGATCGCGGATTGAACGTGCAGTGCTTCAAGAGCGGCCCAGACTATATCGATCCCGCTTTCCATGCCGCCGCCACGGGCCGTGCTTCCGTCAACGTCGACAGCTGGGCGATGGACCGCGCCACCATCGAACATCTGGTCAGCCGGGGCACGAATGCCGACATCGTTCTCGCTGAGGGCTCGATGGGCCTGTTCGATGGCGTCGCCGCGCGCGGCGTTTCCGGCACTGGTGCCACCGCCGACATCGCGGAGATGCTGGGCTGGCCGGTGGTGCTGGTGATCGACCCCTCCGGGCAGGCGCAGACCGCTGCGGCGATTGCCGCGGGCCTTCGCGACTATCGGCCCGGCGTGCGCCTTGCCGGTGTCGTGCTCAACCGCGTCGCCAGCCTGCGCCATGAAGATCTCGTGCGGCGTGCGCTGCACGACATTGGCATTCCTGTGTTTGGCGCGCTGCCGCGCCATGCCGAGATCAGCCTGCCGAAGCGACATCTCGGCCTGGTGCAGGCCGAGGAGCAGGCGGAGATCGGCAAGGTGATTGACGAGGCCGCGCGCTTTGTCGTCGAGCACGTCGATCTCGATGCGGTGCTGCGCGCGGCGGCTGTCTGGTCACCGCAAGCAGCAGCGAATGGCCTCAACGTGACGCCGCCCGGCCAGCGCATCGCGCTCGCCCGGGACGCTGCATTCTCCTTCGTCTATCCGCATATGCTGGAAGCCTGGCGCGCGGCGGGCGCGGAGATCTCGACATTCTCGCCGCTCGCCGACGAAGCGCCGGATGCGAGCGCCGATGTGTGCTGGCTGCCCGGCGGCTACCCAGAGCTCCACGCCGGCAAGATCGCGGCGAGTGCACGTTTTTGCAGCGGTCTGCGCGCCTTTGCTGAGACGCGGCCCGTGCACGGCGAATGCGGAGGGTATATGGTGCTGGGAACTGCGTTGACCGACGCTGACGGCGTCCGTCATGGAATGACGGCCCTGCTCGGATTGGAGACGAGCTTTGCCAAGCGCCGCATGCATCTGGGCTATCGCCTTGCCGCGCTCGCTGCCCCCATGCCGGGGCATCAGGCCGGCGCGCGGCTGCGCGGGCATGAATTCCATTACTCGACGATCGTCGCACAACCCGATACGCCGCTGGCGGTCGTGCATGACGCCACCGGCGCGGTCATCGCCGAGACCGGCTCGCGCCGCGGGCAGGCCACCGGCACATTCTTTCATCTGATCGCGGAGGACCGGTGAGCGGTTTTGTGTCCTTTATCTCCGCCGGACCCGGCGATCCTGAGTTGCTCACGCTCAAGGGCGCCGCGCGGCTGCGCGAGGCTGATGTGGTGCTCTACGACGATCTCGCTTCGGGCGCGATCCTCGATCTCGCACGGCCCGGCGCGAACCTCGTCGCAGTCGGGAAGCGGGCAGGGCGGCCGTCGACGAAACAGCACCACGTCAACCGCCTCCTGGTCGACTATGCCGCAACGGGGGCGCGGGTCGTGCGGCTGAAGTCGGGCGACGCCGGCATTTTTGGTCGGCTCGAGGAGGAGCTCGAGACGTTGCGGGAGGCCGGCATCGGCTACGAGATCGTTCCCGGCGTCACCTCGGCTTGCGTTGCCGCCGCGCGGGCCGGCATTCCCCTGACGCGTCGCCACACCTCTCGCCGGGTGCAGTTCGTCACCGGCGCCGATGTCACCGGCGAGCTGCCGCTGAATTTGAACTGGACGGCGCTCGCCGATCCGGATGCGACGACAGTGGTCTATATGGGCCGGCGCACCTTTCCGGCGCTGGTCGCAAAGCTCATCGAGCACGGCCTTGCGCCGAACACTCCGGCGTTATTTGCAGAATCCCTCGGCCGTTCCGACGAGCGGCTGATGCGCACCACCATTGCCGAGCTGGCCGAGCAGCTTGCCCGCGGTGGCGCGGCTTCCACGGCGGCCGTCATCATGTTCGGGGCGCTGGCGGAGGGCGGGTCGTCATGACGACGCTCTCGCTGATCGGCATCGGTTGCGGCGATCCCGGGCAGCTCACGCGCGCCGCGATTCAAGCCATCAACGCTGCCGATCTCGTCCTGATCCCGCGCAAGGGGACCGCAAAATCCGATCTCGCCGATCTCAGGCGGACCATTTGCGCCGATTTGCTCACGAACGGCACCACGCGCATTGCCGAGTTCGATCTTCCCGTGCGCGACGCCGGCGAAGCCGATTATCGCAAGGGCGTGGACGATTGGCACGACACAGTCGCCGCGGCCTGGTCGCAGACGATCGCGGATCATCTCGGTGGCGATGGCAAGGTCGCGCTGCTGATCTGGGGCGATCCCTCGCTCTATGATTCCTCGCTGCGCATCGCGCGGCGGCTCGATCCGTTGCCCGAGATTGAAGTCGTGCCCGGCATCACCTCGATCCAGGCACTGTGCGCGGTGCATGCGCTGCCGCTCAACGACATCGGCGAACCCTTCCTGGTCACGACGGGACGTCGCTTGCGCGAAGGCGGCTGGCCGCAAGGTGTCGATACCGTTGTTGTGATGCTCGACGGCGGCACCGCGTTCCAGTCGCTCGATCCGGAAGGCCTTCACATCTGGTGGGGTGCCTATCTCGGCATGGCCGATCAGATCATCCTATCCGGCGCGCTGACTGAGGTCGGCCCGCGCATCGTCGCAGCCCGACAGGACGCGCGCGCGCAGCACGGCTGGATCATGGACAGTTACATCCTCAAGCGCAGGCCATAAGCGAGGCAGCATGCTCCCCGATTGGGTTACCGAAAAATGCCCCGAGATTTCCGTCGTCCATCGCGAAGCGGCGATCGCGCGGCAGACGCAACTGACAAAACCGACCGGCGCGCTCGGCCGCCTCGAGCAACTCGCGATCGAGCTTGCCGGCCTGCAGGCAACCGAACGCCCGCGCGCCGTGCGCGTACCAATCATCATCTTCGCCGGCGATCACGGCATCGTCGCGCAAGGCGTGTCGGCCTATCCGCAGGCCGTGACCATCGCGATGATGGCGAATTTTGCCGCCGGTGGTGCTGCGATCTCGGTGCTGGCACGCGAGCTCGGCTCGAGCCTTGAGGTCGTGGATGCCGGCACGCTGGCGCAGAACGAGATGACGGGCATTGTCACGGACAAGTCGCGCCACGGTACCCGCGACTTCAGCATTGAGCCTGCACTCGCGCCGGCGGAGCTGGCCTTCGCCTTCGAGGCCGGGCAGCGTGCAGTGGCGCGGGCGAAGGTCAATCAGCCTGATCTGCTGATCTTCGGCGAGATGGGCATCGGCAACACCACGACGTCGGCTGCGATAGCCGCGAGCCTGCTCGGCATCGACGCCGGGGAAATCGCAGGGAGCGGCACCGGTGTCGATGCTGCCGGCCGTGCCCACAAGGCGCGCGTAATCGATGCTGCAATTGCGCGTCATGGCATCGCTGGTGCCTCGCCCGAAAACATCCTGTGCGCCGTCGGCGGTCTCGAGATCGCGGCGATATCAGGCGCGATCATCGCGGCTGCGCAGGCGCGCATTCCCGTGCTGATCGACGGGTTTATTGTCTCGGTTGCCGCGCTCGCAGCGGTGCGGCTGAATCCATCGTGTCAGCCGTTCCTGCTGCCGTCGCATCAATCGGCCGAGCAGGGGCATCGGCTGGTGCTGCGCGCGCTGAACGTGCAGCCGCTGATCAGCCTCGACCTCAGGCTCGGCGAGGGATCAGGTGCCGCGATCGCGCTGCCACTGGTGCGGTCGGCCTGCGCGCTTCACAATGACATGGCGACGTTCGCGCAGGCCAATGTGCCGGATCGTCCTAACTGATCCGCTGATTGACCGAGCCGACGCGCCAGCCGGTCGCGAGCCGGTCGATCCGGGTCATCGACAGCGGATCGATCACGAAGCGCAAGGCGGCTTGTGGCGTCAGGTCGAGCGCGATGCAGAGCGCGGCGCGGATCGTGCCGGAATGCACGACGAGCGTCGCGGGACCGGCACCGATCCGCGCGAGGCCCAGCCTGACGCGCGCGACCTGATCCTCAAAGCTCTCGCCGCCCGGAGGCCGTCCGCGCGCGGCATCGCTCCAGAATTGCGCATAGGCCTCGCCTCCGCTGGCCGCGAGCTCGTCATGGCGTCGGCCGGTCCAGTCGCCAAAATTTTGCTCACCGAACTCGGGTACCAGCACGGCGTCAAGCCCGAGCGCGCGCGCGGTCTCGACCGTGCGCCGGGCCGGGCTGGCATAGCTCGCGGCATTCAGTGGAAGGCACCGGCGCAGCGCCTCCAGTTGCGCGCGGTCGCCGAGATCGGCGGGCGCATCATTCGCATGGATGGTGCCTGCGGTGCCGTCGACGGGGGCGTGTCGTATCAGCCAGAGGAAGGTCTCGCCTTCCATGCAGATCTCCCAGGGAAGTTGGCCGCTGTGGCAATATCGCCGCAACAGGCACATTGACTCCGTCTTCGCCGTAATCCTAGATGGCGATGACGGTTTCCCCGAAAGGGGATGAAAAGGGAATGCGGTGCGGGGACATTGTCCCCAATGCCGTAGCTGCCCCCGCAACTGTAAGCGGTGAATCCTTCGTCAGGAGCCACTGGGTCCTCGGTCCCGGGAAGGCGACGAAGCGGTCACGACCCGCGAGCCAGGAGACCTGCCGTCAGCCGTGGTCACACGCGAAGATGTCGGTCGGGGAGTACAGACATTCGGCTTCATCGGACGGCTGACAGCCGGAAGATGGGACCTTGGTTCGCGGTGACGTGCCACTGACGTCACACCGAGGTCCAGGACCGTGTTTTCCATCGATATTGTACAACCGCGCCGCCTTTTGCTCGCGTCCACCGCTCTCGCGTCTTTTGTCGCCATCGACATGCCAGCTGCCTTGGCGCAGCAGGCCCGCGAGCGACTGCCGGCTGTGGAAGTATCGCCGCCGCAATCCCGCAAGCGGGCAAAGCCAGCCGGCCGGGACGCGGCAAGCGCACGCCGCACGGCTGCGCGCAGGCCAGTCGTGGCAGTGGCTGCGTCCAAGCCGGTCGTGCCCAACGCCGTAGCCCCAACGCCGCTCAACAGCAACGCCGTCGCCGAGAGCGCCTCGCGCCTCGGCCTGACGGTGCGGCAGACGCCCGCGACCGTCGAGGTGATCTCCGCCGAAACCATCCGCGAGCAGGGCTATCGCACCGTCTCCGACGTGGCCCAAGGTGCGGTCGGCGTCACTGCGGGCGACAATCCGGCCGAGCCCTCGGCCTTCTCGATGCGCGGCTTCACCAACAGCCAGATCAACACGCTCTACAACGGCATCAAGATCGGCCCGCAGAACATGACCTCGCGGGTCATGGACACCGCCAATCTCGAAGCTGTGGAAATCCTGAAAGGCCCGGCTTCGCTGATCTCGGGTGAGGGCGCCGCCGGCGGCGCGATCAATTTTGTGACCAAGCAGCCGCACACAGGGCCGATCCGGAACGAGGCGGACTTCTCATATGACTCCCTGAATTCGTTCCGCGCATATTACGGCTCCGGTGGTAGCACCAATGTGCAGGGCCTGGACTACCGCTTCGACATCAGCCGCTCCACGCTCAACGGGTTTGCCGACGACACCAATACCAAGACGCTCGACGTCTCCGGCCAGCTCAACTACCGCATCTCCGACAGCCTCAAGGTCTGGGGTGCGATCGAATATCGCGAGGACCGCGGAAAGGCCTATTGGGGCGCGCCGCTGGTGCCGGTCGCTTTCAGCGGCTCGCACGCGACGGCAGGCATCGTCTCGGGTACCTACGTGTCGGATTTCACTAAATCGAATCTTGGACCAATTACGATCGACGATCGCACCTTCAACACCAACTACAACGTGCTCGACAATCGCAACGTTGCACAGGAGGTCTGGCTGCGCGGTGGTTTCGAGTTGAAGCTCGCGCCCGATTTGACGCTGAAGAGCCAGGCCTATGCCTACGGCGCGGAACGTTCGTGGTTCAACAACGAGGTCGAGGCGTTCAATACGGCCACGAACACGGTCGATCGCAGCCGCTTCTACGTGGCGCACAGCCAGCGCCTGGTCGGCAACATCACCGACCTGACCTGGGATGCGAACATCGCAGGCTTCGACAATCGTCTCGTCACGACACTGTCGTCGAGCTACCTCGATTTTGTCCGGCCGGGTGCTGCGAATTTCCCAAGCGATTCCTTTGATCTCGTCGATCCGAACCGGGGCTTCTACGGCCTGCTCACGACCAAGCAGCAGACCGCGCGCATCGACAACGAGGCGCTGTCGTTCGAGGACCGGCTGAAGCTGACGCGGACCTTTTCGCTGATCGGCGGCCTGCGCGCCGAGCATATCGGGCTCGACCGCAATTCGACCGACAAGTTTGGTCTGGAGAATACGGGCTTTCCGTTCACGAAGTCCTGGGCGCCCGTCACCGGCCGCATCGGCTACACCTGGGAAGCCGTTCCGGGCCTGACCTTCTTCAGCCAGTACGCCACCGGCGCCGACATCTCGGCCAACAACATCTTTTTGCTCGGACCGACCCAGAAGCTGGATCTCACGACCGCGCGCACTTATGAGACCGGCGTCAAGCACGTATTTTGGGACAACAGGGCGGAGTGGTCGTTCTCGGCCTACGATATCGTCCGCAAGAACGTCTATGCCGCGGCCGGCGGCCAGACGCTCAATATTGCGGGACGGCAGGAGTCCAAAGGCGTCGAGCTTGCCGGGTCGATCCGCCCGATCGAGCCTCTGCGGCTCTGGGGCAACATCGCCTATGTCGATGCGCGCTATGCCGACTATGACTTTGCCGGGGGCTCGTTCTCGGGCAACACGCCGCCGAACGTGCCGCGCATCGTCGCCAATGCCGGCGCGTCCTGGCGCTTCTTCACGCCATGGCCGGTGGAACTCGGCATCGCCGGCCGCCATGTCGGCGACCGCTACAACAGCGACGCCAACACGGTGACCATGAATGCCTACACCGTCGGTGATGTCTACGCCTTCGTCGATATCCCCAAGACGGTGTTCAATGCGGTCGACCAGGCCCGCCTGACCTTCCGGGTGCGTAACTTCACCGACAAGCGCTACGCGATCTGGGGTGACCCGTTCTATCCCGACCAAATCTTGTTGGGCGCACCGCGGACCTACGAGATCTCTGCGGCGTTCAAATGGTAGGGTGCTGACCGGATGATGGGCGCGATCATCCTCTCGCACCGCTGGCTCGGGATCGCGTTCTGCCTCCTGTTCGCGATGTGGTTCGCGAGCGGAATCGTGATGCACTTCGTTCCGTTTCCAGTGTTGACGGAAGCGGAGCGCTTTGCCGGGCTCGCGCCGGTGGAGCGCGGCGAGGCGATCATGGCGGTCGGCGGCGCAGTCGTCGCGAGCGGGATCACGGACGCCACGCGTGTTCGCCTGATCCGGCGCAGCGATGGGCCGGTCTATCTCGTGTCGGGACCGTCGCGTGTAAGGTCGGTTCGTGCATCGGATGGGGCCGATGCATCGGTGGAATCCCCCGACGTCGCGCTCGCCATCGTGCAAGATCATGCTCGCGGGCGCAGGCTTGATGTCACACACGCCACGATCATTGCGCGCGCCGATTACGATCAATGGAGCGTGCCGAACGGCTTCGATCGTCATCGGCCACTGTTCCGCATCGCTCTCGGCGACGCAGCCGGAACGGAAGTGTACGTCTCATCGCGCACCGGCGAGGTCGTGCTGGATACAACGCGGTTCGAGCGAGGCTGGAACCTCGCCGGCAGCGTCTTGCACTGGATCTATCCGACGGTCCTGAGAAGCGACTGGCCGCTGTGGGATCGGCTGGTCTGGACCTTATCGCTGCTGGCGTTGATCGCTGCGGCACTGGGCGCGGTGGTCGGGATTGTCCGGATCAGGTTGCGAGGAGGGCTGATCGGCTCACCCTACCGCGGTTGGCACGCTCTCCATCATATTGTCGGTCTCGCGGCGACGGCGTTCGTGCTGACCTGGATCTTCAGTGGCTGGCTCTCCATGGATCACGGTCGCCTATTCTCGCGCGGGCAACTAACCCCGGCTGAGGCCGGCGTGACGAATGCGGTGCCGGACTGGCGCGGGGCTCCGTCGCCCTATCAGCAGCCGCTGTCGACTTCAGCGCGCGAAGTCGAATGGTTTGCTTTCAACGCGAATGTCTTTCGGCGCGACCGCACCGGTCTTGGTAGCCAGACCTTGACCAAGGCGGGACAGCCGACTCGCGATCGGCAGATGGCGTTCCTGGATGAGCAGGACGTCCTCAGCCTGACGACGCGCATTGCGGCAGGCTGCGGCGTTGCATCTGTTCTTGCCGACAATGACGACTATCCCGCGCATTCCATCGTTCCCGGCGCGCCGGTCTACCGCTCCCGCTGCGGCGATCTCTGGTTCGACGTCGACGGCGCCGACGGCAGCGTGCTGCAACGGCTGGATGGCTCGCGCCGAGCCTATCGCTGGGCCTACAGCGCGCTGCACACGCTCGACTTCCCGGTCCTGATGGCGCATCCGCGCCTGCGCGACGTCCTGATCGTCGGGCTTTGTGCGCTGGGGCTGGTGTTCTCCGTCACCGGCATCGTGGTCGGCTGGCGGCGTTTGCAGGCGAAATTTTCAACCTGAGCTGCATGACGTGCATGGCCGCCGGGAAGATCAGTGATGCGCTGCTGCTCCCTTTCCGGGGACTGCCTTTCGGTGTAGCTCTGCGCCCACTTATTGGGCGGGGTGTCAGTCCCGCCGTTGAAATCACGCAGGAGAGCCAAAGGATGTACCCGAAAGTTCAGATGTTCATTGCCGGCGAGTGGACCGACGGCACCTCCGGCAAGTCGGAGGACATCCTCAATCCCGCAACGGGCCAGCCGATCGGCAGGACCCCGCACGCCTCGAAGGCGGACCTCGACCGCGCGCTGGAGGCTTCCAAGGCCGGCTTCGAGGTCTGGCGCAAGACCTCGCCGTTCGATCGCTACAAGCTGATGCGCAAGGCCGCCGACATCATCCGCTCGCGCGCCGCCGAGATCGCGCCTGTCATGACCATGGAGCAGGGCAAGCCGGTCGTGGAAGCCCAGGGCGAGACCATGCTGGCCGGCGATCTCATCGACTGGTTCTCGGAGGAAGCCCGCCGCGCCTATGGCCGCATCGTGCCGCCGCGGATGGGCAATGTCTCCCAACTCGTGACCAAGGAGCCGGTCGGCCCGGTCGCGGCGTTCACGCCCTGGAATTTCCCGATCAACCAGGCGGTGCGCAAGATCTCGGCCGCGCTCGCCGCCGGCTGCTCGATCATCGTCAAGGGTCCGGAAGAAACACCCGCAAGCTGCATGGAGCTGGTGCGCGCCTATGCCGACGCGGGCATTCCGCCCGGCGTCGTCCAGCTGGTGTTCGGCGTGCCGTCGGACGTGTCGGAGTATCTCATTCCGCATCCGATCATCCGCAAGATCAGTTTTACGGGCTCGACCGCGGTCGGCAAGCATCTGGCTGCCCTAGCGGGCCTGCATATGAAGCGCGTCACGATGGAGCTCGGTGGCCACGCGCCGGCGATCGTGTTTGCGGATGCCGATCTCGACAACGCCGCCAAGATCCTCTCGGCCAACAAGTTCCGCAATGCCGGCCAGGTCTGCGTCTCCCCGACGCGCTTCCTGGTGCATGAAAGCGTCTACCAGCCCTTCGTCGACAAATTCGTGGCGGCGGCGAAGAGCCTGAAGGTTGGCAACGGCCTCGACAAGGATACCCGCATGGGCCCGCTGGCCAACCCGCGCCGTGTCGACGCCATGGAAGGTCTCGTCTCCGACGCCGTTCAGCGCGGCGCCAAGGTGCAGGCCGGCGGCAAGCGCATCGGCAACGAAGGCTTCTTCTTCGAGCCGACCGTCATTACCGACGTGCCGCGCGATGCCCGCATCATGAACGAGGAGCCGTTTGGCCCGCTGGCACCGATCACGTCGTTCCGCAGCTATGATGAAGTGGTCGCCGAGGCGAACCGCCTGCCGTATGGTTTGGCGGCCTATGCCTACACGACGTCCACCAAGACGATGCAGGCGATCGGCGCCGACGTCGAGAGCGGCATGGTCTCGATCAACCATCACGGTCTCGCGCTGCCGGAAGTGCCGTTTGGTGGCATCAAGGATTCCGGTTACGGCTCCGAAGGCGGCCTCGAGGCGATCGAGGGGTACCTCAACACCAAGTTCGTGACCCAGGCGAGCGCGTAAAGCCCGCACGACCCTCATTGCAGGGCGCGTCACGGCAGGCCGTGGCGCGCCCTTCTATTTTGTGGTGACGGCGCGCGCGGATAATGTGACGAGGCCCATCAGCGCTGCGAGCATCCAGAACGCCGTCGGCAGGCCGACGGCGTGGGCGACGAAACCGATGCCGGCAGGGCCAACCAGAACACCGCCATAGCCGGCGGTGGTGATCGACGCCACCGCGAGCCCCGTAGGCATCGCGGTCTGCGTTGCGGCCCCGCGGAACAGCACCGGCACCAGGTTCGACGCGCCGAGGCCGATGAGCAGGAAGCCGGCAATGGCGATGGCCGGGCTCGGTGCCAGCAGCAGCACCGCCAGGCCTGCGATCGCAAGCAGGCTTCCCCCGACCAGCGTTGCGCGGTCACCGATACGCGCCACGACGACGTCGCCGCCCAGCCGGCCGATGGTCATCGCGATCGAGAACACGATGTAGCCGATCCCGCCTCGTGCCTCGCTAACGAGACCCGCGTCGATGACGAGTAGCGCGCCCCAGTCGAGCATCGCGCCTTCGATCAGGAAGGTGACGGCGGCCAACAGCGCCAGCAACAGCACGATGCCATGCGGCAGCACGAACAGCGGTCCCTCCTGCGCCTGCGCCCTGCGCAGCAGGCGCGGCGAGGCGAGCGCCATCGCGATCAGCATCAGCACGGAGCAGATCAACGCGCTCGCCAGCGGTCCAAGATGAAACGACAGCAGCGCCGTCATCACCGCGGATCCAGCGAAGCCGCCAATGCTGAAGAGCGCATGAAAGCCCGACATCAGCGGCTGTCGCGCCGCGCGTTCGACCTCGACGGCATGTATGTTCATGGCGACGTCGATGGAGCCGAGCGCCGCGCCGAATGCGAGCAAGGCAATTGCCAACGTCACGGACGTGCCGGTAATGACGAGCAGGGGCAACACCAGCGCGAGGCCGATCCCGCCCCCGATGATGATAGGCTTGGTGCCATGACGGGCGCTCAAAATTCCGGTCGCGAGCATCGCAACGACGGAGCCGATCCCGAGGCTGAGCAGCAGCAGGCCGAGGACGGCGTCATCGACCGCGAGCCGCTCCTTCGCGAACGGCACCAGCGGTGCCCAGCATGCGAGGCCGAATCCGGCGACCAGAAACGAGAGGCGCGTGGCGAGCCGCGTCGCCGGCCGGTCGGCTGAAGTCATTCGTGTAACTCCGGGAGGGAATCGGGGGTAAGGGTTGAGTTTAACAACCCAAGATGCGGAGAGAGGTTCCGCACACTGTCATAGCATGGTTGCTGTCATTGCATGGTTATGGCCCAGAGGGACGATTTGTCCGCAGAAGCGCGAAGAGCGCACGCGGAAGCGCAAATTCGGGACAAGCTGCCGCGCCCTTTGAGAGCGATGCGATCAACTCACGGCATGAAAGCTGCTTGGGTGGTCAACCGGCGCGAGGCTGCGTTATGCTGAGCGCGCCGACACGCCATCGAAGCTGCAATCGTCAGCCTCATCAAGAATCAGGAACTCGCTGATGCGTATCGTCAACGTTGCGGCCGCCCAGATGGGGCCGATTCAGAAGGCCGACAGCCGCGAGGCGGTGGTCAAGCGCATGATCGCGCTGATGGACGAGGCGAAAGCAAAAGGCGCCGACCTGATCGCCTATCCGGAGTTGGCGCTGACGACGTTTTTCCCGCGCTGGTACGTGGAGGACCGGGCGGAGTTCGATAGCTGGTTCGAGCGTGAAATGCCGAACGCCGCGACCAGGCCGCTGTTCGAGCGGGCGGCGCAACATCAGATGGCGATGAATTTCGGCTATGCCGAGCTGACCCCTGACGGCCACCACTTCAACACCGCTGTTCTTACCGACAAGTCCGGCAGGATCGTCGGCAAATACCGCAAGGTCCATCTGCCGGGCCATGTGGAATACGACACCAGGCGCTCGCATCAGCATCTGGAGAAGCGCTATTTCGAGCCGGGCGATCTCGGCTTCAACGTCTGGCGTGAGCTCGGCGGCATCATCGGCATGGCCATCTGCAACGACCGCCGCTGGCCCGAGACCTATCGTGTCATGGGCTTGCAGGGCGTCGAAATGGTGCTGATCGGCTATAATACGCCGTCGGTAAATGCGGAGCGAAGCGAGGAGGGCATCGAGAAGCGCCTGTTTCACAACCGCCTCTCGGTGCAGGCCGGCGCCTACCAGAACGCGACCTGGGTGATTGCCGTCGCCAAGGCGGGCGTCGAGGACGGCCATCCGCTATTCGGCGGCAGCCTGATCGTCGATCCCAACGGCGAGATCGTCGCTGAAGCCAGGACAGAAGAGGACGAGCTTCTACTCCACCCTTGCGATCTCGACGCCACTACCTTTGGCAAGACCACAATCTTCAATTTCGCGCAGCACCGCCGTATCGAGCATTATGGCCTGATCACCAGCCGCACCGGCGCGGTGCTGCCGCCGGAGGAATGATGCCGATGGTTTTCCTGCCAACTGGCAATCCTTTCGCTCGGGCCTGTCACGGAGTGCCTCATGACTGAACCCAACTACGATCTGATCATCCGCGGCGGACGCGTCGCCACCACCACTGATGTGTTCGAGGCCGATGTCGCCATCTCCGGTGAAACCATCGCGGCTATCGGTCGCGGGCTTTCGCCGGCCAAGCGCGAGATCGATGCGCGCGGCAAGCTGGTGCTGCCGGGTGGCGTCGATAGCCACGCGCATATCGAGCAACTGTCCGCCGCCGGCATCATGAACGCCGACACGTTCGAGAGCGCGACGGTCTCTGCAGCTTTCGGCGGCACGACAACGGTGATCCCGTTCGCAGCCCAGCATGTCGGCATGAAGCTGCCGCAGGTGGTGGAGGATTATCACGCGCTGGCGAAAAAGGGCGCCGTGATCGACTACGCCTTTCACATGATCATCGCGGATGCGACCAGGGAGACGGTCGAGGAGCACATTCCGGCGCTGGTGAAGAAGGGGCATGCCTCGATCAAGATCTTCATGACCTATGACCGGCTCAAGATCGATGACGAGCCGCTGCTCGACATTCTGCTGGCCGCGCGCCAGTCCGGCGCGATGTTGTGCGCTCATGCCGAAAATCACGGCATCATCGCCTGGATGGTGAAGCGTCTGCTTGCGCGTGGCTACACGATGCCGAAATACCATGCCGTCAGCCACGCCCGCGTCTCGGAGGCGGAAGCCTTCACACGGTTGATCGGCATGGCGGCCTTGATCGATCAGCCGATCATGATCTTCCATGTCTCGACCGCCGATGGCGCCAAGGTGATCCGCGACTCGCGCGGGCAGGGGCTCAAGGTCTTTGCCGAGACCTGTCCGCAATATCTGTTCCTCACGGCTGATGATCTCGACAAGCCCGGCGCCGAAGGCGCCAAGTGGATGTGCAGCCCGCCGCCGCGAACGTATCAGGACCAGGAGGCGCTGTGGCAGGCGCTGTCGCTCGGCGATCTCCAGACCATCTCGTCGGACCACGCGCCATATCGCTATGACGAGACCGGCAAGCTGCGAGCCGGACCGAACCCGAACTTCAAGCAAGTCGCGAACGGCCTGCCGGGACTGGAGCTGCGGCTGCCGCTGCTGTTCGATGCGATGGTGTCGAAGGGACGACTGGGTCTTGAAAAGTTCGTCGAGCTGACCGCGACGGCACCGGCCAAGATCTACAATCTGCATCCGCGCAAGGGCTCGATCGCGATCGGCACCGATGCTGACATCGCAATCTGGGATCCCAACCGCGAGACCGTGATCGCCGACGAGATGATGCATGACCTCGCCGGCTACACGCCGTTCGCAGGCCGCAAGCTGAAGGGCTGGCCGGTGTCGGTGCTGTCGCGCGGTCGCGTGATTATCGACGGTGACAGATGTCTTGCCAGCGCCGGCAGCGGAAAATTCCTGGCGCGCAGCGGCGGCGAGGCGGCGAAGCCGACCGGCCGGCTCGTGGCCGACATGGATCCGGAGAGGAATTTTGGAGCAAGATTGCTGTGATTATGGCTCGCGCGCGCTGACGATCATTGCCGCGGTGAGCGCTCCTCCACCGAACCAGAACCGGTCATCTCCAGCGGCGTCACTGCGTCCGTGCTGCTGTGCAATGATGGCCAAAAGTCGATGAGAACCCGCTGGCGGACGGCCGGTTACTGGCATACCATTTGCACGCTATTGGGCTCGATTTCACCTGCCCTTGGCCAATGAACGGCCGGCATCACGGCATGACTGGGAGGACTTTATGGATCGCAGGACCGTATTGAAGGGACTGGCCGGCGCAGGCGGCCTGGCATTGACCGGCCTATCGGCCCCGGCGATCGCCCAAGGCGCAGCGGCGCGCACCCTGCGTTTCGTGCCGCAGGCCAATCTCGCCAATTTCGATCCGATCTGGGGTACCCAATATGTCGTGCGCAATGCGGCGGCCCTGGTCTGGGATACGCTGTACGGCGTCGATGCGAAGCTGCAGCCGCAGCGCCAGATGGTCGAGTCCGAGGAAACCTCGGACGACGGCAAGATCTGGACGTTCAAGCTGCGCCCGGGGCTCAAATTCCACGACGGCGAGCCGGTGCTGAGCAAGGACGTCGTCGCGAGCCTGGCGCGCTGGGCCGCGCGCGATCCGATGGGCCTGATGATCCTGGCGATCCAGCAGGAGTTGACCCCTGTCGATGACCGCACCTTCAAGTGGGTGTTGAAGCAGCCCTTCCCGAAAATGCTCTATGCGCTGGCCAAGAACAACGCGCCGTGCTCCTTCATCATGCCAGAACGTATCGCGAAGACCGATCCGTTCAAGCAGATCACCGAGTATGTCGGCTCGGGGCCGATGAAGTTCGCCAAGAGCGAATGGGTCCCCGGCGCCAAGTCGGTGTTCGAGAAATTCGCCGATTACGTGCCGCGGCAGGAGAAGGCCTCGTGGCTTGCCGGCGGCAAGCAGATTCTGGTCGATCGTGTCGAGTGGCTGGTGATGCCGGATCCCGCAACGGCGGCCGCGGCCTTGCAGAACGGCGAGGTCGACTGGTGGGAGAACCCGATTGCCGATCTCGTGCCCGTGCTGAAGAAGAACAAGAACATCAGCGTCGATATCGGCGATCCCCTCGGCAATATCGGCTCGTTCCGCATGAATCATCTGTTCGCACCGTTCAACGACGTGCGGGCACGTCGCGCGGTGCTGATGGCGCTGAGCCAGGAGGACTACATGCGCGCGATCGTCGGCGACGACGATGCACTGTGGAAGTCCCTGCCGGGCTTCTTCACGCCCGATACGCCGCTCTATAGCGAGATGGGCGGCGAGATCCTCAAGGGCAAACGGGATTTCGATGCGGCCAAGAAACTGCTCGCCGAGAGCGGCTATTCCGGCCAGCCGGTGACCTGCCTCGTAGCGCAGGACCAGCCGATCACCAAGGCGATGGGCGATGTGACCGCCGACCTCCTCAAGAAGCTCGGGATGAATGTCGACTTCGTCGCAACCGATTGGGGCACGGTCGGCTCCCGCCGCGCGCAGAAGACGCCGCCCGGACAAGGCGGCTGGAACATGTTCCACACTTGGCATGCGGGCGCGGACTGCATCAATCCCGCGCCGTACACCGCTATTCGCGCCAATGGCGACAAGGCCTGGTTCGGTTGGCCCAACAGTCCCAACGCAGAGAAGGAAGTCACGGCCTGGTTCGACGCCAAGAACCTCGACGAGGAGAAGGCGGCTGTCGGCCGTCTCAACAAGGCGGCGCTCGATGATGTCGTCTACGCGCCGACCGGATTCTTCCTGAGCTACACGGCGTGGCGCAAGAACGTTTCGGGCATTACCAAGGGACCGCTGCCGTTCTTCTGGGGTGTATCGAAGACCGCATGATGCCGCGCTGAGGCCAGATGCTTTCCTATATCCTCCGGCGCATCGTCGCCACCTTGCCGGTGATGGCGATTGTTGCACTGTTCGTGTTCAGCCTGCTTTACATTGCGCCGGGTGACCCCGCCGTGGTGATCGCGGGCGACCAGGCAAGCCCGGAGGATGTGGAGCGCATCCGCCAGAGCCTCGGCCTCGACCGTCCGTTCCTGGTCCAGTTCGGAAGCTGGGTCTGGCGCATCCTGCACGGCGATCTCGGCACCTCGATCTTCACCAACCTGCCGGTCTCGACGATGATCGGGCAGCGTCTTGGGCCGACGCTGTCGCTGATGGTGGTCACGCTGCTGCTGACGATCGTGGTCGCGGTGCCGCTCGGCGTCGTGGCGGCATGGAAGGCCGGCAGCTTCATCGATCGGGCCATCATGGGCTTTGCGGTGTTCGGCTTCTCGCTGCCGGTCTTCGTCGTCGGCTACATGCTTGCCTACATCTTCGCGCTCGAGCTCGAATGGCTTCCGGTGCAGGGCTATACGCCGCTGAACCAGGGCTTCTGGCCCTGGCTGGAGAATCTGATCTTGCCGGCGATCGCGCTCGGCTGCGTCTATATCGCGCTGGTCGCGCGTATCACCCGCGCGGCCATGCTCGAAGTGTTGCAGCAGGACTATATCCGCACAGCGCGCGCCAAGGGCCTCGGGCAGGGCGGCATCCTGTTCATTCACGCGCTCAAGAACGCGGCTGTGCCGATCGTCACCGTAATTGGCATCGGCATCGCGCTGCTGATCGGCGGCGCGGTCGTGACGGAAAGCGTGTTTGCGATCCCTGGTCTTGGCCGTCTCACGATCGATGCGATCCTGCGCCGCGATTATCCCGTCATCCAGGGCATCGTGCTGCTGTTCAGCTTCGTCTACGTCCTCGTCAATCTGATGATCGACGTCACCTATACACTCGTTGACCCGAGGATCCGCTATTGACCGACGCGACCGTCAATCCGCAGGTGCTGCCGGCCGGCCTCGTGCTCGCGCCGCAACTGCCTGAAATCCTCCGGCCCGTCACGATCCGACGTGGGTTCATCGGGTTCTTGCGCGGCCACCCCACCGTTGCGATCGGCGGGGCGCTGCTGCTGGCGCTGGTCCTGATCGCGATCTTTGCGCCATATCTCTGGACGGTGGACCCGACCGCGCTGGCGCCTGCCAGGCGCACCCGGGCGCCATCGGCGGCATTCTGGTTCGGCACCGACGTGCTCGGCCGCGATATCTACTCACGCGTGCTGTTCGGCGCGCGGGTCTCGCTCACGGTCGGGCTATCGGTTGCCGTGCTCGCATCCGCAGCCGGTCTCGCCATCGGCCTGGTTTCGGGATTCATCCGCTGGGCCGACGGCATCCTGATGCGTTTCATGGACGGGCTGATGTCGATCCCACCGATCCTGCTCGCAATTGCGCTGATGGCGCTGACGCGCGGCAGCGTCGGCAACGTCATCCTGGCCATCACCGTCGCCGAAATTCCGCGCGTGTCGCGCCTCGTCCGCAGCGTGGTGCTGTCGCTGCGCGAGCAGCCCTATGTGGACGCCGCGGTGGCCTGCGGAACGCGCACGCCGATGATCATCCTGCGCCACATCCTGCCCAACACGCTCGCGCCGATGCTGGTGCAAGCGACTTACATTTGCGCCAGCGCCATGATCACGGAGGCGATCCTGTCCTTCATTGGCGCCGGCACGCCGCCCACCATTCCGTCCTGGGGCAACATCATGGCCGAGGGTCGCGCGTTGTGGCAGGTCAAGCCTTACATCGTGTTCTTCCCGGCGGCGTTCCTCTCCGTCACCGTGCTCGCCGTGAACCTGCTCGGCGACGGCCTTCGCGATGCGCTCGACCCGCGCATGGCCAAGCGTCTCTGATGCGCCGAGGCTGATCGCGATGGCGTTGCTTGAAGTTGAAAATCTCCAGACCCACTTCCGCACCCCAAGCGGAATCAATCGCGCGGTGGACGGGGTGTCCTTCCATGTCAACGAGGGCGAGACGCTCGCCATTGTCGGCGAATCCGGCTGCGGCAAGTCGGTGACATCGATGTCCCTGATGCGGCTGATTCCGGAACCGCCGGGCAGGATCGCCGGCGCCATCCGCTTTGCGGGCAAGGACCTGCTGCAATTGCCCGACCGCGAGATGCGCGCCATTCGCGGCAACGACATCTCGATGATCTTTCAGGAGCCGATGACGAGCCTCAATCCGGTGCTGACCGTCGGCCGCCAGATCCGCGAAACGCTGATGCTGCATCAGGGCCTCGACAAGGCGGCGGCCGAGGGGCGCGCGATCGAGATGCTGACTTTGGTCGGCATTCCCGAGCCGAAGCGGCGCGTACGCGAATATCCGCATCAGCTTTCCGGCGGCATGCGCCAGCGCGTGATGATCGCGATGGCGCTGGCCTGCAATCCGAAGCTCCTGATCGCGGATGAGCCGACCACGGCGCTCGACGTCACCATCCAGGCGCAGATCCTGAAGCTGATGCTGGACCTCAAGCGCCGCGTCGGTGCCGCGATCATCCTGATCACCCACGATCTCGGCGTGGTCGCCGAGATCGCCGAGCGCGTCATGGTGATGTATGCCGGCCGCAAGGTCGAGGAGGCGCCGGTGGCGGAGCTGTTCCGCTCGCCGCGTCACCCCTATACGCAGGGCCTGCTCGGCGCCGTGCCGCGGCTCGGCTCGTCGCTCGCCGGCACCGCGACGCGGCTCGCCGAGATTCCCGGGCAGGTGCCCGACCTGCGCAAGCCAATCACCGGCTGCGTCTTTGCCGGCCGCTGTGCGCTCGCGACTGATCTCTGCCGGCAACATGCGCCCGGCCTCGAAGAAAAGGGGCCGCGCCACATCGCAGCCTGCCACCACGCCGCCAAGGGAGCCGTTGCGGCATGAGCATCCCGCTGCTCCAGGTCAATGACCTCAAGAAGCACTTTCCGGTCAAGGCCGGCCTGTTCGGGCGCAAGTCCGAGTGGGTCTATGCGGTCGACGGCGTGTCGTTCGAGATTGCACGGGGCGAGACGCTGTCGCTGGTCGGCGAGTCTGGCTGCGGCAAGTCGACGGTCGGCCGTGCGATCCTGCGGCTGTTCGACGTGACATCAGGCCAGGTGATCCTCGACGGCCAGCGCATCGACGATGCGCATCCGAGCACGATGCGCCAGCTGCGGCAACGCATGCAGGTGGTGTTCCAGGACCCGTTCTCGAGCCTCAATCCACGCATGCGCGTGCGCGACATCCTGGCCGAGCCGATCCGGAATTTCGGTCTGGCCAAGTCGGCGACCGATCTCGAGACGCGCGTCACGGCGCTGATGGACACCGTGCGCCTGCCGCGCGAGGCGCTGAACCGCCGGCCGCACGAATTCTCGGGAGGCCAGCGTCAGCGCATCGGCATCGCACGGGCGCTCGCGGCCGAACCGGAGCTGATCGTCTGCGACGAGGCGGTTTCGGCGCTCGACGTCTCGGTCAAGGCGCAGATCGTCAATTTGTTGCAGGATCTCCAACGCGAGTTTGGCCTGGCCTTGCTGTTCATCAGCCATGATCTCGCAATCGTCGAGCATATGACCCATCGCGTCGCGGTGATGTATCTCGGGAAGATCGTCGAGGTGGCGCCGCGCCGGGAGATCTTTGCCGCGCCAAGACATCCCTACACCAAGGCGCTGCTCTCGGCGGTGCCGCTGCCGGAGCCAGGGGCCAAGCGCAATCCCATCATCCTCGGCGGCGACGTACCGAGCCCGATCAATCCGCCGCGCGGATGCCGCTTTCACACTCGCTGCCCGTTCGTGTTCGACCGCTGCCGCACGGAAGAACCGGAGCTTCGTTCGACTGATGGCGAGCAATGGGTGGCCTGCCACCTCGATGAACTGCCTGCGGGATAGAACGCTGAGCGCCGCTGTTGAACGCCTCAGCGCGCATCCGCGTAATGCATGTTGACCCTCCAGTTCGTGTCTGGCGTAAGCCGGCGCCGTAGTGGACTTTCACAGTTAGGCCGTTCGGTCTTGGCGGCCGTGCGCCATCGCGCCGGCGTCTGGCCGCTGATGCGCTTGAACACGGTCGAAAAGTGAGCCTGGGTGCTGAAGCCGACTGCGAGTGCAATCTCGGCCAGAGGCCGCTGGGTCGTCGTCAGCTGCGACTTCGCGTGCGCGATCCGGTGAATGAGGAGGTATTCTCGCGGACGGTATCCGGTCGCCGCGCGAAATTGTGCGGCGAAATGCATTCTCGAGAGACCCGCGACATTGGCGAGCTCGGACAGGCTGATGCTGCGTTCGAAATGAGCGGCGATATGGTGCTCGACGCGACGCAGCCGCCATTTCGGTAGGGCATTGATCTTGGCACGCGGCAATTCGGGGCGGGCTTCGTGATCTCCTGGGCCGGCCGGAAGGTCGATCCGGGTGTGTGCTCTCTGCAATTCGGTCAGCATCGCTTATTCTTTCTGATCCGCGCGGTCGTTCGCCGAGATCGGTGAACTCGCATCTTCGGTATTGGTGGCAGGATAGGCGCGCGAAGGCCTGGAAGCCCGTTAGGGGTGATTAGGATCTGTTAGATTATGTGGGGCGGGCGGGTGCGGCAGCCGGCCGCAGTCGCTTGAGCTTTGGTTGGTATTCAAGGGCTTGGCCGTCATTCGAAGACGGCGTCGAAAATCTCGACGTCGATCAGCACGGGCTTGGCGATCACCGCTGCGTCGGGCTGCAGCGCCAGGGTACGCCGAAGAGTTGGAACCACGATGCCGCCGAAGGTCTCGTGGGCCCACGAGTAGTGCGCGACACGTGCGCCCAGGAGGTCGTGGTCGGTCCGTCGCTGCAGGGCGCTGTCGTCGAAATAGAACACGTGCTCGGACGCCAGGCTGATCAGGTCCGGCGGGAATTGCGCGCGCAGGCGCCGCCACGTCTCACGATTTTCCTGCCACGGCGGTAGCTCCTCGACCGCGACGTCGGGACGGGCGAGGAGGAATGGGGTGGTGAGATAGTTCCAGATCTGGACGCCGCAGAAGAAGACCAGATGCAGCTCGTCCGCCAGCGCATGTGCGCCATGGGTGGGGAAGGCAAGGCTCGGGTTGCGCCATGTCCGCAGCACGTGACCATCCAGGCTTTCGATCGTGATCGCATCAGGCTGAAACGCGCCGGATCGTTCGCCGCCCGTGATTCCGGTGAAGCGGACGGATTGTGTCCGCGTCGATCCCTCCGCGGTGACGTCCTTGAATTCCCGCGCATGTCCGGCGTCGGAGAACAGTACCCCGCCAACGGAAAGATGCAGCGTGAACCGGCTCAGATTGTTCCAGCGGGTCAGCCCCCCGCAGGCGTCGATCGCATCGTCAAGAAGTGCCATGTCCCACTGCATCCACCATGAATTGCCTCCACCATGGCGGGGCGTGGGCGGCTTGGCGTGTTAGAAGTTGTTAGGAGTTGCAAGAGCTCGATCGGACGGTAGCTCGTTGAAGATATTGCCAATTTGTCCGCCAAGCCGCATGAGGCCAAGTTGAGCGTGCACGGCCGTTCCGAGGAAGCATTGGTGATGCGCGTGTTCCGGGATACCCGCATCGGCTGGATCGGTGTTGGCTTCATACAGGACAAATCAGCAGCGGATAGGATCGCTGCGATACGCGAGCAACCGAGGAGACGTGACATGATCCGCAAGGCAAAAGCTGTTTGGCAAGGCACCGGTCGCGACGGCACCGGCCATTTGACCAGCGAGTCCGGCGTGCTGGCCGAGACGCCCTATTCCTTCAAGACGCGTTTCGAGAACGAGAAAGGGACCAACCCCGAGGAATTGATCGCAGCCGCGCATGCTGGCTGCTTCACCATGGCGCTGGCGTTCGGCCTTCAGCTTGCCGGCTTCGCGCCGACCGAGTTGTCGACGGAGGCTGCAGTCTCGCTCGAGCCCGACGGCAAGGGGTTCAAGATCAGCAAGTCGGCGCTGACCCTGCGCGCCAAGGTGCCCAATCTGGATGACGCCGGTTTCGCCCGCATTGCAGGAGAGGCCGAAAAGAATTGTCCGGTGTCCAAGGTTCTCAACGCCGAAATCAGCCTCGACGCCAAGCTGGTCTAGTTGCGGTGCTTCAATTAAGTTGTCCATCCGGCTCCCCGGCAGAATGTCGGAACCGGATGGACGTCCCTGGCCGATTGGGAGCTGACAGATGACGACAGAGCGCGCAGTTTTGGCTGGAGGCTGCTTCTGGGGCATGCAGGACCTCATCCGCAAGCAGCCCGGAATTGTCTCCACGCGCGTCGGGTACACCGGCGGTGCTGTGAAGAACGCCACCTATCGCAATCACGAAGGTCATGCCGAAGCGATCGAGATCATCTTCGATCCGGCAAAGACCAGTTATCGAACGATGCTGGAGTTCTTCTTCCAGATCCACGATCCCACCACGCTCAACCGTCAGGGCAATGATCTGGGGACGAGCTATCGCTCGGCGATTTTCTACACGTCGGACGAACAGAAGCGCGTTGCCGAAGACACCATTGCCGATGTCGAAGCATCGGGTCTGTGGCCCGGCAAGGTGGTGACGGAAACGGCACCCGTCGGCGAATTCTGGGAGGCTGAGCCCGAGCATCAGGATTACCTCGAGCGCTATCCCGACGGCTACACCTGCCACTTCATCCGGCCGAACTGGAAGCTGCCGCGGCGCGCAGTTGCTGCGGGAGGCTAGATCCGGACGGGGGATTTCAGGCTACGCCCGCAATTGCGCGATCAGGCTGCGCGCGATCCGCATATCGGCGATGTCGGGTCCTTCGGTCAGCGCGCCACAGACCGTCTCTAGAATGGCGAGTGCGTCTGCGCGCTGGTCTCGTTCAATCCTGAGCTTTGCGATGCTGACGGCGCATCGCAGCTGCCAGAAGTTTGCGCCCTGCTGTGTTGCAAGGTCCATGGCCTGGTGAAAACAGGCGTCGGCAGCTTCCGATCGGGGCGTTTCTCTCAGCATGAGATCGCCCTTGATACGGAGCAGCTCCGGCAGGTACCAGCGTTCCTGCCGGTCGTTGCAACGCTCCAACGCGTTCTCGATCGTGTCAAAGCCCTGATGGATCTGATTGGCCTGTCCGAAACATGCCGCGAGCTCGCCGAGCAGGGGAAGAAAGCGCGGCAGGAAGCGCGCGTCGCCGGCACGGTTGAGCTCGTCGCGCAGCAGCGGCAAGCCTGCCTCGACGTCCGTGCGCTTTGCAACGACCAGGGCGTTGAATGCACGGGCCCACAGCCCCCAGAGCCGGATCGCGTGGCGATCGGTGTGCTCGAGCAACTCGGTCCCGTAGCGCTCGGCGGCATCGTAGTCCCCGGCCAGAAAAGCGATCGGGCACGCGGCCTGTCCGAGCACGCTGCAGAAGGTCAACGCGTGGCCGTTGGCGCGGCCTTCATGGATGTTGCGCTCGGCGAGCGCGAGAGCCTGATCCGCGTGACCTTGAAGCCACAGAATGCGGGCGCGGAAATACTGTGTCGATATCCGTAAGTCGAGCGGGAATATCTTGGGCTTCTCGGCCAGCACATGCAGGGACGCATTCACCCGGTCGATACGAACGCGCGCCTCGCTCTGATCACCGAGATAATGCAGGGCAACGGCCATGAGCCGGTCCGCCAGCATGAGGTCGGTCTTGTCAGATGAGCTCGACGCGGCTTCGGCGAAGCGATCGGCGAGCGCGCGCGCCTTGCCGAATGCACCGTTGTTGAACTGGTCGATGCACAAGCCCCAGAGCGCCCGCAGCCGGAAATCCTTGTCGTCCAGCCTGTCGGCCAGTTCGAGCGTGGCTTCGAGGATCGGGCGGGCCTCGCGCGCGCGTCCTTCGCCGTACATCAGCGACCAGCCGAGCGCGGCCAGGAGCTGCATGCGCACCCTGTTGTCGCCGTGGTCGCCGAGCGCGGCCAGCGCGGTCCTGACGCGTTCGCGGCACTCGGCGAACATCGACAGGCGCACCCAGAGCGTCACCGCCGCCGCCGTCAACGCGATGCCAAGCTGTGCATCACCATCTGCGGAAAAGGCCCAATCCAGTGCAGCGCGCAGATTGTCCAGTTCGGCGCCGTAGGTGCCGAGCCAGTCTGGCAATGGAGAAGAGGTCTCGGCTTCAGCGCGCTCGAACAGGTCGCGAAAATAGTCGGCATGCCGCCGCGCAATCCGTTTCGCTTCGCCGGCCTCGTTCAGCTTGCCGAGTGCATAGGTGCGCGTGGTATCCAGCAGCCGATAACGCAGCGTTCTTGCGCCCGATGGTGCGATCAGGGATTTGGTGACGAGATTGTCGATCGCCTCCATGGTCGCGGCTGCACTAAGCCCGTCGCCTGCGGCGACGGAGGCGGCCGCCTCCGGCGTGAACCGGCCGACGAAGACCGACAATCTCCGCAAGATCGCGCTCTCGGTTGCGGGAAGGAGGTCGTAGCTCCAGTCTAGCGCGGCGCCGAGCGTCTGGTGTCGCGGGATGGCCGTGCGTCGCCCACGCCATTGCAGCGAGAAGCGGCTGTCAAGCAGGGATGCCGTGCCGGCGATTCCATAGGCATTGACGCGCCCCGCCGCGAGCTCGATTGCGAGTGCGATGCCGTCGAGGCGGCGGCAGATGTCCGCCACCAGGGGGGCTTCTTCCTCGCTGAGCTGGAATGGTCCGGAACTCTGCGCGATACGCTCGAGAAAGAGCTGGGCTGCGGGATAGGTGAGGACGTCGGCCACGGTGAGATCGTTACGTTGGGGCGGGCAATCCAGCGGAAACAGTCGAAATATCCGTTCGCCTTCGCTGCGAAAGGATTCGCGGCTGGTTGCCAGCACATGCAATCGCGGCGCGTCGCGGACGAGGTGCTCGACGAGCGGCGCGAGGATCTCCAGCACGTGCTCGCAACTGTCGAAGATCAGTAGCACTGGCTTTGCCTGGAGATGCGTCAGCAGGGCCGGCAGCGGATCCTCCGCATCGATGGACAGTCCGAGCGTCGAGGCGATGGTGATCGCGGCGAGTTCGGGCTTCCTGACCGGTCCAAAGTCAACGAAAAAGACGTGTCCGTCGAAACGCGTGAGCTGGCGATGGCCCACGGCCACCGCCACCGCGGTCTTGCCGATGCCGCCGGGGCCGACCACGGTGACGAAACGGTGCTGCGTAAGCCCGCTCGAAATCTTTTCGATGATATCGTCTCGTCCGATCACCCGGGCGAGCGGAGCGGGAAGCGAGCGAGGGAGAGGGACGTCAACCGGGGAAGGCTGGATCTCGGCGGGGGTCTGGGCGAGAGTCGCGACGAAGCAATAGCCACGGCCGGGGACGTTGACGACATAGCGGGCGGACTTGCCGGTGTCGCCGAGTGCTTTTCGCAGCGCTGCGATGTGAAAGCGAAGGCTGCCGTCGTCGACATTCACGTCGGCCCAGACGCGTTTGACCAGCTCGCGCTTGTCGACGACTTCGCCGGGCCGCTCGGCCAGGAAGATCAGGATGTCGAGCGCGCGGCCTCCGACGTGAAGATGCGCGCCGTCCTTCTCCAGGAGGCGGGACTTCGGAAGCAGTCGAAATGGCCCAAAAGAAATGGCCGAGTCTTGGTTGTTATCGTCTGGCACGCGCCATCGCCCCCTCGGCCGGGAGTCAAAAGTGTTTGAACCGGTCTAGCAGATCGAGGAGGTGAGTAAACTGGACGAAAGGAGCGAGGGACCGCGGCGGATGTGCACCTCGCCGCGTCGGTCGACCGCGTGCGACGAAATATCTCTTTCGAACGAATGGGTTATGGCGATGCCGGTCTGGTGCCGTTCCGGCCACTTCCGGTTCCGCGTAGCGGGCATGCCTGAAGCGAGGTGGAGGTGGTCGCTCCGTGTTCAGCGATAGCTCATCTCACGAGGCATGCCGCCATTGACGATCGCCGCATGCTGCTGCGAATGGGTTTTTGGAGTCGGTCTCGCCTCCGACGGGAGCTCACGACATTTGGAACAGGACATGCCTTCCCTCTCGCGGCGAGACTTCGTCAATGCGGCCACGTTTGCAGCGGCGCTCGCGGGAGTTCCAAATTGTGGCAGCGCCGCCGATTATCCCTCGCGTCCCATTCGGCTGGTGATTCCATATGCCGCCGGTGGCTCAGGGGATCAGATCGGGCGCCCCTGGGTTGAGAAGATGTCATCTCAGCTCGGCCCGACGTTTGTCGACAACATTGGAGGCGCGGGCGGTGCGATCGGCACGACCGCTGTCGCGCGCGAGAAGCCCGATGGCTATTCACTGCTGCTCGGAAACGGCAGCACGCAGGTCATCATTCCGCTGACGACGCCAAATCCCACTTATGCCATCGGCGATTTCCGGGCGATCTATCGCCTGATCAGCAGTGCACTGGTTTTCGCCATCCATCCGTCGGTGCCGGCCGCAGATCTGCAAGGCCTGATCGCTCATGCGAGGAGCAATCCCGGCAAGCTGTCCTATGGGACGCCCGGCATCGGCACCGGCAATCATCTCGTTGGCGAGATGTTCAAGCGGCAGGCAGGCGCTTTGGATATCGTCCACATTCCTTATCGAGGAATCTCGCAGGCCACCAACGATCTCGTCAGCGGCCAGATATCTCTCGTTGTGGCCGTCATGTCCGTTCAACTGTTGCAACTCAGCCGGACCGGCAAAATAAGGCTGCTCGCGGTCACGACCGACAAGCGCCTGAGCGGCGCTCCGGACATACCGACCGCCATTGAATCGGGCATGCCGGATCTCAGCTATGAGGGATGGTTCGGCCTGTTCGCACCGAAACAGACGGAAGATGTGATCATCGACCGCATCGCGCAGGCCACACGCGCGGCGATGGCTGGTGCCGCGCTCCAGGCGAACTATCGCGCGCAGGGCATGGAGCCTGATGGCGATTCCAGCCCGGGCAAATTCCAGCGAATTGTCGACGCCACCTCGGCTAGTCTTGCTCCCGTGATCAAGTCGATCGGCCTGCAGTCGCTCTAAGCCTTCCGGCGTCGGTCCTTATCCCTGCGAATTCATCCGCTTCGAGGCGGGTAACGCCGGCTCTCCGGACCGACGTTCGCACCCGCACGCGTCGCGAAAGCCGGTCGCCATTTGCGGCGGAGGCGTGATCTGCCATTGACAGGTCGCCCGGGGTGATAGAATTATAACAACATAAGTTGCAAAAATAACAATATGTCACCATCGTACCAGCGTCTCGCAGGGCCGACGGGAGGAAAGTTTGGAATTGTCCGGTTCGGTTGCAGCAGAACCTCGGCCGTCGACCTCGCTTGTGATGGTCAGTGCCATCAACAAGCGCTTCGGCGGCGTGCGCGCGCTGCGCGACGTCAACCTCGAGGTCCGGGCCGGCGAGGTGCACGCGCTGCTGGGGGAGAACGGCGCCGGAAAATCCACGCTGATCAAGATCCTCAGTGGTGTTCATGCTCTCGACAGCGGCACGATCGAGATCGCCGGCAGGCCGGTGGAGTTTGACAGCCCGGCAAAGTCGCGCGAGGCGGGGATCGCCGTCGTCTATCAGGATCTCAGCCTCGTCGAATCTCTGAGTGTCGCGGACAATTTGTTGCTCGGCCGCGAGCCACGCGCAGCATTCGGTTTTGTCCGGAAACGCGCGCTGATGGCCAGGGCCGAAGCGTTCCTGAAAGAGCTCGGCATTCCCCTCGATACGAGAGCGACAGTCGGCTCGCTGCCGTTCGCCTATCGCCAGATGACGGAGATCGCAAAGGCCCTGATGGGCGAGGTCCGGCTTCTGATCCTCGACGAGCCGACCTCCTCGCTGACATCGGATGAAGTCCGGATCCTGTTCGATGCGATCGGAAAGGCGACGCGCCGCGGAGTCGGCGTGATCTATGTGACGCATCGGCTTAACGAGGTTTTCGAGATCTCGCAGCGTGTCACCGTGCTGCGCGATGGCGCCAATGCCGGCACGTTTGTTACCGCCGATACGGACATGAAGCGGCTGGTAAACGCCATCGTCGGAGCCGATCGATCGCCATCAATCGTCTCGCGCAACGAGCCTGCCCCCAAGCGTGATTTGAATCCATCGCCAGTTCTGTCGCTGTTGGATGTCTCCAACGACCGGCTTCGCGCCGTCGATCTTGCCGTGTTGAAGGGCGAGATCCACGGCCTCGCCGGGTTGATAGGTAGCGGGCGCACGGAGATTCTGGAGACGGTGTTCGGCCTCCGGCCGCTCGAGAGCGGCGCAATCGAAATCGAAGGCCGCCGATGGCTGCCGGCAGGCCCATCCGATGCGATCGAGCAGGGCATCGCGCTGGTGCCGGAAGATCGGCACGTGCAGGGCCTGGTCCTGGACCATTCGATCGAACGCAACGTCACCTTGCCGCGGATTCCCCATTTCTCGCGCTGGGGCTGGATGCAGCAACGCGCCGCCGCCAGGCGCGCGGAAAGTGCGATCGCCAGGCTCGCGGTGAAAGCACAAGGCGCTTCGAGCTTGGTCAGGACGCTCTCGGGCGGCAACCAGCAAAAGGTCGTGTTCGGGAAATGGAATGATCCGCGGCCGCGCGTGCTGCTGCTGGACGAGCCGACGGTCGGCGTCGACGTCGGCGCCCGCGAGGAAATCTATGCCGTGATCCGGAACGCCGCCCGCGATGGCAGCGGGGTTCTGGTCGTCTCGTCCGATCTCGTCGAGTTGATCGAGCTTTGCGACCGCATCTCCGTCATCGTCAACGGCCGTGTGGCTCGTACGCTTTCGCGCGGCGAGATCTTTGATGCCGAAGAGCTGCATCATCTCCTCCAGATGTACCAGGCCTCCACGCCCGGTCCCTTGCAAGAGCTTTCCGCATGACCGAACTGACTGCTCCCAACGTGGTCGCCGCGTCGACCCGGTCCGATCGCCGCCGCAAGATTCTCCAGAATCTGCTGCGGGGTGAGCGGCCCTACATGCTGTACATCGCCTTCGTGATCCTGCTGGTCGTGTTCAGCCTGTCCTCGCCCTGGTTCCTGTCGGTCGACAATTTCCTGAACATCGGGCGCCAGACCACGCTGGTGTCGATCATCGCGGTCGGCATGACCTTCATCATCATCGCGCGTCAGATCGATCTGTCGGTTGCCTCGACGTTGGCGCTGTCGGGCATGGCGGCCGCTCTCGCGATGAGCCAGATCAACAACAGCTGGATCGTGGGCGCCGTGGCCGGGCTCGGAACCGGCGCGCTGGTCGGGCTGATCAACGGCATCCTGACCACACAGCTGTCGATCCCGTCCTTCCTGGTGACGCTGGGCTCGCTGAGCATGGCGCGCGGACTGGCGATGATGGTGACCAATACCAAGCCTGTCATCATCACCAACGAGACCTATTTCGCGATCTTTGGCGAAGGCACATTCCTCGGCATACCGGTCCCTATCGCCTGGACGTTGGCGGCGATGATCGTCGGCATCCTGCTGCTGCACTACAACGTGTTCGGCCGCCGCATCTACGCGGTCGGCGGTAATCCGACCGCGGCGCTCTATTCCGGCATCAACACCAAGCGCATCACGACGGCAGCCTTTGTCCTGACCGGCACGCTGGCTGGTCTGGCAGCGCTGGTGCTGTCCGCGCGGTCACATGCCGCGCGGCCCGACGTCGTGCAGGGGATGGAGCTCGACGTCATCGCCGCTGTGATCCTCGGCGGCTGCAGCCTGTTCGGCGGGCGCGGCTACATCCTGGGAACGCTGTTCGGAAGCCTGATCATCGGCACGCTGAATAACGGTCTTGTCCTGCTCGGCGTGAGCTCGCCGATGCAGCTCGTGATCAAGGGCGCGATCATCGTTGCCGCAGTTGCCTTTACGAAACGCTAGTCGACGTCAGGCGCCGCGCGTGAGCCACACGTTCATCGCGCTGCGTGGGTAGGGGCAAGGTCGCTGGCCCTCCGGTGAATCGGCGACCAAAATGGAGGAAACAATGAAACCAATCTTGCGACAAACCTTGCCTTTGACTGTGTTGATGGCTGCTGCTGCGGCCGTTTCGATTGTCCCCTCGGCCCACGCCGAAGTGCCCGCGACCTGCGTCAAGGGTGTCGATCTTGCAAAGCTCGGGCCGAAATCGATCGTCGGCCAGGGCCCCCACGGCGAGAAGGCGGCTTCGCCCGAGGTGCTCGCGCTGTCGGAGGCCGATGCTGCGAAGATCAAGGAGAAGCACTTCAAGGTCGGCATCTCCATGCAGACGGTCAATCTCGACTGGTCGCAGCTCCAGATCCAGGGCATCACCGATACGCTGAAGAAGTACGGCGTGACGGTGACGGGCGTCGCATCCGCCGAATATCAGGTGGACAAGCAGATCGCCGATATCGAGAACACCATCCAGCAACATCCAGACGGCATCATTTCGATTCCGGTCGATTTCACCGCGACCGCGCCGACCTACAAGAAGATCGCCAAGGCCGGCATCAAGCTCGTGCTGATGGACAGCATCCCGACCGGCCTGAAGCATCCCGAGGAATATGCGACGATGGTTTCGGCGGACAGCCAGGGCAACGGCCAGATCGCGGCGCAGATCCTGGCGTCCTGCATGCCGCAGGGCGGCACCATCGGTCTCGTCAATTTCGGCGTCGACTATTTCAGCACCAACGAGCGCACCAAGGGCGTGCGGGAGTGGATGAAGGCGAACCGGCCCGACATCAAGATGAAGCAGGTCGATTTCACCGATCCGCCGAAGGTCTCACAGATCGCGGGCGACTTTCTGACCGGCAATCCCGACGTCAAGGGACTGTACGCGGTATGGGATCAGCCGGCGCTCGACACGCTGAGCTCGATGCGGGCTCAGGGCATCGATATTCCCATGACGACGGTCGATCTCGGCCTGCAATCGGCCATCGAGATTGCCAAGGGCGGTCCGCTGAAGGCCACCGGCTCGCAGCGTCCCTATGATCAGGGCGTTGCCGAGGCGATGGCGATGATGAATGCACTGCTGGGGAAGGAAACGCCCGGCTGGGTCGGTGTGCAGTCGCTGCCGGTGACGCAGTCGAACGTGTTGGAGTCCTTCAAGACCGTCTTCAAGAAGGACCCGCCGGCCGAGCTGACGGATGCCTGCAACAAGGCGAAGCCGGCCTGCAACTGAGGGCGCAGAAGCGATGCGCGGCTCTTTGGAGTCGCGCATCGTTCAGCAGGCCTGGTCCGGGTGAACCAGCCCCGTCCGGATCAGGCTGCGCTGGTGACGTATTCGACGGTAAGGCCGCGGAAGTGCTTGCGCGTGTCCGCCGGCACGGAACCTCCGACGATGATCCGCGAGAATGAGCCGATGTCGGAGAAGAACGCCGGCTTGAGGCTGCCGAGCTTGCTGGCATCGACCACCAGGATGCTCTCCATCGCAGTGGCGATGACGGCCTGCTTGATGGCGACTTCGTGAAAATTCGAGCAGCTCGCGCCGCGGGTCCAGTGCAGGCCACCGGCCGAGATGAAAGCCTTGTTGACCCCGAGCCGCCGCAGATAGGACAGCGCGTCATCCGAGGAGAACGACTGCGACGATGGATGGTAAAGCCCGCCCATCAGCATCACCTGCGTCGCCGGCCGGTGGGTGACGATCGTGGCGACGTTCAGCGAATAGCAGATCACCGAGAGCGGCATGTCCTCGGGCAGGCAATCCGCCAGCGATTGCATCGTGGTGCCGCAATCGATGAAGATGGTGTCGCCTTCCCTGATCGAGGCGGCTGCGGACCGGCAGGCGAGGCGCTTGTCCTGCGTGTGCTGGTCGATTTCCTGCTCGAACGTGTACTTGATCCCGGTTGGCGACGCCGCGTTGACGACGTAGCCGCCGAGCAGGGCGAGCGTACCCTCCGGGCCGGCAAGGTCGCGCCTCACCGTCATCTCCGACACCTTCAGCAAGTCTGCGGCGTCCTTCAGATGCAGTGCGCCGCTCGTCTCGACGGCGCGGCGCAGCCGTTGCAGCCGCTGGACGCGGGACTCGCTTGAGCGTGCGGTCGGTGTTTCAGCCATTTTCGTCACCGAGCTTGCTTATCCGGTTGACAATGATCTTACAATGATGTGAGTTTAGCAACGTCAATTTGTTACAATAATAACATCTGACCTGAAGAGGCGTTTCGCTGTCGGCGATGGCGGGCAGAAGAAGCTCCAGCGGGCAAGGGATGGAGGATCGCATGTTGCAATCGGCAAATTCAGTCTATCTGTCGCGTCAGCCGATTCGCTAGCATCGCGCGGCGTACCGATGGCGCAGGGCGTCTTGATATCAAATCCATCCGCGGTGCCGGTGCAACCACATGCACGGGATCACAATCATCCGCATGCCATCGCGCGCAACAGCGGCCGCGCGCTCGAGATGGACTGGGTCGATGAGATCAGGATCAATCTCTCAGCCGCTGAGCGCCGAGTTGCGAGCCTGCCCGGCCGGCGCACCGTCAAGAAGGACGCGCAGGCGGCGTGGTTGCTCAAGGCGATCACCTGCATCGACCTGACGACGCTCAACGGCGACGATACGACCGAACGCGTGAAGCGCCTCTGCGCCAAGGCGCGGTCGCCGCTGCGAAGCGACCTCCTCGAGGCCCTCGGCTTTGCCGGGCGCGGTCTGCACACGGGTGCGATCTGCGTCTATCATCGCTTCGTCGCGACCGCGGTCGAGGCGCTCGATGGATCTGACATTCCGGTGGCTGCGGTCTCGACCGGATTTCCTGCGGGCCTCATCCCCCACGATCTGAAGCTCAAGGAGATCGAGGCGTCGGTCAGGGACGGCGCGCAGGAGATCGACATCGTCATCACGCGTGAGCATGTGTTGACGGGAGATTGGCGGGCGCTCTACGCCGAGGTGCGGGATTTCCGCGCCGCCTGCGGCGATGCGCATCTGAAGACCATCCTGGCAACCGGCGACCTCAAGACGTTGCGCAATGTCGCCAAGGCCTCGATGGTTTGCATGATGGCCGGCGCTGACTTCATCAAGACCTCGACCGGCAAGGAAGGCGTCAATGCCACGCTGCCGGTGACGCTCGCAATGCTGCGCATGATCAGGGTCTATGAGGAGCGCACCGGCTTCAAGATCGGCTTCAAGCCGGCCGGAGGCATTTCGACAGCGAAGGACGTGCTCAACTACCAGTTCCTGATGAAGGAGGAGTTGGGGCGCGATTGGCTCGAACCGGAGCTGTTTCGCGTCGGCGCCTCGAGCCTGCTCGCCGACATCGAGCGCCAGCTCGAGCATCACGTCACCGGCCGCTACTCGGCCTTCAACCGTCACCCCGTGGGCTGAGCATGAGTGTCGCACATTATTACGAGACCATGGAGTATGGTCCCGCTCCCGAGGCGGATGGCGAGGCGCGGGCCTGGCTGAAGCGTCACGACGCAACCTTCGGGCATTTCATCGCCGGCAAATACGCAGCTCCCGCTTCGGGCCGGCATCTGACGACGATCGAGCCGGCCACCGGCAAGGCATTGGCCAAGATCGCGCAAGGCGCCGCAGCCGACGTCGAGGCTGCTGTTGGCGCCGCGCGATCCGCGCAATCACCGTGGGCGAAGCTCGGCGGTCACGGTCGTGCCCGTCATCTCTATGCGCTGGCACGCATGCTGCAGCGTCATGCGCGGCTGTTCGCGGTTCTAGAAGCGATCGACAACGGCAAGCCGATCAGGGAAACCCGCGATCTCGACGTGCCGCTCGCCGCGCGCCACTTCCTGTATCACGCCGGCTGGGCGCAATTGCAGGAGCGCGAGTTCGCCGATCACGTGCCGGTCGGTGTGGTCGGCCAGATCATCCCCTGGAATTTCCCACTGCTGATGCTGGCCTGGAAGATCGCGCCTGCGCTGGCGGCCGGCAACACCGTGGTGCTGAAGCCGGCAGAATTCACTTCGCTCACTGCGCTGCTGTTCGCGGAGCTTGCGGTAGAAGCGGGCCTGCCGCCCGGCGTTTTGAATGTAGTGACAGGTGATGGCGCCACCGGCGCGCTGCTCGTCGAAAATCCCGGCGTCGACAAGATCGCTTTCACCGGATCGACCGAGGTCGGTCGGTCGATCCGCCAGTCGACCGCAGGCAGCGGCAAGTCGCTGACGCTCGAGCTCGGCGGCAAGTCGCCGTTCATCGTGTTCGACGATGCCGATATCGATGGCGCCGTCGAAGGCGTGGTGGATGCGATCTGGTTCAACCAGGGCCAGGTCTGCTGCGCCGGATCGCGGCTGCTGTTGCAGGAAGGGATCGCAGAGACATTCCGCAAGCGCCTGATCCGCCGCATGGAGACGCTGCGTGTCGGCCCGCCGCTCGACAAGGCGATCGACATGGGCGCGGTGGTGGCACCAGTGCAGCTCGAGCGGATCAAGGCGCTGGTTGAAACGGGAGTGAAGGAGGGCGCCGAGAAGTATCAGGCCTCTGGCGCAATCCCTGCGGAGGGATGCTTCTATCCCCCGACCTTGCTCTGGAACGTGCATCCGTCCTCGACGGTGGCGATCGAGGAGATCTTTGGGCCCGTGCTGGTCGCGATGACCTTCCGCACGCCTGACGAGGCGGTGATGCTCGCTAACAACACGCGCTATGGGCTTGCCGCCAGCGTCTGGAGCGAGACCATCGGCCTGGCGCTCGATATCGCGCCAAAACTTCAGGCCGGCGTGGTCTGGGTCAACGCGACCAATTTGTTTGATGCCAGCGTCGGCTTCGGCGGCTACCGCGAGTCCGGTTTCGGCCGGGAAGGCGGCCGGGAAGGCCTCACCGAATATCTCAAGCCGAAGGCATGGAGCGGGCGGAAGGCGCGCGCCAAGCTGCCGCCATTCCCGGCGGCTCCTACCGATGGCGCCGGGTTTGGCACGCCGTCGATCGACCGGACCGCAAAGCTGTTCGTCGGTGGCAAGCAGGTCCGGCCCGACGGAAATTATTCGCGTGCGGTGCTGTCGCCGAAGGGGAAGCACCTGGGCGAAGTCGGTGAGGGCAATCGCAAGGATATTCGTAACGCCGTGGCCGCCGCTCGTTCGGCCGAGGGGTGGGCGCGGGCGACGGCGCATAATCGCGCCCAAATCCTCTATTACCTTGCCGAGAATCTATCCGCGCGCGGCGACGAGTTCGCCCGGCGCATCGGTGACATGACCGGCGTTTCGTCCGCAAAGGCGCGCGCGGAGGTCGAGGCGAGTATCGAGCGGCTGTTCAGCTATGGCGCCTGGGCGGACAAATATGAGGGGACGATCCATGCACCGCCGCTGCGTGGCGTTGCGCTTGCCATGCACGAGCCGATCGGCGTCGTCGGGGTGGCCTGTCCGGACGAGGCGCCGCTGCTGGGCTTCATCAGCCTGGTGGCTCCGTTGATCGCGATGGGCAACCGCGTCGTCGCGGTCCCGAGCGAGCGGCATCCGCTGGCCGCAACCGATTTCTACCAGGTGCTGGAGACGTCGGACGTGCCGGCAGGGGTCGTCAACATTGTCACCGGCGAGCGCGATGCGCTTGTAAAGGTCCTTGCCGAGCATGACGACGTCGACGCGCTCTGGGTGTTCGGTTCGCAGGAGGCCTCAACAGCGGCGGAGCAGCTGTCGGTCGGCAATCTCAAGCGGACGCTGGTCGACCACGGGCTGGCGCTCGATTGGTACGACAGGGCGGCGAGCGAGGGTCCGATCCTGCTCCGTCATGCGGTGCAGGTGAAAAACATCTGGATTCCCTATGGCGACTAGAGACGTCACCTTGCCGTGATATGAATGAGCACCCGGACCATCAGAGTTCGGGCGATCTTTGAAGACAAGGGAAGGACACAACATGCTCAAGGGCATCAATCCACTGCTCAATGCCGACGTGCTCTATGCCCTGCGCGCAATGGGGCACGGCGATCGCCTCGTGGTGTGCGATACCAATTTCCCGGCTGACTCGATCGCGCGCCAGACCGTGTTCGGCGAGCTGCTTCGCATCGACAATGTCAGCACGGCCAAGGCGATCGAAGCCATTCTCTCGGTGATGCCGCTCGACACCTTCGTCGACGATGCCGCGATCCGCATGGAGATCGTCGGCCAGCCGCAGGAGGTGCCGCCGGTGCAGCGCGAGGTGCAGGCCGCGATCGACCGCGCCGAGGGACGCTCCTGGCCGCTGGTCGGGGTCGAGCGCCATGCCTTCTATGAAAGAGCCAAGTCGGCCTATTGCGTGATCGCCACCGGCGAGCGGCGCTTCTATGGCTGCTTCCTGTTCTCCAAAGGCGTCATCGCGCCGGACGGAGAGTGACGACCATGAGCAAGAGTGGCGTCGCTGTCCTCGGCATCTTCGTCGTCGATCTGGCCTTCCGGGCTGGCAATATGCCTGCGATCGGCGAAACCATCGCCGGTTCGGGATTTGCCATGGGTCCGGGCGGCAAGGGATCGAACCAGGCTGTCGCCGCGGCGCGCGCCGGCGCGGATGTGACCTTCATCTCCCGGATCGGCAGCGATGCCTTCGGTGACCTTGCCATCAAGACCTGGGAAGCCGAAGGAATTCGTCCGCGCGTGGCCAGAGCCAAGGAGGCGCCGACCGGTGCCGCCTTCATCTACGTCCACGAGACGCGCGGCGACAACGCCATCATCGTGGTGAGCGGGGCGGCCGATGGTCTTAGCCCTACCGACGTCGACGCTGCTGCAGAGGCGATCCGCAACAGCCGCGTCTTCGTGACCCAGCTCGAACAGCCGGTCTCCGCCGCGCAGCGCGGCCTCGAGATCGCGCGCGCGGCGGGCAGCGTTACGGTGTTCAATCCCGCACCGGCGGCCGCATTCGATGACAGCCTGTTCGCCTTGTGCGACTACGTCGTTCCCAACGAGACCGAGGCGGAAGCGCTGACCGGGATCGCAGTCAGCGATCTTGCCGGCGCCCGCCGCGCCGGAGATGCGCTGCTCGCCAAGGGGGCGGGGACTGCGCTGATCACGCTCGGCGAACGCGGCGCGCTGTTTCATGGGCGCGATCGCTCGCTGCATGTGCCGCCGTTCGCTGCCGGCAAGGTGGTCGAGACTGCGGGCGCGGGCGATGCCTTCGTCGGCGGTTTCGCGGCAGCGCTCGCGGGCGGTGCCGATCCGTTGGAAGCGGCGCGCTTCGGCTCGGCGACGGCCGGGATTTCTGTGACGCGCGCCGGCACTGCGCCCGCCATGCCGCGGCGGGCGGAGATCGAAGCCCTGTTGAAGGGATGACCTGCTGATGATGCGGAACGATCCGATCAAGCATGTCTTCATCTGGCCGGCGGTGCTCGTCGTGCTGGCGATCTCGATCTTTCCGTTGATCTACTCGTTTACCACGAGCTTCCTCAGCTATCGCCTGATTCCGCCGATCCCGCCGCGCGTGGTGTGGCTCGGCAATTATGCGACGCTGTTGCAGGAACCGCGCTTCTGGAATGCGATCCTCACGACGACGCTGATCGCCTTCATCGCGGTCGGCTTGCAATATGTGATCGGATTCGGTGTCGCGCTCGCGCTGAACGCGCGCGTGCCGGGCGAGCGGCTGTTTCGCGTTGCCTTGCTGCTGCCGATGCTGCTGGCCCCGGTTGCTGTCGCGCTTGTTGCCCGCATGATCTTCAATCCGACGATGGGGCCGCTCAACCAGTTCCTCTCCATGTTCGGTCTCGCAAACCTGCCGTTCCTCACCAACGGGCATTGGGCGCTCGGCTGCATCATCGCGGTAGAAATCTGGCAGTGGACGCCGTTCGTCATCCTGATGATGCTGGCCGGCCTGCAAACGCTTCCTGAGGATGTCTATGAGGCGGCCGAGCTCGAGAACGCCAGCGCCTGGCAGCAATTCTGGGGCATCACGTTTCCGATGATGCTGCCGATTTCGGCCGCGGTGGTCTTCATCCGCCTGATCGAGAGTTACAAGATCATGGATACCGTCTTCGTGATGACGGGCGGCGGACCGGGCGTGGACACAGAGACGCTGACCTTGTTCGCCTATCAGGAGGGCTTCAAGAAGTTCAATCTCGGCTACACCTCCGCGCTGAGCTTCCTGTTCCTGATTGCCATCACGATCATCGGGGTGACTTATCTGGCGTTGCTGCGTCCGCATCTGGAGAAGCGCCGATGAGCGGGCAGGGCCTCACCGGACTGTCGAACTGGAGCCGGCGCCTGGTCGCGCTCGGCGTGCTCGCCTGGTGCCTGATCACGGCGTTTCCGCTCTATTGGGTGGTGGTGACCGCGTTCAAGACCCCGCCGGGCGTGGTCGGCGGCCCGACCTATATTCCGTTCGTCGATTTCACGCCGACGCTGCAGCCCTTCATCGATCTCTATCAGGGAATCCGGGGTGAATTCTTCCGGACATTCCTGAATTCGACCATCGTCGGTCTATCGGCGGCGGCGATCGCGACCGCAATCGGCGCGATGGCGGCTTATGCGCTGGTGCGGTTCGAGTTCAAGGTGCGCTTTGGTGCCGGCCTGATCTTCTTCCTGCTCGCGCTCGGCGGCTATCTGCTGTTCAACAACAATCTTGGATTCACCCGGGCGCAGGCGCTGCTGCTCGCGTTTCCGATCGCGCTGGTCGTCGCCATCGCTGCCAACCGCCTGCCGCTGCCGGGCCCGATCCTCGGCAACGAGGACATCCTGTTCTGGTTCGTCAGTCAGCGCATGTTCCCACCGATCGTCACGGCCTTTGCGCTCTATCTGCTGTACAGCGAGATCGGCAGGCTCGGCTTCCAGCTCATCGACAGCTATGTCGGTCTGACGCTGTGCTACGTCGCGTTCTCGCTGCCGATCGTCGTCTGGCTGATGCGCGATTTCTTCGAGGCGATCCCGATCGAGGTGGAGGAAGCCGCGATGGTCGACAACGTGCCGAGCTGGCGCATCTTCCTCGGCATCGTGGTGCCGATGTCGATGAACGGGCTGCTGGCGACGTTCATGATCACGCTGGCCTTTGTCTGGAACGAGTTCCTGTTTGCGCTGTTCCTGACCAATTCCAAATGGCAGACGCTGCCGATCCTGGTGGCGGGACAGAACAGCCAGCGCGGCGACGAATGGTGGGCGATCTCGGCCGCGGCGCTCGTCGCCATCATTCCGATGATGATCATGGCGGGCCTGCTCAGTCGCATGATGCGGTCGGGTCTGCTGCTCGGGGCAATCAAATAGCAAAAACTCAGTAGGGAGGACTGGACGATGTTACGACGAACGTTTCTGATGCTGACCACTTCGCTCGCGGTGGCTTGCAGTGCAAGCCTAGCGAACGCGGCCTGTAGCCCGGATTACTCCGGCGTCACCCTGACGGTGGCGTCGCAGACCGGACCGTATATCGCTTCCGCGCTCAAGCTCGGCGCGGATGAATGGACCAAGAAGACTTGCGGCAAGGTCAATGTCGTCGAGTTTCCGTGGTCGGAGCTCTACCCGAAGATCGTCACGTCGCTCACCGCCTCGGACGCGACGTTCGATCTGGTCAGCTTCGCGCCGGCCTGGCTGCCGGACTTCGTTCCCTATCTCAGCGAGATGCCGAAGGCGATGCAGTCCGGCAAGGATTGGGACGATGTCGAGCCGGCCTATCGCGAACGGCTGATGGTGTGGGAAGGCAAGATCTATTCGCAATCGATGGACGGCGACGTCCACACCTACACCTATCGCAGCGACCTGTTCAGCGATCCCAAGGAGAAGGACGCCTTCAAGGCCAAGTACGGCTATGATCTCGCGCCGCCCAAGACCTGGAAGCAATATCTCGATATTGCGGAGTTCTTCCAGCGCCCCGACAAGGGCCTTTGGGGCACCGCGGAAGCGTTCCGTCGCGGCGGCCAGCAGTTCTGGTTCTTCTTCAGCCACGCCGCCGCTTACACCAACAACCCGAACTATCCGGGTGCGATGTTCTTCGACCCCGAAACCATGGATGCCCAGATCAACAATCCGGGCTGGGTGAAGGGACTGGAAGAGTACATCCGTGCCTCGAAGCTTGGCCCGCCCAATGCGCTGAACTTCTCGTTCGGCGAGGTCAACGCGGCGGTCGCCGGCGGCCAGGTGGCGGAATCGATTGGCTGGGGCGACACCGGTGTGATCGCGGCCGATCCCAAGCAATCGAAGATTTCCGGCAAGGTCGGCTCGGCCGTGCTGCCCGGCTCTGACGAGATCTGGAACGCGAAAACCAAGAAATGGGACAAGTTCCCGGCAGTGCTGCCGGCGCCCTTCATGGCGTTCGGTGGGTGGCAGGTCGCCGTGCCCAAGGTGGGCAAGAACCAGCAGGCGGCATGGGACTTCGTCAAGACGCTGACAAGCCCTGAAGTCTCTGGTCAGGCCGCGATTACCGGCGGCACGGGTGTCAATCCTTACCGCAAGTCGCATACCGCGAATCTGGAGTTGTGGAACAAGATCTTCTCGCCGCAGGAGGCCAAGGAATATCTCGGCGCGCAGGCTGACTCCATCAACGGCAAGAACGTTGCGCTCGACATGCGTCTGCCCGGTTATTTCTCCTACACCGAGGTCGTGGAGATCGAGCTTGGCAAGGCGCTGGCTGGTCAGACCACGCCGCAGGCCGCACTGGATACGGTCGCAAAGGAATGGAATCGCCTGACCGACGAGTTCGGCCGCGCGAAGCAACTTGCCGCTTATCGTGCGGCGATGGGCCTTCCGCCCAAGAACTAGCTTCTCGCGGAGACTTCCCCGGATGATGCGTGAGCATCGTCCGGGCTTTGTTCGCCGTCGACATAAGGGACGGAAAAAGGATTCCATGGCGCGCGTTGAGATCGAGAACGTCAGCAAGGCATACGGGCCCTACAAGATCATCGAGGGGCTCGATCTGAGCGTGGCCGACGAGGAGTTCGTCGTGCTTGTCGGCCCGTCCGGCTGCGGCAAGACCACGACGTTGCGCATGATCGCGGGACTGGAGACGGTCACGAGCGGAACCATTCACATTGGCGACCGGGATGTGACGCAGTTGCGCCCCGGCTTGCGCAATTGTGCGATGGTGTTCCAGAACTACGCGCTCTATCCGCATATGACGGTTGGAGAGAATATCGGCTACGGCATGAAGGTCAGGGGCGAGCAGCGCGCCAGCGTCGCGAAGGCAGTCCAGGACGTCGCACGGGTTCTCGACCTCGAGCAATATCTGGACCGCCGGCCGAAGCAGCTCTCCGGCGGACAGCGCCAGCGCGTGGCGATCGGCCGTGCCATCGTGCGCAGCCCGGACGTGTTTCTGTTCGACGAGCCATTGTCGAACCTCGACGCCAAGCTCCGCATCGAGATGCGGACCGAGATCAAGGCGCTGCACCGCCGTCTCGCCAAGACGATCGTTTATGTCACCCACGACCAGGTCGAGGCCATGACCATGGCTGATCGCGTCGTGGTGATGAATCGCGGCCGGATCGAGCAGGCGGCGGACCCGATCACGATCTACGAGAAGCCCAGCAATCTCTTCGTCGCGGGGTTCATGGGCGCACCCAGCATGAACTTCATCCATGGCGAAATCGTCGCGCGCGATGGCGCGCTGGTCTTCACCGAACCTTCGGGAACGATGTTGGAATTGCCGAAGTCGCGCGAGGCCGCCTATGCAGGAAGCATCGGCAAGCCGGTCGTGCTCGGCGTCCGGCCCGATCACGTGCTGCGGCAGGACGCGCCGGCGGGCTCTTCCATCCGCTTGATGGTGAAAGACGTGGAGCCGCTCGGGCCGCATACGCTCGTGATCGGAACCGTCGGTGCATTTCCGTTCACGGCGCAGATGCCGGTGGGTGTGGCTGCCGCGCCGGATCATGTCATCGACGTCGCACTCGATCTGGAGCGAACACATCTCTTCGACAGGGTTTCGGGGATGGCCATCGCCTAGGTCCGCGGGGGCAGCCCGGCCTGTGTCGCCGCCCGTCAACCCCTCTTGCTAAATATATTCTACTTTACCGAAATTCGGAAACGGCGTATGTGTCGCTCATCCCGGCTCGACCTGGAGGGGCGATCGTACGTCGTCACGTTTGCGAGCCGGGCTTGCGGTGGACGCGGCAGCGTCGGCACGAGAGGTGCGGGCAGGGCGGGTAGTCCCTGTGAGCCCGAAACTGCGTGTGGATGAACGGCGCTGCTAAGTTCGTCTCGTGTAGCGCGCAATTTCAAATGTCACCTCGTGCAGCTTCAAATGTCACCCCCGCGGCTGGCCCGGTTTGAACCAGGTTCCAGCCTCGGTTTGAAGTAGCCTTAAAGCCCCCACCTCACTGGACCTGGGTGACGATACCGTCTGCCGTCTTGAAGTTCCCGTTGGGCGCGCCGGAGGTCCAGGTCACGCCCTTCGTGACGCCGGTGCCGGTCCAGAGTACAGGCTGGACCGTCGCACCCACGATGTCGTTCCCATAGACGCCGCCCGCGGAAGCATTGAGGTGGCCCTCGATCCCGTAACGGCAGGTCCCCAACACCTCGTTGCCGCGAACGCTGACGATAGCCGGCGTGTTGGCGTCGGTGTCGACGAGGATGCCGACCGAATAGGGGTGGATCGTCGTGAGGTTGACGGTCGCCCCCGATAGGCCGGCGCCTGTAACAGCGGCCGGCGAGGATGGGACGACAGAATAGGAGCCGGCATTGGTGACGCCGAGGATCGCCGTGATCGCGCCGCCTGCCACCGTCACCGACAGCTGGGCGGCCACCCCTGTGCCGCCGACGACTGTCACGGTCTGCGTGCCATTGGTGCCGCCGGAACCGCCGGCGCCGACTGTCGCCGCCGACACCGAGGATAGCGTGCCCAAGCCAGGGTTCTCGATGATGTTGTCGTCGATCTTGATGATGCTGCCGGCCTTGCAACTGCCGGTGCGCCAGATGCCCGGACCTTGCGTGTTGAAGATCTGGTTGCCCGTGCACTTGATCGAGCGCATCGCTCCCAGCCGGATGCCGGTATAGGTGGACGAAGACGACGGAACGAGCCCTGGCGCCGTAATGATGTTGTTGCGAATCGCGATGGCACCACCATTGGCGCCGACATCGACGACGCTTGCGGCGTCGATTCCGACCGAGGCGGTCGCAGGATCAACGGTGATATTGTTGTCCGCGATCACCGAGCCGAGAAGGTCATTCGGGTTCTTGGCGAAGACGGTGATGCCGTAATTCACGTTCTTCAGCGTGTTGCCGATCATGGTGATCTGGTAGGAGTGGTTGTCGACCTCGTTGGCGAGGTTCATGCCCCCGCTGTAATCGGTGATCGAATTGCCGAACACCAGCACGCCGTTGCCGTGCGCCTCAATGCCGGTGCCGTAGAGCTTTGCACCATCCTTCATCGTATTGCCGAAGATGACTGCGTTCGCAGCCGTCACCCAGATCGAGCTGTGATCGGTGCAGCCCGGATTGACCGCATCTCCGTTCTTTTCGAACACGCAATCGTAGATGCGAAGGTCGGTGACGGTGGGTGGATTGGCGGGACCTCGGCCGCATTTGAACCCCGTCGAGCCCGGGTTGTTGATCACCTTGATCTTGGAGATCGAGATATTGTCGCCCTTCTCCATGCCGATCGCGATGTTGAGCGCCGCGGCGTTGCCGCCCGTGTTGTTGACACCGTCGAAGTCGATCGTGAAACCGTCGAAGATGACGTCATTGGCACCGGTGGTGAGATCGTCGTTGTAGAAGATATGATAGAACTGCGAGGCCGTGTTGACGCCGGCCTTCAGCTTGAAGACCGCCCCAAATCCTTCGCCTCTTACGCTGACTCCGCTGCGGACGATCATCGTCGACAGCCCGTTGGTGGACAGGCTGCCGAGGATATACGTACTGCCAATGCGCGGTCGGATCACGCCGCCGCCAATCGCCTTCAGCGCTTTCGACAGCTTCTCGATGATCGGTGCGTCATCGTCGGTCTGAACGCCCTTGCCCTTGGCGCCGAACGCTTCCGGCGTGACCGGCCCTTGCGGATCGAACAGCCACCACGCGCCGTCTGCCGATTGAAACGCTGCAGGTTCGACCAGGTCGGCATTGACCAGCGCCGGATTGCTCGCCTGCTTGCGATATTGCAACCCGCTCGACAATGCGGTCGTCGAATACGCCTGCGTTCTGATGAACTGCACACCGCTCGGAATCGAAGCGGCCTTCGCCAGCGCATAAGTATCGTACTGGTGCACCTGGTTGCCGAGCGCCGAGGCCGAGCTCGCTGCTGCCGTGGCATAGCCGCTCGCCGCGTCGCGCGCAGCAACCGCATCGGCGACGACGCCGGCGGTATCGACAGCCACCGACGTCAAGATCTGATAATGATTCCCGCTCCAGATCATCGATACAGGCACATTGGCCACGAACGTGTCCGCTGCCGGCGTCGAGCCGAGCGAATTCTTGACCACGATTCCGTTGATGGTCAGCGCGGCGCCGGTGTTGTTCGCGGTCGGCATGATGAGATAGAGCTTGCCGCCCGGCGTAGAAGGCACTTGCGGCGCCATCGTCGCGACGATCGCGTCCGCCGTGCCGCCCGTGATCGAGAACTGGATGATCTCGTTCGGCAGGTCCGCGATGCGCGTCCAGCCTCCGCTGCCGGAAGCGCCGGTCTTCTGGTAGAGCCCGTTCTTGCTGGGATCTGAATCGGCTGCGACCAGGCCGAGCTGGAAGGCCTGGTAGGCGAGCTGACCATCAGCCTGTGCCTTGGAGGTGAATGCGACGCCACCGCCGAGCTGCCCCGCTGCGACGATCGCGTCGATCGCGCCCAGCACCTGGCTGCGCGGCACGCGCCGGAGCGACCTGTTATTCCCGTCAATCTGGTTGACCAGGAACTCGTCGGCGGTGGTTCCTAGCGGAATGTTCGGCGAACGAATGCCCATCTATAGGCTTCCCCCTCAAGTCGTTTTGATCGTCGCAAGGTGAGTCGTGGCAATCGCCCCGCTGGAGACGACGATCTTGATGTCTGCGGTGTCGCCGGCGCCGAACGCGGCGGTATGACTGGAATCGCTTGCAGTGACCGAGGCACCGGTGACGGTGCAGGTCACGGCGGTGTCGGCGTTGTTCTTGCGCAGCGTGTAGACGAAGGTCTCCGAGCCGCCCGGCGCCAGCGATGGCGCGACATCGAGCCGGTTGATGGTGCACGCCGGCATCGTGACATGCGCCGAGGCCTCCGAAGCAAAGGCGTTGGAGAGTCCGATGTAGGATGTCCCGGCCGCGACGTTCGTCGTGCCGCTGGAGAATTCGACGAAGCCGTTGCGAATGCTGACCGCGCTGTCGGCGCCTGCGACGCCGTAAGCGCTCACCGCGTGCGCCTTTACGTCGACGTCGTCTGTGGTGAGATAGCCGGAGATCTGTGCAGCGCCGGCGGAGGCATCGATCGTCACGGCTGTGAAGCTGCCGCCGCCATGAATCCGGTGCGAGACCACATAGCTCGCCGGCACGGCGACGCCGGCGCCGGGCCAGACGATCACTGAGATTAATCCGGTTGCGTCAGTCTTGATGCCGGCAATCTCCGGCGCGCCCGGCACCAGCGCCGACACGTCGGTGATCTCGCCGACGCGGCCGTCCCAGGCCGGCGGGACCTCGGCATCGGTGAGATCGTCGATCTCCGGCGCCGCATCGACCAATGTCAGGTTCGCCGTCAGATTGTCGCCGCGCTCGACGTTCTTGACCAGCACGTCGAAGGTCGGACCTTTGATCGTGGTGCCGAACAGCACGAGGTTGCCTTCTCTGACGCCGGTTAGATCGCCGACCAACTGCAGCGCATTGGTCTCGCCTGGAATCGTGATGGCGGAGCGCCGCACAGAGCTGCCCGACGCCAGCCTGATGCTCGCGGCGTAGGAGCGCCCCTCGATCATCGTCACGAGATCGTCGAGCACGACGGTGGCGCCGTTGACGCTGCGAACGCGCGCCGAGACCTGGTCGCGATCGAGCACGTCATGATTGAGCGGCGCGAGATCACCGCGGGCCAGCACCAGCGATTCGATGTCCTGGCTGACCGTGTAGCTGTGAGGCCGGTGGATCAGCTCATATTGCCGGCGCCGCGCCCGCTTCCATGCCTCCGCCGGGTCTGTGGTGCCTGGAACATCGAAGTCCTCAGTGACCTCGACCTCGTCTGCGCTTTTCCCCGGGAACGGCACCACCCGCTCGGCCTGATTCCACCCGTTGGACGCGTCGATGAACTTGACGCGGAAGCCATCGGGGAACAGCGGATAAGGCGTCGAGCCCTTGAAGTCCCAGGAGTTGCGCGGGGTGATCGCGGATACGTAGGTCAGCTCCTGCGGCCGGTCGATCACGACGCCCCAGGTGACGCCGTCATCGCGAGGGCTGGCCCGGCCAGCAGCGCAGATGTCACGGAGCACGTCGAGCCGCGTTGCGTTGTAGTCGTGCACGCGGTTATAGCTCAGGCCCTTCGCAACACAGAACTCGTGGAAGTCTCCAAGCCCGGTGAGGTCGATCTCGGCGTCCGTCTTCGGACGCACGTTCGCAGGTCCCTTCAAGGTGTAGAGGGCGAGCGAAGCCGGGTTCGAGGTTTCGCGCGTGATCCAGGTCTGCGACGCCGCATCCCAGTCGGGGCAAAGCAGCGCCGCGACGGCGTTGTAATTGTTGATGATGCCGTTGAGCTGATTGCTGGCGCGAACGCGCAGCGCGACCTTGGCCGTGGGCTTGTCGAAGTTGAACGGGCTTTCGGGACGGAACGAGCGGATTGCCGTCCAGTCCGATCGGCCCATGATCTGGCTGTTGTCGTCGAAGTCAGGAACGGTGCGATACAGCTCGATCTCGTATTGCCCGCGCGCCGGGAGCGCCCACCGCATGCTGCGACGGATCGGCTGGCGCGACGAGGCGAAGAACGCCATGTCCGGCAACGTGGTCCAGGCGACGTCGCCGACCTTGCGCTGCCGCCGGCGGATCACGACCTCGCCGGTCTGGTTGCGCCCCTTGTCATCGATATAGACGAGACCCTGCGCGAAGGTGATGTCGACCGAGACCTCTGTGACGTCGCGTGCCGTGAAGCGCGACGACGGCGCCTCGTCGTTGCGCAGGTTGATCGAAAGCTGCTCTTCGAGCACCTGTTGTGGATAGAGCGTGATCGGTGGGTCGCCGACGATGCCTTGCTGAACCTCCATCTGCACGTCGGCGAAGTTGGAGATCGGCGTATCGCCGAGCTGATGGTTGTAGAAATTGTAAGGTCCGAACCCGAACTCGAACGCAGCGATCACATACTGGTCGTCGCCGATGATCTCGGTATAGGGCGGCGCGGCATATACCGGCGCGTAGCGGTGGCGCCCCAGGATCGACGGAATCACGCCGCCGGGGTTGCTGGAGTTCTGCACGCCGGTGATGGCGTTGAGATTGGTGGTGTTCCCCTGGTCGCCGATGCTCGCCGGTGGAATGAGCGCATTGAGCGCCGCCGTTCCGGCGAAGGCCACGGCGGCCGTGGTGAGCGCGCTGACCACCGAGATCAGCTCCGGCGCAATGGTGCTGGCGCCGAGGCCCGTGAGACTTCCGGCCGGCAGCAGCGCGCCCGCGATCTCAGGCGCATAGAACTGCCCGACCGAGATGGCCGCGACGATCACGGCGACGGTCAGCACGCTGCGCAGCGTGTCGTTGCCGGCCGGCACGAGGCGGATCACCACGGTGGTGCCGTCATGCGGCCGGATGCGCCGCCAGAGCGCCTGCGCGATCACGTCGGCGCCGATCACGACGCGCACGTCGCGATGCTCCGGCAGGTCCGGAAACGCTGCGGCCACCATCTCGGCGATCGTCAACCCCGGCGCCAGCGTCATGACCTTCCGCGCCTTGGCCACGTCGAGATGCGGCAGGATCAGAGCGCGGCTCATGACAGCGCCCCGTGACGGTAGATCCCGGCGAGCCGCGTGTGCCACGGGCCCGATGTGAAGGAGACGACGTGCGTCTCCCCGCCATCGATGGTGTGCAGCACGCGGCCAGGCGCCGTGACCAGGCCGACATGGCTGTGCAGCGATCCGCGCCGGAAAACCGCCATGTCGAAGGTACGTTCCGTGCCGAACGCAACCTGCTGCCATGGCGAAGTGGCGCAACCGCCCTCGATCAGCGAGGCGATCTCCTTCTTCTCCTGCGCATCGAGCGTCTCGCCGGCATAGCTCGCAAGCTCGATGCCGAGCACGTCGCGATAGACCAGCCACAACAGCCCGTAGCAGTCCACGCCGTTGCGGCTGCGCCCGGCGCGCAGATGCGGCAGCCCGACATAGTCTCTGCTCCACAGCATCGGGATCTTGGCGCGCGCAATCATCGGAACTGCCCCGGATAGCGCTGCTTGGTCATGCGCTGCGCCGGATACGGCTCGCTCTCGATCGGCTCGCGCGAGACGGTGAGCGAGACCTGTGTGGCGTTGTAGGTCGCCCCGGTCGCCTTCATCACATAGGTCTCTTCGACGAAATCGACGTCCGCCGTCGACACCAGCTTCAGCACGACGTCCGCCTGCCGTCCGGGCGTGACGCTGCGCGCGGCTGCCGCCATGTCCTCTGCGACGTTGGCGAAGTTGAGCGAGGCCGCGGGCGGGCTCGAATCCTGGTCATCGGGCCAGGACATCTTCATCAGCACGAACAGATAGTCCCGGCCGTTGCTGCGCGTGCCATAGGTCAGCGGGTCGAGCGAAAGGCGCTGGGTCGGGTCGCTGGACAGATATTGCGTGTCGCCGCCATCGGGCGTCAGCTCGGCCAGCACGATCGGCGCGACATCCGTTGAAGGCGCGTTGAAGGCCTCGCGAAACGTGAACGAGATCTCCGCCATCACGGCAGCTCCGTCAGCTGGAATTGCGGCGTGAACCAACCGCCGCCGGCGGCGCCCCATTGCGGTTCGGCCTGGTCGGAGAACACGCAGAGAATCCAGCTCTCCATGATGATGTCGTTGCCGGCTTCGTCCTGCAGGGTGTTGCCGGCATCGTCGAGCAGCGGGAAGCCGTCGCTGTGCGGATCTCGGTAGAAGAACGGAGCGGTGCCCTGGTTCAGATCCTCGTCCCAGAACCGGTCGAGCCGCGCGCGCTCGTCTGCGGTGAAGAGATCGTTGAAGGCGATGGTGCGGGTCTTCGGGCCACGCGGCCGGAACTTCGGCGGCCCGACCTCCATGGCCGTGCCAAGCCGCGTGCCGCGCGTGCCGGACTTGAATCCGTCGACCGGCGTGCCCTGCGGCAGATCGTCGGGCCAGCTCGCCGTCATCGCTTCACCCCGATCGGCTTCGCGCCATAGCTCGACCGCATCGTTCGCTGGAACGACGATCCCGAACGCTGGGCGTTGGCGGCCATCTGGTCGTCGAGCGTCAGCTCGATACTCCGCTGCCCGCGGCCGTCGACGGATTGGCGCGCCTGCACGTCCTTCGGCGCGCCGTTGTTGACGACGCTGACGGCGATATTGCCCGACGCGGACGCAAAGGCGTTGAGGCCGCCGGCGCCGGCTCCAACCAGGCCGCCATCGGCATAGCCGCGGATGTTCTGATGCAGCCGCGCGAAAAAGCCGACGCCGGCCTTGCTGACGCTGTCCTGGTCGAACACGTATTCGCCGCGATGGACCACGCCGGCCGGCTGATACTTCCCGCCGAAGCCGGTGAACCCGCCCTCGGCGAAGCCGAAGAAGGATTTCAGCGAGGTCCCGACCGAGCTGATGATGCTGCCGCCGGTACCACCGCTGAGCACGCTCTGCAGTGCCTGGAAGATCGGCAGCGTGATGTTGGTCTTGATCAGCATCTCTTCGAGGCCCCGCGTCACCGTCTTCACCATGCTGTTGAAGCCGTCACTGATACTCTTTGTGCCGTCGAAGATGTCCGCAAGCCCGGTGGTGACCGACGAGAACTGCGAGGTCAGGAACTGGTCCAGCTGCTTGTTGCCGTTGCTGGCATCGTTGATGGCCTGCTGCAGCTGCGGCAGGTTCGAGCCTGCGACCTTCGCGGCGTCAGCGGTGTCGCGCAGCGACTTCGCCAGCGCAATCTGTGCCGCGGCCATCTGCTCGGTGTTGCTGGGGTCGATCAGCTTGGCGTCGATCATGGCCTTGAGCTGGTCGTTCATCGCCTTCTGCGCTTCGGCGGCATTGAAGACGCCGATGCTGGCCTGCTGCTGCACGCGCGTCATCTCGGCCTGGGCCCGCGTGACGTCGAGGATGGCCTGGCGCTGCGCGGCAGACACGGAGATGCCGTTGCGCGCGGCCACGTTCAGCTCGGCCTCCTTGGCACGGACGAGATCATCCGCCGTCGCCAGCTGGCCAAGAAGCCCGATGCGCTGCTGGGTGATCTGGTCACGCCGATCGGCTTCCTCCCGCGTCTCCGGCTGGGCGATCCCCGCCGCCTTGTTCAACGCGCCTTGAAGCGCGTTGGAATTCCCCGGACGGTCGAACGCCCCGAAGCGGTCCGAGAAGCTCGGCGGCGCGCCGAGGCCCGCGGCCGTCGCGATCGTTTTGCCGAGCGTATAGGCGCCGCCGGTGATCGGATTGAGGGAGAGGCCCTTGTCGATCACCGTCTTCAGCCAGGGCGGAATCGTGATGCCGGCGAGCGCGGTGGCGATGTCGACGGCAGACGACTTGAAATAGGCGACCATCTTCGTCGTCGCCGTGTTCCAGGCATCGTCGAACGCGCGCGCCTTTGCGATCATGTTGATCTCGGCCGCCTCGTTGAACTTGACGGTGCCGTTCAGCGCGGCCTGGATTCCGGCCGAGCCTTGCTCCATGAAACGAACCCAGGCTGCGTCGCTGGGCAGCCCGGCCTCGCGCAGGATCTTCTGCTTCTGGATGTCGCTGGACGCACGCGCGACGAGATCGGCGACAGCGCCCATATAGCCGGACAGATCCTTCGCGCTCTTGCCGTTGGCGATCATCAGCCCGTTGAGGGTGCCTGCGTTATGCTGGGCCTCATAGACCTGGTTGGCGAACTCGGTGATGCCTTTGGTAAAGTCGCTCTCGCCGATGCCCTTGAACGACATCGCCTGCTGCAGCGCATGCAGCTTGCTCAACGGCTGGTCGGTCGAACGCGAGAGATCGTCGAGCGTCTTCTCGCTCTGGACGAGCGCGTGGCCGGCGATGACAGCAGCCGCAGCCAGCGCGACAAATCCGCCGGCGACCAGGGCGGCGGTGCTCACAGTGCCTAGAAGCGCGCTGCCAGCCTCCTTGAAAGCACCGCTCAGGCCGCCAGGGCCGCTGGCTGCGAACGAGAGGTGATTGAGCTGGCCCGTCAGGATCTGCGTCGGCGGTGCGCCCAGCGCGATCTGCTCGACCATGCTGCGGACCGAATGTTGCGCGGCCATCGCCTGCGCTGACAGGCCTCCATGCGACTTTGCGAGGTTATCGTTTGCGACGCTGGCAGCGGCGGTGCTCTGCGCAGTAGACTTCGCGCTGCCGCCGAGATCCCGAACGGCCGCGGACGCATCCTGCGCCGCCTTCTTGGCGCCGGAGGCGTCACCATCGATGACAAGCGAGACCCGCAACCTTCAGCCCTCGTTCAGCGCCGCGCAGGCGGCATCTTCCATCACGCGCAGTCCGCGCCACAGCTCCGGCGTCACCTCGATCGCCTCCGCCTCGAGCCCGGCCCGCACGGCCGCATAGTCCAGCCCGATAAACAGCGGCCGCGACGGTGCAACCGCGCCGCCCATCGGCGAGATCACGCCGCCGCCGCCGGCCGAGACCGTGCGCCACTGCCGGCAGACCGCCATGAACGCATCGACGACCGGCACGTGCTCGCGCCAGAGGCCTTCGTACTCTGCGTCGGCACCAACTGGCGCCTGTGCCTGGCCGAGGGCGTGCCGCAAATTCGACAGTGAGGCTGCATCCATGCCGCTTTCCTGTGCGCTCGCCAGGAGCCGTGTCACGTCCTTCGAGATCGCTTGCGGGGCTGCGTTGCGCGCGGCGTCGACCCAGCGCCTGGCAGCCCATCTCAGTTTCCCGGCTTCACCTTCATCACGGCGCGGGTGTAGTGCGCGATCAGGCCGTGCATCACGTTCGGATGGCGCAGGAACTGTGCGCGCAGCTCGTCCGTGCAGTCGACCGGCTTGTTGTCGTCGTCGGTCAGGCCGTTGAAGGTCACGACGGCCTTCTCCAGGAAGCCGTTGCCGAGCTTCTCGATCTCGTCCGTTGAGAGGTAGTTGAACGTGGTGTTCAACGTTTCCTCGGTGTAGCCGCCGTCGGACGGCATCATGATCGGCACGTCGTGGGTGAAGGTGTAGATATCGACGATCTTCATGGACGAAATCTCCTGACTGGACTTCGGGGCGAGGACGGCTTCAGGTCAGCGCAAGCGACCACTGGTCGTTGCCGGCGGTCGGCAGCGGCAGCAGTGACAGCGGCCATTCCAGGATGTCATCGACCGGGTCGTAACCGGTCGGCCGCTGGAACTGTGCGGTAGGGATGTTGAGGGTGGCGATGTTGCCGGCCGTGACGCCATGGGTCAGCAACACGGGAACGGTCGTCTGCGCCAGCGCGAGACCATAGGGGTCGAGCGTCGAGACCGGCACCGTCTCGACCTTGATGTCGAGCTTCTCCTGGTGATTGGTGATCTTGATCGACTCGTCGTTCACCAGCAGCCGCGGCACGACGTTGGCATTGAAGTCGAGCGCGAAATTGCGCATCACCAGCGCGACGCTGTTGAGCGTGAACTGCGTATTCGCCTTGTTGACGACCAGCGGCTTCTTCCAGGCCGTGAACGTCGGTGTGACGGGCGCGACCTCGGCCGGCGCGATATAGAGGCCCTGCAGCTTCCAGTGAAACACCGGCAGGCCCTGCGCATTGGTGGTCAGCTTGCGCGTTCCGCGCACGCCCTTCGCCGCATGCAGAGTGCCGCCCATCCAGAGCTTCAGATACGCGCTCTCCATCGCGTTCGTCACGGGCGAATACGTCACCGAGGTCGATGCGACGATGACCTCAGCGGCGCCGCAAGCCCGCATCAGCGGCCCCCAGGCGGGCGCAGTGCCGGCAGTGCCGGACCCGGCCATCTCGGTGTCGAACTCGATCGAGACGGTGATGCCGGTCGGGATCGTCGGCTGGTTGCCCATGTAAGGCAGGATCAGCCCGCGCGAGAGATCCTGGCCGTCCATCGGCGTGATCGTGATGTTCTGCGCCAGCATCGCATTGGCGGCGCCGGTCAGGGTCGGGTCGGTGCCGTATGAGGTCTCGATCTTCGCCAGGAGGATCGCGAGCTTCGCGGAAATCGACATCGGTTACTTTCCCCTCGTCGTCTTGGTCTTGTGAGCGTGCGGCGCGGCCTCGGCCTCGGCGGCCTTTGGCTGGGCATCGTCTTCGACACGGCGCACGAGAGAGCCGTCCTTCTGGCGGATGAAGCTGCCGCCGCCGGGCGGCTGCTCATGCTGGACATCGTCGCTCATCACATGATCCTCAGTTGGTCGCGCAGCGAGAAGTCGATCTGGTACAGAACCAGCCCCTTGTCGGCCGACAGCAGCCGGCCGCGCTTCACGTAGAACACGTCCATCGCCCCGGCCGGCGCCCAGCCTGCGACGGCGTCGGTGATGGCATCGCGGAGATCACCGATCGTCGGCAGCGCCTTTCGGGCCTTCGCATCGCCGCGGGCCTTGACGCAGATGACGACTGCGATGGCGTCATCCAGCATCTGCGTATGCGCGCCCGCGATCGAGTTGCCGCCGCGGTCGTCGAAACCCAGCGGGCAGACGAAGGCGCAAACCTCGGCCTGAGGCAGTGCGCCTTCCGCGATCAGCGCGGCGAGCGCCGCGATGTCCTCGACGCGGCCCGTCAGCGCGGCGACCTGGGTGTCGATGCGCGCTGCGACCAGGCTTTCCAGTGTTGCCGTCATGCGAGCTGCCCCTGGTTGGAGAGGTAGTTCTCGACGATCGTCTGGATGGTGCGCGGATCGTCCTGGTCGAGACCGAGGAATGGTCGCGCCGGCATCGAGATCGTGTGCGCGCCGATCTCGGCCTTGCGGGCGCGATCGGCCTTCGACGGCTTGGCAAAGCGCGAGACGCCGGTGCGCTTGTTGGTCTTGAAATGTAGCACAGCGGTCCGAGCCGCCTTCGCGATCGTGCCTGCGAACTGATGGATTGCGGCGTAGATCACGTTAGTCCCGACCTCGACGCCTGTCGGCGAAGCATTCGCTGTGATCGAGCGATAAAGCCGGGACGACAGGATCAGCGTCTTGCCGCCATGTCGAAGAAGAACTGGCCGTCATAGCAGTTGGTGGCGAAGCCCGCGGCCAGCAGAGGCCAGATCAGCTGGTCCGGCCAGGCCGCGACGCTTTCACCGAAGCTCTGGAAGATCGGCGTGTAGATGCCGAGCACGTCGTCTTCGATGTCCTCGCGGTCGACGCCGATGGTCAATATTGGAGGTCAGGATCTGAACGCCTCGACCTTCATCAACATCCTGAAGGCCGGACTCTACAACTTCGGCAACAGTGCTGACGCTGGTAAGATGGACAGCGACGGATATATCGTCTCAACGCCTGCGAGCACCGTCTTTCTAGCGTGGCCCAATAGCTCTACGTTCGTTGGCGCTGGCGTCACTTATAAGGTTGCTTGGCCCGCGACAAGAAGCACATGGACATGGACATTCGTCGGCAATGTATCGAAGGTCGCAAATTCCGGCGCCGGCTCGGTGTCGGTGACTGGCGGCACGTCGTCAAACATGACGGTGACGCCAGTTCCCGGTCAAGCGGGGTGGGTGACGTTCACATTAAACGTTGCCAATAGTTTCGCGCTCAATGTGGGCGTAGCCGGTCAGACTTACGCCGCAGGTTCCGGCGAAATCGCAATCTATCGGTTGAGCGACGAAGCCGATTATCTAGCCGGAGAATACTTCACGCCAGAATTCAAGGCTCTCATCAGCGGCCTGCGCCCCTATGCGCTACGCTTCATGGGGTGGATGCAGAGCGGTGCATCGAACCTCAATTTCGAGACGACGTGGGACTACCGTATCGCGCCGAGCAATCTGACTTGGGCGAGCGCTCGCTTTCATCCAAACATCTGGTGTGGGAACGCGGCCTACACCAACACGCCGTCAGAAATCTACACGATCACACCAGGAGGCGGTTTTCCGTACTCCGACTGGACAGACGGCATGATGTTCCAGTCGTTCGTTGCTACCGCGAACGCAACTACCGTCACTTCGGTGGCGATACCTGGCTTTACTGGCAGCAAGACAATTGTGCGCCAGAGCAGCGGCACGATGTCCGTTGGCTTCCTGACGGCAAACACCTCCACCACATTTATCTACGACAAGGTGCTGGACAAGGTGATCGCCTATCCTGGGCAAGGAGCATCGACGCCTTCTCCGCCATTCTCTGTTCCGATCGAGGCAATGGTTCAGCTCTGCAACAGAGTGCGAGCGCACCTCTGGGCTAATATCCCGCCTATGGCTCTTGACAGCTACGTGACGCCATGGGCGACTGTTCCTTACAATAATCTCGCAACCGATCTCTGCTTCTTCCCCGAGTACGGCAACGAGTTCGGATGGAATACGCAATTCCCCAACAGTAGCTGGGGCAATGCGCGTGGCCAGGCTCTTGGGTTCACGTCATCAAGCAGTCGTCATGGTCATGGCTATTATGGTTTGCGCGTCCGACGGATCATGGGGGACCTGATCCCGGCCGTTTGGTCGGCGCGGATGTCAAAACTGAAGCGCATGCTGATGTTCCAGGCTGCTGGTGATGTCACAACGCGGGACTACCGCATGAAGGGCGCAGACCTGGCCCCTCTTGGAACGAGCACAGGTCAGGGCAACGCTGCCTATATCGCGTTCACCGACCCGGTGGGCGGTGTGGGCAAGGACTACACGACGAAGCCCAATCGCCCCATCGATGTTGTCGAGGGCATCGGCATGGCGCCTTATGCAGGCGGCACGAACCTGTTCTTCGGCAACGACATCAATTCGGGAGATACGCCGAACTCGAACAACACGCCCTTCTATCAGGCACTGGTCAATGCATACGACACAGGCGACACGGCGACTGTGCTCGCGATGATCGATGCTGATGTCCGCGGTGGTCTCACACCGACCACCCCGTGCTCGACGCTAACGGCGCCGTCACCCAGGTCGCCAACACCGATGGCGGCTCCGGCACGGCCTGGTTCCTGCTCGACGTCTCCAAGGTGCTGAAGCCGCTGATCTGGCAGCTGCGCAAGTCCGGCCAGTTCGTCGCGCTCGACAATCCCACCGACGAGAACGTCTTCAACAAGAAGGAATTCCTCTACGGCTGGGACGGCCGCGGCAACGCCGGCTACGGCTTCTGGCAATATGCCTGGGGCTCCAAGCAGACGCTGGACGCGACCCACTACGCCGCGGCGCGCGCCGGCCTGATGGGCATGAAGGGCGATTTCGGCCGACCGCTGAACGTGCTCGCGAATGGCAGCAAGCCGCTGCTGGTCGTGCCCTCGACGCTCGAAGGCCAGGCGCTCTCGCTCATCAACACGCAGAAGAACGCCAACGGCGCCGACAACATCTACTACAACACCGCCGAAGTGCTCGTCTGCACCTGGCTCGGCTGAGACGGGTGATCCATGGCGAAGCAGACGAAGGCGAAAGACTCCAAGCCGCAACATAGCGCGGCAAGCGAAGCGGCCGGCAACACGACGCTGGCCGCACCGGCGGGCTCTTCCCAGGAGCCCGCCAACAATTCCGGCGAAGACGTCGACGGGACTGCGGATCTGCATCCACAGATCCGTGACCTGGAAGCGCGGCTCGCTGACGCGAGCGCCGAAGACGGCAGCGCGCGCCGGCGCGATGACGTTCAAGCTCTCAAACTACATCGACAAGAAGGCGCTGCCGAAGCCGCCCAAGCAGTTCGGGCACGAGACGCTGATCCCCTCGACCTGGGGCATGCTCGGCAACGATGCCTACGGCGATTGCGTCTGGGCCGGCGCGGCGCACGAGACCATGATGTGGAACGCCGAAGCCGGCCACGTCGTCAGCTTCACCGACAAGGCCGTGCTGTCCGACTACTCGGCCGTGACCGGCTTCAATCCGAAGAAGCCGTCGAGCGACCAGGGCACCGACATGGTGGTCGCGGCATCGTATCGCCGCAAGACCGGCGTGATCGACGCTGCCGGCAAGCGCCACAAGGTTGCGGCCTATCTGTCGATCGAGCCGGGCAATCTCAACGAGCACATGATCGCGGCATACCTGTTCGGCGCCGTCGGCATCGGCATCGAATTCCCGGCCTCAGCCATGGATCAGTTCAATGCCGGCAAGCCCTGGGACGTCGTCAGCCGCTCGAAGATCGAGGGCGGTCACTACATCCCGCTGGTCGCGCGCCGCACCAATCTCGACGTCGTCACCTGGGGCAAGGTGCAGCAGATGACCACGGCGTTCTTCTCCAAGTACAACGACGAGAGCGTCGCCTACGTCTCGCTGGAGGCGCTGAACAACAACAGGTCACCGGAAGGCTTTGACGCCGCCCAGCTGCAGGCCGATCTCGCGGCCTTGAAGGCGGCTTAAAATGGCCTGCAGCCTCCATCAGCGCGAGATCCGTGAGGTCGTCGTCGTTCACGGCGACGGCACGGTCTCGCCGTTGATGGAGGCTCGCTTCCTCGACGTCGTCGACGGCATCGTCCGCGGCCGGCGCCCCGACGACGTCCTGCGCGAGGTTCGCAAGCTCTCGCCGATCCTGGACATGATCCGATGACCTACGCCACGCAAGCCGACCTGGTCGAGCGGTTCGGCGAGGACATGCTGACCGATCTGTCCGATCGTGAAAATCCGCCCGCTGGCGTGATCGATGCGACCGTCATTGCCGATGCGCTCGCTGACGCGGATGCGATGATCGACGGCTATCTGCTCGGCCGCTATCTGCTGCCGCTCACGCGCCAGAAATCGCTGCGCTTGCGGAAGCGCTCCGCGCCGAGCAGCCGATGCAAGAAAACTTCGGCGCGAACGTGCAAGCGCTGCGGCCGGTCGAGACCGATCACCAGCTCTGGAATCGCGCACGCGCGCTGGAGGCGCGCATCGCTGCGAAGGAATTCGTCGAACCGGACGAGCTGCTCTGGCTCGGCAGTTTCCGCGAAGGCTCTGTGTACCGCGGCTTCCTCGCCGTCTACGGCGCGCTGAATGGCGTCGCCGGCGAGATCGCATCAACCGACGAGGCTGCCTCGTCTTCTTAAGCAACCCCGGGTTCGGGCGAAGCCCGATACCCAAAATGGAAGGTCAGGACTCCATGACGAACTCAATCGCACAAGGCCCGGTCGCTCTGAAGAACGTCGCATCATTCATGGCGATGACGACCAAGCTGATCGAGCGCGCGCCGCATCTGCCTGGCTTCGGCGTCTGCCACGGGCCCTCCGGCCTCGGCAAGAGCTGGGCCTCGATGTTCGTGCAGATGAAGGTGAAGGCGCGCCGCATCGAGGTCGGCGAGACCTGGACGCGGCGGGCGCTGCTCCGCCACATCCTCAAGGAGTGCGGCGAGACCGTGCGTAAGAGCTGGAGCGCATCGGACCTCGCCGAGATGGCCAAGGTTTCGCTCGGCGCCGACGCTACGCGCCCCTTGATCGTCGACGAGGCCGACAAGCTTGTCGACAAGAACATGATCGAGGTGATCCGCGAGCTTCAGCAGGAATCGGGCGTTCCCGTCATCCTGATCGGCGAAGAGAAACTGCCGGCCAAGCTCCTGACCGTCGAACGCATGCATAACCGCGTGCTCGACTGGTTTCCGGCGCAGCCGTGCGATCTCGACGACACGCGTGTTCTTGCCACCGCTTTTGTGCCGAAGGTCAGGATCGATGACGACCTGCTCGACACCATCCGCCAGCGCTCCAGCGGCCGGGCCCGGCGCATCGTCGTCAATCTGGAGAAGGCGGCCGAGTACGCCCGCAACCGCAGCCACAAGGCGCTCGATCTCAGGATCTGGGGCAACCAGGACTTCTACACCGGCGAGCCGCCGGCGCAGCGCGACATCGAGCAGTTTCCCCGCCGCAGCGCCCTGAAGGTGGTCGGCTGATGCACAAGGAGCACTTCCACAAGGCCAGTCTCCCGATCCGCGTGCCGCGCGGCAACGAAGGCTTCTGGGAAATCATGGTCCGGCTCAACAAGGAGCAAGGCTGTTTCACCGTCGCCGACGTCGACGGTGAAGGCCACGTCTCGGTCAAGCACATCTCGAAGTACCTGAAGGGCCTGGTCGCAGCCGGCTTTGTCGAGCAGATCGCGACCAGGCAGCACCCGATCAAAGGCAAGTTTGCGACGCCGCTTTACCGGCTGTTGAAGCAACCCGTGAAGGCGCCGCGCGTGCGCCCGGACGGCAGCCTCGTGCCAACCACCACCGCGGCGGAGCAGCTCTGGATCGCGATGCGCAACCTCTCGACGGGCTTCAGCCTGGCCGAGCTGGTGTTTGCCGCGACCACGGAGGAGCTGAAGCCGAACATGCAGACGGCGGGTTGCTTCGTCCGCCGGCTGCACAGAGCCGGCTATCTCGCCGTCATCAAGACGTCCAAGCGCGGCGGGGTTGCCGGCCGCGGCGGAGCCTCGGCCTGGCGGCTCAAGCCTGGCATGAGCACAGGTCCACTGCCGCCGAGCCTCAAGCACATCAACGGCAAGTCCGTCTGGGACCCGAACCTCAAGCAGTTCGTGGGCGAAGGGCCGATCGCCAAGGAGGTGAAGCCGTGAGGTACGAAAAACAGACCTTTGTGCAGAAGGCGCATTCGGCCTGGGGCCATCCGGCGCCGGACTGGATTCAGGCGCTCGCTGAAGAGGCCGACCGCGTCACCGCCACGCGCGCCGCGAAGAGCATCGGCTATTCCGCCGCCGTGCTCTCGCACGTCTTCGCCGGGAACTACAAAGGCGACATGGGTGCCGTCGAGCAGAAGGTGCGCGGCGCGCTGCTCGGCGCAAAAGTCATGTGCCCGGTCTATGGCGAGATCGGGCGCGACCAGTGCCTGGATCTGCAGAAGGTCGTGCCGCCGTTCTCCTCGGAGGCGAGCGGCCGTTGCTATCGAACTTGCCGCGGGCTCGGCGTGGAGAAATGCAGGCACTCGCGCCTGCAGGAAGGTGCGAAATGATGAGCGTCTCGCTGCAGCTGAAGGCGCTCTATGAGCGCTTCGACGGCATGGTCACCGGCAAGGCGCCGATGACCACCTATGAGGCCGCCGAGTTCAAGCGCGACATGCGCACCGTGATGGCGCGTGTCGGGCTGATGGAGCTGGGCATCGCCAACGACACATTCGACGCGATGATCCAGGAGATCGCGCCCGGCCTTGTCGCCGTGCCGATCGCGGCGCCGGTCGAGCACGACGCCAATGTGATTTCGCTGACCAGGGCACGCCTCGATCGCATCGCCGCCCGCTGCACGGATGGAGGTGACAAGTGAGCACCTCCGCCGAGCTCATCGAGACCAGGCTGGCCGCGCAGATCTCTGCGGTCGATGCCAGCGCCGTGGCCGAGTCCATCACCGGTCACACGACGCATGCCGCCAAGCAGCGCTTCGCGATGAACGCCTCGATCGTCGAGATTATTGCGATGGCCGCCTGGCTGCTGCGGCTGCAGGACATCGCAGACCTCACCTACGACATGTTCAAGACCGCCGATCTCATGGACGAGAAGCCGCGCGGCAGCGCCGAGCGTGCGGAGCTGCTCCGTGCGACCCGCGAAAAGATTGCGGTCGTCGGCGCCTCGTTAGAGGCGCTCGGCTTCGGCCAATCACCCACCACCGCCCCAACATTCAGGAGTGACCACCATGGTGAAAGCTAAGGCCGCGGCAGCCGATGTCCGCGTTCCACAGAACCGCGAGGAAGCGGCCAGCATGATCGCAGAGTACGGCGCCGCCGCGATCGAGGTGGCGCGCATTGAAGCCGGCCTGAAGCAGACGCTGGCCGACGCGAAGAAGGCCGCCGAGGATCTCGCCGCGCCGTTCGTGAAGAAGGCCGAGGACATCTACAAGGGCCTGCACACCTATTGCGCGGCCAACCGTCAGCAGCTGCTCGGCAACAGCGGCACCAAGACCGTCGACTTCGGCACTGGCACGGCGAAGTGGCGGTACAATCCGCCGAAGGTGAAGATCAGCGGCGGCGAGGAAGCCGTGCTCGACCTGATCGCGCAAAAGAAGGCTGACGCGATGGCGAAAGACGACCTCGCCAGCGAAGCGGCCTATGGCAACTTCCTGCGCGTCAAGGTCGAGATCGACCGCGAGGCGATGCTCAAGAATCCCGACCTCGCACGCACCATCACCGGCGTCACCATCCCGAAGGGCACCGAGACGTTCGAGATCGAGCCCTTCGGCGCGGAGATCTCGGAGAACGCGGCATGACACCGGCGCCGATCCGCATCGGCCTCACGGCTCGCCAGCGCGAATGCCTGGAGCTGATCGAGCGCTATCAAACCACCTTCAAACAGACACCGACGCGAAGGGAGCTCGCAAACATGTTGGGACTGAAATCACCCGGACGAGTGGTCGAACTGCTCCGTGGCCTACAGGAGCGCGGCTGGATCACCTTCCTGCCGCGCCGCGCGCGGTCGATCACGCTGCTCGCGGAGCCGACCACTCGCACCGGCGGATATGAACTGCCGCTCGCCCTGGATGCCGCTCTGCGGCGCTATTGCACCGACACCGGCGAGAAGCCGGAAGACGTCGTCGCTGATGCCGTCGCGCTGCTGCTCGACGAAGCAGAAGGCCAGGTCGCGGCCTGATCACGAGCAATCATCAAGAAACGTTCAACAGGAGATAACGATGCCTTTGTCTGCCCACCTTGCAACCACTTCGATGCTCTCGACCATCCACGTGCTGAAGGCCAAAGCGAAGTTCGATGACGACACTTATCGCGACTTCATTGCCAAGCGCACCGGCGGAAAGCGCTCCGCCAAGGAACTGACGACCAGCGAGGCCGGCCGGGTAATCGAGGATCTGCGCAGCGTCATCGGCGAGGCCGATATCCGCGGCGCCGTCGCCGGGCTCGACAGCCCGATCGGCGGCAAGCTCCGCGCGCTGTGGATCGCCGGCTACGACCTCGGCATCGTGCGTGATCGCACTGATCGCGCCATGCTGGCCTTTCTCCAGAGGCAGACCGGCGTGTCGCATACACGCTTCCTCAGCGATTCCCGTGCCGGAACGTCAGCGGTCGAAGGTCTGAAGTCATGGCTCGAGCGCGGCGCCGGCGTCGACTGGCCCGGCGATCACGGCGACATCATCGCCAGCAAGCGCGCTGTGCTCGACGCGCAGTGGCGCAAGCTGATCGCGATCGGCGCCGTCAAGCCAGTCGGCCAGGCCGTCGATCCCATGGAGGATCTGCAGCACTACGCCGGCCGCATCGCGCGGCTCAACAGTTGGGAAGCGATGCAGCCGCATCATCTCGACGACGTCCAGAACGCGCTCGGCCGCAAGCTGCGCGGCGCGATAACGCGCCTGAACCAAGGGACGGGAGAGCCGGCATGACCACGATGACCCGCATAGAAGCGACGATGGCCCGGCTGGACAAGGCCGGCGATCTCGACAAGGCGAGGCGCGAGAGAGGCTGGACGGAAACGCGCACGCGCGTCGCCACGGCGCTCTACAATTGCGGTCTCTCCGCGCGCGAGGTTGCCTGCGAGATCGGCGGCGGCATCAGCCGGAACGCAGTCATCGGCAAGATCCACAGAGGTGAGCTGGGTGATCCGCAGCGAAAGCTGCCGCGGCGCTCTACCGACCAGGCCAGAGGCGTTCGCCAGCCGCGGCAGCAACAGTCGCATGACCGCGGCTCACTTGTCCGCGTCAAGGCGAGGGCGAAGGAACAGCCGATCCCGCCGAACGTCATCGATACGCAGATATCGATCGAGCAGCGCCGATCACTCGCCCAGCTCGACAATACTTGCTGCCATTGGCCGGTTGGAGATCCGCGTGAGGCGGAGTTCTTCTTCTGCGGCGCACCGAAGGCGAACGACGAGGACCTGCCGTATTGCGCTTCGCATCAGTTCCGGTCGAGATTGCCGGGCAGTGATCGGGCGAGGAGCAACCCTGCAGCATTCATCAGCGCAGGCCCTAATGCCTCGTGGCGAACGAGGTGAGCGATGGCCGGCATTTGGTGGGATCAAAAAGACACCAGGTTAATCGACTTCTCGGCGCTGACCAGGGCCAAAGGCACCGTCATCACCATTAAGCTTGAAACCGCGGAGCCATTTTCGCTGGCGTCCATCGTGGCCGACCTCAAACGCGCGGCGCAGGAGCAGTCCGACCGGCAACAGGATGAGCAGACGCCAAAACGTTCTCGGCCGGCGTCGACGAAGCTTTGCTCACGTCCGTTGCTCGCTCTTCCATTCCTTCCCAGGAGCAACGACGAATGAAACCGTTGCGCGTCTGCGACCATGCACTGCTCCGCTTCATCGAGCGCGTCGGCGGCCTCGATGTTGAAGGCCTGCGCCGACACCTCGCCGAGTCCCTCGGTCGAGCTGCCGGCGCCGCCGATCAGCTCGGCGCCAGGGAGATGACGATCGCCGCGGACGGCAACCATTACGTCGTCGTCAAGGGCACCGTCGTCACCGTGCTGGCGCCGCCGATGAAGCCGAGGCGGATCAAGGCGCGACGATGACCGGGGAGCTGCCCGGCGTGCTGGCGGAAATCGCCGAGCTTGTCGGCAACGCTAAAGCGTTGCAGATTGCGGCCCATGCTGGCGGCACCCGAATCTATTTTCCAAGCAAGGTCCATCCCGATCATTGGCTCGTGCAATGCGTCGGGCTGGATGCAGCCGGCAAGATCCTGGAGCGCTTTGCCGGCGATACCTGCGACATTCCCCAGGCCGGCCACGGTTCTTATGCACGGTTCCGCCGCAGCGTTGCCGCGCGCATCGAGCAGCTCGAAGGCGAGGATGCGTCCTCAAAGGACATCGCACGCGACGTCGGCGTGTCCCAGCGAACGGTCCATCGCCGTCGAGCCGCCCGGCGCGAGCGCAAGAACAGCAAGCAACGCTCGCTGTTCTAGCCAGAGTCTCCCTGACACATGTCAGCCTGAATAATTCCGGGCAATTTCGGGATTGTGGCCCTCACAGCCGGGGGCCAGCTTGCTTCAACCATCCTTCAAGAGCGCTTTGACATGGGCATGCGTGGCCCTCGCGCTGCTCTGTCTCGGCGCGCCGGCGCGCGCTGACATCTACGGCGGCGTTGCCACCTGGTACGCCGACGAGAGCGGCCGTTATACGGCCAATGGCGAGACCTACGACGCCGACGACCTCACCTGTGCTCACCGAACCTATCCCTTTGACACGCTTGTGCGGGTGACCTGGCGCGGCAGGAGCATCATCTGCCGCGTCAACGATCGCGGTCCCGCCAAATCCACCGGCGTCGATATCGACCTGTCACGGCGCGCAGCGCGCGATCTCCGCATGATCGATGCGGGCCGCGTCCACGTCATCATCGAGAGGCTCGGAAAGATGCTCGAATGATCGACAATTTCCTGAAAAGCATGCCGGTCATCCTGGCTTACGAGGGCGGCTGGTCGAACCATCCGCGCGACCCCGGCGGCGTCACGCTGGAGGGCATCATCCAGCGCGTCTATGACGGCTTCCGCAAGCGCAAGGGCCGGCGCCCCCAGCCGCTCACCAAGGCGATGCGCTTCACGCCCGCCTGGGAAGCCGAACGCAACGAGATCTACAAGGTGCAGTATTGGGACGCGGTGAAAGGGGACCAACTGCCCGCCGGCGTCGATATCGTGATGTTCGATTCCGGCATCATGTCCGGTCCGTACCAGGCCGTGCTCTGGCTCCAGCGCGCTCTGCGCATGAACGACTGCGACGGTCATATCGGCGAAGCCACGCTGGCAGCGATCGAGAACCATCCTGATCACGACCAGCTCGTCGCCGAGATCTGCGCGCGTCGACTCGGCTTCGTGCAGCATCTGAGCACATGGGATGCCTTCGGCAAGGGCTGGTCGGCGCGCATCGCTAATCTCAAGCAGATCGGACAGAGCTGGGCGACCGGATCGGTCGGGCCGCAGCCGGTGTCTGCCCACCAGAACCGCGGCGACGCCAAGGCCTATGCCTCCGACGTTGCGCAGCCGGTCGTTGATGCGAATGATGCCGTCAAGGCCAGCGTCGGCACCGGCTCGGTCGCTGGCGTTCTGGAAGGCGCGCGCGACACCATCGCGCCGGCCGCCTACACCTCCGAAGCGCTGACGAAGGTCTACACCGCCATCGTCATCCTCTGCGTTCTGGCTTCGCTAGGCGCGCTCTTCTATTCGTTCTGGTCGAACTACAAGAGCAAGAAAGCGCGCCGCGCGATCGACGGCGACGTGCTCGCAGACGTGCCGGCAGGAGCATCGGCATGAGCTGCGGCATCTTCGATCCCGCGAGTTGCGTGTTCGACGCCGTCGACACGATAAACGACTTTTCGGCGGACCTGTTCTGGCAGCTCGCGACCGCGCCGCTCACGCTGATCGTGATCGCTGGAATCGGCATCATCGCTTACGCGATTGCGCACGTGCCCTTCGTCGAGAAGTTCATTCCTTCCACGGTCCCGTTCATCGAGAGTGCGCGGGTCATCTGCCTGGTCGCCGCCGGCGCATTGATCTTCCTGATCGGACACCGGTCGGCCGACCAGCGCGCGGAGCTGGAGCGGGCCAGGAGCGATCTGGCCTGGACCGAATTCCAGCTCACCAACCAGAAGCGCGCGACTGATGACGCCGACGAATTGAAACAGGCGGCCGATGTCGCAACCGCGCAAGCCAAGGGGCAACTCAGTGCATACCAGGAGAAGTTCGGCAATGATCCGAATTCCGCCGTTTGTCCTCCTCGCCCTGGCGTCATTGAGTGGCTGCACGACCTCCAGCGTCGAAAGCAGGCAGCAAGCCCCGTCGCGGCCGAACCAAAGCGTGGCCTTGTCGCGCGCCTGCGAAGATCTGGCGCGAAACGTCGATGACCCAGAAGTCACCGAACAGACCGACCCCTGGCAGAAGGTCGGCGAATACGCCGTCGCGCTCGGCGAGGCCAATGCCAACATCGACGCGTCGCGCGAATGCCAGAAGCGGCAGCGTGAGCGGTTTGCAAAGAGGAAGTAAGCAGTGAACGTCAACGACTGGGCGCCGTGGGTTTCGATCGTCGTCGCGCTCGCCGCGTTTCTTTACCCAATCCTGAACGGCCGCTCGAAAAAGATCGACGCGCGGATGGCATCGATCGAAGAGACGCAGAAGCACAACCACGAGCAGGCGCTCCTGCGCACGGTCGCAGTCCAGGCCGAAACCGCCACGGTCAGAGATCGCGTGACGAAGCTCGAAACCGAGGTCGAGCACTTACCGGACAAGGACGTAACACACCGGCTGGAGATGCTGCTCGCCGGCGTGCAGACCGAAGTGCGCGGCCTCTCCGAACGTGTCAAGCCGATCGCCGCCATGGCCGATCGGATTCAGGAAGCCATGGTCGACAAGGTGATGGGCTGATGGGCAAGGACATCATTCGAGAGCACGCGCGGCTGATCATTCTGCGGGAGCTGCACGGCCAGGCGAACTATTCATCCAACGACAGCATGCTCCAGCAGGTGTTGGAATCCTTCGGCATCGCCAAGTCTCGGGACTGGATACGCGGCGAGCTGGATTGGCTCGCCGACATGGACACCCTCACGAGGGCCAGCGCCGGCACCGTCTGGATCGTCACGCTGGCCTCGAAGGGCGTCGAGTTTGTCGAGAGGCGCCTGGTGATCGAAGGCATCAAGCGTCCCGGCGCGCCGGAGGGCTAGCGCCCGATGGCACAACATGCAAAAGCGCGCCGCGGCCGGCTCGCGGAGATCGACAAGCTTCCGGATTGGGCGGATGAAGCCAAGGTCTGGGCCTTCGAGCAGCTCAAGGAGCGCAAAGTCTCGCAGCTCGAGATCCTGGAGCAATTCAACGCCCGTTTGAGGGCCGCTTCACTGGCTCATGACGCAAGCGCAGAGGTGCCGGAGATCTCGCGGTCGGCCTTCAACCGCACAGCCATGCGCGTCGCACTGCTTGGTCGCCGCCTGGAAGAGACTCGCGAGATCGCGGCGATCATCGCGCCGAAGCTGGATGAATCCGGCGATAATTCGCTGACGCTGATGGTGGCGGAAACCATCAAGACGCTGATCTCCGAGATGCTCGGCAACGCGGGTGAGCTCGGCGCCGATGGCGACACCGCCGAAATGCTGATGATGACCTCGCGCGCGCTCAAGCACGCCGAGGAAGCCAAGCGCATCAGTGCGGACGGTCGCCGCAAGATCGCGGCCGAGATGAAGGACAACGCGATCAAGGCCGTCGATACCGTCGCGAAGGCCAAGGGCCTGACGGCCGAGACGGTCGACGCCATCAAGAACAAGATCCTCGGCATCGAGAAGAAGGCCAATGCGTGAGAAAGCCCGCGGAGCCGCAATCCTCGTCCTCTGGGTGATCTTCGCCGGGATCGGCGTGGCGACGTCGATCCGTTTTGTTGTGAGCCACGTCTTTCAGTCAGGAGGAAGATGCGAGATGAGCCACGAATGTCCGATCGAGAACTGCACCGCCAGGGTGCCGTCAGCAATGTACATGTGCCCGCGCCACTGGCGCATGGTACCGAAGCCTTTGCAAGTGGCTGTCTATGCGAGCTTCCGAGCGACCGGCCGTACCAGTGAGAACCATCACGAGGCGAAACGTGTCGTCGAGCAGGCCGAACAGGGTCTCAAGGCGCTCGATCTGCCTGCCGGCACCAAGGCGCTGACTGTTTATCAGCCCTGGGCTACGCTGATCATCCTCGGCGCCAAGCCATATGAGTTTCGCGGCTGGAAGTTCACAGACAAGCCGCATCTCGCGAAGCTGGTAGGGCAGAGAATCGTCGTTCACGCCAGCGCACGGCACCCGCCGATCAAAGAGCTGGACGACATTATTCGGCGGATCGACGACGGAGAAAGCGCGCTGAAGGACGAGACTGCGAGGCCGATCGTGATGGAGATGCGCGCGGCCCTGAAGGCGCGCGGCAAGGATGCGGATCTGCACATGGCCCCGCTCAGTGTCGCGCTCGGCACCGCCGTGATTGGCGAGCCCCGTAGCGTGCTCGACATCTTCAAGGGCTCGCCGATCGCGGACAGCGATCGTCTCGACCACAGCCTCTATGGCTGGCCGATGAGCGACGTGAAGCGGTTCGAGCGGCCGATTCCGTCCGCGGGCGCGCAGGGCTTCTGGAACTGGTCATAGGAGAGCGATATTGGAAGACGCTACTGTCGCCGGCGTAGAGCCGAATTGGGAATGGGCCATCGTGGAAGTGTTCGGCCATCGCCGGCATGTCGGCCGGGCGACGGAGGTCGAGCGATTTGGCGCAAAGATGCTGCGTATCGACGTGCCGAAGCTAGGCGCCGGCGATCACGCTTCACTTGCCGATGGCGAAGTGACCTGGTCGACGCACCTCTACGGAGGAAGCTCGATCTTCTCCTACACGCCGACCGACGAAAAGACCGTCATGAACTACGCCGATCGGGTGCGAGCTGCGCCAGCGGCGATTCCGTATCGCGATCACGGCCAGAGCGATGACGCCTATACCGGCGAAATTGAACCTTCCCACGGCGATGAAGGCTTCGACGAGAACGCGCTCGACGAATGACGGAGTCCGCCCGCACCATCACCGATGCCGAATGGGCAGAGACGCGCCGGGCCGGCCTGGCTGTCGGCGCGCAGCTCGCGCGCGACGCCGGCGGAATCGAAGGCGTGTTGCTGGGCTATCAGAAGCGGCTGCTCGGCTCGACGGCGATCCACGACGTCGTACTCTGCGAGAAGTCGCGCCGTATCGGTGCCACCTGGGGCGTGGCGTCCGATGCCGCGCTGACGGCAGCGGCCGTCAAGTCGGCCGGCGGCATGGACGTGTTCTACATCGGCTACAACAAGGAAATGGCGCGTGAGTTCATCGACGTCTGCGCGATGTGGGCGAAGAGCTTCGAGGACGCCGCCTCCGAGGTGCAGGAATTCGTCTTCGACGATGGCGACCCAGATAGCAACATCCAGGCCTTCCGCATTCGCTTCGCCTCCGGCTTCGAGATCATCGCGCTGCCGTCCCGTCCGCGGTCGCTGCGCGGCATGCAGGGCTTCGTTGTCCTGGACGAGGCCGCGTTCCACGATGACCTCGACGCCATGATGAAGGCCGCGCTGGCGCTCCTGATGTGGGGCGGCCGTGTGCTCGTGATATCGACCCATCTCGGTGTCGCAAATTCGTTCAATCGCCTGATCGAGGACGCGCGCGCCGGCCGCAAGCCATACCATGTCGAGCGCTATACCTTCGACGATGCGCTGAGAGATGGCCTCTATCAGCGCATCTGCCTCGTGACCGGCAAGGAATGGTCGCCTGAAGGCGAGGCACAGTGGCGGGCCGAGATCATCGCCTCCTATGGCGACGACGCCGACGAGGAGCTGTTCTGCGTTCCCTCGCAGGGCGGCGGCGTCTACCTGCCGCGTGCGCTGATCGAGGCGCGCATGGTGACCGACGGCCCGGTGCTGCGCTTGTCGCGGCCGGCAGAGTTCACCTTTCTGCCGAAGGACTACCGCGAAGCAGACATCGCGTCCTGGTGCAAGGAGCATCTTGAACCGCTGTTGAAGAAGCTCGATCCGGAGCGGCAGCACGGCTTCGGCCAGGACTTCGCGCGCAATCTCGACCTGTCGGTGCTGCTGCCGATCGAGATCGGCAAGACCCTGCGCCGCACCGTGCCGTTCTGGATCGAGATGTCGAACATCCCGTTCGAGCAGCAGCGGCAGGTGCTGTTTTATCTGTGCGATCGGTTGCCGCGCTTCGTCGGCGGCAAGATGGACGCCTCCGGCAACGGCGCCTATCTCGCCGAGGTCGCCGCGCAGCGGTACGGGCCGCTCCGTATCGAGCAGGTCAAAATGTCGACCGAGTGGTATCTCGAGAACTTCCCGCCGCTCAAGTCGGCGTTCGAGGATGGCATCCTCCTGCTGCCGAAGGACGCCGACGGCATTGACGATCTCGCCACAGTGCAGACCATCAAGGGCATTCCGCGCGTGCCCGACATTCGCACCAAAGGCGCGGACGGCAAGAAGCGCCACGGCGACCTCGCCATCGCGCTGGTGCTGGCCTACGCGCAGACGCGAGCGCAACTCGTCGAGTTCGATTACCGGTCGGCCAGGACGCCCGATCCCGAGAACCCGTCCGGCGATGAAGACAGCGACACGGGCCGCGCCTGGTGGAAAGCGCCGCTCGGCGCACGCATTCGAGGAGGCTTCTGATGGCCGTCACGACGTCACCCATCCTCGATCAGTTCGGCCGCGCCATCCAGCGCGAGATGCTGACCGAGGAGATCTCCGGGCCGCGCATCGGCACCGTTCGCTCGCCGATCTCCGGCTATCCGGCCGATGGCCTCAATCCTATCAGGCTCGCCAACATCCTGAAGGCCGCCGATTCCTATGATCCGCTCCGGTTTTTCGAGCTGGCCGAGCAGATCGAGGAGCGCGATCTGCATTACGCCGGCGTGCTGGGCACACGGAAGCGGCAAGTCTCGCAGCTCGACATCCAGGTCGATCCGGCCGAGGACACGGCGGACGCAAAGGCTCATGCGGCCTGGGTTGAAGGCGTCTTGAAGCGCGACACGCTGCAGTCCGAGATCTTCGACATGCTCGATGCGATCGGCAAGGGCATCAGCATCACCGAGATCATCTGGGACACGTCGGAAGGCGAGTGGAACATCGATCGGCTCGCGTGGCGCGATCCACGCTGGTTCCGGTTCGATCGCAACGACGGCGAGACGCCGCTTCTGCTGGGTGAGTACAACGCCGATGGCGTCGGCACGATACCCACGACGTCGTCGGGTGAGACGCCGCTGGCACCGTTCAAGTTCATCACCACCGTGATCCGCGCCAAGTCGGGCCTGCCCATCCGCTCCGGACTCTCGCGCCTGGTCGCATGGGCCTGGATGTTCAAGGCGTTCACCGGACGCGATTGGGCCATCTTCAGCCAGACTTTTGGCCAGCCGGTGCGCGTCGGCAAGTATCCGGCGGGCACGACGCAGGGCGACAAGGATACGCTGTTCAACGCCGTCGCCAACATCGCCGGCGATTGCGCAGCGATCATTCCGGAGACGATGGCGATCGAGTTCATCGAGTCCAAGAATGTCGGACCGGGCAGCGACCTCTATCAGAAGCGCTGCGACTGGCTCGATCAGCAGGTCTCGAAGGCGGTTCTCGGCCAGACCGCCACCACCGACGCGATTGCAGGCGGTCATGCGGTCGGCAAGGAGCACCGGCAGGTGCAGGAGGACATCGAGCGCGCCGATGCAAAGGCTTTGAGCGCGATTCTCAACCGCGACCTTGTTCGCTGCGGCATCGACCTGCAATTCGGCCCGCAAAAGGCCTATCCGCGCCTGCGCATCGGCCGCGCGCAGGATACCGACGTCGAATTGTCAGTCGACAGCGCAGTGAAGCTCGTGCCGATGGGGCTGAAGGTCTCAAAAACATACTTCAACGACTTGCTGGGCATTCCGACGCCGGAAGATGGCGAGGAGCTGCTCGAAGCACCAGCTCAAGCGCCATCTACTGGCTTCGGTGGCGATAGCTTTGCCGGAGTGCCGGCGCTCAATGCCGCGCTTCGCATGCGCGAGGCTCACGATCCGATCGCGATGCTCGCCGAACAGGCTGAAAAGCTCTGCGGACCCGGCTCGGATGCGATCATCGACGAGGTTCGCACCGTCATCGAGCGCTGCTCGTCGCTGGAGCAGGTGCGTCAGGAGCTGCGCAAGCTGAAGCCGGGCATTGCCGAACGAAATCTCGCCGGCTTGATGCGAATGGCGCGCGTCGTCGCCAATCTTACCGGTCGAGCGCAGATTCCGGATGCTTAAAGTTCACGGCACACCTGTTCTGCGCGCGTGCGGCTGCTCTTGGGGCTCGCTGCACGCGGAGGTGCTGCCGTTTTCGACCAATCCGACCGAGGCGATCAACTTCCTCAAGCGAAAAAGCAACGTTCCGACCGCCACCTGGACAGACCTCTGGCAGCAGGAGCACTCGGCGAGCTTCACCGTCGCCGGCGCAATGACCGACGACCTGGTCGCGGACTTCCACGACGCGGTCAACAAGGCGATCGAGGGCGGCGAGACCCTCGAATCCTTCCGCAAGGACTTCGATCGCATCGTCGAGGAGCACGGCTGGAGCTACAACGGCTCGCGCGGCTGGCGCTCGCGCGTGATCTTCGACACCAACATGAATACGGCCTACGCTGCCGGCCGCTGGGACCAGATCCAGAGCGTCAAGCGCACGCGTCCCTACCTCAGATATCGCCATCTCGAAGGCCAGAAGTATCCGCGCCCGCTGCACGCGAGCTGGGATGGCATCATTTTGCCTGTCGATCATCCATGGTGGCAGACGCACTACCCGCCGAATGGGTGGTTCTGCCATTGCTGGGTCGACAGCCTCTCCGACGACGATCTCCGGCGCTACGGCCTCTCGGTGTCCAGCCACGCGCCCGTGTCGCAGATGGTCGAGAAGACGATCAGGCTCTCGGACGGCAGCACGAAGACCGTGCTGGTGCCAGAAGGCATCGATCCCGGCTTCGCGTATCGCCCCGGTGAGATGCCGGCGAGCCTGGACGAGGCGCTCGACGAATGACGATTACCCTTCGGCACGGAAGTGGCGGGGGTCGACAGCGCGCAAACGCTGCAACCGCGGGCCTATCCTGGCAGACTGACCCGCACGACGAGAGTATCCGTCCTCGCCGACCCGCCGCTGCTGCGCAGCGCGGCGACCGTAGGCGGGCCGGAGCGATTCGAAGAGATGAGTACGGGAGTTGTCTACAAGCCGGTGAAGCCCGCCGCGGGCTATATCGGCGGCAAGAAGCAGCTGGCAAAGACCATCGTTGCATGCATCGAGCGGATTCCACACGAGACCTATGCCGAGCCCTTTGTGGGCATGGGAGGCGTTTTCCTGCGGCGCCGGCGGCCGAGGAAGGGCGAGATCATCAACGACCGCTCCGGCGACGTCGCGACGTTCTTCCGCATCCTGCAGCGCCACTACGTGCCCTTCATGGACATGTTGAGATGGCAGATCACGGGACGCGCCGAGTTCGAGCGGCTGAAAGCATCAGACCCGTCGACGCTGACCGACCTGGAGCGCGCCGCGCGCTTCCTCTATCTCCAGCGCACCGCGTTCGGCGGCAAGGTAGCGGGCCGCAATTTTGGCGTCGATCCGGCCGGCGCGCGCTTCAATGCGGCCAAGCTCGCGCCGATGCTGGACGAGCTGCACGAGCGGCTTGCCGGCGTCACGATCGAGTGCCTGCCCTGGGCCGAGTTCATCCGCCGATACGATCGGCCGGGCACGCTGTTCTTTCTCGACCCGCCATATTGGGGCGGCGAGAAGGACTACGGCGCCGGCCTGTTCGACCGGTCGGAATATGCGCAGATGGCGGATGTTTTAAGGGCCTTGAAAGGCCGCTTCATCATGTCGATCAACGACGTCCCGGAGATCCGGAAAACCTTCGCCGGCTTCCGCCTGCGGCCGGTCCGGCTGACCTATTCGGTGGCCCGCAGCAACAAGGCACACCAAGCGCGGGAGCTGATCATCACCGCCCGGAATCGGCGGCGCTGAGGAGTCTGGGTTCCGAGTCCGAGTTCGCTGCCCGCGCGCCGCTCCGTCCAACGGCTAAACCATTGCGGCACAATGATTTAGCGCCGTTTTTCCCAAACTCGGACTCCGCGACGCAAAAGCCGCGATTTGAGTCCGAGTTCGAAAGGCTGCTCCGTGTTTTTCAGCCTTTTCGCGCGCGCCGCCACCGCAGGGTGACATCTGAACTTGCGCGCCGTCTATTGCGCCAATTCGCACCAAGGGCCGCCCAAGCCCTTGCATTCCAACAATTTCCCGCCGCTTCCCGGATAATCCCGGCTGATCCCGGGAGGTGTCATATGAAACTGCGCGTCACATCTCGCCAACATTCTTTCGGCGCGTGTGCACACTGCCGAAAGACCCTGTGGCATCGGGCGAACATGCGTACGGCAAAACCGTGTGGTCCTGGCCGTCGTCGCTACGGTCAAGCCTGTCGCGGAGGTGCGGGGAGCCCAACCGGGTGAAGTGCATCGCCAATCTGCGGGGCGAGGGAGGCCAGAAGGAATTCGGCTCCCGGGAGAGCACGGCATAAGCCGTCAAACCACTGCGCAGGGAAGGCCGAGTGATTGGCACCACCTGTATGCTGCCGTGCGGTCTCTTTGCGCTACACTTTCGCGCAGCAGACCGCGGGTGCGAGGTCAGCACCCGGTCTTCCCTGCGCCCTCCTCGACAAGAGGGCGGAATGACGCAGCAAAACTCGGGCGAAATAGGCCGCGAGAACGAGGAGCCGCGCGATAGCGGTCCTGCCCCAGCCTCAGAGCATCGGCTCGAACTGGCAGTGGACGAGCAACTCAGACACCGAGGCGTTGTTCGGCAGCATGAGCGCGGTCTCGACCAGGCGGGCGACGTCGTTCGGCTGGCTCATCTCGTGACGGGGAATCTCGTCGTCGTTCAGCGTCATGTCGGTGGCCACGTAACCCGGGCAGACCACCGTCGCCCGAATGCCGGCCGCGCGTCCCTCCCGGCGGATGCCGTGGGTGAGCGCGACCACTGCGAACTTGGTCATGGCGTAGCCGACATTGCTGCCCACGCGCTTTCCGGAGAGGGATCCCAGATTGACGACCCGTCCATGACCGCAAACAGACAGATGGGGCAGAACGGCTCTGACGAGGCGCAAGGGGCCCTTGACGTTCACGCGCCACATTTCATCGAGTTCGCTCTCGCCCTCGTCGGAGACGCGAACCTTGGGATTGATCCCGGCTGCGTTGACGATGGCGTCGACACCGCCCCACCGCGCAACCGTTGCGTTGGCCCAGGCGAGCGGGCTCTTGGCGTCTTCGGCGTCATAGCGGTGCGTCATCAGTCGCTCGCTCTCCGCGAGCCGGTTCGGATCACGGAGGCCCGCCGATACGCGAAAGCCCGACGACAGCAGCCGGTCGACGACCGCGCGTCCGATGCCGCGCGAGGCCCCCGACACCATGACAATTCGATTGCCGACCTCCAACATCCGGGTCCGTCTCCTATGTGGGCACAAGCGAAATGTAAGGGGACGCGACCGATGGCGAGTAAGAGAAATTCGCTCTGCCGGCATCGGGCGTGCTTATGGCCCGGATGTCCGGTTCGGATATTGGATGTCCTTATGAGGGCAGAACAAATCTGCTGTATGCCGGTGTCGGCCCATCCACGTAGTTTTCCGTCGCCCTGGCTGCCTGCAAAAGAGCCCTGCGGATGGGATTTTCGGACTATCGAACGGCGTTGGTGACGGGCGCATCCTCCGGTATTGGGGCTGCGACGGTTCGGCGCCTGCGTGCTGAGGGCCTCGAAGTCCACGCGCTGGCACGCGATCATCGGCGGTTGGCGAGCCTGTCGGCCGAGACCGGATGTCGCATATGCGAAGTCGACGTCAACGATCTTGCGGCCCTGACGCAGCTTGCGGGCTCGGCCGAATTCGATGTTCTCGTCAACAATGCCGGTCAGTCGCGGCGCAGCAATATCCTGGGTACGGCGCCCGAAGATGTCGATACGCTGGTCGACGTCAACCTGCGCGCGGTCCTGCACCTGACGCGGCTCGTCGTGCCGGGCATGGCAAAGCGCGACCGCGGCCACGTCGTCAACGTCTCCTCGATCGCCGGCCACTACGCCTTTGGCGAGAATGCGACGACATTCAATTCGTCCGTGGCCTATCACGCGACCAAGGCGGGTATTCATTCGCTGTCGCAGCAGCTGCGTGTCGATCTCTACGGGACCCGCGTTCGCGTCACCGAAATTTCGCCCGGACGCGTCGCCACCAGCATCTTCCAGAACCAGAACGCTGCCGACAATCCGGATGCCCGCTTCGTCGGGGCGTTCGAGACGCTCCAGTCCGACGACATTGCGGATGCCATTGCATTCGCGGTCGGGGCGCCGGCGCGCATGAACGTCGCGATGATCGAGGTCGTTCCCACGTTCCAGGTCGTCGGAGAATTACGTTTCGCGAGCCGATCCGAGGCTGCGCGATTGAAAGACATGAGAAGTGGAGCTGACAATGCCTGAACTCGCAAACCGCCTCAAAACCGTGAAGGTGTCGGCCTCGGCGGCGATGACGGATAAGGCGCGCGAACTCCGTGACGCAGGCGTCAAGATTGTCGGTCTGTCGTCCGGGGAACCGGACTTTCCGACGCCGCCGCACGCGATCGAGGCCGCGCACCGAGCGGCCCTTGCCGGCGATACCAAATACCCTGCACAGCCTGGAACCGTCGCGCTGAGGACCGCGGTGCAGCGCAAGTTCAATCGGGAGAACAATCTCGATTATGCGCTCGACGAGATCCTGATCGCCAACGGCGGCAAGCAGATCATCTTCAATGCATTGTTTGCGACCTGCAATCCCGGCGACGAAGTCGTCATTCCGGCGCCGGGCTGGATCACCTATGCCGATATCGTTCTCCTCGCGGAGGCGACGCCTGTCGCCGTGCCCTGTCCGGAGAACAACCAGTTCAAGCTCCGCCCGGCGGACCTTGAAGCGGCGATCACGCCGAAGACGAAATGGTTGATCCTGAACTTTCCCAACAATCCGACCGGCGCAGCATGCACGCGCGGGGAGATGCGGGCAATCGCTGACGTCATGCTGAAGCATCCAGATGTCTGGATCCTGACCGACGACATCTACGAACACCTGACCTATGACGGTTTCGAGTTCTGCACCATCGCGGAGGTCGAGCCGAAGCTGAAGAACCGCGTCGTGACCGTGAATGGCGCGTCCAAGGCCTACGCCATGACGGGCTGGCGGGTCGGCTATTGCGGCGGCCCCAAGGATCTGATCGCGGCGATGAACAACGTCCACGGCCAGGCGACCGGCGGAATCTGCACCCTGAGCCAGGCGGCGGCGGTCGCGGTGCTGGATGGTCCGCAAGACTTCCTGAAGGAGCGCGCGGACATCTATCGCAACCGGCGCGATCTGGTGGTCGGGCTCCTCAACCAAATTCCCGGTATCACCTGCCACAAGCCCCAGGGCGCCTTCTACGTGTTTCCAAACATCGCCGGCTGCATCGGCAAGACCACGAAAGGCGGGCGGCGGCTGGAAACCGATGCCGATTTCATCTCAGCCCTGCTGGAAGAGCAGCATGTCGCCGCCGTACCCGGGGGCGCCTACGGCATGAGCCCATATTTCCGCATTTCCTACGCAACCGATACCGAATCGCTGAAGGAAGGCTGCCGGCGCATCGCTAGCTTCTGCGAGGGGCTGCGCTGACCGGCGTCGAGACGACAGGAGGACTGACCCGACGGAGAATGAAAGATGCGTCCAGCGGCATTTGTCGACCAAGATCGGAGCAATATGCCGAACCGATTGTCATAATCGTTCCTGATGCCCCTAAACGAAGATGTTCTTGGTCCTGTAGGATGGCGACGCATAAGCTTTGTGCAAAGAGGGGATTGCCTTGGTATTGCGCAGTCGAGGACGGCCAGCGATGACCACCAGCGACGATGCGGTGACAGTCTTGACTGTTGAGGCGCCTGCGGTCGCCCAACGGCGAGCGCGCTGGCGCATGGCGCTGCCCGTCGGGCTCCTGGCCGTCCCGATGCTTGCATTCCTGACCTATTTCTTCTTCTACCCAGCCTTCATACTGCTGTTCTCGAGCATCCAGACGCAGGACAGCCGGGGCATCATCGGCCGCCCGTTCACGCTTGCGCACTACGCGCGTCTGATCAACGTCGAGCTCTATGCGCGCGTGCTCTGGACGACGCTCCGGATCAGCATCATCACCTCCGCGCTGGCGACGGTGCTCGCCTATCCGGTCGCGCTGGTCATGGTCAGGAGCCGCCCGATGGTCACGCGCATCATCACCTTGATCGTCATTGCGCCCCTGATCGTCAGCGTCGTCGTTCGCGGATACGGCTGGCAGCTCGTGCTCCAGAACGGCCCGAAGGGCATGCTGAACTGGATCCTGATGACACTGCATATTGTCGATGCACCGATCTCGGTGCTCTACACCGAAGTGGCCGTCGTCATCGGATCGCTGCACGTGTTCTTCCCGATGATGGTGCTGCCGCTGGCCTCCGCGCTCGGCAAGATCGATCCCAATCTCGAAGATGCGGCCCGCATGCTCGGCGCGCCCTGGTGGAAGGTGTTCCTCCGGGTGACGCTGCCGCTGAGCATGCCGGGCTTCGTGGCCGGCTTCACGCTGGTGTTCTCGCTCACCGCCGGCTCGTTCGTCATTCCTGCGATCCTCGGTGGCGCCTCGGCAGTCATGCTCGGCAATTTGATCGAACAGCAGATTTTCGTCGTGTACGACTGGCCGTTCGGCGCGGCCATCGCCGTCGTTCTGGTCGGGCTGGTTCTGGCGGTGAACGGCTTCTCGATGTGGCTTCTGGAAGGCCGGCGTCTCAGGAGGCCCGAGTGATGGACGAGCGGTTCTCCGGCTTCGGCGCTTTCATCCTCTACACCATCACCGCCGGCATGATGCTGTTCATCCTGGCGCCGCTGCTTCTCGTCATGGCGGCGTCGGTCTCCGATTCCTATTTCGTGACCTTTCCTCCGCAAGGCTTCACGCTGAAATGGTATGCCAAGGTTCTCCAGGACCGCGACTTCCTCGAGGCGATGAGGCTGAGCATCCTACTTGCGCTCGGCACGACGGCGGGATCGCTCCTGCTGGGCGTGCCGGCGGCTTTTGCGCTGGTGCGGGGCAGGTTCTTCGGCCTTGCGGCGATCAAGGGGTTCCTGCTATCGCCGCTGATTTTCCCGGCGCTGGTCACGGGCCTGGCGCTGCTCCAGGTCCTGACCAAGCTTGGCTCGCAGGATGCGCGGCTCAACCTGCTGATCGGGCACGTGGTCGTGACGTCGCCCTATGTGATCCGCACGGTCGTTACCAGCCTTCAGCTGGTGGACGAGAATCTGGAGGACGCCGCACGCACGCTCGGCGCCAACCGTCTGCGAACTTTCTGGCGCGTGACGCTGCCGCAGATCGCCTCCGGCGTCGCGGCCGGTGGGCTGTTCGCCTTCATGGTGTCCTTCGACAATTATCCGGTCACGATGTGGCTGGCGAACTCCGAATACTCGCCCGTGCCGCTCATTTTGATGCGGCAATTGGTCAACGTCTTTGACCCGTCCGTGCCCGCGATGTCGACGATCATCATCCTGATGGCGATGGTCGGTGTGCTGCTGCTCGAGAAACTGGTCGGCCTTCGCCGCGCGCTGGCCGCCTGATTTGCATTGGTAGATGGAGATTGGACCATGAAGCTGTCACGTAGGACTCTCATTAAAGCCGGCGCATCCGCAATTGCCTTCCCGACCATCATCAGCCGGTCGTGGGCGCAGGACGCCAAGCAGCTGCATGTCGGCGTCTACAATTCGGCGCTGGGCAAGCTGATCCAGAAGGAGGTCATTCCGAAGTTCGAGGCCGAGTTCAAGTGCCGCGTCTTCACGATCGAAGGCGCCACGCTCTCCAACATCGCCGCTCTCCGCGCGACCCGCGACACGCCGCGCTTCAGCATGATGATGATGGACGATGTCGGCATTCCCCAGGCCAAGCAGGAGGGGCTGATCGACAAGCTCGATGCGGCCAAGATTCCCAACCTGGAGAAGGTCTATAAGCGCTATCTCTTCGAGGACGGATACGGCGTCGGCTTCTCGATCTCCAGCGCGGCCATGTTCATCAATCCGCAGGTGACGAAGCCGCTCGAGAGCTACGAGCAGATCTTCGATGCGAAATATCGCAAGCAGATCCTGCTGAACACGCCCAAGAACACCCAGAGCGTGCTGATGCTTATCGTCGCGACAGCGCTGACGACTGGTAAGCCGCTGAAGGAGGCGCAATATCTGGTCGACAGCGGCTGGGACAAGCTCGCATCGCTCAAGCCGAACGTCCTGACGATCTACGACAGCGAGGCCCAGGTGCTGCAGGTGGCGCAGGGCCAGGCGATGATCGGCGGTATCGAATATTCGAAGGCGATCTATCCCCACACGGCCAAGGGCCTGCCGCTCGACATGACCTTCCCCAAGGAAGGCGCGTTCACCGGCATCAACAGCATGACCCTGGTCAAGAATGCGCCCGAACCTGAGCTTGCCTGCGCGCTGATCAATCGCATTCTGGACCCGTCGGTGGCCAAGATGCTCTCCGAGCAGACCCTCAGCGCACCCTCGGTAGGGGGCATCGACTTCAAGCCGGAGACCGCCAAGTTCCTCGCCTATCCCGACACAAAGGCGACCGATCTCGGGCTGTTCACACCGGACTGGAACTTCATCGTACCGCGCCGCGGACCGTGGCTGGAGCGTTATAATCAGGTCTTCACGAGCTGAGCGGGGCGCCATGAAGTCTTCCGAAGTCAGGCTTGACCGCCTCAGCAAGGAATATGGCCGCATGGTCGCGGTCGACGAGGTCTCGCTCGCGATCGAGCCGGGCCACATGGTGGCGCTGCTCGGTCCGAGCGGCTGCGGAAAGACCACTTGCCTTCGCATGATCGCGGGGCTGATCCGGCCGACATCCGGTGACGTCTTCGTCAACGACAAGAGAATGACGGACGTTCCGGTGCATCGCCGCAACGTCGGGATGCTGTTCCAGAACTATGCGCTGTTCCCCCATCTGACCGTGGAGGAGAACATCGCGTTCGGCCTGGAGATGCGCGGGATATCCAAGGCCGATGCCGCACGGAAGGTGAGCGAAGCTCTCAACCTCGTCCAGCTGTCGAAGTTCGGAAAGCGTTATCCGGCACAACTTTCCGGCGGTCAGCAACAGCGCGTCGCATTGGGACGCGCTCTGGTGATCGAGCCGGCGATGTTGCTGCTCGACGAGCCGCTCGGAGCGCTCGACAAGGGGCTTCGCGAGAGCATGCAGGTCGAGCTGCGCGCCCTTCAGCGCAGGCTCGGCCTGACCACCGTCATGGTGACCCACGACCAGGACGAAGCCCTGACGATGGCCGACAAGATCGTGGTGATGCGCGACGGCAAGCTCGAACAGGTCGGCTCGGCGACCGAGATCTACCAGCGCCCGACCTCGAAATTCGTCGCGCAGTTCATCGGCGCGTCAAATCTGTTCGAGGGTCCCATCGAGCAGCGCAACGGCAATGGCGCCGTCATTCGTGTGTCGCCCGAATTGAGCCTCCAGGTCGATCAGCTGCCGCCGACGACGAGCGACGTGATGGTCTCGATCAGACCCGAGGCGATCGTGGTCGAGAGGGCTGGTCAGACCCCGGCCGCGCAACGCGCAAACAGCGTGACGGCGCGGGTGGACCAGGCGGTCTATCGCGGCTTCGTCAGTCACTACTATCTCAAGACGCCAAGCGGCGGACAGATCATCGTGTTCGAGCAGAATCAATCGCAACAAGCGGGACTTCGATACGCCGTAGGCGAGGAGGTTGTCGCGCGGTGGGAAGCGCCCAGCAATCACATCATTGCCCGACACTGACGTTTAGGACGAGCGACGTGGGGCGGGCAATCGACATGCCTTATACCCGCAGACGAACATCGTCTTGGATCGGGTTGGATTGCTTGGCTAGAACGCGAGGCGGAGGCGCCACCGGCGTTGGACCAGCGAGGCCCTTTTGTCGATTATTCAGCCAAGCGCTCCCCTTGTAGGTGCGATCGAGAAAAGCCCGAAGATCAGCCTGATTGGCACGCTTGCGATGTTGATCGAGGCGCCGGGCGAATTTGACCTCATTCAGCAGGGACGTATCTGGGCGCTCGCAGACGTGGTGTCATCCTGGCCCATCGTCCAGGAAGCCGTCATTGGTGTCACCAATGTGATGCTTGTGTTCGAGCAGCCGCCGGCGGATATCGACATGCTCGGCGCTTCGATCGTCGAACTGTGGCATCGCTTGCCCGGCCGGAAGGCCGATGGCAAGGTCATCGAAATTCCCGTGGTCTATGGCGGCGAGCTCGGCTTGGACCTGGCGGCAGTCGCGAAGCACACCGGATTACCCGCACGTGATGTCATCAGGATTCACAGCGAGGGCGAATACACCGTCTGCGCCATCGCGAGCTCGCCGGGATTCGGATATCTCCACGGCCTCGACCCGCGCATCCATATGCCTCGCAAATCCGTGCCCTCGCTCAACATGCAGGCAGGCTCGGTTACGATCGGCGGAATGCAGACCGGTGTCGCGGCGCTGACGAGCCCGAATGGATGGAACGCGATCGGCTGGGCCTCGGTCGCCATGTTCGATCCGCAACGCGAACAGCCGTCGCTCATGCTTCCAGGAGACCGGATCAAATTCAGGATCGATCGGATCGAGCTGTGATCGAGATTCTGACCAGCGCCGCCTTCAACACGATCCAGGATCTCGGTCGCCATGGCGCGCGTCGGTTCGGCGTGAGCACGTCCGGCGCCATGGATCCCGTGGCGCTCGCTGCCGGAAATGCGCTGCTCGGCAACGACGAGAATGCCGCCGGCATCGAGATCCAGACGTTTCCGTTCCGCCTGCGTTTCCAGGCCGATGCCACCTTCGCCCTCACGGGGGCTGATCACGTCTCGACGCTGGGCGGATCAACGGTTCGTCCCTGGTGGTGCACGCGGGCCCGCGCCGGCGACATTCTCGTGGTCGGACTGCCTCGCCGTGGAGCCCGCGTTTACGCGACGTTCGGTGGCGGCATCGACGTGCCTTGCGTGCTAGGCTCGCGCAGCACGCATCTGCGCGCCGGCTTCGGAGGAATCGAGGGACGTACCTTGCAGGCGGGCGATGTCGCGCCGATCGGAAGCACGAAAGGCAATAGCGACCGCCGCTTCGATTTCGGCGTCGCGCCGCCAGATGTCGCCATCGCCGGTGCTACACCGGTTGAAGACGGTGTGCTGCGGATACGCGTCATGCGCGCCGGCGAGTATGACCTGTTTTCGCAGACCATGCAGGCGCGGTTCTGGTCGACCAAATGGAAGATCAGTGCCCGGAGCGATCGCGGCGGATACCGCCTCAGCGGCAATCAGTTGATCCTGGATGCGCCGGTCGAGATGCGTTCGCATGGTGTGGTGGCCGGAGTTGTGCAGGTGCCACCCGCCGGCGAGCCGATCATCCAGATGAGCGACGCCAACACGGCAGGCGGCTATCCGAAGATGGCGGCCGTGATCCAGGCCGATCTCTGGCGCCTCGGCCAGGCGGCGCCAGGATCGATCATCGCCTTCAGCGAGGTGAGTTACCAGGACGCGGTCGCGGCCATGGTTCCCGTCAACGACTATCTCGCGAAGTTGCGTGCGACCGCGAACCTATATCGAGCGCTTTGAGTGGACGTCGGCAAAAACAAGAGCAGGGTGCGAACATGAAAATCGGCATCAATTCGGATATGGGCGAAGGCTTCGGCAACTACCGGATCTGCGACGACGAGGCGCTGATGGGCATCGTCTCGTCCGCCAATGTGGCGTGCGGCTTCCACGCCGGCGATCCCATCATCATGGACCGCATGGTCCGACTGGCAAAGCAGAAGGGAGTCGAGGTCGGTGCCCATCCGGGCTTGCCCGATCTGCTCGGATTTGGCCGCCGCGTGATCCAGATGGATGCCGCCGAGCTCGAGAAGCACATGGTCTATCAGATCGGCGCCTTGCAGGCGATCGCGGCCAATGCCGGCCACCGCGTGACCCATGTCAGTTTCCACGCCGCGATGGGCAACATGGTCAATGCGGACCCCGACATGGCCGACGTCGTCGCCCGCGCGATTGCGACCATCAATCGCGACTTTATCGTGTTTTCACAGCCCGACGCCGAGATCGTGCGCGCGGCGCGCAAGGTCGGTTTGCGTGTCCTGACGCTGTTCCTGGCCGACCGGGCCTATCACGAGAACGCTCATCTGGTGTCGCGCAAGCTTCCCAACTCGGTCATCACCTCGACCGAAGCCGTCGCCGAGCGGGTCAAGCGGTTCCTTGACAGCGGAACGGTGAAGACCATCGAAGGCAAGTCGATCAAGGTCGAGGCCCGCTCGATCCTGATCCACAGCGACACGCCCGGATCGGTCAATCTCGCCGGCACCGTGCGCCGCGTGATCGAAGAGGGCGGCGGCGAAATCACGCCCGCAACCGTGTTGCTCAGTTGAGCGGACGATTCGCCGCATGTGGTCGGATACGCACAATCGGGGTGCCGTAGCCGACCATGGTGCCGGTCTCCGCGATCACGGCATCGATGGTGCCGGCGGCTGGCGCAACGACCGGTGCGTACAAGAGCCCGATCCTGACAAGGCCAACGATCGCTCCCGCCTCGACGCGTTGTCCGGGCGCAACGAACGGCTTGTCCTGCCAGGGATGGGCCGCAAGGAAATGTCCCGCCACGTCGGCCTTCGCGACGACGGAATGATCTGCGGCGCGGGTGGCCGTGCCGGCAGGCTTTGCAGACGCCGCGATCCTGGCACCTGTGTCGACGACGAGCTTCAGTGTCAGTCCCGGCTCCTCAATCTCGATCGTGTCGACACCGGACTTTGCGAGGACCCGCGCCAGCCGCGCGATGTCGGTGATCTCTATCGGCATGTACGGGTCTCCTCGACAAGACGCACATTGGTCCTCAGCCGGTCGAGATAAGCCGACATCTCGGCTTCGGCTGCAAGCGCGTCGGGATAGGTAGTCTGCTCGAACCGCAGCTTGCTGCCGAGCCGCGCTTGCCCGACGCGCCACAGGTCGGCCCGGATCACGGTGGCGATCTTCGGATAGCCACCCGATGTCTGTGCGTCGCGCATCTGGATGATGGGCTGTCCGTTGGGCGGAATCTGGATGACGCCGGGGACGATACCGTGCGAGCGCTTCTCGACTGGCGCCTTGGGCTTCACAGCCGGGCCTTGCAGACGGTAGCCGTAGCGGTTGCTTTGGGGCGTGATCTTCCAATGGCTGGACCAGAACAACGCCTGCGTGGCAGCGTCGAACGCGTCATATTCGCCGGCGACAACGACCCTGACGATGGTCTCGTCCGCGGCAGCGTTCGGCCGCGCCAGCGAGATGTCGGCTGGCTCGACCCCGAGCTCGCCGACAGCAGCTGTGGATGCGGCGCAGGGCAGGATGTCGCCGGGCTGGAGCGGCCGTCCGTGCAAGCCGCCGAATTCGCCGCGAAGCTGGGTGCTGCGCGAGCCCAGCACGACAGGCACATCGATGCCGCCGCCGACGGCCAGATAGCTTCGCGCGCCCCGGGATATCGCCTTGATGGTCAGAACGTCTCCTGCGCGCGCGTGCGAGCGCCACCAGGGCGGGATGGCCCGTCCTGCGATCTCGGCCTCGACGCCGGCGCCGGTGAGCGCAAATGCCATGTCCCGGCCGAAGCGGAGCTTGAACGGGATCATCGGGATTTCGACGGCGGCGTCGTTCTCGTCATTGCCCAGCAGGATGTTGCCGGCGCGCAGCGCGATATCATCCATCGCGCCAGAGGTGCCGACCCCGAAGCGATATTGGTCGAAGCGCCCGAGATCCTGGACACTAGCGGGACCTGTGACTGAAAGGATCTCGATCAACGGATCACCCGCTTGATTTCGAAGCGGATCGTATCGCCCGGCGCGAGCGCGGCCGGCGTCGGCCAGGACGGGTCGAAGAACGTCCAGCTTGTATGCCCGATGGCGTGCCAGCCGCTGGGGCCGGGCGAGGCGGAGACGCCGGTCTGCGATCCGCCGATCGATACTGAGCCGCCCGCCGAACGTTGCAGCGGCGTCTGTCGCCGCGGCATGGTGATGCGCGGATCCATGCCGCCGAGATAGCAATAGCCGGGATGGCTGCCCAACGCGAACACCGTGTAGAGCGGCGCGGCATGGATCGCCACCACATCGTCGATGGACAGGCTGCAGTGATCAGCGACGGACTGGAGCGAGGATCCGACTTCGCCGCCATAGGTGACAGGCAGCCTGATCTCGCGACCACCGATCGCAAGGCTCTCTGCCGCGTCCCAGCTCTCGTTGAGTGCGGTGATCAGGGCGTCGAGCTCGCGAGGAGGCGTTTCGAAGGTCAGCATCAGGTTGGTGATGCCGGGAATGGCCTCGCGGATGTCAGGCCATTTCGACGCCGTTGCGGCCAGTGCCCAGATCCTTCGTTGGTGCGGCAGGTCGAATGTTCCGGGGGCCTCGAACAGGAGAGCCGATGTACCGAGCAGGCTGATCCGAGGCCGGTCGGGGGCCGTCATTGCGCGGCCACCTTCGCATTCATCCAGTGCTCGAGATGGTGGATGTCGTAGCCGCCACGGCAGAAGGTCGGATCGACGAGGATCGCCTGATGCAACGGCACATTGGTCCGGATGCCCTCGGCGCGCAGTTCGGACAGGGCGACGCGCGCGCGGGCCAGTGCCTCGTCGCGGGTGCCGCCGTGAGCGATCAGCTTGCCGACCAGTGAGTCATAGTGGCGCGGAACGGTGGCGCCTGCCGTGATATGGGAATCGACGCGGATGCCGATGCCGCCCGGCACGTCCCAGCGCGTCACCGTGCCGGGAGAGGGAGCAAAGGTGCCGGGGTCTTCGGCATTGATGCGGAACTCGACGGCATGGCCGACACGCACGATACCATTTTGCGTGATTCCGAGTGGCTCGCCGCGCGCGATGCGAATCTGTTCCTTGACGATGTCGATCCCCGTCGTCATCTCAGTGACCGGATGCTCGACCTGGACGCGCGTGTTCATCTCGATGAAGAAGAACTGTCCGTCCTCGTAGAGGAATTCGAAAGTGCCGGCGCCGCGATAGCCGATCCGCCGGCAGGCTTCAACGCAGCTTGCGCCCACCCGCTCGATCAGCGCGCGGTCGATGCCGGGCGCGGGAGCTTCCTCGACCACTTTTTGGTTCCTGCGCTGGAGCGAGCAGTCGCGGTCGCCGAGCCAGAGATGGTTGTCATGCTGATCGCACAGCACCTGAATCTCGATATGGCGGGGCTTTTCGAGGAATTTCTCGATATAGACCGCAGCGTTCCCGAAAGCCTTGCTGGCTTCCGCGCGCGTCAACGCAAGTGCATCGTCCAGTGCGCCTTCGTTGCGCACGATCCGCATGCCGCGTCCGCCGCCGCCGCCGGCGGCCTTGATGATGACGGGATACCCGATGTCCCGTGCGATCGCGCGGACCTCGGCCGGATCGTCCGGCAGCGCGCTGTCCGGCCCGGGTACGCAAGGCACGCCCGCCAGCCGCATCGCGCGCTTGGCGGCAACCTTGTCTCCCATGGTCCGGATACAGTCCGCGGGAGGGCCGATGAAGGCGAGACCGGCGCGTGTAACCCGCTCGGCGAACTCCGCGTTCTCCGAGAGAAACCCGTAACCCGGGTGGATCGCCTGGGCGCCGCTGACCTCCGCCGCGAGCAGGATCGCAGCGACGTTGAGATAGGTGCTGTTCGCCGGCGCCGGTCCGATGCAGAGCGCCTGATCGGCGAGCGCGACGTAGCGCGCATCACTGTCCGCTTCCGAGTGAATGACGACCGTCTTGAGACCCATGGCCCGACAAGCGCGCTGGATACGGAGCGCGATCTCACCGCGATTGGCGATCAGGACCTTGTTGAACATCAGGATGAACCCACAGGACCAATCCGGAACAACGCTTGGCCCGCAGCGATCTCCTCACCATTCTCGGCGAGGACCGCAAGCACGACGCCGGGCCCCTCGGCGGCGATGTCGATGAAGGTCTTCATCGCCTCGATAATGCATATCTTCTGCCCGGCCTCGATCATCGCACCGACCTCGACCAGCGGCGGCTCGTCCGGCGCCGCAGACCGGTAGAAGACGCCGTGCATGGGCGCAGGCACGATGAGGTCGGCGATCGCGTCGGAAGGAGGGCTGTCCGGGTGATCGGGGGCAGGGACTTGCGGGCCGCTTTCGCTTGCAGGGCGTACCGGGACCGGCTCCGCTTCCGTGGACGGGCGCTTGCGGATGCGAATGCGGGTTCCGTCCTGTGTCAGATCCAGCTCCGAGATGGAGGAGCGGGCGACCAGATCCACAAGTTGTTCGATTTTTGGAAAGTCCACGGTCAGGCTCTGCGTTGACGGCCTATCACGTTCGGGGCGTTCATGGATCACTCGGCGGGGCGGCTCTTCTGCGCGAAATTGAGGCCGCCGACGACCTGCTGCGTCGGCAGGACTTCCATGAAGGCGACGTTCATGCGCGCTGGCGATCCGACCGCGAATGCGATTGAATTGGCGATGTCCTCGGGTTGGAGTGCATCATAGTCGTCGAAGAAGCGGCGCTTGGCTTCGGCCAGATCGCCGAGCAGCCGTCCGAAAACCTCGGTCTCGACCCGCGCCGGCGATATCTCGGTGACGCGGACCCTGGTTCCGTAGAGGTCGACGCGCAATTGTTGCGACAGGGAGTGAATGCCGGCTTTCGTGGCGTGATAGACGGTGTTTCCACCGCCGAACGCGTAATGGCCCGCGATCGAGGAGATGTTGACCACGTGACCGCGGTCGCGACGCGCCATGCCCGGCACGACGAGGCGCGTCAGATGCAGGACCGCACGCAGATTGACATCGATGAGTGCGTCGACATCCTCTGGCGTGGTGTCCAGGATATTGCCGCGCCGAGACTGGCCGGCATTGTTGATCAGGATGTCGAACTCGGTTGACTTCGCCAAGGCCGCAAGTGCATCGAGGTCACTGATGTCAACGGCGCAGGGACGGCAACCGGTCTCCGCGGCCAGGGCGCTCAGGCGGGCGGCGTCACGTGCGACGGCATGAACCTGGAGCCCTTCCGCGCTCAGGCGGCGAACCGTCGCAGCCCCGATCCCCGACGACGCGCCCGTCACCAGGGCCGTCCGATAATCCGAAAATCCCATCCAAAGGGCTCCTCTGCTACCGTCCTGCCCCGCGCGAGCGGCGTCGGCTGCAAGGTAAGCGGCGGACGAGTGGAGCACTACCTATAGGCCCCCGGGGTTCCAGATGGTAAGAACAATTCCTTCTGATCCCATAGCTTCAGCCTATTGCTGCTGCATGGCTCCCTCGCTGGATATCCGGAGACGCCGTATTGGATACGAAACGTTTGGAGGCCTTCATCAAGGTCGTCGATCTCGGCAGCATGACGAGCGCGGCGAAGGTGCTGAATGTCGCGCAGCCGGCGCTGAGCCAGCACATTGCGAGCCTGGAGGCGGATTTCAAGAGCAAGCTGCTCCATCGCAGCGCCCGCGGTGTCAAACCCACCGAGGCGGGACAAATCCTCTATCGCTATGCCAAGTCGATCCAGCGCCAGATCGAGGAGGCGAGGCGGAGCATCCTGGACAACAAGCCGGAGTTGACCGGTAACGTCACGATCGGTCTTGCGCCGCTCAGCTCGGCGGCGTTGCTCGCGACCCCTTTGCTGTTGCAGGTCCGTGAGCGCTATCCCGGCATCGTGCTGCACATCTACGACAGTTCCGGAATCATGCTCAGCGAAATGATGCTGAAGGGCAGCATGGACATGGCTGTCCTGTACGGCGATCGTCCGGTGACCGGCCTCGATTACAAGCCGCTGATGCGCGAACCCTTTTATCTTGTGGCGCCCCGCAGTATGTATGGGACGGAGCCTCCTCCCGAGGAGGCGTCGGCCGAGGAAGTCGCGCAATTCGACCTGTTGCTGCCCTATCGGGAATCCTTCCTGCGACAGGCGGTCGAGCGGGTCTGCGCCGAGGTGGGACTCCGTCCGCGCATTGTTGCCGAGATTCATTCGCAGTCGACGCTGTCTTCGGCGATTGCGGCCGGAATGGGGGCCGCGGTGTTGCCCATGTCGATTGCAAAAGAGCTGCCCAATCTTGCCGAGCTCTGCGTTCGGCGGATCAACGCGCCGTCGGCGTCGCAACAGATGTCGTTGTGCATCTCGGACAACATTGCTTTGTCCGATGCCGCATTCGCGGTCTACAAGATATTGCTGGAAATCATCGCAAAGGACTGGGGACCGTTCGATTGCGCGACGGGTCCGAATCCCGTTGCAGCGGCGGTCTCGCCGGCGGAACGGGACGTTTTGGACGGCGAGCCATAACGAAATGCGATGCGGCAATCCTAAAATCTGAAATTCTCGAAGATGAGACGGTGGATTATTTGGAGGTGTAGCGCAATTTTGCCCCTGCTGCGGATCCTTGGGAGGGACCATGGTTCACGTTATCAGAACATTCGACCGACCTGCCGCAGACCTCGTCGAACGTATCAAGCAGTTTCCTCCTTCCACGCTGCATGAGGCGCAGGGACGATCAGGTGCGCTGACCTCCCGCATCAAGCCGATTTATTCCGGGATGCGTGCCTGCGGGCCGGCATTCACGGTGAGCTGCCATCCGGGCGACAACATGATGCTGATCACAGCGATTTCGCTGGCGAAGCCGGGTGACGTGCTTGTGGTGAGCGCGGGCGATCATCCTGAACAAGGTGGCTTCGGCGAGGTGCTGGCGACGGCGTGTGTCGCAAGGGGCATCGTTGGCTTGGTCACGGATGCCGGCGTGCGTGATGGACTGGCGGTGCGCGACACCGGCTTCAACGTCTTCTCCTACGGCCTGTGCATGAAGGGCACCGTCAAGGAGACGCTCGGCACCATCAATCAGCCAATCGTCATTGGCGGAATTGCTGTTCGTCCCGGCGATATCGTCAGCGCCGACGACGACGGTGTCGTGATCGTGCCCAAGGAGAACATTGCCGACGTCTGCGTCAAGTCAGCCGCACGCGAGGAGAAGGAGGCTGGCGTCATGAAGGCGCTCAAAGCCGGTGAGAATATCCTCGATCTGTCCGGCATTGGCAAAGTGTTGGAATCCAAGGGCTGCACCTTCGCCTGAGCGGTACGTGCCGCACGCGAGCAATAGCAGGATAACCAGTGGCAGCCATTCTCGGCTCGGGCGAGCATCGCTACCGCGTCATCGACAATTGGGCGAAGCTGCCTGATGGCTGGCAGCTTACCGATGTCGCTTCGGTCGCAGTCGACAGCAAGGACCGCATCTACGTTTTCAATCGCGGCGCCCATCCGATGGTGGTGTTCGACCGTGACGGAAATTTCCTGCGCAGCTGGGGCGAGGGGCTGTTTTCCCGCGCTCACGGCCTGCATATCGATGCCGACGATAATCTGTACTGCACCGACGACGGCGACCACACCGTCCGTAAATGCACGACCGACGGCAAAGTGCTGCTGACGATCGGCGTCCCCGAGAAGCCCGCGGCGTTCGTGAGCGGCGATCCTTTCCATCGCTGTACCCACACCGCCTTGTCGCCGAAGGGAGAAATCTATGTCTCCGACGGCTACGGCAATGCCCGCATTCACAAGTTCACGCCGGACGGCCGGCTGATCAGGAGCTGGGGTGCGCCGGGCACCGACCCCGGTCAGTTCAACATCGTGCACAACATCGTCACCGATGCCGACGGTTGGGTCTACGTCGCCGACCGCGAGAACCACCGCGTGCAGGTGTTCGACGGCAATGGCAAATACGAGACTCAGTGGAATAATTTGCACCGGCCGTGCGCGCTGTGCCGTTGCGGCGGGGCCAAGAACCCGATCTTCGTGATTGGCGAGCTCGGCCCCGCCATGCCCGTCAACCGCAAGGTGCCCAATCTCGGCCCGCGGCTATCGATTGTGGATGCCAAGGGCAAGCGCATTGCGCGGCTCGGCGGCGAGGATGGTCCAGGTCTTGCGAGCGGCAAGTTTCTCGCGCCGCATGGCATTGCTTTGGATTCCAGGGGCGACATGTATGTCGGCGAGGTCGGTGTGACCGACTGGAAGACGAATTTCCCCGACGACGACATGCCGGCCGTAGTCCGCACTAGCAGATGCTTGCAGAAGCTGGAGCGCGTGGCGGAAGTTCCGCGCTAGAGACAGGCCCGGCAAACAGAAGAACACGGCTCAGAAACGTTTCGCCATCTCGGCGAGGCGGCGGTGCGCGCTCTCGCGCGCGGCGCGGATCGGTTCAGCCGGGCCCGCCGTTGGGCCGATCGGTACGAAGCGAACGTCGTTGACGCCGATGAAGCGGAGCGCCTCCCGCAAATAGGGCGTCGCCATGTCGATGCGGCCGCGGTTCATGCCGGTGGCGAAGTCGCTGCCGGAGGCGAGGACGACGATGGTCGGCCGGTCTTTCAGCAGCGGAAGATAGCCAGATGCTGGGTCAAAGCGAAACGTCAATCCCGGCTGTATGACAATGTCGAACCATTGCTTCAGCTTGTAGGGGATGCCGAAATTCCACATCGGGGTCGAGATCAGCACGCGATCGGCGAGCGAGAAGCGCAGCGCCATCCGCTCGGCTTCGGCAAAGCTGTCACGCTGTGCGTCGTTGAAGGCTTGCGCTTTCATGCGCGCATATTTGGCCTCGACGATGGGGCCGGCAAGTTCCGGCATCCGCTCGCGCCAGAGATCGACGACGTCGATGTCCCATTCGGGACGGGCCTGGCGAAAGCCGTCAAGGAAGACCTGCGCGCCAGCGCTCGACTCGGAGTCGGGGCGCGGCGAGCAGGAGAGGTGCAGAAGCTTCGCCACCGCTCATCCCAGCGCGTTGATGACGGCATCCGCGCGCGTGACGACCGCGACGTTTTGCATGGCGAAATTGATCGAGGCGGAGTGCCAGTCAGCATTCATGGTCGAGCAGCAGTCTTCGGGCACGATCATGAAATAGCCCTTGTCGGCGCCGGTGCGCGCGGTGTGCTCGACCGACATGTTGGTCCAGGCGCCGGTATTGATGATCATATCGCGGCCGGTGGCCTTGAGGATGGTCTCTAGCCGGGTGCCTTCCCAGGCGCTCATCCGCATTTTCTCGACGACGAAATCGCCGGGACGTGGTTCGAGGCCCGACACTGGTGCCGCACCCCAACTGCCGCGCACCATGGCTTTGCTGTCGACCAGGCCTTCGAACAGCGGCGCGTTCAGCGTCACGCCGGGTGCGCCGGGCTCGACCACGAACCAGACGTGGATGATGGCAACGCCTCTGGCGCGGGCGGCCTCGGCGAGGCGCCGGACATTCTCGACGACATGCTGCTGTTTGGCGTGAGCGGGCGCGCCGGACTCAGCGAACGCGCCGCCATCCATGATGACGTCATTCTGAAGATCCTGGATAATCATGGCGCAGCGGCTCGGATCGAGCCGCATCTCGCCATCGGCGAGGATCGGTGCTTTTGCCGCAGGGCCCGTGCTCGCGGCTCCGCCGCTGCGCCGGCCGGTCATATAGGGCTCGTGGCGCGGTCCGGTCTTGGTCGGGATCGCATAGACCGAATGCGTCGAGGTCAGGTACAAGGTGCGAAAATCCGCTCCGCCCCAGGCGAGGTTGGCCACGAGTTCGGGCACACGAACCTTTCCGAGCAGGTCCCCGTGCGGTGAATAGACCCAGACGCCGCCGGGCGCGGTGACCCAGACATTGCCATGCTGGTCGCACTTCATGCCGTCGGGCAGGCCCGGCTCCAGCTCGGAGCGGATGCCGCTTGCGAACACCCGCGCGTTCGACAGCGTGCCGTCAGCATTGACGTCGAACGCACGGACTAGCGCCTGCACGGTATCGTTGACATAGAGCAGCGTTTCGTCAGGCGAAAAGCAGAGTCCGTTCGGCTGGTCGAACAGGGTTCTGTCGACCACCAGCTTGGGCTCGCTGCCGGGCATCACGCGATAGACGCCCTGGAAGCCGAGCTGGCGTGGTCGTTCGACGCCGTAGACCGGCATGCGGCCATACCAGGGATCCGAGAAATAGATCGCGCCTGACGAGTGCACGCAAACATCGTTGGGGCTATTGAGCTCCTGTTCGCCAAAGTGCGAGGCCAGCACCTCCCGCCGTCCATCCGGTCGCTCGCGGATCAGCGACGAGGTCGCGTGCTCGCAAACGATCAGGTTGAGCTCGGCGTCATAGGTCATGCCGTTGCATTTGTTCGACGGACGCTTAACCTCGGCGACGCCACGCCGCGCATCCCAGCGCCGACGAACGTCCCCAGGCATGTCCGAAAACAGAAGGTAGTTGTCGAGCGGATGCCAGATCGGTCCTTCCGTAAAGTCAAAACCGGTGCCGACTTGCGCGACGGGCGCGTAAGGGTCGATCAGGGTCTCGAATTCGGAACGCAAGGTGACATGTGTCATCGGTCGACATCCTTTAGGGGCACGTCAGGCTGGGAACCAGTTCCGCGCGGGCAAAGACTGCACGATAGGGCCGGGGACCTGGTCGTGCAGCCGGCCCACGACGTTGCCGCCTTCGATCTTGGCGGGGCGATCGTGCACCGGCAGCAGGTAGCGCGAGTTGCTGAGCAGCTTCTTGATCGCGGCCTTCTCGGCGCGCTTGCTGGTGCCGTGGTTGCCGGTGGTGCGCGGCTCCCAGTCGTGGATCTCGTTGAAGGGGGTGACGATCTGGTCGTTGAAATCGTAGATGACGTCGCCGCAGATGGTGGCGATGCCGTCCGCAGTTTCGACGATGATGTTCATGGAACCTTCGGTGTGGGCGCCAGCGGCGTCGCAGTAGACGCCGGGCATCAGCTCGATTGGGCCGGTAATCTCGAGGTCAAGGAAGCGCAGCGCGCTCTTGGTGTGCAGGCGATCGATCAAATGCTTGATGTCGGGCGCCGGGTATTGCGGATGCATCAGGCCGGAGACGGAATATTCGAGCTCCTTGCGGTTGAGGACGACAGTCGTGTTCATCGGGAACAGATCATCCTTGCCGGCGTGGTCGATGTGCAGATGGGTGTGGCAGACGAAGCGGACATCGCCCATGCGCACGCCATGGCGCGCGAGCTGGTTCTCGATCATGTTCTCGTGGTATTGCAAGCCGCGCATGCCCAGCGTTTCCATGATCTGGTTGGAGCGGTAGCCGGTATCGACCACGACAGGATATTTGCCGCCGAGGATCAAAAAGCCCAGCGTGAGGACGCGGCGGGTGCGGCCGCAATCGCGGCCGAGCACCAGAAAACTCGATTCCAGCTCGATATCGCCGTAGTCCAGGATCTTGATCTCCAGCGCCATGCGTTGCCCTCCCTGTTCCTTTTCTATCCGTCAAAGCCGATAGACACGCGTTGCGGTGCCTCTGAAGATCGCATCTCGTTGCCCAGTACTCAGCGGCGCGGCCGCCGCGCGAAACGCATCGACGAGCTCGCGGTAGCTGGTCCATAATTTCTCGATTGGAAAGTTCGAGCCGAACAGGCAACGCTCGGCGCCGAAGATCGCGACGGTGTCCATGACGACCGCCGCGATATGCGCGGGGTCGTTGCGATGGATAAATGTGCCGAGGCCCGAGAGCTTTGAGACAACGTTCGGGCAGACTGCAAGTCGGGCCATGCCTGCTCGCCAGGCCGCACGTCCTGCCGGCGAAAGGTCTTCCAGCATGCCGGCGTGCTGAAGGATGAAGGTGACCTTGGGGCAGTTCTCCGCAAGCTGTGCGGCGTCCGACATCTGCGGCGTGAAGACCTGAAGATCAAAGCTCCAGCCGTAATCGGCGAGGTGCGCAATGTTGCGGTTGACCAGGGGGGCGAGGCAGAGATCGGGTTTTGCGGCGAAACGATAGAGCGGGTTCTCATGCCAGTGCAGCTGCATGCGGACGCCGCGGACGAGGGAATAGCGCTTCAGGCGGTCGAGCTGCGGGCGCGCGTCGTCCACGGCGAAATTGACATAGGCGACGATGGCATGCGGCCAGCCGTGCTGGTCGGCTGTCTGCTGCACCCAGGCGGTCTCGTCCTCGAAACGATCGTTGGCCCAATTGGTCTGGACGTAAACCGAGCGGGTGACGCCGGTGCCTTTGAGGTCGTCGAGATATTCTTGAATCGGATAGTCGCGCCGGATGGCCTCGTAGGGGCCGAAGATGCGGGGCTGCATCGGGCCGACCAGCCAGGGCAGGTCGGCCTGCCGCCAGATATGATGATGGCCGTCGACAATCTCGCTCACGCAACTCTCCTTCGTCCCAATGCCAGCAGGTGCGTGACGACCGATGCGCTCGATCCGCCATCGACGAGATCGTCGACGAAGCGCTCGATCGCGACGAGCGCTTCGGTCTGCGGACGGAAACCCGGGCCTGTCGCCAGCGGCGTCAGCCAGCTCACACGCCAGGCCCGCCGCGACAGTTTGGCCACGGCATCGCGTAGCGTATCGGGCTCGCCCCGTTCCAGCCCGTCGGAGACGACGACAACAGCCGCCCCGCGCGCATAGCCGCCGAAGCGGGGGACAGCGAGGAAAGCCTGCAGCGCATCGCCGATTCGGGTGCCGCCGTCCCAGTCGCTGACGAGATGAGCTGCCGCTCTCAGCGCCTGCTCGCGGCGCTTCAGCCGCAGCGCGCGGGTGACGCGGGTCAGCCGGGTGCCGAAGGTGAAGACCTCGACATTGGGCGCGGCTTGCACCAGCGCGTGCGCGAGCCTCATGTTGTCGTCGGTGCGGCTCTTCATGGAGCCGGAGACGTCGATCAGCAGCAGGAACTTTCGCGGGCGCTGACGCCGCTTCATGTGACCGAGCCGAAGGATCTCGCCGTCGCTACGGACGCTGTCGCGCAGCGTGCGGCGAAGATCAGCGAAGGAGCCGCGACGGGCACGCATGCGGCGATGACCACGTCGCCGCGGCAGGCGCCGAGGCGCCTCGCGTCTCAGCCGGCGCAGTGCCTCGGTGGTGGAGAGCTGAGCGAAGCGGCGCTCGACCAGCGCCTCGTTACGAGTCGCGGTCAAGCCGGACTCATTGGCCTCGTCGGAGAGCAGCGGCTCCTCGTCACCGCGGCCCTCCTCCTGGAGCCGGACGGTCTCGTCGTCCTCACCGTCGTCGGTGTGCTCGATAGCCTCGTTGCCGCGGAAATGAAGATCGAACAGGCGGTTGAAAGTGCCCCGGCGCTCGGGCGGCGGGGCGAGGGTGGCGAGGGCCGCCTGCCTGATATCCCTGAGGTCGCGCGGGCCGAGCAGCTCGATCGCAGTGAGGAATGCGGTGGTCTGCTCCGGAGCGACAGCAAAGCCATTGGCGCGCAGCAGTGCGACGAAGGAGACGAAGACGCGCGCGGCGCGCGGAAGCTGCGGCTCGGTGCTCATGCGGTCGCCTCCGCGAGCATGGCGTCGAGCCGGGGCGAAATGAAGTGCAAATCCTCCTCGTCCTTCAGCGCCACGCCGATCGAGCGTTTAAAGGCATCAGGCCAGCGCGCGCCGCCCTTGTTGAGAAGAGTTGCGGCCTCCGCCCAGTCGACGGCTTCGGCGATGCCGGGCGCTTTGCTGAGGGGTTCGCGCCGGAGCTTGCCGACGGCGGCGACGACGGCACGTGCAGTCGCTTCCGCAACGCTGGAGGCCCGCAGCATCACGATCCGCGCCTCGCGCTCTTCGCTGGGATAGTCGATCCAGTGATAGACGCAGCGGCGACGCAAGGCCTCGTGCAGGTCACGCGTGCGGTTCGAGGTCAGCACGACGACGGGGCGCTCCGCGGCGCGCACCGTGCCGCGCTCGGGGATCGAGATCTGGAAGTCTGATAGGAATTCGAGCAGAAACGCCTCGAACTCCTGGTCGGCGCGGTCGATTTCGTCAATCAACAGGACGGTGGAATCAGGCGCGCGCAGCGCCGCCAGCATGGGACGCTCGATCAGAAACGTTTCGCCATAGATGTCGATGGTCTCGTCGCCAGCCTGACGGATCGCGAGCATCTGGCGTGGATAGTTCCATTCATAGAGTGCAGCGGAAGCATCGATGCCCTCGTAGCATTGCAGCCGGATCAGGCGCCGGCCCAGCACGGCGGCGATTGCTTTCGCGGCCTCGGTCTTGCCCACACCCGGCGCGCCCTCAAGCAGCAGCGGCTTGCCGAGCGCGAGGCCGAGATAGGCGGCTGTCGCAAGGCCCTCGTCGGCCAGGTAGTAAGCCGCGCGCAGCGCCTTCTCCAGCGCCTCCGGGCTATCGATGCCGACGATGTTGCTGCGGACAGCCATGGACCAGACCCCTAGCGCCGCGCCTGCGGTCGCGCGCCACCCTGCGCTTTTATTGCGCGCAGGACCTTTTCCGGGGTGATCGGCAGATCGTCGATACGCACGCCAACCGCATTGAAGATCGCGTTAGCTACGGCGGGCAGCACCGGATTTGCGCACATCTCGCCAGGGCCTTTTGCTCCGAACGGGCCATCAGGGGCAGGGCGCTCCAGCACGGCGATATCGTGCGGACAGACATCACCGGGGCCGGGCATGAGATATTCGACGAAGTCGCGCGGGCAGTGCACGGGCTCGGGATAGTACGGCTCCGGCGTCTCGTAGAGCGCGTGGCTGACGCCCATCCAGGCTCCGCCGACGAGCTGCTGCTCGACCAGGCGCGGATTGAGCGCGCGGCCGAGCTCATAGGCTGAATCCATCCGTACCATCGCGACCTCGCCGGTCTCGTCGTCGACATCGACCTCGGCGACGAGGCAGGCATGGGCGTAGCAGGTGGCCGGCGACATCTCGCCGGTCTCCGGATCGACGTTCGAAAGTGGCACGAGAAAGATGCCGCGGCCGGAGATGGTCTTGCCCTGCTTGAACTGCGCGGCGATCGCGACGTCCTTGGTCGAGATCGAGCGGTGCGGGGCGCCCTTGACGTGGATGTTGCCGCGTCCGTCGGTGTCGAGATCGGCGGCGTTGACCTCCAGCTCCTCTGCGGCGGCTTCCATCATGACGCCACGTGCCTCGCGGGCTGCGGCCATCACGGCATTGCCGACGCGATGCGTGCCGCGCGAGGCGAACGAGCCCATGCAGTGGGGGCCGGTATCGGAATCCGCAGTGTCGACATAGACGTCTTCGACCGGCACGCCGAGCGTCTCCGCGCAGATCTGCCGAGTCACCGACTTCATGCCCTGGCCAAGATCGATCGACGACAACGCCACCGTGAACTTGCCGCTCGGATTGGAATGCACCAGCGCCTGGCTGGGGTCGCCGCCAAGATTCATGCCGATGGGATAGTTGATCGACGCGATGCCGCGTCCGCGATGCCGGGTCATCTAGCGCCTCCTGGTGCCGAAGACGGAGGAGAAACGGGTGGCGCCATGCGAGGGCGCGGCCGGCCGCGGCGAGGGCGGCGGGGGAGCGGGCGGTGGCGGCTCGCGCGGCGGTTCGCGCGTGACGGTGGGTGGAAGACGGTCGTAGCTGGTGCGCTGCTGGCCGGCAGCCGCGGGTCTTGCGCGCGAAGGATCTGTCGGCGTCGGCGGGATCACGGCGCGGCTGCCGCCGCCGTCCTTGCGTGAGGAGGCGCGCTTGTACTCCTCGCGGAGCGGCCACTTGGCCTTTTCAGCTGCGACCTGAACGCATTCGATCAGCGCCGTGTTCTTGGCTTCGCGCCGGTGCGCCTTCATATCGCCGTCGCGATAGGCGTTGAGAATCCGGAACTCCATCGGATCCATGTTTACGAGGTGCGCCAGCTTGTCCATCTGGCACTCGATGGCAAAATCCATCGCGGTGACGCCGAAGCCGCGCATGGCGGTGGCCGGCGTACGGTTGGTGAAGACGCAATAGACGTCGCCATAGACGTTGGGGATGGTGTAGGGCCCCGGCAGATGCGCAGCGCATTTCACCGCCGCGTAGCTGGACAGCCGCGTATAGGCGCCGCTGTCGAAATAGGCGCGGATCTTGCGCGCGACGATGCGGCCGTCGCGCATCACGCCGTCTTTGATGTAGATGCGTTCAGCGCCGCGCGGTGGGCCGTATTGCATCTCCTCCTCGCGGCCGAAGACGTAGCGCACCGGGCGCCCCGTCAGCATCGCGCCGAGGATGGCGAGCGGCTCCGTCAGCGTGTCAACCTTGCCGCCGAAGCCGCCGCCGACGGTGCCGCCGATGAAATGGAAAGTGTTGGAGGGCACGTCGAGGATCTTGGCACAAGTGTCGACCGAGAAGAACAGCGCCTGCGTCGAGGTATAGACGACATAGCGGCCGTTGGTGTCGGGCGCCGCGATCGCGCCATTGGTCTCGGTCGGCGCATGCTCGATCGGCGACATCTGGTAGCGCTGTTCGAGCACATGGTCGGCGGTCGCGAGCGCCGCGTCGGCGTCGCCGAAGCGCAGCTTCTGGTGGTCGTAGACCTCGTGATACGTGAAAGCGTTTTTGGGATAGGTCTCGTTGACCACGGGCGCGCCGGGTCTCAACGCCTCCTCGACGTCGAATACCGCCGGTAGCGGCTCATAGTCGACCTTGACCCTTGCGATCGCTTCAAACGCCTCGCGCTCGCTGTCGGCGACGATCGCGACGATCGGCTCGCCCTTATAGCGGACTTTGTCGACAGCCAGCGACGGTTCGTCGTCTTTGCCGAAATTGATCAGGCTGAGGAGCGTGTTGAGATTCACCGGTACATCCGTCCCGCGGATGATCCGGCGCACGCCGGCCGAGCGCTCGGCCTCGGTGGTGTCGATGCGGCGAATCCGTGCATGGGCCTGCGTCGAGCGCACCACCTTCAGATGCAGCATGCCCTGCAGCTTGTGGTCGTTAAAGTAGCTCGATGTGCCCGTGACATGACCGAGCATGTCCTGGCGCTGGGTGCCCTTGCCGATCTCCTTCAAATTGTCGTCGCGCTCGTCGGCGAAGATGTCCTTGCGCAGTTCCAGCATGGTCGCGTTCCCTCACGCGCTGATCCGGCCGCCGGCGGCGGCGAGGATGGCATTGATGATCGGCTCGTAGCCGGTGCAGCGGCAGATGTTGCTGGAGATGGCTTCGATAACCTCGTCACGGCTTGGCGACGGATTGCGGTCGAGCAGGGCCTTGGCGGCCATCAGCATCCCCGGCGTGCAGTAGCCGCACTGAGCAGCAAAGTTGTCGGCGAAGGCGCGCTGCAGCGGATGCAGGTTCGGGCCCTGCTTCATGCCGTCTAGCGTCTCGATGGAGCGGCCCGCGACGGTCTCCGCCAGCGTCAGGCAGGAGAGGTGAAGCTCGCCGTCGATCAGCACGCTGCAAGTGCCGCAGCCGCCCTGACCGCAGCCGAATTTCGGCGTCATGTCGCCGATCAGCTCGCGCAGCGCGACCAGGAGATTGGTGCCTCCGTCGACGAAGATCGCGACCTCGCGGCCGTTGTGACGAAATTGCAAGGGGATCTTGGACATGGGCTCTATTCCTGTCCCGACAGCAGGCGGTGCAGATGCACGCCGATGATCTCGCGGCGATACCAGGCGCTGCCGAGCGCGTTGTCGGATGGCGATGTTCCTTCCGTGGCGGCGGATGCGGCGGCTGCGATAGTCGCGGCATCCAGCGAGCGTCCTTCCAGTGCCCGCTCGGCGGCACGGGCGCGGATCTGTGTCGGGGCCATCGACCCCAATGCGATCCGCGCACCTGCGATCCGGCCGCCGGAGATTGGCAAATGCGCCGCCAGAGTGATGACCGAGCCGCCCTTCGGCTTGATGCGCGCGATCTTGCGATAGCGGAACGCTTCGGTGCTCGCCGGCCGGGTGCAGGACACGGACAGAACCAATGTGCCTGCCTGCCGGTCGCGTGCCTGCAAAAACTCTTCAATTCCGATGTCGCGTGAGCCAAATCCGCCTTGCACGGCGACGGTGGCGTCGAGAGCCAGCAGCGCGACGGTGAAATCGCCATAAGGGTTCGGGGCGAAGAGATTGCCGCCGACTGTCCCCATGTTGCGCACCGCGGGACCGCCGATCGAGCGGGCCGGGGCATGCAGGAAGGCAAGGTCGCGTTCGGCGAGGACGCGCGCGAAGGTGACGCCTGCGCCCAGCGTGACGCGCGGGCCGGATGCGTCGATTCGGGTGAGGGCCTGGTCCTGGGCGCGGACCACGGTCGAGATCGAGACGTCGCCCTCGTTCAGCGCCCGCATCACCAGCGTGCCGCCGCCGAGATAGCGCGCACTGCGGTCCGAGGACAGCGCCCCGGCCGCCTCGCTGGCGCTAGCAAAAGTCTTCACTGTCACGGCCATCTAGGCGGCCTCCTTCAGATGCCGGCGGATCGCTTCGAACCCGGCTTGGTAAATGTCTTCGGCGACCATGTGGGTGATGCGATCTCGGTCTTCTGGCCTGGTCGTGAAGCGCGACTCCCAGTGCCAGAAGGTGCGGTCCCCGTCGGTGACCGGCAGCAAGCGGACATGGGCGACGTAGTTGAACATCGGGATCGGGGTATCGAGCAGGCAGTAGCTAAAGCTTTGCTCGAGGTCCGACAGTGCCAGCAATTGTTCACGCAGCTCGGCGCCATCCTTTAGTTTGAATCGCCTGACGCAGCCGATTTTGTCCGCGGGATGCGCGCGCTCGATCGAAGAGCTCGCGACCGCCGGATGCCAGCGATCATGGCCGTTGAAATCGCGCAACATGGCCCACGCTGCATCGGTCGGCGCATCCAAAATCGTGCTCTTGACGATATGCGGCACGGATCAGCCTCCGAACACGCGCTTCAATGCGTCAAAGCCGCCCTGGAACACGCCGCCGCCGATATTGCCGACGAGCTCGGCCTCGCGTTCCGGCGCGCAATCGAACTCGGCGGTCCATTCGACAAAGGTTTGGTCACCGTCAGTGACTGGCGTGAGCCGCAAGGTCGCAACGTAGTTCTCGACGCCCATTGGGGATTCCAGGATCGAATAGGTGCAGAACATGTCGTAGTCGGAGAGGCCAAGCAGCTTCTCGCGAATGCGGTCGCCGTTGCGCAAACGGAAATCCCTGACGCAGCCGATCTTGTCCGAGGGCTCTCCGCCCTCGATCCGGCTTTCGGCGATCGCGGGATGCCAGTTCGGCAGGCCGTTGAAATCGCGCACGCGCGCCCAGACGCGATCATTGCGCGCGTTGACGACGGTGGAGACGTAGACGCGGGGCATGGGGCAGACCTCAGCTCTTCTTCCGCGGACCGCGCTCGGCCGGCGGCTCGCCACCGCTCTCGGCCGCAGGCGGGGAAGCGGCCGGCTTGTCGCCACCACCCTTGCGCGCGGAATCCTTGATGCCCTGCATGTCGCGGGCTTCGCGGATCAGGCCCGGCATCTTCGCGAGGCTGCCGCCCTCGACGCCGATGTCGGAGAGGATGGAGTCGATCAGCGGCGCCTGGACGCGGTAGCGCAGCGCCGAGTCGATCACCTCGTCGGTGGCGCTGCGTCTACCATTGCCGCCGTGGCCATTGCCGTTGAGGCCGTCGACCTGGAGGATGCGGATGCCCTCGATCTTCTCCATCGGCTTGACGCTCTCGCGCACGATACCCTCGATGCGGTCTAGCAGTTTTCGGCGGAACAGAGAGTAGCGCGCCTGGTCGGTGAGCACGTTCTCGGCCTCATTGAGCATCCGCTGCGCTTCGGCCTCGACGGCTGCGCGCACGCGCTCGGCTTCGGCGGCAATCCGGGTCTCCTCGGCCTGCTTCTCGGCGAGCAGCACCTCGACGGTCTTGCGGCGCTTGGCAATCTCGCTCTCGCGCGCAGTGATCACGCGCTCGGTCGCTTCGGTGGCCCGCATCCGTGCTTCTTCCGCCATCGCCTTGGCGGCGGACTCCTCCAGCGATTTCTGGTGAATGGCGATCGCCTTCTCCATCAGGACCGTCTCGACCTCCTTCTCTCTGATAACCTCGAGCTTGCGCAGCTCGCGCTCGCGACCGATGCGGGCCTCGTCCAGGCCGCGGTCGGAGGCGATGCGCGCGCGCTCGACCTCTTCGCGGGAGGCAATCTCGGCCTCCTGCAGTGACTGGACGCGGGCGACCTCGAGCTGCTCGATCGAGCGGCGGCGCTCGAGGCGGGCGGCTTCGAGGGCCTGCTCGCGCGAGACATCGGTAGTCTCGACCTCCTTGCGAGCGACGATCTCGGCCTGGCGAACCTGGCGGTCGGCGTCGATCCGCTCGGACTTCTTGGCGGAGAGGGCGATGATGCGGTCCTCGTCGGCAATCTCGATCGCCTTTTTCTGCTCAATATTGAGCACCTCGCGCTTCTTGGACGAATTGATCCGTTCGGCCTCCAGCGCGAGATCGACCACGATGCGCTGGCGCTCGATGGCGTCGCGCCGCTTCAGCTCAGCCGCCTCCAGCACGCCGGTGCGTTCGATTTCGAGCGAGCGCGTGTCGCGTTCGGCCTGGATGCGCTCGGCCGCGACCGCCTTCTCCTGAGCGATGCGGGCCGCCTCGATCGCTTCGCGGGAGGCGATATCGGCCTCCTCGACGGCGCGGTTGCGGGCGATCTCCAGCGAGCGGACGCGCTCCTCCTGGGCGATGCGCGAGGCCTCTGTGGTCTCGCGCGCGGCGATGCCGGCGACCTCGAGCGTCTGGTTGCGCTCGATTTCGAGCTGCCGCGTGTTCTGCTCGGCGGCGATGCGTTCGGCGGCGAGCGTCCGTTCGCGGGCGATCCGGGCGGCCTCGACGGCGCGCTGCGCCTCGATCTCGGCCTCCTGGATGGTGCGGACCTGCTGGATCTCCAGCGCGCGGGTGCGTTCGTCGGAGGAGATGCGTTCGACATTGACAATCCGCGTCTGCGCGATGCGGGCCTTCTCGGTGGCTTCGCGGGCGGCGATCTCGGCCTCATCGACGGCGCGGGTGCGCTCGATCTCGCGGCGGCGCGTCTCCTCCTCGTTGGCGATGCGGGCGTCGGTGACGACGCGGTCCTGCTGGATCCGGGCCTTCTCAATCGCCTCGCGTGCGGCGATCTCGGCTTCCTCGACGGTGCGCATCCGCTCGATCTCGCGCTGGCGGACCTCGCGCTCGGAGGCGATCCGCGTCGTGTCGATCGAGCGCTGATTGGCGATGCGGGTCTTCTCGATCTCCTCGCGTGCCAGCAGCTCCTTCTCCTCGATAGTGCGGGTGCGCTCGATCTCCTTCTGGCGCGTCTCGCGCTCGGAAGCGATACGGGCCTCGGCAATCGCCTGCTCGTTGGCGATCCGCGAGCGTTCGATGGCTTCACGCGCAGAGATCTGGGCCTGCTCAGCCTCGGTCTCGCGCAGCGCACGTTCGCGGGCGACTTCGGTGCGCTGAAGCGCACGGCGCATCTCGATATCGCGTTCCTGCTCGAGGCGGGCTGTCTCGCTCTCGCGCTCGATCTCGAGTGCCTGACGCTCGGCTTCCAGATTTCGCGTGCGGATCTTGATCATCGAGTCCTGCTCGATGTCGTTGCGCAGCTTGCGCCGCGCTTCGATGTCCTGCATCAGCTGGGTCATGCCCTCGGCGTCGAAGCGGTTCGAGGGGTTGAAGAATTCGAGGTCGGTCTGGTCGAGGTCGGTGATGGCGACGGATTCGAGTTCAAGGCCGTTCTGGGCGAGGGCCTCGGCCGCATTTGTCTTGACGCGCGCGACATAATCGCCGCGACGCTCATGCATCTCCTCCATGGTCATTTCGGAGGCGACGGAGCGGATCGCCGAGATGAACTTGCCGGCCAGGAGCGCATGAAGCTGCTCCGGCTCCAGGGTACGGCGGCCGAGGGTGGCGGCCGCGATGGAGACGGCCTCGCGGGTCTGCTGCACACGGACATAGAAGTCGGCCTCGATATCGACGCGCATGCGGTCGCGGGTGATCACGGCGTCCTGCCGCGAACGCACGATGCCCATCGGCAGCACGTTCATGTTGACGGGGGTGTAGGCGTGGATAAACGGCAGCACGAAGGCGCCACCGTTGATCACGACGCGTTCGCCGAGGAAGCCGGTCCGGACGAACGACACCTCCTTGGAGGAACGGTGGTAGAGCCAGTTGACGATGTAGACGCCGACCACGATCACGATGATCGCGACGATCAGCCAGAGTATGAGCTCGCCGACCAGGATCCCTGACATGTTTCCCTCCCTCAATCTTGCAAGCGTTATCGCGCGCCGATCGCCTTGAATTTGCGTACCTGTTCCGTCAAAGCCCGCTCCACCGGCAGCCTCTCCATCGAGGACGCCCCGTAGAAGCCGTGGCAGTAGCGGGTATTCTTCATGATGAAATCGGCGTCTGCGGGATCCGCGATCGGGCCGCCATGGGCGAGCACCAGGATCTCCGGATTGACGCTGAGCGCGGCGGAGGCCCAGGTGTCGATGCGCGCCGGACAGTCTTTCAGCTTTGGCGCCGTCTGCGCACCGATCGTGCCGCCGGTGGTGAGCCCGAGGTGACAGACGATGATGTCGGCGCCGGCGATCGCCATGGCCGCGGCTTCCTTTTCGCTGAAGACGTAGGGCGTCGTCAGCAAGTCTTTCTCGCGTGCCTTGGCGATCATGTCGATCTCCAGCGCGTAGGACATGCCGGTCTCTTCGAGATTGGCCCGGAAGACGCCGTCGATCAGGCCGACGGTCGGAAAGTTCTGCACCCCGGCGAAGCCGAGCGCCTTAAGCTGGTCGAGAAACACGTCCATGTCGCGGAATGGATCGGTGCCGTTGACGCCGGCGAGCACGGGCGTTTTGCTGACCACGGGCAGGACTTCGCCAGCCATCTCCAATACGATGGCGTTGGCGTCTCCGTAGGGCATCAGCCCCGCGAGCGAGCCGCGGCCAGCCATCCGATAGCGACCGGAATTGTAGATCACAATAAGGTCGACGCCGCCGGCTTCCTCGCACTTGGCCGACAAGCCGGTGCCGGCACCGCCGCCCACAATGGGCTCGCCGCGCTTCGCCATCTCGCGAAACCGCTTCAGGAGGGGCGCGCGTTCAAACCGGGCCATCGGTCACCTCGCTAGTCTCCGGCGCGCCCCGCCGCGGCCGAACAGCGTTCGGAACGCGCTGACAATGGTCGAGGCGAACTCGGGATCGTTGATGTTCTGCTTGACGCGGATCAGTTGCCGGTTGCCGGTCGCGCGCACCGTGCGCTCCAGCGCGCGGAACAGGGCGGCATCGGCATCGGGGTCCCAGAACGGCTGGCCGCGGGCATCGAGGGCGGAGACGCCGCCCTCGGGCAGGAAGAAGCGCACCGGCCCGTCCATCTGGTTGAGCCGCTCGCCGATCCAGCGGCCCATGCGCTCGTTTTCCTCTGCCGTCGTCCGCATCAACGTCACCTGCGGATTGTGGACGTGGAATTTGCGGCCGCGATAGCGCTCCGGGATGGTGTCGGGCGCACCGAAATTGACCATGTCGAGCGCGCCGACCGATCCGATATAGGGTACGCGGGTGCGGATGGTCGCGCCGAAGCGATCCTCTGTCGCCGGAAATACGCCGCCCATGAGGAGGTCGCAGATCTCGGTGGTGGTGAGGTCGATGACGCCTGATAGCTGACCGGAGTCGACAAGCTTCTCCATCGAGCGTCCGCCGACGCCTGTGGCGTGGAAGACGAGACACTCGAAGTCATCGCGCAGATCGGCCGCGATCTTCTGCACCGCAGGCGTGGTGACGCCGAACATGGTGATGCCAACCGACGGCAAACCGGCGCCACGTTCCCTTGCCTCGCGTTGATCGAGCCGCGCCTTGACCATGCCGGCGATAGCATTGGCGCCATTCGACAGCACCGCGCGTGAGATCGAGTTGAGGCCCTGCACGTCGGTGACCGAGTACATCATGGTGATATCGGCCGGACCGACGTATGGCGCGACGTCGCCCGAGGCGACCGAGGATATGATCAACTTGGGCACCCCGACGGGGAGGGTGCGCATGGCAGGCGCAACCAGCGACGCTGCGCCAGAGCCGCCGGCGGAGATCACGCCGGCGATATTGCCCTGGCGCTTGATCCAATTGGCGAACGCATCCGCCATCGCCGCCACCGCGACACCGCGGTCCGGACCGAACACCGCCGATCCGCCGCGGCCGTGGTTCAGTGCAATCTCCTGCGCTGAGACATCGCACGTGGCCTGCTTGCCGCTGGTGGAGACGTCGACCAGCCGCGTACGCAGGCCGCTTTCGGCAATGGTGTCCCGGAGAAAGCGGAGTTCCGCTCCCTTGGTGTCGAGCGTGCCGACGACCAGCACCACGGGGGGGCCTGATGTCTGCGCCGTCATCGGCTCACGTTTGCGCCGCGCGGTCTCGTCGAGACGCGAGACCTGCGTCGACAACGTTCGCGCTGCCGCTTCGATCCGTCCGATCGGGACCGGCTGCGACCAGTGCGTCGGGGGGCTCGGGTTGGAGATATAGATCCGGATCGGCCCGCTTGCGCGCGCGGGTTGCGGAGCCGGCTTTGCTTCGCCGCCGGCCACGGGCGCATCGATCTCGGGTTCGAGCTCGGCGTGCAGCCCGACGCCGAGCAGGCGCTGCTGAAGCTCGCGATCGGCAGCGAGCCGCACCGAATCGATGATGCGGTTGATACGGCCGTTGACCATGATCGCGACATTGTGCGAAATCGCGGTCGCGACGCCGATGTTCTGCTCAATCACGAGCACGGACATGTCGCCGTCCTCGCCGAGCTGCAGCAGCATGTCCTCGACCTGGGAGACGATGACGGGCGCGAGACCTTCGGTCGGCTCATCCATGATGAGCAACTGCGGATTTGTGAGAAGCGCGCGCGAGATTGCGAGCATCTGCTGCTCGCCGCCGGAAAGCTGGCCGCCGCCATGGTCCTTGCGCTCGGCGAGCCGCGGAAAGGTGGCGTAGATCCGCTCGACGGTCCAGGCGCCGGAGCGCATCCCGCCGGCGAGCCGCAGATGCTCGTCAACGCTGAGCGAGCGCCAGAGCCGCCGGCCTTGCGGAACATAGCCGACGCCAAGGCGGGCGATACGGGCGGGCGGCCGCCGCGTGATGTCCTCACCGCGGACGCGGATCGAGCCGCCGCTCACCGGCACGAGGCCCATGATCGCCTTGCACAGCGTCGTCTTGCCCATCCCGTTGCGGCCGACGACGGAGAACACGCCGGCGTCGAGCGAGAGGTCGACACCCTGGAGGGCATGCGAATGGCCGTAATAGACGTCGAGGCCGCGGACCTCGAGCGCTGCGGGGGAGCGGCGGGTCTCATTCATGGCCGCCTCCGAGATAAAGCTCCTGCACCTCGGGGTCGGACTGGATCTCCTCCGGCAGGCCTTCCTTGAAAATGCGGCCGTTGTGCATCATCGTCACGCTCTCGACGACGCGCAGCGCCACGTCCATGTCGTGCTCGATGATGATGTAACCGATGTGCGCCGGCAGCGATGTCAGAATCTCGACCAGCTCGACCCGCTCGGTCGGCGAAAGGCCGGCGGCGGGTTCGTCGAACAGCACGAAGCGCGGCGCACCCGCAAGCGCCAATGCAATTTCGAGCTGGCGCTGTTGCCCGTGGGCAAGCTCGGCGACGCGCTGATCCTTGACCGCGGAGAGATGCACGGCTTGCACCAGACCGTCGGCTGCATGCATCAGCGCGTCGTTCTGGCCCGGTCGCAGGAACGAGAAGCGTCCGCGCGAGACGCCGCGGCAGGCGAGATAGACATTGTCCTGGACGGTGAGGCCGGGAAACAGCGCGGAGATCTGATAGGTCCGTCGGAGCCCACGGCGGATGCGCTCATAGGGCGGAAAGTGCGTGACGTCCTCGCCGAAGAAGCGGATTGTGCCCGAGGTCGGCGGGAAGTCCCCGGAGATGCAGTTGAACAGCGTGGTCTTGCCGGCGCCGTTGGAGCCGAGCACCGCGCGCCGCTCGCCGGGACGTACCGTGATGGTGACGTCGGTCAAGGCCGCGAGCGCGCCGAACAGCCGTGTCACGCCGCGCAGCTCCAGTGCCGCACCGGCACCGACAGCGGAGAGGCGCCGGGCGACACTATCCATGGCCACGCCCTCCGGCCGGACGATCCGACTGGGAGTAATAGCTCTGGCGCCAGCGCTGCCACAGGCCGATCACGCCGTCCGACGACCAGAACACGATGGCGAGGAAGCCGAGCCCGATCAGCAGCCGGAACCGGTTGCCGTCGAGCCCGATCTTGACCAGGAAGTCGAGCGCGAAGGTGCGCAAGAGAACGAAGACCAGCGCGCCGATATAGGGGCCGACCGGCCGCGTGATGCCGCCGACGACGGCAATGATGAGGACGTCAATGCAGGCACCGACACTGACCGAGCCCGGCGAGATCTGGCGATAGTTCCAGACCTGCAGCACGCCGGCGAGGCCCGCGATGAAGGACGCCACCGCATAGGCCGCGACACGGTGCGCATTGACGTTGAACCCGAGCGCGGCCATGCGGCGCGGGTTGTCACGCACGCCCTGAAGCGCCAGGCCGAACGGAGCCCGCGAAATGTAGTCGACAGCGAAATAGCAGATCGCGGCAACCGCGAGTACGACATAGTAGAAGGGAATATCCCAGCGCCAGTCGACGCCCCAGAAATGCGGCGTTCCGACATTGTTGATGCCAGTATGGCCGTTGAAGATCGCCCAGTTCTGGTTGGTGAAATAATAGAACGCCGCGCCGATCGCGAGCGTGATCATGATGGTGTAGATGCCCTCGGTGCGCACCGCGAGCGCGCCGCCCAGTGTGCCGAAGATCGTCGCCAGCATCAGCGCCATCGGCACTGCCAGCCACCACGGCCAGCCAAGGCTGATATTGGCGTTGCCGCTGACGCCGAACACCGCGACCATGTAGGCGGCAAAGCCCGCGATGGTGAGCTGCATCAGACTGACCATGCCGCCGTAGCCGGCCAGGAACATCAGGCTGAGCGCGATGGTGCCGAGGATCAGCGTCGTCGCAAAGATCTCGATCAGGAAGAAGCCGTTGGCGATCAGCGGCATGATCAGCAGGATGGCCGCGACAATCCAGGCCGCGGGATTGTTGATGTCGGGCCAGGCGCGCGCGGCCGGGCGCTGCGCTGTCGAGGCGGGGTTGCGCACCTGAATGTGAGCATCATGGGTGACCGACATCTTAGCGCCTCGCAAGCAGGCCCTGCGGCCGAAGCGCCAGCACCAGCACCATGATCAGGAAGGTCACGACGATGGCGTAGGTCGGGATGTAGACCGAGCCGAGCTGCTCGGCGAGGCCGATGATCAGCGCGCCGAGCGCAGCACCCGGGATCGAGCCCATGCCGCCGACGATCACGACCACGAGGGATGCGAGCAGGAAGCGGATGTCCTCGCCGGGCGAGAGCGATTGGAAAGTGCCGCCGACGACGCCTGCGACACCGGCAAGACCGGCACCGAGCGCGAAGACCAGCACGAAGACGATCTGGATCCGCACGCCGGTGGCGGCAAGGATGTCGCGATCGTCAACGCCAGCGCGGATAATCATCCCGATCCGGGTGCGGTTGAGCGCGAGCCACATCGCGATGCCAATGATCACCGAGGCCAGGAAGATCACGAGTCGCACTAGCGGATAGCGCAGATAGACCGGCTCGCCCGAGGATTTCACGGCGGTGATCAGCGGCAGCTCGATCGGACCGATCAGCCAGCTCGGGGTCTGGATCTGGTAGAAGTCACCGCCACAGGCCCACAGCATCAGATCGGCGAATACGATCGACAGCCCGATCGTCACCATGGTCTGACGCAGATCCTGGCCCTCCATGCGGCGGAACACGAGGACCTGAAGCAGGGCGCCGACCAGCGCCGTCAGGATGAAGGCGACGATGAAGGACAGGATCCAGGAGCCGGTCGAGGCGCTGATGGCGTAGCCGACATAGCCGCCGAACAGATAGAGCGAGCCGTGCGCGAGATTGACGTTGCGCATCAGGCCGAAGATCAGCGTGAAGCCGCTGGCGACGAGGAAATAGAGGCCGCCGAGCGTGATGCCGTTGAAGAGCGCGTTGAGGAACACCCGCTTGCGGCCGATAGCCTCTTCAAGGCCGGGAGGCCATACAGCGAAGATCAGCCACAGCGCCACTGCCACCGCGATGATGACAATCAGCGCCCATGCGGGATGGCGTTCGACAAAGCGGGTCATGGTCGCCGCTCCGTCTTCACCTCGCCCCGCTTGCGGGGAGAGGTCGCGCCCAACGGGTCGCGCCGAAGGCGCGCCCGATGATTGGCTCCGGAGCGGGTGAAGGGGAGTCTCCGCGGGTCGAACTGCCACCGACCTCGTGGAGACTCCCCCTTTCCCCGCAAGCGGGGCGAAGTGGCACGCAGACCGTTGCCGGCCGCAAGCCCTGCCATGAACATGCGCTCCCTACTGTGTGCGATCCTCTTGCCGGGATCGCGTTCCGCCCATCCTAGTGGGGCGGCGAGGAAGGCACTTGATCGTGAGTATCTTTTCGCGCGCTCGTCAGCCGCGCAAAACCTTGGCCGCACGGCGATAATCGGTCGGCGCCATCCCGACATTGGCGGCGAAGAATCGAGTGAAGCCGCTCTGCGAGGAGAAGCCTAGATCGAAGCCGATATCGGCGATCGGCGCTTCGCTCGCCACCAGCGCCTCCAGCGCCTGCTCCATCATCAGCGTGTTGAGATAGAGGTGAGGGGTCACACCGGTCTGGGTGCGGAACAGTCGGTAGAAATGGGGGCGTGACAACCCGGATTCGCGCGCGATGGTGTCGAGCTCGATCTCGGCGCCGGGGCTCTCCGACATCATTTTGATGCACTTGCGCACGCGAAAATCGGTAACAGCGCCGTTCGTGCGCGGATCCCGCGCGAGCTCGGCCTGCTGCCAGCTTTCGTCGTAGCAGACGTCGATCAGACGCCTCAGCTCGCCATCGAGGCTATTTAGCGAAGGTGCGCCGCACACAAGGGCGGCTGCGTGCCTAATATGCTTGTCCAGCGCGGGCGACCGGGTGAACTGCGTCCGCCCGAAGCGAAGGCGGTCGGCGCCGGGTGCATCGGGCGCGAACCACTCCGCATTGACATAGAGCACGAAGAAAACCGCGCCGCCCTCGAGATCGGATGGCAGGAAATTGTGCGGCTCCCATGGATTGACCGCGACGACTGAACCTTCGGCGAGCTGGTAACGTCCGTCGTTGACATCGATACACGCGGGACGTCCCCCGACATGGAAGATCAAATGACCTTCGCGATGTGCGTGGATGTTGAAGGGGCGGTTCAACTGATAGACCGTCGCCCGGCCGAAGCGGCCGTGGAAGACGGCGAGCGCACGGCTCATGCCTTCCCTCCCAATCGCCCTTCTCTTTTCTTGATAGCGTTCAACAACCGGGGAGAGAATGCAAGGGCGCACGATGTCCGCGTCTTGAAAATCTCTCCCCGGTCAGTCATGGCGTCGCTGATGCGACTGCGTCAGTACTTCTTACATTCCGGTACTGTACGGCTTGGCAGACCGATCTTGGCGAATACTGCGGGGTCGTAGCCCAGCGTCTGGTTGACGTTCGGGATCACCTTCACGACCTTCGAGAACAGCGCGCCCTTGCCGTCATCGACAACCTCGGTGACGAAGTTGGTGCCGATCGCCTGGCGATTGGCGTCGAGCTTGATCTTGCCGTTGGGCGCATCGAGCTCGATCTTCGCCAGCGCGGCTTTGTACTTGGACTGGTTGTCGCTGAGATCGCCGTTGACCTGGCGCAGCGCCAGGATCAACGCCATGGTCGAGCCGTAATAGTTGGTCGCGAGCAGAGACGGGCTCGGGAAGCGCTTGTTGGGCGGGAAGGCGTCCTGATAGTCCTTCACGAATTTTTGCCAACCCGGATCCTCCCAGGTGTCGGCCTGGCCGCTCGCGGCCAGCGTGCCGACCAGCGCGTTCTTGGCGTTGCCCTTGGACGACAGGATGGTCTGGTCGATCATGATCGAACCGCCCATCAGATGCGCCTTGCCGCCGGCCTGCTGATACTGGTTGAGGAAGTTGACGGCGTCGGCGCCGCCGAGACCGAGATAAATCGCGTCGACGTCGTCGGGCAGGGCGGCGATGACCGAAGCAAAGTCCTTGGTGCCGAGCGGCACCCATTGCCGGTTCGTGACTTGTCCACCCATGCCGCAGAATTCGAGCACGAGGCCGAACACCTGGGTGTAGATGAAGGAATAGTCCTCGCCGACGGTCGCGATCTTGCGATACTTCTTCTCTTCATAGGCGTATTTGCCGAGGCCGACCTGCCACTGCGCGCCATCCATGTTGTAGCGGAAGAAGTTCGGAGCCGGATCGACATAAGTCGTTTCCTGGGCGCCGGAGGCCGCGTTGATGAACGTCAGCTCCGGATGGGTCTTTGCAAAATTCTTGACCGCGATGCCCTCGTCTCCCGATAGCGGCGACAGCAAAATCTGCACCTTGTCCTGCTCAATCAGCTTTCGCACGGCGCGCACCGCGGAATCGGGCGTCGCGTCAGTCGAGGCGATGACGAATTCGAGCTCCTTGTCGCCGATCTTCTTGCCGAGCACGTTGAGTGCAGTCTGGAAGCCGCGGATGCCGTCCTCGCCCAGTACGGTGTAGGTGCCTTCGAGCGTCGCAGTGACGCCGACCTTGATCTTTTCTTGTGCGAATGCGGTGCCTGACAATAGCAGGCTGCTCAACGCAATCAGTCCTAGACTGCCTTTCAACATTGCTCTCCTCCCTGGGGCGTTTTTGTCGCTGTTTTTCACCGCACCCTCGCGCGTCGGCCGTACGAATGCGGCGTCCGGGCAAGGCCAACGGTTCTTGAGCTGGAGGCTAACCGAAGTCAGACGCAGCGCACGCGTCGCAGGCATGTGCCGCTTAACAGGCAGTCTCATTTTGAATGGTGCATCGCAAAGCGTTCCGCGGTGCAATAGCAGTCGTCAGGCAACGCGTGGCTGCAGCCAGATTCGAACCTCAACGCCGTCGACCGCGAGGACGACCGACAACTCCTCGATCTTGCCTGCAATGGCGGTTTGGAACGGCTCGTCATTGGGCAGGTTTGTAATGCTGGACGCACTCACGCGCGCAGAATGTCGCGGCCCGCCGGCGGTGGAGGACGATGAGAAGCAGCAAGTCGGACGTCGTCGAAATCCGGGACGCGGTCCATCTCTGCATCGACATGCAGAATATTTTCGCGCCGGGCGGTCTTTGGGAAACGCCCTGGATGGAGCGCGTTCTGCCGACGATCGTCGAGATCGTTTCGCGCCATCAGCCGCGGACGATCTTTACGCGCTTCATCACGCCGAAGATGCCGGAAGAACGCCCCGGTCAGTGGCAGAGCTATTTTCGACGCTGGCATCAGGCGACCCGCGATCAGCTTCCACCGTCCGCGCTGGAGCTCGTACCGGCTCTCGCCCGATACGTGCCGCCATTATGCATCGTCGACAAGCCCGCTTACTCGGCCTTCAGCAATCCGGCCCTGGCGAGCCTGCTGGTCGAGCTTGGGATCGGAACGGTGGTGATTTCAGGCGCAGAGACGGACGTTTGCGTCCTCTCGACGGTGCTGAGCGCCGTTGATCTCGGCTTCAGGGTCGTGATCGTGGAGGACGCGCTGTGCAGCTCGTCGGATGTCGGCCACGATGCGCTCATGACGATGTATCGCACGCGCTTCCACGGCCAGGTGGATCTGGTGACGTCGGAGGCGCTGGCGGAGTGTTGGCGCGAATAGCGACACGACCGCTATGGCTCGCCGGTCGCGTTGAGGCCAGTGACGCGTAGCCATCAGGAACCGCACCGTGAGCCTCGGGTTGATGTGATCGCGCCTACGGATCGAGGAGCCAGCATGACGGAACCGGATGTTCGGAAAGGGATGCCGCCGGTCAAGCTGTCGCGGGATGAGTTTGAACGCCGGTACAGAAGCCAGTTCGTCGACCCCGCCTTTGCACCGCTGGCGCGCGAGCTCGACGCGATCGTCGGCGCCGCCTGGGATGCCTACAGCCATTCGCGCAAAGCTCCGTTGACGCAGAAGGCGGGAGCTGGTTTTTCTGATCCGGATTACGATCTGGCGATCGACTGGCTCAACACCCGGGCTGCGATATTGAAGGCGCAACGGCAGCATGACGATGCCGGGGCGACGCCGCGCATTCTGATCGTCAACGGCGCGGCCCGCAGCGAGCACACCTGTCCCGGCGAGATGTCCAAGACCTGGCGCATGGTCAAGCTGGCCGAGCCTGCGTTTGCCGAGATGGGATTCGTCGTCGACATCCTCGATCTTTCGCGGCTCACCTCCGAGTTCGGCAAGACTATTCATCCCTGCAAGTCCTGCGTGTCGACGGCCATGCCGCTCTGCCACTGGCCATGCAGCTGCTATCCGAACTATTCGCTTGGCCAGGCCAGCGACTGGATGAACGAGATCTATCCGCTCTGGGTCGCAGCCCACGGCATCCTGATCGTGACGCCGGTGAACTGGTATCACGTGCCGGGCGGCCTCAAAGCGATGATGGATCGCCTGGTCTGCGCGGACGGCGGCAATCCGGATCCGACATCGACCCATGGCAAGAAGGCCGCTGAAGCCAAGGCCATTGAGTTGAAGGGCTGGTCGTATCCTCGCCATCTCGCCGGCCGGCATTTCGGACTGATCGTTCACGGCGACAGCGTCGGCGCCGAGGGCGTGCGCCGGACCCTGTCCGACTGGCTAACCGACATGCACCTGATTTCGGCCGGCCGCTTCGGTGAGCTCGACGGTTACGTCGGCCACATGGAGCCCTACGCGACCTCTCACCGCGCGTTCGATGAAGACGCGGAATTCCAGCAGCAGGTGCTGAACACGGCGCGCGCGCTCGGCAACGCTGTCTGGCTTGCGCGGAGTGGCCAGATGCAGGAGCCGGCCGCCGGTCTCGAGGACCCCAACCCCAAATGACGGATGGAGAGGATCGATGCTCGAAGAAGAGCTCAAGGAATCCATTGTCGGCGAACTCAAGCGCCAGGCAGCCAACCGGCCGCAAGCGCTGAAGGTCGAAGGCTCTTCCGAGGAGCTGGTCGTCAACGGCAAGATCGACCTTGCCGAGCTTGTCATGGTGATCGCAGGTTCAGTCGCGGGCGGGCCCTAGTCCGGAAGCAGCGTCTTCAACTTGAGTGCGTCGGCCGGAGCCGCGCTCTTCTGGTCATTGTCGAAATAGACATAGACATCGCAGCCTTGCCGCTTCCAGGATTTGATGCGGCGCGCCCATTGCGCCAGCGTCTGCCGGGTATAGTGGCCGTGATAGCGTCCGCTCGGGCCGTGGCCGCGCACATAGACGAAATCCGCCGTCCGCTTCCAGGGCGCCGGTGCATCGTGATGGTCCGACAGGCAGAGTGAGATGTTCTCATCTGCCAGCATTCGCAGGATGCGCGGCTGATACCAGCTCGGATGACGAAATTCGAAACTGTAGCGGCGCTTCTTCGACAGCAGCTTGAAGAATGAGGCGAGCCTGTCGGCATTTGCCTCGAATTGCGGCGGCAGCTGGAAGAGGATGGGCCCCACTTTGCCTCGCAGGAAGGAAATGCGGTCTTCCAGCAGGTCAAGGCTGTTTTGGGAGCGATCAGTCAGGCGCTTCCAATGCGTGATGAATTTGGAGGCCTTCCAGGCGAAGATGAAGTCGCCGCCGGTCTGTTCTCGCCATGCCTCGACCGCTTCCGGCGTTGGCGTCCGATAGAATACACCGTTCAGCTCGGTGGTCTCGAACTGACCGGCGTAGTAGCGCAGCTGTTGCTTCAGCGGCAGCCCGCCCGGGAAGAACGGACCCCGCCAGGAGTCGTAGTGCCAGCCGGACGTGCCAACCAGAACGCGCGCCATCTTCCGACGCTCTCTCCATGGGACTGTCTGGTAAGAGACTGCGCTGCGCGACGGTTCCTAAATCCTCGAGAGCTCGTGCGACCAGGCGCGGCCTCATCGTTTGTTAGAGGTCGGCATCCTTTTTGGGCGCCTCCTTCGATGTAGCTAATAAGTCGAAGCTCTCCCTCGCGGTGTAAGTGACCGCCTCGATCTTGTTGCCATCGAGGTCACGGACAAACGCGCCGAAATAGTTCGCGTTGTAGTTCGCCCGTATCCCCGGCGCGCCTTCGTCGGCTCCGCCATGATCGAGCGCGATCCGGTGGAAACGCCTGACGGTGTCTCGGTCGGGCGCCTGGAAGGCGATGTGCACTCCATTGCCCGCGGACGCCGGGCGACCGTCGACCGGCGTTTCCAGGCTGAAAGCGATGTCGGAAGCGCCATAGTGAATCGCGGTCGGGGAGGCCTTGATGAGGCGAAAGCCGATCAGCCGCATCAGCGGGTCGTAAAATGCCTACGCGCGGCGAACGTCGTTCGTGCCGACCGAAACATGATGGATCATCTGCTGTTCTCCCTCACTGACGAGGAGTTCCCCGGCGCCAAAGCCGTCGTCGTCAACGCGGGGGGCCCGGCCTCGCGAGGAAAGCCGGGCTTGCTCGATCAGCGTCGCCGCTTCGCTGTGCGCGACTTGGTCGCTCGCCGGTCGTAGGGCGAGCGATTGACTGGCTTCAGTGAGATGCCCTCGCGTTGCGCCTTGCTGCGGATCGCCGCGATGGGACGCTGAAGCTTGATGCTCATGACGCCTGTTGGAGTGTTGCCCTTCGCAAGCTGCCGCAACATCCTGACGTCCGCCGCCGACCACGGCTGACGTGACCGACGCTTGTACGAGGGGTTTGCCTTGCGCGGTCCCTTCTTGCCGATTGGCGAGCCGGGACGTTTCCATGCTGTACGTGCCATGTTGATCCTCCTCGATCTTCAAGGCACGAATCAGCGCGTTGGTTCCGTTTTCGATGCGCGGCGAAGGATGTCAGTTCAACCGGCGAAACTTCACGATGCTTGCCTGTCGATGTCTGAAGTTCTGAGCTTGACACAGCCTTTTAAAAAGAACAAATGTCGAACATGGGCGCCCATGAATCAGGAGCAGCCGGCATCTCCGCCGGCCACGTATCGTCGACGAGAGCGGGATCGTGCGGCGCCGCGCCGAGGGCGAAGCGCGGATGACGCTGCCTGTCCTGCCGGTCTACTACTACCACGACCACTTCACGGAGATGCTGAGCTTCGTTTGCGACACCTATGGTCCGGTGCTGACCGAAAGGCATCGCGCGTTCGTCGCTCGCTTCTCGTCTCTGTCGAAGGACGCCCAGTGCTTGTTCATCCGGATGGTCAACCGGAGCGGCACGGTCTTCAATCCCTCTACGTTCAGGTATGCCGAGATTGCCGATCCCGTCGGCGCGCTGGGGGAGCTTGGTCTCGCCGGCCATGTCCGAGAGCTGACTGAAAAGGATTACGCCGCGTTCTTGGCATGTCTTGCAAAGCCGATCCTGTTCGATGGCACCAAGGCGGCCGGCATGAGCGATGTCCGGGCCTCGTGGCCCAAGGCCAAGCTGACGGAGTATTGTCTCGCCAATCTGTCGTTCGGTACTGCGTTGAGGCATTGCAGGGGCGAGGCGTTCATCGCGCTCGGTGACACCGAGCCGCTGGAGTTTCTGCTCTATCTCTACTTCGGCAAGACAGAGGACAACCTCAAGAATTTCGCGCTGCGCGATCTCGGTATCTTGCGCACGAACGACCAGGTGGATTTCAGCGCCCGATTTGCCGACGCGGATGAAGCGAGGGCCTGCTTTCATTACGCCCGCCTGCTGCGTCAGCTCGAGGCCAAATCGGACGAGGTATATCGCAACTCCGTTGCCGAGGTTCTCGGGGGGCCTGTCTGCCCCACGGATTACGCGACAGATCTCAGGAGCCGCGCGGCGCACAAAGCAGGTCTGCACTTCGAGAAGAAGGGCGAGGCCGCGCTGGCGATCCAGCTCTACCGCGCTGGCTCCTCGGCCGAGTGCCACGAGCGCCTCGCCCGTCTGCTCTACGCGGAAGGCGACAAGGGCGCGGCTGAGGAACTGTTGCGTCGTATGATCGATGATCCTGCCAGTGATGATGAATTCGTCTTCGCGAGCGATTTCTATGCCCGGAAGTTCGATGGACGCCGGACGGGACTTTGCACGGAGCTGCTTCGGGCAGGGCGAACGCTCCGGGTCGACGATACTTGGCGCGGCAGCCCGGAAGCAGGAATCGCCGGCGTCCTGCGCCGGCAGGGCCTCGAGGTCTTCCACGCCGAAAACACGCTTTGGCATTGCCTGTTCGGGTTGCTGTTCTGGGACGAGCTGTTCGAATCCGGACAGCTGCACAGCGGCTTCGATTGGATGCCGCATTGCCTCAAGGACAGAACCTTCGCACGGTTGTTCTCTCCCCAGATCGAGGTGAAGCTGGATGCCGTCGCGTCGAACGCCGCGCTACCCCGGATGCTGCGGACCGTCGCCGCAAAATGGGGGAAGGCGAACGGCGTGTTCGCCTGGGATCACGTCGATATGGATGCAATCCGCGCGCTGCTCGCAGGCGCGCGTGCGACTGGCCTCGCCAGTATCCTTCGCCTGATGTGCGAGGACTATCGCGCGATGCGCGATGGTTTTCCCGATCTCATGCTCGTGGCCAACGGCGCCGTCTCGTTCATGGAGGTGAAGGCAGAGGGCGACGTCATCAGGCGCAACCAGCTGACGCGGCTTCGCCAGCTCGGCAACGCCGGCATCCCTTCGGAAATCGGCCGGGCCGATTTCCGTTTCGATCCGGACCAGGACTATGTCGTCGTGGACATCGAGACCACCGGCGGCTGGACCGGCGGGGATCGCATCACCGAGATCGGCGCCGTCAAGATCCGCAATCATGAGGTCGTAGCGGAGTGGCATTCGCTGCTCAATCCCCAGCGATCGATCCCGGCGAAGATCGTCTCATTGACCGGCATCACCAACGAGATGGTGCGGCACGCGCCATTGTTCGCGGAAGTCGCGGACAGCCTCATGCAATTTATGGCTGACGGCGTGTTCGTCGCCCATAACGTCAACTTCGACTATGGTTTCATTGCCGCAGAGTATGAACGCCTCGAACGCCGTTTCCGCTTTCCAAAGCTCTGCACTTGTGCCGGCATGCGCCGGCACTACCCCGGTCACAAGTCGTACGGGCTGGGCAAGCTCACCCGAGCCTACAACATCGAGCTGAAGAACCATCATCGCGCTCTATCTGACGCACGCGCTGCGGCCCACCTCCTCAACCTGATCAATGCCAAACGCGATGAGAGCGGGAGCAGGACGAAAGAGATTGCGGCCTGATCCTGAACCACGCGGTGATTTGCCACCCCTGGGCCGGTTCGGCGTATTTCAGTCGGATCAGATGCCGAAGGTCAGTTGTGGTTCCGGATCGTCTCCGGCGTGGAGGGACGACAGCGAGACACCGAGGAGCCTGACCCGTTTCGGCAGCGGCATCTCGACTTCGAGCAGGCCGCAGGCGAGGCGCTCCAGCTCGTCCCGGCCAGCGACCGGCGCAGGCACAGACCTGCTGCGCGTGACGATCTCGAAGTCAGCAAATTTGATCTTCAAGGTGACGGTGCGACCCCGGCTGCCGGTCGTCTCGCAATGGCGCCAGACCTTGTCGACGAGAGGGCGCAACTCGAGGACCAGCGCGTCGAATTCGGCGAGGTCGTTCGAGAACGTGGTCTCCGCGCCGATAGACTTGCGGATCCGGTTGGCGCGCACCGGCCGCTCGTCGACGCCGCGCGAGATCCAGTAATAATAGGCGCCCGATTTGCCGAAGTTCGCGTTCATGAACTCGAGCGTCTGGTTGCGGATGTCGAGACCGGTAAACAGCCCAAGCGCATTCATCTTCGCACCTGTTGCCGGCCCGATCCCGTGGAACTTGCCGACGGGCAGCGTCTCCACGAAGGCGGGTCCCATCTCCGGGGAAATCACGAACTGGCCGTTGGGCTTGCGGTGATCGGAGGCGAGCTTTGCCAGGAACTTGTTGTAGGAGATGCCCGCTGAAGCGTTGAGGCCGGTCTCGGCCTTGATCTTCTCGCGGATCCGCAGCGCGATATCGCGGGCCAGCGGAATCCCTTGCAGGTTTTCGGTCACGTCGAGATAGGCCTCGTCGAGGGAGAGGGGCTCGATGATCTCCGTGTGCTCGGCAAAAATCTCGCGGATCTGCCGGCTGACTGCCTTGTAGACCTCGAAGCGCGGCTTGACAAAAGCCAAGTCGGGACATTGCCGCTTCGCGGTAACCGAGGGCATCGCGGATCGAACGCCGAATTTGCGCGCTTCATAGCTCGCTGCTGCGACGACGCCGCGCTCGGCCGAACCACCCACAGCGACGGGCTTGCCGCGCAGCTCCGGGTTGTCGCGCTGTTCTACGGACGCGTAGAAGGCATCCATGTCGATATGGATGATCTTGCGAACACGCGTCACGCTGCCTTCCACGGCGCCGGTTCCCTTCATGCGCGGATGATACTATTGTGCCGAGAGAATCGCGAGGTGGTGTGTGCGCCTGCTGTCGTTCCTTCATCCTGCTGATGCGGGCGCGGTCGTGGATGGCATTGTCGCTCGAACGCGGGTCCGTCACCGAACGAGAGCAATATTTTGTTGGGCTAGTGACAGGCTGATCGCTGCACCTTCAGCCGGAAGCTCATCGGTTTGCCGGCTGATGACAAAAAGCTCGCCGATCGGTGTCGAGACGATCATCTCGACGTGATCGCCGAGGTAAGAGGATTTTCTGACTGTTCCTGCAAGGCCATCGCCGAGCACGATGCCGTGTGGTCGAATGGCAGCCTTCGCCCGCCCAGGAGTGAGGCCGCGCGCGGGAAGCGTCAGCTGCAGCGGCCCCAACCTGACTTGTGCCTGCCCGCCCTCGACCGCGTCGATCGTCACCTCGACGAGATTGGCATCGCCGATGAAATCAGCGACGAAGCTGTTCGCGGGCGCTTCATAAAGCTCACGCGGAGAACCTTGTTGCGCGATCTTCGCATTCGACATCACGATGATGCGGTCGGAGACGGCTAGCGCCTCCTCCTGGTCATGCGTGACATAGGCGACGGTAAGGTTCAGCGACTGCTGGAGCTCGCGGATCTCCTGCCGCACCTTGCGCCTGAGCTTGGCGTCGAGGTTGGACAGCGGTTCGTCGAAGAGCAGGACCTGCGGCTCCAGCACGAGAGCGCGCGCTACGGCGACGCGCTGCTGCTGACCGCCGGACAACTCGGCCGGGTAGCGCTTCTCGAAGCCTTTGAGTCCGACCAAAGCGAGCTTCTCCAGCGCCATCGCCTCGGCCTGCGCCTTTCGCAGGCCTTTCACCGTCGGCCCATAGGCTGCGTTCTCCAGCACGGTCATATGCGGGAACAGCGCATAGGACTGGAAGACCATGCTGACGTCGCGGTCCGCCGCCGAGAGCCGTGTCACATCCTTGCCGCCGATCAGGATCTGCCCCTCGCTCGCGATCTCGAGGCCGGCGATCATGCGCAAGGTCGTCGTCTTGCCGCAGCCGGAAGGGCCGAGGAGTGTCACGAGTTCGCCTGCGCGGATCGTGAAACTGACATTATCCACGGCGGTTACCGCGCCGTAGCGCATGCTGACATGTCTGAACTCGACGGAAGCGGGGCCGGATTTGGGCATGGAGGATCCTATCTGGCGGGCTCGGCGGCCGAGGTCGCGAGCGCGACGGGCCTGCGGCCGAGCTTACGCTCGCCGACACCGAACTGGATGAGCGCGATGCCCGCTGCCATGACGACGATCAGTACCGAGGAATAGGCGATGGCGAGGCCGAACTCGCCGGCCTCCACCCGTCCGACGATGTAGGCGGTGGAGAGGTTGTACTCGGCCGACACGAGAAAGATCACGGCGCTGACCGAGGTGATGCTGCGCACGAAGCTGTAGATCAGCGCCGCAACGAGCGCCGGCTTGAGCAACGGCAGCACCACACGGCGCAGCGTCGTGAAGCTGCGCGCCCGCAGGGTCGTCGAGGCCTCGTCAAGGCTCTTGTCGATCTGTGCCAATCCCGCAATGCCCGAGCGTATGCCGACGGGCATGTTGCGGAAGACGAAGGCGAGCACGAGGATGAGACCCGTTCCGGTGATCTCGACCGGCGGTACGTTGAAGGCGAGGATATAGGCGACGCCGAGCACGGTGCCGGGAATGGCGAAGCTCAGCATGGTCGTAAATTCGAGCAACTGCCGGCCGACGAAGCGTTGCCGCGTGAGCAGATAGGCGGTGAGCAGGCCGATCAGCGCTGTCAGTGGCGCCGAGATCGCAGCGACCTTCAGCGTCGTGAACAAGGAGGGCCAGGCTGCGCCCTCGAAGAACAAGCCGTGGCTGAAATCGACGGCGAAGCCGGTGCGGTAATGCTCCAGCGTCGGCGTGTGGTCGCGGCCCATCGTCTTGACGAAGCCACCGATCAGGATCACCGCATAGATCACCGCCGTCAGCACGACCCAGGGTATGATCACTGCGGCCGAGAGCACGGTGACAGAGGTGGGGAGCTTCGCCGGAATGCCGGCATCGCCTTTGCCGGAGACAGTGGTGTAACTCTTTCCGCCGAGCCAGCTCTGCTGCAGCCAGAACGCGCCGAGCGTGAAGACGAGCAGCACGATCGCCAGCACGGCCGCCATGCCCTGATTATGCGCGGCGCCGACCACGGCAAAGAAGATCTTGGTCGAGAGCACTTCGAAATTGCCGCCGAGCACGAGCGGATTGCCGAAATCGGCCAGGCTCTCGACGAAGCCGAGCAGAAAGGCGTTGGCGAGCCCCGGCCGCAGCAGCGGCCAGGTCACCGAGCGGAACGTCGGCCAATGCCTGGCGCCAAGCGTCTGCGCCGCCTCTTCGAGGCTCGGTGCGATGCCCTGAACCACCCCCATCAGCACGAGGAAGGCGATCGGCGCGAAGGCCAGCACTTGCGCCAGCAGCACGCCCGGTAGACCGTAGATCCAGCGTGAGCGGGGGATGCCGAACCACTCGGACATCAAGCCGGTCACGACACCGGAACGGCCGAACAGCAGAATGAGAGCAAGGCCGATGACGAAGGGCGGCGTGATGATCGGCAGCACGGTCATCGCGCGCATCAGACGCTTGCCCGGCATCGCCGTGCGCAACACGAGCAGCGCGCAGGCAAGGCCGAGCAGCGTGGTGATGAGGCCGGTCAGCACGCCGAGGATCAGCGTATTCCAGGCGACGCCGCAGGCGATACTGCCGCCGACGCAGCCGAGTCCCCAGATTGTCGAGGAGAATAGCCGGCCCGCGAATTCGCCGAGCGCCCAGTTGCCATCGGCGTCGACCAGCGCACTGCGCAGGATCGTCGCGACGGGCAGGAAGATGAAGAGGCCGATCAGCAGCACCACGACACCGATGGTGGATGTGGTGAAAAGATCGCCCCGGCAAAAGCCGCGATAAGCCAGGCCATGGCAGAGCAGCAGGAGGAGCGCGAACAGGGTCAGCAGCGCGCCGAAGCCCATGCCTGGCTGCGCGGCGCCTGCGCCGCCGAGCAGAGCAGCGAGCCAGGGAATGCCCTGGTCAGGCAGAGTTACTGCAAAGCCTTGTGCGAAGAACGCCACGAGACCGCAAAGCCCGGCGGTGACCAGTGCCCGGCCGCTGAAGCTGGTCTCGGCACGGACGGCGAAGAGCGTCGTCGCGAGCAGCGCGATGCCGATCGGCCAGAGCCAGGGTGCTGCGCCTGATGTCGCAAGCGCCAGCGCGGTTCCGGCCCGCCCGAACGGATAGCCGGCAAGGTCCCAACCCTCTGGCAGGTACCAGGGCACGAGCGCATAGCCCAGCCAGCCGAACAGCAGAGCAAGCCGCGTCGAAGGGCGCATCGGGTCTCTCCGCAGCCGGGGGCTATTTCGGCTGCGCCTTGACCTCCTTGTCCCACTTCGTCAGCAGCCTCGTTCGCTCGGCCGACGAGCCGTATTTGACGAAGTCGTAGTTGATCAGCTTCATCTCGCTCATCTTCGGCGCCTGCGGCGGCACCGTCGCGTTCTTGTTGGATGGCACCTGATACGACTTCGCGGGGGCAGCAAGGGCCTGTGCGGCGGGGCTCAGTGCCCAATCGTAGAACTTCTTGGCGTTCTCCAGATTGCGAGCGCCCTTGACGATCGACATCGAGCCGATCTCGTAGCCTGTGCCCTCGCACGGCGCGACGGGCTTGATCGGATCGCCCTGCACCGCGAAAACGACGGCGTCATGGATGAAGACGATGCCGACAGCGGTCTCGCCGAGGCTCGCCGCCTTGGCCGGCGCGGCGCCGGACTTGGTGTACTGGCTCACGTTCTTGTGCAGGGCCTTGAGATAATCGAAGCCCTTGTCCTCGCCCATCAACTGCACGACCGTGGCGAGCAGGGTATAGGCGGTGCCGGACGAGTTCGGGTCGGCGACCTGCACGTCATCCTTGAGTTTGGGATTGAGCAGATCGGCCCAGCATTTCGGCTCCGGGATGCCCTTGGCCTTGATCTGCTCGGTGTTGTAGCCGAAGCCGAGCGCGCCGGCATAGATGCCGATCGAGCGCTGCTTCGCCGCTTTCCACTGGTTCAGCGCCCAGTCGTGCAGATCCTTGTTGGCGGGAGATTCGTATTCGAGCGTCAGCCCCTCTTCGGCCGCCTGAAGATGCGGGTCGCCGGTGCCGCCCCACCAGATGTCGCCGCGCGGATTCGAGGCCTCCGCCCTGAGCTGCGCATAGACCTCGCCGGCGGACTTCCGTGTCATCGCAACCTTGATGCCCGTCTCCTTTTCAAAGGTTGTGGACATCGCACGGCACCATTCCTCCTGCACGCCGCAATACATGACGAGCGAGCCCTGGGCCGATGCCGGCGCAGAGGCCGCGCCGGCGCTCAAAATGCCGGCACCGAGCAGAACGCTGAAAGTCATGGATCTCAAAAACATGGTCCACCTCCCCGGAACGAGAACTTGATGTTCTTCGCAATTGGCTGTGACGGTGGCGCCTAGGCCGCCCCAAAGCAATAAATATTCTGTCGACTAGGCAATCCCCGTGATTTCGCGCAGCTGCGATGCCAGCGCCGGCGTGCAGCACAGGATCGGGTTGCCCTTGCTGATGCCGTCTCCGGCGAAGAAGTCATTGACCCAGCCGCCGGCCTCGCCAACGATCACGATGCCGGCCGCAACGTCCCAGGCGTTGATATGCAACTCGGCGTAGCCCTCGGTACGCCCGTTCGCGACATGGCAGAGGCCCAAAGTGCCTGAGCCTGAGCGCTTGATCGAGCAGCCGGCGGCATAACCGCGGCTGATGATGTCCAGATAGCGCTGCGAGGGCACACGGGCCGACCAGCCAAGTTCGACATACGCGCGGCGGATGTCATCGGCACCGGAGACGGCGATCGTCTGTCCGTTCAGCGTCGCGCCCTGGCCGCGCTGCGCGACATAGAGTTCGTCCAGTGAGGGGGCGGCGACGATCCCGATCGTCGGCTCGCGGTTGAGCAGGAAGCCGATGGAGATGCACCAGTTGCGATCGCCACGGGCGAAGTTCGACGTGCCATCGATCGGATCGATGATCCAGACCGCATCGCTGGCATCGCCGCCACCTTCCTCGCCGATGACCGTATCGCCGGGGAAAAGCTCGGCCAGCCGCGCACGCAGAAAGTCCTCCACGGCGCCGTCGGCGACGGTGAGCCAATCCTGCGTTCCCTTCATCGTGACGCCGAGGCTTTCCTTGCGGCCGAAATAGTCGAGCGCCATGCGCCCCGCCTCAGCGGCGAGACCCTGGGCTGCGTAGCGGCGCAGCAGGAGTTCAGCTGGCGTCATGGTCAGGCGGTCGCGATGGCGACGGGACGGCCAGTGCGGGCCGATTCGGTGGCCGCGTCGGCGAGCATCTGGGCGCGCTGTCCGTCGAGACCGGTCGGCGAGAGCGCAGCCTTGCCAGCGCAGGCATCGATGAAGGCCGCGAGTTCGGCGCGATAGGCGGCGGCATAGCGTTCGAGGAAGAAGTTCTGCACCGGATCGGCACGGAAGCCCTGGCCGGTCGCGATCTCGACGGTCGTCTCGTGGATGTTGCCGGCCCTCAGCATTCCCTTCGAGCCATGCACCTCGACGCGCTGGTCGTAGCCGTAAGTGGCGCGGCGCGAGTTCGAGATCTGCGCGATGCGTCCGCTTGCCGTCTTCATCAACACCGCGGCGGTATCGACGTCGCCGGCCTCGCCGATGGCCTTGTCCACCAGCGCTGAGCCGAGTGCAAAGACCTCGACCGGCTCCTCCGCCAGCAGGAAGCGCGCCATGTCGAAATCATGGATCATCATGTCGCGGAACAGACCGCCCGAGCGTTTCACATAGTCGACCGGCGGCGGTCCGGGATCGCGCGAGATGACGCTGACGATCTCGATCTCGCCGGCCTCGCCGCTGCGCAGCCGCTTCTCCAGCGCCGCGAAATTCGGATCGAAGCGGCGGTTGAAGCCGATCATCAGAGGCTTGCCAGTCTTCTCGACAGTGGCCAGGCAGCGGCGAATACGGCCCGAGTCGAGATCGACCGGTTTCTCGCAGAACACCGCTTTGCCGGCCGAGACGGAGGCTTCGATCAGGTCGGCATGCGTGTCGGTCGGCGTGCAGATCAGAATGGCGTCGATCCCGGAATCGCTCATGATCGCGTCGGCATCGGCCACCTTCGCGCCTGTCGCCTGCGCCAGCGAGGAGGCAGCGTCGGTTGAGGCGTCGGCCACTGCGACGAGCCGTGCATCGCCGCGCGCCGCGACATTGAGTCCGTGAATGCGCCCGATTCTGCCGGCGCCGAGAAGTCCAAACCGCATTGTCATCATCATGTCCGTCCCAGTCATGGCCTAACGCCCTAAACGGCATATTTTTTTTGTTCGGCTTGACTAATGGAATAAACATTCCATTCTCTCCGCCGCCAAGTCAAGGCTAAGTCAAGGTCGGAGAGTGCCTTTCTCGATGTCCCCCGCCGCGTCACAGGATCAAGTCAAACCGGACTACGACGCGTTCGTGACGCGGCTATGCGAGCGCGCGGACTCGTTGCCGAAGCGGCTGCGACAGGTGGCCGATTTCGCGCTTGCCCATCCCGACGACATGGCGCTGCACACCTCGGCGCAAGTGGCCGAACAAGCCGGCGTCCAGCCCTCGACGCTGGTGCGATTTGCACAGGCGCTCGACTTCTCCGGCTTTAGCGAGTTGCAGCACGTTTTCCGCAGCCGCCTCCGCCAGCAGTTCCCCGATTATCGCGAGCGCATCGAAATCCTGCGCGACGAAGGCGCGGCAGGACCCGACATGGCACGCGTGCTTCTGGATGGCTTCGTGGCGGCGAGCCGCAGCTCGCTCGACCAGCTCGAAAAGAGCTCGGTTCATGCCGACATCGACCGCGCCACCGATCTTCTCGCCAAGGCGCAGAGCATCGTCCTCGTCGGCGCCCGGCGCATGTTCCCGGTCGTGTCCTATCTCGCCTATGCCTTCGGCAAGCTCGGAATCCGGGCGATTCTGGTCGATCACGTCGCGGGGCTGGGCGCCGAGCAGGCAGCGCTGGCCAGGCCGGGCGACGTGGTGCTGGCGGTCAGCTGCGCGCCCTATACGCCTGCCACCATCGACATCGCCGCGCAGGCGCACCAGCGTGGCATCCCCGTCATTTCGCTGACCGACGGGCCGCTCAGTCCGCTCGTGCAGAACTGCACCCTTTGGCTCGAGGTTCGGGAGGCCGATTACGGCGCCTTCCGCCCAATGGCCGCCACCTTCGCCCTCGCCATGACGCTGGCCGTGGGCACTGCCGAGAAAGCGCGCGCCGATGGCTGAGCCGAAGCTCGATTTGATCTCGATCGGCCGCTCCTCGGTCGATCTCTACGGCCAGCAGATCGGCGGCCGGCTCGAGGATATGGCGAGCTTCTCCAAGGCTGTCGGCGGCTGCCCGACCAATATTGCGATCGGCACGGCCCGGCTCGGGCTGAAGTCGGCCGTGATCACCCGCGTCGGCGACGAGCAGATGGGCCGCTTCATCCTCGAGCAGCTGCGCCGAGAAGGCGTCGACACGAAAGGCGTCATCGTCGATCCCAAGCGCCTGACCTCGTTGGTCATCCTGGGCGTGCGCGACGAAAAGACCTTCCCGCTCATCTTCTACCGCACCGATTGCGCCGACGCCGCGCTCGACGAAAACGAGATCGAAGAGGAGTTCATCGCCTCGGCCCGCGCCGTCGTCGTCACCGGCACGCATTTCGCCATTCCCAATGCGGCCGCAGCCCAGCGCAAGGCGATCGCGCTCGCGCGCAAGCATGGTCGCAAGGTCGTCTTCGATGTTGACTATCGCCCCAATCTCTGGGGTCTCGCCGGGCATGCGGCGGGCGAAGAGCGTTATATCCGCTCCGGCACCGTCACCGGCCATCTCCAGGCCATCCTGCCGGATTGTGACCTGATCGTCGGCACCGAGGAGGAACTTCACGCGGCCGGCGGCAGTGAGGACACGCTCGCCGCACTGCGCACCATCCGCTCGCTCAGCGCGGCGACGATCGTCTGCAAACGTGGGCCCATGGGCTGCGTGGTCTTCCCGGGCTCGATCCCGCCGTCGCTGGACGACGGCGTCAGAGGGCCAGGCTTTCCGGTCGAGGTCTACAACGTGCTCGGCGCTGGCGACGCATTCATGTCCGGCTTCCTGCGCGGCTGGCTTCGCGACGAAGCGATCGAAACCTGCTGCGCCTGGGCGAATGCCTGCGGCGCCTTCGCGGTCTCGCGCCTGCTCTGCTCGCCTGAGAGCCCGACCTTCGACGAGTTGCAATACTTTCTAAAGCACGGCTCACCGCACCGCGCCTTGCGGCACGATGCAGACATCAACCACATCCATTGGGCGACGACGCGCCGCCCGCAGCCGCCGACGCTCATGGCGCTTGCCATCGACCATCGCAGCCAGATGGAGGCGATCGCGGACGAGGCTGGTGCTCCGCGCGAGCGTATCGCCGTCTTCAAGACGCTCGCAGTCGAGGCGGCGGCACGCGTGGCGCAGGGGCAACCCGGTTTCGGTATGCTGCTCGACGGGCGCTACGGCCGCGAGGCGCTGTTCCGCGCCGCCGATCATCGTCTTTGGATCGCGCGCCCCCTGGAACGAACCGGTTCACGACCACTGGCGCTGGAAACAGATGCTGAGGGCTCGCTCGGCCTCGCGCTCGCCGAATGGCCGGTCGATCATGTCGCGAAATGCTTTTGCACCTACCATCCCGACGATGCCGAGGCGCTCAAGGCTGCGCAGGATGCGACGCTGAAGCGCGTATCGCTTGCCTGCCGTCAGGCCGGGCGCGAACTGCTCGTCGAGATCGTCGCCTCGAAGCATGGCACGCTGGCGGACGATACCGCGGCGCGCGTCATGCGCAGGCTCTATGGGCTCGGTATCAAGCCAGATTGGTGGAAGCTCGAAGCCCAGCCGAGCGTCGCCGCCTGGCAGCAGATCGATGGCGCCGTCGCCGAGAACGATCCCTATTGCCGCGGCGTTGTCGTGCTGGGGCTTGATGCGCCGCTCGCCAAGCTCGAAGCGGCATTCGAACTGGCCCGTGGCGCGGCGAGCGTGAAGGGTTTCGCTGTCGGGCGTTCGATCTTCGGCGAGCCTGCCCGCGAGTGGTTTTCCGGCCGCCTCGACGACGAAGGCGCGATCGCCGCGATGACGGAGCGCTTCGGCCGGCTGGTCCAGGCCTGGCGGCGCGATTGAGCGGGAGCGAGTGATGGCAACGATCAGGCTCACCATGGCGCAGGCGCTCGTCGCCGCGATGGCCGCGCAGAGGACGGTGATTGACGGACAGAACCAGCCGTTCTTCGCCGGTGTGTGGGCGATCTTCGGCCATGGCAATGTGGCGGGCCTCGGCGAGGCGCTGTATGCCGCGCGCAACCGCCTGCCGACCTTGCGCGCCCACAACGAACAGGCGATGGCACATGCCGCGATCGCCTTCGCCAAGGCCTCGCGCCGCCGGCGCATGATCGCGGTGACGAGCTCGATCGGCCCTGGTGCGACCAATATGGTGACGGCCGCAGCGGTTGCTCACGTCAATCGCCTGCCGGTGTTGCTGCTGCCGGGTGATGTCTTCGCCGGACGCCGTCCCGATCCGGTGCTGCAACAGATCGAGGACTTCGGCGACGGCACCGTCTCCGCCAATGACTGCTTCCGGCCCGTCTCGCGCTATTTCGACCGCATCACCCGGCCCGAGCAGATCATGCCCGCCTTCGAGCGCGCGATGCAGGTTCTGACGGATCCGGCCGAATGCGGACCCGTGACGCTCGCGCTCTGCCAGGACGTGCAGACGGAAGCCTACGAATATCCCGACTGGTTCTTCGCCGAGCGCATCTGGCAGCCGCGCCGGGCGCGCCCCGACGAGACGGAGTTGGCTCAGGCCGTCGCACTGCTCAAGGCGGCCAGGCGTCCGCTCGTCGTCGCCGGCGGTGGCGTCCTCTACAGTGAGGCGGAAGGCGATCTCGCATCCTTCTGCACGGCGCACGGCATGCCGGCGGCGGAAACGCAAGCCGGCAAGAGCGCGCTGCCTCACGACCATTCGCTCAATCTCGGCGCGATCGGCGTCACCGGTACTGGCGCGGCAAACGATGCTGCGCAGCAGGCCGATCTCGTGCTCGCGATCGGCACCCGGCTGCAGGATTTCACCACCGGCTCACGTTCGCTGTTCGCCGATCCCGCTTGCCGGATCGTCGGCCTCAATACGCAGATCTTCGATGCTGGCAAGCATCGTGCGCAGCCCCTCGTCGCCGATGCCAAAGCAGGGCTCGCGGAGCTCGACGCCGCGCTCCAGGGCTGGGCGGCACCTGCCAGCTGGACCGAGCAGGCAAAGAACGGCCGCACGTCGTGGCTGGAAACGGCCGCGCGCTACACCGCCGCCGGCAACGAAACCTTGCCGAGCGACGCAGAGGTCATCGGCGCCGTTCAGCGCCGCAGCCTGCCAAGCGATGTCGTGCTTTGCGCCGCCGGTGGCTTGCCCGGCGAGCTGCACAAGCTCTGGCAGCCGGGCGCGCCCGGCGGTTACCACATGGAATACGGCTATTCCTGCATGGGCTACGAGATCGCTGGCGGGCTCGGCGTCAAGCTCGCCGATCCCGCGCGCGAGGTCGTCGTGATGGTCGGCGACGGTTCCTATCTGATGATGAATTCCGAGATCGCCACGTCGGTGATGTCAGGTGCGAAACTCATCATCGTCGTGCTCGACAACCGCGGCTTCGGCTGCATCAATCGGCTCCAGAACGCCACCGGCGGCGCCCCTTTCAACAACCTCCTGCGCGACGCCCGTCACGAGATCCTGCCGGCGATCGACTTCGCAGCGCACGCCGCTGCGATGGGGGCGATCGCGCGCAAGGTTGCGGGTATTACGGAACTGGAAGCCGCGCTCGATGAGGCGCGACGTCACGATCGGACGAGCGTCGTCGTGATCGACACCGACCCGCTGCGCTCGACCGATGCCGGCGGTCATTGGTGGGACGTGGCGGTGCCCGAGGTGTCGGATCGCACCGAGGTCGAGGCCGCAAGGCGCAATTATGTCGAGGCGCTCGTGCGCCGCAAGTACTGATCAAGCGAGGACGACATGCCTATCCGTATCGGCGCCAACCCCATCGGCTGGTCGAACGACGATCTGCAGGAGATCGGTGGCGAGACACCGCTCGAGACGTGCCTCGCCGAAGCGCGTGAGGCGGGCTTCGTGGGCATGGAGCTCGGCCACAAATTTCCGCGCGAGCCGCAGGCCCTGAAGGCCGCGCTCGCGCCTTTCGGTATGGCCTGCATTTCCGGCTGGTATTCGGCGGAGCTTTTGAAGCGCGATGCTGATGAAGAGATGCGGCATCTGCGCTCGCATCTCGATCTCTTGAAGGCGATGGGATCGACCGTGCTGGTCTTCGCCGAGACCTCGAATGCGATCCATGGCGATCGCAGCAAGCCGCTATCGCAGCGGCCGGTCATGAAAGCGGGCGACTGGGCGGAGTTCGGCCGGCGCATTACAGAAGTAGCCGAGCGTACGCTCGCCGAGGGCGTCAGGCTGGTCTACCATCATCACATCGGCACCATCGTGGAGAGCACGGCGGATATCGACGCTTTCATGGCAGCGACCGGCGATGCCGCTCATCTGTTGCTCGACACCGGCCACGCCACGTGGGGCGGCGCCGATCCGGCTGCGCTGGCCCGGCGCTATCGCGCCCGCATCAGCCATGTCCACGCCAAGGACGTGCGTCGGACGGTGATGGAGCAGGCGCGCCGCGAGGATTGGAGCTTCCTCGATGCCGTGTTGGGACAGGGCAGCGAACTCGGCGTCTACACCGTGCCCGGCGATGGCATGGTCGACTATCCGACTGTCTTCCGCGAGCTTCCGAACTATTCCGGTTGGATTGTCGTCGAGGCGGAGCAGGATCCAAAGAAGGCACATCCGCTGACCTACGCCAAGAAGGGTGTTGCACATCTGAAGCAGAGCCTGAAGGAGGCCGGGCTTGCCTAGGCCCGGAGGCATCATGTCGAAGCTTCTCATCAAGCCGAGCGCGTCCGATGCTGATGGGCGCGTCCATGACGTGACACCGCAGACGGCCGGATGGTCCCATGTCGGTTTCGCCGTCCACGGGCTCCGCGACGGCCAGAGTTTGGCGCGCGAGACCGGCGCGCGCGAGCACTGCCTTGTCCTGCTCTCCGGCAAGGTCGCGGCGCAGGCGGGCGGGCAGGATTTCGGCGTCATCGGCGGGCGCAACTCGCCCTTCGAGGCCGATCCCTGGTCGCTCTATGTGCCGGCCGGGTCCGACTGGTCGGTGACGGCTCGAGGATCCTGCGAAGTCGCCATCTGCTCGGCGCCCGGCGTTGCGAACGCGCGTCCGCCGCGCCTGATCGCACCTCGGGATGTCGGCTGCCTGACGCGAGGGCAGGGGAGCAACACCCGCCATGTCCGCAACATCCTGCCCGAGACGGAGCCCGCCGACGGGCTGCTGGTTGTCGAGGTCGTCACGCCGGCCGGCTCATGGTCGAGCTATCCGCCGCACAAGCACGACCAGGATAGGCTGCCAGCCGAATCTCAGCTCGAAGAGACCTATTATCACCGCCTGAACCCGCCGCAGGGCTTTGGCTTTCAGCGCGTCTACACCGACGACCGCTCGCTGGACGAGACCTTCGCTTTCGAGGATGGCGACGTCGTTCTGGTGCCGAAGGGCTACCATCCCGTCGGTGCGCCGCATGGCTATGATCTCTATTATCTCAACGTCATGGCCGGCCCGAAGCGGATCTGGAAGTTTCACAACGACCCGGCGCATGAATGGATGCTGGCGGGCCGCTGACGCCCGTCTCAGCGTCCGAGCGGCACCGTCGCCTGGATCGTCCAATCGGCGATCGGAATGTCCTGTCCTGAACGGACGACGCAAATTCGGTCGAAGGTGATGGCGCGGCCGGCGAGGCGCTGCGTGAATTCGGCGGCTGCCGGCGCCTTCACCACTTCCGGTAAATTGCCATAGAGCAGCGAGACATGCGGCATGAAGTCTTCGATTCCCTCGGGATCGAGGCGTCGCTTCAGCTTGTCGAGCGGCACTGAGACGGCGAAGCGCACGTAGAAGGCCCGGAAGAACGCTCCTGTCGTCTCGATCGACGTGATCGGTTCGGCGAAAGGCTCCAACGCGGAGGCGGCTGCCCGAACGTCGTCGTGGAGACGCTCGAATGTCGCATCCGTGTCGCCGCGCAGCGTTAGATGCGGCGCGAAGATCGGCGTGCCGAAGCGCGACGCAAGCTCGCTGACGAGCGAAGCGAGAAACGCTTGGTCCTTGGGGCAAGGCATCAGCCAGAGCGATCGGATTTCGGTGGTCATCGGGGTCATAAATCTGTTGCACGAGCGCGCTAGGGAACGTTATGTTTATTCCAAGCCGATCGCGGAATGGAAGAACAATTCCATCAGCGTATAGGGCGGCGTGGAGGGACGGATCGTGCGGGCGGGCTCGCAAGCTATGTCGCGCGCTGGCGCGGCAATTGAGGTGCGCGGCCTGCACGTCGCCTATGGCGGCACGAAGGTGCTTCAAGGTGTCGATCTGGATTTCGCGCCGGGGACCTTCACGGCGTTGCTCGGCTCTTCGGGCTGCGGCAAGACCACGCTTCTGCGCGCTCTTTCCGGTTTTGTGCCGATCGAGTCCGGCTCGATCGCCGTCGGTGGCAAGGATGTCGCCGGTCTGCCGCCCGAGAAGCGCGGCATGGCAATGGTCTTCCAGTCATACGCGCTTTGGCCGCACATGACGGTGCTGCAGAATATCGGCTACGGCCTGAAGCTGCGCGGAGTCTCGAAGAGCGATATCGCCGCAAGAGTGTCCTCACTGCTGGAGATGCTCGGGCTCGCGGGTTACGAGGACCGCAAGGTCACCGCCATGTCGGGCGGGCAGCGCCAGCGTGTGGCGCTGGGACGCGCGCTTGCGATCGATCCCGGCATCCTGCTGCTCGACGAGCCGCTCTCCAATCTCGACGCCAAGATCCGCATGACGATGCGCCACGAGATCCGCGCCATCCAGCAGCGGCTCGGCGTCACCACGATCCATGTCACGCATGACCGCGAGGAAGCGATGACGATGGCCGACAGGCTCGTCATCATGAATGCGGGCCATATCGCGCAGATCGGCACGCCGGAGGAGGTCTACGACCGGCCGAACAGCGCCTTCGTCGCCAATTTCATGGGCGCCGAGAACGTGCTGCCGCTGCACGTCGCGCCCGGCGAGGGCTCTGCTGCGATCACGGCCGGCGAAGCGCGCGGTGTGCTCGCCGGTCAAGCCGGCCTTGAGCTGCCAGCAGGCGAAGCACTCGCTTATTTCCGCGACGATGTCGCGAGCCTCGATGCGCCCGACGCAGCAGCGGGCGAGGATCTCGTGGTGCCGGGCCGCATCGCGGCGCGCAGCTATCCGGGCGGGCTTTACCGTTACCGCGTCGAGGCGGCCGGCCGGCAGATCACCGTCGACCACGCCACTCGCCATGAACCCGGCGCGGCCGTCGGCCTGCGTATTCCGCTGTCGCGTCTTCACATCTTCCCGGCCGCACAGGCCTCCACCCCTGCCTGACCCAGTCCAACGATCCGACACGGAGCCAGTCTCATGCGCCTTTTCACGATAGCCACCTCGCTCGCCGCGCTGATCGCGGCCTCGCCGCTCGCTGCGCAAACGCTCAACGTCGCCTCCGCCGGTGATCAGAACATGGTCGACTACGTGAAGGACTACCTAGGCCCGATGTTCGAGAAGGCTCATCCGGGCGTGAAGGTCGTCTCGGTCGGAACCGGTCCGGGCGACGCCGGCTCGCAGAAGATTTACGAGAAGCTCGATGCCCAGAAGGGCTCGGCCACGACCGATTTCGACGTGGTGGTGATCCACCAGAAGGCCGCCGGCCAGATGGTCAAGGAGGGACTGCTCAGCAAGTATACGGCCGATGTCGACACCGCCAAGCTCGCCACCGGCGACGCAGCCAGGAACGCGCTCGGCACCGACGTGAGCGGCTACGTCATCCCGATGTTCCAGTCGCAGACCGCGCTCGCCTACAACGCCGACATGGTCAAGACGCCGCCGGCGACCTTTGCCGAGCTCGCCGATTGGGCCAAAAAGAATCCGAAGCAGTTCGGTTACAACGGCATCAAAGGCGGCATGTCGGGGGTCGCCTTCGTCGCCGGCTGGGTCTATGCTTTCGGCGGCGATGCCGACAAGCTGATGAAGGGCCCTTATGACGCCGCCACCAAGGCCAATTGGGACAAGGCCTTCGCGGAGCTGAAGGCGTTCAACGCCAACGCCACGATCACTCCCGGCAATGCTGGCACCCTCGACATGCTGAACCGCGGCGAGATCGCCATCGGACCGGTCTGGGTCGACATGTTCTACTCCTGGCAGGCCGACGGCAAATTGCCCCCGAACATGAAGCTGAAACTCGTCTCGCCCGGCATGCCCGGACAGCCGATGTATTATTCGATCCCGGAGAAATCGGCGCAGAAGAAGCTGGCCGAAGCCTTCATTGCGCTCGCAACGTCGCCGCAGGTCCAGGCCGACGGCATCGTCAAGAAGTTCAACTGGTATCCGGGCATCGACGCCAAGAACCTCGAGGGCAAGCTCGATAAGGCCGCATGGGACAAGCTCTTTACCGACGTGACGCCTGCTGAGCTCGCCAGCAACGGCAAGCCGTTCCCGATCGCGCCTTACTTCAACGACATCCTCGAGGGCTACGAAAAGAAGGTTGCGAACTGAATTTCATTTCGAAAGGCCGTCATTCTTCCGGGGGGCGCGCCTGGGAATGATGGCCTTTCGCCTTAAGCGCCGCGGTCGGCAGGTTTGATGTCCATCTCCCAACGTCAGCTCGCTCTGCTCCTCATCGCACCCGGCCTTGCGCTGGTGGCGGCGCTGTTTCTCTATCCGCTAAGCTTCTCGCTGATTTCGGCTTTTACCGGGCCACAGGGCGGCGTCTCGCTGGACGCCTTCCGAAAGGCCTGGGAGCTCTATTCCCGCGATATGCTCTTTACGGTCGTGATCGTGCTCGCCTCCTGCCTGTTCACGGGGCTTGCCGCCATCATCATCGCCGGCACGCTGACGCTCGGTGAAAACCGCTGGATCGTCGGGACGCTAAAGGCGCTCTACCGCTGGCCGCTCTTCATCCCGTTCATCGTCGCAGCACAATGCATGCGAACCTTCCTCGCCAAGAACGGGCTGATGAACAATTCCTTCGTGGCCATGGGGCTCATGGAGCCGCTTCAGGCGGTGAGCTTCCTCGACTGGCGCGGCATCGTCGCCACGTTCGTCTGGAAGCAGACGCCCTTCGTCGCCCTGCTGCTCGCTGGCGCGCTCGCCGCTCTCGATCGTGCGACGCTCGAAGCGGGCCGCAATCTTGGTGCCTCTCGCTTGCGCGTGCTCGTCGAACTCGCGCTGCCGCAGGTGATGCCGCAGCTACTCGTGGCACTGGTGCTCTCCTTTGTGACGATGCTCTCAGTGCTGTCGGTGCCGATGATGGTGGCGGGATCGCAGCCCACCATGCTGACCGTCGACATGGCCTTCCGCATCAACTCCTATGGCGACTACGCCACGGCGAATGCGCTTGGCGTCGTCACCTATTTGCTCTCGGCGGGGGCTGCGATCATCTATCTCAAGCGCGGCATGGCGAAGGAGGGCGCAACATGATGCGTCTGGCATCCTCGCTGCGCACGGCGCTCGCCGCGTTCCTGCTCGCAGCTTTCGCCTTCGTGCTGATCGGCCCGCTCGCCAACCTCGCGCTCTGGTCCGTGGCCGAGCGCTGGTACACGCCCTACAAGCTGCCGGTGACCTACGGCACGCGCTATTGGGAGCAGGTGTTCCGCCCGACTGGCGATGCCATGGCCTCACTCGGTACATCGGTCTGGATCGCGGTGCTGACGGTCGTCGTTGCGCTCGCGCTCTCGATCCCGGCCGGCTACGCGCTGGCGCGGCTCAAGCTGCCGGCGCGCGCCTTTTTCATGGTTCTGTTCCTGTTGCCGCAGGCCTTTCCGTCGGTCGCGATCTACATCAACGTCGCTCGCGTCTTCTACCAGCTCGGCATCAACGGCACGGTCTTCGCCGTGGTTCTCGTCCACGCCGCGCATGGGCTGGTTTACTCGGTCTGGATCGCGGCCGCCGCCTTCAGCGCGGTCGACAAGGATTTGGAGCTTGCCGCGCGCAACATCGGTGCCTCGCCGCTCAGGACCTTCTTCTCGGTGACGCTGCCGCTGGCCGCGCCCGGTATCATCGCTAGCGGCATCTTCGTATTTCTGGAATCGCTCGACGAGTTCACCGGCACCTTCTTCGTCGGCGTGCCGCAGGTGACGACCCTGCCGCTGCTGCTCTACAACGCCGCTATGGGCGGCAACTATCAGGTCGCCTCGATCACCGCACTGATCCTGCTCGTGCCCTCGGTGCTGTTCATGCTCTTCATCGAGCGCCTTCTGCGCGCCGACGTACTGGCCAAAGTTGGGGCTTAGGTGTCGGAAAATACCAGCAAAATTAATGGCTTGCATCGCAAATTGGCGGCGCAGCCATGATGGGCGAGCGGGCACAAACAGCCGATGTGTTGCGTATCAAAAAAGTATCAGTTGCACATTGAAATCGTGGTGGCGTGCCCAAATAGCGGTCGTTACTCTCCCTGCGAGAGGAAACGCTGAGCAAAAATTCAGCTGATAAGGGAACAGGGGCGGATCATTGCAAACCGCACCGGCCTGAAGGGAGCGGATATGGAACCGGACCTGGAAGTTGTCCAGATACGGCGCGGCGAGTCGTTCAAGGCGTGGTCGCACGGCTATCCCTTCCACACGGTGCGCTGGCATTTCCATCCCGAGTACGAGCTCCATCAGGTTGTGGCTACCAGCGGGCGCTATTTCGTCGGCGACTTCATCGGCGAATTCGAGCCGGGTAATCTCGTGCTCACCGGCCCCAATCTGCCGCACAATTGGGTGAGCGATCTGCCGGCGGGGTGCACCATCCCGCTGCGGGGACGCATCCTCCAGTTCAGCGAAGAATTCATCGGCGACATGATGAAGGTCATGCCCGAGCTTTCGGGTCTTGCCTCGTTGCTGGAATTCTCCCGGCGCGGCGCGCTGTTCACGCGCAGCACGAGCGACGCGCTCGCCCCACTGATGGAGGAGATCGTGACGGCGAACGGCGTGCGCCGGATCGAGCTATTCGTGATGAGCTTGGGGATACTCTGTCGCGCCCGAAACGCGCGTCCGCTGTCCAGCCCGAACTATCTGCCTGATCCGTCAGGTTACATGTCTGCGGGCATGAACAAAGCACTTGCCTTTATTCGAAAGAATCTGACGCAACCTTTCGGTGAAGCGGAGCTTGCAGCGATCGCCGGTCAGTCACAAAGCGCATTTTCGCGCTCGTTCCGCCGGCACACCGGCATGTCACTGGTACAATACGTCAAGCGACTGCGTATCAATCTTGCCTGCCAGATCTTGATGAGCGACGAGCAGGCTTCCATCACCGACATCTGCTTCGAGGTCGGCTTCAACAATCTCTCCAATTTCAACCGGCAGTTTCTGGCCGAGAAAGGCATGCCGCCTTCGCGCTTCAGACGATTGTTGGCGCACAACATCGACGCGGCGCGCGCGGCCTAGCCGGAGAGGAGCAAAGGAGGAGCACCATTACGCAAGAATGACGCGGATACGCCGATGGCGGTCCGCGACAGGAATCGTCTGTCCAAGATTCCGCGCGGCTTCGGAGCATCGTCGCTCATCGCGCCGTCGGCGATGGAAGCAGCGAGGGCCTGATTTCAAAAGATCAACGACGACACTCTAACACCCAGTCCCGGAAAGGAAATCCGAAATGAGAATGTTCTCTCCGAAATATACGGGTACAATTGCCTTGGCCCTGTCGCTACTCGGCACAACGGCCATGTCATCGCGGGCCGCCGAAGTGAAGAACGCGACCGTGGCCTTCCTTATGCCGGACCAGGCCTCGACACGCTATGAGCAACACGACTATCCGGGCTTTGCGGCAGAGATGAAGAAGCTCTGCGACAGTTGCAAGGTGATCTACCAGAACGCCAGCGCGGATGCCGCGCGGCAGCAACAGCAATTCAACTCGGTGATTTCGCAGGGCGCCAAGGTGATCGTGCTCGACCCGGTCGACTCGACCGCCGCGGCCTCCCTGGTCAAGATGGCGCAGTCGCAGGGCATCAAGGTCATTGCCTATGACCGGCCGGTTCCCGACGCCAAGGTCGATTTCTATGTCTCCTTCGACAACGAAGCCATCGGCAAGGCCATTTCTGAATCGCTCATCAAGCATCTGAAGGCCGCCAAGGTCACGGCAAAGGAGGGGGAGGGCGTTCTTGAAATCAATGGATCGCCGACCGATGCCGCTGCCGGGCTCATCAAGAAGGGCATCCACGCAGGTCTCGATCAGAGCGGCTATCCAATTCTTGCCGAATACGACACGCCGGACTGGGCGCCGCCGAAGGCGCAGCAATGGGCGAGCGGCCAGGTCACCCGCTTCGGCAAGAAGATCCTCGGCGTCGTGGCCGCCAATGACGGCACGGGCGGCGGCGCAATCGCCGCCTTCAAGGCCGCAGGCGTCGATCCGATACCGCCTGTGACCGGCAACGATGCGACGATTGCCGCGCTTCAGCTCGTCATCGCCGGCGATCAGTACAACACGATCTCCAAACCGAGCGAGATCGTGGCCGCTGCGGCGGCTCAAGCGGCGGTGAAATTCCTCTCCGGCGAGACGCCCAAGGCTGAGACCACGCTCTTCAATGCGCCATCGAAGCTGTTCGTGCCGGCGGTCGTCACCCAGGAGAACTTGAAGGCGGAGATCATCGACAAGAAGATCCAGACGGCCGATCAGCTCTGCACGGGCCGCTATGCTGCCGGCTGCAAGAAGCTTGGCATAAACTAGTCTGCGTCTGTCCCGGCCGCCTCCGGCGGCCGGGATGACCACGAGAGCACGGACTTGGAAATGACCATGATTTCGGACGTCGATCACCCGCAGGGCGGGGTGCGCAAGCCGGTTCTGAGCCTTCGCGGAATTTCCAAGCATTTCGGCGCTGTGTCCGCCCTCACCAATGTCGATCTGGACGTGCATGCCGGCGAGGTGGTGGCACTTGTGGGCGATAACGGTGCGGGAAAATCCACGCTCGTGAAGATCCTCGCCGGCGTGCATCAGCCCACCTCCGGAACGATCGCCTTCGATGGTGAGCAGGTCGTGCTATCCGATCCGGCCGCGGCGCTCGCTCTCGGTATTGCCACCGTATTCCAGGACCTTGCGCTCTGCGAGAACCTTGACGTGGTCGCAAATATCTTCCTCGGCCGTGAGCTCAATCCCATGCGGCTCGACGAGGTCTCCATGGAGCTCCGCGCCTGGACGTTGCTCAACGAACTGTCGGCACGGATCCCGAGCGTGCGTGAGCCCGTTGCGTCGCTCTCCGGCGGACAGCGCCAGACCGTGGCGATCGCGCGTTCACTGCTCACCGAGCCGAAGCTCATTCTGCTCGATGAGCCGACCGCCGCACTTGGCGTCGCCCAGACCGCCGAGGTGCTCGACCTCGTCGAGCGCGTTCGCGCCCGCGGCCTCGGCGTCATCATGATCAGCCACAACATGGAGGACGTCCGCGCGGTCGCCGACCGGATCGTGGTGCTGCGCCTTGGCCGCAACAACGGCGAATTCGAACCCGATGCCTCCAACCAGGATCTCGTTACGGCGATTACCGGTGCGGACGAAAATTCGGTCTCCCGCCGCGCCAGCCGGCGCCGCGCCCATCAATCACCGGAGCAGCGGCGATGACGGGTGACACGCAACGGGTTTTGACGGCGCGGCCGCTCGATCGCAGTGACGAGCGCGTCAAGCATACGGACACATTTGGGAACATGTTCAGCGCTTTTGTCGACCGCGTGCGGTCGGGCGACCTCGGTTCGCTGCCGGTGGTCGTCGGACTCGTCGTCATCTGTACGGCATTCGAGAGTCTCAACCCTGTCTTTCTGGCGCCGAACAACCTGGTCAATTTGCTGTTCGATTGCTCGACGGTGGGAGTCATCTCGCTTGGCATCGTCTGTATCCTGATGGTCGGCGAGATCGACCTCTCGGTCGGTTCGGTGAGCGGGTTTGCTTCGGCGCTCGTCGGCGTGCTGTGGGTCGGTCAGGATTGGCCGGTGGTCGTCGCGATCGCGACGGCGTTGGTCCTGGGCGCTGCCATTGGCGCGCTCTACGCCTTTCTGTTCAATCGTCTGGGGATGCCGAGCTTCGTCTCGACGCTGGCCGGTCTGCTCGGGTGGCTCGGCCTGCAGCTGTATCTGCTCGGTTCTTCGGGCTCCATCAATCTTCCCTACGGATCACCGCTGGTCGATTTCGGGCAGATGCTCGTCATGCCGCCCATCGTGTCCTATATGCTGGCGGCAGTTGCGAGCTTGGTCATGTTCGTGACCGGCTACCGCACGGCGGCGCGCCGGCGGCAGGCAGGGCTATCGGCCAGTTCGCTTGGCCGTATGGTGCTGCAGGCGCTGCTGGTTACCATCGTGCTCGAGTTCATCGTGTATTATCTCAATCTCGGGCGCGGCGTTCCGTGGATGTTCGGTCTGTTTGTCGGCCTGTGCGTGGTCATGAACTACGCGTTGACGCGAACCAAATGGGGCCGCTCGATGTCCGCGGTCGGCGGTAATCGCGAAGCGGCCCGTCGGGCCGGCATCAACGTTCGCCGGGTCTATGCGACCGCGTTCATGCTGTGCTCCACGTTGGCTGCGGCTGGCGGCATTCTTGCCGCAGCGCGACTTGCATCTTCCAGCCAGCAGGCCGGGACCGGAGATGTGAACCTCAACGCCATCGCAGCCGCGGTCATCGGCGGAACGAGCCTTTTTGGAGGCCGCGGCAGCGCCTATTCCGCGCTCCTTGGCATCATCGTCATCCAATCCATCGCGAGCGGCCTCACGCTGCTCGATCTCTCCTCCTCGCTACGGTACATGATCACGGGCGCGGTACTTGCCATTGCGGTCATCGTCGACTCGCTGGCACGGCGCTCACGCCTGTCCCATGGCCGAGCTTGAATAACTCTCACAAGAAGGACAAGCCGTGGCCCAGGAACTTGCAGGAAAAGTCGCCGCGATCACCGGCGCCGCGTCGGGCATCGGTCTCGAATGCGCCAGAACGTTGATCGGGGCGGGTGCGCGGGTGGTGCTGATCGATCGGGCAGAGGAGGCGCTGAGCAGTGCGCGCGTCGAGCTGGGCGACCGGGCGATCCCGTTGCGTATCGATCTCACCGATCCCGTGAGCATGGAAGCCATGATGCCGCAGGTGCTGGAGAAGGCGGGCCAACTGGACATCTTCCATGCGAATGCAGGCGCCTATGTCGGCGGCGAGGTGCTCGGCGGCGACCCCGATGCCTGGGACCGCATGCTCAACCTGAACGTCAATGCGCTCTTCCGGTCGATCCATGCGGTTTTGCCGCACATGGTGGAGCGCAGGAGCGGCGACATCATTGTCACCAGTTCGATAGCCGGCCTTGTCCCTGTCGTCTGGGAGCCGATCTATACTGCGTCCAAGCACGCCGTGCAGGCGTTCGTGCATACCGTGCGCCGACAGGTCGCCAAATACGGATTGCGTGTCGGTGCCGTTGCGCCAGGCCCTGTCGTGACCGCACTCATCAAAGACTGGCCCAAGGAGAAGATCGAGGAGGAGATGGCGGCCGGCGGCCTGATGCAGCCGGTGGAAGTCGCGCAGGCGGTGCTGTTCATGTTGACGCGTCCGAGAAATGTCACCATCCGCGACCTCGTCATTCTGCCGCAAAGCAACGATCTGTAGCATCTTCAGATCGGCGACCTGGATGGCTTCATGACCAAAGAATCCGCTGACCGCTATTTTCTCGGCATCGATGTCGGCACGGGCAGCGCACGAGCCGGAATCTTCGATGGCTCCGGCAGACTGATTGCGAGTGACAAAGCTCCTGTCGCACTTTGGCAGGAGGCCGGCGACATCGTCGAGCAGTCGAGCGAGGACATCTGGCGTGCCGTGTGCCGCAGCGTGCGTAGCACGGTTGGACAGACCGACGTCGCGCCGGACAGCATTGCCGGCATCGGCTTTGACGCGACCTGCTCGCTGGTGGTGTTGGGCGAAGGGGGCGAGCCGCTACCCGTCGGTCCGTCCGGCGACCCCGCTCGCAACGTCATCGTCTGGATGGATCACCGTGCGGCCGATCAGGCCCGCCGCATCAACCAGACGGGCGAGAAAGTTCTCGAATATGTCGGCGGAAGCATCTCTCCCGAGATGGAGACGCCAAAACTGCTGTGGCTCGCCGAAAACATGCCCGGCACATTTTCCCGTGCGTGGCAGTTCATGGACTTGACGGACTTCCTGACCTGGCGTGCGACTGGGAGCTTGTCCCGCTCCATTTGTACCGTGACGTGCAAGTGGACCTATCTGGGCCACGAAGCCCGATGGGATGACAATTTTTTCCGGTCGGCCGGCCTCGGTGTACTGGCGGACGAGCAATTCCGCAGGATCGGCACCGAGATCGTACCGGGCGGAACAAGGCTGGCGGCGGGCCTGACTGTGGACGCTGCTGCCGATCTCGGTCTTCTGGCGGGGACGCCCGTCGCTGTAGGCCTCATCGATGCACACGCCGGCGGTGTTGGTACGGTGGGCGCACGCGGCGCGGCCGGCACGGTGCTTACGCGGATGGCCTATGTCTTCGGAACGTCGGCCTGCACCATGTCGACCACGACGCAACCGTCCTTCGTTCCCGGTGTTTGGGGACCTTATTTCTCCGCCATGGTGCCTGGGCTTTGGCTCAATGAAGGTGGGCAGTCGGCTGCCGGCGCTGCGATCGAGCGCCTTTTGCAGATGCATCCGTATTCGGAGCAGGCGACGCGTGCTGCAAGTGAGTCACAGCAGACGCTTGCCGATTGGCTCGCCGCTGAAGTCGAAGCACGCGGCGGTGCCGGCATGATTCCGGGATTGGTCGGTGAGTTCCATGTCGTCCCCGAATTCCTCGGCAATCGCGCGCCGTTCGCGGATCCTGACGCGCGTGCACTGATTGCCGGGCTTGATATGCGCTCGGATCTGGAGAGCCTGCTGGCGCTTTATCTCGCCGGCCTGTGCGGCCTCGGCTACGGGGCTCGGCAGATCGTTCGGGTCCAGCAGGAGAAGGGTATCGCAGTTGATACGATCGTGGTCAGCGGCGGCGCCGCAAAGAGTCGCCTCGTGCGACAGGTGCTGGCCGATACGACGCGTTTGACGGTCGCTGCATCGGCATCTCCGGAGGCCGTTCTTCTCGGCTCCGCGATGCTCGGATCAGTCGCTTCGGGGGACCATGCAAATCTCGGCGAGGCGATGCTGGCGATGTCGGTCTTGGGAGAAGTCCATGAGCCCCAGGCGGCTTTGGCGGACTGGGCCGATCGGCGCTTTGAAGCCTTTGAGGCCCTGCAGAAGGTCGGCCGGACAATTAGAAGCGCTTCTTAAACCTCTACCTCGCGGGGCGGCTTCGAGGCGCTTCATTGACATGTTCAGCCGATCAACCGGACTGCCGCCGCAGGATCGGCGGCAGCAGGCTGGCGCGCCACGACGACAGGCGAACGCGTCTCGTTACTGTAGCGGGCAGACGGGCGGACGGCGAATGGTGGCTCCATAGGCAGCCGCATAGTCGTCAGCGTCGCACGCCTTGGGGCAAGGATGGTATCGGTCTCTGCACCGGTCGGCCGGAGGCCGGCGAGATGCGGCGCGCGCAGCGTTTCCATTGCATCGACGATCGCTGCGGGCGTACCGGCCGGAGATGAGCGCAGAATATTTGGGCGCAGGCGTCGGCCATGCAAAACGCCGAAACGCAGGGACCCGCCATAAGAATTCGCTATGGCGGCAGACCGCAGTCGTGCTTCCCCCGCCCGCAGCCGCAAATCTATTTTTTACCGTCGGCCGCAGCAATAATTCCAAGAGCAAGATCGCAAAAGCGGCGGAGTGGTCAGGCGCATAGATTTGCAGCAGCAACGGAGTGGGGACATGACGATCGAGTTGAGCCGACGGGGATTTTGCATCGGAACCGCTCTGATTGGGCTTCAGACGATCTCCTCCGGTGCCTTCGCACGGAGCGAGGACGGTACCGTCAAGCTCGGCCTGGTCGCCCCGAGGAGTGGTCCGAATGCCCGCTACGGCGCCTTCTCGCTGCGCGGCGCCGAAATGGCCGCGAAAGAGATCAACACAGCCGGAGGCGTCGGTGGCCGCAAGATCAGCGTCATGCCCGCGGATAGCCAGGGGACGCCGGTCGAGGGCGTTTCGGCGACGCGACGCCTGATCGACCAGAGCCAGGTCGACTACATCATCGGCGACGTCTCGAGCTCGGTCACGCTCGCGATGCAGCCGGTGGCCGAGGACGCCGGCGTGCTCCTGCTCAATGCCGCCTCGTCGAACCCGATGATCACCTACAAGGCCGGCGTCGGCGGCTTCAAATGGACCTACCGCAACTATCCGACCGACGAGAACCGTGCGCTGATCGTGCTGCAATATGCGGCCGAGAAGAAGGGCTTCACCAAATACGCCGTTCTCTCCGTCGACACCGATTATGGGCGCGCGGCCATCGAGTTCACTAAGAAATATCTTCCGCGTTTCAAGAGCCAGATCCTGACGGAAGACTATTACAAGGAGGGCGAGGTCGATTTCCGCAGCGTGCTCTCCAAGATCCGCGATTCCGGCGCTCAGGCCATCATCATGTACGGCAATGCCGATTCGACGCCCATCGTCGGTCGCCAGATGATCGAGGTCGGGATCGCTGGCAAGATTCCGCTGATCGGCAATGCCGAATTCAATACGGCGAGCTCGATCAAGGCGGCGCCGAAGGCGCTCGAAGGGGCCATCGAGGCGGCGGCGTGGCTTCCGGCGTATGATTCTCCGAAGAGCAAGGCCTTCGTGGAGAAGTTCATTGCCGAGTACGGCGAGGCGCCGAACAATCACGCCTATGTGCATTGGGAGACGGTGCATCTGCTGGCCAAGGCGATCGAGCAGGCCCAGAGCATCGACCGCGAGAAGGTTCGCGCCGCGCTCTCCGCCATCCACTACGAAAGCGCAGTTGGCGAGGTGACGTTCGACGATCACAATCAAGCTCGATTGCCGATGATCCTGCTCGAGATCGAGCACGGCAAGCCCGCGATCAAGGGAGCCTATTCGGCCGAGATCGACTATCCGAAGTAAGGCAGCGCAACGGGACTGACATGTTGTACACGGTCATCGAACAGGTCGTTAACGGCATCGTATCCGGATCGGTCTATGCGATCGTTGCCGTCGGCATGACGATGATCTTCGGCGTGCTGCGCGCCATTAACTTCGCCCACGGCGAATATTACATGCTCGGGACCTTCGGGGCCTGGTTCGCGATCGACTATTTCGACCTGCCCTATCCGGTAGCGATCGTGGTCGGTGTGGTGGCGACGGCGCTGATCGCCGTCGTGGTTGGCAACTTCGTGATGCAACGCATCGTGGGGGCGCCAGCCGAGGCCGGAGTGCTCGCGACGCTCGGCGTCGCGCTGATCCTGCAGAACACCGTTATCCTGGTGTTCGGCGGAAGCTACAAGTTCTTCTCCGGCGGCTACATCGAGCCGGTGACGCTGTTCGGCTTCACGCTGGCCGAGCAGCGCATCCTGATCATCATCGTCGGCCTCATCGTGTTCGTCGGCCTCGAGCTGATGGTCACCTACAGCCGGATCGGCAAGGCGATGCGCGCGGTCTCGCAGAATATCGAGTGCTGTGCGGTCGTCGGCATCGACGTTCGCCATATCGCGCTATGGACCTTCATTCTCGGCGCCGGCCTTGCGGGGCTGTCGGGCGTGCTGACCGCGCCCGTCAACGTCAGCGTCTACGGCGGCATGGGCGAGCTCATCACGTTCAAGACGTTGCCGATCATCATCATGGGCGGGCTCGGTAACGTGCGCGGAACTTTCGTCGCGGCGATGATCCTCGGTATCGCCGAGAGCCTGGTCGCGACCTATGTCGGGCTGCAGTTCCGCGACACCGTCGGCTTTGCGACCCTGATGCTGGTGCTGATGTGGCGTCCGCACGGGCTGTTCTCCGCGCAAGCACGCTTCTGATCGCTGGGATGTGACATTGACCGAGATCGTCCGAGACCAGACCATGACACCGGCCGAGAGCCCAGTCGCAAAAACGGGGGCGGATCTGCGCATCCCGTTCGGCCTTGCACTTGCGGGGCTGGCATGCATGGCGCCGCTGTTCCTCGGCAACTACCCGCTGCATGCGATCATCATCGCTTTGATCTTCCTGCTCCCGGCCCATGGTCTCAACCTGCTGCTTGGATACACCGGTCTGCTGTCGCTGGCGCAGGCCGCGTTCTTCGGTATCGGCGCCTATGCCTCGGCGCTGCTGGCGGTGCATTTCGGCACGCCGTTCTATCTGAATTTCCTCGCCGCCGGGCTCGTCGCCGGTGCGATCGCGCTTCCGCTCGGCATTCCTGCGCTGCGGCTGCGCTCGACGTCGTTCGTGATGTGCACGCTCGGTTTCGTGATCATCGGACAAGCGATCGCGAAGAACTGGATTGGTCTGACGCGCGGCGACATGGGCCTGGCGGCCATTCCCAAGCCTTACTTCGCGCTAGGACCGGCCTCGTTCACGGTGTCCGGGACCGTCGGGTTCTACTATCTGGTGCTCGCCATTGCAGCCCTCGCGACCCTGGCGGTCTATCTGATCGTTCGCTCGCCGGCCGGCCGCAACATGATCGCCATTCGCGAAAACGAGACGCTGGCGGAATCCGTAGGGATTCCCACCTGGCACTACAAGCTCATCGTGTTCATGATCAGCGCCGTCTTTGCCGGCCTCGGTGGGAGCCTCTATGCGCATTACCTCACCGTGGTCAGCCCGCTGACCTTTCAGATGTACTATTCGACGACGATGCTGATCATTGTGCTTGGCGGCGGAGCGGGGACGATCTCGGGCGTCATCTTCGGCAGCCTGCTGTTCGTCGGCCTTACCGAAGCCCTGCGCGTCGCGCCGGAGCTGCGCATGATCGCATACGGCTTCTTCCTGCTCGGGCTGGTGTTCTGGTTCCCGAACGGGTTCGCGCCGCTGATCGGCCGCTTCTGGTCATTCCTCGAGAGGCGCAAATGAGCGGGCTGCCGATCCTCGACATCTCCGGGCTTTGCAAGTCCTACGGCGCCGTGCGCGCGGTCGATGGTGTCGACCTGCATGTCGATCGCGGCGAAATCTGCGGGCTGATCGGGCCCAATGGATCCGGAAAGTCTACCTTCTTCGATTGCGTGACCGGGCTTGCGAGGCCCAGCGCAGGAGCGGTGAAGCTCGATGGCCAGGACATCACGGGCTGGTCGCTGAGCGATATCGCGCGGCAGGGGCGCATGCTCCGCTCCTTCCAGAAGACGGTCGTGTTCTCGGCGCTCGATATCGAGGAGAACCTCGTCATCGCCGGCCAGATGTTCACCTTTCCCGGGATCTGGTCGACCTTCGGGATCGGGGCCGCCGCGCGCAATCGTGTCGCGGCCTTGCGGGAGCGGGCGCGCGAGCTGATCAAGATCGCTGGTCTGTGGGACGTGCGCTTCCAGGCCGCGGGAAAACTGTCCGGCGGACAGCAGAAGCTGATTCAGTTCGCCTCGATGCTGATGCCGGAGCCAAAACTCATCCTGCTCGACGAGCCCATGGCCGGGATCAATCCGAAACTGATCGAGCGTGTGGTGGAGAGTATTCGTCTTGCCAATGCCTCGTTCGGCGTCAGCTTCCTGATCATCGAGCACAACATCGACGTGGTCACGAGCCTGTGCAGGCGCGTGGTCGTGCTCGACCAGGGCCGCAAGCTCGCTGAAGGAACGCCGGGCGAGATCGTTCAGAACCAGGCGGTGCGGGAGGCCTATCTCGGTGGCTGAATCTTCGCTCCTGATCAAGGGACTGCGCGCGGGTTATGGCTCGCTCGACATCCTCAACGGCGTCGATCTCGACGTGCCGCAGGGGCAGTTCGTCGCGTTGATGGGCCCGAATGGGGCCGGCAAATCGACGCTGCTTAAGACGCTCTACGGCATGACCACCGTCAAGGGTGGCAGCATCAATTGGCGGGGCAAGGACATCTCGGCCTTCAAATCGCGGGCGATCCTGGCTGAGGGAATCTCCTGGGTGCCGCAGGGCCGCTGCAACTTTCCAGTGATGACAGTCGACGAAAACCTGCAGATGGCCGCCTACACGCTGCGCGACAGCAAGGTGAAGGCCGAGCGCGACTATGTCTACGACCTCTTTCCCATCCTGAAGACGCGTCGCAACACGCTCGCCGGCAACATGTCCGGCGGCGAGCAGCAATTGCTCGAGGTCGCGATGGCCGTGCTGCAGCGGCCAAAAATCCTGTTGGTCGACGAACCCTCGGTCGGTCTGTCGCCGACTGCGATCGGCATCGTGTTCGACGAACTGCTGCGCATCAACGCGGCTGGCCAGACCATCTTGTTGGTCGAGCAGAACACCAAGAAGGCGATGCAGGTCGCGCAGCGCGCGGTCATTCTGCGGCTCGGCAAGGTGATCTGGGACGGTCGCCCCGCTGACATCACCCACGATGAGCTCGGCGAACTCTTCCTCACCGGCCGCATGCGCGGTGAGACCGACGTCGAGCATTAAGACGACTTGCAACTCAAAGGACGACCACAGTGACGATCTTCGTGCCGGCCGCGCGCGTCTCGCGCATCAAGATTTCTCCGACAACCGCGGCGTCCGCACGTGTGCGCGAGCTGAAGGCCGCCGGCCGCGACATCGTCGACATGGCGATCGGCGAGCCCGATTTCGACACGCCTGACGACGTCAAGGCAGCGGCACATGCGGCGATCGACCGCGGCGAGACCAAATATACCGCCGTCAACGGCACCGTGGCGCTGCGCAAGGCGATCATGGGCGACTACAAGCGGCGGCTCGGGTTGGAATATGCGGACAACCAGATCTGTGTCGGCGGCGGCGCCAAGCAGATCCTGTTCCTTGCGCTGATGGCCAGCGTGGAGGAGGGGGCCGAAGTCATCATTCCCGCGCCCTATTGGGTCTCCTATCCCGACATGGTCATTGCCAATGATGGCAAGCCGGTCATTGTCCGATGCTCCGAGAATCAGGGCTTCAAGCTGACGGCGGAGGCGCTGGAGGCCGCGATCACGTCGAAGACGCGCTGGCTGATCCTCAATGCGCCGTCGAACCCGACCGGCGCGGCCTATTCCCGTAGTGATCTCGAGGCGCTCGGCGCGGTGCTGCAGCGCCATCCTGATGTCCTCGTGCTCTCCGACGACATTTACGACCAGATCTGGTACCGCGACGAGCCTGCGACCACGCTCGCGGCGGCGGTGCCTGCCTTGAAGGATCGCATCCTGCTCACTAACGGCGTGTCCAAGACCTATGCCATGACCGGATGGCGCATCGGCTATGCCGCAGGTCCCGCGCCGCTGGTCGCGGCGATCAACAAGCTGCAGTCGCAAATGTCGTCATGCCCGTCGTCGATCAGCCAGGCGGCTGCGGCCCATGCGCTGACCAGCGACCAGTCATTCGTTCACGACAGTGTCAAGCTCTACAAGGAGCGTCGCGATTATGCCTGTGCCCGGCTGAACGCGATTCCCGGCCTGTCGTGCCTGGTGCCGGATGGTGCCTTCTATCTCTATCCCGGCTGTGCCGGCGTCATCGGCAAGACCACGCCGGATGGCAAGGTCATCGAAAACGATCTTGATTTCGTGCTCTATCTTCTGGATGGCGTCGGCGTCGCCGCGGTGCAGGGCGCTGCCTACGGGCTCTCACCCTATTTCCGGCTGTCGATCGCGACTTCGATGGAGACGATCAAGGAGGCCTGCGACCGCATCGAGCAGGCCTGCCGGGTGCTTCGCTGAGCGCTGTTCGGGGCACGGACGAGAAAGGCTGACGGCTGTGAGAAGAATCTCATTGAAATCAATGGGCTAGATAAAGGATATTGCTGGCTAGGATCACATTCTCAGAGCTGGTATTCGGCCCCTATGAGCGTCGATTTCAGGAAGCTGAAAAGCTTTGTCAAAGTCGTCGATGCCGGCAGCGTTTCGCGGGCCGCTGGCCTGCTGCGAACGGCGCAGCCGGCACTCTCGCAGCAGATTGCCGCGCTCGAGAGTCACTTCAAACACAAGCTTCTCCTGCGCAGCAATCACGGCATCGTTCCGACCGAAGCGGGCCTCATTCTCTATCGTCATGCGCAACTGCTGCTGAAGCAGATCGAGCAGGCGCAGATCGATATCGACCAGTCGACCAAGGCGCTTGCAGGTCGCGTGTCGATCGGGCTTGCGACCTATTCGGCGTCGAGCACGCTATCGCTGCCGATCCTGAAAGAGATGTCCGCGCTGCATCCGCAGATCATCGTCCACATCAACGATAGTTTCGGTCATGTGCTGAGCGAGCTCATCATGACCGGCAAGATGGATATGGCGATGATCTACGGCTCCGGTCCGATCAAGGGCGTCAAGCTGCAGCCATTGTTTCGGGAGGAGTTGTATCTGGTCTCGCGCGCGGAGTTGGCGGCAAAGAAGCAAAGCGACGAAGCGCTCCCGCTCTCGGCGCTTGCCGAGGTCAAGCTGTTGCTGCCGAGCCAGGGCCATTTCCTGCGCCGCCTGATCGACGAATCCCTGGCGCGGGCGCGGGTGACACCGAATGTCGTGTCGGAGATCGAGTCGGTCTCTGCGCTCGGGGCGGCCGTGACGGAGGGGCTCGGCTCGACCATTTTACCGGCGTCCGTGGCGGCGAGCGCGTCGAGCTTTGACGGCGTCGAGGTTCGCCGGCTCGTTCGCCCGGCCATCGAAGCAACCGTTTCGCTGTGCGTATCGGACCACCTCCCGCTCTCGGAGCCTGCGCTTGCGACCCGATCGGTGCTTCTCACTGTCGTGGAGAAGCTCATGCGCAGCCATCCCCAGGGCATCCGCGCGGTCTGAGCAACAACGTGCCCGGCGCCTGTTGTGCGCCGGATCAGGCCATAAACAAAACCTATGGCGGCAGACCGGAGTTATGGTGGTCGGTCGCAACCGTATTTCCTACCCTCGAAGACGATCGCTCCGAGGAAACAGATGGCCAAGCTCGCATTCGATACCGGGGGAACCTTTACCGATTTCGCACTGCTCGACGACAAGGGCGAACTTCATCTTCACAAAGTGCTGAGCACACCTGCCAATCCAGCCGAAGCAGTGGTTCGCGGTGTTTCCGAATTGCTCGCGCAATTTGGCGACGTCGTCGATCTCGACGATCTTCAGGTGCTCGGAGCAACCACCGTCGTCACCAATGCCGTGTTGGAGCGCAAGGGCGTCAAGACCGGATTCATCTCGACCGCCGGTTTTCAGGATATGCTGCGCATCCGTAACGAAGGGCGTTACGACCTCTACGACCTGAACTTGAAATATCCCGACCCGCTGGTGACGCGCGCGCACAGCTTTGGCGCCGTCGAGCGCATGTCGGCCGACGGCGAGGTCATTACGGCGCTCGAGGAGGAGACGGTCCACGAAATTGCCGAGCGGTTGCGCGAGGAAGGCATCAAGTCCGTCGCCGTCTGCCTGCTGCATGCCTACAAATATCCGGATCATGAGCAGCGCATCGCGGCGCTGCTGCGGGAAGAGGATCCCGATATCTTCGTGTCGCTGTCATCGGAGGTCTGTCCGGAGGTTCGCGAGTTCGACCGCGCCTCGACGACTGTGGTCAATGCCTATACGCGGCCGCAGATGTCCGGCCATGTCGCCCATCTCGAACGCGAATTCGCTGCCAAGGGCATCAATCGCCAGGTGCTCTGGATGACCTCGTCGGGCGGCCTGGTTCCGAGCAGCCGCGCTGCGGAGTTGCCGGTTCGTCTGATTGAATCGGGGCCGGCCGCCGGCGCCGTCGCCGCCGCCGAGTTCGGCCGCATCGCCGGCGAGGGCAGCGTACTGTCATTCGACATGGGCGGCACCACCGCAAAGCTTTGTCTGATCCCGAACGGCGAACCGACGGTCGGTACGGATCTTGAAGTCGCACACTATCATCGCTTCCGCAAAGGTTCTGGCTTTCCCTTAAAAATCCAGTCGATCCGCATGATCGAGATCGGGGCCGGCGGCGGCTCGATCGCCGCGAAGAATCCGCTGGGCTTGCTCGATGTCGGACCGCGTTCGGCGGGCGCGCAACCGGGACCGGCTGCGTATCAGCGGGGTGGCACCGAGCCGACCGTGACAGACGCCGACATTCTGCTCGGTTACATGGGGACGGAATCCTTTGTCGGTGGCTCGTTCAAGGTGTCGAAAGATGCCGCGCTTGCGGCCATGACAAAGCTCGCAAGCTCCCTCGATGTGAGCGTGCCGCGTTGCGCATTCGGTATCCACGACCTCGTCAATGAGTCCATGAGCAAGGCGGCCGCGGTGCACGCAACCGACCTCGGCGTCGATCCGCGCAGCCTGCCGATGGTCGCGTTCGGCGGGGCCGGCCCCGTGCATGCCTATGGGATCGCGCGCAAGCTCGGCATCAAGCGCATTATCTGCCCGACCGGGGCCGGCGTGACTTCGGCGATCGGCTTGTTGATCGCGCCAGTGGCGGTTGATCTGTCCGCGAGTTTTCCGATGCAGGTCGAAAATTGGGATTTCGACGCGATGAACCGTCTGCTCAGCGATCTCTCTGCGCAAGGCGCCGAGGTCGTCCGTGCCGCCGGCGTTGCGCCGGAGACGATCACCAACACCTACACGGTCGATATGCGCCACGTCGGTCAGGGCCACGAGATCACCGTGGCATTGCCCGATCGCGGCCTGCCGCGGGAGAAATTCTTCGAGCAACTGCTCGGAAATTTCTACAAGCTCTATCGCGAACTGTTTGGCCGCACGGTCGCAGGCTCGTCGGTCGAGGTGATCACCTGGCGCCTGCGTTCCAGCGGCCAGAAAGATGAAGTGACCCGTCCGCACACGCATCACGCTGCGGAAGCTAGGAAGGGCACACGCTCAGTCTATTTCAGCGAGCACGGCGGCTTCGTCGAAACGCCAGTCTACGATCACTATAAACTGCCCGTTGGCGAGGCGATCCAGGGACCTGCCATCGTTGAGCAGCGGGAGTCGACAGCAGTCGTCGGACCGAGCGGCACCGCCCACGTCGACATCAATGGCAACCTCGTGATCAACATCGCCTAAGGACGTCGCTCTCATGTCCGTGAATGCTGCCGACTTCAACGATCCCATCAATTTGCAGGTGATGTGGAATCGGTTGATCTTCATCGCCGATCAGGCCGACATCGTGCTCGGCCGCACCGCGTTCTCGCCGATCGTGCGTGAGAACCATGATTATGTGACCGTGCTGCTCGACAGTCGCGGCCGTGCGCTGGCCCAATGCACCTGGTCGATTCCGGTGTTCATCACCTCGCTGCCGGTCGCTGCGCAGAAATACTTCCTGCCGAAGTTTCCGGCTGAAACGCTGCAAGAGGGCGACGTACTCGCAACCAACGACCCCGAGATCGGCACCGGCCATCTGCCCGACGTGACGATGATCACACCGATCTTCAAGAACGGCAAGGTCGTGGCCTATGCCGGTTCGATCGCGCATCTGCCCGACATCGGTGGCGCTCCCTTGCACTCTGAAGCCAGCGACATCTTCGAAGAGGGTATTCGTTTCCCGATCGTGAAGCTGCACAAGGCCGGCGTTCCCAACCAGGACGTGCTCGACATCATTGCCGCTTCCGTTCGCCTCCCGACCGAGGTGATGGGCGATCTCGAATCCATGGTTGCAGCCAACAACGTCATGGGCCGGGAAGTGGTCAAATTCCTGGACGAGTATGGGCTAGATGGCGTCGATGAACTGGCTGACGCGATCCACACTCGCTCCGAGGCGCAGACTCGGCGTGCGATCCGGCAGTGGCCGAACGGCACCTACAGCGCCGAGGTGCTGCTCGACGGCTACGACACCGACGTGACGCTGAGGGCCGCCGTGATTGTCCGCGACGAGTCCATCCACGTCGACTACACCGGGACGTCAGAGCAAATTCTTCACTCGATCAACTGCCGGACGAACTATCGCTACGCTCATTCGGTCTATGCGCTGAAATGCCTGCTTGACCCGGATACGCCGAACAACGAGGGCTGCATCACCCCGATCACGGATGAGGCGCCGCTGGGCTCGATTCTCAATCCCGAGGAGTGGACGGCTGGCAATTCGCGTAACTTGATTGGGCACGTCATTCCCTCGTTGATCTTCAAGGCGTTGGAAGGCGTGGTGCCTGAAAAGGTGATGGGTGACAGCGGAGGCGCACCGATCTGGGCCGCCAATTGCGTGGGCCGCCGCGACGACGGTTCGCAATATGGCTCGGTCCAGAATTTTCACGGTGGGCAGGGCGCGCGCGCCGAGTTCGATGGCCTCGATACGCTGAGCTTTCCGTCGAATTGCAAGGTCACCGCGATCGAGATGTTCGAGATCGCCGTGCCTGCGCTCACCGAATGCAAGGAACTGATTCCGGACTCCGGCGGAGCCGGCAAGAGCCGCGGTGGTCTCGGTCAGCGCGTCGTGCTGCGCAACCTCGGTTGCAATCCGATGAACATCTACCTGGCGTCGGAGCGCGTGCGGCATCCCTGTTTTGGTGTTGTGAGCGGTAAGTCCGGTCGCGCCGGAAAAGTGTACAGAAACGGCGAGCCGCAATTTCCCAAGGGCAAGGTGGTGCTGAAGACCGGTGACCGCCTGGAAGTTGAGACGCCGGGCGGTGGAGGCTGGGGACGCACAGCCGATCGTGCGGCCGCTGCGATCGAAATCGATCTCGCCGAAGGCTTGATTACGCCCGAGGCCGCGAGGCAAATTTACGACTATCAGCGCTCAAGCGTGGCGGCGACCGCCGCCGAATAGGTGGAAAACCATGTCTCTGCTTGCTGGAAAGGTCGCACTCGTCACCGGCGCAGGTACGGGGATCGGGCGTGAGACCGCGATCCTGTTGGCGCAGGAGGGCGCAACGGTCGTTCTGACGGGCCGTCGGATCGATCCGCTACGCGAGGTTGTCGCTGCGATCGAGAAGGCAGGCGGCAGGGCCGTCGCCCATGTGCTGGATGTGTCGTCGCGGGAGGCGATCCTCGAGACGGTTGCCTGGGCCAAGCGTAACATCGGTGCGATCGACATTCTCGTGAACAATGCCGGCAGCGCCAGCAAGGTGCTGAACGCCCGCTTCCTCAGCGAGGCGGAGTGGAATGCCACGGTGAACGTCAATCTCACCGCGGTGTTCAACCTGACCCAGGCCGTGCTGGAAGACATGATTGCCAAGAAGGAAGGGACGGTAATTACCGTATCGTCGCTGGCGGTCGTCAATCCCAATCTGCTTGGCGGCGCCGCTTACGGTGCGGCCAAGGCCGGCGTGAAGAACTTCATGACATTCCTGCACAACACCTATCGCAACCAGGGCATCCGTGCGACGGCCATCCTGCCGGGTGAGACTGATACCCCGATCATGAACAATCGTGCGAGGCCGCCGCTTGATGGCGAGCGCGCTGTGATGCTCAATCCGCATGATGTCGCGCGTGCCGTTCTGCTCTGCGCCAGCCTGCAGAAGGGGGCCATGATTCCCGAGCTGCACATCTGCCCGACTTTCATGCGTGACACCTCCGCCGACATTGAGACGGCCCGCTGGGTCGGCGCGCCAGAAGGCCTCGCCGACAAACCGAAGAGTTGAGAGGGAATTTTTCATGAACGGAGCCAAACTGCGCGAGCGTCTCGCAAAGGGCGATGCGATCACCATGCTCACGCCGCACCACGCCTCATCGGGGCTGGCGGTCCGTCTGGTCGAACTTGGCGCGGACGCGATCTTCGTCGACTGCGAGCATGGCAGTTGGAGCTTTGAAGACGTACGCGTGACCGCTCAAGCGATCCGCGGCGCGGGTGGTGCGGCGATCGTCCGTCCGCATTCCCACGAGCGACCGATCCTGATCCGTTATCTGAATGCCGGTGCCGATGGACTGATGGTCCCAATGGTCGATACGGCGGACGAGGCTCGCGCGATCGTCGATGCGGTCCGCTATGCTTGCCCGGCTGATCATGAGAAGCGGCTCGTCATCGCCATGATCGAGACACCAAGGGCGATCGACAACATCGACGAACTGCTTGCGGTCGAAGGCATCGATGTATTCTTCATCGGCCCCGGCGACCTCTCCCAGAACATGGGCTATCCACCGGCGCCGGCATTCGGGCAACCCCGGCCGCGAGCGGTCATGGAACGGGTCGAATTCGCAGTCAGGAAGATCCGCGCCGCGGGCAGGATCGCCGGGACGCTTGTGACGTCGGACGAGCTGCCGTTCTGGCTCGAGCGGGGCGTGAAATATTTCTACATCCATTCAGATCCGTTCTTGCGCATCGGTTTGGCGGGCATAAAAAAAGCGCTCGGGCGGTGATTTCAATTCGGCAGCGCACGCGGTGCGGCGAGACTGGATGACCCAAATGAGTCCCGCCGAGCATTTGACAGGTAGCTCGCGAGCAGAGGCAGGTACACGACGCGAGCGCTGAATTCCCGTTCGACGTCTGACTCACCGAGCAATCATCTCGACTGCCGCCGTCCACGCCTTCCGATAGGAGTCCAGGCCGGCAACCGAAATCGGATCGACGGGGGTTGGCTCCGCGACATGATAAGAAGGAGGCCATTCTGCGAGCATCGCGGCGCCGCGTGCCGTGCCCGCGGCGTCTTCCGCCGCAAAGACGCGCTGCGTCGGCCGCAATGCGCCGAGTGTCTGACAGAAGGGAAGGTTGCCGGCGAAGGTTCCTTCCACGATGAGATCACCGCTGGCCGCTCCCATGCGCGTTAGCATCAGATCGCTGACCAGAGCACAATAGAGCGTCGCAAGCGCAGTCCGATCGCGCGACGCGACTTCGCCGCGGATCACGCCTTTGGCCGTCGCATAAGGTCCGCCATGGCCGGTGAAGCAGGGTAGGGCCATCGCGCCTGAGGCGATGACGCGCTCGATGGCGCCAGGATCAGGACTTCCTCCGCCGCCCGCGACGACGGCGTATTCGCGGCCACCCATGAAGCGTCCGCAGGCGATGGGTCGACCCAGCGCGTCGACGTTGGCAAGCGTGTCGTCGCGCGGATCGAGTTGATCAAGCGAAAGGCCCACGGACATCAGGATCACCCAGGTGCCGGTCGACAGCACGGTGAACGGCGCCTGGCGCGTGACAAGGTAGGGCAGAAGCGAAGCATTGGAGTCGTGAATACCGCAAAAGACAGGCGTTTCAGGCGCTAGCCCGGTGGCGGCGGCGATGTCGGGTTTGATCGGACCGAGCGGATCGAAGGCGCGGCGCAGCGGTGGCAGCAAGTGGTCAACGCCGAGAGCTTTGGCGAGGCTGGAGACCCGTCCCTGTCGCGGAGTCCAGAGATCGGTATGGGCGCCGAGTGTAGTGACTTCAGAGACCGCGACGCCGCAGAGACGCCACGCCCAATATTGCGGATAGCCCACGAAATGCCTCGCTTTGGCGAACAGCTCCTGACAGTGCCACTTCTGATAGGCGAGCTGCCGGCCGAGGTTGAGACCGGCCGATAATGTCGGCGACAAGCTCTCTGAAAAGGGCGGCCGCAGCCTCGCGTAGTCGGGCTCGATCACGTCTACGCCGTCAAATTCGTAGTCCATGACCGGAGCCGCGAGTTCGCTCTCGCCAATCAATGCGCCGGCGGCGCCATGAGCGGTCGGCACGATCGCGCTGATCTGTTGCGCGCGTGCGGCCTCACGAAGCGCATCGAGGAAGAAGTTCCACGCGCTCTCAACATCTTCGTGCGGATAGGGCGGCCCTGGCCGAATGCGATTGGGCGCGGACCTTTCCCAGAGAAGCCGGCCGTTGTCGAACAAGGCAACCTTCACGTTGGTCTTGCCGATGTCGAGGACTGCGACCGTTTGGCTCATCGTCACGCTCAAGGCAGATGGAACATCTCGGCACGCAACATCATCGCCGTGTCATGGTCGGCTTGTTGCGGAACATGATAGCGGATGCCAAAAGTGAAGCACCCGGCCGCGTTTGGCGGCCGGGCGCCACGAGTTCAGTCAGAAATCGAAGTCCTTGATGTTCTGCTTCGTAAAGATGAAGGGCGAACCAAGCAGGATCTCGCTGCCATTCACCACGCTCAGCTTGCCGAGCTTGCCCGCGTCCACCGAGGTCGCGCCAGGCTTGAGGCTGCCGTCGACGACGGCACGCATCACGTAGGTCGCGGCATAGCCGAGATCGACCGGATTCCACAGCACCACCGACTTGACACAGTCCGCGTTGACATACGGCTTCATCGCGTTCGGCGTGGCGAGGCCGACCACCGCCACCTTGCCGCAGAGCTTGGCCTTGGTCACGGCTTCCGCGGAAGCAGGCGTTGCGACCGAGGTCATGCCGAACAGGCCGGCGAGCTTGTCGCCATGCTTGTTGATCAGCGTGGTTGCCTGGTTGAACGACAGGTTGTTGTCTTCCTGCGCCTCGACCGTTTCGAGCCATTTCAGCTTGGGATGACACTTCTGCGCATAAGCCCACATTTCGGCAATCCAGCGTGCCTGGTTCGGCGTCGTGAAGGTCGAAGTGACGATTGCGAAGCTCTTGTCCTCGCCGGCCTCCTTGGCCATCGAATCGATCATCGCCTTGGCGATGCCATTGAACTCGGCTTGATTGACGAACCATTCGCGGGCGTCCGGCGTCGCATTGGCGTCATAGCCGACGACGTGAATGCCCTTCGACAGCGCCTTCTTCAGAACCGGAGCGATCGCAACCGGATCGTTGGCCGCGAACAGAATGCCGTCGACGCCGCTGGTGATGTAATTGTCGATGAACTTGATCTGCTCGTCGATCTTGGCTTCGGTCGGGCCGTCGGTCTTCACCGTGACATTGCCGAGGGCCTTGGCGGCGTCCTGCATACCTTTCGACGTCGCGTTGAAATAGCCGATGCCAATCAGTTTCGGTACGTCGACCAGCGTGATCGGCTTGCCGGCTTTGTCGGCAGCATTGCTTGGCCGGCCCCCGTCATAAGGCTTGGCGGCGGGTGCCGCGTTGGCCTCGCTAGCCGAACAGGCCAGCGGATTGACAGGCAGGTCGTCCGCGCCGTCCCATCTCTTGTCCGCCGCCGAGGCCGATCCGGCCAGCAGCGTCGCGCCGAGGAATGCAGCAGCTAATCCAAGCTTCATTTTGTTTTCCTCCCTGTTGAAGCCGCTTTTTTCGCGGCCAGACACGCCATCAAACGCCCTCGCGTCGCCGCTGGAGCGAACTCGCCACAAGAGTTGAAAGGATGAGCACCGTGCCGATGACCACGATCGTCGCGTCGCCCTTGACACCGGTCAGGGCCAGCCCGTTTTTCAGGAGTTGGATCATCGCGAGGCCGACCACCGTGCCCCAGATCGTGCCGACGCCCCCGAATATGCTGGTGCCGCCGAGCACCACCGCCGCGATCACGTCGAGCTCGTAGCCGATCCCCATGTCCGAACGGGTGGTGGTCACGCGCGAGACAAGAACACAGGCCGAGAGGCCGGCCATAAGCCCCGACAGCGTGTAGATGATCAGCTTGACCCGATCGACCGGCAAACCGGAAAAGCGCGCGGCGGTCTCGTTGTTGCCGATCGCATAGAGTGTTCGGCCGAAAGTGGTGCGGTCTAGAACGATTGCCGTGACCACGATCGCGATCAGCAAGAGCCAGAGCTGCGCCGGTACGCCGAAGAGGTTTTCCTGCCCGATGAAGTAGAACCATTCCGGATAGCCGCGCACCGAACGCGCTTGGCTGATCCCTTCGGCGAGCCCACGATAGAGCGCGAGCGTCGCGATCGTCATGATCAGCGGTGGGACTTTCACCCTGGTGATGACGATCCCATTGAGGAATCCCGCAGCTGCACCCACGAGCAGCGAGAAGCAGATGGCCAGCGGCAAGGGAAGGCCGAATACCTTCCAGGAATAGCCGAGCAGGATCGCGCAAAGCCCGACGATCGAGCCCACCGAGAGATCGATACCGCCGGTGATGATGATGAAGGTCATCGGCAGTGCGATCAGCCCGACCTCGGTCGTCAGCCTGCCTTGATTGAGCAGATTGTCGAGCGTGAGGAAGCGGCTGTTCAAGCCTCCGAGCACGATCAATGCAATGAGCAGGATCACCGCAAGCATGGTCTCGTGGCGCAGCAGCCACCAGGGCACGAGACGTTTGGCGGTGTGGGGAAGAGGGATTTCGCTCATTGCGCTCATGCTCCGGCCATACGCCGGCGCCGCAGAATGTCGGCGATCACGGTCACGAGGATGAGCACGCCCTGGACCGCGCGAATCCAGTAGGGCGAGATGTCAATGAAGACCAGCGCGCTGGCGATCTCGGCGATCAGAACGGCGGCGAGCGTCGAGCCGACCACCGTACCGGCGCCGCCGAGGATGCTGACGCCGCCGACGACCGACGCGGTGATGATCGTCAGCTCGAGATTCGGCGGCACGGTCGACTGGATGACGCGCAGCTGCGTCGCATAGAGCAGGGCGGCCGCCCCCGCGAACAAGCCATGCAGCGCAAAGACCATCACGATCGTGCGCGGCTGCGAGATCCCGCAGAGCCGCGCCGCTTCGGCGTTGCCGCCGACGGCGTAGATCGCACGGCCCGAGGCCGAATAGCGCATCCACAGCGCCGCCAGGATCGTCACCAGGATCATGAGAAAAACCGGAAACGGCAGCTCGCCGAAGAGCTCGATATCCGCGAGGTGGAAACTGTCGGGCAGGTCGGTGATCCATTTGCCCCCCGTGACGCTGATCAAGCCGCCTTTGAGGATCGACAGCATGCCGAGCGTCACCACGATCGCCGGAATGCGCAGATAGGCAATGATCGCGCCTTGCAACGCCATCACGGCGATGCCGGCAACGAGCGCTGCCAGCCAGGCGACCACGATCGGCGCGCCGTTCACGGCCAGCGTACCGCTGATCGTCGCCAGAACGCCGATCAGCGCGCCGACGGAAATATCGATGTTGCCGGAGATGATCACCATCGACATGCCGACTGCGGCGACCGCGATATAGGCATTGCCGAGCAGCACGTCGGAAAGGTTGCGTGCCGCCAGAAAGCGCGGATTGTAAAGGCCGACCGCGATGGCGAGCCCGATCACGGCGATCGCGAGCAAAGCCTCTTGCGAGGCAAGCGCCTTCAGCCACCGCCGCGGACTAACTTCGGCACTGGCCAAGGTCACCGTCGTCATGCCGCTTTCTCCGCGTTTTCATGACTGCCCATCATCGCTGCGCCGATTGACTGCTGGGTTGCTTCTTCGCGTGAGAATTCGGCAACGATACGGCCTTCGCGCATCACGAGCACGCGGTCGCTCATGCCGAGCACCTCCGGCAACTCGCTTGAAATCATCAGGATGGCAAGCCCCTGGGCCGCAAGCTCGCCCATCAGCCGATGGATCTCCGCCTTGGCGCCGACGTCGATGCCGCGCGTCGGCTCGTCGAGGATCAACAGCTTTGGCTCGTTGGCCAGCCATTTGCCGAGCACGATCTTCTGTTGATTGCCGCCGGAGAGCTTGCCCACGATCTGCTCGAGCGAGCTCGTCTTGACCGCAAAGCGAGTGATGCCGTCGCCGGCCAGCTTGCGCTCGGCGCCGCGATCGATGAAGCCGCCGAATGCGACCTTGCCGAGCGCGGCGAGGCTGAAGTTCTCGCGCACCGTCATCGGCCGCACCAAGCCCTGGGTGCCGCGATCCTCGGGAACATAAGCGATGCCCAAAGACCGCGCCTGGGCCGGCGAGCGAATGTTGACTTGCCGCCCGGAGATCCGGATTTCGCCGTTATCGGCCGGGGTGACGCCGAAAATAGTTTGCGCGAGCTCGCTGCGACCGGAGCCGACGAGGCCGGAAAGGCCGACGATCTCGCCGGCACGCACCGTGAACGAGACGTTTTTCGTCAGGGGCCGACGTTCAAGGTCCTTCACTTCCAGCACCGGCTGACCGATCGGAACCGTCATCTTCGGGAACAGGCTTTCGATCCTGCGGCCGACCATCAATTGCACGAGCTCGGCCGCGTCCGTGTCGACGACCCGCTTGGTCGCGACATGCGTGCCATCGCGCAGCACTGTGACACGATCGGCGATCGCGAAGATCTCGTCGAGCCGATGGCTGATATAGATCACGGCGACGCCGCGGGCTTTCAGCCTGCGGACGATGTCAAACAGCCGCGTCACGTCGTACTCGGTCAGGGCCGCGGTCGGCTCGTCCATGATGAGAATGCGCGCATCCTGCGACAGCGCGCGCAGGATTTCAACGCGCTGGCGATTGCCGACGCTGAGGGAGCCGACGACCCGGTCGGCTTGCAGATCATGGATTTCGAGCGAAGCGAGTAGCGCATTCGTCTTCTCGTGCATGGCCCGCCAATCGATCCGGCCGAGGCCAGCGCGGGGCGCATGCCCCATGAAGATGTTCTCTGCGACCGTGAGCTCCGGAAACAGCAGCAGCTCTTGATAGATCGTGGCGATGCCGGCGCGCCTGGCATCGTCCGGTCGCGCGAGATCGACCTGCTTGCCGTTCACGAGCACCTCGCCCCGATCGGGCGGGAACACGCCGGAAACGATCTTGATCAGCGTCGACTTGCCAGCACCGTTCTCGCCGAGCAGGGCGTGAACTTCGCCCCTGGCGGCATCGAACGAGACGCCGGACAACGCCCGCACGCCCGGAAAAGACTTCTCGATCGCGCGCACCGCCAGAAGCGGTACCGCGGGAGCGTCACCGTGCGGGTCGGTTGTCATGGTCACGCCGCCGCAGTGGTTTGAGCGCCTGGATCTACGACAACGACGCGGACACCATGCTCGCGCAGCATGTCGAGTGCGTCGTTCGGCGCATCGGAATCGGTGATCAGCGTATCGATGCGCGAGAGCGGGCAGACGACCAGACTGCCGCGCGAGACGAATTTCGAGGAATCGGCGAGCACGATCAGCTTGTCGGCACGTTTCAGCAGTTTTGATTCGGCGCGGGCGAGCAGGGGGTCGCCCTCGATCACGCCGAGCGGTCCGATCGAGATCGCACTCATGAACATCCGCGTCGCCGAATAGTGCTGAATCGCATCCTCTTCAAAGGGGGAGACGATCATGCCCTGCTCACGATAGACTTCGCCACCCGGCAAGGCGACGCGGCATTTCGACGTGTGGATCAGCCCGTCGGCGAGCAGATAGGAATTGGTCAACACCTTCAGGCGGCGCTCGCGCAGATACTCGCCCATCTGATAGGTGGTCGTGCCGCCATTGATGATGATCGTCTCGCCATCGGCGCAGAGGGCGACTGCCGCTTTCGCGATGGCGCGCTTGGCGTCGATATTGAGCGTCTGGCTGACGTCGAAGGAGCGGGTGGCAAGCGAAAGGATGTCGCCCGGTGCGTTGGTGGTTTCCGGCAGGGCTTCGAGTCCGCCGTGCACCCTGATCGCGACACCTTGCTCGGCGAGCCTGGCGAAATCGCGCCGTATCGAGGCTTCGGAGACGCCGGTCGCACGACAGGCATCCGCGATGCGTACCAGCGACCGCTCGCGCAAGAGTGTCTTGATGACCTGCCAGCGTTCCCGCTCGTGCACGCCGTCCTCCCTTTTGCCCGTAAATAGGTCACGCTCTCGAACCGTGGTCAACTGTAAACCGTCAAATTCGCTCAATATCGCGCTGCATCAATCATATTGCGTCGCAGTGTTGATCGTCAGTGATTGACCTTGATTGAATCTGTGGCCTAATCTGCCCGGAGATCAAGCACACAGGGAGAACGCCTAATGAGCGAGGTCGCGGCCACGCCCCTGCCAAATCTATGGGACGACGCGTTCGCTGCCGGGCTCGATGAAGCAGGCCAGTTGCTGTATCGCTCGAACCTGCTCGGAGCCGATCTACGCATCACCAATTTCGGCGGCGGCAACACCTCGGCCAAGATCGAGATGAAGGATCCGCTGACGCGCGAGAACGTGCGCGTGCTCTGGGTCAAAGGCTCTGGCGGTGACATTGGCTCGATGAAGCGCGACGGCTTTTCGACGCTGTACCTCGACAGGCTCGAGAGCCTGAAAGGGCTCTATCGCGGCCTCGCCCACGAGGACGAGATGGTCGCCTTGTTCAATCACTGTACCTTCGATCTCAATCCGCGCGCGACGTCGATTGATACGCCTTTGCATGCCTTCGTACCGCACCGGCACGTCGATCACGTCCATGCCGATGCGGTCATCGCCATTGCCGCCTCAGAAGACGCTGAGCGTCTGACCCGAGAGGTCTTTGGCGGTAAGCTCGGATTCCTGCCGTGGCAGCGGCCCGGCTTCGATCTCGGCCTGAAGCTCGGCGAGATGGCCGCGCGCCATCCTGACTATGTCGGCGTGGTCCTCGGCGGCCATGGGCTCTTCACCTGGGCCGAGACGTCGAAAGCCTGTTACGAGATGACTTTGCGCGTGATTCAGCAGGCGGCCGATTGGCTTGCCGCGCATGAACAGAATCCGGCCTTCGGCGGCGCCAAGGTCCAGACGGCCTTGCCGGAAAAGCGCCGTGCGATCGCGGCCCGGCTGATGCCGCTGATCCGCGGCAAGATCTCTGCGGATGAGCGCAAGATCGGCCATTTCACCGATGCCCCGGAGGTGCTGGAGTTCGTCAACTCCCAGGCGCTGACGAAGCTGGCGCCGCTTGGCACCTCCTGTCCGGATCACTTTCTTCGCACCAAGATCCGGCCGCTGCTGCTGCCCTACGATCCCGCGCGCGACAATCTCGATGAGGTGATCGTCGGCCTCGATGACGTGCTCGCCGCTTACCGGCGCGATTACGCCGCCTATTACGAGCGCTGCAAGCATCCGAATTCGCCGGCCATGCGCGATCCCAACGCGGTCGTGTATCTCGCACCGGGAATCGGCATGTTCACGTTTGCCAAGGACAAGGCGACGGCCCGCGTCGCGGCCGAGTTCTACGTCAACGCGATCAACGTCATGCGGGGCGCCTCGGGCGTCAGCGCCTATGTCGGCCTTGCCGAGCAGGAAGCCTTCAATATCGAATATTGGCTGCTGGAGGAGGCCAAGCTCCAGCGCATGCCCAAGCCGAAATCGCTCGCCGGTCGGATCGCCTATGTGACCGGCGGCGCAGGCGGCATTGGCGGGGCGACCGCGCAGCGGCTGCTCGGTGAAGGCGCTTGCCTCGTCATTGCGGATATCGACGAGAAGGCATTGAACGAGGGCGTCGCGGCGATCGCCAAACGCCATGGCCGTGACGCGGCCATCGGTGTCAAGCTTGATGTGACCGACGAGGCGGCGGTGATCGCCTCGTTTGAAGAAGCCGCGCGCGCGTTCGGCGGCATAGATATCGTCGTCTCGAATGCCGGGATTGCCTCGGCTTCGCCTGTCGAGGACACGAGTCTCGGACTGTGGCAAAAGAACATGGACATTCTCGCCACCGGCTATTTCCTCGTCTCGCGCGAGGCATTTCGGCTGATGCAACGCCAGAACATCGGCGGCGCCATCATCTTCGTTGCTTCGAAGAACGGCCTCGCTGCTTCGGCTGGCGCTTCGGCCTATTGCGCCGCCAAGGCGTCGGAAATCCATCTGGCTCGCTGCCTGGCGCTGGAAGGAGCAGTGCATGGCATCCGCGTCAACACGGTCAATCCGGACGCGGTGTTGCGCGGCTCCAAGATCTGGGAGGGCGAGTGGCGCCAGCAGCGTGCGGCGTCCAATAAGGTCGCGGAGGACCAGCTCGAGGAAGTCTACCGCCAGCGTTCGATGCTCAAGCTGTCGGTATTCCCGGAGGATATCGCCGAGGGTGTCTACTTCTTCGCGTCCGACCTTTCGGCCAAGTCGACCGGCAACATCCTCAACGTCGATGCCGGCAACGCCCAGGCTTTCACACGATGAGCACGCCGTTTTCGATTAGCGCGGATTTCGTCGCCGAGCAGAACGCGCGGCTCGAAGGCGCGACCACTGAAGACTTCGACGCCCTGAAGCGCGCGCTGACGCGACACGGGATCGACGCAGAGGTCCTGGTGCAGAAGGTGATGGCCTTCGGTGTTGCCATTCCGACCTGGGGAGTCGGCACGGGAGGCACGCGATTTGCCCGCTTTCCGGGGCCGGGTGAGCCGCGCAATGTCTTCGAAAAGATCGATGATTGCGCCGTGATTCAACAATTGGCGCGGGCAACCCCGACGGTCTCGCCGCACATCCCGTGGGACAAGGTCGACGACTATGGCGCCTTGCGCGAACAGGCCGCGACGCACGGCCTTGCCTTCGATGCGGTCAACTCCAACACGTTCCAGGATCAGCCGGGGCAGGAGCTTTCGTACAAGTTCGGCTCGCTGTCACATACCGATGCGCGTGTGCGCGTGCAAGCCATCGCCCATAACGTCGAATGTATCGAGATCGGCCGCAAGCTCGGCTCGAAGGCACTGACCGTCTGGATCGCCGACGGCTCGAATTTCGCCGGCCAATCGAATCTGACCAAAGCGCTCGACCGCTATGTCGACGCGATGCGCGAGATCGTCGCGGCGCTGCCCGCCGACTGGCGGGTGTTCCTCGAGCACAAGCTTTATGAGCCGGCGTTCTACTCGACCGTGATCTCGGATTGGGGGACGAGCTTTGCTGTCGCGCAGGAGCTCGGGCCCAAGGCCTATTGCCTCGTCGATCTCGGCCATCATGCGCCGAACGTGAATATCGAGCAGATCGTTGCCCGGCTCGTCCGCTTCAACAAGCTCGCGGGTTTCCATTTCAACGATTCAAAATATGGCGACGACGATCTCGACAGCGGCTCGGTCGATCCGTTCCGGCTGTTTCTCGTCTTCAACGAGCTGATCGACGCCGAGCGTCGCAGGGCGGAAGGCTTCGCGCCCGCCTACATGATCGACCAGTCGCACAATGTGACCGATCCGATCGAGAGTCTGATGCAATCGGCGATCGAGTTGCAGCGCGCCTATGCGCAGGCGCTCATCGTCGATCGCGCAGCGCTTGAAGCGGCGCAAGAGGCCAATGACGCGCTCGGTGCGCATCTCGAATTGAAACGTGCCTTCACCACCGACGTCTCGCCGCTCCTCGCCGTCGCCCGCATGCGGGCCGGCGGGGCGATCGCGCCAATTGCGGCCTATCGCGCGTCCGGCTATCGGGGACGAAAGGCGATGGAACGTCCCGCGGCCGGCGGAACTTCGGCAGGCATCGTCTAGGGTAAGTGGCCCCTCGTTTTCAGGATGGTTGCTGGCCGCACGAGGTGCCGGCCTTTGCGCTTTGAGCGTTTCAAACGAATCCGCGCCGCGCTAGCTAGGTGAGCCGGATCCAGGCTCCATTGGCTGCGGATGATCTCACCGCGGCGTCTATGAACTTGATCCCGGCGAGGCCGTCCTCGACCGTCGGATATATCGGCGGATCCAGTGTCGAGCGGGCCTGCGGGGCCCTGATGGCACGCGCCGCCTCGGCATAGATCGTAGCGAAACCTTCGAGATAGCCCTCGGGGTGACCGGAGGGAATGCGGGTGACGCGGCTCGCCTCGCCCAAGGCACCGGCCCCGCCGCGGGTCAGGAGCTGCTTGGGCCGGCCGTAAGGCGTAAACCAGAGCTGGTTTGGATTCTCCTGCGCCCATTCGAGACCGGCTTTGCTGCCATAGATGCGCAGCGTGAGGCCGTTTTCATTGCCGACGGCGACCTGACTCGCCCACAGCATGCCCTTGGCGCCGCCCTTCCACTTCAGGAGAATTTGAACGTCGTCGTCGAGGCGCCGTCCCTCGACGAAGGTCGACAGCTGGGCCAGCAGTTCGTCGAGCTCGAGGCCGGTGACGAAGCAAGCGAGATTGTAGGCATGAGTTCCGATGTCGCCGATGCAGCCGCCGGCGCCGGAACGCGTGGGGTCCGTGCGCCACGCCGCCTGCTTCTGGCCGCTGGCCTCCAATCGCTCCGTCAACCAATCCTGCAGATACTCGGCCTGGACCAGACGGATCTCGCCGAGATCGCCGTTCGCGATCATGGCGCGGGCCTGCCGGATCATGGGATAGCCCGTGTAATTGTGCGTCACCACAAATACCCTGCCTGTCTTCCGGACCAGCGCGACCAGCTCCTCGGCCTCGGCGACGGTCGTCGTGAGCGGCTTGTCGCAGATGACGTTGATCCCGGCTTCAAGGAAGGCCTTCGCGACCGGGCCATGCATGTGGTTGGGGGTTACGATCGAGACCGCTTCGATGCCGTCCGCTCGCGCAGCCTCAGCCCTCGCCATCTCCTCGAAGGAGCCATAGGCACGGTCGTCGGCGATGCCGAGCTCCTTTGCGGAGGCCTTGGCTCGAACCGGATCTGACGCGAGCGCACCCGCGACCAGCTCGAACTGGTCGTCGATGCGAGCGGCAATGCGATGGATGGCGCCGATAAAGGCCCCCTGACCGCCGCCGACCATGCCGAGCCGGATACGACGATGGCCGCCAGCTTCGTTGCTTGCTTCAATAGGCATATTGGTCCTCTCGCTCAGGAAATGCCCAGCATCTTGCGGTTCGCTGCGTCGTCGGTGCCGGAGCCTGCGAAATCGTCGAAGGCTTTCTCGGTGACCCGTATGATATGGCTTTTGATGAACTCGGCACCCTCGCGCGCACCTTGCTCGGGATGTTTCAGCGCGCATTCCCATTCGAGCACTGCCCAGCTGTCGTAGTCGTATTGCGTGAGCTTCGAGAAGATTGCGCCGAAATCGACTTGGCCATCGCCGAGCGAGCGGAAGCGGCCAGCACGGTCGACCCAGCTTTGAAACCCGCCATAGACACCCTGGCGGCCCGTCGGATTGAATTCCGCATCCTTGACGTGGAAGGCCTTGATACGTTCGCGATAGATGTCGATGTAGTCGAGGTAGTCGAGCTGCTGCAGCACGAAGTGCGAGGGGTCGTAGAGCAGATTGGCGCGCCTGTGGTTATTTACCCGCTCCAGGAACATCTCGTAGGAGACGCCGTCGTGCAAATCCTCGCCCGGGTGGATCTCATAGGCGAGATCAACGCCATGCTCGTCCGCGTAGTCGAGGATCGGCCGCCAACGCTTAGCGAGCTCGTCGAAGGCGGCCTCGACGAGGCCGACCGGGCGCTGCGGCCAAGGATAGATGTAGGGCCAGGCTAGCGCGCCGGAGAAAGTCGCTTGTGCCGTGAGTCCGAGGCGCCTGGAGGCAAAGATCGCACGCTTGACCTGGTCGACGGCCCACTCTGTGCGGGCCTTGGCGTTGCCACGCACCTCCGGCACGGCAAAGCCGTCGAATGCGGCATCATAGGCGGGGTGAACGGCAACGAGCTGGCCTTGGAGATGGGTCGAGAGCTCGCTGATCGCAAGCCCGTGGTGCGCCGCGATTCCCTTCACCTCATCGGCATAGTCCTGCGACTCCGAGGCCTTCTTGAGGTCGAAGAGCCGCGCATCCCAGGTCGGGATCTGAACCCCCTCGTAGCCGAGCGAGGCGGCCCATCCGCAGATCGAGTCGAAGGAGTTGAATGGCGGCGCGTCGGCCGCGAACTGAGCCAGGAATATCGCCGGTCCCTTGATCATCTTCATCGAATGCTTCCTTGTACCTGCAGGCTCTAGCAGCATGCGTCCGCTGAGCTCGATATTCACCAAACCGCGCCGCCTTCGCCGGTTCCAGGTGAACACACCTGGGGATTGTCCTGCTTCAGAACGTTTCCCCGGCCCACAGCGCCATCGCATCGAGGTCGGACAGCGGCGCCGGTCGCTCGACACGCGAGTGTACTGCGATCTCTCCGCCCTCGACGCTCGCCTTGAGGATCGCGTGCTTCACCTCCAGAGCGTGGCTCGCCAGCGCGCCGGAGGAGCGGTGTGGCGTGCCGTGCAGCACCGCACTTGCGAGTTCGGCGACGCCCAGGCAACGATAGTTGGCCTGGTTCGGCATGTGATCTGCCCAATTCGGCGAACGCCAGTTGGGCTTGCCGAACGGCCGGTCGTCAGCCGTAACCGAGATCCAGTCGCCACCCTTCTCGGTGTATTGCACCGCGCCGCCGAAAAAGTTGGGGTCCGGTACGCGCAGTGAGCCTTCAGTGCCGTAAAGCTCAATCGGCGGATGTCCGTGCTTCCAGACGTCCCAGCTCATCGCGAAGATGATGTCGGCGCCTGACTCGAAATGCAGCAGCGACATCACCGTCGTCGGGGTTTCAACCGCGATCGTCTTGCCGTTCATCGGCCCCTTCGAGGTGACGAGTCGCGAGGCGAAGCCGGCGCTCGCGCGCCCCTGCACCAGCGCGACGGGACCCAACAGGTTGATGAGCGCCGCGAGATAATAGGGCCCCATATCGAGGATCGGCCCGCCGCCGGGCTTGAAGAAGAAGGTTGGATCGGGATGCCAGTGCTCCATGCCATGCGACATCAGAAAGCAGGTGCCGTAAAGCACTTTGCCGATCCGTCCCGTATCCACCAACTCGCGCGCCAGCCGTGCGCCGCCGCCGAGAAAAGTATCCGGCGCGCAGCCGATCTTCAGATCGCGACGCGCTGCCTCCGCGACCAAGGTCGCAGCGTCGTTGGCCTCCACCGTGATCGGCTTTTCGCCAAACACGTGCTTGCCGGCGTTAAACGCCGCGTGGCTGACGCCGTAATGTGCATTCGGCGTGGTGAGATTGACGACGATCTGGATATCGGGGCGCGCAAGTAGTGCTTCGATCGACAAAGCCTCGATGCCGAACTGCGCCGCTTGGGCTTGCGCGGCCTCAGGGCGCAGGTCGGCGCAGGCGATCAGCTTGAGATCGCGAAATCTCGGCATGTTGTGCATGTAGATCGTCGAGATGTTGCCGCATCCGACGATGCCGACTCCCAGCTTGCTCATGATCCGCTCCCCGTCACGCCCACGACGACACGGTCTCGCGCGCCCTGCGGGCGAAACGAGCAACGTCGTTCGGCTTGTCGTGTTCAGCGACAAACAGAGAAACCCCGGCCTCCCTCATCGCCGCGCGCAGCGCCGGCCAGTCCATGATGCCGTACCCGGGATCGGCCCAGCCGTCCTCGTCGGCGCACTGCCCCGATGGCGCGAGATCCTTGATGTGGCAGGCGACCAGGCGCTGCGCATGCTTCTTGATTTCGGCGACCGGATCGCCGCCACCCCGCACGATCCAGGCGAGATCGGCCTCCCAGACGAGGTCGGGGGCCTCCTCGAATAGGCATTCGAGATAAGTCTTGCCGCTCGCGCTGCGGCCATATTCCCAATGATGGTTGTGCCAGCCGAATTTGACTCCCTCGCTCGTCACCGCCTTTCCGATTTCGGCAAGCTCGCGCCCGATGCCGCGCCATTCCTTTTCTCCGCCCTCGCGCTCGCCCAAGGGTGGGGCCGGTGCGAAGATGGTTTCGATGCCGAGTCCCTTGCACATCCTCGCCGTGCCGACCGCATCCTCGCGCAGTCGGTCGAGCCCGACATGGGCACTCGGCGCGGTCATCCCGTGGACATCGAGGAGCCTCTTCAATGTCTCGGGATCGTTGAACAGCGCACCCCAGGGCTCGACCATGGTGTAGCCGAGGCCGGACAGCAGCGCGAACTGCGCCTCGAGCGGGGTGATGGAGCGGGCAGAATAGAGCTGAATGGAGAATCGGTCGATCGGCTTGGTCATGTCTCGCTTTCTGCTGGGTGAAAGATCTAAAGGCGCTGTCCGCTCGTCTCGTCGAACAGCGACATGGCGTCGGCGGGGAAGCGGACGGTCAACGTGTCTCCCACACGCACTTGCGTGTCGGCGTCATGGCGGAGGGAGAAGGCGGTGCCATCAGCAAGGCGGCACCAGATCAACGTGTCGGCGCCCATCGGCTCGACCATCTCGACACGCGCGGACACAGACGACGGATCGTTGGACGCAGTCAACTCGATATGCTCGGGCCGTATGCCGAGAACGGCCGGCGCCTCGGTCGGCTGGCCGCGGAAGGCGTAACCGGTCAGGCTCAGCCGGTTTACGCCGGCGATGAATGCGACCTCGCTGCCACGCGCGAGCTTGCCGGGAATGAAGTTCATTGCGGGTGAGCCGACGAAAGAAGCGACGAAGCGGTTGACGGGCTCGCGATAGATCTTCTTCGGCGTATCGAGCTGCTGGATCACGCCACCCTGCATCACGGCGATCCGGTCCGCGAGAGTCAGCGCCTCGATCTGATCGTGCGTCACGTAGATCATCGTGGCGCCGAGCCGTGCGTGCAACCGCTTGATCTCGACCCGGAGCTCGGCGCGCAGCTGGGCGTCCAGATTGGAGAGCGGCTCGTCGAACAAATACACGCCGGCATGACGCACGAGCGCCCGTCCGATCGCGACGCGCTGGCGCTGGCCGCCCGAGAGCTCGCTGGGGCGGCGTTCGAGGAGATTGGTGAGCCGCAGCATCTGCGCGGCCTCAGCGACCCGGCGCTCGATCTCGCTCTGCGGTGTGCGCGCAACCTTCAGCCCGAACGACATGTTCCGGCGCACGCTCATGCGCGGATAGAGCGCGTAGCTCTGGAATACCATCGCGATGCCGCGATCCTTCGGTTCTGCCCAGGTGACATCACGGCCGCCGATGTGGATCTCGCCACCCTTGACCTCGATCAACCCGGCGATGGCGTTGAGCAAGGTCGACTTTCCGCAGCCGGAGGGCCCGAGCAGCACGAGGAACTCGGACGCGCCGACATGGAGATCGAGATTCTCCAAGACCTTCAGGCCGCCAAAGCCGATCTGGAGGCTCCTGATATCGACGTTCGATTTCTGCATGCTGGGTCAGCCTTTCACCGCGCCGGCGGCGATGCCGCGCACGAACCAGCGGCCGGATCCGAAATAAACGGCGAGCGGCAATAGCGCAGTCAGCAGCGTTGCCGCCATGTCCACATTGTAGGCGCGCTCACCTTGCGTCGAATTGACGATGTTATTGAGCTGCACCGTCATCGGCAGATTGTCGCGGCCGGCGAAGACCAGCCCAAGGATAAAATCGTTCCAGATGCCGGTCGTCTGCAAGATCACCGCGACCACGATCATGGGAGTGGCCATCGGCATCATGATCCGGGCATAGATCTGGTAGAAGCCGGCGCCGTCGACGCGGGCGGCCTTGAACAACTCCACCGGAAGCGATGCGAAATAGTTGCGGAATAGCAGCGTCATCGTTGGAAGGCCGAAAATCGTGTGGATGATCACGATGGTGAAGAGCGACTGCCCGAGCCCGGTGAAGGAGAACACGCGAACCAAGGGGTAGATGAACACCTGATATGGAATGAACGCGACGACCATCATCGCGCCGAACAGGATGTTGGCGCCGCGCACACGCCATAGTGACAGCGCGTAGCCGGTGAGCGATCCGACCAGGATGGAGATCGCGACCGACGGCACCAGGATACGCAGCGAGTTGAGAAAACCGACCTTGATGCCCTGGCACGTCAGTCCGGTGCAGGCCGACGTCCAGGCCTTGACCCACGCGTCGATGCTGGGCGCTATCGGCAAGGCCAACAGATTGCCTTGCCGGATCTCTGCCATCGGCTTCAGCGAAGTGACGACCATCACGTAGAGCGGCAGCAGGAAGTAGAGCGCGGTAATGAAGATGAAGGCATAGAGGCCCCAGCGCGCCGGGGTCATGCGCTTCGACCGCCGTGCAGCGGGCAAAGTCTGCGCCACTGCAGTCATCGTACCTCTCCTTTGCGTGTGCGCCAGTAGAGATAGGGCGCCACCACCGCGACCACCGTGATCAGCATGGTCGTGGCCGCCGCCGTCGCAAGTCCGATATTGGCGCGTTCGAACAGATGATCCATGACGAACTTGGCGGGAACCTCCGAAGCGATGCCGGGCCCGCCATTGGTCATCGCGACCGAGAGGTCGTAGAGGCGCACCACGCCTGTCGAGAGCAGCACCGCGGCGGTGGCAAAGCTCGCCCCCATCATCGGAATGATGATCGACACATAGACCCGCCATTTCGGCAGGCCGTCGACTCGCGCCGCCTTCCAGATCTCCTCGTCGACGCCGCGCAGGCCGGCGAGCATGATGGCCATCACCAGTCCCGAAGCCTGCCAGACGCCCGCGACGACCAGGCAGTAGATTGCGGTCTCCGGCCGTACGATCCAGTCGAACGTCGCGCCTTCGAAGCCCCAGCTGCGCAGCACATGCTGGATGCCGAGCGTCGGGTTGAGGAGCCATTGCCAGACCAGCCCCGTGACGACGAAGGACATCGAATAGGGGTAGAGATAGATCGAGCGGATCGTGTCCTCGGCGCGTACCCGCTGATCGATCGCAACCGCCAACAGGAAGCCGATCAGAAGCGCGAGCGAAACGAACAGCACACCGTAGATGACGATGTTGTGGACCGAGGTGATCCAGCGGTCGTTGCCGAGCAATATCTGATACTGCCGGAGCCCGACGAAATTGTTGTTCGGCAGCATGCGCGAACTGGTCAGCGAGATCCAGACGGTCCAGCTCGTGGCGCCGATATAGACGACGAGCATCACCAGCAACGCCGGCAAGAGCGCGGAGATCGCGGAAAGTCGGGAGTTCAGCGAAAGACGCATCGTATCGCCGGATTAGAGAGAGGTTGACGGGCAGGAGAGGCGGCCGACAGGTCGTCAACCGCCTCTCGTCATGCATCACTCCTGGGACTTCAGCGCCGCAACGACCTTGGCAGAGAATTCATCTGCGCTCATATTGGTGTTCCAATATTGCGAGATGGCATCCTGCAGCGCGCCGATCAGCGCAGGCGGCGCCAGCATGTCGCCGGACGGCATTTGCTGGGCTTTGTCTGCGACATAGCGCATGCCCTTTTGGGCGCAAGCGTCGAGTGCGGACGTATCGACATCGCTACGGACCGGGATCGAACCCTTCTTGAGCGCAAACTGGATCTGGGTCTCGGGCGTCAGCATCAGCCGCGCCAATGTCATCTGCGCCTTTGTCGTGGATGGGTCTTTCGCTTTCGGGAATACGAACACGTCGCCGCCCATCACATAGCCGCCATGGCCATTGGACAGCACCGTGCAGCCATAGTCCTTGTCGGCGACCTTGCCCGCCGCGATGAATTCACCCTTGGCCCAGTCGCCCATGATCTGCATTCCGGCTTTGCCCTGGATGACGAGGTTGGTCGCGTCATTCCAGTTGCGGCCGGGAGCGCCGGGATCGACATAGTCCTTGAGCTTCTTGTACGTGACGGCCACCGCCTTGAATTCGGCGCTCCCTGCCAGCGACGCGTCGCGCTTGCCGAGTATGCCGGTCCACATCTGTGCGCCGCCGACACCGATCATGACCGCGTTGAAGAGGTTTTGCTCCCAGTTCTTCTGGCCCGAGAAGGCCAGCGGGATCACCTTGCCCTCGGCCTTGAGCTTGTCGAGAATGGCGAGAGCGTCATTCCAGGTCTTCGGCTCGTCGGCGCCGACGGAGGCGAGCACGGCCTTGTTGTACCAGAGCCAATTCTGACCATGGATGTTGATCGGCACCGCATACATCTTGCCTTCGCGGGTCGCCGCGGCAATGATCGCAGCGGGCATCACGCCTTTCCAGTTGCCTTCGGTTGCAATCGCGTCGATGTCAGCGAGCAGGCCGCCTTCCACCAACTCGTCGAACTGCTTGCCGGTGTTGAGCTGCATGGCGGTCGGCGGATTGCCGGCGACGGTGCGACTGATTGCGGCGTTTCGTGCATTTGCCGCGCCAGCGACCGCGCTGTCGATCCAGGTGCCGCCGGCCTTGGTGAATTGATCGGCAAACACCTTCACTGCGGCGGCCTCGCCGCCAGAGGTCCACCAGTGAATGACCTCGGCCTTCATCTCCTCTGCGGAGACCGGCACCGAGGCCCAGGCCGCGGCGACAATCGCCACCGATGCGAACAGTGTGCGCTTCATCATTCCCTCCCGGATCTGCCTTTGCAGGCTTGTGTAATTCGTCTTGCGGCCCTTGGGGCTCGTTGCGGCTTTACATACCGGATGTAATCGATTACATTTTCATCGTAGCAGAACTTCGAGTTTTTGCAAGTCCCGTTATCACGCCGCGGCGGCGAGGCTCGACATGGCCAAACGACCCAGAGTGACACGGCCAGGTGCGGCCAAGATCGCCGACGTGGCGCGGCTGGCCGGCGTCTCGGTTGCGACCGTCAGCCGGACCTTGGCGCGGCCCGAGGTCGTGATCGAGGAGACCCGAACGCGCGTGCTCGCCGCCGTGCGTGAAACCGGCTACACGCCGAACATTTCCGCACGGAACCTGCGTGTCCGAAAGACCATGGTCGTGCTGGTGGCGGTGCCGGACATCGCGAACCCGTTCTTCGCCGAGGTTTTGGAGGGCATCGACGATACGTTGTCGGCCGCCGGCTACGGGCTCATCATCGCCAACCTGGCCGGATCCCCGGAGAAGGAGGCGCGCTATGTCGACCTGGTGTGCGCCGGCCAGGTTGACGGTGTGCTGCTCTTGTGCGGCCATGTCATGCGCAGCCCCAACCGCGACTTGCGCGACGCGCGCGTGCCACTGGTTGCCGCCTGCGAGTACATTTCCGGTGAGAGCTTCCCTCAGGTCACAATCGACAATATCGGCACGGCGAGCGAGGCGGTGCGGCACCTGGTGGAGCTGGGACACAGAAGTATCGCCTATCTGTCTGGACCGAAGTCCAACATTCTCGAGCAGCAGCGTTTTGCGGGCTACCGGCAGGCCTTGCAGGGAACGGGGATCGCGGTTGACGAAGGCTTGATCCTGCGTGGCGACTTCACTTTCCGCACCGGTGTCGACGCCGGCCGGGCGCTGCTGGGGCTCAAACCGGCGGCGCGGCCGACCGCGCTGTTTGCAGCCAATGACGAGATGGCCATTGGCCTGATCAAAACGGTGCGCGCGGCGGGCCTGCAGGTCCCGAAGGATCTTTCCGTCGTCGGCTTTGACGGCATTGCTTATTCGAACTATTGCGAGCCGACTCTGACGACCGTCGTCCAGCCCCGTCGTGATCTCGGTGCGACGGCTGCGGCTGAATTGATCGCGCTCATGACAACGGGCAGGGCTCCGATCAGGAAGGAGACCCAGCTTCCCGCTAAGCTGATCTTACGGGACAGCACGTGCCGGCCCCCTGCATGAGGCCGGGCTCGCCTTCGTTCCGTCACAACGAAGTTTACCCGGTCCCCGCTGCAGGCGGTGGCTACGAGTCCGAACCATCCAGGGCGGACGACACTGCGCTGGACCGGTATCCTCCTCTTTACGCGTAGGCCGTCGATCCGTCCGGACGGCGCGGCACCTTGCGCTGCCAATGAACGTAATCCTCCTTGCCGAGCACTTCCATGTCCATCTCGACGCCCCAGCCCGGTCGATCGGGCCGCAACTCGAGATAGCCGTCCTTCGGCAGGTAAGGGTCCTTGACGTACAAGGTGTCCTGCGAGCGGTCTGGCGTGATGTTGGGATCGCCGCTGCCGTCGCCGAAGGCATAGGCCGCGCCGTGCGGCAGTCGGTATTCGAGGATCCGGAAGTTCGGCTGCGCAGCGGAGAAATGCAGATTCACGGCGGTGGCGAGCGGTCCCATCGGATTGTGCGGGGCGACGGTCACGTAGTGCGCCTCGGCCAGGGTGGCGATCCGCCGCATTTCCGAAATCCCGCCGACCACGCAGATGTCGGGCTGGATGATGTCGCAGCCCTTGACCGACAGCAGCCGCAGGAATTCGAAGCGGTTGTAGAGGGACTCTCCGGTCGCGAGCGTGCAGGTGAGCCCGCGCTTCAGCTCGCCCCAGGCCTCGATGTTCTCGGGTCGGATCGGCTCTTCGAAGAATAGGGGATCATAGGGCGCGAGCGCATTGCCGAGCTGGATCGCCTGTCCGACCTCGAAGATCTTGGCGTGCGCGTCGAAAGCGATCTCGTAGTCCGGGCGCACCGTCTCGCGCAGCTTGCGGAAATACTCCGCACTGGTACGCACGACCTCGCCCCAGCGTTGCGCATGCATGTCGATCCGGTAGGGGCTGAGCTTGAAGGCCGTCAGGCCCCATTCAGCGTTGAGCCTGTCGAATTCGTCGCGGGCAATCGCTGCGTCAGGCGCGGTATAGACACCGGCATAGACGCGGACGCGGTCGCGCACGTTGCCGCCGAGCAGCCGGTAGACCGGGACGTTGAGCGCCTTGGCCGAGATGTCCCAGAGGCAATGATCGACCGCGGAGATCGCGGCAAGGCCCAGCGCGCCGGGCGGAAAGCGGCATTGCTGCAGCAGATACTGGATCAGATATTCGATCCGCCGCGGATCTTCGCCGCGGATGAAGGTGAACAGATAGTCCAGCAGCGGCTCCAGCGCCTTGTCGGGTCCGTGATTGTAGCACTCGCCCCAGCCGGTCAGCCCGTCGTCGGTATCGATGGCAATGATCAGGCGAGGGCGGTCCTTGTCGCGTGACATAAAGGCCCGCAGGCGGTCGATCTTCACGGATTATCTCCATCCATTTGCTTGTTCTCGCGCCGGAACCGACGCTGGGATTGTTTCAGGCCGCCGTGTAGCGGTGCCGCCGGTGAATGCTGCGTGCCCGCGGGTCCGGTCGCGGAATGGCCGACAGCAGCGCCTGCGTGTAGGCGTGGGTCGGCGCGTTGCAGACCTGCTCGGCGGAGCCGGTTTCCACCACCCGGCCGCGATACATCACCGCCACGCGATCGCACATGTAGCGGATCACGCCGATGTCGTGGCTGATGAAGACGTAAGACAGTCCGAGCTTGTCCTGCAGGCCCATCATCAGGTCAAGCATCTGCGACCGCAGCGAGACGTCGAGCGCGGACGTCGCCTCGTCGGCGACGATGATGCGCGGATTGAGCGCGATCGCGCGCGCAATGCCGATCCGCTGGCGCTGGCCGCCGGAGAAAGCGTGCGGGTAGCGCTCGCGCCAGGACGGCTCCAGACCGACCTGCTGCAGCAGATCGGCTACACGGTCGTCGAGCTCCTTGCCGGCCGCGATCCTGTTGACGAGCAGCGGCTCGCCGACGATCTGGGCCACCGTCATGCGTGGATTGAGCGAGCCGACAGGGTCCTGGAAGATCATGCGTATCTCGCGCCGGCAGGCCTTCAGCGTCTCCTTGTCGGCCCTGACGAGATCGAGGGTACTGCCGTCCGGCCGGCGATACTCGATCGCGCCGGCGCTGGGATCGTAGATCCGCAGCAAGCAACGTCCCATGGTGGTCTTGCCCGATCCGGACTCACCGACAATGCCCAGCGTCTCGCCTGGCTTCACGGTCAGCGAGACATCGTCGACGGCCTTGAGCGCGTTTTTTCCAGAACCGAACTGCATGGTGAGGTTGCGGACCTGCAGCACCGGCAGCGTCTCGTCGGCGATCGGGGCGCGACGAAGCCGGATCTCAGCCTTCTGCTCCAGCTTCAGCACGGAGCCGATCAGCATTCGCGTATAATCGTTCTGCGGCGAATGGAAGATGGCGTCCACCGTGCCGCTCTCCATCACCTTGCCGCGATGCATCACCAGCACGTCATCGGCTATCTCGGCGACGACGCCCATGTCGTGGGTGATGAACATCACGGCCATGCCGTGCTGCTGCTGCAGCCGCCGGATCAGGTCGAGGATCTCCGCCTGCGTGGTGACGTCGAGCGCGGTCGTGGGCTCGTCGGCGATCAGGAGCGAAGGGTTGCAGGCCAACGCCATCGCGATCATGACGCGCTGGCGCATGCCACCGGAGAATTCGAAGGTGTAGCGGTCGATGGCCCGCTCGGCATTGGGGATCTCGACCTGCTTGAGCAGCTCGACGCAGCGCGCGCGGGCCTGCTTCTTTCCCATGTCGAGATGCAGCCGCAACACCTCCATGATCTGGTCGCCGACGGTGTGGACCGGCGATAGCGACGACATCGGTTCCTGGAAGATCATCGCGATCTCGCGGCCGCGTACCGCGCGGATCTCCCGTCCGCGGGGATTGAGCTTGGCGAGGTCCACCGACGTTCCGTCAGCTCGGTGCAGCATCATCGCGCCGGACACGATGCGGCCGGGCGCATCCACGATCTGTAGAATCGAACGGGCGGTCACGCTTTTGCCCGAGCCACTTTCGCCGACGATGCAGAGCGTCTTGCCGCGCTCGAGCGTCAGCGACACGCCATCGACGGCCCTGACGACGCCGCTTCGTACCGGGAAGTGCGTCACGAGATCCTTCACCTCGAGAATGAGCGAGGGAGGTGTTGCCGTGCGCGCGCCGGCATGGGTTGCGAGATCGATCAGGCTCATTTGTTGTACGGATCTGCGGCGTCGCGCAGCCCGTCTCCCAGGAAATTGAGGGCGATCACGGCGATCACCACTGCGGCGCCGGGTGCAAACAGCCACGGCGCGGTTGCGATTGATCGGATGTTCTGGGCTTCGCGCAGCAGCACGCCCCACGAAATGGTCGGTGGCTGCAGGCCGAGGCCGAGGAAGCTCAGCGAGGTTTCCGCCAGGATCATGGCCGGGATCGCCAGCGAGATCGACGCGATGATGTGGCTGGTAAAGCTCGGCAGCATGTGACGGAAGATCACCCGCCATTCGGACGCGCCGTCGAGTCGTGCCGCGGTGACGAACTCCTCGGTGCGCAGGCTGAGGAAGCGGCCGCGTACGACGCGCGCGAGCTGGGCCCAGGCGGTGAGGGAGAGGATCAGCGTGATCATGAAGTAGTTGAGCGTCGCTGGCCAATCGTGCGGCAGGGCCGCCGACAGCGCGAGCCAGATCGGAATGCTGGGCAGCGACAGCACGAACTCGATCAGCCGCTGGACTGCGAAATCGATCCGTCCGCCATAATACCCGGAAAGCCCACCGAGCACGATGCCGATGGTTAGCGACAGCAGCACGCCGGCGAGACCGACCGACAACGAGATCTGAGCGCCCTGCATGATGCGGCTATAGACACAGCGGCCGAGCCGGTCGGCGCCGAACAGGAACACCGGCTGATTCTTGTTGTCGGTGGCGATCAGATGGGTCGTGGTATCGAACAGGCCAAACAGCTTGTAGGCGTAGCCGGTGCCGAAGAACCGGATGTAGCTCTTGCGCGCCTCATCCTCGTGGTAGACCGCCTGCAGCGTCTGCGGATCACGCTTGAGCGCATAGGGATGGATGTAGGGCCGGATCGACCAGCTGCCGTCGGCTGCGGTGTCGATGATATGGACCACCTGGGGCGGGTGGTAGGCGGCGCGCGCATTCTGCTGCGACGGATCGTTGACGGCGAAGAAGCCGGGCGCTGCGGCGACGATGTAGAAGAACGCGGTAACGACGAGCCCGGCCATGGCGAGGCGGTGGCGCTTGAACGCCCACCACACCAGTTGCCACTGCGATGCGACCGCGAGCTGGCGGCTGTCGACGTGTGAAATGGCGATATCGGTCATGATTTTGATCCCGGCCTATTCAAGCCTGATGCGCGGGTCGACGAGGGCGAGCAGGATGTCGCTGATGAGCGAGCCGACCAGCGTCAGTGCGCAGATCAGGAGGACGAAGGCGCCGGCCAGATACATGTCCTGGCTCATCAGGGACTGCAGCAGAAGCGGTCCCGCCGTCGGCAGACTGAGCACGATGGCGACGATGATCGAACCGGAGACGAGGTTCGGAAGCAACCAGGAGATCGTCGAAATGAAGGGATTGAGCGCGAGCCGCAGCGGGTATTTCACCAGGAGATGGAATTCCGACAGGCCTTTCGCGCGCGCGGTGGTGACGTAGGGCTTGTTGAGCTCGTCCAGCATGTTTGCGCGCATGACGCGGATCAGGCTGGCGGTGCCGGAGGCCGCGAGGATGATGACTGGAATCCAGAGATGGTGCAGCAGGTCGAGGATCTTGCCGAAGCTCCAGGGCGCGTTGACATAGGCCTCGGAGAAAAGTCCGCCGACCTCCTGGCCGAATTCGACGGCGGCGATGTACATCAGCACCAGCGCGAGCAGGAAGCTGGGAATCGCGAGTCCGAGGAAACTGAAGAAGGTGACGACGTAGTCGCCGATCGAATATTTCTTGACCGCCGAGAAGACGCCGACCGGTAGCGCGATGCCCCAGGTGGCGAGCAGGGTCGAAAACGTCAGCACCAGCGTCAGTGCCATCCGTTCCCAGATCAGGTTGCTGACCGGCTGCTGCCATTCGAAGCTGAGGCCGAAATCGCCGTGCAGCAGAATGCCGCTGATCCATTTCAGATACTGGATGATCATCGGCTGATCGAGCCCGAAGCGGGCGCGCAGGTCGGCGGCGGTGGTCTGGTCGACGACCTCGTTCGACGCGGCCAGCGTCGCGATAAAGGTCGTGACGTAATCGCCGGGAGGCAGCTGGATGAGGACGAACGCCAGGAAACTCACCACGATGAGCGAGGGCACCATCCAGAGAAGGCGCTTGGCGATGAAGCGGAGCATGGTCCTGCCTGTTCAGGGAATTAGAGCCCGGCACACCGCGCGGTGCGGCCGGGCTCAAGGCCGATCACGTTGAGAAGAAGAATTGCTGCGGCAGGGCCGGGCCTGGATTGGGCCACGACCACGAGTTCGGATATTTCGCCGGCACGTTCGCGAGGTTAGTCTTGCAGATGCCGAAGGCGTTCACCGCCAGGCAAATGCCGATGGTCTCGAAAGCGTCGGCCGTGAGATCGAACAGCTGCTTCATGATTTCGCCGCGCTTCTGCAGGTCGGCGGTGGCGCGAGCCTGATCGAACAGCTTCATGCGCTGCTTCTGGCTCTCGGGCGGCTCCTGGCCATCCTTGCCGCCGGAGACGTACCATTGCGCCCACGGCACGGCGTAGCGCGAGCCCTGAGTGTGCTGCGCGAAGAAGTCGCGCGGATCGAGCATCGGGTCGAGGCCGCCGGGGCCGGGCCACACCGCTGCATCGTGGTCATTGTTGTCGCCGCGCGTGTAGTAGAGCGCGCGCTCGATGGTGTTGACCTTGATGTCGATGCCGATATCCGCCCAGTGCCGCTTCACCAGTTCGAGCGCATCGACCTCATCCGGGTAGAGTGTCGGGATCACGTCGATGGCGAAGAAGATCTTCTGTCCGTCCGGGCGCAGCCGGAAGCCGTTGGCGTCCTTCTTGGCATAGCCGAGCTTGTCGAGGATGGCATTGGCCTGGGGCTGATCGAACTCGCTGAACTGCGTCGCCAGAGCGGCATGATACCAGGGATGCCCCGGCCGCGGCCCGGCCTGATAGGACTGCGATTGTCCGAGATAGACCAGCTCGATGATTTCGCTGCGGTTCATGCCGAGCGATAGTGCCTTGCGAAATTCCTTGTTGGCGAACATCTCCCGCATCTTCGGATCCTTGTGCGTGAGGTTCAGGTAGATCTGAACTTGCTGGGATCCGGAATTGATCAGTTCGATCAGGCGATAGCCGCCCTTCTGCATGTTCTGCGACAGCGTCGGCTTGTTTTGCAGCGTGTCGATATGGCGTTCCTGGATGTCGAGGCGGCCGGAGATCACATCGAGCATCAGCGACTCGACGTCCTGCGAGATGTTGAAGTTGAGCCTGTCGATATAGGGAAGCTGGTTGCCGGCGGTGTCGACCTGCCAGAAGTAGGGATTGCGCTCCATCACCACGCGCGTCGCGCCGCCGGTGTAGGGCTCCTTGATGACCCACGGATCGAGTGTCGGTTTATCGGCGTTACCCCAACGCGTGGGAATTTCGATGTCGCCGCACTTGTTGCGGAACAGCGTGCCCCAGTCGGAGAGGTTCGCGGCCTTGACGAGATCGGCCACCGCCGGATTGTACTTCGGGTGGAACTGGCTGCAATAGTGCTTCGCGAACAGCGTTGGATGCTGTCCGAGCGGCGTCGCCATCTGCTCCAGAAACAGCGCGTACGGACCAGCGAAGGTGAACTTCACGGTGGTGTCGTCGATCTTGGTGACGGTGCCGGCCTTGCCACCGATCACGATCGGGGTCGGCGGCGATTTATAAAGCTCGGTATTCTTGGCGCAGTCCTCGATGGCGAAGACGATATCGTCCGCCGTGAACGGATGGCCATCCGACCACTTCATGCCCTTGCGGAGATGGAAGGTGAATTCGGTGGAATCGGCGTTCACCTCCCATTTGTCGGCAACATTCGGCAGCACCTCGGTAAAGGCGAGATTCCAGCGCACCAGGCCCTGATTGCCGACCATGCGCAGGATACCGTTGTGGTCGGCCGAGCCGCGCAGTCCGCGCCGCAGCGCGCCGCCATAGCGGCCGACCTTCTCGACGGTGACGACCATCGGGTTTGCCGAGATGCGATCCGCCAGCGGCGCCAGCTTGCCGTCCGCCGCGAGTTTGGCGAGCGCCGGCGCTTCCTTGGCGCCCTCGGCGCGCGCCGCATAAGGCAGCGCGGAAAGCGCGGTTGCGCCGGCAAATCCCTTCAGCACGGCGCGGCGGTCGAGTCGGCGGCAGTGAGTCGTCCTTTGCTGGATGTCCTCGCTCATGGTTCCTCCCGGTTGAGATGTGTGTTGCGGCCATTCGGCCTTTGTGGTTCTTGATGGCGCCGTCGCGTCGTTCGGCTCGGTCATGGTGATGGTCGTGATGTCATCATGTCACCGTGATCCGCACGCTGGCCCAAAGCGTTTCGCCGGGATGCAGCACGCGCATCCCGGTCTCGGGCAGTCCGGCCGGCGCGAGATTGAAGGCGTCCGCCACGTGGCTGACCGGTTCGAGGCAGAGGTAAGCTCCGCTGGATGGCGCATGGACAACAAGGTGATCGAGCGGAGCGGCGGTCTCCATCACGATCGTCGTGCCATCTTGCCGATGCAGCGATGCCGTGCCGCTCCAGCCTGCATAGTAGATCGTGGTTTCCATCGCGCCGTGGCGGAGGTCGTGCAGACGCTCATTGTTGGCGAACGCGCGCAGACGTCGGCCGCATCCGTCAGCGTCTGCCTCCCAGATCGCATCTGTCTTGAATTGAAAGCGATCGCCGATCGACACTGCGAAGTAGGGATGGATCCCCAATCCCATCGGCATCGGCGTGTCGGCGCGGCTCTCCACGCCGATCTCGTGGATCAGGCCGGTCGGATCGAGCATGATCCGCTGGATCGCCTCGAAGGCCCAGGGCCAGGCATCAGGCGCATGGGCGGGCTCATGGCGATAACGCATCTCGACCTGTGTCGCCGTCTGCGCGGTCACGCTCCAAGGGCGTTGTTGGCAGAAGCCATGCAGCGAATGGGGCGCGGTGGCCGGGTGTGACGCGAGCTGGACGAGGGTTTCACCGAATCGGAAAGCGGCGTTGCGGATGCGGTTCGAATAGGGGACCAGTGGATAGGTGCCGGCTTTGGGCCAGACAAGCGGATCAAAGCTGCCGGCGGCCAAGGGAACGAGGACGTCGGTGCGACGGTTGCCGGGCGCCTCGCGCCAAAGCGATGCCAACCGTCCTCCGTCATGCGGTCGCACCGCCGCGTGCATCGCGCCCGCGGCCAGATTGCAAACGGATGCAGGCACATGCGGCTCATCGAACGATGCGGCCCGCGCAATGTGCGCCGTCTCTTTGCGCATTCGTTTCCATCCCTGTGGCCGGCTTCCTGCCGGCTTATTGACATGGGGTGAATTTGATATATCAAATTTCACGGCTGTCCAGTAATGCGTTTGACCAATATCAAAAAAGTTTGGGCGCATGACCTGCGTCCAGGGAGAGCAGCGTGCCGCCAAGGCTTCAGCCGGTCGATCCGGTTTATCTGAAAGGGCTGCGTGCGCATGTCCGCGAGGAGTTGCGTCGCGCCATCATCGCCGGCGAGCTGCCGTCCGGAGCGGTGCTCAACGAACGGCAGATGGCGGAGCAGCTCGGCGTCAGCACCACGCCGCTGAAGGAGGCGTTGCGTCAGCTCGAAGCCGAGGGCCTGGTCGTGGCGGAGCCGCGCCGCGGCATCCGCGTGACCTTCGATGCCGAGCAGGCCGAAGAGATGGCGCTGGCCCGCGCCGCGCTCGAGAGCATGATCGCCCGCATGGCGGCGTCGCGCATCGACGATGAAGGGGTCGCGCGGCTGGCTGCCATTGTGAGCAAAATGGCCGAGGCGACCGCGGCGAGCGCGACTGACGACCTAATCAAGCTCAACGAGTTGTTTCACGATGCCATCCACGAGATCTCGCGTTGCAGCTATCTGCAGCGCATTCTGGTCGGGCAACAAGTCTATGTGCATACCGCGCGTCAATTCATCCTGAGCGACGCGGCGGAACGGGGCCGCGCCCTCCGCGAGCATCGAACCATCTACGAAGCGCTGGCCCGTCGCGACAGCGACACAGCCGAGCGGGAAATGCGCGATCACGTGGTCCGTTCTGCGCGGCAGCACGTCAAGGCCGCCTTCGAAAACCGCGGGCAACCGCAAACTGCTCCCCAAGCTGTCCGTGCTGCGAAGGAGCACAATTCATGAGTTTGAAGAAAGTGAGAGCGGCGCTCGAGGGCATTTCGGGCGTGCATGTCACGCCCTACGCCACGAGCGGCGACATTGACGGCCCGTTGCTCGGCCGCATCATCGATCGGATCGCGGGCGCGGGAATCCACAACATCGTGTCCGCCGGCAACACCGGCGAGTTCTACGCTTTGACAGCCGACGAAGTCCGCGCCGTGCATGATGGCGCCATCGAAGCCAATGCGGGACGCTCGCTGCTGACCGCCGGTGTCGGGCGCTCGCTGAAGGAGGCGATCGAGCTCGGCCGGCGGGCGAGAGACAAGGGCGCCGACGCCTTGATGGCGCATCAGCCGCTCGATCCGTTTGCAGCGCCGCAGGCGCAAGCAGCCTACTTCAAGGCGATCGCGGATGCGGTGGACATACCGCTCATTGCCTATGTCCGCTCGGACGCGATGAGCCTCGGCGACATCTTGAGCGTTGCCAACCATCCGAATGTCGCCGGTGTGAAATTCGCCACCACCAACCTGATGCTGCTGTCCGAGTGTATCCGCTCCAGTACGGGGTCGACCGCATTGTGGGTGTGCGGTCTTGCCGAGGGCTGGGCGCCCGCCTTCTATGCGGTTGGGGCGAGGGGCTTCACGTCGGGGCTCGTCAACGTCGATCCCGTCCGTTCACTGGCCATTCATGCCGCGCTCGAGGCCGGCCGGTTCGACCGGGTCCGCGAACTCGTCGATACCATCGCCAGGTTCGAGACGATGCGGACGCGTTTCGGCAACGGCGCCAATGTCACGGTGGTCAAGGAGGCGCTGCGGCTGATCGGATTTCCGGTCGGTCCCGTGCGGCTGCCCGGCCTGCCGCAACTCGACGACAGCGACCGCGCGACCCTCGCCGAAGTGTTGCGAGCGTGGAATGTGCCGGCCCCCGCGCCGGTTGCGCGGATTGACGCATCGGTTGACGTGGCCCCGCTCCACCAGATTTGAGACCGAACGACCGATTGGTGCCTCATCCAATCCCATGCCGTCTAAGCGGCGATTCGCCGTAGCACCTTCGTGAAATCCAGATCTCGCTAATACCTGGCGTCTTCGAGTCCGCAATAAGGATCAACGGGACTGCTCCGATTCCATGGAGACCGTCCCCTCAGCAAGTCGACGACCGCGGCCTGCATTTCGTCGAGCGTAGAGTAGGCATTGATGTAGACCGGTGCGCGGGGCGCATCATAGAGATAATAGGGATAGCCGAAGGAGATGATGGCAGTCGGGATGTCGTGCCAGTAACGCCGCATAGCGCCGACGAAGTCGGCGCCAAGCTTTGCCCAATCGAGAAAGATGCGGCCGCGGGTCAGCAAAGTTTCCTCTCCGAGCAGGTAAAGAACCAGATCGAAGTCGGTGGGATCCACGAGAGGCTGCTGCTGGTGAACCGTCACCTCGAAACCCTCGGCGGTCAGCATCGCGGGGAGTTTGAATTCCCCCGGCGTGCCGTGGAGAGGACTGACAATTCCGCCCGATATCACCAGGACACGCCGGTGGCTTTGCGGATTGATGGGCAAGAGACCGATGGTGTCCTTCACCAAGGTGGGCGCGCGTCGCAGAGCCGCGTCGGCAACGGCCTTGTCGGAGGCACGCGCCATCGCACCGGCAGGCCGCGGGCGCGTTGCATCGTGCAGTCCGAGCGAGGCCTTGAGCGCGAGGACGCGCAGAACGGCGTCTTCGAGGCGTTCGACCGGAAGGCTGCCGTTCTCGACGGCCTGGCCTACTTCCGCCATGTCTTCCTCCGGCGCGCGCGAAAACAGGATCATGTCACACCCGTTGGCGATGATCTGTGATTTGGCCGCGCGCATGCGACACCAGGATGTGAGGCCGGCCATCTCGCTGGCATCGGAGACGATCAGGCCGTTGAAGCCGAGCCGTCCGCGCAACAATTCGATGTTGAGAAGCTTGCTGATCGACGCCGGCCGGAAGGCCTCGACGCCGGGGTCGGGTAGCTGGCTTCTGACGAATGCTGGTAGGGCGATGTGCGCCGACATGATGGAGAGCACGCCGGCCTCAATTGCAGCGCGATAAAGCCTGCCGAAGGTCGCGTCCCATTCTTCCATCGGGAGCGGATTGATCGTGGTCACCAGATGCTGGTCGCGATCATCGTAGCCTTCGCCGGGCCAGTGCTTGGCCGTTGCGGCGATGCCATGCTTTTGCAGCACCTCGAGGTGGGTCAACGCATGACGGCGGATTGTATCGAGGTCCGAGCCAAAGCTCCGCGTCGCGACGATCGAGCTGCGAAACGCGCGGTTGATATCTATCACCGGCGCGAAGGACCAGTTGACCCCGATGAAGACGGCTTCCTCTGCAATGATGCGGGAGACCTCGCTGGTGACGTCGAGGTCATCGATCGCGGCGAGCGCGAGCGGGTTTGGCACTTGTGTTCCGAAAGGAAGGCTCATGCGCGAGCCCTCGAGATCGGCGCTGACGAGCAGCGGGACCGGCACAGCCCTTTGCGCCTCGGCTATTCGCGCGCGCTCGGCTTCTCCGTCGGAGCCGAAATAGCGGGTCATTCCGCCCGGCCGGAGCCGCGCGAGCCTTTCCAGTTCGTCCGGATCGGTCCCGCGGGACAGGAAATTGAAGAGCTGCCCGACCTTCTCCTCGAGGCTCAATGCGCGATAGGTGGCTTCCACCCAGCTGATGGCGCGGGCATCCAGATTAAATGGCGTGCGGGAGAGGAAAGAGGTGTTCATACATGCCATCCTATGTACCAGTGTGCGCCGTACCCACGGAGAGCGCGGCGGTCTCGATCGAACCAGACATGTGATCGACGTCGCGACCGTAAGTCCACTACAGCTGTGTGATGAGTAATCCGTTGAGCAGCATGAGGCCGTCGAGGATCAGGAGAAAAACGAGTTCTAGTCCGAACATATCGCCGAGCCAACCGGCAGGGAGACTGTACATGGTCCAGGCGATCGACTCCACGACTGCGTTGAGAACAGCGAAGGCAAAGCCACGCAACTCGGACCGGATGACCGACATGACGATCGGCCGGTTCACGCCGCGATGGACACCTTGGAGGGCGACCATCAGGAACCAGAGACCTCCCGAATACAAGTGGTATAGTGAAGGTCGAATTGCCGGACCGACGACCCGGAAGAGACGGCGAACCCAGGGGGGCGAATGAGCGCGAAAATCTTTTCCTGCTGCATTCCGGCTTTGATGACGCCCTGCACCGCAGAGCGCCAACCAGACTTCGTCGAGACCCAGCTGAAGCCGTTCGAAACCTGGTACGCCCACTGGTCGAAAGAACTCGGCGCGTCGCAAAAGCACGCAGCCTGACGTCAAGTTTGGTAAGCCCTCCCGCAGGAGCTGAGTGAGCAGACGATGTCCGAGGCGGTAGTTCCCGACACCATCGTGATCGGAGCGGGCGTCATCGGCCTGTCTGCTGCGCTGGCCCTGCAGGCCCAAGGGCATCGCGTCGTCGTGCTGGACCGGGAAGGTCCGGCTGCGGGGGCTTCCGCCGGCAACGCTGGTGCTTTTGCGTTTACGGACGTCCTGCCGCTCGCTTCGCCTGGCATCTTGCACAAGGCGCCGAAATGGCTGCTCGACCCCCTTGGGCCGCTTTCGATTCCGCCGGCCTATGCGCTACGGATCGCACCGTGGATGTTCCGCTTCTGGTTAGCCTGCGCGCCGGGCCGCTTGGCTCAATCGACCGCGGCGCAGATATCGCTCATGGACTTGTCGAAAGCCGAACTCGAGCCGTTCCTGCGGCGGACCGGAACGCTTGCCATGCTACGCAAGGAGGGCAATCTGCAGGTCTATGAGAGCGAGTCCGAATTCCGGGCCTCGCTGCCTGGGTGGCAGGCCCGCGCCGATCACGGAATCGCATTCCGCCATATGACAGCAGCGGAGATGGCGGAAATCCAGCCCGGCATGGCCGCGCGCTTCACCCACGGCACCTTCACCCCAGGTTGGTATTCGATCTCCGATCCGAAGCTCTACACGCTTGCTCTTGCCGAACGTTTCGCTGCCGATGGCGGGATCATCCAGCGTGCAGAGGTCACCGCATTGCGCCCGCTCGAGAACGGCGTCGAGGTGATTGCTGGTGTCGCGCACCGCGCAGGTCATGTGGTCGTCGCAGCAGGGGCTTTCTCGCACAAAATCATCCGCACCCTGGGCGAGCGCATCCCGCTCGAAACCGAGCGCGGCTACAACACCACACTCTCGGCCGATGCCTTCGACCTGCGCACGCAGATTACGTTCGGAGGGCACGGCTTCGTCGTCACTCGCCTGTCGACCGGCATCCGCGTTGGCGGCGCAGTCGAGCTTGGCGGTCTTTCACTGCCACCGAACTTCGGGCGCTCCCGCGCCATGCTGGCCAAGGCCAGCGCTTTCCTTCCCGGTTTAAAGACCAGCGGCGGTACCGAATGGATGGGATTCCATCCCTCGTTGCCCGACAGCCTCCCGGTCATTGGCCGTGCCGGCGCGACACCGCGTGTCACTTACGCGTTCGGCCATGGTCATCTCGGCCTGACGCAGTCGGCCGGCACCGCCCGGCTTGTCGCCGACCTGGTCGCAGGACGAATGCCTGCCATCGAGCTTTCCGCCTTCTCGCCTCGGAGATTCTGAATATGGCCACCCACACCTTCTCCTGTATCGACGGGCATACCTGCGGCAATCCGGTGCGTCTCGTCTCCGGCGGGGGGCCGCGTCTGGAGGGCGCGAACATGCTTGAAAAGCGCGCCCACTTCCTGCGCGACTATGACTGGATCCGGACCGGTCTGATGTTCGAGCCGCGCGGACACGACATGATGTCGGGCTCCATCCTCTATCCGCCAACACGCCCCGATTGCGATGTGGCGGTGCTGTTCATCGAGACATCCGGCTGCCTGCCGATGTGCGGTCACGGCACCATCGGAACCATCACAATGGGCATCGAGAATGGCCTCATCACACCGCGCGAACCCGGGAGGCTGTCGATCGATGCGCCGGCCGGCAAGGTCGATATCACCTACCGGCAGGAAGGCCGCTTCGTGGAAGAGGTGCGCCTTACCAACGTTCCGGGCTTTCTCTACGCGGAGGGATTGACGGCGAAGGTGGAGGGCCTTGGCGAGATTGTCGTCGACGTCGCCTATGGTGGCAACTTCTACGCCATCGTCGAGCCGCAAAAGAACTTCCGCGACATGGCGGACCATACGGCAGGGGAGCTGGTGGGATGGTCGCCGCGCCTGCGCGCCGCACTCAACGAGAATTATGAGTTCGTCCATCCCGAGCACCCGGAGATCAAAGGTCTCAGCCACATTAAATGGACGGGCAAACCAACGAAGCCAGAGGCGCATGCCCGCAATGCCGTCTTCTACGGCGAGAAGGCCATCGATCGCTCGCCATGCGGTACGGGCACCTCGGCGCGCATGGCGCAGCTCGCCGCGAAAGGCAAGCTCAAGGTCGGCGACGAGTTCGTGCATGAATCGATCATCGGCTCGCTGTTCAAGGGACGGGTCGAGGCCAGCGCCAGGGTCGCCAACCGGGACGCGATCGTTCCCTCGATTGCAGGCTGGGCCCGCATGACCGGCATCAACACGATATTCATCGACGATCGCGATCCCTACGCTCACGGCTTCGTCGTGAAATGAAAATCTGAAGCAACGATCCGCTCGCATTCCTGGCAGATCGCCGAAGCGCATCGCCGTCCGGGCAGGTTCGGACAACGCGCGGATCGCCATGGCGATCGAGCGCGCGAACTGGATCGAAGGCGTTCGCTTCACGTCTCGATCGGGGCCAGATAGTCCATGTAAAGAGTGATTGGCCCCTTCGATCCGTCCAGAATGACGCGGAGGCTCTTCGGATAATAGCCGGCCCCGATCACGGTCCCTGTCCTTCCGGCTAAGCGAGGGCCAGCTGTCGGCTTTATCTGAATGCGTGAACCCGACGGAAACTTGAGCTCGTGTTGGGCCGATCCTGCCATGACGTCCTCGGCAGCGAATGAGCTGGCTCTCCGCGAAGAGTTCGCTAACGCGTGGGCAGTGAACCAATGAGCGAGCGAGCAAGCGAGAAGTTCGATCGTCCCGGACTGAATCACGGAAACGCTTCGGTGGAAACATCCTTCGTCGGGAGTAATCCGGAGCTACAAATCAACCCGGCTTGCTTCTATCGCCTGCACGCGCTCGGTTTCCACAATAAGAGCTGCCCCTTGGCCAAGCTCGATGCGCGGGAAAAAGCGGTGTGGGAAATGCCCTGTGAGCCCCCGAGACGAGCAGCGTACTTTGGGCTGCCGTCTTCGCGAAACTCAACCCGCGTGCGGTCATCGCGCGCTCTCGGAGCATCCGATTGAACGGTACGATCGTAACTGAGAATACTCCAATAGGGGTACCTCGACTGGCCGTTCTGCTGCTGTCTCCCGGTGAGATCGGAGCGGCTCGATCAAGTTTTAAACGTCGGCCATGCACGAGGATGCGGCGCATCTCGCATATAGGTCCCACCACAGACTACTGACAGCGTTGGAGAAACGCCAGTAAAGGGCGTTTGAGGCAAATTGGGGCGCAATTGGGCGTCCAACTTTTCGGCACAATAACCCCTTGGTTCCGCCCAATCGAGCCGAGATTCCTGCCCCAAACGTAAAGATACGTTCACCCGCAATGAGGGCCGGTCGCGCTCAGACTTACAGGTGCTGGGGGTATCATCACATAGGGGAATCATTTGACAACGCTACACTACACCGCAGGTAACAACTTCACCGCGCAGGGAGCCTACGCTCCGGCCACAGCGGGCTTCAACCTGGCCGATGTCTCGTCCGTCGACGAGCTCAACTCATTGCCGGCAGGCGTGAAGGGCATGGTCTACCTGGATCAGGGCGACGGTGTTACGCAGAGCTTCATCGATGCGCTGAAGCCCTATATCGGAAATCCGAACGTGTACGGCTTCTACCTCAAGGATGAGCCGGATCCCACGGGCCAGTACAATACGCTGGTGACGGCGGCCAATCTCAAGGCCGAGTCCGATTACATCCACGCCAATTTTCCCGGCGCGAAGACCTTCATCACCATGATGAACATGGGGTCATCGGAAAATCCGACCTACGCCAACACCTACAACCCGACGAACACCCACATCGATCTGTTCGGCATCGATCCGTATCCGGTCCGCACGGACATGAGCACGGTCGATTACAACATGATCGACAAGGCGGTGGCTGCGGCCGAATCCGCGGGGATTTCGGCAGATCACATCGTCCCGGTGTTCCAGACGTTCGGTGGTGGCAACTGGGTCGATGACAGCGGAGGCTCCTACGTGATGCCGACGGCCGCGCAGGAGCAGACGATGCTCGCTCATTGGGCGGCGCTCATTCCGAATCCGGCCTTCGATTACGCCTATGCGTGGGGTTCGCAGAATGGCGATACGGCACTGGAAAGCTCGTCGGCGTTGCAGAGCGTGTTTTTGCAGCACAATACCGCCGCGGGCACGACCGGAGGCACGACGACCGTGACGGGGTCGACCGGCGGCACGACGACCACGACAAGTGGCGACGGAACGACCACGGCCGGTGGCACGACGACGGGCACTGGCACGACCACCGGCACAACCACTGGCACCACCACCGGCACTGGCACGACCACCGGCTCGACCAGCGGTTCGACATCGACGACGACCGATGGTGGTCACCATCATCACCATCAAACGCTCGATTTCTCGCAGCTTGCGACCGGCACAACGGCGTCGTCGACGACCGTTACGACGTCCACAGCGTCGACCCTGCCCACAAGTGGAAGCAGCACGACCGACGCGACCACGACGGCGTCGACGGATATCGGGACTCACTCGACCGATTGGATCGGTCACCACACCGACCATCACGCTTGGCACTTCTGAGTTTGAAGGACGTCTTCATCAACAGAGACATACGCGGGGCACGTCCCCGCGTATGAGAATTTCCTAGGGGATCACTCGCGGCCGCCGTGGCCCGGGTCGGGGTGCCATTCTGCGCATTGCGGAATGTTGGAATGCGAGCGCTCGCGCTCGATCACATGCAATTTCAACCGCTTGCCGCTGCCCTGCCCAGGGGCCGCCCGGATATGCACATGTACACAACGGCAAAGGTCTCCGCGCTCGCGGACGGATTTCGTCAGATACGTCCCGGCCTGCTTGCGGCCGGCGGATTATCGATCTTCATAAACCTGCTGGTGTTCGTCTCGCCGCTCTACACTATGCAAATCTACGATCGTGTGCTGACCAGCCGGAACGGGATGACCCTTCTGCTGCTCTCGCTGATCGCGCTTGCACTGTTCGTCAGCTACGCAGCACTCGAGCATTTTCGTAGCCGGGTCCTTGTCCAAATCGGAATCCGGTTCGACCAGCTCCTCTCGGGAGAAGTCTTCGAGACCGCACTGGGGCAAGCCCTCAGCACGAGCAGCTCACATCATGTCCAATTGCTGCGTGACGTGGACACTCTGCGCGAGGTCTTGTCGGGTGGCGTGATCACCGCACTCATGGACGTGCCGTGGACACCGATATTTCTCGCAATTTGCTTCCTGCTCCATCCCTTGATTGGCTTGGTTGCCCTGATCGGTGCGCTTGTCATCCTCTTGCTGGCCTTCCTCAACGAGCGCGCCACCAAGGCACCGCTGATTGCGGCCGCATCGAAGAACCTTGATGCCCTCGACCGGTTGACATCCTCGCTGCGCAACGCCGAGGCGATCCGTGCACTCGGAATGGGACCTGCAGTGCGAACCGCCTGGAGCTCGACCCACGGCAAGGCACTCGTCGACAGTGCCCTTGCGGGTGAGCGTGGCGGCACGCTCCTTGCGATCTCAAAATTTCTGCGGATGGCGCTTCAGGTGTCGATCATGGGCGTGGGAGCCTACCTCGCGATCCAGCAGGAGATCTCGGGAGGAGTTCTGTTCGCTGCCTCGCTCATTATGGGGCGGGCACTCGCGCCGGTGGAAGCAGCCGTGTCGCAGTGGAAGGCCCTCGTTGTCGCGCGTACATCGTATGCACGGCTTGAAGCCGCACTTCGGACCCGGGCCGCAGAGCGCCCGCCGACCAGACTGCCGGCGTTGGCTGGCGAGGTCTCGGTGGAAGCGGTGACGGTCCTCGTACCCGGATCGCAATTGCCGGCAATTGCAGATGTGTCTTTCAGGCTGGCTCCTGGCGAGATCGTCGCGGTGGTCGGGCAGTCCGGATCTGGGAAATCGTCGCTGGCACGGGCGCTTGTGGGCGCCTGGCCCGCCGTTCGCGGCTGCGTGCGCATCGATGGAAACGATACGAGGCATTTCGATTCCAACTTCCTTGGGCAACGCCTCGGATATCTGCCGCAGGACGTGGAACTGTTCGCCGGCACGGTGCGCGACAATATCGCTCGCTTTCGCGATGACGCGACCGACGAGGCTGTTGTCGAGGCCGCACAACTGGCGTCGGCGCACGCCATGATACAGCGGCTTCCGAAGGGTTACGACACCGTGATCGGAGATAACGGCGCGGGACTTTCAGGCGGTCAGCGGCAGCGTATCGGGTTGGCGCGCGCGCTGTTCGGCCGGCCGGTGCTGATCGTGCTCGATGAGCCTAACGCCAATCTCGATGGCGACGGCGACCGCGCGCTGGCCGATGCGATCCAAATGCTGCGGAAGCAGCGCGTGACGGTCGTGATCATCAACCACCGTCCTAATCTGCTTGCCCTGGTCGATAAGATCGTCTTCATGCACGAAGGGCGCTTGGGGCGGGTCGGGACACGCGACGAGCTTCTTCCCGTGCTGCTGGGGCAAGCCGTCACGCCGATGCACCGTGACGGCCGAGTGCCAGCCGAGCGCCGCCACCCGGCCGAAGCTCATCATCGCGCCGATGGCGCTCCCCGCAACGTGCACCTTTCGAATCCACCGCGTTCCGCTCACGCGACGAGGCAATGATGGGCAATATGATGTCGGTTGAAGAGAGGGCTCTTCCAAGTGAATTCGCCGAGCTCCTGCGACGCTTGAGCGACAATGGCAAGCCTCGGCAGCGCCACGCCCTGTCAAGCGGCACTGTCAGCATTCCGTCGCTGGCAAGACGTCTCATTCGTCGAGCGAAGGCGATGCGATCGATTCTTTCGAATCGCAACGCGGGACAAGACCACGACGGTCCTTCCGGCAATTGGCACAGTCCGGCGAGACGCGGCTTTGCGATTGTGTTCTTCACATTCGTCGTGTGTGGAGGGTGGGCCGCCATGGCGTCGATCGATGGTGCAGTGGTGGCCACCGGCTCGGTTGTTGTAGAGAGCGACAGGAAAGCCGTGCAGCACCTCGAGGGTGGCATCGTCCAGAGCCTGATGGTGACTGGAGACGCCCACGTCGTAGAAGGGCAAGTCCTGCTACGGCTCGATTCAACCCAGGAACGGGCAAAAGAGGAGATCGCGCGCTCGACCGTCTATTCGGCCGTCGCCGAGGAGGCGCGGCTGCAGGCCGAAGCCGAGGGACGCGACGACGTCGTGTTTCCTGCCGAACTGGTCCAGAAGACCTCGGATCCATCGGCACAACGCGCAATGGGAGATCAGAAGAGGCGTTTCGACGAGCGCCGCGCTGCGCGAAAGATCGAGATATCGATCCTTGATGAGCGCATTGCGCAGGCGCAGCGCCAGATCCAGGCAAGCGATGCGCAGAGCAGGGCCTCGCGCGCGCAATACGACAGCGTGAGCGCGGAATACGCCAAGCTCAAGCCGCTCGCCGATCAGGGAATCGTTGCGTTCGCACGCGTCGCCACTCTGGAACGCAGCAAGGCCGAGCTCGATGGAAAGGTCGGCGCTTACGAGGCCGACATGGCCCGCTATGGGCGCGTCATCGACGAGTCGCGACTGCAGATCAACCAGGTCGGACAGAAGGTCCTGGAGGAAGCGACTGCCAAGCTCGCTGAGACAAGGGCGCAACTTGCCGATGCGCGGGAGAAGCTGCGAGTCGCCTCCGACGTTCTCGCCCGCATGGAGCTGCATGCGCCGCGCTCTGGACGTATCGTGAATTTGAAGGTCCATACGGTCGGTGCCGTGATCAAGCCCGGCGAAGTGCTGATGGAGGTCGTGCCCGACAACGATGTGCTCGTGGTTGCGGCGAAGGTGTCGTCTCTCGACATTAATCATGTCCAGGTTGGTTTGCCCACCGAGATCCGGCTTCCCTCATTCAAGGCGCGTTCGACCCCGATTGCCGTCGGCGAAGTTCTTTCAATCGCAGCCGACGCCGTTCGGGACGAAGCGACGCATCAGCCATATTATGAGGTCAAGGTCTCGGTTCAGGTGGCGCAATTCCCGGAGAAGCTGCGTGAGAAGCTCAAGCCCGGGATGCTAGCCGATGTTCTGATTGCTACCGGCGAACGCACTGTGCTGGCGTATCTGACGCAGCCGATGACGGATGCGATACGACGCGGTATGCGGGAGAACTAGTTTTCCCCAAGGAAGGAGTGGAGCAAGCGGGCCGCCTCTGCGGTCAGATGGGGCGATGCTCAGGAGCCGGGCCAGCCGCAGGCTGTCGCGAGCTTGCCGCGAACGAAATCGAGGCCGGTCAATTGAAACGTGCTTTCGTATGGCGGCGCCTTTCCTGCGTAGACCCTGATCATGAGCCGGCCGTCCTGCGGCATTGACCGCAACAGGCGAACGACGTCGCCCTGAAAGGCAAGTCCTCGGCCTCCATCCGCGGCGCGCCAGCGCTGCTCGACGGATGGCTCGCCGTCGACCTGGTACGCGACCTTCGCGTCGCCCTCTACAGGCGGGGTCCAGGACGGCGAGGCGGCTATCATCAAATCGGTACGACCGGCGCGACAACGGATGGTGATCGAGGTGGGAGCATCCTTTGTCGTAGGGTGTCCCATAACCTGCGCCGTGATCTGCGGCTTGTAGTCCACGGGCGATGTCGTCTCGCTGATGATCCAGTTCTGCGCTCGAGGTGACGGCGGGGTGGTTGGTCCCGCCGCCTCGCCGAGCGACTCATCGACACATTTCAGGCGTTCCATTCCTTCCAGCCGGGCACATTTCTTCAACCGGTCCGTGGCATCACCCGCTCGTGCGCAAGTCGGCACGCCCAGGATTGCCAATGCGATCAAAGCCAGGGCGGCCACGCTGTTCATCGTGACAGCCCGACCGTCGCGCCCGGCGCGCGATCGAGCCATTCCTGCGCGGGGCCGAACCGGGCGAGGCCGGGTACGTTGGCGCGGAGGCTCACGTCCTTCCATTTCGAATCGAATCCGGGCGACTGCAACCGGTCGAGCCGGCTGAACAAGTGATCCACGAAGCGGGCCATGCGCGCGTAGCGGTCGGACTGCTTCGGCCAATTATAGCCCGCCAGGATAGTGGGGACCGCGATGGTCGAGATGCGCGTGCCTTTCGGGACGAGGCTCGGATAGTCCGCGGAGTCGATCGCGGAGGGAAGATAATAGTCCTCGAATCGCGAATCGTACTCCACGGGCAGGAACTTGAATCCGGGCTCCCAACGCCCCTTCAGGAAAGCGTCGATCGGCTTCGATGTGATGAATACGACGGCTGCGATCTCCCCGCTCTTCATCTGCTGCAATGCGACCTGATGAGGGATGAACATCTTGTCGACATTCAACCCCAGTCGGCTGAAGATCAGAGGACCGGAGTATGCGGCTGCCGTGCCCTGCGTGTTGAAATTCACCTTCTTTCCCTTGAGGTCTTCGAGCGAGTTGATCTCGGGGCGCACAAAGACATGCAGTTCGGCCGGAAATAGATTGAGAATGTAGACGATGCGCCGATCAATCGACGGGACCTGAACTTTGTATTCGTCGAGGGCGTCCGTGTTGATGATTGCCGCATCGACGCCCCGCAGATAGAGCAGCGAATTGACGTTCTCCGTCGCGCCTGTCGTCACGATTGGGATGATGTGGAGCTTGTCGTCCTCGTTGGCGACGCGGGCAATCTCTGCTGCAAGTCGCAGTGGAGCTCCCTCGATGAGACCGCCTGCGAGCCCCACGGTCCAGGCATTGATGCGCTCTTTTGCGATCATGTCGGCGTTCTTCGCCGGCGCTGCGGCTTGCGTCGCGGGTGTCCGGACTGACTGGGCGTTCGCCGCCATTTGCAGTCCGAGCAGCGCCGATGCAATTGCGAGTGCCAACCTGATCATGGACATGGATCGTTCTCCGTCGTCTGGCTGCTTGGAGAGCCGGTGCGGCTCTATTTCAGCGTCTTGATGCGCTCCTCTGCATCGTCAATGCCGCCTGCCTTTGCTCTTTGATACAAATCGCGCGCCTTGTCCCGATCGCCCGCGACTCCGCGCGCGTGCCAAGATTCCAGCACGGGCGGATCGTAAGTCTCCGCAAGCATGAAAGCGGCCTGCGCGCTGCCATGTGCGAGAGCTAGCTCGAGCAACTGGCGGGCGCTGCTGATGTCGACCTGCCGCAGCAATGCATTCGCCCGAGCAAGCAGCCTCTGCTCGTCTCCGAGGGCGAGGGGCGTCGCGCTCGCCGAGGCGGAGCGCTCCGATGCCGGAGCGTCCTTCGTACCGCGATCCGCGGACGGGACGGGAGTCGTTGGTTGTGCCTGCAATATCGATGAGCCAGATTGCGAGCGAGGTTGTGAGTTGGGAGTGACCGTCCGGGCGGCGTCTTGCTCGCGCGAGCGAGGCCCGCCCTTACCATCGGAAGGGCGCTCACGCTGCTGGGAGGTCTGTTCCGGCGACCTTGTCGCGGGCGAATCTATTGCCGCAGGTTTTCTGTTCGCTTGTTCGATCCGAGCCCTTGTCAGCGCAAGCTCCCGTGCGAGACCGTCGGCGCGCTGGCGCTCACTGGCGAGTTCATCGCTCTGTTTGGCAGCCGTCGCGTTGAGTTCCGTGACCCTCAGGATCTCGGCATAGGCGGCGGCGAGGCCCGCGGACCGCTCTTCGACCTCCTTCCGCGCCGAGGCCAGTTCGCGAAGCAGAGCTTCGCCCCTGTTCCTCTCTCTGACCAATTCCTCCTTGTTCCTTGCCTCGGCCGCATCGACGGCCCGCGTGGCCTGCTCGGCGGTGGAACGCGCGTCATCACGTTGCTTCGCCAGCGATGTTGTTTCGCCTGCGAGCGCATTGGCTCTGTCTCGTTGTACGCCAAGCTCGCGTTCCAGCGTCTGTCTCTGCTCGGCCTCGGCGCTGCTGGCTTGCAGATGCGCGCGTCGTGCGGCGTCAAATTCCGCTTGGACCGAGGCGAGTCGATTCACGGCGGAATCTGCCCGGTCGCGTTGCTGCGCCAGTGCGTTCTCCAGGGCGAGCTTCGCCTCGGAGCTTGCTTTCGCCGCATCTGGTGCCTCGGTTCGTGTTGTGTTAGCCGCCGTCCGCAGGGCATCCAGTTCGGTGGACGCTGCATCCGCCTTGTCGCGTTGCAGCTTCAATTCCTGCTTCAGTGCTTCGTTTCGCGTGGCTTCGGCAGCGGCTGCCTTCGAGGCGTCGGTCGTCGCCGTCCGGGCGGCTTCGAGCTCGACCTTAAGGGAGGTCTGCTCAGTCACGAGCGCCGCGAAGTTGTCGCGTTGCTGCTTCAGTTCAGACTTAAGCACTTCTTTCTGCGCAACCTCGGCGCCAAGAGCGTTTGTAGCGTCCGTGGCGGCGCTACGCGCGATATCGAGGTCCGATCGCAGCGCCGCGACCTCTGCCGCGGCGCGCTCTGCGTCGCTTCCAGGTGCAGCGGTCGGCTCTTGTTTGGGTTCTGCGGGGAAGACCTGCATCGCCTTTGAAGCTGCGATCCGGGTTGCGTCGAGCTCCGCCCTGAGGAACGAGAGGTCCCGCGTCAGATTGTTCACCTTGTCGCGTTCCAGCTCGAGCGCGTGGGTCTGCCTGATCCCCAGCTCGATGGCGCCGATCGCGTGCTCGCGCTCGAGCTTGACGGCATTGAGCTCTGCCCGGACATTTGCGAGCTCGCGCGCGAGCCTCTCTGCTCGGTCGCGCTCCTGTTCAATCGCCTGGCTCTGTCCGATCCGTTCGGCTTCAACTGCCGTAAAGCCGAGTTCGATATCGTCACGTGAGCCTCCATGCGCAAATCCTACAAGGAGTGTCAGGATGAAGGTCGTCGCAACGGCGGTCCGCGCGACATCTCCGCCAAGTGATCCGCCCTGTCGGACAGGACGTGGGACGCCGCTTGGCGAGACTATCGTCTTGTGCGCAATTGCCTGCAACCTCATCGTGACGGCTCAGATTGGCTAGGCTCCGTATCGTCGGCGTCATCAATGACACCGCTTTGGTTGGCGCTCTGTCGATGTGGCAATGTAGGTAGCCACTAAGAAGTAACGGCGCCTCGCTCGGGGAATAAAGTAGATTGTCCGCACTGCTGCTGAGGGTTTCTTGACCAGCGCAGCCGCGCGCAACAGATTGAGGCGGGTCAACGAGACCCTCCGTGTTCCGCACATTCAGGGGAAGACAGCATGAACAGAACAGTCATCGTTTTCGCCAGTGTGGCCTTTACAGGCGCGTTTCTGGTAAACGCCATCCAGACAAGCCACGCTTCTCAGGCCGGCAGCGCCAAGCTCAACGCCAATGCCAAGATGGTGGTCAGTCCCAAGCGGGTGCAGTCGCACAGACTCGTCGTCCAGGTCGACGTCAATGATCCGGCGATTATGAACCTTGCACTGAATAACGTCAGCAACACTGTTCAACACTATTCGGAAATTGGACAGAAGGTTGAAGTCGAGCTGGTGGCGTTCGGACCGGGGCTGCACATGCTACGAGACGATACCTCGCCGGTGAAGGCACGCATCAAGTCCATGAGCGAGACCATGCCCGAAGTCGCGTTCTCCGCATGCGGAAATACCAAGGAGAATATGGCAAGGGTCGAGGCAAAGGAGATTCCTCTCATCTCGCAAGCGAAGGTCACCAAATCCGGCGTGGTCCGGCTGATGGAGCTACAGGAGCAGGGCTGGAGTTACCTGCGCCCCTAAAGCGGTGCCCGCTGGCGCGTCGATGTGTTGTGTTTGCGAGGTGTGAAATCCAGAACGGAGGACGCATCGACATGGACATCCGGCCGTGCCGCAATGTTCTTCTTGCGGCTCGGCACCAATAGCCCAAAGACCCCGGGCAGCAGTCGCAGATGGCGTGAGATGAAGACGGCCATGGCGATGTGCCAGACGATCAAGGCGGCCGAGCTGGCGATCGCAGCGCCGGTCAATCCAAGCCAGTAGATGAATGCGACGCTGGCCAGGATGTTGCCCGCCGCGCTCATGACCAGCAGAACGGCCGCCGCCCGCTCATGCTCGGTCATCGTCATAATGAGCAGCAGGGAACCGAACGCGGCTGCGACCACTTGCCCCAGGAGGAGGATGTGCAGGGCAGGGACGCCTGTCACGAAATCCGCGCCGAACCAGGAGAGAAGCGGCTCGGCCATGATGGCCAATCCGAGCGCAATGGCCAACGCGGCAAAGAGGGTCCATAAAGCGGCCCTGGTCACGAGTGCCTGCAGGGTCGTTCGATCGTTCCCCGTGAAGAGGCTTGAGATCGTCGGGGCGAACAGTGTGTTGATCGCCGTGCGGGGCAATGCCACCAGGAACGCAATGTTGAAGACGAGGCTGTATATTCCGGCCTCCCTGGTTTCTCCGAACCAGCCGAGCAGCACCACGCCGGCGCGGTTGAGGAGCGCTTCTGCCCCCGCGATGATCATGAACGGCACGGCGGTCTGGCGCCAGCTTGCGGGTTCATATTGAGCGTCAGCAGTCCTGATTGAGTCCGGACACAATCGACGAACAGCTTGGCTTGCGAGCACTAGTCCGAAGACGGCGCCGGCAACGGACGCCAACATGATTCCCCGCGCATCGACCTGCGATCCGAGCAAAGGACCGGCCACGACGACAATAATCACAAGCAGCCCGTCCCGCACCACGCGGTCGGGTATCAGTGCCGGCACAACCCCGCCGAAAGCCCGGACGACCGAGCAGCGTATCCATAACAGCGCCAGTATGGGGATCAGAAGGAAGCCAACCAGAAAGGTTCTTTTCAGTTCCGTCGGGAACGGGCTGGGCCAGATGTCGATGATGGCCGCTCCGACGAATGCAACCAGAAGGCTTACCGCAAGTGAACGTCGTTCGGCGTATTGGATAACACCCCGTGCAAGGCTGCTCGCTGCCAAGGTCTGATACACGGACACGAAGCGCAGCAATGCGATGTCGAAGCCGAGCGCGCAGAAATAGGCGAGAATGGTTATCCAGGCGATGACATAGGCGTAGACGCCGTAAGTGTGAGCGCCGACAATTCTGGCTAGCAAGAGCTGCGAGCACGCGGTTACGCCAGCGCTGGCGACATAGATCGAAAATGCCGCAGCTCCCCCGACGACCACTCGCCTGATCCGTGCGCTGCCGGCGCCTCGCTCATGCATGTTCATTTTCTTGTCCTTGCAGTGCCAGTTCTATCGAGTGCTCCGAGATCCGGGTCGAAAATAGTTGAGATTAACGAGGAGTGGCCTGAGATATCCGCTCCAACATGTGCCGGCTTGGTCGCGGCGCGCTTGCGTTGCTCGACCATGCTAACGATCTGTCGTTCCATCTGCTCGACGGCCGCGGCAAGAGACGGTTGGTTGACCGAGGAGATGCTCACGACATTTCGGCCTTTCCTGCACAGCAAGTCGTGCAGGAGATCGACGACGTTGCGTGAACTGAGGCTAGTTTCCAGGTCCAGCTCAAGCAGTCTTTCGACCTTGCTCCCGAGATCATGTCGGTCGCGGAGCCGCTCTTCGAGCAGTTTGGCCGGAGCGTCGAGACGTATCAGCAGGTCCGGTTCGGGGACGAGATCCAGCGCATACGAGATCAATGCCTCGTCTGCGATGCCGCAAAGGAGTGTCAGGGAGCAAATGGCCTGGACGAACGCTTGATCGAACAAGACGATGCGCGCAATCGCGGATTTGCGATACCATGCGTGCGACAGCCTGGACATGTATTGCAGCAGTCTGAGCGAGGAGAGCGCGTTGGAGGGCGGAAGAACCTTGATCAGATTCAACGCTGTCCTGAGATCGCGGGACAGCCCTCGCGGCCGAACCAACATGGATGCCAGCTCCGTGGGCGGACGCGTCAAGCGCCGTACCGCGAACGCTATCTTACGAAGGGCCGTCGACGGTTTGGGGCTCTCGCTCGGCGAACGCTCCGCCGGTCGGTGACTCAGTACGAGGTCCACGGTGTAATTGTGTTCACGCAGACGCGCTGCAAGAGTACGTGCAAGAGTGGTCTTGCCGGCGCCTGGAGGGCCGAAAAACTCGATGATCATATTCGAATCCGGACAATTGCTTTGTTTTATCGCTCTCACTAAAGCAGTCGCCACACCTCCTTCTTCACCGCGCGAATGACGTCGGGCAGGGGCTGTTGGGCATCGATGGAAACGACGCGCGCGCCGGAAAATGCCAGTCGCGGGATCGCCGCGATACGCTGCTTGATCACGGACGGATCCATGTCGGGTTCGCGTCGAGCGCAAACCTCGGGCGGAACGACCAGCTTGATCACAATGTCCGGTGGAAGGCGCTGGGCAAGCGAATAGGAGTTGGCCTCAAATCGACGCAGCCATTGCGGGATGCCGATAAGGCGCGGCATCAGCGGACCTTCATTGAAACCGGCGATCTCGTTCTGCGGGTATCGATCTGTGACCACGACAAGGCCACGACGGGCTCCGCGATGCGCTGTCGACAGCTTGATCCGCTTTTCGATGGCCGTCGCCGTCGCCCAGATCGTCATGAGCGCACTGTACAATCGGCCCGGGGGACGATCTGATATCTTGCCATGCGATGAGCCTTTGGGCTTGGTCTTGAACAGGGGCGTGATCAGCGGCACCATCAATTTGAGGGGCCATAATATGAGGGAAGGGCGTCCTGCCCCGGTCCCGAAGTAGATCGGAATGACATCCATCTCCTCGCCGAGCCACTGCCGAATGGTCGCGACGATGGTTGATTTCCCGCTGCCGTCGACGCCGATGACGGCCACAACGTGCCCGCCGCCGGGGGCCCGGCGGCTCCACGGCCGGGGGATGCAGAGAAGACGCTTGTTCAGGTGGCCAGCGAGGAGCTGCGCGACGCGTATCATCGTCCGCAGTCCGGCCTCGAGATCGTTGTAGATTCGATGCGGCGCGAAGTGTCGTCGGAGTAGCCGGCGCAAATGTCGCTGATGCTCCAGCTCGGGTTGGCAATAGAGAGCATCGGCGACCGCGTCAGCCAACTCGCCGCCCAGCAGTTCGGCGGCTCGTCTTCTGAGTGCCGTGCGAGGAATTCGGTCGGCGAGTTCCGCGCGATCACGCGCAAATTTGTGCGTCATTGCCTGCCAGTTGCGGAGCACGACCGGATCCGATCGCCTCAGCTCTAAGCACCCACGTACAATCAGCAGCAATGCCTCGTCCACGGGCTCCAACATGCGGATCAGCAGCCCCGGATGAACAATCGCTCGCCTCGCCAGGGCCTCTTCCCACGGCAGATGGTAGTTTTTGAGCAAGCTGGTGCCCGCGACCAGTCGGATGTGCAGATGAAGATGCACGATCCGGCCACTTGGTTCGTCGTATCCGAGATAGCTCGAGAGAGCCGGATGGTCGCGACAGGCGACGGCGGGAAAGAGCTTGAGGCCGCGCTCGAGCAGGATCGCCTGGGCGCGGTGCTGATCCCGTTGTGCGACAAGCAGATCGACGTCTCCCTCGCCGGTCAGAGCGCGGTGGAGTCGATTGCTACTCTTCCAGTAGAAGTAGGTGATGTTGTACCGATCAAACTCACTCAGGACCATGAGCACCAGCGGCAAAATCGTGTTCTCGGCAGCTTGACCAGCCGTCGGGTCGGTCCTGTGCAGGGCATCCTGTCTCATCCTTAGTGCCCTTTCCGCCCGAATGATCTTGCAATGTCCAGCGCTTGAAATCCGATCTCCTGCATCCAATGATGCAAGCTGGAAATGGGCGCGAGACATCTTGCAACAAGGCCGGCGCGGGGCGCGCCCCGGGAGCCGGCGACGAATTCGCTGGTGTCTCCATAGCGGTATTGCGCATGTCTCTTGAGATCGACCTGAGTGACGATCGCCGCCGCAAAATCAGCGCGCTCGTTCTCGAGGCGCCCACCGTTGCGAAGCAGTTCTAGGGCGTTCTGAGCGAACTCCCGCCTCGTGCTCCCCCATTTGACGACGAAGAGAAGATTGTCGGCGATCGACGGGAGTAATCGCGCCTCGACGGTTGCGAAGACAGGCGGACCATCGATGATGATGCCATCGTAACGTTCGCGTAGTTGGCGAATGAGGTCGCCCAACTGTTCAACGGTAGTCATGGGGTCGAGCCGGTGGCAGGGTATTCTGACGTAGTCGAAGCCGGCATGCGGAATGTGCCTGATCGAGTCCGCCAGCGACCGGGTTTGCAGACCGACAATTCGTCGCTCGCCGGCGTTGTCGAATTCTGCTGCTTGCTTGCCTTTGTGATGGTCGATTGCGATCAGGAGCGCACGTCGCCCGAGGAGGCCGACATAAGCCGCGAGGCCTCGAGCGAGCGTAGTTTTCCCCTCGCGGGCAATGCTGGAACTGATCAAGACCACTTTCGTGTGACCTGGCTCACCCAGCCGCAACGCCGCAACTGCGGACCGCAGTCCTTCCGCGTACGGGGAAAATGGTTCCGTTCGAAGGTAATTGACGGAGTGGTTCAGTTGCTTTGGCGGTATTCGGGGGACTAGGCCGATACAGGCAAGTTCGAACGCCTCGGTGACTTCCTTCTCGCTGCGCAGCCCGCTGTCGAGGCGCTCCAGGATGAGAGCTACGAAGCCTCCGCAAATCAAGGAGACGATCAAGGCGGGGAGCATGAACAGGATCGGATTCGGCGAGCTCGGCCGAGACGGCGGAGACGCTAGCGAGAGAATGCTTACATCCGGATTGACGAGTTCTTCCTGTTCGCGGATCTCCTTCTGTCGCTGAAGAAGACTTGCGTAGAGTTGCGCGCTGGCGGCGGTCCGGCGCTCGAGCTCACGTGGATCGAGGTCGGCTTCCTGCTCCTCGGTTGCGGCGCTGCGGCTCGCATCGGAGCGCCGCTGAATTGCCTTATGCAGTGCCGCGCTGGTCCGCTCGATATCGCCCTTGACCGTCGCAATACGTTGCTCCAGACGAGCTAGTTCGCCGGTAGTGTAGGCTCGTTGCTGCTCGGCATTGCTCTGGACGTAGAGTTCGACGATCCGATTGACGATGTCGGCTGCCCGCTCGGGAGTCGTCCACTGGAAGGTTACGTTGATGATGCGCGAGCGGCGTTCCTGAAGGACTTGCAGGCGGCGCTGAAGATCGTCGAATTTCAGGCCAGCGCCGGCTCGCTTGTGATGGAGGAGCGGTCCAATCCAGACGCCCAGCCGGCGCTCGAGTTCCTTCAGGCCCAGCGACCCGGGCTCGCTCGTCTGGGGTTCAGCCGGAGCCGGAGTGACGGCCGGATCCGCTTCGGGGTCGGGTGTCAGTCCGCGAAAGCGTGGATCGTTCCGAAAGCTGTCGAGAACGTGTCGCAAGTGATACGGAGAGGTCAGCATTGTGACCTGAGTATCCACGGCCTGCTGGAGCGCTTCGGGGCTGAGGGACGCCGAGCCTTGAACCTGAACGAGCTGTGCAGTTGCGGTATATTTGGGCGCAATCAGCAGCCCGGTGACGCCCGCCAGGATTGTTCCCACGCCCGCGACCGTCAGAATGAGCCTGCTTCTGCGACGCAGGATTCCAATGACCTGCCGGAACCCTACTTCGGGAGAGATCTTCGGCCGGTCTTCTTGCCGCTGGTCCTCGAACTGGGGTCCCAATGGTATACGGTCGGCGATAAGGCCGGCTTTATCCATCAACTGCATCGGTACCTCCATTCCAGCGTCATACGCGTAGTCGGATTGAGCCCGGGCCCTGTCTTCTCGCGCCATGTTCGAAGCCGAGCCGCGGGCGCGAAAAGAGGGGGCTGGCCCTGCGAGCATGGCCGCGTAGCCCTTTGCCTGCCGGGGACGATTGTCGCTGGCCGGTCGCGATCGGCTCCGCGACCAGGCAGATGGCGATCACAAACCAGAAGATCGGATGCCGAAGCAGGAAGGTCGCGATCGCGTAAATGCAGAGACCGCACAGCAGGGCCGGCAGCCCCGCTTGACCGCTTCGGTACGCGGACCAGAAAGCCGATGCCACGAGCCCGACGAAGCTCAAGACGAGAAGAAGCCCGCCCTGGGTAAAGAGATCGAGCATCGTATTGTGCGCCTCGAAGTTCGGCACAAAGGAGGGCTTGGGGTGTTCGACAAACTCGGGATGCGCCATGTTCATCTGTCGCGAAGCGACGATCGACTGCGGAATTTCGAGATGCGGACCAGGGCCCAGGCCCAACGACCCCGACTCGAGCCCTCGCCGGATCGCCTGTTCCCAAAGCTCAAATCGCAGTTCGGTCTTCTCCCGGGTTTGCTCCGGGTTTTCACGTGCCATCGACTTGGCCAGGTCTCTGGCTTCGACTGCGATCGAATAGGCCAGTGGCGCGATCGAAATCACGATCAAGGGCAAAGCCAGCGCGATCAGCCAGGCGAATGACGAGCGGAAGCTGGTCTGCATCCGCGAGAACAGCCATGTGCGGCATTTGAATGCCACAAAGATCGGTCCGGCAAGCACAAGAATGAGCGTGAACGAGTCGCTACCTGTGAGCCGACCGGCGTAGGTAGGGATGATGGCGCAGGCAAGCGCGCCGATCCTGGCGCCAGTCGTAGTGACCGTTTCCGCAAGATGAAGCGACAGAAATCCAAGCACCATGCAGAGCACTGCGAGTTGGTGCGGATTCGACGACCATCCCCGGAATTGGTCCCACCACAACGGATCGACCGATGGGAGATCGTAGAATCCCCAGGCGTCGGCCAGCTGTGCGGCGATCACGGGACTGCCCAATCCGCAGAGAAGCCAGGTGATCCGACGTAGCCGCGCTCCGGGATCAGACCCGACCAAGCTCAGGCAGCTGACGGCAGCCAGCAGAGGATAAGCCATGACGTCATGCAGGAACCACTCGGGATCATGCTCGTCGCCGATCATCTTTGCAGTCAGTGTTCCGAGGCTTTGTGCAAGCACAAACAGCGACCAGAACAGAAGCAGCCGCGACAGCGCCGGCGTCAGGTGAAAACGGAGGAGGGTTGCCTCGCGGCCGAGCACGAGGGTCACCCAGACGAAAAGACAAAGTTCGCCTGGTCCGACCGGCAAGCCCGCGAGCCGCAATTGGGAGGCGGGCGTCAGCAGCAGCCCAAATGCGAACAAAAGGTCCAGGATCATCGACGTGCCTCGCGCCCCGTCGATCGATTCCGCAACCGGCGCTCGATCGACGAGCGCGGTCTTTGAGCGACGGTCGGAAACGTCGCGATGGTTCGCAGGAGTTCGGATCTCGCATCTGCAGCCCGGCGGCTCGCAGAGCGGCCGCCCGGCCGGAGTATTTCGCTGCTGCTTTGCTTTCGGGCGGCTTTCATCGGACGTCAATTCATTCGGTTCAGGGCGATCGGGTTGCGATTGCGGCGCAGGAACGCTGCCTGCAATTCCGGCGAGCCGGCGAGGGTCCAGTCTCCATTCTGCGGTCCCCAGCTGTAGGCAAAGTCAAAAACGGGCGCTGGGATGAGCGCGTCCCAGCGGGCCAATATCTGCTGCATCTGATTTGCGGTCGGCAGCACGTATCGGCCACCGCCGTCATTGATCCAGCGGCCGCCGCCAAAAGTCTGATACACAGGGATCATCTTGTCGCGTGGCACTCCCTCGGCCTCGGCCGCGGCGACATAGCGATCGATCTGGTGGTAGTCGCAGCCGTTCAGTTCCGTCCGGCAGGGGTAGGGGTCGATGCCATATAGATCGACGTGCGAGCTGGCCGGGTTGTAGGTGTCCTTGAACGACGGCGCGCGTGACGACGTCATCGTCATGAGCAGGATGAAGGTTTTTGCGCCGGGCACATTGGCATGGATCCAGTCCGATTCCGCCTTCAGGTTGTCGGCCGTGCAAAGCGGAAAGTGCTGTCCGGTTGGATCCGGATCGTCCATCAAATAGAAACCGAACAGTTTCGCGTGACCGATGAACGGACGTACCGACTCTACGAATTTGGCATCCGCGCCCTTGCATTGACCGACCCAGACCAGGCCTCTGACGCCGTCAGGCAGAGAGTCCATCTGCGCCAGGCTGCTGACGTCCGCCAGATTGAAACCGGCGACACCGGGAAGATAGTTGCCGGCCGAGTCGAAATTTCCGTTGGAGGCGAAATGCAGCGTGGTCGTGGCCTCAGCGCGCGTGGGAGTATCGAACACCAGGCCTTGCAGGAGCAACGCACTGGCCGCCAACAGTGCCGCCGCCGCGAGCCAAATAGCAGCGCGAGAACGACTCCCTAGAGGACGCATGTATCCTCCTTGGTTGCCGCTGCGCGCCCTCGGTCGGCGAACCGAGCAGGGAGCGCGCGATCAATTAACTGCCTGTAGAGAGCGGCATGCTGGTCGACAACGGTCGCGAGCGAGAATTCCCTCCTGACATACTCGGCGGCGCGACCGGCCATGACCAGGCCCTTCTCGCGATTGGCGAGCAAGTGAAGAATCTTTGCGGCCAGCACGGGCGGCGCTCCCGGGGGCACCAGCAAGCCATTCCATCCATCGCGGATCACTTCGGCGCATCCCGGCATGGTCGTGGTCACCGTCGGCACACCGGCGAGTGCGGCCTCGAGGAGAACCCGCGGTACGCCTTCACGGTACTCAGTCGGAAACGCGAATACATTCGCGAGCCTGAACAGGGCTGGAATGTCTGATCTCGGCCCGATTGCCTTCACGTAGGGCGCATGCTGGTCGATCTCGGCTTGCGTGATGGCGAGAGGACCTTCGGAGTCGCGCGGTCCGACAAGCAGGAAGCGTACATTCGGGCGCACCGCATGCACGCGGGCAGCCGCCTCGAGCAGGGCCGGAATGCCCTTCTGTCTGGTCATCCGCGTCACGGTGATCACGACTTCGGCGTCGCCTAGCCCAAGCTCGTTGCGAAGCTGTGCTGGTGATGGTCCCGAATTCAGCGCCCGGTCGAAGCCCTCGACGTCGACGCCGGCTCCTCGGATCAGAACGGGCATCTTTCCGGCCATGCCGTGACGCTCGAAGAACGCGCGGTCGTCACCGATCTCGAAGACGGTAGCGGCGGCGGTGCGGGCCGCGAGCTTGTGGAGTGCGCGATAGACCGGACGCAGCGATAAGGCGAGGGGAGAGCGAGACGAATAGAGAAACGCACGTCCGTTAATTGTACGAATGGCCAGCACGCCAGGGGCGCTTCGCGCAGCCAAAGGCAGGAATATCGAGGGTTTGGTATCGAAGCTTTGCGCGAGATCCGGCTGCTCTTCGATCAAGATCTTCGCAAGGCGTTTGATGGCCGCCAAATCGGCCCGCGGATTTACGAACCGGTTGAACTGGAACTTCCGATAACGGATGCCTGCTCTTACAAATGGAGCCGGGTCGCCGCTGGCGACGGCCGTTATGCGGAAGCCGCGGTCGCGCAGCGCACACATCGCCGGAAGGCGAAGATGATGATCTTCGCCTCCGATATAGAGCAGATGGGGCTCCAGCGGACCGCGTTGGTCCTCCGGCGTTTCGCTTCCATCGTCCAAGAAGCGTGAGACGTATCTGCGATCGCCGTCCAGCCCTGGTTTCAACATTCGCAAAACTCCCGCATTCGATATCGCCCCACGTCTTGGCAAATGTCGACAGCCCGTCGGCCAAGACAGGATCATCCGTTGGATCGCAGCTCACTTGAACGATGTGGCGCTCGTCGATTGATCGGAAACCGCAAACCGGTATCCGTTCAAAAAGTGCCAACACGCTCAAGAAGGCGCGAATTTCACCATGCAACCGAGAGAGTTGTCTGCAAATCCACTATTATCACGGCGAGTTCGCGATCGTATCTGAATAAAGGGGTAACTACACGATCGCTCGCGCAATCGGCGACGGTCCGGATCGATGCTGAGCGAGGATCATCGCGCGCGGGAATGCGTTGGTTGTGCGGCGCGTGGCGAAGGAGGTTTGATAAGACGTTATTCCGTCGGTCCATGGCTGGCAGATGGGGTGCGTGATGCAGCTCCTGCGCTTCCACTACCCCTTTTGGATTAACTCTATAGCTTGCATCTAGCGGCGGCCGATCTTCTACCCCGTTCCGCCGCGTGCGAGCCTGTCGGTGACGCCACCTCGGTGTGGGCTGCCGAGCTTCGGAGCTACCTATTCGGAAGTAGTGAAATTGCACATGTACTGCGTTTTTGCTGCGCGGGTATCTCGTAAGCAGGGTTAGAGTTGCGGCCTCAGCGCACGTGTTGGCTTGAAAGCGAAGTCGCCTTCTTCTGTTGGTCGCAGGCTCGATCAAAGGCCGCCTCCCGTGCGTCAGCAGTGAGTGCTCTCCTTGACGTTTGTCGCGTAAGATGTTGGCGGACCACATGCGGGATATCCGAGAAATCGCATCGCCAGAACAATCGGGGTGCTTCGCGCTCGTGTTGCTGCTCAGATTGCACGGCATTGCAGCCGAAGAGGAGCAGCTCCGGCATCGTTTAGGCACCCGTCAGATCGGGGTGACGGAGATGGTGCGATGCGCGAAAGCCTTCGGCCTCAAGGCGCGAACGATCAGAACCGGTTGGGCTCGTCTTGGGCGCATACCCTTGCCGGGGATCGCCGTGCTTAATCAAGGCGGCTTCCTCCTGGTTGGCAAGGCGGACGGGGACGAGGTCCTGGTTCAGTGTCCCTCGGAGCCCCGTCCGCGCAAACTCAGTCGTGCCGAATTCGAGGCGCTTTGGGACGGTCGCGTGGTCTTGATGGCGCGTAGGGCGTCCCTTTCCGATCTGTCTCGCCGATTTGACGTCACCTGGTTTCTTGGCGCCATCCGGAAATATCGCCACCTGCTCGGAGAGGTGCTGCTCGCCTCCTTCTTCCTGCAGGTATTCGCCCTCGTTAGTCCGCTGTTCTTTCAGGTGGTCATCGACAAGGTGCTCGTCCATCGCGGAATTAGCACGCTCGAGGTGTTGGTGATCGGACTGGCTGTGATCGCAGTTTTCGAAACCATTCTGGGTGGATTACGAACTTATCTGTTTTCTCATACGACAAACCGGATCGACGTCGAGCTCGGCGCGCGGCTCTACCGCCATCTCGCGTCGTTGCCGCTGATGTATTTCCAGACGCGTCGCGTGGGCGACTCGGTCGCCCGCGTTCAGGAGCTGGAGAACATCCGGAGCTTTCTGACGAGCTCGGCGCTGACCTTCATCATCGATTTCATGTTCACCGTGGTGTTCATCGCGGTGATGTTCGTATACTCGCCGATGCTCACGCTGATCGTTCTGGGAGCGTTTCCGTTCTACGTCGGCATTTCGATCGTTGCGACACCGCTATTCCGCCAACGGCTGGATGAAAAGTTCCGGCGCGGCGCTGAAAATCAGGCCTTCCTGGTCGAGAGCATAACCGGCGTACAAACGCTGAAGGCCCTGGCCGTTGAGCCGCAAATGAACAGGCGCTGGGAGGAGCAGCTTGCCGCCTATGTTTCCGCAAGCTTTCGCGTCGTGAGCCTTGGAAACCTGGCAAGTCAGGCGGTGCAATTGGTGAGCCATCTGGTCATGGTTGCAATCCTGTTCTTCGGCGCGAAGCTGGTGATCGAAGGTCACTTGACCGTTGGCGAATTGGTGGCCTTCAATATGCTGGCAAATCGCGTCAACATGCCGGTCTTGCGTATCGCCCAGATCTGGCAGGACTTCCATCAGGTCCGCCTGTCGATCGAGCGATTGGGGGATATTCTCAATACTCGGCCGGAGCCGGCTATCGGCTTGGGCAGGGCCATCCTTCCGGCGATTCGAGGCGCCGTGACATTCGACCATGTCGGATTTCGATATCGCCTTGATGGTCCGGAAACGCTGCACGACATCAGCTTCCACGTTTCGGCCGGCGAGGTCGTTGGCATCGTGGGACCATCGGGCTCGGGCAAGAGTACCCTGACCAAACTCATCGAGCGGCTGTACGTACCGGAAACCGGCCGGGTTCTCATCGATGGCGTCGACCTGGCCATGACAGATGCCGCCTGGTTGCGACGTCAGGTGGGGGTCGTCCTGCAGGAGGACGTGCTTTTCAATCGAACCGTGGCCGAGAACATTGCGCTTGCTGACCCCGCCATGCCGATGCAACGCATCATTGATGCGGCAACGCTTGCCGGCGCACACGAGTTCATACTCGAGCTTTCCGAAGGCTACGATACCATCGTGGGAGAACGCGGCTGCAGCCTTTCCGGCGGCCAACGGCAGCGCATCGCGATTGCGCGGGCGCTGGTCAATGATCCTCGCATCTTGATTTTCGATGAGGCGACCAGCGCGCTCGATTATGAGAGCGAACGCATCATTCAGGACAACATGAAGCACATTTGTGAGAGGCGCACCGTCTTTATCATTGCCCACCGGCTTTCTACGGTGCGTCGAGCAGATCGGATCATCACCATCGAGCGCGGGCGGATCGTCGAGGACGGTACCCACGATGAGTTGATCCGCTCGAACGGGCGCTACGCGAACTTGCATTTGCTGCAGGCAGGGATCAATGACCATCGCTAGACGCATCGTTCAATTCCCAAATCGGTCCCGGCGCGAGGAGGAGACCGCCTTTCTCCCGGCTGCGCTGGAGGTGCTCGAGAGGCCGCCGTCGCCGATCGGCCGCGCCACCGGTATGATCATCATCTTGCTGTTTTGCGCCGCCTTGGCCTGGGCCTCGCTCTCCAAGGTGGATGTTGTCGCGACCGCATCGGGCAAGGTCGTGGTGAATGGCCGGACCAAAGTCATCCAGCCCGCGGAAACGGGGGTGGTGCGTGCGATCCGCGTCAGGGACGGCACGATGGTCAGGGCGGGTGACGTGCTGATCGAACTGGATCCCACAATCACGGCCGCTGAACTCGATCACGTGAAGAGCGACCTGCTTGCCGCCCAGCTTGACACCGCCAGGTTGCGCGCGGCGCTGGTGCCCGGCGATCCCATTGCCGAGTTCGTTCCTCCAGCAGGAGCCAGCGGTCAGATGGTTGACCTGCAGCGCCAGTTCTTGGCCAGCCAGATGGCGGAGCAAGCGACGAAGCTGTCGGAGCTCGACAGACAGTTGGCACAGAAGAAAGCGGAGAGCGAAACAATCGCGGCGACGATATCGAAACTCGATGCAACGATCCCCCTTCTCGAGGAGCGCGTGAACGTTCGCAAATATCTCTACGACAAAGCGATCGGGTCCAAGATCATCTATCTTACCGAAGCTCAGGAATTGGTTGGCCAGCAGCATGACGTTCTGGTCCAGCAGAGCCGGCTCCACGAAGCCGAGGCGGCCACGGCGAGTCTGGCGCAGGCCAGATCCAAAGCGGAAGCGGAGTTTCGGCGTGCGCTCTATGATGATCTGTCCAAGGCCGAACAGCGGGCCGCCGGTCTCGCTCAGGATTTGATCAAGGCGGAGCAACGGGCGAGACTGCAAATCCTCACCGCGCCGGTCGACGGGGTGGTGCAGCAGCTCGCGGTACACACGATCGGTGGGGTGGTCACGCCGGCGCAAACATTGGCGGCCGTCGTTTCGTTGAATCCGGACTTCGAGGTCGAGGCTCTTGTGTCGAACCGTGATATTGGCTTTGTCGTTCCGGGACAATCCGTCGCAATCAAGATTGATACGTTCAATTTTACGCGCTATGGCCTGCTGAACGGTCGGGTGCTCAGCATCTCGCGGGATGCGATCATACGTGATCGGCGTGAGGACGGTGCGAGGGATCAGGCCGGCGGAACGGAGATTGCGTCCAGCGAGCCGAAAGGGCAGGAGTTGAACTATGCGGCTCGCGTCAGCCTCGACCGTACCTCGATGGAGGTCGAGGGCCGGACCGTTCAGCTCTCGCCCGGAATGGCGGTGACCGTCGAGATCAGGACGGGGTCGCGGCGAATCATCAGCTATCTGCTCTCGCCGTTGATGCGCTACAATCAGGAAGTATTGCGGGAGAGATAGCGGCGAGGCCGCTTTGAGGATGGAAGAGCGAGCTTTCTGGGCCGGCCTCTAGCGAGACCTGACGATGGAGGGCCGCGTTGCGACGATCGTCATTCGGATGCGTCTCGCGGCAGCAAACCAGGGTCGGAAAAAGGGGCTACGGTAGGAGGGCAATACGTCCCAACAGGGAGACGAGCTCCACTTGGCGTCGCGTCTGCGTCTTGACGAACAGCGAGGCAAGATGGGAGCGGATCGTCGTCCGGCTCAGGCGCTGGGAGCGGGCAATATCGAGCAAATTGCCGCCACGTGCCAATTCAATAGCGACATGAATCTCCGCGGCCGTGAGGCCGAACAAGCGCTGCAGCGTTCGGGGTGACGGCTCCGGACGTGCATCGAGGTCGAGCAGGACGATCGCACAGGTGTCGTCCGACCAGACACTGGTCGTCTGATTGACAAGACTTGCTATGCCTTCGCGGAAGGACGTTGCCAGCCACGCTATCGAACCCGTGGGAATTTCGACGCCCGCGCGTTTTACGATCTGCCTGACGGCGCCAGAGAGCGAGTTCGCAACGACGGCGGATCCACAGAAGCGCTCCAGGATGGCGCGGCCCGCCGGGCTGAGCTCGACCACATGGCCATGCTTGAGCAAGACATGCGCGCAGCCGAAACGACCGAGCGCCGCATGCAACTCATCGCGCAGGTCGAACCGATGGTCGTCATCGGGGATCGGGGGAGCCCGGTTTGAAATGTTGAAAATGGATTCCCTGGACTGGTAATGCGATGCAACCGAGCTGCTCTGGGTTAAGTTCAGCATGCGACGCGCCCCCTTCAATCTCCTGGCTCATTCAAATGAACGACATCGGATCTCCATTCTCCAATTGGCGGGCGCGTTGTAAACGTTGAATAGGGGTTAGGCGATCAACTTGGGAGTACTCCAGCCGGCGTTCGCGCGCAGGCAGAGAAGGTTGACGCGGGGTAGCCGGACGCTCTGTGAGACGGGGCGATGAGTTCGAGCCGGTGGTCTCAGGAGCCGCCGTGGGGCCGCAGCGCGATTTCGATGACGTCGCCCGGTTCGAGGTCGTAATCCTCGGATACGACGATCTTCTCCCAGCTCTGGCCGGACTTTCGCACGAGGGTGACCTGGGGCTTGAGGTCACCTGTTCCCGCCGGCACCGCCGCGCTTCCGTTGACAGGCTGCAACTTCTGCCCCACCGATTTCATTCTGATACGAAGGTCGGCAATATGAACGTTGGAGTCTTTCAGCTCGCGAAGCAGCGTGATCGTACGCTGGCTTGCGGCGCGATCGATCTGCCGGGCCGAGTCCTCGCGCTGCCGTTGAAGACGCATGAGCTCGACCGTGGTTTGCAGGCGCCGGGTCGAAGAAAGCAGAAGGGCACGCCGGCTTTCGGTGACGCGGGGGCTCGGCAGCGAGCCCGAACCGAACAGCTTCACGACGCGATCGAGCTCTTCCTCATCCGCCTGGACACCCTTTTCTTCGCCTTCCTGCTGCTTGCTGAGCGCCGCGAACTGTGCGTCCGCTTGCTTCACGGCGTCTTCCAGGAATGTGCGCTCCTTGCGATAGTCGCGTTGCGCGGTCTTCAACGACTCTGCTTCAGCCTGCACGATCGGGGCTATTGCAGAGGCCGGCAAAGAAATGTCCCGGGGCGGGGTCTGATCGAATGTCTCCTTGTCTGCCAGCTCAGCGTCGACGCGAAGGATATGGAAGTACTCCTTCACGTATTCCGTGGATAATGATTGATAGTCGCGCAGAAGATCCGCCGGGTCGCTGGTGCCGGGCTGGTTGCGGGAGCGCAGCAGGCTGTAACCGCCGGAAACCGCGACAGCCTGGCGTACGGTCATAGAGGACCTGTACGTCAACTGCCCGGGCGTCAGAACATCCCCGGTAACGTAGATGGGGCGGTACTCCACCACGCTTGCGATCACGTCTCCAGGCACGACGACGATTGCCTGCTCGCGCCCGTCCGGCAGCCGTTGCCGCAATATCTTCGACTGCAGAAGCGTTTCCATCCGGCTCTGCAACTCGGCCGTGGTGAGGCCCGCGACCTCGACCGTGCCGATTCCGGGAAGCGCGATCGTGCCGTCGATCTGGATTTGAGCCCGGTGACGTTGCTCCGTCGCGCCTCCAATCGATACCTCGACGGTATCTCCCGCCGCCAGCCGATACTGTGCCGCGAAGCACGAGCTGCCGGCGAGCAGAACTATTGCGGTCAAGCCGGCAATCGCGATGTGGCTGAACGTCCGAACGCGCCTGCTGCCGTTCATGGCAATCTCCCTGTGCAATTCAAGCACGCGCGACACGATGCTGCTCATTCCAGAACACGCGCCGGAATGTCCGGACGGTCGAGCGGCGTCGTCATGCCATAAAATCCGTCTGCTGCCGGATTTGATTGGTAGAAAGGCGACCCCGCCACCAATTGACGGTTCGCTGCAGTCCCTCGCGCAAAGTGACCTTTGGTGTCCAGCCCGTTACCCGTACGAACCGGGTGGAGTCGGCCAGGAGTGCGCGCACTTCCGAGTTTGTCGGCCGCAGACGCTTTTCGTCCCGCAGGATCGGCTTGTGACTGGATGTCAGATCGAGAATGTTCTCAATCAGATCGCCGATTGTGATGGCGCGCTGACTGCCGGCGTTATAGGCATGGCCATATTCGAGGTCGTCCACGAGCCCGGCCGCCATGAATGCGGCGGCGGTATCCGTGACGAATGTCAGATCGCGCACGGTGGTCGTGTCGCCGACCATGATTGCATCGCATTCCGGATCGAGCGCCTGCCGGATGATCGTGCCGATGATGGCGCGTTCGCTCTGCCGAGGTCCGTACGTATTGAACGGCCTGAGGATGACGACGGGAACGCCGAACGAACGCGCGAAGGCCTCCGCCATCATGTCCGCGCCGATCTTGGAGGCCGAGTAGGGCGACTGCCCCTGCAGCGGGTGAGACTCGTCGATCGGCATCTTGATCGCCGTACCATAGACCTCGCTCGTCGAGGTCACGACGACCCGTTCAACACCGTGTTGCCGTACCGCCTCGAGGACGTTCAATGTGCCGATCACGTTGGTCTCGACATAGGATTGCGCCGCCAGATAGGAATAGGGAATGGAGATCAGCGCTGCGAGATGAAAGACGTAGTGATGGCCCTGAACCAGTCGGCCGACGAAGGCCGCGTCGCGAATGTCGCCGCGCACGAGATTGAGCTTCTGACGGGTCGAATGGGGAAGATCGTCGAGCCAGCCATGGCTGTCAAAAGAGTTGTATTGCGCAAGTGCAGTTACGTGAGCTCCTGCCGAAACGAGCTGTTCCGTCAGATGCGATCCGATGAACCCGTCGGCTCCTGTCACAAGAATTTTTGTTCCAAGATAGGTCATCAGCGTCCCTTTCTGTCTCTCATCTTGACCGATGCTTCCGTGTCAGGGCGGCCCAGCATTCCAGTGCGATGACTTGCCCAGCGCGGGCTATCCAGCCGAGATCCGATACGAGAGTCCGGTGTGGGAAATAGGCAAGGTCGATCTTCGCTTTCGCCGGAAACAGGACTTTCCGATAGTACTCGGGGGCGGGCACGTCCGCGGGGTAAGCGCTGCTTTCGTGCCTGAACAGGACCTGGCACGGCCCAAACACGCCTGGTTTGTAGTCGAGCAGTCGTTCGAAGCCGCCCCGAAAGCAATCGGAAAAGCTAAGAGACTCGGGGCGGGGCCCCACGAGCGACATATCGCCCCGCAAGACGTTCCAGAGCTGCGGCAGCTCGTCCAGCTTGGTCGCAGCCAGGATACGTCCAACGGCTGTCATACGTTCATCTTCCTGCAGCGTCAGGGGAGAGCCGTCGCTGCCGCAGCTCGGCCTGAATTTGCGAAACTTGTACATGCGAAACGGTTCGCCGCCTTGCCCCAGGCGGAGCTGCGAGAACAGAAGTGGCCGGCCGCTCTCGAGCCAGATGATGAACGCGACAACCACGAATACGGGTGAAAGCGATGCAATCGCGGCGCTGGCACAGAGAACGTCCATGGCACGCCGCGCGCTGAGACGTGCGGAACGGGATTGCGCAGCCCACCCGCTTTGCGTCTCGGGCAGGGTCATGCGACGGCCCCCACCGGATATTGGGGTGCGAGCGCAGTTGTCAGTGCAATCACGACTCTCTCGACGTCCGACGTCCCCATACGCGGGTGCAGAGGCAGTGTCAGCTCGCGGCGAGCAAAATCCTCCGTGCGCGGGAGGGTCATCTCCGGATAGAGATCCCTGTAGAATGTCAGGCGATGGACGGGCGGATAGTGAACCGTGGTCTGAATGCCGTGCTTTCGCAGGCGATCGATGACGCGCTGGCGGCTGGTCGCCGGCGGCAGCACGACCGGCATCACGTGGTGGGTCGAGGGCCAGGGAGCTTCAAACGGGATCATCACGGAAGGGCAATGTTCCGCCATGAGCTCACGGTAAGTGGCTGACAATCGCCGTCTGATCTCATTCCATTCCGGCAGCTTCTTGAGCTGTACGAGGCCGAGCGCAGCCCGTAGCTCGTCCATTCGATAGTTGAACCCGAGAATCGTCACGTCGTAGTCAGGACGGCGGCTGGACAGGCGTTGCCGGGTACCGCTGGTCATCCCGTGAGCGCGGGCCTGCCGGATCGTCTCGCGCAAGGTGCGGCTGCGCGCAATGATCGCGCCCCCTTCGGCGGTGGTCATGTTCTTGTTTCCATAGAAGCTGAAGGCGGCCGCCTCGCCATAGCTGCCGACCTCGGGCAGTCCGGGCGCATGAGCGGCGTCCTCGATCAAGAGCAGTCCCTTCCGGCGCGCAAAGGATTGCCAGGCATCGCGATGCGCGAGGTAGCCGGCAAAATGAACGAGGATGATGGCCTTGGTCCTCGAGGTGCACTTGGCTTCCGCCTCGTCCAGCGACATCAACGGAACCTCTGCAGAACCGATATCGACGAAGACCGGCTTGGCGCCGACATAGAGAACGCTGTTGGCCGTGGCGACGAAGGTCAACGAGGGAACGATGACTTCGTCGCCGGGGCCGATGCCGAGGGCGTGCAGGATGAGGTGGAGGGCCGCCGTGCAGGAGCCGACGGCGACCGCATCCTCGGCCTCGTGCAGGCGGGCGAACGCCTGCTCGAAGTCGCGAACGCGATCTCCCATCGTCACCCAGCCACTGTCGATGACCGCGGCGAGAGCGAGCTTCTCGTCTTCGCCCAGGACCGGCTCTGATACCAATAGCATGTGTTCATCTCCAATCAGGGCGCAAACTCGCGCCGCGAGCACGACGTTTGCGATCATTGCGGATGAGAGAGTGCCTCAGGCGGCGGCGAAACTTGCGAGTGCCGGCGATTGCTCATCCCATGCGACGTCCTGGGCTTTCAGGAAGTCCTCGACACGTCCGATGTCGAGCCAGAGGCCGCTGTGCTTGAAGACGTTGACCGGAGCATTGTCGTTCAGCATCTGGAACATCAGATCGTCGAACCCAAAGGGGACGCCCGACGGGATTCGTTCGACGATGGAGGGATCCATGCAGTAGATCCCCATGCTGACGAGGTGCGTGAGCTCGGGCTTTTCACGGAAGTCGCTGACGCGTCCATCCACCTCGTCGATCACGCCGAAGTCCATCTTGGTCGGACGAATCGACGTTGCGATCGTGAGCGGCGAATTGCCGCGCCGATGACAGCTCACGAACTGATTGAGGTTCAGATCCGTCAGAACGTCGCCGTTGAGAACGAGAAATGGTTCGTCGAGGTGGTCGCGCAGCAGCGACAGGGGGCCAATCGTTCCGAGCGGCTCCATTTCCTGCGTGTAGTTGATGCGCATATTCCACTGATTGCCATCCCCGCAGACACTGCGAATGAGATGGCCAAGATATCCGGTCGTGACGTAGACCTCCCTGATCCCGTTCCGCCTGAGCCACTTGAGAACGAGCTCGAGAACAGGCCGTGCGCCGATCGGCATAAGAGGTTTCGGCAAAATCGAGGTGTGGGGACGTAAGCGTGTTCCTTTGCCGCCGCATTGAATAACCGCCTTCATCAAACCCTCCATATTGCTAGAGTCCGCAGTCGTTCAACTATGTGCTTTTTCGCCTGCATAAGTCCGATCTCAGTGTGCTGATCGGGCGGGCGTAGAAAGAACGTAAGCGCAATCGAGCAGACGCGTCTTCGTGCATTCGCATGAGACAATGTGGGTATGCGGACATACTCCAGCGGGCAGATGCGATCGTGATCGTCCGACGAATGCCGAGCGCAGCAGTACGAGTGCGGAGACGAGTGCAGCGGATTAATGCTACTTGGCGTGTTCAACGCGGGAAAATCAAAGCACGATCAGTGCGCTGCGGAGAGACCAGGACGATCGAGATCCGCACGGAGAAACGCCACAGCAGCGTGGGCTGCTGTGGCGTTTCATGAGCTGCTCGGCCGTCGCGGTACTTGGGATTAGCCCTTTTTCGCTTGTCGAAGACGCGGCTAGCGATGAAGCGCTAGACGCGGCCAGCGTCCGTTAATAGAGCTTGGTGACGCCGGGACCTTGATTGGCATGAGTCCGGCGATCGAGATGCAAGGCGCCGAGACCCGTGGCTTGGGGGATGATGGAAGGCAGCGCGTGTCCATTTGCGGAGTGAACCAGCGATCCGTTGTTCATGCCCCAGATCGCGGCCTGCGTCCGGTTCTGGACCCGGATCTTCCGCAGAATCGCCTTGACGTGAACTTTCACGGTTGCCTCTGCGATGTCGATCTTTCGGGCGATGGACTTGTTGGAATTGCCTTCGATCAAGCAAGACAGGATCGCCTTCTCGCGTGGAGAAAGATGCGGCGCAGCCGGCTCCTCCGCGGCGAGCCCGATGTCATGTCCAGCCTGCTCCACTGATGCGGCTTCGCGCTCAAAAATGCCGTCGAGTGCGAACGACAGAAATGCCGGAGGAAAGACAGCTTCACCCATCGTCACGAGTTCGACGGATTTGATGAAGGCATCGCAGGAATTGACGTTCACGAAATAGCCGCTCGCACCAGCCCGATATGCCGACACGAGTTCATCCGGACAATAATGGTCCGAGACAACTGCGATCCGGGCATCAGGATAGTGATTTCTGACGAAACAGATCTGGTCCAATGCGACATCAAAGCCATCGCCATTGTGTAGGACGAGAAACAGGAGTTGATGCGCCTGGAGTTCGTTTGGCAATTCATCGACGCTCGAAGCAGAGAGCGCGATCCGAAAATGTGCCGCATGCAGGATCTTTGAAATTCCCTCCCTGATCAAAATGTTTTTTCCAATAAGAACGGTTTCGCAAAGCTGACGCCTCGACATTCTACCCTCCAGCGACGAACGCAACGACACGACTGGAACTAAATGATGAAGATCAATAGTGATCTGGGCGGATTACGTCTGCCTGCGTGGTATCAGGTCATACCTTTCGTATTAATCCGGCCGTGTGCTTCCGGCCAATATCTGGCAGTTTCCGCCCATTAATTTTTTTGCTACAGTTTTATGACGTTAAATCCGAGATTCCGATTTTGGTATATATCGTTCGTTGTAAGTGCGGCTGCGGAGTCCGGTCTGATAGGTAAAAGGATGACGGCTCCCAGCCAATCGTTGCGGGAGAATCGCGTCCCGGGAGCTTGAGATGGTCTACCCCCGGTATCTTGCGGGGTGAGGCCGCCCGGGCACGGATCATGGCCTGTGGTAACATGTCGCCTGCGGTTTTCACGTTATGCGAGTAATCTGGGTGAGTTTACAGGTTCATTGATTTGATTGCGGCGTAGGCCGACATTTTTGCAGCGCGCCAATGTGCGTCAGCGGCGGAGGGAAACAAGCCGGATTTGCGGACGTTAACATTGGGGCGGCTGGCCGAGGAGCCTCATGAATTGCATAAAAATAGTAATAGCTGATCGGCATCCAGTGGTCTTGAAAGGTCTGAGCAGCGTGCTCGGCGTTGAAGACGATTTCGAAATTGTTGCATCTTGCAACGACGCCGCGAGCTGCGCGCAAGCGATCGAGACCCATGCGCCGGATATCGCGATTCTCGGTTCATTGATGCCTGGGGAGCTGATCGCGCTGAGTCCCTCCATCCTCAATCCAGCCGGTCGCTCGATCCGTTTGGTGTTCTTCATCTCTTCGGAAAGCTACGATGCCGTCCCACTGGACGCGATCGATGGCTGCAGCGTGGTCTTGAAGGAAACCTCGCCGGAAGCGTTGGTGCGGTCTTTACGGCAGGTGGCGAACGGCGAACGGATCTTGCCGCAGCCTTCCGTCGAACCGGTCACGATGGCTGGTCCTGAGATCAATACGGACAGTGTACTGGCTGTGCTGACGGATCGGGAGCGTCAGATCATGCGGCTGGTCGCGGAAGGACTATCGAACAAGCAGATCGGACGCCGCTTGAACATTGCCGACACCACAATCAAGGTCCATCTTCACCACATCTTCCAGAAGCTCGAGATCAGCAATCGGACAGAGCTTGCGGCCTTGGCCATTTCGCAGAATGATCGGGGCCCTGCGGTCAAGTCGATGGAATCTGAATGAACGGTGAGAATATCCCCACATTGACGAGGTCTTAGAACCTCGACATGCGCTTGGCGCAGCCTATTGGGTGACCGAAAAATGAAGGACGAACAGCGGCAGACTGCTCAGTTCTGGGCTGTCGCTCACCTCGATCCGCCACGACGAGTAGTCCTGAAATGGCCCAACGACGTCGCTTCGGAGGATCTCGTGGCTCAACTCTATAGCCGCTGTCCGTGCGGCGTCGATGTCGGGAAGATTCACCCCGAGGTCGTCGGGCACTGAACCGCCGTCGTGGACGTGGAAAAAATATCGAGGCATTGGTGCTTCCGGAAAACGGTTATCCCCGGGACGAAACCAAGCGCACCTCGCGGCAGCGTCCCAGAGTGGACCTACGACGACTTGGCATTCTAGGTCCATGATCATTGTTGGGTACCTCAACGTCGAACCGGTTTCTCATGGTTGACATGGACTATCGCGTCCTGCGGTCTAGAATCACGATGCGCCGCAAGTGCCGCCCACTTCGGCGTGTTCGGCGGCCCCGGCTTCTCCTGCGAATAGGCCCCCCGCCGGGGCCGCGATCTCTTCGCGTCGACGTTATGGCGACAGCTGGTTCACCCGCACGCGTTCGGAGTACCCCGCGTTTGTCGCCGTCATTCTCCCTATTCGATCACGCCAATCCTAGGTTGATCGGCAATGATGGATCGTTGCGAGCGTGCTTCGGTGGTTGTCGACGAGGCGAGAGACCTGACAGATGTGCGGAATTATCGGCATTCTGGGACAAACTGCGGTATCGGGCCGATTGATCGATGCGCTTAGGCGCCTCGAGTATCGGGGGTACGACTCGACGGGGGTGGCGACCCTCGATGACGGTCATCTCGAGCGCCGGCGGGCCGAAGGTAAGCTCAAGAACCTGGAGGTGCGGCTGCGTGCCGAGCCGCTGGGCGGGGACGCCGGGATCGGTCACACGCGCTGGGCTACACATGGAAAGCCGACGGAGTACAACGCGCATCCGCACGCGACCGAACGCGTTGCGGTTGTCCATAACGGCATCATCGAGAACTTTCGGAAGCTGCGCCAGGTGCTCGAAGCGAGGGGGGCGAGGTTCGCGAGCGACACGGATAGCGAAGTCGTCGTGCACCTCGTTCATTCCTATCTGCTGATGGGCTATTCGCCTCAGGAAGCCGTCAAGGCGTCATTGCCCCAGTTGCGCGGCGCCTTCGCGCTGGTGTTTCTTTTTAAGGGATATCGCGATCTTCTGATCGGCGCGCGTAGGGGTTCGCCGCTGGCGGTGGGCTATGGCGCCGGCGAGAACTATCTCGGCTCCGATGCGATTGCGCTCGCTCCCTTTGCCCAAGGCATCAGCTACCTGGAAGACGGCGACTGGGTGGTGCTGTCACGCGAGAAAGGAGTGATCCGGGACGCGAACGATGCGGTCGTTACGCGCGAGGTGATCGAAGCGGGTGGGGCGTCGTTCATCGCCGACAAGGCAAACTATCGCCATTTCATGGCCAAGGAGATTTGGGAGCAGCCGGACGTCGTAGGCCGCACACTCGCCCATTATGTGAATATGAGAGCCGAGCGGGTGGCGCTGCCGATCAAGCCGCCGTTCGATTTCCGCGACGTCAGGCGTGTTACAATCACGGCCTGCGGCACCGCGAGCTATGCCGGGGCGATCGCAAAGTATTGGTTCGAATGGCTGGCACATGTCCCCGTGGATGTCGATATCGCCTCCGAATTCCGCTATCGCGAAACGCCGCTCGGCAAGGGCGACCTTGCGGTCTTCGTCTCGCAATCCGGCGAAACCGCCGACACGCTGGCTGCACTTCGCTACGCCAGGGAGAGCGGCGCCCACACGATCTCTGTCGTGAATGTGCCGACATCCACCATTGCGCGCGAGAGCGAAACGGTGCTGCCGACCCTGGCCGGCCCCGAGATCGGCGTTGCCTCGACCAAGGCCTTCACCTGTCAGCTGATGGCGCTCGCCGCCTTCGCGGTTGCTGCCGGAACCGCGCGTGGCGAGATCTCCGCGAGTGAGGAGAGGCGGCTTGTGAGGGGGCTGATCGAAGTTCCGCGTTTGATGGCTGCAGCTCTTGCCAGCGAGCCACAGATCGAGAAGCTGGCTCGCTATGTCGCAAAGGCGCGTGACGTGCTTTATCTGGGGCGCGGCACCAGCTATCCGCTTGCGTTGGAAGGCGCGCTGAAGCTGAAGGAAATCTCCTATATCCATGCCGAGGGCTATGCCGCGGGCGAACTCAAACACGGCCCCATCGCCCTGATCGATGAGGACATGCCCATCGTGGTTATTGCGCCATTCGACGGTGTGTTTGAGAAGACCGTGTCGAACATGCAAGAGGTCTTGGCGCGCGGCGGCAAGATCATTCTGATCACGGATTCCAAAGGTGCGGCGGAAGCAGCTGTCGAGTCCGTAGCCACGATATCGCTGCCTGACATGGCGCCGACCTTCGCGCCGATGGTCTACGCCGTTCCGATCCAGTTGCTCGCGTATCATACGGCCGTGATCATGGGCACCGATGTCGATCAACCGCGGAATCTCGCCAAGTCGGTGACGGTCGAATAGGCGTGATCCATTCGGTGCAGCGAATTTGGCGGGGGGCGGATACGCCGCTCCCGTGAGGGAGTACCCCTTCTGGGACGGCAGAATGGTCTGTCGTGGTGCTTCAAATTCCTGGCCGCATGTCGTGCAATACCAAGGGGACCGCAGGCGAATGTTACCGCCGGCGGCTGACAGGAGCATTGATGTTCGGGTCCGCGTGAGCGGTGCCGGAGATAATGTTGGATTTCAGAGCTCGGGTGAATGCGGCGGGCTTCAGTGAATCTTGGTGCGGCGTTGCCGAGGTTTCTCCGGCAACGAGATTGATGAAGTTCAGATTCGGCCAGAGGGAGCATTACCGTGAGCTATTCCTCGAGCATCCAAACGCTGTTCTCCGGGCCATCCACCACCAGCACCTCTCCCCCGTACAACGGTCTCGCCATTGGGCCGAACTATGTCGTGATGGTCGAGGGGTCGAGGATCGAATGGACGGACCTGACCGGCGGATCCCCAACGCTCCAGTCTGTCTATAGCTTCTTCTCGCCGCTATCGCCCACCGGCGGCCTCTATGATCCGCGTGTCATATACGACAGCGTCAATCAGCGCTTTGTCGCGATTATGCAGTACCTGGCGCCGGGCGGGACCGCGACCAGCATCGATATTGCGGTCTCCAAGGATGCCAATCCCAACGACGGCTGGACCTTCTCGCAGCTCAATACAACCGTCACACTCGGCGGCCAGACAACCGGCTCCGATCGGCCGATGCTGGCGGTCGATGGTTCGAACGTCTACATCAGCGCGCCACAGTACAATCTCAGTGCGTCCGGTTATGCCGGTACGGAAAATTGGATCATCGGCGATACAGCCGGCGCTGGCGGTGGCATCTATGGCGGCGGCACGTTGAGCTTGACCACGAGCGAGGTCATGTCGTCGAGCCAGGGCATCTTCGCCGTCGCATCCGGCAGCAACGGCAAGACTTACTATGCCAGCGATTTCTCCAACGGAGGTCAGATCGTCGTTGCCTTGCAGACCTACGACAAGGCCACGAATACGTTCAGCACCACCAGCACGGTCAATCTCGGCAATATCGACCAGGGTGGCGCCTACACCGCCCAGCAGTTGGGGACGAGCCTTCTGCTCGACGGCGGCGATAAGCGGATTGCCAGCATGGTCTATGCCAACGGCTTCCTCTACGCCGTGGCCGAGATGAAGCCGAGCGGATCCAGCGTGCCTCTGGTCCATTGGTTCAAGATCGACGTCAGCAATCCCAATGCTCCTTCCCTCGTGGCGCAAGGCGACATCTCCGGCGCCGCAATCGGCACCAGTGTCGCGACGTTCAATCCTTCGATCGCGGTGGACGCAGCAGGCGATATCATCATCAACTTTACCGCCAGTGGACCGAACATGTACCCGGCGGACTACTACGTTTTCCAGGGGGGCGGCGACCCCACGGGTTCGTTCAGTGCGCCCGTCCTGTATCAGGCGAGCACCAGTTTCTTCAACTCGGGCGACGGATCCAGCGTGCAGCGCTGGGGTCTCAATTCATCGGCGACGGTCGACCCGAATAATCCGAACTCGTTCTGGATCTCGAACGAATATGTCGCCAACGGCTGGTGGCAGACGTCGGTCGCCCGCATCGCCATTCAGGGTTCAGCCGCAATCCCACCGACGGTTTCTTCGATCGTGACATCGGGCTCCGGCATCACCAGCGGAGCCGGCGATCTCAATGCCGGCAAGGCGGTCACACTGACGGTCAACTTCAGTGCAGCCGTGACGGTCAACACCAGCGGCGGAACGCCGACGATCACCCTCAACGACGGCGGCACGGCGACCTACACCGGCGGTTCGGGGAGCACCGCGCTCACCTTCAGCTACACGGTGGCTGCGGGGCAGAACACCGCCGATCTCATCATCTCATCGTTCAACCCCAACGGCGCGACCATCGTCGATGGCAGCGGCACTGCCGCCAACCTCGCGGGGGCCGCCAATTACAATCCGGCCGGTATCCTGCAGATCGACACCACGGCGCCGACGATTGCCTCGATCGTGGCTTCCGGCACCGGCATCACCAACGGCACCGGCAGCGTGAGCACCGGGCAGGCCGTCACCTTGACCGTTAATCTCAGCGAGGCGGTGACGGTCAATACCAGCGGCGGCACGCCGACGCTCACGCTCAATGATGGCGGTACGGCGAGCTACACCGGCGGCTCGGGCAGCACCGCGCTCACCTTCAGCTACACGGTTGCGGCGGGGCAGACGACTGCCGATCTCGCCATCTCGGCCATCAACCTCAACGGTGCAACCATCAACGACGGAGCCGGCAACGCCGCGAACTTGTCGGGCGCCACCAACTACAATCCCGCGGGCACCCTTCAGGTCAACTCGAGCACCGCCACCAAACCCAGCCACATCGTCGTCCTTTCCCTGGAAAACGAGAACTACTCCGACATCGTAGGTAGTTCCCAGGCGCCTTACCTGAACTCGCTGATCGCCCAGGGGATGTTGCTCACCAACTATAACGGTGTGACCCATCCGAGCCAGCCCAACTACATTGCCCTGTTTTCCGGCTCGACTCAGGGCATTACCAACAACGGCACGTTTCCACAGATTCCGGCCAGCGTACCGACGTTGGCAAGCACGCTCGCCGCCAGCGGTTACACCTTCGGCGGTTACGCCGAAACCACGGCCGATCCCGAACGCCAGCCTTGGATCCACTTCGCCAATTCGGTCAACACCGCTCACGATTTCAGCACTTTTCCTCAGACCGCGGCCGGCTTCGCCAACCTTCCGACGGTCTCCTATGTTTCGCCCAACGACGCCGACAACATGACGCCGACCAGCGACAACGGCGGCGGGATTCCGGCGGGCGATGCCTGGGTCCAGGCCAATCTCTCTGCCTACGCGGCCTGGGCGCAGGCCAACAATTCGGTGCTGATCGTCACTTTCGACGAAAACAACACCAATCCAGCGGTGACCTATCCCAATCACGTTGCGGCAATTGTCGTCGGCGCCGGTGTCCCGGCCGGAACCGTCAACGATTCACCGGCGGATCCCTATTCCCTGCTTGCCACGATCGAAAGCCTTTACGGCGCTACAGCGATCGGCGCCAGCGCCGGCGTACCGGCGCTCGATTTCTATTCGGCGACGCCGGCGAGGGCGTCAACCTCGGTCACTCGGTCATTTTCCGGATTGTCCGACCCGACCAACAATCCGCCCCAAAATGCGTTGGCGGTAGGACCGAATTACATTTTCACCGCGGAGACCACTCACTACGCGATAACCGACCTGAGCGGCAATCCAATCGTATCCAACGGGTCACTGTATAGCCTGTTCGCGCCGCTTGGCGGCACGCTTGACAACGCTCTCCTCGACGCGCGCGCCGCCTATGACAGTACGACCGGCCGCTACGTGGTCACCGTGGATAATTTTCAACCCGGAGGCGGGAATTTCGGCACCAATATCGATATTGCCGTGTCGGTGGATAGCAATCCGAGTCACGGCTGGTACCTGGCTTCGATCGACACGTCCAACGGCAACACGACCCAGTCGGACATGCCCTATCTGTCGGTCAGCAACGGCAAAATCTACATCTCCGCGCCCGAATTCTTGGACGCGGGAGGCGGCTACAGCAACGGCGAATTCGTCGTCAACGAAAGCAGCGTCATCGCTGCTGGAAACCACGCGATCACGCCTGACGCCAGCACTATCGTGCCTGGGACCGCCAGCATCATGCGCAACGTCGCCGGCGACAACGGGGTGACCTACTATTTGAGCGCCCGTTCGACCGCGAGGGAGACTGCGCTCGCATATCAAACCTACGATCCGACGAATGGCTTCAGCGGGACCCAAACGATCTTTCTCGGCGACGCAGATGTGGGAGGGGGCGGAAGCAATTTCACCGTCGCGCAGTTGGGCACGACCAAGAAGCTCGACATTAACGACGGGCGCATCCAAAGCCTTGCTTACACCTCCTCCGGAGGACACAACTACGTCTACGGCGTGAGCGAAGTCATGCCGAGCGCAGGGGCGCCCGCACAAATCGAGTGGTTCAAGCTCGACGTCACCGATCCCGCGAATCCGCAATATGTCATCGGGAACGTCATTTCCGGCGCGTTCCTCGGCACGGGCGTCGCCGTGTTCAACCCTTCGATCGCGGTCGACAACAATGGTGACGTGCTCATCAATTTCTCGGCCTCAGGGTCGAACATGTATCCTGCCGACTATTACATGGTGCTCGGCGCCGGGACTTCCGCCTTCAGCGCGCCGACGCTTTACCAGGCGAGCACAACGTTTCTCAATTCCGGAAGCCTGAACGACCAGCGTTGGGGGACCTATTCGACGGCAATCGCCGATCCGAACAACCCAAACGGGTTCTGGATATCGAACGAATACGTTGCCAACGGCTGGTGGCAGACGGTGGTCGCTCAGATCGCCGTCCAGGGTTCCGCGGCAACGGCACCGACGGTTTCTTCGATCGTGACCTCGGGTAGCGGCATCACCAGCGGCGCCGGCGATCTCAATGCCGGAAAGCTGGTCACGCTGACGGTGAACTTCAGTTCGGCCGTGACGGTCAACACCAGCGGCGGCACGCCGTCGCTCGCGCTCAATGATGGCGGCACGGCGAGCTACACCGGCGGTTCGGGCGGTACTGCGCTCACCTTCAGCTACACGGTAGGGGCAGGGCAGAACACTGCTGATCTCATCATCTCGGCGTTCAACCTCAACGGCGCGATCATCGCCGGTGGCGGCGGCATTTCTGCCGACCTGACGGGTGCGACCAATTCCAATCCGGCGGGCATCCTGCAGATCGACACCACGGCGCCGACAATCGCCTCGATCGTCCCGACCGGGACCGGCATCACCAACGGCACCGGCAATGTGAGCACCGGCCAGGTCGTCACCTTGACCGTCAATCTCAGCGAAGCCGTGACGGTCAACACCAGCGGCGGCACGCCGACGCTCACCCTCAATGATGGCGGCACAGCGAGCTATACCGGCGGCTCGGGCAGCACTGCGCTCACCTTCAGCTACACGGTGGCGGCAGGCCAGACCACGTCCGATCTTGCCATCTCGGCGCTCAACCTCAACGGCGCTGTGATCAACGACGGCGGCGGCAACGCCGCCAACCTCTCAGGCGCAACCAACTACAATCCCGCCGGCACCCTGCAGGTCAACCCGACGGCGGCGACGGTCGCCTCGATCGCGGCCTCGGGCACCGGCATCACCGCTGGTGCCGGCGATCTCAACGCCGGCAAGGTGGTCACGCTGACCGTGACCTTCAGTACGGCCGTGACGGTCAACACCAGCGGCGGCGCGCCGTCGCTCGCGCTCAATGATGGCGGCACGGCAAGCTACACCGGCGGTTCGGGGAGCACGGCGCTCACCTTCAGCTACACGGTCGTGGCAGGGCAGAACACCGCAGATCTCATCATCTCGGCGTTCAACCTCAACGGCGCGACCATCACCGGCGGCAACGGCCTTGCGGCCGACCTGACAGGTGCGACCAATTCCAATCCGGCGGGCATCCTGCAGATCGACACCACGGCGCCGACAATCGCCTCGATCGTCCCGACCGGGACCGGCATCACCAACGGCACCGGCAATGTGAGCACCGGCCAGGTCGTCACCTTGACCGTCAATCTCAGTGAAGCCGTGACTGTCAATACCATCGGCGGCACGCCGACGCTCACCCTCAATGATGGCGGTACGGCGACCTATGCCGGCGGCACCGGCAGTTCCGCGCTCACCTTCAACTACACGGTGGCGGCGGGCCAGACCACGTCCGATCTGGCCATCTCGGCCCTCAACCTCAACGGCGCGGTAATCAACGACGGCGCCGGCAACGCCGCCAACCTCTCAGGCGCCACCAACTACAATCCCGCCGGCGTCCTCCAAGTCAACCCGACGGCGACGACGGTTGCGTCGATCGCCAGTTCCGGAACCGGGATCACCAACGGCGTCGGCAATCTCAATGCCGGCAAGGTGGTCACGCTGACCGTCAACTTCAGCGCCGCCGTAACGGTCAACACCAGCGGCGGCACGCCGTCGCTTGCGCTCAATGATGGCGGCACGGCGAGCTACACCGGCGGTTCGGGGAGCGCCGCGCTCACCTTCAGTTATACGGTCGCCGCAGGCCAGAACACCGCCGATCTCATCGTCTCGTCTCTCGCCCTCAACGGCGCGACCATCACCGGCGGCAACGGCCTTGCGGCCGACCTGACGGGTGCGACCAATTCCAATCCGGCGGGCATCCTGCAGATCGACACCACGGCGCCGGCAATCGCCTCGATCGTCCCGACCGGGACCGGCATCACCAACGGCACCGGCAGTGTGAGCACTGGCCAGGTCGTCACCTTGACCGTCAATCTCAGCGAAGCCGTGACGGTCAATACCACCGGCGGCACGCCGACGCTCACCCTCAACGATGGCGGTACGGCGACCTATGCCGGCGGCACCGGCAGCTCCGCGCTCACCTTCAGCTACACGGTCGCGGCGGGCCAGGCCACGTCCGATCTGGCCATCTCGGCCCTCAACCTCAACGGCGCGGTAATCAACGACGGCGCCGGCAACGCCGCCAACCTCTCAGGCGCAACCAACTACAATCCCGCTGGCGTCCTCCAAGTCAACCCGACGGCGGCGACGGTTGCGTCGATCGCCAGTTCCGGAACCGGGATCACCAACGGCGTCGGCAATCTCAATGCCGGCAAGGTGGTCACGCTGACGGTCAACTTCAGCGCCGCCGTAACGGTCAACACCAGCGGCGGCACGCCGTCGCTTGCGCTCAATGATGGCGGCACGGCGAGCTACACCGGCGGTTCGGGGAGCGCCGCGCTCACCTTCAGTTATACGGTGGCCGCAGGCCAGAACACCGCCGATCTCATCATCTCGGCGCTCAATCTCAACGGCGCGACCATCACCGGTAGCAACGGCATTGCTGCCAATCTGACGGGTGCGACCAACTACAATCCCGCCGGCACCCTGCAGATCGACACCGCGGCGCCGACGATTGCCTCGATCGTTGCGACCGGCACCGGCATCACCAGCGGCAGCGGCAATCTCAATTCCGGCAAAGTCGTCACGCTGACGGTCAATTTCAGCGAGGCGGTGACTGTCAACACCACCGGCGGCACGCCGACGCTGATCCTCAATGATGGCGGCACGGCGAGCTACGTCAGCGGCTCGGGCGGCACAGCACTCACCTTCAGCTACACGGTAGCGGCAGGACAAAACACTGCCGATCTCATCGTCTCGTCGCTCGCCCTCAACGGCGCGACCATCGCTGACGGCGCCGGCAACGCCGCCACTCTGTCAGGCGCCACCAACGCCAATCCGTCCGGCACGCTCAAGATCGATACGACGGCGCCGACGATCGCCTCGATCGTCGCCACCGGGACCGGCATCACCAGCGGCACCGGCAACGTGAATACCGGCGGGGTCGTCACCTTGACCGTCAATCTGAGCGAGGCCGTGACGGTCAACACCGCCGGCGGCACGCCGACGCTCGCCCTCAACGATGGGGGCTCGGCGAGCTACATCAGCGGCTCCGGCACCACAGCGCTCACCTTCAGCTACACGGTGGCGGCGGGCCAGACCACGGCCGATCTGACTATCTCGTCGCTCAACCTCAATGGCGCGATCGTCAACGATGGCGCCGGCAACGCCGCCAATCTGGCGGGCGCCACCAACTACAATCCCGCCGGCATCCTGCAGATCAACAGGCCGCCCGCGACGATTGCCTCGATCGCGACCTCCGGCACCGGTATCACCAACGGCGCCGGCGATCTCAATGCAGGCAAGGCGGTCACTCTGACGGTCAACTTCAGTGCAGCCGTGACGGTCAATACCGCGGGAGGCACCCCGAGGCTCACCCTCAACGATGGCGGCACGGCGAGCTTCACCGGCGGCTCGGGCAGCACAGCGCTCACCTTCAGCTACACGGTGGCGGCAGGCCAGAACACCGCCGATCTCATCGTCTCGTCGCTCGCCCTCAACGGCGCGACCATCATCGACGGCAACGGCAACGCCGCCAACCTGGCGGGCGCTACCAACTCCAACCCGGCCGGAATTCTGCAGATCGACACGACGGTGCCGACAATCGCCTCGATCGTCGCGACCGGCACCGGCATCACCAACGGCAGCGGCAGTGTGACCACTGGCCAGGTCGTCACCTTGACCGTCAATCTCAGCGAAGCCGTGACCGTCAATACCACCGGCGGCACGCCGACGCTCGCGCTCAACGACGGCGGCACGGCGAGCTACATCAGCGGTTCGGGCAGCACCGCGCTCACCTTCCGCTACACGGTGGCAGCAGGCCAGACGACGTCCGATCTGGCCATCTCGTCGCTCAACCTCAACGGCGCCATCGTCAGTGATGGAGCCGGCAATGCGGCCAACCTGGCCGGTGCGGCCAACTACAATCCCGCCGGCACCCTGCAGGTCAACCCGACCACGACCAACACCGGCGTACCCAGCTACAGCCACATCGTCGTCGTCGTCGAGGAAAACCACAACTATGACGAGATCGCCGGCAGCAGCCAGGCACCCTACATCAACAGCCTCATGGCCGGCGGCGCATCGCTGACCAACATGACGGCGGAGGCTCATCCAAGCCAACCGAACTATTTTGTCATGTATGCCGGCTCGACGTTCGGCACCACCGATGACAACTCCTACAGTCTTCCGGATCCGACGCTGTACACGGTGCTGAAAGGCGCGGGTTATTCGTTCACGGGCTATGTGGACGAGGGCGGGATTGGCAGTGACTTCAATCATGACCCCTGGGTTTCATTCCCGGAGGGGCGCACGGTTCAAACGGACTTCACCAGCTTCCCATCGCTTTTTGCTAACGGCAATTATTCGAGCCTGCCGACCGTCTCGTTCGTCATTCCCAGCGTCAGTAACGACATGCACAACGGGACGATCGCGCAAGGCGATACATGGCTTCAGCAAAACCTGAGCGCCTATGCTCAGTGGGCGGTCAACAACAATTCGCTGCTGATCGTGACCTGGGACGAAAATGACGATTCGAGCTCCGAGGTTAATTCCAACAAGGTTCCTACTCTCCTGTATGGCGCCAACGTGGTGTCCGGAAATTACAGCACCGCCTACAATCACTACAATCTTCTGAGCACGATCACTGCTTCGTTGGGCCTGACCGCGCCCAACAACGCCGCGACAGCGGCTCCCATTCAAGTGTTTGGGACGCCCGCCGGGGCGGCCGCGCTGACGACGGTGGACCAGGACGCGGTGCCCGAGAGTCCGGCATTGGCCATCAGCAGCAGTTCGCTGACGGTGCAGGCCGGAGGATCCGTGCCGCTGGGCATCACCGCGACGCCCGTCGACTCCGACGATCAACTGTCGCTGAGCATCAGCGGCTTGCCAAGTTATGAGTCGATCACGGCTCCGGCCGGAAACGCCGTCACGAGCGCCCTTCAATCCGATGGAACCTACACTTGGACCATTGCTGAGGGCACCTCCGCGATAGGCCAACCGCTCACCGGGCTGACGCTGTCGTCGAGCTATACGGGCACCGACCACCCGGTCGCAACGTTCACGGTGACGGCGAGCAACACGACCCCAGGCGAAGCCGCGACATCGGCGCCACAGACCATGACAATGACCGATCCGCCGGCGCCTTCGCCGCTTGGCCCAAGCGTCGGTTCGAGCACGGACCCGGGGCATATCGACCATCTTGCAGCACTGATGGATCAATTTGCAGCAGCCGGCTTCCAGGGAGTCGGCTTTGGCCCACTCCATTCGACTCCTTATCCAACAATTGGAGCAATTGGTGAGACTTCGGCCTTCCTGGCTGCTTCCCATCTTCACACAGGATGAGCCGCGGCTCAGCGCTCGAACGTTCGCTTTGATCTGGATCAAGCCTCAGAAGCGGGCCGCACGCCTAGCTAGCGGGTAGCATGCCGGCCGTCGAGCAGGAGGCAACAAGGCTTGAAAACGCTTCGCCAGCTTCTGTCCGCGGACGACATTGTCCAGCTCTTGATTCGAATTGGATTGCTGGGGCTGTTGATCTTCTGGACGTTCCTCCTCATTCGTCCGTTCGTGCCGATCCTGACTTGGAGCGCGGTGTTGGCGGTGGCGTTTCGTCCGGTCTTTGCGTGGCTCACCGAACGGCTCGGCGACCGCCCCTATGTCGCCTCGGCCGTTCTCACCGTCGTCACGCTGGGCGTCGTCATCGGTCCTGCCGCGTGGCTCGGTCTGAGCGCCGTTGAGGGCCTCAAAGATATTGCCGGCCAGATCGGCAGCGGAGATCTCGTGCTCCAGGCGGCGCCGGAGCAGATCAGGAATTGGCCGTTGATCGGCCCGCAGCTCTACGATTTATGGAATCAAGCCTATACCAACATTCGCGCGGTGTTGCGTGATGTGCTGCCGTATCTGAAGCCGATCGCCGGGATGATGCTGTCGTTCGCCGGTGATACCGGTGTTGGAATGCTCCAGTTCCTGCTGTCGGTGCTCGTCGCCGGATTCCTGCATCCATACGGGGCACAGCTTGTCGCCGCGCTCCGCGCGTTTCTGACGCGCATCGTGCCGGACCAGAGCGAGCACTTCCTGGAACTGGCGGGAGCGACCATCCGCGCAGTCTCGCAGGGCGTCATCGGCGTCGCGATCATACAGGCGCTACTCGCGGGGATCGGCTTCAAGCTTGCCGCTATCTCGAGCGCGGGGCTGCTCGCCGTCATCGTGCTGTTGCTGTCGATCGTCCAGATCGGTGCGGCCATCGTCCTTCTTCCGGTCGTGATCTGGATCTGGATGGACAAGGACGTGACCACCGCCTTGCTGCTGACGGCTTATCTCGTCGTCGTTGGGCTGCTCGACAACGTTCTGAAGCCGCTGGTCATGGGGCGGGGGCTGGGCACGCCCACCCTGGTCATTCTGGTTGGCGTGATCGGTGGAACGCTCGCGCATGGAATCATCGGCCTCTTCATCGGTCCGATCATCCTTTCGGTCGCCTGGGAGCTTGCAGCGGCGTGGGTCCGTATTGATCGCGTTGCACCGGTGCCGCCTGACGAGGTCTGGGTTGCCGAGGCAAAAACCACCGTGATCCACCATTGACCGCCAGCCGAATGGGGGGGGAACGGATGATGCTCCAGTTTCTCGTCGCCATGCTGGTGAGCCTGATCAGTATCGGGCTGCACGCGCTGATGACCGTCGTCGCCATCGACATTGCCCGCCGCGCGGGTCTGCGTCATCCGGCGCGGCCGCGATCGCATTTGATGGGCGTGATGATGGCAACCGCCGTGGTGCTCATGATCGCGCACATGCTGGAAGTGTTCGTGTGGGCCGCGACTTACGCCATCATCGGCGTGGCCGCCGCCGAGCAGGGATTGCTCTATTTTGCCTTCGTCAATTATACGACTCTGGGTTACGGCGATATCACGCCTGTGCGCGAATGGCGGCTCATTGGTCCCCTGACGGCCATGAACGGGGTGCTGCTGTTTGGATGGTCGGCGGCCGTGCTGTTCGAGGTTCTCCGCAAGACGCTCGACCATTTCGAAGCCGCCAAGGCACCGGGATTTACGCGGCCTTGAGCCGATGAACGGGAGCAAAATGCATGGTATGACAGTATCGGAGCCTCTTGCGGACGGCTCGAGCTGCAGTTCACGGCTGCAGATCCAGCCCGGCGAGCTGCTGCCGGTCGAGCAGCACGATCTGGCGCTGGGTGTTGCCCACGAAGCCGAGAACGCCGAGTTCATGCAGGCGTGACAGAGCGCGCGAGACGGTTTCCAGTGTCAGGCCGAGGTAGTCGGCGATATCGCGTCGCGACATCGGCAGCGCCATGACGCCCGCCGCTGTCAGCCGCTTGTCCATTTCGAGCAGGAAGGCCGCGACCCGCTCGAGCGAGGTCTTACGTCCGAGCAACAGCATGTGATCTTCGGCATGCTGGAGATTGTTCGTGGTCATGCTCAGGAGATTTTGGGCCACCATGGCATCGCTCTGGGCCACCGTTTCAAGGCTTTGCCGCCTCACGAGGCGTACGGTTGTGTCGACGATCGCTTCAGTCGTGAACCGGTGCTCGCCGCCATTTTCGAGCCCGAAGATGTCGCCGACGAGGTGGAATGCGCCGATCTGCCGCCGGCCGTCCGATAGCAGCTTGTAACTCCGCACCGCGCCGGACTTGACCTGGTACACATAGTCGGCCGGCTCTTTCTCGCCGTAGATCTCGGTTCCCTTCCGGTAGGAAAATTCGCTTAAACTGACCATCGCATTTGATTCACTTCTCATGCCGAGGTCGCGAAGGGAATTGGGGCGTGGGATGGAATCCGTGGTGATGCGAACAAACATAGGCCAACTCCTCAGCTCACCGCCGAATTGGTCCGTCAGACGAAATTATTCTTTAGTCGGAAATGCGCCGCGCTATCCCACTCCGGCCGAAGTTGATTTACGACTCCGGCAGTGGTTCAATCCATTGTCCCAAGGTTCATTGTACCAAGGGACAGCGCAGGCGGCTCGTGCGCAGGATGAGAAAGCGCTGAGGCTGCGGGAATTTGGCTCATTGCGAAGCAGATATTTCGATCAGCAAACTGTTGAGGATGAATTTTCGGGCTGGGAGGACCTCGACGGTCCTCATTGGAATTGCGCTAGAGGTGGAAGGTGCCGGGCCTCGTTCACATAGTCGATGACGACGAGTCCTTTCGTACGGCGATCGAACGCCGGCTGAAGCTTGCGGGCTACGACGTCGCCACTTATGCGTCGTCACAAGCGTTGCTGGAGTCCGCGCCGAATGACGAGCAGGCGGGATGCATCCTGCTCGACGTGCGGATACCCGGACTGAGCGGTCCGGATTTGCAGGCGCGATTGATCGAGTCCGGCTCGACTTTGCCGATCATCTTCCTGACCGGGCATGCAGATACGCCGACCACCGTGCGGGCAATCAAGGCGGGTGCGGAAGACTTCCTGACCAAACCGATCTCCTCCGAGCAGCTGATCGAGGCAATCGAGCGCGCATTGGCCAGTCAGCGGGCGTCACGCGTCCAGCGCAGCAGGCTCGATGCGTTTCGCGGTCATCTGGCCACGCTGACGCAGCGCGAGCGACAGGTGTTCGATCTCATCGTGCGTGGCCGGATCAACAAGCAGATCGCGTATGAGCTCGGAACCACCGAGCGCACCGTGAAGGCGCATCGCCATCAGGTGATGGAGAAGATGCAGGTTCATTCGCTTGCGGAACTCGTTTCGATCGCGGAGCGGCTTGGGATGCTCGATACGAACGGCTACTAGCTGATCTGTTGCCAAATCGCACGGTTCCACCGGCGTGACTTCCCGAAGGGACAATAGGAAATCCGCTCTCGCGGTGCTGCCGTGCAGGGGTGGCGGATCATTTTGCCCGATTCCGCCCAGGAGATCGCCGCTGTGCCGATACCCCGTTCCGTTTTCATCGTCGATGATGATCCATCCATCCGGATGAGCATGTTCAGGGTGCTGCGCGAGCATGGCTTTGTCGCGACGCTGTTCGAGTCCGCGAGCGCCTTGCTGGATCACGGCGGATTCGAAAAGGCGATCTGCATCGTCCTCGACATCAATATCGGCCGAAAGTCGGGCATCGATCTGCGCCAAAGGCTGTCGGAGAAGGGCGTCACTGCGCCCGTGATCTACATCACCGGCAACGACAGCGCCGCAAGCCGCGCTGCGGCAACCGCATCGGGCTGCGTTGCTTATCTGACCAAGCCGTTTTCCGCGGACGCCCTGATCGAGTCGGTGACGCGCGCCACGGCCGCCTAGGGTAGCGCAAGCACGTCACTCCTCGACATATTGCTCCAGCGTCTTCGCCGGCGCGCCCTTGTGGGCGGCGGCGAACTGCGTTAGTGGAATCGCAGTCGTCACGGCAAGGAGGTTCGCGTCGACGAGTTCGAGCGTCAGCGCCTTGCCGGCCTCCATCTCCTTGACGACCTGCGGCGGCGCTACGTTGGCTGCGATGCATAGATTCGACAGGCACCAGGTGTAGGGCACGCGGATAGGGGGCCTTCCGTCGATGCTCAGCTTGGGCGGCTGTTGCAGGTACATGCCGGCAGGAACGAACAGCTGCAGCCGGGCGGTGGGTGCGTCCTCGCGCTCGATCAGATCGACGCGCACGGCCGTCTGTCCGGTCGGGAACTTACCTGTGACGGAGGTCCGGCACAGCGTTGGCGCACCGCCGGCTTTGAAGCAGAGTTTTTGCCAGTCGCCATAGGTGATGTCCTTGGCTTCGCGCTGACCGCGCGTTGCGACCTCCGCGGCCGTCGCGGCTTGCGCCGCTTTCGGCGCGGCCGTGGCCGGGCTCGTCGCGGTCGCTATCATCGCGACGGTCAGGAGACCGGGGAGAGAATGAAGAGGGCGAGACATGATCGCATCTCCGAGAGTCGAGCTCACTTCTGCGCATCGAGGAACTTGGCAACCAGCGGCGACCAGAGCGGAACCGCGTCCGGCGAACCGAGGAAGAAATGCCCCTCATTGCCGAACGGCGGCATCAGATGATATTCGGCCCGGCCGCCGCCGGCGGCGAAGGCGGCGTGCATGCGCTTCGACAGTTCGGGACCGAAAAACGTGTCGTTCCCGATGTAGATCCACAGCATCGGCACGCGCGATGTACGGCCGAAATCCGCGGTGGCCTCGACCAGCTTGTCGGGTGCGCAATTGTTGTTCGGCTTGCCGTCGACCCGCCCGCCGCGGCCTCCGGCGAAGACAATGATGGCCTTCACCTGGGGCGGGTTCACGCTCGACAAGGCGATCGAGGCCCAGCCGCCGGCAGACTGCCCGACCACGACCACGTCCTTGGGGATGATCCGCTTCTCGGCCGATAAATAGTCGATGATCCAGAGGTCGACCTGCGCGATCGCAAGGCCCGCATCATGGAAGTTGGGATTGGTGCATTTGCCGACCTTGGAGAAGAACGGGCCAAACAAGGCACGCTCGGGAATGTCGATGGCGGCTGCGCCATAACCGCTGCCGACCGGCGCCACCACGAGATAGCCCCGCTTGGCGAACCATTTGGCGGCGTCGCGGAATTCGACCAGCGGAAACAAGCTGCGGTCGGTCGGTTTGAGCGAAACGCCGTGGTTCATGATCACCAACGGGAAGGGGCCGTCGCCGGCCGGGCGCGCCAGATAGGCGAACATCGGCAGCGGCAGGGGGAGGGTCCAGACTTCTTCCTGGATGCGAACGTCATCCTCGGCGCGGGCGGGCGCCGCAATCATCACGGTCAGCAGCACGATTGCTGCGAGGTGTCGGAGGATTGCCGTCACGGGCGCGAACATCGTAGGTCCTCAGCCGGTATAGGTGAGAGCGACGATGATCGGCCCGAGCACGGTGAGGATGACATTGCCGACTGCATAGGGAACGGCGACGCCGAGCACCGGGGTCTGGCTTTCGGCGACATCGCACGCACCTGTGACCGCGGCATCGACCGTCATGGCGCCGGCCAGCGCGCCGCAGGTCACCACCGGATTCATGTGGAGCACATAACGCGCAAACAGCGTCGCGACGACGAGCGGCACGATCGTGATGACGAGCCCCATGCCGACCAGCAACAGCCCGTGAGCCTGGATCGCCGCCCAGGCCGCCGCACCATTGCCGAGCCCGATCGCGGCGATGAAGCCGCCAAGCCCGAGATCGCTCAGGGTTTGTTGCGCCTGGGGCGGCAATGCGCCCACGGTCGGGCGCCGCGCGCGCAGCCAGCCGCAGACGAGCCCGGCGATCAGCGCGCCGCCGCCTCCGCCGAGCGTCAATGCGATCCCCCCGACCTTGAAGCTGACGAGACCTGCAAGCAGGCCGGCCGCAATGCCGGCGGTGAGGAACGCAATATCGGTGCGGTCGCCGGAACGCAGGATCTGGCCGACGTCCTTGGCGGCCCGCTCGATGTTGCGGGTGCTGCCCACCAAGGTCATGACATCCCCGACATAGACCCGCGTCTCGGTGCTCAGCGGGACCTCGCGGCCGGTACGCATCAAGCTGCGCAAGAATACACCGCGCGCATCGTCTCCCACCCGTGCGGCGACTTCCGCGATCGATCGACCGTGAAGATGGCGGTTGTCGACCAGCACCTCGACCACATTGCCTGGCACTGCCTTCAGGATCTCGTCGGCATCGATCTCGGTGCCGATGATGGGCCTCGCAGCGACGATGACCGCGGTGCGGCCGGCAATGACGATATCGTCGCCCGCTTCCAGCACGGCGTCCTGACGCGGTTCGATGTCCGCGCCCCCGCGGACGATACGTTCGACGACTGTGCGGCTTCCGATCTCCTCTTCGATGGACTTGACGGTGCGGCCGGCGCCTGCGGTCACCCGGTAGGCGCGGGCCTGGAATTTGCGATAGGAGAGGTTTTCGCTTCTGGGCGGATCGCCGCCGGCGAGTTCAGCCTCGAGCTTCTTCGCCTCGGCCTTCAGGTCGATTCGCATCAGCCTTGGCGCGATGAAGGGGACGTAAAGCAGGGTGAGGATGTAACCGAGCACGTAGGTCACGGCATATCCGGCCGCGATATTGGCCTCTTGCTGTTTCAGCAAGTCGCCGGGCAATCCGAGCTGGGCCAGCGCACCGGACGCTGTGCCGATTATCGAGGATTGCGTCAGCGCGCCTGCAGCAATGCCGGAAGCCGTGCCGGGATCGAGCGTGAAGATGCGGGCGAACATCAGAACAATGATGAGGCCGGTGCCACCAAGCACGAGCGCCATGGCGACCTGCGCCAGCGTGCGGATGCTGAGCGAGGCAAAAAATTCAGGCCCCGAGCGGTAGCCGATCGTGAACACGAACAGGCTGAAAAGGACGACCCGCAATAGCGCCGGAAACGCGAAGCTGCCGAGTTGCCCGATCAGGACGGCGACGATCAGGATGCAGGCGGTGGTGCCGATCGAGAAGCCGCGTATTTTGATCCGGCCCAGAATGGTGCCGATCGCAATGGCGAGCAGCAGGAAAATTTCCGGTGCGGCGGTGATGATCCACCTGACGGTGTCCATGGTCGCAAATCTCCCGGCGTTTTCCGGCGATTTGATTGGCGGTGCGGGGACATTGCTTGATCCAGATCAAGCCTCGGCGGGGGCAACACGACGTCAATTCGCGTGATGATGAGTTTGCGACAGCCGGCCCCGCCGATATGAGCACCATGGACGTCGCTGCCGGTGCGATCCGCCGTGACGAAACGGTCGAGATCGTCCTGTTGCTGGCGTTCGCCGGCGGCTTCGTCGACGCCTATACCTGGATCATTCACGGCGTGATGGCGAATGCCCAGACCGCCAACTTGATCCTGCTCTGGGTCTATGCGACGGCCGGAAACTGGGCGAAGGCACTACATTTCGTGCCGCCGATCCTGGCCTTCGCGGTCGGCATCGTGATTGCGGCCTGGCTGCGCCGCGCGGTGGGCGGCCGGGCTGGCGCGATCAGCACCTTGATCGAGATTCTGCTCTTGATCGTGATCGCGATCCTTCATAACCGGCTGCCGGATCTGGCCGGAACACTCGGCATTTCTCTGATCGCGGCGATGCAAGCCGCCATCTTCGTCAAGGTCGAGGGTACCGTTTGCAGTACGGTGATGATTACCGGCAACATGCGACAGGCCATCGAGAACATTTTTGCGGTCGTGCACGGCGGTGCGCCGCTCGGGACGCTGCGCAAATCCGGTATATTCTTCGCGTTGTGTGCGGTGTTCGGCTTCGGTGCGGCTGCTGGTGCGTACGCCACCAAGTCAATTCCCGACCTTGCACTCGGTCTCCCCGTGATTGCGCTGCTGATCGTACTGTTGCGCTGTGAAACGATGCCACGTGAGATGGTCGAATGAATTCGCCTTCCGATCCTGGCCGGACTCGATTCTTCCCACCGGCTGAGTGGCTCGCCACCTATCGACGCGAATGGCTGTCCTCCGACGCGATCGCCGGCATCACGCTTGCCGCTTACGCCATCCCGGTCTCGCTCGCCTATGCTGCGCTGGCAGGTTTGCCGCCGCAGATCGGCGTCTATGGTTACATGCTCGGCGGTATCGGCTACGCCTTGCTGGGGTCATCGCGCCAGCTCGCGATCGGGCCGACCTCGGCAATCTCCCTGATGATTGCAGGCACGGTCGGCGCGCTGGCCGGAGGAGACGCGGTGCGCTACGCGCAGATCGCGAGCCTCACAGCCTTTGCCGTGGCAGTCCTGTGCTTCTTGGCCTGGCTCTTCAAGCTCAGCGTCCTTGTCCGGCTCGTCAGCGACAGCATCCTGGTCGGCTTCAAGGCCGGGGCAGGGCTCACCATCATCATGAGCCAATTGCCGAGCCTGCTTGGCGTTGCCGGTGGCGGCCATAACTTTTTCGATCGAGCGATCAAGCTGGCCGGGCAGCTTGGCGCCACCGATCCGCTCGTGCTCGCCATCGGCGCAGTCGCACTCTTGTTGCTCCTGCTCGGCGAGCGGCTTTTGCCGGGTAAACCCGTCGGCATCACCGTCGTTGCGCTCGCGATCATTCTGGCAACATTGCTGGGCTTCCCGGTCCTCGGTGTGCCCGTCACCGGGCAGATACCGCAAGGGCTGCCGGCGCTAGCCGTCCCCACCTTCGGCCTGCTCGAATTCGACGATCTCTTTCCGCTCACGGCAGGCTGCGTCCTCCTAGCTTATATCGAGGGCGTATCGGCGGCCCGCAGCTTTGCTGCCAAGCACGGCTATCCGCTCGATGTTCGCCAGGAGTTCCTCGGATTGGGCGCGGCGAACCTCGCCGCGGCCTTTGGCCACGGTTATCCCGTCGCCGGTGGTCTGTCGCAATCGGCGGTCAACGACAGCGCCGGGGCGCGGACACCGCTGGCGCTGGTGATCTGCTCGGTGACGCTCGGGCTGTGCCTTCTGTTCTTCACGGGGCTGCTCACCAACCTGCCCAAGGCAGTGCTCGCGGCCATCGTCTTTGCCGCCGTCTACAAGCTGGTGGATGTCCGCGCGTTGGTACGGATGTGGCGGGTCAGCCGGATCGATTTCTACGCGGCAGCAATTGCGCTTGTCGCCGTGCTGCTGCTCGGCATCCTCCAGGGCGTGCTGTTGGCCTCGATCGCATCGATCTTCCTGCTGTTGGCGCGGGCATCGCGGCCAAACGTCGCGTTTCTCGGCCGTCTGCCCGGCAGCGGCCGCTATTCCGACAGCGCAAGGCATGAAGGCGTCGAGCCTCTGGTCGGGATCATCGCCTTCCGCCCGGAAGCCTCGCTGCTCTACATCAATGCCGAGACGATCCTGGAGACGGTTCTGGTCGCGCTCCGCAGTTCGCCGGGCATCCATCTGGTGGCCTGCGACCTCTCGGCTTCGCCCTATATCGATCTGGCAGGCGCGCGCATGCTGCACGATCTCCATGACGAACTTGCGTCACGTAAGGTGACCTTCTGCATCGTCGGGGCGCATGCACAGCTTCGCGACGTCTTGCGTGCCGAAGGGCTGGCGGACAAGACCGACAGTGGTCAGTGGCTGCGCTCGCTCGATGGCCTGCTTGGCGATGATCAGGCGAGCGCCGGGCAGCGAACGGCCTGACGCTCGGTATTGCATTGCGAACGACATGCCGTCGCCCGTCAGAATGGACGCGACCGTTGACTTGGATCAATGGAGCGACCGGTGCCGCACTCACGATCCCGCATCACCTTCGCTCCAGTGGATCGGGAGAGACACATGTCCAAAGAGCCCAAGGCCGCGCAAAAGCGCATCGACCAGTTCTTTTCCGGTCCCGGTGCCCGGGCGGACGACTGGCGCGATCTGGTGGAAGCTGCAAAGGCGTGGGCGCGCGCGGGCAATCGCGCGGTCTATGATGCGGCGCTAGCCGATCTTTCCATCACCGAGGAATTTCACGGTTACCCCGGTCCGCAATTGATGGGAGCGCTTCGGGAAGCGGCAGCCGCGGGAGACGGGGCGACCTCGTTCGCGCTCACGACAAGGATTGCCCAAGCCTTGGCCACGCGATCCTTCCGCCAGCATGCTGGCGATTGGGGCGCGAAGGACGATGGCAACGGCGATGCACCTGAACTGGTATCGCCCACCTTCGGCGGGCATAAGGCACGCCGGCCCTATTTCGAAACCCTGATTGTGACCGGCGTGTCGTCAAACCAGTGGCCCGCGCTCGCGGCCGAATGGCGCAAGCTGCGCCGTCCGGAAGATGCCTTCATCTATGAGCCCGTCATCGTCGGCAATCTGGAGGACGCGTTCTGCGCGACGATGCTCAATCCGAACCTCGGAGCAGTGATCATCAACGAGGGCTTTGGCCTGCGTTCGCGCCACAATGCGCCGGTGCTCCGCTCGATCATGGGGTCGGCCGGTCTCAACGACGAAACCGACGCGTCCGCGCTCCGGCTTGCCCAGATCATCAAGCGCGTCAGGCCCGAACTCGATCTCTACATGATCTCGAACCGCGACGTCGAGGAATTGGCCGGCAATCCCGAAGCCAACGTCGTCCGCCGCATCTTCTATTCCGTTGAAGAGCTCCTGGAACTGCACCTGTCGATCCTCGAAGGCATCCAGGATCGCTACGACACGCCGTTCTTCGACAATCTCAAGAAATATGCGCAGCGGCCGATCGGAACGTTCCACGCGCTGCCGATCGCCCGCGGCAAGTCGATCTTCAAGTCGGATTGGATCCGCGACATGGGCGAGTTCTACGGCCCGAACCTGTTTTTGGCCGAGAGCAGCGCCACCACCGGCGGCCTCGACAGCATGCTCGAGCCGACCGGCAACATCAAGAAGGCGCAGGAGAAGGCGGCCCGTGCGCTCGGCGCCGATCGGGTCTTCTTCGTCACCAATGGTACCTCGACCTCCAACAAGATGGCGGTGCAGGCGCTGCTCGCGCCCGGCGATATCGCGATCGTCGATCGCAACTGCCACAAGTCGCACCATTACGGCATGGTGCTGGCCGGCGCCCAGCCGCTTTACGTCGAAGCGTTCCCGATGACGGAATATTCGATGTATGGCGCGGTACCGCTCAAGACGATCAAGCAGGCATTGCTCGGCGCCAAGGCCGATGGCCGGCTCGACCGTGTCAAATTGATCGACCTGACCAACTGCACCTTCGATGGCCACATCTACAACACCCGCCGGGTGATGGAGGAATGCCTCGCCATCAAGCCCGACCTGATCTTCCTGTGGGACGAAGCCTGGTTCGGCTTCGCACGCTTCTCGCCGTTCCTGCGCCGTCGCACAGGTCTTGGCGCCGCCAATGAGATCGAGGCGTGGATGCACGATCCAAAGTCGGTGGCTGCCTATGAGAAGCAGCAGGCCGAGCTCGGCAAGACCCCGTCAGACGAGGTTCTGCTCAGGACCCGCCTTATTCCAGACCCGAGGCAGATCCGCCTGCGCGTCTATCAGACCAACTCGACGCACAAATCGATGTCGGCGATCCGTCAGGGTTCAATGCTCTCGGTCAAGGACGTCGAATTCCACACGGTCGAGCAGCAGTTCAAGGAAGCTGTGTTTACCCACGCCTCGACCAGTCCGAACCAGCAGCTCATCGCCAGCCTCGATATCTCACGGCGGCAAATGGAGCTGGAAGGCTATGGTCTTGTCGCCAATGCGATCGAGATCGCGTTTGCGATCCGCCAGGCGGTCAACAACAATCCGCTGATCTCGAAATATTTTCGCATCCTCGGCGCCGACGCCATGGTGCCGGCACAATTCCGGCAAAGCGGCTTCACCGACTTTCTCGCTCCCGGCATGAACTGGGCGAATGCGCTCAAGAGCCTGGACGAGGACGAGTTCTGCCTCGACCCGACCCGCATGACGCTGGTGTGTGGCATGGCCGGCTATGACGGCACCCAGTTCAAGGGCATTCTGGCCAACGAGTACAACATCCAAGTCAACAAGACCTCGCGCAACTCGGTGCTGGTCCAGTCCAACATCAACAACACCCGCAGCGACGTCGCGCATCTCATTCGCGTTCTTGCCGAGATCGCGGGCGAGGTCGATCGCGGACTGGCGCAAGGCGGCGAAAATGCGCGCAAGACCTTCGAGGCGCGCGTCAAGAGCCTGATGAAGGACGTGCCGGACCTGCCGAACTTCTCGCATTTCCATCCGAGCTTCCGTGGCGACGCCGGCGCCAAGACCAACGAAGGCGACATCCGGACCGGCTTTTACGCAGCCTATGACGTCGCGGGCTGCGAGCACATCCGCCTCAGCGATCCCGAGATCGACCGGCGGTTGAAGGCCGGTCCGGAGCTCGTCTCGGCCAACTTCGTGATCCCGTATCCGCCCGGCTTCCCGATCATGGTGCCGGGACAGGTCATCACTCAGGAGACCATCGATTTCATGCGCAAGCTCGATGTGAAGGAGATCCATGGCTACGACGCCAAGGAAGGCTTGAAGCTCGTGCGCACGGAAGCCTTGGCGAAGCTTGGCCGGCCGAAGCCTGGAGCGCAGCCGAAGCTCAAGGCCGCGTCATAAGTCCTGGAGGGGACGAACATGAAACCGTTTTTCGAGTTCTTGCAGCACTATCCGTATCTGCTGCTGTTCTTCGTCGTCGGTCTCGCCGTCTATATCGGGCGGGCCAGCATCAAGGGTTATGGCCTCGGCATGGTCGCCGGCGCCATCGTGGTCGGCGCGGGCCTGTCGGTATGGTCGTCGACCTACGGCGTGAAGCTCGAGCTGAATAACTTTGCAAAAAGCCTGTTCTACTATCTCTTCATGTACGGCGTCGGGCTTCGTGTCGGGCCTTCCTTCATCAACAGCCTGAGGGGGGACGGACTCAAGTTCTGCCTTCTGGCGGTGGTGTCGAGCATCATTGGCCTAGCTCTGGTGGTGATCGGCGCAAAGCTGTTCGATCTGCCGGTCGGCGCGGCGGGCGGCATGCTGGCGGGCTCGCAGACCATGTCGGCAGCGATCGGCTCGGCTGAACAGGCCGTCACATCAGGCGTCGTCAAATTACCCGCGGGGATGAAGCCCGAAGAGGCCTCCGGCATGATCGCGCTGTCCTATGGTATCACCTACATTTGGGGCACCGTCGGCATCATCCTGATCTGCAAATATCTGCCGCGCTGGTGGGGCGTTGATGCCAGGGCCGCCGCGAAGCAGTATGAGCAGGAGTTTGGCGTCAAGGATCTTGAAGGCGGTGGTCTCACCGGCTTTCGTCAGTTCGGCCTGCGGGCCTACCGGTTGGAGAACCCCGCGCAGATCGGGGTGAGCATCGCCAAATTCCGCGCGATCAATCCGGAATACCGGATCGTCAATGTTGGGCGCAATGGCAAGCCGCAGGGTGCCGATCCCGATTTCGTGCTGCAAAAGGGAGATATCGTCGCCCTTGGCGGTTCGACCGAGCATCTTACCGAGAAGATGGGCTTGATTGGTCCGGAGGTCGCTGACGCCAAGACGCTCGGCATTCCCATGGACCAGGCGGACATCCTCGTCATCAACAAGGAGATGGTAGGGCGGACCTTCGAGTCCTTCCGCGATACCGCGATTGCCGGCCAGTTACAGGTCACCAAGGTCGAGCGCGGCGGTGTCCAGATTCCGGCAGGTCTCAAGACCAAGCTGGAGCGCATGGACATCGTCTCCGTGGTCGGGCTGAAATCCGCGGTCAACGAGCTCGGCGAGATGTGGGGCCGTATTGCGCGCGCCAACACGTCGACCGACCTCCTGACCCTTTCCGTCGGCATGATCATCGGCTTCCTGATCGGTATGGTCGAATTCCCGGCCTTCGGTGCCAAGGTCGGCCTCGGCAACGCCGGCGGCCTGCTGCTCTCGGGCGTGATCGTGTCTTCGGTCGTCTCCCGGCTGCGCTTCTTCGGCAACACGCCGAATGCGGCGCGAAACGTGCTCGAGGATCTCGGCCTCGTCGTCTTCGTCGCCATCGTCGGCGTCAATGCCGGCGCGGGCCTGCTGGCGCAGCTCACCGGCGCGGTCGCGCTGAAGATCTTCATCGTGGGCTTCATCGCCTGCACGATCCCGCCGTTCATCGTCTGGGCCATCGGCCTCCACGTCTTCAAGATCAATCCGGCGGTGCTGATGGGCGGCGTGGCCGGCGCGCGGTCGCATTCCGGCCCGTGCCGCGAGGCCGCGGTCGAGATCCAGAGCTCCGTGCCCTGGATCGGATTCCCGGTCGGATATGCCGTCTCGGGCATCCTGCTCACCATCTTCGGCTACTTCGCGATGTTGCTGGCGCAGTAAAAAAGGGGAAGAAAGTTATGAGAAAAGTGACTGTCGGAGCTGTCCTGGTCGCCTCGCTTGCGATCGTCGCCGGTTTCAGCACGCCCTCGCGTGCCGACACGGGCCAGGTCGCCGTCGTCTTCACCAAGGGCGGCTTCATCGTCGGCATCGGTGGCGGCGAGGGCGTGCTGCTCTACCGGGGCCACAAATATCCCTTCACCGTCTCCGGCATGAGCGTCGGCTTCACGGTCGGAGCTTCGACCACGAAGCTTGTCGGCCGCGCGCTCAATCTGAAGGGTCCGCAGTCGATCGAGGGCTCTTACGCGGCGGGCGGAGCGGGTGGCGCGGTCGCCGCAGGTGCCGGCGCCGTGCAGTTGCAGAACGGCAACGGCGTGATCCTTCAGCTCAGTGGACCCAAGGTCGGCGCGGAAGTGTCGGCCGCGGTCGGCGGCGTCACGATCCGCCTGAAATAGGCCGGGCAACAACTCCAAAAGAAGAACGGGCTGCGTCACCGCAGCCCGCTCGCATGTCAGGATGGCGCGATTCAATACCGCTCTTCGACGAACTTCAGTCTGCGCAAGCTCGCCTGGTCGTTGTAGCGTCCCTTGTGCGATCGTGGCGGCAGCTTGACCTTGTCCCGCTTGACCTTCTTGTAGGGGATCGTGCTCAGGATGTGCGAGATGACGTTGAGCCGCGCGCGCCGTTTGTCGTCGGAGCGGATCAGCCGCCACGGGGCATGCTTGGTGTCGGTCGCCTCGAGCATCATGTCGCGCGCGCGCGAGTAATCGTACCAGCGCCCGAACGACTCGGTGTCCATCGGGCTCAGCTTCCACTGCCGCAGGGGATCTTCGATGCGGGCCTTGAAGCGCAGCTCCTGCTCCTCCATCCCGACCTCGAGCCACAGCTTGATCAGGATGATGCCGGCGTCCACCGCGAACTTCTCGACCAGCGGACACAATTCCAGGAAGCGCTTGTGCTCGGCCGGCGAGCAGAAGCCCATGACGTATTCGACGCCGGCGCGGTTGTACCAGCTGCGGTCGAAGATCACGATTTCGCCGCCGGCCGGGTATTGCTCGATATAACGCTGCAGGAACAGCTGGGATTTTTGCCGGTCGGAGGGCGCGGGCAGGGCGCAGACGCGGAACACGCGCGGGCTGACCTTCTCGGTCAATGCCTTGATGGTGCCCCCCTTGCCGGCGGCGTCACGGCCCTCGAAGATGATGATCACTTTCAGTTTCTGGGTTTTGACCCATTCCTGGAGATGACACAGCTCGACCTGGAGCTTCCTGAGCTCCTTCTCATACTCCTTCCGCTTCATCCGCTCTGCGGGCGCGTCCTTGGCCATGCCTGTCCTTTCGCTGCCGTGCTCGTCAATCATCCCACGCAATGGTCACGCCGATGTCGCCGGGCATGCCGCCCGGGAAGTCGATGATCTGATAGGCGATGCGATAGCCGCGCGGCTTCAGATAGTCGGTCCAGAGCTGGAAGATCTCCTTGGGAATGCCGGTCAGGGTGTTCTCCCAGCCCTTTTCCATCTGGTTGATGGCCCGGCCCTTGTCGGTGCAAAGCGAGTTCGGGAAGCGATAGACCATCACCTCGGTCAGGCCGTTGCGCACGGCGCGCTGGATGACGCTCGCGGCAAGCTTGATCTTCTCTTCCTCGGTCTTGCCGGAGGGCTTGCTCAGGCGTTCGATCAGCGCGCGCTTCTCGGCCTCGGCGGCGGCGGCGAGCCGGACATACTCTTCCGCCTTCTCGGCCTCCTTGAGTGCTGCCTCTTTGCGGATCTGCGTGGCACTGGGAATGAGTTCGTCAAGCCCGGACATGGCTGCGGCTCCCTGTGAATATGCAAACGGCGTCATAAAACGCTATGCCCGGATGGGGGCATTCCCTTGATTCAAGTCAAGCAAATTGGGAAGCTGGCCGAACACAGTGCCGCAAGTGCACGCTTGACCGGGGAGAGACAATTGGGCGACCAGCTTCATCCGATGGCCCCGCACCATCTGCCGTTCTATCTCGCGCCGGGAAGCGGCACCGATCCGCTGATGGTGGTCATGGGCGTATTCCTGATCGGCACCGTGCTCTGGGTCGGCACGCTCTATTGGAAGCTGCATAGCCTCCCCGAGCGGATGGCGCACAAGTCGCAAAAATTGCAGTTCGAGTTCGTCGCGGTGCTCGGCCTGATCTCGCTGTTCACGCACATGCACATCTTCTGGATTGCCGGCCTGCTCCTCGCGATGATCGACCTGCCGGATTTCGGCACGCCGCTGCGCAGCATCGCCGGGTCGGTCGAGAAGATTGCAGAGGCGACTCCGGCCGCCGATGGCGAGGAAATCCCTGCAGACACCGCGGCCGCGCCGCCTCCGGCAGACAAGCCGGGGCTCCTGAAGGAAAAGGAGCACAGCCATGTTTGAGCTGATGTTCTGCTCACTGCTGACGATCCTGCCGGACTACCTCTATCGTCGCTACGCCCAGGGCAAACGCTTCGGCAAGGAGATCACTTTCTTCTCGATCTGGTACGAGCTGCGCTGGGGCATCACCGGCTGCCTGATGCTGACGGTGTCGCTGATCACCATGATCTTCTACTTCCACCCCGCGACGTCGTCGGCGACGCTCTATTTCCGCACGGTGCCGATCCTGCCCGAAGGCTCGGGCCGCGTCGCCGAGGTCAAGGTCGGCTTCAGCGCGCCGGTGAAGAAGGGCGACGTGCTGTTCACGCTCGACAGCTCGAAGCAGGAGGCCGCCGTCGAAACCGGCAGGCGCAAGGTGGCCGAGGTCGATGCCGCCATGCAGACGGCGCAGGCCGATGTGGTCAAGGCCGAGGCGCAGATCGGGGAGGCGAAGGCCAACTATCAGCAGGCCAAGGACGAGCTCGAGGTCAAGAGCGAGCTCCAGCGCCGAAATCCCGGGATCGTTCCGCAGCGCGACATCGACAAGCTCCAGGTCCTGGTCGATCAGCGTCAGTCCGGCGTCGATGCGGCGACGGCCGCGAAGCAATCGGCGTCGCTGCAGGTCTCGACCTTGCTGCCGGCGCAGAAGGCCAGCGCGGAAGCGACGCTCGCCCAGGCTCAGGTCGATCTCGACAAGACGCTCGTGCGCGCCGGCGTCGACGGCCGTGTCGAGCAGTTCCTGGTGCGCCCGGGCGACGTCGTCAATCAGCTGATGCGCCCGGCAGGCGTTCTCGTCCCGGAAGGTGCGGGCCGCAAGGCCCTGCAGGCCGGTTTCGGCCAGATCGAGGCGCAGGTGATGAAGGAAGGCATGGTTGCGGAAGCGACCTGCATCTCGAAGCCATGGGTGATCATCCCGATGGTGATCACGACGGTGCAGGACTACATCGCTGCCGGACAATTCCGATCCGGCGAGCAGCTCGTCGATCCCCAGAACGCGGCCCGGCCGGGCACCATCCTGGTCTATTTGGAGCCGCTCTACCAAGGCGGCCTCGACGGTGTCACGCCCGGCAGCAGCTGCATCGTCAACGCCTATACCAGCAACCATGAGGAAATCTCCGCCAAGGACACGCCGACCAGCCGGAAGATCGCGCTGCATGTCGTCGATGGCGTCGGCCTCGTCCACGCGCTGCTGCTGCGGATTCAGGCGCTGCTGCTGCCGATCCAGACGCTGGTGCTGAGCGGACATTGAGCGGGTGCCGGAGGAATCGGCCCTGTCCGCGCAGCGCATTTCCCGCTAGAATTGACCGCAAAGCAGCCGTCGGAAGCTGCGGGAATGGAGCTGAGCGGGCACATGTCCAGTGTTTCGGTCAGGCCGTGGCCAGCCGCGGCCGCGCTGTTGTGCCTGAGCCTGTTCGTCGCGCTGTGCCTCTCGCCCGAGCGGGCCGGGGCCGTCGAGCGAAGCCGGCGCGGCGAGCTCAAGCGCGTGTTGGTGCTGCATTCCTTCGGCCGCGAGTTTCGGCCGTGGAGCGAATATGCACGCGACATCAAGGCCGGGCTCGAGGCGCAATCGCCCTGGCCGCTCGATATCCAGGAGCACGCGCTGCTCACGGCGCGCTTCAACAATCCCGGTCCCGAGGCGCCGTTCGTCGAGTATCTGCACTCGCTCTACCAGGGCGCAATGCCCGACATCGTGTTGAGCATCGGCGCGCCTGCCGCACGGTTTGCGCAGAAATACCGCGCGCGACTATTCCCCAATACGCCGCTGATCCTTTCCGCGGTCGAGTATCGGCTGATCGATCGCGCCGATCTGCGCGACAACGACGTGGTCGTGGCGATCCGCAACGATTTCGTGGCCGCATTCGACAACATCCTTCGGCTTCTGCCGGACACCAAGTCGGTTGCGATCGTGATCGGAGCCTCGCCGCTCGAGAAGTTCTGGATCGAGGAGGTGAAGCGGGAGCTGAAATCGTTTGACGAGCGGTTGGAGCTCGTCTGGTATTCGGACTTGTCATTCGAGGAGATACTGAAGCGCGCATCGGCCCTGCCGCCGCATACGGCGTTGTTTTGGGGGCTGATGTCGGTCGATGCGGCCGGGGTCGCCCACGAGAGCGACATTGCGCTGCGCAGCCTGCACGCGGTCGCGAACGCCCCGATCTTTTCCTACCAGGAGCCCTTCTTTGGCGACAGCACCGTCGGGGGACCGATGCATCTGGTGGGGGAAACGACTTCGAGGACCGTGAGCGCCGCGATCGGCATTCTCGGCGGAGCGGATCCGGCCAGCATCAAATACGAGCCGATCGGCTTCGGTGTGCCGAAATATGATTGGCGGGAACTGAGGCGCTGGGGCATCAGCGAAAGTCGCCTGCCTCCAGATAGCGAGGTTCTGTTTCGGGAGCCGAATATCTGGCAACGCTATCGCTGGCAGATGTTGTTGATCACGGCCGTGTTCCTGGTGCAGGCGGGCCTCATCAGCGGCTTGCTGCACGAGCGTCGCCGTCGCAGGTTCGCCGAAGTGGAATCCCGCGAGCGGCTGACAGAGCTTGCTCACGTCAATCGCTATTCCACCGTCGGCGAGCTCACGACGTCGATCGCCCACGAATTGAACCAGCCGCTTGGATCCATCCTGACCAATGCCGAGACGGCGGAACTGTTGCTCAAGGCCAACTCGCCCGATCTCGACGAGATCAGGCAGATTCTTGCCGATATCAGGCGCGACGACCAGCGGGCGAGCGAGGTGATCCGCAGGCTGCGCGCCGTTCTGAAAAAGACGCCGTTCGAGGTCAAGAACATCGAGCTCAACGATACTGTCCGCGAGGCGATCGGCCTTGCGAAGACCGTGGCCCACGGACGTCGCATCACGTTGACCTATATGCCTTTCCAGACCGATCTGCACGTCAAGGGCGATCCGGTCCAGCTTCAGCAGGTCATTCTCAACCTGATCATCAACGCGATGGATGCGGTCTCCGATGCGGACACCGGAAAGCGCGAGGTCAGCGTCTTGACTCTGCGGACCGGCCATCAGGCCGAGATCAGGATCACCGATACCGGCCCCGGAATAGCAGCGCCCGATCTTGAAAACGTCTTCGATCCGTTCTTCACGACCAAGCCGCAAGGCATGGGCATGGGCCTTGCGATCGCCAAGACCATCGTCGAGGCTCATCACGGCGTGATCGCCGCGTCGAACCAATTGGCGGGTGGCGCGCTGTTCACGATCCGGCTTCCGATGGCGCGCTGACGGGGCGGTATCTTGATCTTGATCGGCGCCGGCGTTCGCAGCGGCGCCGACATTGCTGAGGTGATCGAGACTGCTGCGCGCGCCGGCGGCGGTCTGGTCGTGTCGCCGGATGGCGGCTTCTTCGGAACACTCTCGCGCCGCAGCAGCCTCGACGACCCGGTTTCGTTGATCTCGATCAACAAACGTCGGCGGGCCGGCTCGATCTTCCGACACGGAAAGGGTGAAGGAGGATGTCATGTTCCGCTGCGGCAAGATCCTGATGGCGCTTGCGTTCACAATGGCGACGTCGCCCGCTGCAATGGCGCAGACACAAACGGCACCTGCGACGCCGGCTGCGCAGGCGCAGCCGGCAAGCCCGCCTGCGCCGTCAGCCGAGTTGCTGAAGCCCGCAGAGCTCGAAGCTCTGGTCGCGCCGATCGCGCTTTATCCTGATGAATTGCTGGCCAACGTGCTGGCCGCCTCGACCTATCCGCTGGAAGTGGTGCAGGCCGACCGCTGGCTGAAGGAGCGCAAGACCCTCAAGGGTGAGGCACTGAAGACCGAGGTGGACAAGCAGGCTTGGGACGACAGTGTCAAGGCGCTCGCCAGCACGGCCGATGTCCTGACCATGATGAGCGACCAGCTCGACTGGACCAAGAAGCTCGGTGACGCCTTCCTCGCGCAGCAGCCCGATGTGATGGACGCAATCCAGCGCCTGCGCAACAAGGCCTATGACAACAAGAAGCTTGTCACCACCAAGCAGCAGAAGGTCAGCGTGCAGTCGCAGGAAGGCAAGCAGGTCGTCGTGATCCAGCAGGCCGATCCCGCGGAGATGTACGTGCCTTACTATGATCCGGCGACCGTCTACGGCAGCTGGCCCTATGCGGAGTATCCGCCGTATTATTGGGGCTATCCGTCCTATATCGGCGCCGGCATGGTTGCGGCGGGCATCGCGTTCGGCACGGCCTGGGCGATCGGTCGCTGGGGCAATTACTGGGGCGGCGGCTGCAACTGGGGCAATCGCAACGTCTACGTCAATCATCGCACCACCAACATCGGCAACGGCTGGCAGCACAATCCGGCCCATCGCGGCGGGGTGCGCTACAACAACAGCAATGTCCAGCAGCGCTTCGGCAACAACAACGTGCGGGCCGGCGCGTCGGACCGGATGGATTTCCGCGGCCGTGACGGCAACCAGGTGTTGCGGCCCAATCAAGGGGCCGGAGATCGCGCGGGCGATCGTGCAGGAGATCGAGCAGGAGATCGCGCCGGTGATCGCGCCGGTGATCGCGGCGGGGCCGGGGATCGCGCCGGCAATCGCGGCGATCGTGCGGGCGGAGATCGCGCAAGTGCTGGAACTCGCGATCGGCCGGGCGGCGGCGATCGGGCCGGTGCCGGCGATCGCGCCAAGGGAGGCGCCAAGAGCAGCAATAAGAGCGGCAACAAGGGTGGCGGCGCAAAGGCTGCGAACCGCGCCGGTGGCGGTGCGGCCAATCGTGGCGGTGCCATGAACGTGTCCTCCGGCCGCTCGGCGGCCGCGGCATCCGCGCGCGGCCGCGCCAGCATGGCGAGCATGCCGCGCGGTGGCGGCGGTCCGAGCATGGCCGGCCGCGGCGGCGGGGGCGGAATGGCGATGCGTGGCGGCGGCGGAGGCGGTTTTGGAGGAGGCGGTCGCGGCGGCGGTGGAGGCCGGCGCTCCGACATCGCGTTGAAGCACGACATCGTTCTGCTCGGTCATCTCTCCAACGGTCTCGGCTACTACCGCTTCAGCTACATCGGCAGCGACAAGGCCTATGTCGGCGTGATGGCGCAGGAGGTCGAGCAGGTGATGCCTGATGCCGTGAGTCGCGGCGGCGACGGCTATCTGCGCGTCCAGTATGAAAAGCTCGGCCTGACATTCCGCAGCTACCGCGACTGGCTCGCCGGCGGCGCGAAGATCCCCGCGGAGGTGACGCCATGACCGGGTTGAAAGCTTTTCGCCGCGCCGTATTGCCGGGCCTCACGGCGCTGGCGCTGCTTGGCTCTGCAACTCAGGCACAGCAATCCTACAAGACGCCCGAGGACGCCGCGGCTGCGCTCGCCGCCGCGATCAAGAGCGGACCAAGCGACATCCTCAAAGTGCTTGGCAGGAACGCGGAGGACATCGTCTCATCCGGCGACGAGATCGCCGACAAGGACATCCAGGCGCGTTTCTCGTCGTTGTACGACGCCAAGCATGGCATCAAGGCGGAAGGCAACAAGACCGCGACCCTTATGCTCGGGCCGGACGACTTCCCGTTCCCGATTCCGCTGGTCAACACCAGGACCGGCTGGGCGTTCGACACCGACCAGGGACGCATCGAGGTGCTGCGCCGGCGCATCGGCCGCAACGAGCTCGATGCGATCCAGACCGCGCTCGCCTTCGTCGACGCGCAGAATGAATACGCCGACAAGGATCGCGGCGAGGGCGCCGGTGTCTATGCCCAGCGCATCGTCTCCTCGCCAGGCAAGAAGGATGGTCTGTTCTGGCGCGACGATAGCGATCCGAGCCCGCTCGGCGCGCTGGCAGCCGAGGCTTCGAAGGAGGGCTATCGCGCGGGCGATGTCGGACCTGTGCCCTATCACGGTTACTACTTCCACATCCTCACAGGGCAGGGCCGGGATGCGCCCGGCGGCGCGCTCAATTACGTCGTCAAGGGCAAGATGATCGGCGGATTCGGCCTGATCGCCTGGCCTGCGGAATACGGCAACTCCGGCATCATGACCTTCCTCGTCAACCATGCCGGCACCGTCTACCAGAAGGATCTCGGCAAGCGCACGGCCTTCACTGCAGAGCGTACGACGCTGTTCGATCCCGACGAGACCTGGAAGAAGGTCGATGCCACAAAGCCCTGAAGGGCGGACGCGCCAGTTCCGCTTGATCGCGCTCACGCTGCTCGCGCTCGGTCTCGCAGCGCCGACGCCGTCTTTTGCGCAGGCGGCTGCGCAAGTTCGTGCCAAAATCGTCAAGGCCGGCCTCCTGATCGGAGGCGGCGCGGGCGGCGGTGTGCTGACCTACCGCGGCAAGACCTATCCGTTTAGGATCAGCGGCCTGAGTTTCGGTATCACGGTCGGTGCTACCGTCGGCCGGTTCGATGGCTGGGCCTCAGGGATTCGCGAGGTCGGCGATTTCGCCGGCACCTATAGCTCGGTCGGCGGCGGCTTTGCGCTGGTGGGCGGCGTCAATGGTGTTCACCTCCGCAACGAGAAGGGTGTGACCATCGTGCTGCAAGGCCCAAAGGCGGGCCTCGAACTCGCCGCCAATATCAGTCAGATCACGATCGCCTTGAGATGAGGCTCACGCGGGCCGCGCAGCGGCAAGATCGAGAACCAGGCGCACGGTTCTCGGTTCTTCACTCCGCGCAGGTCCGAAACCGTACTTCGCGAACACCTTGCGCATCGATGCGTTGTCGGACAGAACCTCGGCCGTGAGTTCACGCATCCCATGCACCCGCGCAATGTCGATGAGATGCCTCAGCAACAGGGTGCCGATCCCGCGCCCTTGCCAGGCATCCACCACGACGAAGGCCATCTCGGCCCGGCCGCGATCTGTGACCACATATCGGCCACCGCCGACGATGGCGGGACGCCCCTGTTCCTCGACCCAGGCGGCCAGCGCGACGTGGTTGTTGAAATCGACGTCCATGAAGAAGGCGCGCTCCTTCTCCGAGAAGTGTCGCTTCATCACGAAGAATCGACTCTGTAGGGAACTCGGGCCGGTGCGATCGATCGCCGCGAGCATGTCTGCTTCGTCGCCCGGCCGAAGTGCGCGGATCTCGACCGGAGTACCGTCCTTCAATACCGCCGGTGCGCGGTAGGTTGCGATTTGTGACATGCCGATGTCGCTCCGGCAGCAATTGGCTCGTCAAGCAAGTCGCGCGCCGCATGACGCCTGCGCAGGATGAGAGCCTTTCGAGCGGGCAGAGCATCTTGACCTAGATCAACGTTCGCTCCTGCACGGCGCCGTCAATTGTCGAGCGCGGCGGAGAGGTCGAAACATGTCCATGGACAAGGCGCAAATTCCCGGTGGTCCAATGTCGGGGCTCGTCGCTTCGGCGGTCGAATACATGATCGATGCGGGGCAGCGCAGTGTCCTGTTCCTCGACATCATGCGCCGCCGCGGCGATCAGTACAGGGAACACGTCGCGCAGACCGCGCCGCACGTTCTGCAATATACTGCCGAGCTGATCATGGACGGTCGCAAGCTCGACGATCCCGTCAACTACGCGCTCGTGCGCATCGTTCCGCCTGATGGTGTCGAGATCGACCTGGACCGGCGGCCGTTCGTCGTGGTCGATCCGCGCGCGGGCCATGGTCCCGGCATCGGCGGCTTCAAGGCCGATAGCGAGATCGGGGTGGCGATGAAGGCGGGCCATCCCTGCTATTTCATCGGCTTCTTGCCGGATCCGATGCCAGGTCAGACCATCGAGCGCATCGCGCGTGCCGAAGCCATCTTCATCGAGAAGGTCATCAGCCTTCATCCGGATGCCGACGGCAAGCCCTGCGTGATCGGCAATTGCCAGGCTGGATGGGCCGTCATGATCCTGGCCTCGCTACGCCCTGAGCTGTTCGGACCGCTGATCATCGCCGGCGCGCCGCTCGCCTATTGGGCCGGCGTGCACGGAAAATATCCGATGCGCTACTCGGGCGGGCTGCTCGGCGGAAGCTGGCTGACGGCCCTGACGTCCGATCTCGGCGCCGGCAAATTCGACGGTGCGTGGCTGGTGCAGAATTTCGAGAACCAGAACCCGTCGAACACATTGTGGACCAAGCAATACAACGTCTATTCCAACGTCGATACCGAAGCGGACCGCTATCTCGACTTCGAGCGCTGGTGGGGCGGTCATGTCAACCTCAATGCCGAGGAGATCCAGTTCATCGTCGATGAGCTGTTCGTCGGCAACAATCTTGCCGCGGGCAACATCGAGATGTCCGACGGCCGCAAGGTCGATCTCCGCAACATCAGGTCGCCGATCGTGGTGTTCTGCTCCGAGGGCGACAACATCACGCCGCCGCAGCAGGCGCTGCACTGGATTCTGGATTGCTATGCCGACGTCGACGAGATCAGGGCCTACGGCCAGACCATCGTCTACACCGTGCACAAGAGCATCGGCCATCTCGGTATCTTCGTGTCCGGTGGTGTTGCGAAGAAGGAGCATGCGGAATTCTCGGGCAACATCGACCTCATCGACGTTCTGCCGCCCGGGCTTTACGAGGCCACGTTCGAGGCGAAGGGCGAAGAGACCGCAAGTTCGGATCTGGTGGTGGGGCAGTGGGTGATGCGCTGCGAGGCGCGGACGCTCGACGATATCCGCGCCATGGGCGGCAATTCGCCCGAAGACGAGCGGCGCTTTGCGACCGCCAAGCGCGTCTCGGAGATCAATCTCAAGGCCTATCAGAAATTCGTCCGGCCCTGGATCAGGGGCATGGTGACGCCGCAGATGGCGGAATTGGCTCACAACATGCATCCGCTGCGGCTGCAATACGAGCTCTTCAGCAGCAAGAATCCGTATATGGCCACGGTGAAATCGTTGGCCGAGAAGGCCGAGGAGGAGCGCAAGCCGGTCGCAGCGGACAATCCGTTCCTGGCGTTCCAGGAGCAGATGTCGAAGCAGATCGTTCACGCCCTGGACAGCTGGCGCGATTCGCAGGAGGCGCTTAGTGAAGCGATCTTCCTCAGCGTCTATGGATCGCCGGCGCTCCAGGCGGCCGTCGGGATCGATCCCACTTCCGCACCATCCCGGCAGCGTGAGATGTCCGCCGAGCATCGCGCCATGCTCGGGAAGCGGGTCACTGAACTGAAGGTGCGGATCGGCGAGGGCGGTCTTCGCGAAGCTGCACTGCGCGCCTTGCTCTATGTCGGGTCCGCGCGCGGGATGGTCGACGAACGTAGCATCGAGGCCCTGCGCCAGATCCGCCGGGACCACGGTGGCCCGCGGATGACCCTGCCCGAGTTCAAGATGCTGGTGCGGGAGCAGTTCTTCATGCTGTTGCTCGACCGTGACGGGGCGCTTGCCGCCATTCCGAAGATGCTGCCTGACGACGTCAATTCTCGCCACGGCGCGTTCGAGGCGATCGAACGGGTGCTGTCGGCCAGCGAGGACGTCACCGGTGAGCGCGCGAGGCGGCTGGCGCAGATCGCCAGCCTGTTCGGCATCGACGCGACAGGGGGGACTGAAAAGGCGTCGAATGTTGCCCCTTTCGATCCGAAGGCGAAGGCGTCGTAGCGCGGGTTGCAAGGATCGGGAGCGAAATGATGTCAGCAGATGCGACGAATACGCACTCTCCCAGCAAGTACGATCGCCTGATCGCCGCAGCGAAGGCGATCCCACCGGCGCCAACCGTCGTCGTGCATCCCTGCGACGAGACGTCGTTGCGGGGCGCCGTCGACAGCACCGCCGCCGGCATCATCCGGCCGCTGCTGGTCGGGCCGGAACGGAAGATCAGGGATACGGCCGCCAGGTTCGCGTTGGACATTTCCGGCTACGAGATCGTCGACGCCGCGCACAGTGACGAAGCCGCCGCGAAGGGCGTGGAATTGATTCATGCCGCCCGCGGTGAGTTGCTCATGAAAGGCAGCCTGCACACCGACGAGCTGATGCGCGCCGTCACCGCGAAGGTTGGGGGGCTGCGGACCGACCGGCGTATCAGCCATGTCTTCGTCATGGACGTACCAGCCTATGCCGAGACCATCTTCGTCACCGATGCCGCGATCAACATCTTCCCCGATCTCGATGCCAAGCGCGACATCATCCAGAACGCGATTGACCTCTACAACCAGGCCGGCTTCGGTAAGTCGCCGCGCGTCGCCATCCTGTCCGCGGTCGAAACGGTCACGTCGAAAATTCCATCCACGATCGAGGCGGCGGCACTCTGCAAGATGGCGGACCGCGGGCAGATCACCGGCGGCGTGCTCGACGGACCGCTCGCGTTCGACAATGCGATCGATGTCGAGTCCGCGCGCATCAAAGGCATCAAGTCCGAGGTCGCCGGCCGTGCGCAGATCCTGGTCGTACCTGATCTCGAATCCGGCAACATGCTGGCCAAGAATCTCGCTTATTTCGCCAAGGCCGACGGCGCCGGCATCGTGCTCGGCGCGCGCGTGCCGGTCGTCCTGACCTCGCGCGCCGATACCCCACGGGCGCGGATGGCGTCCTGCGCCGTCGCCGCCCTTTATGCCCACGCCCGGCGCCAGAAGGCGCCGGCTGTTGCGGTGTGAGCGCCATGGACAGCATCCTTGTCGTCAATGCCGGCTCGTCGAGCGTCAAGTTCCAGGTCTTTGCGGTCGAGTGCGAAGGCAGGCTTCGCCGCACGATCAAGGGACAGATAGACGGCATTGGCAGTCGTCCACGCCTGCGGGCGAACGGGGCGGGCGGCGATCCCATGGCCGACCGCGCCTATCCGATCGAAGCGGTCGGGGACGTTCCCGCGGCAATGGAGATCGCCGGCGCGTGGCTGCGGAATGAAGTTCGCATTCAACCGCTGGCGGTAGGGCACCGCGTCGTCCATGGCGGGCCGGACTTCGAGCGGCCGGTGCTGGTCGACCATGGCGTGGTGGCGCGGTTGGAGCGCTTCGTGGCTCTGGCACCGTTGCATCAACCGCACAATCTGGCGCCGATCCGCTCGATTCTCGCCGGCTTCCCGGCGGTGCCGCAGGTCGCCTGCTTCGACACCGCATTTCACCGCACGCATGGTCCGCTGGCCGATCACTACGCCATCCCGCACCAGCTCCATGCCGAAGGTGTGCGACGCTACGGCTTTCATGGGCTTTCCTATGAGTACATCTCCAGGAGCCTGCCGCAGATCGCGCCCGCGATCGCAAAACGCCGAGTGATCGTCGCCCATCTCGGCAGCGGCGCCTCGATGTGCGCCATGAAGGAGGGGCTGAGCGTCGAGAGCACCATGGGGTTCACCGCGCTCGACGGGTTGCCGATGGGCACGCGTCCGGGCCAGCTCGATCCAGGCGTTGTGCTGTACCTGATTTCGGAGAAGGGAATGACGGCCGCGAAGGTGCAGGATTTCCTCTATCGCGACTGCGGCTTGAAAGGTCTCTCCGGCGTCAGCAACGACATGCGCGAACTCGAGGCAAGCGCCGATCCGCAGGCTAAGCTGGCAGTCGATTACTTCACCTATCGCATCGGTCTCAATGCCGGCATGCTTGCCGCCGCGCTTCAGGGCCTCGATGCCTTCGTCTTCACCGCCGGCATCGGCGAGAATTCGAGCGGCATCCGCGCGCGCGTGGCGGAGCGGCTCGGCTGGCTTGGCGTGGCCCTCGATGCCGCCGCGAACGACCGCCATTCGCGCCTGATATCGGCGAAGTCCAGTCTCGTCCCGGTCTATGTCATACCGACGGACGAGGAGTTGATGATCGCGCAGCATACGCTGTCGCTGCTGATGGGCGGCCAGTCGCCTAACCCCAGAAATGAGAGGGTGTCATGATCCCAGTATTTCCGGACAGCAAAGTTGCTTTGAAGGGGAAGAAGGGCCTCGTCGTCGGCATCGCCAACGACCAGTCGATCGCCTGGGGCTGTGCCAGGGCGTTCCGCGCGCTCGGTGCCGATCTCGCCGTCACCTATCTCAACGATCGCGCCAAGAAGCACGTCGAGCCGCTCGCGCAGGCCCTGGAAGCGCCGATTTTCATGCCGCTGGATGTCATGGTCGAAGGCCAGACCGAAGCCGTGTTCGAGCGCATCAGGTCTGATTGGGGTCAGCTCGATTTCCTGCTTCATTCCATCGCCTTCTCGCCCAAGGACGCACTGCATGGCCGCGTCGTCGATGTCGGCCGCGACGGCTTCCTGAAAACCATGGACGTCTCGTGCTGGTCGTTCCTGCGGATGGCGCATCTGGCCGAGCCCTTGATGAAGAACGGCGGCACGATGTTCACCATGACCTATTACGGCAGCCAGATGGTGGTGGAGAACTACAACATCATGGGTGTCGCGAAGGCGGCGCTCGAGGCCTCCGTCCGCTACGTCGCCGCGGAGCTGGGGCCGAAAGGCATCCGCGTGCACGCGATCTCGCCGGGACCGCTTGCGACCCGCGCGGCCTCAGGCATTCCGGAGTTCGACGAGCTGATGGACAAGGCGCAATCCAAGGCGCCGTCGCGCAGCCTCGTCAGCATCGACGATGTCGGCAATGCCACCGCGTTCCTCGCGCTCGATGGCGCCAAGCTGATCACCGGCAGCGTGCTCTATATCGACGGCGGCTATCACATCATCGATTGATCGCGCATCCGCGTGTTGTCGCGCCGGGTTGGAGCGTCCGGGCACATGAGCCGATGGTGGCATCTTGCCCCTGTTTTGCCCGACGGGTCAAGAAATTTTCGCTAAATCGGAAAATGATCGTGTCGTCGGCCCCATGGCTACGGTGCATGGGGTTGTTTTCCGATTTTTGTTTCAGCGGTAGTGCAAGGCGATCAGCTCGGCGATGCAGGCCGGTTTCTTGCCGCCCTCGATCTCGATCACGAGATGATAGTTGACGCGCAGTCCGTCCGGCGGCACGTCCTCGGCTTCGGCGACTGTGACGCGGCCGCGCAGCCGCGAGCCCGCCGGCACCGGGGCGAGGTACCTGATCCGGTCCGCGCCGTAGTTGAGCGTATTGCGCAGGCCCTTCAGGCCGATCACCGCTCGGATGAACAGCGGCGCGAGGGCGAGGGAGAGCAGGCCATGAGCGATGGTCTTGCCACCGGGCATCTCCTTGCTCGCGCGCTCCTGGTCGACATGGATCCATTGCTCGTCGCAGGTCGCCTCGGCGAACTGGTTGATGCGCTCCTGTGTGATCTCGGTCCAATCGCTGGCGCCGATCTCGGTGCCTACCGCCGACTTGATCTCGGCGAAGTCGCTGAATATCCGCATGGTCGTCCTGCTCAGAGTCTCATGTCCGGAACATGATCGGGAATGGCCAGTTCCGCCTCCGTCAGCGCCAGGACCTCGCCGACGCTGATGCCGGGCGCGGTTTCCAGCAGCGTCGCCTTGCCCTCGGGGAAGCCGATCACGGCCAGGTCGGTGACGACCAGATGGACCGGGCGCGCCGAGGTCAGCGGTAGCGAGCATTTCGCCACGATCTTCGACTTGCCCTTGGCCGCGTGCTGCATGGCGATGATGACGCGCTTGGCGCCGCTGACGAGATCCATCGCGCCGCCCATGCCCGGCACCATCTTGCCTGGGATCATCCAGTTGGCGAGATGGCCCTGCGCGTCGACCTGAAGGCCGCCGAGCACGGTGACGTCGACATGGCCGCCGCGGATCAGCCCGAACGACATGGCGCTGTCGAAGACGCAAGCGCCCGGCAGCGCGCTAATCGGGCGGCCGCCGGCGTCGGTGAGCGTCGGATGGGCCATGCCCTGCTCGGGAATCGGCCCCGTGCCGATCAGCCCATTCTCCGATTGGAAGAAGACCTTCAGATCGGATGGGACATAGTTCGCGACCAGGGTCGGAATGCCGATGCCGAGGTTGACGAGATTGCCGCTCTTCAGCTCCTTGGCGACGCGCCGGGCGATGACGATCTGCGGATCCATGATGTCACCCGTTGGTGATGAGATAGTCGACAAGAGGTGCGGGGGTGACGACGTGATCGGGTGCAATCACGCCAACGGGCACGATATGCTCGGCTGACACGATCACGGTGTCGGCCGCCATGGCCATGACCGGATTGAAATTGCGGGAGGTCAGCGCATAGGCGAGGTTGCCGAGATAATCGGCGAGGAAGGCGTGCACCAGCGCGAATTGCGCGCGCAGTGCGGTCTCCAGCAGGAACGGCTTGCCGTCGACCTCGATCTGGCGCTTGCCTTCGGCGACGAGCGTTCCGACGCCCGTCGGCGTCAGCACGCCGCCGAGGCCGCATCCGCCGGCGCGGATGCGCTCGACGAAGGTGCCTTGCGGAACGAGGTCGACGGCGATCTGGTTCGCCAGCATCTGCTGCTGCGCCTTCGGATTGAGACCGATATGCGTTGCGGTCAGCCTCGACACCAGCGCCTGATCGAACAGCTTGCCGACGCCCTTGCCGGGCGTCGCCGCGTCGTTCGAGATCAGGGTCAGGCCCGTCTTGTTCTGGCGCACCACTTCGTCGAGCAGGCGCTCCGGCGTCCCGACGCCCATGAATCCGCCAACCATGACGCTGGCGCCCGCCGGAATCATCGCAACGGCTTCTTCGACGGAAACGGCCTTCATGATCGAACTCCCGGTCGGGCGGCAGCGTCCGGATGTTGGTGCCCGGCGACGATCCTCCCTTGATCTGCATCAAGGCTTCCAATCATTCCATTCCGGGCGCGTCGATGCCGATGCTGCCGAGCAATTCGCGCCAGAGCTTGCGGACGCCGGCGTGACGTTGCGCGAGCGCCGCACTCACGACGTCCCGATGCGGCGCAAGATCCGCGCTCTTGAGAAACAGGATCTGGGCCTGCAGCAGCCGGCCGCTCTCGAACTCGATGCGGCGCAGCGCCATGACGAAAGGATCCTGCGTATTGGCCTCGACCGGAAGCAACGCGGCCGGCCGGATGCCGGCATGCACGGCATGGGCGAGCGTTGCAAGGTGCACCGCCTGGGCAAGGCGAGGGTCTGCGATCCCTTCGACCGGCGCAGGCAACCATGCGGCCTCCCAGGACGCGACCATGTATCCCAGCGATAGATCCGGCACCCAGGAGGTGGCGCGCAGCAGCAGCGATACGATCTCGCTCTCGCGATAAAACTGCGCGTTCAATTCGCTTTGCCATGCCGCGTCGAGCCTCGCGGGCAGCGTGAAGGCGAATTGCCGCGCGAGCGCACCATGGGCCGAGATCAGGAATGCGGCGACCCGCGTCTGTTGGTGCGGTGGAATGCGGCCATCCAAATCGAGAGGACCGAGGAAGCCGCTCATGGCCGTGCTCGCCTGACAGGGATGGCGCGCAGATGATCGTAGCCGGCGGGAAACGGCGTAAGCTCACCGCCGGGCTGGTCCGGCGCCACCCAGACAGCCTGATTGCCCTGCCAGCGCCCGGCCAGCACATCCTCGGCAAAGCGCGCAAGCAGATCGGCCGTCAGCGCACCTTTCTCCAGCGTGAAGGCGTGATAGGCTTTCGGAATGATCACCAACGAGCTGTTGGGAATCTCGACGCGCAATGTTTCGTGAAGAGCGCGCGGCGTGAGGAAATCGAACTCGCCGTTGAGGATCATTGTCGGAACAGAGATCGCGGACAGGCGCGGCGTGAGCGGCCGGAAGTCGAGGAAGGATTCCATCAGGTTCTGGAGCGCGTAGACGTCGTTCACCAGCCAGCCCTGCCGCTTGACGCTGTCGAGCTTGTCCAGCAGCGGCTTCAGCCATTGGTCCGACAGGTTCATCGGCAGCAGGAGGTCCTGGAGATAACCAGTGCCGCCGAGGATCAGTCCGGTCCGCAGGGCGTTGCCCAGCAGAGAAAGCTGGGGCGACAGCTCTGCAAAGCAACTCATCGGTACGAGCCCGGATAGCCGCTTCCCATGCTCGATTGCATAACGCAGCGCGATCAGGCCGCCAAAGCTGATGCCGCTCAGGAAGATCGGACCGTCCCCAAGCTCGTCGATCAGCAGGCGCAATGCGGCGACCTGGTCGTCCTGGCTAATGTAGAGCGTCGGCTTGTCCGAAGCGCCCTGGCCGAGCAGATCGAACGTCGCAACGCGAAAGCGTCGCGCGAGCAGGGCCTCGCGATAGGCGCTCCACAACTCGGAATATTGCGTAAGCCCGTTCACGAGCACATAGGCAGGCGCCCCCGTCGGCCCGTCGAGCTCATAGCGTATCCGATACGAGCCGTGGCTGAGGAAAGGCATCACAAAAGGCCACCAACATTTTGATGCCTTCGATCCTCAACCTCCACGACGGGATTCCGTTGAGTTAGATCAAAGCTCTCCGTGCCGGGCTTCCTAGCGTTCGAAAAACTGTCCAGGGAGGAAGCCGTCATGACCGGGACCGATATTGCGAAGCGTTGCTTCGTTAGCTTGATCGTATTGCTGGTCGGCACCGCACTTGCAGTCGCACAACCCTTCAGCCGCCGCTCGTCGCAGGTGCAGCATGACGGGCTGAAGAAGACCTACGAAATCGCCAACTTCCGCCTCGGCGGCAAGTACGATCTGACTGATCCTTCGAAGTGGGAGAATGGCGGCGAGGGGGGCGTCACGCTGGAGTCACTCGGTGCCGGAAAGCTGCACACCGCCTACATTGCTATCGGCAACGCGCGTCGCAACGCCGCCGGCGAGATCACCAATGCCGTCGTGATCAACTCCTATTATTCCGGCGATTCCACCGACATGTACGAACAGTGGGTCAAAGGTGCTGCACTGTCTGGCGGCGTGCCGATCATCGGTCCGGGCCGCCCGATCGATACCGATCGCTACTATGTCATCATGGTCGATCCGCTCGGCACGTGGGGTGCGAGCAAACCGTCCGACGGCCTCGGCATCAAGTTTCCGCAGTACAGCTACTACGACATGGTGCAGGCCAATTACCGCCTGCTCCGCGACGAGCTGAAGGTCGCGCGCGTCGCACTCGTGACCGGCGTGTCCATGGGCGGCACCCAGACTTACGTTTGGGGCGTGATGCATCCGGAATATATCAACGCCCTGATGCCAATCGGCGGCACCACGCAGTCGGATGGCGACGATCCCGTCGGCAACTGGACGTTCCAGATGATGACGGCGGCGATTCAGTCCGATCCCGTCTGGCAGTCCACCAATGGCGATTACTACAAGCTACCAAAGGAGAAGCATCCGGTCCCGGGCGTTGCGTTCGGCTGGTCGATTCTCGGAATGACCGGTTACGACTTTGCCTTCCGCACGACCCAGAACTGGCCAGCCGTGCAGCCGGAGATCTTCTACTGGGATCCACCGAACGAGAAGGCGGGATTGAACGTCACGAACCGCGCCAAGCTCTATGACGCTGTTGACCTCGTCTGGCGCAACCGGGTCGGCGAAACCCACAACATCAACCCGTATCTCGGCCGCATCCAGGCGCGCACCTTGGTGATGCATATCACCAACGATCTCTGGCTTAACTTCAAGCTGGCGCAGAAGGCCGTCGATCGTGTGCCGGGCGCGGACCTGATCGCGCAGGAGAGCCCGGTCGCCCATTACGGCGTGTTCCCTATCATCAATCAACGCAAGAACGATCCGAAGTTCGTCGCCTTCATGGACGACGTAGCGGCGCTCGATCGCGCCCAGAAATTCGTCGACAAAAATTATCGCGTGCCCGACGTCGCCCAGAACATCGATCCCAAGAAGTCGTTCTGGAAGGCCTATGTGACCTATCCTTATCCGGTCAAATTCGCGGACGCCAAGGACAAGAGCGGCAACTCCTGGGAAATCGGCTACATGGATGAGTATGCCGGCACCGACAAGGACCCGAAGGTGCTCGTCATCATTCACGGCAAGGGCGCATTTGGTGGGCACTACGGCAACATCATGCAGTACGCGCTGCGCAGCGGCCTGCGCGTGATCGTGCCTGACCTGCCGCATTACGGCATGTCGGGGCCCGGCAATCTTGACAAGAGCCCGGCGCGCACGATGCAGGACATGCGCGAGGTGATCTATGACCTCCTCGTCAACCAGCTCGGCGTCAAGAAGGCGTATTATCTCGGCCACTCGCTCGGCGGCCAGTTCGTCGTTGGCTATGCCTTGACCTGGCCGGATGCGGTACAGGGCCTCGCTTTAGAGGCGCCGTCGGGCCTCGAGGAGTATCCGCGCGAGATCACGATCGCGAAAGACAAGAAGGCGCTGCTGTTCGCCGACGGCCTCGGCCGCGACTTCGACAAGTGGAAGCAGGTCTGGGACCAGACCGGCATTCTTGCCGCGGAAAAGGCGCGCGACGAGCAGAACATCCGCGACTTCTTCTATTTCAAGAAGCGTGATCCGGACACCGGCGCGGTGTCGGCCGCAAAGAGCGGCTATTTCTTCAGTGACAGCGAATATGCCCGCTTCCACACCGAGCAGCGCGTTGGGCTCACCAAGGGCAACCCCAAGGAGCTCGAGCAGTGGTGCAACGTTTTCATCTTTGACATCTACACCATCGGTGCCGAACTCCAGCAGGATGATCCGAAGAACCTCTATGAGAGGGTCACCCAGATCAAGGCGCCGATCTTTCTCGCATTCGGCGACAAGGAGCCGTTCATTCCGACGCCCGCCTTCAATGGACTGACGGACCTCGGGCGCGACGTCATCACGCCCTTCATGACGCGGATGACGGCTGTCGGCAATCGGCCTATGCTCAAGATCTATCCGGAGACCGGACACTTCATCCACACCGACAACCCCGTGGAATTTTCCGTCGATGTCGTGGACTTCGTGACCAAGGGAACGGTCGATACGTCGTCACCGCTCGGCACCGACCGCATGATTAAGGGCGCGGTCGTGTCGGCCCTGCCGGTGGCGCCGACGCCGCCCGGTGCGGCGCCGACGGCGGGCTTGAATAAATAGGGCCTGTCCATGCCGAGAGTTCAGGCGGGTGAAGTCCAGCTTGGCTGGCGGGAATGGGGACGAGGCGACGTCACCGTCGTCTTCATTCACGGCAATCTCGCCAGCAAGGACTGGATCGAGCTCGCCGCGCCGATGTTTCCGACCGGGCTGCGCGTCATCGCCATTGATTGGCGCGGCTGCGGTGACAGCGACCGGCCGAAGCCCACGGCGGACTATTCCAACTATTCGATGCAGCAGCACGCCGAGGACATGCTGGCAGCGCTCGATGCGCTCGGCATCAAATACTGCCACCTTGCGACCCATTCCACCGGCGGCATCATCGCCGCGCGTATGCTGCTCAATCAGCCGCAGCGTTTTGGCCGTGTCTTCGCGCTCGATCCGGTGACGCCGCTCGGAATGGCCTTCAACGCCGACCAGATCGGGTTATTCAAGGCAATGATGGCGAGCAAGGAGCTGACGCGCAGCGTGATGGCCACCGCCGCCTCATCACTGTTTGTCCCGGAGACCATGGCGCCAAACATGATCCCGCGCTTTCGCGACGGCGTCGGAGAGATTCAGGTGCTATTCGATCGCATCATCGAGCAGACCTTTGCCGTGTCGGCGGGGATCTGGATCGGAACGCCGGTCAACCTGACGCGCGAGAGGGAGAGCCGCGAACTGGAGCGGCGCATGCCGGAGATCCGGCATCCGCACCTTGTATTGTGGGGCGAGTGTGACGGCTGGATTCCACCGGCAGACCTCCGCGCCATGGCCGAAGCCATGCCGGATTGCCGTCTGGTGATCGTCCCCGGCATAGGTCATTCAATGAATCTCGAACGGCCGGCACTCTATGCCGGCTATTTCGGGGCCTGGTTCGGAGGACTTGCCGCGTGACGGTCGGCCACCTGGAATGGAAGACGTCAGGGGACCGGTGTCGGCGGCGGCAGGCCGGCGAAATGCGCGGCGAGATTGTCTCGCATCAACTGACCCATGGCCTTGCGAGTCTCGGTCGTGCCGGAGGCGTGGTGAGGCTGTAGCAGCACATTGGGGAGGTCGAGAAATCGCGGATCCAGCTTCGGCTCACCCTCGAAGACGTCGAGCGCCGCCGCGCCGAGCTTGCCGCCCGTCAGCGCCGCGATCAGCGCCTCTTCGTCGATGTTGGAGGCCCGTGAGACGTTGACGAGGAGTCCGTCGGGACCGAGTGCTTCGAGAACATCACGCCCCACGATGTGCCGTGTCGCTGCCGAGGCCGCGAGCGTGACGAACAGAACATCCGATCGCGCAGCGAGCGCGATGGGATCGGCGATGAAGGTCCAGTCCTTGCCGTGTGGCTTGGCCTCGACATCGGAATAAGCGATGTCCATGTCGAAGCCGGCCAACCGGCGTGCCACTTCAAACCCGATCCGGCCGAGGCCGAGCACGCCGGCGCGCTTGCCCCAGGCTCGAGTCCTCAGCGGATAGAGCCCCTTGGCGGCCCATGAGCCGTCGCGCACCCAGCGCTCTGCGCCATTCACGCCGCGCCATTGCGCAAGCATCATCGCAATAGCAAGATCAGCCACGTCCTTCGTCAGCACGTCGGGCGTGTTGGTCACGACGATGCCGCGCTTCCGGCAGCTGTCCAGGTGTACCGCATCGAAGCCGACGCCGTAGACCGAGATGATCTCCAGCTTCGAACAGGCCGCGATGAGCTCGGCATTCGCACCGAGCTCGCCGCGCGTGGCGATGGCGCGGACACGTGGACCGACCTCGGCGAGGAGGGCCGGCCGGTCGCTTGCCTCGAAATAGCGGTGCATGGAGTAAGCTGCATCGAGCGGGACCTGATCCCACTCCGGATAGGGGCCCATTTGAAGGACTTCAGGCTTCGACATGTGGGTGAGCGCTCCTCTTGGCCACGATCTTGACATTGCATGTTATCGATAACATAGTGTGATGGAGAATGAATGTCGAGATGCAAGAAGAGGAGGCAGGGTGACGATCAACTTGTTCGATCTGACAGGGCGCCGCGCCCTCGTCACGGGATCTTCTCAAGGCATTGGCTTTGCGTTGGCGCGCGGCCTGTCTGAAGCGGGTGCGGAGGTCGTGCTTAACGGCCGCGACGAAACCAAGCTCGGTGCTGCCGCCAGCTCCATTGCGGGCGCACGAACGCTGGCCTTCGACGCCGCCGACCACGCCGCAGCGCGCGCGGCCGTCGATCGCTTCGAGGCCGACGTCGGGCCGATCGACATTCTCGTCAACAATGCGGGCATGCAGCACCGAGCGCCGCTCGAGGAGTTCCCGGCGGACGCATTTCAACGCCTATTGCAAACCAACATCGCCTCGGTCTTCAACGTCGGCCAGGCTTGCGCGCGCCACATGATCGGACGGCGCGCCGGCAAGATCATCAACATCGCTTCAGTGCAAACCGCGCTCGCGCGCCCGTCGATCGCGCCCTATACGGCGACGAAGGGAGCAGTTGGAAACCTGACCAAGGGCATGGCGACGGACTGGGCGAAACACGGCCTTCAAGTCAACGCCATCGCGCCCGGCTATTTCGATACGCCGCTCAATGCTGCACTGGTCGCAGATTCCGCTTTCTCGGCCTGGCTCGAAAAGCGCACGCCGGCGGGCCGCTGGGGCAAGGTCGAGGAACTCGTCGGGGCCTGCGTCTTCCTTGCCTCGCCTGCGTCCTCCTTCGTCAACGGACACGTGCTCTATGTCGATGGCGGCATCACGGCTTCGCTCTGAGGCTCGTCGTCGAAGCATTCCCTTGGGTTATCGCGGAGGGTCAAATGTCCCGTTCAGTCGCATTGATCGGCGCCGGCGCTATGGGCGGCGCGATTGGAACTCGACTCGCCGAGACCAGGACCCGTCTGCTGGTGTTCGATCTCGATCCTGCAAAGGTCGCTAGTCTTGTCGAAAAAGGCGCGACCGCAGCCATCACTGCCGCGCGTGCTGCGGTTGAAGCCGACGCAGTGATCCTCAGCCTCAACTCGCCGAAGATCGTGCGCGCCGCCGTGTTCGGGCCAGCGGGCGTTGCCGAGGGCGCGCGCAAAGGCACGCTCATCATCGATATGTCTTCGATCGATCCGCAATCAACGCGCGAGCTTGCGAAAGACGCGACCGCAGCCGGTCTGCGCTGGGTCGACAGCCCGCTGTCAGGCGGCGCACCAAAGGCCTTGATCGGCCAGCTGACCTGCATGGCCGGCGGAGACGCTGCCGATGTCGCCGAAGCGCGGACGGTCCTCGCCGAAGTCGCCTCGAACTTCACGCATATGGGCCCGAGTGGCGCGGGGCAAACCACGAAGCTGATCAACCAGGTCCTGTGCGCCCTGAACTTCGTCGCCGTCGCCGAAGCGACCGCGCTGGCCGAAGCTTCCGGCGTCGATGCCGCGAAGATCCCCGAAGCGTTGCGCGGCGGCCGCGCCGACAGCGCCATCCTCCAGGAATACATGCCGCGCTTCGCCGCACGCGATTATCGTCCGACGGGCCGCATCGACAACATGGTCAAGGACCTGAACGGCGCGCAGGATCTGGCACGGCAGACGGGCATCGCAATGCCGATGACCGTCGTCTGCGCCGAGATCCATCGCCTTTTGACCGCGATCGGGTGTGGCGCGATGGACCAGGCCGCGCTGATGGAATTCTGGGCGGCGCGCACGCCGCCGGCGTGAACGCGCGGTGTTCCGCCTCAGAAAAGCCCGTGCGCGTTGACGAAGATCGCGTAGAGCGATGTCTGCGCCGTGACGTAGAGCCTGTTCCGCTTCGGCCCGCCGAAGGTCAGGTTGGAAACAATCTCAGGGACCGAAATGCGTCCGATCAGCGCGCCGTCCGGCGCGTAGACGGCGACTGCATCCGCTGTTGACGTCCAGATGTTGCCGTTCCGGTCGACGCGGAATCCATCGTAGAACCCGGCTGGCGAGGTCGCGAACACTCGGCCTTCGCCGACTCCAAGCCCGCTTGATGCAACATCGTAGGCGCGAATGACCGCTGGTAAGCCAGGCACATGCGTCGCGCCGGTTTCGGCCACATAGAGCAATCGCTCGTCTGGCGAGAAGGCGAGACCGTTCGGCTTGACCATGTCGGTCACGATGGCTGCGAGCGAGCCGCTCGTCGGATCGAAACGATAGACGTTGCTGGCGCCGATCTCGCTCGGTCCCGCGTGTCCCTCATACTCGCTGTCGATGCCGTAGGTGGGATCGGAGAACCAGATTGTTCCGTCCGACTTGATCACGACATCGTTCGGGGAATTGAAGCGCTTGCCTTCGAAGCGCTCGACCAGTCCAATCCATTGGCCATCGGGTTCGAGCCGCGAGATGCGACGGCCGCCGTGCTCGCATGCGATCACGCGACCGAGCGCATCGCGCGCATGGCCGTTGTGAAAGCCGCAGGGGCTCTCGAACACCGAGACCGAACCGTCGGTCTCGTCGAAGCGCAACACGCGGTCATTTGGAATGTCGGACCACAGCAGCGACTTGGCGGCCGGCACATAGACCGGGCCCTCGGCCCAACGGCTGCCGGTCCAAAGCCTCTCGAGCTTGGCGTGTCCGATGATCAACGCCTGGAAGCGCGGGTCGAGAATGTCGTAGGTGCTCACTGTGTCAGATCTCCGCGATCAGTCAGTCGGCAGGGCAAAGTCATCGGCCTTGAAGACCGTGTGGAAGATGGAGCCGTCGAACATCTCGGTGAGCCCCTTGGTCACCTCGCGGCTTTCGAAGCGAACCGGTGAAGCCAACGCTTCCTCGATGGCCTCGCGCGAGGGGTAGCGGATCGCGAGCACCATCTCGTAACGCTGAGCGTCGCTGTCGCTCTCCTCTTGCCGCAGCACGCGAACCTCTTCCGCGCCGGGAAAGCGCGTCCACAGCGGCACGAGTTTCTCGCGCACATAGGCGGTGAATTCGGTTTCGCGTCCGGGCTTGATGCGGCCACTGAAGAAAGCACAACGGATATACATCGGCATTCGCTCGTCTGTCTGATGAAGGGGAAGAAAAATCGGCGGTCAGCTTGCGACCGACCGCCGAGGGAGCAGGGTCATCGTGCTCGGGGAGGAGAGGGAAGGGTTTACTGGAGACCCCAGGCTTTCTTGTAGGCATCGCGGTAGCCGTTGCCCGGATCGAATGTGTTGGTCGGCCCGCCGTCGAATTCGACATTGGCCTTGGTCACCACATGCAGCGGCGAGACGTAACCCGACCACTTCTCTCCGGCGATGGCGCGGTTCAACTCGTCGACGAGCTGCCAGCCCTGAAGGTTCAGAGGCTCGGCGACGGTGACGGCCTGGTAGGCGCCGGAGCGGATGCGCTGGTAGGCGCTTTCGGAGCCGTCGCCCGCCGCGACGTTCACGGGCGCGCCGGTGCCCTTGATGCCGGCCGCAGAGAGCGAGGGCGCCATGAAGTCATAGTAGAGATCATTAATGGCCAGCGAATGCGTCCAGGCCGTACCGTGCTTTTGCAGCAGCGAGGTGGTGAGCTGCGGCATGCGCGTCGAGGTCTCCGCGATCGGCGTATCGACCCATTCAAGAACCTTGCCGCCGAGCGCTTCGATGACCTCTTTCATCTTCTTGGCCTTGGCGATCGCGATCTCGTAGGTCGAGTCGGTGAAGATGATCACGCCCGGTTTGCCGCCCGCGTCGACGAAGGCCCAGTTCGCCGCGGCCGTGGAGACCGCCATCGGATCGGTCGTCACGTTGGCGAAGACGCCGGCTTCGGGAACGGGGCCGATGACAGGAGCGGCGTGCCAGGACACCATCGGGATCTTGGCGGCCTTGGCCGCTTCCATGCCCGGCTTCTGTTCGACCGCGTCGAAGCCGCAGATGACGAGGCCATCAGGCTTGAGCGTCATGGCTTGGCCGAACGCGGCGGTGCGGCCGGAGACCGAGCCGGCGCCGTCAAGCGTGCGCACGGTCCAGCCGGCGGCCTTGGCGGCCTCCTCAATTCCCTTGGTGACGCCGAGCACGCCGCCGTTCTTCATGTCGGAAGCGAGCACGACAATGGTCTTGCCCTTGGCGATCTTCGGAGCGGCGGTCGGGCCATCCCACTTGTCGACCTTGGAAGCATATTTGTCGACGAAGGTCTTGGCGTCCGCGAGCGAGTCGGCATGGGCGGACGCGAGACCGAATGCGAGCCCGGCGACGACGGCGCCGGTTCGTATCATCGAATGCAACATAGAGCGTTCTCCTTGGTGTGATTGCCGTTTCGTTTTTCACCGGCCCTCCGCCGGACTTTCGGTTATGACCGGCTTGCCGTCGGCCACGAACTCCATCGATGGTGTGTTTCAGGCCTTGCGATCGGGTGCGCCGGCCGGGACCTTCGCAACGGCGCCGCGCTTTCTCTGCGCGTAGCCGGCCATGCCGATCGCGGCGAGCAGCGTCAGGCCATTGAAGAGCGGCTCGACCCAGAAGGAGCCGCCGAACTGCTGGATGCCGGCGATGCCGACCGCGAGCACGGCGACCCCGATGATGGTGCCCCAGACATTGACGCGGCCGGGCTTGATGGTGGTCGAACCGAGGAATGCGCCGACGAGGGCCGGCAGGAGATATTCGAGGCCAACGCTCGCCTGGCCGATGCGCAGCTTCGAGGCGAGCAGAACGCCGGTGACCGCGGTGAGGATGCCGGAGGCCATGAAGGCGCCGACCGTGAAGCGCTGCACCGGAATGCCGTTAAGTGCGGCCGTCTTGGGATTGGCGCCGATGGCGTAGATGTAGCGGCCGATCGGCAGATATTCGAGCATCAGCCACATCGCCACTGCGAGAAGCAGCACGTAGAAGCCGGTGATCGGCAGACCGAAGATCATCGTGCCATTGAGGGCGAGGAAGCCGTCCGGCAGCATCGCGACGACCTGCCGGCCGCCGGTGTGCCAGAGCGCGAGCGCGTAGAGCACCGTGCCCGTGCCGAGCGTGGCGATGAAGCTGTCGATGCGTGCGACCTCGACCAGCAGGCCGTTGAGAAGGCCGGTGAAGGCGCCGAGGCAGATCACGACGAGGACTGCGATCGGCCAGGGCAAGCCGAAGGCAGTTTGCAGGCTGATCACCAGGATGTGCCAGAGCACGATGCCATAGCCGACCGTGAGATCGATCTTGCCGGCGGCCATCGGGATCATCGCGGCGAGCGAGAGCATGGCGATGATCGACTTGTCGGAGACGATCGAACGCAGATTGAGAAGCGTCGGAAAGGTATTCGGCAACAGGATCGAGAACAGCGCGATCAGCGCGACCGTGATGATCGGCAGACCATAAACCGGCAGGAGGCGCGTGATCTTCTGCGAAGGCGAGGCGCCCGCAAGATCGGCGCGCGTCGGCTCCAGTGCATTCGACTCGATCGAATTCATTCCCATGCGTTCCTCCCGGCGGGCGCCTTGCGTCGGCCCCGTGCGAATTGTCCGTTACGCGGCTTCCGAGGCTGAAGCCGCGGTGATCAGGGCTTCCGTCGTCAAAGCATCTCCGGCGATCTCGGTGATGATCCGGCCGCGGTTGAAGACGAGCGCGCGATGGCAGATATGCGCAACTTCCTCGAAATCGGTGGAGACGACGACGACCGCGAGCCCCTCGGCGATGGCACGGGCGATGAGCCGATAGATCTCCGCCTTGGCGCCGACGTCGACGCCGGCGGTCGGATCTTCGGCCACCAGCAGCTTGCGTCCCGTCGCAAGCCAGCGGCCGACGACAACCTTCTGCTGGTTGCCGCCCGAGAGTCCTTCGATGGCAAGATGTGGATCATTGGGTCGCAAGCCCACCAAGGCGCCGAGCTTGACGGCCTCTTCGGCTTCGCGCCGCGGAGCGAGCACGTCGAACAGACCGCGCCCGGAGGCGCCGGGATTGAGGAAGACATTTTCGCGGATCGACAAGGATGCCGCGATCGACTCTTCCGTTCGGTCGCGGGCAACGAGACCAATGCCGCCCGCCATGGCGGCCACGGGGCTCGACAGGTCCGGCGCCGTGCCGTCGATCCTTATATCGCCGCGATGCGCCACCGCGCCGAAGAGGGCGCGGCCGATCTCCTCCTGACCGGCGCCGCGCAAGCCCACGAGGCCCAGCAGTTCGCCCTCGCGCACGTCGAAATCGACCGGTCCGGCCTTCGGCGTGATCAATCCCCGCACCGTGACGCGGGTCTTGCCGGAATGCGAGGTGGCTTTCTCGAACATGTCGAGCAGGGGCCTGCCGACGATCAATCGCACCAGATCCTCGGGCGAAGTCTCGCTGATTGCCTTCTCGCCGACGAGTTGGCCATCGCGCAGCACGACGACGCGGTCGGCGATGCGGAAGATTTCGTCGAGCCGGTGCGACACATAGATCATTCCAACGCCCTGTTCGCGCAGACGCCGCAGCGCTGCAAACAGCCGCTCTACCTCATCGGCCGGCAAGCTCGCCGTCGGCTCGTCGAGCACGAGGAAATCACAATTGACGACGAGCGCACGGGCGATGGCGACGAGCGATTTCTCGGTGCGCGACAGGCTCGACACCCGCGTGGTCGGATCGATGTCGCAGCCCACCAGTGCGAGCGCCTTGGTCGCGCGCGCCTCGGCGGCGCGCCAGTCGATCAGGCCGAACGGCCGGGTCCGCGGAAAGCCCTGGGCGAGGCCGACATTTTCGGCGATCGTCATCCATTCGACGAGGCCGAGATCCTGATGGATGAAGGCGACCGGCTGGTGCTCGGCACGGCCTCCCGGTGCATGGTGATAGGGCTCGCCTGCGATCGTTACGGCACCGGCATCGGGACGATGGATACCGCCGAGCACCTTGATGAGGGTCGATTTGCCAGCCCCATTTTCGCCAAGCAGGGCGACGATTTCGCCGCGCTCGACGCCGAAGCTGACGCCTTTGAGCGCGCGAGTGCCGCCGAACGACTTGACGACTCCATCGAAGCGCAGCGCACCCGATGCCATCCCCGGTTCTCCTCCCGAAATCGCCAGCCGATCACGATCGGTTGGGAGGCTCTCCCAACCGATGACCAGGCGCTCGGCCATCGTGATCCATTATGGCGTCATATTTGTTATCGATAACACTACCCGGTCGAGCGCCGCTGTCAAGCCGAACTCAGGTGCTTTCGCGCTCGATGACCTCAAATGGGACGATCAACGTTTCGGGTCCTGGTCTCCGGCCGTCTCTAACGTCGGCGATGGCGCGAAGCATAACGCGGCCGGCCTCCAAGCCGATGTTGCGGCAGTCGACAGCGACGGTCGTGATCCTCGGCCAGGAGCAGCGCGAAACCTCGAAGTCGCCGAAGCCGGCCACCGCGATCCGGCCGGGGACCGCCCAACCGCGGCGGTGGCATTCCATGATCGCGCCAAAGGCAGAGAGGTCGGAGACGCAAACGGCAGCGTCCACGTCCGGCCATTGCTCGATGAGCTGGACGATAGCCTCGCCGCCCTGTTGCATGGAGATGGGCGGATTGCCGAACGAGATCGTGCGTCCGACCGGCAGGCCGAGCTCCTCGACGGCGCGCTTGTAGCCCAGACGGCGGTCGGCGCCGCGCGTGTCGCGCCGGCTTGCGCCGCCAATGAAGGCGATGTTGCGATAGCCCTTCTGGTAAAGCCGATGCACGAGCGCGCGCGAAGCCTCGGCGTTGGAGAAGCCGACGACGTGGTCGATCGGATCGGCGGGCATGTCCCAGGTCTCGACCACCGGAATGCCAGCGGATTGCAGCATGCGGCGTGCCTTCGGTGTGTGCCTTCCGTCGGTGACGATGATGCCGTCGGGCCGGCGCGTCAGCATTGCTCGCACGAGCTGTTCTTCCTTCTCCATGTCGTAGTCGGTGTAGCCGAGGAGCATCTGGAGCCCCTGGCCTTCGATCGCCTCGGTGATGCCGCGCGCGGTATCGGAGAAGTTGGAGTTGTTGATGGAAGGGATTACCGCCGCCACGAATCCCGTCCGCTTTGAGGACAATGCGCCTGCGGACAGGTCGAGCACATAGCCGAGCTCCTCGACGGTCGCGAGAATCCGGCCTCGCGTCTCCTCAGAGACGGCGCCATCGCTCTTCAACGCGCGCGAGACGGTCATTGCGGAAACACCGGCCCGCGCCGCCACCTCAGCCATGGTCGCTGGCCGCTTGGGCGCCTTTTTGCTCGTCGTCCGGGTTCGCTTCATTTCAACGCGATGTTTGCTTGGTATGCGGAGCCAGCCTCGGCGGGAGCTTGGGCAGCCCAGACTCCCGACCGTGAGGGACCTGACGATGGTATCGATAACAATTTGTTGAGGCAATTGTTTTTGACGAAGCTTGCCGACCTCAGTTCCGCCTTGCTGCATCTTTGCGCGAATCCGGCCATGCGCTTCAACCAGCTCCGCCGAGGTGGCGACCTCTTCATCGGGCTACAATTTGCCGGTGCGCTGCGAAGCCCGCGCTTGGCAATTGAAACGGAACGGAGGTGCGAGTAACATCGCGAAGCTGCGATCGCAATATAGGATCGAACATGCGTTATTTATTGGTCTGCTGCGCAGTCAGCGCTGCAATTGTCGCAGGCTTTGCAAATGCTCAGGCGCCACGGGAACTCGTCGCAGCCGATACGATCGAGCTGCGGGCCGAACAGACGCGCACGTTTGCATTTGATGAACCGGTGACAAAGTTTACTCTGTCCTCCGAAGGCGTAGCCCAAGTCATTCCTGAGACGGATCGGACGTTCACGGTGCGGGCTCTCACGCCGGGCCGGGTGTTGATGACCGCCTATGCGCCGGATGGCCACGTCGTCCATCGCTCCAACATCGTGGTTGGGCAAACGGAAGGCTTGGTCAAGATATACGGGCTAAAGGACGCCAAGGATAGCGAGGCCAAGGATTTCCTCGGATTTTACTGCTCAAATACCGGCTGCGGTCGCGCTGACCCGGACAAGATACCCGTGTCACAGACGCGGCAACGGAGCGGAGGAAACAGCGAGGCGACGAAAGACGAGCAGCGCTGAAGTTGCTTGCCGCGCGCTTATGTTCGGCTGGCATGATCCGCGTGCCGCTCTTTCGTGCTGTCTCCTGATCTCTGGCGCCATGCGAAGAAGGGATAAGCGAGCAAACGGAGATAGCCGCGAGGCATCGGGTGATCGACCCCGAAGGCTTGCGCTCTCTTGCCGATAGGCAGGTACTGACTTCCGAACAGAACATCGATGAAGGCAAAGTGCGCGGCGTAATTTCTGTCGCGCGCTTCGCGTTCGCTGCTGTGATGCCAATGATGAAAATCGGGCGATACGAACAAGTAGCGAAGCGGGCCAAAGTTGATCCGCACATTGGCATGCACCAGAAACGCCTGCCAATAGGCTATCAAGAGATACGTGCCGATCGCCTCCTCCGAGAAGCCGAACGAAAGCGCAGGAAGCAGCGAGCATCCCTTCATGAAAATGAGGTCGAGCGGATGCTGATGCACGGCTGCGAGCCAGTCCAGGTCTTCGACGCTGTGGTGCACCGCATGGATCTGCCATAGCGTCGGATATGTATGCAGCATGCGATGAGACCAGTAGATTCCAAGATCAGCTAGAAACATGACCAGCAGCACCTGCGCCCAGAAGGGAAGATCTCCGACGGCATGCTGAATGGATGTCGGCACGATCCAGACGGAGGCGAGGGCGCCCAGGACCCAGAAGAAGAGCAAGCCAAGCGATACCGGCCACATATTGAAAAATAGAAACGCGATGTCCGTCAGAATGCCGCGGCGAAAGAGTTTCCGAGGGCGCAAGGCAAGTACGTATTCGACGGGAATAAATATCAAGAACGCGAGCAAGCTGAGCTTGAGTGCCGATAATAGATTTTCCAGCATTCGAAATCTCGCTGAGCAAACGGCAGCACGGCATCATCTGGATCATGCGCGACGGACGGAAAGCTTCTGATAGATCGTCGGCAGATGCGGTCTCGATGCATCGCAATGAATATATCCTACCTGCATGAAGGTGTTTCCTTCAATCAAGATCGATGCACGAGAGATCGCACTATCTTCCGTTGAAATTTTCGGGGTGAACGGCCAAGCGGAATGTGTTGCGCAGTGCATGTCGAGCCACGAGCGGATCGCGCCTTCGCTGCGAATTGCTCATCTGGCAGACTGAGCTTTTGCCGAATTCCGATATTCGCTCCCGGAATTTTACGGAGCGAAAGCTGTCTATATATCCGAAGATATACGGCTCTAATTCCAATTAGTAAGCTTAAAGAACGGTTATCAGTCGACAATTTAAATTCAATCATTGTAGAATTTTTTTCAGTTGGCAGAGCCATTGCCTGCTGCTGACCGCACTGCGTGTTCATGTTTTACAGAAGGAATATTCACTCATGCTGAAGCTTTATGTTCAGACCACCGAAGCCCTCAAAGCTTTCCGCGCAAATGAGAACGGCGTTGTGTCGTTCGAGTACGTGATCGTTGCCGCCTGCATCGTCGGCGCAGTCGCCGCTGCATTTGGTACGGACGCCACCACAGGTATTGGAGCGGCGCTGAAAACCGCGATCACCAAAGTCACCACTGCTGTGAGTAACGCAGCCTGATGTGAAGTGGCGCGCTCGGAGAAGCGATTGTCTGCGCGTCTAATTGAACTTTCTGTTGGCAGCCCCGCTGCCAACAGACCATCTTGATAACGCAACATTCAATAGTCGCTTAAAAGGGTTTAGCCATGTTCAAGCTTTATGTTCAGGCCGCCGAAGCATTGAGGGACTTTCGGGCGGATAAGGATGGCGTTGTGTCGTTCGAGTATGTGATCGTTGCCGCCTGCATCGTCGGCGCGGTCGCTGCTGCGTTTGGTACGGACGCCACCACAGGTATTGGAGCTGCGCTGAAAACCGCGATCACCAGTATCACCACGGCTGTGACCAATGCCGCCTAATGCTGCTGCGTGCTCGGAGAGATGATCTCCGAGTATCGCACGAAGTTTCCTTCGCTGGCGGGTTTGGTTTGGCAGCGGCTAGTTTATTGATACTGCTATATTCAACTCGACGGCGGCGGAGTTAGGTCGCGCGGTCGGAGCTTTTGGCTTCGCTCTAATAGTGGCGCTTGATGCGCCTGACGGATCGCGCTGGGAAATTGGACGATACCCGAACGTTCTTCGAGGGTGTGTTCTATGAGTTGGATTGTTGCCGTAGTCTCATTTCTTCAAGTCATTTTGCTGCTGTATGTCGCAACCGTTGATGTTGCGACGCGAACGATCAGAAACGAGATCTGTGCGGCACTGGCTGTGCTCGGCATCGCCGTTCAATTGTCCAGCCCCGTGCAAGTCGCTGAATCCCTCGTCGCTGCCGCGATCGTGTTTGTGTTGCTCTTTGCCATCTACCAACGCGGAATGATGGGGGGCGGCGATGTCAAATTGCTAGTTGCATTAGCGGTCGGCCTGCCGGTCGCCGGGATGATGCAATTGCTGGTCGTAACTGCACTCGCAGGCGGAGTGCTAGCGCTGGTGCATTGCATGATGCGCTACTTGCCACATCCGAAGCTCGCGCCTGCGGGATCGTCGCTGGTGCGCCGCGTCTATGCGGTGGAGCGGTGGCGTCACTTGCGCCACGCGCCGCTACCTTACGGCGTCGCCATCGCGTGCGGCGGTATTTGGACTGTTTTGAGCAAAGGATATTAATATGTCATCCGCTTTGCGCTTATCAATCATTGCGGTGCTGGTGCTCGCAGCCACGGCGCTGGGTCTCATCGCCTACAATATGAATCTGCCGAAAGAGCTCCCTGTTGAAGTGGCGGAGAAGGCGCCCGCGCTGCCTCCGACGGTGGGCTATTTCGTCGCAGCACGCGCGCTTCCGAGAGGCACGTTGGCCCGCGAAGAGGATTTCACTGTGCGCTCGGTGCCGCGAGAGCGGGTTCCGGCAGGAGCCATCCTCGAAACTCCCGACTCCAAAGTCGGGCTACCCGGCTCGCTGGTGCGCAAGTTTGTTGAGGCCGGCAGTCCCGTGACACTCGATGATATATTGCGGCCGCGGGATCGCGGCTTCCTCGCCAGCGTTCTGGCGCCGGATAGCCGCGCGATCACGATCAAGGTTGACGAAGAGACCGGCGTGGCGGGCCTGATCAGGCCGGGCGACCATGTGGACGTCGTTTTGACCCAGGTGTTCGAGAAAGCAGATCCCGCCCGTCGTGCCCTGAGCGAGACCGTTCTCCGTAACATCCGGATTATCGCGATCGACCAGGAGATCGTGCAGGGCGGGCGACCGGCCTCGGCCGCGCTGGGCAAGATCGCGCAAACGGTATCGTTGGAACTTTCGGCCGAGCAGGTCAAGAAAATCACGGTCGCAAAGCAGCTCGGTACGCTTTCTTTAGCGGTGCGGGCGGCAGTCGATCAGTGGGAAAAGGCAGACGTTGGCGTCGTGTCCAGCTGCGATGTGTCGCCGGAGCTCGCCAGGCAGAATGCACTCGCGGGGCAGAGCACGGCGGTGATGGTTCACTCCGGCGGCGAGGTCAAGCAATACTCGGTCAGGAAGCAGGATGCCGATGACAGCGACCGGGCCGTGAGCTGCGACGGGACACCGGATGGTGCTCGCCGCACGACGACGGCAATGGGATATGCCGGCAAACAGTCGGAGAAGCGCTGATGAACATCGCCTTGCTCAATCCGCCCGAAGACATGACACCTGCGGTGTCCCGTGACCGGATCGTCTGTTTCGTCGACGACGAAGAGAGTGCCGCCGCACTCCGCAAGGGCCTCGACGGCAGTAACCTGTCGATCAAGAGAGGTACGATCCGCAACGCCATCAAGATGCTCGAGACCGACACAGAGCTTTTTGCGCTGGTCACCGACATCAGTGGCATCGACGATCCATTCGCCGAGCTGGAGCGGCTGGCGAGCGTCTGTCCGCCCAGCGTACGGGTGGCACTGATCGGTGAGAGCAGGGAAATCACATTCTATCGCGAGCTCATGGAGCTCGGCTTGACCGAATATCTGCCGCGGCCGCTGACGCGTGACATGGTGCTCGATCAGTTGCGTCCGAAGCTGCTTGGCGATGTCTCGTCCGTTCACTCCGATCGTGGTGGGCATGTGGTTTCGATCTGCGGAGCGCAGGGAGGGGCCGGCGCAACCAGCATCGCAATCAATCTCGCGCTGCAACTGGCGGAGACGACCAAGGCCAAAGTCGCCTTGCTCGATCTCCATCTGCAGGGCGGTGAGACCGCGGTGATGCTCGGCGTTCAGCCAGGAGCGGGCTTGCGCATCGCTCTCGAGAACCCGATGCGGGCAGACACGCTGTTCATCGAGCGCGCGGCCATTGAGGTGAACGAGCGTGTTTCCCTCATTTCGGCCGACGAGGAGTTGGATGCCCAACTCAATATCACCGAGGCGGGCGTGCGGCACGTGCTGGGCCTGCTTCGCCAGCGGTTCAACTACATCGTCGTTGATATGCCGGTCCCGTTCCCGCCGTCCATGCATCCGGTGCTGACGCTCTCGCGTCATGTGCTCGTGCTGCTCGAGGCCGAGGTCACGGGCCTTCGTAATGCGCATGCACTCCGCGCGGCCGTTACCAACATTGCGGGCAAGGATCGCGTTTTCACCCTGCTCAATCGTGCCAATCGTGCGGGAGGACTGCCCAGGGCAACTATGGTGAAGGCTCTGGGCGCGGAGCCTGACATGGTCATTCCCGATCTTGGCAAGGGGATGACACAGGCGGTCAATCTCGGAATTCCTGCGCTCAAGCATGTCAGGGGATTGCGACGTCACCTCGCTCCGATCGTCCGGGAGATCACCGGCGTCGGCGGTGAGGGGAAGGGACGCCTGAGAAGGTTGCTTGGGCTATGAAGAAGTTTGGCAAACGGCCCGAAGACGAACTGCCCGCGTTAAGGGTGCGCTTGGCGGCGTCGCCGTCGATCGCGGCTGCGCAACCGCTCGATCTGCCCGCGTCGGCGGCGAGCCCGGCCGCGTCACCAGCAGTCTCGCCTGAGCCGCCGCCCAAGTACGACGAACCTGTGGTTCATCATCCCGTCATGCCGACATCGTTGCGCGAACGGGTAATGGAGCAGATAGACCCATCGGCGGCCGCGGCCGTCCCGCGCGAGGTTCTTCGGCGTCAGATCGAGGAAATCATCCACGGGATCGCGAATCAAGAACGGCTGGAGCTGTCGGGTCGCGAACAGCTGCAGCTTGCAGACGAGATTGCCGACGACATGACGGGCTACGGCCCTCTGCGCGCGCTGCTGCTGGACGAAACGATCAGCGACATCATGATCAACGGGCCGAGTAACGTTTATGTCGAGCGGCGAGGCAAGCTGGAGCGGATTGCGGTACGATTCCGCGACAACGATCATATCGCGTCGGTCGCGCAGAAGATTGCCTCGCAGGTCGGACGGCGCGTCGATGAATCCAGTCCGATGGTGGACTGCCGGTTGCCCGACGGTAGCCGCGTCAACATCATCCTTCCGCCGCTCGCGATCCATAGCCCCTGCATATCCATTCGCAAGTTTCCAAGCCGCCGACTGAGCATGGCCGGTCTCATCGACAACGGCTCGATGACGGCGGCGATCGGACAACTGCTGGAGATCGCTTCCCGTGCGCGGCTCAATGTTCTCGTTTCCGGAGGAACGGGCTCCGGCAAAACGACGCTCTTGAATGCGATGAGTGAGTTCATCGATCACAGCGAGCGCGTCGTCACCATCGAGGATGCGGCCGAACTGCAGCTTCAGCAGCCCCACGTCATCAGCCTCGAGACCCGGCCCCCCAGTCTCGAGGGTACCGGCCAGGTCACCCAGCGCGATCTGCTGTGGAACGCTCTGCGCATGCGGCCCGACCGTATCGTTGTCGGAGAGGTGCGCGGCGCCGAAGCGTTCGACATGCTGCAGGCGATGAACACCGGCCATGACGGCTCGATCTCCACCGTTCATGCCAACAGCGCGCGCGATGCCCTGACCCGCGTGGAAAACATGGTGCAGATGGGGCAGGTCAATCTGCCTTCGCGAACCATTCGCGCGCAGATCGTCGCCGCATTGGACGTCATCGTCCAGGTCGAGCGCATGAGGGACGGGCAGCGCCGTATTGTCCAGATCAGCGAGGTGATCGGCCTGGAAGGCGACGTGATCACCACCAACGACATCGCGGCCTTCGAGTACCAGGAGGAAGACGCTCACGGGCGTATATCGGGAACGTACAAATCCACGAACGCAGTCCCGAAGTTCAAGAGCCGACTTGTCTATTTCGGTCTCGATCGAGCCTGGGCCGAGGCTATGAGGCAAATATGACGCTGGAATCGCTGATCGCTATCGTCCTGGTGTTGCTGCTGTGCGCAACCATCACGTCGTTGTGGCTCGATGCGCGACAAAGACGCATCAATCGTCAGGTCGCGGTCGCTCTACCGGCTTCGCATCCCGACAGCCTGCCCTCGATTCGTCGCTTGGAAGCGAAGTCTCGCTGGGTGACCCTGCAGCACCTCGCCAAATTCAATCCTGAGATCACTTACGCCTGGCATCCGGCCTACGTCCTGCTGGCCGGAACAGTTGGAGCCGCGGCGGTCTTCTATGCCAATCGTTTGCTGGGATTTGGGATCGCCGAAGTGTCTCTCGCGGCCTCGCTCGTGGCCTTGTTGGTCGTGCGGGGCCTGTTCGGATGGCAACAGCGCCGCTTTGCCAATAAGCTGTTCCGGCAGCTCCCCGATGCGATCCAATTGGTTACAAGTACTGTTCGATCCGGCCTGCCAGTCAACGAAGCGTTTCGCACGATTGCCCGAGAAATGCCGGAGCCGACAGCCGGGCAGTTTGCGATCGTGTGCAGCGAATTGAACCTGGGACGATCTCCTGAAGAAGCTGTGGAGGCCGTATATCGGCGAACGCTCGTGCCGGAATATGCCATGTTTGCGGTGACATTGGCGGTGCAGTTGAAGTCGGGCGGCAGCTTGGCGGAAACCTTGAGTACTTTGGGTGAGACAGTGAGCCAGCGGGTAGCCCTTGCGGCGCGTGCGAAAGCTCTCGCAGGCGAAGTGATCTTTTCCTCGCGTGCGCTTTCATGCGCCCCCGTCGTCGTCGGCGGGCTGCTCTACATGGCTAATCCGCAATCGATCGACCTGCTATTCAGTGATCCGACGGGAAACAAGCTGCTGGCGTACGCCATCGGCTCCGTCATTGTCGGGCATTTTGTCATACAGTGGATGATCAAGAGGGAGACGGCACTATGAGTGCTAGTCTCGGTGTGATGGTTCTCGCGACTGCCGCGGCTGCTGCGACGTTCGTGTTGCTCATCCGCGAAATTCATTTTCGTACATTGGACGCTCGGGTGTCCAAGGCCGTGCTTGGCGTCCCGGGTAGAGCGGCGCCCTCCGAGGACATGATCGACTGGCTTTCGTCGGTCGGACGGCGCTTTCGACGCTTCTATGCTGAGGAAAATCTGGAGCAGCTACGAACGATCCTCCAGTCGTCAGGTCTCAATCATCATCGGACCTTGCCGATCTGGATCGGCGTCAAATCCGTCAGCACCGCCGTCTTTCCGATTGCCGCCTTCTTGACTGCACAGCTTTCTGGCAAGCCGCTCAGCAATGCTCTGGTCTTCACACTCGTCGGCGTCGTGATCGGGATCATGGGGCCGCGGCTGTTTCTTTACGCGCTGAAGCGACGCTTCGATGCGGCCATCCGGCTGGGCACACCGGACGCAATCGATTTGTTGGTCGTGTGCAGCGAAGCGGGAATGGGCCTCGAGAGCAGCGTGCAGCGCATCGCGGAGGAAATGAAGGAGACCAGTCCCGCCATGGCGCAGGTGCTGAACGGTCTGCTCGACGATCTCCGCGTCTTGCCGAATCGCGCCGATGCGTTCGAGAGATTGGGGGCCACGTCGGAAGGCCTTCGTCGCTTCGGCACTGTGGTCAGCCAGAGCCTGCAATACGGAACGCCGTTGAGCCAGGCTCTCCGTAGCATCGCCGTCGATCTTCGCAGGGAGCGTATCACCAAGCTGGAAGAGAAGGCGCACAAGCTCGGCGCGAAGCTGACCATTCCGATGGTGCTATTCCTGCTTCCAGCCATGTTCGTCATTCTGGGTGGAAGCCCGTTTTTACATCTCATTCGCACGTTCAAGTAGGGACACTATGAGCACGATTACCATTTCGAGAAACGGGTCCTACGATCGGACGATGCGGATCCTGGGCAGCACATGGTTCATGCTGCTGGCGGTCGTCGCTGCAATGAAGCTTGGAACGTCACTTGCGGATCCCTGGCCATCGTTGCTGTCGAGCCTCTGCCTTGCGATCTTCTACACACTGCTGGGGTTGCTGGTCCTGTCACGGCCGCCGGCCAAAGCGCAGGCGGAAGGCATATGGCCTCGCATCGCTGCGTTCGTTGGCACCTATCTACCGTGGACGATCAGTTTCTTCGACAAGACCGATGCGGCGCTGCCAAACCTGGTGTCCACCGTTTTCGTGCTGACCGGCATGATCATGATGCTCGTGACCATCCGTCATCTCGGCAAGTCGTTCAGCTTGGTGCCGCAGGCGCGTTCGGTGGTGCAGACCGGGCCTTACCGTTGGATCAAGCACCCGCTCTATCTCGCGGAAGAAATCGCGATCATCGGCGCCGTCTTGCAATATCTGAGCGCTGCGGCGGTCGCCATCTTGGTCCTGCATATCGGCGTTCAGGTGTGCCGGATTCTCTACGAGGAGGATCTCCTTCGGCGAACCTGCCCCGAATATGCGAGCTATGAAGCGTCACGATGGAGATTGATTCCGTTCGTTTGGTGAATTCCGATGGCCGGCTGGATTGGGCCCATGAGGCGTAAACGTTCATTCATCGCAGATCAGCGCGGCACCGTCGCGTTTGAGATGCCAATTGTCTATCTGTTCATAATCATCAGCCTGCTTTTGCCCCTTGCCGACGTTGCTGTTGCGGGCTTCCGTTACATATCGGCGTGGCAAGCATTGCGTGCCTTCGGGCAAGCCATCCTGTACTCGCCTCCACCGGACGTCACCAATCCGTCTAGTTGGGTATCGGCTGCGACAGCCAAGGCAGATTCCAACTATCCCATTTCCAATTTTCAGCTGATATGCGGCAACGGCAACGTTGTTTGTTCCTCGGGCAACAACGTTCCTCCCATGTATTACTCCTATTCGACCAGCGTTACGTTGGCGCCAATCGTGCTGAGCTCGGTATTGTGTGCCAGCGGCAATTGCACTTTCACGCTGACATATACCGAGCAGTTTCAATGAAGGTGTCCCATGCGTGACTTGCTTCGTTCCCGCCGCGGTTCGGTCGCATTCGCCACCGTCGTCGCGCTGGTGCCGCTCATCGGTGCGGTCGCGCTCGGGGCTGAAGCAGGGTCTTGGTATGTCATCAGGCAACATGCACAGAATGCCGCCGATGCCGCGGCCTATTCGGGCGGCTTGACGGTTGCTTGCACTCTGTCCGCGAGCACGAGTTGTGACTCCTCTCAGAGCTACATTTATCGCGGCAAGCAGGCGGCCTCGCAGAACTCGTTCTGTAACACGGGCGACTCCGCGTATTCCGGATCGACGTGCAGCGGAAGTCTTCCGGCCGGCACATCTCAGAATGTCACGATCGCTTCGCTGGCGTCTTGGAATGGTGTCAGCGGAAATTACGTCCAGGCCACCGTCACCCAGCAGCAGAACACGTCTCTCGCGGTACTGCTCGGCTTGTCCACTGTCACCGTTGGGGCAACCGCCGTGGCACGAGTGTCTGCGTTGGCAAAGCCTCCGTGCGTTCTGGCATTGAAGGACCCCATCACCTTCCAGGGCAGCCCGACGCTGAGTTCTCCGGATTGCGGCATCTCGTCGAATAGCACTGCGGCAAATTCGATTGGATTTGTGGGCAATAATGGTCTCAACATCAATGCGCCAAGCTACACGGTGGGAGGCTGTTCGCAGACTGGGGGCAGCCAATGTACCAATGTGCAAACGTACCAGCAGCCGATACCCGATCCGCTCAGTTCGGTGAATACAGCGATAACGGCGCTGAAGACATCGGATTTCCCCAACAAGTCGTGTGGTGGATCAGGTCTGAAATCGTATGAGGCAGGCGCTTGTTATAATGGGGGTAGTCAGACCTTAAACAGCACGACATTAAGCGGCACCTATTATTTCAATGGAAATGTCACGATAAGTGGTGCGTCGACGACGATCACTGGAACGGCGACCCTGATATTGTTCGGAAGCGCGACGCTGACGATTAATGGAGGGCCGACGATCCAGCTCAAGGCAATGTCGTCTCCTGCGGGGCCCTTTTCGTCGTCCGTTTTAAGTTTGATGGCTGGTCTGCTTCTCTATGATGGCGAAACAACTACGAAGAGCAAGAGCGTCACTCTCAGTGGCAGCACGACCAGCTATTTCGACGGTACGGTCTATGTGCCAAATTCGCCTTTGAACTATGGAGGGAATAGCAGCTCATCTGCGCCCAACCCTGGTTGCTATCAAGTCATCGCTTACTCCGTGAATTTTTCCGGTAACACGTCGCTGGACAATTCGGGGTGCAAATCATTCGGAGGGGGAGCTCCTGGGCCTAACGTACAGACCGTGCGGTTGGTGCAGTGATGAGAAGGCTGGATAACAGAGGCGTGGCGGCGTTCGAGTTCTGCATCATTGCCGCTGCATTCTTCACCCTGGTGTTTTCTGTCTTTGATCTCGCCCGCTACGCCATCACGATGCAATCGCTGCGGGCCCTTGCGAATGCCGGCGCGCGGTCGATCATGATCGATGATTGCTACATCAATGCCGCGGTCAACAAGACAACTCCCACCTGTAGCGGAGACCCTCTTCCGACGGCTTCAGCTAAACAGGCTGTCGCGCCGTTTTTGTACAACGGCGGTCTCACGCCCACACTGAACGTGCCGGCGGCAGCGACGTCTCCGTTGATTGTTACCGCATCGCAGCCGAATTTCACCATGTTGAACCCGATCTGGGGCTCATCATTCAACGCGCCCAGCGCAAGCACGCAGGTGCCGTTCTAGAAATGGGACGGCAATGCGCCCAGCGCAGCGACCAAGATACCATCGCCCGTCTGACGCGATTTAATTTAAATAGTATTTAATAGACAATGCTATTGGAGGTTATCGAAATATGTTGCGGGCGAGCTGCGGATTTTCGTGCGCAGGTGGGGCAGGTGATGCTCCCCGGCAACATCGAGCAACTTTCCTCCGAATGCGAAGAGTTCGGCAGGGTCTTTCCTTGCAACTCCGACGTTTGAGGGGTCATGCTCCGCAACAGGGGGGCGCCTGGTGCGGGTGACTCCAGCACCCCTTGGGGCAGCCGATTTGGCTCAACCTCGTCGGGTGTTGCTAAGGAAAATACGAAGTAACGATTTATAGTGGACCGAGTAGTAAGATCCGTTGGCGTGCTGCGGGGGATAATCGTTAGCACGCCGAGGGGTGCATTTCGCGGGTTGGCCGTAGAACGCGGCAATGGGGAATCCGATGGGTGGCGGTCGCCTTTTGAACAAGGCAGGAGGGGGAGGTATCCCTTGGGGAACGGTGCGTCTGGGGGCCGCGCTGATTCTGTTTGGTTTCTCCTCTCTTGCGGACGCGGCTGATCGTCGGGGCGCTCCCGGCGGCGTCTTCGTCAGTGAGATGAACGACGTCCAGCGCGTCAAGGTGACGGTCAACAAGTCGCGCACCTTCCGTGTCGATACGGCGTTTTCGACGATTGTCGCGGGTTCCCCCGATATCATCGACGTGAAGTCGCTGAGCGACCACCTGATCTACGTCCAGGGCAAGAAGACCGGCACCACCAACGTCGTCCTGTTCGACAGCTCGATGACGCAGATCGGCATTCTCGACGTCGAGGTGAACGTCGACATCGGCAATCTTCAGCAGAACATCCAATCCAGCACCGGCGCGCGCGGTATTCGCGTGGCGGCATCGCAAGGTCAGGTGGTGCTGAGCGGAGTGGCGGCAGATGCTGTCGTCGCGGAGCGGGCCCTCACGATTGCAAAAGGCAGCATTCCTGAGGGGGGAATCGTCGTCAATGCCATGAGTGTTGCTGCGCCGCAGCAGGTGATGCTCGAGGTTCGCTTTCTCGAGGTCAACCGGGACGCCGGGCGCGAACTGGGCGTGAACCTTTATGCGGCGAACGCCAACGGGACCAATGTCGGAAATACGGGACTTGGCGCGGCGACGGCCAGTCGACAGCCTATCGGTGGTGTCAACGGTGCCGTCGGGGCTCCCCCGACGGGCAGCCTGCCAGTACTCGGCACGGTAGGTACGCTTCTTGGTACTGCTGCGGGCGGTGTAGCCCCGGCCCCGTTTGGAAGCCTGTTGACCAGCATCATCCGAACCAGCAGCGGCGGCTCGGTCGACTTGTTGATCTCGGCGCTCGAAACCAAGGGATTGGCTCGCCGCTTAGCGGAGCCGAACCTGACCACGCTGTCAGGGGATGCCGCCCGCTTCCTGGCCGGCGGTGAGTTTCCGGTGCCGATAGCTTCTACGGCGGTAGCCGGCGCATTGCCGACCGTTACGATCGACTACAAGAAATTCGGTGTTGAACTGGCTTTCGTTCCTACCGTGCTGTCGCGTGGCGTGATCAATCTTCGCGTCGAGCCTTCGGTCAGCGAACTCGATTTCTCCAACGCGGTGACCATCGCTGGCACGACTATTCCGGCGCTGACCCGCCGCGACGCGCGAACGACGGTTGAGCTGCGCGACGGCCAGAGCTTTGCGATTGCCGGGCTGCTCCAGACGCGGAACCGGCAGGACGTTTCGCAATTGCCGTGGATCGGTTCGGTGCCCGTGATCGGAACCTTGTTCAGCAGCAAGTCGTACCAGCAGCAGGAAACGGATCTGGTCATCATCGTGACGCCGCGCCTGGTCGCGCCGGCGGCGCCTGGGCAGCAACTGGCTTCGCCGCTCGACTCGCGCCTGCCGGCGAACGACGTCGATTTCTTCCTCAATGGCCAGATGGAAGTCCGCAAGCGTTACGACGACTACGTCAATTCGGGTGGCGAGGTGAAGGGGCCCTATGGCCACATCATCGCTCCTGAAGTCAGGGCGCCCGTCGCGGCTCCGGCCGCTGCTGTCGACCAGCCGGTCGTGAAAACGCTCAACTAGAGGAGGCGAGAGATGACCATCAGATATCTCGCTCTGATCGCGCCCCTTCTGCTCGGGGGCTGCTACGGCCTTGCCGGTCATGACGAGATGGACCGTTACGTCCAGCGTTCCGACACGATCACGATGAGCGCCGGCAATGCCAAAGAGGTCAACGCGGTCACCCATACCATTCATCCATGGCCCGCCTACGTTGGGGATCGCAGGATCGCCTACGACGCGCGGCGTACGGGCGAGGCTGTGAAGCGCTACGGCACCACGACGCGGCCGGTCGATCAGCTTCCCGATATGGGCGATCCGACGAAGGCCATGGGCCAGCCACCGCCCGTCACCACGATTCAGAACGTCAACACAACCGGGCTGGGTGCGGGGACCGGAGGATCGGTGGCTGTCGGAGTAGGGGCGCCTAGTCGTTAGATGAGCCTCGGCATCCTGAGTATTCGCCTGGGGTTCGGTTCTTTCGGCGTTGCTGAGATGCCGAGGGAGAAGGGGGAAGGGACTGGAATGGAAGATGCGCCGTTGTTCTGGCGCTCACCGCAGTTTTGGTCCTGGCGTGTGTTCTCGTAGGTAGTTTTGCGATGATATTTCGATGGGTGCAAGAGATGCGCTGGAGTCGGGGAATGGGGCGAGGAATGCACCGTCTCGCGCCAGCGTTGATCTGTTGCGGTTTGGCGACCGGCCTTGGGGCTTGCGACTACACGACCCGGGAAGCGGCGATCGTCGCTCCCGTGGATCCACCGGGCGCGGACCCTGTGCAGGAGCCGACGGATGTCAAATATTATCCCTCCGACGAGCCGGTGCGCATGGGCTTGGAGCAATACAACCGCGGCAATTACGGAATCTCTCAACGCTATTTCAAGGATGCGGTCGAGAAGGCGCCGAAGGACGTGACAGCCTGGATCGGGCTTGCGGCGAGCTATGACAAGCTGCGCCGCTTCGATCTCGCCGATCAGGCCTACACGCAGGCGATCCGGCTGGGGGGCGAGACCGTTCAGATTCTCAACGATCAGGGATATTCCTACATGCTGCGCGGAAACCTGAGCGCGGCGCGGCGGAAGTTCGAGAAGGCCTATTCGCTCGATCCGGGTAACCCGGTTATTGCCAACAATCTCGAGCTCCTCAACGGTAGCCGGCGATTTATCGAAAGACCGCCGAACAATCAGCCCTGAGCAGAATAATCCGCGCTGATTCTGAGGTGCCGCGTGCAACGCAGCGTTGCGCGGCCGACGTCAGGCTTGATGAGAACGTGCTTGCGGGCAGATGGCCAGCAATTGGCTCAGTTCGTGCCCGCGATAATGATGAGATTGTTCAGTACGGGCGTCGAGAGGAAGGCCACGACAAGCGCGATATTATGCACATTCTTGCTATGCCAAAGCAACCAGACGACCATGCCGGTCAAACCGAGCTTGGGAATGAGCCACCAAGCGCCGAGTGTTTCCTGGGCCAGGCGCATGAACGGGTTCAACTCGCCCAATCCCAGATGAAGAATCTCGTTTGTGGTCGCGAGATCTGCGACTCCCAGCAAGAAGCCGCAGAACAACAGGAGTGACTTAATCAGGGATGTCCTCTTGTGCAGTTGCTCTGCGCTCACCGTGTGGGCCCCATTCATTTCACGCTCCCGGTGCCGAAGATTGTCGGACCGTAGCTCCTTAGCTGAAACGTCTTAATTTTCCTTAACACTGACGCGAAGGCAATGGTTCCTTCGCCGCCAAGGCGGGATATAGCTCCCGAACGCTGCTCAGAATTCTATCAATCCTAGATTGTGACTGGGGGGCAAGACAATGCGCCTGAACAATCAGGCCAATCATGACATGAACCCAGGTTAAAAGCTTGTCTCGAGACCGAGAGATGAGCCAAGCGGTTCAATTCGATTGCAGCACCGCATCTGCCTGACGGCTGTCGCGCTTAAGGATGATGATCGCACCGTTCTGGATCGTGAAGCGCGCACCCAGCAACTTCGGCACTTTGTCGGTTACCGGGGAAGGCAGAGGGATGGTCCCAACGACGACAGGATCGCCCACGCTGATTGGTTTTGCCGCGGGGCCTTTGACGGGAGACGGTTTGATGTATTCGCGGATGAGCCGGATCTCGTCCGGCGAAAGAGTGAGGCTCGGCGCAGTGGGACGGCGCTCCGCAGGGAGTTTGTCGTTGTCTGCCGCTACGACCGGCGGCGGGATCTTCTGATCCGCACTGGTTTTCTGCCGTGGCTCGGAGTTGGCCGCCTGCTTCTTGAGTGACTCGAGTTGCCGCTCAAGGGTCGAGATCTCTGACTTTAGCGATTTGATCTGTGTGACGGCGATGTACGCTCCGGCGCAGAGGATTATCCCGAGCAGCGCGAGTATCGAAAGGACGAGACCGCTTGTTCCGCCACCGGAGACGTTGCCGACATGGGGGGCCTCTTGCTCGATGTGACCTCTCAGGATGCTGCCAAAACGCTTCATGCTGGACGCCAGCGGGATATATCTGGCGGAAGGCGCCGTGTCGGAGGTCGCTTTGAGCTTCCCAAAATCTACCGTCGAGACCGGCGGTGCATGAGTCCAGGCCGGCGGCGTATGTGTTGCGGGGAAAGTTTCGAGCGCGTCTGAATTCGTCGGCTCATCGGCAGGTTGCTCAACAATCCGATCAGGTTGCCCGGCGTCGTCTAGATCAATGGTTGCCTGATCGTCCGCCGGCTCGAAATCTGCGCCGCCGCTGCGAGGTTGCAGATCCAGGTTGAATATCTTCTGGCGCATCTCCGTGCCGATCAGATCGTCGATCTTCTTGAGCGAAGGCAAGCGTGCAAGGGAATTTTTCCCGGGGTAGGATTCTCCGAGGTCTTCGATAGCTCGCAAGACGGCACGGCCGGTCTCGGTGATTCTCAGGCCATCATTCTCCTCGATGACGAGGCCGGCCGGAAGCGCATCGATGTTGTCGAATTCCAGAAATCGCCTTGCCCTCACTTGGCCCTCGGCGGAGGTCACCTCCCGGACAAGCACCTCAAGAGTGGCGCGCCCGTCGCGACACTTGGCCAGAACGTCCAGCATAGCTAACGTAACTTGCACGCTCTATCCTTGATTCGAGGACACTCGGATTACCAGATCGAATGGGATTGATCCGCCGTCGACGAAGCCTGGACTATAGCACGCCTCAGGCTCAGAGGGCCTAACGGGGCGGGATGGGGCGCAGCCGGCTGCGCGCGGCGGGGCGGGCCTGCGGTGCCGCGCACGAGATCGTCGACGAAGCCAGAAACTCCGCATCTGCGTGCCGCCGCCATAAATCGTGATCGGCTCGCCGCGCAGCGCCTTCACCACGAAGTTGGAGACGACACGACCATCGTTCCCGAGCACGCGCGGGCCGCAAGACGCGAATCGGGCTAGTCCTCGAACCGTGCTGGTCATCGAACTGGATGGCATTTGGCTAGGGCGATCCATCATTCGTGCCGATGGATCTCATCAGGAAAATGCCCAATCGAGCTGGATGACCATGTGCTAACAAAACTCAGTAGCGCTTTGGCCGGGCGACCGCCTTTGTCGCAACGCAACACCAGGGGCGAACACGTCCCGGCAATACAAGAAACATGGACCGTTGGGGGAGGAAGTCCGAATGCTGAGACGACGTCATGCGGCCTTTGCCGCAGCCGGCCTGCTGGGGATGTGTGGCCTGGGGACGCAGGCGTCGCCGAGTTCGGCGGGCCAGACGTGGAACGCCTACACCTACAACTCAGTCGCCACCGTGACTGCAGCCAAGGGCCTGGCGGAACTGTTCGACGAGATCGGCAAGCGGACGAATGGCGAACTGACGGTCAAGCTGCATCTGGGCGGCACACTGCAAATCAAAGCGACCGACATCACCCAGGCTGTCGCTGACAACATCGTTCAATTGGGCGACGATGCCTTCTTTCTCGGTAGCGTGCCGGTCGGCGCCGTCGTCCGCCTGCCCATGCTCGTTCACAATCCGGCGGAATACGAGAAGGTGTCGGCCATCCTCGCGCCCGCGCTGAGTGAGGCCTATGCCAAGCGCGGCATCGTCGTGGTCGGCGAATACGTATTTCCGGAGCAGGTGATCTGGTCGCGCAAGGAGCTCAGGTCACTGAAGGACATCCAGGGTCAAAAGATCCGAGTGATCTCGCCCGATCAGGGAGAGTTCATCAAGCGATTGGGCGGATCTCCGGTGACACTGGGGACTGCGGAAGTGCCCGCTGCGCTCGATCGTGGCGTCGTCGACGGCGCGATTACGGCAAGCTCGGGCTATGGCTATGTCTGGCGTGATCTCTTCAAATACAACTACCGGCTCAATCTCGGCTATGTCAGCTCGCTCCTCCTGGTGAACAAGCGCGCATGGGACAAATTGTCGCCGTCCGTGCAGGCGACGGTAAAGGACACGATCCGCGAGATCACGGACAAGACGACGAAGGCAATGGCTGCCGAGGATCACGAACTTACGCAGAAATTGGCTTCGCAAATGACGGAAACTATGCCGTCTGCGGCTGATGTCGCGGACGCCGAACAGCGGATCAAGCCTTACTACGACGACTGGGCGAAGGGCCAGGGAGCTGAAGCGATCGAACTCTTGAGCAGGGTCCGCAAGGCTCTGGGGCGTTGAAGGACATGGTGTCGTCTTCCAAAACCCCGACGCTCGACGATGCCGGAGGCGTCGCCGCCCCCGGTCGTTCGCAGCCTCCGGAAGGCTGGGTCGAACGGCTTTGTCGCTGGCTTTGCGAGTTCGCCATCGTCTCCATGATCCTCATGGTCGCAAGCGAGGTCTTTCTGAGGAACGTGCTCGGCCTCTCGCTACAATCGGCGGACGAACTCGGCGGATATCTTCTCGTCGGCGTCTCGTTCCTGAGCCTGTCGACATGCTTCGTGAGCGGCGCCTTTCATAAGGTCGAATTCATTGACGGTCGGCTCGGTGAGCGCGGCCATGCGCTACGCAAGCTGATCTTTGACGCGATTTCGCTGGCCTTCTGCCTGCTTCTGCTCTGGCAGCTCACGCGCCTCGTGCTGCGGAGCTGGGAGGGGGGCGATTTCGCCGCAACCCTTCTCGGGACCCCGCTATGGATTCCGCAACTGAGCATGCCGCTTGGAATCGCGGCCCTCTGCTACTCCTTGGTGAAATCGCTTTGGGCGGACGTTCGTTGGCTCAGTGCCGTTGGATGGCGGAGCCGTAGCCAATGAGTCCGGGTCTTCAACTTATCGTCGCCTTTACGGTGTTCCTGTCGCTCCTTGGTTTGGGCATGCAGGTGCCTTTCGCCATTGCCATTCCCGCAGCCGTCTATCTCTTCATGCAGAACGGCTTCGATGCGTTCAACGGCCTGGGTCTGGTCAGCTGGGGCAGCATGGACAGCTTCACGTTGACCGCAATTCCACTGTTCATCCTGCTCGCGGAAATCCTGCAGAAGAGCGGATTGAGCTTCAGGATCTATCGCGGTCTTTCGGTGCTGGTCGCCCGCATTCCCGGCGGCCTCCTGCAAACCAACATTGCGGGATGCGCGGTGTTTGCCGCCATCAGCGGATCGAGCATCGCGACCGCCGCCTCAATCGGCAGCGTCGCGCTGCCTCAGCTCGGTCAGCGGAAGTACGATCGTAGGCTCTCCGCGGGTTCGCTGGCGGCCGGAGGCACGCTCGGCATCCTGTTTCCACCGAGCATCGCGATGATCGTCTACGGGACCTTCAGCGAGACATCGGTTGCCAAGCTGTTCATGGCGGGGGTGATCCCGGGCCTGATCCTGACCGCCATGTTCATGATCTACATTGCTGTCTACACGACCATCAAGCCGAGTGCAGCGCCGGTCGAGGTGCTGACAAGGAGCGTCGCGGGAGTCCTCGGCGCTCTCACCGACGTTCTGCCATTTGCGGTCCTCATCGGATTCATCCTCGGCAGCATCTATTCAGGACTCGCCACGCCGACCGAGGCGGCAGCCATCGGGTGCCTGTTCGGAATCGCGATCTCAGCAATCTGGGGCGAGCTGACATGGTCGAAATTCGTCGCCGCCATGCATCGGACGGTCGAGGTCGTCGGAAACATCCTGTTCATCGTCTACGCGGCCTTCCTGTTCTCCTATGCGATCAGCTATGCAGGCGTCGGCGATGACGTCACCGCCTTCGTGGTCGGGCTGCATCTGAGCAAGGTCGAATTCTTCCTGGCGATCTTCGTGCTCTACACCGTCCTCGGCTGTCTCGTTGAGAGCCTGGGCATGATCGTGATCACGGTGCCGTTGCTCTATCCTATTCTCGCCCAGTACGGCGTCGATCCGATCTGGTTCGGTGTGATGCTCGTGATGTTCATCGAGCTCGGCCAGATATCTCCGCCGATCGGGATCAATCTCTTCGTCATTCAGAGCATCTGGGACGGCAAGCTCAGCGAGGTCGTGATGGGAACGGTCCCGTTCCATCTGATCATGTTGATTCTTCTTTTCATGCTCGCGATCTGGCCGGAGCTCGCGTTGTTTCTGCCGACCCGCATGGGGTGATGGGCCAGGGCGCTACTGAATGACTGCGCGGCCTCGCATGGCACGTACGAACGCGCGCGCCTTCACTGCCGTGCCGCTTCGCTTTGCTCAACGTGAGATCGCGCGACGGATCATCACGTCGACTGATAGTCAGTATCAAGATTTGGCCAATTCTCTCCTGCGATCCGATCGTCGAATAATGACGACACGGATCGCTCAACCAGCAAGTCATCATGCGGCTCGATCAAGCAATCAATTTCGACGATATCAGAATTCTGGCGCGCAAGAGTCTACCACGCATCGCGTTCGACTTCATTGATGGCGGTGTGGATGGTGAGGTGGCGCTCGAGCGAAATCGTGCCGCGTTCGATCGCTACAAGCTGCTGCCGCGCTATCTCGTCGACATCGAGAAGCGCCGTCAGACGGTCAAGCTGTTCGGGTACGACTATGCGAGCCCGTTCGGCGTCTCGCCGATGGGCATCGCGGGCTTCTTTCGCCCCGGCGCAGATCTCATGATCGCACGCGCCGCCGCGCGTTTTGACATCCCCTACATCATGTCGAGCGCGAGTTGCGATTCCATCGAGGCGGCAATGGCGCACGCGCCCAAGACGACGTGGTTCCAGATCTATGGCACGCGCGACCCACGCATCACACTCGATCTTGTCCGGCGCGCCAAGGCGCTCGGCGTGCGCGTGTTGCTGATGACCATCGACACACCGGTGATGGGCAAGCGCGAGCGCAACGTGCGCAACGGATTCCGTCGGCCGATGAAGATGACACCGTCGGTGATCGCGCAGGGATTGAGCCGGCCGGGCTGGACTTATCGGTATCTCACCAAGGGCGGCATTCCCATGATGGAGAACTGGCGGCCCTATGCTGCCGAAGGCGCCAACGCCAACTCGGTTGCCGATCTCTATGGCGAGCAGACGCCCGCGCCCGCGCAAACCTGGTCGATTTTGGAGCAGGTTCGCAAGGCCTGGGACGGCCCACTCGTCGTGAAGGGCGTGATGCATCCGGCCGACGCGCTGAAATGTCTCGAGCTCGGCGCCGACGGTGTGATGGTGTCCAACCATGGCGGGCGACAGCTCGACAGCGCGCCCGGCTCGATCGACGTGCTGCCAGCAATTGCCGACGTGGTCGGCGGCCGCATGGAGCTGTTGATCGACAGCGGCTTTCGCCGCGGCGGCGACGTTGCGAAAGCGCTGTGCCTTGGTGCCAAGGCCGCTTTTTTCGGCAGGCCAGCGATGTTCGGTGTTGCGGCGGCGGGCGAGGCGGGGGCGTGCAAGGTGTTCGACATCATGCGCCAGGAGGTCAGTCTTCTGATGGGACAGCTCGGCTGGATCGACGTCGACAAGGCCGGACCTGATAGCCTCTTCGACCTCCTCGATCGACGCATGGGACGAAACTAGCAGGGGTTGCGAGCCACCGGATCAATTCAGAAAACTCCAGCGAGGAACGACGTGACCAAACGCATGCATCTGATCGGTTTCTACATGCATAGCCCGATCAACCATACGGCGCTGAGCTGGGCCGACCCCGAGGACGATCGTGTCGAAGGCTTGCGTTTGTTCGAGCACTGGAAGCGTCTTGCGCGCACGCTCGAGCGAGGGCGGTTCGACGCAGCCTTCTTCGCCGATACGCCGGGGGGAATGGAGCGTTACAAGGACAGTTTCGAGGACTATGTCCGCTACGGCGTCACATGGCCCTGTCACGATCCGATGGCGTTACTCGGCGTGATGCTGGCCGAGACGAAGCATCTCGGGCTCGCCGTCACGCTGTCGACGGCGGGAACGCATCCCTACCACACCGTGCGCCGTCTCTCGACGTTGGATTATCTTAGCGGCGGGCGCGTCGGCTGGAATATCGTTTCGGGCCATTTACGCGGAGAGCACCGTGCCCTTGGCCTCGATCAGATCGAGCACGACCGTCGCTACGATCAGGCCGATGAATACATGGAGATCTGCCACGCATTGTGGAATGGGGTCCAGCCCGGCGCGATCCTGGCAAACCGGCAGACGGGTGAATTCGCTGATCCCACGAAAATCTCCGTCGTCGATTTCGCGGGGGCTCACTACCGCTGCCACACCGTTCCGCCGACCCTGCCATCGGCGCAGGGACGTCCGGTGCTGTTCCAGGCCGGATCGTCCGGACGCGGTCAGGAGTTCGCGCTCAAGCACAGCGACGTGGTCTTTTCGATCCAGGCGAGAGAAGAGGCGATGAAGGCCTTCGTCGACAAGCTGAATGACTCGTCGATCTCCCAAGGCCGCACCGAGCCGCCGAAGGTGATCTTCGGCATTCAATGCGTGCTCGGCGGGACCGAGGCCGAGGCGAAGCGTCGCCAGGCCGAGATCTTCGAGCGCATTCCGCTCGATGCCGCACTTAGCCGGATGTCCGGTACGCTCGGCATCGATTTCAGCAAGATCGACCTCGATCGCCCGTTGGCCTCCAACACGACGGACGCCTCGCGCGGCATGCTGATGGCGCTGGCCAACATGACCGGCGATGGCAATGCGACGGCGCGCGACGCCGCACGCGTCTTCGGCGCGACGGCGGGCATGCCGCAGCTTGTCGGTACCCCCAAGCAGGTGGCGGACCAACTCGAGCATCTCTGGCGCACGAGCGGCTGTCACGGCTTCAATGTGACGCCGACGACCAACATTCGGAGCATCGAGAATTTCGTAGACGAGGTCGTGCCACTGCTGCAGGCCAGGGGCATCTTCCGCACCGACTACGAGAGCGAAACCCTGCGCGACAACTTCATGAACTGAGCCGCGTATACCGCGCCGATCGATGGGTCCTTTCAAGATGTCGAACGATTTGCCAGGACGAAATCCAGATCTAAAGACGCCGGCCGGCGCCTGCGACACGCATATGCACATCTATAATAGGGCGTATCCGGCATCCTCGAAGGCCTGGCTCTTCCCGTCCGATTCTAGCGTTGACGACTATCGCAAGGTGCAGGCGCGCCTCGGCCTGCAACGAACGGTCATCGTGCAGCCGGTCACCTACGGCTTCGATAATCGTTGCACGCTCGATTCGGTGGCCGCAATCGGCGGCAACGCGCGGGCGGTCGTGACGGTGCCGCCCGCCGTGACCGACAGCGAGCTGGAGCAGTTCTGGCAGAGCGGCGCGCGCGGGCTGCGCTATCACCAGATGCGGGGCAGCGTCACCGAATGGTTGGACGTGCCGTTCATGGCCGAGCGCATCCGCGGCACCGGCTGGCATCTCCAGATTCAGTTCGACGGACTGGAGTTTCCCGATCATGAGGATCTGATCGCGCGGTTGCCTTGCACAGTGGTGATCGACCATATGGGTCGATACGCCCGGCCGCTGCCGATCGAGCACCCGGCCGTCAGGTCGCTGCTACGTACCGCGGCGCGCGACAACGTTTATGTGAAGCTCTCCGGCGCCTACCACATCGCCCACGGCAGCGGGCCTGACTACAAGGATGTTGCGCCGATCGCCCAAGCGCTGGTTGCGCAAGGAACCGAGCGTCTGCTGTGGGGATCAGATTGGCCGCATCCGACCGAGGCGGCCGAGGCCATGCCCGACGACGCCGACCTCCTTGATCTTCTCTTGGGCTGGGCCCCTGATCCCGGTGCCCGCCAGGCGATCCTCTCGGACAATCCGGCCCGCCTCTACCGGTTCGAAACTTAGTCGGGGAGCTCGGGGCGACATGTCACCAGCCGCCAAGCAACCCACCGCAAGCTCGGTACGCGGACATTCCGGGAGGGTGGATATATTCTTCCACTATCAGATATATTGATGGAAATCCGCGCAGATCGTTTCATTAACCTGATGAAAGGGCCTGCGGGGCCCACAGAAAATCATTGGGCTAGGTGGAACATGCTCTCCAGGGTGACATTCGATCAACTCCAGATGCTGATCGCCGTCGCGGACACCGGCAACTTCTCCGCGGCGGCCCGAAAGGTCAATCGCGTTCAGTCTGCCGTCAGTCAGTCGATCCAATCGCTCGAAGACGCGCTCGAGCTGAAGCTGTTCGACCGCTCGAGCAAGCTGCCGCGGCTGACGGAGTCCGGCGAGGCGATCGTGCAGGACGCGCGCCGCATCATCAGCAGCACCGACGCGCTGCGTGCGCGGGCGAAGAACATGGCGACCGTGGCCGAGCCGGAGATCAGTCTCTCCATCGAGCAGGTGTTTCCGAGTACGGTACTGATCGAAAGCCTGCGCGCGTTTCGCGAACGCTTTCCTCTCGTCTCGGTGAACCTGCTAGCCGAAGGGCTTGGCGCGCCCGAGCAATCGCTTTTTGAAGGCAACGCGCGGCTGGCGATCTATTCGACCGCGCTCGACGGAATGCCGGGATTCCAGATGGAGTTTCTCGGCGACGTTCCGATCTCCCTTGTTGCATCCGCCCGACATCCGTTGGCGAAAATCGAGGGGCTGATCCCGCAATCCGCGCTGGAAGAGCATGTTCAGTTGACAATGGTCGACCGTACCAAGCGCTACCGCGGCGTCGTGATGGGAACGCGCACCTGGAGTTTCATCGACCAGTTCAGCCGTCTGGACTTCGTGCGTAACGGGTTCGGCTGGTGCGCCATGCCGACCCATCTTGCCAAGGAGTATCTCGCCTCCGGCGAGCTCGCGGAGCTGAAGCTCGCCGCGCACAATGGCGAGCCGCTCCGCTTCCCGCTCTACGCCGTCCACAAGATCGAGCAGCCGCCCGGACCGGCTGCGCAATGGCTCTTGAGTGAAATTCGGCGCCGCTTCTCAGAATGGATCGACGCGACGATTGATCATCGGTCGTTGCGACGGGGTATCCAGATCCGGGTGACCACGGTTTGAATCGGCATGCATAGGGAGCGGAGTTGGTAATGGGTTGCACGGCTGAAGGGAGCTCGTCCATGAGATCGCCCATCGAGAGCGGAAGCCCTCGCGTTGAGACGGACGGCTTTCGTCGCAGCCTTGCCGAATTCGCGACCGGGGTCACCGTCATCACCACTTCGGTTGATGGCGAACGCTTCGGCCTCACGTCGAACTCCTTCGCCTCGGTCTCGCTCGACCCTCCGCTGGTGTTGTGGTCGATCCGCCGCGAGAGCAAGAGTTTCGCGGCGTTCACGGCCTGCTCCCATTTCGCCGTGAACATCCTAGCCGAAGACCAGATCGAGCTGTCACAGCGCTTTGCGCGCTCCGGTCCGGATAAGTTCAGGGAGCTCGATTGTCTCGCAGGAGAGGGCGATGCACCGCTGTTTGCAACTGCGGCCGCTTCGTTCGAGTGTGTCTGTCGCCAGACCTATGATGGCGGTGATCATCTCATTCTCATCGGCGAGGTCCTGCGCTACTCCCGCTACGAACGACGGCCGTTGCTGTTCGTGAAGGGCGGCTATGCCGTCTCCGCCGAGCATCCCGATATGCGCACCTTCGTTGCGGGTAGGAACGCGGAATGCTCGGATAATGGCGAGGAGCGCGTCCTGTCCAACCTGATGATCCGCGCCTACAGCGCCATTGCCTCGCGGCTGGAGCGCGGGCGGCAGATGGAGGGGCTCGGGCTCACACTGATGCAGGCGCGGCTCCTGCGCGCTGCCGCGACATCGCCCGACCGCACGCTCGACGATCTGATGCCGGAGCTGTTCCTCGACTTCAACGCCAGCCGTAATCTCTTGGAATCGCTCATGTCGTTGGGGCTCGTCGCTGTCGATGATCGGGGTCAGGTGCGGCTCACGGCTGAGGGCGAAGGACGTCTTCAGGCAATCGTGGCGCATGCGCGCGCCAACGAGGACATCTTGTTCAAGGGCATTCCCGATACCGATCTCGCGACGGTTCGGCGCGTCCTCAACATGATGGTCTCAAAGCAGCTCGGCGCGCCGGCGTCGGCCCTCCAATAATCCGGAAAGGACATCACAGTGCAATCCGTCGTCTACAAGCGAATTCCCCGTCTCGATCCGGTCCTCATTGAGCGCGCGCGAGGCATCAACGTCGCTGACCTGCATGAAGGCTTGGGCCCGGTCATAGGACGGCAATGCCTGATGCAGCCGCAAATGTGTGCGCTGTTCCCGACTGCGCGGGTCTGCGGCCAAGCCGTCACATCCTTCAATTTTCCAGGCGATAATCTCATGCTCCATGCGGCCTTCCGGGTCGCAGAGCCGGGGGATATTCTCGTTCTGACCAATGGCGGCTCTCCGCAGGGCGCGCTGTGGGGAGAAATCGCGAGCTACTACAGCCGGATCAGGAAGCTCGGCGGCGCCGTGATCGACGGTGCGACCCGCGATACGGTGCAGATCACCGAGATGGGCTTTCCGGTGTTCGCCTCCCATGTCTCGGTGTCCTATCCCGGCAAGCGCGGACCCGGCGCGGTCAATGTCCCCGTGGTCATGGCGGGGGTGACCGTCAATCCTGGCGATCTCATTGTCGGGGACGCCGACGGCGTCATGGCGATCCCGCCCTCGCATGTCGAGGCGGCAGTCCGCAATGCCGAGGCGCGAATGGCCAAGGAAGCGGAGATCAAGCGGCGGCTCGACGGGGGAGAGACGTTGTACGACGTTGGTGGCATGAAGGGGCTGTTCGAGGCCGCCGGCATCGTGGAGATCGATGCTGCCTGGACCGATCGGCCCTGATGCTCGCTAGATGTGGACGCAGCCCATTTGAACCTTGGTCCAATGGGGGCGGGCTGCTTACGCTCTGGTGATGTGTTGGACGATCTGTGCTGCCGAGGGATGAGGTTTCCTCAAACCGCAGGATTTGTGATCGGTATTGCGCTCTCTTGGCTTGTCCCGCGATCCGTTCCCACCAATTCCGATGCCGATAGCGGTGCCACGCCGATGGCTGCGAACGACACGAAGTGCAGTACGGAAACTGGTGGCGGGCCCCCAGCCAGCAACAATGCCGGCCGTACGTCCTCGACCCATAGGGAGCACTCGCACAGCCGTCCTACAGTGGAAGTGATTTCACGTCGACGCAGAGCGGCTTTGCGGGGTCTATCCGGGATCCAGATTTTCCTTCGGGCTCGACGCAGCTTATCCCAATCCGGAAGCACTCTCGCCGACACGCCCAGAGCGTTCGGCGGCGTCTACCATCCGCTCTGTGGTCTGTCCATGAACAAATAACAGGCCGCTTGCCAACGCAACCAAGTCCAGTGCCGCCTCGCGCGTTTGAGCTTCAAGATAGGATCGAACTGTTCGGCCGACAATCGCCATTGAAATGAAACCCCGAAAGTTGCTGCGCCTCGCCCCCGGATGCCCGCCTTTCTAATGTCCGGCGCTCTGTCCGCCGTCGACATGCAGGATCTCGCCGGTCGTGAAGTTGGCACCCTCGAGATACAGCACCGCATCGACAACATCGCGTACCTCTCCCATCCGTCCGATCGGATGCAGTTTGGCCAGGAAGTCGTACGATTCGGGTGCATGCATCGGCGTCTTGACAGCGCCGGGAGCCACAGCGTTCACGCGGATACCCTTGCTCGCATATTCGATCGCGAGCGACTTCGTAGCTGCATTCAAGCCGCCCTTCGTGAGAGCCGCCAGAACCGATGGCACGCGGCTGACCGCATGTTCGTCGAGGCTGGTCGTGATCTGAACGATGTGCCCGGATCCTCGCTTCAGCATGTGATTGGCTGCGCGCCGAGTAATATGGAAGAAGCCGTCGAGATTGATCCCAAGCAGATTGGCATAATCTTCGTCCGTATATTCGGTGAATGGCTTGGCGACGAAAATGCCGGCGTTGTTGACGAGTGTGTCGATGCGGCCGAAGCGATGCATCGCCTGCGATACGATGCGTTCCGCGGTGTTCGGATCGGCGATGTCCCCGGCTACTGCCAGGATATCCGGATCAGACGGCTGTCTGATCGAGCGGGAATTGGCGACGACGCAAAAATTGCGATCTCGATAGGCCCTTACCAGGGCCTCTCCAATACCCTGCGATGCCCCGGTGACGATAGCGACTTTCTGTTCTTTATCCATGATAGACTCCACATTCCGGTTTGAAGGGGGGGCTGGCCGTTTGGCTACTGTGCAGTCCAGCCGCCATCGACGGAGATCGTTGTGCCCGTGATTTGGTCAGCCGCGGCCGAGCACAGGAAGGCCACGGTGCCTCCAAGCTGCTCCGGTGAGACGAATTCCGAGGACGGCTGCTTCTCGCCTAAGAGCGCCTTGGCAGCGTCTTGTTGGCTGACGTTCTTTTGCGCGGCCATGTCGCTGATTTGCTTTTCGACCAGGGGTGTCCGCACCCAGCCAGGGCAGACTGCATTGCAGGTCACGCCGCTGCCGGCTGTCTCCAGGCCAACCACCTTGGTCAGGCCAACGAGCCCGTGCTTGGCTGCAACATAAGCTGCCTTGTGTGCGGAGGCGACGAGACCGTGCGTCGATGCAATGTTGACGATCCGGCCCCAGCGCTGCTTCTTCATCTGGGGGATCGCGGCGGCGATGCCGTGGAATGCGGCGGACAGATTGATGTCCAGGATTGCGTGCCATTTGGCAGACGGAAATTCATCTACCGGTGCGGTGAACTGGATGCCGGCATTGTTCACGAGAATGTCGAGACGCCCGAAAGTCTCGATCGTGGCCGCTATAAGTCGGCGCACGGAATCGCCCTTCGACATATCGGCGTCGTCGTACACGACACGCACGTCGTGCTCGCGCTCGAGCCCGCTGCGGATAGCTTCGATCTCGACGAGGTCGCCGAATCCGTTCAACACGACGTTGGCGCGGAGCCTGGCCAATTCCCTGGCGATGCCGAGCCCAATGCCGCTGGTGGAGCCGGTGACGATAGCTACTTTATTCTTCAACATGGGAGCTCCTTTTGTGCTTCGTGGTGGTTTCGTTGACGGCGAATGAAGTTAATGCCCGCCCCCGGCTTCGATACGTTCTGGCCTCGTGAGCATCAGCGCCGCGAGGAGCGCAACGATCTGCGAGACGCCAAGCAGATAGAAAGTGTCGCTGAAACCGAGGATGAAGGCCTGCTTCTGGATGATCTTGCCGATCGCGACATAGGCATGGTGGGTGGCATCCATGCGGTCGATCACGCCATGGCTCATGAAATATTGCGTGAGTTGGTCGAGGCGAGTACGGGTGGCTTGCTCGAACATCGAGACCGATTGCGTCAGGACGTTGGAATGATATTGCTCGCGTTTGGTCAGCAACGTCTGAAGGGCGGCAATGCCGATCGCGCCGCCGAGGTTACGCATCATGTTGAACAAGGCGGACGCGGACCCGGCATTCTCGGGCTCGATTCCAGCGGTGGCCACCGCCGAGAGCGGCGCAAAGACGAGGGCCTGACCAAACGCGCGGACGACATTCGGCCAGAAAAGCTGATCAGCCGCGTAGTCGTTGGTCATGTAGATGTTCAGGAAGTTGGAGCCGCCGAAGAGCACAAAGCCGACTCCGATCACGAGGCGCGGATCGAGCCGCTGCATTAGGCGAGGTACCAGCGGGATAAGCACGAGCTGCGGCAGGCCGGTCCATGCCAGCACCATGCCAATCTGCTCGGAGTTGTAGCCCTGGATGCGCGACAGGTAGACCGGCAGGACATAGACGGAGCCATACAGCGATACGCCCAGTAGAAAATTCGCCAGGACGCCGAAGCCGAAATTGCGCCGGAACAGGATGCGCAGGTTCAGCAGTGGCTTATTCACGGTCAGCTCGATCGCGAGGAATAGCGCCAGCGCAACCGCCGCGACTATCGCGAGCCGAACGATGAAAGGCGAGCCGAACCAGTCGTCCTTGTTGCCTTCTTCCAGCACCGTCTGAAGCGCCGCGAGCCCGATCGCCATCGTGGCGATGCCGGCCCAATCGCCTTCACGCAGCAGGCGCAGCCGCATGGGTGTCGCTTCGAGCGAGGCGTAGAGCATGGTGATCATGATCGCGCCCGGGACGACGTTGACGTAGAAGACGTACTCCCAGCCGAAGTTTTCAGTGAGATAGCCCCCGATGGTCGGCCCAATGGCCGGAGCGAAGGTCGCGGAAATCGCGAACATCGCCAGGCCGATCGGCTGCTTCGCCTTCGGCAGCAGCGTAATGATGAGGGTAAACGCCATGGGAATGAGCACGCCGCCGGTAAAGCCCTGTACGGCGCGGAGCACGATCATCTGCGGCAGGTTCTGGGCGAGCGCGCAGGCTGCCGAGAACGCCAGGAAGAGGAAAGCGTTGGTGAGGAGGTAGGTGCGGACCGAGAACACCTGGGCAAGCCACCCGCTCAGGGGGATCACGACGATCTCGGCGATCAGATAGGAGGTCGAGATCCACCCCCCATCATCGATGCCTGCGCCGATCCCGCCCTGAATGTTGGCAAGGGATGCATTGACGATCTGGATGTTGAGCACCGCCATGAAAGCGCCCAGCGTCGCTCCGCTCACCGCGAGCCAGGTTCTCGCCGAGACGGTGGGAGCCGCGGCTGGCGGCCCCGCTTCGCCAGCGGGGACGGCGTTGATGGTCGTTTGCAGTGTCGTCATGGCTGTCTGCCTACATTTCGTCAGCTGCGGGGCTTGCCCCCGCGTGACGCGAGCCGTTTCTCGGCCTCGCGCTCGGCGAGAACGGCCGACTTGGTGTTGACGGTCGGCTCCGCCGACATTCCGGGGCGCAGGAGGCCGTTCAGGCTCTGGTCGTCGAGCGCGATCTTCACCGGTACGCGCTGCACGATCTTGGTGAAGTTGCCGGTCGCGTTGTCAGGAGGCAGCAGGGCGAACTCCAGGCCGCTCGCTGGCGATAGGCTGTCGACATGGCCCTTCAGCTTCGTCGCATGGAAACTGTCGACGCGCAGCTCGACCGGCTGCCCATTGCGCACGTGCGTGAGTTGGGTCTCCTTGAAATTTGCGACCACATAGACCGCATTGAGCGGAACCACTGCCATGAGCTGCGTGCCCGCCTGGACATATTGGCCGACCCGCAATGTGCGCGCGCCGACGGTGCCGTCGACCGGCGCCGTGATCCGCGTATAGGATACATTGAGGGTCGCCTGCTGCTCCAGCGCGCGAGCATGATCGAGCTGTGCGAGAGCCTGGGCGCGTTGAGTCGAGAGCACCTCAATCCTCTTGTTGGCGGCGATCAATCCCGCCTTGCCTTGCTGCAATTGTGCGATCAGCGAGCGCAACGCTGCGTCGGTCTGTTGGGCCCGTTGAATGGTGCCCGCACCCGATTTCATGAGATCGTCATAGCGGGCGCGCTCTTGCTGGGCGAATTTCAGGTTGGCCTCGGTCGCGTCGACCTCGGCTGCCTGCTGTTGAATGAGCGGCTCCTGCAATTCGATCTGTGCGTTCAGATTTTTGACCGCGGCCTCGGATGCTGAGACATCCGCCTTGGCTTGCTTCAACGCGGTCTTGAAATCGCGGTCGTCGATCCGCGCCAACACCTGGCCGGACTGCACCGGCTCGTTGTCCGCGACGAGAACCTCCGCGATGTAGCCGGAGACTTTGGGCGCGATGATCGTGGAGTCCGCCTTCACATAGGCGTCGTCGGTCGTCTCCAGATAGCGGCCGGCCGTGACATAATAGTGGCCGTAGACCGTAGCCCCGGCTACGCCGAGCGCGGCGGCGAGCGCGAGCGCGGCGCGCCGGATCGCCTGACGAGAAGGAGAATATTGGGCTTTGGTCTTTGGTTCGGAGGCGTAAGAAAGGGTCGACATGGCTCTCTCCGGAAGCTGCGGGCGGCGCTGAGTCTCAATCACGACGATGGACGTCGTGGGTCACGATGCCGAGATCGGGAGATGGCGGGTCCAGGCGGCGTGGATCGGCCAGCGTGCGGCGAATGTCGTCGAGCCCGCTCTGCCAATGCGCGCGCATCGCGCTCAGCCCAAACTCGTAATCCCTCGAATGTCCCTCATGGATCTTGGTCTGATAGATCAGGTGAACGATATTGTAGGCGCGCTCGCGCGCCATCTCGGCGATGTCGCGGATCTCCGGATCTCGTTTCTCGGCTTCCGGCAGCTTCTCGATCGTCCGCTGCAGGGCCCGACGCATCTTCTGCATCCGCAGGACCTGATCGGTCACGTTGCGGGTTCGGCTGGAATACTGGATGTCCTTTTGGCGGCTCGAAACCTCCATCATGTCGTAGGGAACGCGGCCCCTGGCCGACCAGAGATCGATCTGGAACGTCAGCGTGTCACGAGGCTCGCCAGACAGGACGCGGGAAAGAGGCGTGTTCGACACCACACCGCCGTCCCAATAGTGCTCTCCTTCGATTTCGACGGCGGGGAATCCGGGCGGCAGCGCGCCGGACGCCATGAAATGCTTCGGCCCCAGCCGACGTTCGTCGGTGTCGAAATAGATCAAATTGCCGGTGCGGACGTTGACTGCGCCGACGCTGACGCGCATCTCGCCCGAGTTCAGCCGGTCGAAGTCGACGAACCGTTCCAGCGTCTGTTGCAGTGGTGCCGTATCGTAAAAGCTGGTCGCGGCGTTACCCGAGAAGGGCGACCAGAGCGGCGAGGGGAAACGCGGCTTGAAGAAGCCGGGCTGGCCCTGGACCAACGCCCTCGCTGCCGCCAGCGCGTTGCGGATCGAGGTGATGTCGAACGCAAAAGGTAAGGCGTTGGCCAGTCCTTCGCCTGCGGGCCATTCGATCGAAAACGCGCAGATGGTCTCCCAGAACTCTCGCAGCCGCCGCACGCGCTCGCCTTCAGGCGAGCCTGCGATGATGGCGGTGTTTAGGGCTCCGATCGAAATTCCGGCCAACCAGTTTGGCCGGATGCCGGCCTCGTGCAAGCCTTCGTAGACCCCGGCCTGATAGGCGCCGAGAGCTCCGCCGCCTTGTAGGACCAGGGCAACCACGTCATAGGGCCGCGGCCTCGATTGTTGCGACACAGGCATGTTTGGCTCGCGCGTGACCTTAAGCATTTCGAATCTCCCGACGTTGCGGCTGATCTGATCAGCCGGCGTTTGCCTCAATGAGGATTTCGGATCTGGATCTGGGTTGCCGTGCGGTCGCCTCGGGCGACAGGTAGTCGTGGACCACGGTGCCGAGACCGAGCGTCAGGTCGGCCACGAGGTGTTTGGCCGACAGCACCTGCAGAACCGGAAGTTCGGCGACGGGCGCCAGGGCATGCGAATGCAGGTCCAGCGCCGCCGGCCCGGTCCAGGCGCCTTTCACGGTGATGTCTTCGAGGTGGTAACGGACCAGTTCGCAGATGCGCGCTGAGCCATCGACATGCGGCAGGATCTTGAGCAGGAAATTGGGCGCAGTGAGCCTCCTGGCCTCGGCGTCGATGTCGAGGGCGCGGTGTTTGTAACCCATGGTGCCGGTTGCGATGCGCACCGAGCCGTAGTTCAAGGTGCCGACCAGCGTATCGATCTCGACCGCAAGCTTTGGCTGCGCCAGCTTCTTTGGAAATCCCCACAGCTCCCGCCCGCCGGCGATGGGCGGATGATCATTGAGGAACATCTGATGGGTAAAGCTGCCAACCTGCCCCTGATAAGACACCGGGATGACCTGGCCGCTTTCGGTGTAGTCGCCGAACCCTGTTGAGTCAGGCATGCGGATGAATTCGTAGTTCACCACCGGCTCGGTCACCTCGAGCGGCGCCGGTACGATCCGACGCAACGCCTCGGGATCCGTCCGGTACTGGATGATGAAGTATTCGCGGTTGACGAAGCGGTAGGGACCCGGCGGAAAAGCTGGATTGGTCAGCGGCATGGCGAACGCCGTCGTGCGCACGGTCTCGGGTTTCATCGGGGGTGGCTCCAGTTTGGTCGATGGCGAGGGAGCCGCGCTTCCAGGTCGGAAGCGCGGCCGTATCTCTCGACGGTCTCAGACCTCGGTGACGTGCTCGGGATCGGCAGACGCGAGTGCGGCGGCACGCTCGGCCCGCGGCGGGTAGATCCACACAGTGTTGATCTCGTGCTTGGTCTTCTTGGCGACGTCGCCGATCATCTCGACCTTCCGTTCCCAGCCGCGCGTGAAGACCGCGCCAGCCTCGCCAAGGTCGAGGCATGTGACGTAGGCTTTCTGGTGGTACGGCTTGGTCGGGACGCCAAGGAGCTCGGCAGCGGCATTGTTGCCGGCGAAGGCGCCCATTCGGGTGGCGTGTTGGCAGGACATCAAGGCAAAGTTGCCGGCGTCGTCGCACGCAGCCTTCGCGGCATCGCCGGTTGCAAAGACGCCGGGCACCGATGTCACACGCAGATCCTGATCGACCAGGAGTCGGCCAGAATTGTCGCGCTCGGCCGGGATCTGCTGGGTCAACGGCGCTGCGCGAATGCCCGCCGCCCAGACCACGGTCTCCGCTTCGATGCGCTCACCGTTCGAAAGCGTGACGCCGGTTTCATTGAGCGAACTGACGCCGGCGCCGACCCGGGTCTCCACGCCGAGCTTGCGGAGGGCGTCCTCGATGACGGGACGGGGGCCTGCGCCCATGTCGGGAGCGATCGCGCCGTTGCGCTCGACGATGATCACCCGCGGCCTCGTTTCCTTGCCGAGGATGGCACGAAGTCGCCCGGGCATCTCGGTGGCGGCTTCGATGCCGGTGAAGCCGCCGCCGGCAACGACGATGGTGTCGCGTCCGTTTCTGGCCGGCCTGTCGGCCAGGCTGTGCAGATGCCTGTCGAGGGCGATCGCATCATCGAGCGAGTCGACACTGAAACCATGCTCGGCAAGGCCTGGAATATTCGGGCGGAAAAGCCGGCTGCCGGTGGCGACGACCAGTCGGTCATAGGAGAGCGTCTTTCGGGTGCCCGCTGCGGTCGAAACCTGCACCATGCGGGACTTGGTATCGATCGTTTCCGCGCTGCCTTGCACGTAGACGACGTCGATGGACTTGAGTACGTCCAGCAAGGGCGCGGTCAGCGTTTCCGGCTTCGCTTCGTAGAGCCGCGGGCGAACCACCAGTGTGGGTTCCGGTGCGATCAGGGCGATCTCGAGTTCGTCGGGCGAGGCGCCCTGGATGTCGCGCAGGCGGGCAGCTGAAAGTGCGGCGTACATGCCGGCGAAGCCGGCTCCGATGATGACTAGTCGCATGTGGTCTTCTCCTCTGGTTGATCTTCGCGCATAGGCGCGTCGCCGCCGCCGCTGTGCTTGCGGTTTGGTGTGGTCGTCGACGCGAAGACGTGAAACGAAATCGTTAGGTTTTAAGGGGAGGGGCAACTCGACATCGATGTGGCCCATCGCCGGCGAAAGAAGAGCGGCTCGGTAGCATTTGGGCCGCCCCAGTTGGCATAGGGAAGGCGTGTGTCATCGGTGGTCATGACGGACAGCACTGGGGTCGTCGTTTGCAGGGACCGCGGTGGGATTTCCACTTCCTCGCCGGTTGCAGAAGTGAAGCGAACCGCCAAGGAGAGTCCATACATGATTGTCGTTGCAGCGAGCCTCCGCCGCGGAGGGATTACGAGGAGGCTGACGAAGGTCTTCGAGGTCATCGCTTGTCTCCGTCTGTTGGGAGCGTTAGGGACCTTGACTGTCTAGCGGATCGAATCTGCTGCTGCGCCAGCGCGATTGCGGTGCCTGTAGAGCAATTGCTGCTACCGCATGCGCCGTCGCCAATCACTTGGCGTTTCGCCGGTCAATTTCTTGAACGCCGCAGCGAACGCAGTCTGCGAAGCGTAGCCAAGCTGTCCGGCGATCGCCGCGATCGATGCGTCCGTATCGCGCAGCATGTTCATGGCTTGGTCGAGCCGTTGTTGGCGCAGCCAGGCATGAGGCGAAAGCCCGGTACTTTCCTTAAACGCACGACAGAAGTGGAATCGCGAGAGCCCTGCATCCGATGCCAGCACCGCGAGAGACACGTCAGTGTCGCTGTCCGAGCGCAGACGTTCGATCGCCCGTCGCAGAGCATGTGGCGACAGCCCGCCCATGACCAGCTTGAACGTGGATGGCTCGCCGGTGTGCTCAGCAAGGATGCGTGTGGCCAGAACATCCGTCAGTTGCTGCCTGAACAGGTGATCCAAGGCCGCGTTGCCCTCCAGCACGTCCGCCGCACTCATCAGCAACCCCGATACGACCGGGTCTGGATGCCCCGTTCGTTCGAGAAGATCGCCAGGAGTAGGCGTGTTGGCCTCGTGAGCAATGCGTGCGAGCGCGGCCTGCGGAAGATAGAGTTGGATCACATCGACAAAGCCAGGAATATCCCATCTGGCGCTTGAACCGGCCGGTATGATCGTCACAACTCCGGACCGCGCCGTCCCAATCGCGACCGATTTCCCATTGCGCCTCTCGAGCCGTTGAACGCCTGTCGGGTAAGTCATGATCACGTGGTCGGTCATGGGCTCGACCACGTCATGCAGAGCCCCATGCTTCCAGTGCGCGATGGCGCCGTTGGAAGGGTCCGAAGCCATTTGAAGCGGTGCGGTCTTGAGGACGCGCGCCATCTCCACGTCGGCGCGGCGCCGCTCGACGCTCGAAGAGGCATCGTGGCCCGCGCCGGGAGCGACGAGCAAAGCCTCCAAAGGATCCTGCGGGATTGGTCTGGTCATGGAGCTGTCTCGCCTTCCGAGGCAGGTCATCAACAGCGGGAGGGGTTTCGCTAACGCACGCGTCGTCGCCAATCGCTCGGCGTCTCCCCGGTCAGTCGCCTGAACGCCGCCGCGAAGGCCGTCTGGGACGCGTAGCCAAGCTCCATCGCCACCGATACGACGGATGCATCCGTGTCGCGCAACAGGTTCATGGACTGCTCGAGCCGGTGTTGCCGCAACCAGGCAAGTGGCGAAAGTCCGGTGCTTTCCTTGAACGCGCGGCAGAAGTGAAAGCGCGACAGCCCGGCGTCGGAAGCTAGGGCATCGAGGGAGACGTCCGCCTCGCTGTCAGAGCGCAAACGCTCGATGGCACGGAACAGGACTTTCGGCGAGAGCCCACCTATGGTCGGCTGGAGTGTCGTTGGTGAGCTGGTGTGCGCGGCCAGGAGGCGCGTCGCCAGGAGGTCAGTCAATTGATGCCTGAACAATGCGTCCAGTGTCCGATTGCCTTCCAGCACGCTGGCCGCGCTCAGGAGCAATCGGGATGTAATGGGGTCGGGATGCGCCGTTCGCTCTAGGAGGTCGGTGGATGTGCCAGCCGCGGCTTCGTCGGCAACGCGCTTCAGCGTTGCGTGGGGAAGATAGAGCTGGACGACGTCGACAGGTTTCGGGATATCCCAGCGGGAACTCGATCCCTCTGGAATGATGATCAGCACCCCGGGGCGAAATGTCCCGTTCGCGACCGATCTTCCGGTCCGCCGCTCCATGTGCTGGGTCACGCCGTTGTATGCCATGATGACGTGGTGGCTCATGGGTTCGACGACGTCGTGTAAGGGTTCATGCTTCCAGTGGGCGATCCCGGCGCCGCTGGCATCCAAAGCCATTCGAAACGGTGCGGTCCCGAGAACGCGTGCCATCTCCACATCGGCGTGACGTCGGTCAGAGGCCGGCACGTCAGCGCCGGATGTCGTGGGTACGATTGGAAGGGTCTCGTGGGGATCGACGCTCGGATGGCTCATGAATTGTGCTCGTACTGGAAGGTCTTGCGCTCACCTCTCACCGGCCGTTTAGCGGGCCGATGGGCGGAGCGGTCGCCTCAGCCTTGTTCGCGATGGTGATGGAAAGCAGCGGACTGCGGTATCGTTCGGTGGGTCTGATTTCGCAGGTTTCGCGGCTAGATTTACCTGTACCTTGGGATAGGCTCGACCGGAGCTTGGGTGATGGGCCACAATGAAGCGAAAGATCACCGAACGGTGAGATAAGCAGGGCTATGACGTTGCTCGCCCTGGATCGGAGCCGCTAAGTGCCGGCACAGGAACCGTGAAGTGGAAATGCGCGCCGCCTTTAGGACGGTTAGAGCCCGCGATCCGACCGCCATGCGCGGTGATGATCGACTGGCAGATGGTGAGGCCGATTCCGAGCCCCGCATCCTTGGTGCTGAAGAAGCTGTCGAAGACGCGCGACAAGTCCGCGACAGGTACGCCCGGCCCGTTGTCGATCACGGAGAGGGCGACCGAGCCTTCGTCCTCGATCGACGTCTTGATATCGATCCGTCGTACTGGTTGGCCCGACTGCACAATCGCCTGGATGCTGTTGACCAACAGATTGATGGTCACCTGCTGCAACTGAATCCGGTCACCCAGGACCTTGGGAAGATCGGCGCCGAAGCTCGCAGACAGGATGATCGACTTTGAGTCGATGTCGTGGCGGATGAACAAGAGCGCCTCTTCGACCACCTCGTTCAAATCGATGAGGCGCTTCTCCGGCTCGTGCTTCGCGGCCATACCGCGTATGCGATGAATGATGTCACTGGCGCGACGCGCGTTCGATACGATTCGCGAGGTGAGCTGCGTGACCTTTTCCGTGTTTTGATCGGCGCGCGCGAGCCATCTCAGGCTGGTCTCGCCGTTGGTCACAATGGCCGCGAGCGGCTGGTTGATCTCATGTGCGATCGACGTCGCGAGCTCTCCGAGTGTCGCGATCCGCCCGGCATGCGATAAGTCGGCTTGCAGTTTCCGCAGCTGCTGTTCGGCGTTCAAGCGCTCGCTGATGTCCTGCATGGTGATGAAGGTGTTGTCGAGCTGCTCGGGAGGCACCGGATAGGTCACCGTGAACAGGACGTCGATGATCGAGCCATCGAAGGCACGAATCCGGGTCTCCTCGATAAGGTTCCGCCGGCCTTCGAAATGCGCGACCATGACCCGTTCGGCCAGTCCGGGGGCGGCGGCGAAAATATACCTGACTGGCTTGATGAGATCCGCAGGGTTGTGGGCGCGGAACAGCGATACGGCGTCCCGATTGACGTCGGTGACGCGAACGACGTCTTTGGCGTGTTCGACGAGGTCCGGGTTTCGCTCGAGGTGACCTGCGATGTCGCGCACACCATCCGCCTTCAATTGGTCGAAGGCCTCGCCGGCGCGACGGGAATCGACCTGCCACAGTGCGGTCGGCAGGTATTGAACGAGCTGACGGTATCTCTCCTCGCTGGCCTGCAGTTCCCAGGTCGTCCGGTCGTTATTCGACACGCCATTGATGGTCACGAACACGGTACCGGCAGGCTTTGGTTCTGCGGAATGCCAGGCCTTGACGGCGGGATTGCGCAAGCTTCCGCTTAAGACCATTTTGCTCGTCGCAAGGCGCGTGCGATCACTCGCGACGTTCTCGAGCAGTGAAGCCAGCAGTGAGCGGCTCTCGGCCGGCCAGAAGTCGCCGATGGGTTTGCCGATCATCTGCTCGTAGCCGGCATGGGCGCCGAACATGCGGACCGCGCGATCGTTGACGGCTAGGATGCGGGTTGCGGTCAGCATCGTGTCGACCCAATCGGGATGCAGGTCGAAGTCGATTGTGACGCCGCTGCTCCGGTGTTCGGCGATCGCATCGAGCAGCGGGCGCGCGAGCGACGTATCGAGTTCCCAGGAAGCGGCGAGGGAGGATTGCAACTCGGCATCCATACGCAGGTACGCCGCCTCAGTAAGGGAGCCTGCGTTTCGGCCAAATTCGACAATATCGAGAAGCGCGCCGGTCGTGTCCCGACGGACGATTTGCTTCACCGCAGCCACAATTTCCATTCCGGTCAGACCACGACGGCGGACTACTCCCTCCCATCGCCCTTCGCGCAGCAATGCGCCGAAATGGTCGGTGCCGCTGTGTGTCAGGGAGCCGATCGACTGGATATGTTGTCCCACCATCGCCATGGCGGGCCATCCGTAGAGGTCCTCGGAGGCAGCATTCCAGTAGCGGATGACGCCATGTGCGTCACTGACGATGATGCTTTCGGATGCAAGATCTGCCAGCTCCATAGCGTGAGGGTAAGTGCGACCTGCAGCCGTAGCCCGTTGGAATAGGTTAGTCATCTGACGGCGTGTCCCGTCGGTCGTCGTCGCGTGGGCCGTCCGCGCGATTCAGCGCGGACTGTAGATAGTGAAAGAGGACGTCATCGTTGACCGGCTTGGTCAAACAGGCGAGGGCGCCCCCACTGAGCGCACGTGCTCGCGTGGCTGTGCTTGCATCTGCGGTGATGACGATGACCGGCATTGACGAGCCCAATTCCCGCAATCCTTCCTGGAGTTCGAGGCCACTCCGGCCTGGCATGCTCACATCGGTAATCAGGCAGTCGAAACGATCCGGAACGTATTCGGCCATGAAAGCTTCCGCTCGATCGAATGTCTGGCATGCGAGTTCCAGCACCAGGAGGAGATCGGAAAGCGCCTCTCGCACGGCTTCGTCGTCGTCTACGACCGCAACGATGGGCATCTCTGGCGAACGGAGCATTTTCGCTGGCATGGCCCGACGACCATCCGCCCATTGCCGGCCGGGGTGTACCTATCCTTTGGTGTAGGCCGATTGCTGTCCTCGAAGTGCGGCGGGCAGTGATTCCCATATCCGGATCAATTGGCCGACAGATCCGGCCTGTAGTTTCCGCATCGCGTTACCGCGGTGCAGCTTGACCGTGATCTCGGTGATACCCAGATCGAATGCGATCTGCTTGTTGAGGCGGCCCTTGACCACTTCGCGCAGCACTTCACTCTCGCGAGGCGTCAATCTCGCGTAGCGTTCGGCGTATTGCCTGACCTGACGGGCGGCCGCCCGTTGCGCGACGTCCTTCTCGATGGCAGCAGTGACCGCGTCGAGCAGCGCCTGATCCCTGACAGGCTTGGTCAGGAAGTCGATAGCTCCCGCTTTCATGGCCTGCACGGTCATTGCAATGTCGCCATGACCTGTCAGGAAAATGATCGGCCGCGTGTTGCCGTTCGCGACAAGACGCTGCTGGAGATCGAGGCCGCTCGTTCCGGGCATACGAACGTCGAGGACCAGGCAGCCCGGCCGCTCCGGGAGATCGGCGTGCAACAACTCCTGCGTTGAACCGAAGCAGCACGTGTCCAGTCCAACCGACAGGAGCAGTTCGCGAAGCGCAAAGCGGATCTCTTCGTCGTCGTCCACGATCAGGACAAGCGGACGGTTTGTGGAATCGGTTTCCACGTTCATGGGATAGCGGGATAAAACATGAGCACCGGCGGTCGTTTCAAGCATGAGTGGCCTCCTGATCGCTTCCAGCTCCGCGTTTTTACGGGTCTTACTGGTGTACCGTCTGGCCGTCTTTCCCAAAGCGAGCGTGTTTTGTCTAATTCTGCGCGGCACCACGCAGGCCCACGCTGATGTGACTAATCTGACAACGACCGGCCGCGCCTGGCGACCGGCCTATTCCCCCTAGACCAGCAGACTAGGAACACGAGCCCTGCGTACGGTAGTCCACCTGGTGTTACACGGCCCATCTTAATCGTCGTTTCGTCAAAAGACGGAGAGGGCGATGTCCATGACTGAGGGGCGGCAACAAGCGGGCACTGCAAAGTCGCATCGATCTCGGTCGAGGACATCCTCATCGGGCGGCGCACGGACCCGACCGGCTGTCAACCCTCCCAACGTCAGCAGTAGGCCGAAGCCGCTGCATGGCCCCTCCAGCATATTGGGCGATGACGCGCTGGCTTTTGCCGTCCGCCTGACGGCGGAGTCAGGATCGGTTCTCCCACGCGCCTCGCGCGAGCGGAAAACGGATCATCGCTTTGCGCAGGAAGATGTCAGCGACGAGATGCTGCTCAAGAACGTTGCGGAAGGCGACAAGGCCGCTATGCACATCATTTTTGCCCGTCACCGCAAAAGGGTGTTCCGATTTATCCAGCGTCTGGTTCGCAATCCGGCGGTTGTCGATGATCTCGTCAATCAAGTCTTTCTCGATGTGTGGCGCTCTGCAAACAGGTTCGAAAACCGCGCACGGGTGGCCACATGGCTGTTTTCGATCGCCCGATTCAAGGCCATCAGCTCGTGGCGGGAGCGAACGCACGAAGATATCGATCAAGACGATGCGCTCCGAGTTGTCGACACTCTGGATACGCCTGATGTAGCTCTGGACCACAAGCAAACGCAGGGCATCCTGCGCGGGTGCATCGATAAGCTCTCGCCGGCGCACCGGGAAATCATCGACAAGTTCTATTATCACGAAAATTCCGTCGCTGAAGTCAGCGGAATGATCGGCATTCCTGAAGCCACCGTGAAGAGCAGGATCTTTTACGCGCGCAAGCGGCTTGCCAGATTGCTCGTGGATGCGGGCTTCGATGCAGCTGCTGCCCGAACGAGTCTTGGACTTTCGCTCGCTCACGCAACAGACGAACCGCCAGCGGCAAGGTGAGACCTTCGCGATGTCGATTTGAGCGCGTTCGCGGTGACCCGCTTGATTCGTCTCAGGGGCGCCTTGGCGGCAGAAGTTTCGGCGCGCGCCGGCAAGACGGCAATCGGATTTTCACAAACGCACGATGGAACCGAGCCTGGGTTTGTTCCCGCGCATGACCTCAGGGCCCAATCACCTTGGAATTGCTCCGAAAAATCTCTGATTGAGACTTATCGGGAGCAACCCGGTGCAACGTCCTATGCCGGCGCAGGTCTGGACGGTTGTTTGCCGATTTCCGATAATGCGGTCACGGGCGGATGACCGCCCCGTTCAACTTCAGGGATAGGTCGACTGATATGTCACGCGCGGGCGCCTTCGGAGAGAGGGTCAGGCAGCAGCTGCGCTTGAAGGATGCGCCGCCCTCGCTGGTCACGCGTTCATTGCGCGGCATCGACCTTTCGGTCACCGAAACCCAGGATGACAATCCCGCGGAAGGTCGTTCAGGCTCGATGGCCGATGAGGCCTATCTCGTCAGCCTGAAACTTCACAACTACCCGGATTGCGAGCTTTGGGACCACGGCAAGTGCGTCATGAAGGCGGATGTCAGAGCCGGTACAACGTATCTGTACGACCTCAGGAGCGACCCGGGCTTCATTATCGACAAGCCATTCCATTCCATGCAGTTTTACCTGCCGCGGTCAGCCCTTGACGGCATCGTCAGGGAATCTCGTTTACCCCCTGTTGGGGACCTCGCCTGTCAGTTTGGTTTCGGTCATGACGACAAGGTCATGCGCCATATCGGCGCATGTCTGTTGGAGGCGCTCACCCGTCCAGGCGAGGCCAATCAGCTTTTCATCGATCACATGATGCTCGCCTTCGCTGCGCACATCGCCCAGACTTATGGTGGGCTACAAAGCGCTGCCGCATCGGTTCGCGGCGGTCTCGCCCCTTGGCAGGTAAAACGAGCCTGCGAAAGGCTCGACGCGAATCTCGGCGGGACTCTTGCGTTGCAACAGATCGCGGCGGAATTTGATCTCTCTGTTAGCCATTTCTCGCGCGCGTTTCGCGTTTCCACTGGCCTGCCGCCGCACCAATGGCTGCTGCGTCAGCGCGTCAAGGTGGCCCAGCAGTTGATGACTGTACGCGACTTGCCGCTGTCCGAAATCGCGATCTCGGTCGGGTTCGCCAACCAAAGCCACTTTACGAAGGTGTTTTCAGCGCAAGTCGGCGTCAGTCCGGCTACATGGCGTCGGGGATCACTGAGCATTTCCGAAGGCGATATGTAATCCTGCGCGCTTGCCTTGGAGGGCCGCTTCAAGAGTCCCAGTGATCACAACCGTTGGTCGATGAAGAACGCTCAATCCGTCCAATACCACACGAGGGGCGGCGAACATGAAGTCGATGGGTTTCTACGGTCGGACTGTCAGGCGGTTCTTGCACCTCGAGCGCGAACCGGTCTCGTTGATCACGCGTTCACTACGCAACGCCGAAATCGCTGTTACCGAGACCCGGGATGATGATCCAATACCACGCTCCTCCGGCGAGATGGGCCTTCAGGATGCCTATGTTGTCAGTCTGAAACTCAACGACTACCCGAATTGCGAGATCTGGGAGCGCGGCCATGCCATCAAGACCGATATCCGGGCTGGTGCAACATACTTGTATGACATGAAGAAAGATCCGCGCTTCTTTATCAACAAGCCGTTCCACTCTCTCCATTTCTATCTTCCGCGGTCGGCGCTCGATGGCATCGCTGATCAGTCGGCCGCGCCGCGCGTTGGCGAACTCCCCTCTCAGCTCGGCGTCGGCCATGACGACCCGGTCATTCGTCATATCGGCGGAGCTCTCCTGCAAGCGCTGCGTCGGCCCACCGAGACCAACCAGCTCTTCATCGACCACATGATGCTCGCATTTACGACGCACGCCGCACAGACCTATGGCAAGCTGAGGTGGGGCGTCAAAGTGCCCAGGAGTGGTCTCGCTCCATGGCAATTGAAGCGAGCTTACGAGAAACTTGACGCCGATCTTGGTGGGACACTTTCGTTGCCGCAGTTGGCGGCCGAGTTCGGTCTCTCGGTCAGTTATTTTTCGCGCGCGTTTCGGATCTCGGCCGGCTTGCCGCCGCATCAATGGCTGCTGCGCCAGCGAGTGAAGGCGGCCATGCAGTTGATGACCGTGGGGGACCTGCCGCTGTCCGAAATCGCGATCGCCGTAGGATTTGCCAACCAAAGCCACTTTACGAAGGTGTTTTCGGCGCAAGTCGGCGTTAGTCCGGCTACATGGCGCCGCGAATCGCTGGGGGTCAGCGAAAGAGAAGACTGATCAGAGGATGCCGGACGCATCCCCGGTCAGCGACGTTTCGCCAGCGAGATGGCATAGGCTGCGCTGCGAGCCGCGAAGATCTCGTCCGGCGGATGGGCAACGCCGTCGGCGAGATTTGCCGGATCGAAGACCGAGACGTCGCACGTTTCGTCCGACTCAAGGCCGGTGATCACGATCGTTCCCAGCCGAACCTCCTCGCGATTGTCCTCATTGGGCCATCTGATGGTCACGTCCGTGGTGGGATCGCCGGGACGATCGAGCAGCGCCATCACGCTGAAGCGGACGTCGCCGCTAGTGACCCGGTGTTCGAGATCGTCGTACAGGACGTTGGCGAAGTTTGCCGTAACGTCGCTTTTCGTTGGCGCGATCTCCGTGCCGACGGGGGCGATCTTGAATTTGATGAACCGTGTTTCGCCGGCCGAATTCGTGGCCGGATAAGAATGCACGCCCCAATAGGTGGTGCCGGCTAAATTCCGGGGTAGTGGATGCGTGGCGATGTAGTTGGCCTGATGCAGCGTTTCGGGATTGGCAGCGGAGAACGCCCTGATATTCTCGAGATCCGGACTGCCGTCCGGTCCTGGACTGCGCGCTTGGAGGAAGGCGAGCATTTGGTCGAGCGTCTTCGCAAAATGCACCGGAGCGCTTTGCGCGAGAATGTCGGAGCGGTGGTGAATGTCCCCAAGTCGGAAGCCAAAGCCGCGCAGCTCGAGCTTGTCGGCATCCATGCCATTGGGATCGTTGCTGCCGACCGAGAAGCGCGCCAGCACGCGCGATGGCCTTGTGAAGCTCCGGGATCTCGTAACTTCCTCGGCCCGATCCGATGGGACGTAGGTTCCGCGGACGCATCTGCCCTTGGCAAAGCTCGCGCGTACCTTCGACGAATCGCCGGCTACCGCTTTCAGCGCATCGACGATCGCCGCAATCGTGGCGGCGGGAAATTGGGGCGTTGGGAGCTCTGGGATTGACACCGCAATGATCTAGCGGATCTGCCACCTCGCGACTCCAGAGCGATTGCTACGATTGTAGTGCGATTGCTGGCAACGCGGATTCTGCGATCGGTCGCCGTCGCCGCCGGCGGCTCAGGGTACGTAACGAGTCGTTTGCGCTCCTAGCCAAGAAGCGGCCACAATCAAGTTTGCAGTCATTCGGTCTCCCCCGAGCGCTACGTCGAAGCGAACCTGTCCGGCTCCGCTTCCGCATCGGCTTTGCGAGACGGCATCGCCAAGCCTGTCGTCTACGCCACAAAGAGGCTTGCGCCGCGATCTGCAGAGCTGACGCGCTCGCGGAAGACGCCGAAGAGTTCGCGGCCGATCCCGACGTGCGCCGCGGACAGATCGGCTTGCGCGCAGGTTCGCGCGGCCCACTCGCTCGGCGCGACGAGCACATCAAGCCGACCGGTTTCGGCGTCGAGCCGGATGACGTCACCGTCGCGAATCCGGGCAATCTCACCGCCGTCAGCCGCTTCGGGCGTGACGTGAATGGCTGCGGGAACCTTACCGGAGGCGCCTGAAAGCCGTCCATCCGTGACGAGCGCAACTCTCAGCCCGCGATCTTGAAGGACGCCAAGGAGCGGCATCAGCTTGTGCAGCTCCGGCATTCCGTTTGCCTTCGGCCCCTGGAAGCGCACCACCGCAACCACATCACCCGTGAGCTCGCCCGCCGCGAAGCTCCGTTGAAGATCCTCCTGGGAATGGAAGACGCGAGCCGGCGCTTCGACCACATGGCGCTGCGGCGCGACCGCAGATGTCTTGACGACGGCGCGCCCGAGATTGCCGTCCAGAACCCGAAGGCCGCCCGTTGCCTGGAACGGGTCAGCGATCCGCCGAAGCACGGTCGAATCGCCACTCGCGGCCGGCCCATCGTGCCACGTCAGCGTTCCGTCGGCATTGAGCCGGGGCTCTTGCAGGTACGCATCGAGTCCGGCGCCGCGAACGGTGAGGACGTCGCGGTGCAATAACCCGGCAGCGAGCAATTCCCGGATCAGGAAGCTCATCCCGCCGGCAGCATGAAAATGGTTCACGTCTGCGGAGCCGTTGGGATAGATGCGCGCGATCAGCGGTGTCACCTGCGCGAGGTCGGTAAAATCGTTCCAGGTCAGGGTGAGGCCGGCCGCCGCAGCCATGGCAACCAGATGCAGCGTCAGATTGGTCGAGCCGCCGGTGGCGTGCAGCCCCACGATGCCGTTGACAAAGGCGCGCTCGTCGAGCACGCGTCCGATCGGACTGTATTGATTGCCGGCCGATGTGATGTCCAATGCGCGTTCGGTCGCGGCACAGGTGAGCGCATCGCGCAAGGGCGTGTTCGGGTTCACGAAGGATGCGCCCGGCAGTTGCAGGCCCATGATCTCCATCAGCATCTGGTTGGTATTGGCGGTCCCGTAAAACGTGCACGTCCCCGCGCCGTGATAGGCCTGCGCCTCGGCTTCCAGCAAAGCGTCGCGACCGAGCTTTCCTTCCGCGTAAGCCTGCCGGATTTTCGCTTTTTCATCGTTGGCCAGGCCTGAGGTCATCGGGCCGGACGGAATGAAGACCGCGGGCAAATGCCCGAACGACAGCGCGCCGATCACGAGACCCGGCACGATCTTGTCGCAAATGCCGAGAAATACGGCGGCATCGAAAGTCTGATGTGACAGTGCGACAGCGGTGGACAAGGCGATAACCTCGCGCGAGAACAGCGAGAGTTCCATTCCCGCCTCGCCCTGGGTGATGCCGTCGCACATCGCCGGCACGCCGCCAGCGACCTGGGCAACACCACCTGCTGCGCGTGCGCTCCGTCGGATGAGTTCAGGGAAACGTTCGTAGGGCTGATGCGCCGACAACATATCGTTGTATGCCGTGACAATTCCGAGACTGGGGACGCGGCCGTCCTGCATCAGAGTTTTGTCGTGCGCGCCGCAAGCCGCGAAGGCGTGGGCCTGGTTGGCGCATCCCAGTCTCCGGCGCACTGGTGCGCTCGCCGCGTTCGCAATGCGGTCGAGATAGCGTGCTCGGCTGTCGTGACTGCGCCGAGCGATGCGATCCGTTACTTCGGCGACCCGCGCATTGACCTTTGCTTCGATCGTCATAGTGGGCTCCTGTTTGCGGCTTTGGCATCAGCGATGCGCTGCTCCGTGGTCATGGACCGTCCTCCATCCATGTTCGACCGTCGCGTTCAATCAGTGCGACGGCGGCGGAGGGGCCCCAGCTGCCGGCAACATAAGGTCGCGGAATTTCATTCGTCCGGCTCCACGCCTGACGGATCGGGTCGATCCAGCGCCATGCCGCCTCGACTTCGTCCCGGCGCATGAACAAGGTCGCGTCTCCGCGGACCACGTCCATCAACAGCCGTTCGTAAGCGTCCGGTACCGAGACGTTGAACGCTTCCGCAAAACTCATGTCGAGGGGGACATATTGCAACCGCATGCCGCCTGGTCCGGGCTCCTTGATCATGAGCCAGAGCTTGATTCCCTCGTCGGGCTGCAGGCGGATCGCGAGCCGCGTCTGCACAGCCTTTCCAGAATCCGAATTGAAGATCGAATGCGGAACTTTCCTGAAGGTCACGACGATCTCGGAGCTGCGTTGCTGCAGTCGCTTTCCGGTGCGCAGATAGAAGGGAACGCCGGTCCAGCGCCAACTCGCAACGGCCGCCTTGAGCGCAACGAAAGTCTCGGTCGAGCTTGGGCGATCGGCAATCTCTTCCGCATAGCCCGGAACCGCGACGCCGTTGCATGCGCCGGCGCGGTATTGACCCGGCACGGTCAGGAATGCCGCGTTTGTTTCGTCGATCCGCTCGAGCGATTTCAGGATCTTGAGCTTCTCATCGCGTACCGCATCGGCCTCGAGCGAATGTGGCGGCTCCATCGCCACCAGACACAGCAGTTGAAGAAGATGGTTCTGAACCATGTCGCGCAGGGCGCCGGACTTGTCGTAATAGGGGCCGCGTTCCTCCACGCCGATGGACTCGGCGACCGTGATCTGCACATGGTCGATGTGAGCGGCATTCCACAGCGGTTCGAACAATGCGTTGGCGAACCGTAGTGCCATTAGATTTTGAACCGTCTCCTTGCCGAGATAGTGATCAATCCGGTAGACGCGTTCCTCCGGAAAGATCATGCCGACGGTTTGATTGAGGCGGATTGCGGACTCAAGATCCCTGCCGATCGGCTTCTCGATAACGATGCGGGAATCGCCTGTAGAAAGACCGTAGTGACCTAGCCTTTCGCAGATCGGTCCGAACAGATGCGGTGCCGTAGCCAGATAGTGGACCTGAATACGTTCGGCGTAGGCCGATAGGGCGGCTGCGAGTTCGGTCCACCCATTTTCACCTTCTGCATCGGCAGCCATGTAGGAGATGCGGGCCAGGAAGCGATCGAGTTCGGGTCCCGTGGTTTCCGATTCCGGCACATGTTTCATGACCGCCGCGCGTACCATGGCGAGGAAATCATCCCGCGACATCGCGCCGCGCGCGACGCCGATAATAGTCGCTTCATCTGGTAGTTGGCCGGCAAAATCGCGACGAAACAGCGCCGGCAACAGCTTGCGGCACGCCAGATCGCCCGTCGCTCCGAATACGGTCAGGACGAAGGGAGCCACGGGAATCACGCGGCTTGTCATACGCGAGCCTTTCTCAACTCGTTCCCTGCTGGTGTGCCGTGTTGCATCCGTCACTCTGTCAAGCATGGCATGACTCCGTACTCGCATCGATCTCGGCGGTGGTCGGAAGGTCGGCACCATCGCGTGAAACCGTGATGGCGGCGGCGGCCGTTGCGTAAGCGAGCAACTCGCGGATTGCAGACAGGTCGAGCGCCGCGATGGCCTCGGGATGGAGCCTGCCGGTCTTCGCCAGCTGCGCAAGCAGCGCGGCGTGGAATGTGTCACCGGCGCCCACGGTGTCGCGCACGACCACGGAACGACCGGGCACCGAGACGCTGCCGGCGGCGGAAAAGGCGGTTGCCCCCTTCGCTCCCTCGGTCACCACCACGAGGCGTGCGCCACACTTGAGCCAGTAGGCGGCGGCATCGGCAATTGAGAGGCGACCGCCCCACGCAACGCGAACGTCCTCGTCACTCGCCTTGATCATTGTCGCCGTCCGGTAAAAGCGTTCCGCGGCGACGGCCCAGCCTTGCATATCGCTGACGACGGTTGGACGGACGTTCGCATCGACGCTAACGACGCAGCGTCCATGCATGCGCCGGGCGAGCGCGGCAAATGTGGTGCCGACCGGCTCGACAGCCATGGAATAGGAGCCGAAGGTCAAAGCCTGAATATCGTCCGGGAGCGTGTTGGGCAGGTGGGCCAGCTGGAGCGAGCGGTCTGCCGCACCGTCGCCATGGAACGCATAGTTCGGTTCACCGTCGTCGGTCGTGGCCACGATCGAAATCGTTGATGGTCGGTCGGTCCGTACGAGAAACCCGTCACCCACGCCTTCGCAAGCGAGCCTGTCCGCGAGGAATGCGCCGAAGTGATCGCGCGAGATGCCGCTCAGGAAGGCCGTTCGAACGCCGAGCCGGGCGAGACCAATAGCAACATTAAAGGGAGAGCCACCGGCAACGGCACGGGTCGACATTTCCGATCGGCCGCGCCTCGTCACAAATAGATCGATCACGGCCTCGCCACAGACGAGAATCATGGTGCGTCACCCCTGTTCATCGCGACAAGCTTCGAGGCTGTCAGGCACTTGCGGGAAAAGGGACTCGCGCCAGGCACGATGAGACGCTCGGAGCGGAGAGCCATGTCGTCGACCATGCTCAATCCTTGAACAGCACGTCGTGATCGCGAGCGAAGGCCGCGAGCAACGGTAAGGCCGCGCCACCGATCGCGCGTGCATCACGTCCGATCGAGCCTTCCACCACCACGGCGTCGGTGAGGCCCTGCCGGTCCATGCGGGCCCAATGTTCGTTTGTGCGCTCGACGAGGCGACGGCGCACATCGAGCGGAAAGGCTCCGTCGATGATGACGGCTTCAAAGTCGATCACGGCCAGCAATGCGGCGACGGCCTGTGCGAGGGCCTCGGCTGCTTCCGTAACCCACGCATCGAGCGGGTCCTCGAAGCTCGACCAGTCGTCGGGCGAGAGCCAGATATCAGTGCCACGTCGACCAGCGGCGATCAGTCGGCGCTCCAATTGATAGATGGACGCGGTGCGGATCAATTGCTGAAGGCTTGTCTCTCCGTTGTCCTCCCGTCGCATGATCGGCATGGAGCCGAGAGCGCCGGCATTGCCGCTGCGGCCCGGGAAGAGGCTGCCGTTCAGAACAATGCCGCCGCCGATGAACGCGCCAATGTAGAAATACGCGAAATCCCGGTACGCCGCCCCGGCACCGAAGGTGAGTTCAGCCGCGCATGCTGCAGTCGCGTCGTTGCAGACGCGGACCGGCCAAGGGGCGAAGCGGCGCGACAGTTCAGCGGCAACGTTGAAGTCTCGCCACTTGCCGAGCGCGCCGGGCGGCGTCTGCAGATCAGCTTCCCAGTTCCACAACTCAAACGGCATCGCGACGCCAATGCCGCTGATCCTGCGGTGCTGGGCCTCGGGCAATTCGGTGAGAAGACCCGACATCTCGCGTTCCGCAAATGCCATGATCTCCTCGGGTGCCGGGAAGGAATAGATCATACGTCGTCTGGCGCGGATGCCGGCGGTGAAGTCCATCAACACCAGATCCGAGCTGCGCCGACCGATCATTAGACCGAGACCGAAAGCGCCAGCCGGGTTGAGCGAATAGGGGACGGAAGGTTGGCCGATGCGGCCTCGCTGCGGTTCGCCTGCGAGCACCAAGCCATCAGCTTCCAACCGATTGATGATCACCGTCGTCGTTTGGGTTGAAAGACCAGTCAGGCGCGCGATCTCGACTTTGGCGAGACTGCGGTGGCGCCGGATAAGGGAGAGGACCAGGCGCTCGTTATACAGTCTCATGCCTGTCTGGGTGCTGCCGCGACTCTCGGCCGGCAGGGCCACCGACGGGCTATTTGCTTCGGCGGGTGCTGTTTCTTCCATCCTCGGCTCCGCAAGCACCTTGGGTTATTTGCTTAGCAAGTTGAGTTCCCAAGGCGGGTCGGTCACTACAATGAACGCAGTCGAAGGCGGGTGTCAATTAATAAGTCTGGATGATTTATTTATTGACAGATCCGTTTCAGTCCTCTTAGGATCATCCAACACGCGGCCGGACCGCGCAGGCAAAAATGCTCCAGGAGGGAATACATGCGTCAGTCATTCGGACTATTCGCAGCACTCGCGCTTACTTTGGGCGCCAACAGCGCTTTCGCTGCCGACAAGCCGATCGTTGGCCTCATCACCAAGACCAACACCAATCCGTTCTTCGTGAAGATGAAGGCTGGCGCCGAGGAGGCGGCCAAGGCCAATGATGTCGAGCTTCGATCCTTCGCCGGAAAGGTCGACGGTGACAATGAGAGTCAGGTAGCGGCCATTGAAAACCTGATCGCCGCCGGTGCGAAAGGCATTCTGATCACGCCGAACGACTCTCGCGCCATCGTTCCGGCCGTAGAGAAGGCACGCGCCGCGGGCATGTTGGTCATTGCCCTCGACACCCCGCTCGATCCGGCGAATGCGGCGGATGCGACATTTGCCACCGACAATTTCCTTGCGGGTCAATTGATCGGACAGTGGGCCGCCAAGACGCTGGGTGCCAAGGCGGCCTCGGCGAAGATCGCGCTACTGGATCTGAACGTGAACCAGATCTCGGTCGACGTCGCCCGCGATCAGGGTTTCCTGAAAGGGTTTGGCATTGATCTCGGCAACCCCGCCAAAATCGGCGACGAGAAAGATGCGCGCATCGTCGGTCACGATGTGACGCTCGGCAGCGAGGAGGGCGGCCGCAAGGCGATGGAGAACTTGCTGCAGAAGGATCCCGGCATCTCGCTCGTCTATACCATCAACGAGCCTGCGGCCGCGGGAGCCTACGAGGCCTTGCGCTCGGTCGGCCGCGACAAGGACGTGCTGATCGTTTCGGTCGACGGCGGTTGCCCAGGCGTGCGCAACGTGAAGGACGGCGTCATCGGAGCCACTTCCATGCAGTTCCCGCTGCTGATGGCGGCGAAAGGCGTCGAGGCCGTGAAGGCGTTCGCTTCTGGCGGGGGCAAGCCGAAGGCGTCGCCGGGCCTGGACTTCGTCAACACCGGCGTCGAGCTCGTCACCGACAAGCCGGCCGGCGAGATGCCAGCGATCGACAGTGCCGCCGCTTTGAAGAAGTGCTGGGGCTGATCGCCCCCTGACTTGTAGCCGCTGGCAAGGACTGGCGCCCGCGACCCGGGCGCCAGAAATGGCCGGGAACGCCTGCCCGAGATTGGATGGGCAGGTCTCCGCATGCAACGAGGAAAACGGCAATGACCGATATCGGCGGTAGTCCCCCCGCTGCCCAGGCCTTCGAGCTTGTGCTCGACAAGCGCGAGAGCCGCGTGGCCGAATTCGACGTTCGTGCGAGATCGCCGCTGCAGAAGCTTCAGCACTTCCTGCACGCCAATCCGACGGCGGTGCCGGCAATTGTGCTCCTGCTCAGCGTTGCCGTGTTCGGCATCACCGTCGGCCCGCGCTTTCTCTCGATGTTCAACCTGTCGCTGATCATTCAGCAGGTCACGATCATCGGCGTGATCGGGGCGGCGCAGACGTTGATCGTGATCGCAGCTGGAATTGATTTGTCGGTTGGGGCCATCATGGTGCTGTGCTCCGTCATCATGGGCAAGCTTGCGGTCACCATGGGACTTCCAGCTCCCATCGCGCTCGTTGTCGGCGTTGCCGCAGGTGCCGGCTGCGGCGTACTCAACGGTACGCTCGTGACCCGACTCAAGCTGCCTCCTTTCATCGTGACCCTTGGGACGTGGTCGATCTTTTTCGCGCTCAATCTTTGGTATTCGGCGTCCGAGACCATCCGTTCGCAGGAGGTCGCGAAAATCGCCCCGCTGCTGCAGGCGTTGGGGACGCCGGTGAACATCCTTGGCGCACGTTTCACTTACGGCTCATTCTTCATGCTCGGACTCGTGGCATTTATCTGGTTCGTGCTGAATCGTACGGCCTTCGGGCGCCATCTCTATGCGGTGGGCGACGATCCGGACGCAGCGAGGCTTGCCGGCATCCGAACCGACCGCATCCTCTTCAGCGTCTATGTCATCGCCGGCGTGATTTGCTCGCTCGGTGCGTGGGCCTTGATCGGGCGCATCGGGTCGATTAGTCCGCAGGCCGGCCAGACGGCCAATTTGGACAGCATCACGGCGGTGGTCGTCGGTGGTGCCAGCCTGTTCGGCGGACGTGGTTCGATTATCGGCACGCTAATCGGCGCCCTCATCGTTGGCGTATTCCGCAACGGGCTTGCCTTGTCCGATGTCGACGTCCTCTGGCAGGAATTCGCCGTCGGCTGGCTGATCATCACCGCAGTGGCACTCGATCAATGGATTCGCAAGGTGTCAGCATGAGCGCAGGACCGAACGTTCCCGGGGCAACACCGCTGCTGCAGGCACGCGGCTTGAGCAAGCGCTATGGCCGCGTGACGGCCCTCGACCAGGCCGACTTCGATCTCTATCCGGGCGAAATCCTGGCTGTGATCGGAGACAATGGTGCTGGAAAGTCATCGCTGATCCGCGCACTCTCGGGCGCACTCGTTCCGGACGCCGGCGAGATCAGCCTCGCTGGCAAGCCAGTTGCATTCCGTTCACCACTCGACGCTCAGGCCGCCGGCATTGAGACGGTTTATCAAACGCTTGCACTGTCGCCGAGCCTGTCGATCGCCGACAACATGTTCCTCGGCCGCGAATTGCGCCGGGCGGGTCCGCTCGGCACGATTTGCCGCATGCTCGATCGCAACGCCATGCAGCGCATCGCTCGCGAGAAGCTCACCGAGCTCGGTCTCATGACCGTGCAGAGCATCAACCAGCGCGTAGAGACATTGTCAGGCGGTCAGCGCCAGGGCGTCGCGGTGGCAAGGGCTGCGGCTTTCGGCTCGCGCGTCGTGATCATGGACGAGCCGACTGCGGCACTCGGGGTCAAGGAATCGCGTCGTGTGCTGGAACTAATCCTCGATGTGCGACGGCGAGGTGTTTCGGTCGTCCTCATCAGCCACAACATGCCGCATGTGTTCGAGATTGCGGATCGCATTCACATCCATCGGCTCGGTCGTCGGCTCACAGTGATCGATCCCAAGGCCTACACGATGTCGGATGCCGTTGCCTTCATGACCGGCGCAAGGGCACCGATAGAAGTTGCCGCGTGACAAGGGCTCGAAAGCTTCGTCTTCCTTGGGGACTTAGGCGCGTCGATGCTCTCTTGGTTCTCGGAAACCTTCGCCGGCGTGGGGCAGCAGGGTCGTGGACGAACCTTCCTCTGATTGGCTCCAATCGGACAACGATTGCTGGACCTGGGTCGAACTTGTTCATGATGGACTGGAATGAGAGTTCAAGGTTCAATCGGTTGGAAGGCGGCGTGTGCACCGGGAGATCAAGAAAAATCTCATCAGAGCCGGTGTAAGCAGACTTTGCGAGGTGGGATTTGGCCGCCTCGGGTCGGCGGAAGAGCATGACCATCGTGCTCGCAATCAGAAAACGCGTCACCCCTTCGTTGTGCTTCGCGGAGCCCTCGCTGGCCGGACTCGAGAACGAGCAGCTATTTCAGTGTGGGTTGGTAGCGCTCCGCCGAATTGAACGTCCGAATCGGCGCACCAAATGCAAGGTGGAATAAAAGAACGGAACTCCGATCACCGGTACGAGAGATGTGAGGCAGCACACATCCGGAACTCGGGTGACGCGCTAATCAGGGCTCGGGCACGCGCACACGGAGATTCCAATGAAGCGTCTGACAATTTGCGGATTGATCGCCGTTGCGTCGCTCGCCGCCGCGACGACCATGCTGCGATCGCACCCATGGCCGATTGCCGGGACCACCGGCGCGGCCCGCCCAGCCGCCGTGCAGGAGTCGAAAACCGGATCGCAGGCGGATAAACTTCCGGTCCAGGATTTCGACGATCGATCGTTGGTGTTTCCGCGTGAGAGATGAGGCGGCTCCGGCAGAGCAATCGGCCGGCCCTCGGATGCGCGGTTCGTAAGGGACGCGGCCCACGAACTTTTCCGAAACCGCCTGCACTGGCGTCGATGGCTTGAATCGACAGCATCTTTGAACCGTCAAGGACCTATCAGATTGGTGAAATTGGAGAGCGTGCCGGTTGGTTCGCCCAGCAGTCCCAGCGTCCGGAGCGCTGCACTCTGCTGGTCCACTTCCAGGATCGCCAGCAGCACGGCCAGCACGACCGCGACGAAGATGAGCAGGGGCGACGCTTCCTGGCTGGTCGGATTGGGATGATGTGAAAGCCAAACGTGAAGACGTCGCAATCGCAACAATACCTGCAAATACGCTTTCGATCGTATGTGCACGTTCCGCCTCAGTTCCGAGGTCTTGCGGCGCAGCCTAGAGCCCGGTGCTTCACCGCTCAAGGCGCTGCTTGTCGCACCCTGGAACCGAGGATGCGAGGCCATCGGTTTGGCTACGCCGCCAAACCGTGCAAAATGGCGTGGTCGATCTCATCTCGCGATCGCCCGGACGGCGAATGAAACTAGGCCTGCGTCTCTCCGTAGTGTTGCTCGCAGCCGCACCGCTCGCTGGGTTGCGGCCCGCGTCCGCGCAATTGATTGGGCATGGTGGCCCAGTACGGGCGATCGCCGTCTCAGTGGACGGCAAGACGGTGCTGTCGGGAAGCTTCGACACGGCAGCGATCCGATGGTCCCTTGCAACCGAATCCGCCGAGCAGGTGTTGCGCTTGCATGCGGATGCGGTGAACGCGGTCGCCTTTCTGGGCGAGGCGAGAATGGCGACGGCCGGCGCGGACGGACGCATCGCGATCTGGACCGCAGGCCGGCAGCAACCCGACAAGGTCTTCGAAGGTCATACGGGGCCTATCGTCGCGCTTGCTGTCTCGCCGGATGTGTCGACACTCGCATCGGCCTCGTGGGACCGCACCGTGCGGCTGTGGTCGCTTTTGGACGGCACGTCGCGCGTGCTGGAGGGGCATTCGCAGAACGTCAACGGGGTCGCGTTCACGCCGGACGGACAGTCGCTCGTGAGCGTGGGTTACGACCAGACGATGCGGGTCTGGCATTTGACGGATGGCACGTCCGAGATTGCCAAATTGCCTGCGCCATTGAACGCCGTAGCGATTGCGCCGGATGGCGAGATCGTCACGGGCGCGGCGGACGGAAGGTTGCGCATGATGACCGCCGACGGCAAGGAGAGCGGCAGCGTCGTGGTCGACGCCACGCCGATCGTGGCCTTGGTCATCTCGCATGACGGTGCGTTGATCGCCGTGGCCGGCATTAGCGGCTCGGTTGTGATCGTCGATCGCAGGGCGCGCAGCGTGCTGCGCACGCTTGTCGGGGCCGGCATGCCGGTCTGGTCGGTTGCGTTCCAGCCTGATGGCGCGACGCTTTTGACTGGCGGCGCGGACGGCAAGATCAGGCGCTGGAATGCGCTGACCGGCGATACTCTCGGCTCGAACCTGTTGGGCACGCCGACCGATCCGCTCGCCGGCTATGCCGGCGATCGCGGCGCCGAAATTTTCAGGGCCTGCGTCGCCTGTCACACCCTTTCGGACAAGGAGGTGCAGCGTGCCGGCCCGACGCTTGCCGGGCTCTACGGCCGGAAGATCGCCTCGCTGCCGGGCTACCGCTTCTCCGACGCGCTCAAGAGGATGGGCATCGTCTGGACGCCAGAGACCGTCGCCAAATTGTTCGAGGTCGGTCCGAACGCCTATACGCCCGGCACCAAGATGCCGGAGCAGCGTATCGGCTCGGCGGAAGATCGCCGGGCACTCACGGAGTTTCTGGCGCGCGCGACCGCGAAGTAGCCCTTGCGCGAACAACACTCTAATTCTTGTTGTCTCGGTGGCGCGAGTAGTCGTCGGCCGTGCGCGGCGGGGCCCGCTCGGGGACGCCAGCGAACGGATCGAATTGCTGTTCGGTCATGACGATGGCGCGGCAGTCCGCGCACATCCGCAAGATCTCGAGCCGCTTGTCCTCAGCAGGGTACATCCAATGCTGGCCCTCGAGCTTTGCCGCGACCCGATCGATCGTGCTCTTCACGCCGAACGGTGTACCGCAGCGGACGCACAGCGCGGGCTCTTCCTCCTTGATCGCGACTGCGCTCGCACGGGCCGCGCGAAAATCGATCTGCGGCCTGAGCGTGATGACCTTTTCGGGGCATGTGCTCTGGCACAAGCCGCATTGCACGCAGGCGTCTTCGACGAATTTGAGCACGGGCCGCTCGGGATCGTCGCGAAGCGCGCCGGTTGGGCAGACCGAGACGCACGACAGGCACAACGTGCATCCATCGGTATTGACGCTGATGGTGCCGAGGGGCGCGCCTTGCGGCAGGGCGACCACGTCGACCGGCATTGGCGCGAGGCGGTGCAATTCGCTCAGGGCAAATCGTAGCAGGTCGCCTCGCTTGCCGACTGTCCTGAAGGTGGCGGGTGTCTGGACCGCCGCAACCGTCTCGATTGCGCCCAGTTGCGCATCCAGCGCGTCGGGATCGTCTGTTTCGATCGTGGCCACACGGCATCCGTCAAATCCGAGCCCGGTCAGAATGGCATCGGCCATGGCGATCGTTTGCGATAGTCCGGTCACTTCATGCCGTGGTTTTGCGCGCAGCAGGAACCGCACGGCGGACGCGCCGTAGGCGAATGCGCCGACAACCGCTTCCAGCCCCACCTGCGTCAGCTCGTTGACGCCGAAGGGAAGCACGTTGGCCGGCAGCCCGTCGCCATGACGTGCGAGCGCGTCGATCAGCGGCGTGCCGTGCGGACTGTCATGCAGCAGCAGCATCGGATGCGTGCCGCCGGCTGCGTGATAGGCGAGCAGCATGGCGCGAAGGGTCTGCAGCTGGGTGTCCGCGGGCGGCAGTGCGTAGGATGCTGCTCCCGTGGGGCACGCGGCCGCGCATTGTCCGCAGCCGGCGCAGACGTCTGCGTTGATTGCAACATGATCGCCAGCGGGGGTGATCGCCCCAGTCGGGCACAGGTCAAGGCAGCGATGACATCCGGTCAGCTTCGAGCGCGAATGGGCGCAGAGACCAGGCGTGAAGTCGACATATTTCGGCTTGTCGAAACTGCCGACGAGGTCGCGCGCGGAAAGAACCGCGCGCAGCACGGCGGCGGGTTCCCTGGGATCTGCACGCAGATAGCCGTCGCGCATGTCGTGCGCAGGAAATAGCGGCATCCCGCCGGAGAGGTCGAGTACGAGATTGCACCGCGAGGTCGTCCCGTCGCGCGGAGATTCGAACACGAAGCGATCGCGCGACGACGGGCGGGGCTTCGCATAGTCGTCGATCGTGAGCTCGAAGGCGCCGAAATGTCCCCGGGCGTTGCGGATCGTGCCCTTCACGATCGGGAAGACTGTCGCCGCAGGCGGCGTGATGTCCGTCGGCTGGTTGAGCATGACCGTGACATCGAGGTGGTCCGCTAACATCCGGCCGACTTCGATCGCCGTTTCGTCGCGCCCATAGATCAGGACGATGCCGTCGCTTGTCAGCGTGACCAGCGGATAGTCCGGCGCGGGAACCGCAGCGGCCGCGAGCAGCGCGGCCATCTTCGCACCCGCATTCGCGCCGTCGCGCGACCAGCCTGCGGTCTCGCGGAGGTTGACGAAGCCGATCCCATCAGGGCGTTCGGCGGCCTCGTCGGTAAACTGCGCCGCCTGCTGCGTGCAGGCGACCGTCAGCGCGCCGCCCGCCTTTGCGGCACTGCGAAAATGTTCGAGTTCCGCGCCGCAGAGATGACGAAAGGTTTTGATCTCACAGCTGGGGCATCCACGCCGGATCGCCGCCGTGTCGAGGCGCATCGTGTCTTCACACGAGCAGATCAGGACGGTCTTTGCTGGTTGCTCCAGGTTAAGCCCTCCGTCAGTGCGGCGCTGAGGACGGACTCGCGCCGATCAGTTGTCTCGTATAAATATTCCCTATCGGGAAGAAAAGGAAAGTGGAGGACGGCCTGCGGTCGACCCCAACCAGCCATATTTCCCTGGCGGAGCCAATTCATCTGCCGCCGCCGTTCGCACTCGTCCGGCTGCGTGAGGGCGGAGATGCCTTCGCCCACGCTTGCCGCATTGCACCCGAAAGTGGCGCCGGAACGCTGGTCTATGTCGGACGGTTCGATCTTGCCGAATTTGCAGTGGTGCTCGAGCCGAGCGAGCCCTTGGGCGCAGCGCGACGCGCCTTCTACGCCAGCATGGTCGCGCTCACGGATTCTCTCCGCGCCTATGCGCCACCGAACAAGGTCATTGCGATCGACTGGCCCGACGCGGTCAGGATTGACGGCGGGCTGGTCGGCGGCGGTCGGATGGGATGGCCGCCGTCCGCGCGCGAGGACGAACCGCCGGCGTGGCTAGTGTTCGGCGCCATGATCCGGACCGTCGCTATGACTGATCCGGGACCCGGCGTTCATCCACTGGCGTCAGCGCTGGACGAGGAGGGGTTTGGCGATGTGGGGGCCGTGCAGGTGACCGAGAGCTTTGCGCGCCACCTGATGCGGGCAATCGACGGTTGGCAGGTCGATGGCTTTGACGGCATCGCGCGCGCCTATCTCAGTCGCGTACCGCGCGAGAGGCAAACGCTTCTGCGGATTGACGGTCAGGGCGATCTCCTCACGCGGCGGCTCGGCACCGACACGACTGAGCGGGGTGGGCTCGTGGAGGCACTCGCCACGCCATCCTGGTTCGATCCGAAGCTCGGAGGGCCGCGGCTATGAAACTGCTGCGCACCATCGCGCTAGATCCGTCCGACACCATTATGTTCGACGTGCCGGCCGTATCAGGCGAATGGGCCATCTCCGGCGCCTTTCGCTTCTGCGATCGGGATCCGGCGAAACTGAGCGGCAAGGGGCGCGCCGCCTTCCGCAGCGGCTTCCTTGGCGTGCAATCCTGGGGCTGGTCGACGCTGGCGCAGATCGTTCCGGCGACCGAGGATGATTGCCGGGCGCTGGTCGAACTGCTTGCCAGGCAACTCGTCGATCGCTTCGGCGCGCCGGATCTGGCAACGGCGCGGCCTGCCGCAATAGACGAAGTCGCCTTTGTGCAAACGCTCTGTACCCATCCGATCAGCTCGCTCATTGCGGTGCACCGCGCGGCCAATGACGGCGAGGTCCGCGAGACCTTCCGCAGGTTGCAGCTGCGGAAAGGGCAGGGCCATGGCAGGGCGTTCTCGTTCATGGAGGTGGAGGAGGACAGCGATCTCAACCTTGCGGACATCGCTGGGGAGCTGCAACACCGATGAAGGATTTCTGGATCGCGTGCGGCCATCACTTGCTCGATCGTGATGCGAGCGGCGGGCTCCATGCGACCGATGAATTCCTGAAAGCCTACTTTGCCCGCCCCGAGCTGATGCCGCCGGACAATGCATGCGTGATCGAACGAAGGTTGCACCGCGAGCTGTTCGTCGATCCGCACAAGTTCGTCAACGCGGGCGAGGTCGCTGCGATTGCTGATGCGGACGCCCGCGAAAACTGGCGGTTCGTGCTCGCCTTTCGCGATCTCCTCGCGCGACATGCGACGCTCGAGGCGGCCTACCTCGCAACCGTCCGGTCGCGTACCAACGATCTGCCACCGCTGTTCGTCAATCAACTCGTGCAGGTGATCCTGCGCAACGCGCTCGATGGCTGCGACGACGCGTACGTGCTGCGCGCTGCGGAACTGTTCTTCCGTCCCCAGCGCATCATGCCGCATGAGCGGGCCTTGTTGCTCGGCGATGAGGAGGTTGTCAGCGGACTCAGCCTGACTCCCGTGCTCTCGCTGATGTCGATGCTGGGAGCTGCGACCGACGCCCAGCTGGACGTATTGAGCGACGGAAATGCCGAGGAGTATTGGCAGCGCAGCGACCATTTCGACATGGCGCTCGACCTTACCTCAGGCGGCCGCGGACCGGCTGCGCTTGCGCAGGCGATGGCACGCTGGATCTCCCATCTGCTCGCGATCGATGTCGCGGTCGAACCGCTGCGCGAGCTGCATGATGCGCGGCTCAGCTGGTATGTCGGTCTCGACGCCGACGCCACCGATCTCGGCGACCGTCTCTGGCATGGCGAGCAGCTCGACGAACGCAGCGCCGGCCGCGTGCTCGCAATGTTCCGGTTGACCTTTGCGGTCGGTAGCCAGGCGATAGACGAGGTACGGGGGGAGCCGGTCTATCTTATCCTCGCGATGACGCCTGACCTGAAACTGCGGATGAAACCGCAGAATCTGCTGACGGGGCTGCCGATTAAACCTCTGGAGATGGTGATGTGAGCTCTGCCGCGCTGCCGCTTGTACGCATCCCCGTCGGCATCGTGGTCGAGCGGTGCAAGGCGGGCTCGCGATGGGCCGACTTCGTCTGGCGTGCCGTCGCAGTCCTGCCGGACGAGCCGAGGACGAAGCCGTGGACCGTGCTTCGCGAGGAGCACGGTGCGACCCTGTTCTATGCGGGCAGCGCCACAGTCGATCTCTATCCGTCCGAAACGGCGCGCTATCGCGACAATCTCGCCTCGGGTAATCCTAGCATCTGGACGGTGTTGTCGCCTGCGGAAGGTGCCTTGCCCTATTCGGTGACGGCCGCTACTGCCGATCCCGCGGAAGGCGAGGCCTTCACAGAGGCCGGCGGCAATCTCGTCGAGCCGGTGGCCATTCCGGAGATGCTGCGGGAGGCGATTGCAAGCTTTGTCGCTGAGCACCATGTCGAACGTGAGTTCTTCAAGCGCACGCGCCGGTAAGCCGATCCGGAGGCGCTGGCGCGCCGCCAGCATGAAGGCGGATATAAATGAGTGAGGACAAGTTCCTGAAACGGTGGTCTCGCCGCAAGCAGGAGGCGAGGGCGAATGCTACCCCGCCGGAGACGGCAATGCACGACGACGTGCAATCTCCGCCGCCGCCCGCCGTCAAAGACGAGGAGCCCGAATTCGATCTGTCGAGCCTGCCGTCGCTCGACTTGATTACGTCCGAGACCGACATCACGTCATTTCTGCGCAAAGGGATTCCACAGGAGTTGAAGCGTGCGGCTCTTCGTCGCGCCTGGAGCGCCGATCCTGCCATTTGCGGCTTCGTCGGGCTCGCGGAGAACGCCTGGGACTTCAACGATCCGACCGCAATGCCTGGCTTCGGCCCGCTGGATTGCTCCGAGGCAGAATTGGCCGCGCTGGTTGACCGGATCGTCGGTGGCTTGGGCAAGGCGGCCCAATCCCCGCCGGATCTGTCCGTCGAATCCGAGGATTCTTCACGAGAATTGCATCAGGAGGATGAACCTGGAGCGGCCAGGGACGCGGCTGACGGACCTACCGCGGCCGAGCTCGCGTCCGCTCCTGTTGCGGCGCAACCGGCGGTGGCTGAAGACACCAAAGATGAAACCGATCCTGTGCGGCGAAGCCGGACGCATGGTGGCGCGCTTCCATCCTAGATGCTCGACCAAAGGCCTATAGCCTCTGGCTATGGGCAAGCGTTGACCACCCGCGGAGCGAGGACTACGCTTCGCTATTGCTTTGTTACAAAAGCAAAAATCAAGCACCTGGGACTTGGATTGGAGGTCCGCGTGCGTGATGATGGCCTTGATCGCGCTATTGACGCTGCTGGCGGCGTTGCCCAGCTTGCGCGAAAAATCGGCATCAGCCAGCCCTCCGTTTCGAGCTGGAGCAAGGTGCCCGCACAGCGGGTGATTGCAGTCGAAGCCGCGACTGGCATTTCTCGCGGCGAATTGCGGCCTGATCTTTTCAGCAAGCAGCCCCTGCCTGCGAGACCGGGTGATCCCGTCGACGCGGCGCGCGCGCAGGAATATTTGCTGCTGGCTACGCTACTGTCCGCTGCGCCGTCAGGAAAGCTGCTTGATCAACTGGCTGCATTGACCGGTGATGCGACGACGCTCGGGCGAGCGCACATTGCACTGGCTGCGGCCGCTGCCGACACGGTCGCAGCGAAGGTCGAGCGCGAACATTTCGATCTGTTCGTCGGCCTCGGCCGCGGCGAGCTGTTGCCCTACGCCTCCTACTATCTGACCGGCTTTCTCAATGAGCGGCCGCTTTCGCGCCTGCGCGCCGACCTCGCCGCGTTCGGGATCGAGCGTGTTGCGAACAGCTCGGAGCCGGAAGATCACGCGGCCATCCTCTGCGAGGTCATGGCAGGTCTTGCGGGTGGCCGCTTCGAGGCTTCCTGCGAAGCGCAGCGCTCCTTTTTCGAGAAACACGTCGCCCCCTGGATGGGTCGTCTGTTCGGCGACATCGAGGGCGCAGAGAACGCCACTTTCTATCGTGCTGTCGGCGCGCTCGGCCGCGCCTTTATCGAGATCGAGATGAAAGCATTCACGTTCGCCAACTGACCTGCACACGTAGGTCCAGGAGAGATGCGATGAGTGAAGGGAAGGTAACCACAGTCGGACGCCGCGACTTCCTACGCAAGGTTGGTGCCGGCACGGTGGGCGCCGGCGCTACGCTCGCGACACCGCTGGTCGGGTCCGCGCAGGCCGACAGCGAGACCAACGATGAGAAGCGCAAGGCCCGCTACAAGGAATCCGATCACGTGAAGGCCTTCTACCGAGTCAACCGTTATCCGGCTAAGGGAGGCTGACCGTGCTGATCAAGCGAACAAACCAGCGTTCCCTGCGCCACGGCTCCGTCTCGGAGTCCCTTGCGGGTCAGGGCGGCGGTCTCGACCGCCGCAGTTTCCTGCGCAAATCCGGGCTTGCAGGCGGCGCACTCGCCGCACTTGGCACTCTGCCGCTCGGCGGCGTGCGCAAGGCAGAGGCGGCGATGGCCGGCCCGCTCACCATGGGCGCGACCGTCCGCAAGAGCATCTGCACGCATTGTTCGGTCGGCTGCACGGTAACGGCGGAGGTCTTGAACGGGGTCTGGATCGGCCAGGAGCCGAGTTGGGATTCCCCGATCAACCGCGGCTCGCATTGTGCCAAGGGCGCCTCCGTGCGCGAGCTCGTGCATAGCGAACGACGCCTGCGCTATCCGATGAAGCTCGTCGGCGGGCAGTGGACGCGCGTCTCCTGGGACGCCGCGATCAACGAGATCGGCGACAAGCTTCTGGCCGTGCGTGAAAAGTCGGGCCCCGATTCCGTCTATTGGCTCGGCTCGGCCAAGATGACCAACGAAGGCGCCTATCTGTTCCGCAAGCTAGGGGCGTTCTGGGGAACCAACAACACTGATCACCAGGCCCGCATCTGCCATTCAACGACCGTCACCGGCGTCGCCAACACCTGGGGCTACGGCGCGATGACCAACAGCTACAATGACATCCGCAATGCGAAGACGCAGATGATCCTGGGCGGCAATCCGGCAGAGGCGCATCCGGTCTCGCTGCAGCATCTGCTCGAGGGAAAGGAGCTGAAAAAGGCCAACTTCATCGTCATCGACCCGCGCCTGACGCGCACGGCCGCGCATGCGACGGAATATGTTCGGATGCGGCCAGGCACTGACATTCCCGTGCTTTACGGCATGATGTGGCACATTCTCCAGAACGGCTGGGAGGACAAAGAGTTCATCCGGCAGCGGGTCTACGGGTTCGACGATCTCCGCAAGGAAGTGGAAAAGTGGAATCCGGAAGAGGTCGAGCGTGTCACTGGCATTCCCGGCGAGCAGCTCAAGCGCGTCGCCAAGATGTTCGCCACTGAAAAGCCGGCGACGTTGATCTGGGCGATGGGGCAGACCCAGAAGACCGTCGGCACCGCCAACGTGCGCGCCAGCTGCATCCTGTTGCTGATGACCGGCAATGTCGGCGGAGAAGGTAAGGGAGCCAATATCTTCCGCGGCCACGACAACGTACAGGGCGCGACTGACGTCGGGCTCGATATCGTCACGCTGCCGTTCTACTACGGCCTCGCCGAGGGTGCCTGGAAGCACTGGTCGCGGGTTTGGGAGGTCGACTACGACTTCCTGAAGTCGCGCTTCGATTCCAAGCAGATCATGGAAACCCCGGGCATCCCGCTGACCCGCTGGTTCGATGCGGTGACGCTGCCGAAGGATCAGGTGGCGCAAAAGGACAACGTGCGGGCGGTGTTCGTGCAGGGGCACGCTTCCAACAGCATCACCCGTATTCCTGAATCCCTGAACGGCCTGAAGGCGCTCGAGCTGCTCGTCATCGCCGACCCGCATCCGACGACTTGGGCCTCGCTCTCGGTCGAGGCAGGACGTAAGGACGGTGTCTACATTCTCCCGGTCGCCACGCAGTTCGAGTGCAAAGGGTCGCGCGTCGCGTCAAACCGCTCGCTGCAATGGGGCGAGCAGATCGTGAAGCCGATTTTCGAATCGAAGGACGATCTCGAGGTCATCTATCTGATGGCGAAGAAGCTCGGCTTCGCCGACCAGATGTTCAAGAAGATCAAGATCGAGAACAATCTGCCGGAAGCAGAAGATGTGCTGCGCGAGATGAATCGCGGCAGCTGGTCGACCGGCTATTGCGGGCAATCGCCGGAGCGCCTCAAGGCGCACATGAAGAACCAGGCGAAGTTCGACATGCTGACAATGCGGGCGCCTAAGGAAGATCCCGAGGTCGGGGGCGACTATTACGGTCTGCCTTGGCCGTGCTGGGGATCACCGGAGGTCAAGCATCCCGGCACGCCGCTGCTCTATAATACCAATCTGCATGTGATGGATGGTGGCGGCACGTTCCGGCCGCGCTTCGGCGTTGAGCGCGAGGAGAAGCTGCCGGACGGGACCACGCGCAAGATCAGCCTGCTGGCGGACAAGTCCGCCTCGAAGGATTCGGAGATCCAGGATGGCTATCCCGAATTCACACTCGCGAGCCTGAAGAAGCTCGGCTGGGACAAGGATCTCACCGAGGCCGAAATGGCCGTGATCAACAAGGTCAATCCCGCCACTCCCGATGCGGTGTCGTGGTCGCTCGATCTCTCCGGAGGCATCCAGCGGGTCGCGCTCAAGCACGGCTGTGTGCCCTACGGCAACGGCAAGGCGCGCATGAATGCGTTCGGCCTGCCGGACCCGATTCCGGTGCATCGCGAGCCGATCTACACGCCACGTGTCGACCTCGTCGCGAAATATCCGACGTTGCCCGATGCCAAGCAGTTCCGCATGCCCAATATCGGTTTCTCGGTGCAGAAAGCTGCGGTGGAGAAGGGAATTGCAAAACAGTTTCCGCTCATCCTCTCCTCGGGCCGTCTGGTTGAATATGAGGGCGGCGGGGAGGAGACCCGCACCAATCCGTGGCTTGCCGAGCTGCAGCAGGACATGTTCATCGAGATCAATCCTGCCGATGCCTCCGATCGCGGCATCAAGGACGGCGGCTGGGTTTGGGTCACCGGCGCGGAGAACAATTCCAGGGCGAGAATGAAGGCTCTCGTCACCGAGCGCGTTGGCAAGGGCGTCGCCTGGATGCCGTTCCATTTCGGCGGTTGGCTCGCAGGCAAGGATCTTCGCGGCAACTATCCGAAAGGCACCGACCCGATCGTGCTTGGCGAAAGCGCCAACACGATCACCACGTATGGATACGATCCGGCGACGGGGATGCAGGAGCCCAAGGTCACCCTCTGCCAAATTGCGGCGGCATAAGGAGCAACGACGATGGCCCGTATGAAATTCCTCTGCGACGCCGACCGTTGCATCGAGTGCAACGCCTGCGTCACCGCGTGCAAGAATGAGCACGAGGTTCCCTGGGGCATCAACCGGCGCCGTGTCGTGACCATCAACGACGGCAAGCCCGGCGAGCGTTCGGTCTCGATGGCCTGCATGCACTGCACCGATGCCCCCTGCGCCGCCGTGTGTCCGGTGAACTGCTTCTACACCACGGCCGATGGCGTCGTGCTGCATTCCAAGGATCTCTGCATCGGCTGCGGCTATTGCTTCTATGCGTGTCCGTTCGGCGCGCCGCAATATCCGAAAGTCGGCAATTTCGGCTCGCGCGGCAAGATGGACAAATGCACCTATTGCGCCGGTGGTCCCGAGACCGACGGCAGCAAGGAGGAATATGAGAAATATGGCGCGAATCGACTTGCCGAAGGCAAGCTGCCGCTGTGTGCCGAGATGTGCTCGACGAAATCGCTGCTCGCTGGCGACGGTGAGATCATCGCGCAGATTTACAAGGAGCGCGTGATGAAGCGCGGCTACGGCTCGGGGGCATGGGGCTGGAAGACGGCTTATCGCGAGACGATCGAGTCCTGACGCAAGCGGTGCGCGCAAGACCGGGAGGAGCTCATGGCGTCATTTGGAAGGTTCATTCGATTGGGCGTCGGGGCGTGGGCGCTGCTTCTGCTGGTCATCGTGGCGCCGGCGTCGTCGGGTGCCCAGCAGGTCAATCCAACCGCGAGTTCGGTCAAGGAGCAGCAGTTGCTGCAGGAATTGAACCGGATCCAGGGGCGGGTCAGTATCCCGGATCAGCGGTCAGGTGTTCTCGAGCAGCCGCAGGGGCGCGAATGGCGTGAATTCCGCAATGTCACGCTACGGTGGATTGGTGGCGTGGCGATCGTCGGTATGCTGGCGGTGCTCGTGATCTTTTATCTTACGCGCGGCATGGTCCGCCTCGAAAGCGGCCGATCGGGACGCACCATCGTTCGCTTCAATATGTTTGAGCGGTTCGTGCACTGGATGTCCGCGACCTGCTTTATCATTCTGGCGATCTCCGGCCTGAATATCACCTTCGGCCGGCCGCTGCTGCTGCCGCTGATCGGATTCGAGGCGTTTTCGGAATGGTCGCAATGGGCGAAGTATGCCCACAATTATTTGAGCTTCCCGTTCACCATTGGAGTCGTGCTGATCTTTCTGGTGTGGCTTGGCAACAATATCCCGAGCAAGCTGGATGTCGAGTGGATCACGCGGGGAGGCGGTTTGATCGGGCATGATCACCCGCCGGCCCGTCGCTTCAACGCGGGCCAAAAGGGGATCTACTGGATCGTCGTGATCGGCGGCGGTCTCGTCGCTGCGACCGGCTATCTCCTCATGTTCCCGTTCTACACCACAGGGATTGAAGGCATGCAGATGGCCCAGATCGTTCACTCGATCGTTGCGGTGTTGTTCGTCGCGGCGATGCTCGCGCATATCTACATCGGCACGATCGGTATGGAAGGCGCGTTCGAGGCGATGGGGTCAGGCGAAGTTGACGTCAATTGGGCGCGCGAGCATCACAGCCTGTGGTTGGACGAGGAAACGTCGCGCACAGGGCAGCCGCGCCGCGCGGCCTCTGCGGCGGAGTAGCGGTCCCTCGGCCGCTCCCTAGAGACGCACGCCGGTGGTCGCAAAGGCCTGTGCGACGGGCTCCTGGATGCCGCTAAGCATCGCAGCCGAGGCTACGGCGATCACGACAGCCGCCACGCAGGCGAGCAAGAAAGCTTTCATCCGAATCCTCCACAAATTCTGCATGGCGCACGCGACCCTTAACACGTCGCGCGCGGAACTCGCGCACGACAGCAGATGTGACAGTCTGCGGGCGGTCGCAGCAGCCAACCGCCGGCCGAACAGTGGACGGCAGGCGTGAGTTATACTCGTATTGCGAGATGAGTATAACCGCGGCGCCTCATGACCCGAAAGCTCAAAGACGTTCTGAGTGCTCTGGGTCCTGCCTGTGCACTCCTGCTCTCGTGCGCGCGACGTGTGCACCGAGAATCCGAAACGGTAATTTCGGCTTCCAATTCATGCATATGCCGTCCTCGAAGAGCCAAACAGCGGAAGCTTGGTCCAACCAAATTTCTCAATCGGTCCAGTCACAGATTGGATCGGCATTTCGCTCAGGGATCATGACCGACCAAGCGGATATCGTTGTCGTTGGTCTTGGCGCGATGGGCAGTGCCATCCTTTATCAGTTGGCCAAGCGCGGCGTGCATGCGATCGGAATCGATCGTTTCGTGCCCCCCACACCGTGTGGGGTCGAGCCACGGAGAAACCCGTATCACGCGGCAGGCGGTCGGTGAGGGTGGCGTCTACGCTCCACTCGTCCTCAACTCCCACCGGATCTGGCGCGAGCTCGAAGCGGATACCGGTGAGAAGCTGCTGAATGATTGTGGCGTTCTGGTCATGGGGCCCGGCGCGGGACCGACCTCGCACCATGGCAAACCGGACTTCGTCGCGCGCTCGGTCGAGGTCTCCCGCGATTTCGGCATCGAGCACGAAATTCTCGACGGTACGGAAGTTGCCCGCAGGTTCCCTCAATTCCTGGGCCTCGCAGGAAACGAGAAGGCTTACTATGAGCCTGGCGGCGGCTATGTGTTTCCCGAGCGCTGCATCTCGGCGCAACTGAGCCGCGCCTCGCAGCTTGGCACGCAAATCCGCACCGGCGTAGAGGTTCTTTCAGTCGACCAGCACGGCATGGTCCGTGTCGAGACCTCGAGTGGAACGATCGAGGCGCAGCAGGCCGTGGTTACGGCCGGTGGCTGGACAGCGCCCCTGCTGGGAGCGCCGTTCGATCGCCTGCTGACCGTCAATCGCCAGGTTCTTCACTGGTACGAACTCGACGATGCCGCCGCTTACGGGCCTGACGCTCCGGCGTTCATCTGGATGCATGGCGCGACCGACGTCGACTATCTCTATGGCTTTGCACCGCTGCCGGGCGATCGCCGCATCAAAGTCGCGACCGAACAGTATGAGACGCGGACGACCGCTGATACCATCGACCGCGAGGTCGATCCGGCAGGGTCCGCCGAGATGTACCGCAGGCCCGTCCAGGGACGGTTGGCAGGTGCGACGCCGCGCGTGGCTCAAGCGGCCGCCTGTCTCTATACCGTCACTCCCGATCGAGGGTTCATCATCGATCACCATCCGCGCCATGACCGCATTTTCGTGGTCTCGGCATGTTCCGGCCACGGTTTCAAGCACTCCGCCGGAATCGGTGATGTGGTGGTTGCCGAACGATTGACCGGCGGGCGCAATCATATCGATCTGACTTCGTTTGCGATTGCTCGTTTTGAGTAGTTCCAGCCGCTCTCCCATAGACCGACCAGCGCTTCGGCGGAATGCGCTCGATCAGCAAAAGGCCGTCAGGAGGGCTACGACGATCCAGCGGAAAAGCGGTGGGAGCGGCCGGCCGATCTCGCAGGACGCATAGCGCGCGTCTCGGAGATGATATGAGCCGATAGCTCACGGCCTATTGAGCTGCCGGATCATTCTCGCCGATGCTGGCTGTCCAAGGTTCTTCCCGGCGCCTTGAGGCGTGAGCTTGCTCTCCCTGTCAAGAAGCGAAATTCTTTCTGTTGAAAGTGGTGCATGCTTGGGCAATGAATATACCGCAATGACCTGAGCGGGATGGCTCGGAAGCGGTACCGCGGGCTGCGCGAGCTGAAAATCAAGATCAAGCTGTTGAATTTACAAAGATTAAAGTTCTCCGTGGCGCCCATGATGGATTGGACCGACCGGCATTGCCGGGTGTTCCACCGCCATTTGTCGAAACGGGCGCTGCTCTATACCGAGATGCTGACGACGGGTGCCATTATTCATGGCGATCGAGAGCGGCTGCTTGGTTTCGACACTGTCGAGCATCCCGTGGCGCTCCAGCTTGGAGGCTCGGATCCAGGCGATCTCGCGAAGGCTGCGCGGATCGGTGAAGAGGTCGGCTATGACGAGATCAACCTCAATGTCGGCTGCCCGTCCGATCGTGTGAAGGACGGCCGCTTCGGTGCCTGCCTGATGGCAGAGCCGGAACTCGTAGCAAGGTGCGTCGACGCGATGAAGCGCGCAGTGTCCGTTCCCGTTACGGTGAAATGCCGCATCGGGATCGATGACCAGGATCCGGAAGTTGCGCTTGATGCGCTCGCGCGGGCCGTCGTCGCTGCGGGCAGCGACGCGCTGATCGTGCATGCCCGCAAGGCTTGGCTCAACGGCCTGTCGCCGAAGGAGAACCGCGACATCCCCCCGCTCGACTATGATCGCGTCTATCGGCTCAAGCGTGCGATGCCTGATGTGCCCGTCATCATCAATGGCGGTGTTCTGAGTATCGAGGAGGCGAAGGCGCATCTTGCGCATGTCGATGGCGTGATGCTTGGCCGCGCCGCATACCAAGAGCCGTGGCGGCTGCTCTCGGTCGATTCCGACATCTTCGGTGAGGCGTCGCCCCATGCGACGATGCAGGACGCATTCGAAGCGATGATGCCCTACATCGAGGCGCAGCTCGCGCGTGGCACGCGGATGCACGCCATCACGCGGCATTTCGTCGGCGCTTTCCATGCCGTGCCTGGTGCGCGCGCATTCCGCCGCCATCTCGCCGAGCAGGGTGTGAAGCCGGGGGCCGGCATCGATGTCCTGCGCGATGCGATCGCATGCGTCTGTGCCCACGCACCGGCAGAGGCGGCTGCCTGACCACCGTCATGCGAAGAGCCGGATCGAAAAAACCGGCTCTTCGTCGATCGGTCTCAGCGGAACAGGTCGAAATGATAGTTTACGCCGACGCGGAAGCTGTGGAATTTCGCAGCGTTCCAGTCCGGCAGATTGTCATGCTTGAACTCGGTGTAGAGATATTCGGCTTTGGCCGACCATTTCGGTGCGAACGCCCATTCGACGCCACCGCCCGCCGTCCAGCCCATCTTCATCTTGTTGATCGGGCCGTCCTTCAATTCGCCGGTGGCAAGACCTGCGGTCCCGAAGAACAGCAGTCGTGAGTCCATCGTCGCGATGCCGGCGCGCGCGCGGCCGGTCATGTACCAGGGCAGGCTGATCGCAGCACTGTTCAGCGCGTCGTGGTTCTTGATGTCTCCACCTTCGAAATCGTTCTCGATGCCGACCACGAACATCGGCGAGAGCTGGTAGTTGTAACCGATCTGCACGCCGCCGATCGCGCCCTTGACCTTGCCGCCGCTTATCCCGACGAGATTGTTGAAAGCATTGTCGCCACTCTCGGCGTAGCCGGCGTTGAGACCGGCATAGAGACCGGTCCAGGAGTAGACCGGCTGCGGCGCCGTGTAGGCCGGCGCGGCGTATCGCTGCGACAGATCGGCTGCGCTGGCATTGCCCGCGGCGAACGCCACGGCAAAGGGCAGAGCGCACGTCGCACGGCGTAAGGCGGCTCTCACAGTCATCACTTTCAATCTCCCACTTGGCCGGCTCCATCACGCAGGAGCGGCACTCGTCCAACCCGATCCGGGAATAGATCGTTTATAAACCGACTAGGCGGTTTGTAAATGGCGAAAACGCCACAGTGCAGTTGAATTGACTTGAGCGGGGAGGGCGCCGCAGCCCGTTCTCAATCGACCGCTGTGCGCGAGCGGCGATGGCTGCTTTGTAGTTCCGGGTAGCCGGTGAGCATCAGCGTGTCGGACCGCACGCCCCAGCTTTCCAGGCGATCGAGGAAGCTCATGCCGAGCAGATTGGTCTTCATCTGTCCGCGCTGGACGACGAGCGCCGGCACCGATTTTTCGACGAGGTGGCCGACGGCGAGGCGGTCGATCGTGAGCCGCGCCGCCTTGGTGTGGCCGCCTGCGGTCTCGAGGTCGACGTCGTATTCGAGCATCTCGAGCGGCAGCCCGATCGCTTTCGCGGTTTCCCAGGTCAAAACCACCGAGGTCGCGCCGGTATCGATCACCATCGGCGCGGCAACGCCGTTGATCTTGGCGCGCAGTGCGAATTCGCCGCCTTGGCCGCGCTGGATCTGCACGGCGGGCGCTGGCGTGAGCGACGCAGCCGGTCCGCGGAACATGTGCGAGACCCTGTGGCTGGCGCGCGCGATCTGGTCGGGATCGCCATAGGCGACGACAGCACCAGCGGTACCGGCCAGCATGACGAAAACGAGCAGGAAGCGGATCATCGCGCGCCTCCGATGACACGCGGGCCAGTCAGGTGCGCTTCGGCGATACCGCGATCGGCACAAGGCCAACATCCGCCATGCGTGCCGGCAGCAGCGCCATCACGGCGAGCCGTTCCGCGCTTTCCATGGCGTGCCAGCGCGCGATCTCCGGCAAAGTCCGGCCACAGCCGAAGCACAGCCTGGTTTTGGGATCGATCATGCAGACGGCGACGCACGGCGTTTCTTTGCTCATAAGGGTATAGTGATGGATCGTCGGGCATGTCTGCAAGCATCTCGTTACGAGCCCGTGCCTGCGCTCATGATCGGCTTGTGGCGCGGCCTGCGCTTCTCGTCAGGAACCATGGCACTCTCCGGCTGAAGCGGCGGCGCGTCCTCCGACAGCGGCGCCAGCGCGCTCATGACCCGCTCCGGCGGGAAGGTGACGATGACCTCGGTGCCGATGCGCAGCTTCGACTTCAGCGTGAAAGAGCCGCCATGCAGGTCGATCAAGTTCTTTGCGATGGGCAGGCCGAGCCCCGCGCCCTGTTCGGCCGATTTGATCGAATTGGAGCCCTGCCCGAACGAGGCGAGCACGACCGGGATTTCGTCCTCGGGGATGCCTGAGCCGGTATCCTTCACCGACAGATACTGTCCACCCGAAGCGGTCCAACCGGCCTTCAGCCAGATCTCGCCGCCTTGTGGAGTGAACTTGATCGAGTTGGAGATCAGATTGAGCACGACCTGGCGGATGGCGCGCTCGTCGGCCCAGAGCCGCGGCATGGCCTGCTCGAACACCTCGTGGATGGTGATGCCGCGGCTCGAGGCGCGCAGCTTCATCAAATGATGGCAGTCGGCGACGATGCCGACGAGCGAGACGGCTTCTTCGTTCAGTTCATAGCGGCCGGCCTCTATCCGCGACAGATCGAGGATCTCGTTGATGAGGTTGAGCAGGTGCACGCCGGAATTATGGATGTCGGCTGAATATTCCTTGTAGACCGGCACTGCATGCGCGCCAAAAATCTCGCTCTTCATCACCTCGGAGAAGCCGAGTATGGCGTTGAGCGGCGTGCGCAGCTCATGGCTCATCTGCGCGAGGAAGCGCGATTTGGCGACATTGGCGGATTCGGCGCGGTGCCGTGCTTCATCCGAGATTGCCTTGGCCTGTTCGAGTTCGCCGATCAGGGCGTCCTTCTCGGCGCGCGCCTCCAATGTGGCGAAAGTCGAGGAGTGCAGGCGGTGCGCCAGCAGAACGAAATAGCCTTCGGCGGCGAGTGCGAGCGCACCGAGAACGTAATTGTCCAGCGAACCGGTCATCACGAAGCTCAGCGCCATGGCGACCGCAACCGGCGCTGTGGCGGCAAGGGCTGCGATCGGCAGATTGGCGGCGAGCATGCTCGATACTGCGATCACCAGCAGCATCAGGAACATCATCAGCGTTTCCGTGACCATATCGAGCACGGGATGGATCAGGATCGCCATCCAGCACAGGCCGTAGAGCAGGTCGAGCACGACAAAACGGGTCCGCCAGGCGCGTGTCGCGGTGGGCGAAGCAGGCTCAGCCAGGAAACGGCGACAGCTGCGGATCATCGCGCCATGGATGCAGAGCATGCCGGTGGTCCAGAGCGCGGCCGGGATTGGCTGCATCCACAACCCGAACAACACGCCGGTGGCGACGACCAGCAGCATCACGACGTAGGAGGCCGACAGTCGCGTCTGTGCATATTGGCGCAACAGCTCGGCGTCGAAGGCCGGCCGGGTTCCGCTGGTGGACGTTAACTTATCGCGCGCCTCGCGCACCCGCTGCGCCGCAGCCCTTCGGCTGCTCGCTGATGGAGCGCTGACCGGCTCGGCCGGAAGCTGCACTACCTCAGGCTTTTCAGCGGGGTTACTCATCAAGCAACAACGATTCCTGCCCACGTCGGACGCGGGCCTTCTGCATTGTCTATCTCTGGCAAGAAATCCTTAAGAGGTGACTTAAGGAGCTAAAGAATTACGTTAACCAGTCGTTAATCTGGATCCGGCCGTCGCTGCTCAATTCAGCCACGCATGCTGGGCGACATAGACAACGGCGCCGGCCAGGTAGCCCGCGAGCGCAGGCACCGCGATGCGGCGGGCGTACCAGAGGAACTCGATCCGCTCGAGCCCCATGGCGGCGACGCCCGCGGCCGAGCCGATGATCAGGATCGAGCCGCCGGTGCCGGCGCAATAGGCGATGAACTCCCAGAGGAAGCTGTCCGGCGGGTAGTGGCCAAGGTCGTACATGCCCATGGTCGCGGCGACCAGCGGCACGTTGTCGATGACGGCGCTGAGCAGGCCGAGCACGACGACGATGACGTCCTGGCGGCCGATCGTGGTGTCCAGCCATTTCGCCAGCATCGACAGCAGGCCCGCATGTTCGAGGCAGGCGACCGCGAGCAGGATGCCGACGAAGAACACGATCGAGCCCATGTCGATCTGCGTCAGTGCGTGCGCAAGCGACAGGGGGCGGCGCACGTGCTCTTCCTTGTCTCGATGGACGATGTCGCCGATCAGCCAGATAAGGCCGAGCCCGAACAGCACGCCCATGAATGGCGGGAGATGCGTGATCGCCTTGAACGCGGGCACCGCGATCAGTACGCTGAGCCCAAGAAAGAACATCAGATTGCGCTCGACCTGGCCGACGCCGAGTAGATCGCCGTCCTTCGGCGGCGGCGCGATGGTCTTCCCTTTCAATGCAAGACTGATCGCTACCAGCGGCACGAGCAGGTTGAGCAGCGAAGGCAGGAACACTGCACTCATGATGTTGAGCGGCGAGATCTGCCCGCCGATCCACAGCATGGTGGTCGTGACGTCGCCGATCACGGTCCATGCGCCGCCGGCATTGGCGGCGATGACGATCAGAGAGGCGAACAGCAGGCGGTCCTCGCGCCGAGCGATCAGGCGCTGGATGAGCGAGATCATGACGATCGTGGTCGTCAGATTATCCAGGATGGAGCTGAGAAAGAAGGCCACGAAGGCGACCAGCCATAGCAGCTTGACCTGGCTGGTCGTGCTGATGCGGGAGGTGATGACCTCGAAACCGTCATGCGCATCGATTACCTCGACGATCGTCATAGCGCCGATCAGGAAGAACACGATCTGCGCGGTTGAGGCGACGGAATCGTCAAGCTGACGGCCGACCAGAGCGTGGTCGCCCGTCGTGATCCCATAGATCATCCAGAGCACACCCGCGCCGAGCAGCGCGGATGCGCTCTTGTTGATCCCGATCGGATGTTCGAGCGCGATCGCCGCGTAGGCGACAATGAAAAGTGCGGTGATCGCGATCAACAACGCGAGGTCAACTCATCGATTTTCAGCGCGACAGGCGTGCGAGCAGGCTCGACGTATCCCAGCGCTTGCCGCCCATCTTCTCGACCTCGGAGTAGAACTGGTCGACCAGCGCGGTCACCGGCAGGTTGGCGCCGTTGCGGCGGGCTTCGGCCAGCGAGATCGAGAGGTCTTTGCGCATCCATTCGACGGCGAATCCGAAATCGTACTTGCCGTCGTTCATGGTCTTGTAGCGGTTCTCCATCTGCCACGACTGCGCCGCGCCCTTGGAGATGGTTTCAATCACGGCGGCGACGTCGAGGCCCGACTTCTGGGCGAAGTGGATACCCTCGGAGAGGCCCTGCACGAGGCCGGCGATGCAGATCTGGTTGACCATCTTGGTCAGCTGGCCGCTTCCGGCGGGCCCGAGCAGTTTGCACATCCGCGCGTAGGCGCCCGTGATGATCGGCTCGGCGCCGGCATAGGCGTCCTGCGCGCCGCCGCACATGACCGTCAGCACGCCGTTCTCGGCGCCGGCCTGGCCGCCGGAGACGGGGGCGTCGATGAACTTGAAGCCGGCCTTGGTCGCGGCCGCATCGAGCTCGCGCGCGACCTCGGCGGAAGCGGTGGTATGGTCGACGAAGGTCGAGCCCTTCTTCATGCCGGCGAAGGCGCCGTCGGGGCCGATTGCAACTGCGCGCAAATCGTTGTCGTTGCCGACGCAGCACATCACGAAATCCTGGCCCTCGGCAGCGGCTTTCGGGGTTGCTGCGGTCTTGCCGCCGAACTTGTCCGCCCACTCCTTCGCCTTGGCGGCGGTGCGGTTGTAGACGGTGACCTCATGGCCTCCTTTTTTCACGAGGTGTCCGGCCATGGGGAAGCCCATCACGCCGAGACCGAGGAAAGCGACTTTAGCCATATGTGTGTCCGTAGCTTGAGTTTTACGGTTGCAGCCGGGCGAGGGGGCGCCAGCCGGGGTCCTGAAGTTCCGCCTGAGAGCGGACCGGGCGCACCATAAACCCTTGAGGGCAGAGGGCAACGGCTTCGTTTGGCGGCCTCCTGTGCTAGGATGGCGGACCTCAAGGACTTCAAAACAAGGGAGCGAAGCATGGCATCGGGTTTGGGCGGCGTGAGCGTTGGCGTGCTCGATCATTTCAACATCCGGACCCGGAATCTGGCCGAGACGGTCCGCTTCTACGAGGACGTGCTGGGCCTGGAGAAAGGCCCCCGGCCGGATTTCGCCTTCCCTGGCGCCTGGATGTACAGCGAGGGCAAGCCGGTGGTGCACCTCGTCGATATTTCCCCGACTTCCGAGCCGCAAAAGCCGGATTCCGGCGTTGTCCATCATGTCGCTTTCGTCAGCCGCGGCTTCGACGGAATGAAGCAGCGGCTGGCCTCAAAAGGCATGAAATTCGACTCCCGCCAGGTGCCCGGCGGCGACCTCTGGCAGATCTTCGTCCACGACCCCAACGGGGTCATGATCGAGCTGAATTACGAGGCGGCGAAGGAGCAGGGGACGGCGCCCGCCGAGATGGCTGACGATATCGGCAGGCAGTAGCCTTTTGGCCGTTTCCGCTCTAATGGGGCGTCCTGATGTCTTGAGCATGATCTGGTCGGATAACCGCTTCACACTTTTCCGGATCATGCTCTCTCTGGGAGATGCGCTTTGAGCGTGACGCAGCAACAGGTCCTCGACCGCCTCGCCAAAATCAAGTCGCCCCGCGGGGTCGCGCTTACCAATGCCAATGTGCTGAGCGCGATCAGCGCCTCCGACGGCAAGGTTTTCTTCTCGATCAACGTCGATGCCGCCGAGGCGCGGGCTTGGGAAACTGTTCGTGCTGAGGCCGAGGCCGCCGTCCGCGCCATTCCCGGCGTCACCACGGCGATGGTCGCCCTGACGGCCGAGCGCAAGGCGGGATCCGCGCCGCCGCCGCCCCCGCAGCCGAGCCGCGGCACGCCCGGCGTGCAGCCGGTCCACGCCCACAAGCCGCCGCCGCAGGGCGGCGCCCAATCGCCGATGGCGCGGCAATCCGAAATTCCGGGCATTGCCGCCGTGATCGCGGTGGCTTCGGGCAAAGGCGGCGTCGGCAAATCGACCACCGCGCTTAATCTCGCGCTGGGCCTGCGCGACCTCGGCCTCAAGGTCGGCCTGCTCGATGCCGATATCTACGGCCCCTCGGTGCCGCGGCTGACGGGCCTGCACGAGAAGCCGGAATTGGACGGCGAGCGAAAGATGATTCCGCTCCGCCGCTTTGGCCTTGCCATCATGTCGATCGGCTTCCTGGTCGAGGAAGAGACCGCGATGATCTGGCGCGGACCGATGGTGATGTCGGCGGTGACGCAGATGCTGCGCGATGTTGCATGGGGCACGCTCGACGTGCTCGTCGTCGACATGCCGCCGGGGACGGGCGATGCCCAGCTGACGCTGGCGCAGAACGTGCCGCTGAAGGGCGCCGTCATCGTCTCGACCCCGCAGGATCTGTCCCTGATCGACGCCCGCCGGGGGCTTGCCATGTTCAAGAAAGTCAACGTGCCCGTGCTCGGTATTGTCGAGAACATGAGCTATTTCCAGTGCCCGCATTGCGGCACGAAATCGGACATCTTCGGGCATGGCGGGGCGCGCCATGAGGCGGAGAAGCTCGGCGTCCCGTTCCTGGGCGAAATCCCGCTGCACATGGCGATTCGCGCCACCTCGGACGCCGGCAATCCCGTCGTGGACAGCGAGCCGGAGGGCCCCCACGCGGCGATCTATCGCGCCATCGCGGGACAGGTCCGGGACCAGCTCAAGGGCGTCATCGCAGCCGCGCGAAGCTGATCTTTTGGGGACATGCGACTTTCGTCGCCCCCCGTCATGCCATTGTCGCGTTCCGCGAGGGTGGCTTCCGTGTTAAAGGCCCACGGCAGCGAAGCCCCACCGGTTTGACGCGGCCAGACCCGTGTCGCCGGAATGAGCGGCCATAACGAAGAAGTTCGGGGAAACGCCCCAGCAAGGAGAGACCTGAAGATGAAGCGTCGTGATTTCCTGAAAGTGTCGGCAGCAGGCGCGGCGGCGACCGCCGCGGTGGCCTCGCCGGCGATTGCGCAGTCCTCGCCCGAGATCAAGTGGCGCATGACGTCGAGCTTCCCGAAGTCGCTCGATACCATCTATGGCGGCGGCGAGCAGGTGGCGAAGTACGTCGCCGAGATGACCGACAACAAATTCCAGATCCAGGTGTTTGCTGCCGGCGAAATCGTCCCCGGCCTCCAGGCGCTCGACGCGACCTCGAACGGCACGGTCGAGATGTGCCACACCGTCTCCTACTACTATGTCGGCAAGGACCCGACCTGGGCGATCTACGCCTCGGTGCCGTTCGGCCTCAATGCGCGCCAGCAGAACTCGTGGTGGTACCAGGGCGGCGGCGAGCAGCTCGGCAACGAGTTTTTCAAGAAGTCGAACGTGATCGGCTTCGCCTGCGGCAACACCGGCACCCAGATGGGCGGCTGGTTCCGCAAGGAGATCAAGACCGTTGCGGATCTTTCGGGCCTGAAATTCCGCATCGGCGGCATCGCCGGTCAGGTGCTCCAGAAGGTTGGCGTCGTGCCGCAGCAGCTCGCCGGCGGCGACATCTATCCGGCGCTGGAAAAGGGCACCATCGACGCGGCCGAGTGGGTCGGCCCCTACGATGACGAAAAGCTCGGCTTCGCCAAGGTTGCGAAGTACTACTATTATCCGGGCTTCTGGGAAGGCGGTCCGATGGTCCACGCCTTCGCCAATCTGGAAAAGTGGAATTCGCTGCCGAAGAACTACCAGGCGATCCTCACCAACGCCACGGCCAACGCCAACAGCTGGATGGCCGCGCGCTACGACATGCAGAACCCGTCGGCGTTGAAGCGTCTGGTGGCCGGCGGCACCCAGCTCCGTCCCTTCACCAACGAAGTGCTCGAGGCCTGCCTCAAGGCGACCAACGAGCTGTGGGGTGAGATCTCGGGCAAGAACGCCGACTTCAAGAAGTCGATCGACGCCATGCAGGCCTACCGCTCCGACGAATACCTGTGGTGGCAGGTCGCCGAATATACCTACGACAGCTTCATGATCCGCTCGCGCACCCGCGGCTGATCCTCAAGCTCGAGCTGTCGGACTGAATGGCCCGGCCTCGCTCGCGAGGCCGGGCTTTTCGTTGGCGAAGCGGGAGGGCGCACTCGGAATCCGCAAAACAACCCCATGCACAGTAGACGTGGGTGAGGGCGGGACTCCGGATTGCTTCGCGGCGCTCGCAATGACAGGCGGACGGAGTTGGGCCGGCGCTTCCGCTTTGCATTCGCGGGTGTCGACGAAAGCGTTTGACGCGTCGGGCAAAACAGTGCGATAAATCAATAATCGAATAATCCGAAATTGGCGGTGTGGCGACGATTGCTTGCCCTCGCGATGTTGCGCCCTGCAGAGCGGATCGGCTCGCCCACTCGAACCTCTGCGTTAGGCTGGATGGTTCGGTTGAATACGAGACGAGCGACGGAGAGGTGCGCCACGTACCGGCGGGGAGCTTCGTGCTAGTGGAGGACACACACGGCAAGGGCCATCTGTCGCGCCATTCGCCGGAGGCGCAAACCGTCATCTGGATCTCGTTACCAAATGGCCTCGATTTGCCGCTAGTATAGTCCGTTTGAGCACGATGGTGGCGCCGCTGCCGAGAACCTGGTCTTGGCCCTCGCAATTGCGAGCGCCGCGTTGATATGTCCGAAGTGTAGGGTACACCGGAAGCCAATCGGCGAAGCTCAAACTGGCGCTGTTGACCCAAATCGGCCATTTCCCTAGACAGGCTGCCTCGCCGGGGGAATGATGGAGCGCTAGGCGAACTGGGGCGCCGTCATGGACCTCGGAGGTTGGCTGCGGAGGCTTGGCCTCGAACAATATGAGGCGGCATTCCGCGAGAATCAGATCGACGATACGGTCCTGCCGAACCTGACGGCGGAGGACTTGAAGGACCTTGGTGTCGGAATTGTCGGGCACCGCCGCAAGCTGCTCGATGCCATCGCTGCCTTGAGTGCTGAATCGGGCACACCGGCGCCCCTGTCCGACGCTCCTTCGGCAACCTGCAAAACCGCCAACGACACCGCTGAGCGCCGCCAGGTCACCGTGATGTTCTCGGACCTGGTCGGTTCGACGTCGCTCTCGACACGTATGGACCCAGAAGACCTGCGCGAGATCATTTTGGCGTATCAAACGTGCGTCGCCGATACGGTGCGCCGCTTCGGGGGCTTCGTTGCGAAGTATATGGGCGACGGCGTGCTGATCTATTTCGGCTACCCGCAGGCTCACGAGGACGACGCTGAGCGAGCCGTTCGCGCAGGATTGGAAGCGATTGGCACGGTTGGTGCGCTCGAGTTTTCAGTTCCGCTGCAAATCCGCATCGGTATCGCGACGGGCCTGGTCGTTGTCGGCGACTTGATCGGCACGGGATCGGCACAGGAGCAGGCGATCGTCGGCGAGACCCCAAATCTTGCTGCACGGCTACAGAGTGTAGCCAAACCGAACGCGATGGTCATAGCTGAGAGCACGCGGAGACTGCTTGGGAACCTGTTCGATTTGGCGGACCTCGGATTGCAGGAGCTCAAGGGCATCGATGCGCCGGCGCGAGCCTGGGCAGTGCTACAAGTGAGTTCGGTGGAAAGCCGCTTCGAGGCGCTCCACGGAAGTGGGCTGACCGAGCTAGTCGGACGGCAAGAAGAACTCGATTTGCTGCTGCGGCGATGGCGGCGGGCGGCGAGCGGTGAAGGCCAGGTCGTGCTGCTTGCTGGCGAGCCAGGTATCGGCAAGTCGCGGTTGTTAGCGGCGCTCCAGGAGCGACTTCAAACCGAGCTGCACGCCCGCCTTAGGTACTTTTGCTCGCCGCAGCGCGTCGACAGTGCGTTCCTTCCGATTGTCACGCAGCTGGAGCGCGCCGCCGGATTTTTGCGCGAAGATACGCCCGAGGCGCAGCTTGACAAATTGGCCGCGCTGTTAGAGCCGGCCTCACCGTCGCTAGAGGATCAAGCCTTGCTGGCTGAGCTGCTATCGATCCCTTTCAAAGGCCATTTTCTGCCTCTTCAGCTAACGCCCAGGGGCAAAAAGGAAAAAACTTTCGAGGCGCTGCTTCGGCAGCTCCACGGTTTAGCGCAGCAACGACCGGTGTTGATGCTCTTTGAGGACGTGCACTGGATCGATCCCAGCTCGCGCGAGCTGCTCGACCTTGTAGTCGAGCGGGTCCAGCATCTACCGGTGTTGCTCCTTATTACATTCCGTCCCGAGTTCGAGCGGATCTGGGCCGGGCAGGCGCACGTCACAATGCTGTCCCTTAGTCGGCTTGACCGACGCGAGGGCGCTGCGTTGGTTCAGCAGGTTATCGGCGAGGGGACGCTAGGAAGCGATGTTGTTTCAGAGATTGTCGAGCGCACGGATGGGGTGCCGCTCTTCCTCGAAGAGCTGACGAAGGCGGTGCTTGAGGCGGATGACCGAGTGGCCGGAACCTTCTCGCGTGTCTCGAGGACGGCGCTTGCCATTCCAGCCACTCTGCATGCCTCGCTGATGGCGCGTCTTGATCGGCTCGGTTCACCGGCCAAAGAGGTGGCGCAGGTGGGCGCGGCCATCGGTCGGGAGTTCTCCTACGAACTACTACGAGCCGTAGCGCAGCGGAGCTCAGCTGAGCTGGATGAAGCGCTGGATCAGTTGGTATCTGCCGAACTGATTTTCCGGCGCGGAATGCCACCAGACGCGGAATACAGCTTTAAGCACGCCTTGGTGCAGGATGCGGCCTACGGCACGCTGCTGCGGCGAGCCCGTCACAAGCTACATGGACGCATTGCCAATGCGCTCGAACAGCTCTTTCCCGAGCGTGCCAGCATCGAACCCGAGCTGTTGGCGCACCATTTCACGGAGGCCGGACAGGCAGAGATCGCCATTTCATACTGGCTGAAGGCTGGGCGGCGTTCGGCAGAGCGCTCCGCCGACCAGGAGGCCGTGCGTCATCTCAGACGGGGCCTCGAGATGTTGATGACGCTGCCGCATTCGACCCAGAAGGACCAGCAGGAACTCGACTTCCAGCTCGCTTTGGGCACGCCTCTGGCGGCTCAGCATGGGTATGGTAACCCCCTCGTCGGAGCTGCGCGCGATCGTGCGATTGCCTTGTGTGAAGAATTAGGCGACATGCAACACCTATTGCCGAGCCTCTACGGCCAGTATGGCTATTGCATAGCAAGCGGCAGGATCCCCAAGGCACTCGAGTATTCGGAGCGCTGCCAATCGCTGGCCGCGCACACTGGCGACCGCGTGGCGCGATTGATTGCGCACCGCGCTATGGGCGCGTCACTGCTTGAACTCGGCGAGTTCGAGGCCGCGAAGGCACAGTTGGAACAGATCCTTGTAATCGACAGGGTCGAAACGGACCAAGCTCTTTCGGCGCTTTACCTGGCTGATCCGCACGCATCGGGCCTCGCCTATCTGGCATTGAGCCTGTGGGCCTTGGGATACCCCGACCAGGCGATCGCAGCACGCCAAAAGGCAATTAAGCACGCCCTCGACGCAAACCACGCGAATACGAGCGGCATAGTTGGCATCTATGCTGGCGCGCAGTTGTCTGTGTTGCTCGGCAAGATGGCCGACGTCAAGAGCGACGTTGAAGACCTGAACGCACTACTTGGATCGCGCGTGCCACTCTGGGCTGTTAGTTGCGGTCAAATACTACGCGGTTGGGCGATCGGGTGTGCAGAACAGCTGGAAGACGGCATTGCCCTGATGAAACAGGGAATACATGCCGCCGAACAACAGGTTCGCTTTCATTCTCCGCACTACCATTCACTCCTTGCGGTCCTGCAAGCACGCGCAGGAGATATGCAGGGTGGCCTGAGCACGATCAGAAAAGCCACTGAGCTGATAGCCGAAACAGGCGAATATCTCTGGCACGCCGACGTGCTCAGAATTGAAGGTGAACTTCGATTGCTTGTCGAAGCATCGATGGAAGCGGAAGCAAGCCTTGTTCAAGCGCTCGAACTCGCCCGCAAGCAGCGGGCAAAGTCGTTCGAGTTGCGCGTCGCGATGAGCATAGCGCGGCTCTGGCGTGATCGAGGCAAGCGGAATGAGGCGCACGAGCTGCTCGCGCCTATCTACGGCTGGTTCACCGAAGGCTTCGATACCCGCGATTTGAAGGAAGCGAAGGCACTGCTCGAGGAACTCACTGCCTGCGACTTCCGGTGATGTCCCATCGCGTCAGTTAGCGCAGTGTAGCGACATGTCTGAAGTTGATGGCAGACCGGAAGTAGCTGGCCGGCTGTAAAAACGGCGCGATTAAACCCTGCGGCAGTAGTCCCGGAGGAACTATCGTCGCCTCGGCAGCGCTTAACGTCGATTTTTTGAACCTACGAGCTCCGCTATTGGGAGCGTCTCTATCGCATGCGCAAGCGAACTCCACATCGCATGTGACACCTTTGGATTGATACAGCTGGAATAATAGTAGAGGTGCTCTGGATGACCGGCTGAGGCCCAAGTAACTTCAATTGAGGGGGAGTCGGCCCCATACTGGGGGCAGAGAGCGATGGTCTCAGCGGGAAGTGAAGCCGCCAAAACCGCGGCAAGGAGCAGCACCTCATAGGAATGGTCTCGGTGGTTTCAGCCGATTTTTCTCAATATCCGCTTCTGGCCCCTTCTCGGGCTTGGAGCCATGTCCGACTTTAGGCCGCTGTGAACCTCCTCCGAATGAGTGGACACCTGTAGTAGGTTCGTAGAGCCCGGAGGTGTCGAATGGAACTTCAACGTCGGTCGTTTACCGAAGAGTACAAGCGCCAGGCGGTCGAGCTGGTGATCTCGAGCGGTCGCTCGGTCACGTCGGTGGCCAAGGAGCTCGGTCTGCGCGACTCGGTGCTGCGGCGCTGGGTTGACAAGTTGCGGCAGGAGCCGGCATCGGCGGCGTGGCGCCCCACCACGCAGGCGACGCCGATGTCGGCGGACCAGGCTTCGGAGATCGCCCGCCTGCGCCAGGAGAACGAACGGCTGCGCATGGAGCGCGACATTTTAAAAAAGTCGATCGCGATCTTTGCCGGAACCCGGACATGAGCTTCCGCTTCATCGAAGACCACCGCGACGCCTATCCGGTGCGGCTGATGTGCGCCGTGCTCGAGGTCTCGTCGGCCGGCTATTACGCCTGGCGCGATCGCCCGGTGAGTGAGCGGACCAAATCCAATGCCACGCTGCTGGCTGCGGTCCGGCAAGTCCATCAAGACAGCAGCGGCCGCTACGGCAGTCCCCGCGTTCATGCAGCCTTGCGCAGGCAGGGCCGAGGCGCCAGCCGCGGCCGGATCGAGCGGATGATGCGTCGGCACGGTATCCGCGCCATCATGGCGCCGCCGCGCCGCGTGCGCACCACCGACAGCCGTCACGGTCTGCCAATCGCCCCGAACCTGATCGCGCGCGACTTCACAGCGCAAGCCCCGAACCGGGTCTGGCTCGCCGATATCACCTACATCCCGACCGCGGAGGGGTGGCTGTATCTGGCAACCGTCATGGACCTGTTCAGCCGAAAGATCGTCGGCTGGGCCATGCGGGATCACATGCAGGTCGAACTCGCATCCGCGGCACTGGCGATGGCCACCCGGCAGCAACGGCCGCAGGCCGGATTGATCCACCACTCCGATCGCGGTGTGCAATATGCCTCACACGCCTATCGCAACGCTCTCACCGGCGCCGGCATCACCGCATCGATGAGCCGCAAGGCCGATTGCTACGACAACGCCCCGATGGAGAGCTTCTTCCACACTCTGAAGACCGAGCTGGTCCATCATCGCCACTACAACAACCGCGCGGAGGCCCAGCGCGATATCTTCGCCTTCATCGAGGGCTTCTACAACCGAACAAGACTCCATTCCGCCATCGGATATATCGCCCCGAGCGAAATGGAGCTAAAAGCCGCCTAAACCCGTCCACTTTTTCGGGGGAAGATCAGCTGTGCGCACCAAAGCCGCCGTCCGCTCCAAGGTCGATAGGCTCACGCCATGGTCTCCATCGTCCGATAGATCGCGACCGGGCACCCCCGATCCCGATGGCTTCATGATCCGCTTGCGCGCCCGCGCCTGACGAAGAACGAGCCTCTACGCCTTAAGTCGAACGACCTCAGAGCCCGGCCCGCAGGAAGGCCAGGCTTTTTCTTTGCCGCAGTGCGATGACGATGGAATTCGGCCGGCCCTTGAGCCATGCTGATTTCCAAGCCTCGGCAAGAAGGCTCACAATCAGATCCATCAGGGCAGGACATCATGAAAAGAAGAGACTTCATCAAAGTCACAGGACTTGGTGCGGCCGGCGCCGCCACGCTCGCGGCTCCAGCGATCGCGCAGTCGATGCCGGAAATCAAATGGCGCATGCCGACGAGCTGGCCGAAATCGCTCGATACGCTCTATGGCGGCGCCGAGATGATGAGCAAGCTGGTTGCGGAAGCGACCGACAACAAATTCCAGATCCAGACCTTTGCCGCCGGCGAGATCGTGCCGGGCCTGCAAGTGCTGGACGCCGTGCAGAACGCGACCTGCGAGATCGGCCATACCGCGTCGTACTACTATTTCGGCAAGGACCCGACCTTCACCTTCGGCTCGTCGGTGCCGTTCGGTCCGAACATGCGCATCAACCAGGCCTGGTACATGCAGGGCGGCGGGCGCGAGGTCCTCAACGAGTTCTACAAGAGCTACAACGTCATCTCGCTGCTGGCGGGCAACACCGGCTGCCAGATGGGCGGCTGGTTCAGGAAAGAGGTCAACACGCCCGGCGATCTCAGCGGCTTGAAATTCCGCATCGGCGGGTTCGCCGGCCGCGTGCTGCAGAAGCTCGGCGTGGTGCCGCAGCAGCTCGCCGGCGGCGACATCTATCCAGCGCTGGAGAAGGGCACCATCGACGGCGCCGAATGGGTCGGCCCCTATGACGACGAGAAGCTCGGCTTCTACAAGATCGCGCCGCACTACTACTATCCCGGCTGGTGGGAAGGCGGGCCGATGCTGCTCGCCTTCGTCAACCTCGACAAATGGAACGCGCTGCCGAAATATTACCAGAGCGTGCTGGAGCAGGCCGGCCACACCGCCAACAATTACATGATGGCGCGCTACGACACGGCCAATCCGCTGGCGCTGAAGAAGCTGCTCGCAAGCGGCGCCAAGCTGCATGCATTCTCGCCGGCGATCATGGATGCCTGTTACAAGGCGGCCAAGGAGCTGCACGCCGAAGTAGGCGCGACAAACGCCAACTTCAAGAAGGTTCACGACTCCCTCGCAAAGTTCTCCAGCGACGGCTACGCCTGGTTCCAGGTCGCCGAGGTCGGGTTCGACGTCTTCATGGCGCGGCACGCGCAGGGCTGAGCGCGGCGTCTTGCGAATGCAGGCCCCGGAGCGCAAGCGCCGGGGCCTTTGCGCGCGGGGGCCCCACGAGATAGCAAGTGACGATGAGCTTCGATCCCCATGCGGTTCAAACCGCGCTGTTCAAGGCTTGGTCGTCGTCGACGGCGAGCCAATGGACGGCGGACAATCCCGCAGCAGGGCAATGCAACGTCACGGCGCTGCTCATTCACGAACTCTTCGGTGGCGACCTGCTGAAGACACCGCTGCCGGCCGGCGATCATTTTTACAATCAGATCGGAGGCCGGCGGTACGACTTCACGGCGAGCCAGTTCGATCAGCCGATCGCTTACGTGGACTTGCCGGCAAACCGGGCCGAGGCGGAGCAGGGGGCAACGAGTGGGCAGCTGGCCGAGCTGAGGGAAGCCTTTCAGAGGCAACGTATCAAATGAGTTGGACCGTAGGGCGGCTCGCGCGCAGCGAAATTCATCATCTCGTGCCGGGTGACCACATGCTGGTCATGATTGCCACGTCGTGCGATGGGTCTCGCATCGGGCCGAAGGCGTCAGGTCGATCGCGCCATGGAGCCCCGGATCGTAAGACCCAGAAAATGTCCATTGGTCTCTCGCGCGACTAATCTCCGACAGCTGTTTGTTGCAAGGTCGAAATTCAGCGGAATCTTGTCAATGATCCCAAAGCCCCTTAAGGCCGTCGTTTTCGATATGGACGGATTGCTGCTCGACACCGAGGCGCTTTACCGTGCGGCTATTTTCGCCGCTTGTTCGGCACAAGGGCGCCAAATGGTCGACCATGTGCATCTCAGCTTGATTGGTGCGCCGAAGGATCTAGGTGACGAAAAGCTTATTGGCTATTTTGGACGGACGTTTGATCTTGACCGTTACCATTTAGCCTGCACGGAACATTTCGACGGTCTGTGCGCAACTGCAATTCCACTTCGTCCCGGTGTTACCGACCTTCTCAAAGTTCTGCGCGACGCGGCCATCCCCATGGCCGTCGCAACGTCAACCGCACGATCAAAAGCTGAAGCGCAGTTAAAGAAGGCGGGAATCTTCGACAAATTTGACGTGCTCGTCACGCGGAGCGACGTTGAAATAGGCAAGCCCCATCCCGAGACTTTTCTAAAGGCGGCCACACTCCTCAGCGTCGATCCACCAAGTTGCCTAGCACTCGAAGACTCGCACAATGGAGTTCGTGCGGCAGCGGCGGCGGGAATGTCTACGATCATGGTCCCCGATCTGCTCCAACCGACCCCGGAGATCGCAGGTCTATGCGTCGGCGTGTTGCGGAGCCTGGATGACGTTCGGATCAGGATTGCTCAGCAGCTATAGCGGCCGTGCACCTTCTTGGATGTCTCTTTTGGGCGGGCCGAAGGGCGAAGGCGGAAGTGAACCAATCCAACGAAGCTGGTCAGTCCTTCAGATGCTCCCGGAAGAACGCCAGCGTGGCTGCGTTGAGCTGCGCGTGAAACGCGGCTCGATCAAATCCGGGCCTGTCGGTGCAGATGTTGGGGCGCTTCTTCGCCAGCTCCGGCGTGCAGGGCGGAAGAAAGGCGTAGTGACCGGCATTTTGCACCAGGTGGAAGTCCGGCTTGACCGGCAGGTCGCGCATGATCGTTGACACAAAATCCAGCGTGACTTCGCCGCCGGTCTGGTCATCTCCGCTCAAGGCCGAAGCCCAGAGCTGAATCGGGATTTTCACGTCCTTCAGGCCATCGGGGCCGAACAAGGGACCGAAAGCCGGGTCGGCAATGACAAGGGCTTTGACGCGCGCGTCATGCACGAATGTCGGTGTTGGGGTCTCGTTCTTTCGCAGCTCCGCGCAGCCGGGGTTTGGAGAACTCTCCGGGCACAGGGCGATCATCTTGCGCAGATCGGGATTGCCGCCCGCAACGACCAGGCCGGTGTAGCCGCCGCGTGAGAAGCCAAAGAAGCCGATGCGCCCGGGGTCGAGCTTTGCGTGATCAGGCCATGCAGTAAGCATGTCGTCGATCACGCGCTTGATGTCTGCCGGACGCTCCGTCAACACCGCGAGCGTGTCCGCGCGGCTCATGCCGCTGGAGCCCGCATCGACCGGATGATCGAGCGCGACAACGACGAAGCCGCCATCAGCGAGCACCTCGGCCGTGTCGTGGTGACCGGTGAAGCCACCGCCATAGCCGTGCGAGATCACGATCAATGGCAGCTTGTCTCCAGATACGGGGCAGTTCTGCGTCGCACGCAATGTCATGGTGCGAAGCCCGACCTCGCTGGGCGGCTCGCTGCAGGGCGACCACACGGCGGCCCTGAGCTCAGGAAGGCCGGCCTCGGCCGGCACGGTGACGAGACGAAAGCCGGCCGCCTGGGCCAGCGTCGTGATCAAGCAGATGGCTGATGCGAGCGCGAATTTGAGGACGTGCATGCGTTACTCTAGCTGGCGGTCTGGTTGTGAAGCGGATGCAGGATGGGGTGAGCGAAGCGAAACCCGTCATCTCTCCCGCGGTGACGAAGCGATGGGTTTCGCTGAGGCTCAACCCATCCTTGTATTAGCCCGATCGCTTATATTGAGGGCCGTTCCGTGAGGAATGGCCCAGCCCGGGAGGCCGCCCGAACTGGGCCGCCGTTCGATCGGATCGGTACCCACCGAAGCCTTGAGGGCTGTCTGACGTAGCGAGATCGCGATCGGCACTTCATCGGGACCCGAATGGTTGAACGAACTTAAGGTTCGCATCACAAGGGAGGGATCGACGAAGATGGCCAAGTCTACCACGATCTGTGCCGGGATCGATACCGGCAAACGGAAGCTTGATGTGGCGATCGAGGGTTGCCGCGAGCCGTTGCAAGTGAAGAACACGTCGGAAGGTCACGCGGCTTTGTTGGCGTGGCTGCGACAGCATCGCGTCAAACGCATCGGCATCGAGGCGAGTGGCGGTTACGAACAGCCTGTCGTCGCCGAACTGCGGCGCAAGCGGTTTGTGGTTGTGGTGTTTCAGCCGGCTCAGGTCCGGGCCTATGGCAAATTCCACTTGCAGCGTGCCAAGAACGATAGGATCGATGCCGCTCTTATTGCCGCCTGCACCGCAGCGGTGCGCAAGATCCATGCTGCGCCCGATCCGCGGTTACTGCGGTTCGCCGAGCAGCTGACCATGATCGATCAGATCGGCGAGGATATCGCGCGCCTCAAGAACAGGATCGAAAGCTGCCGCAATGTGACGATTAACAAGATCTGGCACGAGGATATCGCTCGCCTGGAGCAACGCGAGAAGGCCGCACTCAAGGCCCTGGTCACCTCGATCCGCAAGCACCCTGATCTTGCCAAGCGGCTCGCGCTGATCAACAGCGTCGACGGCATCGGGCTGCCGACTGCCGTTGCCATCCTGGTGCGTCTGCCTGAGATCGGCCGGATCACGCGGGAGCAAGCCGTCGCTCTCGCCGGCCTTGCGCCCTATGACGACGACAGCGGCGACCAGGTCGGAGTGCGGCATATCGAGGGCGGACGAAAGCGGCTGCGTCGCGCCCTTTATACCGCCTCACTGGCTGCATCGTTTCGATGGAACCCGCAGCTCATCCAGCTCTACCAACGCCTGACCGCAGCCGGAAAGGAGCACAAGCGCGCGCTCGTTGCCTGCGCCAGGAAGATGCTCATCTTCGCCAACACAGTGGTGGCTCGCGGCACGCCATGGTGCGGCGAACCGCCGGTGAGATCATTCCCTGTTTCTTAGTTCGACCGGGACGTGTTTCTTCGTCCCGACCTACGGTCCCTCACGACGCCGCGCGCAGCGTCCGTCAAGGATGGCCGTCGCTCGCCCGCACCTCACCTGATCTGCCGCCAGGCCACGCCTTGACGGATGCGAGCACGGCGTCATCATGGCAGGCGCCGACGATCCGAAAGGCAAAACACAGCCGCCAGTTAATGGTTGCTACAAGTTGGCTGCCTCGTAACGGGCCGCCGTATCGATGGACGGTGCTGCCGTTCTTCGAAACGAGAACTTCATTGCTGATCGTCGCCGTCTTCACCGCCGGTCTGACGATGGTGATCGAACACGTGCTCTGAAGTTGCTAAGCCCTGTTCGAACCGTTGAGCCTGGTCTACCCCCTGACGTCATACTGCTTGCTGAGGTGATCGCCGATCTGGACCAGCATGGCGACGCATTCGGGGTAGCCGGGGCGATCGGAGGTGGCCTGATCTGCGTCGGCTCGAAACTCCCAGGAACCGCCGTCGCGAACGATCGAGATCGTCATTCCATCGGGACAGTCGGCGTGCACCTTCAATTCGGCCCTCGCCATCGCGATCAGTTCGCTTTCGGATTTGACCAGTCTGCTCATGAAGCCCCTCTCTCTGGATTGCGGCCGAATATTGCTTGCATCGGCCAGATTATCAGACAGCATCTGATCTGCTTACACCAAGCTGACAAGAGGTCGCCGGCCAGCCGTGCTCTTTTTCGCTGGCCCGACCGTCCGGAATGCTGGAAAAGAGCACAGATGCGGCGCAAGCCGTATGATGACACCGGAACATCCGGCCGGGAATGCGATGCGCCTTTTGATCGTCGAAGACAATGCCGAACTGTCGCGGCTCGTAGCCAGCGGGCTGGCGGGAGCGGGCTACGAGAGCGATATCGTTGCCAGCGCCGAGGAGGCGCGCGAGGCGGTGCACAATGTCAGCTATGCCGCGATGATCCTCGACCTCGGCCTGCCCGACGGCGACGGCCTGTCCGTGCTACGCGAGCTGCGGCGGCAGATGGAACCGCTGCCGGTGCTGGTGCTGACAGCGCGCGGCGGGCTGCAGGACCGCGTCAACGGTCTGCGCAGCGGCGCCGACGATTACCTCGCAAAGCCGTTCGCGATGGAGGAGCTGGTGGCGCGGCTGGAGGCGATCCTGCGCCGTCCCGGCCAGCTGCTCGGCCGTTCGCTGCGGCTTGCCAATCTCGTTTACGACACCGAGAGCCGGCAGATCTTCGTCGACGACAAGCCGCGGATCATCTCGTCGCGCGAAACCTCGGTGCTGGAGATCCTGCTGCGCCGGCAGGGGCGGGTGGTGCCGAAGAAGAACGTCGAGGATCACATCTTCGGGCTCGAGGGCGAGGTCGCCTCGAATGCAGTCGAGGTGTATGTCTCACGGTTGCGCAAGCAGCTTGCCGAGCACGGCGCCAAGGTCGTGATCCACACCATCCGCGGCGTCGGCTACATGATGGCCGAGGAGAAATAGCGTGGCCCAGGCTGGATCCCAAACCGGATCCAAGGTCCGGTCGTCGACATTCAAATCGCTGATCTCCCGCATCGTGTTCTTGCACATCATCGCGGTTGCGGTGGTTGCGATCTTCCTGCCGCTGGTCCTGCTGTGGCTCTTGAACTCCGAGATCGATCAGCTGCATCGGGCTGCGATGCGGGCCCAGGCCGAGGCGCTGGCCGAGCGTATCGCGGTCCAGCCCGACGGCAAGGTGACGTTCAATCTGCCCGACAGCCTCCGCGGCCTCTATTCGGAAGCCTATGGCCGCTACCAGTACGACATCCGCGATGCCGAGGGGCGCCTGCTGTTCTCGTCGCACAGGAAGACCGGCGGTCTTGAGTCAGAGTCGATTTCCGGTGCCGGCGTCACCCAGACGATCGGCGACACCACGGTTCGCATTCAAGTGGCCGAAGACCTGTCCCATCGCGACGTCATCACCGACGACATCGTATCCAACTTCTTCCGCCGGGTCGGGTGGATCACCATCCCCATTCTTCTGGTGCTGCTCGCCACCGATATCTTCATCTTCCGCCGCGCGCTCGCGCCGCTCTGGATGGCCTCCGAGGAGGCCAGCAATATCGGCCCGTCGCGCACCGACGTCCGCCTGCCGACCGAGCAGATTCCGCGCGAGATCATGCCGCTCGTCACAGCCGTCAACCGGGCACTGGATCGCCTCGAGGACGGCTTTCGCGTGCAACGTCAGTTCACCGCCGATGCCGCGCATCAATTGCGCACGCCGCTCGCGATCCTGCGGACGCGGATCGAGACGCTCGGCGACGGCGCGGCAAGGCAGGTGCTGCATGACGACATCGAGGGCATGAGCCGCATCGTCGCCCAGTTGCTGGAGATCGCCGAGCTCGACACGCTGGTGCTCGATCCCGGCGAGACCGCTGATCTGCGGGCCGTCTGTGCCGAGGTGGTCGGCGCGATCGCACCGCTGGCGATCGCGCAGCACAAGGACATCGCGCTCCGGGGCGCCGATGCGCCGGTGATGATCCACGGCAATTCCGAGATGCTGCAGCGCGCGGTCTTCAACCTCGCCGAAAACGCCATCAAGTTCACCGCGAAGGACACCTCGGTCGACGTCGAGGTCGGCGACGATGGTTCGGTGCGCGTGCGCGATTGCGGTCCGGGCGTAACCGAGGCCGAACGCGAGCTGATCTTCCAGCGCTTCTGGCGCAGGGATCGTCAGCGCAGCGACGGTGCGGGTCTCGGTCTTTCGATCGTGCGCGGCGTCGCCGACGATCACGCCGCAACGGTTGCGGTGGACAATCTTCCCGGCGGTGGCGCCGAGTTCACGCTGCGCTTCAGGCTGGCGGACAAGGCCGTCGCAGCGCCCGCCTAGAGCAGGTTGCATTTTCCGGCACGCAATCGAACATCGGGACGGCGTCGGACGCGCCGCTCCGCAGAACCATCCAAAAATCTTGAGAGAAGTACGGTGGGCCCCTGCGCGCGCCCTTCCAGACGTCATGATGTCATGCCATCATAAATTGTATGCTAGCATGGCGCAACTGAAATGAAAGCGATTGGGGAATGCAGATCATGTATCGTCTATGTCTCATCCGCGCGGCCGCAGGCATTTTTGTCGTGGCTGCTGGTATTGCGCCTGCGATGGCGACGCAGTGCACAGGCTTGCAGGCGCTCGTTCTGGAGCAGACGACCATCACGTCGGCGACCGATGTCATTTCCGGCACCTTCGCCATTCCGGGCACCAACCCGGTGCAGTACATCACGGGATTGCCGACGTTTTGCCGCGTCACCGCGACGATCGCGCCCACGACCGACTCGTCGATCAAGATCGAAGTCTGGCTGCCGGAAAGCACATGGGGCGGACGATTTCTTGGCCTCGGAAGTGGCGGGTTCGGCGGATTCTTCGACTACGGTGCTCTCGCCTTTCGCCTCAAGGCCGGATACGCGGTCGCCAATACCGGTCTCGGCACCGGGGTGTCGGGCTGCACCAATTACTTCTGCGGTTCCAACGGCAATCAGGGCAACGCGCTAGCGATTTCGTTGGGAGAGCCGGCCAACCCGACCAATGGTCTCCATGGGCACCCGGAACGCATCACGGATTTCGGCCATAGGGCGATCCACCTGATGACGGTGCAGGGCAAGGCCATCACCGCGGCGTTCTATCAAAAGAGCGCGGACAAGAGCTATTTCTTCGGTTGCTCGACCGGCGGTCAGAACGCGCTGATGGAGGCGCAGCGCTATCCCGATGACTACGACGGCATCGTGGCTGGCGCGGCGCCCTTCAACCGCACACGGTCGTATGGATCAACGCCTTACGGCTGGCAGATCGCGCATGCGTCTCCTGGAAGCCTCATGCAGGCTGGCCAGATGTCATTGATCAACAAGGCGGTGCTGGCGCACTGCGCCGGTCGGGACGGCGGTGTGAAGACCGACCAATTCCTGTCGGATCCGCGCGCCTGTCATTTCGATCCAAAGGTTCTGCAATGTACGGGCGGCAACCTCCCACCGGCGTGCCTGACCGCCGAGCAGGTCACGCGGATGCAGAGTTACTATGCCGGCACCATCGACCCCGTGAACGGCGACGTGATCTTTCCCGCGTATTCGCGCGGCACCGAGATTGAAGACATCAAAGCTCTCGGCATCATGGCAAAGCAGCAGCTTCCGGAGCCGCTCGCTGACGGTCCCCTCTATTGGGTGTTCGGTCCAAGCTTCGGCCAGCAGAGCGGTGCCATCAACTATACGAATTACAACATTCACCGCGATCTCAAAGCCGTGGACGACCAGCTCGGCGAATCGATGAACGCCAACAGCACCGATCTCAGTGCGTTCCGTGCACATGGCGGCAAGCTGATCATGTACCACGGCTGGGCCGACCAGGGTGTTCCGTCACAAGTCAGCATCAACTATTTCAATGCACTCGTGGAGCACGACAGGCACGATTTCGGGCACGGTCGGCCTCATGCCGAGGAGGCGCGGCTCGACGAAAGGGACGGCAGGCGATCCGCACTGGAGAGGACCCAGAACTACGCCCGGCTCTACATGGTCCCCGGCATGTATCACTGCACCGGCGGGCCCGGTCCAAACTCGTTCGCTCTGCTACCGTCGCTCGTGAACTGGGTCGAGAACGGCACGGTACCGGATGCGGTCACCGCGACCAAATATGTCAACGACACTGCGCCCAATGTACAGATGACGCGCCCGCTTTGCGTGTTCCCGAAAGTCGCGAGATACAACGGAAGCGGCAGCACCAACGATGCGGCTAGCTTCACCTGCGTCCCTGGCGAGCATGAGTTCAACCAGGAGCCGGCCCCGCAGTACGGGCCGTGACCACGACGGTGCGGGGAGGGGACGATGACAGGACTCTCTCTGCACCCTTCGCGCTGAGTTGCCGATAAGCCTTATCGCGACGCGCTCGCCGCCGGCTCCAACACCGGTTCCGTCGAGGACTCGCGCACGACGAGTTCGCACTGAAAAAGACTGGGCTTCCCGGCCTTCGGCAGCTCGCGCAGACCGAGCAGCGAGGAGACCGCCGCGTTCGCAATCTGCGCCATCGGCTGGACGATCGTCGTGAGGCGCGGTGTGATGAGGTTCGACAGCGGGATGCCGTCAAAGCCCACGACAGACAGGCCCGCCGGGATCGGAATGCCGAGGTCGTTGGCGGCCCGCAGGCAGCCGATGGCCTGCTGGTCGGAGCTGGCAAAGACTGCGGTCGGACGCTCGGCTCTCGGCCTCGCGAGCAAAAATGTGCCGGCGGTACGGCCGCTCTCATAGTCGAAGGCCGCGTTGACGAAGAGCGGTTCGATCTTCCCGCCCTTGGGCGCAGGAAGAGTGCGCATGACGTCGAGATATCCCTGGAGGCGATCGTCGGCGGGGCGCGAGCCGGACGGGCCGGCGATGCAGGCAATGCGACGATGCCCGAGCTTGGCGAGGTAGTCCACCGCGACGCGCGCGCCGCCGCGGTGGTCCGCTGCGACGCCAGGATGATGGGGGAGGACGCGGTCCACCGTGATCAGGGGCAGCCCTTTGGGCGCCTTGATGGCGTGAGGGCTGTTGCAGGGAACGATGATGATGCCGTCGACCTTGCGCCCGGCGAGCTGCGCCAGCCGATCCGCCTCCTTGGCGGCATCGTCGAACGAGGTCATGAAGATGACGTTGTGGCCGCGATCGGCCGCGGCACGCTCGGCGCATTGCACGAGCTCAGCGAAGAACGGATTGGTCAGGTCCGGAATGACGATGCCGATCAACCGGCTGACCTTGCTGCGCATGCTCCGGGCGAAGGGGTCGGGCCGGTAGCCGAGCTCGTGGATCACGGCCTTGACGCGCGCGCGCACCTCTGGCGTCACCGATGGATGCTCATTGAGCACGCGCGAGACGGTGCCCACGGCGACGCCGGCGCGCTCGGCAACGTCCTTGATTCCACGCTTTGCCATCAGGCCTCAGTGATTAGCGCTCAGGACAGACGACCAGCAACTGGCGCTTTGACGAACGCACCGGTTTGAAAGCCTTCAAAGCGCCGAGCCAACAGTTGGTCAGTCTTCCTGTCCATTTGGAAACGGTTCATCACTATATCGATGAACTGCTTTGGAGGCAAAGGCTGGGAGGAGACGTTGGACTCGATCCGATTGCTCGATTTGTTCGCCAAATAAAGTGCAATATGGCTGCGGCGCGAGTGCGCGAGCGCTGGTGGCTTGAAACCCGCTTCCAGTTCTGATAACCAAAATTTGGAAACGTTTCATTGCGCCGCCGCAATGGCCGGCACAAGATAGCGTTCAACAGGGAGGTGGAAATGGCGAATTCGACGCGCAAATCCGGAATCAGCCGCCGTCAGATCGTTCTGGCCGGCGCAGCAGGTACGATCACCATCATGTCCGGCGTTCGCCCGACATTTGCCGATGGCAAGCCGAAGGTCGGCCTGGTCATGAAGTCGCTCTCCAACGAGTTCTTCAAGCAGATGCAGGCCGGCGCGGACAAGTTCGCCGCCGAGAACAAGGACAAGTTCGACTTCAAGGCCGTCGGCATGAAGGACGAGCGTGACTTCGCCGCCCAGGTCGACGCGGTCGAGAACTTCGTCACCCAGAAGTACGACATCATCGTCGTTGCGCCTGCCGACTCCAAGGCCATGGCTACGCCGCTTGCCAAGGCCGTCAAGGCCGGTATCACCGTCGTCAATATCGACGTGCCGCTCGATGCCGGCGCCAAGAAAGCCGCGGGCATCGATCTCGCCTTCTTCGGTCCCGACAACCAGGCCGGCGCCAAGCTGGCCGGCGATGCGCTCGCCAAGGCTCTCGGCGCGGGCGGCAAGGTCGTTATCCTCGAGGGTAACCCCGAGGCCGACAATGGCAAGCAGCGCAAGCAGGGCTTCATGGAGTCGATCGCCGAGGGCAAGCTCCAGCTTCTCGACAGCAAGACGGCGCATTGGGAGACCGAGGAAGCCAATACGCTGATGACGAACTTCCTGACCAAATATCAGGACATCCAGGGTGTGATGGCCGCCAACGACTCCATGGCGCTCGGCGTCGTCAAGGCGCTGGATGCGACCGGCAAGAGCGGCAAGATCAAGGTCGTCGGCTTCGACAACATTCCGCCGGTGCAGCCGTTGATCAAGAGCGGCAAGATGCTTGCGACGGTCGAGCAGTTCGGCGCCCAGATGGCCGTCAACGGCATCAAGTACGGCCTGCGCCAACTCGCCGGCGAGAAGTTCACCGGCTGGATCAAGACCGACGTCAAGCTGGTCGAGGCCAAGGATCTTTCATAAGGAGGATCTTTCATAAGAAGGATCTCGCCCAGATCTCTCGCTCGCATCTGCGATCATAACCTGTCGGGACGCCTGCATCTTGCCGGCGTCCCGATTTTGGCGAAGATCATCTTCGCATATCCATCCTTGTTCGCGACGGGGAGCGCACCCTCTCATGCATGGCGATGAGCCGAGTCGTCCTCGCGCCGAGACGATTGCGAACGCCGAAAGCCCGATCCTCAAGCTGCAATCGGTCGGCAAGCGCTTTCCCGGTGTCGTCGCGCTGCGCGACGTCTCCTTCGAGGTCGCGCGCGGCTCGGGACACGTGCTGCTCGGCGAGAATGGCGCCGGCAAGTCGACCCTCATCAACCTGCTCGGTGGTGTACTACAACCGGATGACGGATCGATCTGGTTCGACGGCGCGCCTTATCGACCGACTTCGCCGCTCGAGGCCATCAGGGCCGGGATTCGCGTCGTCCACCAGGAGCTGCATCTTCTGTCCAACCTTTCGGTGGCGGAGAATCTGCTGTTCGAGCAGCTGCCAAGCCGGCGGGGCCTCGTCAATTTCCGCGACATGAACAGGCGCGCGGCCGAGCTGCTTGCGGAAGTCGGCCTCGACGTTTCGCCGACCATGGAGGTCGGCCGTCTCGGCGTCGCGCAGATGCAATTGGTCGAGATCGCGAAAGCGCTTTGCCACGAGAGCAAGCTGCTCGTTCTCGACGAGCCCACGGCGACGCTCACTGTCCGCGAGGTCGATCGTCTCTTCGAGATCCTGCATCGTCTGAAAGCGAAGGGCGTGACCACGCTGTACATTTCGCATCGGCTCGAGGAGATCTATGAGGTCGGAGATCAGGTGACGGTGCTGCGCGACGGGGCCCACGTGACCACGCGCGCGCTTGCGGGGCTCGATATCCCCGACATCGTGAAGCTCATGGTCGGACGAACCATCACCGGCCAGGCGCCTATCGATATGGATGCACCGATCGGCGATGAAGCGCTTGACGTGACCGACCTGAAGCTGACCGACGAGAGCCCTGCCATTTCGTTCTCGCTTCGCAAAGGCGAGATCGTCGGCATCGCCGGGCTCGTGGGATCCGGTCGCACGGAAATGGTTCGCGCGCTGTTCGGGGCCGATCCGAAGGCCGCCGGCACGATCCGGATCGACGGCCAGGAGGTCGACATCGCCTCGCCCAAAGATGCGGTGGCGCACGGCCTGTGCCTTGCGACCGAGGACCGCAAGGGGCAGGGGTTGCTGCTCGAGATGAGCTGTGCCGAGAACATGACCATCACCGACCTCCTGCGGGTGTCGTGGCGCGGACTGCTTCAGCGCAAGCAGGAGAATAACGTCGCGCAGCGCTCGGTGAGGGAGTTACGGGTCAAGACGCCGTCGATCCATCAGGCGGTCCGAACGTTCTCGGGTGGCAACCAGCAGAAGGTCGTGATCGCCAAGTGGCTGTTCCGCGGGCCCAAGACACTGATCTTCGACGAGCCGACGCGCGGAATCGATGTCGGCGCCAAGGCCGAGATTTACGAGCTGCTCGGAAAGCTCGCGCTCGAGGGCAAGAGCATCCTGGTGGTCTCGTCCGATCTGCCCGAGCTGATGGCGATCTGCCACCGGATCCTGGTGTTCGCGAACGGACGGATCACCGGCGAGGTGCCGCGCGCCGAGTTCGACGAGCACCGCATTCTTTCTCTCGCCTATCAGGAGTACAGCCGTGTCCGAGCAAGTTGAGCGCGCCACCGAGCGGAAGGCGCGCGTCAAATGGGACAATCTTCTGCGCATCTCGATGCGCGAGGCGGGCGTCACGGTCGCGCTCGTGCTGATCGTCCTGTTTTTCTGCGTGACTGCGCCTTACTTCGCGACCAGCGGAAACTTCCTCAAGATCTTCGTTCAGATCGCGATCAATACCGTGCTCGCCGCCGGCATGACCTTCGTCATCCTGACCGGCGGCATCGACTTGTCGGTCGGCTCGGTGCTGGCGCTGTGCACGGTCGTTGGCGCGACGATCATGACGGACGAGCGCCTCGCGCCGGGGACCTCGATCGCGCTGGCCTTTGCTGCGTGTCTCGGAACGGGCGCCATTTGCGGCGCCATCAATGGCTGGGTGTGCGAACGATGGAAGCTGCCATCCTTCATCGTCACGCTCGGCATGCTCAATATCGCCAGCGGCCTTGCTCGCGTCGTCTCGAACAATTCCACCATCACGGGATTGCCGCAGCCCTTTGTCGATTTCGGCAACATGATCTTCTTCGGCGTGTTCCCGTCGATCTTCGTGATCGCGCTAGGCGTCGTGCTGATCGGCTGGTTCATCCTGCGCTTCACGGTGTTCGGCCGTTTCATCTTCGCCATCGGTACCAATGAGGAGGCGGTGCGTCTCTCTGGCCACAATCCGAGCGCGATCAAGATCGCCGCCTTCACGATCTCGGGTCTCACCGCCGGCACGGCTGCGATGGTCTATCTGCTCCGGCTCAACGTCGGCAGCCCGATTGCCGGCATCGGCTATGAGCTGAACGCGATCGCGGCCGTCATCATCGGCGGTACGAGTCTCTCAGGCGGCAAGGGCTCGATCATCGGCACGCTGGTCGGAGCCTGCATTCTCCAGGTGCTGTCGACAGGTCTTCAGCTTCTCGGCGCCGAAGACAACGTCAAGCCCATCGTGATTGGCGCCGTCATCGTGCTTGCCGTAATCCTCGACACCTATCGCAACAAATTCCTGCGCGCGATGGAGAGCCGCAGGTCGGACGGATAGAGAGGAGTTCTGTTTGGAGGCCGCGAGAAGCGCTATTTCAGCTTTCCGGTCGACAAATCCATGATCATGCGCGTGGTCAAATAGAGCCGTGGCACGATGCTGTCGATCTTCACATATTCGGCATCGTTGGAGTGCGCGCCGAACCCCGACAGGCCCATGCCTTCGACCACGGCGCCCTTGGTCTTGAGCGCGGCAAAGGCGGCGTCGGTGCCGCCGCCGGTCGCCTTCTCGTCGACCTTGAGCGGCATTCCGAGCTCCTGATAGATCGTCTTGCCGTAGGCCGCGATGCGCCGCGAGGCGTCGTTGGCCTCGAGCGGCGGGCGGCGCACCTCGAATTTCAGCGAGACCTTGGAGTCCGGCAGCAGCTTGTTCTTGATCTTGTCCTGCAGCGCCTTCTCCAGCTCGTCGAAATCCGACACCTTGAGCGCGCGCGCATCGGCCTGGGCGGTGGCCTCGGCGGGGATCACGTTGCGGTTGGTGCCGGCCTTGGACACCGTCCAGTTCAGCTTCAGGCCCTGCTCGGGCTTCGACAGGTCCTTCATCTGCAGCACCTGGTGCGAGAGCTCGTAGAGCGCATTGATGCCGCCCTCGGGCCTTGCGCCCGCATGTGACGACTTGCCGATCACCGTGAGATAGGCCGAGCCGATGCCGCTGGTGGCGAGCCGCAGCGTGCCGTCGGTGCCGCCGCCCTCGAACGAGAACACCACGTCCTGATCGGCTGCGAATTTGGTGATGGTGCTGCGCCAGCCGGGCGAGGAGATCTCCTCGTCGCCATTGGTGAGCACCGTGAGCGTGCCGTAGTCCTTGAAGTTCAGCTTCTGCAGCATCGCCACGGCGTGGAGAATGAGCACGACGCCCTGCTTGTCGTCGGCGATGCCGAGGCCGTAGGCCTTGTCGCCGTCGATGTGGAACGGTTGGTCCTTCAGCATGCCCTTCAGATACACGGTGTCCATATGGGCGATCAGCATGATCTTTGCGCTGCCGGTGCCCTTGAAGGTGGCGTGCACGGCCGGGCCGATCTTCTCGGGCGTGTCGTCGAGGCGATAGACGTCGGTGGGTTGCAGGATCTCCACCGTGCCGCCGAGCTGCTTGAGTTGGTCGGCGACGCGGCCGGCGATCACGTTCAGGCCCTCGACGTCCTTGCTGCCGGATTCGATGCTGACGAGGTCGCGCAGCGTATCGAGCAGCGGCTGCTGCTCCTTCTGCGCCAGGGCCTGAACCTCGGCCACGGGTTCGGCATGCGCGATGGTCGCGGCACAGGCGAGCCAGAGCGAGGCGATCAATGAACCAGCGAACGATGGGGCAGGAAGCGATCGGAACATGCGTGGCGGACCATATGTTGGGAGGATGGTCCGGTATGCCCGTGTTTCCCGCGCTTGTCACGCGACACCGACGCTGCAAGGCCCCGGCGTCGACCGGGGCCATCTGTTGCCGCGTAGGGAGCACATGCCGGGGTTATTGGCAGGGGTATATCCGGCCGTCGTCGAGCTTGGTTGTTGTGCCGGGCTCGCAGACCATGCCGTTTCGCCTCCGCCAGTCCTCCGGAGAGTAGCCGTATGCCGCGTAAGGTCCGCTATCACTGGAGTAGCCTGCACCGCTGTAATAGGGGCTTCCCCATCCCCTGTAAGGTGATGTCGCCGCGACCGCTGCCGCCGTGCCAACCGCCACGGCGCCTGCCGCGACTGCGCCCGCTCCATACACGCCCCGTCGCGCCTGTCGACGCGCAACGCCGGCGACGCTGACGGGCGTCAGAGGACGACCGACCCGCGCCTGGGCGCTCTCGACCGATAGCGAGATACCGCTTTGCTCGGACCAGGCAAAGGAGAGCAGCGCCGCAGACGAGAAGACGCAAGCAGCTAGGGCAATCTTTCTTACATGCTTCATGAGCTTTCTCCGTTGCAGAAGAGACAACGCGCGCACGTTTGTCGTCCGCTGTTGCAGCAACGGTTGATCCATATCAACGAGTGCAACGCGCAATCCGAGATGCCGATAAAGTCTTCGTTATCGCAAGGCGTCATCCATCGTTGCGCTGTCCACATCGGGTCGCGCGAGGACGCGCGCTTCGTGCGCATCATTTGCGAACTCATATCCATCAAGGAGCTGTTCGCGTTCGTGCTCACGGCGGCAGGAGCGCCGCTGCCTGCTCGAGCTGGTCAGCCGGCACAGCTTCCTTCGGCCGCTCGAATACGACGCGAGAGGTCACTGATATTGCGGCGCCGGCACGGCCATCCTGGCCGATGAGAACGAGTCCGGCTCCGCCATTGGCCACATTCAGAATGGCTTCCTCGCCGCTCCAGGTCTTGATCGGGTCCATTCCAATGACGAGAAATTCGCCCGCGGGCTGGTCGAGATATTGAAGCCTCAGTTGAGGGCCGACCTCTGCTGCGGCGATCCGCAAACCCAGCTGCTTGGCGCGCTCGTAGATTGCGGTCAAGGTCACAGTGTCCGTCTCAAAGCCGAGTGCGGCCGCCGACACAGAGACGAGCTCTACTTCCTTTCTTGTCGTGCTGACGATGAAGGCCGGCCGTGCGAGGATTTCCGCAGCCAATCCTCCGACGTGGCAGCCGATTGCATCCAGGGCGTTGCGGAGGGTGAGCGAATTCGAATAACTGCCGAGAGTAATCCTCTTCCACACCGGCAGATCGGCAATCGATCTGACCGGTGTGATCGGAGCTTGACTTGACGAAGCCGTCTTCAGCTTCAACTGGTTCTGCAACACATCTCGTGCGCTGCATTGCGCACCGGCTTCAGTCGCGAGCTGGAACATGCACATGGCGCAGAACATCGTGGTCAAGAGACGACGGCTACGATGATGTGCTGCTGTCGAACAATGTTGTCGTGCTCGGCAGCCAATTTCCTGATGAAAGCCTTGGTCCATGACAACCTCGCTTGCGTGAGGCGCGGACAAAATGAATCAGGATGTGTTTTTCAATTTTTGGTCAGTCGGTCCGCGTCGTAACGGATCCCTGAAAGTGGTCGTAAGCTTAAATCCGATCACGGAGCGTGAACATCGGAAATTTCGAGAAACCCGGGACCGTATCGGGGCAAGCAGGCTGACGGGGCTCGCACATGCCGGTGCGCCGGCACCGTTCAATCGAGAAACGCACGCCCTTTGATGGTGCTCGCGAGCGGTTCAATCTCAGCGCGATGGCCGATGCAAAACATCGGCGTTGGTCGAGACCGGCGGCCCAAGGTCGCCGATGCACCTTTTCTCACATCCGCCTTCGTCGAGGCTTCGGCGGACATGAAGGGAGAAGGAAGAAAGCGCGCCGCTACTTCTGCGGCGGCCCGAAATCGAGCGGCGGCAGCTCGATCTGCGGCACCTCGATCTTGACCTTGTTGAGGTCGACATTGACCGGCTTGTCCAGCAGGCCCGTCACCGTGACCGGGAACGCGATCACGATCAGCACCATGATCATCTGGAGGCCGATCCAGGGCATTGCGCCCCAATAGATGTCCGAGCTCTTCACTTCCTTCGGCGCCACGCCGCGCAGGTAGAACAGCGCGAAGCCGAACGGCGGGTGCAGGAACGAGGTCTGCATGTTGACGCAGAGCATGACGCCGAACCAGATCAGCGCCGGGCCGTCGCCGACGACGGGTCCCAGGATCTTCTGCGCGATCGGCGCGATCATCGGCAGGATGATGAAGGCGATCTCGAAGAAGTCGAGGAAGAACGCCAGGAAGAAGATGAAGAGGTTGATGAAGATCAGGAAGCCCCAGACGCCGCCGGGCAGCGAAGTCAGGAGGTGCTCCAGCCAGACCCCGCCGGAGACGCCGAGGAACACCACCGAGAAGCAGGTCGAGCCGATCAGGATGAAGGTGACCATGCAGGTGAGGCGCATGGTGGATTCGTAGCCCTGCTTGATGAGGTCGCGCAGTTCGGGGATGCGTGCGGCCGAGATGCAGATCCAGGCGACCGCGAGATAGGTCAGGGCGAACGCGATCTTGAAGATCAGGTTCTCGGTGAACAGCATCGCGATGATGGTGCCGATGCCGGCGGCGATCACGCCGACGATCAGAATCCTGCGGTCCGTCGAGGAGAAATCCTTGTGGTGGATCGCTGCGAGCACGATGGCGCCGACTGCGCCCATGGCGCCTGCCTCCGTCGGCGTCGCAAGGCCCATCATCATGGTGCCGAGCACGACGAAGATCAGCACGGCCGAGGGGATGATGCCCATCAGGCACTTCTTCCACAGCGCCCAGCCGGTCAGCGTGCGCGCTTCCTTCGGCACCGGCGGCACGTGGTCGGGCTTGATCAGGCCGAGGATGAAGGTGTAGCCGGCGAACAGCAGGATCTGGAACACCGAGGGGCCCCAGGCGCCGAGATACATGTCACCAACCGACTTGCCGAGCTGGTCGGCGAGCACGATCAGCACCAGCGAGGGGGGCACCAGCTGCGTGATCGTGCCGGAGGCCGCGAGCACGCCGGTGATGTAGCGCATGTTGTAGCCGTAGCGGATCATCACCGGCATCGAGATCAGCGCCATGGCGATGACCTGCGCCGCCACGGTGCCGGTGATGGCGCCGAGGATGAAGCCGACGATGATGACGGAATAGCCGAGACCGCCGCGGATCGGGCCGAACAGCTGGCCCATCGAATCCAGCATGTCCTCGGCTAGTCCGCATCTCTCCAATATCGCGCCCATGAAAGTGAAGAACGGGATCGCGAGCAACAGCTCGTTGGAGAGCACGCTGCCGAACACGCGGCCGGGGATCGCCTGCAGGAAGTTGAGATCGAAGAAACCGAGATGGATGGCGAGAAAGCCGAAGGAGAGGCCGACTGCCGCGAGCGTGAACGCGACGGGAAAGCCGATCAGCATCGCCAGAACCAGGCCGCCGAACATCAACGGCGGCATCATCTCCAGCGTAATCATTGGGTCGGCCTCTCGTACTTGGCGTCGATCGTCACATAGCCCTGGAGAGCCGCGATACGCTTGATGACTTCGGAAATGCCCTGGAGCGCCAGCATCACGAAGCCGGCGGGGATCACGAACTTGATGGGCCAGCGGACCAGGCCGCCGGCGTTACCCGACATCTCGCCGACGTCGTAGGCCTGCATGAAGAACGGCCAGGACAGATAGGCGAGCAGCAGGCACGAGGGGATCAGGAAGAACAGCGTGCCGATCAGGTCGAGCCAGAGCTGGCCGCGCTCGGACAGGGTGAGATAGAAGATCTCGACCCGCACATGCTCGTTGCGCTTGAACGTGTAGGACGATCCGAACATCACCAGGATCGCGAACATGTACCATTGCAGCTCCAGCCACCCGTTCGACGAGTAGCTGAAGGCGTAGCGGATCATGGCGTTGGCCGCGCTGACGAGGCATGCGAGAAGCACGAGCAGGTTACAGACGTACCCAATCTTTTCATTGAGGGCGTCGATGGCGTTACTCACCGCCAGCAATGGACGCATCTTACTTTCTCTCCGTCGCGGCCCAACACTCTGCGGGAGGCTTCAGCACGCAACGCTCGGCCCGCGTGCGAGAAGCACGCGACCGCACGGATGGTCGTCCGGAGCGATTGCGGCGTCAGTCCTCCCCTCGTGCCTTGCCGTCTTGACCGCGACCGCCAACGGGGCGGGCCGGCTTATTGCTGCCGGGCAAGCAAAGGCGAGGGCACCAAACCAGCGGGCTTGTGCGCCGTCAATCGGAAAATGGGCAAATTGACGGCGGGTCAAAAGCTTAGGTCGCAAAAGCTTAAGGCCGTCGCGCGGGGGACGCGAATCGCTCAGCCGCCGGTCACGCTCATATGCCTGGAGACGCTGGGGCGGTCGTGGCGGCGGTCGATGATGAAATCGTGGCCCTTGGGCTTCAGCCCGATGGCACGGTCGATCGCATCCGCCAGCAGCATGTCGTCGCTGGACGCACGCAGGGGTTTGCGCAAATCGGAGGCATCCTCGTGGCCGAGGCAGGTGTGCAGCGTTCCCGTGCAGGTGATGCGCACCCGGTTGCAGGATTCGCAGAAATTATGGGTCATCGGCGTGATGAAGCCGAGCTTGCCGCCGGTTTCGGCGACGCTGACATAGCGCGCCGGCCCGCCGGTGCTCTCGGCGAGGTCCGTCAGCGTGAATTGCTGGGCGAGCCGCGCGCGCACCAGCGATAGCGGCAGGTATTGGTCGATGCGGCCCGAGCCGATCTCGCCCATCGGCATCACCTCGATCAGGGTGAGGCCCATGTTCTTGCCGTGGGCCCAGCGCATCAAATCGGGGAGCTCGTCCTCATTGAGGTTCTTCAGCGCCACTGCGTTGATCTTCACGGCGAGCCCTGCAGCGCGTGCGGCCTCGATGCCTTCCAGCACCTTGTCGATCTCGCCCCAGCGGGTGATCTCGCGAAACTTCTTGGGATCGAGCGTGTCGAGCGAGACGTTGATGCGGCGGACGCCGCAATCGGCGAGCTCGCTTGCATGCTTTGCGAGTTGCGTGCCGTTGGTGGTCAGCGTCAGCTCGTTCAGCGCACCGCTTGCGAGATGGCGCGACAGCGAGCGCACCAGCGTCATCACGTTGCGGCGGACCAGCGGCTCGCCGCCGGTGAGCCGCAGCTTCTTCACGCCCTTGGCGATGAAGGCCGAGCAGAGTCGGTCGAGTTCCTCGAGCGTCAGCAGGTCGGCCTTGGGCAGGAACGTCATGTCTTCCGACATGCAATAGAAGCAGCGCAGATCGCAGCGATCGGTGACGGAGACGCGCAAATAGGAGATGGTCCGCCCGAACGGATCGGTCATGGCACTCGACAACGCGGCGAGGGGACTCGCAATAGATCCGTTCATACCAATGCCTTGTCACTTACGGCGACGGGCGCACCTTTGCTTCGGCGGTGCTGTCGAAGCAATCTAAGCATCGGACGCGGCTCAGACAATCGGGTGGTATACGTAGATTAGCGTTTGGATCAACGCTTGCCGGCGTTCGGATCGGGGAACGGCGTACCGGCCGCGGGCGCTGCAGCATCGGCCGGCGCCGCGGCGGGCGCGGCGGCTGCGGCTGGTTTCGGCTTCCTCGGCCGGTGCGGCTTCTTCTTCACGGGCTTGGGCGGCACCGCCTGCTGCAACTCCGCGAACACCGGGTTCGGATCGGTGGTCACCGAGGCGGGGGTGGTGAAATCGCCGGGATTCTTGATCACGTTCACCGGTACGCTGGTCGGCTGGTACTTGGGCAGCGCGAAAGCGACCGTAAACGGTGCGTCGGGGGCGGGAACCGAGACGGAGCAGGGGGTCTTGCAGCCCCCACCCAGCGAGGTCGTCGCGTCAGCTCCCGGCGGATTGGATTCGAGCCGGACCTGGAGGGGCGGCGGCGCCGATTTGAACATGTCCCAAGACATCGAGGAGCAGCCACCAAGGCTCGCTCCCGCTAACGCAATCGCGATGACACGACGCATGACCATCCACTTCTACTGCGACGAACCGCCACATAACCCCGCGCGGACCTTAGGAGCGTCGCTCCGGGCAAGCAACCGGCGGACCACGCATAGTTAATAGATGGTTAACGCGGGGTTCTCTGGAATAGGTAAGCTATATCAGGGCTTTGCCTGGGGTTTAGGCGGTCATCAGGCTGTGGGCGGCGGCCGGCAGGTCGCGCATGTGATGGATCAGCCGGTCCGGCTTCAGATCGGCGATCGGTACGTCGGTGTAGCCGAAGCTGACCCCGATCACAGGTACCCCGGCGCGCCGGGCCACGCCGACATCGGTTCCGGCGTCGCCGACCATGATGCTGGCTTTCACCGCGCCGCCGGCCCGCGCCACGGTCTCGCGGAAAATGGTCGGATCGGGTTTCTGGACCCCGAACGTATCAGCGCCGCAGATCGCCTCGAACCGCCGGCTCAGGTCGAGCTGGTCGAGAAGCCGCTTCGACAGCCATTCCAGCTTGTTGGTGCAAACCGCGAGCCGATGGCCCTGCGCCGCAAACAGATCGAGCGCGTCGAGCAGCCCCTCGAAGGGACGGGATTCGACGGCGATATTGTCGGCGTAATAGGCGATGAAATCCGCTGTCATCCGGTCCATGTCGGCCGGCGTGACCGCGCGGCCCTCGGCCTCCAGCCCCCGCTCGATCAGCTTACGGGCACCGGCGCCGATCATGTTGCGGGCCGAGGCCATCGGCACCGGCGGCAAGCCTTCGCGGTCGAGCACGTAATTCAGCGCGGTGATCAGGTCGGGCGCCGTATCCACAAGCGTGCCGTCGAGATCGAAGACGAGGGTGTAGGGGGAGGTCATGCCAAAGCGCTATCGGTCCGGCCCGGCCGGCGCAAGGGGCGGGCCCATAAGATCACCTTATAGTCGTGTCCTCGAGCCCTGTTCGCCGGGGGAAAACGGGGCTACATAGGCCGCCGCAAGCGGCACGACCGGCGGCATTCCTGAACTTTGAGGCGGGCGCAAACGTGGACATGGACCAGTTGAAGCGGCAAGCGGCGGCGCGCGCACTGGACGAGGTGCGTGACGGGATGCAGCTTGGCCTCGGCACCGGCTCGACCGCCAAGCATTTCGTCGAGCTCCTGGGCGAACGCGTGCGCGCCGGCCTCAAGGTGATCGGAGTTCCGACCTCCGAGGCGACCCGCACGGACGCGCTGCGGTGTGGTGTGCCGCTGACGACGCTCGACGAGATCGACCATCTCGACATCACCGTCGACGGTGCCGACGAAATCGATCCCGAGCTCAACCTGATCAAGGGTGGCGGCGGCGCCTTGCTGCGCGAGAAGATCGTGGCGGCCGCCTCGGATCGCATGATCGTGATTGCCGACGACACCAAATGGGTGCCAACGCTGGGCCGCTTTCCGCTGCCGGTCGAGGTCATCCCGTTTGGGCTTGGCGCGACACGGCGGGCGATCGAAAAGGCATTTGCGGAATGCGGCGTTTCCGGGCAAATGGCGGTCCGCAAGGCCAGGGATGGCCACGTTTTCGTCACCGATGGCGGCCACTGGATCCTCGATGCCCGGCTTGAGCGGATTGTGAATCCGCCCAGCCTCGCCAAGGCTTTGAGCACGATCCCCGGCGTGGTCGAGCATGGGTTATTTATCGGCTTGGCCAGCTCGGCTGTTTTGGCGGGTGGCGAGGGAATCCGCGTGATTGAACGGCGATAAGCCGCCAAAAGGAGACCAGGAATGAAGAACGTTTTGAAGATCGTGCCCGCTGCATGCCTCGCCATCGCGTTGGCGCTGGGGGCATCGCCTGCGACCGCGCAGCAGCCGGCGGCACCCACTCCCGGGGCGATTGCCGCCGCGAAGGAGATTTTGACGCTGAAGAATGCCAGCGCGATGTACGCCGGCGCCGTGCCCGGCATGGTGGAGAAGGTCAAGGCCACGCTGATCGGGCAGAACCTCAACTACCAGAAGGACCTCAACGAGCTCGCCCCTGTCATCGCCAAGCAACTGGCCGGCCGCGAGTCCGAGATCGGCGACGGCATGGTCGGCGTCTACGCCGGCGAGTTCACCGAGCAGGAGCTGAAGGATCTCGTGACGTTCTACAAGTCGCCGCTCGGCCAGAAGCTGCTTGCCAACGAGCCCAAGGCCATCAGCCTCAGCATGCAGGTGATGAACGCCTGGGCGCAGAACTTCTCCGAGGTCGTCGCGAGCGCCTTCCGCGCCGAGATGAAGAAGCGTGGCAAGGAAATCTGACAGTTCTTATCTGTCTGGGTAATCCTTGAACGAGGTCGGAGTGGACAATGGCTGAATTCGACGTCGACCTCTTTGTCATAGGTGGCGGTTCGGGCGGCGTGCGTGCCGCCCGCATCGCGGCCGGGTACGGTGCCCGCGTGATGATCGCGGAAGAGTACCGCATGGGCGGCACTTGCGTGATCCGCGGCTGCGTGCCGAAGAAGCTGTTCGTGATCGGCTCGCATGTCCGTCACGAGCTCGAGGATGCCGCGGGTTTCGGCTGGACCGTTCCGCCCGCGACCTTCGACTGGCCGACGCTGATCGCCAACAAGGACAAGGAGATCGCGCGGCTGGAGGCGGCTTACACGACCAATGTCGAGAAGTCGGGCGCGCAGGTCGTCAAGAGCCGCGCGGTGATCGAGGACAAGCACACCGTCCGCCTGCTCGCGGACGACAAGAAGATCACGGCGAAATACATTCTCATCGCCACCGGTGGCGCGCCCAATCATGGCGCCGCGATTCCCGGCATCGAGCATGTGATCTCGTCCAACGAGGCGTTTCATCTCAAGAAGCTGCCGAAGCGGATCGTGATCCAGGGTGGGGGCTACATCGCGCTGGAGTTCGCAGGCATCTTTGCCGGCTTCGGCTCCGACGTCACCCTGATCTATCGCGGCGACAACATCTTGCGCGGCTTCGACGAGGATGTTCGCGCCCACGTCCGAGCTGAGATGGAGAAGCAGGGCATCACCATTCTCACCGGCTGCACGGTGAACAAGGTCGATCGCCATGTCGATCGCAATGGCGAGGAATTCACCACCCATCTGTCGAACGGATCGAGCATCGCCTCTGACCAGGTGATGTTCGCGATCGGCCGTCATCCGGCCGTTGCCAATCTCGGGCTGGAAAAGGCCGGCGTCGCCATCAATCCGAAGAACGGCGGCATCGCGGTCGATCATTTCTCCAAAAGCTCGGTCGACAGCATCTATGCGATCGGTGACGTCACCCATCGCTTCAACCTGACGCCGGTCGCGATCCGCGAGGGCCATGCCTTCGCCGACACCGTGTTCGGCAAGCGCGAGGTGCAGGTCGATCATTCCTCGATTCCGACGGCGGTGTTCTCGCAGCCGGAGGTCGGCACCGTCGGTCTGACGGAAACCGAAGCGCGCGCGCAGTTCAGCCACGTCGACATCTACAAGACGACGTTCCGTCCCATCAAGGCGACGATGTCCGGTCGCGACACCCGTGTGCTGATGAAGCTCGTGGTCGACGGCTCGACCGATCGCGTGCTTGGCTGCCACATCGTCGGCGATTGCGCCGCCGAGGTCACGCAAGTGGTCGCGATCGCCGTGAAGATGAAGGCGACGAAAGCCGATTTCGACGCAACCATCGCGCTGCATCCGACGGCGGCCGAAGAGCTGGTGACGATGCGCACGCCGACCGCGCGCCACGTGCGCCAGGCGGCGGAGTAGGGCGTCAAACGGCGGGGATCCCTGAGACCAAGGTCCGCGCCGCTCGGGGCGAGGCATGATGCCGCGCGTCTACGCCACCCAGCGCAACAGCACCAGCACGCCGGTGACCGTGATCGCGCCGCCGATGCGTGTCGCGATCTGAGCGAACGGCATCAGTTCCATGCGGTCGGCCGCCGTCAAGATTGCGACGTCGCCGGTGCCGCCCTGGCCCGAGTGACAGGCGTTCACGATCGCGGTCTCGATCGGGTACATGTTCAGCAGGCGGCCGATGATTGCGCCCGTGGCCATTAAAGTGAAGACGGTGGCGACGATGGTCACGAGATTGGCGACCGTGAAGGCGGACATCAGCTTGTCCCAGGGCGTCAGCGACACGCCGATGGCGAACAACAACGGATAGGTCATACCGATGCGGACAAATCGGTAGACGATGAGCCCGCCCGATTGAAGCCGCGGCGACACCGCGCTGGACAGCTTGGCGAGAACGGCGAGGAACAGCATCGCGACGGGCGCCGGCAAGCCGATCAGATGAAACAGCATGACGCCCAGCAAATAGAGCACGATCGCGGTGAGGCCGGCGGCGGCAATCGCCGTGATGTCGAAAGGCGATGACGTCTCCTCCTGCTGCTCCGAGGCGGCGAGATCGAGGGCGTCATCGCCGGCTGGCTGGAGACGCCCGTTGCCGGTGAACTTCGGGTACTTCTTGCCGGCATAGTTGAGCATGCCGGAAAACAGGATCGCCGTGAGACTGCCGAGCATCACCGGCGGCAGCACCTGGGCGAAGAAATCGCCCTGAGGTTGGCCAAGGATCGCAGCGTACCCTATCGAGAGCGGAATGGCGCCTTCGCCGACGCCGCCTGCCATGATCGGCACGACGATGAAGAAGAATGTCTTGTAGGCGCCGAGACCGAGCGCCATGCCGACGAGCGTCCCAACCGCCGCAGCCGCGATCGAGCCGACGCTGAGCGGCACGAAGATCTTGAGGAAACCTTTTACGAGGATATTGCGGTCCATCCCGAGGATGCTGCCAACGATGATGGCCGCGATATAGACATAGAGGAAGTTGGTGGACTTGGTGAAATCGATGATCGACTTCTCGATCGGCGCAGGGATGAGCTTGTAATAGACGAGTGCCGACGGAATGAAGGTCGCGAAGATCGCGGCCGCTCCGATGTTGCGCAGGACCGGCAGGCGCCTGCCGACCTCCGCACAGGTGAATCCGCCGAGAACCAGCACCGCAATCATGGTCGGCGCGTCCGGCTTGATCTGGCCCTGCTGCGTCAGGATCGCGAGCAGCCCGACGAGAATGACATAGATCGGTAGCGAGATGATGCCGATCTTGTAGTCCATCAGACGCCACCAGCCGGTTGGCCAGAACGATGCAGAACGAGACGTCATCGCGGGCTCGCGATAAGTCCCGGCGTTGGCCTCAACGGTGTCTGACATGGTGTTCTCCTGTCCATCAACTCGATTTTTTGTTGTGCTCGGCGATCCGTGTCGCGAGCCGATAGCGCAATCGCCAGGCTCGAGAGGGCCAAGTGAGGGGCATCTCACTGGCTCCTTCTGCGGCACGGTGCTCGTGTGAATCCGCAAACCCGATTAGATCGTGTTCCGCGGACGGTCGAAGGCTTCGACCGTCCGCTGTTTGCAGGCAGTGCCGCTTACCACTTGTAACGGACGCCAGTGACGAGCTCGTCAGCGCTGTCGTGGAGGTGTGCCTGACTTGCGCTGTAGCCACCCGTCGTCTTGAGGTGATCGCCGGCGACATAGACGTCGACATTCGGAATCGGGTGGTACATGAACGAAGCGTAGGTCGTCATGCGGGTGCCCGTGCCGGTCGCCACCGCGCCCGTGGCATCCTTGAACGGCACCAGTGTGTAGCCGGCAGCATTGATGGCCGCGTTGTGGGCGAAGAAGTCCTGCCAGCCGACCTCGAAGTCGTAGAACTTCGAAGGCGTAACCTTGGCCGACACCGTGACGACATCGTCGTTGCGGATGCCGAGGATAGTGCCCTGATCGGCGTTGTAGTGAATGTAGCCGGTGTTCAGGCGAAGCAGGCCGCCGTCCCAGTTGCCACCGATGCCCCAGGACTGATGGATATGACCGACATTGGTCGTCCCGATGGTCGGAGTCTCCAACACGTTCGAGCGGGTGTAGAACGCCGACACGTGGAACTCGCCCGCGTTGTAACCGGCAGCCACGGCCTGCGAGCTACCCTTGTCGAGGCCCGCACCCGGGATTGGTCCGCTGCCGTTCGGTCCGCCCGGACCGTTGCCGTCGCTGAAATTGTAGGCCGCGCCGAGATAGAGTCCATTGTCGAATATCTTCTTCCAGACGAGCCCCTGATCGTAGCGGGTGTCGCCCTGTCCATTCGCGCCGTTACCGCCGCTGGTGTAGAAGATGAGCTGCTTGAAGTTGTTGACGTTTGTGAAGCCACCCTCGCCGGTGCTGAGCGCGGAGGCACCGTAGGGATCGCCCCAGATGTTGGCGACATCGCGCGGCAACGTATTCTGGCGGCCCACGCTGAACTTGCCGAGCGTCGGACTCTCGAAGCCGACCCAGGCGTCGCGGTTGAAGAGTACGCCGGGCGTGTCCATGTTGCCGCTGGGGAGCTCGAACTCGCTTTCCATGCGCGCCAATAGGTTGAAATTGTATTCGGGGAAAACCTTCTGGGTAACGAAGATTCCCCAGCGGTTGCCGCTGAACCAAGAGGTGTTCAAGCCGATAGTCGATCGTCCGGCCGTATCGACATTGCTCATATAGCCGAACGACGGTTCGATAAGGCCATAGAGCAGCACATCCGTGTTCTCGGTCTCGAAGATATGCACGGGCTTGCCGGTCTTGAGAGCCTCCCAGGCGCCGACCTTGGTCGGCATTGGCGGGGGCGGCGGCATCTGAGCGTGCGCCTCTTCCTTCTTCTCGACCTGCTTCAGGCGATCATTCATCGCCTTCACTTTGGTCTTCTGGTCCTCCATGTCGGAGAGACGTTTGTTCAATGCCCTGATCTCGGCCTTGAGCTCGGCAATGTCGTCTGCCTTGGCTGGGGTCATTGGCGCAAGGCCGGCAGAGATGGCCGCGCCGATGAACGCATAGCGTGCAACCGCCCCGAGCGTTGCATTACGCCGATCGATCCTTGCCGTACCGGTCAGCCAGAGATGCCGAAGTCGCGTCGTCAATTTCATGTCGCCCCCCAAAAGAGTTTTGTTAGCGAGACAAAACTGGCGGCGAGTGCTGTCAAAACCCTGTCATGCCGTGCAGTCCAACGAGTGCAGCGTCGATCGGCGCTGAGCGTTGCAGGTTCAACACAGGGTGAGAACGTTTCGCATATGCACAATGCGTGCACGGCGACGCAATGAAACACCGTGGGCTTACGGGCTTTCTGCGGGCCACTTGACCACGTCGTTCATCCTGTTAGTTGTTGAGCGATAACGACGAGCGCCAAGGACAATGGCGCCCCCGGGCCAATGACAAGCTCGGCGCCCAAGCCGACCGAATTTGGAATCAGAGGTAGACGAGCGGTCGCCATCGACGCATTGCCGAGGGTGTCGCAACGCGGACGCGCGTTTCGGCTTGGGGAACAGTTTATGCGTGCACTCCTGATTGAGGACACCGTTGATCTCGGTGCGGCGATCGCCGCTAGGCTCAGGGATCAAGGTCATGCGGTAGAGTGGCTGACCGACGGCGGCCTCGCCTCGCAGCGAGTTCAGGAGGATCCCTTCGATCTGATCATTCTCGACCTGACCTTGCCAGGCATGAATGGCGTCGATGTCTTGAAGCTCGTGCGCGGCCGGCGGATCAATACGCCGGTGCTCGTCATCACCGCGCGCGGCGAGATCGGCGACAAGATCGATCTCCTCGACATCGGAGCCGACGACTATCTGGTCAAACCGTTCGACTTGCGTGAGTTAGAGGCCCGGATGCGCGCCGTGGTGCGCCGGCACAGTGGCACGCCGACCAGCCGGATCGAAATCGGAAACGTCACTGTGGACATCGCAGCTCAGTCGATCATCGCAGCTGGCCACAGGGTAGAGCTGACACGGCGTGAGTTTCGCCTGCTGGAGCTGCTGATACTGAACTTCGGTCAGGTGGTCGCGCGCGAGCGTCTGATGGATCAGCTTTTTGGCTATGAGAATGCCGTCAACCCAAATGCGCTGGAACTCTATGTCTCGCGCATCCGGCGACGCCTGAAATCCTCCTCACTGCGCATTGAAACCGTTTGGGGCACAGGGTACGTCGCGAAGATCGATCATGACCGGCCGCCAGAAGTCAATTAAGCGCGACATTCTGCTTGGCGCCATCGTGTTGCTCGCCCTTCTCGGGCTTGGGTTGTTTGCCTACATTCGCGCCTATTCACTCGATGCCGCCGACACGGCCTTCGATCGCGTGCTCGCCGCAGCCGCGCTCTCGATCGCCGATAATGTCAGGGTCGAGGATGGGCATCTCACGGTCGAGTTGCCGATCGCATCGCTCGAGATATTGGGGGCGTCGCGCGAGACACGGGCATTCTACGCGGTGCGCGCGCCCGATCATTCGCTCATCACAGGCTATCCCGATTTGCCGGACGCCACGCCGGCGCACGATCGCAAGCCGCGCTTTTTCGATGCAACCTATTCCAACGATGCCGTGAGGATAGGCAGCGTCCAGCGCTACATCGATTTCGGTGAGAAGTCTGGCTGGATCAGCGTCACGGTCGCGGAGACACGGGAAGCACGAACCCAGCTCGCTTCGGTCATCCTCAGAAACTCACTTACCCCGATGGCAGTGGCGGGATTGATCATGTGCTTCTTGATATCGACCGGTCTGAATCGCGCCTGGGCACCGCTGGTTGCTCTGGAAAACGAACTCGTCCACCGAGCGCCGACCAACCTCAATCCGATCCAGACATCGGTGCCCAAGGAGGTCAATTCCCTGGTTTCCAGCCTCAACCTCTTCATGCAGCGGTTCGAGGGCGCGCTCAGCTCGCTTCGTCGGATTTCCGTGGACACCACGCATGAGATGCGCACGCCGCTCGCCTCCATCCGGGCGCTTACCGAAGTCGCTGCGTCCGAGTCTGATCCCGGAGTGCTCCGCGGCTATCTGCAGCGGATTCATGCAAACGCCGTCGTAGCGACGCGCATCGTCAACCAGCTTCTCGCCGAAGCGGCAGTGGCCCATCATATCGAGACCACCGCCAATCCGAATTGCGATCTTCTCGAACTTTATCTCCAGGCGGTCGAGAGATTGCCCACGAGCCGAATGCAGCGTTGCAGGCTCGCGCATTTGTCGGCTGCGGATGACCTTCTTGTCAGGGGATCTCCTCTCGTGTTCCGCGAACTGATCGATAATCTGCTCGACAATGCGCTGAACTATGCGCCGGAAGGATTCATCGATGTCGGTCTGCGAATTGCCGACGGGACAATGATCGAACTCGACGTGGCGGACCGCGGTCCGGGCATTCCCGACAGCGAAAAAGGTCGCGTGCTCGAGCGCTTCCGGCGAGGGGCCGCGAGCGAAAACGTCGCCGGCACGGGCCTTGGACTCAACATCGTCAGGAATGCAGCTAATGCGGCGGGAGGTCATCTCGCATTGCTGGATCGGCCCGGCGGCGGCTTGATCGCACGAGTCATTTTGCCGAGGGCGACGTCATGAAGCACTCCCTGGAACGGATGGCTGGCGGTCATGTCGTCTTGGCGGCGCTTCTGCTCGTTCTGGGCGCGTGGTCCTCGCAAGGTCGTGCCGAACAATCCAAGTCGACGCACGAGCTCAAGATCTTCAAGACTCCAGCCGCACCGGCGGCGAAGCTGTTGATCAATGGTACCGCCGATATCGCCAGCATGGGACCGGTCATCGAGGGCTTTCAAAAGCATCATCCCGACGTCGAGGTCGACTACCGGCTTTACGAAACTGTACCGCTTTACGAGAACGGGACTAGCCAGGAGCCGAGCGCCGATCTCCTCATCAGCTCGGCAATGGATCTCCAGGTTAAGCTTGCCAATGACGGACATGTGCAGCCGGCCTCGATCATTGCCGCGCGTGGGCTTCCGGATTGGGCGGCCTGGCGGGACCGCGTGTTCGGTTTCACGCTGGAGCCTGCTGTGATCGCCTACAATGCGGACGCGGTGCCGCCCAATGATGTTCCGCGGTCTCACCGCGATCTGATCCGTCTGCTGGAGCAGGCGCCGGAAAAATTCCGCGGCAAGATTGCGACCTACGATATCGGCGTCAGCGGTGTCGGTTACCTGTTCGCAACCACCGAGTCGATGCTATCGGCAAATTTCTGGCGGCTGACGCATGCACTCGGGACAGTCAAGACGCAACTGTTCTGCTGCACTCAGGACATGATCGATTCCGTTATCCGTGGCGACAGCGTGATTGCGTATGACGTGCTTGGCTCCTACGCGCTGCGGCGCATGGAGGAGCATCCGAATCTGAAGGTGGTCGTGCCTGAGGACTACGTGATCGTCGTGGCGCGCACAATCGTCATTCCGAGCAGGGCGCAGCATCCCGATCTCGCCCAGACTTTCATCGAATACGCTCTCTCGGAGGCTGGCCAGGCCATCGTTGCGGACTCGTTCGGGCTTTCGGTCGGAGGCCTCGGGATAGATCGCGACCAGATGAAGGCGCGCTACGTCACCGAGAAACCGGGCCTGATCAATGCCCCACCGCTCGGCCTGTCCGTCCTCACATATCTCGATTCGATCAAGCGCGAACAGTTCGTGCGGACCTGGCGGCAAATCGTGTCACCTTAGCCGCACAGGAACAGGGGAGCCTGAGCTCCCCTGTCTTCATCGGACCCGAATTTCAGAAGTCGAACGTCATGCCGGTCGTGACGGCTTCTGCCTTGTTGCCTGCGACCACATTGTTGTTGGCGTCGCGTCCGCAGACGCCGTAGCCGTGTCCGCTGACGCCGAGACAGTAATGTGCGCCCGGTCCATTGCGCAGATAGCTGCCCACCATGTACCAGCTCACGAACGGACTGAAGTGGTACTTCACGCCGATTGCATACTGGTCGGCACTGGAGTCGACGGTGTTGAGCGCAAAGTCTGCCGCACCTGCGGGCGCCGAAGCCGCAACCCCGGCCGTGGGATAGGCATTGAGGACGCCCGTGCCGGGCGAACCCGGCGAAGCGTTGGCGTGAGCCCAGGATGCGCTCACGTCCCACTTGTCGACAGTCTGGGTCGCGCTCAGGAAGTAGCCGTCGCGCGAACGCTCGTTGAAGTCGGCAACCGTATTCTGGCGTCGCATGATCTCGTAGATGCCGTAGAGCTGGAGGGTGCCGATCATGTCGTTGAACTTGTAGCCCGCGCCGACCTTCGCGGCCCACTCGTTGGCGATGCCGACCGCGCCCGCCGGAACGGTGAGAACGCCGCCATTGCTCAGCGCTGTCACGGCCTCGTCGCCGGTTCGGTTGGTGCCCTCATGCAGCTCGTAAGCGGCGACGCCCGTGAAACCGCCTTGGTTGTAGGTCAGCGATGCGCTGTAGAGATTGCCGTAAGAGCCGTCGGTGCAGCCTTCCGGCGCGGATGTCAGCGGGAAACCCGAGCCGCTGCCGCGCGACGATGTAGCCGGGCAGTTGAAATCGCCGAGCGCATAGTCGCTGTTGTCCTTTGCGGTGTTCTGTCCCGGCGAGACCATGAGGGTGGCCTGGAAGCCGTTCCACACCGGCGATTCATACCAGATCGCATGCGCGGCGCGCCAATCGAACTCGGCGCGGAGATCGCCGCCGGTGTTGCCCATGATCGAGTTGTAATCGCCAAGCGTTGCCGAGAACGGATCAAACTTCGCCGTCGCTTTCTTGTAGGGCGTGTCCGCCTTGCCGGCCTTGATCGTGCCCCAGGGGCTTTCCATGCCGAGGAAGCTGTCGCGCGTGCCGAACGCTGCGCGCTCGGTTGGAACGGCTGCGACCTCGACGAGCGACTCGAATTGCGCGACGGCCGCCCAGCCGGGATAGCCATAAGGATCGAGATTGTGCCGCGCGCGAACGCCGAAATAGGTGAGGTTGCTCGAGACGCCGAACTTCGTGCCCTGGTCGTAAACCCCGGGATTGAAGATGTCGCCGGAGACGTCGACATGGCCGTAGAGCGTCACCGTGGTGTTGTCGATGAACGGGTTGGTTCCGGGCGCCTTGCTGTAGAGCGGAGCGCCGCCGAGGCTGACGACGGTGTGCTCGGGCGCGGGTGCCGGCGACGGCGCGACCGCCGCGTGAAGAACGGGATTGCCCTTGGGCGAGGCCGGCGCGACGGCGGTCAGCGCAGTCTTCGGCTCGCCCATGTGATTGACGCGTTCGCGAAGCTGCGCGTTCTCCTTCGCAAGCTTGGCATTGCTGCGCTCGAGCGCATCGAGGCGGGCCACCACATCATCTATGGTTGCAGCATGTAGTGATTGATTCATTGTGGTTGCACAAAGGGCCGCAAAGCCTGTGCCGAGCAGAAAGGCCTTCCTCATCTGGTTTCCCCTTTATCGCCGCGAGCTCTCAGTGGGCCCGGGATAAATTGGAACGTATTGTATGCCAGATGCCAAATACAATCGGATTGGTGTGACCCTACTCACTTTCAGTCTGGTTGTGTCTATTTCGCAACTATTCCTGACAAAGTGTGTCGCGCGGCGATCTGCCGCATTGCGGTCCGCCAAGCTGACTCCCCGTCAAAAAGGCGAATGGCTTCAGAAGCTTGCTTATTTACCCCACGGCGTTTCGCCGCGTCCGAGACGGCCGGCGATGTCGGTCTGGAACACCGGTGGTCCGAACGCGAACCACTCATCGCCGATCTGGTAGACGAGCAGCCGCTTGTTCTCGGCGCAAAATCGCATCAGCCAATCCAGCGCCTTCGTCTTTGGCTGCTCGCCAACGGGCACCACGACGTCGACCGGCAGGCCGCGCCAGAAAAAATTGGCGGCCAGCATGATCATGTCGGATTGATCCGGTCGCATCCAATCCGGCAGCGGGCTCGATGCGACCAGCCAGCCGCAAATGAATTCACGGCAGGGATGTTGGGGGCGTTCGGGATAGATGGAACAGCGGTGGGCGACGCTGAAAGGGCACGGTTGCCCTCTGCGCACCTTGTGTCCGCGCACCTCGATCTGCAGCCAGCCGTCGCAGCAGGCGGTGCAGCTTCCGCAGGTTCTGGTGACGTCGCGGCTCACGGGCGAAGCGGTTGCTCCAGACGCATCTCGATCGCCTATGAACTACCAGCATCATTCCTGCGCGAGCAAGAGCTGCAGCTGTGTTCTCGCTCGCGCCTACGCGTAGAGATATCCGACCGGCCTGCCTTCGGTGCGCAGGGGACGAATGTCCTTCTGTGTGATGATCTGGCCGGCGAGGCCGTCGATCTCGTCGCGCTGCGTGGGTGTCCAGCTGCGAAGTTCATTGATGCCTTTCAGGAGACCGAGACGAAGCACCTGCGTGTTCTCGCCGACGCCGGTGAGGCTGACCGAGTCCTTGCCTGCCGTCACCACATCGCCGGCGGAAAGTTCAAAGCTCTCGCCGGCCTTCTTGAATTCCGCCGAGCCGCGAATGACTCGATAGATCACGACCTCGCCCTTGGCGAAGCAGTCGGCGTCCACGGCGATCGACGCGCTCTTCGGCAGGAGCGAGCGGCCGCGCGGATCGGTCGCGATGATGTGGCCGGTGACGAGATGGCCGCTTGGAATCTCGATGCCGATATCGCGCACGTAGACCGGCAATGCAGATTTGACCGAACCGTCGGTGAGCGGCTTGTAGAGCGCATCCAGCGCCAGAGGATCCTGAAGCCAGAAGCCGGCATCGGCGGGACGGTCATGCAGCGGATGGCTCCACGCCACGCGCGGGGTCTCGGCTTCGTTGATCTGATCGGGTCCGACGATGGTCGGATTCGGAAAGGTTGTGGGATCGGTGATGAAGGCTTCGAGGAATTTGCCGGAGTAGCCCATGGAGATCGGATCAGGCACGACCGTCTGCGGCGTCTTCAGATTATCTTCGGTCGACAGACCCGACCATGTGTAGAACAGCTGGCGGTGGACGATCGCGCTTTGCAGCATCACTGCGCCGGGGCCGACATTGTAGAAGCGCCCATCATAGTCGAAGGTGAATGCGCCCGACGTGACCAGCACGAGCTGAAAGCCGCCCGGCGGAAGATGCAGATGGAAATCGGTCGGGCCGGTGTCGGGGCGATAGATCGGCAAGTTCGTTGCGACTTCGTGCAGGAGGAAGGTTTCATTGTTGGCGTGGAAGCCTTCGTTGGCGCGGTTGTAGAGCGCTTGCGGACGGTACGTCGCCTCGAACTTCGCGCTCTTGTCGCGATCGATCGCGACGAAGTCCTGGGTGTTGAGGCGGAGCGGCGCGCCGTTCGGGTGGGTGAGGCCAGTCGTCTTGAGATCGCCCGCAGCATGTACGTTCATGACGTTCTCCGCTCTGCGCCATTGCCAGCTTGCAAGATCGTTGCGAATCTTGGGCCAGTTGGTTTGCGAAGCAGCAAAGGCGTCTGGCGCGTCAATGCGGTGAGGAAAAATCCGGTGGCTGCACCGGAGGTTAGCTCGCCCCGCTCGCTCTGATCGTCCGACGCTGCGCGCAGGCGCGCCATTGCGAGGCGGCGGCGGTCTTTGTCTATTTTGTCAGCAAAGCCTCGCCGTTGTGCGTGCAGGTGGCGATTGACAATATGTTCTTGTTTTGTTCTTATATCGCGACCGAGAGGGAGGCAGCCATGGACAACCGCATCAACGACATCCGCAGGATCATCAGGGCGCTTCGCGTCAGCATGCGCGAGGCCGAGGCGATCATGCATGAGCAGATCAACCGCGATGAGGACTGCAGCTTCGTGGCGCAGGAAGTCATGAAGATGCGCTCGGTCATGAGCCTGCTTGTGAAGGAGCGAACCGCGCTCGGCGATTTCGAGCCGATCGTCGTGAGCAGCTTCTTCATCCCGCGGCGGCGGTCAGCACGTAAGCTCGCTGCGCCGGCCCCGACCGTCGAGTCCGTGTTCCGTCCACGCCTGGTGGCGCGGGCTTGAGGCGGAGGGCGACTCAATCAAAGGCGTGAGGCACGGCCCGATCCGGCTTGCCGGCCGGGCTGTCCGCCCACTTGGCCATCTCCATGGTCCGCGCATCGACGCCCTCGCACCAGAAGCAGCTCGGCCGTGCGCGGCCGTTCTCGGACAAGATCGGAACCAGGCTGTGTCCGCAACCGGCGCACCAGGTGATGTCAGTCATGAAGTCCTCTTCGGCGTAGTAAATTGACATGACGTTCTCGTTGGCGAAGCTTGCGCGAGCGCTATGACGGCGCTGGGGCACTGCGCCCGGTGGGCGCGCTCGTTCCTGAGATCGTCGATGTCGCGATCCATTGTGACACGGAGGCGATGTCGTCGCTGTTTTCGCGATAGGCGCGAAGCTGGAATTCGGCTGAGCTGCCGCGATCCACGATGGTGCGGCAGTGCGCGATCTCGGCGGCGCAGGCGAGTGCCGCCGAGTCCTCGGCGGTGGCGTCGATGATTCCGGAGAGCATCTCCGAGATCGTGACCGGTCCGTCCCTGGAGGCGAAGATGCAATCGGTGCCGTAGCGCTGGGCGCGCCATTTATTCTCGACCGCAATTGCGCGCTCGACCACCGTGACCGCCTTCGACAAATGAGGCCGCAGATAGAGATGGCGCGTCAGGCAGCGATAGAGCGATGCGATCGCGACGGCATCCTCGATCAGGGTGCAGGTATCGGGCGCGCGCAGCTCCAGCGTCGGGTGCTTCATGGACGGGCGCATCGCCCACCAGATGTGACTTTCGTCGGGAATCACGCCGGAGCGCTGGAGAGCGCCGACATATTCATCGTAATCCTGCCTGGTTTCGAACAGCTCCGGCAGGCCGGTGCGCGGCAGCTCGGAATAGGCCGCCAAGCGATAGCCTTTCAGTCCGGTCTTGTGCGAATTCCAGAACGGCGAGGATGCCGACAGCGCGATGAACAGCGGCAGATGCGGCAGCATCGCCCGCATCACCGCCATCCGCTTCTCCGGATCGGGAAGCTGCACATGCACATGCATGCCGCACATCATGTTGCGGTGGCCGATGCTGCGGAGATCCTCGATCATCTCCTCGTAGCGCGGCTTCGGGCTCGGCTGCGACATGCGCCAGGCCGCGGTCGGATGCGTGCCGCAGGCCATGATCGCAAAGCCATATTGTGCGGCGACGTTGGCGACCTCGCGGCGCAGGAACCGCAGCTCCTCCCGCGCGTCATTGACATCGACGTGGATGTTGGTGGCGACCTCGAGCTGGGATTGCAGCATCTCGCGCATGGCCTGGCCGCCGGTCGACCAGTTCGCCGATTCGAACAGCTCGTTCGGAGTCTGGATCGCCACGTCCAGGGTGCGGCGATCGGCGAGGAAATATTCCTCCTCGATGCCGAAGGAATAGTCGGCCGCCTTGCCGCGCCCGCCGGCGGAGCGGATGACGACGTGCTGCTTGCTGTCGGAAGGATCCAGTCGCAGCAGTTTCAAAACGTCCGAAGCAAATGTCATTCGCCACCCCGCATTACCTGCGGGCAATAATCCGTCTGACGGGAACGGGTTCCGCCGCGGACCTCTTGGAAATTGCAAGGTCGAATGGAACAATTTTCGTAGCTTCGGATGCGCGCGCGATCAGCGCGTGGTTCGGCGGCACCTCTGTCCAGTCCGTTTCCTTGTCGAACGGCTCGGACACCACGATGACCTGGCCGCCGGCCTCGCGGAAATAGAGCGTGTTGGCGGCGTCGTTGACGGCAACGCGGAATGCGTAGAGGTCGCGTCCGTTTGCGATCGCGCTGGTGAAGCGCATTCGCTCACGAAGCTGGCCCTCGTTGACGAGGCCGACCAGCGATTGCAGCACGGCGCGCGTTGCGCCCAGCGGATCGGCGTCGAGGCCGGCGCCCATCATGCCGAGGAACACCGCTTCCGAGTCGGTCGTTCCCAGGCGCGAGGGATAATAAGCGTCGGGTATCAGCGCCTCGACCTTTCGCCGCAGCCGGTTCCAGCTGCCGACGAAGCCGTTATGCATGAACATCCATTGCCCGCAGGCAAACGGATGGCAGTTCTGCCGCGTCACCGCAGTGCCGGTGGCGGCGCGCACATGGGCAAAGAACAGGTGCGAGCGCAGATGGCGGCAGAGGTAACGCAGATTTTCATCCGACCAGGCCGGCCGCGTCTCGCGATAGAGGCCGGGCTCCGGATGTTCGCCATACCAGCCGAGACCAAAGCCATCGCCATTCGATCCCGCCGTCGACTGCAGCGACCGAATGCTCTGCGCGACCAGCGAATGTTCGGGCTCGGTGACATAAGGCTCGAACGAGGTGGTCTCGCCCCGGTATGCGATCCAGCGGCACATGCGGCCTTCCTCTCAGGCGGTGAGTGCATCGTGAGCTGAACCAACGAGGGGCCTGCTTCAGGGTTCCCACTGTTCCGAGCGCGACGGCCCGAAGCGGGTTGCGTTCATCGCGTCGCCGTGTAGAACAGCCGCGGGTGTTCGCTGCATGTGGCAGCGACAGGTCAAGCGATGGTCGGGCCGCCACGCAGAATGCGTGTGCACCCATGAACGATCAGCTGCCCGGCCGGCACCAGCCGAAATCCCCGTTTGTCGTTGCGCGAGCGCTCACCGCGCTCCAGCAGTTTCTGCATGTCGAGGCCGTCAGCGGCGTCGTGCTGCTGGTGGCTGCGGCCGCAGCACTGCTCTGGGCCAACTCACCCTTCGCCCATTCGTATCATGACGTCTGGAACTTGCCGATTTCACTTCATCTCGGCGGATTCGTCTTCGTCAGATCGCTGCATTTCTGGATCAACGATGCGTTGATGACGATCTTCTTTCTGGTCGTCGGCATGGAGATCCGCCGCGAGCTCCATGAAGGCGCGCTGAGCAAGGTCGACCAGGCCATTCTTCCGGTGCTGGCCGCTGCCGGCGGTGTGGTTGTCCCCGCGCTGATCTATTTGAGCTTCAACACGGTCACGGGACGCAGCCAAGGCTGGGCGATCCCGACCGCGACGGATATCGCCTTTGCGGTCGGCGTGCTCGCGCTGCTGGGACGATCGATCCCCGCCAATGTCAGGGTGTTTCTGCTGGCCCTGGCCATCATCGACGACATCATCGCGGTTCTCATCATCGCTCTGTTCTACAGCGGCGGACTCAATCTCTACGGCTTCGTCGCCACCGCACTCGGCGTGCTGTTGGCGCTCGGATTTCAGCGGCTCGGCTTCAGCTCCGCGTTTGCCTATGTCCTGCCTGGCTTCGTGGTCTGGGCCGGCTTCCTCATGGCCGGCGTCCATCCGACGCTTGCGGGCGTCGTGCTCGGCTTGATCACGCCGGTCCGCTCGGCGCAGCCCGAGATCGCGGCGCCCGTCATTCGCGTCGAGACGGCACTGCATCCCTGGGTCGCTTACGCCATCATGCCGCTGTTCGCGCTGGCCAATGCCGGCGTTGATCTCCGCAGCACCGAATTCGCCGGCGGCGCCCAATTCGTCACACTGGGCATCGGGCTTGCGCTTTGCGCGGGAAAGCCGATCGGTGTGATCGGCGCGACCTGGCTTGCGGTGCGCATAGGTGGATGCCGACTGGCGCCAGGCGTGACATGGGCCGCCGTCGGCCTGATCGGGCTCCTTGCCGGCATCGGCTTCACCATGTCGATCTTCATCGCGATGCTCGCGTTCACCGATGAAGGATTGCTGGACGCCGCGAAGTTCGGCGTGCTGCTCGGCTCCCTCATCTCGGTGACGCTCGGTCTCGGATGGGGCGCCGAATATGCCCACCGGCAGCGCGCGCACGGCGATCACTGACGCGGCCGCGCTGGAGCCTACCCAACCCGGCCAACACGGAACCCGATGCGGCTGCTGGTCGCAGTCCTGTCGGCTTGATTCCGGCTCACCCGGCTTTATCTCTGAGGAGAACAAGAATCCGGGCCCCTCTGGCGAGGACGCCGACACATGTCGGCCAAACCTCGCGATGTCGGATGACCTGTCCCGCGCGAATGCGATGGATCGGCCGATTGTCGGGCCTTCTTCAGTTCCCTCCGACCAAATCGTCCCCATCGCAGCTCCGCGCGGCCATTTCGCAAGATTGAGGAGCGACGATGTCTGACGTCAAATATTCCAATCCAATCGAGATCACCGAGCCGACCAGCCTGAACGAGCAGGCTGCGGTGGCGCTGGTCATTGCCGGCGCGCTCGTCGCGGTGGCGGATCGCCGCGTCTCGCCGGTCGAGCGCGATGAAGTGGTCCGCTTCATCAGGGATCGCGCATTGGCGCCGCATATCAGCGATCAGCGGCTGTTTGCGATGTTCGACGAGCTGGCGGAACGATTGGAGGAGCCGGACTTTGCCAATGTGGTGATCGATACGCTGCGGCCGGTCTCGAACATGCCGCTCTCGTCGCATCTGATGGAGCTGTCGGAACGCGTCGCGGCCGCGGACGAGGACGTGCATCCCCATGAAGTGCAGGCGATCAAGCTGCTGCGGCTGCTGACACTGGTGTTGCCGCGGGCCAAGCAGGTCGGGCCAAGTCAAGTCGGGTCTGGCGGGGCGAGCACCGCCCCAAAGGAGTGAGCGTGAGCGCAGCATCGGACGAGCGGGCCTCTGGCACCGAGGGCACCACCGGCCAGATGGCCGGCGGCGACCCGCGCCTCGACAAGCTCGTTCATCGGCTGCCGCCGCGCTTAGGTGATACCGTCTCCTATCTGCTCAAGCCGTCCAGTCGCTGGATGAGGATTCCTTCGGGGGCGCTGCTCGTCGTCGGCGGCGTGTTCTCGTTTCTGCCGGTGCTCGGCGTCTGGATGCTGCCGCTCGGTCTTGCGCTGCTCGCCGAGGACGTGCCCGCGCTGCGCTCGTCCCGCTCAAAGGTGTTCGACTGGATCGAACGCCGCAAGCCGCAATGGCTCGATCCGTCCGTCCCGAAACCTGATCAATCATGACCGAATTCATCACGGCCGATGCGCTGACCGCGCTGTTCCAGGTCGTTCTGATCGACCTCGTGCTCGCCGGCGACAACGCCGTCGTCATCGGCCTCGCCGCGGCGGGCCTGCCGGCCGGGCAGCGCCGTCGTGCCATCGTCGTCGGTATCATTGCGGCCACGGCCCTGCGCATCGCCTTTGCCGGCGTTGCGACCCAGCTTCTGCAGGTGATCGGCTTGCTGCTTGCCGGCGGCGTGCTGCTGTTGTGGGTGTGCTGGAAGATGTGGCGCGAGCTGCGGGAGCAAGCCACACATTCCAGCGAGCTTGCGTTCAGCCATGGCGGCAGTGGGAGCACTGCACCGATGCCGCGCAAGACGTTCAAGCAAGCCGCGTTGCAGATCGTGGCGGCCGACGTCTCCATGTCGCTCGACAACGTGCTCGCGGTTGCCGGCGCGGCGCGCGAGCATCCCTACATCCTGGCGTTCGGCCTCCTGCTGTCGGTCGGACTGATGGGTGTTGCCGCCGACCTGCTCGGCCGCGTGCTCCAGAAGCAGCGCTGGATCGCCTATGTCGGCCTCGCCATCATCGTCTACGTCGCGTTCGAGATGATCTATCGCGGCTCGCTCGAGCTGGCGCCGGTCATCGCAAGTCTCTGAGCGCTGCCTTCATTTTCTGCCTTCGTCTTCCCGGAGTGATCGATGTCGTCTGAACCCAAAGCACCTTTGGCGAGCCCGCCGGTCGGCCTGTTTCCGCGGCTGATCTTCGGCTCACGCTGGCTGCAATTGCCGCTCTATGTCGGCCTCATCGTCGCGCAGGGGGTCTACGTACTGCTGTTTCTGAAGGAGCTCTGGCACCTGGTCGCGCATTCGTTCGAGGCCAGCGAGCAGCAGATCATGCTGGTCGTGCTCGGGCTGATCGACGTCGTCATGATCTCGAACCTGCTCGTGATGGTGATCGTCGGCGGCTACGAGACCTTCGTTTCGCGCCTGAATCTGCGCGGCCATCCGGACGAGCCGGAATGGCTGAGCCACGTCAATGCCAGCGTGCTCAAGATCAAGCTCGCGATGGCGATCGTCGGCATCTCCTCGATCTCGCTGCTCAGAACCTTCATCGAGGCCGGCAATCTCGGCACGACGCGCAGCAATTTCACCGAGACCGGCGTGATGTGGCAGGTGCTGATCCACCTGACCTTCATCATCTCGGCGATCGGCATCGCCTGGGTCGACCGCCTCGGCGACAATGGGTCTCGCAAGGAGTCGGAGCACGGCTGAGCGCAGCTCTATCCGGCGAGAACTCCTGCGCAGACCTGGAACTCGCTGCGTCATTAACAGAGTATGGAGGCGCGAATGTCGAAGCGGAGCAAATGCCCGTATTTAACCGGGCTCTTTCAGGGACGCGCGGTCGTGCCCGCAGAATGGCGGCCTCGTGCCAGCGTCTCGGACGGCGTTTCGCCGAAGGCGCGCCTGTAGCTCATTGCGAAGTCGCCGAGATGCCAGAAACCGTTGCCGATCGCGGCGGCCTTTACGGTCAATCCGCTGCCTCCCGTCATGAGCTGGACGCGAACGGCCCACATCCGCTTGAGACGCAGATAGTGATGCAGGCTGACGCCGTGCACGGCTTGCGTTGCAATCTGGAGCGTGCGCGCAGAGACGCCGAGCGCGGTGGCAAGGTCGTCGCTATAAAGCGGCTTGCTGCCGAACAGCTCGACGATCTCGTCGAGCTGCGCAATCAGCTTGCGATGCTTGTCGAATGAACGGGGACGGGCGGTGCGTGCGCCGGTCGGCAGCAGAATCGCGTCGAGGGCGGCGAGCAGCGTTTCCTGGATCGGGCGGTTGAGCGCCTCGAATCGCCGGGGATCGTCGCATGCAGACGCCAGCGCGAGCATTTCCACAAAAATGTCGCGCAGGCGCGCCATCGGATCGTCCTGAGTGTGAATATAGGCGAGGCCGGTATCGAAGTCCGCCCATCCGCGATGCCGCATGTCCGAGTTGAAGCGCAGCATGAGATAGGTGTTGGGTTGATGCTCGATCGACAAGACGGGCGCTTTGCCGCGCACGACGGCGATCGTCGAGCTGTCGACCTCGCGGCCATTGGCAATCGAGTGAAAGGCAAACGGGACAACGAGGCCGATGCCGCTGTCCGTCCCCATCTCGGCTTCGTACCGCCGCGCAAAGGCCCGCTGCAGCACGAATAGCCCGTTCTGGAGCGGCAGGATGGCGCGTGATAGCGAGAATTCGCGCGGACGAAGCGGCGTGCTGGTTCCGAGGCCGAGCACCTCGTTGGCGCGAAACTCGCTGAAGTCCGAGAAGCGCTCGATGTTCAGGACACGCGATGGCTTCAGCCGATCGACCGGCATGTCGGGATCCCTGGAGGTGAGGGGCAACTGGCGGAAACCCGAAGAGATATCAACGCCGGAGCATCGGCCATATTCCGGGAAACTACTGCCAATTCAGGCGCGATTCATGATGCGTGCGATTGCGGGGGCGCGCGGGGACCAGGCGATGTGCGAAAATGCCGCATCTTCCGTCGCTCGCGCTCGCCGCGAAATCGCGCAGGACTGCGTCGGGGTCGTGATGCGGCGCATAGACGAGGGCGCCGAGATCGCATTGCGCATCGAACATGGTCGCCTCCGCTTTTAAGAATAGATCGGGGCCGCGGCCGGTTCCGCCGCGACCCCCTATGTTGGATCACGCGGCCGGCGGGCCGTTGATGATCTGGAGCTGGGTGAACTCGGCGAGACCTTCCTCGGCGAATTCAGTCCCGATGCCCGATTGTTTGGCGCCGCCGAACGGGATGTGCGGGGCCATGTCGAGATGCTTGTTGATCCACACCGTGCCGGACTCCAGGCGCGTGGCGACCTCATGCGCGCGGTCGATGTCCGACGACCAGACCGAGGCGCCGAGGCCGTAAGTCGTGGCGTTGGCGCGGCGGATCACGTCATCCTTGTCCGAATATTTGATCAGCGGCAGCACCGGGCCGAACTGCTCCTCGTCGACCAGTTTTGAGCCTTCCTTGATGTCGCGCACGATGGTCGGCTCGATGAAATAGCCGGGACGGTCCATCGCGGCGCCGCCGGCGACCACCTTGCCGTTCTTGTGCGCGTCCTCGAGGAACGCCTTCACTTTCTCGTACTGCATCTTGTTCTGCAGCGGCCCGAGCTTGGTGCCCTGTTTGGAGCCGTCGTCGACCACGGTGCTCTTGGCGATCGCGACCAGCTCGTCGCAGAGCTCGTCGTAGACGGATTCGTGCACATAAAGCCGCTTGATGGCGAGGCAGACCTGGCCGGAGTTCTGGAACGCGCCTTCGAAGATGCCGGGTGCGACCTTCTTCGGATCGACGTCGTCGAGCACGATGCCGGCGTCGTTGCCGCCGAGCTCGAGCGTAATGCGCTTCAGCGTCTGTGCAGCGCTCGCCATGACCTTCTGGCCCGTCGCGGTCGAGCCGGTGAAGGAGATCTTGCGGATATCGGGGTGCTTGGTCATCTCGCCGCCGAGGTCGTTGGCGTCGGTGATGAAATTGAGCACGCCCTTCGGCACGACGTCCTTGATCAGCTCGGCGAAGCGCAAGGAGGCGAGTGGCGTGGTCGGCGCAGGCTTCACGATCAGGGTGTTGCCGGCGATCAGTGCGGAGGGCAGCTTGAAGCTGAGGATCAGGAGCGGATAGTTCCAGGGGATGATCGCGCCGACGACGCCCAGCGGGCGGCGATAGGCCTCGACCTTGCGATCGCCGGAGTTCTCGATGACCTTCATCGGCAGGTCGAGCGAGCCGAGATAGCGGAAGAAGGCGGCCATGCCGAGCACCTCGCCGGTGGCGTCCGCCAGCGGCTTGCCCTGTTCGGAGGTCAGCAGGCGCGCGAGCTCGCCCGAATTGGCCTCGATCACGTCCGCCATTTTCATCACGACCTTGCGGCGGTCCTCCATCGACGTCGCGGCCCAGGCCGGGAAGGCGGCCTTCGCGGCGGCAACGGCCGTATCCAGCTGCGACTTCGAGGCGCGGGGGCACTGTGCCACCACCTCTTCGGTCGCGGGATTGAGAACCGGCATGGTCATGTCGCCGGGCACCATTTTGCCGTCGATGAGAAGATTGAAGTCACTCATAGGCTTTGCGCTCCCTTTAAAGAACGGGCCGTTCGGGCCTCGTTATATCTACTCATATATCACGCTTCTCGATGGCCGACCATGACGGCAGGCTCGATCAATTCCAGAAAAAGCGGCTAGACGCAGCCCGACTTATCGATATATCGTAGTGGATATAGCGAACTGTGTTCCGGAACTGGCAATGGAAATCAAGGTGAGGCAGCTCACGACCTGCGAGGTGTCGGCCGACGGCGGTGCGATCTCGCTGGGCTTCGAGGACGTTACGGGGAGCACCGCAGCCGTCAACGTCTCGCTCAACCAGGTCGGCGCTCTCATCATGACGCTGCCTGGGCTGCTGGAGGCGGCGCTGAAGGCCCGCTATGGTGACCAGAGCCTTCGCTATGCCTATCCGCTTGCGTCCTGGGCGATCGAGCAGTCGACCGACACGACGCAGCGTATCATCACGCTCCAGACCGAGGACGGCTTCAAGGTCCGCTTCTCGATCCCGAAGGCAGAGCAGGGGCTGCTGGGCGAAGCGCTGACGCAGCCGATGTCGGAAGCGACGGTACGGCCGAACTGATGCCTAAGAGGATTTGCGCGAACGGGCTATGTCGCTCTTGAGCGCTTCCAGATCCTTGTGCACCGCGCGTGCGGCGTCGCGCTCGATCTTGCGGTAGCGCGCGACGAGCTTTTCGCCGAACGGTGTGAGCATTGCGCCGCCGCCGTTCTTGCCGCCGGCCTGCGGTTCGACCGCAGGATGGCCGCAGATGCGGTTGATTTCGTCGACGAGATCCCAGGCGCGCTTGTAGGACATGTCCATGGCGCGTCCGGCCCCGGAGATCGAGCCTTGCGCGCGGATCTGCTCGAGAAGCTCGATCTTGCCGGGTCCGATCCGGTCCTCGCTGTCGAGGTCGATCCGAAGGCTCAGTTGGGGGAGCGATTTGGCGCTCGCGCGCGACATGACAGGCTCTCTTGAATGGCTCTAAACGGAGATTGCCATTCTTGCCCGTCGCGGACAAGGAGGAGCGCGGCCTGCACCGTCATCGCACGGCGTGCATCTCCAGAAACGCCTTCACGCCGGTCACGGTGCCGGTGTCCGACGGCACATAGCCGGGAAGGGTGGCGACGGCGGCGCGAAAATCGGCGCTGCGGATGATCTCAAGGATGCGCTTCATGGGTGCGGTATCCAGAAAAGCGCGCTTGCACACGAAGAAATAGTCCTCGGTGAGGATGCGAATGAAATCGAGGCCGAAATGCCGCGCGGCCGCCTCGACGCCAAAGCTCGCATCGGCCATGCCGCTCGCGACATAGGCCGCGACGGCAGCGTGGGTGAACTCGATCTGCTGCGCGCCGTTGATCTTGCCTTCGTCGATGTTGTGAGCCGCGAGCAACTGGTCGAACAAGAGGCGGGTGCCGGAATCGTGGTCGCGGTTGACGAAGCGGACGTTCGGCTTGGTGAGATCATCGAGCGAAGCAATGCGCAGGGGATTGCCACGTGCAACCATCAGCCCCATCTCGCGCGTCACGAAACTGATGATGCGGTCCTCGCGCGGATCGAGCCATTCGCGCGCGGCCTTGATGCCCTGGGCGCGCAACGCGCCGTGCGGCAGATGCAGGCCGGACAGGTCGCAGGCGCCCTGCGCCAGCGAGACCAGCGAGTGCTGGTTGCTGACATAGCGCAGATCGACGCCGATGCCGGGCTCGCGGTCGAGGAATTCGCGCAGCTTGGCCACAGCAAAGCCGTGGCTGGCATGGACGCGGATCACGGAAGGGCGCTGCTCGAGGAACGGCTTGATCTCGCTCGCAAGCTCCTGCGCCAGATTCTCCAGCTGCGGCCCGAGCCGCGCCTGCATGCGCTCGCCGGCCCACACCAGCCGCTCGCCGAACGGCGTGAGCTTCGAGCCCTTGCCGCGCTGGGTCTCGACCAGCGGAGTTCCGAAGAACTCCGACCATTGCTCGATCAGATTCCAGACATGCCGGTAGGACAGGTGCGCATCGCTGGCCGCGCTTGTGATCTTTCCGGTCTTCCGGATTTCATTGAGGATCCCGAGCATGACCACCGCGGTGCGCGGGCTGCCTTCGTGGCGAAACCGCCAGACGGCCTCGATCTCGATCTGAAGCATCTGACAACCTTATGAACTTAGCTTCATATATGGTGCGTCCATTTGCAAACCATATCATATTTACTCCAGACAATAGCTGCCTAGTCTGGCATACCAGATCAGGAGGAAATATGATGTCTGTTGCATATGACTTTGCGCATTCGCCGGCCACCGAATTCATGGCGCGGCCGCAGCATCTGCTCATCGACGGCCGCCGTGTGCCCGCGAGTTCCGGCCGCACCTTCAAATCCCTCAATCCTGCCACCGGGCAGGTCATCGCTGTCGTTGCCGAAGGCGGCGAGGCTGACGTCGAGCATGCGGTTGCCGCCGCCCGCTGCGCCTTCGAGGGCCCGTGGCGCACGATGCGCGCCTCCGAGCGCGGCCAGATCCTGCTGCGCTGGGCGGATCTGCTCAAGCGTCATGCCGACGAGATCATCGAGCTGGAGTCGATCGATGCCGGCAAACCGATCTCCGCGACGATGCGCCAGGACTTTCCCGCCGCCGTCGACACGCTGACTTATTACGCCGGCTGGGCCGACAAGATCAGCGGCGACGTCGTGCCGGTGCGTGACGATGCATTGACCTACACCGTGCGCGAGCCCGTCGGCGTGGTCGCGGCGATCGTGCCGTGGAATTTCCCGCTGATGATCGGCATGTGGAAGCTCGCGCCGGCGCTGGCCTGCGGCTGCACCATCGTGATGAAGCCGGCCGAGCTGACCTCGCTATCGGCGCTGCGCATCGCCGAGCTTGCGCTCGAAGCCGGCCTGCCGGCAGGTGTCTTCAATGTCGTCACCGGACCTGGCCGCGTCGTCGGAGATGCCCTGGTCAATCACCCCGACGTGGACAAGGTGACCTTCACCGGCTCGCCGGGTGTGGGGCGCGGAATCATGAAGGGCGCGGCGAGCAACTTCAAGCGCGTCTCGCTCGAGCTGGGCGGCAAGTCGGCCAATGTGATTTTCGACGACGCCGATCTCGAAGCAGCCAGCAAGGCTGCGGCCTCCGGCATCTTCTTCAACGCCGGGCAGGTCTGCTCCGCCGGCTCGCGCGTGCTGGTGCAGGAGAGGGCCTATGACGAGGTCGTTGAGCGTCTCGCCGCGCGTGCGAAGTCGATCAGAATCGGCGACCCACTCGACCGCAAGACCGCGCTCGGTCCCGTCATCTCCGAGAAGCAGATGAAGTCGATCCTCGACTATGTCGATATCGGGCAGAAGGAGGGGGCAAGGCTCGTCACCGGCGGCGAGCGTGTCGGCGAGCGCGGCTATTTCATCAGCCCGACCGTGTTCGCCGATGTCGCGCACGAGATGCGGATCTCGCAGGAAGAGATTTTTGGTCCCGTCGTCAGCGTCATCAAGTTCAAGGATGAGGCCGATGCGCTGCGGATCGCCAATGGCACCGCCTACAGCTTGGCCGCCGGCGTCTGGAGCCGCGACATCGGCAAGCTGCAGCGCTTCGCCAGACAGGCGCGCGCCGGCACCGTCTGGATGAACACCTATGGCTACACCGACGTGCGGCTGCCCTGGGGCGGCGAGCGTGACTCCGGCCTCGGCCGCGAGCACGGCACCGCCGCGCTCGACAATTTCACCGAGCCCAAGGCGGTGTGGATGAATCTGGCCGTCTGATAACCTCCCGATCGGCCAATCCTGGAGCCCGCTTGATCCCGTCAGGCGGGCTCTCTTTTCAGAAAAGATAAAATTGTCCGCAATCCGCTCAGCAGCGACAAACCCTGCAGATAAGAACCGTGCCGTCTTAAACCTCGGCTTTGGAACCGGCGTGCATCCTCACGGCAAAAGGGTGGGGCAACAACATGTCAGTTCTCAAGGAGGTCGTCGCGGCGGTCGCGGGAGTCTACGCACTCCTGTTCGTCTGCGACGCATTGTTCGGCGTCGGTGAGACGCGTTTCGACGATTCCTATTACAGCGCCAGCTTCTACGCGCCACGACCGAAGGAGTTCCGGTTTGCAGACGGGACCACGCCGGCTGCGCGCGTCAGCGATGCTTTCGCACAGTTCTCTGCGGTCGAAGCCAAGCCGAACAAGCGCTACTCGTCGCTGACGACGATCATCCGCTAAGCGCGCTCGGCTGCGTGGTCGTTGCTTGGGTGCTGTCCCGCGCGCTGCGGGATCAGCAGCAGGCAGACCACCATGAACGCTGCGATCACGAGCGAGGCCAGCGGCCGGCTGAGGGCAAGTCCGCCGTGGTCGAGCGGCTTGTCGAGGAAGTCGCCGACGGTCGCTCCCAATGGTCGCGTGAGGATGAACGCGGCCCAGAACAGGGTCACGCGCGAGACGCGGCTCCAAAAATAGAGTGCGGCGACAATGGCAAGCCCAGCTGCGAAGATCAGCGCGCCGCCACCATAGCCCATGTCGCCGGTATCGGCGATCCAGTCGCCGAGCGCGGTGCCAAGCGTTTGCGAGAAGGTGATCGCGCCCCAATAAAAGGCCTCGACGCGGGGCGTGCTGACGCTGTTGACCGAGATGGTCCCTTCAGCGCGATACCAGAGGCCAAGCACCAGCACGAGGCAGGCGAGGAGCAGCGTCGAGCCGCCGGTAGAGCCGATGCCGAGCGAGCGGTCGGCGAAGTCCGCCATCGTCGTACCGAAGGTGGTTGAGGCCACGATGGTCGCCCAATACAGCGCCGGGTGGAGTTTTGTCGCGCGGATTTGTGCGGCGACCAGGACGATCATCGCCGCCAGGAACAGGAACGTGCCTGCGAGGTAGCCCCAATTCAGCGTCATCGTCACGGTGTCGCCGCCGGTCTCGCCCAGCGTCGTGGCGGCGATCTTGATGATCCAGAACCCGAGCGTGACTTCGGGGACCTTGCTCTCGCTGACGAGGCTTTGGCTTCTGGCGCGATTTTCCATTGTCCTCGTCGCGTTCGGCGTAGCCGGAACAAGATCAGTCGCGTTGTCGACTCTGTGTCAGGTGGCCAACGACGATGGCGGAAATCAGTTTCGGCTTGAGCGACCACGAGAAAGTGACGAGCGGCGATGCGGCTGCCTGAGCCTCACTCCCCCTGGATCCATTCCGCGACGCCGCGCCACAGCGTGTCGCGGTGCTCGGGGCGGAAGAAGCCGAAATGGCCGATCGCCTTGGCGCCGACGTCGGACGGTTGCACGGTGAGCACCTCCGGCTCGATCGCGGTGAATCCGCCAGTCAGCAACTCGACCGCCGGTCGTGTCGCCCAGGGATCGTCGGTGAAGCAGAGCGCGCGCAGCTCGCCCTTGAACTTGGCAAAATTCTCCAGCGCCGGCAGCTTTGAATCGAAGAGATAGCGCGGGCTCGAGACCCAATCCGCCCATTGCAGAAAGACGCCCTTCGGCAGATCCTCGCCGATGCCGGCCCAGCCCGGCGCGTAGCCGAGTGCGTGAGCCAGCGGCACGCCGACGAAATTCATGAAGGCGTAGACGCGGTATCTCTCCGGTGACGTCATCAGCCGCCAGGTCGCGGCCTGCGAGGCGACGAACGCGGCTCGCGAAATCTCGCTGTTGTTTTCGATCAGCCCGAGCGCCTGGCCGCCGTAGGAGTGGCCGACATAGGCCAGCGGCAGGGTGTTATAGCGCTCGCGCATCCAGCGGACCGCGGCGGTGACGTCTTGCGCGGCCCAGTCCGACATCGAAGCCTTGAAGCCGACCAGCGATTTCGGCCGGTTGTAACCGACCATTGCCGGCAGCCGGGAGTCGCCGATGCCGCGATAGTCGTAAGTGAGCACCGCGCAGCCGCGATGGGCGAGGTAGGAGGCAAAGCCGCGATAGATTTTTCGCGGGACGGCGGTCGCCGAATTGATCAGGACGGCATGGCGCTTGACTCCGCGCGGCAGGAACAGGGTGCCGGTCAGCGCATACCCGTCGGTCGCCGGGAAGCTGATCTCGTCGATGAAAACGTCGTCCAGTGCCGCGTCCATGGGGGAGGCTGTCTTGCCGGTTTCCGCTGCCATCCCCAGCAAATGCGAATTCGGCTTTGCTCGCAAGGGTTTGCATTGCGAAACGGATTTACAACTGGCGGTGTCGCGCCAGCCTGTGTATAAGGCGGCCCTCGCAACCCACAGATCAGGTTGCACTTTTTTGCTTCACGGAGAGATTGCGATGTCCGAGCGGTGGACGCCCGAGTCCTGGCGCAGCAAGCCGGTGCTACAGGTGCCCGATTATCCCGACGCCAAGGCTTTGGCCGACGTCGAGGCGCAGCTTGCAACCTTTCCCCCGCTGGTGTTCGCGGGCGAGGCGCGCAATCTGAAGAAGGCACTGGCCCGCGTTGCGGCCGGCGAGGCCTTCCTGCTCCAGGGCGGCGATTGCGCCGAGAGCTTTGCCGAGCATGGCGCCAACAACATCCGCGACTTCTTCCGCGTGCTGCTGCAGATGGCGGTGGTGCTGACCTATGCCGGCGCGGTGCCGGTGGTGAAGGTCGGCCGCATCGCCGGCCAGTTCGCCAAGCCGCGCTCCTCGCCGACCGAGAAGGTCAATGGCGTCGAGCTGCCGAGCTATCGCGGCGACATCGTCAACGACATCGCCTTCACCAAGGAAGCGCGCGTGCCGGATCCGCAGCGGCAGCTGATGGCCTATCGGCAGTCGGCCGCGACGCTGAACCTCTTGCGCGCGTTCGCCACCGGCGGCTATGCCAATCTCGGCAGCGTGCATGAGTGGATGCTCGGCTTCCTCAAGGATTCGCCGCAGTCCCGCCGTTACAAGGAGCTGGCCGACCGCATCTCGGACGCGCTCAACTTCATGCGCGCCTGCGGCCTCGATCTCGAGAGCCATCCCGAGCTGCGCGCCACCGATTTCTACACCAGCCACGAGGCGCTGCTGCTCGGCTACGAGCAGGCCATGACCCGCGTCGATTCCACCACGGGCGACTGGTACGCGACCTCGGGCCACATGATCTGGATCGGCGATCGCACCCGGCAGCTCGATCACGGCCATGTCGAATATTTCCGCGGCATCAAGAACCCGATCGGCCTGAAGTGCGGCCCGTCGCTCAAGCCCGACGAGCTGTTGAAGCTGATCGACGTGCTCAACCCCGACAACGAGCCGGGCCGCCTGACCCTGATCAACCGCTTCGGCTCCGACAAGGTCGCCGATCACCTGCCGGGCCTGATCCGCGCGGTGAAGCGCGAGGGCAGGGTGGTGGTCTGGTCGTGCGATCCCATGCACGGCAACACCATCACCTCCACGACGGGCTACAAGACGCGGCCGTTCGACCGCGTGCTGTCCGAGGTGAAGTCGTTCTTCACGATCCATGCGGCGGAAGGCACCCATGCCGGCGGCGTGCATCTTGAGATGACCGGCCAGGACGTCACCGAATGCATCGGCGGCGCCCGCGCCATCACGGACGAAGATCTCAACGACCGCTACCACACGGTCTGCGATCCCCGCCTCAATGCCGAGCAATCCATCGACATGGCTTTCCTGGTCGCGGAGCTGCTGAAGCAGGAACGCGCCGGCAAGGTCAGGCCGATGCCGACTGCAGCGGGGCTCTAGCACCTTGCTGCGGATCTGGAAGGCCACGATCAATTCCCGCAACGGTCTGGCCTTTGCGTTCCGCTCGGAACAGGCCGTCCGCGAGGAGATCTTTGCGCTGATCCTGTCGCTGCCGGTGGCGTGGCTCGTCGCGGCGACCGCGACACGCGCGGTCGAGCTGGTTTGCTCGGTCGCCTTCGTGCTGGTGGTCGAGCTGCTCAACACCGCGATCGAGAAGCTCGCCGACCGCCTGACGATGGATCACGACAAGCAGATCGGGCGGGTCAAGGACATGGGCTCGGCCGCAGTCGGCGTTGCACTGCTGATGGCCGGCGCGTTCTGGATCATCGCCATCATCGAGCGATTGGGGTTCCTCTAGCTCGCGGAGAGTATCGATTGGGCGTCGGCACCCGAGGCTCCTTTACCTCTCCCCAGCGGGGAGAGGTCGATTTGCGTCTCGCGATGCGCAGCATCGTCGAGCACAAATCGGGTGAGGGGGCTCAGGCCCTGCGAGAGACTGTAACCCCTCACCCGGATTGCATCTTCGATGCAATCCGACCTCTCCCTTTGGGAGCGGTGAAAGCGAGCGCTCTATGACCGAACGTCTCAACGCATTCGCGGTCACGCTCGCCCAGCTCAATCCGACCATGGGCGACGTCGCGGGCAATGCCGCCAAGGTTCGCTCGGCACGCGCGCGAGCGATCGCCGATGGCGCCGATCTCGTGCTGTTTCCGGAATTGTTCATCGCCGGCTATCCGCCGGAGGATCTGGTGCAGAAGCCGGCCTTCCAGGCCGCCTGCCGCGCGGCCATCGAAGCGCTGGCGCGCGAGACCGCCGATGGCGGGCCGGCGTTGCTGGTCGGCACGCCCTGGGTCGAGGACGGCAAGCTCTACAATGCCTGCGCGCTGCTCGACGGCGGGCGCATCGCCGGCTTGCGGTTCAAATGCAATCTGCCGAACTACGGCGTGTTCGACGAGAAGCGGTTGTTTGCGCGCGGCCCCGCATCGGGCCCCATCACCGTGCGCGGCGTGCGGATCGGCGTGCCGATCTGCGAGGACATCTGGCTGGAAGAGTCCGAGGATTACGAGAACGTGGTCGAGACGCTGGCCGAGACCGGCGCCGAGATCATTCTGGTGCCGAACGGCTCGCCGTATGCTCGCGACAAGAACGATGTGCGTCTGTCGGTCGCGGTCGCGCGGGTTACCGAGAGTGGCTTGCCGCTGGTCTATCTCAATCAGGTCTGCGGCCAGGACGAGCTCGTGTTCGACGGCGCCTCGTTCGCGCTCAATGGTGATCTCTCGCTCGCCGCGCAACTGCCGGCGTTCGCTGAGAGCATCACCACGCTGCGCTTCGCCCGGACCGGCGGCGATTGGCGCTGTACCGGTCCGATTGCCGAGCAGCCCGAAGGAGACCGCGCCGATTACGCCGCCTGCGTGCTGGGCCTGCGCGACTATGTCAGCAAGAACGGCTTTCCCGGTGTGCTGCTCGGCATTTCCGGCGGCATCGATTCCGCGCTGTGCGCTGCGATCGCGGTCGACGCGCTCGGTGCCGATCAGGTGCACGGGGTCATGCTGCCTTATCGCTACACGGCGGCACACTCGATTGCCGATGCCGGCGAGCTCGCCGGCCATCTCGGCATCCGCTACGAAGTGCTGCCGATCGCGGAAGCGGTGGGTGGGTTCGAGACCATCCTGGCCGGCATCTTCAAGAACCTTCCGCCAGATATCACCGAGGAAAACCTTCAGGCCCGCACTCGCGGGACGCTCCTGATGGCGATCTCCAACAAGATCGGGCTGATGGTGGTGACCACGGGCAACAAGTCGGAAATGTCGGTCGGCTATGCCACGCTCTACGGCGACATGAACGGCGGCTTCAATCCGATCAAGGACATCTACAAGACGCAGGTGTTCCGGCTGGCGGCCCTGCGCAACACCTGGAAGCCCGACGGTGCGCTCGGACCGGCCGGCGAGGTGATCCCGCCCGACATCATCACGCGTCCGCCGACGGCGGAGCTGCGCGAGAACCAGACCGATCAGGATTCATTGCCGCCCTACGACGTGCTCGATGCGATCCTCGAGCGCCTGGTCGAACGCGAGGAGCCGCTCGACCAGATCATCGCGGCGGGCTTTGACCGCGAGACGGTGACCCGCATCGACCATCTCCTCAACGTCGCCGAATACAAGCGCCGCCAGGCCGCGCCCGGCGTGAAGGTGACGCGGAAAAATTTCGGCCGCGACCGGCGTTATCCCATCACCAACCGCTTCCGCGATCGCGGCGAGAAATTGCCCGCGCCCGATGAGACGCTGGTGTCGCGCGGCAGCAAGGCGTCGATCGACGCGTTCGAGGGGTGAGTTTCGCCGACGCGTGCGAGGCAGGTGGTCTCGCCGCCCGTTCCGCCGTCATCATCCGCGAAGGCGGATGATCCAGTACGCCGCGGCGGATATCGTGAAAACCAGCTGCCGCCGCGGCGTACTGGATGCCCGCCTTCGCCGGGCATGACAGTTGAGTTTGGAGCCGCCTACTTCTGCTGCTGCGGCAGGAAGGTCGGGCCGACCGAGCGGATCGGCTTGTTCTCCGACGAGGTGGTGGGGGCTGCATCCGCAGGCGGTGGGCCCGCCGGTGCTGTTGCCGTCGTCGGCGCGGGAGCTGCGCCCTTCTTGCCGTTCGCAGGCGCGCCCTTGTTGAGCCGCTGCTGCTGCATCTTTCTGGCGCTCTCCTCGGTGACGATGATGTCACCCTGCTGCTCCACGGCCGCCTTGTCGTCGGCCGATTTCAGCGCGTCGGCCCAGCTCTGCCCCGCCGCCTTGCACGAGCAGGACGGGTTGAACTCGCTGCGGAATTTGAAGGCGGTCGGCAGCGACGTGTAGGGCTGGCCGCTGATCGAGACCGCGGAGTTCATGTCCTCGCCGGGATTGCGGTGGGCGTAGAGCACGGCTTCGGCCGCCGGGCAGAGCGCCTTGCAGGTCTTCTCGTCGTCGGGGAAGCGCGCCGGCACGGTCGCAAACGAGATCGGGAAATAGGCGCCGTCGCAGGTGCGCACGCAGACGGTGCGATAGGTGCCGGATTGCGGGCCGAGATCGGAGGGCGGCGCACTTGGCGGATTGTTGGGGTTGTTGCCGCCGCCGAACAGATTGCTCAGGAAGTTGCCGCCCTGTGACTGCGCGGCGTTGGCGTATTGCGGACCGCAATTGTTCTGCGCGAGCGCAATCAGCACCGAGCGGCGCTGGCTGTCGCGTTCGGGGCTGCCGCCGGCGCCGCCACCGCGCAGGCGTTCGAGATTACCGGTGATCTGGTCCAGATTGGCGCGCATCTGCTGGATCTGGGTATTGACCGGGCCGCATTGCGCCGACTGGCCGTTGAACAGCGAGAAGAAGCCGGAGGAATCGCAGCCCATACGCTTGGCCTGCATGGTGACGCGGTCGAGCTCGGCCTGCTGGCGGGTCTGGGAATCCTGATAGCGGCGGATCTGGTCGTCGCGCGCGGGATCGCCGCTCGCCCCGCGGTCGAGCGCGGCGAGCTGTCCTTCCAGCCGCACGCACATCGGGTTCGGTCCGAGCCCGCCTTGGGCCGGCGGAGGCGGCGCGCCGGACGGGCCGGCCTGCGCAAAGGCGTCAGTGGCGAGCACGACGCTAAGAAGCACGGTGCAGGCAAGGAGGAAGCGGGGACGGGACAGAGACAAAAATTCAGGCATATCCGCCATTCTAGCGAAGTCACGGCCCCAAGTGACTTTCCAATGTGATTTGGGGGGCCGAAGCGCGCCCTCCAATAGCCGCTTCCTGCGGCATCGTCACGTCGTTTCAGGGGCCGCAAATGGGTCCTAAGGTCCGCCAGTTCCGAGCGAATTCAGCGCTGACAGGTGATTGCGACATATTCGTCGCAATGGCCATGAGAGCAGTTTGCGCCGGATTTGGGGACAGAGCCGGTAATTTCGTCGGGATCGACCCGGCGGTAGGCCGATGCCTGCGCAAAGTCCCGTGACTGGCAGTAGGTGCGGGCGACCTGCGCGCCGCATCTCTCGCCCTTGGCCAGGCACTGGTCGACGCCATAGCCGTCGGCCTGGTTGGGAATGATGAAGACGCGCGTCTCGGCGAAAGCGCTGGATGCCGCGAGGAGGGAGGCACAGGAGACGAGCGCAAGCAGGGATCGCATGGGTGCACCGGGGCTGGGGGGACCACCGGGTTCCGAATTAGGCTCAAAAGGTTAAGGATGACGAACCATCAAGGCAGGCGGGCAGGCAATCGCGGACATAGAACGGCATTTTCGCGGCTCTCTTGACGAAAGGCGCCTTCGTGGCCCATATGACCGGCATGAACGGTCTCCTCGCCATCTGCATTATTTGCCGCGAGATTACGAGCTAGCGATTCGCTGGCTGGAGCCGTCTTTTCTCAACCACATTGAGAGCACTGGACGCCCGGCCAACAGCCGACGGGTGTCCATATGGAATTGCGCCTTTACGATACGCTGAGCCGGGAAAAGCGCACCTTCGCGCCGCTCGACGCGAAGAACGTCCGCATGTATGTCTGCGGACCGACCGTCTATGACTTCGCCCATATCGGCAATGCGCGGCCGGTGATCGTGTTCGACGTGCTGTTTCGGCTGCTGCGCCATGTTTATGGCGAGGCGCACGTCAAATATGTCCGCAACATCACCGACGTCGACGACAAGATCAACGATCGCGCCGCGCGGGATTATCCGGGCCTGCCCCTGAACGAGGCGATCCGCAAGGTCACCGAGCAGACCGGAAAGCAGTTTCACGCCGACGTCGATGCGCTCGGCGCGCTGCGGCCGAGCGTCGAGCCGCGTGCGACCGAGCATATCGGCGAGATGCGCGAGATCATCGAGCGGCTGGTCATGGGCGGCTTCGCCTATGTCGCCGAGAACCACGTGCTGTTCGCGCCGCAAGCGATGAACGCGGCCAATTCCACGCTGCCGCGTTACGGCGCGCTGTCGAAGCGGTCGCTAGACGAGATGATCGCCGGCGCCCGTGTCGACGTCGCGCCCTACAAAAAGGACTCGACCGATTTCGTGCTGTGGAAGCCGTCGAAGCCTGGGGAGCCGTCCTGGCCGTCGCCGGCCGGCATCAAGGCTGAGGGGCGTCCGGGCTGGCATATCGAGTGCTCGGCCATGGCCTGGAAGCATCTCGGCGAGCAGTTTGACATTCACGGTGGCGGCATCGATCTCGTGTTTCCGCATCACGAGAACGAGGTGGCACAGACCTGCTGCGCCTTTCACCAGCAGCGCATGGCGAACTACTGGATGCACAACGGCTTCCTGCAGGTCGAGAGCGAGAAGATGTCGAAAAGCCTCGGCAACTTCATCACCATCCACGAGTTGCTGGCGGACTGGCCGGGTGAGGCGTTGCGCCTCAACATGCTGAAGACGCACTACACCTCGCCGATCGATTGGACCATGAAGTCGCTGGAGGAGAGCGCCAGGACGCTGGACGACTGGTATCGGATCGCGGCCGACGTCGAACCCGGCAGGCCGGCTGGGTCCGTGGTCGAGCCGCTGCTCGACGACCTCAACACGCCGCAGGCGATCGCGGCGCTGCACAGCCTGCGCGGTAGCGACGTATCCGCTCTTGCGGGCTCGTTGCGGCTGCTCGGCTTCCTGTCCGAGAGCGCTGCGCAATGGAAAGATCGCAAGCAGCAGGCGAGCGGCGTCGACGTCAAGCAGGTCGAGAGCCTGATCGCGGAGCGGACGGTCGCGCGGGCGCGCAAGGATTTCGCCGAGTCCGACCGCATCCGCGATCAACTCGCCGCGATGGGCGTCGCGATCAAGGATTCCAAGGACGGGACCACCTGGGAGGTCGCGCGATGACCCGGCCCGACACGCCGTTTCCGCGGCACTGGCTCTATTACATCGCCTTGAAGATCCTGCTGCTCGGCGCCGCCGTAGCGATCGTGCTGAAACTCTATGGGTTGTGGTGAATACGATGGGAAAGACCTTGCCCAAGCCCGGCCTGAGGCCATTCCTGCCGAACGACGTTCCGATGCTGGCCGCGATCTTCGTTGCCAGCATCCAGGAGCTGACCGGCGACGACTACAGCGAGGCACAGCAGGAAGCCTGGATGGCGGCGGCCGAGACTGAAGAGTTTGGCAAGCGGCTGGCGTCCGACCTGACGCTGATCGCCACCCTCGACGGCTCGCCCGTGGGGTTCGCGTCGTTGCGCGGCACCGATCATGTCCACATGCTCTACGTTCATCCGGCCGTTGGCCGGCAGGGCATCGCGACCATGCTGGTCGACGCGCTGGAGAAGCTGGCGGGCGGCCGCGGCGCTGCGGCCCTCACGGTCGATGCCAGCGACACCGCGCAAAGCTTCTTCGCCAAGCGCGGCTATACGGCCCAGCAGCGCAACAGCGTCACCATGAATGACGAGTGGCTCGCCAACACCACCATGAAGAAGACGCTCGGAGCACCGCAATGAGCAAGGAGCGCCTTTATCTGTTCGACACCACGCTGCGCGACGGCGCGCAGACCAACGGCGTCGACTTCACGCTGACCGACAAGCAGGTCATCGCGGGGATGCTCGACGATCTCGGCATCGACTATGTCGAGGGCGGCTATCCCGGTGCCAATCCGCTCGACTCCGAGTTTTTCGGTAGCAAGCCGAAGCTCAACCACGCGCGCTTCACCGCCTTCGGCATGACGCGGCGGGCCGGACGCTCGGTCTCCAACGATCCCGGTGTCGCCGGGCTCTTGGAAGCGAAGGCGGACGCGATCTGCTTCGTGGCGAAGTCCTCGGCCTATCAGGTGCGCGTCGCGCTGGAGACGACGAAAGAGGAAAACCTCGCCTCGATCCGCGACAGCGTCGCGGCCGCGAAGGCTGCCGGCCGCGAGGTCATGCTCGACTGCGAGCACTTTTTCGACGGCTACAAGGAAGATGCGAGCTTTGCGCTCGCTTGCGCCAAGACGGCCTATGAGGCCGGCGCGCGCTGGGTGGTCTTGTGCGACACCAACGGCGGCACCATGCCGAACGAGGTCGAGGCCATCGTCACCGAGGTGACGAAACACATCCCCGGCGATCACGTCGGCATCCACGCCCATAATGACACCGAGCAGGCGGTGGCGAATTCGCTCGCTGCGGTGCGTGCCGGCGCGCGGCAGATCCAGGGCACGCTGAACGGTCTCGGCGAGCGCTGCGGCAACGCCAATCTCTGTTCGTTGATCCCGACGCTGCATTTGAAGAAGGAATTCGCCGACGCCTTCGAGATCGGCGTCACCGCAGAGAAGATGGCGACGCTCGTCAGAGTCTCGCGGACGCTCGACGACATGCTCAACCGCGTGCCGAACCGGCATGCAGCTTACGTCGGCGAGAGCGCGTTCGTCACCAAGACCGGCATTCACGCCTCGGCCGTGATGAAGGACCCGCAGACCTACGAGCACGTCTTGCCAGAGCTGGTCGGCAATCACCGCAAGGTGCTGGTGTCCGACCAGGCCGGCCGCTCCAACGTGATCGCCGAGCTCGATCGTGCCGGCATTCCTTACGAGAAGAGCGATCCGAAGCTGACGCGGTTGGTCGAGGAACTGAAGCAGCGCGAGGCGGCCGGTTACGCCTATGAGTCCGCCAATGCCTCGTTCGATCTGCTGGCGCGCCGCACGCTCGGCAAGGTACCGCATTATTTCGAGGTCGAGCAGTTCGACGTCAACGTCGAGCAGCGCTACAACGCACTCGGCGAGCGCGTCACCGTGGCGCTGGCCGTGGTCAAGGTCGACGTCGCCGGCGAGCATCTGATTTCGGCTGCTGAAGGCAACGGCCCCGTCAACGCGCTCGACGTCGCGCTGCGCAAGGACCTCGGCAAGTACCAGAAGTACATCGAGGGCCTGACGCTGATCGACTATCGCGTGCGTATCCTCAATGGCGGCACCGGCGCGGTGACGCGCGTCCTGATCGAGAGCGAGGACGAGAACGGCGATCGCTGGACCACGGTCGGCGTGTCTCCGAACATCATCGATGCCTCGTTCCAGGCGCTGATGGATTCGGTGATCTACAAGCTCGTGAAGTCGGGCGCGCCGGCGTAAGGCGTAGCTTTAGTCATTCCGGGGCGCCTCAAAGAGGCGAACCCGGAATCTCGAGATTCCGGGCTCGATGCTTTGCATCGCCCCGGAATGACAGCGGGGGAAGGAGCGCGACCAATGATCGACCACATCTCCGTCGGCGTCAGCGAGCTCGAACGCTCCGCAAAGTTCTACGAAGCCACGCTCGCCGCCCTCGGGCTCGTGCGTCTCGTGACGCGGCCGCGCACGATCGGCTTCGGCAAGTCCTATCCGGAATTCTGGATTAACTTACGCGAGGCGATGCTACCTGTGCCGCCGGAGAGCGGCGTGCACATCTGCCTGCGGGCGAAGACGACGAGCGAGGTCGATGCATTTCACGCAGCCGCGCTTGCGACCGGCGGCGCCTCCGATGGCGCGCCGGGCATCCGCCCACACGACCGAGTGCGCTACTACGCGGCCTTCGTCGTCGACCCCGATGGTAACCGGATCGAGGCGGTGACGTTTCCGAGCGAGTAGGGCGTCAGAGCTTGCGCGCCACGTCCGGGGCCATCTGCTTTTCCGCCTCGGCGATTTGCGCCGCAGCCGCCTTCAGCTTCGGCAAGATCTCCTCGACGCGGTCGGCCTTGAGGATATCGACCGAAAGGCCGGCGCGGATGAACTCGGTCTGGCGCATGTGCGACAAGAGCGAGAACAGCGGCTCCCAGAAATTGTCGAAATTGGCGAGCAGCACGGGCTTGGCGTGACGGCCGAGCTGCTTCCAGGTCAGTTGCTCGACCAGCTCCTCCAGCGTGCCGACGCCGCCCGGCAGCGCCACGAAGGCGTCGGAGCGCTCGAACATCAGCCGCTTGCGCTCGTGCATGTCGGGGGTGACGATCATCTCCTGCACGCGGGTCAGCGCGTTCTCGCGCTTGCGCAGGAATTCAGGAATGATGCCGGTGACGGTGCCGCCGTGATCGAGCACGGAAGTCGCGACCGAGCCCATCAGGCCGAGCGAGCCACCGCCATAGACCAGGCGGATATCGTTCTCGGCGAGCGCCTTGCCGAACGCCTTGGCGCCTTCGGTGAAGTGGGGATTGGTTCCGGGGCCGGAGCCGCAATAGACACAGACGGTTTTGATCGTGCTCATTGGTGCCATGATGCATTGCAGCGAAGGGGCGTCAAGCCCAATCGGTGATTCGGGTCACCCGGAAATCTACCGGTAAATGGCGATAAACAATCGAAGATTCGCCATCTGGCGGGGTGCGCTTCGGCCCGGAAGCTTCTATATGACGAGCGAAAATCGCAAATCGCAACGCGCCCGCATCCGGCGGGCCTTTCAGGCGTCCTGATGGTCCCTCCTCATTCGTCCCATGGCCCCGACGTGCCCGAGCCCGCGGCTGCACCGCTGGAGCGGGCCACCCTGATGGGCACGCTGGCGCATCTATGGCCCTATATCTGGCCGGGCGATCGCTTCGACCTGAAGATGCGGGTGGTGTGGTCGATGGTGCTGCTGCTCGCCGCCAAGCTGATCACGCTGACGGTACCATTCAGCTTCAAATGGGCGACTGACGCACTCACGGGCGCCAACACGGCGCCGGTGCAGGCCAGCAACTGGCACCTTTGGGTGGTCGCTTCGCCGCTGCTCCTGACCGCGAGCTACGGCGTCATGCGCATCGTGATGGCGGTGCTGACCCAGTGGCGCGACGGCATTTTCGCGCGCGTGGCCATGCATGCGGTCCGCAAGCTCGCCACCATCACCTTCGTCCACATGCACGAGCTCTCCCTGCGCTTTCACCTCGAGCGCAAGACCGGCGGCTTGACGCGCGTGCTCGAGCGCGGCCGCGAAGGTATCGAGGTCATCGTGCGCATGGTGATCCTGCAGCTGATCCCAACCATCGTCGAGGTCACGCTGCTGATGGCGGTGCTGCTCTGGCAGTTCGACTGGCGCTACGTGGTCGCGACCCTGATCACGGTCACGCTCTACATGTACTACACCTACATCGCGACCGAGTGGCGGATCGGCATCCGCCGCAAGATGAACGATTCCGACACCGAGGCGAACACCAAGGCGATCGACTCGCTGCTCAACTACGAGACCGTCAAATATTTCAGCGCCGAGGCCCGCGAAGCGCAACGTTATGACAAGTCGGTGGCGCGCTACGAGGAAGCGAGCATCCACACCTACACCTCGCTCGCCGTGCTCAACACCGGTCAGGCCGTGATCTTCACGCTCGGGCTGACCGCGACCATGCTGATGTGCGCGATCGGCGTGCGCAACGGCACCAACACGGTCGGCGATTTCGTGCTGGTCAACGCCATGATGATCCAGCTCTACCAGCCGCTGAATTTCATGGGCATGGTCTATCGCGAGATCAAGCAGGCGATCATCGACATCGAGAAGATGTTTGGCGTGATCGGCCGCGAGGCCGAGATCAAGGATGAGCCCAATGCGCTGCCGCTGGCCGTCTCGGCCGGCACGGTGCGCTTCGAGGACGTGCGCTTTGCCTATGAGCCGACGCGGCCGATCCTCAAAGGCATCAGCTTCGAGGTGCCGGCCGGCAAGACAGTTGCGATCGTCGGCCCCTCCGGCGCCGGCAAGTCGACCATCTCGCGGCTGCTGTTCCGTCTCTATGACGTCTCGGGCGGCAAGATCCTGATCGATGGTCAGGACATCCGCGAGGTCACGCAGGCGAGCCTGCGCGCCTCCATCGGCATGGTGCCGCAAGACACGGTGCTGTTCAACGACACCATCCGCTACAACATCCGCTACGGGCGCTGGGACGCTCGCGATGACGAGGTCGAGGAGGCGGCACGGTTGGCGCAGATCGACCATTTCATCCGCATGGCGCCGATGGGTTACGAGACCCAGGTCGGCGAACGCGGCCTGAAACTGTCGGGCGGCGAGAAGCAGCGCGTCGCGATTGCGCGCACGGTGCTGAAGGCGCCGCCGATCCTCGTTTTGGACGAGGCGACCTCGGCCCTCGACACCCACACCGAGCACGAGATCCAGGGCGCGCTCGACCGTGTCGCGAAAAACCGTACCTCGCTCGTGATCGCGCACCGGCTCTCGACCATCGTCGGCGCCGACGAGATCATCGTGCTCGACCAGGGCCGCATCGCCGAGCGCGGCACCCATGCAAGCCTGCTCGCACAGGAGGGGCTTTACGCCAGCATGTGGAACAGGCAGCGCGAAGCCGAGGCTGCGCGCGAGAAATTGGCCCGGATGGCCGATTCGAGCGATGCGCCGAATCGGGAGCCGCCGCCGGTCGATGACGCCCTCACGGCGCAGGCGGCCGCGGAGTGAGCTTGTCTCCGGTCCCAACTCTGGCCTAAACAACCCCGGTGCGCGAGACGACCCGCGCCGTCAACCCCTGAGCGGCAGATAGCGATGTCCATTCTCGATTCGATCCAACGTCAGATCCCGCCGATCCACAAGGAGGGCTACCCCTTCATCGGGATCTTCGCGGCGGTGAGCATCTTGCTGATGTGGCTGTGGTCGCCGCTGGGCTGGATCGGTACCATTCTCACGGTGTGGTGCGCGCTGTTCTTCCGCGATCCCGTGCGCGTCACGCCGCTGCGCGACGGGCTGGTGGTGTCGCCGGCCGACGGGCGGGTGTCGATGATCAGCATGGCGCTGCCGCCGGCCGAGCTTGGCCTCGGTGACCAGCCGCTGCCGCGCATCTCGGTGTTCATGAGCGTGTTCAACTGCCATGTGAACCGGGCTCCCGTAGCGGGCAGGGTGGATCGCATCGCCTACCGGCCGGGACTGTTCATCAACGCCGAGCTCGACAAGGCGAGCGAGGACAATGAGCGCAATTCGCTGGTGATCTCGACGCCGCAGGGGCGCATCGGCGTAATCCAGATCGCGGGCCTCGTGGCCAAGCGCATCGTCTGCTTCGTCAAGGAAGGGCAGGCGGTCGGGGCCGGTGAGCGGTTCGGCCTGATCCGCTTCGGCTCGCGGCTCGACGTCTATCTGCCCGCTGGCACCAAGGCGCTGGTCTCGGAAGGGCAGACTGCGATTGCCGGCGAGACGATCCTGGCCGACCTTACCGGGGATGACCCCAGCCGCGCCTATCGCGCCAGTTAACCAATAAGTCGAGGTTCCGCCGCAATGGCGGAGGGCAAAACGGCTTGCTATATCTTGCCTTAAGGTGAGGACGAGCCAATGACGCCCTATGACTTCAAGAATCCTGACGTCCGCCGCCGGCGGTTCCGCCCGATTCCGGTGCGGATGCTGGTGCCCAACGTCATCACGCTGCTGGCGATCTGCGCCGGGTTGACGGCGATCCGGCTCTCGATCGAGGGTCGGATGACGCTCGCCGTCTACGCCATCGTGTTCGCGGCCGCACTCGACGGCATCGACGGCCGCATTGCGCGGCTGATCAAGGGCCAATCCAAATTCGGCGCCGAGCTCGACAGCCTCGCCGACTTCGTCAATTTCGGCGTGGCGCCCGGCTTGATGCTGTATTTCTGGCAGTTGCACGAGCTCGGTAACGCCGGCTGGATCGCGGCCATGGTGTTTGCGATCTCCATGTGCCTGCGTCTCGCGCGCTTCAACGCCACGCTGGACGATCCCAACAAGCCGGCCTTCGCCGCCAATTTTTTCACCGGCGTGCCGGCGCCGGCCGGCGCGATCACCGTGATGTTGCCGATCTATGCGGCGTTCCTCGACCTCGGGCGCTGGCCCGCGGCCCTGACGGCCGGCTACACGCTGCTGATTGCCTTTCTGATGGTGTCGCGCCTGCCGGTGTTCTCCGGCAAGAGCATGCGCATGCGGGTGCCTCCCGAGCTGGTGCTGCCGGCATTCGTCGCGGTGATCTTCTTTATCGCGCTTCTGATCAGCTATCCCTGGTACGTGCTCTCGATCGGGACCGTGCTTTATCTGCTCGGCCTGCCGCTCGGCTACAAATCCTACCGCGATCAGGCGCGCGCGGCGGAAGCGACAGCGCCTGCGGGCGGCGAGGTGCCGTCGCCGCCGTCTGCGCCGACGCTGGCGAACTTGTCGGAGCCGCCGCATGACGACCGGCGGCTGCACTGAGCGATCGCATGCGGATATCTGCCATGAGAGCACCTGAGTTGGGTTGAGACCCGATCTCGGCTATATCGCCCAGTGTCGGCGGCACCGCGCCAACAGCGGCCGCCAATCTGGGAGAGAACGCCGTGACCAATTCCGCGACCGGGCCGCTGCCCGCTTCCGTCCTCGAAGCGCTGGGCCGCTACGACACGCCGACGATCTGCAACGCCATGGAGATCGTGGCGCCCGAGCGCCGCCTGATCGGCTACACCACCAAGCAGCTGGTCTGCCCGTTCCCCGACCTGCCGCCGATCGTCGGCTATGCCCGCACCGTTGCAATCCGCTCGGTGTTGAAATCATCGCTGCCCGCCGAAGAGCAGTCGAAGCGCCGCATCGAATATTACGAATATGTCGGCACCGGTCATGGTCCGCGCATCTCCGTGATCCAGGACATCGACGGTCCCGATGTCGGCTACGGCGCGTTCTGGGGCGAGGTGCAGAGCAACGTGCACAAGGCGCTCGGCTGCCTCGGCGTCATCACCGACGGCTCGATCCGCGACATCCCGCAATGGGCCCCGGGCTTCCAGGCGCTCGCCGGCTCGATCGGCCCGTCGCACGCCTGGGTGCATGCGGAGAGCTTTGGCGGCGAGGTGCGCGTCGCCGGCATGACCGTGAAGTCGGACGATCTGATCCACGCCGATCAGCACGGCGCCATCGTGATCCCGCTCGACGTTGCGGCGAAACTGCCTGAGGCCGCCGAGCTCTGTGGCCGCCGTGAAACGCCGATCCTCGAGATCGCGCGCAGCCCGGACTTCTCGCTGGAGAAGCTCAAGGCCGCGCTGAAGCGCTCGGCGGAGATTCACTAAAGCGCGATAGTCATCGCGCTTTAGGTTGTTCTCTTGAGCATGATCTCGTCGGAAAACCGCTTCACACTTTTCCGGATCATGCTCTAGCCTGGAGTGACGCCATGGACATGGCCGGCAAGACGGTGCTGATCACGGGCTCGACCGATGGCGTTGGGCGCTATGTCGCGAACCGCCTTGCCGCCGAAGGCGCGAAGGTCCTGATCCATGGTCGTGACGCGGCGCGGGCGAAAGTGCTGATCGATGAGAGCGTGAAGGCCGGCCATGCTGCGCCGACCTTCTATCAGGCCGATCTGTCGTCGATGGCGGACACGCGCGATCTCGCCGCGGCCGTGACGCGGGATCATCAACGTCTCGATGTCTTCGTCAGCAATGCCGGCATCGGTTCGCAGAACGACGGGCCCCAACGGCAGGAGAGCCGCGACGGTCACGAGCTGCGCTTTGCGGTGAACTATCTCGCGGGCTTCCTGCTCGCCCATCTGCTGTTGCCTCTGTTGAAGGCGGCCGCGCCTTCGCGCATCGTCAACGTCGCTTCCCTCGGCCAGCATCCGGTCGACTTCGACGACGTCATGATCACGAAGGGCTATAGCGGCTCGCGCGCCTATGCGCAGAGCAAGCTGTCGCAGATCATGCTCACGATCGATCTCGCGGAGGAACTGAAGGGCGCAGGCGTCACCGTGAACGCGCTGCATCCGGCGACCTATATGAACACCACGATGGTCCGCGCCGGCGGTATCACACCGATGTCGACCGTCGAGCAGGGCGGCGCAGCGATCCTGCATCTGGTCGAAGGCGACGACGTCGCCGGCCGAAGCGGGCTGTTCTTCAACGGCATGAATGAGGCGCGTGCCAATCCGCAGGCCTATGATGCGGATGCACGCAGGCGCCTGCGCGCGCTGAGCCTGGAGCTGACAGGACTATCATCCTGACGCGCCCCATTTATGGTTAGCAAAGCGTTGAGATTCATGTCGTGGAACGGCAAAGCCGCCGTCGTTTCGGCGCGCCAGCGCCGCTCCGTCGCGCCGCCTGAACTTAACCTTTACGCGGCTTTAAGGGCAGCGCTCTAGGGTTTCCAATGCGGTTCGGGGTTGGGCCGCGCCAGCGGCCAGGACGGCCGTTGTTGCGTTCGCGTTGGAGTCTCCCATGGATATCATGACGGGCGTCGGTCTCACGGCGGGCATCATCGTCATCGTGACGATGGTCCTCATGGGCGGCGACCTGCACATGTTCATCTCCGAACATGCGATGATCATCATCTTCGGCGGCTCGATCTCGGCCACCATGATCCGCTTTCCCCTGAGCGCGCTCCTGCACGGCCTGCCGCTCGGTGCCAAATTCGCATTCACCATGAGCCGCTTGTCGGCCCACGACCTCGTCGACGAACTCGCCCGCATTGCCGAGATCGCCCGCAAGCAGGGCCCCGTGGGTCTCGAAAAGGTCGAGACCGACGAGCCGTTCCTCGCCAAGGGCATCCGCTACGTCGCCGACGGCTACGACCTCGATTTCATCCGCGACAATCTCGAGCGCGACCGCGACAACTTCCTGATGCACCTCGACGAGGGCAGCAAGATCTATCGCGCCATCGGCGACTGCGCCCCGGCCTTCGGCATGATCGGCACTCTGATCGGCATGGTGCAGATGTTCGCCAACATGACCGACCCCTCCAAGCTCGGCCCGTTCATGGCGACCGCGCTGCTCGCCACGCTTTACGGCGCACTCGTCGCGAACCTGTTCTGTCTGCCGATCGCCGACAAGCTGCACGGCAAGCTGCTCGATGAAGAGACCAACCGCACGCTGATCATCGACGGCATCCTGATGATCCGCGACTCCAAGAGCCCGACGCTCGTGCGTGAAATGCTGCTGGCTTACCTGCCGGAGAAGCACCGCCACGCCGAAGGCGAGCCGGTTCCGGCTTGAGGCCGGACGCCGGAGTCTAGGTCATGGCCAAGAAGAAGCGTGGCGATGCACATGGAGGTGGTCACGGCTGGTTCGTGACCTTCGCCGACCTGATGGGATTGATGATGAGCTTTTTCGTGATGCTCGTCGCGTTCTCGACACAGGACGCCAACAAGCTGAAGGTCGTCGCAGGCTCCATGCGCGACGCCTTCGGTGTCCAGAGCGAAGCGCGCTATGCCGGCATCGTCGAGTCGGACGGCCTGCCGACCCGCCCGCGGCTGAAGAACGTCGACCACATCGAGCCCGAGGACGCCTCCAACACCCCGACGCCGGATCAGGAAGATCGCGACCGCACCTCCGGCGCGAAGATGAAGATCGATCGTAACTTTGCGCTTGCTGCGGCCTCGCTGCGCCAGGCGTTGCAGGACATGCCGGAGCTGACCGAAATGTCCAAGCACGTCATGTTCGAGGAGACCAAGCAGGGCCTCAACCTCGAGATCGTCGACCAGGATGGCCGCTCGATGTTCGCGGATGGTTCCAAGGTGCCCTACGACCGCACCCGCCGCCTGATCGAGAAGCTCGCAATCCCGCTCAAGGCGACCCCCTTGCGCGTCTCCATCGCCGGCCACACTGCGGCGGGCTTCGTGCCGACCCGCAGCGATTACGGCGCCTTCGACCTCTCGGCCGACCGCGCCAACGCGGTGCGCCAGATCCTCGAGCGCGAGGGCCTGCCGCCGTCGCACATCTTTGCGGTTTCCGGCAAGGCGGACACCCAGCCGCTGTTCCCCGACGATCCGTCGCTCGCCGCGAACCGGCGCGTCACCATCACGCTGATGCGTGAAGATCCGCCGCTGCCGCCGAACTTGAAGCCCTAAATCCGTTGCGCTACCATTTTACCTGAGGCGTATCGTCGCGACGGCGACGAACGTGGCCGAGCCGTCACAGCATCCACGGCTGCGCCTGCTATGGTGGCGAGCCGATTGACAGTCGCGGCGGAAGCGTCAAAAGGCGCCGGATCAATTCCAGGGACGAAGCGTTTTCCACCCTCATGACGGCGAGCATCACATCGACCGAGACCCAGGACGGGCCGGTCACTTCGGGCTTTTGGTCCCTTACGCTCGGGAGCATCGGTGTCGTCTTCGGCGACATCGGCACCTCGCCGCTATACGCTTTCCACGAGGCGGTCAGAGGCGCGGCCCATGGCGAGCCGGTCACGCGGATCATGGTGCTCGGCGTGCTGTCGCTGATCCTGTGGGCGCTGCTGATCGTCGTCACCGCCAAATACGTGCTGCTGCTGCTGCGCGCCGACAACAACGGGGAGGGCGGCACGCTCTCGCTGATGGCGCTCGGCCAGCGCGCGCTGGGGCGACGGAGCTGGTTCCTGCTCGCGCTCGGCGTGGTCGGCGCCTCCATGTTCATCGGCGATTCCATGATCACGCCGGCGATCTCGGTGCTGTCGGCCGTCGACGGCCTCAAGCTCGCGACGCCGGCGTTCGAGCATTATGTCGTGCCGCTCACAGTGCTGATCCTGGTGATGCTGTTCGCGGTTCAGAGCAAGGGCACCGCGCTGGTGGCTTCGGCCTTCGGGCCGGTGATGCTGATCTGGTTCACCTGTCTGGCGGTGCTGGGCGTCATCCACATCGCCGACGACCCGTCGGTGCTGGCGGCGATCAATCCCTATTATGCGCTGCAATTCCTGCTTTCGCACGGCACGATCGGCCTGGTGACGCTCGGCGCCGTCTTCCTCGCCGTGACCGGCGGCGAGGCGCTCTACGCCGATCTCGGCCATTTCGGCCGCAAGCCGATCCAATCGGCCTGGATGTTCTTCGTGCTGCCATCGCTGCTGATCAATTATTTCGGGCAGGGCGCGCTGGTGCTGTCCGATCCGAGCGCGATCGAGCACTCGTTCTATCGGATGGTGCCCGAGCATCTGGTGTTGCCGCTGGTCGGGCTCGCCACCGCGGCCACTGTGATCGCGAGCCAGGCGGTGATCACCGGTGCTTATTCTCTGGTCTATCAGGCGGTGCAGCTCGGCCTGCTGCCACGCTTCGAGGTGCGCTACACATCCGAGACCCATGCCGGACAGATCTATCTGCCGCGCGTCAACCGGCTGCTGCTGATCGGCGTGATGCTGCTGGTGCTGTTGTTCCACACACCGAGCAATCTGGCATCGGCCTATGGCATCGCGGTCTCCACCACCATGGTCGCCGACGGCATCATGGGCTTCGTGGTGATCTGGAAATTGTGGAACTGGAAGGCCGCGACCGCGGCGATCGTGATCCTGCCCTTCGTCATGGTCGACATGACCTTCTTCAGCGCCAATTTGTTGAAGCTGCTCGAGGGCGCCTGGGTGCCACTGCTATTTGGCGCGGCCATGGCCGGAACGATCTGGACCTGGCGGCGCGGCTCGGGAATCCTGATCCAGAAGACGCGCCGGATCGAGGTGCCGCTCGACGATCTGATCCGCAGCCTGGAGAAGCGTCCGCCCCACATCGTCAAGGGCACGGCGGTGTTCTTGACCAGCGATCCCGCCTTCGTGCCGACGGCGCTCCTGCACAATCTCAAACACAACAAGGTGCTGCACGAGCACAACGTGATCCTGACCATCGAAACCGCGCACACGCCGCGGGTCGATTTGTCCGAGCGTTTCCGGATGGAGAAGATCAGCGAGAAGTTTTCCAAGGTGCGCCTGCGCTTCGGCTTCATGGAGCAGCCGAATGTGCCCAAGGCGCTCGCGATTGCACGCAAGCAGGGCTGGCAGTTCGACATCATGTCGACGTCGTTCTTCGTGTCGCGGCGCGCGTTGAAGGCGTCGGCGCAGTCGGGGATGCCGCTTTGGCAAGACCATCTGTTCATCGCGCTGAGCCGCTCGGCCAACGATGCTACCGACTATTTCCAGATTCCGACCGGACGGGTGGTTGAAGTTGGCACACAAGTCACCATTTAAACGCACTTGGCGGACCTATGCGAAATTTGCATGGTGAGGGCCCAGAATCGGGCTAGGCTATGCCGGCAGCGCAGGACTATAAGCCCGCGCTCTTCCGCCGTTGTGCAGTGAAGCTTTTTTTTAGAGGCCACTGGGCTCTCCCATGACAAGCGACGTAGCAGTTCCCGCCCCGGAAACGGCGGCGGCCAACGGGCATGGCGACGCCCACACCACAGCCGGTTTCGGGGCGCTGACGCTCGGCAGCATCGGCGTGGTCTATGGCGATATCGGCACCAGCCCGCTCTACGCGTTCCGCGAGGCGGTGACTGCGGCTTCAGGTGCCGAGGGGACGCCGACGACGGCGGCGATCCTTGGCGTGGTCTCCCTGATCTTGTGGGCGCTCATCGTCGTGGTGACGCTCAAATACGTCGTGATCCTGCTGCGTGCCGACAACAACGGCGAGGGTGGTACGCTGGCCCTGATGGCGCTGGCCCAGCGCGCGGTCGGCGCCGGTGGGGCGACCATCGTCCTGCTCGGCATCATCTCAGGCGCCCTGTTCTACGGCGACGCCGTGATTACGCCGGCGCTTTCGGTACTGTCGGCGATCGAGGGCATGAAGGACGTCACTTTGACGTTCGAGCCTTACATTGTTCCGTTGACCGTGGTGATCCTGGTCTGCCTGTTCGCCGTGCAGTCGCGCGGCACCGCGCGCGTCGCGGCGTTCTTCGGTCCCGTAATGTGCGTCTGGTTTGCGGTGATCGCTGTGGCGGCGGTCCACCCGATCATCCGGCAGCCGCAGGTGCTGTTGGCCCTGAATCCCCTCTACGCCGTATCCTTCATGATCCATCACGGCATCATCGGTTTCGTGACGCTGGGTGCGGTGTTCCTGGCCGTGACCGGCGCCGAGGCGCTCTATGCCGACCTTGGCCATTTCGGAAAGCGGCCGATCCAGACTGCCTGGCTGTTCATCGTGCTGCCATCGCTGGCGCTGAACTATCTCGGGCAGGGCGCGCTCGTGCTCGCCGATCCCGCCGCGATCGAAAGCCCGTTCTTTCAGCTGTTTCCGCAAGGCTGGATCCGCGGCGGCATGGTCGTGCTAGCCACTGCCGCCACCGTGATCGCGAGCCAGGCCGTGATCACCGGCGCCTATTCGCTGACGCGGCAGGCAATTCAGCTCGGCCTGCTGCCGCGCTTTGAAATTCGCCATACCTCGGAAGCCCATTCCGGCCAGATCTTCATCCCGCGCATCAACCAGCTGCTGCTGGTCGCGGTGGTGCTGCTGGTGCTGTTGTTCCGCTCGTCCAGCGCGCTCGCCTCCGCCTACGGCATCTCCGTCACCGGCACGATGGTGGTCACGGCAATGATGGGCTTTGTGGTGATCTGGAAGGTCTGGCGGTGGTCGCCCTTCGCGGCGGCGGCCCTGATCGCGCCGTTCCTGTTCCTCGACCTGACCTTCCTGGCCGCCAACCTGCTCAAGGTATTCGAGGGCGGCTGGGTGCCGCTCGCGCTCGGCTCCCTCATGATCATCATGATGTACACGTGGCGGCGCGGCAGCCGGCTCCTGTTCGAGAAGTCGCGCAAGCTCGAATTCCCGCTCGCCGACCTCGTGGCGATGCTGGAGAAGCGGCCGCCGCAGCGGGTGCCTGGCACGGCCGTGTTCCTGACCAGCGATCCCCTGAGCGCACCGACCGCGCTGATGCATAGTCTGAAACACTACAAAGTGCTTCACGAGAAGAATGTCATTCTCACCATCGAGACCGCGCAGACCCCGCGGATCGATCCGGCCGAGCGCGTCAAGCTGGAACAGGTCAGCCCCACCTTCTCCAAGGTGACGCTGAAGTTCGGCTTCATGGAATCGCCCAACGTGCCGAAGGCGCTCGCCATCGCCCGCAAGCTCGGTTGGCAGTTCGACATCATGTCGACCTCGTTCTTCCTGTCGCGGAGGGCGCTGAAGCCCGCCGCCCATTCCGGCATGCCGCGCTGGCAGGACCGGCTGTTCATCTCGCTCAGCCGCTCCGCCAACGACGCCACCGACTATTTCCAGATCCCCTCTGGCCGCGTGGTCGAGGTCGGCACGCAGGTGACGATCTAGGCAGGCGAGCCAAGGCCGCACTTCAAGTCGCTGCGATTTAGCTTTAACTTGCGCAAGGCAGCTCAAGCCTTTGTAGCGCTTGATTTTCGTATGCCGAGAGGCGAGGTTGCCGGCCGCCGGGATTGCCCGGAACGCGCCCCGCGACGTTGGAGGATGATGTGGCAAATCAAGTACAGGATCTGACCCCGGACGAGGTCTCCAAGGGTGTCGCGGAAGGGCGCTATCTGCTCGTCGACGTCCGTGAGCCGAACGAGGTCGCGGCCGAGGCTTACCCTTACGGCGTCGTCGTGCCGCTCTCGACCTTCGATCCAAAGGCCATCCCGGATCCTGCCGGCAAGGAGGTCGTGTTCGCCTGCCGCTCGGGCAAGCGCTCGGTGACCGCCTCGCTCGCCGCCCAGGCGGCGGGCCTGCCTTACGACAAGCATCTGGCCGGCGGCATGCTCGGCTGGAAGGCGGCCGGTCTTCCCAGCAAGGTCGGCGGCTAGCCCGGCGATGACGACCAAGAGCTCCTCGCTGAACAAGGTCTTCGCCGACCTTCCCGTCACGATCTTCGAGGCGATGTCGCAGGCCGCGCGCGACAACAACGCCATCAATCTCGGCCAGGGTTTTCCTGACGATCCCGGCCCGGAGGACATCCGCCGCGCCGCGGCCGAGGCCTCGCTGAACGGCTACAACCAGTATCCGTCGATGATGGGCATCCCGGAGCTGCGCCAGGCGATCGCGACCCATTACGGCCACTGGCACGGGCTCAAGCTCGATCCGATGAGCGAGGTGATGGTCACCTCCGGTGGCACCGAGGCTTTGACCTCGGCGATCCTCGCGGTGGTGCAGCCCGGTGACGAGGTGGTCTGCTTCCAGCCGGTCTACGATTCCTACCTGCCGATCATCCGCCAGGCCGGCGGCATTCCGCGCCTGGTGCGGCTCGAGCCGCCGGGCTGGCGGCTGAACGAGGAGATGCTGAAAAGCGTCTTTAATTCAAAGACCAAGGCAGTCCTGTTCAACAATCCCTTGAATCCGTCCGCAGTGGTCTATCCGCGCGAGGATCTCGAGCTGCTCGCGCGCTACTGTCAGGAGTTCGACGTCATCGCGATCTGCGACGAGGTCTGGGAGCACGTCACGTTCGACGAGCACAAGCACATCCCGCTGATTACCATCCCCGGCATGCGGGACCGCACCATCAAGGTCGGTTCGGCCGGCAAGATCTTCTCGCTGACCGGCTGGAAGATCGGCTTCGTCTGCGCTGCGCCGCCGCTGCTGCGTGTCGCCGCCAAGGTGCACCAGTTCCTGACCTTCACCACCGCGCCGAACCTCCAGGCCGCCGTCGCCTACGGCCTCGGCAAGCCCGACGAGTACTTCCTGTCGATGCGCAAGGATCTGACGCGGAGCCGGGATCGCCTGACCAAGGGGCTGGAGAGCCTCGGCTTCCCCGTGCTGAAGTCGCAGGGAACCTACTTCCTCACCGTCGACCTGTCGCCGCTCGGGCTCAACGTGAGCGATGCCGAATTCTGCTGGCGGATCGTGAAGGACTACAAAGTCGCCGCGATCCCTGTCTCGGCGTTCTACGAGCAGGACCCCGTGACCTCGGTGGTGCGCTTCTGCTTTGCCAAAAAGGACCAGACGCTGGACACCGCCCTGGAGCGGCTGTCGGACGCGGTGCGTGGACGCAAGAGGTAGATTTGAGATGACGAACGTCAGCCGCTCGGGGGGGCGCCTCGGTTTTGCAATCGCCGTAGCGCTGACGTTGTTCTCCGTCCCAGCAAGGGCCGAGGAGCGGGTCGTCAACTTCTACAATTGGTCGAACTACATGGCGCCCGATGTCCTCGAGGCCTTCACCAAGGAGACCGGCATCAAGGTGGTCTACGACACCTTCGATGCCAACGAGACGCTGGAGACGCGCCTGATGGCCGGCAAGTCCGGCTATGACGTCGTGGTGCCCACGGCCTATTTCCTGCAGCGCCAGATCAAGGCCAACATCTTCCAGAAGCTCGACAAGTCGAAGCTGCCGAACCTTAGCCATGCCTGGCCGATGGTGACGAAGAATCTCGCGACCTACGATCCAGGCAACAATTTCGCCGCGAACTACATGTGGGGCACGACGGGCATCGGCTACAACGTCGCCAAGGTGAAGCAGATTCTCGGGCCCGACGCGAAGATCGACAGCTGGGACGTCGTCTTCAAGCCGGAGAACCTCGCCAAGTTCAGGGATTGCGGCGTGCACATGCTGGACTCCGCCGACGACATCTTTCCGGCGGCGCTGAACTATCTCGGGCTCGATCCGAACTCGACCAAGCAGGCCGACCTCGAGAAGGCCGCCGACGTCGTCGCAAAGGTCAGGCCCTTCGTGCGCAAGTTCCACTCCTCCGAATACCTAAGCGCACTCGCGACCGGCGAGATCTGCTTCGTGGTCGGGTGGTCCGGCGACATCATGCAGGCCCGTGCCCGTGCGGCCGAGGCCAAGAGCGGCATCGAGATCGGCTACGCCATTCCGAAGGAAGGCGCGCAGATGTTCTTCGACAATCTCGCGATCCCCGCGGATGCCAAGAACGTCAAGGAAGCCTACGAGCTGATCAACTATCTCTACCGCCCGGACGTTGCCGCCAAGAATTCGGACTTCCTGTCCTACGCCAACGGCAACCTCGCCAGCCAGAAGCTGGTCGATCCAAAGATACTGAACGACAAGAACATCTATCCGGACGAGGCGACGCTGGCAAAGCTGTTCGTCATCACGGCGCGCGATCCCGCGACCCAGCGGATCATCAACCGGCTCTGGACCAAGGTGAAGACGGGGAGGTGAGGGCGGCGGCCCAGCTGGTTACCGCCACCGCCGGTGCAGCCAGAGCCACTGCTCCGGATATTCACGCACCCAGCCTTCGATCACATTGGTGACCGCCTGCGTCGTGCCCTGGATGTCGATCTTGCCCTCGGCATCGCGCACTGGCGGAATTTCTTCGGTCAGCTCGGCGCGGAAGCGGAAGCCGGGCAGGCGGATGATGCGCACGCCGTGGATCGGGCATTCGACCTGGCGCAGCAGGCGCGCCAGCATCGGATTGGCGCGGGTCTTGCGGCCGAAGAAGGTGACCTCGACGCCGCCGGTGAGATACTGGTCGACCAGCATGGCGACGTGCTTGCCATCCTTGAGCGCCTGTCCGAGCCGCAGCGGCGCATCGCGGCCTGCGGGGATCAGCGTGCCCATATTGACCTGGCGCATTTCCTGGATGATGCGGTCGGCCGAGGCGATGTTCGGACGGCGGTAGAGGATTGCAGCATCGAGCCCGTGCGCGGGGGCAGCGAGCGCGGGCAATTCCCAATTGGCCAGATGCGAGGCGAAGATCAGCGCCGGCTTGCCGTCGTCCCTGATCCGGTCGTACAGCTCGATGGTGCGCTTCGGCAGCTCGATCCGGCTGCGTTCCGGATGCGCGCGGTCGTAGTCCCAGACATGGTCGATATGGGCGAACTCGGCGCCGATGCGGCCGAGATTGTCCCACACGCCCATCAGGATCTCTTCGATCTCCTCCGGCGATTTCTCAGGGAATGCCGCGGTGAGATTGGCGCGGCCGATGCGGTGCTCGCGCAGGCGCGGGCCGATCGTCTTGGTGACGCGCGCGAAAAAGTCCGACGTCTTGACCGGATCGAAATAGCGGGTCGTGCGCAGCATGCCGACCGTGGCCGCGCCGATCAGGCCGCCGCCGATCGATTTGGCTGCATTCCGCGCGCGAATCTTCGTGCTGATAGGAATCAGCGCCATGCGTCCGGTCAGGCCGGTTCGCGGGTCAGGATCAGCGAGGCGTTCTGGCCGCCGAAGCCGAACGAGTTCGACATGACGGCGGTGACGCGGGCGTCGCGCGCCTTGTTGCCGACGACGTCGAACAGGATCGTGGGATCCGGATTGTCGTAGTTGATGGTCGGCGGGATGCGCTGATGCTCCAGCGTCAGCAGCGAGAAGATCGCCTCGACCGCACCCGCGGCCGAGATGGTGTGACCGACCATCGATTTGTTGGAGGTGACGGGAATCTTCTGCAGGAGGTCGCCGAACACGGCCGATGTCGTGTTGTACTCCATCTTGTCGTTTTCGGGCGTGGCGGTGCCATGCGCGTTGATGTGGTCGATCTGGTCCGGCGTCATGCCGGCATCGGCCAGCGTCTTGTTCATGCAGCCGATGATCGGCTTGCCATCGGGCGACGAACGGGTGCGGTGGAAGGAATCGGTGAGCTCGCCGCAGCCGGCGATCACGCCGAGAATCTTCGCGCCGCGTGCGGTCGCGGCCTCATAGCTTTCCAGCACGAGGGCGCCGGCGCCTTCGGCCATGACGAAGCCGTCGCGATTCTTGGAGAAGGGGCGGGAGGCCGCCTGCGGCGGATCGTTCTGGGTCGACAGCGCCGAGAGCAGCGAGAAGCGCACCAGCGCTTCAGGATTCACGGTGCCGTCGGTCGCGACGCACAGCGCCGCATCCGTCTCGCCGCGGCGGATCGCCTCGACTCCGAGTTGGATCGAGGTCGCGCCCGAGGCGCAGGCCGTGGACAGCGAGATCGGCGAGCCCTTGGTGCCGAAGGTCTCGGCGAGGTGGGCGGCAACCGAGCCGAACATGAAGCGGTGATGATAGGCGCTGTACTTGCCGCCGCCGGAAATGCGCAAGAGATCGTCGTAGGTGAAGTCGGGCTTGCCAACGGCGCGGCCGAGCTCGCGGCGCTGCGGCCATTCGACTTCGACCGGCGCAACCGCAAGAAAGAGCGGGCCCGGGAAATCGCCCTTGGCGCCGATGCCGGCCTGCTCGAGAGCTTCCTGGGTCACGAGTTCAGCCATCCGCTCGGAGAGGCCGGTGGAGGAGAACGGATCGACGCTGACGAAATCGACCGTGCCGGCCATCGTGGTCTTCAGCCCATCGATCGGAAAGCGCGTGATGGTGCGGATGCCGGATTCGCCCGCAACGAGCTTGGACCAATTATCAGCCTTGCCAGCGCCGAGCGAGGTCGTGATGCCCATGCCGGTAACGACGACAACGGGACGCCCGAGTTTGTCGCGTGGTGCAGTCATGTCGATCCCCCGCTAGAGCATGATTCGGAAAGGCGTGATGCGGTCTTCCGAAAAGATCATGCTCGAACAATAACCTACTAGGGCGCGACGCGCGCTAGTCAACAGCCTCGACCAGCGCCATGCCTTCGCCGCGCCAGTGTCCGGCTCCCACCACGACAATCTGGGTGGGTGCCCCCTGCATTTCAATCTCGGTCCCCGTGGAATCGTTCGGCGGGAACAGCGCGCCGCGCGAGATTGCCAAGGCGGCCAGCGCAATCCCGAGCGGGAATTGCGTTTCCATGGTGTGCCCGAACATCGTACCGGTCGCGCGCACCGGGAAGTCGGTATGCTTCTTCAGGAAGTCGCGCTCCTCCGAGGTCGCCGGCTCAGCGCCTGACGCCCCCGAGATGATCGCACCCTTACCCTCGCGCTTCGGCAGCTTGTCCCACAGCTTGTCGAGCGTCGCTTCCATGTCGCCCGACTGCTTGCGACGGGCGAGATCGGTCACCACGCTGGACAGCTTTGCGAACGGCTTTGCGCCGCGCGCTTCCGCATGCGCCTTCGACTCCAGCACCAGGAACGCGCCGGCCGAGCCAAGCGCGAAGCCGGCGTGGTCCTTGCGCTGCCACACGGGGGCGAACTTGTCCTTCAGGTTGAAGTCGCCGAATTCGTAGAGGACCATCAGGTCCTTGCGCTCGCCATTATGCGAGCCGCCCACCAGCGCAATGTCGCTCTCGCCCGAGGCGATCCGCGACAGCGCGATGCGCGCGGCATCGGCGCCCGCAACCTCTTCGCCCATGAAGGTGCGCGAGGTGCCGCCGAGACCGTTGACGATGGCGATGTTGCCGGCGAGCAGATTGGAAAGTTGCGCCAGGAACAGCGTCGGCCGGAGATCGCTCATCAGCCGCTCGTTGAGGAAGCCCGGCGCATTGGCGCCCTTGGCCTCGGCGGTGAGCACGCCGGTGTCGACATTGAGATCGCGCTCGCCGCCGCCGGCAGCCACCACCATGTCGATCTTCGACAGGATGTCCTTGTTGCCCTTGATGCCGGCCGAGTCGAGCGCGAGGCCCGCGGCATAGACGCCGATGCGCTGCCAGGCTTCCATCTGGCGCTGGTCGCCCTTCTTCGGGATCTGGCTGTCGAAGCTGACAGGCAGCAGCGGGTGCACGATGAAAGGCGCAAAGCCCTTCTCGTCGACGTTGACGCGCTTCTCCTGAAGCGCGGTCCAGTTGGCGTCGAGACCTTCGCCGAGCGAGGTGGCAAGACCAATGCCGGTGATCCAGACTTCCGTCTGGCCGGGCTTCGAAGCAGTGTCAGTCATGGCGATATGGCCTGTTGCGGAAAGCCGACGCGCTTGGCGACCGCGTCCATGTATCCGCGCATATCCGAATTGGGGAAGGGGATCAGCGTGAAGGTGAGCGTCGAATTCGCGCGCAGCTTGCCGCCGACCCGGATCTTCGCCTCGGTCATGGCATAGCCCGAGCCTTCATGGGCCACGCTCGCCTCGAGGGTCATGAGGTCGCCCGGAAACACCGAGCCGCGGACCTTACCTTCCTTCACGGCGGCGAGAATCGGCATGCGCTCGAATTTCAAGACGCCAAGCAGGAGAAAGCCCGAAGCCTGCGCCATCGATTCGATCAGCAGCACGCCGGGCATCAGAGGATAGCCCGGGAAGTGCCCCTCGAAGATGGTGCTCTCCTTAGGGACCTGGGCCTCGACAACGATCTTCTTCTCGTCGACGTTGAGGTCGACGATGCGATCGATCATGTGGAAGTATTCGAGTTGCATGACCGCCCGATTAGGCGCTCGCGCCCTTGGCGGCAACCAGCTCGTCGATGCGCGCGCACAGATTCTTCAGCACGAAATACTGCTCGGTGGTCGCCTTGCCATCGTTGACTTCCTGGGTCCACTTTTCCAGCGGCAGCTTGATGCCGAACTGCTTGTCGATCGCGAACGCGATGTCCAGAAAATCGAGGCTGTCGATGCCGAGGTCATCGATGGCATGGCTATCCGGCGTGATCGTGTCGCGCGGGATGTCGCAGGTTTCAGCGATGATCGTAGCGACCTGATCGAATGTGGAGGACATCACTAAGCCTTTGATATATTGCAGGTATTTGTCAGATATCCCAGAGTGGCACGGTGGGTGGGCGTCGCGCCCCGAATGACGCCCTCTAACCCCCCTCTGGACGGGTCGAAAGCCCGTATATCGGAGCGCCGCCCTGAGTTCAATGGAGCCGGACAGGGCCCAGGGACAGGGCTGGGGATGCCGTCCTGGAGGGCCTCCAGGCGGGGTTGGCCCCGGTGGGGAGTCCGTCAGTGGCGGGCCGGGCCTAGATGTGCGGCGTCGTGATCTTGACGCAGTCCCGCCGGCCCATCAGCACGCAATCCTGGGTCCGGCGCAGATCGGCGATGCTGACCGCAAGCCAGATCCCGATGGCAGTCAGTGCGATGGTGAAGGCGAGCGCCGCGATATTGGCGAGCATGCGATGGCGGAAGTCGTCCGGCTCATCGCGGGGTTGTTCATAGCGCGACAAATCGAGCGGTTCGGGCGCTGCCGCACGGAGCGGCTGTACGATACCACCGCCCCGGTGGATCACAGGGGAGGGCGTCGTTCGCGGCCTGAACTGGAGCACTCGGTGCTCGTCGTCCGAGGTTATGGGCCGCTGGGACTTCATGGGGTAGGGATTACTCCGAAGCAGCGATTTTTAGATAGCACAGGCGATACGGGGGTTGCAGAAAATCTTCTCGTTGCGCGGTCGTGCCGGGACGTCGCGACTGCTTTTCGGAGCGGGTTGTCATCCGAACGCCAAGGACGTGCGAGTTGCGCTGCAACACCAACCGGGACGACGGACTCAGAGCCGCGAACCCATGTTGCCGCCGCGCGGCCCATGGCATAATCGGGAACCCGGACCACAATTTGCCACCAGATGAGAGGCCGTTCGATCATGACCACCAACGCGCGCGAGCCGAGAGTGCATCCGGTGTCGATCCTGTCGCTCCGGCCGACGCAGATGACGGTCGGCATGCGCGAGGTCAAGGAGAAGCGCAAGCGCTGGCGCGAGCATGGCAAGAAAAAGCAGTCCGACCTCCTCGGCACCCACATGATCCCCGTCGTGGCCGGACCTGACGGACGCTACTACGTGATCGACCACCACCATCTCGGCCGCGCATTGCATGACGAGGGCATCAAGCAGGTACTGGTCACCGTGGTCGGCGATCTCCGCATGGTCGAACGCGAAGCTTTCTGGGGCGTGATGGACAACAAGCGCTGGGTCTATCCTTACGACAGCAAGGGCGAGCGTCGCCCGTTCCGCGATCTGCCGAAATCGGTCGCCGACCTCAAGGATGATCCATTTCGCAGCCTCGCCGGCGAGCTCCGCCGCATGGGCGGCTTCGCCAAGGACACCACGCCGTTCTCCGAGTTCCTGTGGGCCGATTTCCTGCGCCGCAAGCTGACGCGCAAGGCGGTGGACGCCAATTTCGACAAGGCGCTGGAAAAGGCGCTGGCCGCGGCCAAGAGCAAGGATGCGGTCTATCTTCCCGGCTGGTGCGGACCGGCGTCGGACGATTGAGGCGCTGACGCGCGCGTCAGTCGCGCTGGAAGATCTTGGCGCCGGGGTAAGCACGCCGGGCGTACGTCACGACCAGCGCGCGGTCCTGGGTCTCCAGGAAGGGCGTACGGATGCGGCACGATCCGACGATGAGGTGCCAGAGACCATTGAGCCTTTGGATGACGATCTTCATTTGAGTATTCCTCGAAGGCACTGCGTGCAAGCAAATGCTGCTTGTCACGGTAGCCCTGCGATTCCCGATCGTGATCGCGGGTTTGAAATTCCCGCTACCGCCCGGCTCGTCGCAAGACGACGGCCATACTTATGAGTTGGTGGCTGCACGCGGTTCGGCGAACCGGATCTGATCACAGCCGCTTGAACGCAATCATTTTCCGCGCCGACGAAACCGTCCTGAAACAGAGCCGCCCCAACGTTGGGTCTCGAGCTCACACAGGAGGCTCACATGCGCCGTCTGGTTTTCGCAATTGCCTTGCTCGCGGTCGCTTCAGCAGGAATCTCGGCCTCGTTTGCCGCGGTCCATCAGGCCAGAACACTGACATTTGCCGAGCGCTTTGCTCCCGCGCTTCCGCTGATGGTGAAGCACTAGATCATTTCGGATTTGGCAGGCCGGGTGAGGACAGCAATCGCTCCATCTCAGCTGCGGCCTCGCCATCGCGCACCTTTTGCAGCAGCGTGTGACGCTCGGTGCCGGCCGGCAGACTTTTGGCGGCGGCGCGGGCGTCCTGCGTGAACTTGGTCAGGCGTTCCTGGAGGGACAGGGCCGGTCGCGTACGATTGCGCTTCTTTGTCATGGTTGGGCCTTTCGCGCACCAAGCCAACCATGTGCGGGCAAGCCGCGTCCTTAACTTTTGTTGGAACCGGGAAAGGCGATTGCGGGTTTTATTGCGACGGCGCAGCTGCGCCGCGGATTGCAATAGAGTTCCACTTCACGCGACCGGAGCTAGCCCCAGGTGCCCAGCGACACGATCCGCGCGGCGCTCATCAGACGCCTGCGCGTCTCGTCCGCGATCACGGACGAGGACATCAAGGAGATCGAAGCTCTCCCGATCTCGGTGCGGCAGTATCCCGCCGAGATGGCGGTGGTGCGCGATGGCGAGCGTGCGACCGACTGCTGCCTGATCGTGGACGGCTTCTGTGCGCGCTCCAAGACGATCGCGAGCGGCAAGCGGCAGATCCTTTCACTCCACATCCCCGGCGAAATTCCTGATCTGATGAGCCTGTTCCTGCACGTGATGGACCATGACCTCTCGACGCTGACGCCGGCAACGCTGGGCTTCATTAGCCACGACAATTTGCAGAAGCTGCATCGCCGCAGCCCCGAGGTTGCCGAGATGTTTTGGCGCGATACGCTGACCGATGCTGCGATGTTCCGCGAATGGATCGTCAATGTCGGCCAGCGTCCTGCGCCGGCGCGGCTCGCCCACGTCATGATCGAGTTGCGCGAACGCCTCAGGCTCATCGGTCGTTTGGACGGCGACAGCTTCGAGATGCCGCTGACGCAGGAGCAGATCGGCGAGGCCTTGGGGATCACCGCCGTGCACGCCAATCGGGTGATCAAGCAGGTGCGGCAGGACGGTATCGTCGAGTTCAATCGCGGACGCGTCACCGTGCTCGACGAGCGGAAATTTCAGGAACTAGCGGATTTCGACGGCCGTTACCTGCATCAGTCGCCAACCCTTTGAGGCGCCCGATGCCCCGATTCCACTTCGACATCCACGAGGACAGCCGCCTCATTCCGGATGAGGACGGACAGAACTTTGCCAATGTGGAGGTTGCGCGCAAGGAAGCGATGTTGACCGGCGCATCCATTGCCCGCGAGGCGTTCCTGGCCGGCAGTGCCGATCATGTCGTCGTGGACGTGCGCGAGGACGAACATACGCCATGCCTGAAGATCTCGATCACGCTCGAAGTCGAAGAGCTGGCGGACGACTAATCCAGAACGATTTCATCGCGCAAGACGCGGACGGCGCGCGATTGTTCCTATCGATCGCGAAGTTATTTCGACATGCAGGGGTAACCTACGTTAGCGACATCTGCGCCATCGAAGCGCAGCTTGGCTGCAAGGACGGAGGCTGCCCATGATCAAGAAGCGCAATCGCCGGAAGCAGACCGTATCCCTGAACGACCGATTGCAGCAGGCGACAGTGGCTGCGCGCAAGGCTGCGGGGAGACTTCCGCAGGGCAAGGCGCGGGACTGCATGTTGCAGAAGGCGCGCCAGGCGGAGACCGCGCGGTGCATCAATGCATGGTTGGCCTCGCCCGGCCAGCCCATGCCGAAGTGAACGGCGACGTGGACCGCCGAGAAAATAGTATGGACCGCAAAGCGGCGTGCCTGCTGCAAGCCGCTGCCTGCCGCGAGCGGGCCGCGGTCGATCCCCTCAATCACGATTATTGGGTCGATGAAGCGATCAAATGGCTGGAGCTCGCGCATGCGCCCGCGACTCCCGTGGTCGTGACGATCGAGTTGAGTCCGAATGACCGGTGCGTCGATATCATTTCGAACCGGTCGAGATCGACCGCGTCGCCGGTACGCATGGAACACGAGGGAAAACACAATGAGTGATCGGCGGCGCCGGGCGGGTGCGATCGCGTAAACTCGCTGGCGGATAGGAACGAAATTAACATGGGTTACTTTATCCGTCAGGGGTCCCGGGACGGGGAATGATGATGGCCAGGTTCTACTTCAACGTTCGTAACGGCAATCGTTTGGACGACCGCGACGATCTTGGCCAGGAGCTTCCGGATCGACGCACGGCGTGGGAAATCGCGACGCGCTATGCCGCCGACAGCTTGCGAGACCTCGATGGTGACTTGCTGCCGGATGATGACTGGCAGCTGGAGGTGCGGACGGAAGACGGCGCGCGCATTTTCCAGATCTTGATACATGCGAGCCAGGACTGAGACAATTGCCCGGATTTGGAACGCGCGTATCCGAGGGCGATTTCGACGGACATACAACCTAAGCGCCGACTGAGGCTGAAGTCGACGATCGCCTACGACTGCCGCTGGCTCCAGTAATCGTCGAGTGTCGGCGTCTCCATGTCGAAACGATCGCGAATGGTCGCGCAGGTGCTGCCGCCGAGTCTTGCGATGGCATCAAGTCGGGCCGGATCAATGCGCAGGCGCTCGGCATCGACGACGTCGGCGTGATAATGCGCGAACAAGATCTCGCCCATAATGATCTGGCGCGACTTGCCGAGCTCCAGCGTGATATGGCGGCGGCATTCGAACGCCGCCGGCGCCTCCTTGATCCAGGGCGACGCTACGGTCTTGCCCGGCATCGCGGTCAGGCCTGCGACTTTCAACTCATCGTGCTCCGGTGCGAACGGCACGGCGCAGACATGCATCGCCTCGGCAATCGCGTGCGAGACGATGTTGACGGTGAAGACCTCGGTCAAGCGGATGTTGAGACCGGTGTCCTTGAACCGCATGTCCGGATGGTTCTCGACCCCGAGCGCGAGGATCGGGGGATCGGCCGACAGACAATTGAAAAAGCTGAACGGCGCTGCGTTGATCCTCCCTTGCGGATCGACGGTCGTCACCAGCGCGATCGGCCGCGGCACGACCGTGCCGATCAGCAGCTTGTATTTGTCGCGGGCGGACAGTTCGCGGAAGTCGAACGTCACGTCACCGGGGTCGTGAGCACTGGTGTCCATCGTTCCTCTCAGGCCGGAACGGCGGTCGAACCGGCGACCACCGCGCATTTGTCGGGGCAATTATCAGCGCTTCAGACCAATATGCGAGCGGAAGATTTGAGCAAAGACCGCTACGTTTACCGGTGGTCTTCGTGCGGCTCCTCCGTGCCGCCGAGCGCCCGGTGCACGTGGCGCTCGATGCGGCGGCCGATCGTGAGCAATATGAAAGCCAGCGCCAGCGCGACCGCGACGGTCTTCCATTGCCCGGCGCCGCAGACGATTCCGAGGCAGGCGGCCAGGAAGGTGCATGCCGCGCTGGTCAGCCCACGGACTCGAAACCGGTCGCTTTCGTGGACGATGACGCCGGCCCCGAGGAAGCCGATGCCGGTGAGGATACCCTGAATGACCCGGCTCGTGGCATCGACGACCTTGCCGGGCTCGGCGAGTTGCAGCGCAAGCAGCACGACGGTTGCCGTGGAGAGGCCGACGATGCCGAGCGTCTTGAGCCCGATCGGCTTGCCGTTCAGATCGCGATTGAGCCCGATCGCGCTGCCGGCAAGCGTCGCAACGCCGAGGCGCAGCAGGATTTCGGGCCAGTCGAGCTCGGTCATCGCTTCCGGTCACTGCTTGGGCAGGCGTCCCATCAGATAGAATTCGTCATTCGGCCGCATGCCGGTGAAATTCGCCAGCCGGTTCGACAATCCGAAGAAGGCCGAGATCGCGGCGATGTCCCAGATGTCGTCGTCACTGAAGCCATGGGGGCTGAGGGCTGCGAAATCCTCCTCCGAGCTCCGTTGCGCGTCCGCGGAGATCTTCATCGCGAAATCGAGCATCGCTCTCTCGCGCGGCGTGATGTCGGCCTTGCGATAGTTGGTCGCGATCTGGTCGGCAATCAGCGGGTTCTTGGCGCGGATGCGCAGGATCGCGCCATGGGCGATCACGCAATACTGGCACTGGTTGGCGGCCGAAGTCGCCACCACGATCATCTCGCGCTCAGCCTTGGTGAGGCCGCCATCCCTCTCCATCAGCGCGTCGTGATAGGCGAAGAACGCGCGGAACTCCTCGGGCCGGTAGGCCAGCGTCAGGAACACGTTGGGCACGAAGCCGCTCTTCTCCTGCACGGCGAGGAGACGTGTGCGGATATCGTCTGGGAGCGTGTCGATCGCTGGGGCGGGGAAGCGTTGCGCGGCGGGCTTTGTCATGGGCATGATTCCGGCTTGGGGGCAGGAAACATAATCCATGCGGACGAGCACCTCAACGTGCCTGCTGCAATGCCGGTTGGAGAAGTGGCGCTGTCACTCATACTCCGTCGTTGCGAGCGGAGCGAAGCAATCCAGAGTCTTTCCTCGGTGGGATTCTGGATTGCTTCGCTGCGCTCGCAATGACGGGTTGGTGAACCAGCGAGGCCTCACCGCAGCGGCTTCTTCAGCAGCGAGAAGCGGTCTGGATCGAGCCCCATCGAGGGCTGCAGCATTGGCGTTTCCGCCGGCGCGAGCGTCTTGGTGGGCGGCGCCTGGAACACCGGATCGTTCGGCGCGGAGTCGCGGTTCGAGGTCGCACCGCGCCAGCGTTCGAGCACGGCGCCGACGAAATGCATGTCGTGGCCGGCGCTGACCGAGGGGACGCTCGAGATGGTGGCTTCGCCGCGCGGCAGTTGGTGCGGCGGCACCTCCTTGAAGCGCAGACGCGTAGGCAAGGCGACGCCTTCGCCGAACGCCAGAACTTCGCGGGTGCCGAGCGACGGCACGAAGGACAAGAGATTGGCGGCCGCGTCCGACACTGCGGCGCGCAGCAGCGCCTGGTCGCGGTCGTTGGCAAGACGCATCGTGAACAGCGTGTTGCACTGGGAGATGATGGTGGCGTCGAGCTCGGCCGGGCGCTGGGTAATCAGGCCGAGATAGACGCCGTATTTGCGGCCTTCCTTGGCGATGCGTGAGACCGCCTTGCGGGTCGGGCCGAAGCCGACATTGCGGTCGGCGGAGGCGTAGCGGTGCGCCTCTTCGCAGACGAACAGCAGCGGCGAGACGCCGTCGCTCCACAGACCGAAATCGAAGGCCATGCGGCAGAGCACCGAGACGACGGAATCGATGACTTCGGCCGGGAAGCCGGCGAGCTGCATCACCGTCATCGGCTTGCCGTTGGCGGGCAGGCGGAACAGATGGCTGATCACCTCGGCCATGGTGTCGCCGCCGACATTGGCGTTGTCGAACATGAAGGCGTAACGCGGATCGTTGCGCACGGCTTCGATGCGCGAGATCAGCTTGTGATAGATGATGCGCGAGGAGCGGTTTTCCAGCTTGCCCATGCGCTCGTCGATCAGCGACATCAGGTCGACCAGCCGGTACGGCACCGGCGTGTCGACGGTGTAGCCGACCTGCTTGGGGTCGATGCGCTTCAGACCGATGCGGTCGGCGTTCTGGTACTGGGTATAGACGCCCTTGGCCAGCGGGATGACTTCCGCAAGGATGTCGAGCTCGTCGGGTACGCCGGCGCGGCCGCCGAACAGGACGTCGACGATTTCCTCGAAATTGAACAGCCAGAACGGCAGCTTCAGGTTTCGCGGGTTGAGCACCAGCGCGCGATCGCCGAAGCAGCGGCCATATTCGTTGTGTACGTCGAGCAGGAAGATGCGCAGGTTCGGGCGCGCCTTCAAGATCTCGTTGAGCAGCAGCGACACGCCGGTGGATTTGCCGACACCGGTCGATCCCAGCACCGCAAAGTGTTTCGAGAGCATTTCCTCGACGTCGACATAGGCGACGACCGAACGGTCCTGCTGGAGGAAGCCGACATTGATCTGGTCAGAGCCGGTCGGCGCGTAGATCGTGCGCAGCTCCTGGCTCGTGATCAGGTCGACGGCATCGCCGATGGTCGGGTAGTTGGTGACGCCGCGCTGGAATTTGGCCTTGTCGGCCGCATTGAGGATCTCGCCGAGCAGATCGACCGAGGCGATCGCGATGTAGTTGTCGTTGCTCGACAAATTCTCGCAGGACACCTCGGTGATCATGGCGACGATGACCGAGCTGGCGCAGCGGATGCTGACGAAACGGCCGACGGTCGCCCGAACCTCCGAGATCGGCATCTGGCTCTGCGCCAGAAGCCCCACCCGGGCGAGCGATCCGCGTACCGAAATCACGCGTCCAAAAGATGTCACGATGGATAAACCTGAGAAGACAGAATTGTTTGCCCGACTATGCGCGGCTGTCGCTGGACAAACGGTTAAACGACAGGCGCGGGCGCTTTGTTAAATCCGTGACAATTCGGCTGGGAGCTTTGTTCCTAATTCCTGTTTGTGGGTGCAAACGGCCTGAAAATGCTGTCTTTTTTCTCACGCCTCCGGTTCCATTTCGCTTTAAGGAAGATTTTACCATTCGGGCAGTCCGTCGATCGTTCGGGGGACGGCTGGTCACGTTGGGAGCGCGCCTTCGCCGCGGACCGGCACGTGTTGATTTGTTGACGAGACCTAATCATTTGTACATTAGTACAAATGAGCCCGCGGCCCCCGAGTGCCGCCCGGGCGCGCCCGTGCACGTTTGCGCCCCGCGTACGATCCCGTGAACAGGATCGCCGTGCCTCTGGAGGACACCATGCAGCCTGAACCGATCCTTGATCTCGCCCATCTCGGCCATATGGAGCTGTTGACGCCGAAGCCCGACGAGAGCCTCAAATTCTTCGTCGACGTCATGGGCATGACGGTGAGCGGGCAGAAGGGCGAGTCGGTCTATCTGCGCGGCTGGGACGATTACGAGCGCTACTCCCTCAAGCTGACGGCCTCGAACACCTCGGGCATGGAGCACATGGCGCTACGCGCGCGCAGCCAGCAGGCACTGGAGCGCCGCGTCGCCGCGCTGAAGGGCTCGGGCTTCGACATCGGCTGGATCGACGGCGACATGGGGCAGGGGCCGACGTTCCGCTGCAGGGACCCCGATGGTCACATCGTCGAGCTCTATTACGAGACCGAATGGTATCAGGCGCCGCCGGAGCTCAAGCCCGCACTGAAGAACCAAGCACAGCGCTTTCCCGCGCGTGGCGTCAACGTTCGCCGTCTCGATCATCTCAACTGTCTCGCCGTCGACATCAAGGCCAACCGCGAGTTCTTCGAGAATTACCTCGGCTGCCGCCTCACCGAGCAGATCGTGCTCAACGACGGCCGGGAAGCGGCGATGTGGCTGACCATGTCGAACAAGAGCTACGATTTTGCCTATTCGCTCGATCATTCCGGGACGCCCGGCCGCTTCCATCACGTCACCTACGCGCTCGACAGCCGCGAGGAGATTCTTCGCGCTGCCGACATCTTCCTGGAGAACGGGGTGCACATCGAGACCGGCCCGCACAAGCACGCAATCCAGCAGACTTTCTTCCTCTATGTCTACGAGCCCGGCGGCAACCGCGTCGAAGTCGCCAATGCCGGCGCGCGGCTCATCCTCGCACCGGACTGGAAGCCGATCGTGTGGACCGAAGAAGAGCGCAAGAAGGGCCAGGCGTGGGGCCTGAAGACGATCGAGTCCTTCCACACCCACGGCACGCCGCCGGTGGAGATGAAGAAGCACGGCTGAGTTGGATCTCATTCAGTGTCATTCCGGGGCGACGCGAAGCGGCGAGCCCGGAATCCATGACCCCGGCTGGTGATTATGGATTCCGGGCTCCCTCGCTACGCTCGGGCCCCGGAACGACGGAGTGAATCGTCTAGTGCACCGACGCCCGTACTCGCGCGATTGTCTCGCGGACGCCGGTCCAGGCTGGCTTGTCGGGTGCGAACTGCCCGCGCAGGAAGCTGACGAGCTCCTCGACCTGCGCGTCGCTCATGCTATTCCTGAACGCTGGCATGTAGCCGAGATCGCTGGAGGCGGGATCAGTGATGCCGTGCAGGATTACCTGCACGAGATTGTCCGCTGTTACGCTGTGCAGATTGCTGTTGAGCGCGAGCGAGGGCCGGCTGCCGAACAGCGGCAGGCCGCCGACCTCGTGGCAGACCGCGCACGCTCCCTGATAAAGCCGCGCGCCGGTGGATGAGGTGACCGTGACTTTTGTTGCGCTCTCAAGCCTTGCGGCAATTGCGGGCGCGTCCGTCGCGGTGTCATTGAACGAGCCAAGATAGACGGCCATCGCACGGATGTCGGGGTCGGGCAGGGCCTTGAGGTCCCTGACAATAGGCGCCATCGGGCCGGCGGCGACGCCGTGATGGCGCGAATGGCCGGTACGCAAATAGGCGAACAGTTCGTCCTCGCTCCATGGGATCGGTGCATGCGAGAGCGAAGTGAGCGGTGGTGCCTCCCAGCCTTCGGCAAGGCCGCCGGCGAGATAAGCCTGGCGCTGCTCGGCGCCAAATGCATTGCGCGGCGAATGGCAGGCGCTGCAATGGCCAAGGCTCTCGACCAGATAGGCGCCGCGATTCCAGGCCTCGGACTTCGCGGGATCGGGCTTGAACTCCTTGGTGTCGTGAAACAACGCATTCCAGCCTGCGAGCAGCGGGCGTAGGTTGAATGGGAAAGTAAGCGCATTCGGTGGTGCCGTCGCGCGCACTGCAGGCTGTGCGATCAGGTAAGCGTAGAGCGCCTGCATGTCGGCATCGCTGGTCTTGGCGAAATGCGTGTAGGGGAAGGCTGGGTAGAGCTGCCGTCCGTCGCGATGCAAGCCGTCGCGCATCGCACGCTCGAAGGCCGGATAGGACCAGGCGCCGATGCCGGTCTCGACGTCGGGCGTGATGTTGGTCGAATAGATTGTGCCGAATGGGGTCTCCAGCGCACGGCCGCCGGCGTTGAGCACGCCATTGAGGCTGGTGTGGCACTCCGCGCAATTGCCGAGCGCGGCAAGCTGCTGACCGCGCGCAATCGTCGCGGCGGAATAGACCGATGCATCAGGGCGTGCGATCGGCGCGATGGCGCGGCCAGGCAGGAGCGCCGCGCCGATGCCGATCGCTGCGGTGCAGACGGCCGCGATCGTCGCGACAATGCCGGCGCGTCTTGCGAACGGATTTTCCCAGATACGAGACGGTCTTGGCGCAGCCGGCGCGGGCAAGGCTTGAGGTGCGGGCGATGTCTCGCCGTGCAGGCCCCTCAGGATGCGCTCCGGCGTGAACGGCGGTTCGCGGAAGCGCACGCCGGTTGCATCGAAGATCGCATTGGCAATCGCCGCCGCGCTCGGCACCGAGGCGGACTCGCCGACGCCGAGCGGTGGCTGATCCTGCCGCGGCAGCATCAACACGTCGATCTTGGGCACATCGAGGAAGGGGATGATGGGATAGGCGCCCCATTCGCGCGCTGCCACCGCGCCACGCTCGAACGAGACCTCCTCCATCAGCGCCCGGCTGGTGGACTGGATGACGTTGCCGTGGATCTGGTGGCGCACGCCGTCCGGATTGATCATCAGGCCGGAATCCTGCCCGGCGACGACGCGCGTGACGCTGACGTCGCCGGTGGTCTTGTTCACGGCAACGTCGGCGACCCACGCGGACCAGGCCGCGCCATAGCCCGGGAATTTGCTGTGGACATAGAGCGCGTAGGCAAAGCCGCGTCCATGCACGACCTCGCCATATTTCTCCTCGCGGACCGGCCGCGGCGTCCAGCCGGCGCGCTCGGCCACCGCATTGACGAGATCGACGGCGCGCTGGTCCTTCAGATAGCGCAGGCGGTATTCGATCGGATCGACGCCGGCCTCGGCCGCGGCCTCGTCGATATAGGATTCATGCGCAAAGGTGTTCGGCAGCGCCGAGACGCCGCGAAACCATGAGGCGCGCACGATCGGCGCCATGTCATGCGCGACGACGCGCATATGGTCGTAGTCATAAGGCGGGATCGCGGTACGGTCGCCCATCTGCAGCACGATGGGCTCGGACGGAATGCGTCCGGTGAGCAGGAGGGCAAGCGTCGGTGCCGCGTTCGACGGATAGCGTGTGGCGAGGTCGTACCCCGCGATGCCGCCGTTGGCGTCGAGCCCGCCATTGACGTCGATCAGCTGCGCGGTGCCCTTCGGCTCCCAGGCGTGCTCCTGCTCGCGCGTCAGCTGCACCCGCACCGGGCGGCCGACCGCGCGTGACAGCAGCAACGCATCCGCAGTGACGTCGTCGGCACAATTGCGGCCGTAGCAGCCAGCGGCCTCGAGACGGATGACGTCGACCTCGCTCTCCGGCCGCTCGACGAGCAGAGCGAGATCGCTGCGCAGCACATGCGGGTTCTGCGTGCCGGACCAGACACGGATATTGCCGTCCTGAAAGTCGGCGACCGCGCAGGACGGGCCGATCGAGGCGTGCATCTGGTACGGCCAGACGTAGGTGCGCTGCATCGGCCTGGCCGCGCCTGAGATCGCCGCATCGACGTCGCCCTTGTCGATCAGCGTGCGCGGCGTCGACGGATTGGCGCGCAGCGCGGTCTCGACATCGGCGAGATCAGTCAGCGCGGGTGTCGGCTTCCAGCTCACCGCGAGCTGCTCGGCAGCCCGGATCGCATTCTCCTCGCGCTCGGCGACGACGCCGACGAAATCGCCGATGCGTACGACGGCGACGAGGCCGGGGACGTCGCGCACGGAGGATTCGTCCACCGCGATCAGGCTGGTGCCGACGAACGGGCCGGCATCGACGCCGGAGTACGGTGGACGCACCACGCGGCCGTGCAGCATGCCGGGTACGCGGACGTCATGCACGAAGGTCGGCTCGCCCGTCGCCTTGGCAGGAAGGTCGACGCGCGGCATCGACTGGCCGACGATGGCGTAATCGCCGACGGCCTTGACGGTGACGTCATCGGCAAGTTCGAGGCGAATGGTCTCGCCGCCGATCAACTCTCCATAGCTGACGCTGCGATTGTGACCACGCACGAGGCCGTCTTCGATCTTCAGCTCGTCTGCCGGCAACTCCAGCCGCTCGGCCGCGCGCGCGATCAAAAAGTGCCGCGCCTGGGCTGCCGCCTTGCGCAGAGGCACGGCGGTGATCTGGATGGTCTCGCTCGCGATCGTCGCGCCCTGGTTCGGTACAACGGCGGTGTCGCCGAGCACGACCACAACACGGGCAAAGGATACGTCCAGCTCTTCGGCGACGATCTGGCCGAGTGCCGTGCGGATGCCGGTGCCGAGATCGACATGGCCGTTATAGGCGGTGACCGAACCGTCGGCGGTGATCCGCACGAAGGTCTCGGACGTGACCTCGTCCACGGTGCGGACGACGACGAGCGAGCCCCGCTCTGTTTCGTTCGAGAGAAGGGATGCCATCAATCACCGGCCCCGGCGAGCTGGCCAGAGGCGCGCATCACGGCGCGCAGGATTTCGACATGCGTGCCACAGCGGCAGAGATTATAGCGCAGCGCGGCGAGCGCCTCCTGTTCGGTCGGCTGCGGGTTGATCACAAGCAGCGCCTTGGTGGTCATGATCATGCCGTTGAGGCAGTAGCCGCATTGCGCGGCCTGCTCGTCGATGAAGGCCTGCTGCACGACATCAGGTTTGTCGATTGTGCCGAGTCCTTCGAGCGTCACGATGTCGCGGTCAGCGCAACCACCGACCGGAATCACGCAGGAGCGGGCTGCGACGCCGTCAACCAGGACAGTGCAGGTGCCGCACTCACCCAAGCCGCAACCGTATTTCGGGCCGTTGAGCCCGAGATCATTGCGCAGCACATAGAGCAGCGGCGTCTGGCGCTCTGCCGCGACGTCGTGGATCCTGCCATTCACGGTAAGGCGGATCGGTGGCTGCGTCATCCTCGTTCCCAAACCCTGCGGTCACAAAAATCGTGCGTCGCGACGATACCGTTTGTACACAAACGTGCAAGCGGCCATGCCGCAGTGCAGCGCGACTGCCCGCTTTGTGGACAAAGCCGGCAGGCAAATGAGGTTTTATTCGGCAGGCGTATCATTTGGCGCACGGCGCCGCTTGACAGCTATCAGGACCACGCGCAACATCGTTCGTATACGAATGATAACCGCAGTGTCTGCCGGCTCTCACATGGTGATGGAAACAACAAGCGCTGCCACCGACAAGATCCGCTGCGATGCCTGTCCGGTAATGTGCTACATCAAGCCGGGCGCGGCGGGCGCCTGCGATCGCTACGCCAACCACGACGGCAAGCTCGTCCGCGTCGATCCCCATGTGATCCTGCAGCGCACCGTCGAGCATGGCGGCAAGCTGGTGCCGTTCAGCCGCACCGAAGATTGGGACGGCAAGATCGTCCACGAGCCCTCGACCTTCGTCACGGCGATCGGCGCGGGCACGACCTATCCGGACTACAAGCCGGCGCCTTTCATCGTCTCCTCCGAGGTTGATGGCGTCGACATGGTGACCGTCGTCACCGAGGGCATCTTCTCCTATTGCGGCATCAAGGTGAAGATCGACACCGACCGCTATCTCGGGCCCGAAACCGCCACCGTCCGTGCGCAGGGCGAGGCGGTCGGCCATGTCACCACCAGCGAATACGGCTCGCAGATGCTGTCGCTCGGCGGCGTGCATCATCTCACCGGCGGCTCCAAGAAAGAGGGCCGCGTCACCTGCGACACGCTGATGGACCTCGCCAATTGCAAGGCGGTGGAGCTCACTATCGACGGCGGTGCGAGCGTGGTGGTGCAGGCCGGCCGGCCGCCGATCGTCAACGGCGTGAAAGAAGTACGCATGCGCGTCGGCTGCGGCTCGGCGACGATCGGTATGTTCGCCAAGCAATGGCACGGCAAGGTCGATGAGGTCGTCGTGGTCGACGACCACATCACCGGCGTGCTCTCAGAGCACCAGGCCGGCAAGCTGCTCGATATTGCCGACACCGGCATCAAGATGAAGGGCCGACGCTCGACGCCCGGCCGCTATTTCCAGGTTGCGGATCCCGGCACGGGCTGGGGCGGCACCAATATCTCCGATCCGCTGGCGATCCTCGGTCCGTTCGACGCCAAGGAGGCCAAGCCCGGCCTTTCCATGCTGATGGTCTCCACGACCGGCGAGCATTCGTCTTACTATGTGCTCGACGAGGCCTTGAAGCCGGTCGAGACTGAGATGCCGGCCGACCTGAAATTCTCGGTCGAGCGCATTCAGGAGAATTGCGAGCCGGCGCTGTGTACGGTGCTGTTCATGGCGGGCGCCGGCGGTTCCCTACGTGCCGGCGTCACCGACAATCCGGTGCGGCTGACGCGCTCGGTGAAGGATGCCCTGACCCGCGTCACCAGCGGCGGCGCGGCAGTTTATGTCTGGCCAGGCGGCGGCATCACCTACATGGTCGATGTGACGCAAATGCCGGCGGGCGCATTCGGCTACGTGCCGACGCCGGCGCTGGTCGCACCGATCGAATTCACGATGAGGCTGACCGACTATGCCGCGCTGGGCGGGCACATGGATTACGTGAAACCGCTTGCGGACGTGCAAGGCGGCGACGACGTCCGTCAGCTGCCCTGGCAGAACCCGATTCCGGGACCGCGGCCATGACGAGGCTCCCGCAAATCGCTTTGCTGTCTGATGGCCGGCGGCTGCATTTGCAGGATGGACCGATTGATCTGATCATTGAGGCGAGGGGACACGCGGACGAGGTGCATGCGGCTTATGAGGCTGCGGCACGCCGGTTCAGCGGGCTTCTCGACGAGCTCTGTGCGGAACTGCCGGAACTGAGGAGCGCGGCTGCGAAGCAGACTTCCCTGAAGGGCGTGGTGGCACGGCGGATGCACGCCGCTGTCGCTCCCTATACAGCTCACTGCTTCATTACACCGATGGCCGCGGTTGCTGGCAGCGTGGCTGAGGAGATTCTCGGCGCGATGCTGAACGCTGCATCGGTCGACCGGGTCTACGTCAACAATGGGGGCGACATCGCGCTGCATCTCGGACGGGGCGAGCATTTTTCGGTAGGGTTGCTGGATCGGCCTGACAGCGATGGCGTCATGCGCACCATGAAGATCGATGCGAATGATCCGGTTCGCGGCGTCGCCACCAGCGGCCGCCACGGCCGCAGCTTTTCGCTCGGCATTGCCGATGCAGTGACGGTGCTTGCGGCGACCGCGTCGCAGGCCGATGCGGCGGCGACGGTCATTGCCAATGCCGTCGATCTGCCCGGGCATCCCGCCGTCACAAGGCAACCCGCCAACGAGCTTCAGCCCGACAGCGATCTCGGCGCGCGTCTCGTCACCCGCGGTGTCGGCGAATTGTCGCCGAGTGAGATTGCCTCCGCCCTCGAATCTGGCGCGGAATGTGCACGGCAATTGTTCGATCGTGGATTGATCGAGGGTGCCGTGCTGCGGCTTTGTGGTGATATGATTGTCATCGGAACCAAGGATATGGAAGAGCAACGAACGCGCCCGCTGGTGCTGCAGAACGCGCTCGATGCCTGAACAGGGAAGCGAAGCATGAGCGCGGTCATCCGCAAGATCGTCACCGTCGTCGAAGAGACGCAGATGGAGATGGGGCGGCAAGTCTCGCCGCCGACGCGGCGCGCGGCCGCGATTGCCGTCATCGAAAATCCCTTTGCCGGAAAATACGTCGAGGATCTCTCGCCGCTGATCGCGATCGGCGAGGAGCTTGGCGAACTCCTGTCGAAGCGCGCGGTGGCAGCGCTCGGTATCGACGGCGCGAAGGCGCAGAGCTATGGCAAGGCCGCGGCCGTCGGCGAGAACGGCGAGCTGGAGCACGCCGCCGCCATCCTTCACCCGAAGATGGGCGCGCCGGTGCGGAAAGTGCTGAGCAAGGGCGCGGCGCTGATCCCGTCGTCGAAGAAGCGCAGCGGTCCTGGTACGACGCTGGATATTCCGCTCGGCCACAAGGACGCGGCTTTCGTGCGCAGCCATTTCGACGGCATGGAAGTACAGATCAACGATGCGCCGCGCGCCAACGAGATCATGGTCGCGGTTGCCGTCACCGACAGCGGCCGTCCGCTGCCGCGCGTCGGCGGGCTGACGGTCGCGGAGATCAAGGGCGAAGACGGTTTGAGATAAAGCAGGATCCGGGGACGCGGGCACAGCGTCTCCGGCAAGATCGTGGTCGAGACACAAGGTTCAAAACTGGAGGTTGGGATGCGAGCAAGAAATTATTTCGTCGGCGCGGCCTTTGCGCTTCTGGCAGCCGGCATGGGCCATTCGGCCCTGGCGCAGGACATCAAGATCGGCGAGATCAACAGCTATTCGCTGCTGCCGTCCTTCACCGAGCCCTATCGCAAGGGCTGGCAGCTCGCGGTCGAAGAAATCAACGCGGCCGGCGGCATCAACGGCAAGAAGCTCGTCGTCGTCTCCAAGGACGACGGCGGCAAGCCGGCGGATGCGCAGACCGCGGCCAACGAGCTCGTCTCCAGCGAAGGCGTCGCAATGCTGACGGGGACTTTCCTGTCCAACATCGGCCTCGCGGTCTCTGACTTCGCCAACCAGAAGAAGGTGTTCTTCCTCGCGGCCGAGCCGCTGACGGACGCCGTGACGTGGTCGAAAGGCAACAAATACACTTTCCGCCTGCGTCCCTCCAACTACATGCAGGCCGCGATGCTGGTCGAAGCCGCCAGCAAGCTGCCGGCCAAGCGCTGGGCGACGATCGCGCCGAATTATGAATATGGCCAGTCGGCCGTCGCGGTGTTCAAGAAGCTGATGTCGGAGAAGCGCCCCGATATCCAGTGGGTCGACGAGCAGTGGCCGCCGCAGGGCAAGATCGACGCGGGTCCGGTGGTGCAGGCAGTGGCGCAGGCCAATCCCGAAGCGATCCTCAACGTCACCTTCGGTCCGGATCTCGTCAAGCTCGTGCGCGAAGGCAACACCCGCGGCCTGTTCAAGGGACGCGAGGTCGTGTCGTTCCTGACCGGCGAGCCCGAATATCTCGATCCGCTGAAGGACGAAACGCCGGAGGGTTGGATCGTGACCGGTTATCCCTGGTACTCGATCAAGACGCCCGAGCATGACGCGTTCCTGAAGGCGTATCAGGCAAAGTACAACGACTATCCGCGCCTCGGCTCGATCGTCGGCTACCAGACCATCAAGGCGGCCGCCGCCATCCTGGCGAAAGCGGGCTCGACCGATACCGACAAGATGATCGCGGCGGCTGAAGGCATCTCGATGCCGTCACCGTTCGGCGAGATCACCTTCCGCAAGATCGACCATCAATCGACGCTCGGCGCCTTCGTCGGCAAGACCGCGCAGAAGGACGGCAAGGGCGTGATGGTGGATGCATCCTACAAGAAGGGGGCGGACTATCTGCCCAGCGATGCCGAAGTCGAAAAGCTGCGGCCGAAGGATTAGTCCCCGTTGCCGTAGGGTGGGTTAGCCGAAGGCGTAACCCACCACGTTCTGCACCCGCAGAACCAGAAGAGGTGGGTTACGCCCAGCGAACTGCGCTTCGCGCAGTCGCAAGGCTAACTCACCCTACGAAGCTCTCTCTCCCCGCAAGAGCGGGGAGAGTGAAGTTCAGACCTAACCCGGACCGCCGATGGCCTTTTACGTCGTACAGTTTCTCACAGGTCTTGCCAGCGCAGCGTCGCTGTTTCTGGTGGCCTCGGGCCTGTCGATCATCTTTGGCGTGACGCGGATCGTGAATTTCGCGCATGGCGCCTTCTACATGATCGGCGCCTATATCGCCTTCACGCTGACCGAACGCTTTTCCGGTGCGTTCGGCTTCTGGGGCGGGGTGGTCGTTGCGGCGCTGGCCGTGGCGCTGATCGGCGTTCTCGTGGAGATGGTGCTGCTCCGGCGCATCTATCACGCGCCCGAGCTGTTCCAGCTGCTCGGCACCTTCGGCCTGACCCTGATGGTCGAGGATCTCGTGGTATTGATCTGGGGACCCGATGATCTCGTCGGCCGCCGCGCGCCGGGATTCAAGGGGGCCGTTGATTTCTTCGGCCAGAACATTCCGAGCTACGATCTGTTCCTGATCGCGCTCGGGCCCGTCGTGCTCGGCATTCTCTGGCTGCTGTTCCAGCGCACGCGTTGGGGCGTCTTGGTGCGCGCCGCCACGCAGGATCGCGACATGGTGGCAGCGCTCGGCGTGAACCAGAAATGGCTGTTCACATCCGTGTTCGCGGTTGGTGTCTTCCTCGCAGCCCTCGGCGGTGCGCTCCAGATCCCGCGCGATGCCGTGCATCATGCCATGGATCTGCGCATCATCGTCGAGGTCTTCGTCGTGGTCGTAATCGGCGGCCTCGGCAGCATCGTCGGCGCGTTCGTCGCAGCCGTGCTGGTGTCCGAGCTCAACGCCTTCGGCATCCTCATATTTCCGAAGATCTCGATCATCCTGGTCTTCCTGGTGATGGCGGTGGTGCTGATCGTCCGTCCCTGGGGCCTGTTCGGCAAGCCCGAGGCGGCCGCGCGCAAGACGCCTGGCCTCACCGTCAATCCCTGGCGCCCGTTGACCTCAAACGAACGGCTGGCGTCGCTCGCGGCACTGGTGATCGCGGCGACGCTGCCGCTGTTCGCCGGCAATTACGCGCTGACCGTCGGCTCGGAGATCGCGATCTTCGTGATCTTCGCCGTCAGCCTGCACTTCCTGATGTCGGTCGGCGGGCTCGCATCCTTTGGCCATGCCGCCTATTTCGGGCTCGGTGCCTATGGCGTCGCCTTCCTTGCCAAGATGGCGGGATTGCCGATGATCGTGTGCCTCTTGCTCGGGCCGCTGCTGGGCTGCATGGGCGCCGCAATATTCGGCTTCTTCGCGGTGCAGCTCTCCGGCGTCTATTTTGCCATGCTGACGCTCGCCTTCGCGCAGATCGTGTGGTCGATCGCGTTCCAGTGGGTGAGCGTCACCGGCGGTGATAACGGCATCCTGGGCGTCTGGCCTGCGAGCTGGGCAGCGAGCCCGTCACACTTCTACTGGCTGGCGCTCGGCGTGGCCGCACTCGTCACCATTGCGCTGCGGATCGCAGTGTTCTCGCCGTTCGGCTATGCGCTCCGTGCCACGCGAGACTCGGTGCTCCGCAGCGAGGCGGTCGGCATCAACGCCAAGCGTATCCAGTGGACGGCCTTCGTGATCGCGGGCACCACGGCCGGCATCGGCGGCGCGCTGTTCGCCTATCTCAAGGGTAGCGTCTTCCCCGACAATCTCGGCATCTCGCTCTCGGTCGATGCGCTGGTCATGGTGCTGCTCGGCGGCGTCGAGACGGTGTCGGGCGGGGTGATCGGCGCCATTGTCTACAAGGCTCTGAACATCTGGCTGGTGAGCCAGACCGATCTGTCGAAACTCGTGCTCGGCGGTTTCATCGTGCTGATCGTCGTCGTCTTCCCCAAGGGCATCGTTGGTATGCTGGAAATGCTGGCGCAGCGCCGCAGGAAGTCCTCGCCGCCTGGATCCTCCCTGCTTGCCAAGCCGATCGAGTCCGCCGAATGAGCGTTGCGCCCCCACTTCTCGCGGTCGAAGGCCTGACCAAATCCTACGGTGGCATCCACGCCGTGCGCGGTGTCTCGTTCTCGCTGCGTGCTGGCGAGATCCTGGCGCTGATCGGGCCCAATGGCGCGGGGAAGAGCACCTGCTTCGACATGCTCAACGGGCAGAACCGGCCTGATACCGGCCAAGTGCGCCTGCTCGGCGAGGAGACCACCGGCAAGAAACCCCGTGACATCTGGCGGATGGGCGTGGGACGCACCTTCCAGATCACCGCGACCTTCGCCACCATGACGGTGCGGGAGAACGTGCAGGTCGCGCTGATCTCACATGGCAGGCAGCTGTTCAATCTCTTCGGCTCGGCGCCGAACTTCGATCGCGGCGAGGCTGGGCGGTTGCTCGAGCTGGTCGGCATGGGCGGTTATGCCGACCGTCCCTGCGGCGAGCTCGCCTATGGCGATCTCAAGCGGCTCGAGCTTGCGGTCGCGCTCGCCAATCAGCCGAAGCTCTTGCTGATGGACGAGCCGACCGCCGGCATGGCACCGCGCGAGCGGGTCGATCTGATGCGGCTGACGGCCCAGATCGCGCGCGAGAAATCGATCGGCGTGCTCTTCACCGAGCACGACATGGATGTGGTGTTCGAGCACGCCGACCGCATTATCGTGCTCAATCGAGGGACGCTGATCGCCGAGGGCTCGCCGGCCGAGGTGCGCGGCAATCCGCAGGTGCAGGCGGTCTATCTCGGCGAGGGCCTTGTCTACGATGCCCGCCACCGCGAGGGAGCCTCGTCATGAAGCTGACCGTCGAGGGGCTCAACAGCCATTACGGCCCGGCGCACATCCTGTTCGACATCGGTTTCGAGGTCGGCGAGGGCGAAGTGGTCGCGCTGCTCGGGCGCAATGGCGCCGGCAAGTCGACCACGTTCCGCTCGATCGTCGGCCTCGTCGCGCAGCGAACCGGCCGCATCACGTTCGAGGGCAAGGACGTCTCGGCGCGGCCGACGCATGAGATCGTGCGCGAAGGTCTCGGCTATGTACCCGAAGAGCGGCGCATCTTCACGGATCTGACGGTTGACGAAAATCTCGAAGTCGGCCGCCAGCCGAAGCGTCCCAACGCGCCTTACTGGACCCGCGAGAAGCTGTTCACGCTGTTTCCCAATCTCGGTGAGATGAAGGGTCGGCCCGGCGGCCGCATGAGCGGCGGCGAGCAGCAGATGCTGACGATCGCGCGCACGCTGATGGGCAATCCGTCGCTGGTGCTGCTGGACGAGCCCTCGGAAGGCCTGTCGCCGAAAATCGTGGAGCAGATGGTCGATGCCATCCTGACCATGAAGAAGGAGGGCGTCAGCATTGTCGTCTCCGAGCAGAATCTGCATTTCGCGCGGTTGATTTCCGATCGCGCCTACATCATCGAGCGCGGCCGCATCTGTTTCGGCGGCACCATGGCCGAGCTCGACGCGCGTCCGGATATCCGCGACGCGCATCTTTCGTTATGAGGGGCGGGGAGCGGATGGCGAGAAGCGTTGCGGCAAAGAAGAGCGTCAAACCGGCAAAACCGTCTTACGTGCTCGACGAACAGGTCGGCTTCATCCTGCGCCAGGTCTGGCAGCGGCACAGCTCGATCTTCTCGCGCGACATCGGTACCAATCTGACGCCGACGCAATGGGCGGCACTGTCCAAGCTCGCCGAGACCGGGCCGTGCTCGCAGAACCAGCTGGGGCGGCTGACGGCGATGGACGTCGCGACCATCAAGGGCGTGATCGACCGCCTCACGGCGCGCGGCCTGACCGAAACGAGCCAGGATCCCGAGGACGGCCGGCGCCTGTTGGTGAGCCTGACGCGCGCCGGTCAGCAGCTTGCGGAAAAGCTCGCGCCGAATGCGATTGCGATCACGCGCGAAACGCTGGCTCCGCTCGATGTCAAGGAGCGCGAGCTGCTGATGGCACTGTTGAACAAGCTAAGGTGATTTGCCCGTCATTTCCGGGGCACGCGCATCGCGCGTGAACCCGGAATCTCGCGCCAAATGTCTGAATTCCGGGTTCGCGCTGACGCGCGCCCCGGAATGACGACAAATGCCGTCACTTCGCCACCACCTCCGGCACCCTTCCGGCCGGCGGCGTATTGCGGCTGCGCTGCGTGCGCACGATGCCGTCGATGATGGTCATGCCGATGCCGGGGAGGTCGCCGAGCTGGACGCTCTCCAGAATGGTCTTGCCGGGCGAGTGCTGCGCCTTGTCCATGATGACGAAATCGGCGGAACGGCCGACCTCGATCAGGCCGCAATCGAGCTGCCGCATCCGCGCGGTGTTGCCGGTGGCGAGGCAGAACGCGATCTCGGCCGGCAGCTCGCCGATCGAGGACAGCATCGAGACCATCCGCAGGATGCCGAGCGGCTGCACGCCGGAGCCGGCCGGCCCGTCGGTGCCGAGGATGACGCGATGCAGCTCGTTCATTTCGCGTGCGATACGCAGTGTGTAGAGCGCCGAGCGCTCATTGCCGTTGTGAACGATCTCGAGTCCGCGCTTGCAGCCCTCGCAGATGCAGCGGATCTGGTCGTCGGGCAGGGCGGTGTGGCCGCCATTGATGTGACCGACGACGTCGGTGTCGGCCTCCAACACCACGTCCTTGTCGATCAGGCCTGAGCCGGGGATCGAGGGACCGCCGGTGTGGATCGTGCTCTGGATGCCGTATTTGCGTGCCCAGCCGACCATCTTACGCGCAGTCGGGCCGTCCTTGACGCCGCCGAGGCCGACTTCGCCGAGCAGCTTGACGCCGGCGGCGGCCATTTCCTTGAAGTCCTCCTCGACCATCTCGCATTCGATGACGGGCGCACCGGCGTGAACCTTCACGCCGCCCGGCCGCAAGGTCCAGAATGCGCGCTGGGCGAAGATCGCCATGGCCTTGAGGCCGACGACGTCGCGGGGACGGCCGGGCATATGCACTTCGCCCGCCGAGATCATGGTGGTGATGCCGCCATGGAGAGAGCTGTCGATCCAGTTGATCTGGTTCTGGCGGGGTGTCCAGTCGCCAGCGACCGGGTGGACGTGGCTGTCGATCAGGCCGGGAGCAACCGTCGTGCCGTTGGCATCCACGATGGTGGTGGCACCCTCCGTGTCGAGATCCTTGTAGCGTCCGATCGCGGTGATCTTGCCGTTCTCCGCGACGATGGTGTCGCCGTCCAGGATCGGCTTTTCCAGGGCGCCGGACAGGATCAGGCCGATATTGCGGATCACGAGCTTCGAGGGCCCGGTGGCCTGGGGTGCGTCATGCGCCATGGAAGGGGCTCCTTATTCCCAACTGCAACGCTTTCGATCTTGGGCAGCCTTGACCGCGGGATCAAGCAGGATTATTCATTAGTATACAAATGATCGTGTACAAACGACGCATAGCTGCCCGCCTCGAGAACCGCATTGGAGCGACAGGGAAGGTGAGATGAGCAATTTCAATCAGGAAAGCGTTTTGAGCGTCCACCACTGGACCGACACGCTGTTCTCCTTCAAGACCACCCGCAGCCCGACCTTCCGTTTCCGCAATGGCGAATTCACCATGATCGGGCTCAAGGTCGGCGAGAAGCCGCTGCTGCGCGCCTACAGCGTCGCCAGCGCCAACTACGAGGACACCCTCGAATTCTTCTCGATCAAGGTGCCGGATGGACCGCTGACTTCGCGGCTCCAGCATCTGAAGCAAGGCGACGAGATCATCGTCAGCCGCAAGGCCACGGGCACGCTTGTCATCGACAATCTGGAAGAGGGGCGTAACCTCTATCTGATCGGTACCGGCACGGGCCTTGCTCCGTTTCTGAGCGTGATCAAGGACCCCGAGACGTATGAGCGGTTCGAGAAGGTCGTGCTGCTGCATGGCTGCCGGCACGTGAAGGAGCTCGCCTATGGCGAGATGATCACCGAGCACCTGCCGAAGGACGAGCTGATCGGCGAGTACATCCGCGAGCAGCTGATCTACTACCCGACCGTGACGCGCGATCCCTTCCGCAACCGCGGCCGCATCACCGACCTCATCACTTCAGGCAAGCTGTTTGCCGATATCGGCCTGCCGGCGCTGGAAGCGGCCCACGACCGAGTCATGATCTGCGGCAGCCCGGCGCTGGTGGCGGATACCCGGCTGCTCCTGGGCGAGCGCGGTTTCGTCGAAGGTAACCACGGCGAGCCCGCCCAGTTCGTGGTCGAAAAGGCCTTTGCCGAGCGCTAAGCGGGCTCTTTTTTTGGGCATGATCTATTCGGAAAACCGCTTCACACTTTTCCAGATCATGCCCATCTCGCAATAAGACCGCATTTTCGCCGCGGTGGGGGCGTTGCCGGGCCGATTCGGCGCTTGATACACTGTGGGAACGAATCAGCGGAGTTCCCACATGGTTGCGGACAGCGACAGCAACATCGCCTGGCACCGGGTTCAGTTGAAGAAGAATCGCGCCGAGTTGAAGGCGCTCGAGACCGCGCGCTTCACGATGGGCGAGATCGCGTCCTCGAAACGCGACGGCCAGACCCAGAAGACGATCGCGGAGCTCAAGCGCAAGATTGCGCAGTCCGAGCGCGCCATTGCCGACCACGACAAGCGCACGCGCCGTCCGCTCGGCACCGACCTGCAGAGCCTCAGCAATGGCAGCTGGAGCCATTGGGACGCCTATACCAACCAGCAGCAGCGCAAGGCCGGGCCGCGCACGCCTGGACGAGGTTAGTTCCGCTGCGCGCGAAGGCTGGTTCCAGCCCTTGCGCCGGTGGCCTCGCTCACCATCTCGTTGAGGCGCCACCAACCACTCCGGTGATCACATGGCACCGCGCCTCGATTTCACGAGCGAGGCCTTCTTTCGCGATCCACCCAAGGCCATCGCGGCTCTGCGAGCGTCCGGCCCCGTGGTCGCGACGCGATTTCCGCTCGTCGGCGACGTCTGGATCACCACGACCCACGACGCCACCGCGCAGGTGCTGAAGGACAGCACGATCTTCACGCTGCGCAAGGAAGACGGCGACGTTGCCGGGCTGCGCTGGTGGATGCCGAGGCTGATCAGGACCATCGCCAACAACATGCTGACGATGGACGAGCCGGATCACACCAGGCTGCGCAGCATCGTGGACGAGGCCTTTCGCCGCCGGGCCATCGTTGCGATGGAGCCGCGCATCCGTGCCATCGCGGACGGTCTGGCCGATGAGCTGTTTGCAAAGGGCAGCCCAGCCGATCTCGTTCAGAGCTATGCGCGTATCCTGCCGCTGTCGGTGATCTCGGAGCTACTCGGTCTGCCCGTGGCCGATCGCCCGCGCTTCATCGCCTGGGCCAATGCGATGTCGTCCCTGACGGACGTCGTCAGCTTCTTTCGTCTGCTGTTCGCATTCCGCAAAATGCGAAGCTATCTCCAAGAGCAGTTGCAAGTCGCGCGCGAACGGGGCGGTGAGGGTCTGATTGCAGAGCTGGTCCAGGTCGAACGCGAGGGCGGCGAGATCACGCCGGACGAAATGGTCTCGATGGTGTTCCTGCTGCTCACGGCGGGCTCGGAGACCACGACCCATCTCATCAGCGGCTCGGTTTACGAGCTGCTCAGGAATCCGGACTTGCGTGACTGGCTGGAAGAGGACTGGAGCCGCACCTCGCTCGCCGTCGAGGAATTCTTGCGTTTCGTCTCGCCGGTACAGTTTTCAAAACCGCGTTATGTGCGGCGGGATGTCGAGCTCGATGGCGCGCGGCTGAAGAAAGGCGACCGCGTCATGGTCATGCTCGCCGCTGCAAATATGGATCCTGCGGTGCACGACCAACCCGAGCGGCTCGATCTCGAACGAAAGCCCAATCGTCATATGTCCTTCGGCACGGGAATCCATTTCTGCCTCGGACATCAGCTCGCGCGCATTGAGGCGATGTGCGCGCTCCGGGCTTTGTTCACGCGATGGCCGCGGCTCGGCCTTGCCGTCGAGTCCTCGCAGATTCATTGGCGCAAGCGGCCGGGGATCCGCATGATTGCGAAACTGCCAGTGATTGCCGATGCCGGTGAGGGGCGTCAGCCAAGTGCGGCGGATGTGCCGCAGCGGATGGCAAGCTGAGGGAACAACGATCATCGTTCTCGCGTGCAACCGCGAAACAAACCCGGTGGCACGCGCGTTGGCAAATTGCTGACAACGATGATGGAGCAATTCATGCCCCACGGAGGCAAGACGCATATCGGTTCAGGCGCGCACGGCAAGGGCGCGGGCAACGGAGCGCTGACGGACATTCCCAAGGGCAAGATCGGCGACAATATGATCCTGTCGAACCGCGACAAGGCGCAGCACTCCGACATTCGCGGTATGGACAGCAAATTCATCCAGACCGAACAATATCAGGACCATTCGGCCAATCGGTTCATCGACGACGAGGAGGAGGCCGAAGATTAGGCGCGCTCAGGAGCCAGTCGCTTTCTTTGTCGCAACGAGATCGCGCTCCCAGCCGAACACGGAGCGGCCATCGAGGTCCGGTGATGCGGCGCGCTCGCCTGCAATGAACGATTCCAACGATGGCCCGCTTGCGGTTCGTTCCAGCCGCCGTGCCTGATCGTCAAGGCGTTTGATCGCCTGCATCTCTTCCTCGCGACCGAGCTTTGCATTCTGGATTGCGCCCTTCAGGACGCGGATGGTCTCGTCATAGACCTTGATCGGAACGGGATAGGGATGCCGGTCCTTGCCGCCATGGGCGAGCGAGAAGCGCGCGGGGTCCTTGAAGCGATAGGGCGCGCCGTGCACGACCTCGGCCACCATCGCCAGCGAGCGCACGGTGCGCGCGCCGACGCCGGGCGTCAGCAGCAGCTCCGGAAAATCGATCGGGCCGCGCTCGGCTGCGGCGGCGAGGGTGCCGTGCAAGCGGCGTGCGAACACGTCCTTCGGCCGGACATCGTGATGCGCGGGCATGATCAGGTGCGGCAGCATCGCCTGCGCAGGCTCGGTCGTTGTGCCGGTGAGCCGTTCGAATTCTGTGAGGATGCGATCGGGGCCGAGGTCAGAGAGAAGCTCAAGCTGCGCAGTGCGGGAGATATCGGCGCGATGGTCGGTGAGGTTGACGATCTCGCCTTGCTGCGGTCCGTCGATCGCGCTGTGGGGCGCCTCGACAAAACTCTTAAGCGCTTCCGAATGCCAGTGATAGCGGCGGGCCTGCCGCTTGTCGCCGTTCATTCCCTGCTGCACCACCGTCCACTTGCCGTCTGCGGTGACGAAGAAACCGTGCAGATAGAGGTCGAAGCCGTCCTGGACTGCGGCGCTGTCGACCTTCGCCACCAGGCGGCTGGCGCGGGTGAGCTTCGCGCCGTCGAAGCCGACGCGGTCACCGAGTTGCAGCAGCTCGTCCGGCGTCTTGCGCGAATGCTGGCCGCGACCGCCGCAGACATAGATGCCGAGCTCATCCTGGAGCGGCCCGAGCCCGCGCTTCAGCGCGCCGATCACGGACGTGGTGATCCCCGAGGAGTGCCAGTCCATCCCCATGACGGCGCCGAATGACTGGAACCAGAATGGATGCGACAGCCGCTGCAGGAATGCATCGCGCCCGTAATGATGCACCACCGCCTGCGTCACGATTGCGCCCAGCGAAGCCATGCGGCTCGCCAGCCACGCCGGAACCCGTCCGGTGTGAAGGGGAAGATCGGCGCTGCCGGTTCGTCTCGTCATCGTACGCAAATTAGCGCAATTCGGCACGATTGCACCAGGGGAATGCTGCGTTGCACTGCGCGGGAGGAGCGAAGCGCGCTGGAACGCGTTGGCGCAGCAGCGAATGCAATTCCGGGGACGTGAATGAATTGGCAGGTCGTCATGGCCGACATCGACAAGATGTTCGGGTGGATCCCATCTTGGTTCATCGGTCTCGGCCTCGTTGCCGGGGCGATGCTGCTTGCGCTGTCATTCTACCGGCTCGCCGTCTGGCTATTGACCCGCACCTTCGGAACCCGTCTTCCGCTCCTGAGCGTGTTCATCGAGCGCACGTCCGGACCGGCCCAGTTGGCGCTATGTCTTGCCGCCGTCGCGCTGGTGTTGCCGCTCGCGCCGCTGAATGATGCCTTTCGCACGCCGCTCACGAGCCTGTTCGTCGTCGCCTTCATCGCGCTGATCGGCTGGATCTCGATCCGGATCGTCGACATGAGTGCGGCGCGCTATTTGCAGAACTTTCGCGATGTCACCGAGAATTTTGTCGCGCGCAAGCACGTCACCCAGGTCCGCGTTTTCAAACGCGTGACTGACATCATCATCGTCATCATCACGGTGTCGACCTCGCTGATGACGCTCGATTCGGTCAGGCAATACGGCGTCAGCCTGTTCGCTTCCGCTGGTGCCGCCGGTATCATCGTCGGTCTGGCCGCGCGACCGCTGCTCAGCAATCTGATCGCCGGCCTGCAGATCGCAATCACGCAGCCGATCCGGATCGAGGATGCGGTCATCATCGAAAACGAGTGGGGTTGGGTGGAGGATATCGCCGCGACCTATGTCGTCATCCGGCTGTGGGACTGGCGCCGCATGGTCGTGCCGCTGTCCTACTTCATCGAAAAGCCGTTCCAGAACTGGACCCGTGACACCGCGTCCCTGATCGGTGTGATCGCGCTCCATGTCGACTACCGCGCCGACGTGCCTCGCATCCGGCGCTGGCTCGGAGGCGCGGTGAAGGAGTCGAAGCTCTGGGACGGCGCGGTGGTCAATCTCCAGGTGATCGACGCGGATTCACGCACCATCGAATTGCGCGCGCTGGTCAGCGCGCGCAATGCGCCGCAATCCTGGGATCTGCGCTGCGAAATGCGGGAGAGGCTGATCGCCTTCATCCGCGACGAGATGCCGGAGGCCCTGCCGCGCGAGCGCGCGATCCTGATTCCATCAGGAGGAGACGACGACATCGAATTCACGCAACGCTCCGCCGCGCCGGAGCGGATGCGGGCGAGCGCGCACAATTGACTGCCGATGCGATCAGGCTGCGCGCGCGATGGAGGTGTCGGCCCGCCGGTCAGCGCGCGATCGTGGCTTACGCAGCTTGCGCCGTGCCCAGATTAGGAGGCCGGTCGACAGCAACGTCATGAGCGCGATCGAAATCAAGACATTGAGGGACGAGGCGATCGTTGCCGACCAGTTTCCCTCATGGATCAGCCGCGGCCAGTTGCGCGGCAATGGCGTGACGCCGGATGCGTTGACCGCGTAGGCGCGCAACTCTCCATCCTCGTAGAGCCGCGCCACGATGCGGCCGCCGCGCGTGCCGATCGAGATCACGTGCGAGAGGTCGTGGGAAGACGCGACCAAGCGAATCGCGTCGGGCAGCGGGAGCGGCCGGCCGTCGCCTGCGGGGGCAGAAGCACTTTGAAATGTCAGGCCAAAGGCCATGCAAAGGCCGGTGAGCGGGCTCAGGAGGATCAGTGGCAGCGTGAACCACGCGGTCCCCTTGTGCCATCCGGACAGCGAGTTGCGTAGTCGTGGCAGTCCCATGAAGATGCCAAGCACCATGAGAACGATCATGGTGATGGTGGAACTCGTCACGAGCCAAGCCTGGCCGAGCAGCCGCTCGTGCGTCATGCGCGCCCAGAGGAAGAGATCGGAGAGGCCAGCCCCGGTGGCAACGGTTTCGCCGGTGGCGAGGTCGATCACCGGGGCGCCAGAATCTTGCAACGCGACGCGCTGCGCACTTGCATTGATCGCCAGGCCGCGCGCCTTGCCTTCCGGATCATACCGCTTCACCAACTCGGCGACGCGCGCGGCGTCGATCGGTGGTCCGCCGAGACCGCTGACCTGTGCCATCGGCTCGAATGAAAGGATGAAACCGGTTGCGATGATCGCGAGCAAGGGAAGTGCAAAGATCAGCGTGATCCAGCGGTGGAGGGTCAACAATTGCGGCTTGCTCATGCTCTGTCTCCGGCTTTGTGCCGCGTTGGTCGCTCAGCGCGGCGCCGAAAGCAAATGACGCTTTGTCCATGATGGTCGCGTTGATCTGTAGCAAATGCAGTCAGGATCGGTAGCGACGAATGCTAATCGTTTGCAGGTTCAAGTGTCGTCTGCATTCGTGCAGCAGCCGCGTTTGCGCGCTCGATGGCAGCTTCCGAGCGGCCGCCCGAAACCGTCTGCCGGAGCAGGCCACGTATTCCGAGCTACTCCCGTGTCGCCTTGCTCGCGCCGCGGAGGCCCGCCTGCTGCTGGATGGTGTCCAGCGCACCGGAGGATTGCTCCTCCGCCACGAAGCGGTTGAGCAAGGGAAGCGCGGCTTCGCGTCCCTTTGGGATTGCGATGGCCATGTGCTCCGTGCCCCAATTGCCGTCGAGGATCTTCGCGCCCGGCATCTGGTCGGACATCTCGAACAGCGTCGGCTTGTTGGTGGCGTAGAGATCAATCTCGCCGCGGCTGAACATGGCGATGGCGATCTTGACGTTTTCGGCAGGAACGATAGCCGCGTTCTTGAACTTTGCCGGCAGCGTCCGCTCGGAGGTCGAGCCCTTGGTGACGCCAATCCTCACGCCGGGTTTGTCGATATCTTCGACCTTGCCGATTGGTGAATTCGCCGGGACGAGATAGCCGAGCTCGATCGCCAGCACGGGCTGGCTGAAGCTGACCTCGTTGGCGCGGGCCGGGGTCGCATTGGTTACGGTGAAGTCGACCTTGTCGTCGTGAATCGCAGTGACGATGTCGGCGACGCGCTGAAACCTGACATAGTCGATGCCGACGCCAAGCCGCTTTGCCAGCTCGTCGCCGAGATCGTAGGCGAGGCCGTGCGGCTTGCCGGCCGCATCCGCCACCATCGAGGTCGGGCTGCCCGGATAGATGCCGACGCGCAAGGTGCCGCTCGGCGCGAGCAGCTTTGCTTCGCCATCGGCGCGCGCGGATCGGCCGACGGGGCCGATGATCGCAAAGGCGAGCAGGGCGGTGTACGCGAGACGTCCCGAAGAGGTCCTCATGTAAAAGATCTCACTGCGCGCGAATGTCGGCAGCCTTCAGCACGGGCTCCCATTTGGTAGCCTCGGCGTGCATGAAGGCGTCAAAATCCTTGGCGGAGGAACCGACGGGCGCTGCGCCGATCTTGCTGAGCGTCGAGAGCACGTTTGAATCCTGCAGTGCAGCTTTCAGATCGGTTTCGAGTTTTGCTACGATGTCGGGCGGCATCTTTGCCGGGCCGAGCACGCCCCACCAGACCGAGACGTCGTAGCCGGGGACACCAGACTCGGCGACGGTCGGTATATTCGGCAACGCCTTGGAGCGCTCCGCCGAGGTCACCGCAAGCGCGCGCACCGGGCCGCCTTCGAGCTGGCCAATGGCTTCCGCAAGCGGATTGATGCTGAGCGGGATTTCGCCGGCGATCACGGCGGTCAGTGCCGGGGCGCCCCCCTTGTAGGGGATTGCGACGATCTTGGTGCCGGACATGTACTTCAGGAGCTCGCCGGCAAGGTGCGCCGAGGTGCCGTTGCCGGACATGCCGTAAGAGAGCTTATCCGGTTCCTTTTTCGCCGCGGCCAGGAGATCGCCGAGCGTCTTGTAGGGACTGTCCTTGGCGACGACGATCGCGAGCGGCGAGGAGGCGACTTCGGTGATCGCGGTAAAATCCTTGAACGTGTCGTAGGGCACGCTCGGATAGATGAACTGGTTCAGTGGGTGGCCGCTGGCGACCAGGATCAGCGTGTAGCCATCGGGTGCGGCCTGCGTCAGCGCCTGCGAGGCGACGATGCCGCCGGCACCAGGGCGATTGTCGATCACGGGCTGCTGGCCCCAGGTCTTGGCCAGCGCCTGGCCGAGCGTACGTGCGAGCACGTCGACTGCGCCGCCGGCCGCATAGGGTACGAGGATGTGGACCGGCTTGCTCGGATATGGGTCAGCGGCCTGCACGGCGCTGCCCGCGAGCAGGAGCCCGGCGCCTAGCATCAAAGCGCCGATCTTCGTGTTTAGACGCAGCATTATTCAGCACTCCCTGGGGGCATTCGCGTCCGTGCGGAGGTCTTCCGAACCGCTTCGGGACATTGCCCGTGGTTTTTGTTGACGAGACCTGATCTTTTGTACGATAGTACAAATCACATGGTACGCAAGCCCACCAGCAAGGAAACGGCCCGCAAGCCGAACATGCGCGAGGCGATCCTCGCCGCGGCCGAGGAGCTGTTCGCCACCAACGGCTTCAATGCCGTCTCGGTGCGCGACATCGCACATGCCGCCGGAGCCAATCCCGGCAGCGTGACCTATCATTTCAAGACCAAGGACGGCCTGCTGCTGGAGATCTATCGGCGGCATTGCGGGCCGATGAATTTGCGGCGCTCGGAGTTGCTCGCGGCCGCCAAGCGCGTGCGCGATCTCCAGGACCGGCTCGAAGCCGTCGTGCGCGCCTATGTCGTGCCGGCCTTCACTTCGGGCAGCGATCTTGCCGGCGGCGGCGCGCGTTTCACGCGGCTCCGTGCGGTGATGTCGGCCGAAGGCAACGAGGTCGCGCGAAAAATCATCGCGCAGACGTTTGACGATACCAGTCACGCCTTTATCGACGCGATCCACGAGAGCCTGCCACATATTCCGCGCACCGACATCGTGTGGCGCAGCCACTTCCTGCTCGGCGCGCTCTACTACTCGCTGGTCACGCCGGATCGCGTTTCGCGCCTGTCGCGCGGTGAGGCCGATGGCGGCGATGCCGCCAATGCCATCGAGCAATTGGTGCAGGCCACCGTCGCCGCGTTCCAGGCGCCCGCCCTGGATCAGGCCGCGCCGGCCCGGCGACGAACTCCTGCAAGCAGCAAGACTTGAAAGAAATCGCCCGAGGGGAGGCGCGCAACAGCGCTCCCGCTCGCAAGCGGACATGTGATGGGGTGACGAGGAAATGAACAGGCGAGACTGCTTGCATCTCTTGACCGGATTGACCGGTGCCGTGCTCGCGGGCGAAGCGCGCGGGCAGGCGGCCGAACCGAAGGTCATCCCGACGATCGAGCCGCCGGACCCCAATCCCAAGACGCCGTCGTTCAAGCTGCCGCCAAAATCCTGCGACAGCCACACCCACATTTTCGGACCGGCGTCCCGCTATCCCTTCTCGGAAAAGCGCCCGTACAATACGGCTGACGCGCCGCTGGAGACGTTCCGCAGCGTTCACGAGAAGATCGGCGTCGAGCGCTGTGTGATCGTGAATGCGACCGTGCACGGTACCGACAATCGCGTGGTGACTGACGCGATTAGGCAGAGCGAGGGCGCCTATAAGGGCATCGCCAATGTCAGCGACGAGATGAGCGAGAAGGAGCTGGCGGCACTCGACAAGAGCGGCATCTGCGGCTGCCGCTTCGCTTTCTTGAAGCGCCTCGGCGGTGTCGGCGACATGAACAAGTTCCAGCGTATCGTACACCGCGTCGCCGAGTTCGGCTGGCACATCGACGTCTATTTCGAGCCGGGCACCATCGCCGAATTCGCGCCGATCCTCACCGCGCTGCCGACGCCTTACGTGATCGATCACATGGGAACCGTGCAAGCCACGAAAGGGCTCGACGATCCCGGCTTCACGGCACTACTCGACCTCCAGAAGAAGGATGAGAAGTGCTGGGTCAAGATCACCGGCCTCGAACGGGCCTCGGCGGCCGGCAAGCCGTTCCACGATGCCGTGCCGTTCGCCAAGGCGCTGATCGACAATGCGCCCGACCGCGTCATCTGGGGCACCGACTGGCCGCATCCCAACGTCAAGATCATGCCGAATGACGGCGAGATCGTTGATCTAGTTCCCTTCTATGCGCCCGACAAGGCGATTCAGCACAAGCTGCTGGTCGACAATCCCGCGCGCCTGTTCAAGTTCAGCTGATGAATATGACGTACACACCGACCATTCCGCCGCCCGATCCGAACACGCGCACGCCGAAGTTCAAGCTGCCAGAGCTGTCCTGCGACGCGCATTGCCACATCTTCGGGCCCGGCGCGAAATATCCTTATGCCCCCGAACGCTCCTACACGCCGCCGGATGCGCCGCTCGAGGACTTCAAGGTCTTGCATGCCAAGCTCGGCGTGGAGCGCGCCGTCATCGTCAATGCCAGCGTGCATGGCACCGACAATACGGTGGCGCTCGATGCCATTGCGCAGAGCAATGGCGCCTATCGGGCGGTCGCCAATATCGACGACACCATCACCGAGCGCGACCTACACGTGCTGCACGAAGGCGGCTTCCGCGGCTGCCGCTTCAATTTCGTTCGCCACCTCGGCGGCGTCCCCGACAAGAGCGTGTTCAACCGCGTCATAGCCATGGTCGCGCCGCTCGGCTGGCACGTCGACTTGCATTTCGATGCGATCGATCTGCCTGAATATGCCGACATGCTGGCCAGACTGCCTTTGAGCTACACCATCGACCATATGGGCCGGGTGAAGGCGTCCGAGGGGCTCGACCAGCTTCCGTTCAAGATATTGATCGAGCTGATGCAACGCGACCAGAAGTGCTGGGTCAAGATCTGCGGCTCGGAGCGCGTCTCCTCGGCGGGGCCGCCCTTTACTGATGCTGTGCCGTTTGCACGAAAAATCGTCGAGACTGCGCCTGACCGCGTCATCTGGGGCACGGATTGGCCGCATCCCAACGTCAAGGTGATGCCGAACGACGGCGACCTCGTCGATTTGATTCCGCTGTTTGCGCCAGAGCCGGAGTTCCAGCAAAAAATCCTGGTCAACAATCCCGCGCGCCTGTTCGAGTTCGACCGATGACGGCGATGGCGATCGACAAGCCGCGCGGCCGCGCCTGGTGGAAGGAGCTCTGGATCCAGGTGCTCATCGCCATGGCTGCCGGCATCGCGCTTGGGATCGTCAGCCCCGAGGCGGGGTCCAAGATGCAGCCGCTCGGGGACGCCTTCATCAAGGCGATCCGGATGCTGATCGCACCGATCATCTTCTGCACGGTCGTCCATGGCATCGCCCATATGGCCGACATGGCGCGGGTCGGGCGCGTTGCGGTCAAGGCGATCATCTATTTTGAGATCATGACCACGATCGCGCTGATCATCGGTCTCATTGCGGTGAACCTGCTCAAGCCCGGCGCCGGCATGAATATCGACCCCGCCAGCATCAATGCCAGCGCAGTCGAGCCCTATGTCAAGCAGACTGCAGTCATCGGCTTCGTGCCGTTTCTGATGAACGTCGTGCCTGCGACTTTCATCGGTGCCTTCGCCGAGGGCAACATTCTCCAGGTCCTGTTCATTTCTGTACTTTGCGGCTTTGCGCTGGTGCAGCTCGGCGAGCGCGCCGCGCCGCTGGTCAGCCTGATCGACATCGCCGCCAAGATGGTGTTCGCCGTCGTCGGCTTCGTGATGTGGGCCGCGCCGATCGGTGCGTTCGGTGCCATCGCGTTTACAGTCGGAAAGTTCGGCGTGGGCTCGCTGGCCTCGCTCGGCAAGCTGCTGGGCGGATTCTATCTGACTTGCGTGGTCTTCATCGTCGTGGCCCTCGGCCCCGTCGCGCGGCTCTGCGGCTTCTCGCTGCTGAAGCTGATCCGCTACATCTGGGAAGAGTTGCTGATCTGCGTCGCTACGACATCGTCCGAGACCGTGCTGCCGCGGATGTTGACGAAACTCGAGAAGGCCGGTTGCGAGAAGAGCGTGGTCGGGCTGGTGATCCCAACCGGCTATTCCTTCAATCTAGATGGAACCTGCCTGTATCTGGCTGCGGCCTCGGTCTTCCTGGCGCAGGCGACCAACACGCCGTTCGGGCTCGCCGAGCAGATCGAGTTGCTGCTGATCCTGCTCGTGACCTCCAAGGGCGCGGCAGGCATCGCGGGCGCGGCCTTTGTCGTGCTGGCGGCGACGCTGTCGGCGACAGGTACGATTCCGGTGACGAGTGTCGCGCTGGTGCTCGGCATTCATCGCCTGATGTCGCAGGGGTTGACGCCGACCAATCTGATCGGGAACGCGGTCGCGACCATTGCGATTGCAAAATGGGAAGGCGCGCTCGACGGCGAACGCCTGAAGCGCGTGCTGGACGGTAAGGAACCTGCGGTCACTGCTGCCTGACGAATTGCTGCCGGCATGATGCAGGCAGCCTATGATGTTGACGAACGAAAGAGGGGAGTAGTCCCATGAAAACGGGTCTCGTGATCACCGCCCATCCCGGCGATTTCGTCTGGCGCGCCGGCGGTGCCATCGCGCTGCATGCGAAGAAGGGCTATCGCATGAAGATCGTGTGCATGTCATTCGGCGAGCGCGGCGAGAGCCAGTTCGCGTGGAAGGAAAAGGACGCGACGTTGGAATCGGTCAAGGCCGGCCGCAAGGACGAAGCGGAGCGGGCGGCAAAGCTGCTGGGGGCCGAGATCGAGTTCTTCGATTGCGGCGACTATCCGCTGAAGCTCACCGAGGCGCATTTCGACCGCATGGTCGACATCTACCGCGAGCTCAATCCGAGCTTTGTGCTCACCCACGCGCTGGAAGATCCCTATAATTTCGATCACCCGAACGCCGCGCATTTCGCGCAGGAGACCCGTGTCGTCGCGCAGGCGATGGGGCACAAGCCCGGCGCGCAGTACAAATACTCAGCGCCGCCGGTGTTCCTGTTCGAGCCGCACCAGCCCGAGCAGTGCAATTACAAGCCGGACCTGCTTCTGAAGATCGACGAGGTCTGGAAAGAGAAGTACGAGGCGTTTCAGATCCTCGCCGCGCAAAAGCATCTCTGGGGCTACTACGAGCGCGTTGCGCTCAATCGCGGCATCCAAGGCAGCCGCAACACCGGCGTGCCCATGACTTACTGCGAGGCCTATCAGCGCCTGTTCCCGACGGTCGCGGAGGAGTTGGCATGAAGCCGGTCGTCGTTCGCAACATCGAGCGAGCCGACCCTGCCGGCATGGCGGAATACGGCGTCTCGACCGTGCACGAGGCCTATGGTCGTCTCGGCCTGATGAAGCCTTACTTGCGGCCGGTCTGGGCGGGCGCATCGATCGCCGGCCCGGCCGTCACTGTGCTGGCGCAACCCGGCGACAACTGGATGATCCATGTCGCGGTCGAACAGTGCAGGAAGGGTGACGTCCTCGTCGTCGGCTGCACCACCGACAATACCGACGGCATGTTCGGCGAGCTGCTGGCGACCTCGCTGCAGGCCCGCGGCGTGCAGGGGCTGATCATCGATGCCGGCTGCCGCGACGTCAAAGCGCTGCACGAGATGAACTTTCCGGTGTGGTCGCGCGCGGTCTCGGCCAAGGGCACGGTCAAGGCCACGCTCGGCTCGGTCAACGTCCCCGTCGTTTGCGCCGGCGTCAATGTCGATCCCGGCGACATCATCGTCGCCGATGACGACGGCGTCGTCGTGGTGCCGAAGCGCCATGCGGCCGAGGTCGCCGAGAAGGCGAAGAAGCGTAACGCCGACGAGGGCGGCAAGCGCAAGCGCCTCGCCTCGGGTGAGCTCGGGCTCGACATGTACAACATGCGCGAGGCGCTGGCGAAGGCCGGGCTCGTCTACGTCGACGATCCCGGCGACGTCTAGGCGAAGAAGCGAAGCGGAGTTCGCAGATGGATCGTCTCAAGCTGAAGGCCGTGCTCGGCAGTCACCCCCATGTCCAGGCGGTGAAGAGTGGCGCGTTGCGCTCCGACCTCTTCGATCTCGACTTCATCGAGTACACGCCGACCAACACGGCCTTCAAGCCGATGGTGCGGGAGCAGGCCTTCGACGTCTGCGAGATGGCGATCGTCACCTATCTGATGGCGAAGGCGCACGGCAAGCCGCTGGTGCTGCTGCCGGCGACCATGATGGGCCGTTTCCAGCATTCCTACGCGCTCTACAATCCCAAAAAGGGAAAGCTCGGTCCGTCCGATCTCGAAGGCAAGCGCGTCGGGATACGCTCGTTCACGACGACGACGGGCGCCTGGATCAGGGGCATCCTCGCCAACGACTACGGCGTCAATCTCGACAAGATCAAATGGGTGACGTTCGAGGATCCGCATGTCGCCGAATATGTCGACACCACCGAGCGCGCACCGAAGGACAAGAAGGTTTTGCAGATGCTGCTCGACGGCGAACTCGACGCCGTCCTCGGCGAGACCTCTGATGACCCAAAGCTGAAGTCGCTGTTTCCCGATCCCGCGGCGGAGGCGGCGAAGTGGTATGCCGGTCGTGGCATCGTGCCGGTCAACCATCTCGTGGTCGTGACCGAGGGCCTCGCGAAATCGCGCCCGGATGTGGTCGCTGGCGTCTATGATCTGCTCAAGCGGAACAAGGCGCAGGCCGGCCCTCTGGGAAATCCGGACTTCGTTCCGTTCGGGATCGAGGCGAACCGAAAGCCGTTGGAGCTGATCGTCGATTACGCATTCCAGCAGGGACTGATCCCGTGCCGCTATGCGGTCGAGGAGCTGTTTGACGCGACGACACGAGGACTGAGCTGATGGCGGATCCGAAGCGGTGGCAGATCGGGCTCGTTGGCTATGGTGAGGTCGGCCGGATCCTGGCCGAGGATTTGCGCCAGCAGCACATCAAAGTATCAGCCTATGACATCAAGCTCGGCGGCGAACAGGGGGCTTCGCTGAGCAATCATGCGGCCAAGTTTGGCGTGATGCTCGCAGCGTCTCACGCCGAGCTGACCAGGAAGTCCGATTTCATCATCTCTGCGGTCACGGCGAGCCAGGCAGTGCCGGTCGCAAAGGCCTGTGCGGCCGCGATCAACCAGGGCACCTGGTTTCTCGACTTCAATTCGGCCTCGCCCGGTGCCAAGCAGCGCGCGGCGGCGCTGATCGACGGTGCTGCCGGACGCTATGTCGAGGGTGCCGTGATGACCTCGGTGCCGCCATATCGCATCAAGGTGCCGCTGTTGCTTGGTGGTCCCGGTGCGAGGGAACTCGAACCGCTTTTGAATGCGATCGGCTTTGCGGCGCAGGTTGCCAGCGACAAGCTCGGCGTGTCCTCGGCGGTGAAGATGTGCCGCAGCATCATGATCAAGGGCCTCGAGGCCATGGTCATCGAGAGTTTTACGACCGCACGCGCCTATGGCGTCGAGGACGCGGTGCTGGCGTCGCTCACGGAAACCTTTCCCGCGATCAATTGGGAGAAGCAGGGCGCCTATTTCTTCCAGCGCGTGATCGAGCACGGCCGCCGCCGCGCCGAGGAAGTGCGCGAGGTCGCGGAGACTGTGCGCGAGGCGGGGCTGACGCCGTGGTCGGCGCAGGGCACCGCCGAGCGCCAGGCCTGGGTGGCCGATCTCGCCGATGAAGGGCTGTTCGGCACGAAGGGGACGAAGGAGTTTGCCCGCAGCGCCGATTGGCGCATCGAGGCGGACCGCATTCTGGCGAAGATCAAACGTTAGAGCCGAACGCCCCGTTCAGCTCAACACCATGCCGCCGTCGCGATAGCCCGAAACTTCGTCGCGGGCGGCCTCGATCAAACCGATCAGGCTGTTGGCCTCGCGCACAACGTCCTTGGTGCGCTCGGTCCTGAACTCGGTCAGGATCATGCGAATGCACTTGTCCGCAGTATCGAGCGTCCACAGCGCGCGGGCCATGTCGCTCTGCGAGTGAATCGCCGAGATATCGAGGCGCGACAACACTTCGCCGATGCCATTCAAGCGCTTGACGGCAGTCTCGGCGGGCGTGCTGGCCCGGATGGACTGATAGTCAATGCTGCTGAATGCGCTGAACATATCCATAACTTCCCCAGAGAACGCAGATGGTCAGTGCGCATCTCCTAGTAAGATCAGATGGGGCAGCCTCGCAACGCGTGGGGCTACGGTCCGGGATTTTACCGGACTCGGATTTGAGGAAGATTTGATGGCAAATCGGGCCGTAAAGGTCCGACGATCAGCGCTTCTTCCCGACCATCATACCGTTGAGCGCAACGAGCATACCTGCCTTGTAGACCGCGCGGCCCTGGGGCGCCGCGACGACGGCCTCGGGAACGTGTTCTGCGCGCAGCGTCACGAAATCGGCCTTGGCGCCGACGCGCAGGCCGTAGCCCTCGAGCCGCAGCGCTTTTGCGCCTGATACCGTGATGACGTCGAATGCGACACGCAATTCCTCGTCGGTATTGAAGCCAGAACGATAGCCGAGCGTTGTCGCCCGGCGGAGCATGTCGCCGTCGCCATAGGGCCACCAGGAATCGCGGATGTTGTCGTTGCCGCTGAAGACGGTGACGCCGGCGTTGCGCAGGACAAGGATCGGCGGGAAGGGCCGGGCACCCGGCGCATTCGTCATGATTGCGACGCCGGAGCGGGCAAGGATGTCGGCGATCGTCTTGAGATGATCTATCGAGATGTCGCCGAGCCCGTAAGCGTGGCTGATGGCGACATGGCCCTCCATGCCAAGCGCGCGCGTGCGTGCGGCAATCTGTTCGATCTCGAAGGCGCCCAGCGTGCCCATGTCATGCAGATGGATGTCGACATCGACGCCGTGCTTGCTGGCGACGCCGAATACGGCGTCGAGGTGTTTCTCGACATCGCGATCGAAACTCGCGGGATCGAGCCCGCCGACGAGGTTCGCGCCGAGGCTGATGGCCTGATCGAGCAGCTGCGGTGTGCCCGGGCTCGCCAAAATGCCACTCTGGGGAAAGGCGACGAGCTGGATGTCGATCAGGTCGCGATATTCCTCGCGCACGCGCAAGATCGTCTCCAGCGATTTCAGGCCGACCGAACCGTCGACCATGACATGGCTGCGCATCTGGGTGGCGCCGTGTCCTATGCAGAGATCGAGCTGGTTGCGCGCCCGCACCTCCATCGGCGCCGCTTCGGCCATATTCTGGGCCTGGAAGGCCACGCGTTCGTGCACATTGAATCCGTCAGTGCACGGCTTGTGCGGACGCCAGGCGTCACCATAGAAGCTGGTGTCGAGATGGATATGGCCTTCGACGAATCCGGGAACGACGAGGGCATTGTCGAGATCAATCGTCTTGGCACCGGTTGCCGCCGCGTCGGCCGGCATGAGGGCCGCGATGCGGCCGTCTTTGACCGCGATGTGATGGCACGCTCCGCTATCGAAGCGCGCGTTCAGGAAGATCGTGTCGAAGGCCATCCGGTTGCTCCGTTGGTCGATTTGTCGTTGCGCGAGCGGTCTAGTTTCGAGGCTTGAGCAGCGTCGCCGCCTTCCGTTCAAAGGTCTGCCGGCCGTTCTTGAACCCCATCAAGATATCCGGCAGCTCCGCGATGGCGAAGCGGCTGTCTTGTGTGTCGAGCACGACGAGATCGGCGGGCTTGCCGACCGCGATGCCATAATCTTTGAGATTCATCAGCCGCGCCGGCAGCTCGGTGACGAGATCGAGACAGATGTCGAAGTCGCCGACGGCGGCGTGGGCGACATTGGCATAAAAATTGGCCATCCGCAGCAGCGAGGCATCGCCGAACGGCGTGAAGGGGTTGAGCACGTTGTTTGTCGCGACCGAGCAGACGACGCCGTGGCCCGCAAGCTTGTGCGCGAGCGTCAGCCCGCGCGGCGCATTGTGGCTGGCCTCGCGCCCCATCAGATAGAGATCGGTCGCTGGCAGCACGGTGACGGCCACACCGACTTTTGCCAGTTGGGCAGTGGCGGCCTTCAACCGCTCGGGCGGCAAGGCCGAGAGTTTTGTGGCATGGCCGATTGCGACGCGCCCTCCGTATTTGCGTTGCTCGGTCTGCCGGCAGACCTCGTCGAGATGCGACCAGGAAGTGTCGAGATCGAAGTCGAGGTGAAGATCGACGTCGAGATCGAATCCTTGGGCGAGATCGAAGATGCGTGCGAGATGTGCGTTCGGGTCGGTGTCGGTATAGGGGCAGCCGCCGATCGCATCGGCGCCGTCGCGCAAGGCCTGGACCAGCAATTCCTCGGCTCCGGGATCGTTGGTCAGGCCTTCCTGCGGGAAGACACATAGCGAGAGATCGATCGCCCAGGCGTAGTCGTGCTTCAGCGCCTTGACCGCCTCGAAGCTGCGCAGGCCAATCCGCGGGTCGATCTCGACATGGGTACGCATGCGCGTCGTGCCGTGCACGATGGCGCGCTCGAGCACCTTGGCGCCGCGTGCATAGACATCCTCGACGCCAAAATCCCGCTTCATCGCCGAGACCGCACGGATCGCGTCGCCGAGTGTGCCGCGGATGTGCCCGCAGCGCTCGAGCAGGCAAGCCTTGTCGAGATGGATGTGGGTGTCGACGAAGCCGGGCAGGGCCAGCCGTCCGCCGACATCGACTTCGACGGCCTCGCAGGCCAGCCAGGGTTCGATCGCAGCGATACGCCCGTCCTTCACGCCGATGTCGACCGGCGCGGGGAATGATCGCGGCTTGGCGTTGCGGAAGATCAGGTCGAAGGCGGTCTGGACGGTCATGGCGGGCAATCTTGATGGAGAAACTTATATCAGTCGGCGAGGCTGCGGGCGTACGGCAATCTAGCGGGGATATGATCAAAATATATGCGCTCCCCCAGCCGTCCGGCACATATCGAAAGCCGTGATAGCTGATAGACGCAGGCTGGTCTGGCGGCTGGCCGGCGCCTGGGCTATCACCCGATCGATTGCGCTCGGCATGTGGCGCAGCACCCTCTTGAGGAGCCCCCGATGCGTCTTCCTGTCGTTCTTCTGGCCGTCACGTGTCTTGCGGGTGCAGCCTCCGCCGAAGACCTCTCCGGCACGCTCCAGAAGGTCAAGGAGACCAAGAAGATCACGCTCGGCTATCAGGAAGCCTCCGTGCCCTTCAGCTATCTCGACGGCAACCAGAAGCCGATCGGCTTTGCCATGGATATCTGCCTTAAGATCGTCGACACCGTGAAGAAGCAGCTCGCCATGCCCGACATTGCCGTGGATTATGTCGCGGTGACATCGTCGAACCGGATCCCGCTGATGGTGAACGGCACGCTCGATTTGCACTGTTCGGCGACCACCAACAACGCCGACCGCCAGAAGCAGGTGGCCTTCACCAACACGCACTTCCTCAGCGCGACGCGATTTGCCGCGAAGAAGGCCGCCAAGATCAACACCATCGACGATCTCAAGGGCAAGGCGGTCACGGCGGTGGCGGGCTCTGTCAACCTGACCCAGCTCGCCAAGGTCAACACCGAGCGCAATCTCGGCATCAATGTGATGCCGGCGAAGGACCAGGCCGAAGCCTTCCTGCTGCTCGAAACCGACCGCGCGCAGGCTTATGCACTCGACGACGTGCAGCTTGCGGTCGCCATTGCGCGTTCGAAGGAGCCGGCGCAGTTCATGATCAGCGAGGAGACGTTCTCGAAGCCCGAACCCTACGGGATCATGCTGCGCCGGGACGACGTGCCGTTCAAGGTGCTGGCCGACCGCGCAACGGCTGAACTCTATGCGAGCCCGGAAATCGAGGCGCTCTACAGGAAGTGGCTGGAATCTCCGACGCCGCCGAACGGCCTCAACTACAATGTTCCAATGTCGGCCGCCTTGCGCAACGCCTTCAAGAATCCGAGCTCGAGCGCCGATCCGGATGTGTACCTGGTGAAGTGAGGCGCGCCTACCTACGCGTTCGAATATTTCTTCAGCTCGAACCGCGCGATCTGGTTCCTGTGCACCTCGTCCGGTCCGTCGGCGAGGCGCAGCAGACGTGCGGTGGCATAGGCCTGGGTCAGGCCAAAATCGTTCGAGGTGCCGCCGCCGCCATGAGCCTGGATGGCCCAGTCGATGATCTGGCAGGCCATGTTGGGCACAGCGACCTTGATCATCGCGATCTCGGCTTTCGCGACCTTGTTGCCGACGGTATCCATCGCGTAAGCCGCGTTCAGGGTCAGCAGCCGGGCCTGCTCGATCATGATGCGCGCCTCTGCGATGCGTTCCTGCGTCACCGTCTGCTCGGCGACCGGCTTGCCGAAGGCGACGCGGCTGCGCACGCGGCGGCACATCTTTTCCAGCGTGCGCTCGGCTAAGCCAATCAGCCGCATGCAATGGTGGATGCGGCCGGGGCCGAGACGGCCCTGCGCGATCTCGAAGCCGCGGCCTTCGCCGAGCAGCATGTTCTCCTTTGGCACGCGGACATTGGTGAAGATGACTTCCGAGGCACGGTCGGGCACGCCGTAGAAGCCGAACACGGGCAGGGGCCGTTTCACTTCGATGCCTGGCGTCTCCATCGGTACCAAGATCATGGATTGCTGCTTGTGGCGGTCGGCATTGTCAGGATCGGTCTTGCCCATGAAGATGCAGACCTTGCAGCGCGGGTCGGTCGCGTTGGTCGTGTACCATTTGCGCCCGTTGATGATGTAATGATCGCCGTCGCGCACGATTGAGCTTTCGATATTGGTTGCGTCGGACGAGGCGACCGCTGGCTCGGTCATGGCGAAGCAGGAGCGGATCTCGCCTGCGAGCAGCGGTTTCAGCCAGCGCTCCTTGTCCTTCTCAGAGCCATAGCGCTCCAGCACCTCCATGTTGCCGGTGTCGGGCGCCGAGCAGTTGAACACCTCCGGGGCCAGATGCGAGCGGCCCATGACTTCGCAGAGCGGGGCATATTCGAGATTGGTGAGGCCGGCGCCGTGGCTGGACTCCGGCAGGAACAGATTCCAGAGGCCCTCGGCGCGCGCGAGCGGCTTCAGCTCTTCCACGACGGGATAGACCTTCCACGGCCCGAGCTCTTCCGCCTCGCGATAGAACCGCTCCTCGTTCGGATAGATGTGCCGGTCCATGAAGCTTTCGAGGTTGCGCTTGAGCTCGACGACTTTTGGCGACATCGGGTAGAGCATCTGAGGTCTCCTTGAACGATCGGCTAGCCGATTTCGAGATAGTCCGGCCCAGGCAATTGCGGAAACGGGGCCGTCGGTAGCGCCTGATACCAGAATGCGACCGAGGCAATGTCGTCCTGCAGCGGAAGATACTTTGCGTCCTTGATGCCCTGCAGCCACCCCAACGCCTGAATGGTTACGCGAAGGTCGCTCTGAAAGCGGATCGGGTCGGGGATGTGCCAGCGATACATGCCGAAGCGTTGCTGCGATTTATAGACGCCGTCGGGACGGATCACCTGCGGCAGGCCGGCATAGGGCGTGGTGAATTCCACATAGCGCGATTGTAGTTGGCCGGCATGCGCGACATAGGGATCGAAATTGTACGCACCGCAGAAATAGTCCTCGGTGCCGGTGCCGCAGACGGTCGGAAATTCGCCGTCGCCGTCGATGAAGAACTTGATCTCGCCTTCGCCCCACCAGCCATTGTTGTTGACGCCCCAGGCCATGTAGGTGCCGACATATTGGCCGTGCCCGCTGACGCCGTCGAGGATGGTGTAGACGTCCTTGTAAGGCAGCGGGTTGGCGCGGCGGAATTGCGCATGGAAATAGGCGCAATCCTCGGCCACCTCGGTCAGCGTGTAGTTGATCTGGTAATAGACCGTCAGCTCTTCCTCGCTGCGATTCTCCAGCGTGAAGCGCGCGTGCTTGCGGAATGGCATTTCCCAGTAGCAGTTGAAGGCCCGCCCCGGATTGACGCAGACCGCGAGCGAGGACACCTGTGCAAATTCTTCCCATCCGCAGGCGAAGAAATCGCCGACCGGGCATTCGACACTTGGCAGCGTCTGGTCATCCCAATAGACCCGCAGGATCGAATGGCGCAGGCGTCCGCGCGCCAGCGTCATCCAGATCTGCTGGATGGCGCCCTGATCCTCGATGTCGGCGAGCGTGAAGGTTGCGCCTGGGGCGATCACGACATAGGGCGAAACCTTCCAGCCTTGTCCGAGATCGCGGGCCTGGCGTGCCGCGGGCCCGTCGACGGACATGCCGCCCTTGCCCTTTTCGCCGGTGAAGTTCTCGGGGCTGATCGAACGCGTCTGCGCGTTCGACAGGCGCGATAGATTGCCGAGATGCAGGCCCAATCCGGAAAACGCCATGATGTCCTCGATCAGCGGTTAGCGATGTCTCGGATATATCGTCGGCGAATCTACCAAAAGATGAAGATGACGGCATATCGAGGGGCTGGATTACCCGACGCGATACCCCCTGAATTTCTCGCGCAGCGCCGATTTGAGCACCTTGCCTGTGCCGGTCATCGGAAATTCGTCGAGGAATTCGACCGCATCCGGCAACCACCAGCTCGCGATCTTTGGACGCATGTGGTCGAGCAGGGTCTTGCCGTCGACTGTCGCGCCCTTCTTGCGGACGACGAGGAGCAGGGGGCGTTCCTGCCATTTCTCATGCGCGATGGCGACGACGGCTGCCTGCAGCACGTCGGGATGCGACAGCGCGATGTCCTCGAGCTGGATCGAGGAGATCCATTCGCCGCCTGACTTGATCACATCCTTGGACCGGTCGGTGAGCGTGACGTGACCGTGCTGGTCGATTACGGCCATGTCGCCGGTGATCAGCCAGCCGTCGTTGTCGAGCCCTTCGTCGAGCTTCATGTAGCCGGAGGCGACCCAGGGGCCGCGGGCACGCAAGTGTCCGACGGTCTTGCCGTCGCGCGGCAACTCAACGCCGTTGTCGTCGACGATGCGCAAGGTGGTGCCGAAGCAGGCGCGACCCGAGACCTGGCGTCGGTCGAACTTTTCGGTTTCGCTAAGATGCTCCGAGCCAGGTCTTAAGCCCGGCATTGAGCAGCCCAACGCCTCCGTCATGCCCCAGGCCTGGATATAGTCAACATTGTAGTCGCGCTTGAGCTTCTCGACCATCGCACGCGGCGGTGCCGAGCCCGACGACAGCGTGGCGCGCAGCGTCGAGAATTTCTTGCCGGTGCGGCCAAGCCAGTCGAGCAGGATCAGCCAGAAGCTCGGCACGCCCGCGGACAGCGTCACCCTCTCGCCTTCAAGCAGCTCATAGAGCTTGTCGGGCTCGTAATTGCGGCCGGGCAGCACCAGCTTCGAGCCGGTGTAGGGCGCGGTGAACGGCATGTTCCAGCCATTGCCGTGGAACAGTGGTGCCATCGGCATCATCACCTCGCGCACCCCTTCGAGATGCCCGGGAATGAAATCGAAGTTGCAGCAGGTCATGGTCTGGAGGATCGCAGCGCGGTGCGAATAGATCACGCCTTTGGGATTCCCGGTTGTGCCCGATGTATAACAGATGGTGGAAGCGGATTTTTCGTCGAACTCCGGCCAGACGAAGCCAGCGTCACTCTCCTTGTCCAGAAGCTCCTCGTAGCAATGCACGTTCGCGAGGGTCGTCTCCGGCATACGTTCGCGCGAGGACATGATCACGTAAGCTTCAACTGTCTTCAACTGCGGCGCGATCGCCTCGACGATCGGCAGCGTCGCACGGTCGACGAACAGAATGCGGTCCTCGGCGTGATTGATGATGTAGACGAGTTGTTCGGGAAACAGCCTCGGGTTGACGGTGTGCAGCAAGTAGCCCATGCCCGGCGCTGCATAGAACATCTCGAAGTGACGATGCGTATTCCAGGCGAGCGTGCCGACGCGGTCCCCTGGTTTCATGCCGAGCCGCTTGAGCGCCAGCGCCATGCGCTTGATGCGCGGATGGGCCTCGGCATAGGTGTAGCGATGGATGTCGCCCTCGATCTCGCGCGCGACGATCTCCGCCTCGCCGTGATAATCGGCGGCATATTGGATCAGGCCACTGATCAGCAGCGGCATGTCCATCATCAGTCCCTGCATTGTCCCCTCCGAAAAGGCGTGTCGTTGCGCGACGCATGTGCGATTGCATTCAAGGTAGCGGAACGTCACGCGACGTCCACGCAAAAAGCGGCTGATGCGATTGCACGCGTCACTTTTTCAGGGCTAACTGGCGTAAACTGCAGGCCGACGCCGCGGCCGCCGTGGAGGAGATCGATGTCAGCGGAAAGACACAAGACCGGTGCAGCTGGCGCGCCTAACATCGACATCCAGGCCTTGCGCGCGCGCTATCGCGACGAGCGCGACCTGCGCCTGCGCTCCGAGGGCAAGGCGCAGTATGTCGAGGCAGTCGGCGGCTTTGCCCACTATCTCGACGATCCCTGGGCCGATGCCAAATTTGCGCGCGCGGCCGTCAGCGAAGAGACCGAGGTCGTCATCGTCGGCGGCGGCTTCGGCGGCTTGCTCTGTGGCGCGCGCCTGCGCGAAGCCGGCATGTCCGATTTCCGCATCGTGGAAAAGGCCGCCGATTTCGGCGGCACCCGGTACTGGAATCGCTATCCAGGTGCTGCCTGCGATACCGAGAGCTACATCTATCTGCCGCTGCTGGAGGAGACCGGCTATATGCCGGTGCGCAAATATGCACGCGCGCCGGAGATCTACGAGCACTCGCGCCGCATCGGCCGTCACTTCGGCCTCTACGAGCGAGCGCTGTTTCAGACCGTCATCTCGCGCATGATCTGGCAGCAGCAGGAAGGATGCTGGCTGGTTGAGACCGACCGCGGCGATCGTATCCGCACGCGCTTCGTGATCCTCGCCGGAGGTCCGTTGAGCCGGCCGAAGCTGCCGGGCATTCCCGGCATCGAGAACTTCAAAGGCCACAGCTTTCATACCAGCAGGTGGGACTATGCCTACACTGGCGGCGGCGCGGAGGGCGGCCTCGACGGCCTTGCCGACAAGCGTGTCGGGATCATCGGCACCGGCGCCACCGCCGTGCAGTGCGTGCCGCATCTCGGTCGTTCGGCGAAAGAGCTCTACGTGTTCCAGCGGACGCCGTCCGCGATCGGCGTCCGCGACGACCGATTGACGGATCCAACTTGGGTGGAGAGCCTGAAGCCCGGCTGGCAGCGTGAGCGCATGGACAATTTCACCGCGGTGATCTCGGGCGAGCCGTTCGAGCGTGATCTGGTGCAGGATGGCTGGACTGGCCTGCTCGGCGAGATCCTGCTGGCGCCGCGCCGCCAGCCGCAGCCGGTGACCTCGATGGAAGAGGCGCTGAAGGTGATCGAGCAGGCCGACTATTGCAAGATGGAGGAGATCCGCGCCCGGGTCGACGCCGTTGTCAACGACGAGGCGACCGCTGCGGCGCTCAAACCCTGGTACAAGGCGTTCTGCAAGCGGCCGTGCTTTCATGACGACTACCTCGACACGTTCAATCGTCCCAACGTGCATCTCGTCGACACCAAGGGCAGGGGCGTCGAGCGCATCACGGAGAAAGCCGTCGTCGTCGACGGCAAGGCCTACGAGCTCGACTGTCTGATCTATGCCAGCGGTTTCGAGGTCGGCACCGACTATGCGCGCCGCATGGGCTTTGAAGTCTACGGCCGCGACGGCGTGAGCCTGTCGGACCGCTGGCGCGATGGCGTCAAGACGATGCATGGCTTCTACAGCCGCGGCTTTCCGAACTGCTTCCTCATCGTGACGGTGCAAGCCGGCCAGAGCGCCAACTTTCCGCATATCATCGACGAGCAGTCGCAGCACATCGCCTATGTCATCGCAGAGGCGCGCAAGCGTGGCGCAAGGACATTGGAGCCGACGCTTGCGGCCGAGAATGCCTGGGTCGACGAGGTCGTCAAGGCCGCGGTCGGCCGTCAGACCTATCTCGCCGAATGCACGCCCGGCTACTACAACAATGAAGGTGTGTTCGATCCGGTGGCCGCGCGGAACAGCCAGTATTGGCGCGGGCCGGTGGCCTTTCTCCGGCTGCTCGCCAAATGGCGGAAGGAAGGCAATCTGGAGGGATTGGAATTGATCTATGACGCTAACGCGAAGAGCGACAACGCTTCGGCTCCGGCATGAACGGCATGATCCCGGCTCCTACCGGCGCGACGCGACTCTACGTCATCGTCGGCGATCCCATTGCGCAGGTGCGCTCACCCGCAGGGGTATCGGCGGAGTTCGCAGCCCGCGGCCATGATGGCATCCTCGTTCCGGTTCAGGTCGCGACCGCCGATCTGCCAAACTTCCTGTCGGTGGCGAACCGGCTGAAGAACCTCGACGGCATTGTCGTGACCATCCCGCACAAATTCGCCTGCTATCAGGCCTGTGCCAGCGCGACCGATCGCGCGCACTTCCTGCGTGCTGTCAACCTGATGCGCCGCCGTGCGGATGGCACGTGGCACGGCGACATGGTGGACGGTCTCGGCTTCCTCGGCGCGGCGCGGGTGAAGGGGATTGACCCGCGCGGTATGCGGGCGCTTCTCGTCGGTGCGGGTGGTGCTGGCTCGGCTATCGCGCTAGCCTTGGTCGAGGGCGGCGTCAGGGAGCTCGCTATTCACGACAGCGCGGCCGAACGCCGCGACGCGCTGATCGGCCGTCTCAACGATCTCGGCAAGGCGCCCGTGCGGCCAGGCGCTATCGATCCCGCAGGCTTCGATTTCATCGCCAATGCCACGCCCGCCGGAATGAAGGATGGCGACCCGTTCCCGGTCGACGTCACGCGACTGGCGCCGTCGGCCTATTGCGGCTGCGTGATCACCAAGCCGGAAATCTCGCCCTTCATCGTGGAAGCACGCAAGCTCGGCTGCGTCACCGCAACCGGGACCGACATGTACCAGCAGCACCAGAGCATCATGGTGGATTTCTTGCTGGGGGCGGATCGCTCACGCTAAGCGTTTGAGTCATGTCAAGGATAATGCTTGCATTGATTGCATCGGTCGGGGCTTGAGCGCGCCCGGCTGACGTAGGATCATGCGCCGTGCGCGAGCCGGTCGCGCAAAGTCGTGAGAAGGGAACGCTGGAATGACTGAGAGTAGGACCGTTGCGACGGCGGTGATCGGCGCGGCCGCGCTACTGTTGTCCCTGATCCCTGCCGCCCATGCCGCACAATGCGGCAACGGGCCCGGCGGTTTTGAAACCTGGAAGCGGGAGTTCAGCGCGGAGGCGCAGGGCAAGGGCATCGGTCAGACCGCGATCTCGGCGCTGATGCAGACCAATTACGCCAGCGCCACCATCAATGCGGATCGCAGCCAGCACAGCTTTTCATTGTCCCTGGATCAGTTCCTGGCCAAGCGTGGCGCCACTACCATCGTCGCGCGCGGGCGGTCGCTGAAGCAGTCGCAGGCGGCGATGTTTGCCTCGATCGAGCAACGCTACGGCGTGCCGCCGGGCCCCTTGATCGCGATCTGGGGCATGGAGACCGGATTCGGAAGCCAGCGCGGCAACCAGAACATGCTCTCGTCGATTGCGACGCTGGCCTATGACTGCCGTCGCCCTGAGTTCTTCACCGAGCAGCTCTATGCGGCGCTGAAGCTGGTCGACCGCGGCGTACTGTCGGGGGCGACCCGCGGCTCCATGCATGGCGAGGTCGGCCAGACCCAGTTCATGCCCAAGAACATCCTGGCCTATGGCACCGGCAATCTGGAGGTCGCCGCCAACGCGCTGAGTTCGACCGCGAACTTCCTCAAGGCCAATGGCTGGCGCGCGGGAGCCGGTTACCAGCCGGGCGAGCCGAATTTCGCCGCCATCCAGGCGTGGAATGCAGCCGGCGTCTACCAGAAGGCCATCGCGCTGATGGGCCGGCAGATCGACGGGGGTGGCGGAGCGGCGGCAGCGCGCTAACTAGCTCCGCAAGGCGTGACTGCGCGCATCAGAGAAAGTTGTTGCATTCAGGAACCGACGGCACGAGGTTTGCTTTGATCAAGTTCAGGGCTGGGCATGAGGAGACTCAACATGGCTACCCAGATCGTGATGGACCAGACCGGCGATACGCGCCACGAGTTTGATCCAGAAAATGCCGAAGCGTTGGCGCGGGCCGAACAACGCTTTCGGGAGCTGACCGGCGCGGGCTTTACCGCCGCGTACCGGACCGGACCGGGCGAAGTCACGCGTATCAAATCGTTCGACCCGACCGCGCAGGAAACGCTGTTCTATCCTCGCCTGGTCGGCGGTTGATCTGAACGGCTCATGATCGCGGTCTTCAGGCTTCGCGCGCCCGCGCGAGCGCGTCTGCACGCGCTCCGCGAGCTCTACCGGCGCTTCTTCGGCGAGAACACGCCCGAGGCGCGCGGCCGGCGGCTTTTGTCTGAATGGCTGACTGTAGAGCAGCGCGCGCAATTCGAGCAGCACCGGCATTTCGACGTCATCGGCTGCGACACCGGCAAGCGCTACCGCATTCACTACGGCACCGCTGCCAACGTCCACGAGATCGACGAGGCGGGGCTTGCAACGATGGGATGGTGCTTCGTCCCGTCAGGCTTCCTGGTGCCGGGCGACGTGATGCTGGCGCAGAAGATCGCGCTCGAGACGGACGAGAAGGGGGCGCTGGCGCTCGCCAACCGATTTCCGCCGGCAACGCATTCGGAGCATTTTTACCGGCGGCCGTTCTAACGCTCCGGATCGGCGGGTAGGCAGTTCAGGAGTGCGTGGTGCGATAGGCATCCAGCGCATGCGCTGCAAAGATGCCGATGCTGCAAAGCACGAGGAGGGCTGAGATCAGTTCGATCATAGCTCGTCCTCCCCAAGCGGCTTGGCGACGAGGTATTGGCAGCAGGCATATTCGCCGATCAGGTCGAGGATGAATTGCATGACGCACGTCCCTGTATGATTTTGACAACCAGATAACCGGCTATCTGTTTCAGGCGTGTTTCGTCGAATTGGGAAAGGGGTTTCGCGGGGAACCGGGAGCTGGCCTGCGAGCGGCTAAACCGCTACATCCCCGGGGCCAGCTATCCCTTGTATCCCTTGGCCGTGCGTGACACGCGGGCGGTGCGTCCTATTTCGAGGCAAAATCATGGCACAGGTCGCCTGGTTCGACGATCTCATCGTCGGCATGCGTTTCGAATCCCCCGAGGTCGAGGTCACCGAGGCCGACATCAAGCGCTTTGCCGCCGAGTTCGACCCGCAGCCGATGCATCTGGACGACGAGGCCGCCAAGCAAACCTTGTTCAACGGCCTGGCTGCCTCGGGTTGGCACACCGCGGCGATCGCGATGAACCTCGCAATCCAGACCCGCCCTTTCGGTCCGCACCCGTTGATCGGTGCCGGCGTCGACGGGCTGCGCTGGACCATCCCAGTACGCCCGAATGACCGCCTGCATCTGGTCGGCGAGGTCATGAGCCTGACGCCGTCGAAGTCGAAGCCGCAGGGTATCGCGCTGGTGAAGTGGACCATGTTCAACCAGAACGGCGAGGAAGTTTACACCTTCACCCCGATCGCAATCGTGCCGCGGCGCACCTAGGGCGGTTCGCGCTGTCCGCCATCGGCCGGAGCGTGCCGGTTGAGGCCCTTGCGGCCTGCCGGGAGTGGTGGTCAGCTTGCGCAGGGGAAACGCTGGAGGCTGAGATGAAACGACTCCTTCTTGCGGCCGCGCTGCTCTCCGGCGCCTGGGTGCCGGCCCTGTGATCGCGCAGCAGTCCAAGGTCGGCGACTGGACTATCGAGAAGCGCACCCAAGACGCCCACTGCAACGCCAGCCGGGGCTACAAGGACAAGGATGACGAGAACCGCGACTACGTCATCGTGATCACCTATTCGGACAAAGCCATCGTGATCGTGATGATCTACGACGGCTGGGAGTGGGACAAGATCGGCGAGATCCTGAGGGCCGACGTCGGCACTGACGACGCCGACATCATGTCGAACGCGAAGTGGGAGGTCATGGACAAGACCACGGTGCGCGGCATCTTCGAGTACGATCAGTCCATCATGGACCGCCTGTCGAAAGCCAAGCGTCTTACGCTCGATTTCGACGATGACGATGACGACAGCATCGAGATGCAGATCCCGCGCGCCGGCGAGGCACTCGCCGCGCTGAAATTTTGCGAGGAGAACAGGAAATAAATTGCCGATGCTGCGGATATTGGCAGACAGGACTTGAGCAAGAGGCGATCGCAATAGCGAGAGGGCGCGTGATGCACGGCACACAGTCCGCTCGCTGTTCGCATTTATCCTAGTCTTTGGCGAAAACGTCCAAGCCGCACCCTGCGGTTGACGTTACGCAAGGACGATGTTCGATATTCCAGCATTTTTATCTGACGTTTGCTCCTCGTTGACGACGGCCGGCCGGTCCGCCTTCGTCGTCAGCCTCCCGACCGCTTTGCCCGCGCGATGACGACCCTCGAGGCGAACAGGCTCTCCTCGCTGGTCGGCGAGATCTACGATGCGGCAGTCAATCCGGCGCAGCGAAACACCGCTCTCGAGCAGGTTGCAGGTTTCGTCGGCGGCTCGGCCGTGACCATTCTCTCGCGGGATGCAGCCAGGCTCTCGATCGAAATCCACCAGCATTATGGGACGGACCTCCGCTTTCGCGAGCTCTACCGAGACCGGTATGTCGAGCTCGATCCGTTGCTCGATCGCCACCTCAGGCTTGCCGTCGAACAGACCATCGGCGTTGCCGATGTGATGCCCTATTCGGACTTCGTGACCACCAGCTTCTATCGGGAATGGGTGGAACCGCAGGGCGCGGTCGACCTCGCAAGCGTTACGCTCGAGCGCTCGAGCGCACGCACGACCATTCTCCAGGTGATGCGCGGCCGATCACGCGGTGCCGTCGATGATTCGATGCGCGAGCGCATGCGGTTGATTGCGCCGCACATCCAACGCTCCCGTGTCATGGGTCGGCAGATCAGGGCGCGATCGCACACCGTGGCTGACCTCGCAGAAGTTCTTGACCGTCTGAGCACGGCAATCTGCCTTTTCGACGGAGAGGGGCGGGTTGTCCATGCCAACGCGGCCTGCCGGCAAATGCTCGCTGACGGCGGTCTGATCGCGATCGTGGGTGATCGCATCGTGGCCCGTAACACCCAGGCCGACAAAATATTCCGCAGCTTGTTCGATGTCGTTGCCGACGACGGAACCCATTCGACCGACCGCCGCAAGATCGAGCTGATGACGTCGGCCGACGGTCAGCACTATCTGGCTCATGTCTTTCCGCTCACGCACGAACGCGCGCTGCAGCGCGATGGCGCAGCCACGGCGCTGTTCCTGCAAAAGGCCTCGATGGTGCCGCAACTCGCAACGGCGGCCATCGCTGCCGCGTTCAGGCTGACGCCGTCTGAGCTGCGTGTTCTGATGGCCATCGTCGAGCTCGGTGGCGTTCCCGACATCGCGGAAAAGCTCGGAATTGCCGAGACTACGGTGAAAACCCATCTGGGCCGCTTGTTCGAGAAGACCGGCGCCGGCAGGCAGGCCGATCTCGTGAAGATCGCCGCAGGCTTTGCTGCTCCGTTCGCGCTGCCGGCCGGTTCAGACGACGCCGTGTGATCCAATTCACATCGCGCGCGGCACGATTGCGCGATCTCAATGCATTGTGAAGACCAGGCTGCATTCGTCCTCCGAACGTATGACGCTTGTCATTTGACACTTTCGTATAGGCGGTTTCTGAAATGAGAAAGGCAATGCGCGCCACAACGACAATGCGCGGCACCGGATACGAGTGCGGGGAACAACAGCGCGTGGCCGAGCCTGCTCGTCGATTGGAGGGATTACAATGAGCAGCAATGATGATGTTTCCATCCTCAGAGTTTCGTCGAACGACATTCCGGAAAGCGAGCGCGTCACCACGCTGCGCGATTTCTACTGCCGCGGCCTGGTGAAGGCCGAGCTCGAAATTCGTGATGGCGAGCCCATCATCGCAAACCTGACCGCGCATTCACTGCCCGATGTCCAATTGCTCCTTGGCACGCTGTTCGGGGCCAAGCTCGTTCGTTCCCGGCAACTCGCTGTCGACGGCGACGACAGTCTTGCCCTGGTGGTCAATCGGTCTGGAACCGTCGGGGTCACGGGGCGCGGACGCGACCTGTTGCTAGGTCCCGGAGACGCCGTGCTGGCAAGCGCCGAGGACGCCATGACCCTCGAACGGTTCGTGGCAGGAGACTGCTTCTCGCTGTTCGTGCCGCGGCGGGTGCTCGCGCCGATCATCATGGACGTCGATGATGCCGTGATGCGCGTTATCGGGGATCGGCAGGCGGAAATCAGGGTGCTTGTCGACTACGCCACATCGCTGTTGCGGGAGCACGCATTGGCGACGTCCGCATTGCGCGAGCTCGGCGCCGGGCATTTGCACGATCTCCTGGCGCTGGTACTCGGTCCGACCGACGAGATCAGGGAAAGCGCCGGCCGGCGCGGCGCGAAGGCAGCCCGCTTGCGCAAGGCCAAATTCCTGATCGTCAACAATTGCTGGCGGCAGGACCTTTCAGTCGGAGGTGTTGCGCAGGAGCTCGGCGTCACGCCGCGCTACCTCCAGCGGCTGTTCGAGGTCGACGGCAAGACGTTCTCCTCCTTCCTGATCGAGCAACGTCTGAAGCGTGCCCATCGCATGTTGCGGGAACCGGAATTTGCCGAGCGTCCGGTGTCCTCGATCGCCTACGACGTCGGCTTCGGCGATCTCTCTTATTTCAACCGCTGCTTCCGGCGAGCCTATGCGGCCACGCCGAGCGACGTCAGGAGCGGCACGGCAGGTTGAATGCCTCCCGGCGAATTTGACCGAGCCGCCGATTTCAATGCGGGCTTGGGAATTCTTCTTGGGAATATTTGACATGATCCTTGATCGTGAAGGCATGGCTATTGCGCGATTGCTGAGCAGAGGTGTCGCTGTTGCGGGTGTGCTCTATGGAGCGTCGGCCTGGGCGAGGACGCCGGACGAGATCAGGGTTCCCGGAGAGATTCCTGGCACAGTCCTGCATGCCGAGGGGGTGCAGATCTACGAATGCCGGCCCGACGCCGCGCATCAACTGGTCTGGCAGGCCCGCGAGCCGGCGGCGACGCTGATGGACGGTGACAATTCCGTCGGCCGCCACTATGCCGCGCTCCAGTGGAAAGCTGTCGATGCCAGCACGCTGACGTGGGAGCACAGGGACGGCAGCTCCGTGAAAGCGAAGATCGTCGCCCAGGTGGCGGGCCGGAATTCCGACGATCTGCCCTGGCTCAAATTCGGCGTGATCGCGCAGAGCGGCGATGGCCTGTTCTACGGCGTCAGCCATGTCCAACGGATCAACACGAGAGGCGGCGCGGCCCACGGGACATGCGAGCAGGCGGGGACCTATCGCAGCGTGCCGTACTCGGCCGACTACGTATTCTGGCGCGTGGAATAGGGAATGACGCAGCGTTGCGTGCGGCGCCGCCGATTGGAGTATTGAATGCGCCGTTTCTTCTTCGATCTCCTGGTCGGCAATGTCGTCAAGATCGATCCGGGCGGCATGGTTTTCGAGCATGCCAAGGCGACCTTCGTGGTTGCGGATGAGATGGCAAGACACCTGTTCGTCTGGCGCGACGATCTACGCGATCGCGATGCCTGGATCCGCGTCAGGGACGCTGGCGGGCGCGAGATCTACCGCGCTGCGGTCTGGGCCGAGAGCGCCGAGAAGGCGGGTTGGGACCAGGCGTAATGCCTGAGGCGACGGTGTCGCAACTCTGCATCAGTGCCTGGCGAAACGGCGTCAGTTCGTTTTAAGCCCAGGTCCGGTCGCTTTCGTCCAAGTCGAATGCGACGGCCATTCCTACTCTAACGGTCGGCGAATCCAGTTCGCCGTGGCGGGCCTCCTCCATTCGGATGAGGTCGGCCGCAATAGGCCTTCGCGCCCTTTTGGCGAAGGGCATCGACCGGGGAATGGATATGAAACGAAGGCTTCTTGGGACCGTCAGCCGTCGCTTGCTGCGGATTCCGGCGTCCGCGCTGCTGCTGGCGCCTTGGATCATGGCTGAGTCCGCGGAAGCTGCTTGCACGCCGCCGTCGCCGGTCAATAACGCGGTCGTCACCTGTTCCGGAACGATAACCAATGCGAACGGAACGATCGGCTATGGATCGGCAACCGACACCGGCAATACCATCAATGTGGTGGCCGGCACATTCCTGAACGGCACGACCTCCGGCATCACGCTTAACCAGGGCTCGATCAACAATGCCGGCGCAGTCCTGGGCGGCAGCGCGGCGTCGAACGGCGCGACCGGAATTGCGGCCGGCGGGGATTTCGAATTGAAGAACACGGGAGATCGCGTTCAGGCCCTTGGGACCAACGCGATCGCCATCAGCAGCCCCGGTACCGTGAATATCGAGAATGCAGCAGGCATCTACGCGATTGCCACAGGTGGAATCGCGATCCAGGCAAACGTCGTCAACCTGACCACGAACTCCGGCCAAGTCGATGGACTCCGGTTTGGAATCCTCGCAACCACCGCTGTGACGGTCAACAACACCAGCTCCGGCTCGGTCGTTACAAACGGATTGAACGCCGCTGCGATCATGACGTCCGGTAGCGCCCTCATCAACAATGACGGCACATTTTTCGCTACATCGAACGGCAGCGTTGCGATTAGCGCCGGAACCGTGACTGTCGCGAGCAACACCGGCACAATTGCGGGAGGCGCGGCCGGCATCTCCTCCGCCGGCGCGGCCACGATCAACAATGGCGCAACTGGTGACATTCAAGCTGCCCTTATGAACGGCGTCGCCATATCGGGCGGGAGCATTGTGACGGTTGCCAACGCCGGCGAGATTGAGGGGCGTACGGTGGGAAGCCGGGCCATTGCAGCGACGACGGTTGTGGTGTCCTCGAATTCCGGCCTCATCGAGGCCGGTGCGCAGGGCATTGTTGCCAATATCGCAACCGTCACGAACGGCAGCTCCGGAGCTATATCGGCCGACGACGCCAATGGATCCGCCATTAATGCGGGGCTCGCGAATGTCGCCAATGCCGGACAGATCTTTGCATCGAATGCGGGCGGCATCGGTATCCTGGCCACAACGGTCAATGTGACGGCCAACACCGGCACGATCTCGGGCGAGTTCAATGCGATTCGATCGCCGTCGGGTTCCGTGACGGTCAACAACAATGGCGGCACGATCCAAAGTACGAACTTCAATTCCACCGCGGTGTTCGCCAAAACGGACGCGACCATCGTCAATGCCGGCACGATCAAGGGGGGCGCAGGCGGCGGAATCGGAATACGAGCGGATGGCACGGCGACGGTCGCCAACGCCGCCGGCGGGCTCATCTCCGGCGGCCAATTCGGGATCAGCGCCGTCAACGTCAAGCTCAACAATGCGGGTATCGTGGAGTCGAGTTTCTTGGCCGCCGGCGTCGATGCCCGGACGGCCGAGATCATAAACTCCGGCACGATTCGAGCGAACGACGGCGCCGCCATTCAAGCGTTCGATGTGCTGACATTGAGCAACTCCGGCACGATCACCGGCGCGCCGGACGCCGAGGCCATCTCCGTTGGGGGAGCCGCCACCATCAACAACGCCGGCATCATCTCGACAGGCGTGCGCGGCGTGTCGGTCGACGGCGCCGCAACCATCATCAACTCGGGCTTGATCTCCGGTCAGACCGGCGTGCTGGTGAAGGGCGGAGCGGATATCACGAACTCCGGCACGATCACCGGCACCGGCGGCACGGCGATCAAGCTCTCCGCCAACGCGGACACGCTGACGCTGCTGCCGGGCTCGAAGATCGACGGCGTGGTCGATTTCGGTTTCGGCAACGACGTCGTCAACGTCGACTTCGGAGTGCGTAGCAGGGTATCGTCGCTGACAACGATCGACCTGCCGACCTTCATCAATTTCAACGGCACGATCAACACCATCACGTCGGGCTTCAATGGTCCGTCAGTCGTCTCCGGCACGACGCTCGCAACGTTGGATCCGACGGCGCTGGCGCAAACCGACCGCACGCTGATGGAGTTCACCGGCGGCGTGTCGTCGCTGGTGCAGGGTCGTTTGAACGGCGGCGGGACGACCGGTGGCAACATGATGGCGATGGCTTATGCGCCAGAGAGCGCGCAGGCAGGTCCCTTCACCAAGGCGCCGAAGAGCATGTGGACAGATCCGGCGCCGATCACGGTCTGGGTCAACAGCTTTGGCGGCCAGCGCGTTCAGGACGAAACCGCCGCGACGTTGCGCGCGACCTCGACGGCCTGGGGCGGTGCGATCGGCATCGACCGCAAGGTGCAGCCGAACTGGCTGGTCGGCGCCTTCCTCGGCGGTGGGCAGGGCGGCCTCACGGTCGATCTCAACTCGCAATCGGTCGACACCAATTACGTGTTCGCCGGCGCCTACAGCCGCTTCGAATGGGCCTCGCAGTTTTTCGATTTCACGCTCCAGGGCGGCAACGCGGACAACAAATCGCGCCGGTTGGTGCTGAACAGCGCCGCAATCGGTGGCATGGAGACGGCGAGGGCGACCTACAGCGGCTGGTACGTCAGCCCGGAAGTCTCGTACGGCTACAAGCTCAGGATCGGCAACGGCTATCTGCTCACCCCGACGGCGCGGCTGCGCTACGTCGCCGGCCGGTTCGACGGCTACAGCGAGACCGGTTCGGCGCAGGGACTGTCGGTCGGCGGCCGCACGCTCGGAGATTTCGAAGAGCGCGGCGAGATCGATCTCTCGCGTGTCACGGGCCTCGCAGACGGCGAGCTCAAAACCAATATTCATGGCGGCGTGATCGCGCTGCAGCGGGCCGGCGACACCACCATCAACACGGTGCTGCTAGGGCAGAACCTCTCGTTCGTCACGCCCGGCAGCCGCAGCGTCGTCGGTGCGGTGGCTGGCCTCGGTTTCGACTATCGCACCAGCCGCAACGTGTCCGTGTTCGGCGCGGTCGAGGGCATGATGATGTCCGACCAGAGCCGCACCGGCACAGCCAAGGGCGGCCTTCGCGTCGCGTTCTGAGCCGGCAGTCGTGACGTAGATTTGCAACAGCGCTGAACCGAATGCGTCGGTTCGTTTGGAGCATGAATAGCGTCGTTCTCGTCCAAGCTGCAAGTCGACCTTCTCTCTAATTTTGATCTGCGCGAATCGGAAGCGTCCTTCGCCGTCAAATGACGGCGTCGTCGCGTGCAGACCAACGTCGAGCCGTCGGCCGCCATCTTGCGCCGATGGGGCAGTGGGGAAATGGAAATGAACGTGACAGCTCTGAACGGGATTGAACGGCGGCGTTTGGTACGGCGATCGATATGCCTGCTTGCTCCCTCGCTGCTGGCCGTGCCGCTGATCACGCTAGATCGCGCCGAAGCCGCCTGCACGCCGACGTCTCCGGTCAATGGTGTGGTCGTGACCTGTACCGGAACGACAACCGATGCGAACGGCACCAGCGGATATGGGACGGCAACCGACGCCGGCAACACGATCAACCTGACGTCCGGTTCACAGGTGATCGGCACGAAATCAGGCATCACACTGGACCGGGGCGGCATCAACAATGCCGGCACCATCGTGGGAGGCTCCGTGGCAGTCAGCGGCGCGACCGGCATCGATGCCGGCAGAGACCTCGACCTGACGAACAACGGTAGCTCTGGTCTCGTTTCAGTAGCTGGTATCAACGCTATCGCCGTCAGGAGCCTCGGCACATTGAATGTGAGCAATCAGGGATCGATCTTTGCGAGCAGCGCCGGTGGGGTCGGGCTCCGGGGAAATATCGTCAACCTGACCGCCAACAGCGGCACTATCTTTGGTGCCACGACTGGGATATTCGCGGAGGCCGACGCCACGATCACCAACGGCGTCAACGGGGGCATTTCAGCTGGCCCCACCGGCATCGGAGTCACGGCGCAAGGCAAGGCGCTCATCGACAACGCAGGCGCTATTGCCGGATTGTACGCAATCAGCGCCGACTCTGTGACCGTTGCCAGCAATACCAAGAGTATCTTTGGTGGCGACAGGGGGATCTCCGCTCAGACCGCAGCTGATATCACCAACAATGTCGGCGGTACGATCGTCGCGAACAATGCAGATGGCACCGCCATTCTCAGCCAGGGCACGGCAACGGTCGCCAACGCCGGCATGATCCAAGGGCTGGCGAACGGAAGCAAAGCGATTGCCGCGGTAACAGTCGTGGTATCCTCGAATTCGGGCACGATCTCCGCGGGCGCCATGGCCGTGGCCGCCAATACCGCAACCGTCACGAACAGCAGCGGCGGCACGATCTCGGTGTTCGAAAACGACGGATCTGCCATCAATGCGGTGACGGCCAACGTCTCCAATGCCGGACAGATTCTCGCGTCGGGTCCGGGCGGCATGGCGATCCTTGCCGGCACGGTGAACGTGACGGCCAACACGGGCATCATCTCGGGCGATTTCAATGCCATCCGGTCGCCGTCGGGTGCCGTCACCGTCAGCAACAACGGCGGTACGATCCAGTCCACCAGCGACAATTCCCAGGCCATTTTTGCCGGAGCCGGAGCGACCATCGCCAACGCCGGCACGATCAAAGGGGGGCCGGTCAACGGAGCCGCGGTGTTTTCACAGACGACGGCAACCGTCACGAACGCCTCGGGAGGGCTGATTTCCGCCGGGAAGTTCGCGATCATCGCCGACCAGGTCAAGCTCAGCAGTTCCGGCACGGTGGAGTCCACCAATACCGTCAATCCCGGCAATGCCAATGCCGTCAATGCCCGCATCGCTGATATCACGAACTCAGGCACGCTTCGTTCAGCAGGAGAGGCGGCAATCGAGACGTTCAGTGCGCTGACGTTGAATAATTCGGGAACGATCACGGGGGCGTTGAGTGGCATCGACACCAGCGGGCAAGCCGATATCGTCAACACCGGCGTCATCTCCGGACGAAACGCAGTCCTGGCCGGTGGCGGCCTCAATCTCTCGAACGCGGCAGGCGGCATCATTTCCGGCACCGTCGATGGCATTTTTGTGCTGGGCGTCGGTGCGATCAGCAACGCCGGCAGCATCTCGGGGGGCGTTGCCGGCATTGCGACCAACACAGCCGCAACGATCGTCAACACGGGCTCCATCTCCGGCAAGATCGGTCTGAAGGTCGGGGAAGCGGCGAACATCACGAACTCCGGCACGATCACCGGCACCGGCGGCACGGCCATCCTGCTCTCCGAGAAGGCCGATACGCTGACACTGCTGCCGGGCTCGAAGATCAATGGTGTGGTCGATTTCGGCTTCGGCAACGACGTCGTGAACGTCAACCTCACGCCGATCAACAGCAAGGTATCGTCGCTGACCAGCGTCGCGCTGCCGACGTTCACCAATTTCAACGGCACCATCAACACCAATATTTCCGGAGGAAATTTCAACGGCCCGTCGGTCGCCTCCGGTCTGGCGCTCGCGACTCTCGATCCCACCGCGCTCGCCCAGACTGATCGCACGCTGATGGACTTCACCGGCGGCGTGTCCTCGCTCGTCCAGGGCCGCCTGAGCGGTGGTGCGGGCGGAGCCGGCAGCAACATGATGGCGATGGCCTATGCACCGGAGACCGCGCAGGTAGGTGCCGTCACCAAGGCGCCGCACAGCCTCTGGACGGATCCGGCGCCGATCACGGTGTGGGCCAACAGCTTTGGCGGTCAGCGCATCCAGGACGAGACTGCTGCGACCCTACGCGCGGCCTCGACGGCCTGGGGCGGTGCTATCGGCATCGACCGCAAGATGCAGCCGGACTGGCTGGTCGGAGCCTTCCTCGGCGGTGGGCAGGGCGGTCTCTCGGTTGCGCTGAATTCGCAGTCGGTCGACACCAATTACGTCTTCGCCGGCGCCTACAGCCGCTTCGAATGGGCCTCACAGTTCTTCGACTTCACCATCCAGGGCGGCAATGCCGACAACAAATCGCGGCGGTTGGTCCTCAACAACACCGCCGTCGGCGGGATGGAGACGGCGACGGCCAACTACAGCGGCTGGTATGTTAGCCCGGAAATCGCCTACGGCTACAAGCTGGACGTCGGTAACGGCTATCTGCTGACCCCGACCGCGCGGCTGCGCTACGTCGCCGGCCGGTTCGACGGCTACAGCGAGGCCGGCTCCGCACAGGGCTTGTCGGTCGGCAGTCGCACGCTGCAGGATTTCGAAGAGCGCGGCGAGGTCGATCTCTCCCGGGTGACGCGCTTCGACAGCGGCGAGCTCAAGGCCAATATCCATGGCGGCGTGATCGCGCTTCAGCGCGTGGGCGACACCGGCATCAACACGGTGCTCCTCGGCCAGAGCCTGTCCTTCGTCACGCCCGGCAGCCGCAGCACCGTGGGTGGAGTCGTAGGCTTCGGCCTCGACTATCGCACCAGTCGAAATCTGTCCGTGTTCGGTGCTGTGGAGGGCATGGTGATGTCCGACCAGAGCCGCACCGGAACTGCGAAAGGGGGCCTCCGCGTCGCGTTCTGAGCCGGCATCAGCCCTGGCGGCCAGAACGCGGTGCCTGCCGGCCGGGCTCCATCCGCCCGGCCGGCACCCATCCTCCGATCGGAGGATGAGGGCATGCTCTGGTTGTGGTATGACACCAGGCATTGTTCATCCAAAGCTGTTCAACGCCATGCACAGACCGCGGAAGCTGCCCGATCTGGTCGAACAGATCTACGATGCCGGTCTCGATCCTTCGCTGTGGAACGATGTCGTCGTCGGCATCCGCGATTTCGTCGGTGGCCAGGCTTGCGGCCTGTTTTCCAAGGATTCGATCAGCAAGTTCGGCGTCACGCATTATTATTGCGGGGCGGATCCGCACTACATCCAGCTCTATTCGGAGACCCATTCCAAGTTCGATCCGCTGACGATACTGCCGCCGCACGGCCAGATTGTAAGCATTCCCGACCTCGTCAATTTCGACGAATATTGCCGCGGGCGATTCTATCAGGAGTGGATGCAGCCGCAGGGCAGCCGCGATGCCGCCAATGTCGTGCTCGATAAGTCGAATGCGAGTTGCCCCGTGATGATGACGGTGCTGTCGGGCCGGCGCATGGTCGACGCCAGGATGAAGCATCGCATGTCGCTGATCGTGCCGCACGCCAGCCGGGCTCTGCTCATCAACCGTGCCATCAGCTCGAAGCTGACTTTGGCCACGGCGCTGGCAGACGTTCTGGATAGTTTGTCATCCGGCATCTTCCTGCTCGATTCCTGCTGCCATGTGGTGCATGCCAATGCGAGTGGCCACGCGATGATCGAGGCCGACGACGTGGTGCGTCTCATAGCCGGCCAACTCGTGGCCAGCGGTACGGAAGCCAATCAGATCCTGCGCGACGCCTTCACGGCCCGCAGCGATGCGGCCTCGCTCGCGGCAGGAGGACAAGCGATCCCGTTGCTTTCCCCCAAGGGCGAACGCTACGTCGCGCATATATTGCCGCTGTCGTCAGTGCTGCGTAACGGCAGCGAGCATTCATCCGACGCCGTCGGCGCGCTGCTTCTGCGCCAGGTCACGCTCGGTGGGCAGTCCTACGGCGAACTGATTGGGCGGACCTTCGACCTCACGCCGACAGAACTGCGGGTGTTCCAGTCGATTGTCGAGGTCGGCGGCGTGCCGGAGACGTCCATCGCGCTGGGAATCGCGGAGACGACGGTGAAGACGCATCTGCACCGGGTGTTCGCCAAGACGGGCACATCCCGTCAGGCGGATCTGGTCAAGCTGGCGGCGGGATTCTCCAATCCGCTTGTGAATTAATCGGTCGATCGGCGTCGGCGACGTTGAACCTATTGGTCTCTCGGCCGACTCCATAGAAAAGCCGCCGGCATCAACCTCTCAAATCCTCGCGCCCGACTATTGGCTCTTCCAATGCAGTTGACTGCAAAGCACTCCGAATTGATCGAGAGTATCTATGACGCCGGACTCAATCCAGAGTTGTGGTCTGGCGTCGTCGTCATGCTTAACGGATTCTTCGGCAGCCGGGCCTGCGGTCTGATTTCGAAAGACAAGGTGAGCAAGTCCGGATCGACGCATTATTATTGCGGTGTCGATCCGCATTTCATCCAGCTCTATGCCGACGAATACGCGCAGCACGACCCACTCGCCAGGCTGCCCCGGTACGGCGAGGTGCGTAACATCCCCGATCTCGTGAATTTCGACGAATATCGCCGCGGCCGCTTCTATCAGGAATGGCTGCGTCCCCAGGGATGTGCCGACGTCGCGAATGTGGTGCTGGAACAGGCAAATTCGTCATGTCCGATGCTGATGACGGTGATCCCGGGGCGGGAGATGCTGGACGCGAAGATGCGCGCGCGCATGCAATTCCTGGCTCCGCACGCGAGCCGCGCTTTGATGATCAACCGGACGATCGAGCAGAAGCAACAGAAGTCGATGGCGCTGGCCGATGTCGTGGATCGCCTCAATGCCGGCGTGTTCCTGCTCGATGCCGCCTGTAACGTTGTTCACAGCAACCCGGCCGCCGATGCAATCCTGGATACCGACGATGTCCTACGATCCGTGCATGGCCGGCTGCTGGCAAGGTCGCCGGAGGCGAATGCGGCCCTGCGCAACGTCTTCCGTGGCGAAGTGGAGGTGGCTGCCGCGGCGGCGGTCGGCTGCAAAATTCAACTGACCTCGAGCGACGGATCCCATCACATTGCCCATGTGATCGCGCTGCCGTCGCTCTTGCGGGAGGGAAGCGCAGGGCGCGCCTGTGGCGCCATCGGAGCCCTGTTCGTCTGGAAGGCGAAACTCGATACCCGTTCCTGTGCCGGTCTGATCGACCGAACGTTCGAACTGACGCCTGCGGAACTCAGGGTTCTGCAATCCATCGTCGAAGTCGGCGGTGTGCCGGAGACGGCCGCTGCGCTCGGAATCGCGGAGACGACCGTGAAGACGCACCTGCATCGCGTGTTCGCGAAGACCGGCGTGAGCCGCCAGGCGGATCTCGTCAAGCTCGTGGCAGGGTTTTCCAACCCGCTCGTTCACTGACGCATCGTCAGCGCTGAAGCAGGTATCAGCGCCGCGTCGGCAATTTCTTCATCAGAATGTTATCGCGCGTCATTCGTTTGGGTGACGCGACTTGCTGCGTTCTCTCTTACGAGGGCAGACACGGTTTCTTGTTCGTCGCGTTCGATTCTTGTGTGAAGCAACTCACAGCGAGTGGAAGTGAAGTCCATCAATCTCGCTTGCAGGTTGAGAGGAGATCGCCATGCCAAATACGTCACGGAGCCTGGCCGGGAAGTTCCATGGCGTTGTCGACCGCATGGTCGCAGCGCTGCATCAGCAGCGTGCGATCGAGGCGCGGCGCGTCGTTCAGCAGTACCGCCATCTGCTGGACGCGCAGCCCGAAGCATCGCCTTCGAACGAATTTTTTTCCGTCTGCAATGAAGAGGAATTTTCAGCAAATGCCCACCAATCTGATACGCGCGAGCGTTCGGCCAGTCGCCTCAGTCTCGAGCGCGCGTAACGTCAATTATGTCGCAATAGCGCTCACCGCAGCTCTCGTCACCCTTCAACTCGTTGGTCTTGTCATGCTGGAGCGATCGCACGCGCATGCGATGGAAGTGTCATTTCCGCGCGAGGCGGCGACCTGCGCCGAAAATGCCGCTGCGCCGGTATCACCAATTCCCTATGACTGAGCGGAGGGCGGACTATGCCTGATATCACGACTCTGCTGCTTCTCAGCGTTGCCGTGTTCGCCGGAGCCTTCGTCTCCGGGCTCTCGGGTTTCGCATTCTCGGCCGTGGCGGGCGCGGTCCTGCTGCGCGTGTTCCAGCCGTTGGAAGCCGTGCCGCTGATGATGGCGTGCAGCATCGGCGTGCAGGCGACCAATCTGTGGGCACTCCGGCGCAACATCCGCTGGGAAGGAAGCCTGCTCCTGATCATCGGTGGATTGATCGGCGTGCCCATCGCGGTTTCGCTGCTGCAGAGCATGGACACGCATTTGCTCCGGCGCGGATTTGGTGTCGTCGTTGCGCTCTATGCCGCCTATATGCTGCTGCGGCCGACGCTGGTGACGGCCGGCGAGGCCGTCGGCCGGCACTGGGTTGCCCTGATCGGATTCGGAGGAGGGCTCGTCGGTGGGCTCACCGCGATGCCTGGTGCGATCCCGACGATCTGGTGCGACATGCGTGGCATGCCCAAGAGCGAGCAGCGCGGTCTCGTGCAACCCTTCATCGCGGCGATGCAGGTGTTTGCGATCGCACTGCTGGTCGGGCATCAGGACCTGTCGTCGAAGGTCTTCGTCGACCTCGCGATCAGCCTGCCGGCGCTGTTCGCGGGATCGGCGCTCGGCGTGATCGCCTTTCACCGGGTCAACGAGACGGTCTTTCGCAAGACCGTGCTCGTTCTGCTGTTGGTGTCGGGCTTATCGCTGATCTAATGCCCGGCGCCTTGAACCGGTGCCGCGCTGATGTCGCTGCCGTGATGCACCAGCGGCTTCATGCCGGTGATCGTCCTGAGCAGCACGTAGAACACCGGCGTCAGGAATAGGCCGAACACGGTTACGCCGATCATGCCGGAGAACACCGCAACGCCCATCGCCCGCCGCATCTCCGAGCCGGCGCCGGTCGAGAGCACCAGCGGCAGCACGCCCATGATGAACGCCATCGACGTCATCAGGATCGGGCGCAGTCGCAGCCGGCTCGCCTCGATCGCGGCCCGGATCGGCGTGCGGCCTGCGAATTCGAGCTCGCGCGCGAATTCGACGATCAGGATGGCGTTCTTGGCGGAGAGGCCAACCAGCACGATCAGGCCGATCTGGGTGAAGACGTTGTTGTCGCCCTTCGAGATCCAGACGCCGAACATGGCAGCCTGCAGTCCCATCGGCACGATCAAGATGATCGAGAGCGGCAGCGTCAGGCTCTCGTAGAGCGCAGCGAGCACCAGGAACACCAGCAGGATCGCCAGCGGGAACACCCAAAGGCCGGAATTGCCGGCGATGAACTCCTGATAGGTCAGGTCGGTCCATTCGAAGGCAAAGCCGGGCGGCAGCACTTCCGCTGCGATCCGGGTTGCGGCCTCCTGCGCCTGGCCGGAGGAGAAGCCCGGCGCCGCCGCCGCATTGATGTCGGACGACAGGAAGCCGTTGTAGCGGATCGCACGCTCGGGCCCCGCACTCTGGCGGATCTTGAGCAGCGCCGACAGCGGCACCATGTCGCCGGAGGACGAGCGCACCTTCAACTGCCTGACGTCGTCGGCACGCGCGCGGAACGGTGCATCGGCCTGGACATAGACGGAGTAGGTGCGGCCAAACTTGTTGAAGTCGTTGACGTAGTAGGAGCCGAGGTAGATCTGCAGCGTGTTGAACACCTCCGTCACGGGTACGCCGAGCTGCAGCGCCTTGGTGCGGTCGATGTCGGCGAACAACTGGGGCACGTTGACCTGGAAGCTCGAGAACACGCCGGCGATCTCCGGCGCCTTCTGCATCGCAGCCATGAACGCCTTGGTCGCCTCGTTCAGCGCCTCATAGCCGAGACCGGCACGGTCCTCGATCTGCAGCTTGAAGCCGCCGATGGTGCCGAGGCCATTGACCGGCGGCGGCGGAAACATGGCGATGAAGGCTTCCTGGATGCCGGCATATTTCTTGTTGAGATCGGCAGCGATGGCATTGCCGCTCAGGGCCGCGCCCTTGCGCTCGTCGAACGGTTTCAGTGTCGAGAACACGATGCCGGCGTTGGACGAGTTGGTGAAGCCGGAGATCGACAGACCGGGGAAGGCGACAGAGCTCTCGACGCCGGGCTGGGTCAGCGCGATGTCGCTCATCTTGCGGATCACCTCCTCGGTGCGGTCGAGCGTCGCACCATCCGGCAGGCGGGCGAAGCCGACCAGATATTGCTTGTCCTGGCCCGGCACGAAGCCGCTGGGCACTTGCTGAAACAGGAAGGCGGTGAGGCCGACCAGCACCACATAGAGACCCATCACAGCGGCCTTGCCTGAGATCACCTTGGTGACGGTGCCGCTGTAGTTCTCCGAGGAGCGGGTAAAGGCCTTGTTGAAGCCGCGGAAGAACCAGCCAAGGCCCTTTTCCATGATCAGCGTCAGCCGGTCCTTCGGTTCGTTGTGGCCCTTGAGCAGCAAGGCCGACAGCGCTGGCGACAACGTCAGCGAGTTGACAGCGGAGATCACGGTCGAGATCGCGATCGTCAGCGCGAACTGCTTGTAGAATTGCCCGGTGAGGCCGGAGATGAAGGCGAGCGGCACGAACACCGCGATCAGCACCATGGCGATGGCGATGATCGGGCCGGACACCTCGCGCATCGCCTGATAGGTGGCGTCGCGCGGCGACAGTCCGCCCTCGATGTTGCGCTCGACGTTCTCGACCACGACGATGGCGTCGTCGACGACGATGCCGATCGCGAGCACGAGGCCAAACAGGCTGAGCGCGTTGATGGAGAAGCCGAACACATGCATCACCGCGAACGTGCCCACGATCGACACTGGCACGGCCAGCAGCGGGATGATCGAGGCGCGCCAGGTCTGCAGGAACAGGATCACCACCAGCACCACCAGCGCGATCGCCTCCAGCAGAGTATGGATCACGGCCTCGATCGAGGAGCGCACGAACTGGGTGGGATCGTAGACGATCTGGTAGGACACGCCTTCCGGCATGGTCTTCTTGATCTCGGCCATGGTGGCGCGGACGTGGTCGGAAATCTCCAGCGCGTTGGAGCCGGGCGCCTGGAAGATCGGGATCGCCACCGCCTGCTTGTTGTCGAGCAGAGAGCGCAGGCCGTATTCGGACGCGCCAAGCTCGATGCGCGCGACGTCGCGCAGGCGCACGACTTCGCCGCGCGGGCCGGTCTTGACCACGATGTCGCCGAACTGCTCTTCGTTGGCCAGACGGCCCTCGGCATTGACGGAGAGCTGCAAGTCGATGCCCTTGACGTTCGGGGAGGAGCCGACCACGCCGGCGGCCGCTTCGACGTTCTGCGCCTGGATCGCCTTGACGATGTCGCTGGCGGTCAGGCCATGCTCGGCCGCCTTCTGCGGATCGACCCAGACCCGCATCGAATAGTCGCCGGCGCCGTAGAGCTGAACGTCGCCGACGCCGTCGATCCGCGCCAGCCGGTCCTTGACGTTGAGCACGGCGTAGTTGCGCAAATACGTCATGTCGTAGCGGTTGTTCGGCGACAACAAATGCACGACCATGGTGAGATCGGGCGACGATTTCTTGGTGATGATGCCGAGCTGGCGCACCACGGCCGGAAGGCGCGGCTCGGCCTGCTGCACGCGGTTCTGCACCAGCTGCGTCGCCTTGTCGGGATCGGTGCCGAGGCGGAACGTTACCGTCAGCGTCATCGCGCCGTCGGTTGTGGCCTGGCTCGACATGTAGAGCATGCCTTCGACGCCATTGATCTGCTCCTCGATTGGAGTAGCGACGGTCTCCGCGATCACCTTGGGATTGGCGCCCGGATAGGTCGCGCGCACGAGGACTGAGGGCGGCACGACATCGGGATATTCCGAGATCGGCATCGCGAACAGCGAAATCAGGCCTGCGAGAAAGATCAGGACCGACAGCACGCCGGCGAAAATTGGACGATCAATGAAGAATTTCGAAAGATTCATGGACTTGCCCCTGCGCGAGAGACACCTCTCCCGTCATTCCGGGGCGCGGGCAGAGCCCGCGAACCCGGAATCCTGAGGTGATGTCTTTAGTTCTGCGACTTCGAGATTCCGGGTTCGCGCTATGCGCGCCCCGGAATGACGGACCTAACGTTGCACCACGTCCTGGTTGCTGCGGTTGGAGGCCCGCTGCCCGCGCGCACCCATTGTTGCGATCTCCGTCTTGAGGAGAGCGCCGGGGCGCACGCGCTGCAGACCGTTGACGACGATGCGGTCGCCAGGCTTCAGGCCCGCAGTGACGATCCGCAAGCCATCGACCGCACCGCCGAGCGTGACCGGCCGGTAGACCGCGCGGCTGTCGTCGCTAACAGCCATGACAAACTTCTTGTCCTGGTCGGTGCCGATCGCGCGCTCGTCGATCATCACCAGTGTCTGCTGCTTCGGCTGGCCCATGCGGACGCGGGCGAACTGGCCGGGGATCAGACGCCCGTCCTCGTTTGGGAATACCGCGCGCACGCGAATGGTGCCGCTCTGGCCGTTGACCTGGTTGTCGATGAGCTGGATGTGGCCCTTGGCCGAGAGACCGCCTGACGTCGCCATCTCCACCGGGATCTGGTCGAGCTTGCCTCGATTGCCGGAGGTGTCCGCGATCGAGTTCAGTGCGCGCAACACGACCTCTTCGTCCGCATCGAACGAGGCGTAGATCGGATTGACCGAGACCAGCGAGCTCAGCACCGGGGAGGCGGTGCCGGCGGCGACGAGATTGCCGACGGTGATCTCGAACTTGCCGACGCGGCCGTCCACGGGAGCGCGCACCTCGGTGTAGTCGAGATTGAGCTTTGCGGTCTGCAGCGTCGCTTCGGCCGCCTTCACATTGGCGATCGCTTCGCGGTTGGCATTATCGCGCTGGTCATAGTCGCGCCGCGTGACCACGGCATTGCCGACCAGCTGCGCGCCGCGTTCGAGTTCGCTCTGGGTGAACACCACGCGTGCCTTCGCAGCCTCGAGCTGGGCGGCAGCCTTGTCGACCTCGGCCGCATAAGGCGCCGGATCGATCTTGAACAAGAGATCGCCGGCCTTCACCAGCGCGCCCTCGGTGAAATTGGTCGCCAGGATTGCCCCGCCGACACGAGGGCGAAGCTCGACGCGCTGGATGGCCTCGAGCCGGCCGGAGAAATCATCCCACAGCACGGTCTGCTTTGGTTCGATCGTTGCAACCGTCACCGAAACGGCTTGCTCAGCCGCGGCCGCCGTTGCGGTCGCCTGAGCCGAATGGAAATAATGGCCGGTCGCGATCGAGCCTGCTACCGCGAGGGCGCCCACGACAGCGACGCCGCCGAGAAGGCGGCGAATACGGCCGGTGCGGAGGGTATTTTGGGAGGGGTGCATTTGCGCGCTCCATATATGTAGTGTTCACTACAAATGTGGAGCTGGATGTCGCAGTGCAAGATACTTATGTATCATTCACTAAGAAAATTGTAGCCGCATACCGCAAGAATTGAAAGACGGCAGGAAAATAAAGCTAGAACAAATAGATAGGATTTGGCGTTAGCCTCCAGCAAACGCGAATTCCGAGGAGAACAGGCACATGGGCATGGGACGCCCCCGCGAATTCGACGCCGATGTCGCGTTGGATCAGGCGATGGAAGTGTTTTGGCGCCATGGCTATGAGGGCGCCACGATTGCCCAGCTCACGGAGGCCATGGGCATTAACCCGCCGAGCCTCTACGCCTGCTTCGGCAACAAGGAGGGCCTGCTCAAGGCCGCGCTCGACCGCTACACCAAGCTGCGCGGCGCCTGGATGGACGAGGTGGTGGCCGCGCCCACCGCCCGCGACGTCGCCGAGCGGATGCTGATGGGCATTGCCGAAAAGCAGACCGACCCCGCCAACCCGCCCGGCTGCCTGCTCGTACAAGGCGGCATCGCCTGCGGCACCGGCTCCGAAAACGTGCCCTTCGAACTCGCCGCGCGCCGCGCCCAAAACGAGGACCAGCTTCGCGACCGTTTTGTCCGCGCCAAGGCGGAAGGCGATCTCACGACGAGCTCCGATCCCGCCGCGCTCGCGCGCTACGTCTCGGCGGTGTCGGTCGGCATGGGCGTGATGGCGTCTTCAGGCTCGGATCGCGAAGCGCTGCGGCAAGTGGCGAGCGTGGCCGTGCAGGCGGTCGAGGCGCAGTCGGAGCGCAGGTAGGGTTCTTGAAGAGGATCCCCCCTGACCTCGCATAGAGTACGCAATGTTCGCCCTCACATTTCTAGGCACCTCGGCCAGCGTTCCATCCGCGGAGCGCAATCATCCGGCGCTTCTCCTGGAGGCCGCGGGCCATCGCATGCTGATCGATTGCGGCGAGGGCACGCAGCGCCAGCTGTTGCGAAGTGGCGCCGGCTTTCGGCGGCTTGATCGCATCCTCCTGACGCATGGTCATCTCGATCACGTGCTCGGTATCCCCGGACTGTTCTCGACATTGGGATTGCGGCAGACCACCGACGCGATGACCATCCATGGCGGACCAGGCACGCTCGACATCGTGATGCGCATGCTCGCAGGCCTGTGGGGCGCGGGCCGGGCGCCGATTGCGATAGAGTTCGCGCCGCTCTCTGAAAGGCAGGTCGTCGACACCGGCGACTTCACCATCGACGGTTTTCCGGTCCGTCACCGCGACACCGATAGTTTTGGCTTCGTTTTCCAAAGCCCGGCGCGCCGCCATCTGTTGTCTGATCGCCTGTCCGCGCTCGGTGTGCCGGATGGTCCGATCCGCGGCGAGCTGGCCGCGGGGCGGCCAGTCACGATCGAGGGCCGACGGACGATTGATCCGGAGGATGTTCTGGGTCCGCCGAGTGGCGGCAGGAAGCTGGTCGTGATCGGCGACACCGAGGCTACGGAGGGGTTGTCAAAACACGTCGCCGATGCGGACCTGCTGGTGATCGAGGCGACATTCCTGAATCGGGATGCGCCGACGGCGCGAGACTACGGCCATCTCACCGCGGCAGAGGCGGCCACCTTCGCGGCCGCGAGCAACGTCCGGCAGCTCGTGCTGACTCATCTCTCGGGCCGCTATGAGGACGACGAGATTTTGGCCGAGGCGGCAGGCATCTTCCCGAGCGTCCGGATCGCCGCAGACTTCGATCGTATCGCTGTTTAGGAAATGCGCGCACGGCCATTAATCTTACCTGTCAAGGTTTATGCGACTTCGTTCCCGCAGCCGTGCCTTGGCGCGATATTTTCCGTAGATCAGAAATCGGCTTTGTATTGAGAGTACTATGTCTCTTTCCGTTGAATTGATCGTCGAAGGTTATGTGAAACTGAAGGATCGCGATGCGCTGGAGGATATTTTGGCACATCGGCAGGACTTGCTGCGGCAGCTGGTGGCGGTCACCGGCGTCGACCCGAAGCAGGCCATCGCGCAGGTCAACGAGGAAATCACCATTATAGAAGCCGGACTTGCGACGCTCGTTCCGGAATAACCGCCGGGCATCGGCGGACGGCACGCTCAGCCCGACAGGCCAGACTTGATCGCGAGCTCCTGCACCGTGTTCGTCAGTTGCATCAGCCTTGGCATCGCCTGGTCGCGAAAGGTCGGCATGTCCATGCGCATCGCATCTACAGTGATGCTCAGCCCAGCGATCACGGACCCGTGCGCGTCAAGGATCGGCGTCGCCAGCGTGCGCAGGCCGTAAGCGTTTTCGCCGTCGGAGACGGCATGGCCCTTCTTCTTCACCTGGTCGAGCCGGGTGAGCAGGGCGTCGAGATCGGTCAGCGTTCGTTCCGACAGCTTGACGCGGGGCCGCGACTCCAGTCGTTGGATCTGCTCGTCGCGCGCCAGATGCGCCAGCATGGCATGGCCAAGTGCGGCGCTGTAGGCGGGGATGCGCGTGCCCGGCCGACGATCCATCTTGTGGCGGTCGAGGCCGGCGCCGACGCGCGCGAGGTAAATCACGTCGCCGCCATCGAGGATACCGAGCGAGGCTGCATCGCCGACCTCAGGCACGAGGTCGCGCAACAGGGGTTCGACAATGGTGCGCAATGACCCATGCGACAGCACCGTGTAGCCGAGGTCGAGGCAGGCAACACCGAGGCGGAACCGGCGGCTCTGCGGCACCGCCTGGAGATAGCCGAGTTCGATCAGGGTCTGGATCAGCCGGAACGCCGTCCCGCGATCGAGATCGGCGCGTGCGGCAACTTCGCTCAGTGTCAGTTCGAACGCCTCGCTGGTGAAACTCTTGAGCACGGCAAAGGCCTTGCCGACCGAGGCGACATAATTCTTCGGATTTTTATCCCTGGGGTTTTTCGGGGTAGCTTCCGATAGGCGCTTTGCGGCCTTCTTTTCGACCTTGGCCATGCTGAATGTCCTGCCCTGGCAGCCGCAGCCCTTGACGCGGCGACAGCCTGCTTTTACCAACGAAGCAGATTATAACAAATGTTCGCATTCCGAACAACATCGATCTGACGATCGGAGGAAGCTTTGTCGACATCATCGCTGCACCCCCAGTCCTTGCACCCACATGGCGTGTTCTGCGCCGCGTTGACGCCGCTCGACACCGAGCTCGCGCCCGATCACGCGCGCTTCATCGCGCATTGCAGCTATCTGCTGGACGAAGGCTGCGACGCCATCGCGATGCTGGGCACGACGGGGGAGGCGAACTCCTTCTCGGTCGCCGAGCGCACGGCGTTGCTGGAGGCCGTGGTCGCCGGCGGCATCAAGCCGAACCAGCTGCTGCCCGGTACGGGTGTCGTTGCGTTCACCGAGACGATCGCGTTGACGCGCCACGCGCTGTCGGTCGGTGTCGAGACCGTGGTGATGCTGCCGCCGTTCTACTACAAGAATGTCAGCGATGACGGCATCTATGCTGCCTATAGCGAGATCATCCAGCGCATCGGCGATGCCAAGCTCAAGATCGTGCTCTATCACATCCCGCAGATGTCGATGCAGCCGATCTCGCATGCGCTGATCGAGCGGCTGCGCAAGGCCTATCCATCGACCATTGCCGGCATCAAGGACTCTTCCGGCGACTTCGCCAACATGACCGCGATGGTCGAGCGGTTCCCGGGCTTCTCCGTGCTGACCGGCGCCGATCCGCTGCTGCTGCCGCTGCTGCGCAAGGGCGGTGGCGGCTGCATCACCGCGACCTCGAACCTCGTCGCGCGCGATCTCGCCTATGTCTTCAAGCATTTCCGCGACGACGACGCAAAGCTCGCGGCTGCGCAGGCGCGCATTGTGAAGGCGCGTGAGCTGGTCTCGCGCTTCGCGCAGATGCCGTCGTTGAAGGCCTTGGTCGCCGAGCGCACAGGTCACGCCGGTTGGGAGCGGCTGCGTCCGCCGCTGGAGACTTTGCCAGCCGCTCAACGGAAAGAGCTGCTGGCGACTGCCGCGGCAGTTGCGACGGCCGCTTAAGACCGAGGCAGACGACGAGGCGTCCGATGTCCGACACTTTCCGGGATGCATTGACCGGGCTCGCCGCCATCGTCGGCGACAAGCACGTCATTGCGCCCGGATCTGATCAGGAGCCCTATGTGGTGGACTGGCGCGGACGCTATCACGGCCGCGCCGTTGCGGTGGTGAAGCCCGGCTCGACCGCGGAGGTTTCGTCCGTCGTCAGATATTGCGCCGAGAAGCGGTTCGCGATCGTGCCGCAGGGCGGCAACACCGGCATGTGCGGGGCCGCGACGCCGGATGATCGCGCCGGCAATGTCGTGATCCGGCTGGACCGTATGCGCGCCGTACGCGACATCAGTCCGCTCGCCAACACCGTCACGGTGGAAGCTGGCTGCATCCTCGCCGACGTCCAGAGTGCGGCCCGCGATGTCGATCGCTATTTTCCCCTGAGCCTCGGCGCCGAGGGCTCTTGCCAGATCGGCGGAAACATCTCGACCAATGCTGGCGGCACTGCCGTGCTGCGCTACGGGCCGACGCGGGATCTCGTGCTTGGGCTGGAGGTCGTGTTGCCGGACGGGCGGGTGTTCAACGGCCTGCGCGCGCTGCGCAAGGACAATACGGGTTATGCACTCAAACAACTCTTCATCGGCGCGGAAGGTACGCTCGGCATCGTCACCGCCGCGGTGCTGAAACTGTTTGCGCCACCGCGCAGTTCTGCGCTGGCGCTTCTGAAATTGCAGGGTGTCGAGCAGGCGCTCGAGATCATGGCACGCCTGCGCGGCGCTGTCGGCGACCGGCTTGGCAGCCTCGAGATCATGTCCCGGTCCCAGATCGAGGCAATTGCCGCGACCGTGCCGCACGTCGCCATTCCCTTCGCGCTGACGACACCATGGTATCTGATCGTCGAGCTGACCGACGCGCTCGCGGGCGTCGACCTCAACGAGCCGCTGGCGGCGGTGCTTGCGGACGCCATGGAAGCCGGACTCGCTGAAGACGCGATCCTGGCCTCGAACCTCGCGCAGGCAAAGGCGATCTGGGCCGTCAGGCATAGCGTATCCGAGGGCAACAAGCGCAGCGGCTATGTAGTCTCGCATGACAGCGTGGTGCCGCTGGAGCGCCAGGCGGCGTTCGTCACCAATGTCGAGGCCCGGATCAAGGCGGCCGTGCCGCATGCCACCGTCGTGATGCATGGTCATATCGGCGACGGCAACATCCACGTCATCGCGCTGATCGATCGTGCGCGTTGCCAGGATCCGACCGCGACGGCCGCGCTGGTGGCGCAAATTAACGAGATCGTCGATGACGAGACCGCGGCGCAGGGCGGGGCGATCAGCGCCGAGCATGGCATCGGCATCACCAATCGTGGCCGGCTTGCCCGCGTCGCCGATCCGCTCGACATCGAGCTGATGCGCAGCATCAAGCAATTGCTCGATCCGTACGGCCTGATGAATCCCGGCAAGATCTTTGGCGCGGGAGCGGCATGACGATGACACGCGTCCGCCTGCTTGCCGACGATCTCACCGGCGCGCTCGACACCGCGGCGGAGTTCGTCGGCCTGTGCGGACCGTTCGACGTCATCTGGGCGGATGCGCCCGTAGCTTCAGTCTCGTCGAGCCTTGCGATCGACAGCGGCACGAGGGAGCGTTCGAAGGCGGACAGCGTAGATATAGTCGGGCGGCTGGCGCCGCTGCTTCGTGACGGCACGATCGCTTACAAGAAGGTCGACAGCCTGCTCCGCGGCGCCTGGGCGGCCGAGCTCGGCGCCTGTCTGGATTCTGGCCACTGGGCGTCATGCGTCGTCGCGCCTGCGTTCGACTATCAGGGGCGCCGCACCGTGGATGCCCAGCAATATGCACGCACCGTGCAAGGCGACTGGCATCGCGTCGGCGACAATCTGCTGGATCAGTTGAGACAAGAAGACATTGGCGCGCAGCGGGGCAGCGCCGACACCTTGCTGCAAGGCGGTGTTCAGGTCTTCGATGCCGAGAGTGACCTCGATCTCGACCGGGTCGTCGAAATAGCCCGGCGGATGCCCGGGCCCGTGCTCTGGTGCGGCAGTGGTGGTTTGGCCGGCGCGCTTGCCCGCAATCATGGTTCCACTACGCCTTTGGCGCTGAAGCGACCAGTGCTGGGCTTGTTCGGCTCCGATCAGGCGACGACCGCTTCCCAACTCGCGGCATGTGGCGAAGCCACCATCGCATTGGCCGAGGGGCAGGGCAGCGCGATCGTTCAGCGCAAGCTGATCGACGCCGGCGTGGCCATGGTGAAATTCGCGCTTCCCGAGGGCCTTCCGCGTTCAGAGGCGGCACAGCGCATCGCGCACGAATTGACAACGCTGATCGCGGCGCTTGATCCGCCCGGAACCCTGATCGTTGCTGGCGGCGAGACGCTGAAGGCCGTATGCCTTGCCGTCGGCGCGCATGCGCTCCAGGTGACAGGGCGCATCGTTCCGGGGCTGCCGCGCTCGGTGCTGCAAGGCGGGCGGTGGACCGGCGTCGATGTCATCTCGAAATCCGGAGCGTTCGGTGCGCGCGAATTGTGGCGCGATCTGCTGCAGGACAATCATCTGCTCAACATGGAGAGTCCGACATGACCTCTCGTCATCTTGCCATTACCATGGGTGATCCCGCCGGGATCGGTCCGGAGATCATCGTCAAGGCCTGCGTTGGCCTGAAGGACCGGATCGCAAGCGGCGATCTGCGCCTGCTGATTATTGGCAGTGGTGCGGCGCTGGACGGTGCAAAGACCGCGCTCGGCGCGCGCGTCGCGATTCCGCAAGTCACGGCCGACGATCGCGACTGGCCTAACCTTTGTTACCTGCAGGCCGACGCCGAAGGTGATCCGATCAAGCCCGGCGTGCTCAGCGCCGATGGCGGCCGCTTTGCCTACAAAGCGATCGAGCAGGGCGTCCGGCTGACCCAGGCCGGCCGAACCGGAGCCATCGTCACGGCGCCGCTCAACAAGGAAGCCCTCAACAAGGCCGGCTATCATTTCCCGGGTCACACCGAGATGCTCGCGCATCTCACCGGCGTGCGCGGCTCCGTGATGCTGCTGGCCCACGGCAACATGCGCGTCAGCCATGTCTCCACCCACGTGGCGCTGGAAGACGTGCCGAAGCGTCTGACACCGGAGCGGCTGCGCATGGTGATCGATCTCACCAACGACGCGCTGCACCGGCTCGGAATCGCGAAGCCCAAGATCGCGATCGCTGCGCTGAACCCGCATGCCGGCGAGGGCGGTCTGTTCGGCCGGCAGGATATCGACGTCTCCGCGCCGACGATTGCCAAGGCCGTCGCCGACGGCCTCGACGTCGTCGGTCCCGTGCCCGGCGACACCATCTTCGTCAAGCTGCGCGCCGGCCAGTTCGATGCGGCGGTTGCGATGTATCACGACCAAGGGCACATCCCGGTCAAGCTGCTCGGCTTCCAGGTCGATCCCGCCACGGGCCGCTGGCAGGAGCTCTCCGGCGTCAACATCACGCTGGGCCTGCCGATCATCCGCACCTCAGTCGATCACGGCACCGCCTTCGATATCGCTGGCAAAGGCATCGCCAACGAGCACAGCCTGATCGAGGCCATCGACTATGCCGAGCGGCTGGCCGCAGGCAGCACCGCTTCCAAGTCTTGAGATCGAGCCCACGATGACCAACGCCTTCACGCCCATCGAAATCCTCCGCCCCACCATCCTGGAGTTTGGCAACGGTACAATCGGTGCCGCCGCGCGTTTCGCCGAGCGGATCGGTGCCAAGCGGCCGCTGGTGATTTCCGATCCCTTCAATGCGCGCCGCGTTGACACGCTGGCGCTGCCAGGTGCGGTGAAGGTGTTCGGCGAAGTGAAGCCGGAGCCGGACCTGCCCAATCTCGAGAAAGCGGTGGCGATGGCGAAAGATGCCAAGCCCGATCTCGTGGTCGGTTTCGGCGGCGGCAGCGCGATGGATCTTGCCAAGCTGGTTGCGGTGATGTGTACGGGTGACGTCGCCTTCGCCGACATCGTCGGGCCGGAAAAGGTCGCCGGCCGCAGTGTCGCGCTGATGCAGATCCCGACCACCTCGGGCACCGGTAGCGAGGCCGGCACCCGCGCATTGGTCACCGATCCCGTCAGCCAGAACAAGCAGGCGGTGCAGAGCCGATTCATGCTGGCCGATATCGCCATCGTCGATCCTGATCTGACGATGACCGTGCCGAAGGAAATTACGGCCGCCACCGGCGTCGATGCGCTGGCGCATTGCGTCGAGGCCTACACCAGCCGCAAGGCGCATCCGACCATCGATCTCTATGCTCTCGAGGGCGCGCGGCTGGTCGGGCGCTACCTCAAGCGCGCGGTCGCCGATGGCGGTGATCGCGAGGCCCGCGCCGGTCTTTCACTCGCCTCGCTCTATGGCGGCTACTGTCTGGGGCCGGTGAACACCACCGCCGGTCACGCCGTGGCGTATCCGCTCGGCACGCGTCACCATATTGCCCACGGTCTCGCCTGTGCGATGATCTTCCCGCACACGCTGGCGTTCAACATGCCGGCGGTCGAAGCGAAGACGGTCGCGGTGCTGGCGGCGCTCGGATTGCCGGAGCAGACCGATCCGAAACATGCATTCGATGCGACCTACGCATTCTGCAAGAATCTCGGCGTCGAGATGCGGCTCTCGGCCCTTGGCGTGCCCAAGACTGATCTCGGCGTGATGGCGGACGAGGCGCACGCTATTCGCCGCCTGCTCGACAACAATCCGCGCGATTTGAGCCGGGATGCGATCCTGAGCATGTACGAGGTCGCGTTCTAATAATCTCCGCCACGCGCTCGCGGCATCTCAACAACGACGCTGAAAATAGAGGATACTTCGATGAGATCGATGTGGCTTGGCCTTGCCTCGGCAATTCTGCTGGCGATGTCGCCGGCGCAGGCGCAGGACGGTTATCCGTCCAAGCAGGTGACGGTGATTGTGCCGTTCGCCGCTGGCGGCACCGCGGACATCTTTGCGCGCATGGTCTCCAACCATTTGCAGATGAAGCTCGGCAAGCCGTTCGTGGTCGAGAATGTCGGCGGCGCCGGCTCGATCCTCGGCGTGACGCGGCTCGCAAAGTCGGCACCCGACGGCATCACGCTCGGACTGGCCAGCACGTCGGCGCTTGCGATCAATCCGTCGCTGTACGGGCCGAAGCTCAGCTACCAGCCGGATAGGGATCTGGTGCCGGTTGCCCAGATCAGCGTCGTGCCGAACGTGCTCGTCGTCAATCCCAACAAGATCAAGGCGCGGACCGTGCCGGAGCTGATCGCCTATCTGAAGGCGAATCCGGACAAGGTTTCGTTCGGTTCGGCTGGCGTCGGCACCTCGCAGCATCTCGCCGGCGAGCTGTTTCAGCAGATGACCGGCACCAAGATGGTGCACGTGCCCTACAAGGGCTCGAGCCAGATGCTGACCGATCTGCTCAGCGGCCAGATTGATCTGGCCTTCGACAACGTGCCGCTCTTGCTGCCGCAGGTGAAGACCGGCCAGCTCGCGATGCTTGCAACCGCAACGCCGAAGCGCGCTGCATTCGATCCGAAAGTGCCGGCTGTCGCCGAATTCCTGCCCGGCTTCGAGGCGGTGGCCTGGCACGGCTTCTTCGTGCCCGCGGGCACGCCGAAGCCGATCGTCGAAAAGCTCTCCGCCGAGATCCGCGCCTTCATGCAACAGCCGGAGACAGTGCAGAAGATGGCCGAGCTCGGCGCCACCGCAGTCGCGGTCGATTCCGAGCCGTTCGCAGCCTACATCGCCTCCGAGACGGAGCGGTGGAAGAAGGTGATCGAGGCCGCGAATATCAAGTTGGAGTAGAGAGCGTGTACCTGAGGGCCGGGCTGTTCAGCTTCATTTCGGCGGCAAGCCGAATTTACATCGCGAACCGATAGTTCATTCCAAGCTTCAAAGTCTGCAGCGTTGGAGTGACGATGACCGTGTTGGGAGAGCTCACGACGAACTTCTGCTGAGATAGCGTGATGTAGTTGTATTCGGCCTTTGCCGTCCACTGCGTTCCCGGAAACGCAAACTCTACGCCGCCGCCATACAGTCCGCCGCCGTTGGTGTTGGAAACGAAAGTGGTCGTGGTATCCAGCGCCAGCGGCGAGTTGATGGCGAGCGTCTGAGTGACCCAACCGTAGCCCACTTTGCCGTAAAACAGCGTCGTGTTGGCTGCATAACCAAAGCGCAGTCCGACACTTGATGCCCAATTGAACTGTCCGGTTGTTTTGGTCAGTCCGGCCGGTCCCGGAGTAGAGGGACTCGATGAGGAGGGGCTTGCGCTCATCCAGTCGCCGTCGATCTCAGCACCGAGCACGATGGAGCTGATCTGATAATTGAAGCCCGCCTGAAGTCCACCGATAAAGCCGATGTTTGTCGTGTTCCAGGGGCTGCTGAAGGTGGTAACTGTCTTCTGGGAATTCCATGCGGCTCCCAGATTGTAGCCTAGGTAGAACCCTGTCCAGGTAAACGCTGGAGCTACTCCGAACGTTGGATATGGTCTCTTGGGTGCCGGAACGGGGTCGATGGGAGGGTCTGCCGCGAGGGCAGGCGCGACAAGGAACGATATCATTCCCGTAAGAACCGTCGCGCGAAACAATCGTGCTGGTCGAATCATCCCAATGCCCCGCCGTAACCTCCCATACGCATTCGGGCAATTATGGTTAATCCTCGGTTAATTTGACGGCAAAACCGTTTGAGCCGCACCTGGGCTGTCGGCTCCCACCGTGCCGGAAAGCCACTTAACTGGATCGAAAGTTGATTGCCTTTGATTGCTACCTTTCAAGGCATTGGGGTTTTGGATTATGGCGAGTGTTGTGTCTGTCGCCGCGACGGGCAATCAAGATATTGATGGCCTGTTGGGAGGTACGGCTTGGTCCGGTCTCGTCACCTACAGCTTTCCGGATTCCCCATCAGATTTTCCTGCCGATTACGGTTATGGTGAAACCACGGATCCCTATTTCTCGGCGATCCCAGCCGCATTGCAAACTGCGGTAAGCTACGCTGTAGCCCTGGTGATGAGCTACACGAATCTGGTCGTGCAGTTCGCCGGAACTGATGGCGCGGACATTATGGTCGCGCAGACGTCGGTGGTGAATCCGACCTCGTGGGCCTACCTGCCGGACCCCGTATACGCCGAGGGCGGAGATGCTTGGTTCGGCACCGCGTATGATTTTTCGCAGGCTGCACCGGGAAATTACTATTTTGCCGACGCTTTTCACGAACTCGGTCACTCCTTTGGCTTGAAACACAGTCAGGACGCCGGCGGCGTTGCAGACGTAACGGTGCCGACGAACCACGATAGTCTCGAATATACTGTCATGAGCTATCGCAGTTACCCAGGCGGTGCCGTCACGGGCAGCTATAGCAACGAAGACTACGGATATCCTCAGACCTATATGGCCAACGATATCCTCGCGCTGCAGACGATGTATGGCGCGAACTACAACACGCAGAGCGGCAACACCGTCTACACCTGGAGTCCGACGACCGGGCAGGAGTTCATCAACGGCGTCGGACAGCTTGCGCCGGGTGACGGTAACGGCGGCTCGGCCAACCGTATCTTTGAGGCCATCTGGGACGGTAACGGCGTCGATACCTACGACCTGTCGAATTACACGACTGACCTGACCATCAATCTCAATCCCGGTGCGTCGTCGGTGTTCTCGACCGCGCAGCTGGCCTATCTTGGCGACGGCCATTACGCGTCGGGCAATGTCTACAACGCCTATCTTTATAACGGCGACGTGCGTTCCTACATCGACAATGCGATCGGCGGCTCCGGCAACGACACGATCATCGGAAACGCCATCGCCAATGTCCTGAATGGCGGCGCCGGGAACGACACGCTCTCCGGCGGCGGCGGCAATGACACCCTTGTCGGCGGCACCGGTGTCGACGTCATGACGGGTGGCGACGGAGCCGACACCTTCGTCTTTGCGGCCGGCGATAGCTCGCCAGCGGTCGGCCAGCATGATCAGATCACTGACTTTGCTCCCGGCGTTGATCTTATCGACCTGTCGTCCATGGACGCCATCCCCGGCACGGCGGCAAGCGACTCCTTTCACTTCATTGGCGTCTCGGCCTTTGACGGCAGGGCCGGCGAGCTCAACTTTTATTATGATGGCGCGCGGGGCGTCACGGTCCTCCAGGGCGACACCAACGGCGACGGCGTCGCGGATTTTGCCATCGACCTCATCGGCAAGCTGACGATCACGGCAGCCGACCTCGTTGGTGTTACGCCCAACCACGCGCCGGTGCTGACGATTCCGTCCACGAACGTCACCGCCACCGCCGGGCAGGTGATTGCCATGTCGAGCCTGCTCAGTGCGAGCGATGCCGACAACGATACCCTGACCTACTATCTCTACGACAACTCGCCGGCCGCCAGCAGCGGCTACTTCGTGGTCAACGGCACGGTGGTCCCGTCAGGCACCGGCTATGCCGTCACTGCGGCACAGCTCGCCCAGACGACGTTCGTTGCCGGCGCCGGCGGAAGCGTTGACGATCTCTATGTGAAGGTCTTTGACGGCCAGGATTATTCCGGCGGCGGCTTCTACAGCAGTTTCCACGTCAGCGTGGCGCCCAACCACGCACCGGTGCTGACGATCCCGTCCACGAACGTCGCCGCAACTGCAGGGCAGGTGATCGCCGCGTCGAGCCTGTTCAGTGCGACTGACGCGGACAATGACACGCTGACCTACTACCTCTATGATAACTCACCGGCTGCCAGCAGCGGCCACTTCGTGGTCAACGGCACGGTGGTGCCATCCGGTGCCGGCTATGCCGTCACCGCGGCGCAGCTCTCCCAGACCACCTTCGTTGCCGGTGCCGGTGGAAGCGTCGACGATCTCTATGTGAAGGTCTACGACGGCCAGGACTATTCCGGCGGCGGGTTCTACAGCAATTTTCACATCAGCGTCGCCAACCACGCGCCGGTGCTGACGATCCCGTCCACGAATGTCGCCGCGACCGCGGGGCAGGTGATCGCCGTGTCGAGCCTGTTCAGCGCGAGCGATGCCGACAACGACACGCTGACCTACTACCTCTATGATAACTCACCGGCTGCCGGCAGCGGCCACTTCGTGGTCAACGGCACCGCGGTGCCGTCCGGCACCGGCTACGCCGTCACTGCGGCGCAGCTCGCCCAGACCACCTTCGTCGCCGGCGCGGGCGGAAGCGTCGATGATCTCTACGTGAAGGTCTATGACGGCCATGACTATTCCGGTGGCGGATTCTACAGCAATTTTCACGTCAGCGTCGCGCCGAACCATGCGCCGGTGCTGACCATCCCGTCAGCCAACGTTGCCGCCACCGCAGGGCAGGTGATCGCTACGTCGAGCCTGTTCAGCGCGACCGACGCCGACAACGATACGCTGACCTACTACCTCTACGACAACTCACCGGCCGCCAGCAGCGGCCATTTCGTGGTCAACGGCACGGTGGTCCCGTCGGGCACTGGCTACGCCGTTACAGCCGCACAGCTCGCCCAGACGACGTTCGTCGCCGGCGCGGGCGGGAGCTCGGATGATCTCTATGTGAAGGTCTATGACGGCCAGGACTATTCCGGTGGCGGGTTCTACAGCAATTTCCATATCAGCGTCGCCAACCACGCGCCGGTGCTGGCGATCCCGTCTGCGAACGTCACCGCAACTGCAGGGCAGGTGATCGCCGCATCGAGCCTGTTCAGCGCGACTGACGCCGACAACGACACGCTCACCTACTATCTCTATGACAACTCACCGGCTGCCAGCAGCGGCCACTTCGTGGTCAACGGCACCGTGGTGCCATCAGGCACCGGCTACGCCATCACCGCGGCGCAGCTCGCCCAGACGACGTTCGTCGCCGGCGCCGGCGGAAGCGTCGATGATCTCTATGTGAAGGTCTACGACGGCCACGACTATTCCGGCGGCGGTTTTTACAACAATTTCCACGTTAACGTCGCGCCGAACCATGCGCCGGTGCTGGCGATCCCGTCAGCGAACGTTGCCGCCACCGCAGGGCAGGTGATCGCCGTGTCGAGCTTGTTCAGCGCGACCGACGCGGACAATGACACGCTGACCTACTACCTCTACGACAACTCACCGGCCGCCAGCAGCGGTCACTTCGTGGTCAACGGCACGGTGGTCCCGTCGGGCACCGGCTATGCCGTCACCGCGGCGCAGCTCGCGCAGACGACGTTCGTTGCCGGCGCCGGCGGCAGCTCGGATGATCTCTATGTGAAGGTCTATGACGGCCAGGACTATTCCGGCGGCGGCTTCTACAGCAATTTCCACGTCAATGTGGCGCCCAACCATGCGCCGGTGCTGACCATCCCGTCAGCCAACGTTGCTGCCACCGCAGGGCAGGTGATCGCTGCGTCGAGCCTGTTCAGCGCGACCGACGCGGACAATGACACGTTGACCTATTATCTCTACGATAACTCGCCGGCCGCCAGCAGCGGCCACTTCGTGGTCAACGGCACAGTGGTGCCATCCGGTACCGGCTATGCCGTGACCGCAGCGCAGCTCGCCCAGACGACGTTCGTCGCTGGCGGCGGCGGAAGCGTCGACGATCTCTATGTGAAGGTCTATGACGGCCAGGACTATTCCGGCGGCGGGTTCTACAGCAATTTCCATATCAGCGTCGCCAACCACGCGCCGATGCTGACGATCCCGTCTGCGAACGTCACCGCAACCGCTGGGCAGACGTTTGCGGCGTCGAGCCTGTTCAGTGCGAGCGATGCCGACAACGATACGCTGACCTACTACCTCTACGACAACTCGCCGGCCGCCAGCAGCGGCCATTTCGTGGTCAATGGCACGGTGGTGCCATCAGGCACTGGCTACGCCATCACCGCGGCGCAACTCGCCCAGACGACGTTCGTCGCTGGCAGCGGTGGGAGCTCGGATGATCTCTATGTGAAGGTCTTTGACGGCCAGGACTATTCCGGCGGAGGCTTCTACAGCAATTTTCATGTCAACACCGTAGCGAGCGCGGCGCCGCTTGCCGCGCAGCAAACTGTTTCGACAAGCGTAGATCAAGACACAAGCAACGCCTTGGCTGTCGGTATCGGGCACGACTTCCATTGGTTGTTGTAAGGGAGTGGACGAAGGTCGCGGGCAGGACGGCCGCGCTCCGCGACGGCTTCGACAGAGCCTACCGACACGGAGCAGGCTGGTTTCAGCCAGTTGGCGGAGCCAGAGGAGCATGGCTGGAGTTCTTGGATACTTATCGAACGATCTGCGTCGTCCCGGATAATCCTAAGGTTAAGGACGTTTTAAACAGATTCGCGCTTGACCGGTTGCTGTGGGCATACGGGCAGGGCGTTCTTGGCTATGCTGACGCGCTCCAGAATCATTGTTGGGAGACCATTGATGGCTCAAGAAAGTTCGAGGCCGCGCATCGGCGAGGGGCGCATCGGCAGTTCTCTCTGCGCCGCGATCGGCGTGCTCAGCGTCGCTGCGGTGCTATGCCTGCGCTACCCCGCCTTTCTCACGACGCCTGAACTGCGCGTCCATTACGACGTCGAGCTGCTCCGCCTCACTCTCGCGATCGCCATGGTCGTCGGTGCCTGGCTCGGCGTCATCGGGATCGTGCTTGGCGGCCCGCGGGTGAGCGCTACGATCGGCCTCAGCGCGCTTTTCCTCGCCACGCTGCTTGGCGGGCCCTACGTGCCGACACCGGACTTTCTCCAGCCGCGCGTCTATCTCGGCCTCGACTGGCTGGTGCTCGATCTATTCTTCACCGGCGCGGCCTTCGTGCTGCTCGAGTGGATCTTCCCACGGGTGCGGCCGGAGCAAGGGCCGCTCAGCCCCGGCTGGAGGCTCGATCTCGCCTATTTCGGCGTCAACCATCTGCTGATCGGCATCTTCCTGGTGGTGTCGACGCATTTTGCCCATGACTATTTCGCCTGGGCGATCAGCCCGTCACTGCAAGCGCATGTCGTGGCCCTGCCGGCGATCATCCGCTTCGTGCTGGTGATCCTGGCGGCCGATGCAGTCGAATACATCTCCCACCGCGCCTATCACGAGGTGCCGTGGTTGTGGCGAATCCATGCGGTGCATCATTCGCCCGAACACATGGACTGGCTCTCGGGATCGCGCCTCCATTTCTTCGAGCCATTGGCAACGCGCGCCCTGGTGCTGGTGCCTATCGTCCTGCTCGGCTTCCCGCAGGACACGATCTTCGCCTATCTCATTTTCATCTCTGTGCAATCGGTGCTGATCCATTCAAACATCAAGATGGATGTCGGCTGGCTGCGCTACGTGATCGTCACGCCACAATTCCATCACTGGCACCACGCGTCAGACGCCGAGGCCATCGACAAGAACTACGCGGCACACACGCCGCTGTTCGATATGCTGGGCAGAACCTGGCACCTGCCCAAAGACCGCTGGCCGGTCAAATACGGCACCGTGAAGCCGATCCCGGGCGGCATGCTCGGCCAGTTCCTGCACCCCTTTGTCGGGCCGGTGAAGGAATTCCTCGAACATCGGGACCCGTGAAGAGGCGCGTTCCGCTGTTGCCAGCATGAGAATGGCAGCGCGTCCACTCACCGAGAAACATCGGGTGAGGCGGAACGACGCCGGTGACCGGCGTTCACCGGCAATTCCGGTGACCCCAACTGGAGTAGAACTGTCCGCCGAGCAATTTCGGGAAGATGCGGGCCGCGGGCTCGCGCTGGTCGGTCTGAGTAGCTGAGAATACGACCGGATTGGGCTGGCTGGGGAACCTGGACCCGAAGGACCCCCAGCAAAAATTCAACGATTTCAATAATGGCATGAAAATAAACAGCTTTTCCGGCTGAGTGGTTACGAGTAGTGGTTACGAGTCACGGTTACGAGGACTCGAATGTCGATCGCCACGAACATCCAAAAACGTCCTGGTCGCACCTCCTACTATGTCCGCGTCGGTGTGCCGTTGAAGCTTCAGCCGGTGCTTAAGCGGAAAGAGATCTGGCAATCCCTCAAGACGACGGACCCTCGACAAGCACGTGACAGAGCGGCGCCGGTGATCGCTGCGTTCCGTGCCCAGTTCGCTGACCTGGAGCAACGCCGCGAGCCGTCAACTGCGGATCTCCAGGCGGCAGTGTGGTCGCACTATGAGGCTGGACTGGACCAGGACGGCCGTGAGCGTGCCGCCCTGCCTACCGCAGCGGACGTGCAGGAGGCGTCTGGCAAGCTTGCTGCCGATATTCAGGCCGGCCGCGTCGCCTGGACTGATGATCCTTTGGTGCAGTTGAACGCCGCCATTGACGTTCTCGCCATGAATGAGCGGGCGAAGACGGATCGCGAGCGCCGTTCCGTCCAGCTTGCCGAGCTTAAGAAGCATCTTGCGACCGGGGAGACGGCCTTGATCGAATGGAAGGCCGATGACGTGATTCAGAGCGAGCGCCTGTTGATCGCAAAGGGCACGCCTGCCTACCGCGATCTATGCCAGCGGTTACAGCGCGCCCAGATCGAGGTTTTGGAACGGGCCGCCGAACGCGATGTCGGCAACTGGGCCGGTGCCCCCTCTGATCCGATCGTAGTGCCCGCCGATCTCACGCAGGGCAAACGGATTGCCGCTCCGGGCGAAACGCTGATGGAGCTTTACGACAAGTTCAAGGCTGAGCGAATTGGAGACGCGCGGCCGGACACCTGGGATCAAAACCGCAAGATCGTGAAACTCTTTGCCGAGTTCGTCGGCGAGTCGTCGCACGTCTCTGTTATCACGCGCAAAGCGGTTCGCAACTGGAAGCAGGAGCTTGCGCGTTGGCCAGTGAAGGCGGCGGACAGCAAAGCTTTCGAAGGCATGTCATTCCGTAAAGTGATCGAGGCGAACGCCACGGTCAAGAAACCGTCGATCAGCCAGAAGAGCGTGAACAAATATCTCGCCGCGCTAGGCAGCTTCGCGCGTTGGCTGCTCCAGAACGAGTATATCGACGATGACGTGATGAGCGGCATGTATCTGTCGATCGATAAGCGAAAGAAGAACCGGTTTCCGTTCAATGAGCAACAGCTACAGGCGGTCTTCAACTCGCCCTTGTTCGGCACATGCCTTGGCGATGGCGCCGAAAGCAAGCCGGGGAATATCGCCATCCGAGATTGGCGCTACTGGATTCCGCTGATCGCGATCTATTCCGGTGCGCGCCTGGGCGAGCTGTGCCAGTTGCTAACGGCCGACGTGCGGCAGCTTCACGGGGTATGGATCTTTCATATCACCGAGGTCGGGGACGAGGAGGAAGACGGCTCTGCAAAATCCACCAAGACGGGTGGGTCAATGCGCGTGGTGCCGGTGCATTCCAGGCTGATCGAGCTAGGCTTCCTCGATTACCATACCGCCTTGGTGGCACGGGGTGAGCAACGGCTGTTTCCAGAAGTCGAGCGCGACAAGCGCGGCTATTTCGGCGAGGCCTCCAAGTTCTTCAATGGATATTTCAAGGCCGTCGGAGTGAAGCTAGACAAGCGGGTCAACTTCCATAGCTTCCGGCACAACGTCACGGATGCGTTCCGCGCTGCTGGCTATCTGGATGAGCAGCATGGCGTGCTATTGGGGCACACCAAGGCGAGCACGACGGGACGCTATGGCGTCTTACCGGAAGGTCCGCTGCGGGACCGCGTGATGATGATCGAGGCTGTATCGTTTCCGTTATAGGGGCTGGCTCGATGATGAAGATTGGACGATCTGCTTTTTGGACGATATTCGGTGGCGTAGTTGGTGCAGTCCTGGGTTTTCTATTTGGTGGAGTCGGGATCGCTGCACGCGGTAGTGCGATCGGAATTCCGGCGCTGGGGACGGCCATACTAATCGCCGCGGCGGGCTCTTGGATTGGCTATCGCATCGACACCCGAAAGCGAAAGGGCGCGGTGTGATCCCGCGCCCTGTTTGCTTTTAGGAGATGATCCACACTCTCTCTGTTGGATCCCAACGCCGCGTCTCATCTGTCTCATCTTCACAAATCAGCTTGAGCCAAAGCGTTTCGTCCAGCTTTTCTTCGGCGATGAATCTATCAGCGCAGACCTGTGCAGACTTACCCTTGTCGACGACCCTATCATCAATGGTCATAGTAAACTTGCCAAGTGCAACGAGTTCGCCTTTCCGGCTCATTTGAAAAAGTTTGGCGGCTACCATCAGGCGTTGCCCTGCGGCGTGCGATCTACGAGCCGTATTGCCCCCGGGCGCGGTTTAGCCTCAGCGTCGTGCCGACAAGACCAGTCGATTACCATCACAAGGTGCTGCAACAACGAAGGGGATTGCGCGCCCATGGCCCAATGAAAGTCTTCTGGGAAGCTTTCGGCATAGCCATCGATCGTCTTGGCAAGAGCGGTGCGCTTATCTGCTTTGGAAGCTGCGATCGCGGCTTCCAAAGCATCGAGCACGTCATGCATACACGTGAAACTATCGTCGTTGGTCATCGATACCCTCTCTTTCTTGGTTGCGGAGGGCCATTCAACTAGCGCACAAAAAATAGGATTGCGCGTGGCAGAATCGGTTCCGCTGGCTAGCCGGCTCGCAGACCTAAACGTGGCGAGCGTCGGCGATTTATTAAGTGATTGCAGATTGATAGCGCGCTCCGGCGCTAGCGCGCTGATGTTGCAAAACTGGCACAGTTCGCCACGTTCTGCTGGCGCTCCGCATGCTCCAGTGCGTCAATGATCAGGTCGCCGCGAATCTCCAGCGGCCAGATGTCGCCGATCTCGCCGAGCACGATCTTTACTTCGTTCTCCGCCCACAGCCGGGCGGGCTCACTCCCTTCCGAGAAAGGATTACGGGGGGCGATGCCAGCGATGCCGGCGACAATGTCATTGTAGGCAGATGTCGGAATGAAATTCCCAGATGCAGTCAAGGTCAGCCCCATGGTTGGTGATGCACGGGATTCGACATGCGCGATTTGCGAGTCGCCGGCAAGGTCACCGAGCGCGGGTGTAAGCGACTACTGACCAGGCGCGATCAGCATTAGGCAGTGTGTCAAGGGCCGAAGTTAAATCTTTTGATCAGTCATTGCTTACAACGGTCTTTCGCGGCTTCGCGTGAACCCGCCATTTGACCATTGCGCCAGAAGTTTGCCGTCGCGCTCCTTGTCGGCTAGGCATTCATATCGAGACGTGTCCGAGGCGCGCATTGGAATGGAGAAACGCTCGCCCTTGTCCTCAATTTGTTTGATTGTTCCGAAATAGCCCCAAAAGATTTGGAGCTCCGGGACGACTTGTAGTGCGACCCATGCAAGCTCGGCCTCATATCGCGCAGCGATGGCCGCGACGTCAGCTCCTCTTTTCTTCACGTTGTATGTTGGATTGAGCATTCCGCTCACTTGAAACTTATTGCGGGTTTTAACCCCAACCAAATACCTGGTGCTCCGGCGCTCAGCGTAGAGGTCTGCAAAGGGGTGATTAAGAGCGGGAGCGTTGATATTGCGAACGTTCACAAAGCCGGCCCGCTCAAGCAGTATGAAGGCTCTACGTTCGCCCCACTCGCCAAGGGCTTGTGTGCGCTCCCGATTAGTCAACATCCGATGTCCCCGCCCTGCCGATCTTCATTATCCTCCGAATCTCAGTGTAGGTCCATTCCGCGTCCTGTTGCAGCTGGCGCGTAACGGTGTAGGTCTGGCCGATGAGCTTCGAGACCCGCCGCTGGTTGGGCATGCGAAGGGCATAGGTGGCCCAACCGTCATCGCGTAGTGGCCTGATGTCAATTTGAAACTGGCGACCACGCTCCGGTGCCTCGCCCCAAGCCCGGCGCATGGCCTCTTTCAGAACCTCGTTCTCGGCGACGGCACCAAAGGCGCCGTGAATGTGCAGCCGGCCATCCCAATCGCGATCGATGCAGAACCAGTAAGGCAAGCGAACGCCAGCCCGGGACAGTTGCTTGTCGAAGGCTCGCTTCAGTGACTCTAGGAAGCTCCGTGGATGAGTCAGGGCCTTCTCCCGCGCCTTCGCAGTCAAATTGAAGGTGAACGCATAGGCGGGCCTGTCTGCGATCTGGAGGGCCGCTGTCGCGGCTACGGCTTTGTGTAGCGCGGCAATCTGGGTAGGAAGTGCGCGGCAATTAGGATGGCGAGGCAGTGTCGCGGCCTGATGATGATTGCCGCGATGATTGTCGCGCGCAAGAGTTTTGTTGAACTCTGATTGTCGCGCAGCGTCAATCAGCGACGGTTTTAGGTGTCGCGTGCGATGGCGGCCGTCCTGGACCGCGTTTTCGTTCGAGGGCGGTTCGTCTGCGATAGCTCTCGACGTTCATCTCGACGATGGTGGCGTGGTGAACGAGGCGATCGATAGCGGCGAGGGTCATGGCGGGATCCGGGAAGACCCTATTCCATTCGCCGAATGGCTGATTGGCGGTGATCAGCATCGAGCGGCGCTCGTAGCGTGCACTGATGAGCTCGAACAGCACGCTGGTCTCGGCCTGATCCTTTGTGACGTAAGCGAGATCATCAAGGATCAGGAGATCGAAGCGATCGAGACGATTGATGGCCGCCTCGAGGTTGAGCTCGCGTCGCGCCAGCTGGAGCTTCTGCACGAGATCGGTGGTCCGGGTGAAGAGGACGCGCCATCCGTTCTCGATGAGGGCCAGGCCAATCGCTGCCGCCAAGTGGCTCTTTCCGCCGCCGGGCGGGCCGAACAACAGCAAATTGGCGCCCTTGCCCAGCCAGCTGTCACCAGCGGCGAGCGCCATCACCTGCGCCTTCGAGATCATCGGCACGGCTTCGAAGTCGAAGCTGTCGAAGGTCTTTCCGGCGGGCAAACGTGCTTCGACAAGGTGCCGTTCGATCCGACGGCGGCCGCGTTCGGCGATCTCGTGCTCGGCGATGGTCGCGAGGAAGCGGCCGGCCGGCCAGCCTTCCTTGTCGGACTGTTCGGCAAATTGCGCCCACAGCACCTTGATGGCAGGCAGCCGGAGCTCATTGAGCAACAGATTGAGGCGCGCGGCATCAACCGTGTTCGTTACGCTCATGCGGCACCTCCGGTCTCGGCGGTACCGATGAGGCATTCGTAGGTCGCAAGCGGCACGAGCTGCACCACGACGTTCGGCAGGTTGGCGGGATCGGGGGCGAAGTGAGCACGTAGCCGGTTGAGGTCGGGCAGTTGGCCGGCCTCAAGGTCGGCGGTGAGCTGATCGGCGAGTTCGGTCTCGCAGCCGCGTTCATGAGCGAGCGCGAGGAGATCGACCATGATCCGGCAGGCTTTTTTGTCCGGCAAGCGTTCGCGCAAGCGATCGAAGGTCTTTCGATAGGCATCGCGCGGGAACAGCCGATCTCGGTAGACCAGATTGAGAAGCGCCATCGGCTTGCGCCGCAGGGAATGGATCACGTGCCGATAATCGACGACCTGGTCGTACTTGCCATTGGGATGCGGCCGCCCACGCGGCAGGGTGACGAGATGGGTGCCGCCGACGAACACGTCGAGACGATCATCGTAAAGGCGCACCCGCAGCCGGTGACCGATCAGGCGCGATGGCACCGTGTAGAACACCTTGCGCAGGGTGAAGCCGCCCGAGGACGTCACGCGGACGATCACCTCTTCGTAGTCCGAGGTGCGCCGATCGGGCAGCTCCTGCAATACCACGCGCTCGCCATCGATCCGCTTGGCGTTGCGGGCATTGCGGCGGCTGACGATCTCGTCGATGAAGCCGCGATAGGTGGCAAGATCGTCGAAGTCGACAGTTCCGCGCAGCAGCAAGGCGTCCGCGATTGCTCGCTTGAGATGACCGTGGGGCCCTTCGATCGAACCATTCTCGTGAGCAACGCCTCGATTGTTGCGGGAAGGCCGCATGCCGTAATGGGCACAAAGGGCCTCGTATCGCTGCGTCAGATCGTCCCGTGCATCACGATCGAGATTGCAGAATGCGGCCGACAGACTGTCGGTCCGATGCTCCCGCGGCGCCCCACCGAGCGACCAGAGGGCATTCTGCAGGCCTTCGGCCAAGGCAACGAAGCTCTCGCCGCCAAGCACGACGTGGGCGTGCTCGAATCCGCAATAGGCCAAACGGAAGTGATAGAGACGATGATCCAACGGTGCACCCGCAATCGTAACACCCAATTCGTCCATGTCTGTGAAGTCGGAGAGGCCGAGTTGGCCAGGCTCGTGGGTTTGGCGGAAGATCACCTCCTGCTCCTCGCCGTGGATCGCCCGCCAGGCACGGATCCGACGTTCCAGGGTACGACGGATACCGCTGCCGAGATCCGGATGACGCCGCAGCATCTCCTCGAACACCGCCACCGGGCGTAAGCCAGGTGCCGCCTTCAGGATCGGGACGATCTCGGTCTCGAACACGTCGCTCAACGGGTCCGGCCGTCGCCGGCCGCGGGGCGCCTTCCTTTGCGATGGAAATCGGGGGTCTCTCTCGATCCGATAGGCGGTCGACGCACTGAATGACGCCTTGGCCGCCGCCACTGGCGGGCTATCGGTCTGACGGTACTTCATGTAGAGCCTCATCTGGTGATCTGTGATGTGTCGGCCGGGCACGCGAGTGATTCCTCTTGGCGGAAGAACCACTTGCATAACCCCGCCGGCCGCGATCACCAGTCGGCGCGGTCCTCCTCGGATCGCGCCGACGCTGGGCTCGTAACTCCGGTCGGGCTACGCCCTCCCTACGTCACGAGCCCAGCGAAACTCTCTCACCTTGATTGACGCTGCCTTCCATCCTGATCGCCGCGCGACAGCTTTGACTACGTCACCGGTAAGAGCCCAGACGGGTATGTTGTCGTTGGAGGGTGTTACAGAGCTATTGAGAGGGTGTGTTGTAGCGTTAGTGATTGGGGGTGTGGGGTGTGCAACTGAAGTCTCTCCGGCCAACAAATGCGCCGGAACGCGGAAAGCAGCGATTTTTTCGAGGGTTTTGCGGTCTTTCAGGGCGGACTTGCGGACCCGCTGGGGGACTTTTTTCGACCGCTTTTGAGACCCGCCCGGATGATTGTCCTGGGGAAGTGCGCTCGCGGCGCTATACTGATCTTGCTCAGACGTTCTCTTCAGCAACGGCACGTTTGGGTCCTCCAGAAAGCCACCGTCTCGCCGGGCGGTGGCTTTCGCATCTTTGGGTTCAATTGGGGTCTATAGCGTCGGCGATCAGGATTGCTGGCAATTTATCGCCTGAGAACGCCGCCCGGTCGCATCTGCATTCGAAGCTCTTGCCCGATCAGCGTCCGGATATGGTGCTGTGCCGCTTCCGCGACCGTCTTACCCATACGCTCATGATCCTGCGAGGACTGCCCGGGCGAGCCCTGGACCGTGACGGCAATCTGGGGCGCAATTACATGGCCGGCATTGATCATAGGCGCAGCCGGCGCGCCGCCGCCGACCAGCCCGCCATCGGCAAACCGGGGAATGCGGTCGGAATTGATCGCCTCGAGCACGGCGCGGTGCTTCTGGACCGCGGACGCGCGCACCACGAATTCGCCATTGCTGAGCCGTGCCGGGATGCTGTCGGAGGTGCCGGTCCCTGGTCCACTGATGTAGCCGCCGTCAGCCTTGGCGAGGGTAGGGGAGCTGCCGACCAGGCCACCGTCGCTGAACCCCAACATGCCGCTCATAGAGCGCATGATCGGCTGCACGATCAGCATCTTGATCATTGCCTCTTCCAGGGCGCGGACGACCGCCCTGGACATATCGGCAAAGCCCGCCGACACGCTTTTGGTGCCGTCCAGGATGTCCGCGAGGCCGCTGGTAAGGCTGCTACTCATGGTGCTGCCGATCGAACGCATGGCCTCATTGGTCCGCATGGCCGACGCCTCAACGCTATTGAGTGCCGTTGCAACGTCGGGATAGAGCCCTTTGAGCTGTTCGGCGATCTGCACGTCCTGGGGATCGAGAAGTGAGGTCTGCCGGCCGCGCCGGATCGACTGGGCAACGGTGGCCTTCTCGATGGCCTCGGTGGCGTTGGCGTAGGCCTCCGTGACTTCCTGGATGCGTTGGCGCTGCTCTGCGGTCACAACCCCTTCGCCCTTGCCAGCGGCGGCGTTGGCCTGCATGGCGACGGTCTCAAGCTGTGCGGCCACCTTGGCGCGCTCCCGTGCGGCCGTGGTCAAATCCAGCCCAGCCGCTTCCGCCTGCAAGGCCGCCGTGCGCTTCTCAATGCTGTCGGCGGCCGTGTCGAGTTTGTCCACACCGCTGCCGGTGCTGATCTTGGTTGGCGCAGGGCCGGCGCCGCGCGTCTGGCCGGGTGCGGGCGGACCATACTGTTCGCCGTTTGCCGTGAGGGCAGCGATCTCCTTTTGCAGCCGATCGCGGTGGGCCTCCAGTTCTGCTGTGGTGCCGGCGTAAACCTGACCGAGCCCGGGGATGGACAGCGGCGGAAGGTTGACGCTGCCGAACAGCCCGCCACCGGTCCCATTCAAGCGGGCGTTGACCTGGGCGAGCGCGTCGCGCTTGGCGTCCAGGTCGGTGGAGCTGGCAGGCATGCCGGGGATGCGCGGAAGCTTGTTAGAAAGCTCCACCGCCTTGGCGATGTAGCCGATGACGTCCGCCCACGCGCCCTTGATGTCCATCATGACGCTGGCGAGGTCATCCCAGGACGGCTTGAGCGCGGTCGAGAGACGCTGATGGGCGAGCTTTAGCTGGTCGTCGACTTCCTTCGCGCGTTCAACCAGGGCGTTGCTGAAAATGCCATCCGAATTGGCGCTGGCTTCCCTGATCGTCGCCAGCATGCTTTCAGCGGACGTTTTGCCCTGCCGCATGCGATCGATGATCTGAGCGCCGAACATCTTCTCGCCAAGATCCAGGCTGGCGGCATGTTGGCCGATGCTGTCGAGCTGGATCATGGCTGCGAGCACAGCCCTGATCTTGTCCTCTTGGGTTTGAGCGTCTCGGAAGAGAACCAGGCCCTGGAGCTGTTGGCCGGCGGTCTTGGCCAACGTCTCGTTCAGGACGCGAAGCGTTTTCTCAACGTCCGTGATCTTCTCTTCGCCGACGCTCCACTCGCCGATGTCGATCGGGGACTTGTCCTTGGTCGCCTGGAATGCATGGTCTAAAGCGGATTCGAGCTCGCCGGCCTCAACCTTGAGCTTGCGCGCTTCGGACGTGAAGGCCTGGAGGAAGGCCGGACTAACGCCAAGGTTCTGAGCCTTGTCGGCAATCTCCACCATTTGGGCCATCTGCTCACGCGCGCCGCTGATCGCGGCTGTCATGAGCTTGTAGGCACCAACCGCAAGGGCGACCTTGCCGGCGAGTTCAACGGCACCGCGCGCCATGGTCGCAAAGATCGCGTCCTTTGCGAGATCCTTGTTCATTTCGAGAAATTGCCGGGCAATTTGACGCGTAGCGGTGCCGGTGAGCGACGACGTTTGCCGGAGTTGTTCCTTCAACTGGTCAAGGTTGAGCTTGATCGGGATCGAGAGACTAGGCGCCGGCATTTTCGGCCCCCACAAGCAACGTCGCCAGCACGGTGCTGGCAAGGGCAACGCTGGTAGCCAGCGGCTTACCACGCACGTGGGCGTCAAGCAGCGCTTCAACATCGCGCTCTGGCATGCCGCCGCCGATCAGCCCTAGTTCGATGACGCGCGCTACATCTTCCGGGCTGTAGCTGTCGGCGCCAAAATTCGCGAGCAAAGCCGCCGGCGCGTGGCCGTTGATGCCGCGCCAAGAGATGACGCGGCGGACCCAGGGATGCCCCAAGTCAAAGGTATGGGTGCCGCCCGCCCAGGTGATTTCGCGGCCGGTCGTGTCAGTCATTTAGAACCTCACTAACTGAATCGTTGATTGCCTGCTGCATGTCGTCGCGCATGGCTTCATAGGTGTTGTAAAAGAAGGGCCGCGCCGGCTGGCGGCTGGTCCCGAATTCGAAACCGAGCGCGTAATCGTATTGGACGCCGCTACCCTCGCGAACTTCCTTGGTGGTCAGCTCGCCGCCCGCTTGGACGATGTATTCCAGCTCATTGGCGCCGGGCACCACAACGCACGATTCCTCAAGGCGGCCCGTTTCATCGGGCGATTGCTCAAGCGCCCGCAACGCTTCGCGCTGAGCTTGGGACAGGCGTTCGGCTTGCTCGTGGATCACGTCCGATAGGCGTTCGGTGAGCTTGTCTGGCAGCGATTGAATATAGGCTTCGAGATCGTCGGCCATCAGAGCACCAACATGTCCGCTGTGATTTCAGGGTTGTCGAGAAACGAACCGCCTTCGCCGGCTGCTGCGCGTGAGACGGCCATCCAGGTTGCCGAGACCCCGTCGACCCGATCAGTCGACTTGGTCTTGTGAATGGTCCGGTTCGAATTGACGTCGGTGTGAATGGCGACGTTGGAGAAGTTCCAGCGCAAGATCGGATGAGCGCCGTGGTGGAATTTGCTGGCGATGATCGCGGCCTCCAGCACGTTGAGCGCCGGGGACTGTGTAGCCCAGCCCTGCCGGACGGTGACGACGGGAAAGCCTTCCTCTTGCAGCGGCGCGATCACGGCTTGTGCATATGTCACGTCAAAGGCCACTTCCTGGACTCGGAAGCGCTTGGCAAGGGACCTGATGTAGTCGGTGACCGCAGCGTTATCGATCACGTTCCCAGGCGTCGCGGTCAGGAAACCATCGCGCGACCACTGCTCATAGTTCACGCCATCAACGTCGCCGCGCCGGAGAATGTCGGCCTCAGGGCTGAAAAAGTGCGGAAGCACTGTATAGTGGTCGGCATCCCTGAAGCAGGCGACCACGGAGGAAAGGTCCGTCGTCTTGGACATATCGACGCCAACCCAGCAGGGCTCGCCGCGCAAGGTCTCATAATCGATCGGCGCGGCGCCGAGGTCATAGGTCGCCATATCGACGAATGGGCTGGTCGAATGTGCCTGCCAGACGTTTAGCTTGTATTGGAGCAGCCGTGCGCGCTCGGTCGGGCTGTCCTTCGCCCGTGCCACATGCTTGCGAAAGCCAGCAATCGACGGATAGCCATGGGCGCTGCCCGGGTTAACTCTCTTCCAAAGCTCTTCGTCGGCATAGTCGCAATCGGCCGGCGCTTCAAAGAGGACCGGAAGCCAAGTCGGGTCAACGATCTCGCCGCGCGCGATCTTGCGGGCGCGTTCGATCACTTCCCAGGCCTTGGTGTCGTCGCCGCGGCCGGCCGTTGTCGCGACCACGAGCAAGCTGTTGTCGATCTTGTCCAGGCCATTCGTCAGGACCGTCCAAAGCCCATCGCCGCGCCAGACGTGCAATTCATCGGCGAGCACGAATGAAGGCGTGCGGCCTTCCTTGCTCGGTGCATCTGCCGAAATGACTTCAAGCTCGGTCCCGTCGCGGGGATAGGCGATCTTTTTGGCGCTGTTGTGCGCGTCATAGACCTTCGTAACCGGGACCAGATGCTTGGGATCAGCCTGGACAATGCCGCGCGCTTCCTTGAACGCGATGCCGGCCTGACCGCGATCGGACGCCGCAAAGATTACTTCGCCGCCGGGCACGCGCTCAGGACCGATGGTGTGAAGCAGCGCCAAGGCCGCGGATAGACTGGTCTTGCGATTGCCGCGAGGGACCAGAATTACTACGTAGCTCACAATGCGGTTGCCGGCGTCGTCGCGAGGTCCATAGATCGCGCGCACGATACGCTCTTGCCAGGAATCAAGCTGAAATCGCTTCTTGGGCAGCGTCGATTTGGGATGCTTCAACGACCTAAGGAAGCGCACCGCGCGCTCACCATGGCCGAATGGGTCGGGAATGGGCGAGTCGTCGAAAATCCAGTGCGGATAAGTGTCAGACGATGTTGAACGGGTTTTCATCATCGTCCTCGTCGTCGTTGTCGCGGACAGCCGGCCGCGAGCGCGAAACCGGCGTCAAACCGAGTTCGGCCGCGAGTTGGCGCGCCGTCACCATGCTCTTATCCTGAGCCCGGAACAGCTTCAGGTCGATCTCGTTGCGCAGCAGCGCTTCCAACTGGCGAACCCGGCCCATAGCAACGCAATAGCTTTCCAGCGAGCCCAGGTCGGCGATAGTCAGGATACGGCGCTTCGCCATCTCCGGCATCACGCGGCGCCATTCGGCCTTGGCGTGCTTGCTCAACCAGGACGGCGGCTTGGTCGTGGCATCGAGCGCGTTGGCGTCGGCGGCAAGCTGTGGTTTTCGGCCCTTCACGCCGCAACCCTCTCGACAAAAATCAGCGATCGCGGCAAATTTGCAGAATGAAAACTCCTGAATGGCCGGGCATAGCGACGCTCGTTGGCATTATCCTTATCGGAATGATCGCCTCGGATCTGAGCAAATGGCAAACGCTGGCGGCTGCGCTGATTGCGTTTGGGGGTGCTGCGCTTGCCTACCGAGGAGCGATTGCAAAAGTTCAGCACGATCGGGCCATCGTGGAACGCGACGACATGCGCCGTAAGCTGGCGCTCTATCTGAAGCTCGACTTTGCGTTTGGTCAGCTTATCGAAAAAGCTCGATCTCGCGGGGTCAAGTTTACCTTCGCTCCGGGGTTTCCGGACTGGGTTTTCCGCGCGTCCGATTTTGATTTGGAGGAGCCGCCTGAATTGGAGGAAGCGTGGGCATTGCTCGATATATTTCCAAGGCATCTTATCGCCGAGATTCGTAACGTAAGGAATTCGCTGCGGAGACTTGCTGCCATTAAGAAGGACCTTGGCGATAAGACAGTAAGTCCGAGTTCCGATGTCTCCAAAACGCCTTGGATAATCGAGGAGGCCGGAAAATTGATGGATGATATATGGCATTCCGCTGCGGTCGTGGTGGAGGACTTGAAGCCTCTCGTTCGAGAACTTGCGCCCGAAATGGACGAGTCTGAGAGGATGATCAAAATTCACGGCGAACCGGGGCCGAATGACTTCGACGATGAATAGAGAAATCATGAACCGACCCGCAGACAAGCTACGTCCGTCCCGATGCGCCGGCCGATCTCGGTAATGCCGGTGATCTCGTATTGCTGCCCCTCATAGAGCAGCCGGTCATTGAGGCTGAGGCTGGCGAAGTGATACATGCGGAAAGTCCGCGTTGCGTCGGTAGTGTGGCCGCGCTCGCCCTCCCGGTCGTTGGTGGCGTTCTTCAGGAGCTGGGCGCGCATGGTGGCGAACGTGGTCCAAGCCTCTATAGGCGTCCCGTAGAGGTCCAGGCCGGTGGTGCGGCGCTGAAGCTCAATGACGCGGTCGAGGTTGCCGGCCCTCATGCTACCCTCGCTTGGACGAACGCCGCAACCGAGACAATGCCGTGGCTGTAGGAGCCATGAGGATCGCGGAGATACCGCGTTTGGGTGGCCTGCATGTCGTGGACGGTGAAGCCGTCGATCGGCAGCACGCCATCCGCCTGGGCGTCGATCCGCAGCGCCGCGACGATAGCCGACACCGCTTCCTTGCACTGCACTAAGCCGGGCTCTTGGAACCAGACGTGCAGCGTGGCGTAGGACGTCGCATCCCATCGCCGGTATACGGTCTGCCCTTCGCCAACGTAGATGGCCGGCATGATCTCCGGCCGGCCGTTGGCGTCCATCACATGGTCGGCCTGGACCAGCGCCATCAGTTCGGGACTGGCGATTAGGCGCGATCGGATGGCCTTCTGGAGGGCCAAAGAGGGGTCAGAAATGCTCATTTTAGAAGGCAAACGCGCGGTAAGGCGTCAACAAATCGAGGAAGCCGAACGGCAGCTCGCTAGCGCTGACACCAACAAGGGATACCTCGCGGTTGGCGTAAAGGTGCGCCGTAAGTTGCAGCACAGCCTCGTTCAGCGCCGGCAGATTGCCGCCGTCGGGATCTGAGCCGGTATAGGAGCTGATCCAGTCCTTGGCGGCTGCGAGTTTGTCGGCAATGAGCGCGTCATCCAGGTCGATCGTGACGTTCAAATGGGCTTTGGCCTGGTCGAGTGTGACACCGGGCATGGTCAAAAAATCTCCAATTAGAGCGTCTCTTGCACGGCGGGAATGGACCGGTCGGGCGCGCGATTTTTGTCCGTTGAGGCCTCCCCCGGGGTGTGTGACGCGAGGATGTTGCGTTCGGCTTCCGCGAGCTGTGCCGCGAGATGCTGGTCGAGGCCGTAGCGAAGCTCAGCCATCTGCTCTTCCATCTGGCGAACAAACGACCGCACAGAGCGCGTCATCTGTCGGTGCGCAGCGTGCATGTCGCGCTGCCAGTCGCGCAGGGCAGGAAGCTGTTCCGCCAAGGTCGGTGTGCGCGTCACGCTGCACCGTTGGCCTCGCTTGCTTCGCTGCGCAGTTAGGGCTTGTTCAGCGGGCCAGCCGGCGTCTAAGCGCCATCGCAAATTGCGCTTGTTTATGCTGTAGCGTTCCGCCCATTCGTCATGAGAGAGCGTGAGGCCGTTGTAAGTTAGGGTGCGGCGCGCGGTCATTGAGGAGTCCTGTCGTCGTTGCGTTCCAAGCTCTGCTTGGTGCTGTTGTGATGATGGGTGCAGAGCGCCTGCCAGTTCGTCTTGTCCCAGAACAAGACGCGATCGCCGCGATGGGGCGTCTTGTGATCGACCACGACCGCAGGCTTGCCGCACATGACGCAATCCGGGTGCTTGTCGAGGAAAGCGCGGCGAGCCAGCTTCCACTTGTTGTCATAGCCACGATCGTTCGCATTTGGCCGCAGACGATCGGTCTCAGCCTTGCGCTTGATCTGGCATTCACAGAGATCGGTTGCCGCGATGATCTTGCCGCAGCGACATACGCGGCGAGGTTTCCAGGCCATCAGCGCGCCCTCACATGGTTCGTGAGATCGCCGATGGCGTTGAGGTCGGCCTTGATGTTGGTTACGTCGGAAGCGTCGTCCGACTGTTCTTTGCTGCCGAAAACAGCCGTGAGGATATCCTTGAGCAGGTCCATACGGCCATCTCGCGCGGCGAGGATTTCGGCTGGCGTGGCGTTCCACACAACGTCCGGCCTCCAGCCCAAATGGCCGGCGCCGACCTTGTATAGGTCAGCGATGTATTCCTCGAACGAGATGAACTCGCCCGACTGCGGTTTGTCGTTATTCGCGTTCGCGCCACTCAAGATCAGGACGAATTCGAGAAGCTGTTCGCGCGCGCCCAGGATGGTGCTGATCGATGCGGCCGGCATCACTTCGCTGGTCGCCGCAATCAGGTCCATGCTAGCCGTGTAGCTGCCGTCAAGGATGGCTCGGTATAGTTCCGGGAAGCCGTGCTTGTGATGTAGGTGGAATGCGGCCCGCAGCGTGGGACGCAAGGCGTAGACCTTGCTCCCCAGCTGAAGACGGAAACTGTTCGCTGCGAGCCGCATAGTGGTGTCCCTTAGCTCGCGGAGACTTTGAGCTTCACGAACCGGTCAGGGTTGGTGATCGAGCCGCCCACGCGCTTGCGCGAGTGGAACACGGTCTGGCCTTTGGTCGCCAAGGTGTAGGGATCGCGAAGCACCTGGAACGAGATGCGGTCAACGATGCGATAACCGGACAAGTCGCCGAACAGGATAGGGAGCTTGTTCGCGCCGATATCATCCATGTCGATTGCCTCAACGATCGGGCGACCGAGTAGGGTCGGCGCCGCGCCGTTGTTGAGATCGTCGATCAGGAGATAGCGGCCCATGCCATCCTTGAACTGGCGGATGGCCGAGATGGTGTTGCGGTTCATGAGCCACACGCCTCGCTGTGCCCAGAGGGTCGGGATAGCGTGGAACATGCCGATCAGAACGTCTGCCGGGGTCGAGGTGGGGAAGTTTGCAGCGGCGCCAGTGATGACCTGGGCGATGCCGCTTGCGGTCATCAGGCCGGTCGGCTGAGTGGTGCCGTTGCCCTTCACGAAGGCGGAGCCTTCGGCGAAAGCAAATGATTCTGCTGTATCGGAGGCAAGCTCGCCTTCGAGATTGTAGGCGTTGTCTTCGAGCAGTTGATTGGAGACCGGTGTAAATGTGGCCGCTTCATAGGGCGTGATCGTCACCCCGGCATAAGACGGGTCGCTCTCGGTGCGGTCGGCGGTATCGGCAACCCAGGTCGCAGCCGTGGAGCCGGTGCGAGTCGGATACTGCACCTGTGCCGAGCCGACCGTCACGACGCGCGCATACTGGCGGATTGGCGAGAACTGGCGCAGAAGCTTCAACACCTCCGCGCCGAATTCCGGCGGGGTGAGCACAGTGTTGCCGGCTGCCGTGAGTGACTTCTTCTCGATGTCGCTGAGGCTGTCCGGGCCGTGGCGAAGGAACGTCTCGAAAGATTTCTTTTCGAGATCGTCGGCGCCGGTGCCATGGCCTTGCCGGTTCAGCTTGGCTTCAAGACGATCGAGCCGTTCGGCCGACTTGTTCTCGATTGCCTTGATACGATCTTCGAACGAGCCTTTGAACTCGCCGAGTGCCTTCGTGACGATGGCCTCCGGATCCGTGTCGCCGGTATCCTTCAGCTCAAGCGGAGAAACATGCTTCATGGTAGTGACGTTCACCTTTCTAGGTCTGGTTCAGTTGGATGACGCCGCAGCGAAGCGCCGAATGATTGCTGCCACCGCGAGTGCGGCGTCGTAATTCTTCGCGCTGGTAATGCGCGCGCGGGGGTGGGCCGGATTGCGAACCACGCTGATCTCGTAAAGATCGAGCGCGGCAATCACGCGATTGCGGCCCTGTTGGGTTGATGACTTCGTTTTGAAGCCGATCGACAAGCCGGAAACCAAGCCGCTCTTGACCATGCCGAGCACGGTTCGAGCGCGCGGCTGATCCATGTGGAGCTTGCCCTTGACGACCAGGCCGTCCGCGGTTTCCGCGGCATCGGTCCAGGTGCCGATCAGATCAGCCGGGTTGTGCTGAAACAAAATCGGAAGCTCATTCGAGACAAAGCTGAACGCGCCCTTGGTGATGATGTCGCCAGTGCTGTCCGGCGATCCGAACGGCCAAGCGGTGCCGACGATCTCTCCGGCGTCGGTGACGCTGAGCGCTGCTTTGATCTCCAGGCGGTCCATCATTACGCCCGATAGCCAGTGAAGATGTTGATTGCGCGGTCCGCCGCTTGAGCGACCGGAGCCGCTGACGTCCCGCTGCGAATCTTCAGGTATCTGACGGGAGCCCAGCCGGGATGGCTTACACCGATTGCGCGATTGGCCGCTGCCTGAAGTGTGATCTCGGCGTCTTCGTTCCAGAAATCCTGATAAGTCAGGCCATCCGAGCTGACCTGAAACGTCATAACCGCAGCAGTCCAGCCCGTAGGCATCTGGATATGCGAGATTAGCCGGTCGCCGAGATCAATCGCAGCGGAAAGGCTTTGGCCGCTTGCAATCGTCGTCGAAATGATTGTGCCGGTATCGCGACGCTGCAAATCTCTCAGGTCTTCCAACGTGGTCGTCACTTGCTAGTCTCCATCTTTTCCGGTCGGTCGCCTGCGGCGTCCTTTTGGACGCGCGGCTTTGAACTGAGCGACGGCAGCGACAATGGTCTAAGTTTCACTGCACATTTCCTTTCTCATGTGGATTGCCGAACAGCGTCCGCTCTAGGATCTTGGCGGCGAGTTCGTATGTTTCGATAAGAGGCCGACCTTCAACGTAGGCTGCAATCAACTCGGCTGCGCGCTTAGGCGCGGTGCCGGCGCCGATCAGTGCAAGCCTGATCGTCTCGGTGATGTCGGCCTGGGCGAAGTTGCGCGCGAACACTCGATTGCAGAGCCCGCCAATGGGACCGCACTTGGCCTCCAGCTCGCGAACGAGCGGGGGCGTAAGATCGAATGAATATTCCTGGTCACCGAGGAATGCAGTGTGTGCCATCAGCCGCGCTCCCCGAATGCAGTTTCGATCGAGCCGGCGCTGTCGGCATAGACGCTGATGTCTTCAACGTCGGACCACGCCTCAATTGGTGTGGTGCCAACCATGCACTCGCCATAGATCAGCGGGATTGCGTTCCCTTGCTGGCCGGAATTGCCGATGTTGCCGCCGTTAGCGCTGAGACCATTCGAGGCCTGCGTCGGTTGGCCGGCTGGCTTGGTAAGCAGGGTGGAAGCGCCAGACAGAGCGAGACCAAGGCCGATCGCGGCAACTGTGCCGTATGTGGTGCCTGAGAGAATGCCAGACGCCGCAAGCGGGGTCGCAAGCACGCCACCCGATAGGAAGATGGCGCTGCCGACCAGCGCTGAACCGAGCACAATCTTGGTGGTGCCTTTCGCGGTATTGGAAGCCGCGCCCTTCGCGATCGGGATGATATGTAGGTCGGCACGGCCAAGATTGAACTGGTTGACCAGATCGAGATCGAGCTGCATTCCGTTGCGCTTGTCGCCGCGGACGATCTTGTAAGCACCTTGCTCAATTGCCTTCACGAAACGACCGGGGAATGCGCAGTTGAGCGCGCGCAAGGCTTCGCCAGCCGTGGCAACGTGGAAACGATGAGATGCGCCGAAGTCTTTGCTGAGGCGACCATGCAGGTGAACGGTGCCAAGCATCACGCGGCCTCTTGATTGTTGTTGTCGTTCCCGGCATTGAGCGTGCCGCCGGCATGAGCGGATGAGGTGTTCGGGTTCTCGAACTTGTCGCCGCCGGTGTAAGCAGGCAGGCCGAATCCGATCGCGCGCGCTTCATTGGGATTGAGGATGCGCGCCGCTACGGCAGCGCTAAGCGCCTGGGCGCGTGCGAGCAAGTCAGCTCGCGCGAAGGCGTCCAGATTGAATTCGATGCAAAACTGGCCTCGCTCTTCGTTGGTCAAGAGCTTCAATTCGAGCGACTGTTCCCAGGCCTTGAGCCACGGGAGCAGCGTCATAGACACGAACTCTTGACCCAGCGCTTCTACGCTGCGCGGCGTGGCACGGTCCGTATCCATCAGCATGTGAGGCGGGACGCGGAAGATGCGCGCGATCTCGCGGATTGCGAATTGGCGCATCTCCAGGAATTGCGCGTCAACGCTGGTCAGGGCGAGCGCCTGCCAGTTGATGTCACCGGGAAGAATGGCAGTCGCGCCGCTGTTGGAGCCGCCGTGCGCCGCCTGCCAAGCCGCGCGGACCTTTGCGATCGCGTCGGGCGTCATGTTGCTCTTGAGCGAAAGCACGCCAGACGGACGGGCGCCGGTGCCGAATAGGCGCGCGGCGTATTGCTCCAGGACCATGCAAAGCGCGATGGCCTCGCGTGCTTCGCCGACAAGGCCGCGCGACGGACGGTAAGCCGGGGAATGGATGTGGATGATGTCGGCCGCGGGGATTTCGCGCGCGGGATTCTTGCCGTCCGCCTTCACGGCATAAGCCGGTTCGAAATTCGAGTAGTCGACCACGATCGAGGTCAGAGCGGGATCTAGGCGGATCAGTTCATAGGGCTTGCCGTCCGCGCGCACGATCTGCGCAAAGCCACCGTATGGCTGCAAGAGCGCGTCGGCGGTGACTTGGGACCGGAATAGGCCGGCAGGCGTCCAGGCGTTCGGCGCGTCGCCCAGGAGCCGATAGAGGGGATGGGCGGTCGCAGGCTCTTTGCCGCCATCGGCGAGCCGCTTGTAGATGCGCAAGGGGAGCTGGCCGACCGCCTCAGAGATCGACCGGACTGCACATGCAACCGGCGCGCACGTCATTGCGCTGGCCGGGGTTACGGACGCGCCGGCAAGGGTCTGCCCAGCGCCGAAGAGCGACAACAACAGGTCGTCGGGCTCAGCGAGGCTGGCCTTGGTCTCGATGCCGATGCCGATGCCGAGAAGGGATTTGAAGCGGGTCGCGATGGACAAAGGGCACAACAGAGAGTTTGGCCCGCTGGTTGAGCAGGCGAGGGACGATTCTCTGTGTGTGCATTTGTTTCGAGCCGAGGCCCGAACACGTAACTATCTTGCGCGACGATTGCGGCAAAAATGAGTCGTGGTTACGTGGTGCGGTCACGAAAAGCGGTTACGAGTGGCACCGTTTTTAGAGTCGCCCATCTGTCGTAACTAATTGATTTTATTGTGAAAACGTCGAAGTGGCTGGGGAACCTGGATTCGAACCAAGACAAACAGAGTCAGAGTCTGTTGTGCTACCGTTACACCATTCCCCACCGGAATAGTCGAACAAATTCAATATCTTACTGATTTGTCCGACTGCGGCCGGCAGCGCTTCTTGCGCAAATCACGGCTCAGGCGTGGAGGGTTTCTACCCGCTCGGCTGGGGGCTGGCAAGCGCTGCGGTGCACCTGCGTTCTGCGATCCACATGAGGCGCCTCGGCCCTGGGATCGCCGGTTCCTGCTGTTCGCCCCGCCACCGCTCGCGACGGTTTGCCTCAGCCGAATATCGTCATTACCGGTCGGATTGAGGCCCCGTGGATCGTCCTTGGACACACAACCCGAGGAGATCCGTGATGCCCTATATCGATGGTTTCGTGCTTGCCGTGGCGAAGGACAAGATCGAGCCTTACAAGGCGCTGGCGCGAACGGCTTGCGCGGTGTGGATGGAGCATGGCGCGCTCGACTATGTCGAATGCATCGGCGACGACGTTCCTCATGGCGTACTCACCTCGTTTCCGCGTGCGGTGATGGCCAACGAGGATGAGGTCGTGGTGTTCTCCTGGATCGTCTACCGCGATCGGGCGAGCCGCGATGCCGTCAACGCCAAGGTGATGGCCGATCCGAGGCTCAAGAGCTCCGACATGCCGTTCGACGGCAAGCGCATGATCTATGGCGGCTTCACGATGCTGCTGCGGGCGAGCGAGGTGGACTGACCAATCTCCGCCTGGAGCAACAGTGACAGGCAGAAGGCAAGCCTCGTCTCCATCTCTTTCGACCGAAGCGACAGCGGGCCGGGATCGTTGAGGATCGCGTTCACCAGCGTGCCGAGCACGACTTGCAAGCCGAATGCGATGGCGCGGGTCTTGGCGGCTGTGCGCCCCTTGCCCATCGCGGGCAGCAGGAGAGGGGTGGCGTGCATCGTGGTCGCCTTGGCCAGAGCCTTGAACGGCGTCCATTTGTCCGGACGAGTGTCATCATGCTGCAGCGCTGCGCGCAGTACGCCCTCGTGGTGGCGCATCCAGGCGATGATGCCGCTGACGAGGATGTGGCAGAACTGGTCAAGATTTGTCTCGGGTGAGGGGCGCCTGATCTCGCCCAGCCGTTGCTCGCCATCGCGCGCGGCCAGCGCCATCAGCGCGTTGAAATAGGCCTCCTTGCTCTCGAAGCGGCTGTAGAAGGCGCCGACGGTGACGCTCACTTCAGCGCAGAGCGTCTCGATCGAAAGCTCGGCGAGGCTGCGGGTGCGCAGCATGTCGGCGCCGGCGCGCAGCAGCGCCAGCGTCGTTTCGCGGCTGCGCTTTTGGCGAGACGGTGCGACGCCAGGCAGGTCGAAATCGCGAGAGCCGGGCTCCTCGGAAGATGGCCGCGTTCGTGCTTGCATCCGTCCTAAATCATAATCATAATTCGGATTATAATCTAAGACGGGACGAGCCGCGGGTCAACCGCACCGGCCGGGACAGGGAGCAATACATGAGCGCAGGCAGCGGCACGCCGTTCCGCGGCACCGTCGGCAGGACGGTTGCGGAGTCAAAACCCTGGTGGCCGGCGGCTGTGAAGCCGCCCGCGGGCGCGCCGAACATCCTCGTCGTGCTGTTCGACGACGTCGGCTTCTCCGATTTCGGCTGCTATGGCTCTGCGATCAGGACGCCGACGATCGACCGGCTCGCCGCGGAGGGCCTGCGCTATTCCGGTTTCCACACCACCGCGATGTGCTCGACCACGCGCGCGGCGCTGCTGACCGGGCGCAACCATCATTCGGTCGGCGTCGGGTGTCTCGCCAATTTCGATTCCGGTTATCCCGGTTATCGCGGCAAGATCGCGCGTGAAGCGGGCACACTCGCGGAAATGCTGCGCGTGCACGGCTATCGCAACTACATGGTCGGCAAATGGCACGTCACGCCACTGACCGAGAGCGGCGCCACCGGCCCGTTCGACGGCTGGCCGCTGGGGCGCGGTTTCGACCGCTTCTACGGCTTCCTCGACGCCGAGACCGACCAATATGCGCCCGAGCTCGTCTCTGACAACACGCACATCGATCCTCCCGGCACATGCGCCGATGGTTATCATCTGACCGAGGATCTGATCGACCAGGCGATCCGCTTCATCGGCGATCACCAGGCCGATCGGCCCGATATTCCCTGGCTGACCTGGGTCGCGCCGGGCGCCTGTCACGCGCCGCACCAGGCGCCGGCCGATATCATCAGAAGCTACGATGCCGAATTCGCGCACGGCTGGGATGTCGAGCGTGAGCGGCGGCTGGCGCGTCAGAAGGCGATGGGGTTGGTGCCGCAGGAGACGCAGATGCCGGCGCGCAATGATGGCGTGAAGGCGTGGAACGATCATTCGGCCGACGAGCGGCGCGTGTTCACCCGTCTGCAGGCGGCTTTTGCCGGCATGCTCGACCATTCCGACCGGCATCTTGCACGCCTCGTCTCGTTCCTGGAGGCGGCCGATATTCGCGACAACACGGTCATCATCGTCATGTCCGACAATGGTGCGAGCCAGGAAGGCGGCCCGCTTGGCTTCGTCAACGCGATGGGGCCATTTAATTTCAAGCCGGAGCCGATCGCAGAGAAGCTCGCCCGCATCGACGAAATTGGTGGGCCGGACACGCACAGCAATTTCCCGCATGGATGGGCCATGGCATCGAACACGCCGCTGCGGCGTTACAAGCAGAACACCCATGGCGGCGGCATCCGCGATCCCTTCGTCATCAACTGGCCGAGGCAGATTGCAGCCAAGGGTGAGCTGCGACACCAATTCGTGCACGCCTGCGACCTCACGCCGACGCTGCTGGAGTTGATCGGCATTGAGGCGCCGCGCGAGATCGCGGGCTGCAGGCAGATGCCGCTCGAGGGCGAAAGCTTCGCGCGCTCGATCGCGGACGCGACCGCACCCTCAAAGAGCTCGCCGCAATATTTCGAGATGTTCGGCCATCGCGGTCTGTGGCAGGGCGGCTGGAAGGCCGTCGCCTATCATCCGCCGGGCACGCCGTTCGAGAACGATAAATGGGAGCTGTTCCATCTCGACCGGGACTTCTCCGAGACCGACGATCTCGCGGCCAAGGAGCCGGAGCGGCTCGCGCGGATGATCGCGGCATGGTGGGGCGAGGCCGAGAAGCACAACGTGCTGCCGCTCGACGACCGGTTCGGGCCGCGCTTTGCCGAGAATGCGGCACGCTTTCACGGCGCACGGCATCATTTCGCCTTCCACGCCGGCATGGGCCATGTGCCGACCGATGTTGCGCCCGACGTGCGCAGCCGCAGCTATACGATCGAGGCGCATGTCGAGATCGAGGAGGCGGGCGCGGGCGGCGTGCTGATCTCGCATGGCGACGCGACGTCGGGTTACAGCCTCTACATCAAAGATGGCCGCCTCGTGCACGACCTCAACATTGGCGGCAGCCACCAGATCGTGCGCTCCGACCGCAAGGTGCCCTCAGGTGCGCGGCGGCTCGGCGTCCATGTCGAACGTCTCGTGCGCAAGGAACCGCCCGCGAAGGGCTCACGCACCGGCGTCACGGATTACACGCTGCTGATCGACGGGGAGGCGGCAGGCTCGCTCCAGACCCAGCTGGGCTTCCACACTCTGATCTCATGGTCCGGCCTCGACATCGGCCGCGATCGCGGCAGTCCGGTGTCGCACTACGAAGCGCCGTTTGAATTCGACGGGCGACTGCTTCGTGTCACCGTCACCATGCATGACGATCAGTCACTCGACGGCGAAGCCGTCGGCAATGCACAGATGGCGCGGCAGTAACGGAGCGAGCGACCGATGTCCGCCGCTACTTGATCTTGTCGTAGGCCGCCGCGAAATCATTCAGCGGCATCGGGATCGCGATCGTCTCCTTGGCCATGTTCTGGAAGGAGACCTTCAGCTGCTTGCCCGACTTCAGGCTCGCAAGCAGGTCCGGCGCAATCGGCGTCGAGGCGTAGCAGCCGCGGTTCTCGCAGGTCTGGATCTGGAGATCGACCGTCTTGCCCTCGTCGACCTGGAGTTTTGCGCCAACCGGCAGATTGAGGCCGAGCGGCAGTTGGAGCAACGCGACCGGCGTGCGGGTGTCGGGGGCGATGCGGATATTGATCAGCACGATGGTCTGGCCGGTCTTGGTCAGGACGGCGTTCTGCTCGATCGCGCATTCGAGCGGGGCATCGCGGCTGGCGCTGGTGCAACGCGCAATCCAGCCGGGCTGCGCCGGGGCGCCTTCGGCCTGTGGCTGCGCGGGCGCGGGCGAGGGCTGTGCGGCCGGGGCAGGCGGCGCTGCGTTCTTCTTGGCGCCCTGCTGGGCATACGCGGTGCCCGTCGACAATAGGGCAACGGCGGCGAGAGCGGCAAGTCTGGATTGCATGGGCATGGCGAGACCGCGTTGGCGTGAACCGGGGCCTCGCTGTAGCGTCGCGGAAGCCGCGGCGCAAGCTTACTCGGCGGCTTCCTTGACGGTGCCGTGCTGCGACGCCTCGTGTCCTTCGTCGTCGGCCGAACGGCCCGAGAACAGGTTCGAGAACTTGTCGAGATAGAGATAGACCACAGGCGTGGTGAACAGCGTCAGCGCCTGGCTGACGATCAGGCCGCCCACCATGGCGTAACCCAGCGGCTGGCGGATTTCCGCGCCGGTGCCGTGGCCGAGCATCAGCGGCACGCCGCCGAGCAGCGCTGCCATCGTTGTCATCATGATCGGTCGGAAGCGCAGCAGCGCGGCCTGGCGGATCGATTCCTCTGGCGTCTTTCCGTCGCGTTCGGCGGCGATGGCGAAGTCGACCATCATGATGCCGTTCTTCTTCACGATGCCGATCAGCAGAATAATTCCAATCAAGGCAATGAGGCTGAAGTCGAAGCCGGCCGCCATCAGGATCAGCAATGCGCCGACGCCGGCCGAGGGCAGGGTCGACAAAATCGTGATCGGGTGGATGTAGCTCTCATAGAGGATGCCGAGGATCAGATAGACCACGACCAGCGCCGCGAGGATCAGCAGCGGCACGGTGCCGAGCGACTGCTGGAACGCTTGCGCGGTGCCCTGGAAGCTCGAGTTCAGCGTCGCCGGCGCGCCGAGATCAGCCATCGCCTTCTGAACGGATTGGGTGGCCTGGCCGAGCGCCACGCCTTGAGCGAGGTTGAAGCTGATCGTGATCGCCGGGAATTGGCCCTGGTGACTGATCGAGAGCGGGCGGACCGGATCGGTGGTCCAGGTCGCAAAGGTCGACAGCGGCACCTGGTCGCCGGTCAGGGGCGATTTCAGATACAGCTTGTTCAGCGAATCCAGGTTGCCCTGCATCTCCGGCAGGATTTCCAGGATCACGTGATAGCTGTTGAGTTGGGTGAAATACTGGGCAACCTGGCGCTGGCCGAACGCATCATAGAGCGTGTCGTCGATCAGCTGCGGCTGGATGCCATAGCGCGAGGCGGTGTCACGGTTGATCTTGAGCTGGACCGTGGTGCCCTGAGTCTGCTGGTCGGTCGCGACGTCGCGCAGCTCCGGCAGCGTCTGCATCTTGGCGAGAATCTTGGGCGCCCATTCGTTGAGCTCGCCGAGATCGGCGTCCTGCAGGGTGAACTCGAACTGCGTGCGCGTCGGGCGGCCGCCGAGCCGGACATCCTGCGCCGCCTGCATGTAGAGGCGGGCGCCCTCGACCTTGTCGAACTGCGGACGGAGCCGTCCGATGATCTGCTGGGCCGAGGCCTCGCGCTGGTCGCGAGGCTTCAGCGTGATGAAAAGGTTGCCGTTGTTGCCGGCGCGGCCGCTGCCGCCGATCGACATGGCAACGCTGGCAACGTCGGGATCGGCCAGGATGATCTTGCCGAGTTGCTCCTGACGCCTGACCATTTCCTTGAAGGAAATATCCTGCGAGGCTTCCGACGTGGCCGTGATCAGGCCGACGTCCTGCTGCGGGAAGAAGCCCTTCGGGATCAGGACGAAGAGATAGATCGACAGCGCGAGTGTCGCGAAGAAGACGAAGAGCGTCGTGCGTTTCCAGCTCAGCGCGTGGTCGAGCACATATTCGTAGCCGCGCAGCATCGCATCAAAGGCGCTCTCGCTCCACTGGTAGAACTTGCCGTGGGTGACCTCGCCATGAGCGCGCAGGAAGCGCGAGGCCATCATCGGCGTCAAGGTCAGCGACACGAACATCGAGACGAAGATCGTCATGGCAAGAACGACCGCGAACTCGCGGAACAGGCGTCCGATGATGCCGCCCATCAGCAGCAGCGGGATCAGCACCGCGACCAGCGAGATACTGATGGACACGATGGTGAAGCCGATTTCCTTTGACCCCCTGAAGGCGGCAGCGAGCGGCTTCTCGCCTTCCTCGATATAGCGCGTGATGTTCTCGAGCATCACGATGGCATCGTCGACGACGAAGCCGACCGCGATCGTGAGCGCCATCAGCGAGAGATTGTCGAGCGAATAGCCGAACACCCACATCAGCGCGCAGGCACCCAGCAGTGCCAGTGGAACCGTGACGGTGGGAATCACGGTCGCCCAGAAGCTGCGCAGGAAGACGAAGATCACCATGACCACGAGGGCGATGGTCAGGAGCAGCGTGAACTGCACGTCCTCGACCGCGGCGCGGATGGTCGTGGTGCGGTCGCTGATCACCTGGATCTTGATCGCAGGCGGGATCGCGGCCACCAGCCGGGGCAGGGTCGCCTTGATCCGGTCGACGGTTTCGATGACGTTGGCGCCCGGCTGCTTGAACACGACCAGGAACACGCCGCGCTTGCCGTTGGCCCAAGCCGCCTGCTTGGCATCCTCAGGACCGGTGACCGCCTGGCCGATGTCCTTGATCCGCAAAGGGCCGCCGTTGCGATAGGCGATGATGACGTCGTTCCAGTCCTTGGACTGGGTGAGCTGGTCGTTGGCGTAGATCGTGTAGGCGCGTCTGTCGCCGTCGATGTTGCCCTTGGGGCTATCGACGGTGGTGATGCCGATCGCGCTGCGGACGTCTTCCAACGACAAGCCCTTGGCGACGAGTTTGCCCGGGTCGACCTGGACGCGGACGGAAGGCTTCTGCTGACCGCCGATGAAGACCTGCGCCACGCCCGAGAGCTGGCTGATCTGCTGAGCGAGCTGGGCGTCGACCGCGTCGCTGACGCTGGTCAGGGGCAGCGTTTCCGAGGTCGCCGACAAAAGCAGGATCGGCGCGTCTGCGGGGTTGACCTTGCGGTAGGTCGGGGGAGAGGGCAGGTTCTTGGGCAACTGGCCGCTGGCGGCGTTGATCGCGCCCTGCACGTCGTTGGCGGCACCGTCGATGCTGCGGTTGAGATCGAACTGGATGGTGATCGAGGCCGTGCCCAGATAGCTCGTCGAAGTCATCTGCGCGATGCCGGGAATCTGGGCGAATTGGCGCTCCAGCGGTTGCGCGACCGACGAGGCCATCGTTTCCGGGCTGCCGCCGGGCAGATTGGCCGTGATCTGGATGGTCGGGAAGTCCACCTGCGGCAGCGGCGCGACCGGCAGGAGGGGATAGGCGACGAGACCGACGAAGAGAATGCCGGCCATCAGCAGCGATGTGCCGATGGGATAACGGATGAAAGGTGCCGAAATCCCGCCTTCGGTCATTCTTGCTGAACCTTGTTTTTCTGGACCGGATCCGAACTCGCGACAGTCGTCGAGACGAGACTGCCGGGCTGCACCTTGTACTGACCGCCGGTGATGACTTGCTGACCGGGGTTTACTCCTTCATCGACGACCGAACGTCCGTCGATGGAATAACTGACCTTGATCTTGTGAACTTCGGCCTTGTTGTCCGGGCTGACGGTATAGGCGTAGAGGCCGTTGGTCGAATGCTGGACCGCGTCATCGGGGACGATGGTCGCATCCTTCAAAGTCCGCACCAGAAGGCGTGTCGACACCGATTGTCCCGGCCACAGCGTGTGTTCCTTGTTGTCGAACACCGCCTTGAGCCGAATAGTCCCGCTGGTCGTATCGACCTGATTGTTGATCACCGCGAGCTTGCCTTCGGCCAGCGTCTTCTTGCCGTCGGTGGTGAATGCGATCACCTTGAGCTCACCCGACTTCTGGCCCTCGCTGATATAAGGCAGCTGGTCTTCCGGCGCGGTGAAGATCACCGTGATCGGCTCGACCTGCGCGATGCTGACGATGCCGGTCTGGGTCGAAGCGTTGACGATGTTGCCGATGTCGACCTGACGCAGGCCGGCGACACCGGTGATCGGCGACTTGACCTGGGTGTAGTCGAGCTGGGTCTGGGCGTTGGCGATCGCGGCTTCGTCGGCGGCGATCTGGGCGGTGAGCTGGGCAACCGTGGAGCGTTGCGTGTCGGTCTGCTGCCGCGTCGCGAATTCACCGAGCTTGGTGTAGCGCTGAAGATCGAGATTGGCGTTGGCGAGATTAGCCTCGTCCTGCGCCTTCTTGGCCTTGGCCTGATCGAGGGCGGCCTGGAACGGGCGCGGGTCGACCTCGACCAGGAGATCGCCCTGTTTGACCATTTGGCCTTCGGTGAAGGCGATCTTGTCGATCTGGCCGTCCACCCGGGTCCGGACTTGTACGGTGTTGAAGCCCTGCACGGTGCCGAGGCCGGTGAGATAGACCGGGAAGTCGGCCTTTTGGACCGGCGAGATGCTGACGGGCACGGCGGCAACCCGCGGCGCGCCCTTCTGCGCCGTCTGAGCTTTCCCCGCCTCAGACGCCGAGAAGCGCTGCCAGCCGTAATAGCCGCCACCGGCCACAGCTGCGATGATCACAATCCACAGGATCGGCCGTGACTTTTTCATATGGGAGCGTATCGGCTTGTATGCCCAAAACAACGAATTGTGGGGCTATCAAAGGGTTCCAGTACGGCTTGTATAATACACGCCAAGTTCCAGTGTAAACAGCACTATCAGTTGAGAATCCTAAACAATTGGAAAGCTTTGCACCCCGTAGGCAGACGGGTGACCCTGCGGTGTGCAGTGCTGCATTTTCCTATTCCGTGCGAGGAGCGTGCAAGAGATAGACAATGCTCGCGGACGGCGTGGATGAGGCCGCGCGAGGCGAGAGCGGCGCGGTGCCGCGAGGCGAGCCGGGGGCCTTTGCGAGAACGGTTCTAAACTGACCGGGCGGCGTTTCGGTTGTCAGCAAAATCAGCGTCGTCCATATCAGCGCCGCCACAATGGGAGTGCTGAATGGACGAGCTGAACGGCAAGCTGATCGCGTGTCAGATTTTGATCACGGGGTTGATCGCGCGCGTCGCTAATGAGCAGCGCGATCCCTTGCGCTTTCTCACCGACTTCCGCGACGAGATCAAAGCCGTCGTCAACGGCATCAACATCGCCGGCATGGACAACACCGATCGTGTCCGCGCGACGGCGCAGCGCACCGTCGACGAATTGTTCTCGCTGATGAAGCCGCCGAGCAGCGACTGACGCCCTGCGCAAACGACGCGAAGACAAGAGTCGTTGTGTCCGACTGCATCAATGTGTCGCGCGACATTTCGGCATTTTCAAATTCGAAATATTAGAATCGTTTTGATCTAGATGAATTCAAGTGAGCTTGCGGGCCTCCTCGCGTTGACCTGATTTTTTGTGGTCGATAGCACCGCTTCATCGTTCGTCGCGCATGTTGCGTTCGGCGAATTTGGAATGGGGTGTGTTGGAATGGGGTTGGCAGTGGCTCCGCGATCGTTGCGTGCGATTGCGGCAAGAAGTTCTTTTGACGAGAAGCTCGATGGCAATTCCGGCAAGGCGGTGTCGGCCGTTGCCGGTCTGATCGCGGTGGCGTCGGTGTCGAGCGGCGCGCAGGCGCAGCAGTCGAGCCTTCCGCCGGTGAATGTCGACGCGCCGGTCGAGCGCCCGCGTCCATCGGCCTCGAAGCCGACGCCGGAGCAGATCCGCGCGCGTAACGCGCTGCGCCGCGCAGCGCAGCGTCAGCAGGCGCAGCAGCAGGCCGCCGCCGTTGCGCCGGCCCCGGCCGGTGCCGTCGATCGCAATCCCTATGCTGATCCGGCCGCGCCCTACAAGGTCGACCACGTCCAGGCCTCCGGCAAGTTTCCCGAGCCGATGCTGAACACGCCGAAGACCATCACTGTGCTCAGCAAGGAAGTGCTGGAAGACAAGAACGCGACGACGCTGAAGGAGATCGGGCGCTCGACCGCCGGCGTGACGCTGGGGTCGGGCGAGGGCGGCAACGCCTTCGGCGACCGCTTCTTCATTCGCGGTTTCGATGCGCGCAACGACGTCTTCATCGACGGCATCCGCGATCCCGCCGTCTCCATCCGTGAGAACTTCTTCACCGAGCAGATCGAGATCCTGCGCGGGCCGGCATCGTCCTATGCCGGACGCGGTACGGCTGGTGGTGCCATCAATATCGTCACCAAGCAGGCAGGCGACGTCAACTTCCAGCGGATGGACACCAAGTTCGGCACCGACAGAACCAAGCGCGTCACGATCGATGTCAACCAGGTCGTGGATCCGACCTTCGCGGTGCGCACTGGCGGCCTGTTCCAGGATGCCAATGTCGCCGGCCGCAACTACGTGACCGACGATCGCTGGGGCACGTTCCTGTCGACCAAGTACACCCCGACCAACGATATCAAGATCACGACGAACTACGTCCACACCGATCTCAGTGGCCTGCCGGATTTCGGCGTGCCCTATTACAAGCAGGGCAATGTGCCGGTGACGTCGGCCGGCATTCCGCGCGGGACCTGGTACGGCTTCCTCAACCGCGACTTCCAGACCGCGCGGCAGGATTTCGGCACGGCTACGGCGGAATACAAGGTCAACGAGGCCATCACGCTGAGCAGCAAGGTGCGCGGCGAGCACTCGCTGCTCAACTATATCGGCACGCTGCCGCAGAGCCCGGTGACGACCAACATCAACCCGCTGCTCTGGACCACGACGGCGAGCGCGCAGAGCCGCTACCAGCAGGTGGACGTGTGGGCCAACCAGAACGAGGCCACGTTCAAGCTGGACACCGGCGGGGTCAAGCACACTGCGGTGTTCGGCGTCGAATACACCAACGAGAACATCTCGATCGATCGTTACTCGGGTCTCTCGTCGGAACTGGCGGGCTCGCCGTTCACGAGCACCGGGGCCATCTCCGGGGTCAATCTCTACTCCCCTCAGTACACCTATCTGACCGGCTTCACCTCCCCGTCACTGGTGGGTAACCCGACGCGCTACGGCGTCAACACCAGCAGCGTCTACGTCATGGATACTGCGAATTGGCAGGACACCGGCATCCTGAATGGTGGCGTGCGCTACGACGGCTACAACATGAGCGCGTCGGTCAACGCGCCGCCGGCTCTAAAAATGAACGCCGATCTCGTCAATTACAATGTCGGCGCGGTCTATAAGCCGATGTCGATCGGCAGTGTGTATGTAGCCTATGCGACCTCGGCCAATCCGTTCGGGTCGGAGCTCGACGCGACCGGAACCGACTACGGCGGCGTTCCGCCCAATACGGCGGTTCTGCTCGGGCCTGAGCGCAACAAGGCGGCCGAACTCGGCACCAAATGGGAGCTCGCGGATCGTCACCTGCTCGTCAGCGCGGCGCTGTTCCAGACCACCAAGGACAACGCCCGCGAGAACGATGGCACGGGCAAGCTCACCTCGAACGCGGCCTACCGTATCCAGGGCATCGACATCGAGGCCGAAGGCCAGATCACCGATCGCTGGAGCGTCTTCGGCGGCATCGTGCTGATGCAGTCAAAGGTCACTCAGAGCAATATTGCTTCGAACCTCGGTCTGCAGCTCGCCAACGTCGCGCACCAATCGTTCAGCATGTTGACCAAGTACAAGTTCGACGGCGATTGGGAAGTCGGCGGGCAGGCGGTGTATCGCTCCAAGGTCTATGGCGGCACGTTCGCGGCCAACACCGGCAACGAGCTGCCGAGCTACTGGCGCTTCGACGCCTTCGTCGAGAAGAAGATCGACAAGAACTGGACCATGAAGCTCTACGCGCAGAACCTCACCAACAAGCTCTATTACGACACGCTCTATCGTAGTGCCGTGCCGTTCGTCGCGGTCGCACCCGGGCGGGCGTTCTATCTGATCACGACAGCCAAGTTCTAATTGCGCCGGTCCAAATCGGGGATGCCTGCCACGGCAGGTATCCCACTGTCTCGACAACCGCTCACGATGCGCGGACAGCCTGCATCGCAAGGCCAAATATCGTCTCCAGTTTAGAACGCTTACAAACTCGAGTTTAGAACCGTTTCAAACTCGAATTTAGAATCGTTTTGATCTGGATCGATTCAAAGTTTCTGTTGCCGTGACTGCGTTGACCCTCATTGCACCGCTCGATACGACCAATGCGTCGCATTGTCACAATGCGACGCATTGCAGAAACGGAATGGGGCGTAGGATGAGTATGGTGAGGGCTCCGCGGTCGTTGCGTTCGACCGCAGCACGGCAGGCGTCGGGCAGCAATTTCGACGCGGCGACCGGCAAGGCCGTGTCGGCCGTCGCGAGTCTGATTGCGGTTGCCTCCGTCTCGAGCGGAGCTCAGGCCCAACAAACAACTTTGCCGCCCGTGAACGTCGACGCGCCGAAGGAGCGGCCGCGCTCCACCGCCGCGAAGCCGACGCCCGATCAGGTCCGCGCCCGCAACGCGCTACGCCGTGCTGCGCAGCGTCAACAGGCTGTAACGGCGCCGGTCGCCAATCCGAGCCCTGGTGCTCCCGACCGCAATCCCTACGCCGACCCGGCCGCGCCGTACAAGGTCGACCACATGCAGGCCTCCGGAAAATTCCCGGAGAAGCTGGTCGATACGCCGCGATCGGTGACGGTGCTGTCGAAGGAGCTGCTGGAAGACAAGGGCGCCACGTCGCTGAAGCAGGCGATACTGAGCACCGCGGGCGTCACGCTCGGCACCGGCGAGGGCGGCAATGCGTTCGGCGACCGTTTCTTCATTCGCGGCTTCGACGCGCGCAACGACATTTTCATCGACGGCATGCGGGACGCTGGCGTCAGCGTTCGTGAGAACTTCTTCACCGAGCAGGTCGAGATTCTGCGCGGCCCCGCGTCGTCGTTCGCGGGCCGCGGCACGGCGGGTGGCGCGATCAACATCGTCACCAAGCAGGCGGCGACGGAGAAGAGCTTCTACAACATGGAAACCACGTTTGGCACCGATATGACCAAGCGTGTGACGTTGGACGTCAACCAAGTCGTCGATCCCACATTCGCGATTCGCGCTGTCGGCCTGTTCCAGGATGCCAATGTCGCGGGCCGGGACCGGGTTATCGACAATCGCGATGGTGCGTTCTTGGCGACCACCTGGAAGCCGACCGACTCGATCAAAGTTACGAGCAACTACATCCACACTGAATTGACCGGTATCCCGGATTTTGGCGTGCCGTACTATCGGCCGAGCACGTCGTCGACCTCGGGCGGTCCGTTTCCGGACTTTGGCGTTAACCGCAACAATTTCTACGGCTTCGTCAATCGCGACTTCTACAGAACCGGCCAGGACATCGGCACGATCAACGCCGAGGTCCAGATCACGCCGGACCTGATGCTGAGCAACAAGATTCGGGAGTCGCATTCGACGCAGAACTACATCGGTACGCTGCCGGAGGCGCCAACGCTCGCTCCGGGAGCGCCGTTCACGGCTTATACGGTGAGTGCAAACCCGCAGAGCCGCTATCAGGCCACCGACGTGTTCGCCAACCAAACCGAGGCGACGTACAAGTTCAACGACGTTGCCGGCTTTAGGCACACATTGCTCGCAGGCATCGAGTACGACAAAGAGCGATCGTCGATCGATAGTTACACCGGGCTTGGCTCCGAGATCACAACCGGGACAACGCCTTTCTCCGGCACCGGATCGACGACCGGGGTCAACGTCTTTTTTCCGCAGGCGACGGACAATCCGTTTCCGATCCCCGCGGGCCTCACGGGCAGGCCGACCAAGATCGGCATCGACACCACGAGCGGATACATCGTCGATTCCGCCAACTATCGCGATCTGCTGATCCTCAATGGTGGTTTTCGCTATGATGACTACAGTCTCAAGACGTCGGGATACTCGACGACTGGTGCCTTTGGTCAGCAGTCGGCGGAATTCCTAATCCCGAGCTTCAATCTCGGGCTCACGCTGAAGCCTTTGCCGAACGGCAGCGTCTACGTGGCCTATGCCACGTCTTCGAATCCTGTCGGCGCCGAGTTCGACGGCACCAGCACGGCCTACGGCGGCGTCAATCCTACTCTAGCTGGCGGCAACACCCAGATCTTCGGTCCGGAGAAGAACAAGGCGATCGAACTCGGCACGAAGTGGGAGCTGTTCGACCGTCATTTGCTGGTGACGGCGGCGCTGTTCCAGACCGAGAAGGAAAACGCGCGCGAAGCACAGAACATCAGCAACACGACTTCGCCAGCGAACATCCCGGCGGGATGCAGCTATCCCGTTGGAATGACCGGCAACGTGTCTTGCATCACGGCTGGTGCAGCCTACCGGATTCGCGGTATCGATCTCGGCGTGGGCGGCAATATTACCGACAAATGGAGCCTGTCCGGCGGCCTCGTCTTGATGCAGTCGGAGGTGACCAAGTCGCTGGCGCCGTCGCCTAATATTGCGCTTTATCCGACGAATGTCGGGCGGCCGCTCGCCAACATCGCGCATCAGTCGTTCAGCTTGCTCTCGAAGTACCAAGTCAACGATATCTGGGAACTGGGCGGGCAGGCGGTGTATCGCTCGCAAATTTTCGGCGGCACTTTGCTCGCGGCCAACCAGGGCACGTCGATCCCGGGCTATTGGCGATTTGATGCGTTCGCGGAAGCGAAGGTCAACAAGAACTGGCAGCTCAAGCTCCAGGTCAACAACATCTTCGACAAGCGCTACTACGACGCATTGTACCAGAGCGCTGCGCCCTTCGTGTTGGAAGCACCGGGCCGCGCCGCCTATCTGGTGATCTCGGCGCACTACTGATGGAGACATGACGAGGTGCCATGCTGACATGCATAGAAGGCGTCCTGAGCAAGGACGATGTGGCGGAGTTCCGCCGCATCATGGACGCCGCCGAATGGGAAGACGGCCGTTCCACCGCGGGCGCGCAGTCAGCGATGGTCAAGCGCAACGAGCAGTTGCCGCCGGACAGCGAGGTCGCGCGCAAGCTCGGCAACCGGATCATCTCGGCGTTGACGGCGAACCCGCGATTTCTGGCAGCCGCGATCCCGCTCCAGATCTTTCCGCCGCTGTTCAACCGCTATGCGGCGAGCAGCGGCCATCACTTCGGCCTGCATGTCGACAACGCGATCCGCGGTGACCGCCTGACCGGCCTTCGCATCCGCACCGATCTTTCGGTCACACTATTCCTCAGCGAGCCCGAGGATTACGACGGTGGCGAACTTGTGATCGAGGACACCTACGGCTCGCACGAAGTCAAGTTGCCAGCCGGGGACTGCGTGCTCTATCCCTCGACCAGCCTGCACCTGGTCACGCCGGTAACCCGGGGGGCGCGGGTTGCGTCTTTCTTCTGGCTTCAGAGCATGATACGGGACGATCAAGCTCGCAGCATGATCTTTGACCTCGACACCGCCATTCAGGCGCTGGTGGCACGGCTCGGGCGTGACGATCCCGAAACGGTCAAATTGACGGGTATCTATCACAACCTCATTCGCTACTGGGCCGAAGTATGAAGATCACATCTTTCCAAGCGAGCCTCGCCGCAGCCGTGCTGCTCACGGTCACCTGGCTCGCAGTTCCTGTTTCTGCCCAGACACAAACGCAGCCGGCCGCGCCGGCACGGCCCGTTGCGGCGCCGGTACCGGTGGCGGCTCAGCCGGCCCCCGCCGTCGCGGCACAGCCGAATGCGACTGCTGCGCCGGCGCCATCGACGGCGGCGCCTGTCGCGGCGATGCCGGGCGCGTCCTCGACTGATGCCGTCATGGTTCCTTCATCCGAGGCGCCGAAGGCCGGCATCGCACCCGCCATGAAGGAGTTGTCGCCCTGGGTGATGTTCATGTCGGCGGACATCATCGTGAAGGCGGTGATGATCGGGCTCGCCTTTGCCTCGCTCGTGACCTGGACGGTCTTCATCGCGAAGTCGATTGAGCTGTCGGTCGCTTCCGCCAAGCTTCGTTCGGCGCTGAAGAAGATCGCCGAGGTTCGCTCGCTTGCCGAAGCGCAGATGGCGCTCGGCACCAAGGAGGGCATCCTGCCGTCCTTCCTGGCGGCCGCGCTGCGTGAGGCGCGGATGTCGGCCGGCCTGTCCAGCGATGCCGGCATCAAGGAGCGTGCCGCCTCGAGCTTTTTGGAGATCGTGCGCGCGGAGCAGCGCCGTATCCGTATCGGCATGGGGGTGCTTGCGACCATCGGCTCGACATCGCCGTTCGTCGGCCTGTTCGGCACCGTCTGGGGCATCATGAACAGCTTCATCGGCATCTCGAAGTCGCAGACCACGAACCTTGCAGTGGTTGCCCCCGGCATCGCCGAGGCGCTGCTTGCGACCGCGATCGGCCTCGTCGCCGCGATCCCGGCCGTCATCATCTACAATCACTTCTCGCGCGTCACGAAGGGCTATCTCGAGCTCGTCAGCCGCGCCTCGGGGGCTGCGGCCCGGCTGTTGTCGCGCGATCTCGACCGCAGCCATGGCGGTGCGCATTCGCGCGCGGCGGAGTAAGCCATGGCCGTTTCGCTCACAGACAACGATGACGACGACGATTTCTCGGAAACGCATGACATCAACGTCACGCCGTTCATCGACGTCATTCTGGTGCTGCTGATCATCTTCATGGTCGCAGCTCCACTGTCGACGGTCGATCTGCCGATCGACCTGCCGACGTCGAGCGCGATGCCGCAGAAGAAACCGGACAAGCCGACCTATGTCAGCATCAAGCCGGACCTGACGCTCGCGATCGGCGAAAACGCGGTGAAGCGAACCGACCTGGTCAGCTCGCTCGACGCCATCGCCGACATGAGCAAGGACAAATACGTGTTCCTGCGCGCCGACAAGGCCGTGCCTTACGGCGAGTTGATGGGCGTCATGGAAATCCTGCGGGCGGGCGGCTATTCTCGGATCAAGCTGGTGGCGCTCGAAGCACCTCCTGCGGCGGCTGGGCCGGCGCAAGGGGCAGTTCAACCCTGATGGCGGCGTGATGTCCGACCCTGTGATCGACGCAAAATCCTCGCGGCCGTTGTGGATCCTGGCCGCCGTCGCGGCGATTGGCCTGCATCTCGGCGGGGCGGCGCTGGCGCTCGCCAACCTCCGGACCGATGACGGTGAGGACGGCCTCGGCGCCAACGGCGCGGAATACGCCGTCGAAATGACCTCGCCAAAGCTCCCCGAGACGGATCTACCGCCCGGACCGGACAGCGAAGCCTCGCAGTACCAGCCGCAGCAGATGCAGCAGCAGGCCGAGGTGAAAGAGACCGACCTGCCGAAGGAAATCCCTCAGGAAGCCGAAGACCCGGACCGCCTGGTCACCGAGAACGACTCCAAGAAGCCGGTCGAGGACACCACGAAGGTGGCCAAGGTCGAAACCCAGGCCGTCGAGGAGATGCCGAATGCCCAGGAATCGGCAAGGCAGGCGCTCGACGAAAACGCGCGCGAGGACGAGAAGGCGGCCGCGCCCCACCAGGGTATCGGCAAGGACCTTCGCAAGCTGACGGCCGAATGGGGCAAGCGGATCAGCGCCTATTTCGAGTTGCACAAGCGCTACCCCAAGGACAGGAGCAAGACGACGACGGTCAAGCTCAGCCTGGTCTTGAATCGCCGCGGGAACGTCGTTTCCGTCGACGTGGCGCAATCCTCAGGCGATCCCGCCTTCGACAGCGAGGCCATCTCCATGGTGCGCCGTTCGGATCCCGTGCCGGTCCCACCGGCCGAACTCACGGACGATCAGTTCGCCTTCAGCCTGCCGGTGAACTTCAAGAAGCCGTCGAAATAGCCCGCCGTCAGCGCCAGTAGAATTTGATAGAGACGTAGACCACGACCAGGCAGGCGAAGATCAGCGCCACCGGGAGGGGGCGCTTCTCGGTTCCACCAAACATCGTCGCCCCGAACATGGCGGCCTTTTTCGGCTTGGGCGCCGGGCGGCGGAAAGCGGTAACATTGTCCGTCACGGGTTCGGCCGGCCGGCTGCGGACGTCGGGCGGGTTCCCGGCACCACCCATTTCCAGATAGTAGGATTTGTAGACCTCGGCGATGGCGACCTCGGTCGCCTCGGCTTCGCTCATCCGCTCCAGCAGCTTCCTGTAACCGTCGAGGAAGCCCTGTGCGTCCGGTGGCAGGGCCGACAGCCCATTCAGTTTGGCCATCATCTTCCAGGTGGCGAAATCGGCGCGGGCACGGGTGTCGGCACGTCGCGCGATCAGCATATCGGCAGCTTTGACCAAGTTGGCCTCTAGCCCTTCGGCTTTGTCTTAAAGTGCAGGATTTTAAACGGCTTCAACTACGCATTGCCGGTAGCGAAGAGAACAGCTTGAATCACATAACCGGTCAACGTTCGCAGTATTGCTGAAATAACATCAAGATTTAGACCGAACTGGGAACCTGCCAGCGGCAGCAGGATCAGGAGAGCGATCAGGATCAGCATGCCGAACGGCTCGAGCCGTGACAGCGGCAGGGCGAGCGGCCGCGGCAATAGCCCGACTGCGACCCGCCCGCCGTCGAGCGGCGGAATCGGCATCATGTTGAAGACGGCCAGCACGGCGTTGATCAGCAGCGCATTTCTGAGATTGTCGGCGATCCATTGCGCCGAATTGGCGGGTGTCCACGGCAGCGCGTGGACGGCGAGGCCGGCCACGAGCGCCAGCAGGATATTGGTGATGGGACCGGCCAGGGCGACCCAGACCATGTCCAGCTTCGGATTGTTAAGGTTGCGAAAATTCACCGGCACCGGTTTGGCGTAGCCGAACAGGAACGGCGAATGCGCAAACAGCAGCATTGCCGGCAGGATCAACGTACCGAACGGGTCGATGTGACGGAGCGGGTTGAAGCTGACGCGCCCGAGCTGCCAGGCGGTGTTGTCGCCGAGACGGTGCGCGACGAACGCGTGCGCGGCCTCGTGGAAAGTGATGGCGAGCACCAGCGGCAGCACCCAGACCGAGAGGTCATAATAGGAAATGTTCACGTCGCCTCTGTTCCGATTTTGCCGTCGCCTTGCAGACGACCTGGCCAATCCGGCGGTGCAGCAACGCTTCAGGTCAACATAGGGTGGCCTGTTCCGAAATGCCACGCTGCAGATGATCGGCGAGCAGTGCCGCCGGACGCGACAGATTGTGCGTACGGTGGAGGCGGATGTCCGCTCCGGGCAGCGGCGGGAGGCCATCACACTCCGACAGGATGCGGAGCCGGGCAGGCAAGGTGCCGGCTTTGACGACCGTGATTGCGAACCCCTGCGCCGCGATCGCCTCCACCGCAGCAAGCGTCCGGCTGACGAAAGCGAGGCGCCAGGGCCGGCGCGCGGCATCGAGGGCGTCTGCGGCCCATTGTCGAAACAGGCACCCCGGCGGATAAAGCGCGACGGGCAGGGTATCCTGCGGTTCGGCTGTATAGGATCTGGCCGCGGCCCAGACGGCCTGCTCTTGCCGGAGCAGTTCGCCGTCGCCGTGTCCTTGCGGGTGCATGGCAATGACGAGGTCATAGGCCTCGCCGAGCCGGGCCGGCATGGTCGCGGTCAGTCCAGTCTCGATCTCGACCCGAACCGCCGGGTGATCTTTGGCGAAGCTCGCCAGCAGCGGCGGAATGACGATCGTGCCGTAATCGTCCATCACGCCGAGGCGGATGACGGCCTCCGGCTTGCGGGCGCGCAGCGCGCCGACCGCTTCCGCCTGGAGGGCAAGGATTCGCTGCGCAAAGGCGCGCAGCTCATCGCCCGTGGCGGTCGGCACGACACCGTCCCGATTGCGCTGAAACAATTTTGTGCCGAGCCGTTGCTCCAGACGCCTGACCTGCACGCTCACCGCCGACTGGGTCCGGTTCAACTGATTGGCTGCACGCGTGAACGAGCGATGCTCGGCGACGGCGAGAAAGGCCTTGAGCAGATCAGGATCGAGATCGGGGGTGGTCATCACCGAACGTTATCCCAGCATGATGGAAATTCCATTCCCAGTTTCGGCACGGCCCGTATGCTGTTCGTCCAGGCGTTGGACAGGAGGGATCGTGGGCGAGATTTTCGGCGTTCTGGCCGCGGTGCTGTCGAGCGCGCTGGGCGGCGCCTCGATCGGTGCCACGCGCTATCTCGTGACGAGCATCGATCCGCTGGCGATCGGCTCGTTCCGGTTCGGCATCGGGTTTCTCCTGCTGTTGCCGCTGACACTGCTGCGTGGCGACCGCTGGCCGGAGCGCGGTGACTGGGCTGCCGCAATCGGGCTCGGCATCCTGTTCTTCGCGCTGTTTCCGATCTTGTTCAACGCATCGCTCATCTTCACGACGGCCGCGCGCGGAGCGCTCGCGCTGTCCACGCTGCCGCTGTTGACGTTGGTGATTGGCGCCGGACTCGGCAGCGAAGCGCTGACCTGGCGCAAATCGATCGGTGTCGTGGTGGCAACGCTCGGCGTGGCAGTCGCGCTGCTCACCGACCTTGGCTCGGCGCCGTCAGGGGCTTGGCGCGGCGATCTGCTGATGATGGCGGCTGCGTTGTGCATGGCTCTGTACGGCATCTGGTCCAAGCCGTTGATCCGGCGCTCCAGCCCGATCGCCTTTACCACCATGAGCATGGGGGCGGGCGCTGCCTGCCTCATCCTGCTCTCATGTGCCCGCGGCAGCCTTGCCCCCGTCGCAGGCTTTTGCACGCCGCAATGGCTGGCCGCGTTCTATCTGGGCGCATTCGGCGCGGCGCTGACTTTTTATCTATGGGCCTTCGCACTGGAGCGGACGACGCCAACGCGCGTGGCGATCTCGGTCACGGTCAATCCAATCACGGCATCGCTGGTCGGCGCGTGGCTGTTGCACGAGCCGCTGCGCTGGAATCTCGCGGCCGGCATCGTCGCGGTGTTTGCCGGGATCTGGCTGGCCACGACGACAGGCCAGCGCGTTCAGGCCGCCAGCATCCCGGTTTCAAGCCGGCCGTGATCTCACGCCGGGATGGTCGTCTGATATTGCTTCAGGCCGTCGTCGAGCGTCACCCAGGCGAGCTTTTCCGAGACCCAGATGTGCTCGGTCGGCGTAAAAGCGTTGCGGTCGTCGAAGGTCGCGAGCGCAACGCCCGCTAGCGTGCCGTTGCGGCGCCACGCGAACAGCCGCGTGCCGCAGATCTTGCAGAACACGCGGTCGATATTCTCCGAAGATGCATAGCGGCCGGTTTCGCCCGTGATGGTCAGCGCTTTCTGGTCGAACTGGGCGCGGGCGAAGTAGGGCGAGCCCATCGCCTTCTGGCAAATGCGGCAATGACAGATGCGTACGTTCAGCGGCTCGCCCTCCGCCTTGAACCGCACCGCGCCGCACAGGCATCCACCTTCCCGGATCATGGCTGCCTCAGTAGGTTGCGCGTCCGCCGGAGATGTCGAAAACGGCTCCGGTGGAGAAGGCGCAGTCTTCGGATGCAAGCCACGCCACCATCGCGGCGAGCTCTTCCACCAGCACGAAGCGTGCCTTGGGGATCTTCGACAGCATGAAATCGATATGCTGCTGCGTCATCTGGTCGAAGATCGCGGTCTTCGCCGCCGCGGGCGTCACCGCATTGACCAGGATGTCATGCGCGGCGAGCTCCTTGCCGAGCGACTTCGTCAGCGCGATCAGACCGGCCTTGGAGGCCGAATAGTGCGAGGCGTTCGGATTGCCTTCCTTGCCGGCGATAGAGGCGATGTTGACGATGCGTCCGTATTTCTGCTTGAGCATCACGGGCACGATCGCCTTGCAGACGATGAAGGGGCCGTCGAGGTTGATGCGCAGCACCTTGCGCCATTCCTCGAGGTCGGTATCCCAGACCGGCTTGTTGATGCCGGCAATGCCGGCATTGTTGACGAGGATGTCGACCTTGCCGAAGGCGGCCAAGGTCGCATCGCGCGCCTGCTCGACGCCGGCGGTGTCGGTGACATCGACCTTGACGGCGCGGACGCTGTCACCGATCTCTTTGGCCGTCTTCTCAGCCAGCGCGGCATCGAAATCCCAGATCGCGACCTTGGCGCCGGAGGCGACGAAGCGCTCGGTAATGGCGCGGCCAAACCCCTGCGCGCCGCCGGTGACGACGGCGACGCGACCATTGAGATCAATCTTGTTCATGCTGGCGGCCTCTGGCGTCAGAGCATGTAGCCGCCGTCGACGACGAGATCGACGCCGGTGGTGAACGCGCTCTCGTCGCTGCCGAGATAGACCGCCATGTTGGCGATTTCGTCGGCGGTGCCAAGCCGGCCCATCTTCTGGCGTGAGATGAACATCTCCTTGCCCTGCGGCCCCTGCGCGGCGGCGCGGTCGAGCATCGAGGGCGTCTCGACGGTGCCAGGGCAGATCGAGTTGCAGCGGATACCTTTGGTGATGAAGTCGAGCGCGACCGCGCGCGTCAGCAGCGACACCGCCGCCTTCGACGAGCTGTAGACGTAACGGTTTGCTGGCGGCCGCAGCGCCGCGCAGGACGAGATGTTGACGATGCTGCCGCCGCCGCCCGCGAGCATCTCGGGCAGAAACGCCCTGATGGTCCGGTGCATCGACTTGACGTTGAGGTCGAACGAGAAGTCAAAATCCTCTTCCGAGCATTCCAGGATGGTGCCGTGGTGCACGAAGCCGGCTGCATTGAGCAGGATGTCGATCTTACCGACACGCTTGGCAAAAGCGTTGACGTCGGCGGTGTTGCGGACGTCGAGTTTTGCGACCTCGGCGATGCCCTCCTTGGTCAGGCCGGCGATGCCGGCCTCGTTGATGTCGGTCGCAATGACGGTTGCGCCTTCACGCGCGAATGCGAGCGCGCATGCGCGCCCGATGCCAGCGGCCGCAGCCGTGATGACGGCGCGCTTGCCCTTGAGGCGGTCTGCCATGTTCTTGTTCTCCCTTTGAGTTGGTCATTCCGGGGCGCGCCTCTTGGCGCGAGCCCGGAATCCTTACTCCCGATAGTGGTTGTGGATTCTCCGATGCGCACTTTGCGCATCGGAGTTCGCGACTGCGTCGCGCCCCGGAATGACAGAAGCTGCTAGTGATTATCCCGCGGCACGCCGAACGTGGAAGCGACGTTCTGGTAGCGCGTGGCGAGCTCCATGCAGGCGCCGGTCGATTGCTGGCCGACGGTGTTGCGATAGATCTCCTGCCACGGCGTCTGGTTCGGCGGATGCTTGAAGCCGCCGGCGGCCTTGAGTTCGGTGTGGCGCTTCTTCAGCTCTTCGTCGGAGATCAGGATGTTGGCGCTGCCCTTGTCGAGGTCAATGCGCACCTTGTCGCCGGTCCTGAGGATCGCAAGTCCGCCATTGGCGGCAGCTTCCGGCGAGGCATTGAGGATCGACGGCGAGCCCGAGGTGCCGGACTGACGGCCGTCGCCGATGCAGGGCAGGGCGAGGATGCCGCGCTTGATCAGGGCCGCCGGCGGCTGCATGTTCACGACCTCGGCGCCGCCGGGGTAGCCGATCGGGCCTGCACCGCGGATGAACAGCACGCAGTGCTCGTCGATGCCGAGCGCGGGATCCTCGATCCGCTCGTGGTAATCCTCCGGCCCCTCGAACACGATGGCACGGCCCTCGAAGGCGTTGAGGTCCTTGGGGTTGCTCAGGTAGCGGTCGCGGAATTCCTTGGAGATCACACTGGTCTTCATGATCGCGGAATCGAACAGATTGCCGCGCAGCACGATGAAGCCGGCGTCCTTCACCATCGGCTTGTCGTAAGTCCAGATCACGTCGGCGTCCGGCTTGGGCGCGCCCTTGCAGTTCTCGCCGATGGTGCGGCCGTTCACGGTCAGGACGTTTTCATGGATGCGCTTGTGCTTCATCAGCTCGCCGACCACGGTCGGCACGCCACCGGCGCGGTGGAATTCCTCGCCGAGATAGAAGCCGGCGGGCTGAAGATTGACCATCAGCGGAACGTCGTGGCCGTATTTCTGCCAGTCGTCGATCGACAGCTCGACTCCGACATGGCGCGCCAGCGCATTGATGTGGATCGGCGCATTTGTCGAGCCGCCGATCGCGGAATTGACCACGATGCAGTTCTCGAACGCCTCTCGGGTCAGGATGTCGGAGGGTTTGAGGTCCTCCCAGACCATCTCGACGATACGCTTGCCGGTCTCGTAGGCGATCTGGCCACGCTCGCGGTGTGGGGCGGGAATCGCCGCGCAGCCCGGCAGCGAGAAGCCGAGCGCTTCCGCAAGCGAGTTCATGGTCGAGGCGGTGCCCATGGTGTTGCAGTGTCCGACCGAGGGCGTCGAGGACGCCACCAAGTTGATGAAGCCTTCATAGTCGATCTCGCCGGCGGCGAGCTGCTCGCGGGCCTTCCAGACGATGGTCCCCGAGCCGGTGCGCTGGCCCTGATGCCAGCCGTTCAGCATCGGCCCACCCGACAGCACGATCGCGGGCAGGTTCACGGTCGCCGCCGCCATCATGCAGGCCGGCGTGGTCTTGTCGCAGCCGGTCGTCAGCACCACGCCGTCGAGCGGGTAGCCGTAGAGCACCTCGACGAGGCCGAGATAGGCGAGGTTGCGGTCGAGCGCCGCGGTCGGGCGCTTGCCGGTCTCCTGGATCGGATGGGTCGGGAATTCCATCGCAATGCCGCCGGCCTCACGGATGCCTTCGCGGACACGATGCGCGAGCTCGAGGTGGTGGCGGTTGCAGGGGGAGAGGTCGTTGCCGGTCTGCGCGATCCCGATGATCGGCTTGCCGGCCTGCAGCTCCTCGCGCGTCAGTCCGTAGTTGAGGAAGCGCTCCAGATAAAGCGCGGTCATGCCCGGATTGTGCGGGTTGTTGAACCATTCCTGCGAACGAAGGTGGCGGCGGGTGCCGTTGCCGGCGGGCGCGTGCCCATTGGTTGGCTTTTTTGTCATTGGATTCTCCTTCAATGCAAACGCACGGGCCGACTTTGCGGATGTCGATCGGTGCGCTGCCCGGCAGCGCGAGCATGTAACGACGGCCCGCCTGCTGGCGAACGTTTCCTCACAATTGCGATACTACTCATGGGTCGTTGGTAACGCTATCATTTTGTACGGCTGCCGACCATTCCGGCGGGCGGGGACCTGCCGGCCGCTGCATCTGCGAACTCTGCCGCTCGATCACGGTAAAGCCGAGATCGAGCACGGGTTGTTCCGGACGCTTGCCTTCGATCGCCTCGATCAGCATCGCGGCGGCCGTGCTGCCCATCTCGTAGCGGTTCGTCCGCACGCTCGTCAGCGTCGGCACCGAGGAGGCCATGAATTCGAGATCGTTGAAGCCGACGATCGCGATCTGCTCGGGGACCGCGATCTCCCGGCGCCGGCACTCGAAGAGAACGCCGAGCGCGAGGTCGTCGTTGGCGCAGAACACCGCGTCGATGTCGGGCTCGCGGGCGAGCAGATCGGCGAACAGCGCGCCGCCGAGCGTCACAGACGTTGGCGTCGCCGTCGTCACGGTCAATCTTTGGTCGAACAGGCCGGCATCCTTCATGGCCGCGACATAGCCGTCGAGCCGGCGCTGCACGCGCGGGTCCATGCGTGCGCCGACGAAGCCGATCCTGCGGCGGCCCTGATCGAACAGGTGCGCAATCGCTGCGCGGGCTGCATCATAATGAGAAAAGCCGATCATCATGTCGATTGGGCTCGGCCCGATCTCCATGATCTGGACGATCGGGCAGTCGGCTGCCTCCAGCATCGCGCGCGATTCCGTGGTCTGGTCGATGCCGGTGACGATCAGTCCCGCCGGCTTCTGCGCCAGAAACAGGCGCAGCAGCTTCTCCTCCTGGAGAATACTGTAGCGCGTGTTGGACAACTGGATCGAGTAGCGGCTCCCTTCGGAGGCGTCGTAGATGCCGCGCAGCACGTCGGAGAACACGTTGTTGGTCAGTGACGGAATCAAGACGCCGATCACCTCGGTGCGCTGCGAGGCAAGTGCGCGTGCCGCAAGGTTAGGCACATAGCCGAGCTCCCGGGCCGCGCTTTCGACCCGCGTCCGCTTGGCAACCGACAGCGCCTCCGGATTGCGGAAGAAGCGGGATGCCGTAATCGGGCTCACGCCGGCGAGCTCGGCGACTTCGGCCAGCCGAATCTTGCCAGACTTGGTGCGCTTTCGACCCATTTGTTGCTCTTAACACAGCCGCTCCCGCAAACAAAGGATCGTTGACAGCGCTACCAGCAACGACTAACCAAAGACAAATTGCCAAACCCGCACAAACTGCCGACAATGTCGCCTGTTAAGAGGGGCTTCGGGTCGGCGAAGTTCAGAAAAAACAAGACGGTGGCGGCGCGCCAATTGCGTCGTCTAGTCGAAGGAGGGAGCTAGATGTCGTCTGTGCAAATCCGCGACGTGCGGAAATCGTTCGGCAATTTTGAGGTCCTGCACGGCGTCTCGATCCCGATCGAGGACGGCCAGTTCGTCGTCCTGGTTGGCCCCTCCGGCTGCGGCAAGTCGACGCTCCTGCGCATGCTCGCGGGCCTCGAGAACATCACCTCCGGCACGATCTCGATCGGCGACCGCGTCGTCAACAATGTCCAGCCGAAGGAGCGGGACATTGCGATGGTGTTCCAGAACTACGCGCTCTATCCGCACATGACGGTCGCCGAGAACATGGGCTTCTCGCTGAAGCTGCGGAATGCCGGCTCCGACGAGATCAACAAACGCGTCAAGCGCGCCGCCGAGATCCTTGCACTGTCGCCGCTGCTCGATCGCTATCCGCGCCAGCTCTCCGGCGGCCAGCGCCAGCGCGTCGCCATGGGCCGCGCCATCGTACGCGATCCCCAGGTGTTCCTGTTCGACGAGCCGTTGTCGAACCTGGACGCCAAGCTGCGCGTTGCCATGCGCACCGAGATCAAGGAATTGCACCAGCGGCTCAAGACCACGACCGTTTACGTCACCCACGACCAGATCGAGGCCATGACCATGGCTGACAAGATCGTCGTGATGCACGACGGCATTGTCGAGCAGATGGGCACGCCGCTCGAGCTCTATGACAAGCCGGAAAACCAGTTCGTCGCCGGCTTCATCGGCTCGCCCGCCATGAACTTCCTCAAAGGCCATGTGCGCGTGAACGGCGTTGCGACCTTCGAGGGTCCGAACGGCGTCAAGCTGCCGCTCAAGTCCGCGCCGGCCGGCTCCGACGGCAAGCCCGCCGTCTACGGCGTGCGGCCCGAGCACTTCACCATTGCCGATGATGGCGCCGAGGCGGAGATCGTTGTGGTCGAGCCGACCGGCTCGGAGACGCAGGTGTTCGCGAAGGTCGGCGGCGAGCAGGTCGTCGCGGTCTTCCGCGAGCGTCACCAGTTCAATCCGGGGGACAAGGTGCGGCTGAAGCCCGACCCGGCGCTGGTGCATCTGTTCGACGAGGCGACGGGTAAGCGCATGTAGCGGCGTTTCGTGACGTAAGACTGCCAAATACAAATAAAATTTAGGGAGAGAACGATGAGCGATTTCGACAGGCGAAGTGTGCTTAAAGCCGGCCTGGGCGGCGCAGCGTTGCTGGCTGGCCCAGGTATCGTCCCCGTCCGGGCTGCGGAGTGGACCAACACGCCGGAGCCGAACGCCTCTATCCGCGTGCTGCGCTGGAAGCAGTTCATCCAGGCCGAGTTCGACAAGTTCGCCGAGCAGACCAAGAAGTTCTCCGAGAAGACCGGCATCAAGGTGAAGCTCGAGGCCGAGAGCTGGGAAGACATTCGCCCCAAGGCCGCGGTCGCCGCCAACGTCGGCGCCGGTCCCGATCTCATCATCGGGACGCTCGATGACCCCTTCAAATTCCCCGAGAAGCTGATCGACATGACCGATGTCGCCGACTATCTCGGCAAGCAGTATGGCGGCTGGTACCCGGTGGCCGAGCGCTACGGCAAGAAAGGCAACGGCTGGATCGCCATTCCGCAAGGCGCGACCGGCGGCTGTCTGAACTACCGCATCAGCCACGTGAAAGCCGCGGGCTTCGAGCAATTCCCCAAGGACACCGACGGCTTCCTCAAGCTGTGCCAGGCCCTGAAGAAGAACAACACGCCGGCGGGCTTCGCGCTCGGCCATGCCACGGGCGATGCCAACGGCTGGTGCCAGTGGGCGCTGTGGGCGTTCGGCGGCAAGGTTGTCAACGACAAGAACGAGGTCGTGATCGACTCGCCGGAGACGATCGCCGCGATCGAATACGTGAAGCAGCTCTATGCGACGTTCATTCCGGGCGTGCTGTCGTGGAACGATAGCAACAACAACAAGGCGTTCCTGAACGGCGAGCTCAGCCTCACCCTGAACGGCATCTCGATCTGGACCGTCGGCAAGAACTCGACCGATCCGAAGCAGCAGGAGATCGCCAAGGACATGGATCATGCGCCGATGCCGATCGGGCCCGTGGGCGTGCCGACCGAGCAGCAGAACGTCCTCGTCTACTACGGCTACAAGCACTCGAAGTATCCGAAGGCGGTCAAGGAATACATCAAGTTCATGATGGACAAGGAGAACTACGACGCCTGGGAGGTCGCCTCCAACGGCTACGTCTCGCCGCCGCTCCCGGCCTATAACGACAATCCGGTGTGGACCTCCGATCCCAAGATCACGCCGTATCGCGACTGTCTGAAGCGCTGCCGCGATAACGGCTATGCCGGCGATCTTGGCTATGCCTCGGCCGCCGTCATGGGCGACTTCGTCGTGGTCGATATGTTCGCGGAAGCCGCCTCCGGCTCGGCCACGCCGCAGGAGGCAGCGAAACGCGCCGCCGAGCGCGCCAAGCGCTACTACCAGGTCTGATCCGCTAGCGCGGCGGCGTCCAGTTCGCTGGGCGCCGCCGTTGTCGTTCTTTTTGGGAGTCCGACATGGCCGTTATCGCCGAGCCCGTCGCCGCGCAGATCAAGCGCAGCAGCTTGTGGACCAGGGCGTTCGAAAGCCGGAATTTTCTCGGCGCCATGTTCATGGTGCCGGCGATCGCCATCCTGATCCTCTTTCTGGCTTATCCGCTGGCGCTCGGGTTCTGGCTCGGCATGACCGACACCAAGATCGGTGGCGTCGGCCGTTTCATCGGCTTCCAGAACTTCGTCTCGCTGTCCAAGGACAGCGTGTTCTGGCTGTCGGTGTTCAATACCATTTTCTACACGGTGTTCGCGAGCATCGTGAAGTTCGCGGTCGGGCTCTATCTGGCCCTGCTGCTCAACGAGCGGCTGCCGTTCAAGTCGATGGTCCGCGCCATCGTGCTGTTGCCCTTCGTGGTGCCGACCGTGCTGTCGGCGATCGCCTTCTGGTGGATCTATGACAGCCAGTTCTCGATCATCTCCTGGGTGCTGATCAAGGCGGGCCTGCTAACCCACTACATCGATTTCCTCGGCGATCCCTGGAATGCGCGCTGGTCCGTCGTGCTCGCCAACATCTGGCGCGGCGTGCCCTTCGTCGCGATCACGCTGCTGGCGGGATTGCAGACCATCTCGCCGTCGCTCTACGAGGCCGCAAACCTCGACGGCGCCACCAACATGCAGCGCTTCCGCCACATCACGCTGCCGATGCTGTCGCCGATCATCGCGGTCGTGATGACGTTCTCGGTGCTGATGACCTTTACCGACTTCCAGCTCATCTACACCATCACGCGCGGTGGTCCGATCAATGCGACGCACCTGATGGCGACGCTGTCGTTCCAGCGCGCCATCACCGGCGGCAACCTTGGCGAGGGCGCGGCGATCTCGAATGCGATGATCCCGTTCCTGGTCGCGGCGATCCTGCTCAGCTTCTTCGGGCTTCAACGCTCACGCTGGCAGCAGGGCGGGAGGGACTGACCATGACCACCGTAGACGATCAAAGCGTCGGAATGGACTATCTGGAGAGTTTTCCGCGGAAGTTCCTGCGCGTTTATCTCCCGCTCGGTCTGATCATCCTCTTCCTGCTGTTTCCGTTCTACTGGATGGCGGTGACGACGTTCAAACCCGACGCGGAAATGTACGACTACGAGAAGTACAATCCGTTCCTGATCGCGCACCCGACCCTGGAGCACATCAAGAAGCTGTTCTTCGACACCGACTATCCGCTGTGGATGTGGAACACGGTGATCGTCTCGGTGTCCTCGACCTTCATCTCGCTGTTCGCCAGTGTCTGCGCGGCCTATGCGATCGAGCGCCTGCGCTACAAGGGCTCGCGCTATGTCGGCCTCGCGATCTTCCTCGGCTATCTGGTCCCGCCCTCGATCCTTTTCATTCCGCTGGCGGCGATCGTATTCCAGCTCGGCCTGTTCGACGGCAATCTGGCGTTGATCCTGACCTATCCGACCTTCCTGATCCCGTTCTGCACCTGGCTGCTGATGGGCTATTTCCGCACCATTCCCTACGAGCTGGAGGAATGCGCACTGATCGACGGCGCCACGCGGCTTCAGATCCTGGTCAAGATCACGCTGCCGCTGTCGCTCCCAGGGGTGATTTCGGCCGGCATCTTCGCCTTCACGCTGTCCTGGAACGAGTTCATCTACGCGCTGACCTTCATCTCCTCGTCGGAGAACAAGACCATTCCGGTCGGCGCCATCACCGAGCTCGTCAATGGCGACGTCTATCATTGGGGTGCGCTGATGGCGGCGGCCCTGACTGGCTCGGTCCCCGTAGTTATCCTTTATTCCTTCTTCGTAGAGTACTATGTGTCGGCGATGACCGGCGCCGTGAAGGAATGATCGGGGGGCCTGCCTGAGAACGCGCCAACGGGTTTCAAGAGCGGCGCGTTCCGGCCAATAAGAAGGAGTAGGCTCTTGCACATTCTGGTTCTGGGCGCGGCTGGCATGGTCGGCCGCAAATTGTGTGAACGTCTCTTGCGCGACGGCCGTCTCGGCAAGAGCGACATCACCAAATTGACCATGCATGACGTGGTCGAGCCCAAGAAGCCGGAGAAAGCCGGTTTTCCGGTCGAGACCGTCGCGGGCGATTTCGCCGTCCCCGGCGCTGCCGAAAAGCTGATCGCCGGCCGCCCGGACGTGATCTTCCATCTCGCGGCGATCGTCTCGGGCGAGGCCGAACTCGATTTCGACAAGGGCTACCGCATCAACCTCGACGGCACGCGGATGTTGCTCGACGCGATCAGGCTCGTCGGCGGCGGCTACAAGCCCCGCGTGGTGTTCACGTCCTCGATCGCGGTGTTTGGCGCCCCGTTCCCGGATGCGATCGGCGACGAGTTCTTCCATACGCCGCTGCTCAGCTACGGTACCCAGAAGGCGATCGGCGAATTGCTGCTGGCCGACTATTCCCGCCGCGGCTTCTTGGACGGGATCGGCATTCGCCTGCCGACCATCTGCATCCGTCCCGGTCTGCCCAACAAAGCGGCATCGGGCTTCTTCTCCAACATCCTGCGCGAGCCGCTGGCCGGCAAGGAGGCGATCCTCCCGGTGTCCGAGGACGTCCGCCACTGGCACGCGACGCCGCGCTCGGCCGTCGGCTTCCTGCTGCATGCTGGAACCATGGATCTCGCCAAGGTCGGTCCGCGCCGCAACCTGACCATGCCGGGCCTGTCGGCTACCGTCGGCGAGCAGATCGCCGCGCTGAAGCGGGTCGCGGGTGACAAGGTCGCAGCCCGCATCAAGCGGGAGCCCGATCCCTTCATCGTCGGCATCGTCGGCGGCTGGCCGCGCAACTTCGACGCAAAGCGGTCGCTCGAGCTCGGCTTCACCACTGCCGAGAAGACTTTCGACGACATCATCCGCATTCACATCGAAGACGAGCTCGGCGGCAATTTCGTCGCCTGATCTAACCGATGAATAGCCGGGATATGACGATGGCGAGCGTAGCTTGCATCGGTGAATGCATGGTCGAGCTTCGGCAGGCTCAGGGCGGGCAGGCCGGCGGCCTGTTCTCGCGCGGCTTCGGCGGCGACACTCTCAACACGGCGGTGTATCTGGCGCGGCTCGATGTCAAGGTCGACTATCTCACCGCGCTCGGCGACGACGGCATGAGCGACGAGATGATCGCAGCCTGGAATGCCGAGGGCGTTGGCACGCGGCGCGTGGTGCGACTGCCGGGCAAGCTGCCCGGCCTCTACATGATCCAGCTGGATGCCAATGGTGAGCGCCAGTTCTTCCACTGGCGCGACAGTGCGGCCGCGCGGCAGTTGATGAGCCTGCCGGAGACCGACGAGCTGCTCAACTCGCTGATGAGCTACGACATCGTCTATCTCTCCGCGATTACGCTCTCGATCTATGATGCCGCCGGGCGCGACCGGCTGTTCGCGGCGATCAAGCGTGCGCGTCTGCTCGGCACCCGTTTCGTGTTCGACACCAACTTCCGCGCGCGCGGCTGGCCGGATCGCGACGTCGCGCGTGAGGTGTTTGCGGCGGCGTTCGCGGCTGCCGACATCGTGCTGACCTCGACCGAGGATATGCTGGCGCTCTATCCCGGCGAAAGTCCTGAGCAATTGATGGCGCGCATCCCGACGCCTGAGCTGGTGTTCCGGCTTGCCGAGCCGGTCAGCCTGCTGCGCTTCCCCGGCGGGACCAGCGAGGTCCGCGCCGAACCCATGACCAAGCCGGTCGTCGACACCACGGCGGCCGGCGACAGCTTTGCCGCGGCCTATATCGCGGCCCGGCTCGGCGGTTCCGAGCCGGTGGAGGCGGCCCAGGCCGGCCATCGTCTCGCCAGCCTCGTGATCTGCTATCCCGGCGCCATCATTCCGGGCTATGCCATGCCACCGAAGAAGCGGCATCGTCCGGCGCCCACGCGCCAGGCGACCAAGTAAACGAAAAGATCCCTTAAGATGACCACCACCGCCCAACAGAACCACCTCGTCGCGCTGTTCAAGGCCGCGACCGTCATTCCCGTCCTCACCATCGAGCGTATCCAGGACGCCGTGCCGCTGGCGAAAGCGCTGGTGGCCGGCGGCGTCCGCACGCTGGAGGTGACCATGCGCACCCCCGTTGCGATCGAGGCGGCGCGGGCGATGATGGCCGAAGTGCCCGATGCGGTCGTCGGCATCGGCACCATTCTCAATCCGGCCGACTTCACCCGTGTCGAGAAGCTCGGCGTCGCATTCGGCATCAGCCCGGGACTGACCCCCGATCTCCTCAAGGTCGCCGCCGATAGCTCGCTGCCGTTCGCGCCGGGCATTGCCACGGCGTCCGAGCTGATGACGGCGCTGTCCTACGGCTTCGACGTCGCAAAGTTCTTCCCGGCCGAGCAGGCCGGCGGCATCAAGGGCCTGCGTTCGCTTGGCGGGCCGTTCCCGAACGTGCGGTTCTGCCCGACCGGCGGGGTCGGCGAGGCCAATGCGGCGACCTGGCTTGCCGAACCCAACGTGGTCTGTGTTGGCGGTTCCTGGCTGTGCCCGACGGCGGAGATCAAGGCGGGGAACTGGGCCGGCATAACTGCCATCTGCCAGCGCACCCTCCAGGCCCTTAAACCTGCGTGAAGTCTTGCCATCCCTGGGCTAAGACTTAGGTCAGCAAGAGATCGCCAGGGAGAAAAGACCATGACCGCCAGCATCGTCGGATGGGCGCATACGCCATTCGGCAAGTTCGACACCGAAACCGTCGAAAGCCTCGTCACCCGCGTCGCGAATGAGGCGATGGCCGATGCCGGCATTTCGGCCTCCGACGTCGACGAGATCGTGCTCGGCCATTTCAACGCCGGCTTCTCGGCGCAGGATTTTACCGCCTCGCTGGTGCTCCAGGCCGACCCGAAGCTGCGCTTCAAGCCGGCGACCCGGGTCGAGAACGCCTGCGCCACCGGCTCTGCTGCGGTCCATCAGGGCCTGCGGGCGATCGCCGCAGGGGCAGCAAAAATCGTGCTGGTCGTCGGTGTCGAGCAGATGACGCGTACGCCGGGCCCCGAGATCGGCAAGAACCTGCTCAAGGCGTCCTATCTGCCGGAGGACGGCGACACCGTCGGCGGTTTTGCCGGCGTATTCGGCAAGATCGCCAGCTCTTATTTCCAGAAATACGGTGACCAGTCCGATGCACTGGCGCTGATCGCGGCCAAGAACCACAAGAACGGCGTCGCCAATCCCTTCGCCCAGATGCGCAAGGATTTCGGCTTCGACTTCTGCCGCGCCGAGAGCGAGAAGAACCCCTATGTCGCGGGTCCCCTGAAGCGTACCGACTGCTCGCTGGTCTCCGACGGTGCGGCGGCGCTGGTGCTGGCCGATACCGAGACCGCCAAGGGCATGAGCAAGTCGATCGGCTTCCGCGCCACTGCGCATGCCCAGGACTTCCTGCCGATGTCCAAGCGCGACATCCTCCAGTTCGAGGGCTGCACGGTCGCCTGGCAGCGTGCACTGGAAAAGGCCGGTGTGACGCTCAACGATCTCTCGTTCGTCGAGACCCACGACTGTTTCACCGTCGCCGAGCTGATCGAGTACGAAGCGATGGGCCTGACGCCGAAGGGGCAGGGCGCCCGCGCCATCAAGGAAGGCTGGACGCTCAAGGACGGCAAGCTGCCGGTCAATCCGTCCGGCGGCTTGAAGGCCAAGGGCCATCCGATCGGCGCCACCGGCGTCTCCATGCATGTGATGACCGCGATGCAGCTTGCAGGGCAGGCGCCGGAAGGCATGCAGCTGAAGAACGTCAAGCTTGGCGGCATCTTCAACATGGGCGGCGCCGCGGTCGCCAACTACGTCTCCGTCCTGGAGCCGCTGAAGTAAGCTCGCTCAGGGTGGGCAAAGGCGCCATGCGCCGTGCCCACCTCTTTCTTGCGCTAGATCATGGTGGGCCGGTTCCAGCCCGCCTTAATGCTCTGATTGATTTGCAGGGAATGCATCATGAGCACTGACTACGAAGATTCACTTTCTCTCGAGGCCCTCAACGATCGGATCGCGATCCTTGAGGATAATATCCGCCAGCTTATCGAGCAGGCTGCTGCCGCATCCGGCGAGCAGAGCGAGTCGCGGATCGCCGACCGTATCAACCAGCAGAACGATGAACTCGACCGTCTCATGAAGATCCGCGAATCCCGCCAGAAGAAATAGCTGCCGATTGCTGCGCATGCGGCCATACGCCGGCCGCCCTTGTGCGCCCGGCGTCGCTGCCGTTAGCTGGACCGAAATCGCGGGGACATCTCAAGCCTGCGCAATCGGGAGTGAACGGATGGGGCCGCTGAAGGGCATCAAGGTCATCGACATGACCACCGTGCTGATGGGGCCCTATGCGACCCAGATGCTCGGCGACTACGGCGCCGAGGTGGTCAAGGTGGAATCGCTCGACGGCGACGTCACCCGCCTGATCGGTCCGATGCGGCACACCGGCATGGGTCCGGTGTTTCTCAACACCAACCGCAGCAAGCGCTCGATCTGCCTTGACCTCAAGAAACCCGCTGGCCGTGAAGCTGTGCTGCGCCTGCTGACGGACGCGGACGTGCTCGTCTACAACGTCCGTCCGCAGGCGATGGCGCGGCTTCAGCTCGGCTACGACGTCGTCTCCGCGATCAATCCGCGCCTCGTCTATGCCGGCGTGTTCGGTTTCGGCCAGGACGGGCCTTATGCCGCCAAGCCCGCCTATGACGACCTGATCCAGGGTGCCACGGCGCTTCCCGCGCTGATGGCGCAGACCGGTGATGGCATTCCGCGCTACGTGCCGAATGCGCTGGTCGACCGCATCGTCGGCCTCACCGCCGTCGGCGCGATCTGCGCCAGCCTCGTGCATCGCGATCGCACCGGGCGCGGCCAGCGCGTCGACATCCCGATGTTCGAGACCATGGCCGGCTTTGTCATGGGCGACCACATGGGTGGGCTCACCTATGAGCCGCCACTCGACAAGGGCGGCTATGCCCGCCACCTCTCGCGCGACCGCAGGCCGTACAAGACTTCCGACGGCCATCTCAGCGTCATCGTCTACAACGACAAGCAGTGGGAGAATTTCTTCAAAGCGACGGGGCGTGACGATCTCCGTGCCGATCCCAAATTCGCGACGTTTGCTGGCCGCGCCGCCAATATCGACGTCGTCTACGCCGAGCTCGCGCGCATCTTCGAGACGCGCACGACGGCCGAGTGGATCGAGCTGCTGACCAAGGCCGACGTGCCCGTCATGCCGATGCACGACCTCGCGTCGATCCTGCACGATGAGCATCTGGAGGCGACCGGCTTCTTCCCGGTTGTCAGCCACCCGACCGAAGGACCGATCCGCAGCATGAAGGTGACGGCGACCTGGTCGGAGACCGAGGCCGAACCGGTGCGCCTGGCGCCGCGGCTCAACGAGCACGGCGCGGAGATTTTGCGCGAGGTTGGATACACGCAGGACGAGATCGCCGCCATGGTCCGCGATGGTGTCACGCGCGCGGTGCCGGAGTAGGGGAGAATGATCAGGGCTCTCTCATCCGTCATTCCGGGGCTCGCGAAGCGAGAACCCGGAATCTCGAGATTCCGGGTTCGGCCCTTCGGGCCGTCCCGGAATGACAAGGGGGAGGGAACATGAGCTTCATCACCGGCGTCGGCCTCACGCCCTACGGCAAGCACGAAGGCTCATCCTCGCTCGACCTCATGAGCAAGGCGGCGCAAGCTGCGCTCGACGATGCCGGGCTGAAACGCAGCGATGTCGACGGTATCCTCTGTGGCTATTCCACCGTCTCGCCGCACATCATGCTGGCGACCGTGTTCGCCGAGCATTTTGGCATCCGCCCGTCTTACGCCCACGCCGTGCAGGTCGGCGGCGCCACCGGCCTTGCGATGACGATGCTCTCGCATCACCTCGTCGCATCAGGCGTCTGCCGCAACGTCCTCGTCGTCGCCGGCGAGAACCGTCTCACCGGGCAGAGCCGCGATGCCTCGATCCAGGCGCTGGCGCAGGTCGGGCATCCCGACTACGAGGTGCCGCTCGGGCCGACCATTCCCGCTTATTACGGCCTCGTCGCCAACCGGTACATGCACGAGTACGGCGTCACCGAAGCGGACCTCGCCGAATTTGCGGTGCTGATGCGGGCCCACGCCTGCACCCATCCCGGCGCGCAATTCCAAGATCCGATCACGGTTGCGGACGTCATGGCCTCGAAGCCGGTCGCGCTGCCGCTCAAGCTGCTGGACTGCTGCCCGGTCTCCGACGGTGGTGCCGCTTTCGTTATCAGCCGCGAGCGGACCGGAGAGGCCGGCGTGCGCATCCGCGGCTGCGCCCAGGCGCACACCCATCAGCATGTCACGGCCGCTCCCGGCCTGAGCGAGCTCGGTGCCGAGATCTCGATCGCGCGGGCCAAGGAAGCTACGGGGCTTGCGATCTCCGACGTGCGTTACGCCGCGATCTACGACAGCTTTACCATCACGCTCGCGATGCTGTTGGAAGACCTCGGCCTTGCCGGCCGCGGCGAGGCGGCCGCGCGGGTGCGTGCGGGTCATTTCAGCCGCGACGGGGCGATGCCGCTCAACACCCATGGTGGCCTGCTCAGCTACGGCCATTGCGGCGTCGGCGGCGCCATGGCGCATCTGGTCGAGACGCATTTGCAGATGACGGGGCGGGCGGCTAGCCGCCAGGTGCGCGACGCCTCGATCGCGCTGCTGCATGGCGACGGCGGCGTGCTGTCGTCCCATGTCAGCATGTTTCTGGAGCGGGTGCGATGAGCGAACGAATCGCGGACTGGACCAAGGGCGAGCAGGCGATCACGTACCAGACCTGCGTCGTATGCGGCCACATCCAGTATTTCCATCGCGCCTTCTGCGCTGCCTGTGGAGCCGCCGACCCGCGCGAGGCGCAGGCCAGCGGCAAGGGCACGGTCTATGCGACCTCGTTGGTCTGCCGCGCCGCGACGCCGGAGACGCGCGCGCACGTGCCCTACAACATCCTGCTGGTCGATTGCGCCGAAGGTTTTCGCATGATGGCCCATGGCGAGAAAGATCTCGCCATTGGCGACGAGGTGACCGCGGGCTTCAAGCCGTTTGCCGGTAAACTGGTCCCGTTCTTTGCGAAGAAGAGGTAGTGGGATTCGTCATTCGGGGGCGGTCAAGGACCGAGCCTGGAACGGGTATTCTGGGCCTGGCCTGTGCGAGGGCCACCCCGGAATGACGAAAACTCTGAAACGCTACCTAACGCCCGTAGAACAAGATGCTGGCGATGACGAGCATCGCCATCACCGCCAGCATGTGCGCGAACGCTTCCGAGGCCGCCCCCTTGGTGGCTTCCTTCATGCCGTCTTCTCCCTAGACTTGGGCGTGACTCGTCGTTGCGTGGTAAGCGCAAAACGGCCAATTATTTTACTCGGAACACCCCACTTGCGAGTACTCACCGCGATTTGTCCCCACGCGGCGAATATCGACTGTGCCAAGGTCGATCAGCAATGCGGCGGCAATTTGACTCGATAATGTTGCTCCTGCGTCCACGCAAGAATAGAGTTTTTGGGAACTTGCTCCGGCGACGACAATAAACATCAAAAGCTTCAGGAAAAACTCAAGGCAAATCATGGCCCGTATCGACTACAGCGACCCGTCCGGAGCGTCCGACCGTACCCGCGAAATCCTCGACAAGAACCGCAATGCCAACATTTTCCGGATGATGGCGCATTCGCCGAGCTATTTTGAGCAGTACTGCCGCCTCGGCGGCGCGATTCGCCACAAGGGCGAGCTCGATCCCGTCGTGCGCGAGCTCGCGATCACCCGCACCGGCATCTTGTGCGAGGCCCCGTACGAGATCATCGCGCACAAGCGCATCGGCAAGAATGTCGGCGTCACCGACGCGCAGAATGAGGCGCTCGAGAACTGGCAGGCTGCGACCTGTTTCGACGAGACCCAGCGCGCCGCGCTTGCCTTCACCGACGAGATCGTCAAGCTGAAGAAGCCGACGGACGCGACCTTCAAGGCGATCGCCGCGAAGCTGACGCCGGCCGCACTGGTCGAGCTGCAGCTCTCGGTCGGGTTCTACATCATGACGTCAAAGTTTTTGGAGACGTTTGAGATCGATCTCCAGCCCGTCACCGAAGTGGTGGGCTGATCAGCCGCGATCTGCGAGGGATGGTCATGACGATCGATGAATATGCGGCCTGGGCCGCAAGCGTTGCGAAAGTCGATGAGCATCCCTCGAATGAGCGGCTGTCCTATCTCGGGCTCGGCCTTGCCGGTGAATCCGGCGAGGTCGCCGAGCACATCAAGAAGCTGCTGCGCGACGACTGGCTCGACAAGGCGGGTCTCGTCGAAGAGCTCGGCGATGTCATCTATTACTGGGCCTGCCTGTGCGCCGCGACGGGGCAGCAGCCATCCGAACTGCTCAAGGCCAGCGCCGCCAAGATCAAGCGGCGGATCAGCGAGGCGGCAAGCCGCTAAAGCGCCGCACTACGTCGACGTCAGGATGTCGACCTTGGTGTTGGCGACGATCAGGCGATCTGCCAACAGCTGCGCCAGATTGCGCATGATCCGCTCGCTCGCCCGCGGGTGCTGCCTGCGAAATCGCTCGAAATCCTTCAGAGGCACTTCGAACGCGGTCGCCGCCATGTCCGCGAACACGTCGGCGGAGCGGGCGGTCTCGATCAGCGCCATCTCGCCAAACGCCATTCCGGCGGTCAGCGTCGCGAGCCTGACGCCGTCGGGCAGGGTGACATGAACGGCGCCGCTACGCAGGAAGAACAAGGCATCGGCGGGATCGCCCGTCGTGATGATCTTTGCGCCGGACTGATAGGTCCGGATCGTGCAGATCGAAGCCAGATCTGTCAGCTCTTCTTCGCTAAGGCCGTCGAGCAGCGGCTGCTCGGACAGCTCGGTGGTCTCGTGAAAATCGATCGAGCCGCCATAGCGGTAGACGATCTGGTCTTCCGCCCATTCGATCGCGGTGTCGAGCAGATAGAAGTCGCGGACGTTCTTCAGCTCCGCAGTCCACTCCCGCAAGCTGTTCCATTCCTTGGAGGCGCGCCGGACGCCCGACAGCACCACGGTCACATTCAGCGCGGCGAGCTCTTCGAAGGCCTCGGCCAGCAGCCGGGCGCCGGCGCGCGTAGTCGAGGTGACGCGGTGCAGGTCGAATACGACGATTTGCGGCCGCGGTTGTCCCGCGAGCCTGCGCGTCACGTAGTCGACGGCCGACAGCGACAGCACGCCGACCAGTTCGATGACCCGCACGGCCTGGTCGTGCGCGGCGAGGATATCACGCTCCTGCTGGCGGCGGACGCGGCGTGACGGGCTCTTGCCGATGTCGTAGTCGGCAATCACCGCGTTGCGGGCGTCGTCGCTGCGGTTGAGCATGTGCAGATCGTAATGCGAGGACAGCGCCTCGCAGACCTTGATGCCGCGCACGCTGTTGCCGTGCTTGTCGAGCTTGGGCGAATAGCTGCCGAGCCCGAGACGGGCAGGGAGTGCTGCCAGAATGCCGCCGCCGACGCCGCTCTTGGCGGGGATGCCGATCCGGTAGATCCACTCGCCGGCATAGTCGTACATGCCCGACGACGTCATCACCGACAGCGTGCGCGAGATCGCGTAAGCGCTCAGCACCTGCTCGCCGGTGACCGGATTGACGCCGCGATTGGCCAGCGTTGCCGCCATCACCGCGATATCGCGCGCGGTGACCAGCACGGCGCATTGCCGGAAATAGACATCGAGCACGCCGGCGACATTGTCCGAGATCACCGCATTGGTCTTGAGCAGATAGCCGATGGCGCGGTTGCGGTCGCCGGTCTGGCTCTCCGACGTATAGACCGCCTCGTCCACGGCGAGATCGCGGCCCGCAAAGCGGCTGAGCGCCAGGCGAATCTGCTCGAAGGCCTCGGCGCCCTTGCTGGCATGGATCAGCCCGGTGCAGGCGATCGCGCCGGCATTGACCATCGGATTGAACGGATGATTTTCGGAGTTGAGCCGGATCGAGTTGAAGGGATCGCCCGAGGGTTCGACGCCGATCGCACTCTCGACTTTACTGGCGCCCAGAAGATCCAGCGCCAGCGCGAACACGAACGGTTTCGACATCGACTGGATCGTGAAGGGCACCCTGGAGTCGCCGACTTCGTAGACATGGCCGTCCAGCGTTGCGAGGCTGATGCCAAAATAGGCAGGATCGGCCTTGCTCAATTCGGGAATGTAGTCGGCGACATGGCCTGACGTCTCTGCGGAGAATTCGTTGAGGCACGTGTCGAGAAACCGCAGTAGCGGCGGCTTCGAGCGGGTCCAGGCAGTGGCGGGCGGCGGTTGCGCTATCATCGCCCACTTGTGCAACGCAATCCGAGCACGCGCAACCCGTCAACGTCTGCAGGCCGGTGCATCGTAACGCCCGGACGCAAGATGCCGATCGCCATGGCGATATGATCTGTTTCAGATTGTCGCGGATGGGAAGCCGCCGGCGGCGCGTGCTCAGCTCGCGACGATCGCAATCGCTTGGCCTTCGGCAACGAGGTCATCGATCTTCACGAGCAATGATGTGAGCGTGCCTGATGCGGGTGAGGGTACCGGTATCTCCATCTTCATGGCTTCGACGAGCACAATTTCATCGCCATCGGCGACGGTTCCTCCAACTTGCACGGGAGTCGCGCAGACGCGACCGGCGACCTCCGTGATGATCTTAATTTCTGGCATGCCATCGCCTTTTTGTTGTCGTCGCAAAATGCCTGAGGTAGCGTCGTCTGCAAGTGGAATTTAATTCCGCACAGCGGAACAACCGGTAGGGATCATGGGACGACGTTCGGAGCGATTGAGCAGGCAAGGTGCGCTCGCCGGCGATGCCGGTGAGGGTGATGTTATCCAGGTGGTGTCGCGCGCGTTCGACGTGTTGCGATGCTTCGAGGGCCACGATAGCAGGCTCGGCAACCTCGAGATTTCAAATCGCTGCGGCTTGCCGCGCTCGACGGTGTCGCGGCTCACGCACACGCTGACGCGCATGGGGCAGCTGGTCTATCTGCCGCGCGATCAGAAGTATCGGATCGGCCCGAGTGCGGTGGCGATGAGCGCCTCGATGATGAAGGGCGCGCAGCTGCGCAGCATGATCCGGCAGCGGCTGCAGGAAGTCGCTGAGCAGCTTCCAGGCACCGTCGGCTTCGTCGTGCCCGATCGCTTCCATCTGGTTTATCTGCAGTTCGCGCGCTCGGCTTCTGCGCTCGGCCTACACGAGGGCACCGGCAGCCGGATATCGATGGCTTCGACCGCCGCGGGCGCGGCTTACACGGCGGCCTTGGCGCCGGAAGTCGGCGATGCCTACATCGCGGAAATGGAGCGCGAAGCGCCTGAGGCGGCAAAGATCCTCAAGCCCCGTATCGAGGCCAACAGGCAGTCGCTGCGCGAGCGCGGCTACGTCACGGCCTGCGGCCTGTGGAGCCCGCACATCAATGGCCTGGCGGTGCCGATCTGGTCGCCGCAGTACCAGACCTTCGTGGTCGTTACGATCGGCCTTCTCTCGGCGATGTATGACGAGCAGCGTCTGCATGCCGAGGTCGCGCCGTTGATGCTGACGCTCGGCCGTTCGCTCGGCAGCCTGATGGAGGGCGCCGAAGGCGACGTCTTCAACAACCGCATCCCGCGCAAACCGGTCGCAATGGCCGTGCACAACAATAATAAGCCGATCAATTCGGAGGGAGTGAATGAACTGGAAGCCGGAACTCGACGAGCTCGCCCGGCGCGAAGCCTTCGCGCGGGAGATGGGCGGCGTTGACAAGGTCAAGCGACAGCATGACCAGGGCCGGCTGACTGTTCGGGAGCGCATCGACAGACTGATCGACAAGAATAGCTTCCACGAGATCGGTGCCGTCTCCGGCATCGGTGAGTACGATTCCAGCGGTGAGTTGCAGAAGGTGACGCCGGCGAACTGCGTGTTCGGTCGCGCGCGCATCGACGCCCGCACCGTTGTCGTCGTCGGTGACGATTTCACGGTGCGCGGCGGCTCCGCGGATGCGTCGATCTCCGCCAAGCCGTTGATGGCGGAGGAGATGGCGCACGACTTCCGTCTGCCCATCGTCCGCATCATCGAAGGCTCCGGCGGTGGCGGTTCGGTCAAGACCATCGAGACCAAGGGCGCGGCGAATTTGCCGGGCGGCATTGGCGGCACCCGCTGGTATCGCTTCACGACGGAGAACCTGTCGCGCGTGCCCGTAGTCGCGCTTGGCCTCGGATCGGTTGCGGGCCTGGGCGCCGCACGTCTTGCCGCCAGCCACTATTCCATCATGACGCGGAAGTCCGCGATGTTCGTTGCGGGGCCGCCGGTGGTGAAGGCGCTGGGCCAGAACCTCTCGAAGGAAGAGCTCGGCGGCGCCGACATCCAGACCCGCGCCGGCGCGGTCGATCATGCCGTCGACACGGAGGAAGAAGCGTTTGCCTGCGCGCGGCGCTTCCTGTCCTATCTGCCGTCATCGGTCTATGAGCTGCCGCTGACCTTGCCCTGCACCGATGATCCGGAGCGCAGCGAAGAGGCGCTGATGAATGCGGTGCCGCGCAACCGCAAGCAGGTTTACAAGATGCGGCCGATCATCGAGCAGGTCGTCGACAAGGGCTCGTTCTTCGAGGTCGGCAGCAATTTCGGCAAGCCGATCATCGTCGGCCTGGCGCGGCTCGAGGGCCGCGCGGTGATGCTGCTCGCCAGCGACAGCTTTCACTATGGCGGCTCGTGGACGGCGGATGCCTGCCAGAAGGTGGTGCGCTGGGTCGACTTCGCCGAGACCTTCCATCTGCCGATCGTCTATCTCATGGACTGCCCGGGCTTCATGATCGGCCTCGACGCCGAGAAGGCGGCAACCATCCGCCACGGCGTGCGCGCCATGGCCGCGGTCAACCAGACCACCGTGCCCTGGTGCACGGTGATCTTGCGCAACGCGTTCGGTGTCGCCGGCGTCGTGCATCAGCCGGCCGACCGCTTCTCGATCCGCTACGCCTGGCCGTCGGCCTATTGGGGCTCGCTGCCGCTCGAAGGCGGCATCGAAGCCGCCTACCGCGCCGACATCGACGCGGCCGAGGACAAGGCAGTCAAGCTCAACGAGATTCAGGAGCGGCTCAACAAGCTGCGCTCGCCATTTCGCTCGGCCGAAAAATTCTGGGTCGAGGAAATCATCGATCCCCGCAAGACGCGCTCGCTGTTGTGCGAGTTCGCGCGCCTCGCCGAGCCGCTGCGGAAAGCGGGACCGCCCGAGAGCATGACGATCCGGCCGTAAGGCCGAGTTGTCATTGCGAGCGCAGCGAAGCAATCCAGGTTGTCTCTGCGGAAAAACTCTGGATTGCTTCGCAGCGCTCGCAATGACGATTGTTGCTCGGGCATGCCCGGGTTCCATTGGCCGGGCCAGGTTAGCGTTGCCTAAATCCAGCCATTTTTCGCCGCGCTTCAGACCCATTTCGGTCAAACCGATATTGGTAGCTCCTACCCGGGGCAGGGCCCTCCAGATGGAGTCCTGCAATGATCAAGCGAGTAATTTCTGCGTGCTTCTTTATTGCCATTAGTTCAGTTGCCTCCGAAGCGCGACCCTATCGCAATCTTCAAGCGCCTGGGTGCAACGTCACCATGCCCTGCGACTTTTCGTATTCGCAAACGCAACGCGAGCGGGCTCCCAGGCGTTCCCTGCAAGCCTATCGCGCAACGCAAATGATGGTGACAGACGCGGGGTACACCGCCACGACGATCAACGTGTCCGGTGGTGATCGCGTCATCGGCGGTCGTCCGGCCGGTTGCCCTTCGTCCTTCTGCGGCTGCGGCGCGGCGCTGCGCGTGTTCGGCCATATCGTGCCGGAATTGAACCTCGCCGCCAACTGGCTGCGTTTCCCGCGCACGGCGCCGGCGCCGGGAATGGTCGCAGCGCGGCGCGGGCATGTCTTCGTTCTCGAGCAACCCCTCGGCGGCGACATGTGGATGGCGTATGACGCCAATTCAGGTGGTCACGCCACACGCATGCATGCGCGCTCGTTGCGGGGATACACGGTCGTCAACCCGCGCGCTTGAGGCAATGGCAAGGTGCCCGGCGTACATCACAGCCGGAGCACCTTGCCGGGATTCATGATGTTCTGCGGATCGAGCGCGCGCTTGATGGTGCGCATGATGTCGAGCTCGGTCTTCGAACGGTAGTGGCTGAGCTCGTCGAGCTTCTCGATGCCGATACCGTGCTCGGCGGAGATCGAGCCGCCCATGGAGGTGACGAGATCGTTCACGGCGCGCGTGATGGCAGCTGTGTATTGGTTCAGCGTTTGTTGATCCATGCCAATCGGCCCCATGAACGAGAAGTGCAGATTGCCGTCGCCGATATGCCCCAAAGGATAGGGGCGAATGCTCGGAAGAATCTCCAGCACGGCCTTGAGTCCCTTGTCGATAAACTCCGGAATCCCGGAGATCGCCACTGATATGTCGTAGCTGATCCCCGGACCTTCGGCGCGGGAGGCCTCGGCCATGCCTTCCCGGATGCGCCACATGTTGCGCGATTGACTGACGGTCTGCGCGATCACCGCGTCGAGCAGGCGACCGGCCTCGAGTTGATCGGCGAGAAATTGCTCCAGCTTCTCCGACATGCCATCGGCCCCGTCCAGTCGCGGGCGAGAGGACGACCATTCCAGCAGCAGATACCACGGCGTATCCGCATTCAGCGGATCCTGGACGCCGGGAATATGGCGCATCACGAGGTCGACGGCCGCGCGGCTCAGCAGCTCGCAAGAGCCGACATTGTCTTCGGACGCGGCGTGTGCCTCAGAGAGGATCTCCAGCGCCGCGCGCGGATCGCGGACGGCGAGCCAGGCCGTGCAGACATCCTTCGGCGCCGGCCATAGCTTCAGAACCGCCTTGGTGATGATTCCCAGCGTCCCTTCGGCGCCCATGAAGAGGTGCTTGAGGTCGTAACCGGTGTTGTCTTTCTTCAGCGCACGCAATCCGTTCCAGACGTCGCCGTTGGGCAGCACGACTTCGAGCCCGAGCACGAGATTGCGGGCATTGCCATAGCGCAGCACCTGCACGCCGCCGGCATTGGTCGAGAGGTTGCCGCCGATCATACAGGAGCCCTGGGCGCCGAGGCTGAGCGGCAGGAACCTGTCGTGGCTGGCCGCGATCTCCTGCAGCGTTTGCAAAACGCAGCCGGCCTCGACCGTCATGGCATACCCGACGGGATCGACCTCTAGCACGTGGTTCATCCGTCCGAGCGACAGCACGATGCCGGTGTGGGCAGGCCAGGGCGTGGCGCCGCCCATCAGCCCGGTGTTGCCACCCTGCGGGACGATCGCGATGCCGTGCTGATGGCACAGCCGGACGACTTTCGAGACTTCCTCGGTGTTGCCGGGACGTATGACGGCCCCGGCGCCACCAACCAGCAGCCCTCGCCAGTCGGTGACGAACGGCTGCTTGCCGTGCTCGTCCTCAACAAAGCCCTTCTCGCCCACGATCGCGCGCAACGCATCGCGCAGCTGGGCGGTCAAGGGAGCGGTCGGAATGGTGGGGACGGGCGAGGGGAAGGCAGTCGGCATTTCGTTTCCTCTGGCGCATCTTGGTGTGCACTGCGCGCGCGAAGCGCTTCAGGCCGCATTGTCCACGTTTGGGCCGTGGAGTCTATCGGCAAAGACCAAGGCCAATCATCAGCCGTTCCTGATGGAAGCGCGGCATCCCGGATATCGCGATCGAGCATGCAGATGTCCAATGATGGTCTCATGCCGGTATTCGGCATCCGCGCCATGGCCGCGCGTCAACCAGATTGCGGCGTGCTGGTGCACGATAATCCCGGGCAGCGCCTTCGCATCGCCGGCGTGGTGCATCCGCTGCCCGATCGCTTCTCGGTCCGCTACGCCGGTCGCGCCCTGGCGAAAGGGCACGATGCTAGGAACGATTTTCGGCGCGCCGCATTCAACGCGTATGAGGAACCTATATTTCGGCATCAGCGCTCTCGCTGGTGCGCTGGTTCTCCTCACGATTTGGCTGGGCCAGCACGAACGGCAGGCGTCAATCGACCGCCTCGAGCAATGGGAGATTCGGTCCCCGTCTGAGCGCTAGCGTGATGCGCCCCTCGGGCGGCCTATCGAACCCGAACGATCTGACCGGCGTGTCGCTGGTCGGTGACGCCGATGTGTTCGGCGTCACCACCACGATCAGGTATCAGGCCATTGCGGGCTTCGGCTGTGGTTTCGGCTGCCTCGACAACGCCAGCACGATCAGCGAGGCGAACACGCAGAGCGCGCCGGCGATAAAGAAGGCGGGCAGGTAGCTCTGCAGCAGCGTCCGCGACAGGCCTGCGCCGAAGGCGGCGGTGCCGGCGCCGAGCTGGTGGCCGGCGAATATCCAGCCGAACACCAGATTGGCGCGCTCGGGTCCGAATTTCTGCGCGGTGAGGCGTACCGTCGGCGGCACCGTCGCGATCCAGTCAAGGCCGTAAAACATCGCAAAGATCGACAGGCCGTAGAACGAGAAATCGCTGAAGGGCAGGAAGATCAGCGAAAGACCGCGCAGGCCGTAGTACCAGAACAGGAGATAGCGGTTGTCATAGCGGTCCGACAGCCAGCCCGACATGATGGTACCGAAGAAATCGAAGATGCCCATCGCCGCCAGCAGGCTCGCCGCCTGCACCTGCGGGATGCCGAAGTCGAGGCACATCGGGATCAGGTGCACCTGCACGAGGCCATTGGTCGAGGCGCCGCAGACGAAGAAGGTCGCAAACAGGATCCAGAACGCGCTCGACTTCGAGGCGTCGCGCAGCGTGCCAAGCGCCACGGCCGTGATCGAGCCATGGCTCGCCGGCGGCGCGGGCACAGGCTCGGTGCCTTCGTCGCCGAAGGGACGCAGGCCCAGATCGCTCGGCCGGTCGCGCATGACGAGCGCCACGGCCGTGGCGGAGACGCCGAGCATGATGCAGACGAAACCGAGCGCCAAACGCCAGCCGAAGCGTTCAGTCAGGCTTGCGAGCAGCGGCAGGAACACGAGCTGACCGGTGGCGACGCTTGCGGTCATGATGCCGATGACCAGGCCGCGTCGCGCCGCGAACCAGCGCGTGGCGATGGTGGCGCCAAGCACGAGCGCGGTCATGCCGGTGCCGATGCCGATTACCACGCCCCACAGGGCTACGAGTTGCCAGACCTGGGTCATGCCGATCGAGAGCACGAGCGCCGAGACGACGATCAGCTGTGCCGTCAGGGTGACGTTGCGCAGGCCGTAGCGGTTGAGGAGGGCGGCCGCGAACGGCGCCATCAGCCCGAACAGGATGAAGCGGATCGAGAGCGCGGAGGAGATCTCTGCCGTGCTCCAGCCGAACTCCTTCTGGAGCGGAACGATGAATACGCCAGGCGCGCCGACCGTGCCGGCGCTGATCAGCGCGGCGAAGAAGGTCACGCCGACCATCACCCAGCCGTAGTGAATATTGCGGCGGCCGAGCGCTGCCGAAAGCCAATTCGAGATCATTGCCCTCAATCCAGGTTGGCGGGCTTCGGGACACCCGCGTCATTGTCGCAGTCTGCCATGGAAGCCGGAAGTCTGAAATGACAGACTTCCCTTATTTTAGGACATCGCCCCGGCTAGTGCGCGAGACGCTCCACCGCGATCGCCGTGGCCTCGCCGCCGCCGATGCAAAGCGCAGCAATGCCGCGCTTGAGATTGTTGGCCTCGAGCGCGTGCAACAGCGTCACGATCAGCCGCGCACCGGTGGCGCCGATGGGATGGCCGAGCGCGCAGGCGCCGCCATTGATGTTCAGCTTGTCGCGGGGAATGCCGAGATCGCGCTGCGCGGCCATCGCCACGACCGCAAAGGCTTCGTTGATCTCGAACAGGTCGACATCACCGGCGCTCCAGCCGACCTTGTCGAGCAGCTTGCGGATCGCCGGGATCGGCGCCGTGGTGAACCATTGCGACTCCTGGCTGTGGGTGGCGTGGCCCTTGATCGTGGCAATAGCAGGAAGGCCGTTGCGATCGGCGAGCGAGCGCTTGGTCAGCACCAGCGCGGCGGCACCGTCGGCATTGGCGGAGGAGGCTGCCGGCGTGATGGTGCCGTTGGCGCGGAAGGCCGGCTTCAGCCCGGGGATTTTTGCGGGATCGACCTTCAGCGGATGCTCATCATTGGCGATGATGCGCTGACCTGCCTTCTCTGTCAGCGTGATCGGTGCGATTTCGGACTTGAACGCGCCGCCCTCGACCGCCTTGCGTGCGCGGCTCAGCGTCTCCATCGCATAGGCGTCCTGGTCCTTGCGGGTGAACTGATAGGCTTCCGCGGTCGCTTCGCCGAAATCGCCCATGGAGCGGCCGGTCTCGTAGGCATCCTCGAGGCCGTCCATCATCATGTGGTCGATGATGCGGTCATGGCCGGCGCGATAGCCGCCGCGCGCCTTCGCCAGCAGATACGGCGCGTTGCTCATGCTCTCCATGCCGCCGGACACGACGATCTCGGCCGAGCCGGCGCGAATGATATCGTGCGCCAGCATGGTCGCCTTCATGCCGGAGCCACAGACCTTGTTGACGGTGGTGGCGCCGGTGGCGTCGGGGAGACCAGCGCTACGTGCGGCCTGACGCGCCGGCGCCTGGCCCTGGCCAGCCGGCAGCACGCAGCCCATGAAGACCTCGTCGACCTTCTCCGGGGCAAGCTTGCCGCGCTCCAGTGCGGCGCCGATCACGTGCGATCCGAGCTTGTGCGCGGCGAGCGGCGATAATTCGCCCATGAAGCGGCCGAGCGGGGTGCGGGCGGCGGAGACGATGACGACGGGATCGGCGGCTTCGGCCATGACAAGACTCCCTGCGAGGGTGTGTAAGATTATGTTCATCATATGATGCGATGCAAAAAATGCAACCGCGGCAGGGATGAGAAAATGTCGTGGTTCGGATGAGAATTGGTCGTTCGAATGGGAAGGGCGGCTTATCTCTTCCGGTTCACGAATGCCTGCATCAGCCGCGTCGGCTCGTCCGTCAGGAACGACTCGCCGAACACCTTGACGCTGAGATTCACCGATTCCGTCAGCGGCAGCTCCTCCCATTGCCGCAGCAGCGCCTTCTGGGACCGCAGCGCCTCCGGGCCGCATTCGAGCAGCGCTGTCACGAGGTGCTCGATTTCGGCATCCAGTCCGCCGGCCGGCGCGACCTTGTCGACCAGGCCCCAGGCCAGCGCTGTCGGTGCGTCGATGTTCTCCGCGGTCATGACCAGCCAGCGCGCGCGAGCCCAGCCGATCAGACGCGGCAGCAGCGCGGCGTGGATCACCGAGGGAATGCCAACGCGCACCTCGGGCATGCCGAAATATGCATCATGCGCGGCGATGCGGAAGTCGCAGGCGGCCGCCACTTCGAGCCCGCCGCCGAGACACCAGCCGGGCATGCGCGCGATCGCGGGGGCAGGGAATTGGCGCACGGCCTCGCAGAGATCGCGCAGGCGGCTGATGAAGGCCTCGGCCGCCTTCTGGTCGAGCTTCGCCATCTCCTTGATGTCGGCGCCACCGATCATGCTCTTCTCGCTCTGGCCGCGCAGCACCAGCACGCGGATGCTGCGGTCGGTCGCGAGCTGCTGCAGGCCTTCGCGCATCGCGTCTGTCACCGGTGAGCCCAGAATATTCAGCGAGCCGGCGTTGCAGATCGCGACATGGACGACGCCCCGCGAATCGCGCGTTACGCCGCAGTGGTTGTTGAGCATTTCCATCCGGGGGGATCTCGAAAATTAGCGGACATGCGCGACAGCGCGCGGCCGGCATTACTCCGGGCCGAAATGCCGTCCTTGTCAAGCGGGCGAGACGGAGTTGCCAACGCGAAGTCCGCGACATAGTATGACGTACATAATTCAAAAGGGGCTGCCATGATCGACTCCGCTCAACTGGACCTGTTTTCGCCTGCGCTGCGGCGAGAACGTATGGTGGACTGGCAGGTCCCGGCGCCGGTTGCAGAGGTGGCAATGGGTTTTTCGGGCATGGACGCCATGCTGGGTATCCGCGATGGACGCCTGCCGCCGCCGCCTTTCGCAAAACTGATCGGCTTCATCATGGCCGTGGTCGAGCCGGGCCGGATCGTGATGGAACTGGAGCCGCGCGAGGATCTCGAAAACACAATCGGCCTCCTGCACGGAGCGACCGCTGCCGCGCTCCTCGATACAGCCATGGGGTGCGCCATTTCGACCCGATTGGAGGCCGGGCAATCGTCCGTGACGCTCGATCTGAAGATGACCTTCCTGCGTCCCCTGTCGGTCCGATCGGGGGTGATCTCAGCCGAAGGCAAGGTCATCAAGCTCGGGCGTCAAACCAGTTACACTGAAGGCTTTGTCCGCGACGGTAAGGGGACACTCGCGGTCCATGCAACTGCAACCTTTTCCATGATCGGCAACAATTTTACCGGGAATTAATGCGCCGGCGGACCGATATACGTGTTATGAGATGACTTCCGACATCCAATGAGAGCTGCATGCGCTATTCCCGGGAACACAAGCAGGAAACCCACGACCGCATCGTGAAGAAGGCCTCTGTGCGCCTGCGCGAAAAGGGAGCCCATGGTATCGGCGTTGCCGACCTCATGAAGGAGGCGGGCCTCACCCATGGCGGCTTCTATGCGCATTTCGATTCGCGCGAGGCGCTGGTGATCGAGGCCTTTGCCTACGCCATGGACCGCTCGATGGAACACTGGCGCAAGCTGACCGGCGAGGCTGCTCCCGACAAGCGGCTGGCGCTGATCGCGGAGTCCTATCTTTCGTCGCTCCACCGCGACAATCCCGGCCATGGTTGCTCGATCCCCGCGCTCGGCGCCGAGATTGCCCGCGAGAGTCCGAAGACGCGCAAGGCATTTGCCGGCAAGCTCGACGAGATGGTCGAGATGATGACCGATTTCATTCCCAATTTGCCGCGCAAGGCCGCGCGCAAGCAGGCGATCGCGACGCTGGCCACGATGGCCGGCACCATGCTGCTGGCGCGTATCGCGGGTTCGAGCGAGCTGTCAGACGAGGTGCTGAAGGCGGGCAAGGACAGCGCGCTGGATGGTGCGAGACGTGAGCCGAAGGTAACGGCTGCGAAGAAGGCGAAGCAGAGCTAGGCCGAGGTGCCATAGGGTGGGCAAAGGCGCGCATGCGCCGTGCCCACCATCTCTCCACGTTCGCGGTCATCATGGTGGGCACGCTTCCCGTTGCCCTCCCGGGAGCGGCGGTCTACCGCCCCGCAAACAACGCCCGCTCGCGCTCCACGATCTCCCCGATGTAATCCGCCACGGCCCGGATCCGCGCGAGATCCTTGCTGTCGGCGTGCATCAGCATCCAGAACGTCCGCGTGATCGAGATCTCCTCCGGCAGCACCGCGACAAGCTGCGGATAGTCGCTCGCCATGAAGTGCGGCAGCACCGCGATGCCGAAGCCTGAGAGCGTGGCGTTGAGCTGCGCGATCAGATTGGCGCTGCGGAAGCGCGCGGAGATCCGCGGCGACACCTGCGGCAGGTAGTCGAGCTCCGGCGTGAACAGCAATTCCTCGATATAACCGACGAAGCGATGTTGCAGCAGGTCCTGCCGCGCGGCAATTTTCGGGAAGCGGTCGAGATAGGCGGGGGCCGCATACAAGCCGAGGCGGTAGTCGAGCAGCTTGCGGCCAACGATGCGGCCTTCCTTCGGCATGGTCAGGCTGATTGCGATATCGGCCTCGCGCTTGGAGAGGCTGAACAGCCGCGCCGTGGCCACAAGTTGCAAATCGAGGTCGGGATAGCGGTCGGCGAAGGGGGCGAGCCGCGGCGCCAGGAAGGCGGTGCCGAAGCCGTCGGGCGCGCCGATCCGCACCGTGCCGGTCAGCCGCGCCACGGAGCCGCCGACCTGCTCCTGGTTGGCGACGATGGTGGATTCCATCGCCTCGGCGCTGTCGGCCACGCGCTGGCCGGCCTCGGTGAGCAGGTAACCGGTCTTGCGCCGGTCGAACAGCTTTGCCGAGAGGTGCTTTTCCAGCCGGTCCACGCGGCGGATCACGGTCGCATGATCGACGCCGAGCTGTTTTGCCGCAGCCGAGACCGAGCCGCCCCGCACGATGGCGAGCACGAAGCGGAAGTCGTCCCAGTCGATGTGACCTTGATCCAGCATTTTCGCACATCTATGGTGCAATATCTCAGACTTGAATCCTATAAAATGCAGGTCGATAGGATTTGTCAAAGCGTTCAAGCTCGCCCTCAAGGAGATCATTCCATGCGTTCAGTCGGACATTTCATCGGTGGCAAGGAAGTGAAGGGCACGTCTGGCCGGACGGCGGACGTCTTCGAGCCGATGACCGGTGACGTCCAGGCCAAGGTCGCGCTGGCGTCCAAGGCCGAAGTGCGCGCCGCGGTCGAGAACGCGCGCGCCGCGCAGCCGGAATGGGCCGCGACCAACCCGCAGCGCCGCGCCCGCGTGATGATGAAGTTCCTCGAGCTGGTGCAGCGCGACTACGACAAGCTTGCCGAGCTGCTCGCCCGCGAGCACGGCAAGACCGTTCCGGACGCGAAGGGCGACATCCAGCGCGGCCTCGAAGTCGCCGAGTTCGCCTGCGGCATCCCGCATCTGATGAAGGGCGAGTACACCGAAGGCGCCGGTCCCGGCATCGACATCTACAGCATGCGCCAGCCGCTCGGCGTCGTCGCCGGCATCACGCCGTTCAATTTCCCGGCGATGATCCCGATGTGGAAGTTTGCCCCCGCCATCGCCTGCGGCAACGCCTTCATCCTGAAGCCGTCGGAGCGCGATCCCGGCGTGCCGATGCTGCTCGCTGAGCTGATGATGGAAGCAGGCCTGCCGGCCGGCATCCTCAACGTCGTCAACGGCGACAAGGAAGCCGTCGACGCCATCCTCGACGATCCCGATATCAAGGCCGTCGGCTTCGTTGGTTCGACGCCGATCGCGCAGTACATCTATGAGCGTGCGGCCCAGACCGGCAAGCGCTGCCAGTGCTTCGGTGGCGCCAAGAACCACGCCATCATCATGCCGGACGCGGATATGGACCAAGCGGTCGATGCGCTGATTGGCGCCGGCTACGGCTCGGCCGGCGAGCGCTGCATGGCCGTCTCGGTTGCCGTTCCCGTCGGCAAGGCCACCGCCGACCGCCTGATGGACAAGCTGATCCCGCGCGTCGAGAGCCTCAAGATCGGCACCTCGATCGATCCGTCGGCGGATTACGGTCCGCTGGTGACGCGTGAGGCGGTCGAGAAGGTCAAGAGCTACATCGACATCGGCATCAAGGAAGGCGCGACCCTTGCTGTCGACGGCCGCGGCTTCAAGATGCAGGGCTACGAGAAGGGCTTCTATCTCGGCGGTTCGCTGTTCGACAACGTCACCAAGGACATGCGGATCTACAAGGAAGAAATCTTCGGCCCCGTGCTCTCGGTCGTCCGTGCGCACGACTACAAGGAAGCGCTGGCGCTGCCGTCCGAGCATGATTACGGCAACGGCGTCGCCATCTTCACCCGCGATGGCGACGCTGCCCGCGACTTCGCAGCCAAGGTCAATGTCGGCATGGTCGGCATCAACGTGCCGATCCCGGTGCCGATCGCGTATTACACCTTCGGCGGCTGGAAGAAGTCCGGCTTCGGCGATCTCAACCAGCATGGTCCGGATTCGGTCCGCTTCTACACCAAGACCAAGACGGTGACCTCGCGCTGGCCGTCCGGTGTCAAGGAAGGTGCGGAGTTCTCGATCCCGCTGATGAAGTAGTTCTCCTTGGAGCGAGAGGCCGGGATGCAATTCGCTCTGAACGAGGATCAGGTCGCGGTTCGCGACATGGCGTTGGCGTTTGCGGCGGAAAAGATCGCGCCGCACGCGTTGCGCTGGGACGAGGAGAAGCATTTCCCCGTTGACGTGATGCGTGAGGCTGCTGCCCTCGGCATGGGCGGCATCTATATCCGCGAGGATGTCGGAGGATCCGCGATGTCGCGGTTCGACGCGGCGCTGATCTTCGAGGCGCTGGCGACGGGCTGCCCGACCACCTCGGCCTTCATCTCCATCCACAACATGGCGTCCTGGATGATCGATGCCTACGGCAGCGACACCCAGCGCCACACCTGGTTGCCAAAACTCTGTTCGATGGAGCTCATCGCGAGCTACTGCCTGACCGAGCCGGGCGCCGGTTCGGACGCCGCAGCGTTGCGTACGCGTGCCGTGCGAGACGGCGATCACTATGTTCTTACCGGCCAGAAGCAGTTCATCTCCGGCGCCGGCGGCACCGATCTCCTGGTCGCGATGGTCAGGACCGGCGGCGACGGCCCCGGCGGCATCTCGACCCTCGTCATCGACGGCAAAACGCCTGGCGTGTCGTTCGGCGCCAACGAGCGCAAGATGGGCTGGAACGCGCAGCCAACCCGCGCGGTGATTTTCGAAAACGCCCGCGTGCCGGTGGCCAATCGGCTGAGCGAGGAGGGTGTCGGCTTCAAGATCGCAATGGCCGGCCTCGACGGCGGTCGTCTCAATATCACCGCTTGCTCGCTCGGCGGCGCACAGACGGCACTCGACAAGGCGCGCACCTACATGAAAGAGCGCAAGGCGTTTGGAAAGCGGCTCGACGAATTCCAGGCCCTGCAATTCAAGCTCGCCGATATGGCGATCGAGCTGGAGGCCGCGCGCACCTTCCTGTGGCGCGCCGCCGCCGCGCTCGACCGCAAGGACCCGGACGCCACCATGCTGTGCGCGATGGCCAAGCGCTTTGGCACCGATGTCGGTTTCGAGGTCGCCAACCACGCGCTGCAGCTTCACGGCGGCTACGGCTATCTCAGTGAATACGGCATCGAGAAGATCGTACGCGATCTGCGCGTGCACCAGATCCTCGAAGGCACCAATGAAATCATGCGGCTCATCGTGGCGCGCAAACTGATCGAGGGCGCACGATGACTGCGATGGAGGAGGGCGATCTCGTCGCCCGCGTCGAAGGCGCGGCCGGGATCATTCGGCTCAACCGTCCCAAAGCGATCAACGCCGTCACGCTGGAGATGTTTCGCGACATCGACAAGGCGCTCGATCGTTTCGAAGCTGATCCCGCCGTTGCGGTGATCGTGCTGGAAGGCGCCGGCGAGCGTGGCCTCTGCGCCGGCGGCGACATCCGCACGCTCTGGGAGAGCTCGAAGGCTGGCGGCGATCTCGGCAAGATCCTGTGGCGCGAGGAATACATCCTCAATGCCCGGATCAAGAAGTTTCCAAAGCCCTATGTCGCCTTCATGGACGGCATCGTGATGGGCGGCGGCGTCGGGCTGTCGGCGCATGCCAGCCACCGCATCGTCACCGATCGCACCAAGCTCGCGATGCCCGAGGTCGGGCTTGGCTTCTTCCCCGACGTCGGTGGCACGTGGCTGTTGTCGCGCTCGCCCGGCGAGATCGGTACGTATTTTGGGTTGACCGGCCAGACCATGAATGGCCCCGATGCGATCCATGCCAAGTTTGCGGATGCCGTGGTGCCGGCCGCCAAATGGCCGGAGCTGCGCGAAGCGCTGACCCGGGTTCGTCCGGGTGTGAGCGCGGCCGAGGTCACCAGGCTGATCAACGGTTTTGCGAGCGGTGAGTTCGCCGGGCCGGTCGCCGCCAAGGAGCCTGTTATCGACGCATTGTTCGGCTTCGACCGCATGGAGGACATTCTCGCTGCGCTCGAGCGCGACGGTTCGGAGTTCGCGCTGGCGACATTGAAGACGCTCAAAGAGAAATCGCCGCGTGGCATGGTGGTGACGCTGAAGCTGCTGCGGCTTGCGCGCACGGCGTCCAGCCTGGAAGAGTGCCTGGTGCGCGAATATCGCGCCGCGCTGGAAGTCTTCCGCAGCGACGATTTCCGCGAAGGAGTGCGCGCGGCCGTGATCGACAAGGATCGCAATCCATCCTGGTCGCCGCCGCGAATCGAGGATGTGACGCCGGCGATGCTTGCGCCGTATCTCGCCGAGATCGGCGCCGACGAGCTGAAGTTCAACTAACAACGCTACAGCGGAGGAAACGAAGATGGCCACGATCGCATTCATCGGTCTCGGCAACATGGGCGGCCCGATGGCCGCCAATCTGGTCAAGGCCGGCCACAAGGTGGTGGCCTTCGACCTCGTCGAGGCTTCCCGCAATCAGGCCAAGGCCGATGGCGCCGGCATCGCTGACAGTGCGGCGGGCGCCGTGAAAGGCGCTGATGTCGTCGTCACCATGCTGCCGGCCGGCAAGCATGTGCTCGGCGTCTGGAACGAGGTCGTGCCCGCCATGACGAAAGGCACGCTGATCATCGATAGCTCTACCATCGACGTCGAAAGCGCCCGTCAGGCGCATGCGCTCGCGGCCAAGAGCGGCGTGCTTTCGGTGGACGCGCCGGTCTCCGGCGGCACCGGTGGTGCCAAGGGCGCCACGCTCACCTTCATGTGCGGCGGCGAGGAGAGCGCGTTCGCGGCGGCCAAGCCCGTGCTGGAGAAGATGGGCAAGAAGATCGTCCATTGCGGCGGCGCGGGGGCGGGCCAGGCGGCCAAGATCTGCAACAACATGATCCTCGGCATTTCCATGATCGCGGTGAGCGAAGCTTTTGCGCTCGGCGAAAAGCTCGGGCTCTCGCATCAGGCGCTGTTCGACGTCGCCTCGACCTCGTCGGGCCAGTGCTGGTCGCTGACGACCTATTGCCCGGTTCCGGGCCCGGTGCCGACCTCGCCGGCGAACAACGACTACAAGCCGGGTTTCGCCTCGGCGCTGATGGTCAAGGATCTGACCCTGGCGCAGGACGCCGCCAAGGCTGCGGGCGCGGCGACGCCGCTCGGCAAGCATGCGCAGGAGATCTATCAGTCTTTCGACGCAGCCGGCCAAGGCGGGGTGGATTTTTCAGGAATTATCAAGCACGTTCGCGGTCTCGCTGGAAAATAGCGAGGCTTCGTAGCCCGGATGGAGCGAAGCGAAATCCGGGATAGTTCCTCCTCACGGCCCTGATCGGCCCCGGATTGCGCTTCGCTCCATCCGGGCTACGCTCGAAGACCAATTCGACGGGCTCTGATCATGACGACATTCCAGGACGCGCGCGCGTTTCTTCTTCAGCACCGCACGGATTACGAGACTGCGGTCAGGGACTTCCGCTGGCCCGATCCTGGCCCCTTCAACTGGGCGCTCGACTGGTTCGACCAGCTGGCGAAAGATGCGGAATCCAAGGATAGACCCGCGCTTTGGATTGTCGATGCTGCACAGGACAAGCAGACAAAACTGTCCTTTGCGGCGCTGTCGCAGCGCTCGAACCAGGTCGCGAACTTCCTGCGCGCGCAGGGGCTGAAGCGCGGCGATCATCTCTTGCTGCTGCTCGGCAATGTGGTGCCGCTGTGGGAGACGATGCTGGCGGCGATGAAGCTCGGCGTCGTCGTCATTCCCGCAACGACACTGCTCACGGCCGACGAGTTGCGCGACCGGCTCGATCGCGGCAAAGCGAAGGCGGTGGTGGCTGCGGAAGACCAGGTCGCGAAATTCGCGAGCCTTGGCGCCGAGAATGTCGTGCGCATCGTGGTTGGCGCCGCCTCCGATGGTTGGCTCGCCTATGGCGAGGCGGCGAAGGCTTCGGAGACCTTTGCAGCCGACGGCCCGACCAACGCCGACGACCCGATGCTGCTGTATTTCACCTCGGGCACCACTGCGAAGCCAAAACTGGTGCGCCACAGCCAGCGCAGCTATCCCGTCGGCCATCTTTCGACCATGTACTGGATCGGGCTGAAGCCCGGCGACATCCACCTCAACATCTCCTCGCCGGGCTGGGCCAAGCACGCCTGGAGCTGCTTCTTTGCGCCTTGGAATGCGGGCGCCACCGTTTTCGTGGTCAATCAGCCGCGCTTCGATGCAAAGGGCCTGCTCGCCACCATCGGCCGCTGCGGCGTCACCACGCTGTGCGCGCCGCCGACGGTGTGGCGGCTGTTCATCCAGGAGAACCTGGCGTCGTTCAAGGTGAGCCTGCGCGAGGTCTGCGGCGCCGGTGAGCCGCTCAATCCTGAAGTGATCGACCAGGTGCAGGCTGCCTGGGGCCTCGTCATCCGCGACGGCTATGGTCAGACCGAGACGACGGCGCTCGCGGGCAACTCGCCGGGACAAAAGATCAAGGTTGGCTCGATGGGCCGGCCGCTGCCGGGCTATCGCGTGCAGGTCAGCGATGCCGACGGCCAGCCGGCCAAGGAGGGTGAGGTGGCCTTGCTGTTGGGGGCTGACCGTCCCGCCGGTCTGATGCAGGGCTATCAGGGCGATGACGGCAAGCTGTCCGGCGCCGAAGGCGAGCTCTATCGCAGCGGCGACGTCGTCTTCGAAGATGAGGACGGCTATCTCACCTTCGTCGGCCGCTCCGACGACGTGTTCAAATCCTCGGACTACCGCATCAGCCCGTTCGAGCTGGAGAGCGTGCTGCTCGAGCATGAGCTGGTCGCCGAAGCCGCGGTGGTGCCGAGCCCTGATCCGATCCGGCTCGCGATTCCCAAGGCCTTCGTGCTGCTGACCGCTGGCGCCGAGCGGACGCCGGAGACGGCGCTGTCCATCTTCAGGCACCTGCACACGCGGCTTGCGCCCTTCAAGCGCATCCGCCGCCTCGAAATCGTCACCGAGCTGCCGAAGACGATCTCTGGCAAAATCCGCCGCGTGCAGCTACGACGGCTCGAACGCGACGATGATCGCAACGATCCGCTGCGCGGCCGGGAATTCCGCGAGGAGGATTTTCCGGATCTGCCGAAAACAAGAAGTGAGACCTGAAGCGAAATGAACGAAATCTGGAAGAAGCCGCCGATCACGCTCGAAGCCTATCAAGCCATGGTCGGCAAGGAGATCGGCGTCTCGTCCTGGCACCTGATCGACCAGCCTCGCATCGATACCTTTGCCGATGTGACCGACGATCGCCAGTTCATCCATGTCGATCCCGAAAGGGCGAAGACCGAGACGGCGTTCGGCACCACCATCGCGCATGGTTTCCTGACGATGTCGATGTTGTCGGTGATGTCCTACGAAGTGATGCCGGCGATTGCGGGCACCACGATGGGCGTCAATTACGGCTTCGACAAGCTGCGCTTCATCTCGCCGGTGCGCTCGGGCAGGCGCATCCGCGGCCGGTTTGTGCTCGCGGAAGCCAAGCTGCGCAAGGCAGGCGAATTGCAGTCGCGCACCAATGTGACGGTGGAGATCGAAGGCGAGGACAAGCCCGCGCTGGTCGCGGATTGGCTCGGTCTGATCTACTTCGCCTGAACTGGGCCGATTTGGCCGGGCTTGACCCGGCCAGCCATCGCTGCTCAAAAGCTGACGAATTTTCGCGGATTTTACCCTCTCCCCCTGTGGGAGAGGGTGGCTTCGCGGGACCGCGAAGCCGGGTGAGGGGTATCTCTCCACGAACTCGGCTGCCGAGAGATACCCCTCATCCGGCGCTCGCGCGCCACCTTCTCCCACAAGGGAAGAAGGAAGAAAGGAAACATAAATGGCAATCAGGTTCGACGGACGCGTCGCCATCGTCACAGGCGCGGGCAATGGTCTCGGCAAGGCACATGCGCTCGGCCTGGCGAGCCGCGGCGCGAAGGTCGTGGTCAACGATTTCGGCGGCGCGCGCGACGGCACCGGTGCTTCGCTTTCGCCGGCCGAAGCCGTGGTCGAGGAGATTCGTAAAGCGGGCGGCACGGCGATGGCCGACGGCGCCGACGTGTCGAATTTCGAACAGGTCACGGCCATGGTCGAGCGCGCCACCAAGGAATGGGGCAGCGTCGACATCATGTGCGCCAATGCCGGCATTCTGCGCGACAAGTCGTTCGGCAAGATGGAAGCGGCCGATTTCCAGAAGGTGCTCGATGTGCATCTCGTCGGCACCTTCTATTGCTGCAAGGCGGTCTGGGCCGGCATGCGCGACCGCAACTACGGCCGCATCGTGCTGACGACCTCGTCCTCCGGCCTCTACGGCAATTTCGGCCAGGCCAATTACGGCGCGGCCAAGTCCGGCATGGTCGGCCTGATGAACGTGCTCGCGGAAGAGGGCCGCAAGACCAACATCCGTGTCAACATCATCTCGCCGACAGCGGCGACCCGTATGACGGAAGAGCTCTTGCCGCCGCAGGCGCTGCAGCTGATGAAGCCGAATGCGATCACGCCGGCAGTCGAGTACATGCTGAGCGAGGACGCGCCGACCCGCACCATCATGGGTGCCGGTGCCGGTTCGTTTGCCGTGATCAAGATCCTGGAGAGCGAAGGCATCAACCTGCCGGAAGCCGAATGGACCCCGGATGCGATCGCCGCGCATTTCGCTGAGATCAGCGACATGTCGAAGGCCAGGGCGTTGCAGGGGGCGTTCGAGCAGACCCAGAAGTATGTCGCACAGGCCGCGGCGCGGGCGGGGATCAAGCTCTAGCAGCGCCGTCATTCCGGGGCATGCGTGGCGCAAGGCCGGAACCGTACTCTCCCCGTCGTGGCCGGGCTTGTCCCGGCCATCCGCGTGTTTGGGATTGCGCGTTTGGCTTTCGTGGATGCCCGGGACAAGTCCGGGCATGACGACCTATGTCGCAGAACCGGCCTGCTATAAATTCGTACGATGACCTCACTCGACACCCACATTGCCGTCATCGGTGCCGGTCCCGCCGGGTTGATGGCGGCGGAGGTGCTGGCGCAGGGCGGCGGCCGCGTCACCGTCTACGACGCGATGCCGTCCGCAGGCCGTAAATTCCTGATGGCGGGCAGGGGTGGGCTCAATCTCACCCATAGCGAGCCGTTGCCGGATTTCCTCGCCCGCTACCGTGAGGCGATGCCGCATCTGCGCGCCGCGGTCGAGGCGTTTCCGCCCGATGCGCTGCGCGACTGGAGCGCAGGCCTGGGACAGCTGACCTTCGTCGGCAGCAGCGGGCGGGTGTTTCCAAAAACGTTCAAGGCCTCGCCCTTGCTGCGCGCCTGGCTGCGGCGGCTCGATGCGGCCGGCGTGCAATTCGCGTTTCGGCATCGCTGGACGGGATGGAACGCGGACGGGCGGCTGCAGTTTCAAACGCCCGATGGTGGGCTTGCCATCGCCGCCGGCGCAACCGTGCTCGCGCTGGGTGGCGCGAGCTGGCCGCGGCTCGGCTCGGACGGCGCGTGGGTCGATTGCCTTGCCGCCGAGGGCATTGTCATCTCAAAGCTTCGCCCCGCGAACTCCGGCTTCACAGTCGCATGGTCCGACGTCTTCCGAGATCGCTTCGAGGGCCAGCCACTCAAGGGCGTGGCGCTAACGGTCGGTGCGCACACGGTGCGTGGCGAAGCCATGATCACCCGTAGCGGAATCGAGGGCGGCGCGATCTACGCGCTGTCGGCCGAATTGCGCGAGGCGGTGCTGGGGATCGGGCAGGCAACGCTGACAATCGCATTGCGGCCCGATCTCGATGCCGACGCGCTGACCGCGCGTCTGTCGGGCACGCGCGGCAAGCAGTCGCTGGCGAACTTCCTGCGCAAGGCGGCGCAAGTGTCGCCGGTCGGCATTGGCTTGATGCAGGAGGCGGCGATCGCATCCGGCCGGCCGTTGGTATCGTTCTCGCCGGCGGAGCTTGCGCATCTGGTCAACGCAATCCCGGTTCAGCTCACCGGTGTTGCTCCGATCGATCGCGCCATCTCGACCGCGGGCGGGATTTCGTTCGATGAGCTCGACGACCACTTCATGCTGCGCAAATTGCCCGGCGTATTTGCCGCAGGCGAGATGCTGGATTGGGAAGCCCCGACCGGCGGCTATCTGCTGCAGGCCTCGTTCGCGACGGGAGCGGCGGCGGGCAGGGGAGCGTTGCAGTGGCTGAAGCGCTTCTAGAATACCGTCGCCCTTCGAGGGCCGCTGAAGAGGCAGTCACCTCAGGGTGACGGCTACGAGGGAGCGCCGCCCTGAATACGTCGCAGAAAGAGCGCCGTCATGAGGTGCGAGTGGCGCGATGCAAAGCATCGCGCCGGCAGCCTCGAAGGATGCGCGGGCGTTGAACCGCTACCGCAGCTTCCCGCGCGCCGCCACCGGCAGCGTGCCGATGATCTCCTCGCCGCGGACCATCACCACCTCATCCATCATGTTGACGACGACGCAGACATGGTTCGGGACGATCCGGACGACGTCGCCGACGTTCGGCCGCGTGTTGCTGCGGGAGAGGTCGAGAAAGCCGTGCTCCTCGGCAAATTTCGCGATCTTGGCTTCGGGATGCTCCAGGATCAGGCCGTGGCCGTCGAGCCCACCGGTATCGGTCGTCAGCGTCTTCGAGCCGGCGTCCAGGATGCCGCGCTCGGGCGCGGCGCGGCTCACCACAGTCGAGTAGATCTGCAGCGCGCAGTCGTCCCAGGTGGCGGAGCCGGCTGCGACCTGCATGCGGTCGTTGTAAATGTAGGTGCCAAAGCGGTGCTCGGTGCCACCCTTGAGCTTGCCGATGTTGATGAGGTTCGGCGTGCCGCCGGTCGAGACGATCTTTGCGTCCAGCCCGTGTGCGCGCACGCCGGCAAGCGCCTCGTCAAAGAACTTCTGCGCATCGCCCCAGCCGGTCTCGGTGGGGTAGAGCATGAAGCCGGCGAACTGCAATCCCTTCGATCCCGCGATCTCGCGCGCCAGCGCAATCGCTTCCGCCGGCGTCTCGACGCCCGCGCGCTTGCGGCCCGTATCGCACTCGACCACGACGGAGAGCGGACGGCCGGATGCCGCGGCCGCCTTTGGCAGGCCGGCAACGACGGTCGAATTGTCGGCGGCCACCGTCATGTTGGCCTTGGCCTGCAGCGCGCCGAGGCGTGCCATCTTCTCTTCACCCAGCAGATTATAGCTGATCAGGATGTCGTCGATGCCGGCATTGGCCATGATCTCGGCCTCGCCGAGCTTCTGGCAGGTGATGCCCTTGGCGCCGGCCGCGACCTGCATTTTCGCAAGGGTCGGATTCTTGTGGGTCTTGATGTGCGGGCGGTTGGCAACGCCGGCATCATCGCAGGCCTTCTGGATCCGCGCGATGTTGCGCTCGACCTTATCCATGTCGATGACGGCGCAGGGCGTGCCGTATTCGCGGGCGATCTTGGCGGCGAGGATGGTTGTCATGGAAGTCTCTTAGTTGGCGCGCATTCTGATCGCAAAACCGGGACCCACTTTTGCGGAATGTGCGCTAGGCCTGTTCGATTTCTTCGCGGAGCATTTCAAGTTCGAGCCAGCGCTCTTCGGCGGCTGACAGTGCTTCATGCGCCTTGGCGATGGCGGCGGAGGCGTCGTCGAATTTCTTGCGATCTTTGGCATAGAGATTGGGATCGTCGAGCACGCGCTGCAGTTTGGCAATATCCGCCTGCAGCGTTTCCATCTTCCGCGGCAGCGTTTCCAGCGCGTGTTTTTCGTTGAAGCTCAGCTTCCGCTTGGATGTGGAGACGGGGGCGGAGGTGCGCTCCTCTTTCTTTTCCGCCACCGGCTGCGTCTTCGCCGTCTCGCGCTTCAAATCCGCACCGCGCTGCGCCAGCATGTCGCTGTAGCCGCCGGCATACTCGATCCACTTGCCGTTACCTTCGGGCGCGATCACGGAGGTGACGACGCGGTCGAGGAAATCGCGGTCATGGCTGATCAGGATGACCGTGCCGTCGTAGTCACCGAGCATCTCCTCGAGCACGTCGAGGGTCTCGAGATCGAGATCGTTGGTCGGCTCGTCCAGCACAAGGAGATTCGACGGCTTTGCCAGCGCACGCGCCAGCATCAGCCGGCCGCGCTCGCCGCCAGAGAGCACCTCCACGGGCGTGCCGCGCTGCTCCTGTGCGAACAAAAAGTCCTTCATGTAGCCGACCACATGCTTCGGCTTGCCGCCGACCATGATCTGGTCGCCACGGCCGCCGGTCAGCGCCTCGGCCAGCGTCGACTTGGGATCAAGGCTTTCGCGATGCTGGTCGAGCGTGGCCGTCTCCAGGTTCGCCCCGAGCCGCACGATGCCTGAATCCGGCTGCGCGCCGCCGGTCAGCAGATTGACCAGCGTGGTCTTGCCGGCCCCGTTCGGACCGATGATGCCGAGCCGGTCGCCGCGCTGGATGCGGGTGGAGAAATTGTCGACGATCACGCGATCGCCATAGGCCTTGGTGATGCCCTTCGCCTCGATCACCAGCTTGCCGGATTGCTCGGCCTCCGCGGCCGCCAGACTGGCGGTGCCCGCTGTGCCGCGATAATTGCGGCGCTGGTCGCGCAGCGCGTGCAGATTGGCGAGCCTCTTGACGTTGCGCTTGCGCCGGCCGGAAACGCCATGGCGCAGCCAGTGCTCCTCGTCGACGATCTTGCGGTCGAGCTTGTGCTGGTCGCGCTCTTCCTCCGCCAGCACCTCGTCGCGCCAGCTCTCGAACGAGGCAAAGCCGCGGTCGATCTGCTTGATCCTGCCGCGGTCGAGCCATGCGGTGGAGCGCGAGAGGTTGGTGAGGAAGCGGCGGTCGTGGCTGATGATGACCAGCGCGCTACGGCGGCGGTCGAGCTCCTGTTCCAGCCATTCGATGGTGGCGAGATCGAGATGGTTGGTCGGCTCGTCCAGCAGCAATATGTCGGGCGAGGGCGCGAGCACATAGGCCAGCGCCGCGCGACGGGCCTCGCCGCCGGAGAGGTGATGCGGGTTCTCCTCGCCGGTGAGGCCGAGCTGCTCCAGCAGATAGCGGGCCTGGTGCTGGTCGTCGCCGGGCGCGAGCCCGGACTCGACATAGGCAAGCGTAGTCTTGTGCTCGCCGAAGTCGGGCTCCTGCGGCAGATAGCGGACGGTGGCGCCGGGCTGCACGAAGCGCGTGCCGCCGTCGGGTTCGACGAGCCCGGCCGCGATCTTCAGCAGCGTCGACTTGCCGGAGCCGTTGCGGCCGATCAGGCAGACGCGCTCGGATGGTGCAACGTTGAGCTCGACACCCGACAGCAGCGGTGTGCCGCCGAAAGTGAGCTTGATGTCTTTGAGTTGGATCAGCGGCGGTGCCATGGTCAGCTCTGGCTCGTCGCAGCTTGATCGGCGCGGCGGCGCTGAATCCGGCGCAGCGTCTGGTCGAGCGCCGAGAGGAAGGCGGAGCGGTCGCGCGGCGCGAACGAGCGCGGGCCACCGGTGACTTCGCCGGCCGAGCGCAGATCCGTCATCAGATTGCGCACCGCCAGCGTCATGCCGATCGACTCCTCCGTAAACGGTTTGCCGTTCGGCGCGATCACGTCGGCGCCCGCTTTCACGCAGCGGCTCGCCAGCGGAATGTCGGAGGTGATGACCACGTCGCCTGGCTTGGCCCGCTCCGCGATCCAGTCGTCGGCCGCATCCATGCCGGAGCCGGCGGCGATGCGCTCGATCAGCGGGTCCTGCGGCACGCGGATAAAGTTGCCGGCGACCACGCTGACGGGCACGCCGTGGCGGAGCGCGACGCGGTAGATTTCGTCCTTCACCGGGCAGGCGTCGGCGTCGACATAGATGCGGGTGGGGATGTCAGTCATTCGCCGCGTGGTACCCCATTCGGGCCGCAAAGGCGAGGGGATTGACCGCTGTTCCCCGGGGCCTACGATCGGCCGTGAAACAACAAAAGCACAGGGAAGGCCCGTCATGCCGAACCGGCTCGAAACTTACCGCGTCGCGGCCTACAACACCGCAAAGCAGTCCGAAAACAAGATGCACGACGACACGGTGGCGCGCCGCTTCGGCTTTTCCGGTGGGCTGGTCCCCGGCGTCGATGTTTTCGCCTACATGATGCACGTGCCGGTGGCGCGCTGGGGCCGCGATTTCCTCAGCCGCGGGCTGGTCGAGGCGCGCTTCATCAAGCCGGTCTATGACGGCGAGACCGCCGATGTCGATGCAACCGAGCACAACGGCCTGCTGACGATCGAGGTGTTCAGTCGCACCGCACTGTGCGCTACGGGCACGGCGTCGCTGCCGGCGGCGGCGCCTGCGGTGTCGCTGAGCGACTACGTCCAAGTGGCTCCAGTTGCCGAGCGCAAGCCGGTGGGTCCGGCGACCTTTGAGGTCGGCAAATGGCTCGGCACGATACCGCGCCGCTGGGCCGGGCAGGACGGCGCCGATTATCTCGCTGATGTCCGGGAGGCCGATCCGATTTTCGCGCGCGAGGGGCTCGGCCATCCCGGCCTGATCCAGCGCGTCATGAACCGCGTGCTGGTCGACAACACGATTCTGGGCCCGTGGATCCATGTCGGCAGCCATATGCAGCTCCTGTCCGCCGCGCGCGCCGGAGACGAGATCGCCGCGCGGGCAAAAGTCACTGCGAATTACGAGAAGAAGGGCCACCGCTTCGTCGAGCTCGACGCACTCGTCGTCGCCAACGGCACGACGCCGATTGCACACTGCCAGCACACCGCGATCTACCAGCCGCGCGAGCAGGCGGCGGCGTAGCGGCCAGCACCGTCATTCCGGGGCGGTCCGCAGGACCGAACCTGGAATCTCAAGGTTCCGGGTTCGATGCTTTGCATCGCCCCGGAACGACGAACGCCGTTTACACCGCCCCCTTCGCGTCCTGGATCGCGCGCCACACGCGCTCCGGCGTCAGCGGCATGTCGATGTGCTTGATGCCGTAGTCCGAGAGCGCGTCGAGCACCGCGTTCACCACCGTCGACAGGCTGCCGGCACAGCCGGCTTCGCCGCAGCCCTTGCTGCCGAGCGGATTGGTCGTGGCCGGCACCGGGTGGTCACCGACCGTCATGCTGGGCACATCTTCCGCGCGAGGCAGAGCATAGTCCATCAGCGAGCCCGTGATCGGCTGGCCGCTCTCGTCGTAGCGGACGTGCTCCATCAGCGCCTGGCCGATGCCCTGCACGACGCCGCCATGAAGCTGGCCGGCGACCAGCAGCGGGTTGATCACCGTGCCGAAATCGTTGACCGCGCTGTAGCGCACAATCTGCACCACGCCGGTCTCGGGATCGATCTCGACCTCGGCGACGTGGCAGCCGTTCGGAAACGCTGACGGCACCGGCTCGCTGGTGTGGTCGACGTCGAGACTATCAGGCACGCCGTCCGGCACCTTGCCGTCATGCAGGCGCTTGGCGAGCTCCATGATGTCGATGCTGCGGTCGGTGCCGGCGATGGTAAAGCTGCCGTCCGCGAACTCGATGTCGGCCTCGGACGCCTCGAGCATGTGTGCGGCGGCGCGCTTGCCTTTTTCGATGACGAGCTTGGCAGCGCCCACGATCGCCATGCCGCTCGCAGTGATCGAGCGTGAGCCGCCGGTGCCGTTGCCGGTGTGGACGATGTCGCTGTCGCCCTGCACCAGCTTCACGCTCTCGAAGGGAACCCCCAACTGGGCGCACAGCACCTGGGCGAACGGCGTGGCGTGGCCCTGGCCGTAGTCGAGCGTGCCGGTGATGAGCTGCACGGTACCATCGGCATCGAACACGATTTTGCCGAGCTCGGGGCTTGGCGGCGCGGTGACCTCGAGATAGGAGCCGACCGCGATGCCGCGCAGCTTGCCGGCCTTCCTGCTCTCCTTCTTGCGCTTGGCGAAGTTCTCGTGGTCGGAGATGTCGAGCGCCTTGGCGAAGACGGCCTGAAAGTCGCCGCTGTCATAGGTGACGCCGGAGGAGGCCGCGAACGGCATCTGGTTCGGCTTGATGAAGTTGCGCTTGCGCATTGTCAGCCGGTTGATGCCCATCTCGTCGGCGGCGCGGTCGATCAGCCGCTCCATGTAGTAGTTGGCCTCGGGCCGGCCGGCGCCGCGATAGGCGCCCATCAGCGTGGTGTTGGTCAGCACCGTCTTGATGTCGATGCCCATCAGGGGCGTGCGGTAGACGCTGGAGAAGTTCTTGCCGGTGTTGAGCGAGAGCGGGCCGGGCGCAACGCCGGTGATGTAGGCGCCGAGATTACCGTAGCCCGAAAGCTTCGCCGCGAGGAAATGTCCCTCGGCGTCGAGCGCGAGCTCGGCATGGATCTTTTGCGCACGGCCGTGGCTGTCGGAGAGGAAGCTGGTCGAGCGCTCGTCGAGCCACTTCACCGGGCGTCCCAGCGCCTTCGCCGCGTACAGGATGCACATGTATTCGGGATAGTTGACGTTCTTCATGCCGAAGGAACCACCGACATTGGCGGTGAGGACGCGCACTTTCTCGTTCGGCACCTTGAGGTTCTTGGCAAGGTTGGCGCGGTTGCCCGCCACCCCCTGCGTCGGCATCTGGATGGTGTAGCGCTCGGTGGCCTTGTCGTAGGAGGCAAGTCCGACGCGCGGCTCCATCGACACCACGGCGACGCGGGTGTTCTCGATGTCGACCTTGGTGACATGGGCGGCGCTGGCGAAGGCCGCGTTGACCTTCTCCATGTCGCCATAATGATAGTCGAGCGCGACGTTGTTCGGGATGTGGTCGTAAAGTTGTGGCGCGCCGGGCTTGGTGGCCTCCTCGGGATCGGTCACCGCGGGCAGGGGCTCGATGTCGAGCTCGACGGCCTCGGCCGCATCGCGCGCCTGCGCCAGCGTGTCGGCCACCACGAAGGCGACGGGGTCGCCGACGAAGCGAACTTTGTCGGTGGCGAGTGGCTGGCGGTTGGTCTGGAGCAGGGGCGAGCCGTCGCGGCTCTTCAGCGGCAGGCCGCAGGTGAAAGGGCCATAGCCGGCGGCATCGAGGTCCTTGCCGGTCCACACGCCCAGCACGCCCGGCATCGCCTTGGCGGCATCGATGCCGATGCCGCGGATGATTCCATGGGCATGGGTCGAGCGAACGATCACGGCATAGGCCTGGCCGGGCAGGTTGAAATCGTCGGTGTAGCGGCCCTTACCGCGCACCAGCGTGTCGTCCTCCTTGCGGCGGACCGGCTGCCCGACGCCGTATTTTTGCAGTGCAATAGCGTTTTCGAGCGTCGAGGATTTCGTGTGTTCTTGCATGGAATGACCTGAAAAGCCGGCAATTGCGCGGTTTGTGGGCGCCTGGGGGACCGGATCCCCTGAGATAACCCACCGACCCGTTCACGACAACGCACGAATGGACATGGTCCTATGTGATGCGTTGTTGCGCATACCCGCCGCGCTGCTAATGTTTCAGGCGAAAAATCAATTCCAGACCGGCCCGACCGGCCGCGGAAAGACAGTTTGTATGAATGACCACACGCGGCTCCGCGACGGCCTTGCGCCGCACGGTGAGCTGGAGGGGTCGATGGTGGCGGTGGCGTTGGCCACTGAGCCCGCCGTCCCCGTGCAGGCGTCGGGAACCGGCGTTTATGCGGCGCTCGACCTCGGCACCAACAATTGCAGGCTCCTGATCGCCTGTCCGACCCACGACGGCTTTCGCGTGGTCGATTCCTTTTCGCGCATCATCCGGCTCGGCGAAGGCGTCTCGGCCACGGGGAACATCAGCGAGGCGGCGATCGATCGCGCCATCGCCGCGCTCAGCATCTGCCGGGACAAGATCAACTTACGGAAAGCGCGGCGGCTGCGGCTGATCGCGACCGAAGCCTGCCGCGCGGCCTCCAATGCGGAAGATTTCCGCAGCCGTGTCGCGGCCGAGACCGGCATCGAGCTCGAGGTGATCGACCGCGAGACGGAAGCCTCGCTCGCCATGCTCGGCTGCTCGCCGTTGGTCGATCCCCGGGGCAGAGGTGCCATCCTGTTCGATATCGGCGGCGGCTCGACCGAGCTGGTGCGGATCGAGCGCGACGCGCAAAATCCGGAGCCGCGCATCAAGGCGTGGATGTCGATTCCGTACGGCGTCGTCACGCTGGCCGAACAGTTCGGTGGCCGCGACGTGACGCCGGAGATCTATGCCGCGATGGAGCAGGAGGTCGCCAACCATGTCGCGCCTTTCGCGGAAACGCATGGCCGCGATCTCACCGACATGCATCTGCTCGGCACGTCGGGCACGGTGACCACGCTCGCCGGCATCCATCTCAATCTCGCGCGCTACGACCGCCGCCGCATCGACAGCATCTGGATGAACGACACCGACATCACCGCGACCGTCAACAAACTGCTTGGCATGAGCTACGAGGAGCGCGCGAACAATAACTGCATCAGCGTCGAGCGCGCCGATCTCGTGCTGGCCGGCTGCGCCATTCTCGATGCGATCCGCCGCGCCTTCCCGCTGCCGCGCCTGCGCGTCGCCGACCGCGGCCTGCGCGAGGGCATGCTGGTCGAGATGATGCGCGAGGACGGCGCGCTCAGGAGCTGGTGAGATGGCGAAAGACACCACCGGCCGCTTGCACGTCCAGGTCAAGACCGGCGGCAAGCGCAAGTTGTCGTCGAAGCTCTGGCTGGAGCGGCAGCTCAACGATCCCTACGTCGCCAAGGCCAAGGCGGCCGGCTATCGGTCGCGCGCGGCGTTCAAGCTGCTCGAGATCGACGACAAGTTCCGCCTGCTCAAGCCTGGCATGGCCGTGGTCGACCTCGGCGCCGCGCCCGGCGGCTGGAGCCAGATCGCAGCCAAGCGGGTCGGCTCGGTCGATGGCAAGGGCAAGGTCGTGGCGATCGATCTCTTGGAGATGCCGGAGATCCCCGGCGTCGACTTCACGCAGCTCGATTTCATGGACAATGACGCGCCCGACAAGCTCACCGCGATGTTGGGCGGTGGCGCCGATGTCGTGATGTCGGACATGGCCGCCAACACCACCGGCCATCGCAAGACCGACCAGCTCCGCATCGTCGGTCTGGTCGAGACCGCCGCCGCGTTCGCCTGCGACGTGCTCAAGCCCGGCGGCACGTTCCTGGCCAAGACGTTCCAGAGCGGCGCCGATGCCGATCTGCTCGCCCAGCTCAAGCGCGACTTTGCGACGGTGCGTCATGTGAAGCCCGCGGCGAGCCGGCAGGATTCGTCCGAGCGTTACGTGCTGGCGACGGGTTTTCGGGGCGAGGCGAAGGCGCAATAACTCCGCTGTCGTCCCGGTGAAGGCCGGGACGACGCCGAGTATGTTGCGCCGTTTGCGGAAAATTCACCCCAGCCGCTGATCGCGCATGTCCTGGGTATCTTCCGTCGCGACCTTGACGGCGGCGCTGGCGGCGCTTTTTGCGGCACCCTTGCGGCTCGCGATCTCCACCGCCTTGCGACCGGAGATCTCGTGGCCGGCATCGCTCGGCATCTGCCAGAAGAACCAGCTCGATGCCGCCGAGGTCAACGCCACCACGACGAAGGCGGGCGCGAACACGGTGGCGTCGATCTCGCTGACATGGCCGAACCACATCGTCGTCTCGACGCAAGCTGCGCCGACCGCGACGCCGGCGGAGATCGCGAGTTGCTGGTTGACGCTGACAAGCGTGGTGGCGCGGCTCATCTGGGCGCTCTCGACGTCGGCATAGGCCACCGTGTTGATCGCGGTGAACTCGAGCGAGCGGAAGAAGCCGCCGACGACCAGGATCACCAGGATGATGAGCAGCGGCGTCGTCACCGTGAACAGCGCGCACACGCCGAGGAAAAATGCAGAGACGATCGCGTTCACCGTCATCAGATTGCGGAAGCCGAAGGTGCGGATGATCCGCGCGGCCAGCGTCTTCATGCCCATCGCGCCGAGCGAGGAGCCGAAGGTGACCAGCCCGGAATGAAACGGTGACAGGCCGAAGCCGATCTGCATCAGCAGCGGCAGCAGGAAGGGCAGGGCGCCAATACCGAGCCGGAACAGGAATCCGCCCAACACGGCCGCGCGCAGCGTCGGCAGGTTGAGCAGCGAAAAGTCCAGCACCGGCGATCCCGTCCGCCGGGCATGAATGACGTAGAGCGTCATCGAGATCGCGCCGCCCGCAACCAGGGCTGCGACCGTGCTCCAGGGCAGCAGATTGAGGCCGGCCACGGAGAGACCGAACGCGATGCCGGCAAGGCCGAGCCCTGCGAGCACCATGCCGTAGAGATCGAACTTTTCCTGCGTCTCGCTCTTGATGGGATCGATGAACCGCAGCGCCATGAAGATGCCGAGCAGGCCGATCGGAATGTTGATCAGGAAGATCCAGTGCCACGACGCGTAGGTGGTGATGAAGCCGCCGAGCGGCGGGCCGATCACCGGACCGATCAGGGCAGGGACCGTCACCCAGGCCATTGCATTGACCAGAGCGCTCTTGTCGACCGAGCGGAGCAGCACGAGGCGCCCGACCGGCGTCATCATCGCGCCGCCCATGCCCTGGAGGATTCGCGCGAATACGAAGTTGGTGACCGAGGTCGAGAGCGCGCAGCCGACCGATCCGACCATGAACACGCCGACGGCGATCGCGAACACCATGCGCGCGCCGAACCTGTCAGCGGTCCAGCCGCTCGCCGGGATGAACACCGCGAGCGACAAGAGGTAGGAGGTGATCGCGAGCTTCAGCGTCAGCGGACTGGTGCCGATGTCGGCCGCGATCGCCGGCAGCGAGGTGGCGATCACCGTCGAGTCCATGTTCTCCATGAAGAGAGCGGTGGCCACGATCAGCGGGATGATGCGTTGCTTGTCGACCATGACGGTTTGGTAATGGAAACGGGGCCGAAGGGCGAGAATTGCGGCTTATCACCGCCGCTGGCGCCGGACCATTGTGGATCGGCGCATAGCACCTAAATCCTGTGCTCGCTCCTTCGTCATTTTCGGCCCCGCGGCTTCGTCGCGCCCCCGGGAATGACGGGGCCCGCCCGGCTATCCCGGCTGAATTTGCGTAAAAAGCCTGTGCATGGCTGGCCAGCGGTCCGATTTGCTTTGATTCGTCGCGCGGCCGTGCTATCGACCCGCGTCAACCCCACCGATGGGCTCCGATTCTCAAGGCGATGCCGCAAGGTACGCCGAGGGCGGCGCTCATCCATAGCTATTTGCGGCAGGGCCGCAGGAAGGAGTTGGCAAATGGCCACGGTGCAACTTCAAGGCATTCGCGAAGCCTTTACGTTCGACGACGTGCTGTTGAAGCCGGGCCTCTCGGACGTCATGCCGGGCGAGGTCGACATCCGTTCCCGCGTCACCCGCGCCATCCCGCTCAACATCCCGATCATGGCCTCGGCCATGGATACCGTCACCGAGGCCCGCATGGCGATCGCCATGGCGCAGGCCGGCGGCCTCGGCGTGATCCACCGCAATTTCGATCCCGAAGGGCAGGCCGCCCAGGTGCGGCAGGTCAAGCGGTACGAGTCGGGCATGGTGGTGAACCCGCTCACCATCAGCCCCGAGGCATCGCTCGACGACGCGCTCAAGCTGATGAGCGATCACGGCATCTCCGGCATTCCCGTCGTCACCGGTGCCGGCAAGTCCACGCCGGGCAAGCTGGTCGGCATCCTCACCAACCGCGACGTGCGTTTTGCCACCGACCGCCGGCAAAAAGTCTCCGAGTTGATGACGCATGAAGGCCTCGTCACGGTGCGCGAGAATGTCAGCCAGGACGAAGCGCGGCGCATGCTGCACCAGCATCGCATTGAGAAGCTGCTCGTCGTCGACGAGCAGTATCGCTGCGTCGGCCTGATCACGGTCAAGGACATGGAGAAGGCGGTCGCCCATCCGCTGGCCTGCAAGGACGCGCAGGGCCGCCTGCGTGTCGCCGCCGCCACCACGGTCGGCGACACCGGCTTTGAGCGCACTGAGCGCCTCATCGATGCCGGTGTCGACCTCGTCGTCGTCGATACCGCGCACGGCCATTCGCGCCACGTGCTGCATGCGGTCAACCGCATCAAGCGCCTGTCCAACTCGGTGCAGGTCGTCGCCGGCAACATCGCGACATCGGACGGTGCACAGGCGCTGATCGATGCGGGCGCGGACTGCATCAAGGTCGGCATCGGCCCAGGCTCGATCTGCACCACGCGCATCGTGGCTGGCGTCGGCGTGCCCCAGCTCACCGCGATCATGGATGCGGTGGAAGCGGCGAAGAAATCCGACATTCCCGTCATCGCCGACGGCGGCATCAAGTTCTCGGGCGACCTTGCCAAGGCGCTCGCTGCCGGTGCCGACATTGCGATGGTCGGCTCGCTGCTTGCCGGCACCGACGAGACGCCGGGCGAAGTGTTCCTCTGGCAGGGCCGTTCCTACAAGGCCTATCGCGGCATGGGCTCGGTCGGCGCGATGGCGCGGGGCTCGGCCGACCGCTACTTCCAGCAGGACATCAAGGATTCGCTCAAGCTCGTGCCTGAAGGCATCGAGGGCCAGGTGCCCTACAAGGGCCCGGTCGGCAACGTGATGCACCAGCTCGCCGGCGGCTTGCGCGCCGCGATGGGCTATGTCGGTGCAAAGGACATGAAGGAGCTGCACGAGAAGGCGCAGTTTGTCCGCATCACCGGCGCGGGCCTGCGCGAAAGCCACGTCCACGACGTGACCATCACACGCGAGAGCCCGAACTATCCCGGTGGCGGCTAAAGCATGATCCGGAAAGGTGCGAAGCGGTTTTCCGGAAAGATCATGCGTCTAAGAGAACCTAAATCGCGATGACCATTCCTCCAAATCTCATCGCGATTTAGTTTCGCGCGGTTCAAGCCGCGCGCACGGCCTCGAGAAATTTCCCGACCTCGAGCTTGAGGCGGCCCGAATCCGAGGCCAGCAATTGGGCGGCGGTCAGTACCTGGGACGAGGCCGAGCCGGTCTCGCTGGCGCCCTGCTGGACGTCGTTGATGTTGGCGGAGACCTGCTGGGTGCCGTGCGCCGCCTGCTGCACGTTTCGCGCGATTTCCTGCGTCGCTGCGCCCTGTTCCTCGACGGCCGCCGCAATCGTCGAGGAGATTTCCGACAGTCGCTCGATCGTCTCGCTGATCGCCTTGATGGCGCCGACGGATTCCTGCGTCGCCGCCTGGACGCTTCCGATCTGCTGATGGATTTCCTCGGTCGCCTTGGCGGTCTGCTGCGCCAGCGCCTTCACCTCCGAGGCGACCACTGCGAAGCCGCGGCCGGCATCGCCGGCGCGTGCGGCCTCGATGGTCGCGTTCAGCGCCAAAAGGTTGGTCTGGCCCGCGATCGAGTTGATGAGCTCGATGACGTCGCCGATCCGGCTTGCGGCCTGTGACAGTTCGCCGACGCGGTCATTGGTGCGGCGGGCCTGCTCGACGGCGTCGCCGGCCACGCGCGCGGATTCCTGGACCTGCCGGCTGATCTCGTTGACCGACGATGTGAGCTCTTCGGTCGCGGAGGCGACCGACTGCACGTTGGCGGATGCCTCCTCGGACGCCGCCGCGACGGCCGTCGTCAGCGTCTGCGAACGATCCGCATTGGTGTTCAAGGTACCGGCCGAACCTTCAAGCTCGGTCGCTGCCGACGACACCGTGCTGACGATCTCGCCGATCACGGTCTCGAAATCGCGCGTGATGATGTTGACGCGGCGGCCGCGCTCGATTTGCGCTTCGGCGTTACGTGCGGAATCTTCGTCGGCGAGCTTCTTTGCGACCAGCGCGTCCTTGAAGATCTGCAGCGCGCCAGCCATGGTGCCGATCTCGTCCTTGCGATGCCCGTCGGGGATTGCAACGGCGAGTTCGCCGTCGGCAAGCCGCAGCGTCGCGCCGGTCAGCCGCACCAGCGGACCGATCACCTGGCGCATCACGGCGATGACGACGGCGACCGAGGCGATCAGCACGACCAACAGGGCCCCCAGAGCCCAGATCAGCCGTGTCTGCGCCTGTGCGATCGCCGCGTCGTTGGCGTCGTGGGCAAAGGTCAAGGCGGCGTCGCGCAGACCGAGCACGCTGTTCAGGACGGGAGCGAGCCAGCGGGGCCATTCGGCCTCACCGATCGGGCTGGGACGACTTTCCCGGGCGGCCGCGACCATTTCTTGAAACCGCGGCTCGCCTTCGGTCATCAGTTTCGCACGCACCTGGTTGGTGACGTTGGCGAGCGCCGGCGCATCGCCGGCATTGTGGACACCCTGCTCGATCTGGGTCCAGATCAGCGCGACCTGACCGGTCAATTCAGTCACCTCGACGCGCTGGGCTGGCGACAAGGGTTGGTTGCGAGCGAAAAGGCCGAGCACGGCGGCACGCGCGCCATTGATGGTGCGCATGCTCTGCGCGCTCTGCGCCAGCGTCGCCGACGGCAGGAGGTTCTCGATGTCGCTGCCGGCGCGCGAGAGGTTGATCAAGGCTTCGCTCGTCGCCGCCGTGAGGGCATCGACGGAGCGCGCCAGACCGTCCACGATCGCCGTCTGGCTGTCGGCGGGGCGTTGCGACTTCGGCAGGACCGCGGCCTGGCGGCCGGCGCTGCGGGTCTTTTGCAACGTCTGCTCGGCGGCCTCGATCGACCGCGTCGGCAGCTCTGCCGCGCGAGTGGCCGCCTTGGCGGCGTTGATGGCGGCGTCGGTGTTGGCGATGGTCTTGTCGAGAGCCGACAGCTTTTCGGACGTGGCCGGCTCGGCCGGAGTCGCGACGGCGTACCAGGCGGTGCGTTCGACCGGAATGAGACTGTTGGCCTTCATCACCAGCTCGAAGGCGGTGAGCGAGCGCGCGGCGGCTTCCCGCTTGCGCAGATCACCCCATCCGCCCCAGGCGACCGCTCCGGCGAAGGCGACAGCGAGCAGGCTTGTGATCAGATTTCCGGCCAGGACGCGCCAGCGCAGGCTGAGACCGCCCTTCGCGCCGATCTTGGAGGAGGGAGCAGATGGCGGGGCAAGCTCTGGCACGAAAGGACTCTTCGATCATGGGAGGTCCTTACAATTTTAGATCGCAATCGCGACCAAAGCCTTAATCGACCGGGGGTTTGCTTCATCACGCCGCTCCTCCTAAATCATGCCGACAACCAATCCGGAGGAACCATCATGGCCCAAGCAAAACGCATCGTTCTCGCCGCGCGTCCCGTCGGCGAGCCTAAATCGTCCGATTTTCGTCTGGAGGAATTCGCTGTGCCAACGTCGGGCGCAGGCGAGATTCTGCTGCGCACGGTCTGGCTGTCGCTCGATCCTTATATGCGCGGGCGCATGAGCGAGGGGCCGTCCTATGCCGCGCCGGTGCCGGTCGGCGGCGTGATGGAGGGCGAGGCCGTGAGCGAGGTCGCGGCCTCCAACAATCCTGATTTCGCGGTCGGCGACATCGTGCGAATTCGTTCGGGCTGGCAGACGCATGCGGTCTCGAACGGCAAGGGCCTGATCAAGGTCGACCCCAAGCTCGGCCCGATCTCGACTTCGATCGGCGTGCTCGGCATGCCCGGTATGACCGCCTACACAGGCCTGCTCGACATCGGCAAGCCACAGGAAGGCGAGACGGTCGTCGTTGCCGGTGCCTCCGGCGCGGTCGGCTCGGCGGTCGGCCAGATCGCCAAGATCAAGGGTGCACGTGCGGTCGGCATCGCCGGCGGCAAGGACAAGTGCGATTACGTCGTGAAGGAACTCGGCTTCGATGCCTGCATCGACCATCGCGATCCCGATCTCGCGGCGAAGCTGAAGGACGCTTGCCCGAAAGGCATCGACGTCTATTTCGAGAATGTCGGCGGCGCCGTGTTCGAGGCGGTCTTCCCGCTGCTCAATCCATTCGCGCGTGTGCCGGTCTGCGGCCTGATCGCGCATTACAACGACACCGAGGCCAAGCCGCCGAAATGGGCCGCGTCGATGATGCGCGCGACGCTGACCAAGCGGCTGACCTTCCGCGGCTTCATCGTCTCCGATTTCGCCTCGCGCCATGGCGACTTCCTGCGCGACATGTCGGGATGGGTCCGCGACGGCAAGGTGAAGTACAAGGAGTTCGTCACTGAGGGCCTGGAGAGCGCCCCGGGCGCCTTCATCGGGCTCCTGAAGGGGGCCAATTTCGGCAAGCAGCTGGTCCGGGTCGGGCCGGATAAGGCGTAGCTGCCAGGCTTGGCGCGTCGCCCGCGGGCCTCGCGCGCCTTTGCGTTGCACCGACGCCACACCCCGGGGCGTCGGTGGTTAACAAAGAGTTACCTATTCGCCACACTTGCCCGCAAAAGGCGCAAGGTGTGACCGAGGGTTCATTGACGCCCGGTCGAAGGCATTGAATCATCGCGCATATTTAGGGTGTTGCGATGTTAGAGATCGGTATTTTCTGCGTAATCCTTCTGGCTGCCGGCTATTGGATGGCCATGTATGTCATGGGCCGCCACGACGACGTCATCCACGGCAAGTTCGTGCACAGCGAGGAGCAGGGCGAGTTTGCAGCCCCCGCCATGCCGACGCCTCCGCCACGCTTTCCCAAACGCCCGGTCAAGGCGGTCGAGCCCGCCAGGATTGTGCCCGCCGATGGTCCCGCCGCGAAGCCCGTGACCAGTGAAGCGTTGCAGTCGCTGCTGGCTGCAATCCAGCACGATCTCAAGAGCGTCGCCTGAGCGGAGCTAGTGCTCACCGCCCATCTGGGCGAACAGCTCTTCGATGTCGACATCGACCTGACCCGCGGCACGGATGTGACGGACTTCAATGCGGTCGGGGGCGAAGCGATACTCGACCAGCCCGACTTCCTTGATCGCGATCCGGTCCTGGCGCGCATCGTTGATCTTGAAGCCGACCGAGGGCGCCCAGACGTGCCGCGTGTGGTGAAACGTGAAGTCGCGGCGTTGATGCACGTGACCGCTGGCGATCAGGCGGAGATCGACGCGTCCGAACATTTCGATCAGCCGCGCACGCGCCGGCTGCGGCACGTAGCGGATCGAGGTCTCCGGCGTCTCGGGATCATCGGGCAGGTTGAGAAACAGCGGCTTGTGAATGAACAGCGCGACCGGCTTGCCGTTCACGCGCGCGATCTCCGAGGCGAGCCAGTCGAATTGCTCGGCTTCGAAGGCGAGCCCTGAATTCATCACCAGCGAGTTGAGGCCGATGAAGCGCCAGCCGGCGGCCTCGAACGACCAATGGTCGTCGCCGATGATGTCGCGGAATTGCTGGCGGTGGGCTTCAGTGATCGGCGGCTTCGGTGCAGGTCCGATCGCGGTGGGATTGTCGCCGATGTCGTGATTGCCGGGGATGTAACGACACGCGACGGGCAACGCATCGTGCAGGCGCTTGGCGAGCGCGACGTCGTCGCGGCTGGTGGGCCCGTCGAAGGAGACGTCACCGGTGTTGATGACGAGGTCAGGCCTGTCAGCGTCGATGTGCTCACTGACGCGATGAAAGTTCGCGATCAGGCCGGGAAAGCGCCGGCCGAGATGCGTGTCCGAAATCTGGGTGAGGCGAAATTCTGACATGCGCGAAGTATCGTCCGGCCAAACGTCGGAACGATGACGCGCGCGCAAAATCGGCGATGAAACAAAGTTTAAAGCACGCGATAGCGGATGGTGTAGGCGTCCTGCGGCGCGAGGTTGCCTGTCAGCGGCGAGGCGATGCGGTCGGCGAGATGCCAGGGGCCGAACTGCTCGGTGCGATGCGGCTCGGCGGGCAGGCGCAGGCGAAACTCGAACATGCCCTTGCCGGGCAGGTTCACGACCAGCACACGGTCGGCGGTGCGATGGTTGAGCGCGACCGCCCCGCGCAGCAGCGCCCGTCCGTCGGCGAGGTCACTGACGCCGTCGACCAAAGCGAGCGTCTGATTGCGGTCGGTATTCAGCTCGATCTGGGTATCGGCGGACACCGTCGCCAGCGTCTCGCGCGGCATGCGGATCTCGAACTCGACCGCGGGCTTGGACGGGTTGAGGCCGAGATAGGCGAGCGCGGCGTGGCGCATGTCGTAGGCGGCAAAGGCGAACAGGGCGATGGCGGCGAGCGTCGCCAGGCCATGCCTGACGATGTCGCGCCAGGTCCGGTAGCCCAGGCGGAAATACACCGTCATCGCCAGCGCGACCGCCAGCGCCGCCGCGATGCCTGAGAGCGCCGATAGCCAGATGCCGAGCTGGCCGTCCGCGGATTCGGTCCAAAGGCTGGACAGGGTGTTCATGGCGGCGTCTCGCCTTGCGATCAAACGGGTCGAAATCGCTTTGATGACTGGTGGTTGGTCGCAAGATCGGGAACGCTGGTTCAAGTCGCTCGCGGATGATTGCAGCCGCCGCAAACAATGCCGCCGGCGCCGTGGCGCCGACGGCAATTGCCGTGACTGTTCAAGCGTGTTGGCCTGGATCCTGCGGCGCCTTCTGAAGCGCTATTCTGCGGCCATCAGGACCGGCGCCTCGCGGCGTGAGAACTTGCCGCAGACCTGCGTGCTCAGGCAGTCGTCGCACTGCCGGGAGCGTGCGGCCTGCTGCAACAGGCGGAAGCGGGCGGGCAGGGCGGCGAGATCGGCGGCGCTTTGCAGGCTGCCGATGTCGATGCCGTAGTCCTGCGTCGTGAAGCTGCAGGGCGAGACCTGGCCCTTCTCGTCGACGAACAGAAAGCTCTGTCCGGGATCGCAATCGCTGACGGGCATGCGCTGACCTTGCGTGCTGGCCCGGATCCGCGCCAGATATTGCTCGCCGCCGATCAGCATCACGCTGCGTGACGCGAGGTGTTGGCGGATCGCCGGCAGGGCCTGTCCAAGCGCATCGACGTCGGCACCGGTGAGACGGTGCTGCGGATAGAACTCCGGCCGGTCGCGGCCGCCGAGCTGGTTGTAGGTGATCTCGGCGATGCCCCAGTCGGCAAGTTCTTCGCACAGCGCGGCGAACTCGCCGACATTCTGGTGCATCAGCACGATGTTGGCGCGCAGCTTCAGCCTTGAATCGAGCGCACGCGCTTCGGCCGCGAGCTGAGGGACCCAGCGGCGCAGCTTGTCGAAACCGCCGGCCCAGCCGCGCGAGGGATCGTGGAAGGCGGCAAGACCGTCGACGCTGATGGTCAGCTCCTTGTAGCTCTCGCACAGATGCCGGCGCAGCGCCGGGCTGCCAAGCGTCGTGCCGTTGGTGGTCGCGCTGACCTCGAGGCCAAGCCCGCGCACGGCGTGGGTCAGGGCTTGCAAGGGCTGCCAGCGCAGCGGCTCGCCGCCGAGCCAGCTCAGCAGAACGCGGTCGCCGGTTTGCGCCTGGTGCTCGGCCAGCACCGCGGCGAAGCGGAGGATATCGGCGGGCGCAGCCTGGCCGCGCGGAAAGCCGAGACGCTTGTCATAGGCGCAGAATCCGCAGGCGAGGTTGCAACTGTCCACGACACGCCAGACGACGATCATGTTGGCCTCTCTCTTTGCTTCAGTGTCTCAGGCGATGATTGCCATCGCCTTGACGAAAGCCTGGGTCTGGGGGAGATATATTGCAACTTGTTATTTGCAATTTGCTATTTGAATGGCTAGGATGGACCCATGGCCGCCGAGCTGATCCGCCCCATTCTCACCGTCGACGTCGTGCTGCTGACCCTGCACGACGACCGCATCCATGTCGTGCTCCAGGCGCGGGAAAAGGCCCCGCATGCCGGACGACTTGCGCTGGTCGGCGGCTATGTCCATCCCGAAGAGGACGACTCGACCCACGCCGCAGCGGTGCGCGTGCTGCGCGACAAGGCCGGGCTTTCGGTGCGCGTGCTGGAGCAGTTGATGACCTTTTCGGGCGGACAGCGCGATCCGCGCGGCTGGTCGGCGTCGATCGCCTATTACACGCTGCTGCCGCATGAGGATTTTGCCGCCCGGGGCGTGACGTCGCTGAAAATGCTGCCGCCCGCCGAGGCGAAGGGACTTCCGTTCGACCACGACGCCATCGTCGCCGCCGCGATCGAGCGCTGCCGCCGCCGCGCGGCCTATTCGTCGTTGCCGGCCTTTCTGCTGCCGCCGGAATTCACCCTGCCGGAGCTGCGGCGCGCCTATGAGGCCGCGCTCGGCCGCTCGCTCAACGACAGCGCCTTCCGTCGCAAGATCGACGAGCTCAGGCTGATCGAACAGGTGGCCGGTTCCGTCAGCAAGGCGTCCGCGCGGCCGGCGCAATTGTTTCGTTTGGCCAAGTCCGGCGTTGTCGAATTCGACCGCACCGTGTAGCGGTGATCGCCTCGCGCGCCGTTCGCGCCATTTTCGGGAAAGTTCCGATGTCCGTCCAAATGGTCCTGCTGCCAGTCTTCGTGCAGATCGGGCTCACCTTCGCGCTGCTGATCGGCATGGTGTTCGGGCGCCGGAATGCGCTGGTCTCGGGCGAGACCAAGATCCGCGACATTGCGCTGGGCGAGCCGAACTGGCCAAAGGGCGCCACGCAAATCGCCAATTGCTACCGCAACCAGTTCGAGTTGCCGGTGCTGTTCTACGCGCTGATCGCGCTGGCGCTGCCGCTTCGCCACGCCGATCTCTTCATCGTGCTGATGTCCTGGGTGTTCGTGGTGACGCGCTTTGCCCATGCCGGCGTGTTCGTCAGTTCGAACGATCTCGGCCGGCGCTCGTCGGTCTGGCTCGCCGGTGTCCTGGTGCTGCTGGCGATGTGGATCTATTTCGCACTTAAAATCCTGTTGCTGATCTAGGCGCTTGCTCGCCAATCTTGATCTGAAAGATTCAAATGACTCCCGCTGCCCGGCTGTCCGCAGCCATTGAAGTGATCAACACCATCGAGAAGGACCGCGTGCCTGCGGCCAAGGCGCTGAAGGAGTGGGGCACCGCGCACCGCTTTGCCGGCTCCGGCGACCGCGCCGCCATTGCCGGCCTGGTCTGGGACGTGCTGCGCCGCTTTTCCTCCAGCGCGTTCCTGATGGATTCCGATACCGCACGCGCGCGGCTGATCGGCATGCTGCGCCTCGAGCGGAACATGGATAGCGCAACCATGGGCGCCTTGTTCGACGGCAGCCGGTTCGCACCCGAGCCCCTGACCGAGGCCGAGCAGGCGGCGCTCAGCCATCGCTCGCTGAAAGATGCGCCCGCCGCCATCGCGGGCGACTATCCGGACTGGCTGGATTCCCACCTCGCAAAAGTGTTCGGCGAGGACCGCGTCGCCGAGGCGGCGGCGATGGCGAGCCGGGCGCCGCTCGATTTGCGCGTCAACACGCTAAAATCCAATCGCGACAAGGTGCTGAAGGCGCTTGCTCATCTTCATGCGAAACCGACGCCATGGTCGCCAAACGGCCTGCGCATCGAGCTTTCGGCCGATGCGCGCAATCCCGGCATCCAGGCCGAGGAGGATTTCATCAAGGGCGGCGTTGAGGTGCAGGATGAAGGATCGCAGCTTGCGGCGCTCTTCACCGCGGCAAAACCGGGCGAGCAGGTGATCGATCTCTGCGCCGGCGCCGGCGGCAAGACGCTGGCGCTGGCAGCGATGATGCAGGGCAAAGGCCGGCTGATCGCGACCGACAGCGACAAGCGCCAGCTTGTGCCCATCCACGAACGCCTGTCGCGCGCCGGTGTCCACAATGCCGATGTCCGCACGCCCAAGGGCGAGGTCGATCCACTGGCCGATATCCGCGCGACGGCCGATCTCGTCGTCATCGACGCGCCCTGCACGGGAACCGGAACCTGGCGCCGCAATCCCGACGCCAAATGGCGCATGCGGCCGGGTGCCCTGGAGATTCGCCTCAAGGATCAGGCCGAGGTGCTGGAGCGTGCGGTTCCGTTGGTGAAGACGGGCGGCCGCATCGCCTACATCACCTGCTCGGTCCTTGCGGAGGAGAACGGCGAGCAGGTGAGGGCGTTCGTCGCCGAGCATCCCGAGTTCACGGTGGTGCCGCCGGAGCAGACCGCCAGCGTGCTCTGGGACAAGGCCGAGGCGTTCGCAGAAGCTGCGCTGCAATCGCCCGAGGGCTGGCTCATGACCCCGCGCCGCACCGGAACGGATGGGTTCTTCGTGTCCGTTCTGAAGAAAGCGGGCTGAATTCGCTCCGCCGACATTCCGGGGCGCCCGCAGGGCGAGCCCGGAATGACGAGCGGGCAAACAAAAACCCCGCGAACCGGATCCCGGTCGCGGGGTCTTTCGAACTCTACGATCTGCCGGTACGTCCGCGGTCAGATCGCGAATTTCGCGGTCAACTAGCCGGCGCGGAGGTTGTCGGCCGAGGACTTGCCGCTGCGGCGGTCCGCAACGATGTCGAAGGAGACCTTCTGGCCCTCGTTGAGGGTGCTCAGACCGGCGCGCTCAACGGCGCTGATGTGAACGAAGACGTCCTTTGCGCCGTCATCCGGCTGGATGAAGCCAAAGCCCTTTTGGTTGTTGAACCACTTCACGGTGCCCATTGCCATAGTCATTTCCTTTCAATTGACGATGCACTCAGGGGGACAAATGCGCATTATCCGCGCCCACGTCCCGATTGGTCGATTTTGGAGAAATACCTGAAACGTGCTCGCCCATTGGAAATGAGACGGAGCGGCCCAGTCGTTCGGCCAAGGATCGATGTTCACAATCTAGCGATTTTTTGGGGCAACTTCAAGGCGGCACGCGCCCACAGCGAGCCCCTCGCATTTTGCTATTTTGCGCTGCACACCGCGCTCGGAAAGATAGTTCCGTCAATCCACGATGAAGAGCGTCGCGCCCATCGCGGTCGACGAACGATGCGCGGCATCGCCGAAATCCGAGACCTGATAGCTCATCCCCGGCGTGAGCTTGAACTTGCGTCCGTCGCGCAGTTCGCTGTCGAGCTCCCCCGCAAGCACGTAGAGCACGTGTCCGCGATCGCACCAGTGATCGGCGAGATAGCCCGGCGAATACTCCACCATCCGCACGCGCAACTCGCCGATGTTGAGCGTCCGCCACAGCGCGTGCCCGGTCTCGCCGGGATGCCTGGTGGCTTCGACCTTGCTCCAGTCGGTGACGGTGAAGGGCGAGGTGGGGAGTTTCATGGGGAGGGTCCTGTTTCAGCGCGGGCGGACGCAGTGTTAACGCACGTGTCCGCCCCAGTCTCCGTCATTGCGAGCGCAGCGAAGCAATCCAGCACTGCATCCGCGGAAGGATTCTGGATTGCTTTGCTTCGCTCGCAATGACGGGGAGAGAGCGGCACTCACTGCGGCAAATGATTCGCCGAGCCCTGCACGATCAGCCCAGCGTCGTTCACCCGCAGATATTCGCAGATCTTCCTGCCCCGCTCGTTCTCGTAAAACACCACCACGCTGTCCGGGCTCACGAACACGTCGATCAGCGCAAAGTGCAGCTCCGGCAGCAGGGCGAGCGCCTTGCCCCAATAAGCCCGCAGCGCGTCCTTGCCGCGCACCGTTCCGCTCGGATCGAATCCCATCATGGGAATGCGGTCCGAGGTCATCACCGTGGCCTCGTCGTAGAGCGTCAGCACGCGCTCGAGGTCGCGCGCGTTCCAGGCCTCGACCCAGGTCCGGCCGAGCGCGGCAAGCGTAGATGGCTGATGATGCTGTGACATGAGCGGTCTCCCTGATTGGCCCCGGTTTGGTGGGTGGGGCAAATTAGGTCAATAATACTTACCTATATGGATTTGTCCATGCCCAAAGAAGCATGTGGGCGCGCAGCGTGTGCGGTTGCGGGCCGGTCGCGCGTCGCGTATTTGCTGGCCATGACAGCAGCACAGAACGACCGCTCCGCGTCGACGCCTTCGGTGGCCTCGGCGCACGACAAGATTCTCATCGTCGACTTTGGCAGCCAGGTGACGCAGCTGATTGCGCGTCGTGTGCGCGAGGACGGCGTCTATTGCGAGATCGTCCCGTTCAACAAGGCCGAACAGGCCTTTTTGGAGATGAAGCCGAAAGCGGTGATTCTCTCCGGCGGCCCGGAGTCGGTGCATGAGGCCGGCTCGCCCCGCGCGCCGCAGCTGATCTTCGCCTCCGGCGTGCCGGTGATGGGCATCTGCTACGGCCAGATGACCATGGCCGAGCAGCTCGGCGGCACCGTCGAGGGCGGCCATCACCGCGAATTCGGCCGCGCCGATGTCGAGGTGAAGGCCGAGAGCAAGCTGTTCGAGGACGTCTGGTCGTCAGGCAGCAAGAACCAGGTCTGGATGAGCCATGGCGACCGCATCACCAAGATGCCGCCGGGCTTCTCAGTCGCCGGCACCTCGCCGAACGCGCCGTTCGCGATCATCCAGGACGAGACGCGCAAATATTACGGCCTGATGTTCCACCCCGAAGTGGTGCACACGCCCGATGGCGCCAAGCTGATCCGCAATTTCGTCCGCAAGATCGCCGGCCTCACCGGCGACTGGACCATGCGCGCCTTCCGCGAGGAGGAGATCGCGAAGATCCGCCAGCAGGTCGGCAAGGGCAAGGTGATCTGCGGCCTCTCCGGCGGTGTCGATTCCGCAGTCGCCGCCGTGCTGATCCACGAGGCCATCGGCGACCAGCTCACCTGCGTGTTCGTCGATCACGGCATGCTGCGCCTCGACGAGGCCAAGACGGTGGTCGACCTGTTCCGCCACCACTACAACATCCCGCTCGTGCACGTGGACGCATCGAAGCAATTCCTGGGCGAGCTCGAAGGCGTCACCGACCCGGAAGTGAAGCGCAAGACCATCGGCCGTCTCTTCATCGAGGTGTTCGAGCAGGAAGCCAAGAAGCTCGGCGGCGCCGACTTCTTGGCGCAAGGCACGCTCTATCCCGACGTGATCGAGAGCGTCTCCTTCACCGGCGGCCCCTCAGTCACCATCAAGTCGCACCACAATGTCGGCGGTCTGCCCGAGCGCATGAACATGAAGCTCGTCGAGCCCCTGCGCGAGCTGTTCAAGGACGAGGTGCGCAAGCTCGGCTACGAGCTCGGCCTTCCCGAAATCTTCGTCGGCCGCCACCCGTTCCCGGGCCCGGGCCTCGCCATCCGCTGCCCCGGCGACATCACGAAGGACAAGCTCGACATCCTGCGCAAGGCCGATGCCGTCTACATCGACCAGATCCGGAAAGCAGGCCTCTACGATGACATCTGGCAAGCCTTCGCCGTGCTGCTGCCCGTCAAGACCGTCGGCGTCATGGGCGACGGCCGCACCTACGACTACGTCGTGGGCCTCCGCGCCGTCACCTCCACCGACGGCATGACCGCGGACTTCTACCAGTTCGACATGAAATTCCTGGGCGAGACCGCCACGCGCATCATCAACGAGGTGAAGGGCGTGAACCGGGTGGTGTACGACGTGACGAGCAAGCCGCCGGGGACGATTGAGTGGGAGTAGGATGAAGCGGCAGAATGGTATAGCTCCCGCTCCATAGGCTCCTGTGCTAGAACCGAGTCTGCGCGCGTTGCGGCGGTCTCCTCATCGGGACCCGAACGCGCAAGGACGCCCGGCATGAAGTTCGCCTATGAGGACTTGAGTGACGATCAGTTCGAAACGCTGATCGTTCTGTTGTGCCAACGGCTGCTCGGCATGTCGGTCAAGGGGTTTGCCAAGGGCCCCGACGGCGGCCGCGATGCCAAGTTTGTTGGTACTGCCGAGCTTCATCCGAGCAAGGCCGCGCCGTGGACCGGGACGGTTGTTGTCCAAGCAAAACACACGAACGGGTACAATCGCCATTTTGGCGAGGCTGATTTTTACAGCTCCAAGTCCCAAGATTCGGTGATCGGGAAGGAGGTGCCGCGCATCGCAAACCTCCGGAAGAACAAGCAGCTCGATCACTACATGCTGTTCGCTAACCGACGTCTGGCTGGCAATGCCGATCAGACCATCACCCAGCATATCGCGAAAGAATGCGATCTGCCTGAAGGTTCGATCTATCTTTGCGGGCTCGAGCAGCTCGAGCTTTACATGAAGCAGTTTCCAGAGGTGCCAGCACTCGCTGATCTCGATCCGGTCGACTCCCCATTGATTGTGTCGCCTGATGAACTAGCTGTTGTTGTCGAGGCGATCGCCAGCCACGAGGCTGACCTGTCGGCAGTCCTAGACACCCCACCGGGCGAGCGAACCTCGTATGAGGCGAAGAATGCCCTCAACAACATGACGCCGGAGTATGCGACCGCTCTTCGCAAGCGATATCTCAAGGACACCGCGCAAATTCGGGCGTTTCTAGCCGCGCCGGAGAATTTGGAGATACTCAAGTCCTATGAGGTGGCGGCCGAGGAGTTCCAGATGAAGATTATCTCCAAGCGGAAGGACTTCCAGGACTTCGATGCGGTCATGGAGTATCTGCTTGATCTTCTGTTCCAGCGCGATGCGATTCTGCGCCAGAAGCAGCACAAGCGCCTAACCCGCGCCGTGCTGTTCTACATGTACTGGAATTGCGATATTGGGGAAGCCGCCGATGCTGAGACCTAGCAAACACGCGCATCCCGACCGCACTGTTGTCAATGTTGCGCTTTTGATGCTTACGCGGCTGCGTGCGCAGCGCCTATGCGAATACGACGCACTGCTCATCTTTGTCCGCAAAGCGGTTATTGGCGGTGACGTGCTGTTCCTGCCGTCGCTTAACTTTCTCTATCTGCTTGGGCTGATCGAATATCATCCTAAGACCGATGCAATTGAATACGTAGGACAGAATGAAGCCGTCTAAGCTTTATTCCAACCGGCCCACTGCGTTTGCCCCAGTTGAGCTCGAGCCTGAGCTCAATGTCGTGCTGGCTGAAATCCGTTTGCCCGAGAACCGCGATCGAGATACGCACAATCTTGGCAAAACAACATTTGGTCGTCTGCTCGATTTCGGCTTTCTTGCCGGCCGAGACGCCAAGTTTTTCCTGTTCAAGCACCTCGACCGCTTCGAGGAATTTATATTCTTCCTGGAGATTGAACTTCTCGACGGTGCCTATGTCACCGTCCGTCGCAGCGTTGCCGAGGCATCGAAGGTCGCCTTCAAGAAGCATGCGGCGCGTCATCAGGACTTCTCGACGTTGCCCGATCTGGAATGGGATCATTATGATGTCCCATTTGATCGCGCTAAGGAGCTACTCGACAGCTTACTCGATTGGCGGGCGCTAAAGCCGTGGGACTATCGTAAAGGACTCGGCTATTTTCTGCGTTCGCAGGACGACTTCCGGGACGTCTTCCAACTGCGGAAGTTTGCCAACTCGCACGCCGATTGGAAGCCGTTTCTGGCGCACGTTCTAGGGTTTGATGCCGAGCTGATCACCCAACATTACACTAAGGAGGATGAGCTCAAGGAGAAGGAGCAGAAAGCGACTACGATCCGCCAAGAGCTGGGGGGCGAGATCGAGGACGCTGGCAAGATCGACGGGCTCTTGCTGCTCAAGCGCCAAGAAGTGGACAAGAAGCAGCTACTTCTCGACGCTTTCGACTTCCGAAGCCAAGACAAGGCCGCCACCAAACAGCTCGTCGATCAGGTTGACGAGCGCATCGCTGCGCTAAATCAGCGGCGCTATTCGCTCACTCAAAATCGAAAGAAGATTATCACTTCGCTAGAGGCGGACCAGATCCTTTTTAATCCCGAGGATGCAAGCGAGCTGTTCCGCGAGGCCGGCGTGTATTTCGCCGGTCAGATTAAGCGTGATTTTCAGCAGTTAATTTCTTTTAATAAGGCAATTACCGACGAACGCAGGGGCTATCTGGTCGAAGAGCGCGCCGAGATCGAAGCCGAGCTGAAAGCAGTCAGCTCGGAGTTAAATACGCTTGGTAAACGTCGTTCTGAAATGCTCGCGTTTTTGAGCAGCACCGATTCTTTCGCGAAGTACAAGCGCCTTTCTAGCGAGATGGTAACGCTTCGCGCCGACATCGAGGGCCTAGAGCGGCAACGGGAGTTTGTGCACAAGCTTCAGCAGCTGCGGACCGACATCCGCACACTTGCTGAGGAAAAGACCCACCTGCAGGCGGCGATCGAGGCTGACGTCGAGGCTAAGAACGCCGATCGCGAGAGCCTCTTTTCGAAGATTCGGCTTTTCTTCAACGAGATCGTTGAAGACGTGATCGATCAAAAGGCGTTGCTCAGCGTGGTCGTCAACCAGTACGGGCATCTCGATTTCCGTGCCGAACTACTTGACGATGCGGGTATTGCGACCAGTGCCGACCGCGGATTCAGCTACAAAAAGCTGCTCTGCATCGCATTTGATTTGGCTCTGCTGCGCGCGCATCTCAGCGATGGCTTTCCACGATTTGCCTTCCACGACGGCCTATTCGAATCGCTTGACGATCGGAAGAAGGAAAATCTACTCGGCGTGATCCGTCGCTACACCGCGCTCGGATTGCAATCGATTATCACGCTCATTGACTCCGATTTGCCGCCGCGAGACGATGACAGTGCCGTGTTCGATCAGTCCGAAATCGTGCTGCTGCTCCATGACGAGGACGATACTGGCCGGCTCTTTAAGATGAAGCCTTGGTGATAGATAGTAGGCACATTAGGTCGGATTGATAGATATCCCTTTGCTCCACCCGTCCTTCGAACTCTGGCAAACAGGCAATGTCGATTGTAGCGGAGGGGTTGCATGGATGAGGACGACACGAAGAAGGAATTCGTTGAACGGGTACGGCGGCACTTTCAGGAGATCACGCCTCAACTGAATAGAGAAATGGCGATGATCGCAGAATTGTCATGGGAAGAGGAGACGAGCTTCCTGCTGATTGAATACGACGCGTCACAGTTTAGCGAAGAATTTTTTGTGGCAATGTGGGAGATGGATGCCGATGGCGAACCTGTCGACCGGGAGGGGCACTGGTTTCTCAAGGGCCGGACGGTCGTCGTTCCCTCCGAAATTTACGATGATGAGAAATACGAGGTGATTGAACCGGGGGAAACGGCTTCAGAGCTTCTGGAGCAATGGTTCGCCCAAGCGTGGCGTGCCCATGGACCTAAGGCACCTCCGGCGTACATCGGCCACCACGACGACTATTTCAAGACCGATCTGGCCACCAGCGGCCAGGTGAACTGGGACAGCATCCTGGCGCGAGCAAAGGCTGGGCTCGCCTCATAGTCTCGACGACAATGTCCCAAACCGCAAGATCGGTCGAGCGCACCACCGCCATCCCGGCCTAACTCGAGCCGCCACGGAGGAGGGACGATGACGGCGGCACTGCAAAACTATCAGACCCGGATGCGGCGCGTGCTGGACCATATCGACCGGCATCTCGACGCGGATCTGGATCTGGACAGCTTGAGCGCTGTCGCGGCGTTCTCGAAATTCCATTTCCACCGGCAGTTCATGGCGACCTTCGGGCTATCAGTGCATCGCTATGTCCAGCTGGCCCGCATGAAGCGCGCGTCGCATCAGCTGGCCTATAACGACGCCCTTGATGTCACCGACATCGCGATGGATGCCGGCTACGACGCACCTGACGCCTTCGCCCGCGCTTTTCGGCAACGGTTCGGGCAGTCGCCGTCGTCGTTCCGGAAATCGCCGGACTGGGAGCCGTGGCTTGCGGCCTTCGGGCCTCTCGACATTGCGAGGAGCAAGCTCATGCAGACAAGCTTTACCAGTGACGACGTGACGATCCGCGATGTGCCCACGACCAGGGTGGCAATCATGGAGCATCGGGGGAGCCCCGAGACGCTCGGTGATACGATCCGGCGGTTTATCGCTTGGCGCAAGGCCGCCGGCCTGCACCCCAGGACAAGTCCGACCTTCAATGTCTGGCATTCCGAGGGTCGGCCTGCGCAGCAGGACGAATATCACATCGACCTTTGCGTCGGCACCGACCAGCCGATCGAGGCGAACGGCGAAGCGATCAAGGCCGGCGAGATCCCCGGCGGACGCTGCGCGGTGCTGCGCATCGTCGGTTTCACCGACAATCTGGAGCCCGCCGCGCTCTATCTCTATCGCGACTGGCTTCCTGCCAGCGGTGAGGAAGCACGCGACTTCCCGATCTATTGCCAGCGGCTGAGCCTGTTTCCGGAAGTGCCGGAACATGAGGCTGTCGCGGAGGTCTTCCTGCCGCTGAAGTAGTGCGCGGCCGTAGGGCGGATTAGCCCGCGGCTGCGCGAAGCGCAGTCCGCCGGCGTAATCCGCCATCTCTCAACGCGTCCCGCTCAAGATGGCGGATTGCGCTTCGCTAATCCGCCCTACGGAGCCGATCACTCCCGCGCCATCTTCTCGAACTTCTTCACCAGCCGCTCGCGCTTCAGCCGCGACAGCCGCTGGATCCAGAACATGCCGTCGAGCTGATCGATCTCGTGCTGATGGCAGACGGCGCGCAGGCCATCGGACTCCTCGGTCTGCAAATTGCCGTCGAGATCGTGGTAGCTGATCCGCACGCGGGCGTGGCGCTGCACCTCGTCGGTAACGCCGGGCATCGAGACGCTGCCTTCCTTGTGGAGGATCATCTCGGGCGAGGCCCATTCGATCTCAGGATTGACGTAGGTCTGCGCGCCCACTTTCGGATCGAGCTCGAGCACGACGAGCCGCAGGGGCACGCCGATATGCGGCGCCGTGATGCCGATGCCGGGCGCAGCGCGCATCGTCTCCATCAGGTCGGCGGCCAGCGCGCGCAAGCCGTCGTCAAAGACGGTGACGGGGCGGGCCGGCATCGCGAGCCGGCGGTCGGGATAGCGGACGATGGGACGAATGGGCATGAGTCGCGTGCTAGCTCCTCTGAATCAGTTCTCGCCCGATACGCTTCACGGGTTCGCTCCGCAGCACGATGGCGGTCGTGACCGAACCATACCGAGCAATCGCATCGACGATGCTCTCGAGCTCCGCCGGCGAGGGCACGATCACCTTGAGGTGGAAGCAATCCTCTCCTGTCAGCCTCAGGACTTCGATGATCTCAGGCATCTCCGCAAATTGCTTCAGGCACGCCTTGATGTGTTCATGCGTCGTCCGCAGGCGGATGATCGCCATCATCTTGAGACCGACCGCGGCCGGATCGATGACGGCGCGATAGGCGCTGATGATCCCGCGCTCCTCCAGTCGCTTCAGGCGTTCCGAGGTGGCCGGCTGGGACAGGCCGACCTTTCGCCCCAGTTCCGAGACGCTGATGCGGCCATCATCCTGCAGCGTTTCGATGATCGCAATGTCGGTCGGATCGAGGACGGGCTGAAAATCCTGGCTTCGCGTCATGGCCTTTGATCTATCGGAATTGTGCGGCTCTTTCCGATGAATGCCAATTCCGTTTGCGCTTGTAAATCGCCATGCTCCGCTGGAACGTAGCGAAACATGAAAGGTCGAGCGTGACGGAATTCATCCATTTGCCAGGCATCGGCAACTCCGGCGAAGCGCATTGGCAGAGCCGTTGGGAGCTGGCCGACCCTGCCATCCGCCGTTTTGGTCCGGCCAGCTGGGATCAACCCGATCTGGTCGATTGGATCGCAGCCCTGGACCGCGCCGTCGGCGCGACGAAGACGCCACCGGTGCTGGTGGCCCACAGCCTTGCCTGCCTGCTCGTCGCGCATTGGCAAAAACAAAACCACGCGCCGGTGAAGGGCGCGCTTCTGGTCGCCGTTCCCGATCCGCAATCCCCGGCGTTCCCGACCGAGGCCGCGGCGTTCGCGCCCGCGCCGGAGGAACGCTTCCGCTTTCCCTCGATGATCGTGGCCAGCACCAATGACCCCTACGCGTCTCTGTCTTACGTGCAGGCGAGAGCAGGGCAGTGGGGCAGCGACCTCGTCGACATCGGCGCGAAGGGCCACATCAATGGTGCGAGCAATCTCGGCGACTGGCCGGAGGGACGTCGGTTTCTCATGGAATTTCATGCGCGGCTCTAGTTGAAGGTGGTTTGCAGATGCTCCCGCGTGGCGCCCCGGATCTGTGGCGAACGTGCGACTACAATCCCCCGGTCGAGACGGCTATGCTACAACCCAGGCAATCTGGGTCGTGGAATCGCTGCAAGTGCTCTCGGACGTTCTCAAGCGCAAGGAAATCTACAGTTACTTCAGCCGCTCGGCGATGGAGAAGGCGCACGCCTATCAGGCGCAGGGCCGCGTCTCGGCGGTGAATGTCAGCGATGACCTGACCTACGTCAGCTCCCAGGTGCGAGGCAGCGAGTCCAGGAAATATCGCGTCGACATCCAGCTGGAGTTCGACCACGGCGGGCTCACCGACATTGACGGTGATTGCAGTTGTTCGATGGCCTTCAATTGCAAGCATGTCGCTGCGACCTTGCTCGAAGCACTGAGCGACAAGGAGCCGTCGGAGTTGGCCTCCGTGCCACCTCCGCAGGCAGCCAAGCCTGGGAAGGTGCAAGCGCCGTCGACGCCGCCGGTTCTGGGCTTTGAGGTCACCACCTGGATCGACACGGTCGGCCGTGCGGCGCGGAGCAGCGATTACGCTGCGGACGAGAGTCCGCGATTGCTGTATTGCCTGGACCCGTCGGACGACCCGATGCCCTATCTTGAGATTTCCCTACGATCGGTCCAGTTGCGCAAGGGTGGAGCGTATGCCGACAACTACAGTAGTCCCAGTCCTTACGACTTCAAGCCGGAACGGGCGCCAAAATATTTTCGGGACGTCGACGTCGACATTATGACGGAGATATCCGGCCGTTTGCGCAACTACCATACGCAGGGGCCGCATCCGGAAGAGCTATTGCGCCGGATTGTCGCGACGGGTCGCGCATTCTGGCTTGACCACAAGCGGGCGCCGCTGAGCTGGGGCGAAACGCGTGAAGGCCGGATCGAATGGCGCCCGGGGCACGGCAAGGGCGTTGCGCCACATCTCATCGTATCGGGGGCGATCGCGTTGAATGCCGAACCGCCGGTCTATGTCGACGAAGCCAGCGGTGTGATCGGGCCGGTGCAACTCGGCCTGCCGCCTCGGCTCGCCTGCCAGTTCCTGGCTGCACCATCCATTCCCCGCGCGCAGCTCGAAGAGGTGTCGCGCCGCCTGAGCCAGAGGCTGCCCGAGCTTCACCACGGCCTGCTGCCGGTGCCGCCGGTGGCTGCGGTGCCGATCGACGAGGATCCGCGTCCCGTGCTGCGGCTGAAGCTCGGACATGTCGGCGCAAGTTACTATTACTATCACAGCAGGCGTGAGCAGCCCGGCCCCACCGGTGTGGCCAGCCTCGGCTTCCGCTACGCCGGGTTCGAGATCGACACGACCCAGCGTGCGAGCCGGCTGGAACTGTTTCAAGGCGGGCAGGTCTATGCGATCACACGCCGCCAAGGGAAGGAAAGACAGGCGCGCAAGCGCCTCGCCGACGTCGGTCTCATCGATGCGAGGTCGGCGCTTCCGACGCTCGACTACCGCCATGCTGCGGATTTGACGCTGAGCGACCAGCGCGGCTGGTTCGATTTTCTCGCGTTGCACGCCGAGCAACTGCGATCGGATGGTTTCGAGATCCTGATTGACGACGATTTTCCGTTCCGGCTCGCGGAATCGTCGGGCGATTTCGACGCGGCCCTGGAGTCCAGCGGCATCGACTGGTTCGAACTGGCGCTCGGCATCGAGATCGACGGCGAGCGACGCGATCTCGCGCCGCTCCTGGCAGCACTGGTTTCGGCGCCTGGCTTCACTCCCGCGTTGCTGACTCAACTCGCGGACAAGGGCGATCGTTTCCTTCTGCCGCTCGCCGACGGCCGGCACGTCGCACTGGCTGCCGATCGCTTCCTGCCGCTCGTGCTGGCGCTGCATGGCCTGCACATGAGCGGCGCTTTCGCGGACGCCTCCGGAAAGATCAGACTGTCGCGCGCGGACGTCGTTCCGCTGCTCGGCGTCGAGAATGAGCGCTTCGCCTTTCAGGGGGCTGACAGTCTTCGCCGCCTCGCGGGCTTGCTTCAGGCGCGAGGGTTGACCGCGCCGGAATTGCCGCCGACCTTTCGCGCCACGCTCCGGCCCTATCAGGCGCAAGGCGTGGCATGGCTGGATCTGCTCCGAGAAAGCGGGTTGGGCGGGATTCTCGCCGACGACATGGGGCTGGGCAAGACCGTCCAGATCCTGGCCTTGATGGCGCTGGAGAAAGCGCGAGGTCACCTCGCCAATCCCGTGCTGGTCGTCGCGCCGACCAGCCTGATGACGAATTGGTTTGTCGAAGCGCAGAAGTTTGCGCCGGATCTGAAAGTCCTCGTGCTGCACGGCGCAGATCGCAAGCTCAAGTTTCCTGCCATCGCAGAGCACGATCTGGTCCTCACCACCTATCCCTTGATCGCGAGGGACCGCGAAGTCGTGCTGGCGCGCGAGTGGCATATGGCCGTGCTGGACGAGGCGCAGACGGTCAAGAATCCCGATGCCGCCACCACGCGATGGCTGCGCGAGACGAAGGCGCAGCATCGCTTCTGTCTCACGGGCACGCCGATGGAAAATCATCTCGGCGAACTCTGGTCGATCATGAGCTTCGTCAACCCCGGCTATCTCGGGGACAAGGCGGCATTTTCGCGTCAGTGGCGCACGCCGATCGAAAAGCGTGCCGACACGGTGCGGACCGCGGCGCTGGCACGGCGTGTCAAGCCCTTCTTGTTGCGGCGTACCAAGACGGAGGTGGCGACCGAGCTGCCTGCCAAAAGCGAAATGGTGGAGAGCATCGCGCTGGAAGGGCCGCAGCGCGATCTCTACGATTCGATACGGCTCGCGATGTCGCGGAAGGTTCGCGAGGCCATCGCAAAGCGCGGCCTTGCCAAGAGCCACATCGTGGTGCTCGAGGCTCTGCTCCGGATGCGCCAGGCCTGTTGCGATCCGGCGTTGCTGAAACTGGACGATGGGGTCGAGCGGCCGTCAGCCAAGCTCGATCGCCTGATCGACATGGTGGGCGAACTTCTGAGCGAAGGACGCAAGATCATCATCTTCTCGCAATTCACCTCGATGCTCGATCTGATCCGCAAGCGCTTCGACACGGGAGGCTTGCGCTATAGTGTGCTCACCGGTCAGACCAAGGATCGAAAGGCGGCGATTGAAGCCTTTCAGGGCGGCACGGCCGAGATCTTCCTGGTCAGCCTGAAGGCGGGCGGCGTCGGCCTCAACCTCACCGCCGCCGATACCGTCATCATTTTCGATCCCTGGTGGAACCCCGCTGTCGAGGAACAGGCGATCGACCGGGCCTATCGCATCGGGCAGGACAAGGCCGTCTTCGTTTACAGGCTGGTGGCCACCGGGACGATCGAGGAAAAGATGGACGAGCTCAAAGCCAGAAAGCGCGCGCTCGCCGATGGCCTGTTCGACCGCGACGGTGGGATCGCGTCGGCCTTCACGGAGAGCGATGTGAAGGCGCTATTCGACGCGTAGCCCGGCGCAGAGTGGCAGGCGCGCCGGTGCGTGCCGAAAAAATCGGGGCGCTGTCTGCTTTCGCCGTTCCCATTTGTCTTCCAGATGGCACGACTGGGAGATCGGCGAGGACTCCGGAGCAAAGCATGTCGCGTTCTATTGGCGAATGACCCTTCCGGCCCTGAAGCGGACCGTAGAGGAAGCGCGGGACCAGCCGTGAGCCGGAGGCCGCGATCCTGCGTGTCCAGACCCGGGAGATGAAGCCATCCTGCCGTGTCTTGCCGCGGTTGCTCAATGCTCATCCTCGGATAGCCGGGAAGCTCCGTCGCTGGTGTATCCACGCCAGAGCAACCAGGCGGCGACGCCGGACCAGGCTGCAAACAGTCGCTCGACGAAGTTCACGAAGGTCAGGTCGTTCGACGCTGCGCCGGCCGACGCGCCAAGCAAGGATTGCAGTCCGAACAGCGCGGCGACGCCGATCACAACGTGGCCGACCACCACGATCAATATCGTAGCCAGGCTGGCGCCGACGCCGATCGCCCCCAGCGTCTTTGGAATCGCGGGGCGATGCAGGAACGCGACCGACCAAAACAGCATCGAGGCCATGAGCAACGCCGAGTAGGCCAGGAGGTATCGACCATCCATCCCTGAAGCGACCCCGAGGATCGTGCCGAACTTGGAGCCAACCGAAAATGAGAAGCACACGAAGGCGGCCCGATTGAGTGGTTTGGATGCGCGACGTCAAGATGCTCCCGTTCGCGCGTGGCCTGATCGATCACATCCAGGAGCAGCGACGGCTGTTCCGCGCTATCGTCGGCCGACGGAGCGGCATCGTCGTGCAAGCGCGCTTCCGGATGATGGTTCATGAGCTCGTCGCGGAGGATCTGGCGCGGTTCCGTTACACCGATTGGCGAGGCGATGCAGCTAGCCACTATGTGACCGGGGCCCTGGTCCAGGTTCTCGCCTGGTGGGTCGATGCAAAATCGTCAGTTCCAGCGGACGTGATTGAAGCGTTCCTGATCGAGGCCACGATGAACGCCCTCTCAGGGACCGATGGGCGAAATCGCTTTGTTTCCTCAGCGGCGGACGGCGTACCCCAAATCCGATCCGGCGTGCGGCGTCGACGTCAAGGTGGCGATTGAGCTCACCGCGAGCGCTTGGTGAGGCGTCGTGGATCGGCTCCTTGCGCGACCGCTCCTGGCCTCCCGTCATCCACCTCGTAAGTCATTGATCCGGCTGCGCCCGGCTACTGTGCATGGGGTTGTTTTCCGACTTTCTTGTTGGCAGACGGAAAGCATGTGACAAAAATGACCGGACACTTGTCGGCCAGCCCTGTTCCCATTCGTCTTCCACTTGAGACAGACCTGACGGGAGACAAGGATGACTTCTTCCTCTTATCGCTGGGTGATCGTCGCCGCCGGCGGCTTGCTCGGCTGCGTTGCGATCGGCGGCATGTTTTCGCTGCCGGTGTTCCTGCAACCGATCGCCAAGGACACCGGCTGGTCGGTGACCGGGATCTCCAGCGCGATGACGATCGGCTTCCTGGCGATGGCCTTCACCAGCATGGCCTGGGGCACGCTGACGGATAAGTTCGGCCCGCTGCCGGTGGTGCTGACGGGATCGACCGTGCTGGCGCTCAGCCTGTTCGCGGCGAGCCACGCGACCTCGCTGATCGTGTTCCAGGTCGTGTTTGGCCTGCTGGTTGGCGCGTCCTGCGCCGCGATCTTCGCGCCGATGATGGCGACCGTCACCGGGTGGTTCGACACTCATCGGGGCCTCGCGGTGTCGCTGGTGTCGGCCGGCATGGGCGTGGCGCCGATGACGATGGCGCCGTTCGCGGCCTGGCTGGTTTCCAACCATGACTGGCGCACCGCGATGCAGATCGTGGCGCTGGTGGTCGCCGTCATCATGATCCCGGTCGCGCTCCTGGTCCGCCGCCCGCCGGCGCTGGCGCATTCGCCGGTCGCGGCCGCGGGTCCGAGCGGTCCGCAATCCGAGATGACGGTGGGCGAGGCATTGCGCTCACCGCAATTCCTGATCCTGCTCGCCACCAATTTCTTCTGCTGCGCCACCCATTCCGGCCCGATCATCCATACCGTCAGCTATGCCGTGAGCTGCGGCATCCCGCTGATCTCCGCAGTGACGATCTACAGCGTCGAGGGACTGGCCGGCCTCGGCGGCCGCATCGCCTTCGGCCTGATGGGCGATCGCCTGGGCGCCAAGCGCGTGCTGGTCTCGGGGCTGCTCGCGCAAGCCTTCGGTGCGCTCGCCTATGTCTTCGCCCATCAGCTCACGACCTTCTACATGGTCGCGACGGTGTTCGGCTTCATCTATGCCGGCACCATGCCGCTCTATGCCGTGATCATCCGCGAAAACTTTCCACTCAAGATGATGGGCACCGTGATCGGCGGCACGGCGATGGCCGGCAGCCTCGGCATGGCGACCGGTCCGCTCGCCGGCGGCCTGATCTACGACGCGTTCTCCAGCTACGCCTGGCTCTATATCGGCTCCTGGGCGATGGGTGTCGGTGCGTTCCTGATGGCGATGACGTTCCGCCCGTTCCCGAAGCCGCAAACCGAGCCTGCGCCGGCGCCGGTGGCGGCATGACGAGGTCTACGCCCGGATCTGCTTCTCGAAGAACAGATCCGGGTAGGGGTCGTCGTTGAAGCGGGGAATCTCGCGCCAGCCGGTGGTGCGATAGAGCCGGCCGGCCTCCGGCAGCGCGCTGTTGGTGTCGAGCCGCAAGAGCGCAATGCCGAGCATGCGCGCGGCATCCTCGGCGGCGTCCATCAGGCGCTTGCCGAGCCCCAATCCGCGGGCGGACGGCGCGACCCACAGCCGCTTGATCTCGGCATAGCCGTGGTCGGTTCCTTTCAACCCGACGCAGCCGATCGGCAGCGCGTCCGACATCGCCACGATGAAGCTGCCGCGCGGGCGGCGCATGTCCTTGGCGTCAGGGTCGCGTGACAGCGAGACGTCAAAACCCTGTTTGAAGCGGCGGCCGAGCTCGGCGTAATATTCACCGAGGCAATAGCGCGCCTCGTCGCTGCGCGGATCCATGTCGCCGAGCGCGATCCGCTCGCGCGTCAGCGCGGAGGCGATCAGGTCCATCGCCGCGAGCAGCGCCTCGGCTTGCGAGTTGCGGGCGAGGAAGCTTTCGGCTTGCGTGTTCGATAGCGCTTCATAGGCGGCGAATTCGCGCTTGCCCGTGCGTGTCAGGCTCGCAACGCGGCGCCGCGCATCATCTTCATGAGCTTGCGTCTCGATCAGGCCTTCGTCCTCCAGGCTGCGCAACAGCCGGCTCATCAGACCGGAATCGAGGCCGAGATAGTCGCGGATCTCGCCTACGTCGGAGCGTCCGTGTCCGATTGCATTGAGCACGCGCGCCGCCCCAAGCGGCCGGCCGCGCCCGAGGAAGGAGGTATCGAGTGCGCCGACGGCGGAGGTCACGGCACGGTTGAAACGGCGGACGCGGGAGACCGGATCGAGCATTGTCTGACTCTAGTCAGATATAAGGTCGTCGTCAATCGCCTCCAAAACCGCCAGCTGACGTGTCTTCCTCGACTGGATCGGCCGTATCTTCGGCGAGGCGAAGCTCTCGTCGGATTCAAGGCATTCAGGCTTCGGGCCGGATCAGCTTGATATCCTGGTCGGCGGCCCAATCGGCGACGTCCTCGCGCTTCAGCGCGGTTGCCATCAGATCGGGAAACTGGTCCGGGGTGCAGGCAAAGACGGGGATGCCGAGGCTCGCAACCCTTGCCGATAGCTCGGTGTCGTAGGAGGGGCGGCCGGTGTCGGTCAGGGCCAGAAGCACGATCACATTGATCCCGCGCGTTACCAGTCGGGCCAGCCGGTCGACCAGCGCATCCGCATTGCCGCCTTCATAGAGATCGGTGATCAGGATCAGATGCGCCTTTGAGGGCCGCTCGATGCGGTCCTCGCAATAGGCGACGGCGCTGTTGATGTCGGTGCCACCGCCGAGCTGGACGCCGAACAGCACCTCGACGGGATCGGCGAGCTCCTCGGTCAGGTCCACGATCGCGGTGTCGAAACAGACGAGCTTGGTCGCGACAACAGGAAGCGAGGCCATCACCGCCGCAAAGATCGAGGCGTAGACGACGGACGTCGCCATCGATCCAGACTGGTCGACGCACAGAATGACTTCCTCGAGATCGACGATGCGACGCTGCTGGCGCAGGAAGCCGATCAACCGTTCCGGCACCACGGTGCGATGCTCCGGCTGATAGTGGCGCAGATTGGCCTTGATGGTGCGCGGCCAGTCGATGTCGGCAAAGCGCGGGCGGTTGGTCCGCAGCGAGCGGTTCAGCGCGCCGCGGACTGCGTCCGTTGTGCGCCGCTCGAGCCGCTCCATCAGCTCGGCCACCACCTTGGCGATCACGATCCGCGCGGTATCCTTGGTCTTCTCCGGCATCACGCCGCGCAGTGCGACCAGATCGGCGATCAGGTTTACGTCGGCTTCGACGGTTGCGAGGAATTCGGGCTCGAGCAGCATCTGGCGCAACCCCTTGCGCTCGAAGGCGTCTTTCTGGATCACCTGAACCACGGGGGCAGGGAAGAACTCCCTGATGTCGCCAAGCCACTTCGCGACACGCGGTGCCGAGCCGCCGAGACCGCCGCGCCCCTTCTTCGGCGCGTCGTCGCCATTGCCGTATAGTGCCGTCAAGGCCGCGGACATGCGGCGGTCGCTGTCGGACAGTGCGGTGGCGCCTTCCTCATCCTCTGCGTCAACGCCGAGGGCCAGCGTCCAGCGGCGATTGCGCTCGTCGGTCTCGCTCATCGGGGGACTCCGGCATTGAGCAGCGCGATCACGCGCGCCTCGTGCTGCGGCCAGATGGCGGCGGCATCCGGGATGAGCCGATATCCCTTCGCGCCACCGGCGTTCCGCGCAAACAACGCGTCCATCAGCCGCCTGCGCTCGTTCCGGTCCAAGGCCGAGAAGACACGGCGGAACAGCGGCAGGCTGGCGGTAAAGGCCTCATCGTCGAGTGACAGTAGCCAGCCATCCACGGCGCCGCGCAATGCCGCATCGTGAATCAGGCGCTGGCCCGCACCCTCAAAGAAGCCCTCGAAGAAACCCGCTGCCGCGGCAACCGGCGTGCCCGGCGACAGCATCCGCGCCAACAGGTTGGACGTCTGATCGACGGCCAACAACTCGGCCTCGTAGAGCAGCCGCGCTGCGGTGCCGGCGATCAGCATTGTGGTCTGATCGTCGTGCAGCAGGGCCGTCAGCGCCTCGCGCCATTTGGCGACGATTTCGGTTTCGAGCTGGGCAAGCTGGATCGCGGAATCACCGGCGAGGATCGCACCGCGCAGCTTGGCGGCCGCCGGCACATCCAGATTGCGCGCGGCGTAGGGCAAAGCGAGTGCGGCCTGCACGACGATCCGGGGCATCAAGGCCGCCAGATGCTCAACGGTGCCGGCGCGCGCCTCGCCATAGCGCAGGATGTCGGCCATCGGCGGTATCGCGTCGAGCAGAGCTTGACCGTCGCTGGTGAGAGCCGCCTTGGTCTCGAGCGCAGCGATGCCGGATTCGGTGGCGCGCGGCAGATCGGCGATCATGGCGTCGCGCACGAGGCCCGCCAGCGCGCCGAGCTCGGTCTCCTTGCCCATTGCCTCGATCAGGCGGCTGGCGGCAGCTTCCATGATGGTCGAGCCATAGAGCAGGTTCTCGACCAGCCGCACCGCGAATTCCGGCTCCCAGCGCAATTGCCAGTTCTCGCGGAACGTTCCACGGCTGCGGCCCGCATCCGTCAGGCGTCCCCAGGGCACGTCGAGCGCGTTGAGCCGGTGCAGCAGCGTCGAACGCATCAACCCGCTCTCGCTGCGCAAATCGAGCGTCAGCGGCCGTTCGAGCGCTTCCGGCTTCAGCCGCGTCGCCTTCTGCTGGCGCTGAAGGTCTTCCAGCAGCGGCGCCAGCGGCGTCGCCGACGGAATCGATCCGACGCCCGCACCGACCAGCAACTCGGCGGCGACATCGTTCCACATCGCGCGCTCGCCGTTGCAGAGGCAGGCGATCGCCGCTTCGCGCAACTCCTCGAAGCCGGGCGAGGGCCGCTCGCGCAGTGCCGCGAGCGCCACGCCGAGACGTTGCGCCTCGATTACCGAGGCGGTCGAGACGAAATGACCGCGCTCGCGCAGCACACGCGTCACCTTGGCGAGCCAAAGCGCGGCGCGATCGCCCTCGCGCGTCTCCCAGAGATGCGCGCACCAGCCGGGCGCGACGACGCCTGCGCCATAGCCGCTCGCGCGTGCCAGGCGCGGGGCAGTCCACGGCGCCCATGTGGCCTTGATCTTTGCCTTCGGCCGGCCCTTGAGCAATTCGCGGTCGGCCGCAAGGCTGCGACGCTCCGCGAGCGCCGGCACATGCCAGGCGCCGCAGACCACGGCGATCGCACCATCGCACTCCTTCGCTGCCTTGGCGATCTCGATCCGCATATGGGCTTCGCGCGCAGCCTCGCGGGCGGTGAGCAGCTTTGCCTCGGCGCGCAGTGCCGTCATCGCATCGGCAACGGCAGTGAAAACCGGCCCCGATGCGGGATTTTCCTCGATGACGTCGGACCACCAGGATTCGCCGTCGTCATAACCGGCGGCGGTCGCGAGCGCCCCGATCGGATCATAGCTGATGGGATCGTCGTCGGCCTTCGTCGCGATCTCTTCCGCGATCTCGCTCGCAGCGACGCCGAGCCGGTCGGATGCCGGCAAGTCGATGAATCGCGATGCTGCGCCGTGGCGCACCGCCCAGCGTGTGGCCTGATATTCCGGCGAATACTCGGCAAAGGGAAAGAAGCTCGCATTGGCCGGATTGTCTTCGGCATAGGTGAGCAGCGCCACCGGCGTCACCATCTCGGGGTCGGCGAGCATGGGCAGCAGCTCGGATGCATCCGACGGCCCTTCGATCAACACCATGATCGGCATCAGCGCATCGAGCGCTTCCACCAGCCGCCGCGCCGATCCCGGCCCATGATGCCGGATACCGAACAGATGGATGTCGCCGGCCATGATGTCAAATCAGATCGGTCAGCGAAGCATAGTAGCCTTCGAAGCCGCGCTTCTTCTTCAGCACGGTCTCGAGATATTCGCCGAGCACGGCCGTGTCCTGCACGGGGTCCTTCACCACTGCGCCGATCATGTTGCTGGCGAGCGTTTCCGGGGTCAGCTTGCCTTCGTTGAAGAAGGTCGCCTGGCTGATGCCGCCGACCATCACTGCGATCGCCTCGGCGGTCGAGAGACCGCCGGAGGGAGATTTTAGCGCGACCTTGCCGTCCTCGGTCGAGCCCGAGCGGAGCTCGCGGAAGATCGCGACCACCCGCGCCACTTCGTCGGCCACGTTCTTTGGTGCTGGAAGATCGAGGTTCTGCGCCATTTCGCTGACACGCTTGACGACGATCGACACTTCCTCCTCGGCGCTGTCGGGCAGTGGCAGGACGACGACGTTGAAGCGGCGCTTGAGCGCGGAGGATAGTTCGTTGACACCTTTGTCGCGATTGTTGGCGGTCGCGATGATGTTGAAGCCGCGCTGCGCATAGACCGCGGTGTTGAGCTCCGGGATCGGCATCATCTTCTCGGACAGCACGGTGATCAGGGTATCCTGCACGTCGCTGCCCATGCGCGTCAGCTCCTCGAAGCGGCAGAGCTTGCCGCCCTCCATCGCGCGCATCAGCGGTGTTGCGACCAGCGCGTCACGGCTCGGTCCGTGGGCGAGCAGCTGGGCATAGTTCCAGCCGTAGCGGATCTGGTTCTCGTCGGTCCCGGCCGTGCACTGGATCACGAGCGTGGAGTCGCCGGTGATGCCGGCGGCAAGATGCTCGGAGACCCACGATTTCGCCGTGCCGGGCACGCCGAGCAGCAGCAGCGCGCGATCGGTCGCAAGCGTCGCGACCGCTGTCTCGATCAGTCGTTTGTCGCCGACATATTTCGGCGTGACCACCGTGCCATCGACTGCCTTGCCGCCCATCAGATAGGTCACGACCTGACGCGGCGAGAGGGCCCAGCCGGGCGGGCGATGGCCGTCGCCTGCCGCGAGTGCCTTCAGCTCGGCCGCAAAGCTGTCCTCGGCGGGCAACCGCAGTTTCTCGCTCATGGTTTCTCTCCATTATCGTCCAACGCGGCGTTGAGCCGCAGCATGTCGAGGCGCGGGTCGCCTTGCAGCAGGCCCGCAGCCGTCAGGCGCTGCAAGGTCTGCTGCGCCGCCGTGCGCGAGGCGAGCAGGCCCAGAGCCTGAAATTCTGCAACATGGTCCGACGGCTTCGCGTCGTCGCGCCGAAGCTCGGCCAGTAGCTTGGCGCCGGCGGGCGCCGACAGCAGATCGTCCAGGCGCGCGGCCGCGCCGGCGATCACCTGTGCCATGTCGAAGCCGATGCCGTGCGCGCGCAGGCCAGCCGACGCAAACCTGGCTCGGTCGGCGGGTGTAAGGCGCGGTGCGAGCGCCACGATGAGACCGGTCGCGTCGTGCTCGCTGACGATCCCGGCTGCCTGCGCAAGCTGGGCGTCGGTGCCGGTCTCCAAAATCAATTTGATCAGCCCGGTGTCGGCCGCGGGGTCCACGTTCCAGTCCCAGGCATCGATCAAATCCTGCGGGCCAAAGCCGAGCGCGCCCGAGAACGACATCAGATCGGTGCCGTCGAGCAGGGCTTTTCGGCGCTGCCACTGCGCCGGTGTCTTCGGAGTCTCGATCTGGACCACGCGGGAGCGACGCAGCAGCCCCTTCGTCTTGACCGAGAAGTAGCCGGCGAGCTCCGCGATATCTTCTCCTGCGGCGGGACCATGGCCGAGGCGCGCCAGCATGGATGTTGCGAGCGCTTTCACCTTCGGTGCGCGATCGTTCGCCGCCAGACCTTCGAGAAAGGCAACGTCATCACCGGACAACCGCTCCGACAGCAGGGACAACAGGCGCAACCGCGCATCGGCGCTCTCGCTGCCGAGCCTTGCTTCGAGCAGCGCGCGCGCCGCCGACGGATCGCGCCGCCTCAGTGCGATCAACGCGGCCTTGCGTGCGGCCGGCCAAAAGTCCTCCCAGTTTTCTGCTGTGAGCTGGTCGCCGGCCTGTCGCCGGGTCGTCTCGCCGGATGCGGTGGATGCGCTCCAGTCGCGCCACGCGGCATAGATATCGGGCGCGTCCTCGTCGCTTGCGTCCGGTATCCAGTCGGCGGGATGTGTCGTCCAGCCGCGCGCGGCGAGGAAGTGGATGAATTCGGTTCTGGAAGCTCCGTCCTTGCTCGTCGCAAGGATCCGCCGCACCAACGGTCGCAATGCCTCGTGCACGGTCGGCAGTCCGAGCGTTGGAATGTCGGGTAGCACGCGCAGCACAGGCGGCGGTTCGGCCGTCACGATCGCGCCGAGGAACTGGCCCGACAGCGCGAGTAGTCGCAACTCGGCCTCGACGGGATCGTCGCCGAGCTCGGTGCGCCAGAAGGACGCGACAGGGGCGGCGGTCGAGCCCATGGTCCAGCGCGTCACGACTGCGCCCATCGCCTCGAAGATCGTTTCGGCACCGGCGGTTTCAGTCATGGCCGCCGATCCGTCCCCAAGGGGACTGTGCGGCAAGGATCGCGAGCCTGTTGCCCGACCAGATCGCGGCGGTGCGCATCAGCTCCGTGCCGGCCAGCAAGCCCTCCGCGTTGCCTGTGACCGGCAGCGTGGCCGTGCCGTCGGCTGCTCGCCACCATGTGCCCCCTGAATCGTCTCGTGCGATCCGCCCCCGAGGCAGCAGCAGGGGAATCTCGACGATCCAGGGTTCTGCGAGCAGAGGGCGTGTCAACGCTTCGCCCAGCGCCATATCAGGCGCGGGCCATTCGGAGTTAAGCATCGCCTCGGCGGCGTCACGCCGGACGAGCAGGGCGCGGAGTGGCTGTTGCGACGGATAAAAGACGAGCTCGCCCTGAAAGCGCTCGCCGGGCGCAAACACCGAACCGCGCCGTCCGGCGCTTGCGGGAAAAAAGTCGAGCAGCATCGCGAAGCGCGGACCGCTTGCAGCGAGATTGAGCAGCCACGTGGTTTGCGATACCAGGCCGTCGCGCCGCGTCTGCACCTGCTCGGCGAGCACCTCCCATTGCGCGTTCACGCGCAACGCCTGCGGATCGGCCAGCACTGTCTCGCGTGTCTCGGTCGTCGCGACGACGCGGCGGATCTCGGCATCGCGCGGCGTGGCGCGGAAGGCGCGCGCAAGCAGCACCAGCTTGCCGAGTTCGACGACCGCGCCGCTAGGCCGATCGCCCGCGGCCAGCGCGAGCAGACGGGACGGCAGTTCGTCGATCCGTCCGGCCAGCACCGCGGCCTTGCCGTCGACCAGACGTGCCGCGATGCGCCGGCATCGCGCTGTGGCATCGTCGATGAAGCCCGATAATCCCATGCGGAGCTGATCGCCAATCCATTGCTCCAGCGCATCCAGCGCATCGAGGATGGCGCGCTCGGTCTCTTCGTTTCGTTTAGCCGACTGCGCCTCGCGTCGCGCTGCATCCTTCGGATCCTCGACGACCTCGGGCTCGACGGCCCGTGCGGCGCGCACATCCTTCTCACCGGCCGGAGCGGCGGTGCTTGCCGGCTTCGCGGCGGACGTGCCGCGCCGGCGCCCCAGCCAGTCGCTGACCCAGGCTGGCGTGTCGGCGGGCGCGAACGGCACGATGGCTTCTGCATTGAGCCACAACAGGCCGAGCACGTGCTTGCAGGGGAATTTGCGCGACGGACAGGTGCACTTGTTGCCGAGGTTGCGGAGGTCGGCCATCACGCGATAGGGATTGGCGCCGGAGCCCGCGCATTCGCCCCAGATCAGTGCGCCGTCCGGGCTGCTGCCGACGCTCGACCATTTGGCCGGCTTGGCAAGGCCGGCAGCCGCCTTGAGAGAGGATTGATCGGTAGCGAGTTGCTCGACCGCCTTCAGATCAATCGCCACGCCGGCTTCCCAATTCGAATCCAGGATGGTCAGTATATCGGGGCAGGATGAAAGCTCAATGTCGCCGCGCGCCGCCGACCGGCTGCACGCGGAGATCGTCATTCGAGCCCGGTTTCCGGCGACGCAAGCCCAAGCTGCTTGCGAGCCTTGCGCGTGAGTTTTGCCACGATCAACGCATGCCCCTGGGCGAGATAGGCCGTCAGCTCCGCGTCCGGCAACGCGTTGTTGCTGACGAGCTGCACCCATTTGGCCCGCGCAAGATAAGGCGCGGGCCGCGCCAGCCCGTGTTCGATCAGCATGGAATAGGCCAGGTTCGAGACCTTGAACATGTAGCCGCCGGTATCAGCCGTATAACCGCCGCTCAGCGCGAACATCTTGCCGCCGACCTTGAACACAGAGGTGCCTTCCCATTGCACCACCTTGGTGGCGGCGGGCAGGCGCAAGCAGCGTGTTTCGAACGTTCTAGGTGTCATGCGTTTGCGATCGCAAGGTAGCGGACGGGCCGGCCCCTATGGCAGCATGCGTCGTCCAACAAGGGATGACATGCCATGTCGCGCGTTTCGATCAAGACCAGGGGCGATCTGCCGGAAGCACTGCGACCTCTGTGGGACAAGATGACGACCTATGGTGCGTTCGAGAACCAGGCCGGTGTGATGGCGCATCGCGCGCCGATCTTCAAGCACATGTGGTCTTTGCTGGTCGATCTCGCCAGCGAAGGCATGATCTCGAAGCGGCATCTCGAGCTGGCGCTGGTCACGGTGTCCTTGCTCAACAAATGCGACTATTGCGTTTCCCACCACGCGCCAAAGCTTGCGGTGCAGGGCGTGTCGGAGGAGGGCACTGCGCGCCTTGTCGACTTCAAGGATCATCCGGAGCTCGATGAGCTCGACAAGCTCGTCGTCGAATATGCGATCGCCGTCACCAACAACTGGAACAGGACGCGGGACGAGAACTTTGCCCGTCTGCGCGTCCATTTCTCGGAAGCACAGATCGTCGAGCTGACTTGGCGCATCGCGCTGTGCGGTGCGTTCAACCGCTTCAACGACATCCTTCAGCTCGAGGTCGAGCGGGGCGTGCCCACAAGCGAAGCCGCCGAGTAGCACGGCGGCGCGGTAGTGAGTCCCGGCCGGCAAGCGATCACGGATCCATGATTTGAATCCTTATTATCGCAAATTATATCGTAAGATAGGTTTTAAGAAGGAGACGTAAGATATGTTTAGCAAGCACCGAGAGCACAGAGACTTCCATTTTGGCCACTTCGCCCATTTTGGCATGGGCCGGCACGGCGGGCGGCATCGCTTCGGCCGGGGCGGGCATGGCTTTTTCGGGCGCGGCGGCGACGACTTTCCGGGCGCCCGGCGCCTCGCCTCGCAGGACCTCCAGCTCGTGATCCTGGCTCTGCTCGCCGAGAAGCCGGCGCATGGCTACGAGCTGATCAAGATCATCGAGGAGCGTTCGGAGGGATTTTATACGCCGAGCCCCGGAGTGATCTATCCGGCGCTGACCTATCTCGAAGAGGTCGGCCACACGAACGTCGCGCAGGACGGCGGCCGCAAGCTCTATAGCATCACGCCGCAGGGCGAGGCACATCTCGCCGAGCAGCGCGGGACGGCCGATGCGATCCTGCAGGCGCTGTCTCGGATCGGACGCCGCATGGACGAGGTGCGCGAGGCCTTTGCCGGCGTCAGCGATCTCGATGCCGATGCTTCCGACGAGCTGCACCGCGCCCGCCACAATCTCAAGCGCGCGCTGCGCAGCAAGCACGGCAGCGACTCCGCCGAGGCGCGTCGCATCGCCGGGATCCTGGAGCGCGCGGCTGCGGAAATCCTCGGGAAGTGAAGGGGGCCGCATGTCCGATCGGCCGCACAGTCCGATTCAAGATCCGCGCGTCAACGCCGTGATCGCGCGCCTGCAGGGCGCGCGGTCGCGGCCGTCCGGCGGCGGTCCGCGCAGCTCGTTCAACAGCCGCGATCCTCACACCTATGCCGAACAGGGCTTTTCGATCCATCCCGAGCAGGGTGAGTTGATCTACCTGCTGTGCCGCGGCTTGCGCGCCACCCGCGTCGCGGAGTTCGCGACCTCGGTCGGCATGTCGACGCTCTATTTCGCGGCTGCCGTCCGCGATAATGGCGGTGGCACCGTGATCGGCTCGGAGATCGTGCCCGCCAAGGTCGAAGCCGCCAGGCGCAATCTCGCTGTTGCCGGCCTGGCCGACTATGCCGAGATCCGCGAAGGCGACGCACGCAAGACGCTGCGCGACCTCGGTGGCCCCGTCGACTTCGTGCTGATCGACGGCTGGCCGGGGGAGGGCCGTCCCTCGCTGGCGCGCGAGGTGATCGAGATCGTCGCGCCGCAACTGCTCGTCGGCGGCTACGTCATGAACGACAATGCCGAGCCCGACTATCTCGCTTTCATCCGCGATCCCAACAACGGCTTCGTCTCGATGACGCTGCCGCTCAAGGGCGGCACGGAGCTGTCGTTGAAGGTGAGGTGAGGTCCTCCGCCCACAACGCCTTGCGTCGGCGTGCCATCGTTGAACGATGGATACGAAGAATAGTCGTGCACCCTCGCAAGCCGCCTGCATTGTGAGTTGTGCCTGAACGCCACGCGGTTACGATGCGCGCCGAGTTCCTGCTGTGTGCGGGAGCGGACATCGTCACTGGAGAGGCGACATGAGCGAGCAGGAACGCAAAGTCAAAGGATCGGACCTGTTCGTTGCGGCGCTGGAGAACGAAGGCGTCGACCGCATCTTCGGCGTGCCCGGCGAGGAAAACCTCGATCTTGTCGAATCGCTGCGCACCTCCAAGATCGAGCTGGTTCTGACCCGCCACGAGCAGGCCGCCGCCTTCATGGCGGCGACCCATGGCCGGCTCACCGGCAAGCCGGGCATCTGTCTCTCCACGCTCGGTCCGGGCGCACTCAATCTGTCGACCGGCGCGGCGTACGCCCATCTCGGCGCGATGCCGATGATCCTCATCACCGGCCAGAAGCCGATCATGAGCAGCCGGCAGGCCCGCTTCCAGATCGTGGACGTGGTCGCGACCATGAAGCCGCTGACGAAACTGTCGCGGCAGATCGTCAGCGCCTCCTCGATTCCGACCGTGGTGCGCGACGCCTTCCGCGTGGCGATGGAGGAGCGGCCTGGTCCGGTGCATCTCGAATTGCCCGAAGACATCGCGGGCGACGAGGTGGTCGCCGTTCCCGTGATCCCGATCCATCCGATCGAGATTCCCGTCGCACATCGCGCCGCGCTCGATCGCGCCGCCGAGATGATCCTGGCCGCAAAGCGTCCGCTGGTGATGATGGGGGCCGCGACCAGCCGCCCGCGCTCGACCCACGGCATCGCAAGTTTCGTGCGGCGGACCGGCATTCCGTTCTTCACCACGCAGATGGGCAAGGGCACCGTGCCGGGCGGCACCAATCTCTACATGGGCACCGCGGCGCTATCCGAGCGCGACTATGTACACGATGCCATCGACGCCGCCGATCTGATCGTGGCGATCGGCCATGATCCGATCGAGAAGCCGCCCTTCATCATGGGCCCGTCGGGGCCGAAGGTCATTCACGTCAGCTACACCTCGGCGAGTGTCGAACTAGTGTATTTCCCCGACGCCGAGGTGATCGGCGACGTCGGCCCGAGCCTCGAGCTTCTGGCCGACCGGCTCGAAGGCAAGCTGCCGCAGGCCGCGACGTTGTTGCCGCTGCGCGAAGAAATCCTCAACCACATCGCCGACCGCGCCACCGAGACACGCTGGCCGCCGACGCCGCAGCGCATCGTGCACGACATCCGTCAGGTCATTCCGGAGAACGGCATCGTCGCGCTCGACAACGGCATGTACAAGATCTGGTTCGCTCGCAATTACCGCACCCGCGTCGCCAACACGCTGCTGCTCGACAATGCGCTGGCGACGATGGGTGCCGGCTTGCCGTCGGCGATGATGGCCGCGATGCTCTATTCCGATCGCCGTGTGCTCGCGGTCGCCGGCGACGGCGGCTTCATGATGAACAGCCAGGAGCTGGAGACTGCCGTTCGCCTCAAGCTCAATCTCGTCGTGCTGGTGCTGGAGGACAACGCTTACGGCATGATCCGCTGGAAGCAGGCCGTCGATTACTTTGCCGATTATGGCATGACCTTCGGCAATCCCGACTTTGCACTCTATGCCAAAGCCTATGGCGCCAAGGGTCACCGTATCGATAACATCGACAGCTTTGGCCCGACGCTCGATGCCGCTTTCAAGGAGGGCGGCGTGCACCTGGTCTCGATCCCGATCGACTATTCCGAGAACGTGCGGGTGCTGGTCGACGAGCTGCGCGCGCGGCAGAAATAGGAGAAAATTCTCGAAAATTGCCGGGAGGGTCATACCTGCCATTCCTTGATATATATCGTTCTACGATATATTGCAGGCGCGAAGAATCCTCCCGACCAGAGATATCCATGCGCCAGCCCCCCGACATGACCGGCGGCCTCCCGCGTCCTCGCGGCAAGCCCGGAGATTTTACCGCCGATCGCCGCGTGTTGGTCCTGATCGGCATGGCGCTGCTGGTCGGCAGCCTCGGCGCCGGGGCCGCCTGGGTGCTGTTGAAGCTGATCGCGCTGGTGACCAATCTGGTCTGGTTCGGTCATGTCAGCACTGAGAACGTCTCGCTGGCGAATGCCCATCGGGGGATCTGGATGGTGCTGGCGCCGGCGCTTGGCGGTCTCGTGATCGGTCTGATGGCGCGGTTCGGGTCGGAGAAGATCCGGGGCCACGGCATCCCCGAGGCGATCGAGGCGATCCTGATCGGCGGCAGCCGGATGCAGCCGAAGGTCGCGATCCTGAAGCCGCTGTCCTCGGCGGTGTCGATCGGCAGCGGAGGTCCGTTCGGCGCCGAGGGGCCAATCATCATGACGGGCGGCGCGATCGGATCGATCTTCGCCCAGTGCTTCCATCTCACCGCGGCCGAACGCAAGACGCTGCTGGTCGCGGGCGCTGCCGCCGGCATGACGGCGATCTTCGGCACGCCGATTGCGGCGGTGCTGCTCGCGGTCGAGCTGCTGCTGTTCGAATGGAAGCCGCGCAGCTTCCTCCCCGTCGTGACGGGAGCGGTGATTTCGGCGGCGTGGCGGCCACTGCTGTTCGGGACCGGTCCGCTGTTTCCATTCGCGGACCGGCCGGATTTGCCCTGGTGGGGCCTCGCGGCGGCGATCGGCGTCGGCATCGTCGCCGGCCTGCAATCCGGATTGATGACGCGGCTGCTCTACGCCATCGAAGACCTGTTCGATCATCTGCCGATGCATTGGATGTGGTGGCCGATGCTGGGCGGCCTCGTCGTCGGCCTCGGCGGGCTGATCGATCCCAGCGCGCTCGGCGTCGGCTATGACGTCATTGCGGATCTCCTCTCCGGCCACATGGTGCGCGACGAGGCGATCCGGCTCTTGCTGGTGAAGTCCGTGATCTGGGTGGTCGCGCTGAGCTCGGGCACGTCGGGCGGCGTGCTGGCGCCGCTGCTCATCCTCGGCGGCACCGCCGGCTGGATGGAGGGGCTGGTGCTGCCCGGTGGCGCATCGTTCTGGGCGCTGGTCGGCATGGCCGCCATGATGGGCGGCACGATGCGCTCACCGCTGACCGGCGTGATGTTCGCGATCGAGCTCACCGGCAATATCGACATGCTTCTGCCGTTGCTGGCGGCGACTGGCGCGGCGCATGCCGTCACCGTGCTGTTGCTCAAGCGCTCGATCCTGACCGAAAAGATCGCGCGCCGCGGCCAGCACATCACCCGTGAATATGCGATCGACCCGTTCGAACTGATGCGTACGGCTGATGTCATGGTCACGGATGTCGACACGCTGCCGGCCGACATGTCCATCGACGCGGCGGTGACTTTCTTCACCTCGGACCAGCGTCGTCATAAATCCTATCCGGTCGTCGCGGCCGATGGACGTCTGACCGGCATGGTGACGCGCGCCGACGTGCTGCGCTGGCGCACCGAGGGCGATCATCAGGCCGCAACGCTCGATGACGTCGTGTCGGACAGCTCCAGCGTGGTGGCGCATCCCGACGACGTTCTGGGGCGGGTTGCGGACCTCATGGTTGCCTCCGATCTCGGCCGGCTGCCGGTGGTCGATCGCGCCAGCCATCGCGTGGTCGGCCTGGTCGCTCGCAAGGATTTGCTGCGAATTCGCGCGGTCGTGAACGCGCAGGAGGAGGACCGCAACGCATATTTCCTGCGCGAAAAGGCGCTTGTGCCGGAGGCACGGATCGCGGAAGGTCAGTCCCTCTGAACTCCAGCAGCGACAGGAATGAGCATGACTCGCGTTCGTTGTGTTACCGAGATGGGGATGGGCGTCGACGTCCACGGCAGGGATGCCACCAAGGCGGCGAAGCGCGCGGTGTCGGATGCCATCCGCCATTCGAGCCTCGGTTTCTTCCGGATGATCAACAAGACCGCGAATGACATGTTCGTCGATGTCACGATTGGCGTGCCCTATCCCGAGGCGGTGGACAAGGAGGCGGTCGCCAAGGAGCTTCCTTACGGCACCGTGACCGTCACCGCGGTCAAGGGCGGGCTGGAGATTCCCTCGGCCACGGAAGTGGCCAATGACCCCATCCTCATCGCCAATGCCGCTGTCATCGTCAGCTTCGACAAGGAATGAGTCGATGTCCGACGATGAGGCTCTGCTGGATCGTCCGATCTGGAGCGCGCTGACGACGAGCCATAAGCATCTGGCGGAAGGCGGCCCGCGCGCGCTGCGCTATCCCGTGGACATGACGCCGTTCGCGGACATGATCGACATGTCGGCGGCAAGCTTTGCCGCGCTCGGCGATCTCGTGTCGCCCTCGCAGGTTGTCGCGCTGTTCACGCCGGACCCGGTTGATGTCCCGGCCGGATTCAAGGTTGTGCTCGCCGAGAGCGGCGATCAGATGATCGGCTCGCCCGCCGACAGCCCATTGCGCGATGCCGAGATCGTCACGCTCGGTCCGGCCGACGTTCCCGCGATGATGGCGCTCACGGCGCTGACCAAGCCCGGGCCGTTCGCTGCGCGGACGCACGAGCTCGGCACGTTCCTCGGCATCCGCGCCGGCGGCGAATTGGTCGCGATGACCGGCGAGCGCATGAAGCCGGGCAAGTTCGTCGAGATGACGGCCGTCTGCGTCCATCCCGACTATCGCGGGCGCGGCTACGCGCAGGCGTTGCTCGCAGCCGTCGCGCGCCGGATCGAGGCGCGCGGTGAAATTCCGTTCCTGCATGTGTTTTCGAACAACACCTCTGCCATCGCTCTCTACGAGCGCCAGGGCATGCGCCTCCGCCGCCGCCTTCACGTGACGGCGTTCATGAAACAGGAATGACGGCCCGGCGGTGCGCGCCGGGCCGCTGGGCTCAAGTCGTGTAATCGACCAGCAGCGCGCTCGACGCGTTGGAGGCCGCCGAGTTGCCGCTGGAGCCATAGGAGGTCGACTGGCTGGTCGCGTTCTGGAGCAGCGCGATCAGCTCCTTCATCAGCTCTGCGGTGGTGGCCGAAGACGAGCTGGAGGAGGAATCCGACGAAGAGGTCGAGTCCGTGCTGCTCGTGCTGGAGCTGTCACTGCCATCGGGCGGGGGCGGCGGTCCGCCGGCGCTGCCGGAGAAGGTGTTGGCGAACACATTCTTCAGCTCGCTTGCCTGGTCGCTGGTCAGCTTGCCGCTCGACACCTCGTTCTGGATGAGGTCGTCGACCTTGGATTGCATCTCGTCGGCCGAGGGCGGCGACGAGGAGGTCGCGCTCGATGCGCCGCTCTTGAGTGAGGAATCGATGTCGTCGAGCGCCGACGAGAGCGCGGATTCGTCACTCGAAGAGATGGTGCCCGCCGAGACTTCCTTGGTGAGCTCGCTCTTGAGGCGGTCGAGCGGGGAGTAGGAATTGGTGGTCGTTGCAGAGATCGAGGTCATTGCCGGTCACTCCTGGTGAGGGTGAAGATACGCTGAACATGGCTGTGAGGCTAAAGGTCGCGCGCTTAACGAGGTCTTGCCGCGGGGATTGCTGGCGTTTTCGTTGTGTTGCTCGCACGGGTGCGAACATGCAGCGAAACAAAAAAGCGGCAGGTGCCTGTGCGGATCGAGGCTCGCACGAACGGGCTTTCACGCCGCCGATTCGTTGCTATATCCGTGGCAACCAATTGGGAGAGGGGCCTGTTTATGGACGTCAGAACGCCAGATTTTTCCGCCGTGCGGACAGCGATGCAACGCTACGTCGATCAGGAGATCATTCCTGGCGTGTCCTGGGCCGTGCTGCGGGGGCGCGAGGTGGTCGATCAGCAATGCGTCGGCTTCGCCGACCGCGAGGCCAAGACGGCGCTCCGGCCGGACCATATCTTTCGTGCCTTCTCCAACACCAAGATATTCGTCACGTCTGCGATCATGCTGCTGGTCGAGGAAGGCCTTATCGGGCTCGATGACCCCATCGAGAAATTCCTGCCGCAACTCGGCAATCGCCAGGTGCTGAAGCAGGGCGCTTCGAGCCTTGCTGATGTCGAGCCGGCGAAAAGCCCGATCACAATCCGGCAGCTTCTGACCCATACATCGGGCCTCAGCTACGGCATCTTCGATCCCGGCACGGTGCTGTTCAAAGGCTACAACGACGCGCGCGTGCTCAATCCGTTGACGCCGCTGACCGACATGATCGACAAGCTCGCCGATCTGCCGCTGTCATATCATCCCGGCACGTCCTGGGAATATTCGGTGGCGACCGATGTGCTCGGCCGCGTGGTGGAGGTCGTCTCGGGCAAGCCGCTCGACGCCTTCTTCAAGGTGCGGATCTTCGATCCGCTCGGCATGACCGATACCGGCTTCTCCGTGCCTGAAGCGCAGCAGGGCAGGCTGGTCGCGCATTACACCGGCGCCGACGTGCTCGATCCGATGAAGCCTGGCCTCACCCGCGCGGACAATCTGCCTTTTCCGCAGGCCTATCGGCGGCCGTTCCCGCGACTGTCGGGCGGCGGTGGGCTGGTGTCGACCTTGCCGGACATGCTTGCTCTGGTGCGTGCGCTGCTGCCTGGCCCGGACGCGCTGCTGAAGCCGGAGACGCTGCGGCAGATGATGACGAACCAATTGCCGGCGGGCCAGACCATCCGCTTCGCCAATCTCGGCCCGATGCCGGGCAAGGGCTTTGGCCTAGGCGGCGCCGTCACCTTCGCGCCGACGCAGTTCGATCCCCCGAATTCCACCGGCGAATTCCAGTGGGGCGGCCTGGCCGGCACCCATTGGTGGATCTGCCCCGAGGCCAATACGGCGGGCGTCCTGATGGCCCAGCGCCATCTGGGCTTCTGGAATCCGTTCTTCTTCGAGTTCAAGCGCCTGGCCTACCAGGCGGTCGGAAGCTGAGCGCGAAGAAATTGCGCGTCCTGGCGAATCCTTTTGCGCCGTCGCGCCCTCTTGGTGGTCGAGGCATTCCGCCTCGGCCCATCTCGGAGGATGCGATGGCATTTTACAGGAAGAATATCGGCGGCTGGCACCAGGCGGTGCGGGTTGCGTCAGGGATCGCCGTGGCGATTGCGGCGTTCGTCTATCTGACCGGTGCGCCGGCATGGCTGGTCGCGTTCGGCGGTGCAGGTTTCGCGCTGACCGGCCTCGTCGGCTATTGTCCGATGTGCGCGATGGCCGGCATTGGCAGGGGAGATGTGTCGTGAGCGCGGCCGCAATCTCCCCAAACCTGTTTGAGGCTGCGCGGCTCGGCGATCCCCAGGCCATAGCCCGCCTGCTCGAGACGGCGCAGCCCGATATCCGCCGCTACGCTCGCGCGACGTGCCGCAGTTCGGCGGATGCCGAGGATGCGGCGCAAGAGGCGCTGTGGATCCTGTTCCGGCATGTCGGCACGATCCGCTCGCTATTGGCATTTTCGTCCTGGCTGTTCAGCGTGGTCCGTCGTGAATGCCTGCGGCTCGCGCGCAAGGCGGGCCTCGCCCCGTCGGTCGATGAGAGCGAGGCGGAGGCCGTGCTGCTGTTGCGGCCAGAGGCCGATCTGCGGCTCGACGTCGCCGCAGCCTTCGAAGCGCTGCCGGCGCATTACCGCGATGTCGCGCTGATGCGCGACGTCAAGGAGATGACCATCGACGAAATCGCCGACGCGATCGGCGCGACGCGACAGACCGTGAAAGCGCGTCTGCATCGCGCCCGCGCCCTGATGCGCGAATATCTGACGAGGTGAGTCATGGCCGATTACCAAAACCCGGACGATCTGAAATCGGTCCCGGCCTTCGTCGCGCTCGCGCCGGTCGAAGCCAACGCATTCCTGGCGTTCAACCGCGCGGTCGAGCGCAAGGACGGGCTGATCCCAGCAAAATATCGCGAGCTGATCTCGCTCGCGGTCGCGCTCACCACGCAATGTGCCTATTGCCTCGACGTGCATACGGCGCAGGCGGCGAAAGCCGGCGCGACGCGCGAGGAGGTGGCAGAAGCCGCACTGATTGCAGCGGCGGTGCGCGCCGGCGGCACGCTCGGCCATGCGCTGCTGGCGCAGCGGCTGTTTGATCGACATCGGGGTGAGGGTGCAGGGTGAACAAGCGCTGGCAGGGGGCGGGACCGGGCATGTGAAAACCTATCTCGGTCTCGACGGATTTCGTTTCGGCTGGGTTGCCGCGTGGATCGATGAGCGCGGCGATCATGGGTTCGACTATTCGCCAGGGCTGACGCGCCTGCTCGCGATTCCGCATGCGCGCGCGATGATCGACATGCCGATCGGGTTGCAGCCGAGCGGCTATCGCGCGTGCGACCTGCGGGCGCGCGAATTGGTGGGCCCCGCCGTATTCCTCGGGGCTCGCCGCGACCTCTGGACGTTTCCCGACATGGCGGCCGCCAATCGCCATTACTGGAAGCACGAAGGCAAGGGCAGGGGCGTCTCGGCGCAACTCTGGAATATCAGGGACAAGATCAGGGAGGTGGACGAGATCATGACGCCGGAGCGCCAGGCGACAATCGGCGAAGCACATCCGGAATTGATCTTCCGGAATCTCGCCAGCGGAGTCCGACTGGCGAAGAAGACCTCGGCGGAAGGTCGCGAGCAGCGCATCGCACTGCTGGCGCAGCGCGGCTTCACGCGCTTGCCGGAATGGCTGACGCAGCGCCACGGCACCGGCATCGGTCGCGACGATCTCATCGATGCCTGCGCATGTGCGATTGCGGCGCGGGACAGCACGCAGCGCGTCGGCGATAATGAGATCGATCCGCGCGGTCTGCGGATGGAGATCAACTACTGAGACGTTCGGATGGTGGATCTCAAGTCTGGGAAAAACAGGCAATTTATTTGAACCCAGCAGGAACTGGCCGTGGTCGGTCCGCGTTCCCTATGCGAACCGAAATTGAGAGAAGCTCGTACTACGATGTATGATGCCAGTCAGTTAGCGACCGCGATGCTCACACTCGTTTTCGCCGGGGCGTTGTTCGTCACCGGGCAGTCCTTCATCGAGCAGCGCGTCCAGCACGATGTGCTCTATGCCACCAGTCATCTGCTGCGGCCATTATGACCGGATTTCGCGGCTGAATATTGATGTGACGACGTCCCGGCCTTGCGCCATGTCCCGGCTCGCCTAGATTAGGCGGACTCTCACGCAAGCAGCCGGGGTTCCGATGTCTGATCTGTCCGCCTTTCCCATCACCAAGCGCTGGCCTGCCAAGCATCCGGAATTGCTTCAGCTCTATTCGCTGCCGACGCCGAACGGCGTCAAGGTCTCCATCATGCTGGAGGAGATCGGACTGCCTTACGAGGTTCATCTGGTCGATTTCGGCAAAGACGATCAGAAGACGCCGGAATTTCTCTCGCTCAATCCCAACGGCAAGATTCCGGCGATCCTCGATCCCAACGGCCCCGGCGGCAGGCCGCTGGCGCTGTTCGAGTCGGGCGCGATCCTGCAATATCTCGCGGAGAAGACCGGCAAGCTGCTGCCGCAGGACGCGGCGCGGCGCTACCAGACCATCCAGTGGGTGCACTTCCAGATGGGCGGCATCGGGCCGATGTTCGGACAGGTCGGCTTCTTCCACAAATTCGCCGGCAAGGATTTTGAGGACAAGCGCCCGCTGGAGCGTTACGTGGGCGAGTCCAAGCGTCTGCTCGGCGTGATGGACGCGCATCTTTCAGGCCGGCAGTGGTTCATGGATGACGATTACACCATTGCCGACATCTCCATGCTCGGCTGGGTGCGCAACCTCGTCGGCTTCTACGGCGCGGGCGATCTCGTTGCATTCGGCCAGTTCAAATCGGTCGGTGCCTGGCTCGAACGCGGCCTGGCGCGGCCGGCCGTGGAGCGCGGATTGAACATTCCGAAGCGTCCGTGAAACTAGCTCAGCGCCTTGTAGCTCATGTAGAGCGCCATAAGCGCGACGAGCCCGATCATGCTCCGGCGTAGTGCCACTTTGCTGACGCCGTTGGCCGCGCGGGCGCCGAGATCGGTGCCGATCCAGAGGCCGGCAACGATGCCGAGGATGGCCGGCCGGCCGACCATCAATCCCTTGCTCCAGTAGATCCAGGCAGCCGGAACGTTGGTCGGGACGACCGAGAAGATCAGGCTGACGAGTTGCGCCTGATGTTGCGGCACGCGGAGTCCGACGGCGAGGCCGACCGTGATCGCGAGCCCGCCGCCGATGCCCATGAAGCCGGAGGAAAAGCCCGCGAGCACGCCGATGAGGAGCAGGGGGAGCCAGGGAAGTTGGTCGCGTTCACCGGTCCCGCTGCCGCCGTCCTTGCGGTCACGGCGCAGGATCAAAAGCGCGATCAGCGCGACGAGATAGGCGACATAGGTCCATTGCAGGACCAGATCGGAGACGGCGGCCGCGGCATAACCGCCGCCCGCGCCGCCGATCAGAAATCCGATGCCGATCCAGACGATCCATGACAGCGGGCTACGATTGCCGTTCTGCCAGTAGCGGCGCACGCCGGCGAGGCCGGTCGGTGGAATCTGCGTGATCAGCGACGTGCCCTGGGCGACGTGTTGCTCTGCGCCGAGCAGCAATACGCTGAAGATGACGAGGCCGCCGCCGGGGCTCGTTCCCATGAAGCCCGAGGTCAATCCACTGACGAGACCGACGCCGGCACCAGCAAGAAGGTCGTACATCCCCGACATCGGTCACGCCCGCGTTCGTCGCTTGATGTGCGGCTTGGCGGTGCGAAAGCCGTCGATCACGGCGTCGACTGCCGCCATGCAGCCGGCGATGTCAAAATCCTCGCCCCAGCATTTCTGGAGCACAAAGCCCTGGAAGGTTGCGATGAGCACGCGCGCGATTGCATCCGCGCCGAGGTCGCGCTTGATCAGGCCGTCGTGCTGGCCACGCTCGACCAGGGTCGCGATCAGGGCCCGCGGCATGTCGATGCCTTCAACCACGCTGCTGCGGACACGGTGGTTGCGCAGCGCTTCGGCCCAGCCGTGAATGCCGACGCGGCGCCGCGCTTCGCCCGCGGGATCGGTGAGCCATTGCGCGTAGACGCGCACCAGCGCGTGCAGTCCCTCGATCGCATCTCCGGAGCCTTGTGCGACCGAGTTGAGAACGGCCTCGCGACGATGCCTGTCGTCGGCGAGCGCCTCGATCAGATCGTCCTTGCTCTGGAAGTAGAGGTAGACCGCGCCGTGGCTCAGGCCCGATCGCTTGACGATATCGGCCATGCCGGTCTGGTGAAATCCGTCTTCGGAGAAGCAGGCGAGGGCCGCCTCGAGGATCTGCTGCCGCCGGTCTTCACGCTTCTGGTCGCTGATCTTGGGCATCCGTCCCGTCCGTAAATAACTGACAGATCGATCGTTTTGGTTGGTGGCCGCAGGAACGTTAGGAAGGCGGTTTATAAAAAACGATCAGTCAGTCAGTTTTATCCGTAAAGGATGATCGTGGTCAAGTCCGGAGGATTTGACCGAGGAGGCTGGACGCTGAGGGGCCGGTGGGAGAAGAGCCGCCGCTAGAACAGCCGCCCGCCGTTCGGCACCGGCTTGCTCGGCTGCATCAGCACGACCTTGCCGTCGGCGTCAGGAAAGCCGAGCGTCAGCACCTCGGAGACCACGGGTCCGATCTGGCGCGGCGGGAAATTGACGACGGCAGCGACCTGCTGTCCCACCAGCGTCTCGAGCGGATGGTTCTCGGTGATCTGCGCCGAACTCTTGCGCACGCCGATGGCCGGGCCGAAGTCGATCCACAGCCGCCAGGCCGGCTTGCGCGCCTCGGGAAAGGGCTTGGCGTCGATGACGGTGCCGACGCGGATATCGACTGCGAGGAACGTGCTGAAGTCGATGGTCGGCGAGGCGGATGCGGCGGGATCGTGGGTGACGTGCATGGTGTGTCCGTTCGGAAGATGTCGAAAGCGTCGTTCGCAACATTGTCGCGCGATGTGGGGTTGCGTACAACGCGAGGGGACGTAAAACGCGAGGACCGGCTTGCCCAACACCATCTACGGCATCAAGAACTGCGACACCATGAAGAAGGCCCGCGCCTGGCTCGACGCCCATGGCGTTGCCTACGAGTTCCACGATTACAAGGCCGCTGGCGTGGAGAAGGACAAGCTCAAGCAATGGAGCGACAAGCTCGGCTGGGAGACCTTGCTCAATCGCGCCGGCACGACCTTCAAGAAACTGCCGGATGCCGACAAGGAAGGCTTGACCGAGAAGAAGGCGCTGTCGCTGATGCTAGCGCAACCATCGATGATCAAGCGGCCGGTGCTCGAAATCGGCGGCAAGCTCCTGGTTGGCTTCAAGCCCGACATTTACGACAAGGAAGTCGGCGCCGAAGCGCGCAAGGGCTGATCAAGAGCTAGTTCAGCTCGATGATCTCGGGCGGGACCTCGGGACCGCCGGACTGATCGGCGAATTCGACGATTTCGGCGGCGGCAATGCGGCCAGGGGCGCGGTGAAACAGGTCGCGGTCGATCACCACGCGCAGTTTCGGCCGCGGCAGCGCGTCACTTCCGCGCAGCAGATTCTTGATCTCGAAGCCGCCATCCTCGCAGAACGTCTTGAGCGAAGCGATGACGTGGCTGACCTTGTCGTCGGTCAGGAACGGCAGCAGCAGCCGTTCATAGGCGACGACGCGACCGTAGATGTCGTCGACATCGGCAACGCTGTAGACCGGAAGGCCGCGCGCCACGCATTCGTGGTAGATCGGCATCACGAATGGCGCGAGAAGCGGCCCGACATAATCCTCCAGCAGAACGCCCTTGCCGGTATGGCCATAGGCGCGCGAGATTCGCGTGCCCTCGCTCTGGATGGTCAGGCGCGGCGTCGGCGCCGAATTGTCCACGGTGTAATAGATGAGATCGGACAGCTCTTCCTCGAGTCGCGCAGGCTGATATTCCCAGATCGCCGGCGCGGTCTGCTGGCGCGCATAAAGTCGCAGCCACGTGTTGAGCAGGTCACGCTGCTTGATCGACTTGATGGCGGAGGGAGCGGCGCTGGCGAAATCCAAAACAATATCCCGACGAATGAAACGCGCGCATGATCTCGCTTGCGGTAAAATTTTTGATGAAGGCTGGCGCGCGGGACCAAAGACCGTTAACGACGACTTGATGACCGGTGTTTTGCGAACCGGGAGGCCGGCAGGCGACATCACAAAGCCTCCAACTAAGGGAGCATAAGACTCCCGGCCAAAGGCCTGACCTGCTCAGCTTTCCGCCTTGCCTAACCCCCGTCACCTCCGGCATATTCCGCGCCCGGAGGCGGCGTTCCGGGACAGGCTCCAAAGCCTCGGAAAGCCGAAGGAAACAAGGATAGCCGCGCGCATTGCGCGGGCAGGGGGAATTCTGTTTGGCCGATGAGTTCATTCTCGAAACGGAAGGCTTGACCAAGGAGTTCGCGGGCTTCTTTGCCGTCCGCGACGTTGCGCTCAAGGTTCGCCGTGGCAGTATCCACGCGTTGATCGGGCCGAACGGTGCCGGCAAGACGACGTGCTTCAATCTTCTGACCAAGTTCCTCAAACCGTCTGCCGGAAAAATCCTGTACAAGGGACAGGACATCACCGCGATGGCGCCAGCTGACGTGGCGCGCCTGGGACTGGTGCGTTCATTCCAGATTTCGGCGGTATTTCCGCACATGACTGCACTGGAGAATGTCCGCGTAGCGCTCCAGCGCCAGCACGGCAGCTCCTTCGATTTCTGGCGCTCCAAGTCGGTGCTGAATCAATTCAACGAACGCGCGCGCGAGTTGTTGAACGATGTGGGTCTCAGCGAGTTCGCCAACACGCCGGCGGTCGAGATGGCCTATGGGCGCAAGCGCGCGCTCGAGATCGCAACCACGCTCGCGCTCGATCCGGAGATGATGCTGCTGGACGAGCCGATGGCCGGCATGGGCCACGAGGACATCGACAAGATCGCGGCGCTGATCAAGCGCATCTCGGCAAAATACACAATCCTGATGGTCGAGCATAATCTGAGCGTGGTGGCCAACCTCTCCGACATCATCACCGTGCTCACGCGCGGGCAGGTGCTTGCGCAGGGCCACTACAGCGAACTCACCAAGGACGAGCGCGTCAAGGAAGCCTATCTGGGAGCGGGTCATGCCTGAGACTGCAATGACCGAGGCGCCAGTGAAGGCCGCATCCGGCGGCAACATTCTCCAGGTTCGCAACTTGGAGGCCTGGTACGGCGAGTCCCACATCCTGCACGGGATCAATTTCGACGTGAATGCGGGCGAGGTCGTCACGCTGCTGGGCCGCAACGGCGCCGGCAAGACGACCACGCTGAAATCGATCATGGGCATCATCGGCAAACGCGCCGGCTCGATCAAATTCAACAACCAGGAGATCATTCGCGCGACCTCCGACAAGATCGCGCGGATGGGTATTGCGTTCTGCCCGGAGGAGCGCGGAATCTTCTCCAGTCTCGACGTGCGGGAGAACCTGTTGCTGCCGCCGGTGGTGCGCGCAGGCGGATTGCCGCTCGAGCAGATCTTCGACCTGTTTCCGAACCTGAAGGAACGCCTCAACAGCCAGGGCACCAAGCTCTCCGGCGGTGAGCAGCAGATGCTCGCGATCGCGCGAATCCTGCGCACGGGCGCGAGCTTCCTGATGCTTGACGAGCCGACCGAAGGTCTGGCGCCTGTCATCATTCAGCAGATCGGCCACACCATAGCGCGACTCAAGAAGGAGGGCTTCACGATCCTCCTTGTCGAGCAGAACTTCCGTTTCGCATCCACCGTCGCCGATCGCTATTACGTCGTCGAGCACGGCAAGATCATCGACGGATTTGCCAATGCGGAGCTTGCCGCCAACATGGACAAGCTTCACACCTATCTCGGCGTCTAGTGCGGCCCAAAGTGGGGCGGACAAGAGCGACGGCGAAGAGAGAATTTACGAGGGAAGTCACATGAAAAAGTCGATTGCATCGTTGTTGCTCGGCACGGCGTTGGCCGTGACCACCGCTGGCGCCGGCTTCGCACAGGACAAGACCGTCAAGATCGGCGCGTTGTCCGACCAGTCCGGCCTCTATGCCGACCTCGGCGGTCCCGGCTCGACGCTCGCCGCCCAGATGGCCGTCGAGGATTCCGGCCTCGCGGGCAAGGGCTGGAAGATCGACATCATCTCCGGCGACCACCAGAACAAGCCGGACATCGGCACCGCGATTGCGCGGCAGTGGTTCGACGTCGACAAGGTCGACCTCATCGTCGACGTGCCGAACTCCGGCGTGGCGCTCGCCGTCAACAACGTCGTCAAGGAAAAGAACGGCGTCTACATCAATTCGGGCGCGGCGACCTCGGACCTCACCAACGCGCAGTGCTCGCCCAACACCGTGCACTGGACCTATGACACCTACATGCTGGCCCACACCACCGGTCAGGCGCTCGTGAAGGCCGGTGGCGACACCTGGTTCTTCCTGACTGCCGACTATGCCTTCGGCGCAGCGCTCGAGCGCGACACCACGGCGGTGATCACGGCCAATGGCGGCAAGGTGGTTGGCGGCGTCAAGCATCCGCTGAATACGCCGGACTTCTCGTCCTTCCTGCTGCAGGCGCAGGCCTCCAAGGCCAAGATCATCGGTCTTGCCAATGCCGGCGGCGACACCACCAACACCATCAAGCAGGCAGCCGAGTTCGGTATCGTCAAGGGCGGCCAGAAGCTCGCCGCGCTTCTGCTGTTCCTCACCGACGTCAAGGCGATCGGTCTGGAAACCGCGCAAGGCCTGAACTTCACCGAGACGTTCTACTGGGACATGAACGACCAGACCCGGGCCTTCTCCAAGCGCTTTGCGGAGAAGATGAAGAACAGCGCGCCGCCGACCATGGTTCAGGCGGGCGTCTATGCGGGCGTGCGCCACTATCTCAAGGCGCTGGAAGCGCTGGGCGGCAATCCGCATGACGGTCTCAAGGTCGTCGAGAAGATGAAGTCGATGCCGACGGAAGACGATCTGTTCGGCAAGGGCGAGATCCAGCCCAATGGCCGCACCATTCACAACGCCTATCTGTTCGAGGTGAAGAAGCCTTCCGAGTCCAAGGGACCGTGGGACTTCTACAAGCTCGTCGGCACGGTGCCGGGCGACCAGGCCTTCACGCCGCTGTCCGAAAGCAAGTGCGCGCTGCTCAAGAAGTAAGACCAACAGCCCGCCGGCGGCGAGCCGGCGGGCGCTCCAAAGCGTTTTCGAGCGAAGTGGATACCGGTTCGCGTAAAGAAGACGCGTCAGAACAACGAGCCCCGTTCCGATTCCATCGGAGCGGAAATGGCTCTAGGGAACGCCGAAGGGACTGGGTGCTGGATCGATGCAGGCTCTCTACGCACAGCTACTGGTGGGATTGATCAACGGCTCGTTCTACGCGCTGCTCAGTCTCGGGCTTGCCGTGATCTTCGGCATGCTCAACATCATCAATTTCGCCCATGGCGCGCTCTACATGATGGGCGCCTTCGTCGCCTATTTCCTGCTGAACCTCGGCGGCATCAACTACTGGTGGGCGCTGCTGCTGGCGCCGATCATCGTCGGCATCTTCGGCATGATCCTGGAGCGGACCATGCTGCAATGGCTGACCGGGCTCGACCATCTCTACGGACTGCTGCTGACCTTCGGCATCGCGCTGATCGTGCAGGGCGTGTTCCAGAACTATTTCGGCTCCTCCGGCCTGCCTTACGCCATTCCGGACCAGCTCAAGGGCGGCATGAATCTCGGCTTCATGTTCTTGCCCGTCTACCGCGGCTGGGTCGTCATCTTCTCGCTGGTGGTGTGCCTGGCGACCTGGTTCCTGATCGAGAAGACCCGGCTCGGCGCCTATTTGCGCGCCGCCACTGAAAATCCGACGCTGGTGCGTGCCTTCGGCATCAACGTGCCGCGGATGATCACGCTCACCTACGGCCTCGGCGTCGGTCTTGCCGCGCTCGCGGGCGTGCTCTCGGCGCCGATCAACCAGGTCCGGCCGCTGATGGGCGCCGACCTCATCATCGTCGTGTTCGCGGTGGTCGTGATCGGCGGCATGGGCTCGATCATGGGCTCCATCATCACCGGCTTCGCGCTGGGCGTGATCGAGGGCCTGACCAAGTATTTCTACCCCGAGGCCTCCAACACCGTCGTCTTTGTGCTGATGGTGCTGGTGCTCTTGGTGAAGCCAACGGGATTGACGGGAAGGGCAGCCTGAGATGACAGCCTTGACGGACGACACGCTGCCGATGAGCCCGCGCGCGATGCGTGACGAGATGATCGCCTTCGTGGTGATGGCGCTGCTGCTGGCGTCGGTGCCCTTTACCGGGGTCTATCCGTTCTTCGTGATGCAGGCGCTGTGCTTTGCGCTGCTCGCCTGCGCCTTCAATCTCCTGATCGGCTATGGCGGCCTGTTGTCGTTCGGCCACGCGATGTTCATGGGCACCGCCGGCTATTGCAGCGCGCACGCGCTGAAGGTGTGGGGGCTGCCGCCCGAGCTCGGCATCCTCGTCGGCATCGCCGCGGCATTCGGGCTGTCGCTCATCACCGGCTACATCTCGATCCGCCGCCAGGGCATCTATTTTTCGATGATCACGCTGGCGCTGTCGCAGCTCCTGTATTTCATCTACCTCCAGGCGCCGTTCACCCATGGCGAGGACGGCATCCAGGGCATTCCGCAGGGGCACATGTTCGGCGTGCTCGATCTGTCCAAGCCGACGGTGCTCTATTACGTCGTGCTGGCCGGCTTCCTCGCGGGCTTCCTGCTGATCTACCGCATCATCAACTCGCCGTTCGGCGAGGTTCTGAAGTCGATCCGCGAGAACGAGCCGCGCGCGATCTCGCTCGGTTACCGCACCGACCAGTACAAGTTCCTGGCATTTGTGCTGTCCGGAACGCTGGCCGGCTTTGCCGGTGCGCTGAAGGTATTCGTGGCGCAGAACGCCTCGCTCACCGACGTGCACTGGTCGATGTCGGGCGAAGTGGTGCTGATGACATTGGTCGGCGGCCTCGGCACCATCTTCGGTCCCGTGGTCGGCGCCTTCGTGATCATCGCCATGCAGCAATATCTGGCGGGCTTCGGTCAGTGGGTGACGGTGATCCAGGGCTCGATCTTCGTGATCTGCGTGCTCACCTTCCGCCGTGGCGTCATCGGCGAAATCGCGCATTACTTCCGGCGATCGCTTTAAGCGATTGATATCGCAGAAGATTTATTGCCGACCGAATCCGGTGGATGATCCGGCGCCGCGGGCGCGAGTTTGCACGCGCGCGGAGCCAAAATGGTCTATGACGGTTTCGTGACGGCTCATTCGGGCCGGGTCATTTCCAACCGGTAGACTTATTCCCATGATGCGTTGGTTTCGCGCTTTCCTGCCCAAGGAAGAACGGTTCTTCGACCTGTTCGACCGCCATGCCCAGACCGTGATCCAGGGCGCGATCGCGCTTCAGGGGGTGCTGAACGGCGGCGAGGAGACGCCGGTCTATTGCCAGCGCGTCAGCCAGTTCGAGAACGATGCCGACAACATCACGCGCGAGGTGCTGACGGCGGTGCGGCGCACCTTCATCACGCCGTTCGACCGCGGCGACATCAAGAACCTCATCACCTCGCTCGACGATGCCATCGACCAGATGCAGCAGACGGCGAAAGCCGTGATGCTGTTCGAGGTCCGCACCTTCGAGCCGCCGATGCGCGAAATCGGCGCGCTTCTGATCGAATGCGCCAATCTGGTCGGACGTGCGCTGCCCTTGATGCAGGCGATCGGCCCGAACGTTGCGATGCTGACCGCGATCACGGAGGAACTGACCAAGCTCGAGGGCCGTGTCGACGATCTCCACGACATCGGTCTGAAGGAGCTGTTCCTCAAGCACCGCAACGGCAGCGCGATGGATTTCATCGTCGGCGTCGAGATCTACGATCACCTTGAAAAGGTGGCCGATCGCTTCGACGACGTCGCGAACGAGATCAACAGCATCGTCATCGAGCAAGTTTAGGCAGGGCCGGGCCGTGGATGCTGCGTTGGGTCTTCCCATCCTGGTCGGACTGATCGCCGTAGCGCTGCTGTTCGACTTCCTGAACGGCTTGCACGACGCCGCCAATTCGATCGCGACCATCGTCTCGACCCGGGTGCTGCGACCGCAATTCGCAGTGATCTGGGCTGCGTTCTTCAATTTCGTCGCGTTCATGGTGTTTGGGCTTCACGTCGCCCAGACCATCGGCACCGGCATCATCGATCCCGCGATCGTCGATGCCCAGGTGATCTTCGCGGCGCTGGTCGGCGCCATCATCTGGAATCTCGTGACCTGGGCACTGGGCATTCCGTCGTCGTCCTCGCATGCGCTGATCGGCGGCCTCGTCGGCGGCGGCATGGCCAAGGCCGGAATATCGGCGGCGGTCTGGAGCGGACTGACCAAGGCGGTTCTGGCGATCGTGCTCTCGCCGCTGGTCGGCTTCCTGCTTGCGATGATGCTGGTCGCGATCGTGTCCTGGGCCTCGGTGCGCTCGACACCGTTCGCCGTCGATCGCGCCTTCCGCATCCTGCAATTCGCCTCCGCCTCGCTTTATTCGCTCGGCCACGGCGGCAACGACGCGCAGAAGACCATGGGCATCATCGCCGTGCTGCTCTATTCGCAGGGCCATCTCGGCGGCGAATTCACGGTGCCGTTCTGGGTGGTGCTGTCGTGCCAGGCGGCGATGGCGCTGGGCACGCTGATGGGCGGCTGGCGCATCGTTCGCACCATGGGCCTGCGCATCACCAAGCTGACGCCGATGCAGGGGTTCTGCGCCGAGACGGGGGGCGCAGCGACCCTGTTCATGGCGACCTTTCTCGGCGTTCCCGTCTCGACCACGCATACCATCACCGGTGCCATCGTCGGCGTCGGTGCGGCCCGTCGCGTTTCGGCGGTGCGCTGGAACGTGGCGAGCTCGATCGTCTATGCCTGGGTGATCACGATCCCGGCCTCGGCCATCGTCGCGGCGCTGAGCTGGTGGGCCGTGCAGATCTTCAAGTAACGAGCTTCAGCCCGACGATGCCGGCCACGATCAGCCCGATACTGGCGAGGCGGAGCGCCGTGGCGGGCTCGCCGAACAGCATGATGCCCAGCGTCGCAGTGCCGACCGCCCCGATGCCGGTCCAGACTGCATAGGCCGTTCCGACGGGCAACGACTTGAGGGCAAGTCCAAGCAGGATGACGCTGCCGGCCATGGCCGCCAGCGTGATGGCGGAGGGAACCAGCTTGCTGAAGCCTTCGGTGTATTTCAGGCCGATCGCCCAGGTGATCTCGAGAAGCCCGGCGACGAACAGGATGCTCCAGGCCATGACGACCCTCCATTCAAGGCAGGGCCGTCCCCGCGAGGCCAATATGCTGACAAGCAGGGAGGTCGTCCTCCCCAAAGACCTACTAGAAGCCCGATATGGGGCTGGCTGAAGGGCTCCGCAATCACCAAATGAGGCTTGATTGGGCCCATTTTCCCTGCCAAACGCTCCCGCCATGTCCGACATCGCCACCACAGCCGACTCGCCGGCCCGTTCCCCGCTTGCCACCGAAGTGGCGCGCCGACGCACCTTTGCGATCATCTCGCACCCGGACGCCGGCAAGACCACGCTGACCGAGAAGCTGCTGCTGTTCGGCGGCGCCATCAACCTGGCCGGCCAGGTCAAGGCCAAGGGCGAGCGGCGCAACACGCGTTCGGACTGGATGAAGATCGAGCGCGAACGCGGCATCTCGGTCGTGACCTCGGTGATGACCTTCGAGTTCGAGGGCCTCGTCTTCAACCTGCTGGACACGCCGGGCCACGAGGACTTTTCGGAAGACACCTACCGCACGCTCACGGCGGTCGATTCCGCCGTCATGGTGATCGACGCCGCCAAGGGCATCGAAGCGCGAACCCGCAAGCTGTTCGAGGTCTGTCGCCTCCGCGACATCCCGATCATCACGTTCATCAACAAGATGGATCGCGAGAGTCGCGATGTTTTCGAGCTGCTCGACGAGATCGAGAAGACGCTGGCGCTCGACACCACGCCGATGACCTGGCCGGTCGGCCGCGGTCGCGACTTCCTCGGCACCTACGACGTCGTCAATGGCGGCGTGCGCCTGCTGGAAGGCGGCGGCGCCAAGACCGGAGCCGCGCAGCAGATCGAGATCGAGGAGCTGGCCAAGCTCAACGCCAATCTCGACGTCGGAGCGGTAAAGGACGAGCTCGAGCTCGTGACCGAGGCCTCAAAGCCGTTCGAGCTCGAGGCGTTTCGGGAGGGGCATCTGACGCCGGTCTATTTCGGCAGCGCGCTGCGCAATTTTGGCGTCGGCGACCTCTTGGAGGGCCTTGGCAGGTTTGCGCCCGAGCCGCGCGCGCAGGACAGCGATCAGCGCAAGGTCGAAGCCACCGATCCGCGCATGAGCGCCTTCGTTTTCAAGATCCAGGCCAACATGGATCCGAACCACCGCGACCGCATTGCGTTCGCGCGCCTCTGCTCCGGCAAGCTCAGCCGCGGCATGAAGGCGAAGCTGGTGCGCACCGGCAAGAGCATGCCGCTGTCGAGCCCGCAATTCTTCTTTGCCCAGGACCGTTCGGTCGCGGACGAAGCCTTTGCCGGCGACGTCGTCGGCATCCCCAATCACGGCACGCTGCGGATCGGCGACACGCTGACCGAAGGCGAGGATTTCAATTTCGTCGGCGTGCCGAGCTTCGCGCCGGAAATCGTCCGCCGTGTTCGTCTTACCGACGCGATGAAGGCGAAAAAGCTCAAGGAAGCACTTCAGCAGATGTCGGAAGAGGGCGTCGTTCAGGTGTTCCGTCCGCGCGACGGAGCGCCGGCGCTGGTCGGCGTGGTCGGCGCGCTGCAGCTCGACGTGCTCAAGGCGCGGCTCGAGGCGGAATATTCGCTGCCGGTCGAGTTCGAGGTGAGCGAGTTCCAGCTCGCGCGCTGGGTCTCCTCGGAGGATCGCAAGAAGCTCGATACTTTCATCGCCGCCAACACCTCCAGCATCGCCGACGACGTCGATGGCGATCCCGTGTATCTGGCCCGAAACGAATTCTACCTCGGCTACACCAGGGAACGCGCCGAGGGCATCGAGTTCACCAACGTCAAGGACGTCAAGAAGAAGGGGTAGCGCGCTCCCCGGCTGTTCGAGCGCGAGCATGTGAACGGCGGTGGGCTTGACGCTATCGCGGCCGGTGCCACGTTTCCCTCACGTGACATCGCGAGTCCGAAGCATGTGGCGCTGCATTCTCGTTCTCATACTGTTGGCGATCTCGACGCTCGCCGCCGACGCGCAGCGGCGCCAGATCAATCCGATCCCGTTTGCGCATGAGCCGTGCAGCGTTCTCGATAGCCGGCCCTGCACGCCGTCCTATTGCAGTCCGCTCGAGCCCGGCCCCTGTATTCCCGAGATCGATTATCCCTACGGACAGAACCTCCAGCTCACGGTCGAGAGCGTGCCGGCTGAAGCTGACCGGGCCAAATACCAGAAGCCAGACCACGATCTCGATACGATCGGCGATCTCTTCGCCGAGCTGCGCACCTGCTGGTCGCCGCCGTCGGACAATGCGCGGACGGGAATGCAGATGTCGGTGCGCTTCAGTTTCAACAAGGCAGGGGGCCTGATCGGCCCGCCGCGCCTGACATACGCGACTGCGGGCATCCCTGTTGATACCCGCACAGCCTACCTTGATGCGATCAATTCATCGCTGAAGGCGTGCCTGCCTCTGAAATTCACCAGCGGACTCGGCGGTGCGGTCGCCGGGCGGCCGATCGCGATCCGCTATGTCGATAACCGCGAGACCGGCAAGTAGCGCATCAGTTGCGACCGGCGGCCAATCGATGATACGCCATACCCGGGGGCGCTGCATGAGGGGAGGATGTCGTGGGTCTGCTGGTCATGATCCTGGGGCTGGTGCTGTTTTTCGCCGCCCATGTATTTACAACGAAACGTGATGCGCGCGCGCAGGCGATCGCGCGGCTGGGCGAGGGGACCTACAAGATCCTCTATTCGGTCGTCTCGCTTGCGGGACTGGCGCTGATCGTCTGGGGCTTTGGCCATTACCGCGCGACCGGCTGGATCGATGTCTGGTATCCGCCGAAAGCGATGAAGCACATCACGGTCGCGCTAATGCTGCCTGCCGTGATCCTGGTGGTCGCGTCCTATCTGCGCGGCCGCATCTATGCGACGCTGAAGCATCCCATGCTCGCCGGCGTCAAGCTGTGGGCCGCGGCGCATCTGCTCGCCAATGGTGATCTCGGCTCCATCATCCTGTTCGGCTCGTTCCTGGGCTGGGGCGTATATGACCGCATTTCGCTGAAGCATCGCAAGGACGCCGGCGGCCCGCCGATTCCGGTGGGCGGTGTCACCAACGATCTGATCGCGGTTGCGGTCGGCATCGTCGCCTATCTGGCGCTGGCGTTCGCGTTCCATCCTGTCGTGATCGGTGTTCCCGTGATGGGCGGCTAGCCGATCGGCGCAAGACTTCACCTCGATGCCGATGCGCGGAAGGTGACAAGAGCAACAAGACAAGGACCCTCCGATGGACTGGTCGCAATCTCAGATTCCGCCGATGCGGTTCGAGGCGCGTTTTGGTGATCGGGTGGTCCCGGTCTTCGCCGATCGGCCGGCAAGTCTCTGGGCGATGATCTCGGAGGCTGTCGTGCGCAACGGCGATGGCGAAGCGCTCGTCTGCGGCAATGTCCGGCTGAGCTGGCGGCAGGCCGTGGAGCAGGCCGCGCGGATTGCATCGGGCTTTCGCAAGCTCGGCCTGCAACGCGGTGATCGCGTCGCGATGCTGCTCGGTAACCGCATCGAGTTTCCGCTGCTGCTGTTCGCAGCCGCGCATGAGGGGCTGGTCACGGTGCTGCTCAGCACACGCCAGCAGAAGCCGGAGATCGCCTATGTGCTCAGCGATTGCGGTGCCAAAATCCTGATCCACGAAGCGGCGCTCGCCGAGCGGCTGCCCGATGCGCAGGATGTGCCTGACGTGGTCCATCGCATCGCCATCGACGGCGATCCGGCTCTGTCGCGCTTCGCGGTGCTCGCCGACAACGCGCCGGCCCCCGTGCCGGTCGACGTGGGCGAGGAGGACACCGCAATGATCCTCTACACCTCGGGCACCACAGGCAAGCCAAAGGGCGCGATGCTCGCCCATTGCAACATCGTGCATTCCTCGATGGTGTTCGTGTCCTGCCTGAAATTGACGGCAGCCGACCGCTCGATTGCAGCCGTTCCGCTCGGTCACGTCACCGGCGCCGTCGCCAACATCACGACCATGATCCGCTGCGCTGGCGCGCTGATCATCATGCCGGAGTTCAAGGCGGCCGATTATCTCAATCTCGCCGTGCGCGAGCGCGTCACCTACACGGTGATGGTGCCGGCGATGTATAATCTTTGCCTGCTGCAGCCGGATTTCGACAGCTATGATCTATCGAGCTGGCGCATCGGCGGTTTCGGCGGCGCGCCGATGCCGGTTGCGACCATCGAGAAGCTCAAGGCGACGATCCCAGGCCTCAAGCTTGCGAACTGCTACGGCGCGACCGAGACGACGTCACCGTCGACGATCATGCCGGGCGATCTGACGGAGAGCCATATCGACAGCGTCGGCCTGCCATGTCCGGGCGCGCGCATCGTTGCGATGGGGACGAACGGGCGCGAGCTGCCGCCCGGCGACATCGGCGAGCTCTGGATCCAGAGCGCCTCCGTCATCAAGGGCTACTGGAACAACGCGAAAGCGACGGCCGAGAGCTTTACCGCAGGCTTCTGGCATTCCGGCGATCTCGGCTCGGTCGATGCCGAAGGGTTCGTCCGCGTGTTCGACCGGCAGAAGGACATGATCAACCGCGGCGGCCTCAAGATCTATTCGGCCGAGGTCGAGGCCGTGCTGGCCGGTCATCCCGCCGTGGTCGAGAGCGCGATCATCGCAAAGCCGTGCCCGGTGCTCGGCGAGCGCGTCCATGCCGTCGTGGTCACGCGGATGCAGGTCGGCAGCGACGATCTGCGGGCCTGGTGCGCCGAGCGGCTGTCCGACTACAAGGTCCCGGAGACGATGACGGTTACCGCCGAGCCGCTGCCGCGCAATGCCAATGGCAAGGTGGTGAAGCGGCAGCTGCGGGAGCTGCTGGTCGGGGCCTGACTCGGGTCGGTGGGGCACCGGGATATCCCGGATCGCGCGTTAACGCCTTGATCGGGCTTGCTTTGCCTTGCCACCGCCATATCGATAGGGTATCGCCGCCGCGACGTGGGGACGGGCTTTTGACGCGCACACTCTGGCGCGGCTCCCGGCCGGGCATGGGATTAGCTTAAGTGTCTGAATTATTTGACGAAGTCGACGAGGAAGTACGTCGGGAACAGCTCAAGAAGCTGTGGGACAAATATTCGCTCTACTTCATCGCCCTGATGGTGCTGATCGTGGCGGCCGTGGGCGGCTGGCGCGGTTACCAGTATCTGGAGGCCAAGAAGGCCGCCGAGGCCGGAGCGACCTTCGAGAAGGCCGTTGAGCTGTCGGAGCAGGGCAAGCACGCCGAGGCCGAGACGGCGTTCGCCGATCTGGCCGCCAAGGCTCCGTCTGGCTATCGCACCCTGGCGCGGCTCCGCGCTGCGGCCGAGGTGTCGGCCCGCGATCCCAAAGCAGCGGCCAAGATGTATGACGACATCGCCGCCGACAGCGGCGTCGGCAGTGAGTGGCGGGATCTCGCCAAGGTTCGCGCCGCCAGTCTGCTGGTGGACAGTGCGAGCTACGCCGACATCCAGCAGCGGCTGGAAACGTCTGCCGAACCCAAATCGACCTTTCGGCACAGCGCGCGCGAGATGCTGGCGCTGTCGGCCTGGCGCAACAACGACATGAGCGCGGCCCGCAAATGGCTCGACGCGATCGCCGAGGATGGCGAAACGCCGCCGGGCCTGCGCTCGCGCGCCGAGGCGCTGCAGGCTTTGCTGCCGCCCGTCGCCAAGAGCTGAAGTTGAGAGCAACTGAAGCTTGAGAGCTGACGGCCCCGAGAGCTGAGACGAGATACCGATATGCGCCGTACGCCACGTTTGATCGCAGCTGCCGTCCTGATCGCCTTTACGGGCCTCCTGGGCGGCTGCTCCAGCGGCGGATTCGATCCGAGCGATCTGCTCGACTTCCTCGACACCAAGAAGAAGCTGCCGGGCGACCGCAAGCCGGTCTTCCCCGAGGGCGTGCCGGGTCTCGAGCAGGGCGTGCCGAAGGACATGTACAAGGGCGCGCAGCAGGATCCGAACGCGCCCGCCGTCGCAGCGTTGCCGGCCGAGCCACCGCCCGCTGAGGCGGCCAAACCGTCGAAATCCGCCAAGGGCAAGAAGAGCAAGCAGCCGGCCGCGGCCGCTGTTGCACCTGCTGAGGCGCCGTCGGGCGAGGTCGACGGCGAGGCGCAGCCCGAGGCGGCGCCAGCTCAGGCCGCTCCGCCGCCCAAGCACAAGATCGTCCGCAAGCGCACCACCGCACCGCCGCCGGACCAGCAACCCGCACAGCAGCCGGCACAGACCACCCAGCAACAGCAGACGCAGGGCGCCTTCCCGGCGCCGATGCCCAGCGGCAGTTTCTCGCGCTGATATTTTTCACTGAATTGACAGGCGCTACCTCGACGGCGCACGAATGACCAATGTCCTTTACGATTGCCATTATCGGCCGGCCCAATGTCGGCAAGTCGACGCTGTTCAACCGCCTGGTCGGACAGAAGCTCGCGCTTGTCGACGATCTGCCCGGCGTCACCCGCGACCGCCGCGAGGGTGAAGCCAGGCTCGGCGATCTCGAATTCACCATCATCGATACCGCCGGTCTCGACGAGGGCGCCAAGGGCTCGCTGACCGCGCGCATGCAGGAGCAGACCGAGACTGCGATCGCGCAGGCCGATGCGCTGTTCTTCGTGATCGATGCCCGCATCGGCCTCACGCCGACCGATCGCGCCTTCGCCGATTTCGCCCGCAAGGCCAACAAGCCGGTGCTGCTGATCGCCAACAAGAGCGAAGGCAAGCATGGCGATGCCGGCGCGATGGAATCCTTTGCGCTCGGCCTTGGCGATCCCATCCAGGTCTCCGCCGAGCATGGCGAGGGCATGGGCGAGCTCTACGACGCGCTCGCCAAGCTGATGCCGGCGCCCGTCGAGGAGGATGAGGCCGAGGACGACGAGCCGCTCACCGAGGAAGAGGCCGCAACGCGCCCGATCCGGGTCGCCATCGTCGGCCGTCCCAATGCCGGCAAGTCGACGCTGATCAACCATCTGCTCGGCGAGGAGCGCCTGCTGACGAGCCCGGAGGCCGGGACCACGCGCGATTCCATCGCGGTCGAGATCAACTGGAAGGGCCGCGATTTTCGCGTGTTCGACACCGCAGGTCTTCGCCGCCGCTCGCGCATCGAGGAGAAGCTAGAAAAGCTCTCCGTCGCCGATGCGCTACGCGCGGTGCGCTTTGCCGAAGTCGTCGTGATGATGATGGACTCGCAGAACCGCTTCGAGGAGCAGGATCTGCGCATCACCGACCTGATCGAGCGCGAGGGCCGCGCGGTCGTGCTCGCCGTCAATAAATGGGATCTGATGGAGACCAAGGGCGGCGGCGCGATCTCGACGCTGCGTCGCGACGCCGACCATTGGCTGCCGCAGCTCAAGGGCGTGCCGATCGTCGCCGTCTCCGGTCTGATGGGCGAGGGCATCGATCGCCTGATGCAGGCGATCCAGGATGCCTATGCGCTCTGGAACAGGCGCGTGCCGACCTCCGCACTCAATCGCTGGTTCGAGCAGGCGATCCAGGCCAATCCGCCGCCCGCGGTCTCCGGCCGCCGGCTGAAGCTGAACTACATCACCCAGACCAAGGCGCGCCCGCCGAGCTTCGTGTTGTTCTGCTCGCGCGCGGACGCGGTGCCGCAGTCTTACCTGCGCTACCTCGTCAATTCGATGCGCGAGGCCTTCGACCTGCCGGGCACGCCGGTGCGCATCACCCTGCGCGAGAAGGCCAACCCATTCGCCCACAAGCGCAAGCGGCCGTCGTGAGCGGCGAGGCCGGCGAGGCGATAGCGCAGAGCGCAGCGCCGGTCCGGCGCGGGGCGGTTGCCTTCATCTTCGTCACCATCCTGCTCGACATGCTCGCGCTCGGCGTGATCATGCCGATCCTGCCCAAGCTGATCGAGAGCTTTGTCGGCAACGACACCGCGCATGCGGCGCGCATCTTCGGCCTGTTCGGCACCGCCTGGGCGCTGATGCAATTCGTGTTCTCGCCGCTGCTCGGCGCGCTGTCGGATCGCTTCGGACGGCGGCCGGTGGTGCTGCTGTCGAATTTCGGGCTTGCCGCCGACTACGTGCTGATGGCGCTCGCGCCGTCGCTGACCTGGCTGTTCGTCGGCCGTGTGATCTCCGGCATCACCTCGGCCAGCATCTCGACCGCCTTTGCCTATATCGCCGACATCACGCCGCCGGAGCGGCGGGCGGCGGTGTTCGGTAAAATTGGCGCGGCCTTCGGCGCCGGATTCATCCTCGGCCCGGCGCTGGGCGGCCTGCTCGGTGACATCGATCCGCGACTGCCGTTCTGGGCGTCGGCAGCCCTGAGCTTTGCCAATGCGATCTACGGCCTGCTGATCCTGCCGGAATCGCTGGCGTCGGAAAAGCGCGCGGCGTTCCGCTGGATCAGCGCCAATCCGGTCGGCGCGGTGCATCTGTTGCGGTCCAATGCAGAGCTGACGGCGCTGTCGGTCGTCAATTTCATCGCGCAGGTCGCACATGTCGTGCTGCCCTCGACATTCGTGCTCTATGCCACCTATCGCTATGGCTGGGATTCGAAGACCGTTGGATTGACTCTCGCGATGGTCGGCGTCTGCACCATGGTGGTGCAGGGGCTCGCGATCAGCCCGATCGTGCGCCTGCTTGGCGAGCGCGGAGCCCTGTTGCTGGGATTGTGCTGTGGCGCCGTCGGATTTGTGATCTTCGGCAGCGCGCCGACCGGACCGCTGTTCTGGCTCGGCATTCCCGTGATGTCGCTGTGGGGAATCTCGGGCGCCGCACTCCAGTCGCTGATGACGCGGCTGGTCGCTCCCGATCAGCAGGGCCAGTTGCAGGGCGCGACTGGAAGCGTACAGAGCGTGTCGCAGCTCGTAGGCCCGTTCCTGTTCACGCTGACATTTTCATATTTTATCGGCAGCAGCGCGCCGCTGCATTTGCCCGGCGCGCCGTTCTTGCTGGCCGCAGCCTTGATGGTGGTGTGCGTGGCCATCGCGGTGCGGGTGTTGGCGACGGCGAAGACGTGAACGTTTTCGTCATGGCCGGGCTTGTCCCGGCCATGAACGTCGAGGAGATAGTGTACGATCGCTACGCGGTCACTTCTTCACCAGCGGGCACTCGCTGTCCTTGAGCGGCCTGGCGGCATCTTCCGCCGGAATGTTCGCGACCAGCTTGTAATAGTCCCACGGTCCCTTCGACTCCTCCGGCTTCTTCACCTCGAACAGATAGGCCGGGATGATGCGGCGGCCGTCCTCGCGGAGCGGGCCCTTGCCGAACAGCGGATCGTCGGTCGGGATTTCCTTCATCTTGGCAACGACCTTGGCGCCGTCATGCGGATTGCCACCGAGCGCCTCGAGCGCCTTGAGGTAATGGATTACGCCGGCATAATTGCCGGCCTGGGTCATCGACGGCATCGCCTTGTTGGCGGTCCTTTCCTGGAAGCGCTTCGACCAGGCACGGGTGTTGTCGTTCAGGTCCCAGTAGAAGGATTCGGTGAAGGTCAGGCCGTGCGCGGTCTTGAGACCGAGCGAGTGGACGTCGTTGATGAAGAGCAGCAGAGCGGCGAGCTTCTGGCCGCCCTCGACGATGCCGAACTCGGCCGCCTGCTTGATCGAATTGGTGGTGTCGCCGCCGGCGTTGGCAAGCCCGACGATCTTGGCTTTCGAGTTCTGTGCCTGGAGCAGGAAGGACGAGAAATCGGAGGTGTTGAGCGGATGCTTGACGCCGCCGAGCACCTTGCCGCCATTCGCGGTGACGACCGCGCTGGTGTCGCGCTCGAGCGCGGCGCCGAAGGCATAGTCGGCCGTCAGGAAGAACCAGCTGTTGCCGCCGGCCTTGGTCAGCGCCTTGCCGGTGCCGTTGGCCAGCATGTAGGTGTCGTAGGTGTAGGAGATGGTATTGGCGTTGCAGGCCTTGCCGGTGAGATCGGCGCTGGCGCCGCCATTGTTGAGCAGGACGACGTTCTTTTCCTTGGCGACGTTGCTGACCGCCAGCGCCACGCCGGAGTTCGGCGTGTCGGTGATCATGTCGACCTTCTGGGTGTCGATCCACTGCCGCGCGATGTTGACGCCGACATCAGGCTTGTTCTGGTGATCGCCGCTGACGACCTCGATCTTCCAGCCCTTGGCAGCCAGACCGGAATCCTCCACCGCCATCTTGACCGCCACCACGGAGCCGGGACCCCCGATGTCGGCGTAGAGGCTGGACATGTCGTTGAGCACGCCGATCGTGACGGTCTTGTCCTGGGCGGAAGCAGATGATGCAATCCCGAGAGCGGCGGCACAGGCCAGAAAGGCCGCAGAGCGGCGCGCGAACATCGTCGTCATAAAAGGTTTCCTCCATTGTCAAATATGCGGACGGCTCTCTTGCGGAGCCTTGTTCCAGCTGATGGCTGTACCGTGTCCCGCAGGCCCCGGCAATGCGCCTAAAGCCGGATGACGCTGCGTCCTCGCGTCACCCGGTTAACTTTTGGAAAAAATGCGTTGAGGCGCTATTTCAGCGCGTCCGAGGTCAGCTTGAATATCTGGGCGCTTGCCGGTCGAGGCGATCACTCCGGCGCACGGAAGCTCATCAGCGTGCGCGTCTTGTAGTCGTAGAACTTGCCCGTCTCGGTCCAGTCGGGCGCGCACATCGGGACGATGAATTCGGCAACCTGCTCGGGCGTGTCGAGCGTCGCCGGGTCTTCGCCCGGCATCAGCGTTGCGCGCATGCGGGTGCGGACCGGACCCGGGTTGAACAGGTTGACGCGCAGCTTGGTGTTCGCGGTCTCCTGCGCCCAGGCGCGGGCCAGCGTCTCCAGCGCGGCCTTGGAGGCGGCGTAGGGGCTGACATAGGCGGTCGCCTTGTTGGCGGCGCCCGAGGTGATGAATACGGCGCGCCCCGCATCGGACTGCTTCAGCAGCGGCTCCATGCAGCGGATCAGCTGGAAGTTCGCAGAGACGTTGACGGCCATGACGTCGTTGAAGGTCTTCAGCTCGATATGGCCGACCGGCGAGGAGGGGCCGAGCACGCCGGCATTGCCGACGAGGATGTCGAGCTTGCCGTAGCGCTCGTGCAGGCCGGCGCCAAGCCGCGCGATGCCGTCGGAATCGGTGAGGTTGAGCGGCACCAGCGTGGCGCTGCCGCCCAGTTTCCTGATCTCGTCGTCGAGCTCCTCGAGGCCGCCTTGCGTGCGCGCGGTGGCAACGATATGCGCGCCGGCCTTCGCCAGCGCGAGGGCCGTGGCAAAACCGATGCCGCGCGAGGCGCCGGTGACGAGAGCGATGCGGTTGGCGAGAGGTTTGGTCATCGGAAGGCTCTATCCAGCGTCGTCCCGGCGAAGGCCGGGACCCATACGCCGTGACCGTCATGATCGACGAAGATGGTCGTTGCAACCTTCTTCACACCACAGGGAGCTGTGGCTATGGGTCCCGGCACCCGTGCGCAATTGCGCACTAGGCCGGGACGACGAGAGCTTAGCTCGCTTCCGCCAGCAGCGACAGCTGCCGCGGTTGCGGCTCGGTCTGGGTCTGGTCGGTGAGGTGGGTCGGATAGGCGCCGGTGAAGCAGTGATCCGCAAACTTCGGATTGGCGGGGTCGCGGCCGGGCTCGCCCATCGCGCGGTACATGCCGTCGATCGACAGGAAGGCGAGCGAGTCGGCGCCGATGAGCTCGCGCATTTCCTCCAGCGAATGCGTCGCGGCCAGCAGGCCGCCGCGGTCGGGCAGGTCGATGCCGTAGTAGTCGGGATAGAGGATCGGCGGCGAGGCGAGGCGGAAGTGCACTTCCTTGGCGCCGGCATCGCGCATCATGCGCACGATCTTCTTCGACGTGGTGCCGCGCACCAGCGAGTCGTCGATCAGGATGATCCGCTTGCCCTCGATCGCAGCGCGGTTGGCCGAGTGCTTCATGCGCACGCCGGATTCGCGGATCGCCTGCGTCGGCTGGATGAAGGTGCGGCCGACATAGTGGTTGCGGATGATGCCGAGCTCGAACGGCACGCCGGAATGCTGGCTGTAGCCGATCGCGGCGGGCACGCCGGAATCCGGCACCGGCACCACGACGTCGATCGGCACATGGCTCTCGCGCGCGAGCTGCGCGCCGAAGGCCTTGCGCACCTCGTAGACCGAGCGGCCGTGGACGATGGAATCCGGACGGGAGAAATAGATGTACTCGAAGATGCAGGGGCGCGGCGCCATCGGCGGGAACGGCTTGTGGATGTCCTGGCCGTTCTCGTCGAACACGATGACTTCGCCGGGTTCGATGTCGCGCACGAAGCGCGCGCCGATGATGTCGAGCGCGCAGGTCTCCGACGTCAGGATCGGGCAGCCGTCGAGCTCGCCGAGCACGAGCGGGCGGATGCCGCGCGGATCGCGCGCGCCGACCAGCTTCTTGTTGGTGAGCGAGACCAGCGCATAGGCGCCTTCGATCTCGCGCAGCGCGTCGATATAGCGCTCGATGAAGCGGCTGCGCCTGGAGCGCGCCACCAGGTGCAGGATCACCTCGGTGTCGGACGTCGACTGCATCATCGCGCCGTTCTTGACGAGCTCGCGGCGCAGGGTCAGGCCGTTGGAGAGGTTGCCATTGTGAGCGACCGCGAGGCCGCCGGCATTGAGCTCGGCGAACAGCGGCTGCACGTTGCGCAGGATGGTGGCGCCGGTCGTGGCGTAGCGGACGTGGCCGACCGCCATGCTGCCGGGCAAACGGTCGATCACCTCGCGGCGGGAGAAGGTGTCGCCGACGAGGCCGAGGCGGCGTTCGGAGTGAAAGCGGCTACCGTCATAGGAGACGATGCCGGCGGCTTCCTGGCCGCGGTGTTGAAGGGCGTGGAGGCCGAGCGCCGTGATGGCCGCGGCGTCCGGGTGTCCGTAGATGCCGAATACGCCGCATTCCTCGCGGACCGTATCTCCCTCCAGGTCGTCCTGAAGCTCTAGCGCGGCGGAGCCGAGATCGAGTTCAAATTGGGCGTCCTGGTCAGGGTGTCGCATCTCGTCCGCGCCTCTCTTTAGGGCTAAAATCAACGCGCCGCAGGTTTCTCGATCAGCTTCTTCAGGCTGTCACGAGCAGGTTTACTGTACCCGTCGCCACTGCCCGAAGGCTGCTGCTCGGTATCAGCTTGATCATCATCTGGTTTGTTTTTCTTGAATCTCTTCAAGATGGTGTTCTCGGGGTCATCCGGCAAGAGGGACATCAGCCAATCCCCGGTTCCCTGGAGCACCACGCGGGATTTGGCCCCCGTGACCCAGTCCGGGCGCTGCTTGTCCGGCACCAGCCAAGTGAAGAACAGGAACGCGACCACGACGATCAAAAGCCCGCGAGCCAGCCCAAACAGGAAGCCGAGGGTGCGGTCCAGCGCGCCGATGCGCGAATCCAGGATCATGTCGGAGATGCGGACCGTGATCACGGAAACCACGACCAGGGTGCCGACGAACACGCCGGCGACCACGACCACGCTCGCGACCGTATCGTTGTTGAAATAGGTCTTGGCGGTCGGCAGCAGCTTGGAGAACGAATACAGCGTCACGATCGCTGCGGTGCCCCAGGCCGCGATCGAGAGGATTTCGCGCATGAAGCCGCGGACCATGGCAAGCAGGCCCGAGATCAGCATCACACCGAGCAGGATCAGATCGAGGAGTGTTACTGGCATCGGCTGGTCTGGTCCGCTCGTACTCTCAAAGGGTGCTCAGCGAATCGGTGTTTGGCCGCCGTCCTAAGTGACGGGCAGACGGTGCTTCCGGCAAGGCCGTAACCACGCAATCCCATGCTGCTTTTGTGACGGCTGTATAGCGGCGGGGGCGCTGGACGTCACCTCCGGCTACCCCTCTCCACGGCGGAATCTTGCCGGTGTGGCATTTTTCTCCGCTGGCGAGCTCGAGTCGCCGCGGCGGGAGCCCTTGGCGGCGATTTCAGCGACCAGAGTCGTGAGGCTGTTGACCGCGTTCAAGGTCAGTCCGGCATCACCGCCGGCATCTCCTCCACGGGCCGATTCGGGCAGCACGGCGCGCTTGAAACCGAGTTTTGCCGCTTCCTTGAGCCGCGCCGGGGTCTGCGCCACCGGGCGGATGACGCCGGAGAGCGAAATCTCACCGAAATAGACCGCATCGGTGGGTAACTGCGCATTAACCAGGGAGGACACCAGCGCGGCCGCGGCGGCCATGTCGGCTGCCGGCTCGTGGATGCGCAGGCCGCCCGCAACATTCAGATAGACGTCGTGGCCGGACAGCTTGACGCCGCAATGCGCCTCCAGCACCGCCAGCACCATCGAAAGCCGGCTCTGGTCCCAGCCGACCACGGCCCGGCGCGGGGTGCCGAGCGAGGTCGGGGCCACCAGCGCCTGCAATTCGACCAGAACGGGCCGTGTGCCCTCGATGCCCGCAAAGACTGCGGTGCCGGGCGTGCCAAGGTCGCGCTCGGACAGGAACAGCTCCGACGGGTTGGTGACTTCGCGCAGGCCGAGGCCGGTCATCTCGAACACGCCGATCTCGTCGGTCGGACCAAAACGGTTCTTCACGGCGCGCAGGATGCGAAATTGCTGCGAGCCTTCGCCTTCGAACGACATCACGGCATCGACCATGTGCTCGACGACACGGGGGCCCGCAATCTGGCCGTCCTTGGTGACGTGGCCGACGAGGATGATGGCGGCACCCGTCTTCTTGGCAAAACGGATGAGCGCCTGTGCCGAGGCGCGCACCTGCGTGACCGTGCCGGGGGCCGATTCCACCGTGTCGGTCCACATGGTCTGGATCGAGTCGATGACGATCAGCCGGGGGACGGCGCCTTCCGACAAGGTCGAGACGATGTCCTCGACCGAGGTCTCGGCGGCGAGCTGCACCGGCGCATCCGACAGTCCGAGCCGCTCGGCACGCAGCCGCACCTGAGCGATGGCTTCTTCGCCGGAGATGTAGACGATGCGGTGGCCGGCGCGCGCCATCATGCTGGTTGCCTGCGTCAGCAGCGTCGACTTGCCGATGCCGGGATCGCCGCCGACCAGCAGCACCGAGCCGCGGACGAAGCCGCCGCCGGTGACGCGATCGAGCTCGGTCATGCCCGACGACATGCGCGGCGCATCCGGGCTCTTGCCGGCAAGGCTCTCCAGCGCAAACGTCCGGCCCTTGCGCTTGGAGCGGATCGAGACCGGCACGCTGCCGCTGGTATCTTCCTCGGCCAGCGTATTCCACTCGCCGCAGGACTCGCACTTGCCCTGCCAGCGGTTATAGGCCGCGCCGCAGTTCTGACAGACGAAGGAAAGCGTGTTCTTGGCCATGGGGACAGCGAGTCGGAGGTTTCTGATGTGCTGATAGCACGGAACGGCAGGCTGCGCGGGCAGCCGTCAGCGCCCCAATTAGCGCAATTCAACGCGGCCGATACACCCTTCGTTAGCCCTACGCCGCCCCGCCGCGCCGGACTTTGCCAAATGTTAGCGGACGCAAGTCCAGTTTCGGAACCAGGACGGGGTGGCGAAACGAATGATGGCAGTCTTACGCATATTGCTCGCTGTGGGCATGGCCTTTGGCGTTCTCGCACCAGCCGGTCGCGTGATTGCGGCCGATGCAAAGCCGCTCAATATCGTCTTCGTGAACCCGGGCAAGACCGGTGAGGTCTACTGGGACATGGTGGCGCAGACCATGCAGGCCGCCGGCCGCAAGCTCAATGCCAATGTCGAGGTGCTGACCAGCGAACGCAACTACCGCACGATGCAGGAGCTTGGCCTCGGCGTGGTCGCTCGGCCCGACAAGCCCGATTTCCTCATTCTCTCGAACGAGGAGTCCGCCGCCGTTCCGATCCTGGAGGCGGCCGAGGCCGCGGGCGTCAAGACGCTTCTGCTGTCGAACACGTTGATCGGCGAGGATGCGGTGCGTCTCGGACCGCCGCGCCGGACGCTCAAGAACTGGCTCGGCGACATCACGACCGATCTGACGACCGCGGGCGCGCGGATGGCGAATGCGCTGATTGGCGCGGCGCGCAACGAAAAATGGCAAAGCCCGGACGGCAAGATTCATCTGCTCGGGATCGGTGGTGACGAGATCACGCCGGCCTCGATCGCCCGTAATGCCGGCCTCCAGCTCGCGGTCGCGGCGGCGCCCGACGTCGTCGTGGACCGGATGCTGTTCGCGAACTGGACACAATCGGAAGCCGAGCAGGTCGCGGCCAATTATCTCAGCTGGGCGCAGCGCAAGGGCATTCGTCCCGCAGGGATCTGGGCTGGCAACGATCCGATGGCGCTGGGCGCGCTCAAGGCCGTCGCGGCCGCCGGCATCACACCCGGCGAGAGCATCCAGGTGGTCGGCCTCAACTGGTCGGAGGACGCGCTACGCGAAATCAAAGCCGGTCGTCTGCTCCTGACCGATGGCGGTCATTTCCTGCTCGGCGGCTGGTCGATCGTGCTGCTGCGCGACTATGCCGACGGATGCGACTTTGCAGCGGGCTCGCCGCATGTCGAGGTCAAGACGTCGGCGATCACGCGCGACAATCTCGGCTCCGTCGCCGGGCTGATCAAGAGCCGGGCCTTCGACCGGATCGACTTCGCGCGGTTCAGGGCCAAACCAGGGCGTTGCGGCCAATACGACTTCTCGGTGGACACGCTGATCTCATCGTTGTCGCCCCCAAGCAGCGCCGGTGAATGATGCGGCACGGTGACGGGATGAACGGCCCGACGAAGCCTGCGCCATCGCGCTCGGTCGTCCGTGCGATGATCTGGGCCACCGTGCCCGTTCTGCTGCTGGTGCAACTGCTCGCATCCGCCGGCGTCGAGGTCTCGAGCTTCTGGTCGCAGATCAGGCAGCTCGATGCCCGCATTGCGCGCGTCGCTGAGAGCCGCGCCGAATTGATCGCCGAGCCGCTCTGGAAGATGCGCTATGACCAGGTCACGGGGGTGCTCAACGAGGTGATGCACGACGAGACCATCGTGGCCGCCGCCGTCTACGATGACACGGGCGCCGTGATCGCCCGCGTGGTGGCACGGCCCTCGGTGCAGGCTCTTACCGAGGTCTCGCGTCCGGTCGCCTACAGCAACGGCAACATCGCCGTTCAGGCCGGCCGCATCGTGATCGCCTATTCCTACGCGACGCTCTATGCGGACACCGGCAGCAGGCTGGGACTGCTTCTGGTCGTCGGCCTGCTCGGGACGCTCGCGACCATGATCGCGATGCGGATCTCTGCCAACATCTTCATCGGCAGGCCGCTGGCCGCAATGATGTCGGCGATCCAGCGCAGCAAGCAGGACGGCCGCGCCTATCCGGCCGACGTCAAATCGTCGAACGAATTCGGCCAGCTGGCGAGCGCCTTCAACGCGATGCAGCATACGACCTCAGGTGCGCTCGACCGGCTCGGGCACATGGCTTCGCACGATCCGCTCACCGGGCTGCCCAACCGCCGCTCACTGTCCGAACGCCTGGTGACCTTGAGCCGCGATGCCGGCTCGCCGGACGCGCTGATTGCGTTCTGCTTCATCGATCTCGACGATTTCAAGGGCATCAACGACACCTTCGGCCACGATGCCGGCGACAAGTTCCTGGTTCATATCTCCGAGCGGCTTCGTGGCATGGTCGAATGGGAGGATTGGGTCGCGCGGCTCGGCGGTGACGAGTTCGTGGTCATTCGCCCGGAAGTCAGCAATGAAGTGGCCGCGCAAGTCTTCGCTCGGCAATTGCTGGAGGCGATTTCCGCGCCGATCCTGCTCCATGACAAGCAGGTCGTGCCGCGTGCCAGTATCGGGCTTGCCGTGCGCCGTGCCGGTGATCCTGAGCTGTCGCATTTGCCGGCGCTGGCTGACATCGCGCTCTACCACGCCAAGAGCAAGGCGCCCGGCACGGTTGCTGTGCTGGACGAAGCGCTCCAGCGCGACTATCGCCGGCGCAGGGATCTCGAACTCGCCATTCCCGCGGGCTTCTCGGAGCGGCAATTCGAGGTCTGGTATCAAAGCCAGGTCGACATGATGACCCAGGACGTCATCGGTCTGGAGGCGCTCATTCGTTGGCGTCACCCCGAGCATGGTGTGATCAGCCCCGGCGAATTCCTGCCGCTGATCGAACGCAGCGGCAACAACGCGCGCCTGACACGCTACGTGCTGACCGATGCCTGCCGCGCGCTGCAGCAACTCGCCACTGCAGGCAGGCCTCAGATCCGGATCGCGATCAATCTGCCGCCGTCCGAGCTGGCCGATCATTCGTTCGCTGCCGAGTTGCGCGAGACGTGCGAGCGGTTCGGCATCGCCGCCTCGTCGCTCGAACTCGAGATCACCGAGGGGTCGCTGATCAACAATATCGCCAGCGCATCCGATACGCTGCGCCGGTTGCGGCGCCTCGGCGCCACCATCGCGCTCGACGATTTCGGCACGGGCTACAGCTCACTCGCGCATTTGCGGCGCTTTCCCCTCGACAAGGTCAAGATCGACAAGGCGTTCATCCACGAAATTCCCGATAGTGCCGAGGACAAGGCGATCGTCGGCGTCATCGCCTCGCTCGCGGGCACGCTCGGACTGACGTTGGTCGCGGAAGGCATCGAGCGCGCCGAGCAGGCGCGGGCCATGCGCGAGATGGGTGTGAGGCTCGGCCAGGGCTTCCTGTATCACAGGCCGCAGCCGCTCGATGCGGTGTTGCGCGGGCTTGCCGAAGCCGGCGCTGGCGAAGAGCGCGTGCTGGCCGACAGCCCGTCGATTGCGCCGGAATTCGCCGCCTGAGTGCTACGGCTGCGTCGCGTTCCAGAGCATCGAGAGGCCGGCCGCGATCATGATCGCGTCCATCACCAGGCGAAACATCTCCGGCTTCAGGTGCATCACGAAGCGCTTGGCGACGAAGGCGCCGGCCATCAGGGAGGAGCCCGCGATCAGGCCTTTGATGAAGACGTCCAGCGTCAGCGCGCCGAAGCGCTCGAACGTCACTGATTTTGCGAAGTAGAGGCCAAGAGAGGCGGCGGCTTCGGTCGCGAGGAAGGCGCCCTTGGAGAGGCCGTAGAACAGGAACAGCGGCACGCTGAGCGGCCCGGTCGAGACCACGATGCCGGTGAGATAGCCGATGACCGCACCGCCGATTGCGAGATGCCAGAGATTGGCCTGGAGGTCGTGCCGTGCCAGCCAATGCCGCACCGGCACCATCGCGATCAGGAAGACGCCGATAGCGAGATCGACCGCGTGCGAGGGCAGGGCGAGCAGCGTCCGCGCGCCCAGCACCGCAGCCGGGATGCCCGTGACCGAATAGGCTGCGCACGCCCGCCAGTCGACCTCGCGCCACCACGCCAGAATCCGCGAAAAGTTCGCCATCACGGAGGCGACCGCCATGATCGGCACGGCCTCTTTCGGTCCGTAGGCATAGACCAGCACCGGCATCAGCATGATCGACGAGCCTGTGCCGACGATGCCGGAAATGGTGCCTGCGATCAGGCCGACGCTGAGGACGAAGAGGAAGGCCAAGAGGTGGGCTCCGGGAAATTGACGGGTTCCCGATCAGTGCTCGCTGCGCACGGGAGTTCGTCCACGAGACATCCTGCCAGTGTTTTGCCCGACAAGTCAAACAAAATTTCGGAATAACAGCAGTCTGCTGATCTGGCGGGAGCTGGCTACTGTGCATGGGGTTGTTTTTCATGATTTTTCTTGGTGCCGCACTGCTGACAGCATGTTGGCAGCAGGGGCGGGCTATGACCGCCCCCTGACAAAACAGGGAGTGGGTTATGCCGGTCGAGGCAAGCTGTCATTGTGGTGAGACGGTGTTCGAGGTGACGGAGGCGCCTTCAAGCGTGACGCGCTGCACCTGCTCGCTCTGCGCCAAGCGCGGCGCGCTGTGGGCCTATTACACGCCGGCGCAGTTTCGCCTGCTGTCACCCGCCG